>NZ_CP185959.1:0-2780000 GCF_050368945.1 Microbulbifer sp. MCCC 1A16149
TGCTCACGGGCACCGCGGGCGACGACGCCTTTACCCTGACTGGCAGCGACGCCGATGGTGCGACCGTCGGTTACGGAAGCATGGCATTTACCGGCCTGAGTGAAGTGCTCGGCAACGGCTCGACCTATGATGCCGTCACCAATCCCACTGCCGCGGGTGACCAGCTGGATGCAAGTGGTTACAGCGATGCGCTGGCATTGACTGGGACCGACGGTGAACTACAGGCGGCGGGGAACCTGACCTTCGTAGCTCTGAACTCCGCCATATTGGCAGAACTCGATGGCTCCGCTGAGGATGAGACCTTCCAGATAACTGGCGAAGGTGCGATTAGCGTGGCGGCACTGAATCTCTCGGGGCTGAGCCGGGTAAACGGTAACGGCGGCACCAATACCGTTCGTTCCGCCGGTTCGGCGGACCTGAGCGAGGATAGCGATTCTGTGACCGCCGAGGGCATCGTATTTTACGATATCGGCAAGCTGGATGTCGGCATTGTGGGAGCCACCACCGGCGACGATCAGATCTCGTTTAATGCTGACGGCAGTGTCACCGTCAATGGCTATGAAATTGCTTCCTCCACCCAGGTGGATGGTGAGGCTGGTGTTGATACCGTCACCGGCTTCAGTGGCGAGGACTGGACAATTCAGGGAGACAGCAGCGCCGCAAATAATGGCATCACCTTCCTGAACGTAGAAATCCTAAACGCCCTTAATGGCGGTCTATACGGCACCAGCGGCGCCGACAACTTTGTCCTGAACAGCGACGGAAGTATCTCCGCAGGATCGCTTACCATCAACGATATGGCGTTTGTGGACGGCGTATCTGCGGATAACACCCTGGATGCCAGCGCTTATAGCGCCGGGCTGACATTGTCCGATACCGCGGGAGAGTTACTTGCGGATACGCTCAGCCTGCTGGGTATCGTGCAGGCGACCACCGGAACCCTGACCGGCAGCACGGGCGCCGACACATTCGCGCTCGCCAGTGATGGCGCGATCAGCGTCGGTGATTTCCAGTTTGACGGCGTGACTGCCCTTGCGGGTGGTGCTGGCGAGGACAGCTTCAGCAGCGCCATCAGCGCCGACTGGCAGTTGGCAGAAAATGCCGCGAACCTGCAACACGATGGTGTGACGGTCTCCGGTGTTGAGGCGTTCTCCGGTGGCTCCGGCCGTATTGTCGGGGATGATAGCGGGCACACCTTTGCGGTAACCGGCAACGGCGCACTGACTGCCGACGGTGTTCAGTTCTCGGACGTAACCGCGGTCGATGGCGGTGTTGGTAGCGATGATGTCAGTACTATTTCCAGCGTCGAGCTGGCGGGGACGGATGGCGCGTTCAGCAGCAGCGAGATGGCCTTTACCGGTATCGACAGCGTTAGCACCTCCGCCCTGGTTGGTAGCGCCAGCGCCGAACAGTTTGTACTGTCGGGCAGTGGTGCCCTCACCGTTAACGGCATGGCCTTCCGGAATCTGGACACCGTCTCCGCCGGCAGTGGCGAAGATGACGAAGTGATCTCCCGCGCGGGCCAGGGGTACGCGCTGGCCGGGGACAACAGTGTTTCCCACGACGGGATCCAGTTCAGTGAAGTGGAAAGCTACGTGGGGCAGGGGGCGAGCCTCGAAGTTAGCGGGCAGGAGAGTGCGCGCATCACCGCCAGTGGCACAGTCGCTTCCGGCGCCTCTACGTTCAGCGGCCTGCAGGGCCTGGCACTGGAAGATGGCGTGACCGAGCTGGAGGCCTGGAGTGGTGTCACACTGAACGGTACCAACGCGGTGACCAGTGGCGATATCAGTATCACCGGGGTCGGTGTGGTGACGGCTACCGGGGCATTGACCGGGACCAGCGGCGATGACGAATTTGCGGTGACCGGTACCGGTGCGCTCTCCAGCCTGGGCATGACATTTAGCGATGTGTCCTCGGTGACTGGCGCAGGCGGCTCCGATGCCATTGTCGGTACTGCCGACAGCGGCTGGCAGTTGGGTGCGGAATCCGGCTCCGTGTCCCATGCAGCTATTGCCTTCAGTCAAGTGGAGCAGGCGAGCGGCGGCAGCGGTGTTGTCGACGGCGCGGATAGCGATACCCAGTACACGCTTGCCAGCGATGGCGGCCTGCAGGCATCCGGTATCGACTTTGCCGATGTAACCCAGGTGAATGCGGGAGCCGGCGCCGATCAGGTGACGAGCGCCAGCGGTGAGCGCTGGACCCTGGGAAGTGGCACGGGTAGCGCCAGCGCTGCAGGTGTGACTTTTAATGGAATCGAGCAGGTCTCTACCCAGTCCGCGATCATCGATGCCGCGCAAAACACGGCCTCCGAAAGCTTTGCGCTGAGTGCCGACAGCAGCGAAATCTCCGTGTTTGGCTTGCTGTTTGACAGCGTCGCGGAAGTGTTCGCCGGCGGCGAAGGGGATAACGAGGTGGTGAGTGATGCCGCTAGCTGGCAGCTGGTCAGCGGTGCGGGGGTATCCGCCAATGGCGTGACCTTCAATGGTATCGATCGGGTGGTAACGGATAGCGCCAGCCTGAGCGGCACCAGCGCGGATGAGCAGTTTGCCCTCGCGGGCGAGTCCGGTGCGCTGGGTGTCGAGGGCATCGACTTCAGTGGTATCAATCAGGTGGTCGGTAACGGCGGCGATGATTCCCTGCTCGGCACCTCTGCAGCGGATGCGTTCAGTCTCGCAAGCGACGGCGGCATCAGTGTCGCAGGTATCGGTTTCGACGGTATCGGCAGTGTCGATGCCGCCGGAGGTGCGGATACCGTCAGCGCTGATGGCGCTAGCTGGAATTCGCTCGAGCAGAATTCTGCGCTGGTTGAAGGTGCCGCGATCGCTACCGTCGACGCCATAACCGTGCTGTTTGAAAACCTGGAGCAGGTGGAAAATACCGGTGTCTATAGCGGCCCCTCATTCGGCGCCGATTACCTGATGAGCGGCCCGCAGAGCCTGCAAATGGGTGGGGTCACCTTTGCCGGTGTGGACTCGATCACCGCGGACAGCGGTAGCGACACACTGTACGGTTTTGATGCCGATATGAGTTGGACCCTGGGTGCCAGTGGCGGCAGTGTCTCGGATGCGCAGTCCTCGGTGGCCTTCAGCGGGTTTGAGCAGATCGTTGCTGGCGGCGGTGCCGATACGTTCAACCTGGATGGCGGATCCCTGGCTTTGCTGGATACCGGGGCCGGTAATGACACCGTGATCATGGGTGGCACACTGCTGGATAGTCTGCTGCTGGGTGCCGGTGACGATGTTCTGCAGATACTGGCGGGCAGCCAGCCCGCACAGCTTTCCGGTGGCTCCGGTAGCGATCAGCTACAGATGCAGCTGGCAGCGCAGCAGCAGTGGCAGATCACCGGTGATTCAAACACGCAAAACCAGGTGGGAGAATTCACCTTCAGTGGTTTCGAGTCGCTGCAGGATAGCGCGGGCGGTCTGGATCTGGTTTCCAGCCAGCAGATGGACTTCACCAGCGATGGCGGTACAGCAGGCGTTGAATTTAATGCTGGGGATATGGCGTTGGAATACGACGGCAGTGGCGACGTGGTCCTGGTCAGCAGCACCACAGAAACCATCGGTGGCTCCCTCAAGGCCAGCAACGCCGACCTGACCCTGGCCGGTGACCTGGATATCACGTCCGACCTCGAGTCCCTGTCACTGCGTACCAGCGGCGGCAGCATCGATGTATCGATTGTGGAAGCCGACGATCTGGTTATCGGTCAGATCAACGTAGGCCGCGGCAACCTGTCCCTGGCCAGTGCCAATTTTGGCCTGCTGACTGCTGAGAGCTTCCGCGATACACACATTACTGCGGGTACCGCCGTTATCGGTACCGTGCAGCAGCGCTGGGGCAATATCGGTACGGTGATCAATCCGTTGCGGTTCAATGTCACCGAGTCTGTGGATATCGTCTCGCTCTTCTATTACGAGCCGGCGTTCGAGGGACAGATGCCACTGTTTACCGCGATCGGTAACAAGGGCGTTTCCATCGCCAGTAACGAGACCACCCAGGGGTTGAAGTCTGCGGTGCAGAACCCGGTGGATGATATCGCGCAGCTGGATCCGGGTATTTTCAGCGAAGTGGCGCCCTACAGCCTGGGTGTGGACGTGCTGAACCTGCCGGAAGTGCGGCTGCAGGGCGGAGAGCTGGTACCCATGGATGAGGATGAAGAAGAGAAGCGTCGGCGCGAAGCGTCTGCGGCGGTAGGTGGTCGATAACCCTGCCGCCGGCCGGGGCCTTGCCCCGGCGCGCAACAAAAAAAGGCCGACTCTTTCGAGTCGGCCTTTTTTTTGGATATGGTGCCCAGGAGAAGACTTGAACTTCCACGACCGTAAGGCCACTAGCACCTGAAGCTAGCGCGTCTACCAATTCCGCCACCTGGGCTTTCGACGGTGCGTTCCGTCGAGGCTGCGCACTATAGCGATTTTCTGGCGGGAGTCAATTGTCAGGTGTGACTGTTGGGTGCGGTCCGTGTCGCGTGAAACCTGCTCCTCGGGCTGCTATCGGCCGTCGTTTTGTAGTTTTTTTACAAAAATGTTGTGCCGGGCATCAATCTCGAGAGCGAAATATGTAAAAATAGTGCCACTTTTTGTTCCGGTAAGGGGGAGGAATTCCGTGGATCAAGATCAAAATGCCCCGTTGAGGGAAGATGTTCGCCTATTGGGGGAAGAGTTGGGCAGCGTGTTGCGCACTCAGGCCGGTGACGCCCTGTTCGACACCGTTGAGACTATCCGCCAGGTGGCGGTGGAGAGTCGCGGTCAGGGCGAGATGCCTGTAGGAAAACTACGGGAGCTGCTGGATCCCCTGGATGACGATACCCTGCTGGAAGTGGCGCGTGCCTTCAGTCAGTTCCTGAACCTGGCGAATATTGCCGAGCAGCGCCACCGCGAGCGCCTGCACCGTCAGCACGAACGCTTCCCCGGCGATCCGGATACCGACCGCGGCCTGCGTCAGGTGCTTGAGGAGCTGAAGAAAGCGAATGTGAGCCCGGAGCGGGTGCGCGAGGTGCTGTCGGATCTGTCTGTGGAGCTGGTGATGACCGCGCACCCGACTGAAGTGACCCGCCGCACCCTGATTCGCAAATACGACCAGATGGCGGACCTGCTTACCGGCCTGGATCGTCCGGACTGCACCCCGGAAGAGGCGGAGCGCCAGCGCCGCCTGCTGCGGGAGCAGATTCTGTCCGCCTGGTGCACCGATGAAATCCGTCGCGAGCGCCCGACCCCGGTAGATGAGGCCAAGTGGGGATTTGCCACCATCGAACAGTCCCTGTGGCAGGCGGTGCCCCAGGGAATGCGGGAAATCGAGGGTGAGCTTGCTCTGGCGGGGCTCGAGCCGCTGCCTTCCGACTGGGTGCCGATCCGTTTCGCGTCCTGGATGGGGGGCGACCGCGACGGCAACCCCAACGTTACCGCAAAAGTTACCCGCCAGGTGCTGACCCTGGCCCGCTGGATGGCGGCGGACCTGTATCTGCGGGATGTGGAAAACCTGCTCGCGGATCTCTCCATGCATCGCGCCAGTGACGAGCTGCTGGCGCGCACCGGTCCCAGCCAGGAACCCTATCGCCTGCTGTTGCGTGAAGTGCGCGATCGCCTGCGCAATACCCGCGCATTGATGGAAGCGCGGGTCAACGGCGGCACCGAACCCGAGGGGGAGATCTACGCCAGTGGCAGCGAATTGCATGTGGAGTTGAGCCTGATCGATCGCTCCCTGCGCGCGGTGGGCCTTGCCGCCATCGCCGACGGCCAGCTGAAAGACACGCTGCGCCGGCTGAATTGTTTCGGCATCACCCTGTTGCGTCTGGATATCCGCCAGGAGTCCACCCGCCACGCCGATGTGGTGGATGCCATCACCCGCTTCCTGGATCTCGGCAGCTACGCCAGCTGGGGGGAGAAGGTGAAGCAGAAATTCCTGCTGGGGGAGTTGGAGAGCCGCCGCCCGCTGGTGAACGGTGCCTTCTTTGAGAGCGAATTCTGTACCGACGAGGTGCGCGAGGTGCTGGACACCTGCAAGGTAATTGCCGAGCAGGGGTCGGAGGGATTGGGTGCCTATGTGATCTCTATGGCGCGGACTTCCTCTGATGTGCTCGCGGTCATGCTGCTGCAGAAAATTGCCGGTGTGCGCGAGCCCATGCGCGTGGTGCCGCTGTTCGAGACCCTCGACGACCTCAACAATGCCTGCGGCACCATGAGTGCGCTGCTGGAGATTCCTTTCTATCGCGAGCGGGTAAAGGCCGGGCAGGAAGTGATGATCGGTTATTCCGATTCCGCCAAGGACGCCGGCTTCCTCGGCGCCGCCTGGGCCCAGTTCCGCGCCCAGGAGGCGCTCACCGGTATCTTCCGCGAGCGCGGTATTCCGCTGACCCTGTTCCACGGTCGCGGCGGCTCCATTTCCCGCGGTGGCTCTCCCACCCGTATGGCGCTGCTTTCGCAGCCACCGGGATCGGTCGCGGGCCGTATTCGCGTCACCGAGCAGGGCGAGATGATCCGCTTCAAGTACGGGCGCCCGTCAGTGGCCGCGTACAACCTGGAGCAGTATGTCGCTGCCACGCTGGAGGCCACCCTGTTGCCGCCGGCGGAGCCGCGCCCGGAGTGGCGGGCGGAAATGGATCGCCTGACCCAGGCCTCCGTGCGTGCCTATCGCGAAGTGGTGCAGGATGATCCGGCGTTGGTGTCCTACCTGCGTACGGTTACCCCGGAAACCGAGTTGAGCCGTCTCGCCCTCGGCAGTCGCCCGGCGCGGCGCAAGCCTGGTGGTGGTGTGGAAACCCTGCGGGCGATTCCCTGGGTGTTTGCCTGGACGCAGATGCGCCTGATGTTGCCGGCGTGGCTGGGCACCGGTGCGGCGCTGGAGACCGGCCTGGAAAATGCGCCGGAGACCCTGCGCACCATGAGCGAGGAGTGGCCCTTCTTCCACACCGTGGTGGATATGCTGGAGATGGTGTTGGCCAAGTCCGACACGCGTGTGGCCTTGTGGTATGAGGAGCGTCTCACCGACGATCCGGAGCTGCAGCGCCTGGGTGTTGAGCTGCGCAGCCGCCTGGCGCGCACCGTCGCCGCCCTGAGTGAGCTCACCGGCCGCGAGAGCCTGCTGGATAACAACCCGGTAATGCGCTGGTCAATCCGTGTGCGCGACCCCTATACCGATCCGCTGCACCTGTTGCAGGCAGAGCTGATGGCGCGCCTGCGCACCCGCGAGGAAGATCCGGTGCTGGAGAGTGCCCTGATGGTGACGATTGCGGGTATTGCGGCGGGGATGCGGAATACGGGGTAATCCCCCGGTTTCAGGCTCGGTGGCGGTGCCGCTACCGGGAACAGCCTTGTGAAACACGCCGTGAACCCATCCCTGGGGGCTCTGCAAAAACATCCTGTTTTTGAAGGTTTCACAAGGCTGTTCCCGCTATCGCCACCTTCGCTCGGACAGTGTTGCTTCCGCCAACCAGAGGGGATCGCTTTTGGTTGGGTGAGGGGCAAAACAAAAAGGGGCCGACTCTTGCGAGTCGGCCCCTTTTTTAAAGATGGTGCCCAGGAGAAGACTTGAACTTCCACGACCGTAAGGCCACTAGCACCTGAAGCTAGCGCGTCTACCAATTCCGCCACCTGGGCAAACAGCGGTGTGCTCCGCTGAGGACGCGCACTATAGGGATTCCCCCGGGAGGTGTCAACGTTTTTTGCGGCTTTTTGCGCCGCCTGCCGCAGGGCGGGGCGAAGGGTAGGTACCGGAGTCGCAAAACGGGTCGGGAATTGCCTTTAAATCGCTTATACTCGCGGCAATGTGCAACGTTATGAGTGGCCTGCGGTCGCTCCCGGCATTCGCCACTTCTTGTTGTACCCACTCATACCACTGCGCCGGGTGTAAGCCGGGGCCGGGCAGGCTTGCGCGGTCAACCGCAGAACAATGGAAGCTGTTTTGAATCAAGACAAACCAAACTCATCCCCCGCTGACAGCGCTGGACCGACAGCCGATCCGCACGCTGAACGCGAGGCCGAAAAATATGAAAAGCCCGTGCCCAGCCGCGAGTTCCTGCTGGACCTGCTCGAGCAGCAGCCGGGCCCGTTGGCCTGGGAGGCGGTAGCGGACCTGCTTTCCATCGACGACGAGGATCGTCGCGAAGGTGTGCGCCGTCGCCTGATTGCCATGTCCCGGGATGGGCAGATCGCCAGCAACCGCGCCGGGGATTTCGGCGTGCTCGACAAAATGAGCCTGGTGCGCGGCCGCGTTATCGGTCACCGCGACGGCTTTGGCTTTGTGTCTCCCGGCGATGGCAGTGACGACCTGTTCCTATCCCACCGCCAGATGCGCAAGGTGTTCGATGGCGATGAGGTGCTGGTGCGGGAGACTCCCGGCGGTTTCCGCGGCAAGCGCGAAGGCGCCGTGGTGCGCGTGATCAAGCACAACACCCATCAGCTGGCCGGGCGGATCTACCGCGAGGATGGCATCTGTTTCGTGCGCCCGGACAACCCGCGCATGACCCTCGATGTGATGGTGCCGGAAGGCAAGTGCGCCGACGCCGAGAGTGGCCAGTATGTGGTGGTCAACATTACCGCCCAGCCGGGACGCAACACTCTGCCCCACGGGGAGGTGGCCGAGATACTCGGTGACCATCTTGCCCCCGGTATGGAAATCGACGTTGCCATCCGCAACTACGGAATTCCCCACACCTGGCCCGCGGCGGTGCTCGCGCAGGTGGAGGGCATTGCCGACGAGGTATTGGAAGAGGACAAAAAGGCGCGTATCGACCTGCGCCAGCTGCCGCTGGTCACTATCGATGGTGAAGATGCCCGCGATTTTGACGACGCCGTATTCTGTGAGGCGCTGCCGGACGGCAACTGGAAGCTGCTGGTTGCGATCGCCGATGTGTCCCACTACGTGGAAGTGGGTACCCCGCTGGACGTCGAGGCCCATCAGCGCGGCAACTCGGTCTATTTCCCGGACTTTGTGGTGCCGATGCTGCCGGAGAAGCTCTCCAACGGTCTCTGCTCCCTGAATCCGGAGGTGGATCGCCTGTGTATGGTGTGCGAGATGCGCATCGACCAGTCCGGCAATATTCTCGGTTACCAGTTCTTCGAGGGGCTGATGCGCAGTCACGCGCGCTTCACCTACACCCAGGTGGGTGAAATGGTGGAGGAGCGGGACAATCGCGATAGCGGCATTCGCAAACAGTTTGCAGCACTGGTACCGCATATCGACAACCTGCACGATCTGTACACCGCCCTGCGCGGCGCCCGCGATCGTCGCGGTGCGATCGATTTCGAAACCACGGAAACCCGCATCCTGTTTGACGCCACGCGCAAAATCGAGCGCATCGTACCGGTGCAGCGCAACGATGCGCACAAGATGATCGAGGAGTGCATGCTCGCTGCCAACGTGTGTGCGGCGGAGCTGATGGAAGTGGCGGAACTGCCCGCGCTGTATCGGGTGCACGACATCCCCAAGCAGGAGCGTCTGGAGAACCTGCGCGAATATCTCGGCGAACTGGGATTGCGTCTGGAGGGCGGCAGCGAGCCGCAGCCCAGCGATTACCAGGCCCTGCTGCAACAGGTCGACGGACGCCCGGATTTTCACATCATCCAGACCATGTTGCTGCGCTCCATGAACCAGGCGGTGTACCAGCCGGAAAATCGCGGCCACTTTGGTCTCGATTACCGCGCCTACGCCCATTTCACCTCGCCGATCCGTCGCTACCCGGACCTGCTGTTACACCGCGGGCTGCGCTGGCTGGTGAGGAACGGCAGCGCCAACCCCGCGCCGGTAGAAAAGAAGGTGCGCCAGGCGCCCGGCGCGCATGCGCTGGAGCGAGAGGAAATCCTGCCCTACAGCACCGTCGCCATGGTGGAGCTGGGCGAACACTGCTCCATGACCGAGCGCCGCGCCGACGACGCCACCCGCGATGTGGTCAGCTGGCTCAAGTGCGAGTACCTGCAGGACCACGTGGGCGAGGTTTACCGCGGCGTGATCAGTGCGGTGACCGGCTTCGGACTGTTTGTGGAGCTGGATGACCTGTACGTTGAGGGGCTGATTCACGTCACTGCCCTGCCCAAGGACTACTACCACTTCGAGCAGGCCCAGCAGCGACTGGTGGGCGAGCGCAGTGGCACCAGATTCCATCTCGGGGATGGCGTCACCGTGCAGGTGGCGCGGGTCGATCTGGAGGAGCGCAAGGTGGACTTCACCTTTGTCGAACTGCATCCGCGCCCCAGCTACCAGAACCCTAAATACAGAAAGCCCAAGGCGGATAGGAAGTCTGAGGAGGGCGAGGCGGCACCCGCAACACCAGCGAAAGCAAAGGCGCCAAAAGCACCGAAGTTGCGCAAGGGTGACGAGCCTACGTCAGTGAGTGGTCGGGCCATGGAAATGGCCGTTGAGTTTCAGAAAGAGCGACAGCGTCGCGGAAAATCGGATTTCAGTGTGGAAGACAAAAAAGCCAGCCCCTGGGGCGCCGGTCTCAAAAAGAAAAGCCAGCCAGAAGACGGGGCGGATGAGTCGCGCCCGATTCGCAAGCGCAAGGTAGGTAGTGATGAAACGGAAATAGTGCCGCCGTCTGTTGAGCAGCCTGTGGAAGGGGAAGTGGCCGAAGAGGCGTTGCCGAAAAAGCGCAAGCCGAAAAAAACGCCGCCGCGCAAAGGTGGCAAGCGGCCCTCGGTGGCGGCACGCAAGGCGGCGCAGAAGGCGGACAAAGCCGAGGCTGCGAAACGTGCGGCAAAAAAAGCGGCCAAGAAAAAGCTGAAGAAAAAAATGTCCAAGAAACCGGGCGGGAAGAAATAAGCCGTGGCACAACATTTGGTATACGGCCTGCACGCGGTGCAGGCGCTGTTGAAAAGTACTCCGCAGCAGGTGCAGGAGCTGCTCCTGTTGCGCGGGCGCAAGGATCAAAAGCTGCAAAAAATCATTCGCCAGGCAGAGCAGAATGAGATCGCGATCCGCTTTGTGGATCGGCGCGCGCTGGATGAGAAAGTCGGCGACGACGGCAATCACCAGGGCGCGGTTGCCGTGTGTGTTGGCGATACCCGGATCTACGACGAGCAGTTCCTGAAATCATTGCTGGCGCAGCTGGACGAAAAAGGTGAAGCGCCTTTCCTGCTGGTGCTGGATGGCGTGACCGACCCCCACAACCTGGGGGCCTGTCTGCGCTCCGCCGAGGCTGCCGGGGTGCACGCGGTGATTGCGCCGAAAGATAAAGCCGCGGGACTGACCCCGACCGCGCGCAAGGTAGCCTGCGGTGCGGCAGAGGTTTTGCCGTTTGTCACCGTCACCAATCTGGCGCGCACCCTGCAGATGCTGCAGCAGGCCGGCGTGTGGATTTACGGAGCTGCCGGTGAAGCGCAGCAGAATATTTACCAGGCTTCGCTGACGGGGCCCGTTGCGCTGGTAATGGGGGCCGAGGGGCCGGGCATGCGTCGCCTGACCCGGGAGAACTGCGATCACCTGATAAATATTCCTATGGCGGGGGAGGTCAGCAGCCTCAATGTGTCCGTCGCCACCGGCGTGTGTCTGTTTGAAGCGGTGCGCCAGCGTAGCGCCAGCTGATTTTCCTGCCATTAAATTTGCCGATCAACTATGCGTGAGATCCCATGTGGGATTTCAAAAGGAGCGTTCACTTGCCAGTGAGTGGCGCTCGGCTCCCCGCCCGCGATTGGCACTTTCTTCCCCTCTCAATTCAGCGTGGAGGCAGGCCGTCTCCGCGCGCTAATTCCCTGTCGTCTGAGTGTGCCTCACTCCCCGGATTTGAGACCTGATCTGCCTGCGCAGATAAATGGTTTCCCGCTCGCCTGCTTTAATTTTTTACGACTTTTTAAAACCGACGGGAACCTTTTGCGGTGCCCGTTCGTGTTTATGTTCAAGCGCCCGGAGCATCGACGCCAAAAGGTTTCGACAGTGCGGGTACTAACGGGCAAGGGAGTGTGCGGTGAAGGCCTGGTTTTTAAATCGGAAACGTGCGCGTCAGGACAGATTTGTGGCGCTGGTATTTCCCCATCTCCGGCAGCTGTATCGGGTCGCGTTTCGACTGACGCGCAACGAGCAGGAAGCGGAAGATCTGGTGCAGGACCTGCTTGCCGGGTTGCTGCCGCGGGTTACCGAACTGGAGGCGGTGCAGAGCCTCGGCCCATGGCTGGCAAAAGTCCTCTACCGACGCTATGTCGACCTGTATCGGCGGCGCAATGTGTCACCGGTGGACGAGACACTCTCGATTGATTCCGAAGAGGGCGGCCCACTGCTGGATATGGCGGGCGCACAGGCCGCAGGAATGAGTGAAATCGCCCGCCTGGATTTGCAGCGTGCACTGGAGCGCGCATTGCGGGGCATACCGGAAAGCTGGCGCGAGCTGGTATTACTGCACGATGTGGAGGGGTATACCGCGGTGGAGGTGGCAGAAATTCTTTCGCTGGAGCTGGGTACCGTGAAGTCACGCCTGCACCGCGCCCGCCGCAAGCTGCAGCAGTTATTGGATGATGAATTCGTGCCCGCGAATGCGGTGCTGCGCGCAGTGGCAACCAGGGCATATTGAGGAGACAGGCATGTTGTGTCACCAGGTTAATCAGCTGATCGAGTGGGAAGGTGCACAGGCCGTGCGGCGGCGACCGCAGCTGGCGCGCCATCTGTTTATCTGTGGCGAATGCCGTGCGCGGGTACAGCATGCGGAACAGCGCCAGCTGGATCTGCAGCGCGCGCTGGCAGATATGCCGGTACCGGACCCGGGCAAGGATTTTGAGGCGCGCTTGCTGGCCAACCTGCAGCCGCGTCGGCAGCCCTCGGCGCAGGCGCGGCGGTGGCCGCAGGATGTACTGATGCCGGTAGCGTTGCCCCTGGCGATGGCGGCAAGCCTACTGATGGGCGTTTTGCTGGCACCGCAGCTTTCCTCTCGCGGCGGTGTGGAAAGTGTACCGCCGGCGGAGTATGCGCTGCACCCGGTGCATGTGCGTCTCGACAGCCCCAGAGCACTGAGTGACGCCACTATCCGTATTCATTTGCCGGCACATACCAGCCTGGAGGGCTTCCGCGGCGTGCAGACCCTGCAGTGGCAGACCGATATCCCCGCAGGCGGCAACCGCATCACCCTGCCTTTGCAGGTGGACAGTATTCGCGCCGAAGGAAGCCTCACCGTGGAGGTGGAGTATCGCGGGGCGAAAAAGACCCTGTATTACAGGATTCCGGACGCAAAACCGACGGCATCGTCGTCACCACAATCGCTCACCAATATCTGACGTAAAGAGGTAAAGGACTATGTCTACGCAATCTATTTTCTCTCGCAAGCCCATGCTGTTGCCGTCGCTATTACTTGCCGCCAGTCTGCCCTGGTCCATCGCGGCACAGGCTCAGCAGGAAGTGCCGGTCGAAAGCGAAGCGCGGGCCGCAGTGGCCGAAGCGGAAGCTGCCGCCGATCTGGATATCACCCTGCAGGTGGTCGAAGACGCGGAGAGCGCCCAGGACCTGCTCAACAACATCGAGCTGCCGGAAGAGGTGCGCGAGATTGCCGAGCAGAAGTTGGCCGCAGCGTTGGCCGCGATCAAGGCCGCGCGGGAAATGCAGAGCCAGGGTGGGGGTGCCACCAGTGCGGACCAGGAGGCCCTGCTGGCGGAGATGGCAGAGCGCCGCGGCGAGATGATGGCCGGTGCGCAAGCTTCCGCACTGGCCGCCAATGAACAGGCGCAACAGGCGGTGGAGTCTGCGCGGGAGGCGGTGGAAGAGGCGTTGAAGAACGGGCTCACCAATGCGGAAATGCAGGGCATGATCGAGCAGATGATGCAGGACATCATGGGCTCCCTTCCCGAGGAGGCGCGCGGCAACATGGGCGATATGGATGCGCTGCTGGACTCCCTGCGCGGCGATGTGGCGGCGGATGCGACTGACGGGACGGGCGGCTGAGCCGGACGACCTGTAAGGCTCCCGGGGCTCGGGGTTGAGCCCCGGGCCCATTTCCCGCAGGGGACGGATCAACGCATCAAATGAGGCAAGGAATGCGCAAGTTTATCCAGCTCTTCTTTCTGGTCACCCTGTTGGTGGCCGTTTCCGTATTCGGGCCGGCGCGGCTGGCGGCTGCGGATACTCCCAGCGCCGCCGCGGCGTTCAAAAGCGGTAATTATCCCCAGGCACTGGCCCTTTATCGCCGTGCGGAAGCGGGCGGCGACGAGAGTGAAAAGCTCAAGTTCAATCTCGGTGTAACCCTGTTTAAGTTGGGACGCTATGCCGAGGCGTCAGAGTATTTCTGGCAACTGCTGCCAGAACCCCAGTGGCGGGACCTGGCGGAGTACAACCTTGGCCTGGTGGCGCGCCGGCAAGGTAACCAGGTGCTGGCGGCACAGCATTTCCGGCGAGTCAGTGAGCGTGCCGCGTCGCCCAAGTTGCAGCGACTGGCGGCACTGCAGCTCGGCGGTACCTCGCTGGAGCCGGCCAGTGAGCCCCGTCCGTGGCTTGCCATGGCGAGTATCAATGCCGGACTCGACGACAATCCCTATGCGGTGCGAAATGAGCTGCTGGGGGAAGATGCCGTGGGTGAAGACAACTTTATGGAGCTGTTTGCCTGGGGGCAGTACCGGTTACAGGGTACCGAAGCCGACGGCTGGCGCCTGCACGGTTACGGTTTCACCCGTCGCTACAGTGAGCTGGACAGCCTCAACCTGGGCAGCCTGAGCGGGGCGCTGTCGCGGGACAGTCGCTGGGCAGGATGGGCGCTGGAAACCGGTGCGGGCGCCGAACTGGTGACCCTCGGTGGCGAGATGGTGAGTCGCCAGCTGCAGTTGATCGGCCGAGCGAAGCGCGATTTCTGGGGTGCCAGTGTGCAGCTCTCCTACATTCCCGCCTACTACGCCGGTGGTGACAGCTACACCTACCTGGACGGATGGCGACAGCGTTTTGCGGCACGGGTGCGACGTCAGACGCTGGGGGCCGACCTTGGTGTCTACTACCTGTATGACACCAACGACCGCGCGGATCTGCAGCAGGCCGCAGAAGACTATTACAGCTATTCACCGGTGCGTCACGCGTTCGGCAGCGATGTGCGCTGGCGCCTGTTCAGTCGCTGGGAGCTGCGCGCCGGTATCGAATACCGCTACAGCGTGTACGACGGGCTCAACCGAATCGCCGATGACAACGGCAATGTACTGGAGTACGAGCGGGAGTCGGATCGCATCAAGACCTGGGTGTCCACCCGTTACCGGATAACCCCTCGTTTCAGTCTGGACGGTAAGCTGCTCAATATCGACAACCGCGAAAACCGCGAGATCTACGATTACGACAAGACCGAGTTGAGCCTGGGAGTCAGCTTCGTGTTCTGAGCCGGTGGTGTGTGGGTGTGGGATGGTCGACAGGGGGCTGCTAGCTGAGCGGGGAAGAAAAGTGGAAGGGGCGTTACCGCCCCTCCGCGGATTAGATCCTGATTGTTATTCTTCGGTCCCTGCAGATTATTGTTATTGTCACTGGGATTGTTCAGTCGGAATTATTCTTGTTTCCGTTTTTTGCGACCCTGTAGTGGTAAGACGTGCGACCCGTGCACCCCCTCAATCCGCAGTTGATAAATTTGTGACTCCTGCGTCAATTGGTCGTTTTCTTTCTATCTCTACTGTTTTGTTTGCCGGTCTTCTACGCGGCCGGCTGGCCGTAAAGTTCGGGCGCCGGGCGGTACATCACCCAGGATGTCAGGATGTACTTGTCATCGGACACCGGGACGTTGCCGCGGTGTGTATGGGTAAAGCTGCAAGGGGAGAGTATCAGTCGGCCTTGTCGGGGCTTTATCTTTGCGCCCTGGTAGAAAAACTCTGTTTCGCCACCTTGTTCCACATCGTTCAGATACAGCAGCCAGAACAAAACCCGGTGCAGTGACTTTTGCCCTGGGTCGCTTGGGTGCGGATAGTGCTCCGAGTGCCAGTGGTGGTAGCCGCCACTGCGCCGGGTGTAATGCTGCATATTGATGCCATCGAGGCGGAATATGCCGGTGACCAATTGCCGCATCTGTTGTTCGTTTAACCCGGCGATATCTTCCGCCACCAGGTTGCGCACGCCGTTGCCGGACGCGTCGGCAATGGTCGGAGATATCGCACCGGTCAGCAGGTGCGGGTAGCGGCGGCAGTAGCCCATCAGCGCCTGGTACACCAGGCTGTCCAGTCGTTCGCATTCATCGCGCCAGTCGGGCTGTGCGGAGATAAAAAGGTCTGAACTTTGCTTTTTGCTGGTGTCCACGCCAGAGCCGGTGCGGCCCGCAGAGCGTTCTGGAGATGCCCGAAAACGCTGGATTAATTCGCTGCAGTGGTCTGCAGGTACGGCATCATCGAACTGAACGATCATTGGATCCATTGTGCGCCCTCCCGCGGCAGCAACTACATTTCGTTGCCTATGTGTGTGTGTAGACGGCTGGCGCGGAGTGCACCTCAAAAGAGGGGGTGCGCTTTCTGCGAACAGGCGTGTCAGTTCAGTCAATTCCGTCGGGGCCGATGACTGGCGGGTGCCGAACGAATCGATCAACTTGCAACCAGTTGGCGGTGCGCATAGAATACGCCGCCCGCAATGCACCCGTCTGGGTTGCCATTGCGCACTCCTTGCCTCACCGGGCAGTCGTTGCAATCACGCAGGGGCACGCCAGGAGGCTGTGTTAACCCGTAAGGAGCAAAAATGCGTCATTACGAAATTGTATTCCTGGTTCACCCGGACCAGAGCGAGCAGGTGCCCGGCATGGTCGAGCGTTACACTGCGACCATCAAGGAAAGCGGTGGCGACGTTCACCGTCTGGAAGACTGGGGCCGCCGCCGTCTGGCTTACCCGATCAACAAGATCCACAAGGCTCACTACATTCTGATGAATGTTGAGTGTACTGAAGAAGCGCTGGCCGAACTGACCACCAACTTCAAGTACAACGACGCCGTGCTGCGCAATCTGGTGATCCGCGAAGATGAAGCCATCACCGAAGAAAGCCCGATCATGAAGGCCGAGAAAGAGTCCCGCGAGCGCAAAGCTGCGCGCGCAGAACGCTCTGAGCGTCGCGAGCGCGCCGAACGTGAAGATTCTTCTTCCGAAGGCGCCGAGGAAGCAAAGTCTTCCGACACCACTGAAGACGAAGAGTAAGGGGATAGTCAGATGGCACGTTTTTTCCGTCGTCGTAAGTTCTGCCGTTTCACCGCCGAAGGCGTCAAGCGTATCGACTACAAAGATCTCGATACCCTGAAAGCCTACGTTTCTGAAACTGGCAAAATCGTACCGAGCCGTATCACTGGCACCAAAGCCAAGTATCAGCGTCAGCTGGCCACCGCGGTCAAGCGTGCGCGTTACATTGCGCTGCTGCCGTACACGGACAGCCACGAAGCCTAAGCCGCCGCTTTGCTTCGTAAGCATTGTTTTAAAAGAGAAGCTATCTAGTGCGCGCTATCGCTGAATTTGCCATGCGATCGCGCGTACGCGCGGTGATCCTCACCCTGGTGGGAATCCCGCTGATCAGCCCCGCGGTGCTTGCACTGGTGGGGTTGCGCCGCGGCAGTGGCGACGGCCTGTTTGTTCTGGCCTGGGCGTTGCTGCCGGTGGTTGCCGCCGCTGGTGCGGGGTACATGTCCCCGCTGATGGCCGGTATGGCAATCACCCACTTTGTGGGGGTGCTGGCCGGTGCGCTGGTTCTGCGTGCTACTCGCGCCTGGAGCTGGGCTCTGGTGGCGCTGACCGTTGCGACCAGTGTGGGCATTTTGGTGTCCTCACAAGTCACCGGTGGTGTGCTGGACAACCTGATCCAGGCGGTCAACGAGGCCGCCGGTGGGGCGTCCACCCCGGAGGCACAGCAGCTGAGCAAGGCATTTGCCAGCGAGGCGCAGGCCACCGGATACCTCACCTGGGTGTCGGTGATCAGCGCTACCCTGGCCCTGGTACTGGGGCGCTGGTGGCAGGCGCTGTTGTACAACCCGGGCGGCTTCCGGGAAGAGATGCACGCACTGCGCATGCCTCTGCCTGTTGCCGCCGCAGGAATGCTGCTGTGGATATACTGCCTTGTCAGTGAACACTTTGTGTTCTGGGGCGCGGTAGCTGCCTTCCCCATCATGGTGGCGGGTATCTGCCTGATCCACTGGCTGGTGGCCCGCAAGGGCTGGGGGCGCGGTCCGTTGATTGCCATGTATGTAATGCTGGTGATCGCCGCGCTGCCGCTGGCAGGGTTCCTGTGTGGACTGGCCCTGATAGATAGCTGGATTGATATTCGCGCGCGCTCGAGCGACAAACGCTGAGCGGCGCACAAGAACTGAAACTGAGGGTTCCGAGATGGAAGTTATTCTGCTCGACAAAGTAGGCAAACTGGGCAACGTGGGCGACCGCGTTGAAGTAAAAGCCGGTTTCGGCCGCAACTTCCTGCTGCCTACCGGTAAAGCCGTACTGGCAAACGCAGCGAACGTCGCTGAGTTCGAAGCCAAGCGCGCTGAGCTGGAAGCAGCTGCCGCTGCAAAAGTAAGCGAAGCCGAAGGCCGCGCTGCCCAGCTGGAAGGTGTCGTGGTTACCATCGCTGCCAATGCTGGCGACGAAGGTAAGCTGTTCGGCTCCATCGGCACTCGCGACATCGCCGAAGCGATCACCGCTGCTGGCGTTGCTGTTGAAAAAGCCGAAGTGAAACTGCCGGAAGGTGCACTGCGCGAAGTGGGCGAGTACGACGTAGACGTACAGCTGCACGCCGACGTGATCACCGCTGTGAAGGTTGTTGTAGAAGCCGAGTAAGCTTCTGCCGCTATCTGCACGCCTAGCGCGCTCAGTTTGGAACGCTTTTACCCGTTCCAGCCCGAGCCGCGCTACAATCAGGCGCTGGATTTTCCCTGTGGGCCATAGGTCCACGGTGGGAAGCCAGCGCCTGACTTGTTTCTGAGTCCGGTAAATCGTTTCTGCGCCCGGAAAACCAGTAGCTACTCCACAACATGAACGAATACGTCCCGCCAGAAGAAGATACCCAGGAGTCCCAGTCCAGTTCGCCGCTGCCCCACTCGGTGGAGGCAGAACAGTCGGTGCTGGGTGGCCTGATGCTCGATGCCAGCCGCCTGGATGCGGTGGCCGAGCAGTTGAGTGCGGAAGATTTCTTCGTCGCCAGCCACCGGATTATCTTTGGTGTGATGCTGGAGCTGTCCGGCGGTGAGCAGCCGCTGGATATCGTGACCCTCGCCGAGGGGCTCGCCAATCGCGACCTGCTGGCGGATGTCGGTGGCCCCGCCCATCTGGCGGAACTGGCCGAAAACACCCCGTCCGCGGCCAACATCGTGGCCTACGCCAAGATCGTCCGCGAGCGCTCCATGTTGCGCCAGCTGATCGCTGCCGCCGGTGAAATCAGCCGTACTAGCTTCAACCCTGGCGGCCTGGGTTCCGCCGACCTGCTGCAGATGGCGGAGCGCCGCGTAGCAGAGATCGCCGAAGGCCGCGCCAAAGAGGGCGGTTTTGTCGGCGTGGATACGCTGCTGAAGAAAACCGTCGAGCGCATTGACGAGCTGTTTAAATCCGAGGGCGATCTCACCGGGCTCAGCACCGGTCTCACCGAGCTGGATCAGCGTACCTCCGGCTGGCAGCCGGGCGAGATGATCATTCTTGCCGCCCGTCCCTCCATGGGTAAAACCGCACTGGCTCTGAACTTTGTGGAAGCGGCCATGCTCAGCCAGGAAAAGCCCACCCTGGTATTCAGTATGGAGATGCCGTCCGACAGTCTGGTGATGCGGATGTTGTCGTCTATCGGCAAGATCGACCAGGGCCGTATCCGTAACGGCAAGCTGCAGGAAGAGGACTGGCCCAAGCTGTCCAGCGCGGTGCAGAAGATGAAGGGCAAGGGGCTGTATATCGACGACACCCCGGGCCTGTCACCTTCTGAGGTGCGCGCGCGAGTGAAGCGCACGGTGCGCGACCATACCAACAAGCTGATGCAGGCGGATCCGAAACTGAGCCGGGAAGAAGCGGAGCGCCGCGCGATGCCGGCGATGGTAATGGTGGATTACCTGCAGTTGATGCAGGTGAAGGGCAGCACCGAGGGGCGTACCCAGGAAATTTCCGAGATCTCGCGCTCTCTGAAGGCGCTGGCGAAAGAATACGAGTGCCCGGTGATTGCGTTGTCGCAGTTGAACCGGGGGGTGGAGCAGCGCCCGAACAAGCGGCCGATGAACTCGGACCTGCGGGAATCCGGTGCGATCGAGCAGGATGCGGATGTGATCCTGTTTATCTACCGCGACGAGTATTACAACGAGGACAGCCCGGATAAGGGCTTGGCAGAATTGATTATCGGCAAGCAGCGTAACGGTGAGATCGGCACCTGCCGCGCGGCGTTTGTGGGCAAGTACACGCGGTTCGATGACCTGGCGCCGGAGTACTATCAGGAAGAGCACTAACTTGTTGCTCAGGGGGGGGCTCTAAGCGTAGGGGATCGAAGAGAAGGTGGCGATGCCGGGTGGAGGTTTGCGAGACCTTCTAAAACAGGGATGTTTTAGAAGAGCCCCCAGGGATGGGTTCACGGCGTGTCTCGTAAACCTCCACCCGGTAGCGTCACCGCCGCTGAATTGAGTTCGGAGCTTTTGGTGGTGAGGTTGTAGCAGGGTCGGTGGCGGCCAAGCACCGGGTGCAGGTTTTCAGGACCGCTGTGAACCCATCCCTGGGCGCTGCGGCGCAAACTTCCTGTTTGCGACGCTCCTGAAAACCTGCACCCGGCACTTGGCCTTCGATTCTGACTTCTTCGTGTAACCGGCCAGAGGGATTACGGAAAAATCTCAATCGGTGTACCGGTATCCACCATCGCCCAGATCTCATCCATCTGCGGGTTGGTTACGGCGATACAGCCATCGGTCCAGTTCATACGGGTCAGGTACTCTTCGATGCCTTTCCAGTGCGGCTTCTGGCCGTGGATCATGATCGCGCCGCCCGGGCTGCGGCCCAGTTTTTTCGCCCGTGCGCGGTCAGTCGCGTTCGGGTAGGAAACCTGAATGGCGCGATAGTAAGTGCTGTTCTTCTTTTTCCAGTTCAGGGTGTAGCGGCCTTCCGGCGTGCGCGAGTCACCCTCGTACTGTTTGTGGCCCACCGGGTTTTTGCCGAACACCACCTTGTAGCTTTTCACAACCTTACCGTTGCGTTTCAGCTGCATCAGGTGCTTGGATTTATACACCACGACCTCATCCACTGGTTTGATCTTGGCGAAAACCAGGGTCGGCGTCAGGAGAAGGGCAATCAGGCTGAGTTTTAAATATCGCATGGCTCTCATCGGTAGTTGTGACATTCCGGGGCTAAACAGTCAGCTTCCGTGCTCTCGCACTTCCGACTGCGGCCGTCAAAGCGGCACGCAATCTGGTTGCGCGTTGCGACTAAGTAACGCAATAGCGTTATGACAGCGCTGTCCTTCGCTGTCGCCCCGAACCAGGTTCGGGGCATTTGTTAGGCAATTATCCTAACCCGAACCGCTTTATGGCGAAGTGGGTTGTATGATTAATGCTCTGAGTGGTCAATTTATCACCAAGTAGGCCACGTTTAAAGAGGCGTCAAATAAAAAAGACCGAACATACCGAGGAAGATTCCGTGACCAGTACGTTTTTTGTGACCGGTACCAACACCGAAGTCGGTAAAACCTACATCACCGCAGCACTGCTCGAAGCGGCGCGTGCGCGCGGGCTGCAGACGGCGGCGGTGAAGCCGGTGGCGTCCGGCTGCGAGTCGACGCCGGAGGGCCTGCGCAACAGTGATGCGCTGACCTTGATGGAAGCGATGACCCAGGAGCTGGAATACCAGCAGGTCAACCCCGTGGCCCTGGAGCCGGCGGTGGCGCCGCATATTGCGGCGATGGAAGCGGGCAAGCGGCTCGATCCCTCCCGTCTTGTCGGTATCTGTCGCGGCGTGATGAGTGGCAAGGCGGATCTGGTGCTGATTGAGGGCGCCGGTGGCTGGCGTGTACCGCTGGCGCCGCGCATGTTCCTCTCGGACTTGCCGAAGGAGCTGGAGCTGCCGGTGATACTGGTGGTGAATATGGAGCTTGGCTGTATCAATCATGCTCTGCTCACCGCGGAAGCGATCCATCGCGATGGCCTGCCGCTGGCGGGTTGGGTGGCGAACTTTGCCCGAGGGCCGATGGAAGACATGCCGCGCGCGGAGCAGAACCTGATGACCCTGAACGCACTGCTGCCTGCGCCCTGTCTGGGCGTGGTGCCCTACGATGAACAGGGCGATTACCGCAATGGCGCGGTGCATCTGGATCTCGCCCCGTTGTTGCCGGCCAGTGGCGAAAACTGAGTTTCTCACAAACAAAAAAGGCAGCCTGAAAAGGCTGCCAGAATCGCGCCGTCCGTGGCGCTGGTTATGGAGATTCGGTGTGGCCCCTTAAACCACTCACGGTTTTACACTCTAAACACAGTCTGCAGGGCTCAGTGCGCGCTGCCGTCGCCGCCACGCAGGATGTTGTTCGGCGATTTACAGCCGTTGGCCGCCAGGTAGTCGAAGGCCGCCTTGGTCTGCACCAGGCCCCAGCCGGTGTTGTAGTCGTAACCCGGTTCACCCAGGTCGGCTGCGGAAGCACGCAGGGCCAGGCGGATGTCGTTGGCGCTGCACTGCGGGAAGTGGCTCCACACTTTCGCGGCGATACCGGAAACGTGCGGGGTGGCCATGGAGGTGCCTGACTTGTAGTCGTAGTCCGCCATTGGCTCGATGGAGATGGTGGCCTCCATATCCATTTCCAGTGCTTCACCGTCTTCCTGGCTGAGGGAGACCGCAACCAGATCGCTGGTGGTGCCCAGGTCGCCGCCGAAGATGCCCGGTGCGTTGTTGTAAACGATGGCACCGATGCCGCCACCTGCTTCACAGTTGGCAACTTTGTCACCGAAGCTGATCGCGCCGCGCTCAATTACGCAGATCTTGCCACTCGCGTCTTCGCAGGCGCTATCGCCGATGCCGCAATTTGCCAGCGGAGCGCTGACCGTGCCAATGGTGCCGCCTACCATGGGAATGGACTCAAACGAGGCGCCGTTTTGGGAAACTGCGCCCACGCCGGTTTCGCCGGTGCCGCGGGGCACGGTGGACAGGGTGCTCACGCCGGGAGCGGCGATTTCCACCTGCGCAGTGCGCTGGGAGAAGGACGCATGGTTATTGCCTCCGTCCACGGCCGCCACGGACATTACCGCGTCGTAGGAAGCGGGGTAGGAGTGCCATGCGACGCCGTCGTTACCGGCCGCGGCGATCATCAGCACGCCGTCGCGCGCTGCCTGATTGATGGCGCGCTCTTCAATCGGGTTTTCCAGTGCGCCACCGAGGCTCATGGAAATCACGTTGGCACCGGCGTCGGCACAGTCGCTGATCGCACCCGCCAGGCTGGAGGCGTAGGCAAAGCCACCTTCGTCGTCAAAGACGCGCACGATGTGCAGCTGGATATTGCCGTCATCGTTGACGCCGACAACGCCCTCGCCGTTACCGCCCAGCGCGGCGATGGTGCCGGCAACATGGGTGCCGTGGCCATTGCCATCCTGATTCCAGGGGCCAGCCAGGCCGTCTTCTTCGCCTGTTACCGCCGATGCGGGCAGGTCCGGGTGGCCGTAGTCGTAACCGGAGTCGATGATGCACACCTTGGTGCCGCCAGCGTAGTTGAGCTGGTCGGCCTGGGTCTGGGCAATACCGAAGGGTGAGATCTCACCCATGCTGCCGGTGTCGAGCATCTCGCGTGGGGTATCTGCATAAATACCGATGATGCCGGAGACATCCTTCATGGCGACGAACTGTTCTTTGGTCATCTCCAGCGCCAGGCTGTCGAAGCGCTTCAGTTCGCGGTGCACGGTAATGCCGCGGCCTTCCAGTGCAGTTTTGACCGCGTCGCCCTGTCCCGGCTTGTATTCCAGAACCATGCGCATGGTGTCGGCCGCGAGGGTGGGAGCGCTCATGGCGGCAGTGATGGCTGCTGCGAGCAGCGTGTTCTGTAATTTCATGAATTCACCTTTTTATTCTTTTGCGGGCGATCAGCCGTTTTCTTCGTCGTTTTTATCGTTTTTCGTGGAAGGGCATTCCTGGGTTTGCACGTTGCCGCTCAGCGCGCCGCGATTGGCATAGCTGGAGAATGGGCCGGTATCGACACTGATGCTGGCCATGCCATTGATGCGGTAGGACGCATTGACACCCTCACCCCAGTCGACCAGACAGGCGACACCGGTGCCCTCGCCGGGCAGTTGCGGGTTGGTGGAGTCGTATTCGAAGGCCACCTCGAATTCACCGGGGCCGCACCTCTGGTCACAGGCCAGCGCTGCGTCCCCGCTAAATTCAATACCTTCTCCACATAAACCCGCCTCCACCACGTTGGCGCGAAAACTAACCCCACCGTCGTTTTCCCAATCGATGGCGGTTTTATCCTGGAAGTTCACCTGTCCTTTAACCGGTTGTTCGTCACAGCGCTCGGCGTTGAAGGTCATGACTGCTTTGCCGGCGCCACCCATGGAATTCATGGTGCCGCCGCCGTTGACCTTGCCGTCCATCTTGACGCAGCCGGCAGTAGCCAGGGTGATGGCGAGTAGTGTGGTACTGGTTTTGAGAGCTGGAAGTCTCATTGCGATATGGCTCCTTTACGGATTTTTATTTTATAAATTCGTGAATGTGATCACGTTTGTCTGTCAACAGGCAGCCTTTCCGGATAAATCATTTGTGAGAAAGGTTGCAACTGTAACCAAATGACGCGCCATGACGGGCGCGCCTCAATAAAATTACCCGGGAGAACTGACTATTTGGTCATGGTCAAATTAACCAGTAGTTGTCCCATATATAACTTGACAGGCGCAGTTTTAACTTTTCCGGTAAGGCTGACTGGTCGCCGCGTTGACAAAATGGAAGCTTGACCCTAAATTCAAACAAATGTTTGAAACGGGTGATTGAATTACCCGCCAGATTGACCAGATTCAGAAAAATGAGGCGAGAAAATGGCTGAGTACAAGGCGCCGCTGCGCGAGATGAACTTCCTGCTGCACGAGGTTTTTGAGGCCGACAAGCTGTGGGCGCGTCTGCCGGCACTGGCAGAGACCGCCGACCGCGAAACCGCCGATGCCATTCTCGAAGAGATGGCCAAGCTGGCCGCGAATACCCTCGACCCGATCAACCGCACCGGCGATGAAGAGGGCTGCCACTGGAACGACGGCGTGGTGACCACCCCGAAAGGTTTCCCTGAAGCTTACGCCACCTACTGCGAAGGTGGTTGGGGTGCGCTGGTGGGCAACCCGGAATTCGGTGGCATGGGCATGCCGAAGATGCTGGGCGCCCAGGTAGAGGAAATGATCTGCTCCGCCAATATCTCCTTCGCCCTGTATCCGGTGCTGACTAACGGTGCCTGTCTGGCGATCGATGCGCACGCCAGCGAAGAGCTGAAGCAGAAGTACCTGCCGAACATGTATGCCGGCACCTGGGCCGGTGCCATGGACCTGACCGAACCGCACGCCGGCACCGATCTCGGCATTATCCGCACCAAGGCGGAGCCACAGGAAGACGGTAGCTACAGCATTACCGGTTCCAAGATCTTCATTACCGGCGGCGAGCACGACCTGTCGGAAAATATCATTCACCTGGTGCTGGCCAAGTTGCCGGATGCACCCAAGGGGCCGAAGGGGATCTCGCTGTTCCTGGTGCCCAAGATCATGGTCAATGAAGACGGCAGCCTGGGTGAGCGCAACGCCGTAAGCTGCGGCTCCATCGAGCACAAGATGGGTATCAAGGCCTCTTCCACCTGCGCGATGAATTTCGACGGCGCCAAGGGCTGGCTGGTGGGCGAGCTGAACAAGGGCCTCGCGGCCATGTTCACCATGATGAACTACGAGCGCCTGGGTGTGGGTATCCAGGGCCTCGGTGCTTCCGAGCGCTCTTACCAGAGCGCCATCGAATACGCCCGCGACCGCGTACAGAGTCGCTCTCCGGAAGGTGCCAAACTGCCGGAAAAAGCAGCCGACCCGATCATCGTGCACCCCGATGTACGCCGCATGCTGCTGACCCAGAAGGCACTGATTGGCGGCGGCCGTGCGCTGTCCACCTATGTGGCCAAGTGGCTCGACCTGGCCAAATTCGGCGAGGGAGAGGAGAAGAAACACGCGGAAGCACTGGTGGCGCTGTTGACCCCGGTAGCCAAGGCGTTCTTTACCGATAAAGGGCTCGAGTGCACCGTACTTGGCCAGCAAGTGTTCGGTGGTCACGGCTATATCCGCGAGTGGGGACAGGAGCAGCTGGTGCGCGACGTGCGCATCACCCAGATCTACGAGGGCACCAACGGTATCCAGGCGCTGGACCTGATCGGTCGCAAGACCGTCGCCAACGGCGGCGCCTTCTTCGATCTGTTCGCCGCCGATGTGCAGGCATTTATCGATGCCAACGGGGATAACGAAGCCCTGGCGGAATTCATCCAGCCGCTCGGCGCAGAGCTGCAGCGCCTGAAAGAGGTTACCGCGGCGGTTATTGAGGCGGCGAAAACCGACCCCAACGCACCGGGTGCGGCTTCCGTGGAATACCTGCACCTGTTCGGCTACGTGGCTTACGCCTACATGTGGGCCAAAGTGGTGAGCGTTGCGGCCCCGCAGGCCGGCGCGGACGACTTCTACCGCACCCAGGTCAAGACCGCGCGCTTCTTCTTCGCCCGCCTGCTGCCCCAGGCCACCGCGCTGGCCAACAGCGTGCTCGCCGGCAGCGAGACCCTGATGGATCTCGAAGAAGCGTTGTTCTAAGCCAACAAAGAACAGATGAATTGATCTGTCGATCAGCCCCGCTCCGCGGGGCTTTTTTCGTTGTGGGGATTCTTCTAGACTCGGAGCATCACAATAATAACCCTGAGGTCAGATCCTCATGTCTGAACAAGACTCCACAGTCCCGCCAAAAAAGCTTTCCGACGAAGACCAGGCCAAGGTCGATGCCTACCTGAAAAGCGGTTACAACGATGTCGAGCGTAAACCTTTCCGTCCGTTCCTGCTGCTCGGGGTGATACTGGTGGTGCTCACCGCACTGTCCCTGCTCAGCCTGGTAATTGCACGCACCAAGGGTGTCGTTTGATATGTCCCATGCTGAAGGTTTTACGCCGCTGAAATTTGAGCGGCTCGATGGCGACTCCATGACGGCGCGGGCCAGGGCGTTTTACCACCTGATGAAACAGCGCCGCTCGGTGCGGGATTTTTCCGCCGCACCGGTCCCCCGGGCTGTGATTGAGGACGCCGTGCGCACCGCCGGCAGCGCGCCCAGCGGCGCGAACATGCAGCCGTGGCACTTTTGCGTGGTGGAATCTGCGGCGCTAAAGCGGGAAATCCGGTTGGCGGCGGAGGCTGAAGAGCGGGAGTTCTATGAGCGGCGCGCCTCGGAAGAGTGGCTGGACGCCCTCGCGCCCCTGGGCACCGATGCGCAGAAGCCTTTCCTGGAAACCGCGCCCTACCTGATCGTGATCTTCCTGAAGAAGTTTTCCGAAGGGGAGCAGGGCGAGCAGCGCAAAAATTACTACACCGCCGAATCCGTGGGCATCGCCACCGGCATGTTGCTGGCCGCACTGCACAATGCGGGTGTGGCCACACTCACCCATACCCCGAGCCCGATGAAGTTTCTCAACAGCATCCTCGGGCGCCCTGCGAATGAGCGTCCTTACATGATCGTCGTGGCCGGCTTGCCGGCGGAGGGCGCCCGGGTTCCAGCAATTAGCAAAAAGCCGCTTGACCAGATCGCGGAATTTCTCTGAAGACCTGGGGCTGAATCGGGACTATTTTCCGAGTTGGACCAGTGCCTGCCACTGATCCGGGGTCACCGGCTGGATGGACAGGCGTCCCTGCTTTACCAGTACCATCTCCTCCAGCGCCGGGTCCTGCTTGATCTGTTTCAGCGGCACCGGGCGGGCGAATTCGCTCTGCCACTGGATATCCACGCAGAACCAGCGCGGTTTATCAGTGCTGGCTTTGATGTCGAAGTATTTGCTCTCCGGATCGAACTGCGCCGGATCGGGGTAGGCGGCCTTCACCACCCGGGCGGTGCCGACGATAGCGGGTACCTTGCAGGCGCTGTGGTAGAAGAGCACGCCGTCTCCCTCCTGTACCGCATCCCGCAGGAAATTGCGCGCCTGGTAGTTGCGGATACCGTCCCAGCGGCCGGTCTGGCCCGGTTCGTTCTTGAGATCCGCGAGGCTGTATTCGTCTGGTTCCGACTTGAATAGCCAGTAATTCATCCTGCACCTCATCCTCAGCCGCTTTCTGCGGCAGTCCGTCAGATTGTTGCGTTTGGTGGTATTTCGTCCACGGCCAACGTCATTTAGTCTATTTTCCCAGATTGGCGCACTTTCTGCGCATTTTGGAGATTTATGGGTACTTCTGTTTTCAATTGGCTGTCCGAATGGCTGGGTTCCGAGCGCAACCAGTACCGGGCGTTGCAGTGGAGTGGCTGGGCCGGCTATACGCTGCTGACGTTTATCGGCGGCTTTTTCTGGGTCGAGAACCACTGGCTGTACACCGGTTATATCGCCGTGGCCACCGCATCCGGTATCGCGATTTCCGAGGGTATGCGGCGCGGCTTCCAGCGCCTGTGGAACCAGCAGCCGGCGCAGCGTCTGCTGGGCTCGCTCGGTGTTATCGTTGTGGGTGCGGCACTGTGGGCGGCGATCAAGTTTGGCGGCTCCCTGTGGCTTTATGGGCGGGAGAGCGATGAGCACCCGGTGGTGCTGGCGGTATACTGGTTTTCCTATTCCTTCCTGATCTACATGACCTGGACGGCGCTTTACTACGGGATCAAGTACTATCAGGCATCCCTGCTGCAGCAGGAAAAAGCACTGAAGGCCGAGTCCATTGCGCACCAGTCACAGCTGAAGATGCTGCGCTACCAGCTCAATCCGCACTTCCTGTTCAACACCCTGAACGCCATCTCCACCCTGATCCTGGAGCAGGATGGCAAGACGGCGAACAGCATGGTGACCCGCCTGTCCCAGTTCCTGCGCCATTCCCTGGATAACGATCCGATGCAGAAGGTGACCCTGGCGAAAGAGGTCGAGGCGCTGATGCTGTACCTGGATATCGAGAAGGTGCGCTTCGCCGATCGCCTGCAGGTGAGTGTGGATCTCGACGGCGATGCGCCCGAAGCCCTGGTTCCCAGCCTGTTGCTGCAACCAATCGTCGAGAACGCCATCAAATACGGTATCTCCCAGCGCGAGTGGGGTGGTCAGATCACCATCAAGGCGCGGGTGTTTGCGGGTGAGTTGTTACTTGAAATCAGCGACAACGGTCCCGGTGTTCCGGAGGCGGAATTGGTGCAGCTGGGCAGAGGCAGCGGCGTGGGTATCCGCAATACCTGCGAGCGCCTGCAGGCACTATATGGTGTCGAGCAGAAGACCCGCTTTTGCAATCGCCCGGAAGGCGGTCTGGCGGTACATCTGCGGATTCCGTTTGAACGGGACTGATAGCAGCGACACAGTACAGGGGAAGGCTAGGCATGAACGGAGTGATAAGCGGTGAGTAGCGACAGTCTGAAAGTCATTATTGTGGACGATGAGCCCCTGGCCCGACGTGGCCTGCGGCTGCGCCTGGAAAACCTGGGTGGTGTCGAGGTGGTGGCCGAGTGCGGCAACGGTCGCGAGGCGAAAGAGCAGATCGAACGGCTCAAGCCGGACGTCGCATTCCTGGATATCCAGATGCCGGGAGTGACCGGGCTGGAGCTGGTACAGCTGTTGCCGAAAGATGAAATGCCGCAGATTGTTTTCGTGACCGCCTACGACCAGTACGCGGTAGAGGCATTCGAGGTTAACGCGGTGGATTACGTGTTGAAGCCCATTGAGGAGGATCGTCTGGACCGCGCGCTGCAGCGGGTGCGCGACAAGCTCGGCAGTGAAAACCTGGCCGCGCAGCGCGAGCAGTTACTTGAGGCCGTGGCAGACCTGACCCAGGAATCCCCGGAGTCCCTGGAGGTCAAGCTGGCGGCGGGAGAGTTGGGCAGCAGCCGCTATCCGGAAAAAATCGCGATCAAGGATTCCGGCAAAATCACCCTGGTACCGGCGCGGGAGATCGACTGGATCGATGCTGCCGGTGACTACATGTGCGTGCACGCCAACGGCGAGACACATGTCATGCGCATCACCATGAAGGAGCTGGAACAGCAGCTGGACCCGAAAGTATTTCAGCGCATCCACCGCTCCACCATCGTCAATTTGAAGCGGGTGCGTGAGATCTGTGCGCACATCAATGGTGAGTATCACCTGGTGCTGAATAACGGTGAGCGCCTGAAGATGAGTCGCAGCTACAAGAACAAGGTGCAGCACTTTATCTGAGGTGCTGCCGTTTAACGCCGCGAAAAACCGGGGTCGGATTCAGATCTGAATCAGCGCCTGGGCCTCGCGGATCAGTTGCTTGCGATCGCGCAGCGCGAGCTTGCGCAGAATCGCAGTTACATGGCTTTTGACCGTGGGTTCGGTGATATCCAGGTCATAGGCAATCTGCTTGTTCAGCATGCCCTGGGCAATCATCTGGAATATCTTCAACTGCTGCGGGGTAAGCTGATTCAGTTTTTCCGCCAGCGCACACTCGCTCTCTGCCTGTAGCGCCTCTTCGCTAAACCATTGGTCTCCCGCCAGTACACACTCGATACATTGCAGGATTTCATCCGGCCGCGCGGTTTTGGAGAGAAACCCACTGGCGCCGAGCCCGGCGGCCTGCTGGATCACCGCGTGCCGGTCACTGCCGGAAACCACGACTACCGGCACTGCAGGGAAGTCGTTGCGGATGCGAGCGAGGCCACTGAAGCCCTCGCTGCCGGGCATGTTCAGATCGAGTAGCAACAGATCGACTTCCGACTGAGCGAGGCGCTGCAGGGTGGAGTCCAGATCTTCGCTCTGCAGCAATTCCGCATTCGGAAAATGCGGGGTAAGCGTGGTCGCCAGCGCGTCGCGATATAGCGGGTGGTCGTCGGCGATCAGCAATTGATAATTCACGGCAGCACCCTGAAGGATAAATGAATCGGGTGCAATGGATACTACTGTGCGCTCCATCCACCGTCCACCGGCAGTGCCGCACCGGTAATGGTGCCGGCAAATTCCCCACACAGGTACAGCGCCAGTTCGCCGATTGCCTGCGGATTGGTGGCCCGTGCCATCGGCTGTTTGGCTCCCACCAGCTCGGTGCGCGCGGTGTCCAGGTCCACCTGCTGGGTGCGGGCAATATTTTCAATTTGCGGCTGGATCAGCGGCGTTTCGACCCAGCCCGGGCAAATGGCATTGGCGGTGATGTTGCAGTCGGCGTTTTCCAGCGCGAGTACCTTGGTCAGGCCCACCAGGCCATGTTTGGCCGCGCAGTAGGCCGACTTGTGCTCCGAAGCCACCAGGCCGTGTACCGATGCGATATTGATAATGCGCCCCCAGCCGCTGGCGCGCATGGCCGGCAGCAGGTCGCGGCTGAGGAAAAAGCCGGCGCTGAGGTTGATTGACAGAATCTGGTGCCACTTCTCTGCAGGAAACTCATGAGCGGGGGCGGTGTGCTGGATACCGGCGTTGTTGATCAACACCGAGGGATTACCAATGGCTTCGCGGGTGTCAGCCACCAGCTGTGCGCAGCCGGCTTCACTGGAGATATCCGCACTACTGAAGCCCACCTTGCCTGGGTAATCGGCAAACTCGTTGCACAGGGTGCGGGCGGTTTCGTTGTCGGCGAGGCCGTGCAACATCACGTGGTGACCTGCCCGCGCGAAACAGTGGGCGATGGCGAGTCCGATACCGCTGGTGGAGCCGGTGATCAGGACTGCGTGTGATTGATTCTTCTGCTGCACAGCGAACTCCCGCAGATGCTTATTCTTTGGATAAATCCTAGCAGCGGCGGGAGTTGCGGGTCTGTATGACCAAGGTATGAGTCGGGCTCATACCCCGGTCAGCTGGCCGGGACTAGCGGCGACGATGTCCGCTACCACTGTGACGATGGTGTCCACCGCCATGTCCGGGGCGATGTCCGGGGCGACCGGGACGATGGTGGCTATGGGGCGGACGATAGCCGGGACGGTTGTAGTAGTGGCGACCGTGATGACGGTAGTAACCGCCGCGATAGTAACGGGGATGGCCGTAACGATAGTAGCGCGGCGACGAGTAGTAGAAGGACACGCTGCCAGATGGATAGACATAAGGGCGCGAATAGGGGTAGGTGGAGTAACCCGTACTACCGGAACTGTAGTAACCGTCGGAAACGCAGGCGCCCAGGGTCAGGGTGCCGAATACGGTAGCGGCCAACAGGCCTTTTTTGACAATGCTCTTCATAGGAGACCTCCGAGGGGCAAGTAACGGGTTGCCAGGGTGCCGATCCACCTTGGATACCGTTTAACTGGTGTCAGTGTTTAACCAGAGATTTGAGAAGGTTCAGCGAGGCTGATTCACGTGGTGTCGAGGCCGGGGCTGGTAGTAACTACCACCACGAATGTAGTAATCGGAATGGCGGGCGTTGTGACAGTGCCCATTCTGGTGGCAGTGGTAGTAACGGCCTTTGACCGAGTAGTAGCCGGGTCCCTCATTGGTTCGGTTGATAGCCGTTGTGGTATCGGTCATATCCTCCATGCTGGAACAGCCGGACAGGGTCAGTAGGGCTACTGCGCCGAGCCCGCTGGCCAGTCCTGCGAATGTGCGCTTCATGAAAACCTCCACGCCGCGAGGGCGGGTGAACCTTCTTATTTTCGATCCGGTCGCCGGCTGAAATGTGCCGACGCCAAACCGAAACCCAAGTGGAAGTTATTTAAGGGTCGCGGAAGCCCAATCACGACCCGTTGCGATGAATATCAACAACCAATAAGTAATTAGCGGCGTGGCGGATATAAGAGAAGAGCTGTAAATGAAAGCGGGCGGGGGTGCGTATAGGGCGCGGGATTGCCCAGAGCCCGCCGGTACCGGCAGGCTCTGGGGGAGTTCGGGGTTGCGAGTGCCTGTTAGGCAGAAACCAGCTGTTGCAGCTGATTGTCCAGGAGTTGCTGCAGCTTGGGATTGAGCCCGGTCACTTCGGCGCCCCAGCTGGTGGTATGGCACTGAATACGATCGGCGAGTGATTCGTCGTCCTGCAGCTGCGGGTGCAGTGCCAGCCCACGGGACTGGCTCAGCAGCTGTTCGCCGTCGAAATCGAACTGCTCCGGCTTGGTCGGCAGTACCGCCAGCGCCAGTTGCAGGCCGGTGGCGCGGCTGGATTGTTGCAGCCCTCGCAGCAGCAGCCCCGCGCAGACCGCGCGAAAGGCCGCGTCGTCGCCGGCAAAGCCGAGGCCCACGGTCGGGCCGGCGCTGGGCAGCGTGCGCGCGTCGTAAATGCGGGTCAGCAGTTGCAGGCGCTGCACGAGCTCGTTCTGCAGGCTATCCATGGCGCTGCGCGAGAGCTGGTTGCCCAGTTGGGCCCAGTTCAAGGGGCGCAGGTACAGGCCGGCGGTCACTTCCGGGGGCGGCTTAGGTTTGGCTTTGGGGACGATCAGTGGTTTGCGCGACGACTGCGGACGAACCTGGCTGACCGCGAGAGCGCAGGCCGCACTGAATGGCAGCGCGAAGATCAGGCACAGCAACAGGCTTGCCCAGGGATAGGCGACCGAGGCACCAGGTTGGATATTCAGTGCCACGCTGCCCGCCAGGCTGTCGTGCAGTACCACCGGTTCGGTAATCATCTGGCCGCGGTTGCGGTCGCCGGCCTGGGCCAGCGGACTGGAGTCCACATCCTGGATGGTCACCCCGCGCACCGCGGGCAGAGCCAGAGTCTGCTGGGCCAGCATCTGCAGGCTGATGCGGTCGCCGGCCACGATCTGTTCGAGGCTCTGGCTCGCCAGTAGCTTGGCCGCTGCCTCCGCACTTGCTCGGTCGCGGGCGATGGCATCGGACTGCTGTCGGCCGTAGGCGTGGCCCAGGGTTGCCAGGCAGAAGCCGGCGAGGGTCAGCCAGATGGCGGCCGCCAGCAGCTGGCGCTGCCGGTTGCGGGAGAGTCCGGCAAGCCGCTGGGGCAGGTTGCTGGTGAATTCGGACAGGCTGGCGAGCAGGTTTTTCATCTTGTTATGGATTCGCTGGCGATACAGGGGCTGATTTTATCCCACTTCTTCAGCGAAAAAAGGCGCCGGGCTATAATGCGCGGCCTTTTCCCGGCGATCGAGCCGCTCGAGCGCCCCATCAGAGTCGATAAGAAACAGCCATGGAAGCACCAACTTACTCCTCCCTCGCCGCTCTCTGCCAGCAGGTTTTCTCACTATCCGCGGGCGAAAGCATGCCGGATTGCCCCTCTGCAGTGACCGCGCCCTGGTGCCTGACCCTGCTCGCAGAGCAGGTGCAGCAGCAGCAACTCGCGCAGTTAAAGGCATTCCTGGGCGAGCGCGACTGGGCGGTGAGCGGGCTGGATATTCTCGCCTGTAGCGCAGAGCGCATCGCGGTCCGCCTGCAGCTGGATGCAAACCTGGAGTTCGACAGCGCACGCAAGGCGTTGCTGGAGCTGGCCGCAGCGCTGGGGGTGGAACTGACGCTGCAGGCTGGTAATACCCAGCGCGCACCGCGGCTTGCCTGTTTTGATATGGATTCGACACTGATCCAGGCGGAGGTGATCGATGAGCTGGCCAAGATTGCCGGCGTGGGGGAACAGGTGGCAGAGATTACCCTCGCGGCCATGCGCGGCGAGCTCGATTTCCAGCAGAGTTTCCGCAAGCGCATGGGATTGCTGCAGGGCTTCACCGAGGAGCGCCTGGCGGAAATCGCCCCCCAGTTACCGATTATGCCCGGTGCGCCGCGCCTGCTACGTGCGCTGCGCGCGCTCGGATGTAAAACCGCCATTCTGTCCGGCGGCTTCACCTATTTCGCCGGCTACCTGAAAGACAATCACCTGGCGGTGGATGTGATCCACGCCAACCAGCTCGAGTTCGAAGACGGGGCGCTGACCGGTGGCGTGATCGACCCGATCGTGGACGGCGCGCGCAAGGCCCATTTGCTGCAGGAGATTGCCGAGGAGATGCACCTGTCACTGGATCAGGTGATTGCGGTGGGAGATGGTGCCAACGACCTGCCGATGCTGTCGCTGGGTGCACTGGGTATCGCCTTTCACGCCAAGCCCAAGGTGCGCGCGGAAGCGCCGCAGGCGATCGATGACTTTGGGCTGGATGCGGCGCTGTATCTGTTTGGTCTGAACGACCGTCAGATCGCGGAATTACTGGCGGAGTAAACTCCCGGGTGATATCTGTCCCGCTTTCAGAAGGACCGGATCAGTGCGAGTGCGGGGCTCAGCTCGCTGTCGAGGGCGGCAAACGGCATCGGCGGCTTGCGCTCGCGGCTGCCGTCCCGGTAGCAGGAGGTCTGTCGCTCACAGGCGGCCATAACCATTGCCAGTGTGATCAGTGCGATGACGGCGAATATTCGCTTGCCCATGAGGGTTCCCTGTCTGCGATTTGATTGCAACTTTCTGATTCCTGCCAGTTAGACGAGCGCCAGCGAGAAAAAGTTGCGCTGAATTTGTGAAGACTATGTAAATTGCGCCGGTATGAATAGCCCGGCGCAAACTCTCCCGCCAATCAATCCTGTTTCGTGACGGGATACTGCGAATCCAGTTCTGCCACATCCCGCGCTACCTGGCCCGGCGAACCGGTGCGGCGCGCCAGCACGTCGTAGGCCACCGGTACGATATACACGGTGAACAGGGTCGCTGCCAGCACGCCGAACAGCACCACAGTACCGATTACCGCGCGGGTCTCCGAGCCGGCACCGGAGGACAGCAGCAGTGGCAGCGAGCCCGCGGCGGTGGTGATGCCGGTCATCAGGATCGGCCGCAGCCGGGTCTCGGAGGCCTGGCGCAGGGCCTGGCCAAACTCCACGCCGCGGTCCCGCAGCTGGTTGGCGAATTCCACAATCAGAATCCCGTTCTTCGCCGCCAGCCCCACCAGCATGATCAGTCCCACCTGGCTGTAGATATTCAGCGATTGATTGGTAAGCAACAGGCCCAGCAAGGCGCCGGCCATGGCCAGGGGCACCGTGAACATGATCACCAGTGGATGAATGAAGCTCTCGAACTGCGCGGCCAGTACCAGGAACACCACCAGCGCGCCCAGCAGAATGGCGAACAGGATGGTGTTGCCGGAATCCTGGAAGCTCTTTGACTGTCCCTTGTAGTCGATTACCGGTGACCCTTCGATATTTTCATCCACCAGCTGGTTCAGGTAGGCCAGCGCCTCGCCCAGTACCAACCCGTCCGCCAGGTTGGCGTCGAGAGTGATGGAGCGCACCCGGTTGTAGCGTTGCAGCTGTGGCGAGTCCGCGTACTCGCTGACTTCCACCAGGCTCTGCAGGGGGATCAGCTCGCCGGTGGTCGAGGAGCGCACGTACAGGTTTTCCAGGCTGTCCGGGGTGCGTTGCATATCGCGCTCGCCCTCAAGGATCACGTCGTACTCTTCCCCGTTATTGATAAAGGTGGTGGCGCGCAGGGAGCCGAACATGGTCTGCAGGGTAGTGCCCACATCGCTGACCTGAACACCGAGATCCGCGGCGCGCTCGTAATCCACATTGATGCGTAGCTGCGGCTGGGTTTCCTTGTAGTCCCAGTCCACACCCAGCAGACCCGGGTTGGATTTCTCAATCGCGGCGTTCAGCTGGTCCCGCCACTCGGTCAGTTGCGCGTAGCTGCCGCCACCGACGACAAATTGCACGGGTTTACCCAGGCCGCCGCCGAAACTCTGGCGCATCACCGGGAAGGCGCGTACCCCGCTCAGGTCACTCACCGCCGCGCGCACCTGGTTCATCAGCTCAAATCCCGAGGGACGCTCTCCCCAGGGGGCGAGGGTGAAAATCACCATGCCGGTATTGAAGGTGGCGGAGGTCCCAAAGGAGCGCGGTGAGCGTACCAGCAGGCGGTTTACATAGCCTTTTTCCACCAGCGGCATCAGTCGTGCCTCGATGGTGTCCATGTATTCCTGCATGTACTGGTAACTTGCGCCCTCGGGGCCGTTGACCAGCAGGAAGAAGGAACCGCGGTCTTCCCGCGGGGCGTATTCAGTGGGAATCAGGCGGAATGACAGCGCGGCAAACGTCATCACCGCCAGAAATACACAGCTGGCAACCCAGTGTTTGCGCAGAATAAAATCGAGCCCGCCCCGGTAGCGGCGCTGGACGCGGGTCAGCGCGTTGTCCATAAAACGGGTGGCTGCATTGTGCTCATCGTTGGGGCGAATCAGTTTCGCCGCCAGCATGGGCGACAGTGTCAGTGCGGTGATGGAGGAGAAGATCACTGCCGCGGACATGGTCAGTGCGAACTCGGAGAACAGCCGGCCGATATCTCCTTCGAGGAAGGTGATGGGCACGAACACCGCCACCAGCACCAGAGTGGTGGCGACCACCGCAAAGCCCACCTCGCGCGCGCCGCGATAGGCCGCCAACAGCGGCGGCTCGCCGTATTCGTCCATGCGCCGGAAAATGTTCTCCAGCACTACAATGGCGTCATCCACCACCAGGCCGATGGCCAGTACCAGCGCCAGCAGGGTGAGCAGGTTGATACTGAAGCCGAAGGCGTACAGCAGGATGGAGGTGGCGATCAGGGATACCGGCACTGTCACCGCCGGCACCAGGGTGGCGCGCCAGTTGCCTAGAAACAGGTAGATCACCAGGGTTACCAGGATCACGGCGATGATCAGGGTGGTGTACACCTCCTTGATCGCCTCGGACACAAACACCGAGGCATCGTAACTCTGGCTGAGGCGCATGCCGTCCGGCAGGGTCTTGTTGACCTTTACCATCTCCGCCTTGGCCGCTTCCGCCACCGCCACGATATTGCCGGTGGACTGGCGGGTAATACCGATACCGACCATCGGCTCACCATTGCCGCGGAAGGTGGAGCGGTCCTCAGCAGAACCCAGTTCCACCCGCGCTACATCACCGAGACGCACCACATGGCCGCTGTCACCGGTAGCAATGGCGAGACGCGCGAAGTCCTCGGCGCTCTGGAACTGGCGCTGCAGGCGCAGGGTGAACTGGCGATCACTGGATTCCAGGTAGCCCGCCGGCAGCTCGCGGTTTTCCGCGCGCAGGGCTTGTTCGATATCCGCACTGGTAACGTTGTGCGCGGTCATGGCACCGCGGTCCAGCCAGATACGCATGGCGAAGTCTTTGGCGCCGCCCACCCGCACCCGGGCCACGCCGTCGAGTACCGAGAAGCGGTCCACCAGGTAGCGGTTGGCGTAGTCGGTGAGCTCCGGCACGGTGAGGCGGTCGGAGGTGAGGTTCAGCCAGATCACCACATCGTCGCTGCTGTCGACCTTTTCGATTTCGGGGGGATCCGCTTCCACCGGCAGGTTGTTCATCACCCCGGAGACGCGGTCGCGGATATCGTTGGCCGCGCCGTCCACATCCCGGTTGATATTGAACTCGATGGAAATCCGCGAGCGCCCGTCGGTGCTCGACGAGGTGACTGTCTTGATGCCCTCGATTCCGGCAATGCGGTCCTCAATCAGGCGGGTGATTCGGGTCTCCACAATATCCGCGGAGGCCCCGGGGTAGTTTGTGTCGATGGACACGATGGGCGGGTCGATATCCGGATATTCCCGCAGTGCCAGGCGGTCAAAACTGATCAGGCCGAACACCACCAGCAGCAGCGACAGTACCAGTGCGAAGACCGGGCGTTTGACCGCCGTATCACTGATGATCATTGGTTGGCCGCTCCATTATCCGCCTGCACGGAAACGGGCTGGCCGTCGCGGATATGCAGGGTGCCGCGGGTTACTACCCGCTCACCCTGGGAGAGGCCGGACAGCACTTCCACTTTGCCCCGGTAGCGGTGTCCGATCTGCACCTCGCGGCGCTGCACCATATGCCCGCCCTCGGTTTTCTTGACCACGTATACAGACTGGTCTCCAGCAAGCGGTACCAGCGCCGCCTCGGGAACGGTCAGTGCCTCGCGCGGGTTGCTGATGATGCGTACCCGCAGCAGCATGCCGGGCTTGAGCTGGCCGTCGGGATTGTCGAGGCGGCCGCGCACGGTAAACGCGCGGGTCTGCGGGTCCACCCGCGCTTCCACAATCATCACCTCGCCGTTGAACACCCGCTTGGGGTGGGCCTGGCTTACAGCTTCAATTTTCATACCGCCGCTGATCGCCGACAGCTGTCGCTCCGGCACAGTGAAATCCACTTTCAGGCGATCGATTTCCTGGATGGTAGTGAGCTCCGTGGTGGGGGTGGCGAGGCTGCCCACACTGATATTGCGCAGCCCGAGCTGGCCGTCAAACGGCGCGCGGATAATGCGGTCGTCGATGCGCGCCTGCAGGCCGTCGATCAGGGCGCGGGTCTCCGCCACCTGGGTTTCCACCGCCTCCAGCTGTTCGCGGGTGCTGAGGTTTTTCCCCACCAGGCCGCGCAGGCGCTTTGCATCCCGCTCATAGCGCTGCAGGGTGGCGCGGGCACCGGCCAGCTCCGCCAGCTCCTCGCCGTGGCTGAGCTCTACCAGCACATCCCCGGCCTTGACCCGCTGCCCGCTCTCAAACGCGATACGGCTGATATGTTCGGTTACGCCTGCACGCAGGGACACAAACTCCCACGCCTTGGCGGTGCCCAGTGCTTCCACCGGGTTGGAGATCTGCTCAAGTTCCACATTCGCGACGCGTACCGGCACCGGTGCCTTGTCGGGCCCGCCCTGGGCGAGAAGTGTTGTGGGGAAAATGAGGGTGGCAAGGAGTGCGAATTTTGCACACACAAGACGACTAATGCCTGGACCGAATACGCCGATGGAGTTCATGGGGTCGTGAAATACCTGGATATCTGAATTTCGCTGGGCTGCCGCTCGGCCAGCTGTAAATGCGTCGATCGCAAGGGATACGTCGACACAAGCAGAACAGATTGCCGAAGCAACATTTACACCAGATTAAATGATGAGGACGAAAGGGCGAGAATATTTACATAAATTTGCGTCCCGGTGTGCTGGGACCGGGACGCAAAGCGATGAACAGCACACTCCCCGGGATTGCCCGACGGGGAGTGTTCAGGATTACACCAGGGATCAGTCGCCGTAGATGATCTTGCTGTTCACTTTCACGGTCAGCGGGTGATAGCCCGGCTTGGCTTTCTCGAAGATACGCTTGGCTTCGTCGGTTTTGCCATTTTCCACCATATTGCGATACAGCGGGCGCAGGAACTTGTTGCGTCCGATGCCCACCAGGAAGTCTTCGAGGCGCGCGTTGGCCGGTTCATAGTCGTTGCGCACGGCGATCATCAGCCAGCTGAAGGCGATCTCGTTATTTTTGGACTGGGTCAGGTCGAATGTCTCGTCCAGTTCCTGCAGTTGATCTTCGCTGAGCTTCTCCGGCATGCCGTCGAGGAAGTACTTCCACTGGTGGAAGGTCCAGTCCTTGGTGTCGATATCGCTCGCCTTGATCTCACCGTTCAGCCACTGCTCGCGCACTGGGTCCAGTTTGGTGAAGGCATCGGACTGCGGGTGCGGTGCGTCTTCCGGGATGCCAGGCTTGAAGATCCACTCCTGGATACGCGTGCGGTCCAGCTGCTCCGGGTACTGCTTGAGCAGGGTCTCGTCCAGGTACTTTACGAAATCTTCCGTGGTGATGCTCTGGAAGGCGAAGTGGTTGAAGTACTCCATCAGGAACTTGTCGAAGTTCTCGCGGCCCACTTTCTGCTCCAGTTCGTACAGGAACAGGGAGCCTTTTTCGTAGGGGATATTGGAAAAGACTTCATCGGGATCGCGGCCGCGCAGGTCAATGGCCATGATCTCGTCTTTGTCTTCGCGGTCGTCCAGGTCGGCCTTCAGGTCGTCGTAACCCAGGGCCATTTCCATTTGGTAGCGCTTGTCACCGTACACAAACTGCATGATGCGGTTGGTGAGGTAGGTGGTGAAACCTTCGTTCAGCCACAGGTCGCGCCAGCTGGCATTGGTGATCAGGTTGCCGGACCAGGAGTGGGCCAGCTCGTGGGCAATCAGGGCCACCAGGCTCTTGTCACCGGCAATCACCGTGGGGGTGATAAAGCTCAGGCGCGGGTTTTCCATGCCGCCGAATGGGAAGCTGGGAGGCAGGATCAGCAGGTCATAGCGGTCCCAGCGGTAGGGACCGAAGTTCTCCTCGGTGACCTCGAGCATGGACTCGGTGTCTTCGAACTCTTTCGCCGCGGCTTCCAGCAGTTCCGGCTCGGCGTAGACGCCGGTGCGCTCGCCCATGGCTTTGAAGTCCAGGTTGCCGATACCGATGGCGATCAGGTAGGACGGAATGGCCTGGGGCATTTCAAACTCGAACACACCGTCCAGTTCTGCTTCCGGATCGTTGTTCGCGCTCATCACGGCGCGCAGTTCTTCCGGGGTGCGGATGGTGGCCTCGTAGGTCATGCGCACCTGCGGAGAGTCCTGCAGGGGAATAAAGCTGCGCGCATGGATGGCCTGGGCCTGGGTGAACAGGAACGGGTGCTTCTTGCCCGCGGTCTGCTGCGGCTCCAGCCACTGTACACCGGAGGCGCCGGGAGAGGTCTGGTACTGGATTGCGACCCGGTTGGCGCCCTTGGGCAGCTGAATTTTCAGCGGGGTGCCCAGGTGGGGGTCTTTCTTGCCCATGCTGAATTTGACCGGCTGCAGGGAATCGCCGATGCCCGCGCGCACTGCGGTAACGTCCAGCTCACGGGTGTCGAGAATCAACGGCGGATTCTTGGCGGTCTGGCGCTTGATGTCGAGGATGGCCTCGCCCTTCAGGATCTTGTTGTCGAAGTCGGCGGTGAGGTCTAGATCGAGGTGTTTGACGAGGTAATCGTTGGTATTGGCAAAGGAGTGGTAGTCGACACCGGACTCCGGCTCGGCGTTATCCGCGAGCGGGGTGTCTTTTTCCAGGTTCTCCGGCGTGTATTCGGTGGCGCTCTCGGGGATGTCTGCGGTGTTTTCACCGTTTGCCGCATCTTCATTCTTGCTGCAGGCACTCAGTGTGACGAGACTGCAGGCGAGCAGCCCGGCGCCGATCAGGCGGCCGAGGTTGGGGGTGAACAATTGGGGCAGCATGGAAGGCTCCGTGATTGTTTTATTTGTGAATTCAGAACTGGGTAAATTCTTCGCGGCACAGAATACCGAATTGGGCAGGGTTCAGAAAGCGGCCAGCGCGAGAGGAGGGGGCGGGTGAAAGCTTTCAGACAGGGTTGGTCAAAAATTGTGGCTTGTCAATTTTAGTGTGGCCGAAACTTGCTCTATCTCGCCATTGCCTGACGATATCGTGTAACGAATCCTACGTCATAAAAAAAGCCCCGGATGAAGTATCCAGGGCTTTTGTGAGGGACTACTGAAGCCGGGTAAAGACCAGCTGCGGTGCGGTCGTCAGGCTTATGATGGATCTCCCATCCGAAGATATCGTCTGCCCTTTCTTTTTGAGTTCATTCTTATAACCAGAAATGTGGCCACTGAATAGGCTGGTCCCATCCTTGCTGTACAGCCAGTAGTCCGCACTCCCACTGTTGTAATAGTCGTTCGCGCCTGCGAGAAGACTATCGTCGGGCGCGATTTCGACACAACAGGGGTAGGCAACACCAGGCATGTTCTGCAACACGGATCCAGTTGCCGTGTCTATCTTGTCGTAGCTGTAGTTTGTATAGAAGGCAATCGTATAGAAAAAATCACCGTTAAAGCTGACTGCAAGATCATCCTCACCGTAAGGGCTGGAGCGGCGTGTCGATAGAATGTCGTTGTCCAGGCTTGAATAGGCGACATCGAAGCAGCCCATATTGGTGCCGGTAGAACAGTAAACCCTGCCGTTTTCACTCACGTCCAGTTCTTTATAGTAAGCGGAGTTGAACTCGGTAGAGCTCCTTACTAGGGACAGGTCTTCTGCACTGATCACCTGCAATCGACCAAAGGTGGCGTTCTCGCTTTCCTTGTAGTAAGTGAAGGCAAGCGGTTTACCGTTGACCCGGGCATAGCGCACATATTCCGGCTTTTTGGCGTAAGAATTGGATGCTTCGACTCCGAGGGACAGGTCGTAGGAGGTGACCGTGTTTTGGCCGCTATCGGTCGCGAACAGTTTCTGTCCGTCGCTGGAAATTGCCATTGAGCTTATTTCGCTGACGGAAAGCGTAATGGATTCTTCGATGGCACCGCTGTAAATGTTGTAGACATCAATGGTGTTGCCACTCGCGGCGTAGGCGTATGGTTTGACCGGGTCCGCCAGCAGGTGGTTGTAGTCGCTATCTACCGCGATCGTTTGTGCCGGACCTGTACTGCCGATCCACAGGCTTACCTGAATCTCTTCAACGTTTTCGATTGTCTCACTGCTTGAGGATACGCTAACCGTTGCGGTATGCAGGGTATCCAGGCTCAGGCCGTCGGTATTTGCCGATAGTGCCAGGCTTTCTCCGGTGACTCCAGATGTGTCAATCGTCAGCCAGCTCGCATCGGTAGAAGCCTGCCATGGCACGCCGCCTTGCCAGTAGCTATCGTCAATCAAGATGGAGTGCTGCAGGCTCTGGTGTGCCGGGAAACTGGAAAAAGCAATGCCATTATCGTGTGCAACCAGCAGATTCCGGGAGCTTTTGACGGTGATGTCATAACTGGCTTCGACCGCTTCTCCATCCACAGTTGCACTGAGGGTAACCGTACCGTTGTGGATGCCTTCCAAAAATTTTGTCGGGTCAAAATCCAGAACAATTTCCTGCTGGTTCTCATCCGTATTCAATGTCGATGACACCGCCCAGGCGCCAGCCAGCGGGAAGTCCACGGTCACATTGGTGACATGGCTTTGGCTGCCGGTATTGAGGGTCACGTAATTCACGAGGGTTGTGTCTTCCCAGCCAAAACTGGCGTCGAGCTCCTGAGACAACGCGCTAATCGTGAGTTGCGGAAGCTGGAAATCAAAATTGAAGGTCACGTACTCGGCATCGCCGGCATCCGGGTCGGTAATGGCGATGGATTCAGACACGGTGTCGCTGGATATCTGAGTCATATCCAGTGTGAACACTACCTTGCCATCCCCTTGACCACTGCTGACATCGGTACTGATACCTGCCACGGAGATATCTTCCAGTACCCAGTCCAGGTTCGGTGCGGCAATATCGACGGCAAAGTTGAGGGTGCTCTCTGAGCTGCCGCGCACGTAAGTTACTTTGTGCGTATTGTTTGATAACGCCAGTTTTGCCCATTTTTCCGGGTTGTATGGGTAGTTGTCCGCGGCATCATCGTAACCGTCGTTATCATCGTCGTTATCCGCGTTGTCGCCGATACCATCGTTGTCGTAGTCAGCAACTTCGTCCGGGTCGGTAGGAAAGGCGTCGTTGTCGTCTGTAACCCCATCATTGTCATCGTCGGTATCGGCATTGTTACCGATGCCGTCGCTGTCACTGTCCACGCTTTCTGCCGGATCATTGGGGAAGGCATCGTCGCTGTCGGGCACCCCATCTCCATCAGTGTCGGGATCGCTTCCGCCGCTACCGCCAGAACTGCTGCCGCTGGAACTACTACTGGAGCTCGAAGAGCTGCCAGATCCGGACGAGCTACCGCTCGAGCTGGATGAGCTGCTGGAACCGGAAGAACTACTGGATGAACTGCTTGAGGAGGAGCTGTCACCACCGGTGTAGGGGCCTACATAATCCGTGAGCTGAAATTCGTAATCGGCATCTGCCAGTCGCGCGATACCCAGGTCTTTCACGAAAGCAAAGGCGTGGGCTACCTGAAGGATAACCTGAGTGCCGTCGATGGTTGCGGTGGCTTCCATGGCAAACTGAACCACCTGGGCATTGTCTTCGGTGTAGCTGGTGGTTATCGAGCCCTCTCCCTGGTATCCGCGGCCGGCATCATAGGTAAAGCTCTTGTCTCCGTAGTCCGGAGAGATGTTGACGATCCCGCTTCCGCTCTGCTCCAGAATATCGCCCGGCGCCAGGTTTTCATCCCAGAGCAGGACTTTTTTGTCCAGGCGAAAATCAACGGTGTAAGTGCCCACACCATCGATATAAAGATCCGGCGCGTAGAAACCGAGATAGTAGATACCAGTGCTATTGGAGATGAAGTAATACTTGGCTCCACTGGGAAACACGAGGGCGCGCGCGCTCATTGAACCAATGGTGGCATCTTCAAAGTGCGCAGCTTCCGTGCTCCAGTTGTAATACAGCGCGATATCGTCGCCGGCGGGAAGGTACGGGTTGTAGTCTCCGGGGGGATTGCTGTCACCTCCGCTACTGCTGCTACTCCCACTACTGGTTCCACCACTACTCCCGCTACCACTTCCGCCACTACTACTGCTTGTAGTGCCTCCGGATGAGCTTCCCGAGTCTCCGGTATCGCCACCGCCTCCACCACAGGCGGTGAGCGTCACTGCCAAGATAAGGTAAGCGAGGAATCTAAAAATCGAATTCAGCATTCATCTATCCCTAGGTTGCCGGCCCTGGATTACTGTCCGAATGTGTACCCTTTCTCCAGCGCTAAACCTGTCTGGATAGTTGCCAGTCGTTTATTAGGGAATGGGCGAACGGGTCGGACATGTAATCGAGCTGAGTTTTTATTGCTGGTAGCTGGAAGTATCCAGGCTTACTGGTGCTGCACTTGTTGGTTTTGTGTTGGTGCAGCAGCATTGCGCTCCAAACGGGAAGCGTGTGTACCTGTGGAAAACCACCGGTGTTTCCACCCGGGGCAACCACGGGAGATGCGTGATGCGCCTTCCATAGGATGAGGTTGCTGCCAACATGTGGAATTCTGGACTATATCACTATCCTTTGAGGGAAAAAAATACTGCCAAAATATTGCTTTTCGATGACGATATCCGCGAGGCGAGGTCTCTGGAGAGATAGGGGAGAGGGGTGTTGGGGAGCAGGTCGGGAGCTGTCTTGCCCCATCTTTGAAAGCCCCCTGCAAACAGTTTGCAGGGGGCGGTGTGCTCAAGGGAGATGGGCGCGCTGCCGTAGCGCGCGTCAGTCGAGGCTGAAATCAAAGTCCATTTCATCCCCGGGCGGCTGTACGTAGTAGCCCTGAATGTAGTCGGTGCCGGTCTGCCACAGGGTGGGCAGCATACTGGCCTGCTCCACGTGGGGAACGATTACCCGGGTGTCGATTTCCTTGAGCTGGCCGACGAGATTCACCAGTGCTTCGCTGTCGACCCCTTCATCCTGTACTTCGCGCACAAACGAGGCATCGATCTTGGCGATGTCCACTTTTACATGCTCCAGCGCCTTGAACGGGCTGAGGCCGGTGCCGAAATGGCACACCGCAACCCGACAGCCCATGCCCTGCACCTGTTTGGCGAAGTCGCGGGCGGCGTGGAGGTTGCTGTTGATGTCTTCGGCGCGCAGCTGGAAAGTGACAGCATTGGGCGGCACCTTGGCGGCCTTGAAGGCAACGCCGAGCCACGCCGGCAGGCTGGTGTCCTTAAGGGACGCCGCGGTGAGGTGGATCAGTGTGGAGACTTCCTGATCCTTGGCGCGCTGGGCGGCAGCGGCCTTGATGGCATTGAGGATGATCCAGCGATCCATTTTCGAGGACAGGCCGGCATCGCCAAGGGCTTCAAGGAAAGTGATCGGTGAGAGTTCTTCCTTGCCATCCACCAGGCGCACAAGCACCTCGTACATTTTCTCGCCGCTGCCCTGCAGGCTGAGGATCGGCTGGTACAGCAGTTTGAGGTTGCCGGCCTCCAGGGCCTGGACAACCCGGGCGCGGTGATAAGTGTTGGCGTCGCCCTGCTGGTCGCTGTCCGGTTCGTAGAGGGCGAATCCGTTGCCACTGTCTTTTTTCACCGCCTGATCGAGGGCCTTGCTCGACTGTTCCAGCACCTTGTCGGCATTACCGGAGGTTTCGCTCAACAGGGAGATACCGATGGAGGCAGTGATATGCAGGGTTTTGCCGCCGCCTTCAAAGATGGTGTCGGCGATTTTCTGCAGCAGTTCCCGGGAGCGCCCTTCGGCACTGTCCGGAGTGGTTTCCGGCATCAGCAGGCAGTAGCTGTCCTCACCGTAGCGGGCCACCACATCACCGCGGCGGACACTGCTTTGCAGCAGCTCAGCGAATTTCTTGTGCAGCTGATCGGCGCCGGCGACACCCACCAGTTGCTGTACGGATTCTTCGAAGCGGTCGATCTGAATCAGCATCAGGCCACCGGTGCGCTGGGAGCCAGCGGCGGACTGGATGGCACTGTTCAGCAGCTGCACGAAGCGCTGCCGGTTATACAGGCCGGTTGCTGCGTCGCGGTTCTTGGCTTCGCTGAGCTGTGCTTCCAGCTCTTCGGTGTTGCCACTGCTGGCGGCGATGCGCACCTGCAGGCAGCGCTCGTCGTCATAGACGGTGGACAGCACCTCGGCCTTGGTGGGCAGCGGGGTGCCACCGGCGGTTTTGGCGGTGAACTGCCACACCTGGGCTTCCACCTCGTTGTTGCTGATGGCGCACTGGCGCAGGAACTCCCGCGCGTCGGGCTGTTCGCCTTCGGTGAGCATGTCGATCAGTGGCTGGTATTCCACATCGTCGCGATCGTTGTAACCGAAGCGCTCGGCGAAAGATTCGTTGGCGTAGACGATGAGGCCATCGGAGATATAGGCGATGGCATCTTTGGAGCTGTCGAGCAGTTCCTTGGCGCGGTTCAGTGTGGCGTTGTAGCGGCGGTCGTGCAGACGCGCCTGGCGACGCTCGTTAAGAGCCGCGAGTTCGCGCTGGATGACCAGCAGAAGGTGCTGGTCTTCATCGACAGTCACCACATCGCGGGCGCCGGCCTTGAGGCCTTCCACCACCGGCTGGGAGCCTTCGCGCTCGGTGAGCAGGATGGCGGGAACATCTTTCTGCAGTTTGTTGATGGTGCGGATTGCGGTGGCGGCTTCGAGCTGTTTGCTCTGCTCGGCGGCGATCAGCAGATCCCACGCGTGCTCCTGCAGGAGCTTGGTGAGGGCTGCTTCGCTGGCGACGTGCTGGGCCCGATTGGGGCGGCCTGCGTTGTGCAGCATGCTCACCAGTCGCTGGGATTCGCCGGGAGCGTCATTGATCAAAAGAAGGCGGATGGTGTTTTCGCTGCTCATTGTATTCCTGTTGTACTGCGTCGCGGCGGCGTTATGTAATTCTGTCGTTTGTTATACCGCTTCCATGCCGTACTTGGGACTCCACTGGCGATTGCCGGACAACCGTCAGCCAATCCGGGAGGCCGCGAACCGGATAGTGTAGGCCGCGTAAATCCGCATTAACAAGTGCAAAGTCGGCACTGGGTCACACACTTTTCGGAAGTCGCAGAAAATTGACGGTTCTTGCGCGGACTACCTCAGGAAAACTCGAAAATCGCGAAGCTCCCGGTGGCGAGTGTCTGCTTGTGCAGGGTGACCGATCGCGTCTGCCCGGCGTTGATGATGTCGACGGTATCACCGGGCTGAAACAGGGGCGCAGGCAATATCAGTTCCGCGGCCTGCCCGGCGTGACCGGTTAGCAGGCCGACCATGGGATCGGTGCGGCGACCGTCGCGGGAGTAGCGGCGCACACGCACCGCGCTGGTATGGCCACCCAGCAACTCAACCCCGCTGCGGCACTGGTCCGGCAGTCCGAACTGCCAGCGCACCAGCGCCAGCTCCCAGTGATCTTTCACGCGCAGTGCAATCAGGTCGCCGCTCTTCAGGCGACCGCGGCAGTCCGGCGGCAATCTGAGGCCCGCACCACTGGCGCTGCTGTTGAGCAGGGTGGCGGGGATGGGCTGATAGCGTTTCTGTGCGCCGTCAGCACTGGTCTTGCGGGATACCGAAGGGGCGCTGGGTAGTGCGCGGGAGGATTGATCGTGCAGAGACACCTCGTAGTCCTTCAACGCTCTTCCGGTGCGGAAATCGATGGTATCCACTTCCATGACCAGACTGTCTGCCGCAGGCGCGGCGAAGGTGTTGGCCAGCTCCGGGGCTTCATCACCGCCGTTTTTGAGGTGGTGCCCGATGGCGCTGAGTCCGGTGACGACCTCGCAGCGGATATTGGCCGGAGTGCGCTGTGTTTCGCGGGATTTGCCTCCCGCCCAGGTGTCCTGAACCCGGTGCAGAATATCTGGAGAAATAGCACCGGGTCGACGCAGTCTGCGCTGGAGTTGCCGCAGCGGATTGCTCAGGTCGATGCACCAGCCCTGGGGAGCAGAAAAGTACTTCATGTCCACGCTGCTGTGTTGTAACCGCACCGATGGGATCGGTGGTTGGTCCAGGCGGAGGCTGGCGAGCAGTGTTTTCAGCGCGGGGGTGACCCGCTCCAGCAGACGCGCGCCTTTGGCCCAGCGGGCGCAGCACAACCACAGTTGCAGTTGTTCCTCGACGGTGAGCTGCAGCGGATTGGCACTGGCGAACAGTGCGCTGTGCACATAGGGCTGGGTAAGCTTTACCCAGCGGTGCGAAGTCAGGGATCTCGCGCTGCTGTCGTTTTGCACCGTGGGCCTGTCTGCGGCCAGCGGGTCCAGCACCCGTCGCTGATCCAGCTGTTGTTCCCGTGCCAGGGCGACCAGGCGTTGCATGCGTGCCCAGCTGCCTTTGGGCGGCGCCAGATAAAAATGGCTGCTGATCTGGATCAAACGCCGGTAACTGTCGATCCCCCGGTGCAGCACCCGCGCCAGGCGACGGCGGTAAAACAGGGTGTGAGGCTCGGACAGGAGTTGTACGCAGATACTGCTGTAGGCCTGGGCGAGGTGCTGGTAGAGAATGACGGCGGTGAGCAGGTCGCGGCGCTGTTCCGGGGTTTGCAGGACACTGCCGCTGCGATCCTGGGCGAGCTGTAACAGGGATAGCTCGCTGGCGTGGCTGGCGATTACCGGCCGCAGGACTTCAAGTGAGGCCAGGCGGATTCTGGCGGGGGCGGTCCAGCGGGTGATTTCTGCGAGCAGGCTGCGCAGGGTGCCCGCGTTGCGCTGGAGTGATTGCTCCGGTGCGTTTTGTTTCAGGTAGCTTTGCAGCCAGCGTTTCAACTGGCGGTGGTTGTAACAGCCGCAGGTGAGTGCATCCAGGTCCCGCATGCCCGGGGCGAGCTGGTCGAGGATTTTGGCCGATGCGGGGCCATTCCCCGGTGACACCGGTCGATCCGTTTCACCGGGTGAGCGAATGCCGCCCGCTAGTGGCTCTGCGGGGCTGCGATATGGGGGTTGAGTGCTGGCGGGTGTCCGCTCGGCTTCACTGCCGGACCGGGCTTGCTGCCCGATTGTTTTTTCTTCTGCTTCCTGCATCACAATAACCGGGGTTTGACTCCCTGCAGTATACGAGGCGCTGCAGTTTGCACAAACGTGCCGGTTGAAATAGGTGACGAAAGTGTCGGTTATTTTGCAATAAAATCCGAGATAGTTCGCGTTCTTAGCGCGTATTAGCTCTTTAGGGCTGGCTCCCGGCCAGCCCGGCGAGTCGCCTCAAAGCGGTGTTTTGGATTTCTCTGCGGGTATTTCGCGCACCAGTTTCGGCACCAGATACCCGGGCAGTCGCTGGCGCAATTGCTCTACCAGCGCACGGGCTTGGGTATCGTTCACTTCGAAATGGGCGGCGCCCTGCACGCGGTCGAGCTGGTGCAGGTAATAGGGCAGTACCCCGGCGTCGAACAGGGCCTCGGACAGGTCCGCGAGGGCCTGCTCGCTGTCGTTGACACCTTTCAGCAGTACCGACTGGTTGAGCAGGGTGACGCCGGCCGCTCTGAGCTGACCGAGGGCATTGCGCACCGCCCCATCGATTTCGTTGGCGTGGTTGCAGTGCAGCACCAGCACCGGTTTCAGGCGACTGCCGGTAAACCAGTCGAGGAATTCCCGGTTGACCCGGGACGGCGCGACGATCGGCAGGCGGGTGTGGATGCGCAGTTTGTCCAGGTGGGGGATAGCGCCCAGTTCACCGGCGAGCCAGCCAAGCTGCTTGTCGCTCATCACCAGGGGGTCGCCGCCACTGAGAATGACTTCCCTCAGGTCCTGCTGGCCGCGGATATAGTCCAGCGCCTGTTGCCACTGGCTGCGGTTCAGGTGGTTGTCGCTGTAGGGGAAGGCGCGGCGGAAGCAGTAGCGGCAGTTGACGGCGCACTGGCCGGCGGTGATCAGCAGCAGGCGCCCGCGGTATTTGTGGACCACACCGGGTACCGGGTTTGCAGCGGCCTCTTGCAGTGGGTCGTCGCTGAATCCGGGAGTGGGCTGCAGTTCTCGCGCACTGGGCAATACTTGCAACAGCAGCGGGTCCTGCGGGTCTCCGGGACGGATTCGGCCGAGATAGGGGCGCGGTACCCGCAGCTGGAACAGTTCCCCTGCCGCTTTCAGTTGTGGCAGCTGTTGCTGGTCCAGCTGCAGTAGTTCGAGCAGTTCCTGCGGATCGCTGACCAGGTCCGACATTTCTTCCTGCCAGCGGCGTTCGGCGGACGGCTGTGGGCTGTCGGTCGCGATTTCCGTTGCGGTGATTTCACGGGGGGGCTGGCGGTGCTGTATCATATGCGGCTGTTTTTTGGCGCGCTCGGCGGCGGTACTGCTGTTGTGACGGGTATGCTTGCCCGTATCCCGGTGAAGGGCGCGCGAAGTTTAATCAATTTGACGGCTCAATGCTGATATTTCGAGGAACTCATGGCTAGTTATTCCACTAACGAATTCAAAGGCGGTCTGAAGGTAATGCTGGACGGCGACCCTTGCTCCATTGTGGAGAATGAGTTCGTGAAGCCCGGTAAGGGCCAGGCGTTCAACCGTGTGAAGCTGCGCAACCTGAAGACCGGCCGGGTCTGGGAACGCACTTTCCGTTCCGGTGAGAGCCTGGAGTCTGCGGATGTGATGGACCGGGATATGGAATATCTCTACAACGATGGTGAGTTCTTCCATTTCATGGAGCCGGAGACTTTCGAGCAGCATCAGGCGGATGCGAAGGCGGTTGGCGATGCGGCCAAGTGGCTGAAGGAGCAGGACATTTGTGTCGTGACTCTGTACAACGGTGCACCGCTGGCGGTGACGCCGCCGAATCATGTGATTCTGGAAATCACCGATACCGATCCTGGCCTGCGCGGTGATACTGCCCAGGGTGGCAACAAGCCGGCGACCCTGTCCACCGGTGCTGTGGTGAAGGTGCCGCTGTTCCTGGAAATCGGCGAGACCATCAAGGTCGATACCCGTACCGGTGAATACCTGGGGCGCGCCAAGGAAGACTGATCTTTCCTGGATTGCTGATCTCAAGGGCGGATACTTTGGTATTCGCCCTTTTTCGTTGCGCCCCGTGGGCTCCGCTCTTCTGAGCCCCTGGCGGCAAAGCACTGGGTGCAGCTTTTCGAAACCGCTGTGAATACATCCCTGTACGCTGCGTCAGCGGCGTCCATGCCGCTGACGCTTTCGAAAAGCCGCACCCAGCGCTTTGCCTTCAGTTCTGAACACGTGCCTGCTGGCGACTAAACTCATCATCTATCGATTACGACGCTACCCTCAATGTCTGAATCCAACTGGCGCCCCACCGCCCCCCTGGAAAACCTCCGCCGCCGTGCCACCCTGCTCGCGGATATCCGTCGTTTCTTCAGCGAACGCCAGGTGCTGGAGATGGAGGTGCCCATTCTTTCCCGTCGCGCCACCAGCGACCCGCATATCGACTCGATTGTTGCCGATTGCAGCGGTAACGCCGCGTATCTTGCGACCAGCCCGGAATTTGGCCTGAAGCGTCTGCTGGCGGCGGGGATGGGGGATTGTTATTACCTGGGCAAGGCGTTCCGCAATGGCGAGGCGGGAGGGCGGCACAATCCCGAGTTCACCATGCTGGAGTGGTACCGGGTGGGCTGGGATGACCACCGCTTGATGATCGAGGTGGGGGAACTGTTGTCCTGGCTGTTGCGGATTTCAAAAGTGCGCTCGTACAGCTATCGCGCGCTGTTTCTGCAGCACCTGGACGTGGATCCGCACCGGGCGTCTTTCGAGGAGCTGAAGGCGACGGTGGCGAAGGTGCTGGAGTTGTCGTTTGAGCCGGCGGGGCGGGATGAGTGTCTCGATCTGTTGATGAGTCACCATATCGAGCCAAATATGGGGGAGGGGATTTCGCTGGTTTACGATTTTCCCGCGACCCAGGCGGCGCTGGCGCGGGTGGAGGACGACGAGCTTGGAGTGCCGGTGGCGCGGCGATTCGAGGCTTATGTGGGGGGCATGGAGCTGGCCAATGGTTACTGGGAGTTGACTGATGCACCGGAGCAGTTGCGTCGCTTCGAGGCAGATCACCGCTATCGCGAGGATAACCACAAGCCGATCCATCCGTTTGAGGAGCGCCTGGTAGAGGCGCTTGAGGCGGGCATGCCGGATTGCGCGGGGGTGGCGCTGGGGGTGGATCGGTTGTTGATGCTGGCCAGCGGCGCCAGCCGGATCGACGAGGTGATTGCCTTTCCCATCGAGCGCGCCTGAGCGACGCGCTCTGGGTTAAATGGTCAGGGCTATGCGCTCTTGCGGCCGTCGCTCAGGTCGCTGTTTTCTGCCGGACCGTTCGGGACATGCGCGCTGCCGCGCTCCGGGGTGAATTCGTAGTGGGCTACCTCGCCCACGGCATAGAAGCCGGCGTTCAGCCACAGATTCTGTTGATCCTCACCGACCAGGGCCACCACGTGCTTGTGGTGGCTGTGGGTCACTTCGTTGACCAGATACTGGAACATGGCCCTGCCGATACCGCGGCCGCGATGTTCTGCGAGGGTGCCGAGGTCGTAGAAACCGAGGGAATCGGCGGAGGAAAACAGGCAACCGGTGGCGACGGGAGTGCCCTGGTATTCGCCGAGGAACAGTTTTAGGCGGCTGTGTTTGTGTTCCGGGAGTTCGGAGAGCTGCTGGTAGAATTTCTTGATCTGCGCGTTTTCGCGCGGGTTGCCCTGCATGGCGACGATCAGGTCACCGTAGGCGAGGATGCCGTCCGCGGTGGTGACCGCATTGATTTCCAACCCTTCCAGTTGCACTTCTTCCGCGGCCAGCTGTTTCACTTCCGACGCCATGGCGATCTGCGGCGCCTTGCGTATCAGGTGCAGCTCGGCGAGGGCTTCGTCATCGAGGGGCTTGCTGGCGCAGTGCCACAGGGAAAAGGGGCTGTGGCGTTCCGCAAAGTAGTCCACCACAAAGCGCTGCAGAATACGCGGCTGCATCACCGAATTGCTGACCACCTGGTTGAAGCGGCTGCTGAGCAGCCCGCTGTCGGTGCGCAGCAGGCCGGTGATTTCCTTGCTTTGTTTGGGGTTCAGGAGGTCTGCGCAGTACCCGGCTTTGTTTTCCAGGTTGCGGCAAACGAGATTTTTCGCGCTGAGACTGTATTTCATGGTTACAGAATAGTCCTGCCGGTTGATGGCCGTATCTATTGTTCGCAACCTGTGACAGCAGAATCAGCGCAAACGATCCACCTGCGACAGGGCACATTGGTTCATGGACAGCGCCGGCTGGTCGCAACTGGCGGTGCCGATGACCTTGGCGGGCACACCCGCCACCAGCGCTTTCTCCGGAACCGCTTTCAGTACCACGCTGCCGGACGCGATCTGTGAGCAGCGGCCGATCTCGATATTGCCAAGGATTTTGCTGCCGGCGCCGATCAATACGCCGCAGCGCACTTTCGGGTGGCGGTCGCCGGATTCCTTGCCGGTGCCGCCGAGGGTGACGGACTGCATGATGGAAACATTGTCTTCCACCACCGCGGTCTCGCCGATCACGATCCCGGTGGCGTGATCCAGCAGGATACCCTGGCCGAGCTGTGCCGCCGGGTGGATATCCACGCCGAACACCACGGAAATACGGTGCTGCACAAACAGGGACAGGGAGCGGCGATTCTGTTGCCACAACCAGTGGGCGACGCGCCACGCCTGCAGGGCATGGAATCCCTTGAAGTACAGGAAGGGTTCGTACAGGGAGTGGCAGGCGCTGTCGCGCTGCTCTACCGCGGCCAGGTCGGCGCGGGCAGCAGCGCCAATACCCGGATCCGCTTCCAGGGCTTCGTCGATGACTTCGCGAATCAGCAACGCGGGAGCCACCGGGCTGTCGAGCTTGTTGGCGAGGTGGAAGCTGAGCGCAGATTCCAGCGTGTTGTGGTTGAGAATGGTGGCGTGCAGGAAGCTCGCGAGAATCGGTTCCCGCTCCACCTGTACGGATACATCCTTGCGAATGCCACTCCACAGCTCGTCCTGTTCCACGCGGGGCTTTAGGTTTTCCATCTGAATAAATTTCCTTTGCTGTGGATCACACGGCGCCGAGGGTGAGCGTTGGCTCCTGCAGCGCCGATTGCTGCTCCCGGAGGGCCAGGATATGTTCCGCCCAGTAGCGCGGGGTATTGAACCAGGGGAAGGCGATGGGGAATGCCGGGTCTTCCCAGCGCCGTGCCAGCCACGCCGCGTGGTGCATCTGGCGCAGGCAGCGCAGGGGCTCCACCAGATGCAGCTGGGCCGGATCAAAAGGGTAGAAGGTCTCGTAGCCTTCCACCACCGCGTCGAGATAGGCGGTCTGTTCCGCGCGGTCACCGGAGATCAGCATCCACAGATCCTGGATGGCCGGACCATTGATACAGTCGTCCAGATCCACAAACCACGGCGTTTCGTCCCGCCACAGGAAGTTGCCGCTGTGGCAGTCGCCGTGCAGGCGGATTTGCTTCCAGTCCTGTTCCAGCACCGGCGCAATCTGTTCGATCAGGTGCGCGGTGGTGGTGGCGTAGGCCTCCACATTCTCCCGGGGAAGGAAGTCGCCGCTGAGAATGAATTCCCGGCTGTCGATGGCAAACCGCTCCAGTGACAGTTCTGCGCGGTGTTCGAAAGGCCGCGTCGCACCGATGGCGTGAATCCGCCCGAGCATGGTGCCCACCTGTTCCAGGTGGTCGAAATTGTCCAGCTCCACCTGGCGCCCGCCGCGGCGGGGAAACAGGGCAAAGCGGAAGCCGTGCGCCGAGTGCAGGGTGTCGCCGTTGATTTCCAGCGGCGCCACCACCGGCACCTCGGCCGCGGCCAGTTCCAGCGAGAACTGGTGTTCCTCACGGATCTGCGCGTCGCTCCAGCGCCCGGGGCGGTAGAACTTGGCGATCAGCGGTTGCGCCTCGTCAATTCCCACCTGGTAGACGCGGTTCTCGTAGCTGTTTAAAGGAAATATTCGGGCATCGGACAGCAGCCCAACACTCTCCACGCAGTCGATTACCCGGTCCGGGGTCAGTGCGTCGTAAGGGTGTGACGATTCGGTCATGGCTGCGCTCCGCTAAGCTTCGCAAAGCTCTGGTCTTAAGGGGGCGCTATGCTAACGCGGTTGCCCGGTGCCGCCAAACGGCAATATCCACAGGGCGGGGCTGGAACAGCTTGGGGGCAAGGCTCCCGGGGCGGGCGGCGCCCCGGGACGGCCAGGCGAGTTCAGTCCGCAGCGGTCTGCGGCCCGATAATACCGCTCACTTCAACGATCTTGTCCGCGGGAAAACCGCCCAGCTTGGCGTGCTTGGCGATGATTTCCTTGTTCGGGGCCTGGTACACGCAGTAGAACTTGTCTTCCGCGACATAGCTCTGCTGCCACTGGATTTCCGGCCCGAGGGATTCGAGTACTGCGCGGGATTTCTGCGAGATGGATTTGAGTTCTTCCGCGGTCAGTTTCTGCGCCCCCGGAATAGTGCGCTCGATGATGTACTGGTGGCTCTCGGCCGCAAAGGTGGAAAGGCTGCACAGCAGCAATGCGGCAGTAAAAATGGAACGTCCCATGATCAGTTTCTCCGTTGATTGAGTGACCACCGAGGTCCGCCGGTGGCCTGGCAGCTATCCAAGCAGTGCGATGAGCGACCGGCAATGAATTGCGCCTGACCTTTACCTGAACCGGGGAATACCGTTAAATCAAAGGCTTAGCGGTACACATGAACTGCGCCGCGAGCGCGGAAATCCCTGAGGACCCTGTCCGGGTGGTGTATGACGACGCTGCAATTCGGAGAATTTGAACTCGACTGCGATCAGCCTGTGCTCACCCGGCGCGGCAGGCCGGTGAATGTGCAGGAATTGCCGCTGCGTCTCCTCGTCCTGCTGGCAACCCACCCCGGTGAACTGATGACCCGGGAAGCCCTGTTCCAGCACTTTTGGCCGCAAGACGCCAGTGGCTTGCTGGATGACAACCTCAATACCCTGGTGCGCAAGTTGCGCCAGGCGCTCAATGATTCCGCACGCAGCTCCCGCTTTATCGAGACGGTACCGAAAAAAGGCTATCGCTTTATTGCGCCGGTAATCCCCGTGGCGCAGCCGGTGGAGGCGCGGGTGGAAATCGCGCCCGCGCAACCTCGCAAACAAATCCGGCCCCTCGCTGTAGCGGGCCTTTGCATCGTGCTGGTGGGGAGCCTGTCGCTGCTGCTCTATTCGCAACTTCCTCACTCGCTGTCGCCTCCTGTAGAGCGCGCACCCCTCAGCTCCGTTGCGGTGATGCCATTCGTGAATGCCAGCGAGAACAACCAGCGAGATTATTTCAGCGACGGGCTGGCGGACGATCTGCTCAGTCGCTTATCCGGGTTCAGGGGGTTGCGGGTGGTGTCGCGGACTTCGTCCTTCGCGCTGCGCGGCACCGAGCTGGATGCGCGCAATATCGGCCAGCTGCTGGGGACCGATGCGTTGGTGGAAGGCAGTGTGCGCAGGGACGGGGAGCAGCTGCGTATCAATGTGCGGTTGGTCGATGCCCGCGATGGTTATCAGTTGTGGTCGCGCAGCTACCAGCGGGAACTGACCAATATCTTTGCGGTGCAGGAAGAGATCGCACAGGAAATTGCCGGGGCACTGGCGGGGGAGTTGCACGGCGCAGGCGAGCACAGCGCAACGGTAAGCCGGATTCCCCCGGCGGCCTACGATAACTACCTCAAAGGGCGCTTCTACTGGCACAAGCGTTCGCAAAGTGGCCTGCTTGCCGCGGTGGATTATTTTGAGCAATCCATTGCCATGGCGCCGGACTATGCACCGGCCTGGGCGGGGTTGGCGGATGCGCTCGCGGTGTTGGGTTTCTACGATTACCTGGCGCCGTCGGAGGCATTCACCCGCGCGCGCGGCGCAGCCCGCCGGACACTGCAGCTGGATCCCGCCAACGCGTCGGCAGAGGCCAACCTGGGCTACGTGGCCCTGTATTACGACTGGGACCTGGAACAGGCCGAATCCCATTTTCTGCAGGCGATAGCGTTCAAACCGGATTCCTCCAAAGCGCATCAATGGTATGCCAACCTGCTGGTGGCCGCCGGTCGTTTTGGCGAGGCGGAGCGGGAAATGCGCAGGGCCACGGAGCTCGATCCCCTGTCGTTGATTGCCAATGCCGCGCTGGGATGGGTGCTGTATCACGCGGGGCAATACCATATGGCACTGGAACAGCTGGCGCTGGCGCAGGAACTGGATCCGGATTTCGAGCTTGTTTACCTGTGGCGCGGCTGGACCCTGGAAGCCATGGGCGACCTCGATGGTGCCAAGGCTTCCCTGCAGGAAAATGTATCCCGCTCACAGGGGAGTGCGATCGGCGTGGCATCCCTGGCGCGGGTGCAGGCTCTCGGTGGCCAGGCCGCAGAGGCGCGCGCGCTGCTCGCTGGACTCGAGTCCGGGGACGGGTATATCCCATCCTATGAAATGGCAAAGGCCTATCTGGCCCTTGGGGATCTGTCGGCGGTAGCTCATTGGCTGCAGCGGGCGGCTGCGCAGAATTCCCATTCCATGGTATTTCTGAACGTGGACCCGCAGCTGGCGGACTTCCGCGAAACCGCTGCCTACACGCCGCTCGCCGAGCAGGTGGCCTCCGGCCATTGATCAGCCGGAGGCGAGAGGTTTACGGTTTTCAGACGGCGATCTTTTCCAGCGCCAGGCTGCCGATAGAGTAGCCTGCACCGAAAGAGCAGATCACACCCTTGCTGCCCACCGGCAGGTCATCGCTGTGCAGGTTGAACGCGATCACCGAGCCCGCTGAAGCGGTGTTGGCGTAACTGTCTAGAACCACTGGCGCGCGCTCTGCGGAGGCCTCGTCGCCCATCAGTTTCTTCGCGATCAGGTTGTTCATATTGATATTGGCCTGGTGCAGCCACCAGCGGTCGATCGCGGCGGGCTGCATGCCCAGCTCTTCAACCTGGGTCTCCAGGTGGGATGCCGCCATCGGGCAGACTTCCTTGAATACCTTGCGCCCGTTCTGGCGGAACAGTTTGCCGGGGCCGAAAGGGTCGCTGTCTTCGGCGCGGGCCACGTAGCCAAAGTTCGAGCGGATATTGTTGGAGAAGAGGGTCTTCGCCTTGGTGCCCAGCACTTCCCACGCGGATTCCGCATTGCAGGTATCGCGGCGTTCCACCACGCTGGCCACGGCCACATCGCCAAAAATGAAATGGCTGTCGCGATCGGTGTAATCCACCTGTGGCGAGGCCAGTTCCGGGTTGATCACCAGTACCGCTTTCGCCGAGCCGCCGCTGATGGTGTCGACCGCGCGCTGCAGAGAGAAAGTGGCCGAGGAGCAGGCGACTTCCATATCGAAAGCAAAGCCGTCGATGCCGAGCTGCGCCTGGATTTCGATGGCGATTGCCGGATAGGCGCGCTGCAGGTAGGAGGCGCCAACGATCACCGCATCGATGTCCTGCGGGCTCTTGTTGGCTTTTTCCAGCGCCAGCTTTGCCGCCTTCAGGCCCATTTCCGCCTGCAGACTCAGCTCGTCGTCACCGCGTGCCGGCAGGTAGGGGCGCATGCGTTCGGGATCGAGGATGCCTTCCTTGCTGACCACGTAGCGGCTTTTGATACCGGAGGCCTTCTCGATAAATTCGGCGGAGGAGTGGGGCTTGGCCTGCAGCTCACCGGATTCGATCGCGTCGGCATTTTCGCGGTTGTATTTGTCCGCGTAGGCGTTGAGCGCCTGTACCAGCTCTTCATTGCTGATGGCGTCCGGCGGCGTCCACAGTCCGGTGCCGCTGATCACGATGCCGCGGGGCATTTGGAATTCACTCATGTTCACTATCCCATCATCCTGTGCTGTACACCTGTGAGGGCGCGCGGCCGGATCAGGTGGACTTCTTTTATAACGTTAGCAGCCGGTGGATTTTTGCGCAGCCGCAGAAAAGGGCGACTATTGTGCCGATAGTGGTCATGCCGGTCTATAAACAGGCACGGCAGTACCGATCGGTCTCTCTGGTGTTTTGGCCGAAAATGTTGTTATTTTGGCCTGCTTCAGTTTTTGCTCCGTGGTCGTCTTTGGCTAACTGCTGTTTTTCACTGAAGTCCACCGGAATCCTTGCTTGACCACCTTTCTGTCTCAGAGGCCAAGCACCATCCGGCCATCGGAAGTGATTTAAGTGGGGCTATCAATATTTCCTGTATCAATTCATCATCATATAAATGGAAGTATTTACCTTCTCCTCTTATTTCCGCTTGCTACTAATGGCTGTCGTATAAAAAACCGCAATGGGTATAGGGATAAAAATGATAAGACTGATGTTTTTTGCTGCATTGGCAGTTTTTCTTGTCGGGTGCGTTACCCGCGTCGAATCAATCCAGAGAGATGTCGATTCTGGCCTGGAGTCAGAGCAGGGCTACCTTCTGATTGCAGTGGATACTAACCGCGAACTGAATGAAATCCATATCGATGGCCCCAGAAACCTTGTTTTGACCGCCGCCGACCTAGATCAGGACGAAAATTATATTTTGTTCAAGGCGCCTGCAGGGGAGTACGAGATAAAAAAAATCGATCTAAGTAAATACTTCGGTTTCCGTCTGCAACGTGGCGACTGGACATTTTCGGTACAGCCGGGAGTGATTAGTTATGTCGGCGATTTGAAAGTGCGACTTAATCGTTTTTCTTTCGGCGGATCTTTTGAGCTTGTCAATGAAGCATCTGAGGCTCAGGAGTTTCTGGAGCGAAAGTTCCCGTCGCTGATTTCTAGTCGCGAAGTCCATTATTTCGGGCCGGGAGAAGATGACTTCTTTCAGGCGGTAAAGCGCTATGACCGCGGGGAGGAAAAGTAATGAAAGCAATAGGCCTGTTTGCCATTCTCGCAATTACAGCTGTTCTTTCCGTAGCTGAAGCTAAAAGCATAGATCCTGAGCTTCTCTTCGATAATCCAAATATCGTTTCACTTGAAATGAGCCCTGATTCAGAACAGATCGCAGCCCATATCTTGGATGGGACGGAATCTCTCGGAATTTTCGATTACGAGACCTCAAAGTTTCTGGGGTTAATTAATTTCAACCGAAAAAAAATGAAGTTGGTGGGCTATGGATGGGTTGATAACGATACGCTACATTTTAATTACAAAAGTACCAGCAATGGGCATTCGAAGCATGCTTTTGTTGATCTGGTTTTCAATGGAGGAAAAACCGAGTTTGATGTCCGATATGTGGATCAGGAAGGCTATATTGTTGACTACCTTCCTGCTTCGGACGGGCAGTTGCTGTTCTCGGCTGTCTCCGGTAGAGCTCGGGAGCAGCGCGTCTACCTTCTCACAGTAGATCAATTAATTGAGCAGGATTTCAATAGAAAAAATCGTTTTCGACGACATTTGGAAGATGCTTTCTACTATGTTTGGGATGACGCTAGTGAGAGTCTGATTGCGCTTTCCAATACCGATGAGGCTATTGATATATGGTTGCTGAGAAAAAGAGCCGATGACTGGCAGAAAGTCTACGCCATAAAAGACTCCGTCGAAGAGTTTGTCCCCGTTGCAATGTTGAATTCGTCGATAATGGCTGTCCTCAGTAACAAAATCACGGACAAGGTCTCATTGGTTGCCTTTGATATCGAAAGTGGGGAATTTGAAAGCATCCTCTATCAGCACAAGCAGTATGACCTTATCGATGCGGATGTCGACACCGGGACTGGGGGGCGCGAATCGAAAATCAAATCTGTTACTTTCTATGATCACGGAAAGAGATCTGATCGATATTTCCAGAGTCATGATATAAGTGAGAATGAACGTCTAAAAAAGGCCTTTCCTGGCAAGGATGTGGCCATAGTTTCACAGGGTACTGACGTCCAAAAGAAGGTTGTTTTTGTTTCTTCCTCTGCCGATCCCGGCGCCTTCTACCTTTACGATGGTAAGTCGCTCGAAGCCAAGCTGATTAGCAACCGATTTCTCGATCTCGATATTTCAATTTTTTCAGAATCCGAAGTCCTGATTTCGGGTACGAAAGAAGGCAGCAGGATCGAGTCGATTTTGACGAAACCCCGCTTCCAATCCAATGGGGTACTTCTCGTGATGCCACATGGTGGCCCGGTGGGTGTAAGGGATGATATGCACTTTGATCCCCGGGTTCAGTACCTGGTTGGACGGGGATACTCGGTACTACAAGTCAATTTCCGTGGGTCTGCAGGCTTTGGCAAGGCGTTCGTTTCCAGCGGTAGAGGACAATGGGGCAAGGCGATTGAGCGGGATATATCTTGGGTTGTAGATCAGGTTAGGTCGAAGAGCGACTTTAAAAATATTTGTTCTATCGGTTCCAGCTATGGTGGTTACTCAGCGCTGATGTTGGCGATCGATAATCCCGGCGTTTACGATTGTGCAGTTGCAATGTATGGCGTTTTTGACCTTCCATTGCTGTTTAATTCCAGCAACCTTCGTATGGACGACGATTACCTTGAGGCGGTAGAGAAGGTGGTTGGCCCTCTCAGTGAAGATATGAAGGAGCGATCACCCTTCCGCCTAGCTGACAAGGTAAATGTTCCGGTACTTTTGCTGGCGGGTAAAGAGGATATGGTATCCGGCTTCGAGCAGAGTAATCGGATGAAATATGCGCTTCGACGTGCTGGCGCCGACATGGAATTTCTTGCCTACAACGGAGTCGGTCATGGCCATCAATTGTGGATTGGAGAGCGGCATCAGGCGGCGCTGGTCAATGATTTTTTGATGCGTAAGCTGGGTCTGCCCGAGCAAGATTTTGTGGACGCATCCATTCGCGCGAAAGAGTATTTGTTGCTAGCAGATACCTTTCGGTTTGGCCGTCTGGTCGACGAGGATCTGTCGCGCGCGGTTGCATTTTATCAAATGGCGGCAGACCTGGGCAGCGCTCGCGCGGTATATGACCTCGCCGAATATTATCGTCGGCCGGGCGACGACAATGATCTGGAGCTATCCCAACACTTGTATGAACAAGCTGCCACTCAAGGGTTCGGTGCAGCCTCGTATCGATTGGCGCAGCTTTCCGAAGACGGTATTTTTAAAAAGAGAAGTGATGCGGAGTTGTTGGCGCTTTATTCGCAGTCCGACGAACTTGGTTATGAGTATGCATTTTTGGATGTCGCACGCTTGAAGTGTCTTGGGATTGATGAGAGTGGTGGTCACTGGGATGGCTCGAATTGTTTAGAGCTACTGGCGCAAAAACACCCGACTGTCAAGCTGGATAAAAAGCAAGACGCCGATGTGTTGGCGGCTGAAATTTTGAAGCGCAAGAGAACAATACTGGCAGAAATTGCCAGCTCTCCGCATTTGAATGCACAGTCTTTAATGGCAGTAAAAGAGGTGCTGAAAGACAGTTTTTCGGTCAACCTGTTCGATTTTTCCGTGGAGCTTGAAGACTATGGCGATGTCTCAACGGGATTCAACCGTAGGGGAAAATCACCTTATATTGCTTCTACCCTGGATTCGTTAGATTTAAACCAGCATTCGAAATTTGGGGTGAAAATCCGTATCGAGGATCTGCCGGAAGACATTAGTGAAGAATCCAAGGCGGCGATGGTGGTGAAATGGAGCTTTCCACCACAGACCGATAAGTACGGTAATATTTACACCCATGACCAGAATGTTGTTTTCCCTTCTCTGAAAGGGGGCCGCATTTACTACTACCAGATTCAAAGTGACTGGGAGAGGGTGCCTGGTATCTGGAAGATTGAAATCCTGGCGGTAGATGGTACTCGACTGGCGGCAAAGGAGTTTGTGCTTGGGTCGTTCGACGGAACAGCGTCCGATTAAGTGCCTGTGTCCGGAAATTGCATGATATTTAGGGGGTTCTGGCCAGCGCGTAAGCGCTTACCCGGATTGCCCCCGCTGCAAGCAGAGCTCGGCAGGCGACTTCCAGGGTTGCCCCGGTGGTGATTACATCATCCACCAGGCCGATATGCAGGCCGTTTACGTGCGGGTTGCAGGCAAAACTGTCGGAAAGGTTCTTCAGGCGCTCGCTGCGGCGCAATTCCTGCTGGCTGTCGGTGGGGGTGACCTTGCGCAGGGCGCGGTTATCTACAGGGATACGCCAAGAGTGACCCAGGGTCTCGGCGATCAGCTGCGCCTGGTTGTAACCCCGGGAGAGCTGCTTGCGCCAGTGCAGCGGCACGGCTACCAGCAGGTCTGGCCGCTCTGACCCCGGATCTAGCCGCTGCGCCGCCAGTTCCGCGAGGGTGCGCCCGGCGGCGAGGTCCCGCTGGTATTTGAAGCGCTGGATCAGTTGTGCCACCGGGTAGGCGTAATACCAGCAGGTGCGGCTGGAGGATTGTGGCGGTGGCTTTTGCAGGCATCGGGGGCAGTGGCGATCGGCGGGATTCGGCAGGGGTAGGGCACAGCTGGCACAGGCGTGGCCAAGGGCTGGTAGATCCCCGCGGCACGGGGCGCAGACCCCGGATTCAATATCGGTGCCGCTGCGGCACAGGACGCACACCGCCAGATGGCGGTCGATCGAGCGCTCCAGCAGCTGTCCCAGCAGACGCATGACCATTCTTCTCTTCCCTGATTCTCCCGGTCCTCGGGACTTGTAAACCTGAAACGGTTCTGTTGGTTGACAGCCAGGTGGCCCCCGCTAAACTGGCTGCCTTGATGGAAACCCGGTTGTACAACCGATCCCGGCGCCGCAACCAATCCGTTCCCGCGCCCCCGAGGAGAATAATTCCTGTGACTGCCAACCCGCAAATGCCCCAAGCCACCGCCGTTTACGGTGAGGTGCGCCACGACTGGAGCCGCCAGCAGGTCCTGGACCTGTTCGCGCTGCCGTTCAATGACCTGCTGTTTACTGCCCAGCAGGTGCACCGCCAGCACTTTGACGCCAACCGGGTACAGGTGAGCACTCTCTGCTCCATCAAGACCGGCGCTTGCCCGGAAGATTGTACCTATTGTCCGCAGAGTGCCCGCTACGACACCGGTCTCGAGCGCGAAAAGCTGATGAAGGTGGAAAAGGTGGTGGAAGAAGCCCGCGCGGCCAAGGCCGGTGGCGCCACCCGCTTCTGCATGGGCGCCGCCTGGCGCTCACCGAAGAAAAAAGACATGCCCTATGTCACCCAGATGGTAAAAGAGGTCAAGGCGCTGGGCCTGGAGACCTGTATGACCCTGGGGATGCTCACCGACGAGCAGGCCAAGGACCTGGCGGACGCAGGTCTGGACTACTACAACCACAACCTCGATACCTCCCCGGAATACTACGGCGAGATCATTACCACCCGCACCTATGAAGATCGCCTGACTACCCTCGGCAATGTGCGCGCGGCGGGCATGAAGGTGTGTGCCGGTGGCATCATCGGCCTGGGTGAAGGAGAGAAGGATCGCGCCGGGCTGCTGATGCAGCTGGCAAATCTGCCGGACCATCCGGAATCCGTGCCCATCAACATGCTGGTGAAAGTGGCCGGTACTCCGCTGGCAGAAAACGAAGACCTGGACCCGTTCGAGTTTATCCGCTGTATTGCCGTGGCCCGCATCATGATGCCGAAATCCCATGTGCGCCTGTCCGCCGGTCGCGAGTCCATGAACGACGAGATGCAATCTCTCGCATTCCTCGCCGGTGCCAACTCCATTTTTTACGGGGAAAAACTGCTCACCACCGGCAACCCGGAAGCCAACAAGGACATGCAGTTGTTTGCGCGCCTCGGTATCAAGCCGGAGGAATACCAGCAGTATCAGGACGAAGCTTCGGTAGAGGCGGACCTGCAGGCGCAGATCACCGAGCAGCAGAACGATCCCTTCTTCTACGACGCCGCCAAGGCGTAACCCCGGTCAGCGGTTTTGACCACGAGTCTCCAATCCTACGTACAGCAGCGCCTCGACGAGCGTCGGGCGCAGCAGCTGTATCGCGAGCACAAGATCCTCGCCGCGGCACCCAATCCGGCCGCAGTGGTGGATGGCCGTGAACTGATTACCTTCAGCAGCAACGATTACCTGGGCCTCGCAGCGCACCCGGAGGTCATCCGTGCGCAGCAGCGCGGCGCCGAGCTCGGTGCCGGTGCCACCGCCTCCCACCTGGTGAATGGCCACCTAGAGATCCACCAGCAGCTGCAGCAGAAAATTGCCGAGCTCACCGGCCGCGAAGCGGCGCTGTTGTTTGGCAGTGGCTATATGGCCAATGTGGGGGTAATCGGTGCGCTGGTGGGGCGCGGTGATTTTGTGGTGCAGGATCGGTTGAATCACGCGTCGCTGATCGATGGCGGCCGCCTGTGCGGCGCGCAGTATCTGCGCTTTGCCCACAACGACCTCGATGCCCTGGAGCGTCAGTTACAGCGCGCCCGTTCACAGTGTGGTGACGACGGAAAAATCCTGCTCGCGGTGGACGGGGTTTACAGCATGGACGGTGACACGGCGCCTCTCGCCGCAATGGCTGCCCTGTGCGAGACCTACGACGCCTGGTTGATGGTGGACGAGGCTCACGGGTTTGGCGCCATGGGCAGTGTGCAATTCCCCAGTGCCGGCAGCGTTGCCGCCGCCGGACTGGATCAGGATGCCGCGCCGGTGGTGATGGGCACGCTCGGCAAGTCGGCGGGTAATGGCGGCGCCTTTGTTGCCGGTTCCCGCGAACTGATCGATTACCTGGCCCAGTTTGCCCGCACCTACGTGTACACCACTGGCATGCCGCCGGCAGTGGCGGCGGGCAGCCTGCGCGCACTGGAACTGATGCAGGAACTGCCGCTGCAGCTGACCCTGAACGAGCGCATCGCCTATTTTCGTGCGCGCGCCGCAACACTTGGCCTGTCTCTGGAAGCTTCCACTAGCGGGATTCAACCGCTGGTGCTCGGTTGCGAGAAGACCGTGCTGCTGGTTGCGGAGCGGTTGCGACAGGCGGGGTTTCTGGTCGGCGCCATACGCCCACCCACGGTGCCGGTGGGCACCGCGCGTTTGCGGATCACGCTTTCGGCGGCGCACTCGGAATCCCAGATTGACGCATTGCTGGCTGCGCTGATGGCGGCACTGGAAAGCGTGGAGTTACCCGCATGAGTGCCATCCGGAATATCGCGCTGATACACGGCTGGGGAGGGGACTCCCGCTGCTGGGAGCCGCTGCTTGAAGCCATGGGCACAATGACGCAAGCGGTGCACTGTATTGACCTGCCGGGTTTCGGCGAGCGCGCGGCACAACCGTGGCCGCAGACCGAACAGCTTGTGGCAGAGCTCGAGGCGCAGCTGCCACAAGACTGCCTGTTAGTGGGCTGGTCCCTGGGCGGTATGCTGGCGGTGCAACTGGCCGCGCGCTCGCGCAAAGTGCGCGCGCTGGTGACCATCGCCGCGAACGCCAGTTTCAGCGAGCGCGACCAGTGGCCCGGCATGCCGCAAGCCGTATTTGAAAATTTCTGTGTAGCGCAGCAACAGCAACCGGAAAAAAACTGGCAGCGCTTCTGCGGACTGGAGGCGCGCGGCGATAGTGAAATGCGCGGCCTTCTGAAAACCCTGAAAAGCTGGCAGCCCACCGAATTTCCGCTGAGCTGGAATCGCTCGCTGACCTGTCTGGGAGAAATCGACAACCGTCATCTGCTGCCGGCACTGGAAATACCCGCATTACATATCTTCGGCGAACAGGATGCACTGGTGCCGGCTGCCGCCGCACAACAGCTGCGCAACCTGAAGTGTCCGGTAACCATGGTGCAAGGCGCGGGGCATTGCCCGCACCTGAGCCGCCCGGCGGAAGTGGCAGCGCTGGTTAAAGGTGTGCTCGACGAAGGCGAATCTGTCCCGCTGGATAAATCCGCGGTAGCCCGGGCATTCGGGCGCGCAGCCCACAGCTATGACGCTGCAGCGCATTTGCAGCGCGCGGTATGTCGCGCGCTGCTTAATCGCGTTGACGAACACTGCAAACCGAAGCGAATTCTCGACCTCGGCAGTGGCACCGGTTATGGCAGCGCCCTGTTGCGCAAGCGCTTCCCCGATGCGGAAATCATTGCTCTGGACATTGCGCCGGCCATGCTCGCGTTTGCGCGGGAAAATCGCCCCCAGGCCAACGCATATATTGCGGCCGATGCGGAACAGTTACCGCTGCAGGATGGCTGTATCGATCTGGTGTTTTCCAGTTTCGCGTTGCAGTGGTGCTACAAGCTGCCGCAGCTGTTTGCCGAGATACAGCGTATTCTTGCCGACGACGCGCGGGTGCTGATTTCCACGCTGGTCCCGGGCACACTGCAGGAACTTGAGGACAGCTGGTCCGCGGTGGATGGGGATATGCACGTGAACCGTTTTCTGCCCGCCGGAGATTGGCAGCAGGCCTGCGCGAGCAATCAGCTGGGCGGCCTGTTGCATACGGAGCAGCGGGTACTGCACTTCGATACGGTAACCACGCTGATGCGGGAGCTGAAGAGTATCGGTGCGCACAACGTGAACCGCGCTGCGGGCAAGGGGTTGCTCAGTCGGGCGCGCCTGCGCCAATTGACCGAGGCCTACGAAGCAAAACGCACCGATTCGGGGCTGCCGGCGACGTATCAGGTGTTGTATCTCAATCTCGCCCGGTCGGTTAATGGCGCCACCGCACAGCCGGAACTCGGCAACCTGCACGTGGCAACGGGATCGGATCCCGCCTGAATTATTTCCTTTCAACGTTCATTTTCTGGCGCTGGCAGTAAGCTCAGTCTTCCGGCACAAATGCCACCACGCGGGTGGGGCCGCCGCTGCCACCACGGATCTTCATCGGCAGTGCGATCACGGTAAATCCCCGGTCCGGTAGTGCCTCCAGGTTTGCCACATTCTCCAGCGCCGGGATATTGTGCCGGAACAGTATCCGGTGGGTTTTAAACAGGCGCGAAGCGCCGTAATCAATACTCGGGGTGTCCAGCCCCACGGCCTTGATCTTGCGTTTTTCCGCGAGGAATTCTGCGGCCTCTGGTGCCAGCCCGGGGAACTGCAATTTTTCCACTGCCGCCTCGCCCCGCTCCGCGGTACCCATATATTTCATCGGATCCGGCCAGTAGCGGGCGCTGCCGGTATCCAGCAGCACGATACTGTCCACGGGAATTTTTCCGTGCGTTTTTTCCCAGCGTTCAATATCCGCAATGGAAACCAGGTAGTTGCGATTTTCGCCGATGCGGTCCGCCACGCGGATCACGATTGCGGGACCGATCAACTGTTCCAGCGGCAGCTTGTCCACACTGAGCTTGCCGCGGGCGAAATGTACCGGTGCGTCCACGTGAGTGCCGCCGTGTTCCGCTGCTGCGAGGTTATAGGCGGAGTAGAAATATCCCTTGTCGGTTTCACCGTCGAAAACCGTGGACTTGGCAAACTTGTCCGCGGTGGGCCAGTAAATGGTGTCGTCGGCAAAGTCGTGGGAGAGGTCCACCCAGCGTCCATTGCCAAACAGTTCCGGCTGCGCCTGTGCGGGGAGATTCCATCCGAGCAAGAGTATTAACAGTGACACTGTATGCAGCAGGCGTTGCAAAGCAGGCATGAAAATCTCCCTGTTTTCTGTGCATTGCGTATTCGGTGGCAGGTGCTTGAACCCGGGCGCCCAGCGGTGGATAGTAGTCCGCCGGAAGCAAGGCAGACTTCCGCGCAAACCCGCCATCCACGGAAGCCTCGATACTTGAAAGCCTATACCAAAGCGAAGCCGCTGCCAGCGGATTTTATCCGCGCACTGGTGCTGTCACGCCAACAGGTACAGCACCCCTGGACTGGAGATGTGGCCGGTCTGGTGGAACATCTTGGCGCGTTACAGCTGGACGCCATACAGGTGATCACCCGTGCCCATCACCATCAATTATTCACCCGCCTGCCGGGATACCGCGAGGCGCAGCTGGCGGATGCAGAGCAGGCGCGACAGGTCTTCGAATACTGGTCTCACGCGGCTGCCTACCTGCCGATGAATCACTATCGGTTCGCGCGGGTCCGCATGGACAGAATCCGCGAAGGCCAGAAACACTGGTTTGAGAAAAACGACCGGCTCTGCCGCTTTGTGCTCGATCGTATCCGCGCCGAGGGACCGCTCACCGCCAGTGATTTTGTGCGCGCCAAGGGTGGCTGGTGGACGTGGTCCGATGAGAAAAAGGCACTGGAGCAGCTGTTCCACGAAGGCGAGCTGATGGTCAGCCGCCGCGAGGGATTCCAGAAGGTGTTCGATCTGCCGGAGCGGTTGTTGCCATCGGATGTAGAGGCCTCTGCCGCAACGGAACGGGAATACGGAGAACAGCTGGTCCGGGGATTTCTGCGTGCCCACGGCGTAGGGCGGGTGGAGGAAATGCACTACCTGCGTCGCCCGGACAGGGAGCTGGTAAAGAGCGCGGTGGCGGCAATGCTGAAAAGCGGTGAGCTTGTCCCCGCTGGCGATGAGTTGATCCTGGCGGTGGACCGGAAGGCGGATGTGCCGACGCCGCGGCGTATGGTGCGCTTGCTGTCACCATTTGATCCGGTGGTAATACAGCGCAAAAGACTGAAGCGCCTGTTTGATTTTGAATACCAGCTGGAGTGCTACGTGCCCGAGGCAAAGCGTCGCTTCGGCTACTTCTGTCTGCCGATTCTTTACCGGGATCGGTTTGTCGGGGTGGTGGATTTGAAAGCGGATCGCGCTGCCGGCGTATTGCGGATCAAGGCGCTGCACTGGCAGGCGCCGCCCACAAGCGGCCTGGAGACAGGGTTCAACAAGGCGCTCGGCGACTTTGCCCGTTTTCACGGGCTGATCGCCGAGCCGGTATAGGTCTTATACCTGAACGTTTACACCTGAACCACTACGTACACTTCACGGCCGTCGCGCTGGGTGGGCATAAAGTAGTGGCCGCCGTAGCGGTAGTACTGGATGCCGTTGATCACTTCAGCGGTGTAGCCGGCGGGCAGTTCATTGACCACCTGGCCGGGGGAGTAGGCCGGCTGGGTCGCGCCGACCACGGGGGCACTCGCCACCACGGTATTAGCCGGCGGCGGTACCACCACATAGCGGTTTACCCGCGGCTGCCACTGGTAGTAGGAGCTGCCGTACTGGTAGTAAGTGAGCCCGCCGATCTGCACGCGCACTGCACTGCCGGGCAGGGTGAGCACGGCGGCACCCAGGGGAGCCTCCACAACCACGTAGCCGGTGGGTGCCGGGCGGTAGTAATAGCCACCGTGGTAGTAATAGGGGTTACCACCCACGGCCATGGTCATATAGCCGGCAGGCAGAATGGGTACGGTGAAGCCAATGCCGATACGCGGCCCATGGAAGCGCGGTCCCCAATAGCCACGGTGGCGGTAGCCGTGACGGTATCCGTGACGATATACGGGTTTGTGGCCGTGATGGTGACCGCGATGCCCCGAATGCGCGTCAGCCGGAGCTGCAAACGCAAAGGACAGCAGTGCGGCGAGGCCTGTGCTGAACAAAAGGAATTTGAACGTGTTTCTCATGGATCCCCCGCGAGCGAGTACTTACTATCTGTGCAAATAATAACCGTAATCGCCAATCTGCGCTACGCAATCCCCCCGGTTCACCGTTAAGAATTGTCAGCTGGTCGCTCCAGTTATCCACAGAACCTGGGCTATGGATAACTGGACGGGCGCCCAGTAGGTTGTGTGGCGCCCCTGTACAGCCTTGCTACTAGGGATGACGGTTGCGCTGCACGATACCCATGAGCTTGTAGAGCAGCTGCGCGGCGCCAAATTCGTAGGCGTGGAAGCCCTCGATGGGGGCGAACTCGAGCAGGTCAAAGCCGATGATTTCCCGCTGTTTTGCCACGGACTCAAACAGGTTGAGCGTCTGGTACCAGCCGAGACCGCCGGGTACCGGGGTGCCGGTGGAGGGGAAGACTGACGGGTCCATGCCATCGATATCCAGGGTAAAAAACACCTGCCTGGGGAAGTCGTCCGGCAACTGGATGGACTGTACCTGGTTGGGCACCAGCTGGTGGGCATCCATATAGCGCACGTTGTACTCGCGGCGTGCTTGCACCTCTTCTTCACAGTAGGCGCGGATACCCAGCTGGTAGAGGGGCACGCCGGCCTCGCACACCAGACGCATGACGCTGGCGTGACTGTGCCGGTGACCTTCGTAGCGATCGCGCAGGTCGGCATGGGCGTCGATCTGCACTACGCCGAAGTCGGTATAACCGGCATCCAGATAGCCCTTGATGATGCCCCAGGTGACGGAGTGTTCACCGCCAATACCCACGGGCATTTTTCCCAGGGTGAGTACTTCACGGGTGGCGTTGGCGATATTGTCCATCACCTGTTCGGCCGGCCCGCTTACGTCCACGGCTTCCCGGGTGTAGATGCCGAGGTCGCAGGGGGTGGAGAAGTTGTCGAAGGTTTCCAGCTGGTGGGAAGCTTCGATGATGGATGACGGTCCCTTGCCGGTGCCGCCGCCGTAGGAGACGGTTTCCTCGTAGGGGATCGGGATAATATGGAACAGGGCGTCCTCGGGCTGGGGCTGCTCGATTTCGGAGCCGAGGAAAATGTTGGGGTCTTCGGTATGCATGGGTTCTTTATAACCGTTTGTGGCGGCGGAGTGACGGGTGCAGGTTTTCAGGACCGCGGTAAACCCATCCCTGGCCGCTGCGTCGCAAACATCCTGTTTGCGACGCTCCTGAAAACCTGCACCCGCCACTCCACCTTCGCTTCATGTTTTCAGCTTCGTAGCATTTGAGTACGCATCCATCTCAAGTGGCTTACGAAGCAATAAGGCCAGATATTAAGGTGAAGTAGCGGGGGAAAGGTTTCAAAAGCGTCGGCGACAGGGACGTATTCCCAGGGGGGCGCCTAGCTCGGTTTTGAAACCTTTCCCCCGGTGCTTTACCGCCACCGCAACTGCTTCAGAGGTCCTGCGGTGGGCTGGCGTCACGAGAGACGAGTTTTAAAGTCCTCGTATCCAAATTCTTTAATCATACGCAACTCATCGGTATCCGAATTCCACAACGCAATCGAAGGCAGTGGAATCCCGTTGAATGTGTTGGTTTTGACCATGGTGTAGTAGGCCATTTCCTCAAACACAATCCGATCACCGATATGCAGCGGCTCGGGAAAGCTGTATTCGCCAATCCTGTCACCGGCCAGGCAACTTTGACCGCCCAACTGGTAGCTGTGCGGCAGTTCTTCCGGCAGCGAGGCACCGGTGATCTCCGGGCGATACGGCATCTCGATTACGTCCGGCATATGGCAGGTGGCGGATACATCCAGAATTGCCTGCTGCTTTCCGTTCCATGTCAGGTCAACTACTTCGCCCACGAGTACACCGCAAAAGAGTGCAACCGCCTCGCCCGGCTCGAGATACACCTGAACATCGTGTTTCTCGGAAAACGCCTTCACCGCGGTAATAAGCTCTTCCACCTGATAGTCGCAGCGGGTGATATGGTGGCCACCACCAAAATTGATCCATTCCAGCTGTGGAATCAGGTCGCCGAACTTTTCCTCTACTGCTTTGATCGTGCGTTCAAGAGGTTTGAAATCCTGCTCACACAGGGTGTGAAAGTGCAGGCCGCTGATACCCGTCAGGTCTTCGCCTTCAAACAGCGAGCGCACGATACCCAGACGCGAACAGGGTGCGCAGGGGTCGTAAATTGCGGTGTGCCCCTCGGAGTGCTCGGGATTAATACGCAGGCCAAACCGCAGTTCCGGACGTTTCTTTTGCGCTTCCAGACAGGTCTGTTTGTAACGCTTCCACTGTGAAAATGAATTGAAAATCACATGGTGTGCGAAGCCCAGGATTTCTTTCAGCTCCTGTTCTTTATAACCGGCACTGAATACATGGACTTCTTTATCGAGGTCTTTTCCTCCGTACTCCTCGAAACCCAGCCTTGCCTCGTTGATCCCACTGGCACAAGTTCCAGAAAGGTATTCGGCAACGATGTGACCGACACTGAACATGGAAAATGCCTTGAGCGCCGCCAGCACTTTTGCACCGCTGCGTTTCTGGACATCCGCCAACACTTCGAGATTGTCGCGCAGGGCAATCTCGTCCACCACGAAACAGGGCGTGGGAACGCGGCTTGGGTCAAAATCACCGAAATAATCTTTGCGGGGCGTCAGATCCATTTAACAATCATCGCTTCTTATATTTGCAAAAATCCCGGATCTCGCGATCCGGGATTGATGGGCATTACACGAAAGGCTTATCCAGCCAGGTTTCCTGCCAGGGCAGGCCGTACTTGTTCAGGTCATCCATAAACGGATCCGGGTCCAGCTGTTCCATATTCCACACGCCGGGTTTCATCCACTTGCCTTCCATCATCATCTTCGCGCCGATCATGGCGGGCACGCCGGTGGTGTAGGAAATGGCCTGGGACTGGACTTCCTTATAGGCTGCCTGGTGGTCGCAGATGTTGTAGACGTAGTAAATCTTGTCTTCTCCGTCTTTGACACCCTTGATAATGTTGCCGATACAGGTCTTGCCCTTGGTCAGCGGGCCCAGGCTTGCCGGGTCTGGCAGCAGCGCCTTCAGGAACTGGATGGGTATAATTTCCTGTCCCTGGAATTCGATCGGTTCGATACTGGTCATGCCGACATTCTGCAGCACCTCAAGGTGCTTGAGGTAGCTGGCGCCGAAGGTCATCCAGAAGCGCGCGCGCTCGATTTCCGGGAAGTGCTTGGACAGGGATTCCAGCTCTTCGTGGTACAGCAGATACAGATCCTTTTCACCAATGCCTTCCGGGAATTCGAATACCCGCTTTTCTTCCATGGGCTTGGTGGTGACCCATTTGCCATCTTCCCAGTAACGGCCATTCGCGGTGATTTCGCGGATGTTGATTTCCGGGTTGAAATTGGTGGCAAACGGCAGGCCGTGATCACCGGCATTGCAGTCAAGAATGTCCAGGGTCTTGATGCGGTCAAAGTGGTGCTTCTTCGCATACGCGGTAAATACACTGGTTACACCGGGGTCAAAACCGCTGCCCAGCAGTGCCATCAGCCCCGCTTTCTCGAACTTGTCCTGGTAGGCCCACTGCCAGCTGTACTCGAACTTGGCCTCTTCCGGCGGTTCGTAGTTGGCGGTATCCAGGTAGTGCACGCCGGTTTCCAGGCAGGCATCCATGATGTGCAGATCCTGGTAGGGCAGGGCCACGTTGATGACCATGTCCGGCTTGACCTTTTCGATCAGCGCGACCATTTCCCCGACGTTATCGGCATCCACTTCCGCGGTGTTGATTTTGCGCGGCAGCATATCGGCGATTTTGTCGCATTTCGATTTGGTGCGGCTGGCGAGGGTAATATTTTCGAAAACTTCCTCAACCTGCGCGCACTTGTGTGCAACCACCTGACCGACGCCACCGGCGCCTACTATCAGAACGTTGGCCATTTTTTTCTCCCTGATCCTGATATTGGGGAAACCAATACATTATTTCTCGAAGTAGGTGTACCCACTCATGCTCGCAGTGTAGGTGTGCAAAATATCCTTACGCTGCTGCGCGGTAATGCGCTTTTCCTTCACTGCCTTTTCTGCCAGCTTGCGGAAACGCTCGAACAGATCCTGCGGTGAGTACTCCACGTAACTCAACACATCGGCAATACTGTCGCCGTGAATTTCGCGACTGTAATCCACTTGTCCCTCATCGTCGATACGCACGCTCACCACATTAGTATCGCCAAACAGGTTGTGCAGATCTCCCAGGGTTTCCTGATAAGCGCCCACCAGGAAGGTACCCAGGATATATTCTTCGCCTTCCTTCAGCGGGTGCAGCGGCAAGGTCTTGCGCACGTCCTGTCGATCGATAAACCGGTCGATCTTGCCGTCGCAGTCGCAGGTGATGTCCGCAATGATCGCCGAGCGGGTCGGCGCTTCGTCCAGACGGTGCACCGGCAGCAGCGGGAACAGCTGATCGATTGCCCAGATATCCGGTAGCGACTGGAACACACTCACATTCGCGTAGTAAATATCGGACAGCACCTCCGGCAGTGCCTGCAGGTCCACCGGAATCTGATCCACTTCGTCCAGCAGTTTGCGGATGCGCTGTGCGCACTGCAAAAACAGGTTCTCCGCCAGTGCGCGATCTCGCAGGCTCACCTGGCCGTGCAGGTAGAGCGCGCGAATCTCATCGCGGTAGTAAAGACCGTCGTTGTAGCTCTCCTGCAGATTCTTCGGTGTCACACTCTGCAACGCATCCTGCAGGTTCTTCAGCATCGGGTGTGCGTCGTCACCGATACTGTCTTCTTCCAGCTCGATCGGCTCGAAACTGGTGGTATCCAGAATGTTGAACAGCAACACCGACGAATAGGCTACCGTGGCGCGGCCGGACTCGGTAATGATCACCGGGTGCTCCACGCCCTCGCTATCCAGGGTACCCATAATGGCCTCGACCACATCCACGCAGTACTCGTCCAGCGAGTAGTTTTTGGAGTGGGTGTAGTTGGTCTTGGAGCCATCGTAATCCACCGCCAGGCCGCCACCCAAGTCCAGATAGCCCATGGCGGCGCCTTCTTCTACCAGATCGGCATAGTAGCGACAGGCTTCGAGAACCCCGGTGCGGATGTCGCGAATATTCGGTACCTGCGAGCCCAGGTGGTAGTGCAGCAGTTTCAGGCAGTGCAGCATCTTGTGGTCGCGCAGCTTGTCGACCATCGCAATCAGGTCGTTACTGCCGAGACCGAAGATGCTGCGGTCGCCGCTGGTGGCATTCCAGTACCCGCCCACTTTACTGGCGAGTTTGACCCGCACACCAATATTGGGCTCTACCTGCTCGCGCTCGGCACAGTGGATGATGGTGTCCACTTCCGACGGAGTTTCCACCACAAAGAAAACCTGCACGCCAAGGCGCTGGGCCTGCAGGCCCAGGTTGATGAACTCTTCATCCTTGTAGCCGTTGCACACGATCAGCGCGTCGGTATTGTCGAGAATCGACAGCGCCGCGATCAACTCCGCCTTGCTGCCGGCTTCCAGACCATGGCCGAACTGGCGACCGGCGCGGGCAATCTCTTCGATTACCTGGCACTGCTGGTTCACCTTGATCGGGAAAACGCCGCGGAATACGTTCTTGTAACCGCTGCTCTCAATCGCGCTGCGGAAAGAGTTGTTGATGCGCGCCACCTGCGCGTCCAGCAAATTCTCAAAACGCACCAGCAGCGGCATGCCGAGGCCGCGTTCGGTAGCACCGTGGGCAATGTCCAGCAGGGAAACAGCATGCAGATCACCGGCGTCGTTTTTTACCTCAACCGTGATCTCACCAGACTGGTTCAAATTGAAATAACCAGCACCCCAATTGCGGATGCCGTAGAGCTCTGCGGAGTCTTCGCAGGTCCAGTTTTCGATCTGTTGTTGTTTCATGGCGCCTTTTTAAGTTGGGGAATCCTTGGGTGCTCTGAGAGTGTATTCCGGAAACAGTTCCCGGGGTGCGTCAGGGGCGCGAATCTTGGGGCCAGTCTTAGTTGAAAGCAATAACTATAGAAAAGAAATTTTGCCTTTTTTAAAAGGTAAAAATTAAATTTTTATTCGGTTTTGTGCTCTGTTTATTTATGCGCAACTTACTGGCGTATAAATTGCCAAGTCTGACTGGAATGGCAGGGTGGGGGTCGGTTGGGAAGTTGGCGTGTGGGGTGGTTGAAAGGCGGGAATAAAAAAAGCGACTCCGGAGAGTCGCCAGGGGTAATAACCGAATTTTCATTCGGTTGTTGGGGTTGGGAGAAATACGATTCCTGTGAGAACGGTTTGCTGCGCTTCCGGTTTAGAAAAATCCGGGGTTGGCGACGACCATATAGCCGCGGCGACGATGATCCCAGCGGTAGTAAGTGTCGTAGGCCACGTAATAACTCAGGCCGTTAAAACTCACACTCATGGCTGCGCCGGGCAGGGTGCGAACAAAGGCGCCGATCGGGGCCTCGGCGACCACATAGCCTGCGCCGTAGGGGCGGTAGAAGATGCCATCGCTGAAGTAGTAACCGAGACCGCCGAAGGTCAGGCTGATATAACTTGTGGGCAGGCGCTTCCAGCGATAGCCGTAGCCGTAGTGTGCCGGACGCCAGCGGTGCTTGTGCGGACGATGGTGCGGACGGTGCGGTCTGTGATGGCCGTAATCTCCCCCCCTGTAACCGTGATCGTGCCCCCGCCCATGTTTGCGATCATGTTTACGATCGTGACGGTTTTTGTCGTAGCGGCGGTCGTAGCCCACGTACTTCAGGTATTTGTGATCATCTTTGCCACGGTGATGGTCGCGGTTGCCACCCTGTCGGTTCTGGTTTTGGCGGCGGTCGTCACGGGCATGGGCGCGGTCCTGGCGACGGTTGCGTTCATCCCGGCGCTTGTTCTCGATATCCCGGATCTTGTTGTGGTGCCGCTCGTTGCGGTCCCGCTGTTGCTGAACGAACTTGCGGCTGTGGTCATTCTTGTGGTGGCGATCGTCCCTGTCCGCCAGTACCGGCCCGGCGGTCAGCAGCAGGCTGGCGGTGGTGATGGCAGTTATCAGTGTTTTCATGGTCGCTCTCCGCAGCCGCTGGGGCGGCTTTCAGGCCCGTTGCCGGGGCTTTCTGTGAATATGGGAGCCAGTTTGCCCTGTGTACACTGAATCCTTCCTGAACCGGATAGAGCGAATTGTTAACTGCGTCGCGAAAACCGAATCTGACCAATGTTTTCAGCGGCAGTCATGCAATTTGTTCCCGCTGGCGGCGGGAGGTAATATGCCGCCCGTGTAAACCTCTGGCGGAACCCCGGCAATGCAAGTCTTTCACCATGTGGCCAGCCTGCGCGATGCGCTGGGTCAGGCCCGCCGCGATGGCAAGACCATCGGTTTCGTGCCCACCATGGGCAACCTCCATGCCGCGCATATCGAGCTGGTTAACCTGGCCCGGCAGCAGTGCGACGTGGTGGTCGTGTCTATCTTCGTCAACCGTCTCCAGTTCGGCCTGAACGAGGACTGGGATACCTATCCCCGCACCATGCAGGAAGATATGGCAAAGCTCCGCGCCGCGGATTGTGACTTCCTGTTCCACCCGGAAGAGAGTGAGATCTACCCCAACGGCATGGATCAGCAGACCCGTGTGGTGTGCCCGGCCATGACCGACGTGCTGTGCGGAGCCAGTCGCCCGGGGCACTTCGAGGGCGTGACCACGGTGGTGGCAAAGCTGTTCAATATTGTGCAGCCGGACAAAGCGGTATTCGGCATCAAGGATTTTCAGCAGCTGGCGGTGATCCGCCGTATGGTGGAAGACCTGTGTATTCCGGTGGAGATTGTTGCGGCGCCGGTACATCGGGAAGACGATGGCCTGGCGATGAGTTCGCGCAATGGCTATCTCACCGAGGAGGAGCGTCCGAAGGTGGCGATACTCAACCAGTCGCTGAACTGGGCGCGTACTGAAATCGAAAATGGCCGCCGGGATTTTTCCGCGCTGGAAGATGCGGCGAAAGCGCGGATCGAGGATGCAGGTTTCAAGGTCGATTACTTCTCTATCTGTAACAGCAAAGATCTGCAGCCAGCGGCACACGATGATCGTGAGATTACGCTGCTGGGCGCCATGTATACCAGCGGCGCGCGTCTGATCGATAACGTTTCTTTGAGTATGTGAGGGCATTCCGTTATGCAAATTGAGATGCTGAAAGGCAAGCTGCACATGGCTGCGGTGACTCAGGCAGAGCTGTGGTATGACGGTTCCTGCGCAATCGATGAAGATCTGGTTGAACTGGCGGGTTTACGCGAGTTCGAGAAAATCGATATCTACAATGTTTCCAACGGCGAGCGTTTTCACACCTATGTGATTCTGGCGGAGCGCGGCTCCGGCATCATTTCCATGAACGGGGCAGCCGCGCGGCGGGTACAGGTTGGCGACCGGATTATCATCGCGGCTTACGCGCAGATGTCCGAGTCCGAGGCGGATGCCTTCAGGCCGAAGCTGGTTTACCTGGATGAACAGAACCGGGTTGAGCGCAGTACCAATACCATTCCGGTGCAGATGGCCGAAGCCTGATCGCGTTCAAGTACCACACCCTCCGGAGCGGCGGCTGTCTGCCGCTGCTCCAAATACCCAGTCCACTGTTTCCCCGACAACCTGATTCGCCATGCCGAAACGTGACCGTTGCAGCCAATTCAGTGCAGGTATCGCTATCCCGGCAGTTTTGTTGCAAGCGACGGTAAGATAGAACACCTCAATACCCATGGAGCGCAGTTTGTGGAACGCGAACGCATAAAACAAACCTTGCTGGATAGTCACTGGTTTCAGGGCCTGCCGGACGATGTGATTGAGCGGATGATTTCTGACGCAAAAGTAAAAACCTATGCAGACGGACAGTACCTGTATAGCAAGGGCGATGAACCCGATGGCTTGTACGCGATCTTGCAGGGCGCGGTCGTGGCGGAAATCAACAGCAAAGAGGGCAAGTGCGCGGTACTGGGGATTCTGGAGAAGGGCAGCTGGCTGGGGGAGATTTCGGTCTTCGATGACAGCCCCAGACCCAGTGACGCGGTGGCCAGGGGGAGCGCCCAGCTGCTGTTTATTCCCCGAGACAAGTTCCAGGGATTACTGGATGCCCAGCCGCAGCTATACAGTCATTTTATGAAACAGGTGTGCAAGCGCTATCGCAGTGCGCTGCGTATGCTTGAGGCCAGCCTGATACGTTCACTACCGGAGCGACTGGCCTTACGGCTTCTGGATCTGGCTACCGGCTACAGCGAGTACCGCGCCGGTGTTGCGGGCGTCACCCTGAGTGTCTCCCAGGAGGAGCTGGCGCTACTGGCCGGCACAACGCGGCAGCGGATTAACCAGGAGCTGAAAATCTGGGAGAAGGCCGGCTGGGTCAGCCTGGGTTACGGCAGCTTAACCATCCATGATTGCGAGGCTCTGGAGAACCTGTTGTCCACGAGCTGAGGTGGATCTTTCTGGAGTGTCCGAATTGGGACAGTTACGCCCGGAACGGGCGTATTAGCATCGAGCACATTGTCGGGCTGCGCCCTGACAAAATTCTACAGATAACAATAAATTAGCTGAGAGAAAGTGCCGATGAAAACCCGTTTAGCTATTTCCCCGTCTCCTCGCCTGCTGGCATTGGCGATTGGCGGCGCCACACTGATACCGTCACTGTCGTCGGTCGCGCAGAATGCGGCACTCGAGGAAGTCACGGTCACCGCACAGAAGCGCCAGGAGCGCGCACTGGAAGTGCCAATCTCCATTGCCGCACTGAGCGCCAACGCCATGGAGCAGAGCGGTATCAAGGAGGTTAAAGACCTCGGTGAGATGGCCCCCAATATCCAGATTAGCCAGGACAGTGACTTCTCTTCCCGCATAACCATTCGCGGTGTCGGCGCCAACAGCCGCAACATCGGTTTCGATACGCGTGTGGGGGTATACCTGGATGGCATTTATCTGGGGCAATCGCCGGCGGTCAACCAGGGACTGCTCGATCTGGAGCGAGTGGAAGTTCTGCGCGGCCCACAGGGCACCCTGTTTGGGAAAAACACTGTGGCTGGCGCCGTGAACCTGATTTCCCGCAAACCGGGCAATGAAAAGGCGCTGGATCTCGGTATCAATATCGGTAACTTCAATAACCGCGAAGTACAGCTGCGCGGCAATATGCCATTGACCGATGACACCGCCCTGTCACTCAGTCTGAACAAGACAGACCGCGATGGCTACATTAAAAACCTGTACAACGGTGACGAAGTCAATGGCCGTGATGCCACTTCCGGACGCGTTATGCTGCGCTCGGACCTTGCCGATAACCTGACACTCAACCTCGCCGCCGATTACATGACCCAGGATCGCTGGGGATTCAATGGCGAGCCGGTTACCTACGTATTTGCTTCGGGTTATCCCGTCGAGGGCAACGACAAATACGAGATGTACCAGAACCGCACCGTTCCAGAGGACAAAGAACTCTGGGGCACGTCGGCGACAGTCGATTACGACATGGACAACGGTTTTTCCCTCAAGTCGATTACCGCCTTTCGCAGCACCGATATGGTCTACGGGACCGATGTGGATTTCACCGAGCTGGACCTGGTGAACACTGCCTATCACGACACCTACGACCAGATTACCCAGGAGTTTCAGCTCACCTCACCGGCGGATTCGGCGCTGTCCTACGTAGTGGGCTTTTACTACTTTTCCCAGGATAGTGACACCGAGCGCTATGCGCTGGCCGGGGAGCATGCGGGCATGCTGGGATTAACCCCGTTTTCTACCGCAGTTGCCTACGGCGGAACCGTCGATACGGAAAGTTTCGCTGTATTTGCCAATGGTAACTATGACCTCACCGACCGCCTGAACCTGGGCTTTGGTGTCCGCTATTCCCTGGAGACCAAAGACGTCGACTGGGCAATCGATGGCAGCGCGTCCGGTGTCTTCAATATTGCTACAGGCGAGGTAAAGGATTCTCGCAGTGACCGGGATTTCTCCCCAACCATCAGCCTGAATTACTCGATGGATGACAACAACTTTATCTACACTCGCGCCTCAACCGGCATCAAGAGCGGCGGCTACAACCTCGATTTTATCAACGCCAATCAGTTTACCGGTAGCCCTGAGGATATCGAGTTCGATACCGAGTCGGTGCTGAGCTACGAGCTGGGCTACAAGGCGGAACTGCTCGATCGTCGCCTGCGACTGAATGCGGCGCTGTTCCACTCTACCTTTGATGACTATCAGGTAAACCAGTACATCGAGCTGGGTGGCGGTGGCACCGCGTTGACGATTACCAACGCGGCAGAGGTAGAGAGCAAGGGCGCAGAACTGGAGGCCACCTATGTGGCGACCGACAACCTGCAACTGACCGCTGCGCTGGGCCTGCTGGATGCACGCTTCACACACTTCCCCGGTGGCGGTGATAACGGCGCTGACGCGACGGGTAACGACCTGCCTTATGCCCCGGAGGTGACCGCTTCCCTGGGGGTTCAGTATTACGTTCCCGTGCCCGCACTGGCGGCTACTGTGCTGCTGCGCACCGATTACAGCTATACCTCGGAGCGCTACATCAACCCCAGCAATAATGACGGTTTCAGTAACGGCGTAGTGGATGTCGAATTCGATCGTATGGAGAGCTTCGACCTGATTAATGCCCGTGTTGGCCTGCTGGACGATGCCGATAAATGGGAAGTGTACCTTTGGGGCCGCAATCTGGCGGACAGTGATCACATGAATTACAGCTTCCGCGATTTCCTCGGCACCTATGTGGCCGGTTACGCGATGCCGAGAACCTATGGTGTGGAAGCGAAGTATCGCTTTTAAAAAGTACCGCTTTTAAATCGACGCTGCGCGTGGCGACTAAATGGAAAAGGGCTGTTGATCTGCGTCGGATCAATGGCCCTTTTATTGCCAGCGTTGTGCGTCGCCAGGAAAACACAACCTACTTTTCGCTATCTCTATATAAGTTGTTTGGGAGAGGGGAAAAATCATGAAGAAAATTTTACACGGCTGTTGCGCAGGGTTATTGCTTGCGATGAGTGCCGCATCGGCAGAAAGCAGCAATACCTATCTGCGTGCGGTTGCCGGCGGCTATGCTGCGGATACCGCTTACCAGTTACGCGCAGACTGGAGCCTGCCGAAGTTCCTGACCGTGACACCGGCCGGAGCCTATTCCTATCTGCACCTGGCGGAAAGCTTTCCCCACGCGACCATCTATCGAGCGGGGCCTGTGGTGGAGTTGCCGCGAGAGCCCGCAACCTGGCTCAACTCATTTGAAGTCAACTGGCAGGACAAAACCCGGAATTTTAACGATCTGGTTACTGCACAGGACTCTCCACTGCAGGGTGTAATGGTGGTTCACCGCGGCAAGGTGATCTATGAAGAATACCCGGGCATGCGCCCGTTCGATAACCATGTGTGGATGTCCAATGCGAAACCCGTGGCCAGCCTGCTGATTGCGCAGCTTGAAGAGCAGGGGCTGGTCGACGTGCACAAGACCGTGGCGGACTATGTGCCGGCCGCGAAGGGGACCGCCTGGGAAGGCATCAAGCTGATCGATGTACTGAATATGCAGACCGGTCTGGACCTGGAAGAGGGGCCGGAACAGCGGGCCAACCCGAATTCCAGCTTTGCCCGTTTTATGGTGGCCGAGGCGGGTCTGCCCAACGCGGATGGCGAGTTGCAAACCCATAACCAGGCTTTACTGGCCATCGAAAAGCTGCACCAGCCCGGCAAGGCCTTTGAGTACTCATCGGCAAATACGCAAATGCTTGGGTTGATCATCGAGGCGGTGACCGGGCAGCGTCTTGCGGATGTGATTGCCGAGCGTATCTGGATGAAGGTGGGGATGGAAGGCGACGCACAGATTGGCCTTTCGCCGCAGGGGAACGCCATTATCCACGGCCTGATTTCCTCGCGCCTGATCGACATGGCCAAGTTTGGCATGTTGTATACCCCGAGCTGGAGTGAGGTGTCCGAGACGCGGCTGGTCTCGGCTGCGATGTTGAAGGATATCCAGACTGCGGGACAGCCGGGAAATTATCTCAAGGGCGACATTGGTCCGAAGCTGAAGCGGCTATTTGATGAGATCCCACGCGCCAACGCTTACCAGTGGGACGCAGTATTTCACGATGGCGATCTGTACAAGGGCGGCATGAACGGTCAGGGCCTTTATGTCTCTCCCGACAACGACCTGGTGGTTGCCTGGTTCGGCAACGGATTTTCTTCGGTGCCCATGGAGAGGGCTGCCCGCGCCGTCGCCAATGCGGTAGAAAGCAGGCTGGCGCAAAACTAGTAGCTTTGGGTTGCTGAGCCCGTCCGGATTCCAGCCTCGAATACAGGGCTGGTTCCCGGGTAAAAGTTGCACTCGCTGGTGGCTCCTGCGAGTCTTGCATACTATTGCGAGATTCGACAGGAGGCACCATTTCCCGCATGTCATCCCTGACCCACCCCAAGACCGGAGAGCCGCGGAGTTGGGACAAGCTGCTGAAAAGCGGCTGTCGCATATTCCTCGGTTCCCACGCCGCCGTGCCCGATGCGCTGATGGCAGACCTGGTGGCCAACTGTCGCGGCCTCAATGATATTGAGGTGACGCATGTATTTACCCTGTCCGACAATTTCTGGGCCGAGCGCAAATACGCCGAGCTATTTACCGTCAATGCGCTGTACATCGGCGGTACCGCAGTGCGTAATGCCGTGGCGGAGGGGCGCGCGGACTACACGCCCACCTTTCTCTCCGAAGTGCCGAAACTGTTCAGCGATCATGTACTGCCACTGGACGCGGCGCTGATCATGGTCAGTCCACCCGATGAGATGGGTTACTGTTCCCTCGGTGTGAGCGTCGATGTGGTGTCATCCGCAGTAAAACATGCCACCACTGTGATCGCCCAGATCAATCCGAGCATGCCGCGCACCAACGGACATACCTTTATCCACCGCGACCAGATTCACGCCTGGATGGCCGCCGACGCTCCCATCCCGGAATCACCACCACCGGAGATGGACCAGGCGGTGGAGCAGATCGGGCAGTATGTGTCGGTACTGGTGGAAAATGGTTCCACTCTGCAGATCGGTATGGGGAAAGTGCACGATGCCGTGCTGCGCTACCTGGGAAACCACAAAGATCTGGGCGTGCACTCGGAAATGATTTCCGATGGGGTTGCCCAGTTGATGAAAAGTGGTGTGATCAATAACCGCAAGAAAACCTTTCACCAGGGCAAGACCATCACCAGCTACTGTATGGGATCGAAAATGTTGTACGACTTTGTCGACGGTAATCCCCATGTGGAGTTGTATCCGGCAGAGCACGTAAGCTCGCCGGTGAAAATTGCCCGCAACGACAAGATGGTCGCCATCAATAGTGCCATTGAAGTGGATCTAACAGGGCAGGTCGTTTCCGATTCCATCGGCAGTGTGCTGTACAGCGGCATCGGCGGTCAGGTGGATTTTATTCGCGGCGCAGCGCTCAGCAAGGGCGGCAAGCCGATCATCGCACTGCCGTCGACCGCGCGGGATAAAACTGGCAAGTTGATCTCCCGCATTGTCGCCTCGCTTACTCCTGGAGGTGGCGTTGTCACTTCTCGCGCCCATGTGCACTATGTGGTGACCGAATACGGTATCGCCTCCCTGCGCGGAAAAAGTGTACGTGAGCGAACCCTGGAAATGATCCGTATCGCCCATCCCGATTTTCGTCGTGAACTGCTGGAAAAAGTCCGTGAGTTTTACTGGGTGCCGGAGTATCAGGAACAGGCGCCGACCCGGGTACCCGAGCTGGGTCCTCTGGAGCAGAAGCGCTATACGTTTGGCGGTATCCGTTATACATTGCGTCCCCTGCGCCCCGCGGACGAGCGTCGCCTGCAGGAATTCTTTTACACCCACAACAAAGAAACCCTGATGATGCGTTACAACCACCATGTAACGCAGATGTCGCGGGAAAAGTCCTGCAGCCTGGTGAGTGTGGATCAGCAGCGTGATCTGGCGCTGTGTTTTATCGACAACGATGGCGGCCGCGAAGTGATTCAGGGGGTCGGGCGCTATTATTTTTACGAAGCGGATAACAGCTGTGAAGTGGCTTTTGTCATCAAGGAAAGCCGCCGCGGCAAAGGCATCGCCACCACCCTGCTGAAAGAGATGGAAGCCATCGCGCGCGCGCGGGGGATCGGCAAAATGTTTGCCTGTGTGCGTCGGGATAACAAGCCCATGCTAGCAATTTTTGAAAACAACGGCTTTGTTGCCCGCAGGGGAGATAGCATGGACGAACTCTATCTGGAGCTGGATCTCACCGACGCTTCCATTGGTGACTTAAAGGATTGAACAATGCCTATCGTCGGATTTATTACCAGCCCCGCCTGCGGCCTGCACGACATGGGTGCAGATCACCCGGAAAGCCCGGCGAGGCTCGATGCCATTCAGGATCAGTTGCTGTCCAGCGGCATGGAATACGTACTGCGTTTTTACGACGCGCCCAAGGCAACGCGCAGCCAGCTGGTGCTGGTACATACCCCGGATTACGTGGATTCGATTTTCGCCCGCGCGCCCAGCGAAGGCTTCGAAGTGCTCGATGAAGATACCCGTATGTGCCCCGAATCACTGGACGCGGCCCTGCACGCCGCGGGGGCGGCCGTGGATGCGGTGGACAGGGTGATCGCGGGCGAAGTGAATTCCGCCTTCTGCTCCGTGCGCCCCCCGGGCCACCACGCCGAACGCGATAAGGCCATGGGCTTCTGCCTGTTCAACAACATCGCTATCGCCGCCGCCCACGCCCGCGCGCAACACGGACTGGAGCGCGTTGCCATTCTTGACTTCGATGTACACCACGGGAACGGCACGGAGGATTTTGTTGCCGGTCGCGAGGGCTACCTGCTGTGTTCCAGTTTCCAGTCTCCCTATTACCCGTTCAGCGGCACCGGTGAATTGCCGGATAACATCGTAAATACACCGCTGGAAGCGGGTGCCGAGGGCGATGCGCTAAGAGATCTGGTGACTAACCAGTGGCTACCGGCACTGGAAAAATTCAAGCCACAGATGCTGTTTATCTCCGCAGGCTTCGACGGACATATCGAAGATACGATGGCGCAGCTGCGCTTTCGCGAAGACGACTACCAGTGGGTGACCGAAAGGCTGCGAGAGTTTGCCGATGAGCATTGTAACGGCCGTATAGTTTCCGCGCTGGAAGGCGGCTACGCGCTATCTGCGTTGGGGCGCAGTGTGGTGGCGCACCTCAGAGGAATGATTGGTGGTTGAGTACGGCCCTTTTGATCGATAGCTCTTGCTGTCTCCTGACGGCAAAGCTTCACTTGCCGTTTGTTTTTATACTTAATCCGTTTCCGGTATGGTATTTGCCTGAAGAATGGAATTCTCAATAAAAACAAAGTTTGGTTAAGGTCTCGGTATGAAAAAATTTCTTTTTGCTTGCGGAATGCTTTTGGGGGCAGTGAATTGTTGGGGGCAAAGTATTCTGGAAGTCACGAACTTCCAGGTCGATCCGAGCATCGCGGAAAGCCCGTGGGATATGACCGGCTATTCTCGCACCCGTAATTTGATCAGTGACGCGATCACCAAGGATGTGACGGTAACGAAAGAAGTTGAGGATACGCTGATACGGTTGATTGCGTCTTCAGAAGGCCAGGAGAAATCTGAAATCCGGGTATGGGCCGAATTTAGCGATGGCGGTCGGGCTCAGTTCAAGCTCGCTTACGTGAATATACTCGGTGGTGAATACGGATATTCATATGCCGCAGGCACCGGGGTAGACGGAAATGGCAATAGGGTACCTGATTCACCTGTCGAATTTTCCAGGCGTTTTTCTTTCAGGGGGGATACTGGAAAGAAGGCTGTAGAGGCAGCGGCCCGGTTTGGAAGCGACATTGAGATTCCCTTGAACTGCGAGACCGTGGATACACAATGTGATGTGGTAGAGGGCGATATCCACTGCACTAGCACTTCCCTGATTTGCTAGTGCATATGAGATCTATCCCGGCTTTGTATCGGTCGGGGTAGATTGATTTCTGGTTTTACGGAACGGGATTACTCCTCGTAAATCGCATAAAACTTCTTCACCGAACCGATGGTCTCCCAGGTTCCCTCAAATCCTGCCGGAATACAGAACGCGTCTCCCTTTGACACCTTTTCACTGGTACCTTCGGCATCGGTAATGATCGCTTCGCCGTCGATGATGTAGCAGAACTCATCTTCACTGTAAGTAAGCGTCCACTTGCCCGCATCCGAAGACCAGACACCGCAAAAGAAATTTTCCTTCGCATTGGTAAAGAAATGCTCGGTCAATTGCTGGGGCGCGCCCGCCAGTACTTTTTCCTGGGCGACAGGACCCGCATCCCGCTCACCCTTGCCTTCCTGGATACGCAACAGTTTTACCGCCATAAAATGCACTCCTGAAAATGTGATCACTTTTTGCTGGGTGGTATTTTGCACCGCTCTGATAAAAAAGGCACGGGATTCCGGGTGCGGACTGGGAATCTGCAAACTTCGCAGGCTATGATGGGGTAATCGAAGTGGTGACAGCGTTGTCATTTATTGTCTGCGAATGGTATAACTTATCGGGATAAATGCCCCCAGGCAGCCGCCGGGGCGCAACTGCGATGAAAGCGCCATAGTGACTACTCACCTACAAGAGTCGCTAATAAGTAGGCGCAGCAGCCCGATAATTCTAATAAGGGAGAAAACAATGTCTGAAGTGCACCTACACCCAGTGCCGGAAAAATTCGCTGCTGATGCCCTCGTTCGCAACGAGGACTATCAGCGCATGTACCAGCAGTCGGTAGAAGACCCCGAGGGATTCTGGTCCCAGCAGGCCAAGGATTTCCTGCAGTGGAGCAAGCCCTTTACCAAGGTGGTCGAGGAAGACCTGGCCAAGGGCCACGCGGCCTGGTTTGCCGATGGTGAACTGAATGTCTCCGTCAACTGTATCGACCGCCACCTGCCCGCACGGGCCCAGCAGACCGCGTTTATCTGGGAAGGTGACGACCCCACCGACAGCAAAACCATCACCTACAGCGAGCTGCACGAACAGGTCTGTCGCCTGGCCAACTTGCTCAAGGCGCGCGGTGTGGAAAAGGGCGATCGCGTCTGTATCTACATGCCGATGATTCCGGAAGCAGCCTACGCCATGCTCGCCTGTAGCCGGATTGGTGCAGTGCACTCCGTGGTATTCGGCGGCTTCTCGCCGGACTCCCTCAAGGACCGAATTCTTGACTCCGACTGCCGCCTGGTGATCACCGCTGACGAAGGCGTGCGCGGTGGTCGCAAGGTGCCCCTGAAAGCCAACGTGGACAAGGCCCTGGCCAAATGCCCGGACGTGCACACCGCCATCGTGGTGAAACGCACCGGCGCCAATGTCGACTGGGACAGCAAACGCGACATCTGGTACGCCGAGTCCGTTGCCGAGCAGAGCACCGAATGCGCGCCGGAGCCGATGAGCGCGGAAGACCCGCTGTTTATCCTCTACACCTCCGGCTCCACAGGTAAACCCAAGGGGGTGCTGCACACCACCGCTGGTTACCTGCTGATGTCCACCATGACCTTCAAATACGCCTTCGATTACAAAGAGGGCGACGTATTCTGGTGTACCGCGGATGTGGGCTGGATCACCGGCCACAGCTACATCGTGTACGGCCCGCTGGCAGCCGGTGCCATCTCGCTGATGTTTGAAGGTGTGCCTACTTATCCTGACGCGTCCCGCTGCTGGCAGGTGGTGGAAAAGCACAAGGTGAATACCTTCTACACCGCCCCCACCGCGATCCGCGCATTAATGGGTGCCGGCGACGATTACGTTACCCAATGCGACCGCAGTTCCCTGAAACTGCTGGGTACTGTGGGTGAACCGATCAACCCGGAAGCCTGGGAGTGGTACTTCAAGGTAGTTGGCGAGGAGCGTTGCCCGATTGTGGATACCTGGTGGCAGACCGAAACCGGCGCCCACTTGATCACCCCGCTGCCCGGCGCCACGGATCTCAAACCCGGGTCCGCCACTTGGCCGTTCTTTGGAGTGCAGCCTGCGCTGCTGGATGAAAAAGGGCAGGAAATCGACGGTGAAGGCGAGGGCGCTCTGGTGATGAAGGCCAGCTGGCCGAGCATGATCCGCAGTGTATTTGGCGATCATCAGCGAATGATCGACACCTATTTCTCCACCTTCCCCGGTTACTACTTTACCGGTGACGGCGCGCGCCGCGATGCCGATGGTTATTACTGGATTACCGGGCGTATCGACGATGTGCTTAACGTCTCCGGCCATCGCCTCGGTACCGCGGAGATCGAGAGTGCAATCGTGTTGCACGAGGATACCGCCGAGGCCGCTGTGGTGGGTTACCCCCACGATATCAAGGGGCAGGGTATTTACTGCTATGTCACCCTGAAAAACGGTCGCGAGCCCTCCGAGGAATTGCGCAAGGAGCTGATCGACCTGTGTGTGCAGGAAATTGGCCCTATCGCCAAACCCGATATCATCCAGTGGGCCCCGGGGCTACCCAAAACCCGCTCCGGCAAAATCATGCGGCGTATTCTGCGCAAAATTGCCTGTAACGAGCTGGATTCGCTCGGCGATACTTCTACGCTCGCCGACCCTTCTGTGGTTGAAGAGCTCGTGGATCATCGGGCTAATAAGTAAACTCTGCACCCCGCTGTCAATGAGAGTTCTGTTTTGAGCTTGATGGCGGAAAAGCACTGGGGACGGGGTTTCAGGACCGGGCTAGGCGCCCCCCTGTGAACCCGTCCCTGGGCGCTGCGGCGCAAAGTATCCGGCCGCTTCAACGCGGCGCCTTCGGCCCTGTTTGCGACGCTCCTGAAACCCCGTCCCCAGCACTTTTCCTTCAGTTCCGGCTTCTCGCTTTCTTTAGAACGTTTCCGAATTTCGTCCGAAGTGGTTTAGTCGGAATTGAAGGTGGGGTGCCGGGTATGGCTTTTCGAAAGCGTCGGCGACAGGGATGTCGCCGACGCAGCGTACAGGGACGTATTCACAGCGGTTTCGAAAAGCCATACCCGGTGCTCTGCCGCCACAGAGCGAGAACAATTTGTACCTCGGACTAAACTTCACCGCACTTGATCTGAAACCAAGACAAAACCAGACGCTGGTGATTTAATTGCCCGAAAGGTAATGAAATAATTTCAGCAGCACCGGAGGCCGCATGCAGAATATTCTTGTCATTCTCGACAAGCCCAAACACGAACAGATCGCCCTGGAACGCGCCCTTGAACTGGCGCAGAAGTCCGGTGCCAAGTTGCAGCTTGTCAGTTTTGTGTACGAGCCCGTGGTGTCTATTCCCATGCTGTCCGGGTCTATTCTCAATATTACCGATCAGATACAGAAAGAGCGTGGACGGTGGCTGGACGCACTGAAACAGGAGTACACCTTCCCTGAAGGCTCCAGTGCCGAAGTCATCTGGCACCACGATATCCCCTCCTGGACTCTCGAATACCTCGCCGACAATCAGATCGACCTGGTAGTGAAAACTGCCCAGAAACAGTATGGCCGCGGCGGCTTTGGTTCTATTGACTGGCGCCTGATCGAAAGCCTGCCCACACCACTGTGGCTCGCCGTCAGCACCCACTGGATCAAGCGTGATCGCATTGTGGCTGCGCTGGACCCCGCCGTGGAAAATACCCTGCACGTAGAACTTAACCAGCGCGCGCTCAAGCTCGGCGAGCAATTCGGCAAGCTGCTCGAAGCCGAACTCGAAGCTGTAGCCTGTGTGCCAGCCACGGACGAGATCAAGGACCTGGATAAATTTCGCGAGCAGGCCGGTGCCCTGTTGCAAGCGGTCGACAAGGTGATCGCCGACAGTGGCGTAGACTGCAAGAAAACCCATTTCGTTACCGGCAAGCCCGCCGCCGAGGTCAATCGCGTGGTCGACCGCAACAAGGCGCGTATGATCCTGGTCGGGCGCGGGGTGCGCAAAGGGCCAAAAGGTTTCCTGCTTGGCAATACCGCCGAGCGTATTCTCGGGCGCGCGAATACCGACATACTTATTGTCCCCTGATATCGGTTCGTTTTAGACGTCTAGCCAGATCAAAAAAATAGTGAGAAAAATAATGAGCACCAAAAATGCCCGCTATTCCCTGGGCTTTATTTTGAGCCTGGGTATGCTGTTTAACGCTGCCAGCACCACTGCCAGTGAAACCGGTACTGCCGCCGTCGACAGCGCCACCTACGATGCCGAGCTGGCGAACAGCCTGGGCGCAGATGATTACGGTATGCATCGGTATGTCATGGCGTTACTTAAAGCGGGCCCAAACCGAGATCGCGATGCAAAAGCTGCTGCGGAATTGCAGCGTGCGCACATGGCAAATATCCGGCGTCTAGCCGATGAGGGCGTACTGGTGCTCGCGGGGCCGTTCTTTGGCGGCAGCGAGCTGCGTGGTATCTACGTTTTTGACGTGGATTCTGTGGAAGAGGCGCGCAAACTGGTTGAGAGCGATCCTGCGGTAAAAGCCGGTAGCCTGGTGATGGAGCTGCATCCTTGGTACGGTTCTGCCGCCGTTAAATCCATCAACGATGTCCATAAACGTATCGCCAAGCAAGCACCGTGATGCGGTACTTCCTGGAGGAGAAGGAATTCCAGTGTGAATGAACAGCAGTACCTCTGTGACCACTACCGTTTCAATGCCGAGCAGCGCCTCAAAGCATTCAACTTTTTTGTCGTGTTATCGATGTTCGCTGACGGTGGTGTATTTACTGCCGTGGAAAAAGGCTTCCATCCGCTGATTCTGGTTTTGCTGGGCGGGTTTGTGGTGATTGTCTCTGCGGTTTTCTGGGTGATGGATCTGCGTAGCCGGGCACTGTTGAATCTCGCAGTACCGGGTTTGCGGGCCATAGAGCAGACGCTACCGGAAACCGCGCGCGTCTTCAGTCGTGATCTGCAAAGTCAGCACCGTTTTATCCGCTACACCTTTGCCATCCGCGCCTTGATCTTGGGGCAGTTTATCTGCGGCACCGCGGTCGTCATATATGGCGCGCTTTCCTTTTTCGGGATGGTTTGAGACTTTCTGTCCAGGCTTGCTCCTGTCCTACCCTCCTGTGTTGGGCCTTCTATACTGGTTTTCCGGATATGGGATCGGATTTTGTCGCGGCAGGGAGAGAAAGCATGCTGGATCATATTGGGCTGACGGTGCACGACTACCAACGCAGCAAGGTGTTTTACCAGTCCGCGCTGGCTCCGCTCGGTTACGAGCTGGTGTCAGAAATCGCCGGGTGGGCGGGCTTCGGATGGGGCGGAAAACCGCAGTTGTTGATTAAAGGCGGCTCCACCACGGCGCCCGCCGTACATATCGCATTCAGTGCCGAAGACCGGGAAACGGTACAGGCGTTTTACGATGCTGCAGTGCAGGCCGGGGGCAAGGACAACGGTGCGCCAGGGTTGCGCCCGGAATATCACGATCACTACTTCAGCGCCTACGTACTGGACCCCGATGGGCACAATATTGAAGTGGTGTGCCATATTCCCGCCGACGCGTTTTGACGATGGCATCCGCTGGGACGCGCAATGAAGTTACTCTCGATTCTCGCCGATGCGAAAGATGCTGATCGCATAGCCGCTATTGCAGAATCCTGTGCCGCTGAAGAATTCCGCCTGGATGCCCACGTGCCCAGTGGGCACCAGAGCATGCGTATGCTGGTGAGTGACGACAAGGTTCAGTCGGCACTGGACCTGCTTGCGCCCCTGGTGGAAAGCGTCGCCGGTGCGCGGGTACTGGTGGTCCCGGTGGAGGTCTCGCTGCCGCAGCAGAGCGAGGAGGAGCGCAAGAAAGAAGATGCGGCGCTGGCCGCGCGTGAGGCCCTCTACGCCAGCGCGGAGAAAAGCGCGCGTTTGGATCGGGATTATCTGGTGCTGGTAGTGCTTTCCACCCTTGTCGCCGCTATCGGGTTGCTGGAGGACAATGTGGCGGTGATCATCGGCGCCATGGTGATTGCCCCGCTGCTGGGGCCCAATATGGCGTTTGGACTGGGCACGGCGCTGGGGGATACGGCTCTGATGCGCAGTGCGCTGGCGTCGCTGTCGGTGGGTGTGCTGGTTGCCGCCGGTATTTCAGTAGTGATCGGGCTGGTTTGGCCCTGGGGGACCTACAGTGAGGAATTGTTGGCGCGAACCAATGTAGGGTGGGATTCGGTGGCTCTGGCCCTCGCCTCCGGCGCCGCGGCAGCACTTTCCATGACCACAGGATTATCGAGTGTTCTGGTAGGCGTGATGGTCGCGGTGGCCCTGCTGCCGCCGGCCGCCACGTTCGGCATGATGATCGGTGCGGGCAAGTGGCAGTTGGCTGCCGGGGCGGGCTTATTGCTGGCAGTGAACGTGGTGTGTGTGAACCTGGCCTGCAAACTGGTGTTCCTCATGAAGGGCATAGAGCCGCGCACCTGGTGGCAAAAAAAATCCGCTCATCGCTCCATGAAGATCTACATCACCGTGTGGGTGGTCACCCTGTTGTTACTCTCCCTGGCGATCCACCTGCGCAACCAATTCAATCTCCAGTAGCGGGTGTATCCCCGTCCATTTCTTCAAGCCGCGCTAGCAGTTGCTCAGCCCAGCGTATCCAGGTTTTCTCGGTCTCAATGCCCAGCAGCAGTGGCTGATGGGCGAGCCACAGTCGCTGCTGCTGTTCCGGTGGGCGGTTGTAGAAGCGCGCGTTCTGCGCCTCGTAGGTGACCAGAAGGGCCCGGTGTTCCAGCAGGTGGCGCTCCAGTTCCTCGCGCAGCTGCGCCCCGCTCAGATGGTGGCCGGCGAACAGCTGGATCAGAAAGGGGTCGCGGATCTTCTGCACTGCCGCGGGCTTGGCTGCCCACTCTGCAAGTGCACGCCGTCCGGAATCGGTCAGGCGGTAGACCTTCTTGTCCGGACGCCCCTCCTGGGACTGCTCCGTACAGTCCAGTAATCCCTCGCCCTGGAGCTTGTGTAGCTCCCGGTACATCTGCTGGTGACTGGCACTCCAGAAATGACTGATGCTGCGCTCGAAGCGGCGCTTCAGGTCGTAGCCACTGCCGGGTTCGATATCCAGCAGGGTGAGGACGGCAAATCGCAATGACATGTGGGGCTTTCTGGCTGTCTCAAATTCGATATGCACGAAGTTGCATAGCATGGTCAGTGTAATGGGTTGCGGCCAGCAGGGCAGTAACTGATTTGGTAAGAGGACAATACTGTTTGGAACCTCCCTTGGTTGTTATGCATGTCCTGATAACGCTATTTATTTAGGATGGTAATATAGGTATTCGCAAAAGTTTAACTGTCTGGACCTAGTATTTACGAAATATGTGGATATAATCGCCGGCGCCATCAAAAGTGGCTGAATAATGTCCAATAGCAATTTCGACGGGTTACCCTCCTGTCGTATATCGGGTCAGTAGTCACCATGTCTCCGCAATCCCTGTCACAGGCCACCGATGCCATCCCCGTATCCCCACCGGTACTGGTGCTGGAAGATGAGCATCCGGTAGAGACCAGCCAGTCCACCAATGCCCAGCGCAATGAGCGGTGCAACCGTCGCACTCGCCGCGAGGAATGGTTGCTGGATGTGTTTGCCATGAACAGCTTTTCCTGGGCGATTGCGATCCCCATCGAACTGCTGCTGGCCGGGATGAGCTGGCGCGAGCACATCAAGGTGCGGCTGCTGGCGGTACTGTTCAATACGGTCATCGCTCGTCCGTTCAGTGTGTATCGCAACTGGGTGGTAACGCGCTTTGGTCGCGGTGGCGGCCTGCACAACTACGCGGTGGATACCTTCGTATTCCTCAGTTTCCAGCTGCCCCTGTATACCCTCAACATGATGCTGGGGGGCGCGTCGATGCCGGAGATTGTTACCGCCTGTCTTACCTTCGTACTGATCGCCGGCGCTCTCGGACGCCCTTATGGCATGTACCTGGATTGTCTGCGTCGATTGTGGTTCGGCAGACGCGAAACTCAGGAGAGTGTTTCCGCCGGTTGATTTGAGCTGTGTCGCGTGGCTGACGGCGGCGCGGCTTTTGCGGAATCCCCGTGTTTGGTCTACTTTCAAATATCCGGTTGTCAGTCGATTGGCGCTGCATCCCCCGTTGCTGAGTGGCCGGAAAAGCTTGAATAACAGGGCATTCAGGCCATCCCCTGTCCCGAGGGGAATCTATGGCGTAAAATAGACTTGTGTGCGCTGTGACTTTGCGTTAAAAGCGGAACGTTGAGTGACGTATCCGCCAGAAATAGAAAAACTGTTCTAATCGTCACATATGACAGGCTAAGAGCCCAATAAAACGGCACCAGGAATCGGTGCAATAACGTAGGGCTCACACCGGGTTGCAGGATTAACCCGTAATTTCATGTGGTTACAAGGATGAATGACCATGACCTACTGCCGTTCGGCGAGTAGCAGCTGTTCCAATGTCAGCTCGAATACACGCGTAAGTACACGTATAAACCCCGGAAGCGCTTTTTTCCGTCGTACCGGCGTACTGTACGCGACACTCCTTTCTATCTGTCCCGCACTGGCGGTGGCGTTCCCCGGCGAGTCCCTGCTGATGGATACCCGACTGTCTCTGGTCTGGGTGATTCCCGTAGCGCTGATCGCGCTTGTCTGTACTGCACTCCTGTTACGCGCCCGGGCTCAGTTGCAGGCGACGGAAGAGGCGGCGGCGACCCGCGCGGCGGACCTGCAGGCGGAGAATGCCAAGCTGTTTCGCCAGGTACAGGCGCGGGTAAACGAGCTGATGGAGCGCGACAAACAGCTGGACGAGGCGCGGGTGGCCGCGGAGCAGATGCAGGAAGAGCACCGAGACTTTCTTTCCATCACCGGCCACCGCATGCGCCAACCTCTGGAAACCCTGGTCAGCACCATGAGTCTGCTGGCCCGCGGTGGTGACGAAGAGACCCGTCACCTGGCGGAGGCGGCGCTGGGGCAGTGCCGCACTCTGCGCAGTAATATCGAGGAGATTCAGCGTGCGGGCCAGGGCACTTCAGCGGAAGCGCCCGGCGCGAGTTCGCTGCGCGGAGCTCTGGGCGATGACGACAACCTGCGTGAGCTGCAGATTCTGCTGGTGGAGAACGACTCGCATCCTAGTCTGCGCACACGTCTCGAGGCGTGCGGGCACAAGGTTCGGCGCGAGACCAATGGTGTCGACGGCGCTGAAGCGGCGTTGAAGGGTAATTTTGACCTGGTACTGATCGACGTGCGTTTGCCGCTGATCGACGGGGTCGAAACCGCACGCAAGATCCGGGGAGATTTCGCCAAAGATGGCCTGCTGATTTTCGGCATGCTGGATAGCGTGGGCAAAGATGACAGGAACCGCTATGCGGGCCGCGGTCTGAGCGGAGTACTGCCGTCGCAACCGAGCGACAGCCAGTTGCTGCAATTATTGAGCTGGGTGGAGCAGAAGACCCGCGGCAACAAACCGGCCAATGGCAAGTCCACGCGCGCGGCAAAGGTATTGAACCCCAGTACCCTGGAGCGCCAGCGGGATACCCTCGGTCATTTGGCTTTCGCGGAGCTGCTCGGCGATCGCGTCGCCAGCCTGCCCAAGAAAATCACCGCTTTTACCAGTTCACTGACCGGCCGCCACTGGCTGGATGCGCAACACCAGGCCCAGGCGATAGCGGCCGAGGCGGAGAGCGTGGGCCTGGAAGTGGTGGCCAGCCGCCTCAAGGCGCTGTCGGCGCGGCTATCAATCGATAGCGAGCGGGACTACTGCCGTCACCAGCGCACCGAGATCCTGGGCCTGATGCGCAGCTCGATACAGCAATTGAAGTCCTGGCGGGAGAAAAATGTACACACCGAGTGGGCTCTGAGATAAACACCGGAACTGCCGCGGCAGGATGCGGCAGAACGTAGTTATCGCCAGCGTGATTTGCGCATACACTAGCGGCTGAACTTTTGAACGTCTTGAATGGAACAGCGAGCCCATGTCTGAGCAGTACCCCGCCCCCCAGCAGGCCGAGCGCGAACGCTCGGCGCGCGATGTTGCCACCCTGGTATACCTGATCCAGGCCATTAGCCTGTTTACCGCGGTACCATTTTTTGTCGGTGTGTTGATCAACTACGCCAAGCGCGGCGATGCGCGCGGTACCCTGGCGGAATCCCATTTCCGCTGGCAGATCCGCACCTTCTGGTACAGCCTGCTGTGGTTTGTGGTGGGCTGGGCAACGGTGTGGATTCTGGTGGGCTTCGTCGTTTGGGGAATCAGCTGGGTATGGATGGTCTACCGGGTGATTCGCGGCTGGCTGGCGTTGTCGGACAACCGCCCGGCTTACTAATCATGGCTGACCGCGACGGAAGTCATACAGTTTGAGGTAGTACCGGTAAACGGTGAGAGAAGTTCGAGCGGCCTTTTGGCCGCTCTTTTTTTGCTTGCGGAAAACTGCCTGGTGCGGGCTTCAGATGCCGCCCAGTATGGCCAGCACGAACAGGTCGGCGGGCAGCATCTGGCCGTTGACCTCGAGATTGCCCTGTTCCAGTTGCAGGTGCATGGACAGCTCGCCATTGTTCTCCTTCAGGAAGCCGTACTGCTTCAGGGCGCTGGCCTGCATGATAAGCGGGGACTGCATCAGCGCCTGCTCCGCGGCGGTAATATTGGCGCTGCCGTTCAGGTGGTCGAGCCAGAACAGCCTGTCGTTCTCTACCTGCCGGTTTCTCGGCATTCCCTTCCAGTCCACATCCAGCTGCAGCTGCATGGGCCCGTTGGCACTTTCGATATCCAGTTGCTGCTGCATTTTCAGTGGGCGGTCGAAGACCTGGGGCCAGCTGCGCTGGGCTGCCGGGGTGAGCACTGCGGTGTACAGGTAGTGGTGCAGGTCATCGTAGCTGATTGCCGGCAGGTTTATCTGCTGGGTCAGGGCGCTGGCCGGGGTGGAGGACTGGATCTCCGGCAGCTGGATTTCAGTCTGTACGTTCAGGGTGCGGGCGGCGACCAGCTTGCCGGTGTAATCGAACTCCACATCGCGCAGCTCAAGCGGACCGGAATCGTTGTTGGTGCGTACCAGGGGCAGTTTGGCATGCAGGGTACCGGCGCCGCTGGGGGCCAGTTCAAAGTTGCCCTTAGCGGACTCGAGGTACAGGGATTCGCGGTGGCCGTCCATGCGCACGAATTCGCCCAGTTCAAAATGGCTGTTCTGCTGTTTTCCCTGGTAATCGGTGACCCACTGGATGCGCGCGCCGGCAAACTGGATCTGCTGATCGGCTTCGTTGCGATCGATGGGCAGCAGGTGCAGGGTATTCGTTACCCGGTTGTTGGTGCCTACGACGGTTTCCAGAACGACCGGAGTGTCTTCGCCACTGGTCGGAATAGGGCCGTAGTAGGCTTCCAGCTGACGGCGCAGGGCCGGTTCCAGTTCTTCCCCGGTAAGGCGGGTTTCTCCGTAGATCACGCCAATGCGCGGACCGCTGCGGGTAAACAGTACCGGACCGTGCTGGATGTCGGTGCGGGTTTCCGATGCGCCGTCCTTGCCCTTCAGTCGGGCAATGGCCTCGGCGCCGAACCAGCCGCGCTGATAGCCGGTAAGCTCGATATTGGGCTGGTTGGCCAGTTGTTGCTGGAGGACTTCCTCTACCTTGGGACCGATCAGTCCGGGGGCTGCTAGGGCGACCAGCAGCAACAGGGCGGAGAGGGTGATCAGGATAAAACGTAAGGCTTTCATGCGGTCAATTTTCAGGCGTTTGGGTCGAAGCGGCTGATGTTAGCAGATCGGGATGAATCCCGTGACCGCAATCTCTTTCCATCCCGATCAGAACCGTCTGAGCAGCGGGGACTCAATCCCCCTCGATCACCCCGCCCTCGCCGGCGATGGCGCGTGCTACCTTGGAGCCGCTTTCGCGTCCCAGGGCACTGGAGATGAAGTTGCCGGCCTTTGCCAGCCGTGCCAGGTCCACCCCGGTGTGTATGCCGAGTCCGTCGAGCATGTACAGCACATCCTCGCTTGCCACATTGCCGGAAGCGCCACGGGCGTAGGGGCAGCCGCCGAGGCCGGCTACCGCGGAGTCCACCACGGCGACACCCGCCTGCAACGCGGCATAGATGTTCGCCAGCGCCTGGCCGTAGGTGTCGTGGAAGTGGACCGCGAGCTGCTTCAGGGGTACCTGCTGGGCCACGGTTTCGATCATCGCGCGGGCCTTTTCCGGGGTGCCGACCCCGATGGTGTCGCCGAGGCTGATTTCATAGCAGCCCATATCCAGCAGCGCGCGACTGACTTCCGCAACCTTTTGCGGCTTGATGTCACCCTCGTAGGGGCAGCCGAGCACGCAGGACACATAACCGCGCACCGGGATACCATCGGCGCGGGCCTGCTCCGCCAGCGGGCGGAAGCGCTCGAGGCTCTCCTCGATGGAGCAGTTGATGTTCTTGCGGGTAAAGCTTTCGGAAGCCGCCCCAAACACCGCTACCTCGTCTGCCTTAGCATCGCGCGCCCGCTCGTAGCCCACCATATTGGGGGTGAGTGCGCTGTAGGTGACACCGGGGCGACGCTGGATACCCGCGAGTACTTCCTCGCTGGCGGCCATTTGCGGTACCCACTTGGGGCTCACGAAACTACCGGCTTCGATCACCTGCAATCCCGATTCACTGAGCAGGTCGATCAGCCGTACCCGGGTCTCCACGGAGATGGGTTGCTTTTCATTCTGCAGCCCATCGCGGGGGCCGACTTCTACAATCTTGACGCGTTCTGGCAGTGTCATATTCAGGCCTCTGCATTTTCGGCAGTAAAGTCGACCAGCAGGCTGCCGCCATCCACCAGTTCCCCGGCTGCGCACAGGTACTGGTTGACGGTGCCGTCTTTGGGCGCGCGCAGGGTGTGTTCCATTTTCATGGCTTCCATCACCAGCAGGGGTTGATCCTTGCTGACGGTTTCTCCTGGCTCTGCGAGGAGGGCGACAATGGTGCCGTTCATGGGCGCTTCCAGGCCGTGGCCTGCTTCGCTGGCTTCGCCGGTATCCGGCGGCAGTATGCGGAAGTCCACCTGCTCACCGCTGACAAATACAGTGCCCTCATTCTCCTGGGCCACGCTGGTGTAACTCACACGGCGTCCATCGAGGATAGCCACGCTGTGTCCGTGGGGGCAAACCACGTCGCCGCGCTGGGCGTCCACGGCCGCGTCGCAGCGCCACTGCAAGCTTTCATCACTGCCGCAGAAATGTATTTCGATATCGCGACCGTGCACTTCGACTTTCTGGCTGCGCCACAGGGTGAGCCCGTTGCGCCAGTTGCTGCCGCTGTGCCAGGGCGAGAAAGGATCCGCTTTGGGTGCGCTGCGGTGTTGTGCGCGGGTTTCCCTATGGTGCAGGAAGGCGGCGATGGCGGCACATTGCTGTGCGCGCAGTTGCTGTTCCTGCTGCAGGATTTCCTGCTCGTGGTCTTCGATAAAGTGAGTGGTCACACGACCGTTAACAAAGGCGGTGTGATTGACCACCCGACGCAGGAATTCGATGTTGTGGCGCAGGCCGGCGATTTGATATTGCTGCAGGGCGCGGTCGAGTTTGACCAGGGCTTCGCGACGATTGCGGCCGTGCACGATCAACTTGGAAATCATCGGGTCGTAGTGCACGCTGATTTCATCGCCGGTCTGCACACCGGTATCAACGCGCACCGCACTGTCTTCGCGCGGGGGTTGGTGACGCAGTAGCTTGCCGGTCGCGGGCAGGAAGTCGTTGTCCGGGTCTTCTGCGTAAATACGCACTTCAAATGCATGGCCGACGATATGCAGGTCGTCTTGCTCAAGTGGCAGTGGTTCGCCGGCGCCAACTGCGAGCTGCCAGGCGACGAGGTCCTGGCCGGTGATCATTTCTGTTACCGGATGCTCCACCTGCAAGCGGGTGTTCATTTCCATAAAGTAGAAGGCACCGCTGGCGTCGAGCAGGAATTCGACGGTGCCGGCACCGACATAGCCGATGGCATGGGCGGCGCGCAGCGCAGCTTCGCCCATCTTTTTACGGGTTTCGGCGGAGAGACCGGGTGCCGGTGCTTCTTCTACGACTTTCTGGTGGCGGCGCTGTACCGAGCAGTCCCGCTCAAAAAGGTAAACGCCATTGCCCTGCTTGTCGCAGAACACCTGAATCTCGACGTGACGAGGGTTGACCACGTAACGCTCGATCAGCATGAGGTCGTCGCTGAAGGCGTTTTGCGCTTCGCGTTTGGCGGCGTCTAGGGCTGCGTGGAAGTCGTCGGCTTTGTCGACACGGCGCATACCTTTACCACCGCCACCGGCGGCGGCTTTGAGCAGTACGGGGTAGCCGATGCGATTGGCGTGGCCTTCGAGAATGCCGGGATCCTGGTTGGTGCCGTGGTAGCCGGGTACCAGCGGTACGTTGGCATCTTCCATGATCCGCTTGGCGGCGGATTTGGAGCCCATGGCTTCAATGGCCGCGGCGGGTGGGCCGACAAAGATGATGCCGGCTTCTTCGCAGGCGCGACAGAAGTGGGCGTTCTCAGACAGGAATCCGTAGCCGGGGTGGATGGCGTCGGCACCGGTCTGTTTGGCGGCGGCGAGGACTTTATCGATGTCCAGGTAGGATTCCCGGGCCGGTGCGGGGCCGAGATGCACGGCTTCGTCGGCCTGCTGGACGTGCAGGGCATTGGCATCTGCGTCTGAGTAAACCGCTACAGTGGCGACGCCGAGGCGACGTGCGGTGCGGATAATACGACAGGCAATTTCGCCGCGGTTGGCGATCAGCAGTTTGCGAATCATAACTGGCTCTGTGGTCTGGTGCTTTGATGCTGTTTTGTGGCGGCAAAGCACTGGGTGCTGGTTTTTGAAACCGCTATGAATACATCCCTGTAAGCTGCGTCGGCGACGTCCATGTCGCCGACGCTTTCAAAAACCAGCACCCAGCACTTTGCCTTCAGTTCAAAATTTTGTGCTCCGTAAGCATGACATTCGTCATTACTTAAGAAGTTGTCATTCGTCGCTGGTGTTCATCCAGCTCGGTGCGCGTTTTTCCAGAAACGCGCTCAATCCTTCCTGGCCTTCCGGTGAAACCCGAACGGCCGCAATCAGCGCACTGGTCTGTCCCTGTAATTCTTCGTTGATCACACGATTGGACATGGACATGGCCAGTTGCTTGGCCATGGTGACGGCGTTCGGGCCGTTATCGATGATGCTGTTGACGAACTTCTGTACTTTCAGGTCCAGCTCGCCCTCGGGCACGACTTCAGAAACCAGTCCAATTTCCATTGCGCGTTCTGCGGAGAAGCGCTCAGCGGTCACAAAGTAGCGACGTGCCTGGCGCGCGCCGATGGCGTTGATCACATAAGGGCTGATGGTGGCAGGTAGCAGGCCGATTTTTACTTCACTCAGGCAGAAACTTGCGCGCTCGGCGGCGACGGCGATGTCGCAACAGCTGACGAGGCCGACAGCGCCACCAAACGCAGCGCCCTGCACCCGGGCGATGGTGGGCGCGGGGAAGTTGTCGAGTTTGTGCAGCATGGCGGCCAGGGTCGCGGCGTCGGTGCGATTCTGTTCTTCGCTGTAATCCGCCATGCGCTTCATCCAGTTGAGATCAGCACCGGCGGAGAAGTTTTTGCCATTCGAGGCGAGCACCAGCGCACGGATGCCTCCGCTGCGGGCGAGATTGTCGAAGGTTTCGCCCAGCTGGCGAATCAGGTCGTCGTCGAAGGCGTTGTGAATTTCCGGGCGGTTGAGGGTAACCGTGGCAACGCCTTCGTTGTCGATTTCGCACAGCATTTTTTCGGTCATGGTGTTCTCGCTCAAAATAGTTCTTTGGTTCTGGGCTTTGGCGCAGGTCCTGTGGCGGTCCTGCTAGCGTGGCTACTTTGCGGGACACGCTGTGAATACATCCCTGTAAGCTCTGCACCGGCATCCATGCCGGTGAAGGTCCCGCAAAGTAGCCACGCTATCAGAACCTTCGCTTCGAGTGTTTTGCCCCGACACAGCAATTACATCCGGAATATCCCGAACTTGGTTTCCTCGGGCTCTTTGTGTGTTGCCGCGGCAAGACACAGTCCCAGCACGGTGCGGGTGTCTTTCGGATCGATCACACCGTCGTCCCACAGGCGTGCAGAGGCGTAGTAGGGGTGGCCCTGGTGTTCGTAGTCGTCGATGATCGGTTGCTTGAACTTGGCGATTTCTTCCTCGCTCCAGTCCTCACCTCTTGCCGCCATCTGGTCTTTCTTCACCTGCGCCAGTACCCCGGCCGCCTGCTCGCCACCCATCACGGAGATACGCGCATTCGGCCACATAAACAGGAAGTTGGGATCGTAGGCGCGTCCGCACATGCCGTAGTTGCCGGCACCGAAGGAACCGCCGATCAGGATGGTGAACTTGGGTACTTTTGCGGTGGCGACCGCGGTCACCATTTTCGCTCCGTGCTTGGCGATACCGCCGGCTTCGTACTGCTTGCCCACCATAAAACCGGTGATGTTCTGCAGGAATACCAGCGGAATATTGCGCTGTGCGCACAGCTCGATGAAGTGCGCACCTTTCTGTGCACTCTCGGCAAACAGGATGCCATTGTTGGCCACGATGCCCACCGGGTAACCGTGAATGCGGGCAAAGCCGGTCACCAGGGTGGTTCCGTACATCGCCTTGAATTCATCGAACTCGGAACCGTCCACCACCCGCGCGATAATCTCGCGTACATCAAACGGCTGGCGGGAATCCTTGGGCACAATGCCGTAGATCTCTTCCGGCGGATAAATCGGCTCCACCGGCTTCTGGATATCCAGACCCGGGTTCTTGATCCGATTCAGGCGCGCAACGGACTTGCGTGCCAACTCAAGCGCATGGGTATCGTTATTCGCAAAGTGGTCGGAAACGCCGGACGTCTTGCAGTGCACTTCTGCACCGCCAAGCTCCTCGGCAGAAACTTCTTCACCGGTAGCCGCTTTTACCAGCGGCGGGCCCGCGAGGAAAATCGTAGCTTGCTCCTTCACCATGATGGACTCATCCGCCATGGCCGGCACATAGGCACCACCGGCAGTACAGCTGCCCATCACCACCGCGATCTGCGGGATATTCTTCGCGGACAGATTTGCCTGGTTGAAGAAGATACGACCGAAATGCTCACGATCCGGGAACACCTCATCCTGACGTGGCAGGTTGGCACCGCCAGAGTCCACCAGGTAAATACACGGCAGATTGTTCTGCTCCGCAATTGCCTGCGCTCGCAGGTGTTTTTTCGCCGTCAGCGGATAGTAAGTGCCGCCTTTTACCGTGGCATCGTTGGCAACGATCACACAGGGCTGGCCGGCGACAGTACCGATACCGGTCAGGATGCCCGCAGCAGGTACGTCTTCACCGTACACGTCATAGGCTGCCAGCTGGGAAAACTCCAGAAACGGACTGCCCGGGTCGAGCAGGGTGTCGATACGGTCGCGGGGTAGCAGTTTACCGCGGGAAACGTGCTTCTCCCGCGCGCGCTCACTGCCGCCCTTGGAAATGGTTTCCAGCTTTTCCCGCAGGTCGTCGACGATTTTCTGCATCTGTTCGCGGTTTTCCGCAAACGCTGGATCTCGGGAATTAATCTTGCTCTGAATCTGATTCATAAAGTCTTACGAAGTTGATTCGTGATCAGCGCCAAAAGTGAAGGCGCTGATGCCGGTATTGGTTTGCAGGACCTTCAAAAACAGGATGTTTTTGCAGAGCCCCCATGGATGGGTTCACGGCGTGTCCTGCAAGCCAATACCGGCAGCAGGGCCGCCCAGGAGCTCGCTACGAAGCTCACGTGGACCCAATAATGAACTTAGCGAGTCTCGTTAAACAGCTCGCGACCAATCAACATGCGACGGATCTCGGAAGTACCCGCGCCGATTTCGTACAGCTTGGCATCGCGCAGCAGGCGGCCAGTGGCGTACTCATTGATATAGCCATTGCCGCCCAGGGTCTGGATCGCCTGCAGTGCCATCTGGGTGGCACGCTCTGCGGTAAACAGGATCACCGCCGCGGAATCCTTACGGGAGTCCTCACCGCGATCACAGGCTTTCGCCACCGAGTACAGGTATGCGCGGCTCGCATTCAGATCCGCGTACATATCCGCAACCTTGCCCTGCATCAGCTGGAATTCGCCGATCGCCTTGCCAAACTGTTTGCGATCGTGAATATATGGCACCACGATATCCATGCACGCCTGCATGATACCTACCGGGCCACCGGAAAGAATGGTGCGCTCGTAATCCAGACCGCTCATCAGCACACGCACACCGCCGTTCAGCTGGCCCAGAATATTCTCTTCCGGTACCTCGCAGTCCTCGAACACCAGCTCACAGGTGTTGGAACCGCGCATGCCCAGCTTGTCCAGCTTCTGTGCCTGGGTGAAGCCCTTGAATCCGCGCTCGACGATAAAGGCGGTAATGCCGCCAGAGCTGATACCCGGCTCGGTGCGCGCATAGATTACATAAGTGTTCGCATCCGGACCGTTGGTGATCCACATCTTGTTGCCGTTCAGGATAAAACGATCGCCTTTCTTCTCCGCTTTCAGCTGCAGGCTCACTACATCGGAACCGGAATTGGGCTCACTCATCGCCAGCGCGCCGATATGCTCGCCGGAACACAGCTTTGGCAGATACTTCGCCTTCTGCTCCGGAGTGCCATTTTTGCGGATCTGGTTTACACACAGGTTGGAATGGGCGCCATAGGAGAGGCCGACCGACGCGGACGCGCGGGAAATCTCCTCCATCGCCACCGCGTGGGCCAGGTAACCCATATTGGAACCGCCGTACTCCTCCTCCACGGTCATACCCAGCAGGCCCAGTTCACCGAACTTCTTCCACATATCGGCGGGGAACAGGTTGTCCTCATCGATCTGCGCTGCACGCGGGGCCAGTTCTGCCTGGCAGAACTTGTAGACCATATCGCGCAGCATATCGATGTCTTCGCCGAGGTCGAAATTGAGGGTTGGGTATGGAGTATTCATCGCGTGCTCCGCTTTGGATCCGTCAGAGTTATTTGTGAAATCAGGTTTGGTTCAGTCTGTTTGTTCTTTCAGCGCCGCCACTGTGCGGGCGGTCGCATCGTCCAGCTGGGCGAGCATCTTCTCGATGTCCCGCTGCTGCTGTCGCAGCTGCTGGCGCTTGGCGTCGATACGGTCGAGGAGGCGATTGAGCTGGTCCACATTGCCGTGGGCCGGATCGTACATATCGATGATTTCCCGGCTCTCATCCAGCGAGAAACCCAGACGCTTGCCCCGCAGGATCAGCTTCAGGCGCACCCGGTCTTCCGGCGTATACACCCGTGTCTGCCCCCGCCGCTCCGGGCTGATCAGCCCCTTGTCTTCATAGAAGCGGATGGTGCGGGTAGTGATCCCGAATTCCTGGGCCAGCTCGGAAATGCTGTAGCTGTCGGCGATATTGCTCATTAGGCAGGGGCGCTCATGGGATAGTCCTCAGATCTGTCCGAAGTCTAGTTGACGTTTACGTTAACGTAAACGTCAATCTGAGCCAAATCGTGACCGAAGGGGTGTTGTCAGTTCCGGGTGTTTTGAAAGATGGCGGGGCGGGCGGGGTGAAAATTTATGTAAGGTTCTGAGTGCGCTGGGTACAGTACGAGGCATTACCCGCTTCCTGCGGCCCCAGAATACGGACAGAAGAGCATAGCTTGGACGCGCGCGAACAGATCTTTAACCAGTTAATCGAGGACTGCGGTGGTGGCATTGCGCGCCTGGCCAGCAGCTACGTGCGCAACCGGGCGGAGCGGGAAGACCTGGTGCAGGAAATATGGCTGGCCATCTGGCGCGCGTTGCCGGCGTTCCGGGGGGAATCGAGCCTGCGCACCTTTGTCTACCGGATCGCCCACAACCGCAGTGTCACCCAGCTCGCCCGCCGGCGAGATACCCACGGCGATGAGCTGCTGGAAGATCTTCAGGACGAACGCCCAGGCCCGGAAGCGCAGTTGCTACAGAACCGGGATGCCGAGCGGCTGGTGCGCGCAGTGTCACTGCTGCCCCTGGGGATGCGTCAGGTACTTACATTGCGTTTCGAGGGGCTGAGTTACAGCGAAATTTCCGAAGTGCTGGGTATCAGTGAGTCCAATGTCGCGGTGCGCCTGAATCGCGCCCGCGAGCGCTTGAACACAAAACTGGGTAATGCGGTGTGATGAGCATGAGCAACGAAAATAACGGTAAGTCCAAAGTGGGCCGCCACGGTGACGACGGGCTACAGGAGCTGGCGAATATCTGGCAGCAGGCCCCTTGCGAGATGCCGGTGCCTAATGCCATCCGCGAAAATATCCGGCGACAAGAACGACGTATACGTATGACTGCCCTGCTCGAATGGGCCGGTTCAATTGCGGTGGGCATCGGCGGTGTTTACCTGACATTGGCCAGCGAGATGCGAGATGCTCCCTGGCGCGCGCTGTTGGTACTGGTATTGCTGACCTGGGCCATGGCATTTTCCGTATCCAATCGCCGGGGAGTGTGGGATCCACTGGAGGAGTCCACCCGTGGCTATCTGGACCTTGCGCGGCTGAGACTCGAGCGCAAACGACGCATGCTGCGCTTTACCTGGATTCTGTTGATTGTGGAACTGGGTATTTTTGCAGTCTGGCAGGGGGTGTCATATTTCGGCTGGCTGGAGCCCATCTTTACGAAAGACATCGGGTTTGTCATCGGATGGCTTCTCACATTTACAGTAGGCTTGGGCATCTGGAGCGTGTGGTATTCGCGTCGCATAAAAAAGAGCGAGATACAGATCGATACGTGGCAGCAAGAAAATTTCGAAACGACGAAAAATAAATTGTAAGAAATTGGATTTCGCCGGTACTACAGAAGTGTCGATCGAATATTCAATGAAAAAATCAAATCAATGGAAGGAATTCTTATTATGCTGTCGAATCTTGAAGAAAAATTTTCGGGTTTCCTCGACCTGTTTGCACAAATGGATACGCTTCAGGCTGTCATTTTTGTCGTGTTCTTTTTTGCCGTGTGGTTTTTGCCAAGCGTGATTGCGGTTTTTTTCAATCGCGCGCACCTAGGGAAGATTTTTCTCGCCAATGTGCCAGCGGGGCTTTCGTGGATTGCCTGGGTGGCGCTGCTGGTGTGGGCCTCCACCGGAAAGATGAGTGGGAGGCTGGCAGAAAAGTACGGCTCTGCTTCCGCGCAGAAAATGGTAAAAGCCGAAAGCTAATTGGTGGGGGGATACAACTGTTGAACCCACCTTCGCCCAGCGTATTCACCGGGCTGAGCGAAGGCGGTTCATCGGGGGTTTAGTGGTTGCTGGGCAGCATTTCAGTGGCCAGATACTCGCGGTAATAGGCGCTCGCCAGTAACTGCTTGGCCTCCTCGATATCCGGTGCGAAGTAGCGGTCCTTGTCGTAGAAGGAGACGCGCTCGCGCAGGGCAGCCTTGGCGTTTTCCAATTTTTCGGTGGTCTTCAGCGGCGCGCGGAAGTCCAGACCCTGGCAGGCGGCCAGCAGTTCCACCGCGAGAATGCCGCAGGTGTTGTCGGCCATGTCGCGCAGGCGACGACCGGCGAAGGTGGCCATGGAAACGTGGTCTTCCTGGTTCGCAGACGTCGGCAGGGAGTCGACGCTCGCCGGGTGGGCGAAGGTCTTGTTCTCGCTGGCCAGTGCCGCAGAGGTCACCTGCGCGATCATAAAGCCGGAGTTCACCCCGCCGTTGTCCACGAGGAACGGCGGTAGGCCGGAAAGGTTGGAGTCGATCAGCAGCGCCATACGGCGCTCGGACAGGGAGCCGATTTCCGCAATCGCCAAGGCCAGGTTATCGGCCACCATCGCCACCGGTTCCGCATGGAAGTTACCACCGGAGATGATGTCGGAGTTTTCCGGGTTTTCCACATCGGTAAACACCAGCGGGTTATCGGAAACACCGTTGGCTTCCGCCAGCAGGATTTCGGCGGCGAAGCGGATCTGCTGCAGGCAGGCTCCCATCACCTGGGGCTGGCAGCGCAGGGAGTAGGGGTCCTGTACCTTTTCGCAGTCCTCGTGGGATTCGCCAATTTCACTCTGTTCACCCAGCAGGTCGCGGTAGCTCGCGGCTACATCGCGCTGCGCCTGCTGGCCGCGCACCATGTGGATACGGTCGTCGAACGGACGGCGTGAGCCCTTGGCCGCTTCCAGGGTCAGCGCGCCGGTTACTACCGCACCGGCGAACATGTCTTCCGCAGAGAAGAGGCCCTGCAGGGCAAAAGCGGTGGAGGCCTGGGTGCCGTTCAGCAGCGCGAGGCCTTCCTTCGGTGCCAGTACTACCGGGCGCATTTCCGCAAAGCGCATGCCTTCAGACGCGGGCTTGCGTTCGCCGTTGATAAAGCATTCGCCTTCGCCCAGCAGTACCACGCTCATATGCGCGAGCGGTGCCAGGTCGCCGGAGGCGCCCACGGAGCCTTTTTCCGGAATCGCGGGATACACACCCGCGTTGACCAGTTTGATCAGGGCTTCGATCACTTCCAGACGGATGCCGGAAAAACCGCGGGCCAGGGAATTGATCTTCAGCACCATCAGCAGGCGCACGGTGTCTTCGCTCATGAAGTTGCCGGTGCCGGCGGCATGGGACAGGACGATGGCGCGCTGCAGGGTTTCCAGGTCTTCTTTCTTGATACTGGTGTTTGCCAGCAGGCCGAAGCCGGTGTTGATGCCGTAGACGGTGCGACCCTGTTCCAGTACATCGGCGACAGTTTTAGCGGACGCATTGATGGCTGCGTGGGCGTCTTTGTTCAGGGTCAGCTTTACCGGCTCGCGGGCAACGCGGCGCAGTTGTTCCAGGCTCAGTTGGCCGGGGGTGATTTCCAGTTGGTACATGATGTCTTTCACCAAAAATTTGGGTTCTTGCCTGTAGGAGCCTGACTTGCAGGCGAATCAGGTCGGAGTGCTCTTCTGTTCGCCTGCAAGGCAGGCTCCTACGGCGTGGATATGTTCAGGCTCTGGAATTAATCCTTGAGCATCGGCAGATCGAGGCCTTGCTCTTTTGCACATTTCTTGGCGATGTCGTAGCCCGCATCCGCATGGCGCATCACACCGGTAGCCGGGTCGTTCCACAGCACGCGCTCGACGCGCTTTTTCGCCGCTTCGGTGCCGTCACACACAATCACTACACCAGAGTGCTGGGAGAAGCCCATGCCCACGCCGCCGCCGTGGTGCAGGGACACCCAGGTGGCGCCAGAGGCGGTGTTCAACAGCGCGTTCAGTAGCGGCCAGTCAGAAACCGCATCGGAACCGTCCATCATGGACTCGGTTTCGCGGTTGGGGCTAGCCACGGAGCCGGAGTCGAGGTGGTCGCGGCCGATCACCACCGGCGCTTCCAGTTCGCCGTTGGCGACCATCTCGTTGAACGCCAGCGCCAGGCGCGCGCGGTCTTTCAGGCCGACCCAGCAGATACGCGCGGGCAGGCCCTGGAACTGGATGCGCTCGCGGGCCATATCCAGCCAGTTGTGCAGCTGCGGATTGTCCGGGATCAGCTCTTTTACCTTGGCGTCGGTTTTGTAGATGTCTTCCGGGTTGCCGCTCAGGGCCGCCCAGCGGAAGGGACCGATGCCTTCGCAGAACAACGGACGGATGTACGCGGGAACGAAGCCGGGGAAATCAAACGCGTTTTTGACACCTTCTTCGAACGCCATCTGGCGGATGTTGTTACCGTAGTCGAGGGTGGCGGCACCGCGCTCCTGCAGGGTGAGCATGGCCTGCACCTGAATCGCCATGGATTTCTTGGCTTCCTTCACCACCAGGGCTTCGTCGGCTTTACGCCCAGTGTTTCTTAAGAGGGCCGCCTGCTGCATGGTCCAGCCTTTTGGCAGGTAGCCGTTCAGCGGGTCGTGGGCGGAGGTCTGGTCGGTAACGCAGTCGGGCAGGATGCTGCGCTCGACAATTTCAGGGAATACGTCGGCGGCGTTGCCGAGCAGGCCGACGGAAATGGCTTCGCCGTTTTCCATGGCTTCGTTGATCATCGCCAGGGCTTCGTCGAGGCTGGTGGCTTTTTTGTCCACGTAGCCGGTGCGCAGGCGGAAGTCGATGCGGGTTTCATCGCACTCGACGGCGATCATGCAGAAGCCGGCCATGGTGGCGGCAAGAGGCTGGGCGCCGCCCATGCCGCCGAGGCCGCCGGTGAGTACCCACTTTCCTTTGGCTTCGCCGTCGAAGTGTTTGCGCGCAACTGCGGCAAAGGTTTCGTAGGTGCCCTGGACGATGCCCTGGGAGCCGATGTAGATCCAGGAGCCGGCGGTCATCTGGCCATACATGGCTAGGCCTTTCTTATCAAGCTCGTTGAAGTGTTCCCAGTTGGCCCAGTGGGGGACGAGGTTGGAGTTGGCGATGAGTACGCGCGGAGCGTCGGCGTGGGTTTTGAATACGCCGACGGGTTTGCCGGATTGAACCAATAAAGTTTCGTCGTCTTCCAAGCGCTGCAGGACTTCGACGATTTTGTCGTAGCACTCCCAGTCGCGCGCGGCGCGGCCGATACCACCGTATACAACAAGGTCTTCCGGACGTTCGGCGACGTCCGGGTGCAGGTTGTTCATCAGCATGCGCAGCGGCGCTTCGGTGAGCCAGCTCTTTGCGTTGAGCTTGGTGCCGGTGGGGGCGGCAATTTTACGGCTGGGGTCGTGGCGTTTATCGGTCATGGTTGCCTCGTCTTTTCCAAATTCTGTGGATAAGTTTGGATCTGTGTTTTGTGGGCTTTTGGCCCGGAGCTCTAAAGCTGGTGCTGTGGCGGCGTAGCGCCGGATGGAGGTTTTCAGGACCGCTGCGAGTACATCCATGTACGCTTCGGCGCAAACATCCTGTTTGCGACGATCCTGAAAACCTCCACCCGGCACTCCGCCTTCAATTCAAATTTCTTTACTTCGTCGTGTCTCTTTTTCAAAAACGCAGCTGTGCGCCCAATCGGTAGCGGTTCCCCGGGTGCACCAGTCGCGCGAAGCTGACGGTGCCTGCACTACTTTTTGTGCGCCGCCAGATCTGCAGGCAGGCGGTGCCAGGCTGGATCTCCAGCGCACGTGCGACAGTCTCGTCTGCGCCAATGGCCTCTACCGTGGTATCCACTTCGGTAAGTGGCGCCACACGGGTTAGATATTCGTTGGGTGTGGCCGCGCTGAAGTCCTGTTGCAGGTAGTCCGGCACCAAAGTGGGGTTGGTATAGCGTTCCTCGAACTGGATCGGCAGATCGTTATCCAGGTGCACGATGATGGAGTGGTATACCGCGGCGCCTTCGGCAAGGCCGAGGGCGACGGCGACTTCGGTGCTGGCGGTTGTCTGTTCGAGTTTGAGAATGCGGTTGGCGTAGCTATGACCGCGCGCGGCAATTTCGTCGGCTATGTTGCGTACTTCCAGCAGGGAGCCTGCGGGTACCGGTTCGGCGACGAAGGTGCCGAGGCCCTGGGAGCGGATGAGTACGCCTTCATCTGTAAGCTCCGAGAGGGCCCGGCGGGCGGTCATGCGGCTGACGCTGAAGTCCTGGGATAGCTGGTTTTCCGAAGGCACGCGGAAGTGTGCGGGCCACTCGCCGCATTCGATCTGGGCGCGGATATGGGCCTTGATCGCGGCGTAGCGCGGCTGGCTGCCGGTTTCCGTGGTGGTAGTGGGATTCTGACTACTCATACTTGTGTGCTCTTCGCCTGCTCGGGTAAAGTGCTTATCAGGTTGTACATTCTTGTATATACAAGCTTGTGTATGGGGCAACTATGGATTTGATGGGGTTTTCTGTCAATAGTGAGAATCTGCGCCAAATCACCCCAACAGGGCTATCGTTACAAATAACGCCAATTCAGTGAGCGACTATGACTGAACGCTGTGATCTGCTGATTACCAATATCAACGCGGCCACCATGGACCCGGCAATGCCCGGCGCCTACGGTGCGGTGGAGGATGCCGCGGTGGCGGTGACCGGCAACAAGATTGTCTGGATCGGCCCGCGCCGCGAGCTGCCCGATGCGATTGCGGACACCGTGATCGATGGGGAAGGACAGTGGTTGACGCCCGGGTTGATCGATTGCCACACCCACCTTGTCTACGGCGGCCACCGCGCCGGTGAATTCGCCCGTCGTCTCGGCGGCGAGAGTTATGAGGAGGTTGCCCGTTCCGGGGGCGGTATTCTGTCCACCGTACGCGCCACCCGCGGTGCTACTGCCGACGAACTCTACCGGGATGCGGAACCGCGCTTGCGCGCCCTGCTCGCGGAGGGTGTCACCACCATTGAAATCAAATCCGGTTACGGCCTGGAGCTGGATACCGAGCTCAAGCAACTGCGGGTAGCCCGTCGCCTGGCTCAGCATTACCCGGTGAATATTCTCACCACCTGTCTCGCCGCCCATGCCCTGCCGCCGGAATACGATGGCCGCGCCGACGACTATATCGATCTGGTGTGCAACGAAATTTTGCCCGCGGTTGCCAAGGAGCAGCTGGCGGATGCGGTGGATATGTTCTGTGAAACCATCGCCTTCTCTGTGGAGCAGTGTCAGAAAGTGATCGCCGCCGCGCAAAAGCTCGACCTGCCGGTAAAGGTCCATGCAGAACAGCTCGCCGCCACCGGCGCCACCCGCATGGCTGCCCGCGCCGGCGCCCTTTCGGTGGAGCATATTGAATATATTACCGACGAAGATGTAGCGGCCATGGCCGAGAGCGGTACCGCTGCGGTACTGCTGCCGGGTGCCTTCTATACCCTGAAGGAAACCCGCGTTCCGCCTGTGGATAAACTCCGCGCTGCGGGGATCCCCATGGCCATTTCCACGGATCTCAACCCTGGCAGTTGTCCCATCGCATCACTGCGACTGATGATGAATATGAGCTGTAACCTGTTTGGGCTCACCCCCGCTGAAGCCCTGGCCGGTGTCACCCGCGCCGCGGCGCGCGCCCTGGGTGTGTGTTGTTCCCGCGGTGTGTTGCGCGCCGGGTTGCGTGCGGATATGGCACTGTGGCCGATGGAGACGCCGGACCAGCTCGCCTACGAGGTGGGTGCGCTGAAACCCAAAGACATTTTTGTTGGGGGGCAACATGTTACAGCTGGCTGATATGCGCCTGTGGAGCGGGCGAGTAGACAGTGAAGATGGCAAGGCCGGAAAGCGCTGGCACCAGGATATCGTCCCGCTGCACCTGGACAGCCCGCCCGGCTTGGCGATTCTAGGTTTCGCCAGCGATGAGGGCGTGCGCCGCAACAAGGGGCGCATCGGCGCCGCCAAGGGCCCGCGGATCCTGCGCCTGGCGCTGGCGAACCTGCCCAAGACCTTTGCCGCACCGCTGTACGATGCCGGCAATGTGCGGGTGGAAAAAGACGACCTGGAATCCGGTCAGTCCATGCTCGGCGCACGTATTACCGACCTGATGACCGGCGGGCATTTCCCGCTGGTACTGGGGGGTGGCCACGAGATTGCCTTCGGCAGTTATCAGGGCATCGCCCGCTGGATGCGCGAGCAGCACCGCGACAAGTCCCTCGGCATCATCAATTTCGACGCGCACCTGGACCTGCGCCTACCGGCACCGAAAGGCTCATCCGGCACGCCCTTTTTCCAGATTGCGGAGCAGTGCGATGTCAACGGCCGGCCATTCAATTACCTGTGCGTGGGGGCTGCAGCCACTGCCAATACCCCGGCGCTGTACAACCGTGCGGAAGAGCTGGGGGCGCAGGTCATTTCCGATCGTGAAATCGTGCCCTGGCGTCTCGAGCTGGTGCAGAAGCAGATCGCCGACTTTATCGAGCGGGTGGACTTCGTTTACCTGACCATCGACCTGGATGTATTTCCCGCCGCGGTAATGCCCGCGGTGAGCGCGCCCGCTGGGCGCGGTGTGGCGTTTGAACTGTTTGAACCGCTGCTGGACACGGTGCTGGAATCGAAAAAGGTGTGCCTGGCGGATATTGCCGAGTTCAATCCGTATTTCGATATCGAAGACCACGCCGCACGCACCGCGGCACGGGTTATCTTCCAGATTGCCAACGGCATCAAGGGGTAATCGGGGCTTTGCAATGTGTCGCGCTCAGCGCTCCGGTGCGGCGCGTTGCTTGCTGGGCTGTTCCACCGGGGGAATCCTTGGTGGGCGGCGGGCCTCCAGATAGCGCTCTATATACGGCTTGTGGGTGTAGATCACATCGTCCGGGAGCATATGCAGCTCGAAGAACCGGTAGCCGTAGATTTCCCCGTCGCGGATGGCTACCTGCTTATCCTTGAGGCGCCCGCGTATGGCGATATTGATGATTCCCGAGCGCGGTACCTTATCGACCTCCAGTACCTCGAAATCATCGATCCTGATGTCCAGCTCCTCGCGCAACTCGCGCCGCGCCGATTCCTCGAACGATTCGTTGCGCTCCACCCAGCCGCCCGGCAATGCCCACTTGTCCTGATAGGAGTGGCGCACCAGCAGCAACTGGTTGTTGCGCTCCACGAAGTACACCATGCCCACCACGAATTTATCGGTCAGCGCATAGGATATGTTCCAGCGGATTTTGGGGGGCAGCTTGCGGTAGACCTCGTATTTGAGTCCGGGGAATACCACAAACAGCAGTGCTACCAGCGCGCCTGAGGCGAGCAGCGTGAGAATGGCTTTTGTCAGAAATGATCGCATCGTCCCAGAACTGCTTTCACTGCTTATAGGGTAGGGCTTGTTTAGGTTGTCGCAAGTTAACCTGCCTAAAGTGTATCCGAGGCGCGGCGGGGCTTTCGAGTACTCTTTTCGTTGGTGGGGTTTGTTTAGGGCTATATTGCACTAACCGCACCATTCAAAGTCAGACAAATACAATAAGCAACAGTTTCACAGGGAAGTCCCGATGCTGCCACCTCTTGTCGTTATTCGCTCCGGCGCGAGCATTCTACGCCGGATGTCCATGTTGGCGGGTTTTTGGTTTTGTCTGGTGGGGGCTGCACAGGCGCAAACATTGAGCCCGGAGCAGCTGGAGGCCGTGGTGGTTGAGGCTATCCAGCCGCTGGTGGAGAAACACCGCGTGCCCGGTATGGCGCTGGCACTGACCATCGATGGCGAGCCCTATTTCTTCAATCTCGGGGAAACGGCGCTAGAGGGCGGCGAGCTGGTTACCGAGCACACCCTGTTTGAAATCGGTTCGGTCAGTAAAACCTTTACCGCGACCCTGGCGGCCTATGCCGAAGCGAAGGGCGCGCTGGACTTCAGTAAACCGGTGAGCGTCTACTTGCCGCCACTGCGAGGCAGTGCGATGGATTCGGTCTCCGTACTCAATCTCGCCACCCACACCGCCGGGCATTTTCCCCTGCAATTGCCGGCGGAAGTGCGCAGCGAAGCTCAGCTGCTCGAGTATTTCCGCAACTGGCAACCGCAATACACACCCGGCAGCAAGCGCACCTATGCAAACCCCGGCAGCGGGCTGCTGGGCCTGGTCGCGGCGCGCAGCCTGAATCAGCCATTTGCAAAGGCGATGGAGGATTCCGTGTTTCGCGGGCTGGGTCTATCGGACACATTTGTGGAAGTGCCGCAAGAAAAAATGACCCACTACGCCGAGGGGCACAATCGCAACCATCAGCCGGTGCGAGTGAATATCGGTTTGCTGGGAGAGGAAGCGTACGGTGTGCGCTCCAGCGCGGCGGACCTCACGCGGTTCCTGGCCGCACAGATGGCGCTGGTAAAAGTGGGGTCGGAAATACAGCGGGCCCTGCAGGCTACCCGGCAGGGGTATTTCCGCACGGATTACTATGTGCAGGACATGGTGTGGGAACAGTACAGCCTGCCACTGGAGAAGGATCGCCTGTTGGCCGGAAACTCCCGCAAAATGATCAGCGAAGACCACCCGGTGGCCACCGTCATCCCGCCGTTGTCGCCGCAAGAGAATGTGCTGATTAATAAAACCGGCTCTACCGGCGGATTCTCGACCTACGTAGCGTTTATTCCGGAGAAAAAATTCGGCTTTGTACTGCTGGCGAACAAATATTTTCCCAATGAGGAGCGTGTAGACATGCTTTACCAAATCCTGCAGGCGGTACTGCCGGAGGTCACGGGTGGCAGTGAAACGGGCGTTGCCGATAGCGGTTCCGGGGACGCGTGACTGCCGGGTGACGGCCCATTATGGGAAACCTTGTACGATTGACCAATAATTGGCCATTGTATAGGGTGCCAAGCGGGTGTGCCCTGCACATCCGTACCTATCTTCCCGTGTGAGGCAGTCAACATGGTATCCAGCACCTTTGCTGGCAAGGAAAGCCCTGGAAAAACATCGCGCACGACTTCGGCCCCGGACAAAAAGGCCGAGAAGCGCGAAATCGCCAAGACAAAGATCCTCAATGCCACCCTCGATATCATTGCCAGCGAGGGGCTGGCGGCGCTGTCTCACCGTTCCATTGCCAGCGAGGCTGGCGTCCAGCTGGCGATGACCACGTATTATTTCGGCACTATCGACAATATTCTGGTGGCCGCTTTCCGCCAGTTCCGTGCGCAAATGGTGCCGCTGATTACCGGGCTCGCGCAGCAGCTGGAAGAATTGCTGGCCAGCTCCGCAGTTGCCGATGGAAGCCTGGCATCCAGGCAGTCTTATGCGGAGGCATTTGCCAGTGAGCTCGAGCAGTACATCGATGTCCACTCAAGCGAGCGGGTGAAACTGCTCCGGATCGAGTGCCAGTACCTGTTTGAACAGCACCCATCGCAAGCGCTCACCGAGGAGATCCAGGAGTACACCGATTGGATTACCTCTCTGGCCCTGCGCTTCGTGTCTCCCCTGGGTGGTGAAAACCCGCGAATGGATGCCCACATGTTGCTGTGGACGGTGCAGTACCTGGAGTTCTCTACGGTGACCAGCGTGTCCATCAAGGGCGCATCGAGCGGCGATGTGTTGCGGCGCCTGCTGCGCGGATTCTGTGTCTGAGGCGGATTTCCCAGCAGGAAGTCTGAGGTAATGGCCAAGCGGGCGCGACACCCGTTCAATGGATTCCCTGAGGTGAGCCGGGGGACCCATGCAAGATTTCACTTTTTCCACCACCAGAACCATTGTTTGTGAAGCCGGCGCGGCCGACCGACTGGCGGAGCACTGCCGTGCAGCCGGTGCCGGGCGAGTGTTGCTGGTCACCGACAATGGCATCCTGAACGCCGGCCTGCTGGATAGCGTGTTGCCGGGATTCGACAGCGCCGACCTGCGCCTGGGTATCTTCGACCGGGTGGAAGCCGACCCCAAAAGTGCCACGGTGGAAGCCGCTGTCCAGGCCGCGCGCACACTGGGTGCAGAAATGGTGGTGGGTTTTGGCGGCGGCAGCTCCATGGATGTGGCCAAGCTGGTCGCGGTGCTGGCGCACGGGGATTGCCGCCAGTCCCTGGAGGAGCTCTACGGTGTGGGTAATGTACAGGGACCGCGTTTGCCCCTGCTGCAGGTGCCGACTACCGCGGGCACCGGATCTGAAGTCACACCCATCGCCATCGTTACCACCGGTGAAACCACCAAGGCCGGCATTGTCTCCCCGCACCTGCAGCCGGACACCGCGCTACTCGATGCCAGACTTACCCTCGGCCTGCCCGCCCATGTGACTGCCGCCACCGGCATCGACGCCATGGTGCATGCGATTGAGGCCTACACCACCGCCCACAAGAAGAATCCGATATCGGATATGCTGGCCCGCGAGGCGCTGAGCCTACTGGCCACCAATATCGCCACTGCCACCCATCGCGGATTCGATCTGGAGGCCCGCGGCAAGATGCTGCTGGGGGCGCTGTATGCCGGCCAGGCATTCGCCAATGCGCCGGTGGCCGCGGTGCACGCGCTGGCATATCCGCTCGGGGGGCGCTTTCATATTCCCCACGGCCTCAGTAATTCCCTGGTCTTGCCCCATGTTCTGCGCTTCAACGCGCCGGCGGCGGCCGAACTTTATGCGCAACTGGCGCAGACCATAATGGGGGTGGAATGCCCAAGCGGGAGCGCGCAAAAGAAAACCGCAGCGCTGATCTGCTGGCTGGAAAACCTGATCGCGGAATTGGGGCTACCTGCCAAACTGCGGGATTGCGGTGTTACCGAAGACAGCCTGGCGCAACTCGCCGCCGATGCAATGGAGCAGCAGCGACTGCTGGTAAACAATCCCCGTATGGTCACCGAGCAGGACGCCCTCGCGATATATCGGGCGGCGTTTTAGTAAACATTGCGCACCGCAAGCAGAAAAATTTAGAGAATCCATGTCAAAGACGTCACCGGAAGAACACTTCACCCGCGAGCACTACCGGGTGTTCTACCCCATCACCACCCGCTGGCACGATAACGATATCTACGGCCACGTGAACAACGTGACCTACTACAGCTACTTCGACAGTGCGGTAAACCGCTACCTGATTGAAGAGGGGGGATTGGATATTCACAGCAGTGAGGTGGTCGCGTTTGTGGTGAGCTCCAGCTGCGACTACCGCGCGCCCCTGGCTTATCCGCAGCAACTGGAAGCGGGTATCCGGGTGGAAAAACTCGGTAACAGCTCGGTGGTTTACCGGGTGGGTATTTTTCCCGCGGGTGATTCCTTGGCAGCGGCCAGTGGCAGTTTTACCCATGTATTTGTCGCGCGCACTGAAAACCGCTCGGTGCCTATTCCCGATGCCACTCGACAGGCGCTGTCCCGCATCGACTAGAATAGACATCTGCAATAGTCTGAAGGGGTGTGCCGATGTCGAATAGCAGCGAACGTCCGGAAGTTCTGTTTGTCTCCCACGGGGGCGGCCCTCTGCCATTGCTGGGCGATCCCGGGCACAGGGAAATGGTTGAGTGTCTACAGGATATAGCCACACGCTTGCGCAGGCCTTCTGCCATCCTCGTGATCAGTGCGCACTGGGAAGAGGGCGTGCCCACATTGACCTCCGGTGAAAACCCGCCGCTGATCTACGATTACTACGGGTTTCCGGAGGCGTCCTACAGTATTCAATATCCCGCCCCGGGCGATCCCGCGTTGGCGCAGGCAGTACACGCTGCTTTGACGAAGGCGGACATCGACTCTGCGATGGATACGTCGCGGGGATTTGATCACGGTCTTTTCGTGCCCCTGAAAATTCTGTTCCCGAATGCGGAGTTTCCCTGTGTGCAGTTGTCCCTGAAAAACAACCTGGATGCCGGGGTACACCTGCAGATAGGCGAAGCCATCAGAGATCTGGAAGTCGCAAACCTGCTGGTGATTGGTTCCGGTTTTTCCTTCCACAATATGCGCGCTTTTTTCGCCGAAGAGACCGCGGAATCCCGCGCACTCAATGTCGGATTCGAGGAATGGCTGCACGAGACTCTGACCAGCACCGGGTTGAGTGAATCGGAGCGGGCACAGCGACTGGTTAACTGGCAGGCCGCAACCGGGGCGCGTTTCTGCCACCCGCGGGAGGAACACCTGTTGCCACTGCATGTCTGCTACGGCCTGGCACAAGCTCCCTGCGCAGAGCCATTTACACTGAATATCCTCAACAAACGCGCCAGTATGTATCTGTGGCGTTAGCCGTGTACCGCCGACAGAGCTTGTATCCATACAGTGCTAATAGCGGTGTTAGTAGCCTTCGGGTTTTTCCAGCTCCTGAATAACATACCCGGCCTCTTCGGTCTTTTCGTTGAAAACCTGTTGGGCATCGAAAAGACCGCGATTGTAGAAATAGGGTCCCAGCTCCTTTGCGAAAAAATCGATCAGGAACTCCGCCTCAAACCCGCCGATGTCCTGTTGCAGTTCATCACTGAAGTACGACTTGATCTTGCCCACCATTCTTTCTTTCTGGTCTTTCGAGAATTCAATTTCTTGCATGATTACCCTCGATTTTGTGTGCCGGGGGCAACGGATTCGTCAGCTCTCAGGGTGAGCACTTCAAATCCTTCCGCGGTTACCAGTACTGTGTGCTCCCACTGTGCAGACAATTTCCCATCGCGTGTTACTACCGTCCAACCATCTTTTTTGGTTTTGGTTTTGTGTGTGCCCTGATTGATCATGGGTTCGATAGTGAAGGTCATTCCCTCTTTCAGTACCTCGCCGGTGCCAGGGCGGCCGAAGTGCAGGACCTGCGGGGCTTCGTGCATTTCGCGGCCAATGCCGTGGCCACAATATTCCCTTACCACACTGTAACCGTACTGTTCCGCGTGTTGCTGGATCGCATGGCCGATATCGCCGAGGGTTGCTCCGGGACGCACCGAGTGGATACCGCACCACATGGCGTCGTAGGTTGTGTTCACCAGATTGCGCGCAGCGGGGGAGACGTCACCGACCAGGTACATTTTACTGGAGTCGGCGATATAGCCATTTTTTTCCAGGGTGATGTCCAGGTTGACGATATCGCCGCTTTTCAGCTTGCGCGACGCGCTTGGCATACCGTGACACACTACTTCATTGATGGAGGTGTTCAGGGAGTAGGGGTAGTCATACTGTCCCTTGCTGGCTGGGCGCGCAGCAAGGGTGTTCGTGATGAAGTCTTCCACCTGACGGTCGATTTCCATGGTGGTCACCCCCGGCGCCACAAAGTTATCCAGCATCTGGAATACCTCGCTCAGCAAATGGCCCGACTCGCGCATCAACGCCTGTTGCTGCGGTGTTTTTACCTGCACCTTATTCACGGGTCAGTGTCTCCAGGCTGGCCGAGGGGTTCCGTAGCAGCATCTTGCAAAGCTGGTTGTAGTTCAGCTCGGGGTTGAGCTCCGCGAGCATCCCGATGCGCATCCAGAACTCGGCCTGGGCGTTAATGGAGCGAGACATAACGGTGCTGGCGCCGCGGATCTCATCGTGCAGCTTGTCGGATATTTTTACGATTCCCAAGGTGCTCTCCACAGTTGATATTTCATAAAGAGTATATATGAACCATATATGATTCATATAAATAAATGAGTGGGTCGATGACCAGGGCAGGCTGGGGCTGGATCGGTGCCCGCTTTTTGCTTGCGGCGCAAAATTGCGTAAGCTTGCGGGCATTCGTTGTTACTCCGAGATCCAGTTTTGCGTCCCTACAACCCACCTTCCGATCCGTACCTGGATGTCGTCTACAGTGACGCCCACTTGCTTGTGCTGGACAAACCCAGTGGTCTGCTAACCGTGCCGGGGCGCGATCCGGCGCATAAAGACAGTCTCGCCAGTCGCGCACAGCAGGAGTATCCGGACGCTTTGATCGTGCACCGCCTGGATATGGATACCTCCGGTCTTGTGGTTATGGCGCGGGGGCCGGATATCCACCGCCAGTTGAGCGGTCTGTTTCAGCAGCGCGCGGTGGAGAAAATCTATATCGCGCGGGTATGGGGAGAGCCGCGGGAGGAAGACGGGGAGGTGGACTTGCCGCTGATCTGCGACTGGCCCAATCGACCCCGGCAGAAAGTGGACTTCGAGGTAGGCAAGCCGTCACAGACACGCTGGAAAAAGCTTTCCAGCGACGGCCGTACCAGCTTGCTGGAATTGACCCCGATCTCTGGCCGCTCGCACCAGTTACGTGTGCATATGCAGGCCTTGGGACATCCCATTCTTGGGGATCCCTTTTACGCCCATGAGGAAGCCCTGACGGCAGCGCCGCGATTGCTGCTACATGCGCAGGAGTTGGGTTTTACGCATCCCGTACTGGAACGGCCTTTGCATTTTATGTGTAACCCCGGGGCAGAATTTCAACTTGAGCATGTGTGATTGTGAAGGAGGGAAGTAACTGTGAATAGGACAAAACTCATCGAGTCTACCATCGCTATTGCGTTGGGAATTTTCTCGGTCTGGATGTCGATCTACACCATCGGCTTTTCCGCAGCCCTGGCGATTCCGCAGTGGCTAAACGGGCCGATGCAGAGTATCGGCTCAAATCTGTCCATGTTTCTCTGGAGCCTGCTGGTGGTGTATCCGCTGGGTATCGGCTTGTTGATACTGTTGTCGCTTTGGGTGGCGGCACGCTTTCCTGTTCAGAACCCGCGCCTGTTTTGCCTGGTGTTTGCACTCACACTGTGCGCTACGCATCTGATCTACGGCTTCTGGAACGGCAATGGGTATTCGCCGTTGCTAATTCTGATGTGGAGTAGTAGTTATTGCATCGTAGTGATTGCCATGGTCCGGATGGCATTCTCGTTGTTCCGGTTGGGGCGTGATTAATCGGGTGTTTTCAGCGAAAGCGCTCACATAAAAAAGGCGGCCATGGGCCGCCTTTGGTTTATTAATTGTTTAGCTCTTTCGGGTTATTTGTACTACTTTGATAGATCCGCCGCACACATTCCCAGGGGGCGCGCCCAGTGTGTATCGGGCGGAACGCTGTGCTCTCTCAAGAGGTCACGCTCTACTCTGACGCAGTCGCCAGCATATCTTCGATCAGCTCATCGATCTGTGCGCGGGTGACGTTCGGCATACAGATCACATGGCTTTCCCCATTGGCAGTGGCCAGCTGCCATTTCTGTTTTACCGATTCTGCCACCTGTGGGAATACCACGGTAATCGCATTGGCATTGCGCCAGGCGCTGATGCCTGCGTGGCGCATCTGGGTTTCGGCATAGCTGGCAGTATCCAGTGAATGCTGTACCCGTGCTGCCAGCCCCTCGACCCCCAGAGACTTGATGGTGTGCCACAGTACCAGCGGGGTAAATCCATTGCGCGAGCCGGTGATGGTGGTGTCCAGGTTGCCGATATAGGAGATGGAGCGCGCAATGCGGTCCACATTGCACTTGCGCGCCAGCACGATGCCGCAGGGTATCGGTGAGCCAAAGAACTTGTGGCCGCTGATGGAGATGCTGTCGGCGCCGTCGGCAAAATCGAAGGCGGGGCGCGGATCCATAAACGGCGCCATGCCCCCGCACAGTGCTGCGTCGCTGTGGATGTAGCGCTGGCTGAACGCCATTTCGTCGAGAATGTTGTTGATCTTTTTCAGGTCGTCGCGCGCTTCGGTCATGGTGGTGCCGATATTGGCGAAAATGATCGGCGGAATATCGCGGCGCGCGCGCAATGTCTCGCGCAGATCGTCGTAATCAATCTCGCCGTTTTTCTGCGAGCGGATCATGATGTGGCGCATGCCCAGGAAGTGCAGGTTCTTGGCCACGCTGTAGTGGGTGTCCTGGGAGTAATACACGATGCCCTTGGGCAGCAGTTCCCGCGCCAGGTAGAGTCCGTACAGGTTGCCTTCGGTACCGCCGTTGGTGACGTATCCCCACCAGTCGTTTTCCGGTGCGCGCAGCATCTCCGCAAAAAACGTAATCACGTCGCGCTCGAATCCTCGGCTGTCTACCCGCCAGGTGGAGTCGCTGAACGGATCGCCGAGGTTGTTGAGCGGATAGCGCAGGAATTCCACCAGGTCGTCGAATTCGAAATCCTTGGACACCGGATAGCCGAGGTAGGATTCCGTATTCTCGCGGGTGTTTTCCAGAAATGCCTGCAAGCGGGCGCGGTCGGAGGTTGAAAGTGTCATCTCGCTAAGCCTGTCAATTTTTATAAGAATAGTTTTAACGATCGGGAATAAAAAAGGGCGATCAATGATCGCCCTTTGTAGTGTGAATGGGCTGTTACTTTTTACCCTTCATCGCCGCTGCCAGCAGGTCACCCATGCTGCCGCGACCGCCGTTGCCACCGCCCTGTTGCTGGCGGCTGCGGTTGTTGTGGCGCTGAGCCTGACGGCTCTCGCGGTGGTCGGCTTTCTTGACGCCGCCGCTGCCCTGCTCGCCGGGCTCGTCAGACATGCGCATGGACAGGCCGATACGCTTGCGCGCTACGTCCACTTCCATCACCTTCACCTTGACGATGTCGTTTGCCTTGACCACTTCGTGCGGGTCCTTGACGAACTTCTCGGACAGCGCGGAGATGTGGACCAGGCCGTCCTGGTGCACGCCGATATCCACAAATGCGCCGAAGTTGGTGACGTTGGTGACGGTGCCTTCCAGTACCATGCCCGGGCGCAGGTCCTTGATTTCCTCAACGCCGTCTTCGAACTGGGCGGTGCGGAATTCCGGGCGCGGGTCGCGGCCGGGCTTTTCCAGCTCTGCGATGATGTCTTTCACCGTGGGCAGACCGAATTTTTCGTCGGTGTAGTCCGCCGGGTTCAGGCGGCGCAGGAAGCCGGAGTCGCCGATCAGGCCGTTGATCTCACGACCGTTTTTCTCGGCAATACGTTTGACCACCACGTAGGCTTCCGGGTGCACGCCGGATTTATCCAGCGGGTCTTCGCCGTTGTTGATACGCAGGAAGCCGGCCGCCTGTTCGAAGGCCTTGGGTCCGAGGCGCGGCACTTCCTTCAGTTCCTTGCGGCTCTTGAAGGCGCCGTTCTGGTCGCGGTAAGTCACAATATTGTTGGCAATGGACGCGCTGAGGCCGGATACCCTCGCCAGCAGCGGCGCTGAGGCGGAGTTCAGCTCGGCGCCGACGCCGTTTACACAGTCTTCCACCACCGCGTCCAGGGAGCGCGCCAGCTGAGTCTGGGAAACGTCGTGCTGGTACTGGCCCACACCGATGGACTTCGGTTCGATCTTCACCAGTTCCGCCAGCGGGTCCTGCAGGCGACGGGCGATGGAGATGGCACCGCGGATGGTCACGTCCAGGTCCGGGAATTCTTTCGCCGCGAACTCGGAGGCGGAGTACACAGAGGCGCCTGCCTCGTTCACCATCACTTTTTGCGCGGTCAGCTTGTACTGCTTGATGGTCTCGCCGACAAACTTGTCGGTTTCGCGGCTGGCGGTACCGTTGCCGATGGCGATAAGGCCCACGTCGTATTTGTTGCAGAAGGCGGCGATCACCGCGGCAGATTCCTGAATGCGGTTCTGCGGTGGGGTCGGGTAAATAGCGGTGTGGTCCAGCACCTTGCCGGTAGCGTCAACCACGGCCACTTTCACCCCGGTGCGCAGGCCCGGGTCGAGGCCGATGGTGGCCTTCTGGCCCGCCGGTGCGGCCAGCAGCAGGTCTTTCAGGTTGCGGGAGAACACCTTGATGGCCTCTTCCTCGGCCATTTCGCGCAGCTGGCCCAGCAGATCGGTCTCGAGGCTGGTGAGCAGCTTGATGCGCCAGGTCCAGCGCACCACTTCACCCAACCACTTGTCCGCAGGACGGCCCAGGTCCTCGATGTCCACGTGGCGCGCAATCATCGCTTCGCAGGGGTGGGCCTGTGTCGCGGTGCGCTCTTCGTCGCCCTCCAGCCCCAGATTGATCGCGAGGATACCTTCGTTGCGACCGCGGAAGATGGCCAGGGCGCGGTGGCTGGGCACCTTGGAAAAAGGCTCGGCGTACTCGAAGTAATCGCGGAACTTGGCGCCTTCCTGTTCCTTGCCGTCCAGCAGCTTGGATTTCACCTGGCCCTCGCGGCTCAGGAAGTCCCGCAGCTTGCCCAGCAGCTCGGCGTCTTCGGCAAAGCGCTCCATCAGGATGAACTTGGCACCGTCCAGCGCACCCTTGATGTCTTTGACGTGCAGGGCGGCATCTTCATTGTCGGTGTTGAGGTACTTCTGTGCCTCTTCTTCCGGGTTCAGGCCGGGGTCGGCGTAGAGCGCATCGGCCAGCGGCTCGAGGCCCGCTTCGATGGCGATCTGGCCCTTGGTGCGGCGCTTGGGTTTGTATGGGAGGTAGAGGTCTTCGAGACGGTTCTTGGTGTCGGCGGCATTGATCTGGTTTGCCAGTTCCGGCGTAAGTTTGCCCTGCTCATCGATACTTTTCAGGATCGCGGCGCGGCGCTCTTCCATCTCGCGCAGGTAGCGCAGGCGATCTTCCAGGGTGCGCAGCTGGGAGTCGTCCAGCTCACCGGTGACCTCTTTACGGTAACGGGAAATAAAAGGAACTGTGGCACCTTCGTCCAGCAGTCCTACTGCAGCGGCCACCTGCTGCGGGCGTACATTGAGCTCTTCGGCAATACGGGCGTTGATATCCAGCATCTTGTTATTTACATCCTCAGATGGTGCGCTGGCCCTCGGGCCATCAGTCGAAAATCGGGCGCGCGCTTCCGCCCATAAGGGCAGTATTGAACGGCGCGGAACGGTCAAAAGAGGGCGGCCATTATGGGGCAAGCGGCGGCGTGCACCAAGGCTGAATCTGACACGGAAACCGTGCACAGCGCCCATTTGCGGTCAAGTGCAATTTGTTGCGGTGGTTTGCATCTGGGGACAGTTCCTTTCTGGTTGAACTCCAGTAAAATGCCAAACTAGTTAAATTTTGATCAATGGAAGTGTTTGTGAAGCCCTCGAGTAAAAATAAAGTTCTAGGAATTGTGATCGTCGCCGGTGTGACAGCGATAGCCGCAATTACCATGATGGCGCCCAAACCAGAGGAAAAAGTTGCCGAGGTAGCGCTGCCGCCGTCTGCGGATGTCCTCTATGCGGAGCCGGGTCGTCAAACTCTGCTGGTGCCCAGTCAGGGCTCTGTCCACGCGCGTCACGAGATTGAAGTCGTGGCCCGGGTAGGTGGTGTCATCCAGGGGGTTGATCAGGCGTTCGTACCCGGGGGCTTCTTCGACGAGGGGGATTCCCTGGTACAGATTGAGTCGGCGGATTATCGCCACGCGCTGACCCGCAGTGAGTCCCAGGTGGCCAATGCCGCCGCCACCCTGGCGCAGGAGCAGGGGCGTGCCAAACAGGCCAAGCGCGAATGGCGTGATCTGGGCAGCGATGCGGCCAACCGCCTCTTCCTGCGCAAACCGCAACTGGCCGCTGCTGAGGCCGCGCTGGCGGCAGCGAAGGCCGACCGCGATCAAGCCAAACTGGATCTGCAGCGCACGTCAGTACGCGCCCCGTTTGCCGGTCGCGTGGTGGAGACCCTGGTCGATATCGGCCAGTACGTGACTCCGGGTACCAAGCTCGCGCGTATTCACAGTGTGGGTGTGGCGGAAGTGCGTCTGCCCCTGACCGACCATCAGCTTTCCCTGCTGGACCTGCCCCTTGGTCGCGCCATTGAAAGTGGCCCGGCCGTGCGTTTCGTTGCCAATCTTGCCGGCAAACAGCGCGAGTGGCGTGGACAGATCGTGCGCACCGAGGCCGCCATCGATCCGAATAGCCGTTTTGTATACGCGGTGGCACAGGTACAGAACCCTTACCAGGGCGATGTGCCGCTGATCAATGGCCTGTTCGTGGAGGCACATATTGCCGGCAAGACCTACGACGATATCACCCTGTTGCCGCGCCAGGCGTTGCACGAGGGGGATCACATCCTGGTGCTGAATGAGGAAAACCAGCTGGGCATCAAGTCTGTGGAGTTGCTGCAGGTGGTTGGCGACCAGGTTTGGCTGCGCGGCGATATTGCCACCGGCGACAAAGTAGTTGTTTCCAGTCTTGGCTATTCCCGTGAGGGCATGGTGCTGACTCCCAATCCTCTCAATGAAAAGCCTTCTGGCCTGATCCTTGGCGACACCGCGGAAGACGACGGTGAGCCTGAGGCCGAAGAAGCCGCCGGCAGTTCCACTGCGTCCGCTAAAGGAGTCTTCTGATCATGCAGGGCATCATCGGGTGGTTCGTCCGCAACAGTAAGGCCGCCAACTTGTTGATGATCATGATCATCATCGGCGGCATCTTCGGTATCCAGAGTATTGGCCGCCAGGTATTTCCTTCGGGATCCTCGGATACGGTTGCGGTGGAAATCTCCTATCCCGGCGCGGGACCTGCGGAAGTCGAGCAGCAGGTAACGGTACGGGTAGAGCAGGCGATTGCCGAGGTGAAGGGGATCAAGGAGATCAATTCCTACTCCCGTCGCAGTCACTCCTCGGTGCAGGTTCAGGCCGTGCAGGGCTACGACCAGCTGCGCCTGCTCAATGACATCAAGGTCAAGGTCGACAGCATCAATACCTTCCCTCTCGATATCGAGCGCCCGGTGGTCCAGGTGCATGAGTGGGAACAGCAGATGATGCATATCGCCATCGGTGGCGATGTGTCCGAGCGCCAGCTGAAGCAGACCGCAATCAGGCTGCGCGATGGCCTGCTGCTGCAGAAGGGCGTGCGCAGGGTCGATATCTGGGGTGAGCGTGCCGATGAGATGGCGATTGAGGTTTCCGAAATCGACCTGCGCCGCTACAACCTGACATTCGAGGACGTGGCGAACGCCGTGAGCCGCTCTTCCCTGGACCTGCCTGCCGGCACGATCCGTTCGGATCGCGGCGATATCCAGGTGCAGACGCGCGGTCAGGCGTATTCCGCGGAGGATTTTGGCCTGATTCCGGTACGCAGCCGTGCCGATGGCACCCAGTTGCTGCTGCGTGACGTCGCCACGATTCGCGACGGCTTCGAGGAAGAGGGTTCGGTGATCCGCTTCAACGGCAAGCCGGCAATGAACCTTCGTGTGTTGCAGGGCGAACCACTGGATGTGGTCGCCACCGCCGAGCGTGTGCGCAATTTTGTCGAAGATGCGCGCAAGGATCTGCCCGCGGGCATGCAGCTGGAAATCTGGTCGGACCTGTCCGAGCTGTATTCGGATCGCATGAGCCTGCTGCTAAACAATGCCTTCGGCGGTCTGGTGCTGGTGTTTGTGTTGCTGATGCTGTTCCTGCGCCCGGCGCTGGCGGTATGGGTGACCGCCGGTATTGCCACGGCCTTTCTGGGCGCGTTCTGGTTGTTGCCTCTGACCGGCGTGACCCTGAACATGCTGTCCCTGTTTGCGTTCCTGCTGATTCTCGGGATCGTGGTGGACGATGCCATTATTGTCGGTGAGGCGGTACACGCGGCTCACGATCGCGGCCTGACCGGGCTGCAGGCAGCGGATGAAGGGGTCAAGCAGGTTTCCAAACCGGTGATCTTTGCCGTGGTGTCCACCATGGTGTTCTTCCTGCCATTCCTGTTCCTGCCCGGCGGTGCCGCGCAGATGGCGCTGTCACTGGCGGCGGTGGTGCTGTTGTGTCTGGCGTTCTCGCTGGTAGAGTCCCTGCTGATCCTGCCGGCCCACCTGGTGGGGATGAAGCCGGAGCAGCCTGCCCGCTCGGGCCTGGGGCGCAAATTGCAGGCGGTGCGCGGGCAGTTTGCCGGCGCACTGAAAATGGTGAATGAGCGCTACTACGCGCCGTTGCTGGAAAAGTCCCTGCGCAGCAGCCGTGTCACCGTGATGGTGTTTTTCTTTGCCCTGGCAGGTGCCGTGGCGATCTACGCCGGCGGTTACCTCAAGTCCAGTTTTATGCCGGATGTGGCGTCTGACATGTTGCGCCTGAATACCACCATGGCCGCAGGGGAGCCCTTCGAGGAGGCATCCCGGGTTATGGACAAGTTTGTCTCCGCTGCCGACAAACTGGCGCAGGATGAAGAGATGCTGGCGAAGAACAACGGCAAGCCGTTTGTGAAGAGCAGTGTGACGTTCCTGTGGCGCGGCAACGTTACTGTGTTGTTGCAACTGATGCCCGGTGAGGAGCGCGATGTTTCGCCGGAAGAGCTCGCTCAGCGCTGGCGCCAGTACATCGGTGATGTGCCTGCGAGTGTCGAGGAGATGCGTATTGCCCACAGCATCAATGATTCCGGCCCGAGCATGTCTCTGCACCTGAGTACTGCCTCCGGGGATATGGCGGAAATGCGCCGCGCTGCTGACGAAGTGAAGAAGAAGCTTGCCAGCTACGAGGGCATTTACGATGTGCGCGATAACCTCAGCAGTGCGCGCCAGGATGTCGAGATTCAACTGAAGCCGCACGCCAGTAATATGGGAGTGAATCTGACCAGCGTTGCCCGCCAGGTACGCCAGGGCTTCTACGGCGTAGAGGTGCAGCGTATTCCTCGCGGAAGTGAGGATGTGCGGGTGATGGTGCGTTATCCGCAGGAAGAGCGTGCCAATGAGGAGCAGATCGATCGTGTGCGGATTCGCACCAACGAGGGTGAGGTGCCGTTCAGTGCGGTGGCCGATGCGGTATATGTACCGGGCTTCACCACCATCCGGCGCAATGACCGCGAGCGCGCGGTACGTATCACTGCCGAGATCCTGCCCGGCACCACCGAGTCGTTCAAAGTGCTGGAAGACCTGCGCAAGAACGCCTTCGCGGACTGGGAGCGTCGCTATCCGGGCTTCAGCCTGAAGACCTCCGGGCAGATGCAGGAAGAGAAGGAGTTCAACAGCGCGATGATGGCATTCTTCGTGCTGGCGCTGTTTGCGATCTACGCGCTGCTGGCAATTGCCTTCCGCTCCTACTCGCAGCCGCTGCTGATCCTGACGGCGGTACCGTTTGGTTTCTTCGGCGCCATCGTCGGTCACCTGCTCACCGGGCACAACATCAGCCTGATGTCGATGCTCGGTTTCCTCGCCGCTGCGGGGGTTGTGGTGAACGATAACCTGGTGTTGATGGACCGCATCAACCAGCTGCGCGCGGGCGGTATGCAAGTGCTGGAAGCGGTGAAGCAGGCGGGGCACGATCGCTTCCGTCCGATCATCCTGACGTCTATCACCACATTTGTCGGATTGGTGCCGATTATGTTCGAGCGCTCGATCCAGGCCCAGTTCCTGATTCCAATGGTGGTCAGCCTGGCGTTCGGGGTGCTGTTTGCAACGGCGGTCACCCTGATCCTGGTGCCAAACCTGTACAAGGTTATCGAGATACTCCGGGTCAAGGTGAAAGGCGACAAGGTTTCCGAAGAGCTGCCCGTGAGCTTTGAGAAAGCCTGATAGATAACCGCCACTGGGCTTGTAGGGCCCGGTGGCGGCCTGTGACCGGGACGGGGTGATCACAGTCTGGCCCGCCGGCATCTGTAGGGATGCCACCTACAACTTCTCCCGCTCCTGTATTACCCTTCACGCAACTCTGTTCCGCTCTCAGGATCTATCTTTGCGTATTCCCCGTATTTTTTCCGCCGAGCCATTGGCGGGTAAAACCGAAGTCCAATTAGACGAAGCTGCATCGCGTCATCTGGTGAAAGTTCTGCGCCTCGGCCCCGGCCGGCCGCTGATCCTGTTTGACGGCGAGGGCGGTGAATATACGGCGGAACTGCTGGAGGCGGGGAAGAAGGCGCGTGCGAAAGTCGGCGACTACTGCGAAGATGATCGCCAGTCACCGCTGGCAATCACTCTCGCCATTGGTATCAGCCGTGGCGACCGTTTCGACTGGGTAATCCAGAAGGCCACGGAGCTGGGGGTGAAGGATATCCAGCCGCTGTTTACCGAGCGCTGTGAAGTAAAACTCTCCGGCGACCGGCTGCAAAAAAAGCTGGGCCAGTGGCAGCAGATTGCCATCAGTGCCTGCGAGCAGAGCGCCCGCAACCGGGTGCCGGAGATTCTGCCGCCGATGAAGTTGCCGCAGTACCTCGATGAGCAGCGCGATTCGGTGGATGGTGATGCGGCCGGCAATACACTGAAACTGGTGCTGCACCACCGCACCGAGGAGACGCTGGCGCAGCTGGAGCAGCAACTGGGACGGCCCAGGTCGACGCTGTTGCTGGTGGGGCCTGAAGGCGGGCTCTCGGCGGAGGAAATTGAGCTGGCGCTGGGGCGCGGGTTCCACGCGCTGCGCCTGGGGCCGCGGGTGCTGCGCACCGAGACGGCGCCGGTGGCGGCGCTGTCTGTACTGCAGTTTCAATGGGGTGATTTTTAGAGCTTTTTGCAAGGAGCAAAAATGAAAGCGATAGTCTGGTTGATCGGTGTTGCGATAACCGCGATGTCTGTGCTGATTATTCTCAAGCCGCAGATCGCGCGCGATATCAGCGAGCGTATGAATCCGCAGTTGTTCTATTTCGCCGCCTGGGCACGCATTGTGATCGGCATGATATTCCTGCTGATTTCCGATACCCGCAGCTGGGGCACGCTGTTCAATGTACTGGGGATTCTGCTGGTAGTGGTCGGCGCCTATGCGTTGCAGGCGGGTTACGAGCGTACGCGGGAGTTTGTGCTGGGTGTGGTGCACGGCAATGAAAACCTGGTGCGGGTAGCCGGCGCGGTGGGTGTGTTGATCGGGGTATTGTTGATATCCGCCACCTGAGTTTTGTAGTAAGGAAGTTTGATGGGTAACCCGTTTTCAGAAACCCGCCTGGTGATCTTTGATTGTGACGGCGTGCTGGTGGATAGCGAGACTATCGTGTGTCGCGTGCTGGCGGAGGAGATGACCAAGCTGGGGATGCCGGCAACGGCGGAGGAACTGGACGAGCAGTTCAGTGGCCGGCCGTCGCGGGATTGTATTCTCGATATCGAGGCGCGCTACGGTGGCCCGCTGCCGGAGTCCTATTTTCACACCACGGAAAGCCGTATCCGCCGCGCTTTTCACGAGGAGCTGGAGCCCGTCACCGGTATCCACGAGGTACTGGAAAAACTGCAGGGTACAGACCTGCAATCCTGTGTGGCCTCTTCGGGGCCGCATGCGAAAATGCAGATCACCCTGAACAAGACGGGCCTGTGGGATTTCTTCGAGGGGCGTATTTTCAGTGCGGATGATGTGGGCCGCGGCAAGCCCTGGCCGGACTTGTTCCTGCACAGCGCGCGCCAGTTCGAGGTGGAACCGCAGCACTGCCTGGTAGTGGAGGATTCCATCGCCGGGGTGAAGGCGGCGGTGGCTGCGGGTATGCCGGTTATTGGCTACAGCCACAACAGCGCGCGCGGCCGTCAGCTGGAAGCCGAGGGCGCGCGGGTGATCCATGATATGCAGTTGCTGCTGGATTACCTCTGAATTAGGAAATGATTTTTACTGGGTCAGGCGGATATCCACCGAGGCGCTGCGGCGGGTGTCCTTGTCATCCACAAAGGTGCGGGTGTAACGCAGCTGGTAGATGCCGTTGGCCACGAGATCGTCTACCAGGCCCGGTGGCAACATCACGGTTTCTTTCAGGGTACTTTGCCCTTCGGCCACCAGCGGCTGCGACACCTCGTATACAACCCTGTCTCCCACCAGAAACTGCCCACTTTCGGACACGGCATTGATACTGCCGATATCGCCGTCGAGGCTCCACGCCAACATCATCTGCCGGGATTTACTGCTCACGGTCTGGGAGGGCGGGGAAGCCTGGACCTGCGCGAGTCGTCCGCTGGCATTCAGGTCGAACAGGATGTGATTGGAAAGACTGCCGGCGGCGCCGGCAAACACGCGCCGGTAACCGACCCTGCGGACACCCTTGGCATGCCAGCTGCGCGCCTGTTCCGGTGAAATCTGCACCACTTCCGTCACCACGCCGCGGTCGCCACTGAACTCGAGTATGCGGTCCACAACCGCCAGCTCCTTGTTGTTGTCCAGATTAACGAATACGCCCCTGGGCGATGCTGCGCCGCCTTTACTGGCCACCCGCCAGGTGACTTTTTCCTGATACCCCTCACTGGCATTCAGCCAGCCATCTCCGGGATCGACGGTGACAATCTGCTGGGCATTTACCGACGAACCAAAAATCGCGGCAATCACAATCGCGATTGCGCCGATTAGCGTCAGGATCATCTGTTTGTTCATCGCGGTCTCCCTGGCGATCCGAGCCCTTCAAAATAGTCGGGCATTCGTAAAAGTATCGTAAAGGTATAAGGTGCCTGTGATCATCTCAGAAATCACCCGTCGCGACTAATGCCGGCAGCTGAGTGCCGGTTTGCTCTCGTTCGGGAAAGTTACGGATTGACGGGGGGCGATCCTAGAATGCGTCGGACTTGTGAAATCGATAATTGAACAGATGAACCCCTGAGAAACCAAGAGGAGCTGGCCCTATGCCTGCACCCCTTAGCGCCACCTGTAAGTCGATCGTCCGTCAATATCCGCGCTGGGCGTCGTTTCTGATACTGATTCCCTCGCTGCTACTGAGCGGCTGTCCGGACCCCACCAAGAAATACACCCTCGACCCCCGCGACCTGGTCAGCAATGGTCTGGGTGAACAGTCTGCGCGCACAGCGGCGCCGTTTGGCGATGACATGGTGCGCTACCTGATGGGGCAGACGCGGGAGGCGGGCGATACCTTCGTGCTGGATGTGGATTTCGAGCCCGGTGGCTTTGCGCCGCGAATGGACACCCTCGGAGACGTGGAAGCACTGCTAGTGATTATGCGCGACTTTCCCAAACTTAAAATCGTCGTGGAAGGGCACACGGACAACGCCGGCGACTCGAAGAAAAACCGCAAGCTGTCGCAGTGGCGAGCCAACTGGGTGAAACAGTTTTTACTGGAGCGCGGTATTGATGAGGAGCGGGTTGAGGCGGCAGGTCTGGGGGATTCCGATCCGGTTGCCGACAATGATACCCAGCGGGGTAGGGAGCAAAACCGGCGGCTGGTGGTGCGCGTGATCGATTTTGATGGCAAGCCGATCAATGTGTGGATGGATGGCCCGAAAAAATAGTCTGCTGGGCGTAGGCCGGTGGCGATGTCGCTGCCGGGGATCGCTTTGTGAGTCACGCCGTGAACCCATCCCTGGGGGCTCTTCTAAAACATCCCTGTTTTAGAAGGTCTCACAAAGCGATCCCCGGCATCGCCATCTGCGCTTCTTAGCACATAGCTCTATTCTGTGTGGTTAGGCTTACTGGGCGATATTTAGATCCAGCGCTTTCAATATATCCGCGGTCGGTCCCACCTGATTCATGGTGTAAAAATGCAGGCCGGGCGCGCCGCCATCCAGCAGGGTTTCACACAGGTCGGTAACGATTTCCAGTCCCAGCTTCTTCACGTCTTCCGGATCGCGGAAGCTCTCCATACGGTATTTCAGCCAGCGCGGGATTTCCGCTCCGCAGTTGCGCGAGAAGCGCGCGAGATTGGTGAAATTGGTGATTGGCATGATGCCCGGGTAGATGGGGGCGTCGATACCGGCTTTCTCGCACTGGTCGAGGAAGTAGAAGTAGGCATCCGGGTTGTAGAAGTACTGGGTCAGCGCGCTGTTGGCGCCGGCCTCGAACTTGCCCTTGAGAAAACGGATGTCGTCGTCGTAGCTTTCTGCTTCCGGGTGAATCTCCGGATAGGCCGCCACTTCCAGATGGAAGTGATCGCCGGTATGGCGGCGGATGAATGCCACCAGCTCATTGGCGTACACCAGCTGTGCTACCGAGCCCATGCCCGAGGGCATATCACCGCGCAGGGCGACAATGCGGTCAACGCCCGCTTCCTTGTAGCGCTCTAGCAGGCCCAGCACGATCTCTTCGTTGTCGCCGCCGAAGGACAGGTGCGGTGCGATGGAAATGCCATCCTTGCGCAGACTGGTGACGATATTTGCGGTGGTGTCGCGGGTGGTGCCGCCGGCGCCGTAGGTGACCGAGAAAAACTCGGGGTTGAATACCTGCAGCTGTTCGCGGGTGTTATACAGTTTGTCCCGGCCCTCTTCGGTTTTCGGCGGGAAAAATTCAAAACTGATACGTAACTTGCTCATTGTTCTATTCCATTCCCTCGGCACACTGGATCCCGGAGCTGGCCCGGGATCCAGTGTGGAGGTCTTTAATACTTGTAGCTTTCCGGCTTGTAAGGGCCGTCAACAGAAACGCCGATGTACTTGGCCTGGTCTTCGGTCATGCGGGTAATCACACCGCCAAAACCTTCCACCATGTACTTCGCCACTTCCTCGTCCAGGTGCTTGGGCAATACTTTCACGTACAGTGCAGAAACCTTCTGGTCTGCCGGCAGGTCGGCAAATTTTTCGTTGTACAGGTGGATCTGTGCCAGCACCTGGTTGGCGAAGGAGCCGTCCATGATGCGGCTGGGGTGGCCGGTGGCGTTGCCCAGGTTTACCAGGCGACCTTCGGACAGCAACAGCAGGTGATCGTTGGTTTCCGCGTTGCGCACGATCTTGTGTACCTGCGGTTTTACTTCCTGCCACTCCCAGTTTTTACGCATGAAAGCGGTGTCGATCTCATTGTCGAAGTGGCCGATATTGGAAACCACGGCGCCGGACTTGAGTGCTTTCAGCATATTCGCATCGCACACGTTGACGTTGCCGGTGGTGGTAACGATCAGGTCGGTGTTCGCCAGCAGTTCCTTGTTGATGCAGGACTCGCTGCCATCGTTTACGCCGTTGATATAAGGAGATACCAGTTCGTAGCCGTCCATACAGGCCTGCATGGCGCAGATGGGGTCTACCTCGGTTACCTTAACGATCATGCCTTCCTGACGCAGGGAAGCGGCGGAGCCTTTACCCACGTCGCCGTATCCAATCACCAGCGCTTTCTTGCCAGACAGCAGGTGGTCGGTACCGCGCTTGATAGCATCGTTCAGGCTGTGGCGACAGCCGTACTTGTTGTCGTTTTTGCTCTTGGTGACGGAGTCGTTCACGTTGATTGCCGGAACCTTGAGGGTGCCCGCTTTCAGCATGTCCTGCAGACGGTGCACACCGGTGGTGGTTTCCTCGGAAATACCGTGACACTTGTCCAGCAGCTCCGGGTACTTGCGGTGCAGTAGTTCGGTAAGGTCGCCGCCGTCGTCCAGGATCATGTTGGGCTGCCAGCCGGCAACATCGGCACCGATGGTGCGCTCGAGACACCACTCGTACTCCTCCTCGGTTTCGCCTTTCCAGGCAAATACCGGGATGCCGGACGCTGCGATGGCTGCCGCAGCGTGGTCCTGGGTAGAGAAAATGTTACAAGAGGACCAGCGTACTTCCGCACCCAGGGCGACCAGGGTTTCGATCAGTACTGCAGTCTGGATGGTCATGTGGATACAGCCCATGATGCGGGCGCCTGCCAGCGGCTGTTCCGCGCGGTATTTTTCGCGCAGGGTAATCAGCGCGGGCATTTCGCCTTCCGCAATTTCAATTTCCATGCGGCCCCAATCGGCGAGGGAAATGTCGGCTACTTTGAAGTCTTTAAATTCAGTGCTCATCTGGTTCATTACCTAATTCTCTGAGTTGTCGCTCTGGTTGTGCCGAGCGTTGTGGGCGGGCTTTTGGCCCGCCTGTTCAAATCAAATACCTGCCTGTGCGCGCAGGGTTTCCGCCTTGTCGGTTTTTTCCCACGGGAAGGCGGTGAAGGTTTCGGTCTGCTCGTGGCCGTTGCTGTCCACCCACTTGTAGGTGTGCTCAAACGGCTCGCGGCCGAAGTGACCGTAGGCCGCGGTCAGCTGGTACATCGGGTGCAGCAGGTCCAGGGCCTTGGAGATGGCGTAGGGGCGCAGGTCGAAGTTCTCGCGCACCAGCTCAATCAGGCGCTCGTCGCTTACCTTGCCGGTGCCGAAGGTGTTGATGGACACGGAGGTCGGCTCGGCCACGCCGATGGCGTAAGACACCTGAATTTCACAGCGGCTGGCGAGGCCGGCGGCCACAATATTCTTGGCCACGTAACGACCGGCGTAGGCTGCAGAGCGGTCAACCTTGGACGGGTCTTTGCCGGAGAAAGCGCCGCCGCCGTGACGGGCGGAACCACCGTAGGTGTCGACGATGATCTTGCGGCCGGTGAGACCACAGTCGCCCACCGGACCACCGATGACAAACTTGCCGGTGGGGTTGATGTGGAACTTGGTGTTCTCGTGCAGCAGCTCGGCGGGCAGCACGTGGTGCACGATCAGTTCCATCACTGCTTCGCGCAGGTCGTCCTGGGAAATCTCTTCGTTGTGCTGGGTAGACAGCACTACTGCATCGATCGCGCACGGCTTGCCGTTTTCGTCGTAGCGGAAAGTAACCTGACTTTTGGCGTCCGGGCGCAGCCACGGCAGCAGGCCGGTTTTGCGCGCTTCAGCCTGGCGCTCTACCAGACGGTGAGCATAGTAGATCGGGGAGGGCATGAAGGTCGGGGTTTCGTCGGTGGCGTAGCCGAACATCAAGCCCTGGTCACCAGCACCCTGGTCTTCCGGTTTTACACGGTCGACGCCCTGGGCGATATCCACGGACTGTTTGCCGATCACGTTGATCACACCACAGGTTTCGCCGTCGTAACCGACGTCGGACGAGGTGTAACCGATATCGGTGATGACCTTGCGCACCAGGTCTTCGAGGTCGACCCAGGCGGAGGTGCTGATTTCACCGGCGATCACTGCGATACCGGTTTTCACCAGGGTCTCACAGGCAACGCGCGCATTCTTGTCGCGCGCCAGCAGGGCGTCCAGAACCGCGTCGGAAATCTGGTCGGCAATTTTGTCCGGATGTCCTTCGGATACGGATTCCGAAGTAAAGATACTGTATTCACTCATTGTGAGTTTCTCCTTTCGCGCAGTAATGCGCCTGACTTATTCCGCTGCTGGCGGTTATAAAATTTGCTCGGCCCTGTGGCTTTTGGCCCGGAGCTTGGTTCCTGTTACTGGGCGTCCAAGGTGCCGGTGAAAGGTTTCAAAACCGCTGTGAATACATCCCTGTACGCTGCGTCGGCGCCGTCCATGGCGCCGATGCTTTTGAAACCTTTCACCGGCACCTTGGCCTTCAAATTTTGTATTTCGGTACTTCGTCGCTATTTATGCTTACGAAGTTCATTTGTTCGTTGCTAAGCCACAGTGCCGGGTGCAGCTCTTCGGAAGCGTCGGCAACAGGGATGTTGCCGACGCAGCGTACAGGGACGTATTCACAGCGGTTCCGAAGAGCTGCACCCGGTGCTGTGGCGCCCGCAAGCCAAAACAAAGCTCCAAAGAAGCGGCGAAGCTCAGGATCCCTTAACAAACTCCTGAATTTGAATCTGAAAGCCGTTGCGCAGGGCGCTGTGCTCACTGCGTCCCTTCTGCAGGCCGGCCTCGGCCGCCCACTCAATTAACTGTTGCGGAGCAAAGCCCAGCCACAGGTCGCCACAGGCATCCCGGGCCCAGTCCTGCTTGTGATCGTGCAGCTCCGTAATCAACAGCTGTCCGCCCACTTTCAACGACTTCTGCAAATCGTGAAAAATCTGTGCCGGCTCCGGCGTGTGGTGCAAAACCATATTCACCACAATCGCATCGCAACTTTCCGGACGAGACGCCGCCGCACGGGTGTCGTCGCACACGAACTCGATATTCTGCAGGCCCTGCTCATCCGCAAATGCCTGCGCTCGCTCCAGCATCGTCTGCGACAGGTCCAGCGCAGTCACCGTGCCGAAGCGGCTTGCCAGTTCCTCGAGAAATTCCCCTTCACCAGGGCCCACCTCCAGCGCGTGACGCCCCGGTTTCAACATCTGTGCTACTTGCGGACCGTAGACGCTATAACTGGCGATCAACTCCTGCTGCTCGCGGAAGCGATTGCCGTAATCCGCGAAAAAGCGGCGCGAGGCCTCGGCGCGTTCCGCGGCAATCCGCGCAACGGTTTCCGCGCGGGCCTCGGTGAGCGCCAGCTGGTCAAGGCCGGCGAAGAGCTGTTGCAGCAGTTCGCTACCCGCGGTGCGGCGGTAGAACAGGTTGTTGCCCTCGCGGCGCTTGCTCACCAGGCCTGCCTGCGCGAGCACTTTCAGGTGGTGGGACAGCGCCGGCTGGCGCAGGTCGAAGATGCGACACAGCTCCAGCACGCTGTAGGAGTCCTGGGCTAGCAGGCGCAGAATCTCCAAGCGCAGGGGATCCCCGGCGGCCTTTAAGGTCGCCGCCAGCTGTGGAATCTGGGCGCTGGCGTGTGCTTCACGCTCGGCGCTGGCACTGCCGCTGGAACTACTGGAAGTAAGCATGGCGGGGAGTCTAGCAGCGCTTTTGAGCTATATCAAAATATTTTGATTTAGGTGCATTGAATTTTTTTGATGCAGGTGCGGGCAAATCCCCAAAGGGCGCCCATATTGCGATTCATTAGGAAAATGTTGCTGCCGCGGCCTGATAATTGGCCTCGCAGCCTTTGCGCCCGGCGGGGTATTACGGGAAAATACGCCCCCCGATTTGCCGCCGGCCAGTGCCGGTGCAGAAGTGGAATTGCGGCAAACTGGCCGTCAGAGCCGGGCCCGCAGCGCATCTGATGAACCGAAGATCCCCAAACCGAGAATTCCCTATGTCTTCTACTCCGTCTCGCACAGAAAAGGCCAACGCCATCCGCGCCCTGTCCATGGATGCGGTCCAGAAAGCCAAAAGCGGCCACCCCGGCGCGCCCATGGGTATGGCAGATATCGCTGAAGTGCTGTGGAACGACTATCTGAAGCACAACCCGGCCAACCCCGAGTGGGCTGACCGCGACCGCTTTGTGCTGTCCAACGGCCACGGTTCCATGCTGCTGTATTCCCTGCTGCACCTGACAGGTTACGACCTGTCCATCCACGAGCTGCAGAACTTCCGCCAGCTGCATTCCAAAACCCCGGGCCACCCGGAGTACGGTTACGCGCCGGGCGTTGAAACCACCACCGGCCCGCTGGGTCAGGGCATCACCAATGCCGTGGGCTTCGCCCTGGCCGAGAAAGTGCTGGCGGCCCAGTTCAACCGCGAAGGCTACGAACTGGTCGATCACCACACCTACTGTTTCCTGGGCGACGGCTGCCTGATGGAAGGCATCTCCCACGAAGCCTGCTCCCTGGCCGGCACCCTGGGCCTGGGCAAGTTGATCGCGTTCTACGACGACAACGGCATTTCCATCGACGGTGAAGTAGAAGGCTGGTTCACCGACGACACACCCAAGCGTTTCGAATCCTACGGCTGGCACGTGATTCCGGGCGTGGATGGCCACGATCCCGCCGCCATCAAAGCCGCCATCGAAGAAGCCCGCGCGGAAACCGGCAAGCCCACCATTATCTGCTGCAAGACCGTGATCGGCTTCGGCTCCCCCAACAAGCAGGGCCGCGAAGAGTGTCACGGCGCACCGCTGGGCGACGAAGAGATCGCACTGGTGCGTGAAACCCTGGGCTGGAAACACGAGCCCTTCGTCATCCCCGAAGACCTGTATCACGCCTGGGACGGCCGCGCCAAAGGCGGCGAACAGGAAGACGAGTGGAACGACATCTTCGAAGACTATAAAGAAGCCCACCCGGAACTGGCCGAAGAGTTTGTACGCCGCATGAAAGGCGACCTGCCCGCTGACTTCCTCGCCAAGGCCGACGAGTACATCAAGCAGTGCCAGGCTGACGGCGACAAGATTGCCTCCCGTAAAGCCAGCCAGAACACCCTGAACGCGTTCGGCCCGCTGTTGCCAGAATTCCTCGGCGGTTCTGCCGACCTCGCCGGTTCCAACCTCACCATCTGGTCCGGCGCCAAAGGTGTAAGTGCCGACGATGCCTCCGGCAACTACGTCTACTACGGCGTACGTGAATTCGGCATGAGCGCAATCATGAACGGCATCGCCCTGCACGGCGGCTTCGTTCCCTATGGCGCCACCTTCCTGATGTTCATGGAATACGCCCGCAACGCCGTGCGCATGGCCGCCCTGATGAAGCAGAAGGTCGTGTTCGTATACACCCACGACTCCATCGGCCTCGGCGAAGACGGCCCCACCCACCAGCCGGTAGAACAGCTCACCGCACTGCGTTCCACCCCGAACCTGCAGACCTGGCGCCCCTGTGATGCCACCGAGTCCGCGGTGAGCTGGAAAATGGCCGTATCCCGCAGCGACGGCCCCAGCGCCCTCATCTTCAGCCGCCAGGGCCTCGCCCCGCAGGCGCGCACCGACGAGCAGCTGGCCAACGTCGAGAAGGGTGGTTACATCCTGCGTGATAGCGACGGCGAACCGGAAGCGATCATCATCGCCACCGGCTCTGAAGTAGAACTGGCCGTAGCCGCTGCCGACCAGCTCGCTGGCCGCAAGGTGCGCGTTGTTTCCATGCCCTGCGCCGAAGCCTTCTCTGCCCAGAGCGCCGACTACCGCGAATCCGTACTGCCTTCCAGCGTGCGCGCCCGCGTCGCTGTGGAAGCTGGTCACAAGGACTACTGGTACAAGTTCGTCGGCTTCGATGGCGCCATCATCGGCATGGAAACCTTCGGTGAATCCGCGCCAGCTGGTGACCTGATGAAGCACTTCGGCATCACTGCCGAGAAGGTTGTGGAAGCGGTTGAAGGACTGCTGAAGTAATAACGGGCCCAGGCTAACGAAGCTCTGTGGTTTGAATAGAAGGGCAGGTGCTTGGGGCGGGTTTTCAGGATCGTCGGCAACAGGGATGTTGCCGACGAAGCGTACAGGGACGTATTCACAGCGGTCCTGAAAACCCGTCCCCAGTACCTGACCGCCACCGCACCGGAAATAAATCCAGAAGGCGGTGCCGTCAGCCTGAGGATTTCATGCCCAACCAATCTCCTATAAGACTCGCCATCAACGGCTACGGCCGCATAGGACGCAGCGTTCTGCGCGCCCTCTACGAATCCAATCTGCGCGACCAAATGCAGATCGTTGCCATCAACGAGCTGGCCGACTGCGCCACCATCGCGCACCTGACCAAATACGACACCGTGCACGGCCGCTTCCATGGCGAAGTCACCGTCCACAACGACGCCTTACAGATTAACGGCGACCCGATTGCCGTCACCCACTTTGAAAACCTCGAAGACCTCGACTGGCGCCAAGAGCGCGTGGATATCGTCCTCGAGTGCACCGGCAGCTTCACTGAGCGCGAACGCGCGGAACTGCATTTAAAGGCGGGTGCCAAGAAAGTCATCTTCTCCCAGCCCGCCACCAGCGACGTCGACGCCACCATCGTCTACGGCGTCAACGACACCGCACTGACCGGCGCTGAGACCATCATCTCCGCCGCCTCCTGCACCACCAACTGCAGCATTCCCGTCATCGCCGCACTGGAGAGTGCCTTCGGCATCGAAGCCGGCGTTATCACCACCATCCACTCGGCCATGAACGACCAGCCGGTAAACGATGCCTACCATCACACCGACCTGCGCAAAACCCGTTCCGCCATCTCCTCCATCATCCCGGTAGACACCGGGCTGGCCCGGGGAATCGAGCGCATACTCCCGGAAATGGCCGGCAAATTCGAAGCCCAGGCCATGCGCGTACCCACCGTCAACGTCTCCGCTATCGACCTCTCCGTGCAGCTGCACAGGAATGTCACCCAGGCGGAAGTGAACTCGGTACTGAAGCGCGCGGCAGAAACCCGCTTCTCCGGCGTCCTGGGCTATACCGAAGAACCGCTCACCTCCTGCGACTACAACCACGACCCCCGCTCCGGCATTGTCGATGCTAGCCAGACCCGTGTAGCTGGCGGCAGGCTGGTCAAGGTACTGATCTGGTTCGACAACGAATGGGGCTTTGCCAACCGCATGCTGGATGTCGCCAGACACGTGAACGTTTGAACACGGTTGCGACGCTGTACCGGTGAAAATTTATCTCCTGACCCACGAAAGAGAGCTGGATAGGCCGACTAATACCGGAAGGCTTGCGCTGGATGTGGGCGGGGATACGGAAGGCGTTGTCGAGCGCATCGTCTGGAACCGCGTTGCGCCCAGCCCGAAGCTGCTCTCCGTGCTCAAGACTCCCAATACAGGATTGCTGTATCCGGTAGCGGAAGTCCCTGGCGAAGAGATCGCACTCGCAGATTGTGATCAATTTGTCCTGCTGGACGCCACCTGGCAGGAAGCACGCAAGATGTTTAATCGCAGTCCCTATTTGCATCCTGTAAAACGTGTTGCGTTGAACACGACTGAATCTTCTCGCTATGCGCTGCGGCGCAATCAGCGACAGGGCGGTTTGTGTACTGTGGAATGCGTCATCGAAATTTTGCGGAGCAAGGGGCGCATGGAATTGGCTGCGCACATACAGGCGCAATTCGACCACTTCAATATCCGATAGCGTTCACCGCGTTAGCATTTTTTTTGTGAATGTAATCGCACTCATTGTGGGTCGTTTCCCATTTGGTTCATGACCAGGTGGGCCTTCCTATTCAAGCCCCTGAGCCGCTCATCGCAGGCTTCGTCCCACGTTGGACGGGAAGTGATAGTGGGAGAAGTGTCGTCAAGCCGAATTGGTAGATTGGAGGTGCACGCTGCAAAGCGTGCCTCAACCAATGAGGGAAAACGACGATGCATAATAAAAATAGATATAAAAAGTTGCTTCTCACCGTCGGCCTGACGGCCGCATTGCCGGCTTTCGGCCAGCAGTGCCAGTCTCCGGCGCCGGTGTGGGAAGACAACTTCGACGGTACCACTTTGGACACCTCCAAGTGGGAACCCATGATTGGCGATGGTTGCAGTTACGGTATCTGTGGCTGGGGCAATAGTGAGCTCCAGTATTACAAAGCCGAAAATGCCACCGTGGCCAACGGGTTGCTCACGATCACCGCGCGCAAGGAGCGGGTGCAGAGCAAGGCCTACACATCTGCGCGCCTGCGCACTGCCAACATGCCCAACGGCGGCGAGTGGACCAATGGTCGCTTTGAGGCGCGTATCAAGGTGCCGGATGGCACCGGCATGTGGTCGGCGTTCTGGATGCTGCCCACCGATCCCGCCGAGGGTTGGCCGATCAGCGGCGAGATCGACATTCTGGAATCGCTCGGTCAATCGGATGAATATGTCTTCGGCACGCTGCACTACGGCGAGCTCTACCCGAATAACTCCCATACCGGTAATCGCTTACTGATCCAGCCGGAACCCTGGTCGGCGGATTTCCATGTCTACGCGCTGGAGTGGGAGCCTGACGAGATGCGCTGGTACGTGGACGACCAGCTTTACGCGACACTGACTCCCAATGACCTCACCGACGCATCCTACTGGACCTTCGAAAATTACCAGTATCACTTCCTGCTGAACCTGGCGGTGGGCGGTAACCTCGGCGGTGCGGTAGATGATTCCATGCTGCCGCAAACTATGCAGGTGGATTATGTTCGGGTCTATGATCACGGCCAGCCCAGCATCAAGGGTGACCGTATTGTGGATAACGGCGAAACCACCACCTATTCCGTAGCAGGTGCGATCGGCGGCAATCCCGGTTATGCCTGGAGCCTGCCGGCCGACGCGACCCTGGTTGCCGGTGGCAACAGCGATACTGTCACCGTGCAGTGGGGCAGCGCCGGCGGCGCTGTGACTGTCAGCGTGACTGACAGTTGTGGCAATCGCGAACTAAGTTTGCCGGTACATGTGGGGCCAAAGCTGGTGCAGGAGAGCGTGCTGGATAACTTCGAGTCCCAGCGCAACCTGACCTACAGCGTGTTCGACGGCACCTTTGTTCAGGATGCCGCCAACCCGCAGGCGGATGCCAACAATGCCTCATCCACCGTGGCGATGTATACCCGTTCTGCGGGTGCCCAGTACGACGTGATCGCTGCCGATACCAACGCGGTGCCCGATGCGGATCCGTTCCTTTCCGGTGAGAAAGCGTTTTATATGGATGTGTTCACCACCGCCGCTCCGGGTACCCAGATCCTGGTACAGCTGGAAGATAGCGCTACAGCCACTGCCACCAACTACCCCACAGGGCGCCACTCCAAGTATGCGGCCTATGTAGGCGAGGGCAGCGGCTGGCAGCGACTCAAGTTCGAGTTGGACGACCGTATAGATGGCGGTACTCCGGCAAATGCCGTGGACAGCCTGGTGATCCTGTTTGACCCCAACACCTTCAACGGAGACACCTACTACTGGGATAACTTCGACATCTACGGTCTCGATACCGGAGCCAATCAATCCCCCACCGCAAGTGCCAGTCACACCTGCACCGATCTGGACTGCAGTTTTGACGGCAGCGCCAGTGCGGACAGCGATGGTTCGGTTGTCGGCTACCAGTGGGACTTTGGAGACGGTGCTTCCGCCTCCACCGTTTCGGTCAGCCACACCTACGCCGCATCAGGTACCTATACCGTAACGCTGACGGTTACCGATGATCAGGGCGCAAGCGGCCAGGCAAACTTCGATGTGAGCGTAAACGACGGCGCCGAGGCCACCACCATGTACGTGTCCAGCGTGGTGACCGGTACCGCTGCTGCGGGAAGGGGGCAGAAGTACGCCACCGCAACGGTGACCGTGCTGGATGATCTGGGCCGCGGCGTGCCGGGTGTGTCAGTGAGCGGTAACTTTGCTGGCAGCATTACCGAAAGTGGTGCGAGCGGACTCACCGATAGCAACGGTATCGCCAGCATCACCAGTACGGCTACTGCTGGTGGTAACCTCTCGGCCAGCTTCTGTGTCACGGACCTGAGTGGTGGCCTGAGCCACGATACTGCTACCAGCACTGGGCTTTGCCAGTAAAGTAGTGCGCATTTGGGCGGCGGTAGCCGCCGCGCGCAAAGAGGATATCTAGATATCCGCGTAAATGAAGGCCTGCCCCCGGTGACGCCGGGCGCAGGCTTTTTTTATTGGTTAGTTGAAACCGCAGGAGCCCAGACGATCTTTGTAAGGCTGGGAATCCTTCATAAACGCCACATACTCTTCGCGAAAGCTCGCGCAGGATGCGGTGGAATCACCCGAGGTACCACAGCAGCGAATCACTTCTGACAGCGCCTGCTGTGAAACACTGTCAAACGCTTCGGACTGGCCGGCACCGTACATGATGCTGTCGGGCCAGCTCTTTGCCGGACGCCACGAGTTGTTGCCATAGGCACCACCGTAATAGCAGCCTGCGCCCTCCATGCAGTCGAGCCCGATATCCTCGGTGCCCCAGGCGGGTGTGCACTGGGAGCCAAAGTACTCGTCCTCGGCGTCCTCGGACCAGGTGCAGCAGGAAACGGTGCCGCCGTCGTCGGTTTTGCATTCACCGGATTCGCTGCGGTTGTGGCTGACACAGGCATCCTTGCTGTCGAACGTGTTGCAGGCAGCGCTTGCGGAAAGCGTGTATTCGGAGGCGGGCTTGTAGCTGTTACACCACTTCTCGCAGCCGGGACCATCCAGGTTGCCCCATTCCCGCGACAGCTCGCTAGGCCAGCCGGTGACGGGAGATCCGTCGGCGTTGGTGCCGCCGTCATAGAGGTCGGCGAGGCCGAAATTGTGTCCAACCTCGTGTACCACAAGATTTTTCAGATTAAACAGCGCGGTATCCGCGTCCGGCCACTGACTGTCGCTGCCGAGGTAGATGATCTCGCCACCGGAAGCGCCGTAGCCGGTATCCGCGATCACCACCTTGATTACCCCATGGATATCATCGACCTCACACTGCTCGAGAATTGCCTGGTGGACCCGCTCATCGTTACAGGCAAAGGAGGCGCCGCTGCTGTTGCCGGTGGCTTCACACCCGAGTGCATCTGCACCAGTCAGCTCGAGCCGGTAAAAGGCGAAGTTCGCTGTATAGTCCTTTAGCGGTGCCAGCTGCTGGAACTGGTTGTGCACCGCATCTTCGACGATTTCATCGAAGTAGGGCGCACCATCAAGGTTGGCAAACAGCAGCTTGAATTCCGCGGCTTCACTACCGGCCACGAGCGGGCAGCTGGGGGTGGTATTTACCCGGGCGTAATCGCCCGGTTGCACAGTCTGGAGTGATCCAGAAGTGTCCGTCGGCGTATCAGAAGCACCGCCGGAGCCACCTTGTGCGTCGCTGGGGGCATTGGATGGTGGTGGAACCTGGGTGAGGTCCGCTCCGGGATCTTCACTGCCGCCACCGCCGCCACCGCAGCCGAGGGCAAGGGTGACATAAATACACAGGCCACTTAGCCAGAAAGTACGGAATCGCATCTTGAAAGGATTGAGGTTGCCTAAGTGTGGACACTTGGCCATAGTCCACTGGTTATTGGTATTCGAGCCCAATCCATCGTGCGCCTGTCACCGGAGCCCCTGTAATCCCTTCCGGCTGATTATGTTTGGTGCAAAAGTAGGCGATTCTACGGTTGAAAAATGATCGTTTCCAGCGATAAAACCGCAGTTTCGGAACTGAATGGAAAGTCAGATTGATGCCCGGCCTCCGCCGGAAAAGCCTGGAGAAAAGTGATGAGAAAATTGTTCTTTTTATTCGCCGTGATGGCGATTGCTTTGCCCGCTTCTGCACTGGAAGTGGGAGATATGGCCCCAGAGTTTTCTCTGCAGGCTTCCGACGGGAAAACTTATACCCTGTCCGATTACAAGGGCAAGCAGGCCGTCGTGGTGGCCTGGTATCCCAAGGCATTTACCAAAGGCTGCACCATCGAGTGCAAGTCCCTGGCGGAGAACGGCCACCTGATCCGTGAATACGACGTGGCCTACTTTATGGCGAGCACCGACGAAGTAGAGGACAACGCCAAGTTCGCGGCAGAGCAGAAAGCGGATTTCCCGCTGTTGAGCGATCCGTCCGGTGACGTCGCCGTTGCCTACGATGTGAAAATGCCGGTGTTGAATATGGCCAAGCGGGTAACCATTTACATCGGCAAAGACGGCAAGGTGCTGAAGATCGATCGCGATATCAAACCCGCAACCAGCGCTCAGGACATGGCGGCTACCCTCGGGCAGCTGGGTGTGGCGCGTAAGGAATAAGAATTTCCTCGCGGTTAATCTGGATCAATAAAGGCCGCTCAAGCGGCCTTTTCTTTACCTGAGTTTTCTGGCGAGCATCCCGTAAATAAAAAAGGCCGCAATTGCGGCCGAACACTGGGGGTATTGTTTAAAATGCTGTTAGCTAGATTTTTTTGCCTCGAGCAGCTCCATGCCCTGCAGCTCGGGTATTGCGCGATGCAGATCGGTTTCCAGGGCATCCAGTTCAAGTAGTTGGGTGCAAAGCCCTTCGGCGCGCGCCTCAAGTCTCTCCGCTTTCTTTTCCATCACCTTCTCCACCTTTTCGGCAGCCAGCTCTGCATCCCGCTCGATACTCGCGCCACCGGTGAACGCCGCTTTCAGTGCGTGCCAGGCGATCTTACCCGCGGATTTCTTTGCCAGGGCCTCGAGCTGGGGTTCTAACTCCCGCTCGAAGGATTCACCCATCGCATGGTCAATCCAGGATCCACCGAAGGTGTATACATCACCCGGGCGCTGGGTTTGCACCAGTAGTTTGGTGCGCAGGGCTCGTGAAGATGAGAGAAATTCCTGGGTGTCAGGATCGTCCGCACCGGCGAGGACTGACAGCGCTATTCCAACTCCATCCAGCGCGATATCCATCGCGTCTGCCGCTATCAGTGAGACATCGCGACCTGCACTGTGCAGGCCCTGCTGGTAGGACTGCATCAGCGCCTGCTGTTCCGGTGTCAGGATGACGCCGTCGTCGCCCACCGCCAGTTGGTCCGGTGCATGGTAAGCGATCTGTGGCGCACCTTTGTCTCCTCCCCGGGTCTCTATGAAATCCGGGCCCACGGTTACCTGCTGGTGCAGGTCCACCGAGCAACTGCTGTGATTGTCTGCATCGATATGCACCTCAGTGGCCAATGCTACTGAGGAAGAAAGTGCTGCAACTGCAAAGAATGGGAGTAGGTGCTTCATCGCTGTATCCGTATTTATTCATCTGCACCTATGACGCATGCAGTGATCCATATGGATGCACGGAGGGGGTAAAAAAATCTGGCATGCATATTGCTCTATACCGTGTAGCGCTCAGAAAAATACCTGAGAACTGCTGATTCCGGTGGTCGCGGGGATCCCCCGCACCGCTCTGTCTCCCGGGTGCACATGGCCCGGACGTATCTGAAAGTGCCCGTTGTATCTGATGTATTGCGAGCTGTGTATATCCCCGGATTGCACGGCACGGGATGCTTTTGCCCAAAATTTATGGTTATGGCATTTATTCAATAAGAAGGGTGGGTTATGAAGCGTAAGTCTTTAAGTTTTGCTGTAATGGCAATAATTGCCGGCGGTGCACTTGCACCAGTGGCACCAGTAATGGCGGAAGAAATTGAGGAGGTGGCCGTTACCGGCGTCCGCGGCAAGCCGCGCTCGGTTTCGGATTCTCCGGTACCGGTAGATGTGTTCGGCAGTGAGGCACTGGAATCGGTATCCCATACCGATACCAACGATGTGCTGAAAACACTGGTGCCCTCCTACAACGTATCCCGGCAGCCCATCAGTGACGGCGGCACTTTCATTCGCCCGGCGCAACTACGCGGTATGCCTACCGATAAGACACTGGTTCTGGTCAACTCTAAGCGTCGTCACCGCGCCTCCCTCGTACAGATTGGCGGCTCCGGTACCCAGGGCCCGGATATTGCCACCATCCCGAGTTCCGCACTGAAATCGGTGGAAGTGCTGCGCGATGGTGCGGCGGCGCAATATGGCTCGGATGCGATCGCAGGGGTTATCAACTTTATCCTCAAGGACAACGCTGAGGGTGGGTCTTTCTCGGTGAATGCGGGTGAATACAGCGAAGGGGATGGTTTTCAAACCACTGCCGCTGGTAATTTCGGCCTGGCACTTGGCACTGATGGATTCCTGAGTATTTCTGGTGAAGTTTCCCAGCAGGACTTCACCCAGCGCGCAGAACAATACTGTGGCGACTGGTTCTGCCTGGATCAAAACAACCCCATTTACGACAGCAGCGAATGGTACGCGGCCTATACCGAAGACCCGGATTTTATTGCCGCGTCAAAAAATGCCTCACTTGAGGGCGATGTAGTGCAGCCATGGGGGCAGCCGAATGCCGAAGCCGCGCGTCTGTTCTTTAATGCGGGTTACGATCTCGGCGGTGGCAAGGAACTTTACGCTTTCGGTAACTACTCCGAAAGCGAGGCCGATGGCAGCTTCTATTACCGTTACCCCAACAACGGCACCATTATGGATCTCCGTGAAGAAGACGGCTCCATTTACAATCCTCTGGAAAAATTCCCGGGTGGCTTTACGCCGCGCTTCTTCGGTGAAGTCACCGACTACTCACTGGTCAGTGGCTTGAAAGGAGAGATGAGTTCCGGAATCCTGTACGACTTTAGTGCACGTTACGGTCTCAGTGAGGTGGCGTACACCCTGAAAAATACCATCAACCCCTCTATGGGCCCCGATAGCCCCACTTCGTTCAAGCCGGGTACGCTGGCAAACGAAGAAATTCAGTTGCAGGCAGATTTCTCCAAAGAGCTCGACTTGGGAATGACAGCACCAGTGGTTGCCGCATTCGGTCTGAGCTATATGGATGAGTCCTATGAACTGACCGGTGGCGATCCCGATTCCTATGCGGCTGGGCCCTACGCAACACAGGACCCCTGGGGTTTCTGTGAGGGTGGTGTGGAAACCGCTGCAGGGCAGGCCGCAATCGATGCCGGTTCTAGCCTGAATTGTGCCGACGAAGACGACCCTGTTTACACCGCAGTGGGTGTTGGCTCCAACGGCTTCCCCGGTTATTCACCGGAATACAGCGGTAGCTATTCCCGCGACTCCTACGCCATCTACGGTGATTTGAGTACCGATCTTTCTGACAAGTTATTCGTGCAGGCCGCTGCCCGTTTCGAAGATTATTCCGACTTTGATTCCGAGCTGGTAGGCAAGCTTGCCATGCAGTACGACCTGACCGAAACCATCGGCCTGCGGTCTTCTATCGGTACCGGTTTCCGCGCACCGACTCCGGGTCAGCAGGGCACCACAAATGTTTCGACTCGATTGCCCAATGGCTTCCCTGTAGCCACCGGCCTGTTCCCCGCAAGCAGCAGTGTTGCACAGGCTCTGGGGGCGGAGGCTTTGAAACCCGAGACCTCTACCAACTTCACTTTCGGTTTTACCGCCGACTTCGACAAGCTCAATCTGACCGTCGACTTCTATCGAATTGATGTTGATGATCGTACTTACGCAATTTCCACACTGGATGTTTCTGCCGACGATTCAGATCCGGCGGCCTACGCTAACTATCTGGCACTGGTTGATGCGGGTGTTGTGGGAGCAGAGTCTATCGGTGGGGTTTTCTATTTCACCAATGCGTTCGATACCCGTACCCAGGGTGTGGATGTGGTGGCGACCTATCCACTGGAATGGTCAGGTGATAGCGTAACTAACGTTACCGCCTCTCTGAACTACAACAAACATGAGTTTGCCTCGGATCCCAGTGAGTACCTGAACGAGGAAGACCAGTACGACTTTGAAAACTTCAACCCGAAACTGCGCGGTGCGGTAACCGCAACGCACGAATTTGGACCGCTCGCACTGATGGCACGCGCCAACTGGTATGGCAGCTCCGAAAACTATCAGGGCGGAGAGATCCAGGATTACAGCTCCGTAGTGCAGGTTGACCTCGAAGGCAAGTATCACCTGACTGAATCGACCAATGTGAGCCTGGGTGGACGCAATATCTTTGACGAGTACCCGGATGAGGACATGCTTGGAGACTACTGCTGTGGCGCCAAGTATCCCTCAGACTCCATTATTGACTGGCAGGGTTCTTACTACTATATGAGCCTGAATCATAATTTCTAAAACAGCAGTGTCTTCTGCAACCTTGAATCCCCGCCTCGGCGGGGATTTTTTGTGCCTGGAATAAACGCATCTGAATGTTCGGGCATATGGGAACCGACTTGATGTAGCTTTGGGGAAAGGAGGCTGAGGGTTGGCCGCGAGGCAAGATGACTGGAAGTGAAAGCCAGCAGGCCGCAATTGATAGGCACAAAAAAGGCCAGCAGAGCTGGCCAGTGGAGCGACTGTTATTCTTAGGCTGAATAAATCAGCTCATACGGTGCAGTACCTTGGGCAACGCGGACGTGTATTTCTGCACATCTTCGATATAACCCATGCTGACCCGCGACCAGTTGGTGTAGTCGCGGTAGATGCCACGGATCAATACGTTCTCTTTTGCCATTTCTTCGCGGAAGGTTTCCGCGTTGAGATCGCCCAGGTTTACGAACATGAAGTTGGTGACAGAAGGCAGGGCAGTCAGGCCGTTTTCCTTTACGGCTGCGCTGACCATATCCCGGGCCTCTTTGACTTTGCTGCGGCAGTAGTCCATGAACTTGTGGTCTTCGTAACAGGCAATGGCGGCAGCCAGGCCAGCCTGGTTCAGTCCGTACCACCCCAGGCCGTAGCGTTCCATTTCTGCGATCTTTTCCGGCTGTGCGATCAGGTAGCCCACGCGCATGCCGGCAAGTCCGTAGATCTTGGAGAAGGTGCGCGCAACGATCACGTCGTGCCCGTCCTTGATCAGCGGAATAACCGTATTGGCATCGCTGTTGTCGGTGAGTTCGTTGTAGGCCTCGTCGGCCAGAACAGTGCATTTCTTGGAAGCCTTGATACAGAAATTGCGCATCGCAACCGGGTCGATCAGCATCCCGGTCGGATTGTTCGGGTTGGTGACCTGAACCATGGAGATGGAATCATCGATGGCGCCGTACATTGCGTCCAGGTCGATGGCCAGGGACTCGAGTTTGGGGAGTCGTTTGATCTCGCCGATTTTCTGCATTTCAACCACCCGTGAGGTGGTGTCCCAGAAGAGGTCCGGTCCGAGAATATTGCCTTTCTGGGCAGCGGCGATGGCCGCGGCGGCAAGACCGGCGCTACTGCCGGAACCGAGCGTGACATGATCCGGTGTGAGCCCGTGGCGCTCTGCGATCATAGTTTTCAGGCGCATCACGCTGTCGTAAACGTAGTAGGCACCTTTCTGGCTCGCTTCCATCATGGCCTTAAGTGCAGCGGGGCTGGGACCGTATGGGTTTTCGTTGGCGTTGAGTTTGGCTACGCCGGGGGGCGGTCCGTACAGGGGGGTAGGTCGCACGATCTCTTTTGCGGATGCGCTGCTGGCGAGTCCGCCTACGGTCGCCGCGGAGAAGGCGGCAGTGGTGCCCTGTAGAAACAACCTCCTGCTCAGTGATTTATGCATTATTTTGCTCTCCCCGTTATTCGAGTGTTGTGTTGAGTTCGATGAATGGTTGCATCACGCCTTGGCGAACATCGCCAGGGATACCGCGATCAGGTAGACCCCGAAGAGACGCTTCAGGTGTAATTCGTTCAGGCTGTGTGCCCAGCGCGCTCCGATGGGGGCGGAAATGATCGAGAACACAGAAATCGCGATCAGCGCCGGAATATTGATGTAGCCAATGGAACCCATGGGCAGATTCGGTGCATTCAGCCCCATAATGAGGAATCCTATGGCGCCGGGCAGGCCGATCAGGAAGCCGATACCGGATGCGGTTGCCACTGCCTGGTGCGTCGGGCGGTTGCACAGCACCATGGTCATTACAGTGATGGTGCCGCCGCCGATCCCCAGCAGCGATGAAAAACCGCCAAGGAAGCTCGCCAGGCCAGCGCGCGCAAAACCCGTGGGCATTTCCAGTTTGCCCTTGAGGCCGTCAAACAGGTTGGGAAACAGAAAGTAGATGGAGTACAGCAGTACGCCGGCGGCAAATACATGTACCAGGCTCTGGCTGTTGGTAAAGGATGCAATATAGAGGCCGGCACCGACCCCCAGTACGATCCAGATAGACCAGTCCCTCAATACCTTGAAGTCCACGGCCCCGCGTTTACTGTGCGCCTGCACCGAGCGCGCCGATGAAATTACGATAGAAGCGAGGGAGGTGCCCACCGCCACGCGCATCATTTCATCCGATGCGCTGTGTAAAAACGGGAATACCGCCAGCAACGCAGGTACAACGACAAAGCCCCCGCCATTTCCGAAAAGTCCCGCGGTAATACCCGCAATAAGGCCCGCGGCGCAGAGCAGCAGGATAAACAGTGAAATTTCCTCGACGCTCATATACTTCTCCGACGTTCTCCATTGAACAGAGATGGAAAAGCATTAACCGTGCCAAACGACGCGCCAATTTTTTGTGGGCGTAGGGCTTGCGGTAAAGCGTCGCCGATGAGCGGTAGAGTGATTTCCGGTAGATTGTGCGGCCGGTGCCCTTTTGTACAGAGAGTTCGTTTTTTATTTCCCCTCGATGCGGGCTTGGTTCTAGCCACAGGTTCACGAATGGCTGTCAGGTGTTAATCTCTGCGACTGATTTCCGGCGCAATCCGCGCCGGAAAGTTTCAGTAACCCTGCCGGGGGAGACATGTTTAGAAGAATAATCATTGCAACCGCACTGCTGCTCAGCATCTGCGCACAGGCGGAAACCATCAGTGGCCTTACCACAGGCCTGGACAGGCAGCAGGGCCTGTTCGACTTTTACTGGGATGACCGAAAAGGTCGGGTGCTACTGCAGATCGACCAGTTTGACCGCGAGCTGTTGCTGCTTACCGGCCTTGCGCAGGGACTGGGATCGAATCCGGTAGGCTTGGATCGCAACCAGGCGGGTGAGAGTCGTGTGGTGAAATTCGAGCGGGTGGGCAACAAGGTATTGATCCACCAGATAAATCTCGATTACCGGGCGCAGTCGGACAACCCGGCTGAGCGGCGCGCAGTCGAGGAAGCCTTTGCTTCGTCTGTGCTGTGGGGCTTCGAGATTCTCGCGGAAGAGGGCAGTGGTGTGCTGGTGGACTTCACGCCCTTCCTGTTGAGCGATCAGCACGGTATCGCTCAGCGGCTGAAAGACGCCGAGCAGGGTAGCTACAGCGTGGACGCCAGTAAATCGGCGGTCTACCTGCCGCGTACCCGCAGCTTTCCGCAAAATACCGAGTTTGAAGCACAGCTGACTTTTGCCGGCAGTGAGCCCGGTAAATACATGAAGGAAGTTGTGCCCACCCCGAAGCTGGTGACACTGCGCCAGCATATTTCCCTGGTGGCACTGCCTGAAGACGGTTACCAGCCGCGCGAGTTTCACAGCCGCAGTGGTTACTTCCCGCTCACCTACCGGGACTACGCCACGGAAATTGACCAGCCGATGGATCAGCGACTGATCTTCCGCCATCGCCTGCAGAAAAAGCCCGACAGCAATGAAGTGGTCGAGCCGATTGTGTACTACGTGGATTCCGGTGTGCCGGAGCCGGTGCGCAGCGCCCTGATCGAAGGCGCCAGCTGGTGGAATCAGGCATTTGAGGCCGCCGGTTTTGAAAACGCCTTCCAGGTAAAACTGCTGCCGGAAGACGCCGACCCGCTGGATGTGCGCTACAACGTGATCAACTGGGTCCACCGCTCTACCCGCGGCTGGTCCTACGGTTACTCGGTCTATGATCCGCGCACCGGTGAAATCCTCAAGGGCAATGTCACCCTCGGCTCCCTGCGGGTGCGTCAGGACTTCCTGATTGCACAGGGCCTGTTGCAGCCCTACGGTAAAAAGGATGCGGATACCGAGAAGCTGAAGGCAATGGCGCTTGCGCGTATCCGTCAGCTCTCCGCCCACGAGGTCGGCCACACCCTGGGCCTCGCGCACAACTTTATTGCGAGTGCCGAAGGGCGCGCTTCAGTGATGGATTACCCGGCACCGCTGGTCACCCTGAGTGGCAAGGATCTTAAACTAAGTGAAGCCTACGACTCCGGTATCGGTGCCTGGGACAAACTGGCAATCCGCTACGGCTACGGTATTGCCGATGATGCAGAGCAGGAATTTCTGGCCGGCATCATCGAAGAGGCGCAACAACAGAAATTGCGTTTTATCTCTGACCCGGACTCCCGCGCAATCAACAATGCACATGCAGAATCCCACCTGTGGGATAACGGGGAAGAGGTACTGGAAGAGTTCCAGCGGATGACCGAGCTGCGCCGGCACGCACTGGAAAACTTCTCCGCGGCTGCCAACCGTCCGGATGTAGCGCGCTCCTCTCTCGACGAGACCCTGGTACCTGTCTACTACGGTCATCGCTACCAGGCGGAAGCCGTGGGCAAGCTAATCGGCGGGCTGGATTACAACTACCTGTACAACGATGCCGAGAGCGAGAGTTACACCATGGTGCCGGCGGACAGGCAGCAGCAGGCAATAGATTCACTGGCTGCGACGCTGAAGCCGCAATTCCTGACCCTGCCAGAAAAAGTGCTGCAGCTGTTGCCGCCGAAGTCCTACGGTTACAGCCGCACCATTGAAAGCTTTCCCGCATACACCGGCGTGACGTTTGACAGCATCGCCATGGCGGAGGCCGCGGCTGGCCACACGCTTTCCATCCTGCTGCATCCCGAGCGCGCCGCGCGCTTGCAGCAACAGCAGGCGCGCAGGGGCGCGGGGCCAGGTTTCAATACCCTGCTTGCCCAGTTGACCGAGCAAGCTCTGGATCACGGCGATTATGAGGGATTGCAGGCCGCCGTTCACCAGCGGGTCAACCATGTGTATATCCATCAGCTGATGATACTGGCGGGCAACAAGAAAGCCCCTGCGTCTGCGCGCGCCCGCGCGAATTTCGAACTGGCCAGGTTCCAGCACGCGGTTGGTGAGATGAAGCTGTTCGGGGAAGATCCGCACGGCTATAACGCCCACTACTTTTACGAGGCCAACCGCATAGCTGCCTATATGGCCGGGGACCTCGAAGTGGAAGCCGGGGATATCAAGCCGATGCCCCCGGGATCGCCGATCTAACCGAGAAAGATTCATTCATTAAAAAAAGGCCGCGCAAAACCTGCGCGGCCTTTTTTTATTTCAATACAGTGCCGAACTTAAAACAGGCATTGGCTGCCCCACCAGAAGCGGCAGTTGATGGTGACACTTTTGGCAACCGAATGGCTGGCGCCATCGTCGTCGGTTACCGTGAGGGTCACCTGGTAAGTGCCGTTTTCGCTGTACGCGTGGCTGGGGTTCCGGGTGGTCGCACTGCCTCCGTCGCCAAAGTCCCAGGCCCAGCTGGCAATGCTGCCGTCACTGTCGCTGCTGTTGTCGGTAAAACTCGCGGTGACACGGGATACGGAAACACTGAAATCCGCGACCGGAGGCTCGTTTTCTACCGGTTCATCACTGCTGACCGTCACTTCCTGTGCGGTGGAGTCCGTCACTCCATCGTTGTCGGTGACTGTGAGCGATACATTGTAGGTGCCGGCGGCAGCGTAACTGTGGCTCGGGTTCTGCGCGCTGGAAGTGTTTCCGTCACCAAAATCCCAGTCCCACGCGGTGATATTGCCGTCCGGATCGCCGCTCTGATCCATGCAGTCGATGGTCAGTTCGTCGGTAGTGCAGCTGAATTCTGCCTGCGGTGGCCGGTTGCCGGTAGCTACCGCATCCAGTGCCGCGCGGGCATCCACAATACCGGCGCCACAGCCCCCGGAACAGCTGCCGGGTAGCGGGCGGGCGGTGTTCTGCAGGATGCTGGAAACCTCATCCGGGGAGATGCCGGGGCTCGCCTGGTAGAGCAGCGCGGCAACACCGGCCACATGGGGCGTCGCCATACTGGTGCCCTGGTAGTGGCGGTAGGTTTCCTGCGCGGGGCCCTGGGTGCCGCTGTTCAGGGTGGAGAGTATCCCGTTCGCGGTGGTATTGGTTTCACCGCCCGGTGCCGTCACTTCCACCGTACCCCCGTAATTCGAATAGGAGGCGCGATTCCCCTGCCGGTCGTTGGCGGCCACGGTGACCACGCCATTGCAGTTGGCCGGGGAAAAGTCTGCGGCGTTGGCATTGCTGTTGCCTGCGGCCACCACCACAGTAGTACCGTTATCCCGCGCGGTGTCGATGGCGCTTTGCATGGCACCGCCGCAGCTGCCACCACCGCCGAGGCTGAGGTTGATCACATGGGCGGGATTGGGGTTATCGGGTACGCCGCTGACACTGCCGCCCGATGACCACACAATGGCGTCGATGATGTCGGAGGTGTAGCCGCCGCATTTGCCGAGCACCCGCGCCACCAGCACCTTGGCACCGGGCGCTACTCCGGCCACGCCAAGACCGTTGTTGGTGATTGCCGCGATGGTGCCGGCGACATGAGTGCCGTGCCAGCTACTGTCACGGGGCTGGGAGGGATTGAAAAAGCCGCATTCCCAAACCTGCAGCCAGTCGCCCGGATCGCTCGGGTCGCTGTCGCGGCCATCGCCATCGTTCGCCACCGCCGTGTCGTCGATAAAGTCGTATCCGGGCAGGATATTGGCGTTCAGATCTGAATGGCCGGTGATCCCGGTATCGATAACCGCAACCACCACACCGCTGCCGTCGTGGGTATCCCAGGCTGCTTCCAGGTTGATGCCACCGGTACCTTCAAAATAGTGCCACTGCTCGCTGTAGCGGCTGTCATTGGGGACCGCGGTGTGCTGCATCATACGGTCTACCTCGACCGAGAGTACGCCCGGCTGCCTTTGCAGGGCCGCTACAAGGCGGTCCAGAGCAGTGGGTGGCAGGCGCTGTTGCAGACTCAGCAGGTCAAACTGACCGCTGGCGAGGCGGTGCCGATAGTGCATTTCGGTGCCGGTAACCTGCATGAGTTCCGCGGTGGCGGCGCGCGCCTGCTCGCTGGTGCGCGGGCCGGCAAAGCGAAGAATCAGTCGCTGCGGCTGTTCCGCGACAGGTTCTGGTGTTTGCGCGCTGAGCGGCGTGGCGAGAAAAAACGAGGTGGAGAGAAGAAGGGCAACCACGGCCGCACGGCCGGCACTGGCATAGTCGAATTTCACGGCAGCATCCTGCAACGGCTAGGAGCGGCCGGTACAACCGCCCCGGTTTTATTTCAGCGTCTTCCTGACGCCGGGTCATTTTTAAGCCTAGCAGCGATACCCGGGCACACTCAGCCGCGAATAAACTGGGATTTCCGGATCCAGTGACTACCGCGGTATTTGCGGGTTGGCGCAGAAGTGGTTTTGGCCCAGAAGTAGTCCCGGTTGAACTGGAACTCTACCTCATAGCCTTCCGCCAGCGCAGCCAGGGGCATGGCCTGCCAGTTGGACTGGCGGCGCTTGCTGGTGGCCTCCAGCAGGTACTCTGTGCCATTGACAATGGCGACCACCCAGGCGTGCCCCTGGCCCTTGTGGGTGCCAAGCGCCACCCGCGCATCGACGCCCAGGTTGATCAGCCAGTCTGCCAGCAGAATCGCGTGGTCTTCGCAGTCGCCGCGCTTCTGGTAATAGGCCTGGCGGGAGGTCTGCCAGATGTCGGCGAGCCCCGCGTATTGCAGGTGGTCATACTGGTATTCCTTGCGAATAGCCAGTGTGTACAGGGGAACCCAGAGCTCCCGGGTTTCAAACGGCTGGAAGCCGACCAGATAGCTGTTGGCAAAGTGGTGCAACTTATCCAGTCCGCGCGCGGATGCGGTCACCGACTCCAGGCCCTGCCAGTTCCATACGGAGATATAGCTGCTTTCCTGTTCCGAGCGTTTGCCGACCGCGTTCTGCACCGTGGATTCGGTAAGTGGTGTGGATACACCCTTTACGATCACCGTGCCCTTCTGGTTGTCGCTGACATCCGGCGAGCCGATCTCTCGCAGTTGGGGCAGGGGGACGGGTTGCGGTGTCGAGTTCTGTTGCAGGAGTAATTCCGGCAGCAACAGTATGACGCCCAGTGAAACGCCAATCAGCAGTAAACGCATTGCCGCTGGCCTCAGCCCTTGAGGCCAAACGAAATAATCATGGCCACGAACACCAGGATGGTGGAGGCAAAAATGGCCACCGCGATATTGCCGTTTTTCAGTTCCGCCTCGATATCGACATGCTTGAGCAGCTTTTTGTCGATCACCAGCAGCGCGACCATACCGATAACGAGGGCGATCAGTGTGTATAGAAGGTTCAGGCCGAGGTTGAAGAGGGTTGCGGTGAGAAATTCAGATTGCACGTTGTTTGATCCATGTGAACATATCCAATGGTTAATTAGATCATAACCTGCACGGATTTTCCGCCCTCACCGAAAGGTGTTCGCCGCATCGCAAGCGGCCTGCTTGCCGGACGGCGGCTTGGTCTCTATTGTGTGCAGCGATTTTCAACACAAAAGGGAATGTCGATGTTGTCTAAGTTGTCAAAAGTACTGGTTGTGATGGCAGTGGCGGGGCTTGTAGCCTGCGGTGATCGGGTGGAAGTGCCACCGGCACACGTGGGCAAAATTCTCACCAAGAACGGCTACAAGCCGAGTACGGTACCACCGTCCAAATTCCGCCTCGACCCGTGTCTGTTCTACTGTGACAAGCTGGTTACCCTGGCCACCGCAGATTTTGGTCACCTGGAAAAGTTCAAGCTGTTTATGCCCAAGGATCAGCTGAACATGAGTTTCGATATCCGCATGACCGGTTCGGTCAATGAGAAATATATCGACAATATCTTTGATCGGGTGCCCCCCCAGACTGACAATATTTCCGTCAATCAGGTGTACAACACTTACGCCCAGCCGGTGATCCGGGATGTGGTGCGCCGTGTTATCGCCAAGTACTCCATCAATGAGATCGCTTCCAGTCGCGAGATGCTGAGCCAGGAACTGTTTTCTGCCGTCACCACTTCACTGGAAGGCACGCCGATCAAGATCAAGCGCCTGGGGATCGCCGATGTGCAATTTCCCAAGGTGATCACCGAGGCCAAGGAGCGTGCCGCGGAACGTCGGGTTATGCAATCTGTATAGTATACCGATCAAAATATCCTGCTTCCTGCTTCCTGCTTCCTGCTTCCTGCTTCCTGCTTCCTGCCTTAACTAGCGACTAAGCCGAATGAGGTGGACTAGACGGCGAATACGACACGTGTGCGAAGTTCTGGAGGTTCGATGTAAACCTAATCTAAAAGTAAGTAGATTTTTGATTCGATAACACTCACAAATTAATAAAAATAATTAATGGCGAATATGTAATAAAAAAATATTAAAGATAATTTATAGAATTTATTCGTTGAGATTTGACGAAAGCAAGACTTGATTTTACGGATACTCACAGTTTTTCAAGTAAGTTATTAGGAATTCCAAGATCTTAAAAATATTACAAAAAACGTCTCACGAAAATAAAAAGTGATTTGACGAAGTCCAAGTAATTCAGGTTTCGCCAGCTATTGATTGGCTCATTCGCGATGAAATAATGGCTCTAGTCATTTACCGTAAGCGTGATTTGTAGTGAATAGATATCGGCTAGTAAGTTACACCAGTAAATACGGGGGGCGATCTGTTCAATACGTGTCGATTTTTGATGATATGACATTAGCGATAGAACCGATTTCATCTCTATACCTATTGGATGTTGTCAATAAAGGGAAAAAGTTTTCCACGGTCAGAAATTACGGACATTCAATAGTTAAATTCCTAAACTATATCGATAAAAGTGAAGATCTTGACGATTGGAGAATTATGAATGGATTTCAATTCCAGGATTATCTTGATCACCAATTTGCTCAGAATAATCTAAATGCATCGACTGTTGGTCAAACAGAAACACGATTAAATCTTCTGTATGACTGGGCATTAGAGCGAGATTTCATAAGTGAGGACAAGAGATCCCATAGATTTTCTTTACGAGGCCTGGATCTAGAACTTAAAAAAGTTAACGGAAGGAAAAAGTCGTTAGATCCGTATGGCTTAAATTTTCAGTACATTGACCTAGAAGAGTTCGAGTTTCTGGCCTCCTATAAAACTGAGCGTAAATCATATTTTATAGATAGGAACGATCTGATATTGAGGTTTGGCTACTTTTGCGGATTGAGAGCAAGTGAAGTTGTTGATCAGAGAAATCTGCGGATTTCAAGGTTGAAGCAAGCTATTGGAGTAAGCGAGAAAAAAGGAAGCAAAGGCCTATATATTACTATAGTAGGGAAGGGGCCAAGTACCGGAAAGGTAAGAACGATATACATCCCAGAAAGCTTAAAGATAAAAATATTAAGATTTATCTCTGGGGCAAGAAAGTCTATCCCAGGCGACCTTCTAATTTGTAAAAAAAGCGGTGAAGAGTTGAATAGACAATTCCCATCAGCAATGTTCAGCGAGGCTAAAAAGAACCTCATAAAGAATTTAAATGATAGCCGGTCCGCTGACTGGGTGAGGTTTAATCGAAGCTTTCATAGTCTTAGGCACAGCTACGCTACAAATCTATGTGCGCTGTGTCGAGAAAATGGAATAAACACGGTTCTTGTGCAGGAGAGAATGGGGCATGAGGATATGAGTACAACAAGAATATATATAGCCTTCGAAAAAACCATTAATTTGGGCTGTGAAATTTAAATCAATAAAAATTTATAGAATGAGTTTAGATAAATTTGATTCAAAATTTCAAGGATTTCTATTCTTAGATAATAGTGGAAATAAGTATCATGTACCTCTGCCTCAAGATGTTTGTAATGTAGATATCATAGAAGCAATTTTGGCGTATGTTAATGGTCCGGGTTATCCAAAGCTTCAACCGCTGACGATGGTAAATCACAAAAGAATACTTTTCGAATTTACGTTGTTTCTTACGGAAAAAGAAGTGGTCGACGAAAATGTCGGCCTGAAGTTCTTAAAGTATCTTAAGAAAAGAAATTTTACAGAGGATTTCATATATCAAGCAAGTTCAAAGTTAAAGTCAATATTTGAATCGGCAAGGACTGATGATGCGCGGTTGAGAGTTAAGCTCATTGATGCGGTGGATAATTGGCCGTCTGTACTGCGGCCGGTAGGTGAAGCAAGGCCTTCGCTAGAAAATTTATTTCCTGATTTTGAATATGATAACAAGAGCTACTTGATTGCATTCAATCGATTTCCAATTTGGTTTGTTTCTCAATGGCAATCTATAAGGAAAGAGTTTCGTGAAAAAATGCCAGAAGATTACGCATTCCTTGAAAGCCTATTGCCAGAGGAAATATCAAAGCATGCAATTATAAGCTGTAGCTGCCATTCAAAAAAAGAGGATAGAGATTTACTTAAAAAGCTAGCGGGGATTACAGTTAGAGCTGCCATTGGCCTGGGAAATGTTTTTCTCCTAGAGGCAGTTTTTTTCGCTGCATATATCAACACGATACGCATCGGGAAAGGCGTACAATTGGGTGACTATAAGCCTGCGTTCACATATTTTTTTAACAAGGAAAAGCTGGAGCTAAACCCCCACGTAAACAGGCAGGTTCAAGTTGAAGCTTTAAGGAAGTTTTTAAAACCCAATGGCGATGCTTGGACTAGGCGATTTGGTTTGGTGATTAAGAAAGGTAGAGGGGGCAGGCTACGAAAGGATAGAAAATCCTTTTATTTGAATTCATTTATATCTCCATTTGACCTTTTAAGACCTGGCCGTGAAGAAAAAGCAATGATGTATTACTATTTTTCAGCTCAACGGGTGTCGGCATCTAGTATCGACAGGTTGACGCTGAAAGATGTAGTAAATAGTAGAAAAAAAATAGTTGTCCAAAGCTACAAAGCAAGAAATAGAACTAGTATGTCAGTGGGTTTTGACAGAGGAACGGAAGCATTTAAAGTCATAGAGGCGTGGGTTAGTAACATTCGTGAAATGAAAGTAAAAGGGCATTATCGAGAAGGAGGTGACGACTCGGAAATACCACTTATTTGCGAATCAAAAACTTATGCGATACCCGCTGTTTTCGGGCTAGGCCAGACGCATCTATTCAAGTTTAGGCCGTTTATTTTCGAGAACTCAATATCGAGATCCCGCATTTTGTCGTCAGAATCTGATAGTGAAAGGATTCGCCCATTTCTTGATATATTTTCTCGTGTTGTCTTAGAGGCTGAATCTAACCCTGCAGCTAAATATGACGAGTCAAGAACAATACAGCCAGCAGCTGTAAGCCAAACTGCGGTATATGCTTCAAGGGTGAAAAATAATTTTAGTGTTTCAGACGAATTTTCCAATACTCAGGGTGGTGAGGACCATCTTTTGGCTGATGAGTCTGCGCTTCGGTTGAATCACACAAGAAAAACGCATCATGATCAATACCTGAATCGAGCCACGGACAGGCAGAAGCTAGATGATGAGTCCAGGTTTGCAGCAGCCGTCGGAGAGGAAATGCTGAATATAGCCAATAAAATAAACGAAGAGAGGCATAGCTTCGTTGAGGCCATTACTCTTAATGATGTAAATAGAATCTTAGGGTTACCTGCAGGAAAAAATAGCAGTGAAATCGAGCTGCTTAATGAAGTTAAGCAGCTGAAATTCATGAAGAAATATGCTTATGAGAGCACGGGAGTTTTCAGTAACGGCTCGAAAGTAATTGTGGTGAAAACACCATTAGTTGCTTCGATAATAATGGCTGAAATAGCACATATTGATAAGTCAATTGAGAGACTCATAGGCATAGCTGAGAACAAAGCCTACCAAATTATTGCTCGTAGAATTTTCCTTTCCGTATTGTTGAACCATTTCGATGCCACACAGTTACGAATAGCCAGGGAGCAGTATGCAGGGGCAAGCTTTAAATTTCCGGACTTGGTGCTATGAATAACAACTCAACAAAGTCGATCCAGGTAGATAATCCAAATAATTTAGAGGGCAAATTTTTTCATTCTCTGCATGAGGACTTGCGGAGAAATATCCTTGGCGCGCGTGTATGGAATGTGGAATGCATCGTGAGCGGTGTCTTTCCGGTTGATTGGACAAAGTTACACCCAGAAATCGAAAATAATATAGAAAAGCTTGTTCTTATTCAAAATTGGGCACTTGGATACCTTAATAAGGGGGAGGCATCCCTTATATATAGAAAGAGTACCTTCAATCATTTGTTCACCCTTTTTAAAAGATTCTGTGAATACTGGATCGACAAGGATCCTATAGATCTTAATCGCTGGAGTGAAGAGAGCATTATAAATTGCTTAGTTTATTGCTCGAAGAGAGAAGATGGTCTTTTTAAAGCCAGAGATTGGGTGAGACAAACCTTTGAAAAAATAAAGAGCATAAACCGATTCTACCTAAACGGAACGTTCAGCGACGGGTTTGTAACATTTCCATATTTGGAAACATTTTTTGGGATTGTCGAAGCTGAAATAGAGGATAGCGGTACTGACTTGCTTGCTTGGAAGCTAGGGGGTAGATGGGAGTCTATTCCCATTCAGATAGCAATGCTATTAGTCTCTGATGCAGTTAACCTGCTTAGATCGCCCAAAACCAAGTGTGCAAGAGCGATCTACAAATGGATAAATGATCATCCAGATATAGCGTTGCCCGAGTATACACGGCTGAAAATTAATTTGCCCAAAGTTATTTATCGGGAAAGTAAGCTGTCTACTGGTTTGCACGGGTTGAGGCATCCAATGTTTCAAAGCCTAAGATCATATCTGGAGTATGAATTTAATGTTGGCCCGGATGATGATCTCCCGATATCGGATTGGCCGTTCTGTACGCCCGGAGATGTTAATAGGCATGTCAGAGAACTCTATACAAGCTGCGCTATCATATTTCTTGCGATTACAGGTGCCCGAAGAAGCGAAATTCACAGTATTCGGTACGATGGTTTAGTTAAGGGAAAATTTGGTCGTTATAAATTTAAGTCCGAAATTTTAAAAACAAACTATGGAATTGTGACTTTAAGGGATATATCCGGATTAGCAGCAGAAGTGGTTGATGTTATATGGGATATGTCGATCGAGGATCCTGAAATAAGATCTACGCAGAGAATTTTTGAGTATAGAAAAATGTCACTTCAGTTAGGAAAGCGAGCTGGTCAGAAGGTCGACTTATTTAAAGACAAGTACTTGCGTGCTGTCTTGTCGGAAAAATACAAATCATTTGTAGACGTTTACGGTTCTGAGTATTTAACTCTCTGTGACAGCATTCATCCACATAAATGGCGGCATACGTTTTCGGAATTCGCCATGCGAAGATTCGATGGAAATGTTCCTGGAGCAATTCGGGACCATTATCGGCACTCATTCGATTCGTATATGACATCAAGCTACTTATTTAACAAACTGTACGAGGAGGACGATTACAGCATATCTAAAGAGTATATTGTTGAGCTGATGGGGCGGGCTTGCGAAGGAAAAGAGAGGCTTTATGGAGCAGTTGGTCGTTATTTCGAATCGCTAATCTCAGAGTACGAGTTTTTGGACAAGCCTTCTTTGCATGAGAGGTTAAAAGAAATTGTAAATGATAAATTTTTCGGTGAAGTAGAGCCTCATGCCTGGGGAATGTGTGTTCTTCGAAAAGACAAAATTTCGATGGCAAATTGCGCGGATAGGAAATCTGGTGTGCCGAGGATAAAGGACGCTGACTTAGACGTTTGTACTAACTGCCCGAATGCGTTGAGACTTGAATCGAATATTGAGGAGGTTGTAATTCTCGGGCAGTCACTAAAGGCTCACAGGGATAGCTTTAAGAGCTTGGGTATTGATGTTGTCAACGATGCTTATGAAAAAAAGTTAAAAGCATGTAGGAAGATTGTAGAAGAACGTAAATTTTCTCCGTTGGAAAGTTCTCATGGATGATATTTTTGATATTTCGGTTCCTAATCTGGAAGAAAAAATTCCTGAGTGGGTTTCAGAAAACAAACTAGAAAAAATGTATTCTCTGATTCAAAAAGATTTCTCAAGAATCGAAAAGGAGATCGTTTCGGGTGGTTTTTCTTATCATAAGATTCCTAAAATTAAAATGTCAGAAATTTCACGCAAGCTTGGGTATAACTCAAGATATATTAATGGTGAGAAATTCCCGCTAATCGTTAATCACATTGACAAGTTGAATGGAATTCTAAAAGCTAAAAAAGCTGCAGTTAATCCATCTGAAAATGTTAAATACAAATCTAAGCAAAATATGAACCGCAAGGAACTAACCTCACTTCTTGATGTTGCCGAGAAGAAGGTAGAGGAGTTGCAGGTGGCTATAGTCAGAAATCAAATGAAATTATTGGTTGATCTTGGAGCGTTGGATTCCACTCATTCACTGGCAAGGAAGGTTAGTCAATTAACTCGTGAGCGTGACGAGTTGGCAGAACATAATGTGCGCTTGCTGGATAAGCTTGATGATCTGAAATCAAGGGTTGGTCATTTCTCTAGCGAAAATGTCGAGCTTAAGAATAAGTATACAAAGCTTCTAAAATCTAAGCGTAGTTTTCAGGTTGTGACATAAACTAAAATTTAAAAGCCAAGCCAGGGCGAGCGGAAGCTAACGAAAAATTTAAAGAGTCTTAAAGGTCAATTCTAATGTCTTTATGGATGAAATTTCCATTCACCTGTATGTTGTCTAAATACTCTATAGATAACTTCGTTTTTAAGGGTGTGAAGTTTTCATCATCAAAGGGCTCAGGTCTATGATGAGAGAATTTACCTAAAATAATCTCCTCCTGCTTTCTTATTTTCTCGCTATTTTTGTCATCAACAGTTATATCCTCAAGAGAGTAGCTGGTGTTTTCCTCTTTTGCTACTTGATCTTCAATTGCTGGATATGAAGGAGTGTCGTTTTTTACGCTGTTAGCGTATTCAATGAGTGTTGGTTCCGCAGGAACGAACATGTATCCGATTTCTGAATGTTTACCGTGAGACCGAAGAATTCTTCCTAAAATCTGACGAAAGTAGAGCTCAGTTTTTACTCTTGTCAAATGACAGCAAACCTGCAGCCTCGGAATATTTGTGCCTTCGCTGATCATTCCAACCGATATGATCCACTTTCGATCACTGTGTTTGAATTCTCTGATCTTTTTAGGTGCGTCTATGTCTTTATGCGTGACAATATCAGCATTTTCCCCGAATTTATCTAATAGAATCCTGTGAATTTGATTGGCATGAGAAACTGATGTCGAAACAATGAGTCCCCCTGCAAATTCATTTTTTCGCCGTAAGCTATCTAGTTTTTTAGTGGCTTTACTGAGACAGTATTGTATTAAATCTTTACTCTCTAGGAGCTTTTGGTAACTACAGTTTGATTCATTTAATAGTTCGCTGAATGATTGATAGTAGGTGCTGGTTTTATCATGTATATATCCGACGTTGTCGTTATCTATGATTGTAAACTGCGGGAGTCTGCAAACATTGTCCTTTATTGCCTGAGTCAAACCATAGCTATAGTCACATTTCACTAGTCCACTTTTTCGATTGTAATTTGCTAGTACAATCGGCAACTGATCTGATCTCCAGGGTGTTCCGGTAAGTGCGATTGTGTAAGCAGCTTCTCCTTGAATGTTACTTATTACTTTAGAGCCCCAGGCGTTTGCGAGAGTGGGTTCCCCTGGAACACCGGTACCAGCGCAATGATGGATTTCATCGAATATTACTAGAGTTCTATACCTCTTTAAGAGAGACCAAAAATGCGGCTCAAGTGACAACATCGATTGATACGTGACCGAGAATCCTATAGAGCCAAGTAGTCCGTTCAGTGTCTTACCTGTTTTAGCTTCTAACTCCGCCTTAAAATCGGCTGCCACTACTACTGATGGTGAGAAGCACATCACCATATCGATATAATTTTCTTCAAGTAGTTTTCTGGCTAGGGTCGATGCCATAGTTGTTTTTCCTGCGCCTGGTGTTGCCAGGCACAGAAAGTGTTTTTCGCCTTTTGAAAAATTTGAAATGCACTGTTCAATACACTCTATTTGCCATTTTCGGAGGTGCATTAATGAGCCTGTTCAATTGTTGCAAGCATTTTTTCTAAAGCTTTAATTTTACCGTGAGTCCTTGAGTATCGGTCGCGCGCTTGCCTATACAACTCTTTAATTTCAGTAAGATTTTCAGGAGATGCTAAAGAAATTTCTTCATATTCTTCAACTTCGCCAACTGCCTCGAGTATTTCGATCTTGTAGTTGCGCATTCGGTCTTTAAGCTCACTCGTGAACTTACTTTTTACTTCGCCTACATCTGAGACTTTCTGATCTGTATGGCCGTGATTTTGATAGAATTTTTTTGTCAATCGGTAGGATATTGGCCGAGTGTTTTTTGCCGATACGCGCTCCGCAAAGCTCTCGGATAAAAGCAGTTTCACATGTCGGCTGATTAACTTGTTCGCCCCCTTTTTACTCGTGTTCTTACAGCTAGGCAGGTCAAAGTAAGCGCTCGTCAGCGCCGGGCAGGTAAATACGTCAAACTCACCTGATTTTAGGAGTTTCAGGAGCTCTGAGTTGATCTTTGGTCTGTTCATCCAGAAGAGTGTCGATGGTTAAATCAATTAGGTTGTAGGCGGTAATAGCCCTACTTAGGATTCCTAAGTATACCTGAAGCCAATATACTAGGACAATCAGGGGCCCAGAGACTCGATAAGATGTTTAAATTTTGGACAATCAATCGCCGCTTCCTATGCGCCTTCGGCAGGCGCGCGAAGCTCTTGAGCTCACTCAGCAGGAGCTCGGAGAGCGTTTGGGCTTTGAGCATCGCTCAGCCAGTAGCCGCATGACCCACTACGAGAAGGGGCGACACACCCCGGATTACCAGACTCTCGAGCGCCTAAGTGAGGAGCTGGGTGTTCCTGTTGCCTATTTCTTTTGTGAGTCGGATGTTATGGCTGAGCTTGTATGTCAGCTTGATGAACTAGATGAAGAGGAGCAAAAAAAGCTTCTAAAGAAACTCCAAGAAATGACCGGAAAGTCATAGCTTAAAGTGGGTGGCTTGCCAATTTTTTTGGGGGGTCAAGATCGAGGTGCCCGGTTCTTACCAAGGGTGATGTGGCAGGGATTCGAGTCCTTGGTGCTCGCTGCCTATTGGAGCGCGTATACATAGCTGCACTACTCGCATGTTTATTTAGTATTCGATTCTGACTTGTAAGCCTATGATGGTGCAATGACTACATATTTGCAGGTTGAGCAAAACCCCAGTGGTAGGGACTTCGTAGTCGGCGATGTTCACGGACACTTAAATCAATTGCAGTCCCAGTTAGAGGATGTCGATTTTTCGCCTGGATTAGATCGCCTTTTCTTTCTTGGCGATATCATCGATCGAGGCCCGGACAGTTCCGCATTAATTCAGTTAATCGATAATCACACCTACTTCAGCGTCCTAGGCAATCATGAGGCGATGATGATTGCTGCGCACCAAAATCCCGATGCTGTGAACTTGCATCAATCAAATGGTGGTGAGTGGTTTTATCGGCTTTCGGATAAAGCGCAGGAAGCAATTGTAGACAAAGTATGCAGCTGGCCTTGGGCAATTGAGCTAGATACTTATGCGCAACGAGTAGGCCTTATACATGCAGATGTCCCTGAAAGTAGTTGGCCAAAGGTTGTGGAGTTGTTAAAGGGTGTCGATGATGCTTGGTTGGCCGGAGCAACATTCGCCGCTCCCAAAATCGCAGAGGTGGCTAACGCCTTGTTATGGGGGCGGTCATTAGTAAAGCACTTATACCACGATGTTTTGGATCTAGGGCCGCGAAAAAGAACTCGATTCGAATATATGAGAATGTTTCTAGATCGAATAGACAGAGTCGAGAGCGTAAGTCGAGATATTATCCAACCATTTAATATTGAAGGGATTGATGCCGTATTTATCGGGCACTCTTATGTCCCCGTTGCAACGAAGGTTGGAAATTGCCAGTTTTTGGATACATATCGTGGCGACACATGCGAAGTGCTAAGCCTCATTTGCATTAACTCCATTTAGATCCTTTTTGTAGGACTCTGCTGCTTGTCTGTTTAAATGGAGTGGAATTCTTCGACGGGCAGGGTAAAAAAGATGGAAAGGATGTTTGTCGCTGGTTTAATCTAGTTGCGAGCGAGTGTTAGAGACATTATTGGGGGGATTTATAGCACACATGCAGGAAAAGGTGAGAAATTTAAAAAGTGAGTTGCTCTGTAAGAGTTGGTCTCGATTTGAAAAGTACACTTTTGAGTACTTGTCTGGAGAGGGGAAGTGGGAGCTGCAAGACCGTGAGGTCTATGATCGTGGCGACGGTGCCGTAATACTGCTGTTCAATCGTGAAAAGCAGACGGTGGTACTGACCTCGCAATTCCGCCTGCCGACCTTTCTGAACGGTAACCGCTCCGGGATGATGGTGGAGGCCTGCGCCGGTGCGATGGAGGATCAGGATCCCCTCGAATGCGTTATTCGTGAGGCCTGGGAAGAAACCGGTTACAAAATTTCCGCTGCGGAAAAGGTGTTTGAGCTGTATATGTCGCCGGGTTCGGTGACGGAGAAATTGCACTTCTATATAGCCGAGTGCTCCGATGCCATGCGTACAGGCACCGGTGGTGGACTGGATTCCGAGCAGGAATATATCGAAGTGCTGGAGCTGCCATTGTCTCGGGCCAGGGACATGCTGGCGTCCGGGGAGATCAAAGATGCTAAAACAGTCATCCTCATTCAGCACATTTTGCTGAAGGAAATTTGGTGAGTTTTGTCGTTAGAGGGAATAATTTCCCATTTTATGGGCGTCGGCATCTGATCATTTGGCTTTTTGTGAAACCGGTTGCATAAGCGATGTGCCACTGTCAAGATTGATGACACCCCGAAAGCGGGGATTTTTTTGAAAGTAAAATGAAACCGGTTACATTTGGTTGGGTGGAGATCAAATATTGACCGGAAATGGGTGCGTCACAGCGGTATCTGGCGCTCAATTCACCAAATAACGATAACAAGGTATTCGTGATGAAGAGAGAGTACTTGAAGCTTCTGCCCCTAGGTTTGGTGAGCACCCTGGCACTGAGTGCGGTTGTGCCGTTGGCGCAGGCGCAAACACAAGCCGAAGAAGGAGACGCCAGCCAGTATGATGCTTCGCTGGAGGAAATTACCGTTTACGGCATCCGTAAGGCGCTGCGTGACAGCGTCGACAAGAAGCGTAACGCTACTGCCATCGTGGATATAATTTCTGCGGAAGACATCGGCAAACTGCCGGATGAAAACGCCGCGCGCGCGCTTCAGCGCGTAACCGGTGTACAGATCTCCACCCGCGACGGTGAAGGTTCCGAGATCCAGGTGCGCGGTATGTCCCAGGTAAATATGGAGATGAATGGTGTCTCCTATCTGGGCACTCCGTCCCAGCCGGGCTTCCGCTCCAGCGTGCGCCGCAACGCCACCCTGGAAGATATTCCGGCAGAACTGCTGTCCAGCATGGAGGTGATCAAATCGCCGTCTGCTGACCGTATCGAGGGCGCCATTGGTGCTACCGTGGATATGAAAACCCGCAAGCCGCTGGACAGTGATGGCCTGCAGCTGGCGGCCTCCACCAAGGCTTCTTATTCCGAACTTACCGAAGAGCCTACCGAGCGCTACTCCTTTCTGATCGGCAATAACTGGGACGATAAATTCGGCGTGCTGCTGAATGTGACCCAAGGCGAAAGCGTCAGCCGCAACGATTCCATCGATTATCGCAACTGGGATGGTCTGTCTTTCGAAGACTGGAACTCCAATGCCGGCTCATTACAGGCGTGGAATGAAAACGTCTGGTGGCACGCGGAGCAGGATCCGGCTTCCGTCTGCGCGCCCTATTGCTGGCGTAACATGGGCTGGGCCGACGACGGTACTGGCAACAATGTTGCTACTGAAAATGGTGGTTGGTTCCCAACACTGATGCACTACGATGCCGAGACTGGCAATCTCAGTCAGGTGATCGCACCACAGGAAATCGAGCTGCAACAGAAAACCATTTACCGTGATCGCCTCGGTGTAAACCTAGCGTTGCAGTACAACCCGTCTGAAAACGTCAGTCTGTACGCCGATGTAATCGCCAGCGATTACGAAGAAGAGCAGCAGGCCAGTGTACTGACCTATGCCATTCGCGATATAGATTGGCCGCACACCGGTGTGATTCTGGATGAGTCCATCATGCCGTTTACCCTCGGCCAATTCACCGCCACCGGCGATGCCCCCTCCGTGGCTGGCATTGAATCCGGAAGTATCAATGCGGTGGATGGCGAAGTAACCCTACTATCCGGCGGCTTTACGCCGATCAGCTGGAACAACAATGGCAACTCCCAGCGTATGGGCGGCCAGTCTGCACACCGCGATGTGCAAAACCGCAACTTCAGTTTCGGCGGTAGCTGGTGGAATGACGACTGGACTGTTGCTGCGAATGTGTCCGGAGGCAAATCCAAGTTCGACAGCATCTGGCTGCGTCAGGACCTGAAAGGCAGCTACGGCAACGTGAACTGCGGCTGGCGCGACCCGCGCCCGGTGGATCCGAATACCGGGCTGGAAGTGCCTTGTGCCGAGAATGTGCGCTGGGGCTATGACCTCTCTGGCGGCGGTGCCGGCAGCCTGACTCTCGACCCAACCCTGAGCGCTGCCAATCCGAACGATCCGAATGCAGATTACCTGACTGACCCCTACAGCTATGCCGTAGCCTTTGTCAGCCTGTGGCAAGATAGATTCACCAGTGACTACGGCGCGGTGGCGCTGGACTTCGATTACAACCTGGACAGCAGCCTGGGCGCGCTGAATTTCAATCAGGTTGAGTTCGGCGTGCGTGTCGCGACCCGCGGCAACGAGCGCGAAGTGCATCAGGGCATGGGCACCCACTGGCAGGAAGAATGCACTGATGAAACCTGCAGCGTGGTCACTGACCAGCGTCTGGGAGTGGAAGATGCCAATTCAGTTTATATCCAGTCTCATGAAATTCTGAACGCCGTGAGTGTGAATGACGGCAGCTTCCTGGAAAAAATCAGCGGCAATATTCCTCGCCAATGGATTTCCGGTAATCCATCTGCGTACGGCGACCCAATCCAGGATCTGGCGGACATCTGGGGTATGTACCCGGTATCCGACAAAATCAACGACTACAGGGTGGATGAAGACACCCAGGCGGTGTACGCCAAGGTGAATTTCGAAAGTGACAGTGGCGTTGTCAGCGGTAATATCGGTGTGCGCTTGGTGGGCACCGAAACGGCATCTACCAACTACTCGGTGCGTGAAGGTGTCAGCTCGGAATTCCTATTTGTTCCCGTCTACAACGAGGAAGACTACATCGCGAATACCCTGACGCGGGAATACAACGATGTACTGCCAAGTGCGACCATTAATTGGGATATCACCGACGATCTGAAGTGGCGTACCGCTGCCTCAAAGGTGATGGCGCGCCCGGATCTGACGGATCTGACCTCTGGGGTTTTCATTACCAGCATTACTTCCCGCCAGGGCATTATCGGCAATCCGGATCTGGATCCATACCGCGCGAATCAGTTTGATACCTCCCTGGAGTGGTACTTCAGCGAAGGTTCCATGTTGTCCGGTGCTCTGTTTTACAAAGACATCAACAGCTTTATCACCCATGACTACAGCGTGACCTTTATGGGCCCCGGCCGCACACCCAACGAAGATGGTGTGATTGAAGAGGTACAGTACAACGGTCGTATGGCGGTGAACGAGAGCGGTGAAGTGCGTGGTGCGGAGCTCTCCTACCAGCAGATGTTCTCCGGCCCGCTGGAGGGCTTCGGCACCTTGCTGAACTACACCTTTGTGGATAGTGAAACTCCGGATAGTATGCCGGTACCGCAGCTCTCCGAACACAGTGCCAATGCCATTCTGTTCTTTGAAAAGTCCGGCTTCGGCGCGCGTCTCGCCTACAACTGGCGTGATGACGCACTGCTCGCCGCGCGGGGTTCTGGCGGTCGCTCCGAGTATTCCAAAGACTACGGTCAGCTGGATTTCTCCCTCGGCTACGAGATCAACGACAACTTGAAGGTCACCCTCGAAGGTCTGAACCTGACCGAGGAGAATCTACAGTCATACGTGGATATCGAAGAGCGTGTACTGCAGTTCCAGCAACTGGATCGTGTATTCCTGCTGGGTCTGATCGGCCGTTTTTAACCTAAGCTGCCCAATTGGGAAGCCCGGCAACGTCATTGCCGGGTATCAATTTCGGCGCAAGCCGAACTGTCATCCCGGGTTACTTCCGTCCCGAGGTGACGCATTTGAGGCGGTGCAATCCCGTCTACTTTTCTCGTCGCACATTTCGTGTATTGATTTGAGCCCTTCTCAGGGCTCTTTTTTTGCCTGTGATTTTTACCGGCAAAAAAAACCGCAGGCTGGCTGCGGTATGAAAAGACAAGAACGATCGACGAGAGGAACGGCTTGTTAAAAGATTGGCTTCAAATAGAAGGTCAGCTTTCGATAAGTGCGAGCAGCGCTTCGGTCTGTTTTCTTAGTAGATCCGCGTCCGCGCGGGTTTCCAAATTCAACCGTAACAGCGGTTCGGTATTGGATTGGCGAATGTTTACTCGCCACTCATCGAAGTCCAGTCCCAGTCCATCGAGGGTTTCTGTGGCGGTCTGCTGTCCGTCAAAGTGGGAGTGGATTTTCTGCAGGATGGCGCGGGGATTTTCCACGCTGCGATTGATTTCATCGGAGCAGGGGTAGGCCTGCTGCATTTCCGCTACCAGCGCGGAAAGCGACTGGTTCTCGGCGCTCAGATATTCGCAAATCAGTAGCCAGGGGATGCTGCCGTTGTCGCAGTAGGCGAAGTCGCGGAAGTAGTGGTGTGCACTCATCTCGCCACCGTAGACGGCATCTTCAGCGCGCATAACCTGTTTGATAAACGCATGGCCGGTTTTGGATATCTTGCTGGTGCCGCCGGCGGCTTCCACCACTGCGCGAGTATTCCAGTAGAGGCGCGGGTCGTGCACGATGGTGGCGCCGGGGGATTTCTGTAGCAGAATCTGCGCGAGTAGGCCCACCAGATAATAGCCGTCCACAAAGCGACCCTGCTCATCGAAGAAGAAGCAGCGGTCAAAGTCGCCATCCCAGGCGATCCCCAGGTCGGCCTTGTGTTCGATCACTGCGCGTGCGGTTTCCTCGCGGTTTTCCAGCAGCAGGGGATTTGGTACACCCTTGGGGAAATGGCCGTCCGGCTGGTGATTGAGTTTGATAAATTCGAACGGGAGCTTGGATTCCAGCCGATTGACGATATTGCCCGCGCCGCCGTTGCCGGCGTTGACCACGATACGCAGTGGGCGCAGTTTAGCGGTGTCGATCCACTGCATCAGGTGTGCGTCGTACTCGCTTTTAAAGTTACGTTCACTGGCCGCTCCGGATTTCGCTACCGGTGTCATTTCCGCGCTGGCAACGAGCGCTTTCAAATTCTCCAGATCGCAGTCGCCGGACAGCGGCGCCGCGCCCGCCTGAACCAGCTTGATGCCGTTGTAGTTGGCCGGGTTGTGGCTGGCGGTAATACACAGCCCGCCGTCGAAGGTTTCGCCGGAATCACTACCGTCGGGCTGTTCGGTGGCCAGCCCGGCAAAGGTCGCGAAATAGATTTCTTCGGTGCCGCACTGGCCAATATTTACCGCGTTACAGCCGGCAGCACAGATGCCTTCGACCACTGCCTGAGTCAGCGCGGGGCTGCTCAGACGGATATCGTGGCCCACCACAAGATTGCGCGCATTCAGCAGCCGTGCAAAGCCGTAGCCAATGCGCCAGGCGATGGTTTCGTTCAATTCTTCCGGTACCTGGCCGCGCACGTCGTAGGCTTTGAAGGCGGTAACGGGGTAGTCAGTATTGGTCTCACAGGCTTGAGGCATGTTCTGCTCGCATTTTCAGTCGCTTGGCCGCGGCGTAATCCGCCGCTTCGGTGGTGGCCACCATTAGGTGGTACAAGGTGCTGGCAGGGGCCTGGCCATTGAGAATCTGGTTAGCTCCATCCAGCTGATCGATATAGAGGCCGGGAATTTCGTTGGAAAAATAGTATTTGAACAGGGTCTGGATGGCGCGCGCGGCCTGGGTTTCGGCCAGATCTTGTCCCGCTTCCGCCTGGCAAAGGCTGGCCTTGATCAGCTCGGTCAGCGGCCAACAGCGCTTGGTGGTTTTGAGTGGCGTGCCGTCGAGGGCGATGGCGTCGTAGAGAAGCCCGGTGTGGGATTCGAGGCCATGATTGATGGCGTTCTGATACAGGCAATGGGTGTAGCGGCGCACCGGGGCGCCGCTGCGGCGGCTGTACTGGTGCAGCAGCCACACCCACTCCAGCATGTGGCCGGGCTCTACTTCTTGGCCCTCCTCGCTTGTGAGCGGGCGCCAGTCTTGGTGAAAGTATTCCAGCAGCACACCGTGTTCGGCGTCGTAGAAGCAGTTTTCAAACAGAGTGAAAATTTCACCGGCACGGGCCAGCCAGCGGCCATCGCGGGTGGCATCGTAGAGCGCGATAAAGGCTTCAAACAGATGCATGTGGGGGTTCTGGCGGCGCGCCTTGCTGTCGTAATCCCCTTCCAGCCAGCCACCTCGTGGCCCCTTGATGTAGTTGTCCAGGTGCCGGGTCAGCGCATCTGCTTTACGCAGTGCGGTGGCGTCGCCAAATGCGCGGAAGCGCCATGCGCAGGCCAGCAGAAAGAACGCCATATCGTAGACGTCTTGGCGCGCGTCGGAGATTTCGTTGTCCGCGCTCAATACGTGCACGAAGACGTCCGGAGCCTGAGGGTGAGTGGCAAAGCGGCTGGTGAATGCCTCCAGTCGTTCCACGCGCGTGGCGCCGTCACTGATCCAGCCGCGCTGCTGTGCACAGGCCAGCACGAACATCTGCCGGGCCTGTACCCTTACTCGTTTAGGGCAAGCGAGATCGGCATGGCCCTTGTCGTCGAGGCGCTCGTGGGCGCTGCCGGTAGCCGGGTCGAAACCCTGCTCCAGCCACAGGGGGAGAGCAGAGCGCGACATCCAGTGGGTCAGGTGGTCGGCCCATTTAGTGAGGTCGTTAAGCATGGTTTGTTGTTCTTGAGTCACTTCTATTGAATGGTGAAACCGGTTACAAGTTATTCTTGAGTTTAGCCAGATCGAACCGGATTTGCGGATTATTATGCGCCATGATGTAACCGGTTACAACGATGTGCGGTAATGGAAGAGCGGGAGCGGAGCGCTGGATTCAGTGGCTTGTGTTATTTGGTGGGTGGAAAGGAGGTAAAAGCGAGTGGGAAGGACGTGAGAGAGGCAGGAAGGGCGGCTGTCAGCCGCCCTGCGCGCAGGCTGCAGAAATCGGGTCAGCGCTTCAGAGTGGGCGTGCTCTTGCGCACCACGAACTCGTACGGGAGCACCGTTTCCGCATTGCCCAGATCCTTGCCTTCGATCAGCTCCAACAGGGTCTGAAAGCCCACGCGCCCCAGTTCTTCCGCCGGTTGCGCAACGGTGGTGAGGGGCGGGTCACTGTAGCGGGCGAATTCGATATCGTCGAAGCCGGTCACTGACATTTCCTGTGGGACCTTGATGCCCGCTGACTTGAGCCCTTGCAGGCAGCCGATGGCCATTTCATCGTTCATCGAAAAGATGGCAGTAGGGCGATCTTTCATGCGTGCAAAGTGGCTTGCCGCCATCAGTCCGGAGCCCAGGGTGAAATCGCCATTCACCTGCAGATCCGGGTCGAGCGGGATACCCGCCGCTGCGAGCGCCTCCCTGTAACCGCGCAGGCGGTCGATGGCGTGGGGGTTGTCCACTAGGCCGGAGAGTACACCGATGCGGCGGTGGCCCTGGCCAATCAGATAATCGACGATCTCACGCGCGGCGCCGGCATTGTCGATCCGCACCGAGGGGTAGGGGGTGTTTTCACAGCCGCACGCGGACACCATGGGGATGGCCACTTTGGGCTCCAGGGATTTACCTGGCGTGTGTGGGCGCAGCTGCAGAATGCCGTCAGCCTGTCGTGTTTCCACCAGGCGGATGTATTCTTCTTCCCGCGCGCTGGAGTCGCGGGTATCGCCCAGCAGCACACTGTAGCCCTTTTGCTGGGCGGCGTCTTCGATGCCCCGGATCACCGTGGCGAAGAACAGGTTGGAGAGGTTCGGAACCAGCACCACGATGGAGTAGGCGCGCACTGCGCGGAAGTTTCGCGCCATCATATTTGGGCGGTAGCCCACCTTCTTGATGGCGTCGTTGACCTTCTTCAGTGCCGCTTCCGACACCTTTTCCGGGTTACTGAGGGCCCGGGATACCGTGGCGATGGAGACACCGGCCACCCGGGAGACTTCCCTAATATTCGACATGCTTTTGCTTCGTTGAGAGATTCACTGCGACTTTCGCTGGAGACGGACTGCTGCGAGGCATCTCGACCGTTCTTTTGCCCGTTTGGCGGCGACGTTTATGGACGTCTGAGTCGCAAATTCTGCCGGAAAAGTTACCGGAATTCTGGAGCAAGCTCTAGTAAATTGATGTGTAACCGGTTACATTGGGTTTTATGGAGGTCGCCTCGAAGGCGTATTTCCTATGAAACTCGGTAGGGCTTCCGCTATAAAAAATACTGATGGAAGCAAGTTGCGACGGCATTTGGCCAGTCTGCGACTACAACAATAACGAGCACCGCCCAGAGCCACGAACCGGACTCAGCGGTGCCAGGCGATCCAGAGAGAAGAGTTACACATGAATCTCGCACCAATCGACCTGATGGTCATCGGGTTATACCTGCTTGCAACGCTGTTTATCGGCTTTTGGGTATCCCGTCGCGCCTCGAAAAATATTCAGAGTTACTTTCTCGGTGGTAACAAGCTGCCGTGGTACTACCTGGGGCTGTCCAATGCCTCCGGCCAGTTCGATATCTCCGGCACCATGTGGATGGTGTACCTACTGTTTATTTACGGACTGAAGAGTATCTATATTCCCTGGCTCTGGCCCGCATTTAACCAGATCTTCCTGATGGTGTTCCTGTCCCTTTGGTTGCGTCGCTCTGGCGTGATGACCGGTGCAGCGTGGATCCGCTTCCGCTTTGGCGAAGGGCGCGGTGCGGAGCTTTCCCATCTGATTATTGTGGCCTTTGCGTTATTGGTGGTGCTCGGCTATCTGGCCTATGGCTTTGTGGGCATCGGCAAATTCGCGGCCGCCTTTATGCCCTGGCAACTGGCCGCCGATCCACATACCAATGAAATCTGCTACGGCCTGATTCTCACCGCAATCACTGCCGTGTATGTGGTGAAGGGCGGTATGTTCAGTGTGGTGCTGACCGAGGTGATGCAGTTTGTGGTGATGACCATTGCGTGTATCGCCATCGGCCTGATCGCCATGTATCAAGTGTCCCCGGAAATGCTGGAAGCCGCGGTGCCCGCGGGCTGGTACAGCATGGGAGTCGGCCACACTCTGGGGCTCGACTGGAGCGGCATTCTGGAGAGCGCGAATCAGCGCATCATCGATGATGGCTGGTCGTTCTTCTCCGTGTTCTTCGTGCTGGTGTTGCTGAAAGGCATTTTGCAGAGCATGGCGGGGCCCGCGCCCAATTACGATATGCAGCGTATTCTCTCCGCGCGCACCCCGGTGGAAGCGGCGAAAATGAGCTGGCTGGTCAACCTGGTGCTGCTGTTTCCACGCTACATGATGATTACTGGCCTCACCATTCTGGCGCTGGTGTTCTTCACCGACGACCTGCGAGCGATGGGTGGCGATGTGGACTTTGAACAGATATTGCCATTTGCTCTGGCTAACTATGTGCCCCAGGGGTTACTTGGCTTGGTGGTTGCCGGTTTACTCGCCACCTTTATGTCAACGTTTGCCGCCACCACCAATTCGGCGCCGGCCTATGTAGTCAACGACGTCTACAAGCGCTATTTCAACCCGAACGGCAGTGAAAAAACTTACATGCGCATGAGCTATGTGGTTTCCATTCTATTCGTGGTGCTGGGTACCGCCATCGGCCTGTTTGCGCCGTCCTTGAACGACATCATCCTGTGGATCGTAAGTGCACTCTACGGTGGTTACACCGCGGCGAATATTCTTAAGTGGTACTGGTGGCGAATGAATGGCTTTGGCTACTTCTACGGCATGCTCGCTGGCCTCGCCGCAGCCATCCCGTTGATGTTTACCGACCTGTCGCCACTTTACGCCTTCCCCTGGTTGTTCGCCCTGTGTGTGACCGCCAGTGTTGCTGGCTCTCTGCTGACCAAGCCGGACGATATGGAAACCTTAAAAGCGTTCTACTTCAAAACCCGTCCTTGGGGCTTCTGGAAGCCTGTGCACCGCGCTCTGCAGGAAGAGCGCCCAGAGCTGCAGGCTAACCGCGATTGTGTGCGCGACTTGATCAACTGTGGCGTGGGCATTCTGTGGCACACGGCGCTGACCGCTGCACCTATCTTCCTGGTGATTCGCCGCTGGCCGGAATTCGTAGTCGCCATAGCCGTAATTGTCGCCACCAGTTTGTTTCTGTGGCGCAACTGGTATCGCCACTTGCGCAATGACCCGGACCAAGCGACGGACGAGCACAGCGATGCGGAGAAACCTTTCGCTGGCGAACAACGCGGCCCGCTCGTGAACGGATAACAAGCTATGAGCGCAAAGAGATTTGGGGAGGCGGCGCCGCCGCTGTAAAAGTAATAAGACGTACAGGCACTTTATGACTCAGTACCTCGACAATGTGCGTGCCTTGATCGCACAACAGAACACACTGCTTGACCAGAAAAATCAACCAGCAGAAGGCGGCAACGGTATTTACCAGCGCTGGGAAAATCCGGTAATCACCCGCCACCATATCCCGGTAGACTGGCGTTACGATCTGAACGAATCCAGCAATCCATTTCTGATGGAGCGCCTGGGCATAAACGCCGCGTTCAACTCCGGTGCCCTCAAACTGGGTGACAAATATTTGTTGGCTGTTCGGGTGGAAGGCGTCGACCGAAAATCGTTCTTCGCCATCGCCGAAAGCGATAATGGCGTGGATGGTTTCCGTTTCTGGGACAAGCCGGTGGTGATGCCGGAAACTGAAAACCCGGATACCAATGTTTACGATATGCGTCTCACTCAGCACGAAGACGGCTGGATTTACGGTCTTTTCTGCACCGAGCGCAAAGATCTCGAACAGCCGAATGACATTTCTGCGGCGGAAGCCCAGTGCGGTATCGCGCGCACCAAGGATCTGAAAACCTGGGAGCGTCTGCCGGATCTGATTACCCACAGTGGTCAGCAGCGTAACGTGGTACTGCACCCTGAATTTGTCGATGGGAAATATGCGCTGTACACCCGTCCTCAGGATGGTTTTATCAGCGTTGGCAGTGGTGGCGGCATCGGTTGGGGCCTTACCGAGTCCATGGAAAATGCCGAAGTCCTGAACGAAACGCTGGTGGACACTAAGGTGTATCACACCATCAAGGAAGTGAAAAACGGCCAGGGCCCGGCGCCGATCAAAACCGACAAGGGGTGGCTGCACCTGGCTCACGGTGTGCGCAATACCGCCGCCGGTCTGCGCTACGTGCTGTACATGTTCATGACCGATCTCGACCGCCCGTGGAAAGTGACCCACCGTCCCGCCGGCCACCTGATTGCGCCGGAAGGCAGTGAGCGCCTTGGTGACGTTTCCAACGTGGTATTCAGCAACGGCTGGATCGAAGAGCAGGGCAAGGTATACCTCTACTATGCCTCCTCCGATACCCGTTTGCACGTGGCGACCAGTTCCGTTGAGCAGCTGGTGGATTACTGCGTGAATACCCCGGAAGACGAATTGCGCTCCGCGACTTCCGTGCAGACTCGTATCGATCTGATCGAACGCAATGCTGCGGTACTCAGGGATTTGTAAGTCATGGAGCGCGAGATGGATACCCGGATGGAAAGCCTGGAAGCAGTGGCGCCGCAAGCGCAGCGCACGCAACAACACGTACTGACAAAACTGATCCCCGAGTTTGATCATCAGCTTAAGGATATCGCCCGCTGGTGGCGGGACCACTCGCTGGATGAAGAGCACGGTGGATTTCTCGGCGAAGTCAGCGTGTACAACATCCCCCATGCACAAGCGGACAAGGGTGTGGTGCTGAATGCGCGCATCCTGTGGTTTTTCAGCGAACTGGGTTTGCACCATCGCGCGCAGGGTGAATCCGATGTGGAAGCAATTGCGCTGGCCCAGCGCGCTTTTGACTACTTCGTGCAGTATTTCGATGATGCCGAGCACGGCGGCGCCTTCTGGTCGCTGGATTATCGCGGCCAGGTGCGCGAGGCGAAAAAGCAGACCTATGCCCAGGCGTTTTGTATTTACGGTTTTGCCAGCTTTTACCGATTGACCGGCAATGCGCAGGCGCTGGACAAAGCACTGGCGTATTTCCGCACGATCGAAACCCACTGTGTGGATCGCACGTGGGGTGGCTATGTGGAAGCGGTAGCCCGTGACTGGAGCCCGGTTTCGGATTTTCGTCTGAGTGAAAAAGATCTCAACGCACCGAAAACCATGAACAACCACCTGCACGTACTGGAAGCCTATACTGGCCTCTATCGCGCGCTACCCACAGAAGAGGTGGCTGCGGCACTGCGTGCGAGTATCGAGTGGTTCTGCGATTACATCGTCAACGGAGAGAATGGTCATCTGCGCCTCTTCCTGGACATGGAGTGGCAGGATATTTCAGGTGGTTATTCCTACGGTCACGATATTGAAGGCAGTTGGCTGCTGACGGAAGCGCTGGAAGTGCTCGGTGATCATGCGTTAGAGGCCCGTTACATGCCGCTGGCGCGCGCGCTGGGAGAATCCTGTTTGCGCGAGGGTATTGGCGAGCGTGGCCAGGTCTTGGATCACTTTGATTTTAAAACCCGCGCACGCCAGTTGGACTCCGAATGGTGGGTGCAGGCAGAAGCGCTGGTGGGATTCTTGAACATGTGGGAAGTTACCGGTAGCGATGACTACGCCCGAGCGTTTGAAGCTGTGTGGAAGTACGTGAAGTCCTTCCAGATTGATCACGACGATGGTGAATGGCTGTATCACGCATCTCTGGATCGCGCCAATAAGGGCGATCAGCGCTACAAGCTTGGATTTTGGAAAGGTCCCTATCACAATGGGCGCGCCATGATGGAAGTGAGTCAACGCCTTGTACGTTTGGTTCATCAGGAATCCGGTGAAAAAATACAGGAGGAGGCTGTTCGTGAAACCATTGCATAGTCTCATAGCTGCGCTTCTGACCGCTTTGACGGTGAGTGGCTGTGAAAAGTCCGTCAGCGATTCGCTGCCCGAACACTGTCAGGTTCCTGGGTTGTCTGGCGGTTCGGAACAGGTCGAAGCGTTTACCGGCTTCGAACATTTTATCCGTCGCGATGGAATCCAGTTACTTGATGGCGACAAGCCGGTGCGCTTTATCGGCCTGCACGCCACCGAACTGCATCGCATCGAAGACGATGTGGCCTCAAAGGGCAGCACCATAGGCAAGTCCGATCACTTCCGCTGGCCTACGGCGCGAGAGCAGGCCAACTGGATCAAGGCACTGGTTTACAGCGGCCACAGTATTACGCGGATCTACACCCTATCGGTGGACGATATCGAACTGCCACAGGATGTGCGTGCAAATATGCCGGCACATATCGTCAAAAATCCACAGACCGGCGCCATCGAACTGGATGAATCCGCAATGCAGGTTTATGACCGCATGGTGTATTTGGCAGATAAGTACGGCTTGCGCCTGATTGTGCCCGTCATCGACCACTGGAGCTGGTGGGGCGGTAAGCATGAACTGGCCAATATGGTTGGCGAGGGGGATGGTGATACCAAGGAAGACGGCCCGTTATACGATGTAGATAGCAAAACCTTTGCGGCCTACACCTCCGTCATCGAGCAGCTACTAACCCGCAAGAATACCTGCACTGGCCGGGAATACCGGGAAGAAAAAGCCATTATGGCATGGGAAACCGGTAATGAACTGCGTGGAACCAACAAGGAGTTTCTCGCGCAGACCGCGGCTTTGTTTAAGCGTCTCGCACCGAACCAGTTGGTGGTCGATGGCGATCAGCAGGCGGACTACACCCATCCGCCGGGATCTGCGGATATCGAAAGCGGAGAATTTCTCGGCTTACTTGACCCTAATGTGGATCTGCAGTCCAACCATTTTTACGGCGGTTATATGTCGCCGGAGGTTGTGCGCAAACAGGCCGCACTGTCGCGAAAGTTCAACAAGCCTTTATTTATCGGCGAATACGGATTGCAACCTATTGAAACCATCCGCGCGGTTACGGATGCCTGGGTCGATGAGCCCGCCGTGGCTGGTGCCCTTGTGTGGGGTTATCGCGGACATCGTGAGGCGGGTGGTTTTTACTGGCACTACGAGTCCGATGGCCATATGAGCTATCACCTGCCGGGTTTTGCGGTAAATGAGAGCAATCAGGAGCCTGATGTTATCGAGCTGATACGTGCGGTTCAGGCCAAGGTAAGTGGCAACGAACGCGCCGAAGCCCTGAGCCAATCCTGGCCGGCACCGGAAGCGCCCTGGCTGCACCCGGTTGCGGACACCGGTGCGATCAACTGGATGGGATCGCCTACCGCCAAATCCTACCGGCTGTATCGTTCGTCCGACGATGGACAAAGCTGGAACCTCTATGCAGACCAGCTGATCGATGCGAAAAATGACTGGGATCCTGCGGCCACGGACCTGTATCGGGAAACGGAAGTACCTGGTGCGCTTTGTTTCAGTTATCGCTTGACGGCAGTGAATGGGAGCGGGGAATCAGCCCCTTCCAATATCGAAAAATTCTGCGGAAAGAACGAAAAGTAATTTTCTCGCACAGAAATTTCCGTGGGCCCGACGTCAGGTTTGAGTCGGAATCGCGGAGATAATGAGTATTCGCAAGAATGCTCGAGGTTGTGGACCTCTCATCTCTTGAGACCTTTCTCGTCGGTCTCTTTTTTTACCGCTGCGGGTTTCTCGCAGCGGTTTTTTTGTCTTTCTGCTGAATTCCTCATTGTGCGGTAGGTCTTAATTAGCCGCTATCGCGTGCTAAGCAATGCAAAAAAACAGATCGCAGCACCAGTTATTGGTAACCGGTTTCATCGTGTGGCAGTATTCTCCTGCCTTTCAGGAGCCAAAAATAATTCAACAAAAACCTGACCGATTATGCCCACCTAAAAGCAGTTCTAAAAAATCGAGTTTATAGCCTGCTGTACGGTTCTCAAATGGAGTGGAGAACTAAAATGTTCAAGCGAAGTAAGTTGATTTAGTTATTACTTTCCGTGGTTATGGCCACAGCGACACTGAGTGCCTTTGCTGGCATCCAGGTAGCCGGTCGCAACCTGCTGGGCGGGAATGGCACTGTATTTGTTATGCGCGGTATCAATCACGCGTATACCTGGTATGCCGGAGAGAGTAGCTCCTTTTCCAATATCGCGGGCACTGATGCAAATACCGTGCGTGTCGTACTGAGCAATGGTACCCAGTGGACCCGGAGTAATGGCGATGAATTGCAGAACATTATTGGCCTGTGTAAGTCGAACAGGCTGATCTGTGTGCTCGAAGTGCATGACTCAACGGGTTACCCGGAGCAGGGGACTGCAACCCATATCACCAACGCCACCAACTACTGGCTGTCGTCCGATATTCTGCCGGTGATTCAGGGGAGGAAGACTTTGTCATCATCAGTATTGCCAACGAACCCTTTGGCAATAATGTGGCGGAGTCCACCTATGTTAATGACACCAAGAGTGCCATCCAGGCGCTGCGCAATGGTGGCCTGCAGTACACCCTGATGATCGGCGCGGGCAACTGGGGACAGAGCTGGCAGAACTTCATGCGCAACAATATGGCTTTGGCTATCTGGGCTGGTCCTGGTCCGGCAATGGTAGCTGTTGTGCGGATCTGGATATTGCATTGAATTTTGATGCCGGAAACCTGAGTAGCTGGGGCAGTCGCTTGATCGACGGTAATAACGGTATTCGTGAAACCTCACAGATTGCTAGCGTGTATACCGGTGGTAGCAGTTCTGGTGGCAGCTCCAGTTCCTCCAGCTCTTCAAGTTCCTCGAGTTCAGGAGGCGGAAACGGCGATGACTAGTGCACCTGGAGTGATGGTACCGTGTGGCCGATGTGTGAGACCGATGCCGGCGGCTGGGGTTGGGAAAACAATCAGAGTTGTGTATCCAACAGTATTTGCCCGGGCGGAAGCACTGTGAATACCTGGAGCGATGGCCGTGTCTGGCCTATGTGCAACAACGACGTAGGTGGATGGGGCTGGGAAGATAATCAGAGCTGTGTATCGGCAAGTATCTGCCCGCAGTAAGCTCGTCTCCGGACGTTCATTACCGCAATCGATAATAGTAAAAAGCGCCTCAGGATACACTGAGGCGCTTACTCCAACTGCGTTTCGTTATTCGGTCAGATCACTACGGTATTGAAACCTGTTGTTCCGTCGCGGCCGCACCAATCGTGTCTGCATGTGACTGGATGATTTCCAGTGTGCTGATGTCGCTATCAAATACCGAGTTCAGTCCCTGAGGTTCCTGGGGTGGATCACCGAGAAAGTCATTGCCCGGTTGCCACTGATACTCTGAATTTCCGCTGCGGCCGTAGCCGCTGAAAGTCCAGAAATTGGAGCCCGCAAAGGGGCCGCCACTGGTAACATCCTGCTCGATACGGGTATAAATAGCCGTGAGGAATTTATCCCGGTAGGTGGTGCCGCTCTCCGGCGAAAAGCTGCCGCCATCCCGCTCTACACCAAACTCTTCCAGTACCAGCGGTTTGTTCAGATCGCTGGCGATCTGAACATGCGTGTCGAGGTAGCGTGTGGCATTTTCCAGTGCATTGTCGTAGGTCTGTTCCGGTTTCCTCGCATCAAACCAGCCCCAGTTTTTTACCCATAGGTGCACGGTGAGATAGTCGATGGCAGGGGTATCGTGGGCTTTCAAATAGACCTCAGCTTGTTCTTGACTACCTGCCAGGCCTTCGCTGCCACTGCTCACCAGCTGACTAGGCGCCATGGATTTGATGGCTGCAGCGGATTCGCGTACCCAGCGGATATAGTCGGTAGCGCGCTCTGGGTTGTAGTTGGCTCCACCGGAGCGCGGTTCATTAGCGAGTTGCCAGGCCATGATGGTGGGGTCGTTTCTGTATACGTTACTGGTAACGCTATTGGTACGTTCGATCAGGTTACTGGCGGCGTCAAGATACTGCGTCTGGCAGGGCGCACAGCGATAAAAATCCGTAGTGTTTTCAATGTATTCATCCCACTTTCCGCTGACATCCGGATCATCCAGTTCGGCGTCCTGATGCCACACCAAGTACTGGGACATGCCGCCGGACCACTGCCAGAAGTTGGTGAGATACAGCACCGCCTTCATATCCCGCGCCGCCATTTCCGCCAGCAGAATATCCAGCCCCTGTTGCAGTTCTGCGGTGTACTGCTCCGGAGTGGTAATGACCGCGGGGGAAACACTGCGGGAGAGTGCGCTCGCTTCAGAAAGTGCCAGTACTCGCAGGTTGGTGATACCGCGCGCGCGCATCAGGTCCAGCTCTCGGATCAGACGTGGCTTATCGGTGGCCGCCAGGTAGGCACCGTACCAGTAGTTGGCGCCCGCGTAATGGTAGGGCGCGCCATTCAGTTCGAACCTTCCGTTTTCCACCTGCACAAATGGGCTTGGCGCTGTGTTGTCCAGCTCCGCATTGCAAGCGCTGAGGGCGAGAGTGCACAGGGCAATAGTGGCGAGTTGGCTGATACCGGCTTTTTTTATCTGAAAAGAAAGTTTTTTTATTTTCATGGGTTTTCTCTCTTTGAACTTGTTCTCATAGATTTTCACGGCTGGCGGAAAAATAAATCACCCCGTATTGCGCGCGGACTTGTAGCGGGCGAGCAGGGCGTTGGTGCTGGTATCAAAGCGCTGGCAGTCATCGCTGGTGGCAATTTGCGGTAGGAGGTCGTTGCAGATCTGCTTGCCCAGTTCTACGCCCCACTGGTCGAATGCATTGATGTCCCAGAGTGCGCTCTGAACAAATACCTTGTGCTCATACAGCGCGATCAGCGCACCGAGTGTCGCGGGGGAGAGTTGATCCATCAGTAGTGTGTTGCTGGGACGGTTGCCGGGCATCACCTTGTGCGGTGCTAATGCTTCGGCTCGCAGAGGATCCACTCCGCCCGAAAGCAGCTCTTCACGAGCCTGCTGCAGGTTTTTCCCCACCATCAGCGCACGGCTCTGGCCGAGGCAGTTGGCCACGAGCAGGTCCTGGTGATTGCCGGTGGGATTGTGGCTTTTCAGTGGCAGGATAAAGTCCACCGGCACCAGCAGGTTGCCCTGGTGCAGCAACTGGTGAAAAGAGTGTTGACCGTTGGTACCCTCGGTCCCCCAGATAATCGGGGATGCGGGCTGCGGGAAATGTTCCCCATCCATGTGGACAGATTTGCCATTACTCTCCATATCCAGTTGCTGGACATAGCTGGGGAATTCCCGCAGATAGTGGTCATAGGGCAGCAGGGCGAGAGTGTCGGCATTCCAGAAGTTCTGATACCAGAAGCCCAGTAAGGCCAGCAGTACCGGCATGTTTTCCGCCAGCGGCGCCTGCTGGAAATGGTTGTCCATGGCCGCCGCGCCATCGAGAAATTCTGCAAACCGTTCACTGCCAATGGCCAGCATCAACGGCAGGCCGATGGCGGACCAGATGGAGTACCGCCCACCCACCCAATCCCACATGGGAAAGGTGTAATCCGTAGAAATTCCAAATTCGGCGATACGATCTGTGGCTGTACTTACTGCGGCAAAGTGCTTGGCTACCGCACCTTTATTGCCGGTTTCCTGCTGCAGCCAGTTGCGGGCCGTATTGGCGTTGGCCAGGGTTTCCTGGGTGGTGAAGGTTTTCGAGGCGACGATGAATAGCGTGGATTCCGGGTCGGCATCGCGCAGTTTTTCGATCAGGTCACTGGCGTCGACATTGGAGACGAAATACACACGGATGCCGGGCATGTGATAGGGCTTGAGTGCAAGACTTGCCATGGCCGGTCCCAGATGCGAACCCCCGATACCAATATTGATAATGTTGGTCAGCGGCTTACCGGTGATGCCCCGGATCTCTTCCCGGTGCAATGCATTGGCGAAACCGGTCATCTTCCCCCGCGCAGCTCGGATCTGTCGTTGCTCATCCTCAAGGTCTGCGCGTGGGCTCCGCAGCAGAGTGTGCAATACCTGGCGCTGCTCGGTGTAATTGATGGCGTCACCGCGGAACATGGCGGCAATTTTTTTCGGTAGTTGCTGGTCTTTCGCCAGTGATTCCAGGGCGGTAAGCGCGGGGCCATCAATGCGGTTTTTGCTGTAGTCGAGGGTCAGGCCGGCGGCGCTGAGGGTCATCTTCTCGGCGCGCTGAGGTGATGCGGCAAACAGGCTGTTCAGCGTGGTGTGCTTGAGGCGAGCATGGGCCTCCTGTAACTGTTGCCATTGCAGGGTGGAAGCGGGGTGCGTCATGGGCTGGCTCCTGTTTTCAAATGACCGGTTGCGCCGTTCTTCAACTATCGGCGCGGCGCTGTGCGCACGGCTCGATAGGGGTTCTTGGCTAGTATTGGAACAGATTGTGTAACCGGTTACACGTATTGGCGCAGGTTTTGTAACGAATTTATGCGCGGAACTGGGGCTTTATTTGGCTATCTGCAAAACGCTCGCCCTACTCTTGTGCTCGAAACAAAGCCGACATGGAACCTGGTTGAGTAGTTCGAGAGTGCATCAAATTCAGGATGAATGAGTATTCCTTATTCTTGGTTGCGTGGGCCTTATACGTATAACTGTGGCGCAGTATTTTGCTTTTTGCTGGTGCAGTGGTAAAAAGGGTTGCACACAAAAAGAGCTTGTAATAGTCTTAATGAAACCGGTTACATGGTTGTTCAAAAAGAACACCTGTTTTATTTTCAGGCGAGTGTAACCGGTTACATTGCGGGCCTGTCCCGGTCGCAATGGAGGCAGGATGTAGGTAAGCGTGTCCTGTTTCGCGTCTAGCGCGCGATGAAACAACAAGATAATAAATGAGGGAAACAAAATGCTGGCAAAAAAACTTCCGTTCGCTCAGGCGCTTTTGGCCACTAGTGTTGCGGCCTATGGCTTGCTGGGCGCTCAGTCCGCGTTTGCACAGGAGGGGAGCGAAGCACTAGAAGAAGTGGTGGTGCAAGGGATTCGCATGTCTCAGGAGACCGCGATCAATACCAAGCGCAATGCTTCCTCCATCGTGGACTCTATCGTAGCGGAAGACATCGGCAAACTGCCGGATGTCACCATCTCCGACTCACTGCAGCGTATCACCGGTGTTCAGATTCGTCGCTCTGCCGGTGAGGGCGGGGCCATCAACGTACGCGGTATGCCTCAGGTGATGACCACCCTTAATGGCGAGTCCTACCTCGGAGCCGGCTCGGTAACCACGGTGCAGCCGAACTTTAATGATATCCCTGCACCGCTGTTTGCCGGTGCGGATGTGCATAAATCACCGACCGCCTCAAAACTCTCCGGCGGGATTACCGGTATGGTGAATCTGCGTACTCATCGCCCGATGGATTTTGACAGTGGAACCACTACTTCCTTTGCTGCTGAAGGGCAGACTGGCCGTGATTCCGGCGAAACCGACAGCTCCATCTCCGGGTTGTTTGCATGGAATAACGAGCAGGTTGGGGTGTTGTTGTCCGCGTCCCTCGCCAATGTAAATCTGGCGAACTACTACAACGGCATGGCCGGTGGCGGTTCCGATGCGGGTTGGTCCGGTATGCCTCCCGAAGCGGGCAGTGAGACTGACAACTGGAACTATAAAGGCACTGATGTGAATGGCGACGGCGACCTCGATGATCGCTTTATTGCCTATCAGGGGCACACTGCCTACAACCAGTTTGCCGAGCGCGAACGTTTTGGTCTTAACGGTTCCTTCCAGGCCGACCTCGGGAATGGTTTTGACCTGGCTGCCGACTTCTTCTTTACCGATATGGATGAAAAAGACCGTCGCGCAGGTATTGCCATTTCGGACAAGTGGCAGCAGTGGGGCTGGGCTACGCCGCTGGTGTCCAGTGAGGGTGCGGATGGTATTCAAACGACTCAGGTTTATCAGGCAGATGGCCGCCGTCTGAAGTCCTACTCAGAGGTGAAAGGAACGGTCTCTGAGTCCAGTAATATCAATATTGAACTCAATTACGACAATGGTGGTGCCTTTACCGGCGGTGCCCGATTGGTCCACGGACGTGCAGAGCAGGGCAATCTCAACAGCTACATGGACATCGACATGGCGGATGGCAGCCAGTGGGGTACCCAGTTCCCGAACTATCCGGGAGGCGCCCAAGCCAGTAACCCAGGCGGATACTCCGACCCATTCCAGAGTATCGTGGTGGACTACCGCGGCAGCGCGCCCCGCTGGAGCGGTGTTCCTGATCTGGTGAGTAACCTGGATGGCTACGCGGTGGGCGCTCTGTCTTCAGAAAATAACTACGAGCGCGAAGGGGAAATGACCGTTGCGCGCTTTGATGGCACCTTCAATTTTGACGATGGCGGCTTCCTCCAGTCAGTGGATGGCGGTGTGCGTTACTCGGATCGGGATGCTGAAAACGAGCAATACCATCTGCTGGCCCCGATAGGCGACGATGGCTGCCTGGTGCGCTGGAAGGCTGCCGACGTAGTCATGGGTGGCAGCTCGTGCTCCTTCGGTGATGGCAGTGGTACTTTCTACACGGCTGGTAGGCCGATTCCGCTCTCCTCCTTTGGCAGTGATGTCCAGTGGGTGACGGACTTTGGCGGTGCAACCGGTATCCCCGGAGTCTACGCACTGAACCCGGAAGCCATGGACAATGTGGTTGCGTTTCACAACTCCCTCTACCCAAACAATGAGCGCGGCATCATCCCGGGGCAGTCCTACGCTGTGAACCTGCAGGAAACCTCCGCCTATGTGCAGGCCAACTTTGCTGCAGAGGTTGGCGTACCGGTAACCGGTAACTTTGGTGTGCGTGTAGTGCAGACTGATCTGGAGGTAGGTCAGCGTATCGTTGGCGCGTCGCGGGATTACGGTGCCCCGGAAGTGGATGGCGGTGAATTTGTGACGGATCGATCCTACACCGATGTATTGCCGTCCCTGAACCTGGCATTTGAACTGCGTGAAGATCTCAAACTGCGTGCCGCCTACGCAAAAACCATGTCGCCCCTGAATCTGGAGCAGTGGGGTGGCGGACTTTCGCCAACTTACGCCATCAATTCGGATACCGGTGTATTTGAAGTTATTTCTGCGAGCTCCAACGGCAACCCGGATCTGGATCCGTGGCGTGCGGATAACTTCGACCTGTCACTCGAGTACTACATTGGCTCCGGTATGGTCAGTGCCGGTTTGTTCCTGGTTGATATCGAGAGCTTCATCGAGCGTGGCTCTGTGTCCATGGACCTTCCGGATCAGGATGGTGTAGTGCGTCGCTCTACCGATGTCCAGACCAATGTTCAGGGTGATGGTGGTGAGCTCTCGGGTGTCGAGCTTTCCTTCAAGCAGGCATTCGACTTCCTGCCCGGTGTCTGGAGTAACTTTGGTGTGGATGCGAACTATACCTACTCGCCGAGCGACTCAGGCAATAAGGATATTGACGGTGAAGATCTTCCATTCGCTGACAACTCCGAGCGACTGGCCAACTTCGTGGGTTGGTACGAGGGGGAGCAACTGCAGGCTCGCTTGGCCTACAACTATCGCAGTGAGCGAGTGGTGGCATTTAACCAGGTTTGGGGAACGCAAGGCCTGACGCTGATGCAAGCCCCTACTGCCTATGTTGATGCTTCGGTTAGTTACGATATCAATGACGACGTCACTGTTTATCTTAATGGCTCCAATCTCACAGGAGAAACGGAGGAATACTACCTCCAGTGGGAAGATCAGAAGGCTTGGCAGAATGCCTATGAGCCGCGTTACACATTGGGTGTTCGCGCCAAGTTCTGATCGATGTGCGAGAGCTGCTTGCGTTTGAGCGGCGTGGGTAGTTCTCAGGGCCACACTGTGTGTGGCCCTATCTCTCCCTTCCGAAGTTGTCGGACTCTCGACATTTGCCTCTGGTTCGCCGGGGGCGTTTTTAAACAATAATTCTAATAATAATTTTAAGCTCGATCACTTTTAAGGCGCAGTAAACCTGTGTTGCCCATTTTCTTGGATAAGGGAATGTGGGAGTCATAATGAAGAAAATTTCTAGTCTGTAGCAGCAATTTCCTTGGTAGTCAGTCCCTTTTCTTCGTGAAAAATATTTCATGAAGAGTGGGTGGCGGGCGCCTCAGAATAATGTCCGGAGTACAGAAGTACTCCGTTACATTGCACGGTATAGATAGTGCCGTGAACCGCGACGCGCAGCCTGCGGGTCGCCGAGTTGCTGGGCATCCAGTTTGCTTGTGCCAGTGTTGTTCTCAATGACGACACCGGCCGCAGTTAACAGTCGACTCATCCATTTAAACGCCAATAAAAATAAATGGTGAGTGAAATGAGAAAAGTAAGAACTGGCCTTTCGTTGCTGATTGCGACGATATTGGCCGCACCTGCTGGTGCTCATGCAGCAGCATGTACGGAGCCGGATTGGGATCCGGAATTCCAGTACACGGGGCATGAGTCAGTGACCTATGAGAGTGCCCACTTTAAATCCAAGTGGTGGGTTATAGGTACTCCACCAGATCGCACAGATCAGTGGGGCCCTTGGGAATTCCTCGAGGAATGTGACACCGGAGGTGTCTCCGATCCTGTTCCTGTCGTTTCGCCGCTGTCGCGTTCATTCAACGTCAATGGTGGCAGTGATGTCGTATTCACTCTCAACACCGATGGCGACACGCTGCTGTCAGTGGACAACATCACGCAGGCGAATACGCTTGATCAAAGTGCGTATAGTCTCAGTGGCTACGACCTAACATTTGGGGCAACTTATCTGAGCGCTCTGGGCACAGGCAGCTATAGTTTCCAGCTCAACTTCGCCGCTTCAGCACCATTGGTGGTGGACATCGACGTGGTGGATGTAACGCATCAAGTGACCACGTTGACTCCGGAAGATGCGGTGCTCACGTATGATTCCGTGCTTACCAATGGCCAGATCGAGCTCAAAAAGGGCGAGGCCCAGTGGCTCTATTATGCACCTGTCTCTGGGGAATATGTGGTCGAGTTTGACTACACCGCTCCCTATGGTGAAAAAACCAATACCTTCTACGTTGGTGGCAATACCCAGTCGGTGATGACACCGCAAACCGATACCATTCAGACTGTTTCTTTCACGGCCAACATGAGTGCCGGCGACCAGGTGATTGGTGTAGACGGTAGTGAAGGTAACTGGGGTTATATCTTCCTCGACAATGTCCGGGTGTACTCGTCAGACATTAACCCGGATGATCCGGATAATCCCCCGGTTGATCCACCGGTTGACCCCTCGATCAGCCCGGCCAGCCAGACGGTACAGGCAGGTTCCGGCAGCAGCGTGAGCTATAGCCTGGATTCTGGGTCCTACAGCTTCTCGAGCCTGAGTGTAGATGGCGTCACCCTGCAGCAGGGCACCGACTACACAGTGGCCGCGACAAGCGTGACCCTGGAAGCCGCTTATATCAGTACGCTTGCCGCTGGGAGCTATACGGTCACAGCCAACTTTGAAGACGCCGAGCTTGGCACTAGCGCGGTATCCGCTGAGCTGCTGGTAGAAAGCGAGCCGGAGGTCATGCCTTCGCTCTCTCCCTCGAGCATTAGTGTTCAGGTCGACTCTGGTGACAGTGTCAGCTACAGCATGGACGCCGGCTCTTACAGTTTCTCCAGCTTGAATAATGGTGGAGCCGTATTGCAGCAGGGTACGGATTATTCCGTCACCGCCACAAGCCTGGTTCTTGACGCGGCCTATGTCAGCACCCTGGCAGTGGGCAGCTATACCCTAACCGCCGCATTTGACGATGCCGAGCTGGGTAGTGAGTCTCTGTCTGTCCAGTTGCGCATAGACAGTGTTCCGGTTGTTATGCCATCGGTTTCTCCTTCCAGCGTCAGTGTGGAAGCGGGCTCTGGTGCCAGCGCCAGCTATAGCATTGATAGTGGCTCTTACAGCTTCTCCAGTGTGAATAATGGCGGCACGGTTCTGGTTCAGGGATCGGATTACACCCTGAGTGGTACAACCCTGACGCTGGAGGCTGGATACATCAGCACCCTTGCGGTAGGCACTTATGCGTTGACAGCCGGCTTTAATGACGCAGATCTGGGCAGTGAGTCTGTACCCTTCGAGCTGCGGGTAGACGCTCCACCAATGGTGATGCCGTCTATTTCTCCTGACAGCCAGACTGTGAATGTTTCTGCGCCCACCGCATTGAGTTTTGATCTGACTGCGGGATCTTTTGAGTTCGCGGGTGTTGAAGCAGATGGTGTCCCGCTACAAACCAGTGACTACACCTATAGCGCTGATGTGCTTACCCTGAATGAATCCTACGTTGCCACTCTGACTGGCGGCCAGACCGTGAGCTATTCGGCACTGTTCACCAGCAGTGTACACGGCGATACCAGTGCCCAATTCTCGGTAACCGCGATGGACGCGCTCACCGGCGATTGCTTCGATCTCAGCACCATTACCCTTGAGGGTGGCGCCAAGATCGAACAAGGACGAGCTAAAATTGTCGGTAACGTCGGCAGTGCAGGTTACTGGACCGTCAGCTTGGATAAAGCAGGGGAATACCAGGTTCTGCTCACGTACAGCACAGAAGGCGGTGACAAGATCGTCTCCTATATGTTGAATGATGGTGGCAGGTCGAACATGGTGTGGCCGGATGTCTCGCCAACTAGTCCTCAGGATATGGAGTTCATCCACAACCTGGACGCTGGCGTGCATCGTATCGGCATGATCAACCGCGACGGCGACTGGGGTTGGGCGAGCCTGCACAACCTGTGTGTTAACTTCCGTGGCAGCCTCGACATTACCAGCCCGCAGTCGTTTGATAGCTTGACCAGTGGTTCTGATATCGTTGTGGACTTTAGCAAGGATGCCAGTGGTGACCTGACCTATTCGGTTAACGGCGGTAGCACTCAAGCCTATAGCGGCGCAAGCCCGCTGGTAATTCCCACCACGGGTGATGGCATTTATGACCTGAAGTTCGGTGTCGCCGGAACCAGCCTCAGCGAAACAATGCGAGTGCAGGTTGGTGAAGCTCCCGGTCCATTTTATGTCGATACCCTGGGCTCACAGTTTGTGCTGGGTAACAAGCCGTTCTACTTCAATGGCTCCAACCAGTACTACCTGATGTACAAACCGGAACCCATGGCGGAGGACTTCTTCAAGCGTGCTAACTTCCTGGGCATGACTTCGGTGCGGACCTGGATGTTCTGCAACGACACCAAAACCCATGATGGTGTTTGTATCAACATGAAGTCCGGTGATGACTTCCTGCTGACCAAAGCGAACCGTACCGCAGAAGAGCAAGCTATCGTCGATCGCAGTTTTGAGCTGTTCGACAACTATGTTGCATTGGCGCATCAATACGACATCAAGCTAGTGCTTTCTCTGGCGGATCACTGGGATTACTTTGGTAACCTGGACTCCTATGGTGCCCCGCATTACTCCACGCCGTCGTCGGTGGAGAAATTCAAAGGGTTTATCACCGAGCTGTTGCAGCATCACAACCCGCTCACCGGTTACACCTACGCGGAAGATCCTGCGATCATGATGTGGGAGCTGGCGAATGAGCCACGTTGTTCCAGCGGCTGTGATGCCGATATCTTCAAGGCATGGGCGAGTGATGTTTCCAGCCTGCTTAAGACGCTGGCACCCAATCACCTGGTGTCCATCGGCGCAGAATCTTCGTTCGGCCACAATGGTACCGGTGATGACTTCAACTTCATCAAGTACGTTAACGACTTGCCCACCATCGATGCGATCAGCGCGCATCTGTACCCAACCTGGTGGAATATGTCAGATGCAGAAACGCTGGCAAATATCGACCAGCTGGCGGAAGTTGGGCGGGTGCTGAGCAAGCCGACGTACATCGGTGAGTTCAGCTGGCCAGTTGCCTCCGAGGCGAGCGTGACGCAGGACCTGCAGACTCGACATCAGAAGTTTATCGACTGGTACGCGCGCGCTGAGGCAAACAAGGATGCTATTGGCGGAGTGCACGCCTGGCAGCTGTCTGGCCTCGAATGGGGTAACGGAGAGACGCCTCTGGACGCGTGTCAGTGGTGTGCAGGTCCTTACGGTGAACCTACTGGAGGCTGGACGGCGAATAACGATGGCTTCCAGATGTACTGTGCTATGACGCCGGAAGAGCAGTTGCTTACCGAAACGGGTGCACCGGGAGCGAATAAAGAGGGTAATATTATCCATATAGACCTCCATAAGCCTGTGTGTGATCTGCTGATTGAGCGGTCGAATTACTACGAAGCCTTAAATCAATAGTAAATCAAGTGAGTGACTTTCAGGCCGCAACGGGTATTTCCTGTTGCGGCCTTTTTTATTTCTTTAAGCTGGGGAGTTACTGAATTTAACCTGCTCGTTCGAGGATGTTTTGCTGAAGATGTAGGGAAAGTGAGTTCAATACACTGTATCAGAACCCGTTGGGAATAGAGGTGGTCAACTATATCAATGAGTACGATTTCGAAGTTTGGGGGAAGGGATGGTGGGAGGTCAGGTATATATGTATTCATTTCGAGGAAATTTGTCGGTTGGATATCGTTATGGCTCGCGATCACCTTTGATTAAAGATTACGTAATTAATTATCACGTTTAATTCAAAGAAACATACTATTAATCGATGAATCTTTGGGGCGACCAAAATGCGAATATAGGTGCTGCTCTGGAAGTCAGTATTGCAGGGCATGGGATGGTAGCTTTTCGTTTGTTTTGGCGTCGCTCACTATTGATAGCGAAAGACTTAGCAGGACTCGGCTTTCCACCTCTGCGAAAAAGTGGATTACAGGTTAAAATTTGGTCTGGTTGGTTTTTGGGCGCATTCACGTAAAGGATTTACTGCCCTGAGTAACTCCGATCCAGGTTACTTTTTCGCTGGGCTGAAAGACGGCGAAAAAAGTAGTCTCACTGGTTTTTACTGGGCTATCGATTTTCTGATCTATTTTTATATAGGAATTCACTCAGGTTACTTTCTAGGTTACTTTTCCACATGGCATTGGGCGTGAGTTGATCGAGCAGGAAAAGGCTCAGTTCGAAATCCAGAAGATTCAGATGGAACGCGACCTGGAGCGGGAGAAAATGAATCGCGCCATCGCCCGTGAAAAAGCCATGGGGCAGAAAGAGGTCAACGACCTGCTGGCGAAATCGGTGACGGATAAATATCTTGCCTACCGTACCCTGGAGGTGCTCGATCGTATGGCCGAATCCGAGAACAAGGTTTTTGTACCGGTTGAAGCGCTGGGTAGCATCGGCCTGCAGCAGGCCGTATTTTCCGATCAGGTGAAACAGGTGGCGCGCAAGCGCTAATGAGGGATGAGCGATGGAGTTTAACTCACAGATAGCCAACTGGCTGATGACCGCTTTCGGTGGTCTCTCCACCTGGGTGGTGATTACTGCCTGTGTGTTGCTGCTAATGAATATTGTCCTGCGGGTGCGCTTTCTGCGCAGCCACGGCGAGAGTTTGCACTGGCTGCTGGATCGCACCCTCATTATCCGCTTTTTGTGCTTGCTGTTTTTTATCTGGGTGCTGATCGGGTTCAACAGCAATGGACCAAAACTGGTACTGGCACCGGACTATAGTGCGGAACAGCAGGCGACAGAGCGTGCTCTGAATCGGGAAACGGCGCCGGTTGGTGATCTGGCGCCGCAACGAGAGTCCGCGGCACAGCGTACCGAGCATCTTGAAATGTTGCGAGAAGAGCAAAAACAGGAACAGGAAGCCATGGTGGGCGAGGAATAAATTTCCTTGTTTTGGCTTAGAGGGGGGCTGAAATCCAAGGTCGTTTCAGCCCGTTAGTACTTCTCTCCGGAATCTTTCCCGTTCAAAAAAATCAACCTTGACATGGCGGTCACAGCGCTAATTTTTTGAAAATATTCGGTTGGGACCCTCCACATGCCTCAATAGACTTCGTGGCACATCCGAAGAGGAGGATCCCAAATGCGTTATCTATTACCAGTAGTACTGTTTTGTACCGTTGCCGGTTTTGCTCAGGCACAGCAGCCAATGGATCAGTTACCTGCGGGCAGTGCTGAAGTCCAGATTCTTGGTAAAACTTACTGGAAAAGTGGAGATAACTTCTATCAGTTCAATGAAAGCACCGGTATGTTTTATCAGGTTCCGGAACCTCAGGTCCAGGCTCACCGCGACCAGGCTGCACACATGTATCAGCGCAGCCAGACTGTTCCGGCGACAAACCTGACTCCTGATCAGATCGAGGGTTGTCGTAACTCTGCTGCGGACAAGTCAAATGAAGTGCCTAACCGCGGTAGTAATGTGTACATTCAGGAATACAACAAGTGTGTGACTGATCTTCAACAGTAATTAATTGTAGATTGGTGAAAAGGCTTGCCGTTATGCGGCGAGCCTTTTTTACATGTGGGGATCGGGAATGTTGGGTTCAGTAAGCGCCGCGGATCAGCTCTATTCCCGGCTCGATAGCCCGGCGCCAGGCCAGAGCGGTGTCTTCATTGAACTCGGGATCGTACTCGCGCAGGGTTGCCAGCAGCGCATCCAGCCACAGGCCGTACCAGTCCGGGCGTATACCGTAGCCACCGCGTGAATGACTTTTCCCCAATGCTTTCAGTTTGGTATCCGGCATGCCCCGTGCGTGCAGCACCAGTTGCATGATGCCGTTGCGCAACAGGTGACGCTGCGCCGGCATGTCGGTGTCCTTGAACAGGGCACGGATCTCTTCGGAGCTGCCCATAAAGCGGTCGTAGAAGTCGATGAAAAAGCCTTCTCTGTTACAGCAGCGGCCGTAACTCTGAAAAACGATATCGCTGTCGGCATTTCCCATTGCCGTCACTCCCCCTGACTATTGTTATGACTGCGCGGGCGGGCACAGGCGACCGCGGATTCTAACGGTGGGCATCGGGCTCAAATTGATTTAAATCAATTTGCCTGCGGGCGGGGAGTACAAATTTTCGAGCACTACAAAAAAGGGGGCCAATTGGCCCCCTGAATTCAACGTGTGCAGGTTATTGTGTGCAATTTTTACCTTTGCAGGGCTTGCCGCCGCCGCCATTGCCGCCGTCGCCACCGCCATTACCGCTGCCGGAGCAGCCATTTGCTGTGAGGTAGTCCACTGCGTCTTTGGCCTGTACCAGACCGTAGCCGTAAGCATTGTCACGTCCGGCTGCGCCCAGGTCTTCCGCAGTACTGGCCAGCGCCGAGCGGATCTCGCTGGCGGAACAGCTGGGGAAGTGGCTCCACACCAGGGCGCTCACGCCGGCAACGTGGGGCGTGGCCATGGAGGTGCCGTTAAAGTAGGCATAATCGCCAGGCTCGATCGTCAAACTTGCGCTGCTGCCCAGCTGGCCGAGGAGTGCGGCACCATCGGTATCGGTAATGCCCACGGACGGAATACCTGTGGCCACTTCGCCCATGGTGCCGTACAGCATACCCGGTTCGTTGTTGTAGATTACCGCTGCGATACCGCCGCCGGCCTCACAGGCCTGCACTTTCTCCGCGAAGCTGATATTGCCGCGGGAGATCAGGCACACCTGGCCAGAAGCGCTGGCACAGGCAGCTTCGCCCAGGCCGCAATCCACCAGGTTGCCGGTGACGCTACCCTGCGGACTGCCTTCCATGGCTGCCGCCTCAATAGCGCTACCGTTCACGACCAGGCTGGTTTCCAGGCTCATGCCGGTCGGCACGGATGACAGCACATCCACACCGGGGCCAGCCAGTTCCACCTGATCCGTCTGCTGAGAGAAGTCGGCAACTACCTTGTTGCTGTCGATGGCTGCAACGGATACCACCGCGTCGTAGGACGCGGGGTAGGAGTGACGGGTATTGCCGTCATTACCCGCGGCGGCAATGGAGAGTACATTCTGGTTTGCGTACAGATCGGCAAAAGCCCGTTCCTCGGTGCGGGACTTGAAGGTGCCGCCGAGGCTCATATTGATCACGCTGGCACCGTTGGTCGCGCATTCATCAGCCGCAGCCACCAGAGAGGAGGAGTAAGCCCAGCCGTCGGCACCGAATACCTTGACGATGTGCAGGTTGAGGTTGCCGTTCGGGTTCACGCCGACGACACCTTTACCGTTTCCACCAATCGCGGCGATGGTGCCGGCTACATGGGTGCCGTGACTGTTTTCGTCGGTAAACCAGTCGCCGGTACCTGAGTCGTAGTTACCAGTTACGTTTCCGCTGGGAAGATCCTCGTGATTGATGTCATAGCCGGAGTCGATGATACACACCGTCTGGTTGCCGGCCATGGCATCACTGAGCTGGTCTGCCTGCACCATGGGAATACCGAAGGGAACGGTTTCCGCCATGGGGTAGCGCTTCACATCCAGTTCGACGTATTCCACGTTGGGGTTGTTGCGCAGTGCGTTGAGCGCTTTGCCGGGGAGGTTCGCAGCCATCGCGCCGCGTTTCTCCAGTGCAAGCGCGGAGCGGCCCCCGTTCTTTTCCATCATCGCTTTGACCGCGGGGCCTTTGCCTTCTTTGAATTTGATGATGTAGCGGTCGTCGGCAGCGCTGGCCTGAGCGGAAATGGCGAGGGCGAGGGCGCTGGTGAACAGGGTTGGAATGAGTCTTTTCATCTTTTTATATGGCTCCAGTTCTGTCTGGTACTTCTTGTAATTGGTTTTGATGTTGGCTGACCACAGCTCGGTGCCTCGACATAGGGGCGGGGCAGGCGCACAGCCGGTGGATAAAATCTAGCAGCTTTTTACGGGGAGCCCATTGCTCACTGAACGCATTGAGCAGTGCTCTGCAAAAGGGATTTCCGAGGAGGATAACGGCGACAGATTGTTGGAGGGGGTTGCGGGTTCGTTCGTCTGCCCGTCTGCGCAAGACCTGTGGAATTCGGCGTCGGTTGATGGCTGCAGGGGATTAGGTTGCAGTCGGTGGCCGAGCCAGAAATTGCCGGTCGTAGAATAAAATCTCTAATTAAATCTGGCTGAAAAACAAACATTTCCCGCCGCTGACTTGGCTCTCATAGTGAAAAATTTGATAAAAAACATGCATTTACCAGGTTTGTAAGTACTCAGTTCCGCTAATTGGCTAAAAACCGAATAAATATTCCATTTCTTGTGTGTCTCTGTAGAATGGCGGGAAAAATAACTTTTGGGACGTGGTTCCCAATTCTCTCGACTCACAGGAAAATAATCATGAGAAGCCGCAAGTCTCTATCCCCCATGGCGGGGTTGCTGCGCCGCATGCGTGTTGCCCAGGCGCTATCTGACAAAACCGGAATATCCGCCGATGAAAGTCTCGATATCGTTACCGAGGGTGCGCGCCTGGGTGGCAAGGCGGCTTCTGCGGAAGAGCGCCGTCGCTTCCTCAAGCAGCTGGGCTTTGGTGCCGCTGCGGTAGGTGTGGGTGCATCGCTCGGCGGCGTGTCCAAGCCGGCACAAGCCGACCCGGGTGGCGGCAATGGCGATGGCCGCCCCGGTCGCGTTGCGATCATCGGTGGTGGTGTGGCGGGTATCCGCTGTGCCCATCGCCTGCAGCAGTACGGCATCGCCAGCACCGTGTTTGAAGGCAACACCCGTCTGGGTGGCCGTGTAAGCACCAACCGCTCTATTTTTGGCGGCCCGGTTGAGCGCGGCGGTGAGCTGATCTCTACCGAGCACAATGCGGTGCGCAACCTGGCCAATGAGCTGGGTCTGGACGTGGAAGATGTCAACGGCAACGCAGTGCCCGGTGGTAACGAGCTGTATTTCGTCAACGGCCAGCACTACTCCGAGCACCAGCTGAACGAAGAGTGGCGTGAAACCTACAAGATCTTCAAGAAGATCCAGCATGATGCGCCCTGGCTGCCCACCTACGACTGGCACAACGATACCCACAAGGCGCTGGATTACATCGACTCCAACACCTGGATGGATCAGGTTGGTATTGGTGCCAACTCCAATATGGGCCAGGTATTCCAGGCGGACCTGGTTGCTGAATACGGCCTCCAGCCGGAAGACCAGACTGCATTGAACCTGATTTACCTGTTGGCGTGGAACCCGATCAACAGTGCGACCCCGTTGGCGGGTACCGACGAGCGCTTCCGTATCGCCGGTGGTAACGATCAGCTGTGGCGCAAGATGGTCGAACAGCTGCCCGAGGGCACGGTCGAGACCGGTCGCAAGCTGGTGGCCATTCGCGGTGATATCAACGGCCCTTACACCCTGACTTTCGAAGACGGCTATGTGCACAACTGCGACAAGCTGGTGCTGGCACTGCCGTTCTCCCTGCTGCGCGATGTGGATATCGAGCCGGCGCTGTACAACAGCTTCCGCCCGGAAAAACGCATGGCGATCGAGCAGATGGCTTTCGGTAGCAACGGCAAGATGGCGCTGCACCACAACAGCCGCCCCTGGACCCAGACCCAGTACGTCAATGGCCAGGCGGTGACCGGTAACGGTGTGACCTATGTGGGCCGTCCGGAGCTGTTCGACACCTGGGACTCCACCTCGGTAAATGGCAAGACCGACGGCATTCTGGTGAACTTCTTTGGTGGTACCTACGGTGCCAACCTGGGGAGCGACCAGCCGTTTGCCGCACCTACCCAGGCGGACATCAACCACTTCCACGGCATTGTGGACAATGTGTTCCCCGGCACCTCCGCCGCCTTCTCCGGTACTGCCATGCAGTCCAAGTGGTCTGCCAACCCCTGGTCCAAAGGTTCCTATTCCACTCCGACCTTCGGCAGTTACACCGGCTGGTGGGGCGCCCAGCCTCTGGCGGAAGGCAATATCCACTTCTGCGGTGAGCACACCGAGCTGGAATACTTCGGCTATATCGACGGTGCGGTATCTACCGCCGAGCGCGCGGCCAGAGAGATCCATCAGACCGCGTAAACTGCTTCGCAGTTTTCATCTCACAGGATGCAAAAAAGGCCGCGGGCGAGTGCTCGCGGCCTTTTTTGTTTCTCACGGTTTTTGTTAAACATCGTTCTCGTGCTTTAACTGCACCGTCCACTGCCCTTCCAGATCCACACTCACCAGCACCTGAATCGGCCGGCAGCACACGGCGCAGTCCTCGATGTAGTGGCGACTGCCCGCCGAGGTATCGATCAGCAGCAGGATAGTTTCTCCGCAGTAGGGGCACTGATCACTGAATTCGTCCACGGTATCCATATGCATTTTCTCCGAGTGGGGTGTTCGCTTATGGGCGGCTCACTTGCCTAGATGGGGCCCCGCCCAGGCCGCGAGGGTGTCTGCTACATAAATAGCATCTTCTCGCCGGGTCAGCAGGTGGTCGGCGTCGTCGAGGCTGATAAAGCTCTTGGGATGCAGGGCGCGGTTATAGATGTCCGCGGCTTCGTCGATGGAGACAACCTGGTCCACCGGAGAGTGGTAGATCAGCAGCGGGCGTCCTAGTCGATGGATGTAGCCCTCCTGGATGGATTCCACATCCTCCACAAAATGCTTCTGGATCACGAAGGGACGTCCGGATAGCTCGACTTTCGCCTGCCCCTGTTCCTCGATGGTATCCAGCGCGCAGGAAAACTGTTTCAGCACATGCTCCGGGTCTGCCGGCGCAGCGACGGTGGCGATGGCCTTTGCCTCGGGGATGTCACCGGCGGCCGCCAGCACCGCGGCACCGCCGAGGCTGTGGCCCACCAGCAGGTCTGCGGGCTGGAATTCATCGCGCAGAAAGCTCGCTGCGCACTTCAGGTCTTCCACGTTGCTGGAAAAGTTGGTCTCGCTGAAGTCCCCCTCGCTGTCACCGAGGCCGGTGAAGTCAAAGCGCAGGGTGGCAATACCCAGCTCCGCCAGACGGCGGCCGATGCGGGACGCTGCGAGCACATCCTTGCCACAGGTAAAGCAGGGGGCGAAGAGGGCGTAGCCCCGGGGCGAGCTGGTCGGGGTTTCCAGGATGCCTGCGAGCATCTGTCCGCGGGCATTGGGGAAGGTCACCTTGTGTCTGCGGCGCTCTCTGCCGTTGCTGTTTGCGGCCATGGGGACTCCTTTCTGCGGTGACATTTTCAGCGGGAGATGGCCTCCCGCAGGCAATGGTAGAGAGCGAAATTTGACCGGACAACGGGCGCAGTTGGTTTTTTTTGCGTTCTTGTAAAAATGACAGCGGTGTCACATCGTTATTCATTCTGTGCGGTAATTCATTTACAAAACCGGTTGATATACTCCGCGGCGAGCGTCGTCGGCCCGCAATTACCGCCGCAGCGGTGACCACACCGGTGGTCAGAGCGTATAATCCGCGCCCGCTTTCCCCGCCCGAGGGTCGGGGTGAGTAAGTATTCAGCAACCAGCAAACGAGGATTGGCTATGGCGGTTAAATTGATGAAGGATCAGAATCTGGCGGGCAAGCGCGTTCTGATTCGCGAAGACCTGAACGTACCGGTGAAAGACGGTGCGGTCACCTCTGATGCGCGCATCCGCGCAGCACTTCCCACCATCAAGGCTGCCTCCGAAGCCGGTGCCAAAGTCCTGCTGATGTCTCACCTGGGCCGCCCCACCGAGGGCGAGTACGAAGAAGAATTCTCCCTCGCACCGGTCGCTGCGCACCTGGGCAAGCTGCTGGGCAAGGACGTGCCGGTGATCAAGGACTGGCAGAACGGCGTGGAACTTGCAGACGGTGAAGTGGCGTTGCTGGAAAACGTGCGCTTTAACCAGGGCGAGAAGAAAGACGATGAGACGCTGGCCAAGCAGTACGCGAGCCTGTGCGATATTTTCGTGATGGACGCTTTCGGCACCGCGCACCGCGCCCAGGCCTCCACCCACGGCGTAGCCAAATTTGCCCCGGTTGCCTGTGCCGGCCCGCTGCTGGCGGCAGAGCTGGATGCACTGGAGAAAGCCCTGGCTAACCCCGCGCGCCCCATGGTAGCGATTGTCGGCGGTTCCAAGGTGTCCACCAAACTGACCGTGCTCGAGAGTCTTTCCGACAAGGTAGACCAGTTGATTGTCGGCGGCGGTATCGCCAACACCTTCCTGGCAGCCGACGGCAAGCCGGTGGGCAAATCCCTGTGCGAGCACGACCTGATCGACACTGCCAAGGGCCTGATGCAGAAGTGCGATATCCCGCTGCCCAGCGACGTGGTGACAGGCAAGGAATTCAGTGAGTCCGCCGCGGCGGAAACCAAAGCCGCAGAAACGGTGACGGACGACGATATGATTTTCGATATCGGCCCGGATTCCTCCGCAGTACTGGCAGAAATCCTCAAGGGCGCCAAGACCATTATCTGGAACGGCCCGGTCGGTGTGTTCGAGTTTGATCAGTTTGGCGGCGGCACCGAGCGCCTGTCGAAGGCGATTGCCGACAGCGATGCCTTCTCCATCGCCGGCGGTGGCGACACCCTGGCGGCAGTGGATAAATACGGCATTGCTGACAAGGTCTCCTATATTTCTACTGGGGGTGGTGCATTCCTCGAGTACGTGGAAGGCAAAGTACTGCCGGCAGTGGCTATGCTGGAAAGCCGTGCTGGCGAATAAGCGCCGCGCGAGCGAGTAAGGGTTGTTGCGGTGGCGCCGGGCACGGATTTTGAATCTTTTCCCGGACGCCCCGTGTACCGGCATTGGATGTACATGCCGGTGTAGTTACCGATGTAGATACGACTGAAGTAGATACGAGCGGTTTAGTTACGAAAGTACCGAATAGTAAAAAGAGATGTGACCGGGCCACGGCTCAGGAATCACACAAGAGCAGTACCAAATACCAACTTTATATCGACGAGAAAGGGTTTTTTCATGGCTTTAATCAGCTTGCGTCAGCTGCTGGATCACGCCGCCGAGTTTGGCTACGGCGTACCGGCGTTTAACGTCAACAATCTGGAGCAGATGCGCGCGATCATGGAGGCCGCGGACCAGACCGACTCCCCGGTGATCGTGCAGGCCTCTGCCGGTGCCCGCAAATACGCCGGTGCTCCCTTCCTGCGCCACCTGATCCTGGCCGCTGTGGAAGAGTTCCCGCATATCCCGGTGGTGATGCACCAGGACCACGGCACCAGCCCTGCGGTGTGCCAGCGTTCCATCCAGCTGGGCTTCAGCTCGGTAATGATGGACGGCTCGCTGATGGACGACGGCAAGACCCCGGCGTCTTACGAGTACAACGTGGAAGTGACCAAGCGCGCTGTGGAAATGGCTCACGCCTGTGGTGTTTCCGTAGAGGGTGAGCTGGGTTGTCTGGGCTCCCTGGAAACCGGTATGGCCGGAGAAGAAGACGGTGTTGGCGCAGAGGGCAAGCTGTCCCACGACCAGCTGCTGACCGATCCGGAAGAAGCTGCGGATTTCGTCAAGAAAACCCAGGTAGACGCGCTGGCCATTGCCTGTGGTACCAGCCACGGTGCCTACAAGTTCACCCGTCCGCCCACGGGCGACATCCTCGCCATTGACCGCATCAAGGAAATCCACGCGCGCATCCCGGATACCCACCTGGTTATGCACGGTTCTTCCTCGGTGCCGCAGGAATGGCTGAAGGTGATCAACGAGTTCGGCGGTGAGATCCCGGAAACTTACGGCGTGCCGGTAGAGCAGATTTGCGAAGGCATCAAGTATGGTGTGCGCAAGGTCAACATCGATACTGACCTGCGCCTGGCATCCACCGGTGCGGTGCGTCGCTTCCTGGCTGAGAACCCGTCCGAGTTCGATCCGCGCAAATTCCTCAAGGCGACCACCCTGGCCATGAAGGACATCTGTGTGGCCCGCTACGAGGCCTTCAATACTGCTGGTAACGCCAGCAAAATCAAGCCGGTCAGCCTGGAATCCATGTTCGAGCGCTACGAGAAAGGTGAACTGGTGCCCAAGATCAATTGATCCGGGTACAGGTGTTCGTAAATGAAAAAGGGTGGACTTCGGTTCACCCTTTTTTATTTCCTGATTTCAACAAATAAGTGCAGTACCATTAAGTCATGGATCTGCTGAAAGACTTCAATGCTGTTGACCCCAGCCCGGTTATCCGCCGGCCGGATTACTCTGCACTGCGCAATGAATTGCCGCAGTTGGGTTTTGCCTGCGATCAGCCCCTCCCGGAATCGGTGGTTGCCTACCGCAATTACTATCGCCTCAATTTCGACGAAGCTTCCGGCACCGGTATCGGTACTTTCGAAGCCGCCGGTTTTGAGCTGGTTGCCCAGTACTGGAAAGTAGCCAAGCCCAGGGGCACACTGTTTATCTGCCACGGTTATTTTGACCACACCGGCATTTACGGTGCTGCCATTCGCTTTGGCCTGCAGCGCAATTTCAATGTGGTCTCCGTAGACTTTCCCGGTCACGGACTCTCCAGCGGTGAGCCGGTGGCGATCGATTCCTTCCTGCAATACCGCGAAGTGCTCGAAGCGCTGCTGCACTGTGCGCAGGGGAAAATGCCGGAACCCTGGCACGGCATGGGTCAGAGCACCGGTGGTGCCACTCTGCTGAACTATTTGCAGTTCACCCTCTGGCAGCCGTTCGACAAGGTTATGCTGTTGGCACCGTTGGTGCGGCCCGCCAACTGGCATCTGCGCAAGTGGATGTACTACCTGGGGCGCTACCTGCTGCCGCACCCGAGCCGCGGGTTCAACATCAACACCCACGACGCGGAGTTCGCGCGCCGTCAGGCACACCGTGACCCGCTGCAATCTCCGGTCATGTCGATCCGGTGGCTGGGGGCGATGGTGGACTGGCTGAAGGTATTTCCCAAAACCTGCCGCAATCCCAAGCCGATTCTGGTGCTGCAGGGTACGGACGACGAAACCGTGGACTGGCGCTACAACATGCGGGCTATTCGCGATCGCTTCCCGAATAGCAAGCGGGTTATTGTGCGCGGTGCCCGCCACCAGATGATCAATGAAACCCAGCCCTACCGGCAGCAGATTCTCACCGCGCTGGACGAGTGGCTGGGCCAGCCCTGAGCGGTTGTTGTGAAAAGCGCTGAGCGGCGGATCTAAATAGCCTTGTCTCTCAAGCGCCGCCGCTTGCGCCGCAGCACCAATGCATCCGCCGAGTAGAAGCCCAGAGCCGTCCACACAAAGATAAACGTCACCAGCTTGGTTTTATCAAACGGCTCGTTATAGAGCAGCACCGCGAGGAAAAACATCAGGGTCGGCCCCAGGTATTGCAGGAACCCGAGGGTAGACAGATTGAGCCTGCGCGCGGCGATATTGAACAGCAGCAGCGGTGTCAGGGTGATCGGGCCGGCGAGCAGCAGCAGGCCGTTTAGCTCCCAGGAATTGTTCAGCAGGTTGCTGGTCGGGCTGCTGGTCCAGAACAGGAAGCCCACGGCCAGTGGCAGCAGGAACAGGGTTTCCACAGTCATTCCGGTCAGGCTGTCCACCGGTGTCTGTTTGCGGACCAGTCCGTAAAAACCGAAGGTCAGGGCAACGCCCAGTGCCACCAGCGGCAGGCTGCCGAACTGCCAAAGCTCGTAGCCAATCCCCAGCGCCGCCAGCGCCACCGCGATCCACTGCAGCGGGCGCAGTTTTTCCCCGAGTACCAGAACCCCCAGCAAAACACTGATCAGCGGATTGATGTAGTAACCGAGACTGGCGTCCAGCAGGTGATCATTGACCACGGCCCAGATAAAAATCAGCCAGTTGGTGCTGATCAGCGCGGTGGAAACCAGCAGTGCCAGCATGGCCTTGCGGGATGACAGTACCGTTTTCAGCCCGCGCAGCTTGCCCAGCACCGCGAGCAGGATCAGCGCCAGCAGCAGCGACCAGATACTGCGGTGGGCGAGGATTTCCGGCGCGGAGAGGTTGCCGAGTAGTTTGAAATAGAGTGGCGCAATGCCCCAGATGAGGTAAGCGCCCAAACCCGCCAGCAACCCTGCGGCGGCGGAATCGGTGTTCTGGTTTTGCACGAGGAATATTCCTGGCTCACGGGTGCCCCTGGCAGCCTGTGACAGTGATTCGGGAAGACAGAAAGCAAGAAACCCGCTTGCTGTGTATCTGCTACACAGCAAGCGGGCTTCGCAAAGTCTAACAGACCCGCTTCGGGCCTGTCAGGAATGGTCGCCGGCTATGGCTTAGAAGAGTACGCGGCAGCGCAGGGTGCCGGGGATATTCTTCAGCTTTTCCAGTGCCAGGTCGGAGTACTCGGCATCCACGTCGATCACCACGTAGCCCACAGTCTCGTTGGTCTGCAGGAACTGGGCGGAGATGTTGATACCGTTGTCCGAGAACACCTGGTTGATCGCGCCGAGCACGCCGGGCACGTTCTTGTGGATGTGCAGCAGGCGGTGCGCACCGGCATGGCTGGGCAGTGCTACTTCCGGGAAGTTGACCGAGCTGGTGGTGGTACCGTTGTCGGAGTAGAGCGCCAGTTTGTCGGACACTTCCACGCCGATGTTCTCCTGGGCCTCTACCGTCGATCCGCCAATGTGGGGCGTCAGCAGGGCGTTGTCGAGGCCGCGCAGCGGGGAGACGAACTCGTCGTCGTTGCCGCGGGGCTCCACCGGGAATACGTCGATGGCGGTGGCCGCCAGGTGGCCGCTCTTCAGGGCTTCCGCCAGCGGTTCGATTTCCACCACGGTGCCGCGGGAAGCGTTCAGCAGGATCGCGCCTTTTTTCATCTTGGCGATCTGTTCCGCACCGATCATCCACTTGGTGGAGGGCAGTTCCGGTACGTGCAGGGACACGACATCGGCTTGGCCCAGCAGCTCATCGAGGCTGTTGACCTGGGAGGCATTGCCCAGGGGCAGTTTGGTGACTACATCGAAGAAGATCACGCGCATGCCGATGCTTTCCGCCAGCACCGAGGTCTGGGAGCCGATGGCACCGTAGCCGATAATACCCAGGGTCTTGCCGCGGGCCTCGTAGGAGCCCACCGCAGACTTCTGCCAGCCACCGCGGTGGCAGACCATATTCTTTTCGGGAATGCCGCGCAGCAGCATGATTGCCTCGGCAATCACCAGCTCGGCTACGCTGCGGGTATTGGAGTAGGGCGCGTTGAATACCGCAATACCCAGCTCGGTAGCGGCCGCCAGGTCCACCTGGTTGGTGCCGATACAGAAGCAGCCCACCGCGATCAGCTTGTTGGCGCTCTCCAGGACCTTGCGGGTAAGCTGGGTGCGGGAGCGGATGCCGATAAAGTGTGCGTCGGCAATCTTCTCGATCAGCTGATCTTCCGGCAGGGCCGTCTTGATGTACTCGACGTTGGTGTAGCCGCGGGATGACAGCAGGTCCACCGCAGACTGGTGAACGCCTTCCAGCAGCAAAATACGGATTTTGTCTTTTTGAAGAGACTTTTTCGGGGAAGTACTGGGCGGAGCCATAACGGATCTCTTGGCCGTGCGCGACAGCGAGGTATCGCGGCGTGTTAGCAATAACTGGTTGGAAGCCGCCGGGAGTCCGGCGAGGGCGGCATCATACCACAAGGGCTTTATAAAGCTTTATACGCAATGTCTATCCTAGGTATCGAATTTGGTTATGTATAAACACACTTACACCTGCAAAACTCCTGTCGACCTGCCGTTGGGCAAGATTGTGTGCGTCGGGCGTAACTACGCGGCCCATGCTGAGGAGCTGAACAACCCGATTCCCGAAGAGCCGCTGCTGTTCATCAAGCCGGCCACGGCGGTAGTCCCCATGGCAGAACCCGTGCACCTGCCGCGGGGCCGTGGCAGCTGTCATTTCGAGGGGGAGCTGGCGCTGCTGATCGGGCAGCCTTTGACCGAGGCCAACGCTGCAGACGTGCCCGCAGCCATCGCCGGCCTGGGCCTGGCGCTGGACCTGACCCTGCGGGAGCTGCAATCGGACCTCAAGAAACTGAGCCAGCCGTGGGAAAAAGCCAAGGGATTCGACGGCGCCTGCCCGCTGTCCCCCTTTGTAAAGCTGGACTGGCTGCCGGACTGGGACAATCTCACCTATACCCTGTGGCTCAACGGCGAGATCCGCCAGCGGGGAAAGTCCAACCATATGCTGACCCCGATTCTGGACCTGGTGGCCTATATCAGCAGCCACTTCACCCTGCTTCCGGGGGATGTGGTGCTGACGGGCACGCCCGCGGGAGTGGGAGAGCTACAAGTCGGGGATAAAGTGGCGATGGGGCTGGAAGAGGACTGGCTGCGGGTGGAGACCTTGGTGGTTTGAATTTAGCGGTTTGAATAACGGCAAGCTAAGATTGTTCCATTTTAAAACCCCCACTAAGATGCGCGTTTCTGTACTCAATCAGCGGGAAAATCGATGACAGATCTCAACCAAAAGACCACAATCCGCATCCTCACTACCGGTGGCACCATCGAAAAGAGCTACTGCGAAGCCGAGGGCACTCTGAAAAATCGTGCCTCGATAATTCGCGACGGCCTGATCTCCAGCCTGCGCCTGCCCTATACCCATCTCGAGCTGGACAGCGTCCTCAACAAGGACTCCCTGGAGATGGATGACAGTGACCGCGACCAGATCTGTGCCGCCATCGCCGGTACCGCAGAGAAAGGCGACCCCATCGTGGTACTGCATGGCACCGATACCATGTCTGTCACTGCCGATTACTGCTACGGCAAGATGGGCGCTCCCAAAGTGCCGGTGGTGTTCACTGGCGCGATGAAACCCATGGGCTTCATCGATTCCGACGCCCGCCAGAATGTTACCGAAGCCCTGCTCACCGCGCGGCTGGTCGAGCCCGGCTTCTATATTGCTTTCCACAACCGGGTGTTCCCGATTCCCGGCGCCCGCAAAAATCTCGAAACCGGTACATTTGAGGCCATTTGACGGCCGCTTGACCTATACCAGCACACGCCCTGCGGGATGCCGCCCGCAGGCGCGTCATGCCTCTGAAGCTCCGTCGAAAAACCTACACAGTCGCAGGCTACACTGTTACCCTCTGCTTTCCTTTGATTTGTGATCACATTTTAGGTATAAACTGAATAATCCTTCAGTTTTTAATCTTATAGCAAGAATAGAGGTGTGCCATGGCAGAACAACAAACCCCGCAAACCCTGCAGGAATGGCAGGCGCTGGCCGCCGACCTGCAAATCGAGGGTCGCGCCTTCATCAACGGCGAATACGTTGATGCGCTCTCCGGCCAGACCCGCCCTAGCATCAACCCCGCCGACGGCAAGGAGCTGGCTCAGATCGCCAGTTGTGGACCGGAAGATGCCGAGCGCGCGGTCAAAGTGGCCCGCGACACCTTCGAATCCGGCGTCTGGTCCCATATGCCGCCGATGGATCGCAAGAAGATCCTGGTGCGCTTTGCCGAGCTGATCGAAGAGAACAAGATTGAAATTGCGTTGCTGGAAAGTCTCGACGCCGGCAAGCCCATCAGCGACACCATGAACGTGGACGTCCCCAGCGCGGTGACCACCATTCGCTGGAACGCCGAGGCCATCGACAAGATTTACGACGAGATTGCGCCCACCGGCCCCACCGAGATCGGCCTGATTACCCGTATGCCGCTGGGCGTTGTGGCAGCGATTGTGCCTTGGAACTTCCCGCTCTCCACCACCGCGTGGAAACTGGGCCCGGCGCTGGCCACCGGCAACAGCGTGATCCTGAAGCCCGCCTCCAACACACCGCTGACCGCCATCAAGCTGGCGGGTCTGGCGAAGCAGGCTGGCGTGCCCGACGGCGTGCTGAACGTACTGCCTGGCCCCGGCAGCTCCCTGGGCAAAACCCTGGGCCTGCACATGGATATCGACGGCCTGACCTTCACCGGTTCCACCGAAGTGGGCAAGACCCTCACTGAGTACTCGGGCCAGTCCAACCTCAAGCGCACCTTCCTCGAGCTGGGTGGCAAGAGCCCCAACATCGTGTTCGCCGATGCGGACCTGGACAAGGCGGCAGAAGCCGCGGCGCTGGCGGTGTTCTACAACCAGGGCGAAACCTGTACCGCCGGCACCCGCCTACTGGTGGAGAAGGGCATCGCCGATACCTTTATCGAGAAGGTGAAGAAAGCTTCCGAGCGCTTCAAGCCGGGCCACCCGCAGGACCCGAACAGCGTGATGGGCGCACTGATCGACCAGAGCCAGTTCGACACCGTCGAATTCTACGTGGCCAAGGGCCTGGAGCAGGGTGCGCAGCTGGTATGCGGCGGCAAGCCGGCAGATGCGGTTGAGGGCGGTCACTACTACGAGCCGACCATCTTCAGGGGTGTGAACGGCGATATGACCATCGCACGCGAGGAAATCTTCGGCCCGGTGCTCTCCATTATCGAATTCGAGACCGAAGAAGAGGCGCTGAAGATCGCCAACGATTCCATCTACGGCCTCGCCTCCGGTGTGTGGACCAAAGACATCAGCCGCGCGCACCGCATGGCCCGCGACATCCGCGCCGGTTCCGTGTGGATCAACAACTACTTCGGCGGCGACATCACCGTGCCGTTCGGCGGCTTCAAGCAGTCTGGCAATGGTCGCGACAAGTCCCTGCACGCGCTGGATAAGTACTGTGAGCTGAAATCCACCTGGATCGACATCAGTTGATCCCGGATTTGGTTTGTCCCTATTCGACTCCATTTGGGCCGCCTTAGCGGCCCTTTTTTGTGCTGTTCAGGCTGCAGTCATACACCGGAGTGAATAATGGAAATGTGATCTGCGGCGAGCCCGCGGACCGGCCGACGGTATACGATATCGCCCCTGAATCTGGGAAATGAATGACTGACGGGAGTAATCACTCATGTTGAAGAGCCTGACCAGCGCACTTGTCGCAATCGCCCTCGCGGTGCCGGCCACCACCGTACTGGCCAAGCCGGATAAAGGCGGTGACCTGCCTCCGGGCCTGCAGAAGAAAGTCGAGCGCGGCGGTGAACTGCCTCCCGGCTGGAAGAAGAAGTTGCGCCCCGGCTACGTGCTCGAGGACGAAATCTACCGCCATGCGGTCATTGTGAAGCCTGTGGACAGTCGCGGGCTGGTTACCGTGCGTATCGAAGGGGAACTGGTTCGCCTGATGCACGCCACCCACGAGATCGTCGACATCCTCTCCCACTGACACACGTCCATTGAAACTGGGCGCGAGTGCGGGGCCACGCTATACCTTCGGTTAGTTGTGTTTCCGCATTCGGGTTCGTATGCCCGGGGAGATAATCCATGGGTGAATATCACCACGGCTTTTCTGTCAGTATCGAACGCACCGGAGATGAACGGGTGCTGTTGTCGATGCATGCCCGCGGCAAGCTGCAACACGAGGATTATGAAACCCTCGTGCCCATGCTGGAGTCCGCCATTGCCGGGATGGACCATCCCAAAGTAGATGTGCTGTTTGATATGCGCGACCTGGCCGGATGGGAAATTCGTGCCGCCTGGGATGATCTCAAACTGGGCCTGAAACATGGCCGTCAATTCAATCGAGTCGCCATGGTGGGCGATAAGCAGTGGCAGGAAGTCGCGGCCAAAATCGGCACCTGGTTTATCGGTGGCGAAGCCAGGGTATTCGACGATAAGGCAGAGGCCTTGGCCTGGTTGTCGTAAAGCGCATAAACTCTCCCCTCAGATAATTCCGAAGACGGCCCCTGCCGCAAGACAGGGGCCGTTTTCTATACGTCTATCATTCGCGCAATATCAATAATTACTGCGCAAAACGGGGAAACATCATGTTCGAATGGATTGCGAGCCCGGAGGCGTGGATCGCCCTCGCCACCCTGGCCGCCCTGGAAATTGTTCTGGGGATCGACAACATTATCTTTATTTCCATCCTGGTCGGCCGCCTGCCGGAGAAGCAGCGCGAGTCTGCGCGTTTTATCGGCCTGGCACTGGCGATGATCACACGACTGGCACTACTGTTCTCCATCGCCTGGATCATGGGACTCACCGAACCCTGGTTCACCGTTTTTGGCGAGGAGATTTCCGGGCGCGATGTGATCCTGATTGGCGGTGGCCTGTTCCTGCTGTTCAAGGCAACCCATGAGATCCACAACAGCCTCGAGGGCGAGGATGGCGGAAGTGCCAGTGTGGCGACCGCAACTTACGGCATGGTGCTGGCACAGATCGCTGTACTGGACATCGTGTTCTCGCTGGATTCGGTGATTACCGCGGTGGGCCTGGTGGACCATATTTCCATCATGGCCATCGCCATTATCCTGGCGGTGGGGGTGATGCTGGTAGCGGCCAAACCCATCGGCGACTTTGTCGATCGTCACCCCACCATCAAGATGCTGGCGCTGTCGTTCCTGATACTGGTCGGCGTCACCCTGATTATCGAAGGCTTCGACGTGCATGTGCCCAAGGGTTATATCTATTTCGCAATGGCCTTCTCCATGGCCGTGGAAATGCTGAATATCCGCATGCGCAGCAAAAAAGCCGAGGCGGTGAAGTTACACAAGCCGATTCGCGAAGAATCATAAGTGCGATAAACAATCCGAAAGGTAAAAAAGGGACGATTCAATCGTCCCTTTTTTGTTGTCCAGAGGTCGATTACTACTGACAGACACTCTGAATTTGGTGTGCTTCCTGTACAGCTTCGAGCCAATAGTAGGTCTCATTGTCGCTGAAGTAGTAGTACACGCTATCGTTTGGTAGCAGTACCACAGTGATCCCACCATAACCGGACAGGAACGGAATCCACTGCGCGCCGCTGCAGCCACTCAGGTTGCCGGCCACATTGTGTGCCCAGAACCCGTTGTTGTAACGGTAGTCGGCCAGCGGCACGGTACCTGTATCGGCGCTATTGCGCTGCATGGCAGCATTGAGCTGGTTGCTATCGAGCATTTGCTGGCCGTTGATCTCGCCATCGTCGATGCCGACAAAGCTCGCTATTTTTGCCACATCGTCGGGTAGCCACATCAGGCCCCAGCCGGCAAAGGGTTGTTCCACCGAGTCGTAGGTGCGGCGCGTGTACTTGCCAGTAGGGCTGATGCCTATCGGGTCCCACAGATCGGCGACAATGATGTCGGCAAAGATATCCGCGCTACTGCCCTGCTGGTCCTGCAGGTAGTCATTCATATGAGTGCCGGCTATGTAGGTGTCCGAGGTGTGGTATACCCACTGGTTCCCCGGTGTTGCCTTGCGCGAATACTGGCTACAACTGTAATTGATTTTGCTGTTGTGGCTGTCGCTCAGGAACAGGTTGTCGGTGTGGGAAGCACCCTCATCCACCATATAAGTGGCATCACCATAATTCCCGGTTGCCATATCCAGCAGATTGTTCAGCGTTACATCGGACCAGTTGCCATTGTTGTTGCAGGCTGGTACATGGCTCGCAACGGCGGTATTGCGCACGCCGGGGTAAAGTTTCTCCAGTCGCATCATCGCCACACCGCCAAAGAAGGATTTGGCCGAAGAGTAGGACGGCACCACCATGGAGTCGCAGTAGGGGTAGTTGCCATAGCGGGTAACGCAGTTGCCGCGGTAATGCACTCCACCGTAGATAAATCCGGCAGTGGAAACGTGACTGGCATCGGTGCTGCCGGGTGCTTCAAATGCGGAGGGGCTGGTGCCCGGGTAATCCGTGCTGAGCGCCGACAATGGTTTGGTTGGCATGCGGCCGGCAATTTCTGCATGGTAGTCCTGAATCCACTGGCTCTGGTTGGCAATGGTTTCCGGTGTGTAGGTGGCGCTGAGTAGTCCCCACCAGTCGGCCTTGAAATACAGGCAGGTTTCATTGCTGATCTGGTAGGCGACCTTGGAAATGGAGCCATCATCCTTGAATAGGAATGTCATCACTCCGTTGTGCATGCAGTTGGCATTGCGTTGTTGCAGGGCGAAGGGAATGGCTGCACGGCTGTAGCCGTTATCGTTGTTTTCCTGCCAAGCTCGACCCGGTGTCAGCACATATTCCCAGTTGGGGTGCGCACTGGGGATGGAACCGCGTTCCAGCGGGAAAATGTGACTGCCGGTCTGAATAAACTGGAACGCAAACTCCGGCAAGTGTTTGCGTGTGTTATCGCCACCGCCGGTGTAGTTGTAAGTATCTTTTACTTCGGCAAAGCTACCTCCGGTCGCTTCACCGCTTAGTGTCAGTGTGCCGGAAAATGCATTCTGCGGATGCGCCGCATTTTGCGGCACGCCGTAAGCAGAAAGGTTTACGCGGCTGCCCGGGTCGCTTCCGTTCATTAACACGTTATAGGTCAACAGTCTGCGTGAAACGTTTCCGGATCCGCTCAGCTCATCATAGTAATCGTCGTTGCTTCCACCACTACTACTTCCACCACTCCCGGTATCAACATCTCCGGTCACCAGAATGTTGTCACCGTAACAGTAATCGTAATAGTCGTTGCCAGCATTGCGATAACGGATCATCAGTTGGGATTTATTATCCGCATCAATGGCCACACTGTTTGCAGTGTACAGGGCACTGTTGTCCTGCCCATTGAAAAGGGTAATCGCATTTACCCAGGCGCTGCCGCCATTATTGGATACTTCCGCCACACAGGTTTCACCGTACTCAAGGGAGTACGCCGAAATATCCAGCGAGATATTGACGTTCACGTAACCCACCGTGGACAGGGTATAGGTAGAACTGGCACCGCTGCCGCGCAGACCAATTGAGTAATTGCCGTAGTACGCGTTGGCATACACGGTGCCGGTTGTACTCCAGCCAAAGATGTTGCCGTCCTGGAAGTCTTCATCAAAAAGGGGAGCAGCCTGGATCGTAGGCGCTGCGCAGGCGACGAGAAAAACTGCCGCTATAAGGTGCCGAATCATTTTCATTTTCTTTAGACCCTCGCGTCGTAGGGGTGACTGGGCATCGTGCGCTTTTCAATAAGTCCCGCTCAGCGCGCGCGATGAACACTGTGCTTGCAGGTTCTCGCAATCCCGTATCGATCGTTAGCGCCACTTGTGCGGCAGCGTTGGATCCAGAAACAGCATTGGCAGAGGTTTGTGTGAAAAATGATCAAGTTCGAAATGCATCACGCTTTGTGAGACATTAATCACACTAACAACACCAATTAGAGGTGATACCGAGATGGTTGTGATTGCCGGTATGGATACATGGCGCCGGGCTGGCCGGGGGATTTCCCGGGCCTGCAGCCTGTTGATTTTCACTTTGCTCGTGGCCTGCGGAGGTGACCGAGCGGAGAAAGAGGTGCAGTCAGTAGCTACTCCGTCCGAGCAGCAAGTGGGAGAAGAGGGCACTATCGCGCCCGAAGAGCCCCTGATCCCTGAATTTGAAAACTATATCGAGCGCGGCGATCTGGATGCCATTGCCGAACGCGAGACCCTGCGGCTGTTGGCACCGCGCGGACTGGAGGAGGAGTCACTGCCCCGCGACGGCCTGCCCACCGGAGAGTGGCGCGCACTGGCCGAAAAATTCGCCCACGAGCGCGGGCTGACTCCGCAGTGGATATATGTGGATAACTTTGCCCAATTAATCCCGGCGCTGATTGAGGGACGCGGTGACCTGATTGCGATTAACTTTTCCCGCACCCCGGAGCGCGCCAGGCAGGTCACCTTTACCCGGCCACTGGAATACGTGCAGGAGCTACTGATTACCCGGCGCGACACTAGCCAAAGTGATGCCCCGCTGGAGGTGGCACTGAGAAAAGGCAGTGCGTTCGCAGAAACCCTGAGCCAGCGCGCCGATACCGCGCGGCCCCTGACACCGAAATATCTGGAAGGCCCGGTTACCCAGGATGAACTGCTCGGTGGTGTCGCCAGTGGCGAGTTTGCGGCGACGGTAATCGACAGCAACCTGGCCGATGTACTACTGGCAGATTTCCCCGCTCTACAGGCGGAAGACCTGCGCGACAAGCGCCGCGCCATTGCCTGGGCGGTGCGTCGCGATGCGCCGAAGCTTGAGCGCGCGCTGAATGAATACTTTACCCGCGAACATCTCGAGGCAGCCCAGCGCCGTGCCAGCGCACTGCGGGACTGGGATCAGATTCGGGAAACCCGCACCCTGCGCGTACTCACTCGCAATCACCCGGCCTCCTATTTCATGTGGCGGGGCGAGCTGATGGGGTTTGATTACGACCTGTTGCAGCGCTTTGCCAGGGATCACGGCTTGCGCCTGAGCATGGTGGTACCGGGGCCGGATGTGGATCTGGCGGAGGCACTGGCGGCGGGGCTAGGCGACGTGATCGCCGCGTCCACGACCGTCACCGAGTCGCGTAAACAGCAGGGCCTGGTATTTACCCGTCCCTATATGCAGGTAACTGAACAGCTGATCACCGCGGCGGACAATATCGTTGAGAGTGCGCAGGCGATCCCGGTGGCACAGCAGCTGAGCGGACAGTCTGTCGCGGTTAATCCGCTCAGCAGTTACTACACCAGTCTCACCGCTGTCGCAGCCGCGAGTGAGGCGCCCATCGAGATCCTGCCGATAGCCGGGGCGACCACAGAGCAGCTGATCGACGGTGTGGCAACCGGACGCTACGATTACACCGTGGCGGATTCGCACCTGCTAGAGATTGAGCAGACCTACCGCGATGACTTTCAGGTAATCGGGGATCTCGGTGGCGAGCGCGATATCGCCTGGGCGGTGCGCAAAGACCAGCCCGCGTTGCTGGAGGAGTTAAACGGGTTTCTGAACAAGTATTACCGCGGGCTGTTTTTCAACGTCACTTACAACAAATACTTCCGCGAAGAAAAACGCATCAAGCGGAAGCTGGGAGAGCGTCTGCGGGATACCAGTACGCTCTCTCCTTACGATCCGATCGTGCGCAAGCACGCGGTGCCTGCCGATCGGGACTGGCGTATGGTCGTTTCACAGATGTATCAGGAGAGCCGTTTTAATCCGCGGGCAAAATCCTTTGCCGGCGCGCGCGGCCTGATGCAGGTGATGCCGCGTACCGCGCATCAGATGGGCATATCCGATCTGTACCATCCAGAAAACGGCATTCGTGCGGGAATTTCCTATCTGGGTTGGCTGGAAGAGCGCTTTCCCACAAGCCTTGCCTTCGACCAGAAAATTTTCTTCACCCTGGCCGCCTACAACGCCGGCCACGGCCATGTGAGGGACGCGCGCGTGCTCGCCGAGCAACTGGGCAAAGACCCGGATCGCTGGTTCGATAATGTGGAAGACGCGATGTTGCTGTTGTCACAGCCGGAATACTACAAGAAGGCGCGTTTTGGATATGTGCGGGGCCGGGAGCCGGTGAACTATGTGCGCGAGATCCGCGATCGCTATTTCGGATATGTCTCGGTGGCGCGCAATGAAAGGATGGCAGAACAGCAGTAGACCATATCCGCGTAGGGCGCAGCCGGCGAAAGACCTTGCCGACTGTGCCCGCGCAAAGCATCAGACCCGGGCGGTTACCTGAATCTCGATCTTCATTGCATCTTCCAGCAGTCGCGCCTCAAAAAAGGTTGCCGCCGGGCGCACATCCCCGAGCCACTTTTCGAACACCGGCCAGCAGGGTTTGAAGTCCTCACGGTCGGGCAGAATATAAGCCACCCGTACGATCTTATCGATACTGCTGCCCGCTTCCTGCAGGGCCTGCTCGATATTACTGAAGCACTGATCCGCCTGCTCCGTCACATCGTCGCTGATGCTGTTGGTGGCGTAGTTGAAACCGGTAGTCCCGGAGACAAATACATAGTCCCCATCCACCACCGCGCGTGAATAACCGATTTTTTGTTCAAACTCCGATCCACTGGAAATCAGTTTTCTGCTCACCGAAATTCTCCTTGAGATAGGGCTCCGCCCGATACGGGAGCCCGTGAATATTGGGCGCGGGATGATGCCACACTCTGAACACTTCACCTAGCACCCGGAGATTTCCGGTGACTACTGCGGGGTCACGTGCGACCGTGAAAAAAACATCTAATTCAACTCTGGCACGAATTTATAGTGGCTGAGATAGGCAAAAAAAGGTGATCTAATACTGGCCTGCTTGAATCTGCACCGGGGTGCAGTCATCAAATAATCGAACAATCACAGGAGGTGATCGTCGTGCCCGTATTCGCCTATCAATCCCTCAATTCCGGCGTCCAGGTCGATCATGGCGTGGCCGCATCCAACTCCCAGCGGTTTACCAAAAGTACTCACACGAATATCGCCAAGAGTGACAAGCCCTGGATGTTGTCGATGCCTGTAGCGGAAGGCGCGGCACCGGATGTGCCGGTTCACGGCCCCGCGCAGTTGCTACCCACCGCAAAGGATATCTACAAAAAACAGGGGCGCTTTACGGATAAGGTTTTTCTGAACCTGGTGGAGGGAAAAGCGCGCCAGACCCATCAGCACCTGATCCGCTCACTCGGCCAGTGCAGTGTGCTTGTTTACGGTGAACTGGATGGCAATCACAGCGAATGGCAGAGCATGCAGCAGCACGCCGGTAACCTGTTGACCGCAACCAGTACCGGAAAGGCGTGCAATAGCTTCAGCGTGCATACCAATGGCTCCGGTAGTCACCGTTTCATCCAGGCCGGTATGGGCTGGATTGCCATCGAGAGCGACGGTATCCGCGCGCTGTTCGTGCACGTGCCCAACAGCGTTGCCACCAAAAAGGACCTGACCAGGAAATTCTACAGCGACATCCACTCCCGGGTTCTGCAGTCCGAGGGCGGTGGTGTGATTGACGTTATCATGGGCGACACCAACCAGCCGAGTGTGGGCTATACCCAGGAAGTGGTGTCCGGTGCGATGGGACAATCGTTTGCGGAGTTCCACCAGGGCAAACAGATCCAGCCGGAAGATGCCTACCAGCGCAGCTTTGGCGGCACCAACAGTAATGCCAGCAAAAAATACGATGTGGCGGTCTACAACACCAACACGGTAAAGATCGAAAACCTCGTTTACCTCTCCCAGTGCGTGGATGTCGCCGGAGCCAGTGGCGCCGCGGCGATTACCGACCACATGGGAATCGGGGTCAAGATCGCCAGGGTGTGAGCGCCCCGGCGAATTCTCAGCATTCAGCTCAGGACTGCGCTTAGGACTCAGTTTAGGACTCTGCATCACTGTCACCGGTCAGTTCCGCCTGCGACAATGCGCGCTGGCTTTGCAAGCGGTACACATTGCGCAGGTTGTGCTGGGCCGCGGTGTTGCTTCTATCCAGGGCCAGCGCCTGACTGTAACTCAGCTCTGCCAGTTCCAGATTGCCGTCCCGTCGCTGGATATAACCGAGGGTATTCCACAACAGGCTGGAGCCGGGGTTGAGGGTCAGCGCCTCCTGCAACAGATCGACCGCTTCTTCCCGCCGCTGTTCTTTCTCCAGTTCCAGTGCCCGGTTGTTCAGGTACAGGGACTGTACCGTGGCATCGTCCAGCCGCTTGTGCCGGTATGGGCTGCGCGGATCGAAGTTGAATTCCAGAATGCGCGTGGACCAGCCGAAGGAGACCTCCGCATTGATATGCAGGATATTCTGTACCAGTGCATTGCCACTGCTTCCCGACGTTGTCCTGCGCCCCATTGGGGCGTGTACCCGGTTGAAGTGCGCTTCCAGACCCACCTCGCGCGCCAGTGCCACCATCAGTGCAGAAAATGAAATACAGTTGCCGCGGCGCTCGGCAAACGCCTCCGCGGCGGTGGCGGTAGTATCGAGATCGTAAATCAGTTCAAAACGCTGCTGCTTCAGGGTGCGCAGAATCTGGCGGAATCGCTGGTTGGGGCTGAGGGATGGATCGATCGAATCCACAAACGCCCGCATTTCCGGACTGACCGCCAGCAGTCCCTGTGAATAACCGGGCCCGGTGAGTGCGGATGCTCCCGGTTCCATTGATTGGCCGAAGGTGATTTCCAGGGCTTCTGCCAGTGATTCGGCCTGGTCCTCACTCAGGGCCGCCTCACCGGTGGTGATAGAGCCCCCGCTCAGTGCCCGTGGGGGCGTGGAGCTGGGACTGCCCGCACAACCCAGCTGCAGCGCCACGATAAAAATTGCCATCCATCGCATGAGATATTCCTCTTGGTTTTTCCTCCTGTCAGGTTGGTAATGGACGCACAAAAATATTGGGCTAGATGCGGCGCGTCGATGAATGTACTGAAAGTGGCGTTGAGTCGAAGGGCGTGAAGGCAGGGCTGCGGCGGGTGGAGTGGTGGCGCCGGTGGGCCGAATGAGGCAGGTGGGGGATTTGGCGACAGTGGGGCTGTGTCAGTTTTCGGTGTATGGGTCGTTCTTCACCAGATGGAAGCGACTGCGACGAGCCTCCGCGATTTCAGCCCTGCGCTTCAGCTGTCGCTCCAGTTTTCTCTGTGATTTCTCTTCATCGGTGGGCCAGGTGTCCGCTTCCGACAGGGTATACAGCACCGAGCGCCACAGCCTGGAAACATTGAGACGCAGCGGGTTGTTGATGATCGGGTAGCGGTGTTCCGGATCGCAAACCTGCAGCCAGCCGTGCAGGGAATGATAGACCGACAGCGTGGCCCGCACTTCGCCGGCGCGGGCCGCCAGCTGGATAAATGCGGAGTGCAGTTGCGGTCGCAGATTGCTACTGCCGGCGAGAAACTCTACGGCGTGTTCTGCATACCTGAGCTTCAGTCGATGCCATTGCCTGAGAGACATAATCGGATATTGTCGTTTTTATGTGCCGGTTGAACGATAGAAGTGCGCTGCCTAGCGAAATGCCACGCAGGCCGGGCTGCGCACCCTGAGAACAGTCGCCTGATCGAAAGTCCGCTTGTAGTGATCGATCGCAGCGCTGATCGAGGACTCGATCTCAGGACTGCTCGAATGTACCAACGAGAGCACATGGCTTCGCTCTCGCACGGGGACCCCGGCGGCGGGTTTCCATTGCCCTGCGGCGGGAATCACCGTCAGCCCGTCAGCGAAATGTTGGGACAGGACATCGTCCACAAAGCCTTGCCACTGTGTCTCGGACACTTCCGCAACGGGCGGATTGCCAATCGCCGTACCGAAATACAACAGGTCGTGAAATTGCAGGGTTTCCCCGGGCTGGCAGCGCAGTGCCGATGGGCCGCCACAGGCTGCAATCGAGGCAACCATTAACGAAGCGAACAGTATTTTTATACTTGTCACGTGCATTCTTCTTTATGCCATTCGCATGCCATTCGCCAGTGACGAGGCTTCCCGCCTATCAAGTCCGACATTAAAGCTGAGGCTAATAAAGAATTTAAGGTACGCCATTTTGCCGCGGATGTAACCCCTGTCCCTTTTCCGTCGGGACGAGGGAAATCGCGTCAGGCTGGTCGCCCCACACGGAGGATGGCTGCGGAGGGCGAGAGTGGAGAACGATTAGAAATGGTATTTCAGCAGTAGGTTGATATTGCGCTCATTGGAGTCAATGCCGAAGGTGCCGTCTTTGATGCCGAACTTGTCATTCCAGTGGACATACTCGATGCCGGCGTAGAGCTTCTTGGGGTGGCCACTGCGCGCACCGATATCCCACTTCAGCTGGGAAGTGAAATTTATGCTCGGATGCACATCTGCCGAAGCGCTCGCCCAGTCGATAAACCCATCGTACAGAAAGGACTCGTTACCCAGGTTGAACGGCAGTCCCCAGGCCAGGGTCAGCTGTTCGTTGTCTGCCTTGCTGTCATTGGTGCGGTGATAGAGGTTGGCCTGCAGGTAGGAGAACCCCGGGGCTGCCAGATCGAAGCCGACCCCTGCGAGCTTGTTGACGAAGTGCGGGCCGGTGGCGGTGAGGTTGTCCGGGTCATCCATATTGCCAAGTTCCAGCTGCCCCGCCAGCAACACATCTTTCACCGGACCGTAGGCGAACTCGCGGCCACTCAGTTTGCCCAGGCTCAGGCGCGGGGAGATTTCCGTATACAGCTCACTGGAGCCATCTTCCGAGGAGAGGTAATCCGAGAACAGGAACAGGTCTCCCCAGCTGTGGCCACTGGCGTGCTCAAAGGTGACTACGCCGCGGCTGCTGTCATCGGTGGAGAGGCTGTAGTTGACCTTGTAGTCCCGGCCGTACAGCGCGGTCAGGCTATTGTCCTGCCACAACACGTCGGCCGTTGCGCTGAGGGAAGTGGACAGGGTAAGCAGGCCTGTAGCCAGTGCGGGCAGGGAGCGGGGGAGCGTCATCGGAACCTCTGAATCGGCAGTGTGGTGCAAACCGCAATTGGTCAAAAAATAGCCGCGAAATTTACCGGATTCGTGCGCGGATTGCCAAGTTTTGTCAGGTGAGCCGCGCGGGCAGGGCCGCGTTAGTGTCCCTGGTCCAGAGAATGGGGGTTTGTGTGAAAAGCGTGCTATTCAGGCGTCAAATAAGAAATATTGTTTCAGGGGGCGTTTTACCCGGGCAGCTAAATACGAAGCCTACTGGCCACTACCGTGAACGCCGCCAAACAGGGCATCTTTCAGCAGGTTGGGGTCTTTCTGGATGCGCTGTAAATTGTGATTCAGCGCGGTGCTCTGCCGCGCAAGCCACTGACCTCCTCAACGCTGGTTGCCTGCAGGATATCGTGTTCTACCGAATTGAAATCGACCCGCGTCTGTATCGGATTGCCGGCTGGTGCCTCACCTATATACTGATTGTCCATTTTTTTCGGTACGCCAACCTGTATGTCTAATCACTCCGAACCCGTCGACAACCGCGAAAATACCGGGCAGGCAGCAGATGCCGCCTCGCGCATGAGCGCGCGTCAGATGATGGCTGCGCTCTGGCAGTTTATGCGGCCATACAAGAAGACTTTATTCGGCGCGGCAGTGGCCCTGGTGTTTACCGCTGGCGTCACCCTCGCCATTGGCCAGGGTGTGCGCCTGCTGGTCGACAAGGGACTGACCGGAGACTCCAGCGCCGCGCTTGGCCAGGCAGTACTGGTATTGATGGTGCTCGCGGTACTGATGGCCGTTGGCACCTATGCACGGCATTACCTGGTGTCGTGGATGGGCGAGCGGGTGGTGGCGGACCTGCGCAAGGCGGTGTTCGACCATATCGTGACGCTGCACCCGAGCTATTTCGAAACCAACCGCAGCGGCGAGATCATGTCCCGTCTCACCACCGACACCACACTGCTGCAACATATTATCGGCACCTCGTTTTCCATGGCGCTGCGCAGCGGATTGATGTTTGTGGGCGCGCTGGTGTTATTGCTGTTTACCAACCTGAAATTGAGCCTGATGGTACTGGTGGGGGTGCCGTTGGTGTTGTTACCCATCGTGCTGTATGGCCGCCGGGTGCGGAAACTGTCCAAGGCCAGCCAGGACTCTATCGCCGATGTAGGCAGCTACGCCGGCGAGATCATCCAGCACATCAAGACGGTACAGAGTTACACCCGCGAACAGCACGAGCAGCAGGCCTTCTCCGCGGAAGTGGAAACCGCGTTTGATGTGGCCAAGCAGCGGGTGCGCCAGCGCTCACTGTTGATCGCGGTGGTGATCCTGCTGATGTTCGGTGCGGTAAGTGCACTGTTGTGGGTGGGCGGCAATGACATGATCGCCGGACGTATGAGCAGTGGTGACCTGGCCGCGTTCGTGTTCTACGCCATCATGATGGGCTCGGCGGTGGCGACGATTTCCGAGGTGTACGGCGAGCTGCAGCGGGCCACCGGCGCCACCGAGCGACTCGTAGATCTATTGAATGTGAAGGCAGAAATTCCCGCGAGTAGTACTTCTGCGGATAGTGAGCGCCCAGCTATTGAGGCAGAAGCCGAGGTGGTTTTCGATGGGGTAGCGTTCAGCTATCCGTCGCGACTGGACCGACCGGCGATCGACGGTCTCGATCTGACAGTGGCGGCCGGCAAGAGCCTGGCCCTGGTGGGCCCCTCCGGCGCGGGTAAGTCTACTCTGCTTGAGCTGTTGCAGCGGTTCTACGATCCCAGCGGTGGGCGTATCACTCTGGATGGGGTGGACATCCGGGAGATGGATACCGGCACCCTGCGTCGCCAGATCGCCGTGGTGCCCCAGCAGCCGGCGCTGTTTACTGCTGATGTCTGGTACAACATCCGCTACGGCAAACCGGATGCGACCGATGCGGAGGTAATCGCCGCGGGAAAGGCCGCCCACGCCCACGAATTTATTGAGCAGCTGCCGGATGGTTACAACAGTCACCTGGGTGAGCAGGGGACCCGTCTGTCCGGTGGCCAGAAGCAGCGGATCGCCATTGCCCGCGCAATCCTCAAAGACCCGAAAATCCTGCTGCTGGACGAAGCCACCAGTGCGCTGGATGCGGAAAGCGAGTACCACGTGCAGCAGGCGCTGGAAGCACTGATGAAGAACCGCACCACCATCATCATTGCCCATCGGCTGGCGACCATCCTGCACGCAGACAGTATTGCGGTATTGGATCGGGGCCAGCTGGTAGCGCAGGGTTCCCACGGGGAACTGATCGCGGCCTCGCCGCTGTACAAGCGCCTGGCCGAATTGCAGTTTCAGGATGTCGAGGCACCCGGCAGGGCCTGACAGGGCGTTATCCGGGATAAACCTGCAGTCATTCTGGACGGAAGGTTGCGGGAGTTGCCTTGGTCCACTTTTTGAACGCCTTGCGAAAGTTTGATGCATCGGAAAAACCGACTCGCGCGGCAATTTCCGGCACACTCATCGAGGTCTGCTGCAAATACTGCAGGGCCATTTCCTTGCGGGTCTCATTCAGCACGGATTGGAAACTGTGCCCACTTTGATTGAGCCTGCGCCCCAGCGAGCGAACCGATAATCCGAGTGCTTTTGCCACCTCGCCCGCGTCGGGAAACTGGCCGGGGTTTTCCATCAGCATGGCCCTTACCTGATGGGCAATGCCGTCCTCGGACTCCAGTTCCGCCAGAATGGATTCACAGGATTGCACGCATTTCTGTAACACCAGCGAACTGGCATAGGGCGCCCTGTCGTAAAGGTGCGCGGCATCAAACTCCAGCCGCAGCGTTGCAGTATCAAATACAACCGGACAGTTGAAGTGTGCCCGGTAACTTTCGCCGTAGCCCGGATCCGGGTAGGGCAGGTACAGGCGCAGGTTATGCAGTGGTCGCTTCAGTACGTCTTCACACAGGGCGACGATAGTCCCTATCCAGAACTCCGAGCAGATCGGCAGCACCTCAGGGGCGACCCGTATCTGACTCGCCTCAATCCTCCCGATATTGTCCTGCATCGAAATAATGCTATTGACCGCCGGGCTGGCCAGGCGGAGATAGCGCAGCCCCAGCTCGAAAGCATCGGCCATGCTGCGGGCGCTGATCAGCGTGTAGCCGATCACCCCGAAATCTGAAAACCGGGCTTCTCGGCTCGCGTGTAAACCGATATCCGCCCGCGGCGTGAGGCGTACCGTATTTTGGAAGATCACCTGTATCTGGCTGAATGACACCCGCGCCTGCGGGTTATCCAACTGTCCCTCCAGGACACCGCTGCCTTGCAGCACCTCCCGCACCGGCACGCCAAATCCTGCCAGGGTAGATATCAGGCGAGTAATGCTGTGCAGCAGGTAGGACTTCCTTTCTCTTTCCGGCTGAAAACTAGAGAAAAGTTTCACTTTTTGGGCGCTTTCTGAGGTTTTTCGGTAGGTGCAATATTGGTTATTAAATCACCGATTGGCGGAAATGGACACCCCCGTGTCCCCAACAAACCTTATTTGGGTTGGCGCCTTATGGTCCCCTATAAGCGAGTTCGGATGAGGGAATTTCGCCGGTAGCTGCCGGCTTCCCACTCCCGAATACAACGCTAAAAACGATGCCGAAAAATAGCAATAACGAGAGAAAGACCATGAAAACACTGTCCAGTGCCATCGCGCTGTGCGCAGCGCTGTGTAGCGCCTCCACCTTTGCCGCAGAAGCCGGCAGCCACCTGATCAAGATGGGTGCAGGTACCGTCAGCTATAACAGCGAATCCAACGAACTGAGCGACAACATGGGTATGGGCACCGCCCTGACCCCGGCCGGTATCACCGCGATCGCCGACGACCACAGTGTCACCCTGTTCTCATACGACTATTTCATCACCGACAACTGGTCCGTGCAGTTCGCTGCGGGCACGCCGCCGACGGTAAAGCAGGTTGCCACCGGCACTGCCGCAGCCCTGGGTGAGGTGGGTGAGAGCAAGGCGCTGACTCCGGCAGTCATCGGTCTTTACCACTTCGACCTGGGCAGCAAACTGAGTGCCTACGTGGGTGCCGGCGTTAACTACGCCAAGTTTATGGATGTAGAGATTTACGAGAGCTATGAGCACGCGTTCGGCGGTGAAAGCGAAGGCACTGTCGAAGACAGCGTGGGAGGCGTGGTGAAGATTGGCGCGAACTACGCGCTGAATGAAAGCTGGTCAGTGGACCTGGCGTATTCCCGCTACTGGGTGACCAGTGATATCGAAGTTACCACCGATACGCCGCAGATCGGCGATGTTACCCGCTCCATCAGTATCGATGTGGACCCGGACATCTATTCCCTGACGGTCGGATATCAATTCTGATCAAATTGGACACAAACAAAAACGGGCCCCGAAGGGCCCGTTTTCACATCAGTAGGGGATTAAACCACTACGATGTTTTCAGCCTGCGGGCCTTTCTTGCCTTGAGTTACGGTGAACTCAACGGCCTGGCCTTCGGTCAGGGTGCGGAAACCGGTGCTAGCGATAGCGCTGAAGTGTGCGAACACGTCCGGACCGGACTGCTGCTCAATAAAACCAAAACCTTTTGCTTCGTCGAACCATTTAACGGTTCCAGTCACTGTATTAGACATATCTAATTTCCTGAAATTAAAAAGAGTGTTGCCTCGAGAGGCGGGTGGTGCTTGATGTAAAGGCTCTTAGTAACTGCAGGACACGATATGAACAAAACGTGGCATTGCGAGTACGACAGCGATATAGCGGTATCAATAAAAGTCTTTCTTTCTAGCAGGGGCCACTCTATAGGGAAGTGATCGCCCTGTCTAGAAATTGTTCAGTAATTGGTCGATACATTTCGAAGTTTTAGCCGCCAATATCCCCCGGTAAGGGTTTTCAGGCGGCCTGAGCCTCCGCGCGGGCCCGATCGGCGAGATATTCGTCGTAGGTACCCTGGAAATCGACCAGCTGCTTGTCCTTGATCTCCAGCACCCGGGTGGCCAGGGAGGAGACAAACTGACGGTCGTGGCTGACGAAGATCAGGGTGCCTTCGTACTGGGACAGCGCCTTGTTCAGCGCCTCGATGGACTCCATATCCAGGTGGTTGGTGGGCTCGTCCATCACCAGCACGTTGGTATCCATCATCATCAGCTTGCCGAACAGCAGGCGGTTCTTTTCCCCACCGGAGCACACCCGCGCCTTCTTGTTGGCGTCGTCTGCGGTAAACAGCAGGCGCCCGAGCATACCGCGTACCGCCAGGTCATCGTGCTTGGGGGTGCGCCACTGGGACATCCACTCGAATATGGTCAGATCGTTGTCAAAATCCGCGCTGCTGTCCTGGGGGCAGTAGCCGATGGCCGCATTTTCGGACCATTTCACCACGCCGCTGTTGGCCTGCAGCTGATCCACCAGGCAGCGCAGGAAGGTGGTTTTGCCCACCCCGTTCTCGCCGATCACCGCCAGGCGTGCGCCCGCTTCCAGAATCATCTCGCCGCCGGCGAACAGGGTCTCACCGTCATACCCGTGGGCCAGATCTTCCAGGGTCAGCGCCTGTCGGTGCAGTTTCTTGCTCTGCTGGAAGGTAATGTAAGGCTTTACCCGGCTGGAGGGCTTTACCTCCTCCAGCTTGATCTTCTCCATCTTCTTCGCCCGCGAGCTGGCCTGCTTGGCCTTGGACGCGTTGGCAGAGAAGCGGTTAACGAAGGATTGCAGCTCTTCCAGCTCCGCACTCTTCTTGGCGTTCTCCGCGTGCAGCTGCTCCTGGATCAGGGTGGAGGCAGCCACGAAGTCCTCGTAGTTACCCGGGAAGACGCGCAGCTCGCCGTAATCAATATCCGCCATATGGGTGCAGACCTGATTCAGGAAGTGCCGGTCGTGGGAAATGATGATCATGGTGGAGCGGCGCTGGTTCAGCACTTCCGCCAGCCAGTGGATGGTGTGGATATCCAGGTTGTTGGTAGGCTCGTCCAGCAGCAGGATGTCCGGATCCGCAAACAGGGCCTGCGCCAGCAGCACGCGTACCTTCCAGCCCGGTGCCACCTGCTTCATGGAACCGAAATGCAGGGATTCCTCGATACCCGCCTCCAGCAGGATCTCACCCGCGCGGCTCTCCGCGCTGTAGCCGTCCAGTTCCGCGAACTGCACCTCCAGGTCGGCCACGCGCATACCTTCTTCCTCGCTCATTTCGGGCAGCGAGTAGATGCGGTCGCGTTCCTGCTTGATCTCCCACAGGCGGGTATCACCCATGATCACCGCGTCGACTACCGAGTACTCCTCGAACGCGAACTGGTCCTGGCTCAGTACACCCACGGTGCAACCGGGCTCGATGGACACATTGCCCGCAGACGGCGCCAGCGCGCCACTCAGGATCTTCATGAATGTGGACTTGCCGCAGCCATTGGCCCCGATCAGACCGTAGCGGTTGCCATTGCCGAACTTGGCGGAGATGTTTTCAAACAGCGGCTGGGCACCAAACTGCATGGTGATATTGGCGGTGGTGATCAAGAGAATATTCCCGGGGGCTTACAGGTGGGCGGTATAGATGAGCGTCATCAATGACGGCCGCTGACGCCAGAGCGTACGGCGAGCCGCGCACTATAAGGGCTTGCGGGCAGGGTGTCGAGAATTTTGCCTAATAATTGAGCATTCGATAGTCGCAGGACGGGCAGGCTTCTGGCAATGGTCCCTATGCGGGTTTGCGCAGCGATTTGGTCCAGGCGTGTAACAGGCCAACCGGGTTTTTCAGCTTTCTGCCGAGGTTCAGCAGTTTCCACTGCTCCGGATTCAGTAACTGCGGTTGCTGCTCGGCGAACAGGCGGTACAGGTGATATCGGGTTACGGTTTTGGCGATGCTCCAGTCCGGGCGCCAGATACGCGAGCGCAGGGTGGCGCGCTCGAAATCCACCAGTCCGATGTTGCCCTCTGCATCGACAAGGATGTCTCTAAGCGGAAGGGAATGGCGCGCCACCCCAGCGGAAAGCATCTTTTCGACGATTGTCGAAAGGTCCCGCAGATTGCGCTCGCTGAGGGCTTTTACTGAGGCACCTGGCAGGCGTGACATCTCGAGCAGGCGGGATGTGTCCGCAGTGCGGATCAACTGGGGAAAACCCGTGACGCCACGCAGCCGTTGCAGAGCGGATTTTTCAACCCGATAACGGCGATCAACGCCCGGTCTTTGCTTGAAGTACTTGGTCACCGACTCGGTGCCGACCTTGAGCAAGACCTTGCGGGTCTCGTAGGTGCCATTGATGACGCTTTTTCCCGTGGATCGGGAGCGAATTACATTTTCCATGAAACGTCCCTGTTTCAAGTGAACTGCCGAAATCTATCAGTAGTTCAGGCCCGAGAAATCATGCGCCATATGTTCGCTGCCAAACTGGTCTTCCGTGACTAACTGGCGCAGGTAATAATTTCATTCGTGAAATTATTATTACCGGGAAATTAAGATTTGGAAAATGTTTTTCGATGATCCGAGGGGATATCCTCCGCCTAGAGAGCCTGAAAAGAGCAGGCCCTGCATTAGGACGATTTTACGCACACGTAGACTGAATTAGTCGATTCCTCGCTCATGAACGGGTTGTAAAACGAGATCACATGCGACTCCACCGACTCAAAAACTGTCCCCAGTAAATCCTCGAAAGATTCCTCTGGCAGGTTTTGTGACCACATCGCGAATACGCCTCCCGGCTTCAACTGCTCCGCCATCAGTGCCAGATTGTCGGTGGTATAAAAGTCCGCATTGGCTGGGTTCAGGTACTCGGTGGGTGAGTGGTCGATATCCAGTAGAATCGCGTCGAACCTTCTGCCCGGGTATTGAGGGTCAAAACCCGTTTGTGGTGCTGTAGCCAGGTCAAAGAAGCTACCGTGTACATAGCGGTTCCTGCCATCGGCGTTGAGAATTTTTCCGAGTGGCACTTTCTCGTCGCGGTGCCAGCCGATCACGGTGTCGAGTGCGTCGACTACCAGTAACTCGGCGATACGTTCATCTTTCAGCGCCGCCACTGCGGTATAGCCCAGTCCCAAGCCGCCAACCACGACATCCAGCTGGTCACCCCGGGTCTTGGCCAGACCTAGTGTCGAAAGCGCTTCTTCTGCTTCCACAAACATGCTCGACATCAGGAACTCTTCGCCGAGCTTTACCTCGTAAATATCCCGCTCTCCGAGCGCCGGGATACGCCGCCTGCGCAGCGAGATTTCCCCAAGAGGAGACGGTTGACTATCGATTTCTTCAAATAACAGGGGCATGGCGAATAAATCCTAACGCGACTGAAATGATGGGGAATATTTTCTGATGTGGAAAGCTCCACTAATTGGCAGCCAATATACGACGTCGATTGCAAATAAACATCTGGAATTTTTCTCAATCACCGAGATCGCGATTATCAATATGCCGCGATAGATATGTGCGCTCCGAGGGGCGTCATTCCTTGCGCTGGCAGTTGTGGCAAAAGGAGTTGACGTGTAATCGCGTGTAAGGGGTTGTAATCGCTTAGTAATTTCAAACTTTTTGGTCAGATTCTTTTTAATATCAAGCAGTTGTCACGAGTAACTTGAATTCCCCTAAGCGCTAAATTTCGGCTTGTCACGAAAAGCATTTTTCGGTCGTTGCCAAATAAAAATTCACTGATATTCTCGCTGCGCTCGCCGGCTACATGACAAGGAGTTTTAGCCGGATGGATGAGAATGTTAGTGAAAGCGAATCAACTAAAAAGGAATTTAACAATGAACGACACGGTTAGTGAACCCAAGGCAATTCAGTTCAGTGAAGCGGGACAGCCTGCAAAAATCAATTACCAGGTGCCATTGCCCGGTGCACATACCGGACGCCGGATCATGGAGCTGGATCTGGGGCTGGGTAACAAGGACTTTACTGCGCTGGCCAGAACAGCCGGAACCTCCTATAAGGAATCTCTGGGCCTTGATCCGAAGGTTAAGGACAATCTGATTCCCAATGATACTTTAGTAAAAAACTTTCTCAGCGAAAGTATCTACCGGATCAGTACCCGTGTGACTCGGCTTCCTCAGGACGTAAAGCCGGCCCGGGCCCCCATCGACAACACCACATCGCGCGCCACAAGCAGCCAGCAGATGAAAACCATTGCTGCACTGAATGATGCAGTGGATCCTCGTGTTTTCAAGGAAAACATCCATACCGGAATTGTAATGGTGCCGACAGTCGGCTGGGCTGGCAACCTGACCTATACCCCGCATCCGGTTGATTCGTCAGAGAAGCCCAAAATATTCCTGGTGGAGCGCTATGGAGTCAGCTCGTTCCTGGGCGACTACGGTATGGGTAAAACGGTGAAGACGTTTACCCTGTTGCCCGGGGAAACGACGCGTATATCCATGCGTACCTGGCAGAGCACCAAGGAGAGCCGCGAGGAATCCTCCAGTATTATCGACTCGCACGAGCAGTCCGCACGGGAGCGATTTGCCGACAAAATCCAGAATGAAACTACCGACAAGCAGACCAAGTCCAAAACGGAAGAGTGGCATGTAGAAGCGGAAGTGTCCGCCAGTTGGGGTTTTGGTAGTGCCAGTGTATCTGGTGGCGGGAGCGGCGAGTACTCCAGTGGACGTGAGCAGTTTGCCAAGCAGGCAGCAGAATCCGTCAAGGAACACGCTGCAGAATCTTCCAGCAAACGGGAAATGTCGGTAACCAGCAGCTCCGAGCGGGAGGAGGAATCCGGATCGGAAACCATTATCGAACGCACCATCAGCAACGCAAATATGCGTCGTGTCCTGAACTTTGTGTTCCGCGAGTTGAATCAGGAGTACATTACCAAGTTACACCTGAAGGACGTCCGTGTGGCGTTTACCAACGGTCGTCGCGATTCCTGGCGCGAGGTGCCTATTTCCGGTCTGCTGGGCTTCCTGCAAGAGTTCGTAGTGGAGCACAAAATCCCGCAGGTGGCTCGTGCCATCCTTAAAGTAGCGGGCTTTATCGCCGACAGCGAAGATATCATGGTGCCCACCCTGGAGCGGGTAAACCTTGTGGATCACGGTACACGTATTGAGATCGAGCCGGCCACTCTGGGTGAAGATGGCGAGTTCCCGGTGCCTACCGCCAACAGCTATTACCGTTTCAAATCCGGACCTTTGAATCAGGCCGATTCCAGCAATCCCGTGGATGGCGTCCTGCTGAATGACTCGCGTATTACCATGCGAACTGACAGTGTTATCGTGGAAGCATTGCTCGGACAGGCGGATGCACTCGACGAATATGCGATGACGATCCAGCGCGCAGCGGCAAACAAGGAAACCCTCGCTAACGATCGCGAACGCATTGTTCAGGCCGCGATCGCGGAAGCCAAGCTCGAGGATCGCCTCGAAACCATCGTCGACCTGAACCGTCTGTGCGCCCTAGAGACAGAAGAGTAAGGAGGAAAAACCGATGCCTCCAAGACATCCAGTCACTGATGTGGGCCAGGTGCTCAACTCAGCGACGCTGACACAGACGCCGGTGGCAGGTACCAAGGCAGCCACTGGCGGTAGCTCAGGGACAGCCAAGGGTCCATCGATCAAGACATTGATGCTTTACGATAGTGGCGATTCTGGAATCAGCGGCTTCGCGCCGATCCTTGCGCGCGCCTATTATCCGAAAGCAAAACTGGTAGGTGTCGGGTCCGTTGCGGAACTGGCGGCGGCACTGAGCAAGTACGGGAAAATCGATACTCTGGTTATCAATGTACACTCGGCACCGGGGCAGCTATTTATAGGCGGCCGTAACCCGACTACGGAGACCGTGCGCCAGGCGCTGGCAAAGACCGGCGTTACCGTGCAGTCAAAAATCGTATTCGAGGGCTGCCAGGTAATGCGGGATCCGGTCGATACTTGCAAGATGGTCGCGAGTATCTGTGGTCCCAAAACGCAGGTCACCGGCTTTACCTATTTCAGCGTCTCCAATACTTTCGAAATTGATTTTACGGACTTCAAGGACGCAGGTGAAATCCAGTCGTTTTACGACGACTTCACCATGGATTACATGGTACCGGGGCTTCCCTCGGCCAAGGCCTCTGTAGGTAAGGTCATTACCCACGGGCGTCGTTGGTTCCGGGATAAGTACGATGAGACGCTGCCAGAAGACGGGAATTTCTTGCATATTGAGAGTCTGGAAAGTCTGCAGCCCTACAAGCTTAGTACCGCTGAAGATGCCCTGCGAGCCCAGGCTGACTTTTCCGGTCCGGTTGTGCCCGGCGCAAAAGTGACGGTAACTAATGTATCGGCCGTTGCGAATGCAGAGCAGGTGGAAGCGGAAGCTGCCACACCGTGAGATCTATGAGCTAACGCTTACGCTATTAAAAATGGAGTAGCGATGTATGTCGCTACTCCCTTTTTTATGCAAGAAGTCGACCCTGAGAGCACAGACTTAGAAGACTTACCGGATACTTCTGAGTTCTATGTTATCCAGAAAAAAGGCAAATGATCCGGTATCCCGCACTCCCCGGGTCATTCGCAGCTTCACGCTTTGTGCGTTCGGCGGCGCCTCCAATCTCGAAATGGTCAGTCTCTGCCAGCCGTCAATGTACTCCACATTGTCTTCGCGGTGCGCACTTTCACTACTACCCTTGCACTCGGTCTCCTCGTACCAGGAGACCCGGAATATCCCCCCGCCCTCTTGATTGGAGCGGGAGTCGATTTTCACATCCGCAGCCGCGGTGAAAACCCGATCGGTACCAATATTGATACATTGAGAAAAGGTGTGTGCACCATAGCCGCCCTTGGCCGAAGTGATGGCAAGGCGCGCACCGCCGGTGTACCCCTTGCCCTCTCCGGCAGACCAGCGCGTGTCCCCGCTGGTCTGCCAGCCATTCAGTTGCTGGCTGAAATTCCCATTGAATACGTAGTTTGCCCCCAGTGGTCGGGTGAACTTGGGATCGTAGGAGGTGGGTGAACGGGAAGCCTGCTGAAATTCTAAGGGTACGAGAACAATGTCATCCCACATCGCCTGCTCCCCTTTGGCAGAAGTCCTGGATTGGGAAACAGTAATTTTTGCCGATTTCGCACTCAGGTTGCGCAACAGACGATCCCGGGTGACTTGCTGCCAACCACGTACAGAGGGCTTGGGCTCCAGATACGCGGCAAAAGTACCGCCGGTGGAGCAGTCCTCACTCTTGTACCAGACGAGGTTGATCCTGTTCGTCTGGCGGGCTTTGAAGAAACCGATGGGCTGATAGCGTGCGGAAAGGCGATACCGGCGACCGTCTTCAAGCGGCACACACTGGGAAAGCTCCGCATTGTAGATGCGTCGCTCCTTGGGGTGCTCTGGTGGCGTAGACTGCACCGCAAGAGCACCAGTCTCGGGGAGCCCGGAACTGGTTGCCCAGTGGAAGAAATGTGCATTCTTATCGGCACTCCAACCCTCGATACCCCGAGAGAAGTCGCCATTAAAAACCCGGTTACCGAATCTGGGTTGAACGGCTGCGCCTTTCTCCCCGCTGATATTAATCCGGGAGCTCAGGGCCGCTTCATCGAGGTTCCTTTCCTCGATCTGCCCAGCGCAAGGCGTATCCTGAAAGCTCGTATGGCCGTCTACATCAGTACACTGGTAGAGCGCTGCAAAGAGTGGCCGGGGTATCAGCAAGATGGCCAGTAGTAGATACGCACGCATGGTCGATATTCCTTATCCGTTACCGCGAGCTTTCACTTTTCTTCGTGCGCGCATGAAAAAATGTTCAGATAGTCATCTATTGTCGGCTGCATGATGGCTAGGGTGCGTTCGAAACCTAAAGAAGGCTCTTTACTTTCCGACTGCCCAAAGTCACTGCCTGTTATGAGTGCTGCGAATATGAAAAATGGTACTTGGTAAAAAGTAAGTGCTCGCTTGCCGGGAAAGTGTTCCATCGGGTTGCCGATCTTTAATTTTTTATTTGCTTGGTTGCTGATCTGAGAAATTGGTTACTATATCGGTCAAAATGGTTAGCTAATTGTTTCACGGAGCGAAAAATGATTGAACAAAAATTGATAGTGGGCCGCTATCTTGAACTTAATACGCCGGTACCAGTTAATGCCAGGCCGGCGGCGAACGGTTTTCAGGAGGTGACCCGGCAGATACTTCATATTTCCAAATCCTCATCCAAATCCGCGCCGATGGCACCCAATAATCCGATGGCCGGATTTAACCCAACATTCAAACAGAAAATGGAAATTGGTTTCCAGCGCGCAGGACAACATGTGCAAAGTCAGATGGATCGCCAGAGAACCAGTAACGTTGGTACTGGGCATTCTCCCAAGGTGCACCGTAACTTTGCCTGGCTCGAGTGGTTGCCAGGCGTGGTAAGCGAAGTTCGTCCAAATGGTGTGGATATTCTCACCGGTCCTATGAGCGGCTGCTGGATCACAACCTACTTGCGCAATGGCGTGCGCTATGTTGGGCATGTGGGTACGGACATGACGCCTACTACACCAAATTCAATCGCGGCAAGAACAGCTTGGAATAATTATGCCCGTGACGCGCAAATTGGCGCATTCTCTGGCTTCAACCCGTTTAATGATCCGTGGACTAATGGTGCCATGCCTGCGGCCTTACCGGGAGAATCGAACCGTAAAACATTTGCCCTGGTGACAACCGAAGGGCACTTCTACACCGTGATTGCCTATCCCCAGGCCAGCCAGCCCACCCGAATTCGTATTGCGGGTATCCAGAGAAACACTCCCTCTCTGCCGGTGCGTGGTCAGATTTAACGACGCATAGGGTATTTATTGGTGTGGGCTTCCAGCGAACTCCAGGATTCGGATCCGCTGGAAGCCGTTTTCGACGGCTTTCCAAATACTTCTTTATCTTATGGAGTCAGGGACGACAGCTCTTTGTGCTCGTTGCAGCTCCTGATGCAGCTCTGACATCGGGGCCTGTTCCACTATCAACCAGCCCTGGTAGGATCGATCCAGGTCCGCAATCAGTAAAATCACAATCGAGAATGACAGCGCCAGTGCCAGCGCAATCTGTACAGACCCGCGCCGACCCGCACCGAGCTGGAAGCCAATACCGAACATCGCAAGCGCAGTCACCACCGCCAGTGCCGCCCAAATCGGAGACGGGATCCGGTAGTGGGCCCCGACGTGGATTCTCGATGTGTTGAAATCGATGACTTCATTGAGAGCGTCGATAAATTTGCCGAGCCGTATCCCGTCGTACCCCTCAGAACTGAGTTCCGCGGCAATTCGCCAGAGTTCTTCGTGGATTTCCTTGCTGCGCAATACCCGTTGCTCAAAGTTCTCCAGGTGTTTCGGGTCAAAATCCCGTACCGCCGAATACTCCGCCAGCAAGGCACGCGCCCTTAGCCGTGCTTCGACGGGGATAAGGTCTGCCCGCAGGTAGGTAGTGGAAATGGCGTTGACTTCATTAAGTAACAGCGCCTTGCGTTGCATAAATCGCTCTGCCGTAGAGTTGAAGGTAAACGCCAGAAGAAAGGCCAGGAGTCCGAGAATTGCCGCGACTGCACTGCCTATGGAAACATCACTCAATACCCCCTTGCGTGAACTACGCCGACCAAAGAAGTCGCCAAGTGCCATGGAGACGAGCACCAACAGCACCGAAAACCCGCCGAAATAGGGAAGGGAGATTTGATTAAAGATGCCAGAAGAGTCCATGCTAAAAACCGCCGTTTAAAGCAAGTTTGGCCCAAGCTGTGTCGGTCTGTGGTCCTTTATGCGCCAGGCTCACCCAGGGCAGCTATCCACGGTGAGCCTGTGATCATTACTTCCGGTACACGATAAGAATCACCAGATCTTCGTCGCCTGTCTGTCGCAGGCCGTGGGAGTTCCCCGGGCGGGTGAGGATGGCCGTCCCGGGGCCAACCTCGGATGTCTTCCCATTCATGGTCAGTTCCCCGGCTCCACTGATCACGTAATAGATCTCGTCCTTGTGCTGCTCGTGGTAGCCGATGGCCGAACCAGGGTGCAGAACCCGCTTTTTAAAAACCTGATTCATTGCGGATACATCGGAAAAGAACGGAAAACCTGTGGTTTTGCCGCCGCCTTTATGTGGGCCAGGTTGATTGATCGCGATATCTGAATCCTGCTGGATAAAATATCCGCTATCTTCCACTTTCTGTGCCAGCGACACGCTGGCAAAAAGGGTCAGCGCCAAGCCCGATAAATATCGATTCGTTGTTATTTGTAATAATTTCATAGCCTGCTACTAAAGCGCGTACCGGCCAATATAGTGTGCGATGTCCATCAACCGTGCCTTACCGCTGAATTCAAACCGCACCTTGCCCAGCGAAGAAAAATACAGCTCCAGCTCGCTATCGATATCAAAAGTACCGGAACTCTCTACCGAGAAGGCGACGATGTTCTTGTAAGGCAGCGAAGTGAAATCCTTCTTGCTACCGGTGATTCCCTGTACGTTGACCGCAATAATTCGCTTGCTGGTAAACACCACGCCGTCGCGCATGGATTTGAAGGAATCCAGCACCTCCTCGCCGTCGAGTAACAGCGGGGCGACCTTTTCGGCGAATCCGGCATTCTGTTTCAGCTTGAACAGACTTTTGTTTTCGAAATCGATCATAGAATTGGTATCCGTTTATACAGATTTACGGCTAATTGGTACGACAGAGAATGCCATATCTTCGCTATAGTAAGTAGCCCGAGTAACGGCATCCCTAAATTAGATAAAAATTACACTTATGGCGGAACTGTTCCAAGCCAGATTAAAAGAAATCTACCAGAACGAATCGCGCCGGGTGCTCGCAACCCTGATTCGTCTGCTCGGGGATTTTGATCTCGCCGAGGAGGCCCTGCACGATGCGTTCGCCGCGGCACTGACACAGTGGCCCAGCGACGGTATCCCCGATAACCCGCGCGCCTGGCTGGTTTCTGCCGGGCGCTTCAAGGCCATCGATCAGCTGCGGCGCAAGGCGCGCTTCAATGTGTCTTACGAGGAGGTTGCCGAACGCCTCGAAGCCGAGCTTACAACCGATGATGAGCTGGAAGTCCAGGGCATTGAGGATGACCGGCTGCGCCTGATATTCACCTGCTGTCATCCGAGCCTTGCCCCGGAGGCTCGACTTGCCCTCACCCTGCGCGAGGTGTGCGGGCTCACTACCGAAGAAATTGCCAGCGCCTTCTTAACTTCTACACCCACCCTGGCGCAGCGCATCGTGCGCGCCAAGGCGAAGATACGTGATGCCAAAATCCCTTATGAGGTTCCAGCGGCGGAGCAGCTACCCGAGCGTCTCGACAGCGTATTGCACGCCATTTACCTGATTTTCAATGAAGGCTACTCCGCTTCCTGCGGTGACAGCCTGATCCGCCAGGACCTCTCAGCGGAAGCCATTCGCCTGGCGCGGCTGCTGCGCGAGTTATTGCCAGAGCCCGAGGTGGAGGGCTTGTTGGCGCTGTTGCTGCTGCAGGATTCTCGCCGCGCAGCGCGGGTGTCCACTAATGGCGATCTCATCCTGCTGGAGCAGCAGGACCGCACTCTGTGGGATCAGGAGCAGATCAAGGAGGGTAGTGCACTGGTGCTGCGCGCGCTGGCCAGTCGCCGTTTTGGTCCCTATACCCTGCAGGCCGCCATCGCCGCGGTACACGCGGAAGCGGGCTCCATGGATGCCACCGATTGGCCGCAGATTGTCGGCCTGTACGATGCCTTGCTGGAGATTACCCCATCCCCGGTCATCGAACTCAATCGCGCCGTTGCCCTCGCGATGCGGGATGGCCCCGAGCAGGGGCTGGCGGTGATTGATGGGTTACTGGAGCGCGGTTTGCTAACGGACTATCACCTCGCACATGCCGCCCAGGCGGACCTGTACCGTCGTCTGGGGCAAAAGAATGAGGCGTGCGCCGCCTACCGGCGTGCCCTGGCGCTGGCGCAACAGGGGCCAGAGCAGCGCTTTCTCGCTGCCCGCCTCGACGAACTGGACTCGGGCTGACTAGCAAGGCCAAAAAATTTTAAAAAAAAGATTCAATCCACTGTCGAAATCCCTTCTCCCCATTCGACTAACCAGTGAAACCAACACCTCAGCAGCTGCTGGCCAAATAAAAGGAGCAAAAGATGAAGTATCTGGCGCTGGTCTATTACGACGAAAAGCTGATGGAGCAGAAGTCCCAGCAGGAATGGGATGCGCTCAACCAGGAGTGCATTGCCTGTGTAGAGGACCTGAGTGCAAACGGCCACTTCATCGATGGCAGCCCGCTGATGCCCACCAGCTCAGCCACCACCGTGCGCGTGCGCGACAACCGCGTCACCGTGACCGATGGACCCTTTGCCGAAACCAAGGAGCAGCTTGCCGGCTTCTATATGCTCGAGGCCAGGGATCTCAACGAGGCCATCTCCCTGGCCGGCAAGATACCGCCGGCCCGCTACGGTTCGGTTGAAGTGCGCCCCGCACGGGAACTGATGGAAACCGGTAACGCCGCCGGCGGCGACGCAGGCTGAGTTCGCGAAACACGTTAAAAGAGGAGAATCACCATGCCCGGCACCGTACGTTTACACCGCGTGTTGCGCGCTCCGGCCGAGCGCGTCTATCGCGCCTTCACCAACCCGCACGCCATGGCCAAATGGTCCCCGCCAGATGGTTTCTACGCGATTTACGACCATCTGGAGCCCGAGGTGGGCGGTACCTACAAGGCGTCGTTTATCAACTTCACTACCGGGGAAAAGCATTCTTTCGGCGGCGAGTTCAAGGAGATGATCGAGAACGAGCGTATTCGTTACATAGACATCTTCGACGATCCGAACCTGCCAGGCACCATGGAGGTCACGGTCACCCTCAAACCGGTGTCCTGTGGTACCGAGCTAACCATCGTGCAGGACGGTATCCCCGACGTGATCCCGGTTGAGATGTGCTACCTCGGCTGGCAGGAGTCCATGCTGGCCCTTGCCCGTCTGGTCGAACCGGAAATCAAACAGTAACTAAGTTCCAACAGTAATTATGTTTAAACAGGGAAGGGATTAATCATGAAAAACTACCTCGCCATGTACCTCGGTACCCCAAAAACCAGCAAAGCATGGGACCACCTCACCGAAGAAGAGCGGCAGCAGCGCATCCAGGAAGGCATGGCCGCCTGGGGCGGCTGGATGGAAAAACACAGCGATATCCTCGTTGCCGAAGGCGGCCCGCTGGGCAAGACCAAGCGTATTGGGCCCGATGGCATCAGTGATGTGCAAAACAATATGACGGGCTACGTCATCATCAAAGCGGAAAGCCACGAAGACGCGGCCAAGCTTTTCGAAAACCACCCGCACTTCGCCATCTTCCCCGGCGATTGCGTGGAAGTGATGGAGTGTATGCCGATCCCGACGCCCTGAATTCAACTGCCGCCGGGCAATAATCCGCCCGGCGGTTTGAATCTTTATGCAAGGGCAAACTCCACCGCCCGTATCGCATGAATCTCCGCCGTATCATAGAGCGGGGTTTCCGTATCAGACTGCTGCACCAGCAAAGCAATTTCGGTACACCCGAGAATCACTGCCTGCGCACCTCGCTGCTGAAGGTTCTCAATAATTTCCAGATACCTAGCCTTTGACTCAGGCTCAATGATCCCCTGGCACAGCTCCTGGTAAATCACCTCGTGCACCAGGCTCTGCTCGTCGGGCGCAGGGGTAATTACCTCGATACCGAAGTTTTCCACAAGTCGTCCCTTGTAGAAGTCCTGCTCCATAGTAAACCGCGTACCCAGCAAGCCCACCTTGGTAACTTTATCGCGCACCAGCTGCTGTGCGGTGGCATCGGCAATATGCAGAACCGGAATCGAAATCTGTGATTCGATCTCGTGAAAAACCTTGTGCATGGTGTTGGTACAGATCATCAGGAAATCCGCGCCGCCTTTCTCCACGGATTTGGCAGCCTGCGCAAGAATCCTGGCCGTCGCGGGCCAGTCGCCGGCATGCTGTAGTTGTTCGATTTCCGCGAAGTCCACGCTGTACAGGCAGATCTTGGCCGAGTGCAGGCCACCCAGTTCCGCCTTCACCCGCTCATTGATCGCCTTGTAGTAGCTGGTGGTCGATTCCCAGCTCATCCCGCCCAGCAGGCCAATGGTCTTCATTGCTTTTCCTGTTTTTTAATTAGTGTTCCGTATCCAATGCATTTCACTGTATCAGGAGCAGGGGTGCCGATTAAGCTGTGGTCATTGCCAGCAACTTCTCTGCATGCCGGCGCAACTCGGATTTGAGGTCCGCGGGCGAGAGAATTTCAAAATCGTACGGTAGCCGTACCAGCTGTGAGGCAAACCAGCCCAGGCAACCGGTCTGTGCGCGCCACAGCACCCCATCGCCTTTTGGCGTCAGCAGACCGAGTTCATCACCGAGCATCCTGGTGGCGGTCTCGAGATCGGTATGCAGGAACAACTCCACTTCAAAACCTTGCTCCATGGTCGCGAAGCTACCGCTGAGATAGCCGGCTGCATCGAAGTCCTGTGGCCGTTCAAAAGGCGTTTCCAGTCTGCGTAACTGGCGCATGCGATCGAGGCGGAAGGTGCGGATTTCTACGCGCAGGTGGCAGTGGCCCACCGCGTACCAGCGGCCGTAGCGGAACACCAGGCCATAGGGATCAAATTCCCGTTGCGTCACTGCCTCATCTGCGTTTTCCCTGCTACTGGTATAGTCAAACACCACGCGGCAGCGGTTCTGAGTGGCGGCCGCCAGGGTGGCCAGTGTGAGGCTGTCCGCCGCCGCAGAAGGCACCAGATCCAGGGTGACACTATCGTCCAGCGCGCGCAGTTGCTGTTTCAGTTTCTGCGGCATCACCCGTTCCAGTTTGGCCTGCGCGCTGGTTACGGCGGTGGAGACTTCCCCCACACTGAGACTGCGCGCGGCTAGCAGGCCGAGGGAAATGGCCAGGGTCTCTTCGTTGGTGAACATCATCGGCGGCAGCTTGTAGCCAGATACCAGCCGATAACCACCGTAGCGCCCGCGCTCCGCCGTGAGTGGAATACCGATTTCTTCCAGCGTCGCGATGTAGCGGCGCAGCGTACGGCCGTCTACGCCCAGCATCTTTGCCAGCTCGCCCCCGCTGGCATTGCCGTGACTCTGTAGCAGCTCCAGCAGCGCCAGTACCCTCGTCGTCGGATTCGACATGAATTGCATCCTGCATTTTTTATTAGGGCGGAATATAGCCTATTTGACCCATAGAGTACTCGCATCCCGCTCACACACCGTGACGGATGATGAGAAACTGAAGCAACGGAGAGCTGCTATGCAAGATGAAGTGATTTTCTATACCAACCCACAATCCCGCGGTCGTCTGGTGCGCTGGATGCTGGAAGAAGTGAGTGCTCCCTACCGCACCGAGGTACTCGAATATGACGGCAACATGAAAGAGCCCGCCTACCTCAAGATCAACCCCATGGGCAAAGTGCCGGCCATCGTGCACCGTGGCGAGGTGGTAACCGAGTGTGCCGCCATCTGCACTTACCTCGCAGACGCCTTCCCGCAAGCCGGGCTGGCACCACTGCCGGAAGAGCGCGCCAGCTACTACCGCTGGCTGTTCTTTGCCGCGGGGCCACTGGAAGCGGCGATTACCGACTTCAAAGTGCTGGGCGTGGAGCCGGATGCGCAGAAGCAGAGAATGGCGGGCTACGGCACCTACACCGCGGTACTCGATAACCTGCAGCACTGGCTCAAGGAGCACACCTATATCTGCGGCGAGCGCTTTACTGCAGCAGACGTATACGTCGGTGCGCAGATCGCCTGGGGTGTGGAGTTCGGCACCATTGAAAAGCGCCCGGAATTTATCGACTACGCCAAGCGCGTCACCGCCCGCGATGCGCACCGCCGCGCCACGGTCAAAGACGATGCGCTGGAGAAAGAGAAGGCCTGATAGAAAACTGACAGGCTACATGTAACGGGTGGGGCGGCCATTTGCGGCCGCCCCGTCTCACAGAGTCTTAGTTTTTGCTGCCGGTTACTTTTTGATAGCACCCCAGGGGGTTTTGCTGGAAGGGCTGCGCGACTGGCTGTCAGCTGCCGGTTTGGCCGGTTTTTCTGGGCGGCCCGATTTGTTGAACTTCTTGTTCGCCTTCCCACCCTTCGGCGAAAAATTCAGGTTCGACGCCGGCAGATCCTTGACCACAGGAAATTCCTCGATCGTCACCCGCTCAATGATTTTGCCAAGCCGACGCTCCACCGCGCACAGGCGTTTGAAATCGTCCTTGGATACCAGCGACACCGCCTCGCCGGAAGCCCCTGCGCGGCCGGTGCGGCCGATGCGGTGGATATACTCATCGGCGTCGTCGGGCATATCGTAGTTGACCACGCGCTCCAGCTCGTCGATATCAATACCGCGAGCGGCAACCCCGGTGGCCACCAGTATGTTGATCTCGCCGGACTTGAAGCCCTCGAGAATCCGCGAGCGCGAGGCCTGGCTGCGACCGCCGTGGATGGATTCCGCCGCAATGCCGCGCTTCTCCAGCTGGCTCACCAGCTTCGCTGCGCCGTGCTGGGTGCGGATAAAGATCAATGCCTGAGTCCAGTGGCGCTCGTTGATCAGGTGGCTGAGTAGCGCCGACTTGTTGTGCTTGTCCACCGCGATCAGCCACTGGGAAATTTTGGGTGCAGACTGGGTGTTTGCCGCAATGGACACCTCAAACGGATTCTCCACCACGTCCTTTGCCAGTGACCGGACCTGAGGCGACAGGGTCGCGGAAAACAGCAGGCTCTGGCGCTGCTCGGGCAGGCGCGCAAGGATTTTGTTGAGGTCATCGATAAACCCCATATCCAGCATGCGGTCTGCCTCATCCATCACCAGCATCTGCAGCTCGTCGAAATAGAGTGCGCGCTGGTGTGCCAGGTCGAGCAGGCGCCCCGGCGTGGCCACCACAATATCCACACCCTCAATCAGCTGCTGCTTCTGCGGTTCCAGATCCACGCCGCCCACCATGCACATGGACGCCACCGACAGGTGCTTGCCATACAGCCGGATATTGTCCTCCACCTGCATGCCCAGCTCGCGGGTGGGCACCAGGATCAGCGCGCGAAAGCGCTTTGCCCGCCGCTTGCGTTCACCACTGAGCAAATCCAGCATCGGCAGCACAAAGGCCGCGGTCTTACCGGTGCCTGTCTGTGCAGTCGCAATTATGTCCCGCCCTTCCAGGATGGCGGGAATCGCCTTGCGCTGGATCTCGGTGGGGGTTGCATACCCTTTCTCTTCAAGGGCTTGCAGGATAGGGGCGCTCAATCCCAGGGGATGGAATGTCATCTGGACTCTCTAAAGGGGGGGTAGCTAGGGGCATTGGCCGGTGAATGGCCAGCGGCTGGTTTCAGCGCAGCATGGTAACAGTAAAGTACAGCGTAGGCGCCGGCTAACTAATAGGCGTTGGGAGCGGTCGCTCCCTAATCCCCATGCCTTAGGCGTTATGCGCGGTCGGTCCCTGACCGCGGAGGGGCAGATTCCGTTCAGGTAATGGCCCACGCCACGAGTGACAGTACCAGCCCCGCCAGCAGGAACATCAGGCCCTTGAGCATGAGTGATTTCGGGTAGTCGGCTTCCTTGTGAATCAGGGAGTAGGGGAGGCCCGTTATCGGGCCGAGAATAAGAGACGACAGCCCCCAACCCCAGCGGTTGTTACCCAACGCCGTCAGCGCCGCCATCAGGCCCCCAAACCAGAACAGCGTAATGCCAATTACCAGGATGATGAATATCGGTATGGTCAGCCACTGGTTGGTTAAAAATACCTTGAGGATTTCGTGTTCCATAATCTTTCCGGGTGAATATTTTGGCGCGATTGTAGCAAGGCCGGACGGAATTTAGGGCAGCCAGACTCAGGTCAGGATTTGACGCTCGGCCTTGCCGACAATGCCGCCTTGATCCGCTGGCGCAACCAGGCCCGCAACGGATCGTCCTGGGTGCGCTGGTGCCAGATTTGCAGTATGTCTACATCCGGCAGTTTGACCGGGCAGGGGTAGCTCACCAGGTCGGGCAGGCTGCGGCAGGCCTGTGCAGCCACCGAGTTCAGGCAGGTGATCAGCAGGTCGCTGCCCTCAATGGTGGTGGCGGGGGACAGGAAGCTCGACAGCCCCGCCACGATGCGCCGCTGGTGACCGAGTTTGTGCAGTTTCTTGTCTACGATACCGTCCAGGTCACCGGTCAGAGTAGTGACCAGATGCCCGCAGGCCAGGAAGGCCTCTAGATCCAGCGTTTTCCCAATGTGCCGGTTACTGCGGCTCGCCAGTACGCTGAAGCCCTCCTTGTGGACCTTCTGCTGGTAAAAGGACGCGGGCAACTGCTCGAAGAAGCCCGCGATGGCGATATCGCAGGCGCCGGTTTCCAGCTCGGTGCGCGGCAGGCGGCCGCGGGTGTTGTGAAACACCAGCTGTAGTTTGGGCGCCTGCTCACTGATCACCGGCAGCAGTTTGGGCAGCAACAACTGTTCGATAAAGTCGGTGCCAAAGATATGCACCCGGTCTTCCCGCAGCAGAAAGCTCTCTTCGTCGCAGTAGTCGTAAAAGGATTCCAGCGAGCGCACCAGCGCCTGGATCTGCGGCGCCAGCTGGTGTGCCCGCGGCGTGGGCGTCAGTCCGCGCGGGGCGCGGGCAAACAGGGTGTCGTCGAACTCACTACGCAGCTTGGCCAGCTTGTGGCTGAGCGCCGGCTGGCTCAGGTTCATACGCTCCGCCGCCACCGAGGCGTTGCGCTCCTCGTACAGCACCTGGAACAGCTTGAGCAGGTTCAGGTCTTTATTCCCGATATTCATAGCTTTCGATATTCATATTTTGAAAGACTGTAATTCAATGAATCGAATTATCTTATATCAGAATATGCCCTAGCATAGCCCCCAATCTGGCAGCGGCCCGCCCGTGTGGGGCCGGCTGCCGGCGCAAACTGTCTATTGGAGACCTTACATGAAGAAACTGTTTTCGATCGTTGTGGTGCTTCTGGCGCTATCGTCCGCAAGCCTCGCCCTGGCCGCGCCGCGGGTATTGATCGTGGCCACCAGCCACGAGCAGATGGGGGATACCGACGAGAAAACCGGCCTGTGGCTGTCGGAACTGACCCACCCCTACCACGAGCTCAAAAAGGCGGGCTTCGAAGTGGAAATCGCCAGCATCAAGGGCGGCGCGGTACCGGTGGACGCGCGCAGCCTGGCGGATGATGACGCCATCAACTTTGAATTCCTCGCCAGCCCGCAAACCCGCAGCCTGCTGGACAACACCCGCAAGCTCGCGGACGTCAGCCCCAAGCGCTACCAGGCCATCCTGTTCGCCGGTGGCCACGGCACCGTGTGGGACTTCCCCAAGAGCCCCGCGGTGAACAGCGTTGCCTCCGCCATTTATGCTGACGGCGGTTATGTAGCGGCACTGTGCCACGGCCCGGCGGCACTGCTGAACGTCACCGGCCAAGACGGCAAGCCGATTATTGCCGGCAAGAAGGTCGCGGGCTTCAGCAACGAGGAAGAAAAAGCGGTAGGCCTGGCAGACGTAGTGCCCTACCTGCTGCAGGACGAACTGACCGCACTAGGCGCCAACTACCAGGAAGGCAAAGCGTGGGAAAGCTTTGTAGTGCAGGACGGCCGCATCATCACCGGCCAGAACCCGCAGTCTGCTGCGGAGCTGGGTCAGGTGCTGGCCAAGGCCCTGAAGAAGTAAACACTAGCCCGTAAACGCAAAGAGCCCGGTGACTGCCTGTGTTGAGACTGACACAGGCGGTCACTGGGCTCTTTAGTTTCTAATGTAGAGGTAAAAGCCTACTATCAATGTTTGGGATTACCTATGCTGCGGATGCAGAGGGCATAAATTTCCGGTTGTCATTGAATGTCATGAGCAAAGATAAAGTTAAGCACATTAGCGATAAGCAGCGAGAGCGTGACTCCGGGGATGTCTCGAAAGCCATTTGTCGTGCGCGGCAGCATATTCGCAATATGGACTCAGATGAAATCGATGAGCCTGATGGTCTTGCTTCAGGTGATATGAAGAAGTTTCTTGACGACCCGGATTAGTACGAAAAGGACACAGATGATGAGCAAGGAAAATAATAAGTCGACAGCTAAATCATACGGTCAGGCTAAGTCGATATCGGGTTAGGATGGATCAAAGCACGCAAAGTTCTATGTATTACCTAAATTGCAGAAAACAAAACGTCAATTGCGTGTTAAACGCTGCTAAATCTAATATTTCTGTTGGTCTCGTAAGCTAGATCTATAATTTACCCGAACTTATTCAGGTGCTAATAAATATCAATTTTTTCTTTGTGGGTTGTAACGGAATAGGCCATGTATTCAATATTATTTGATTCTTGATTACGTCGAGGTGGCCCTTTTGTTGTGAGATATAGTTTCATTGGCGTCGCGATGAGGATCGTAATGACGGCAATTTTAAATTGCAATATTTGGTCAGGCTCTATTACTCTTTCCCGTGAAGTAATACTTCAATGGCTCTTTGTTTTAGCAGGGTTATACCCATAGAGTAGATGACTAATGGGATTATTTCATCGTCATTCGCGCTGTCGATATAGTGTTCAAGTGAGTCTATCCCATCACCCTCTAGGAGACATTCAAGTACCTCAACGGTCTGTTTATATTTATCAAAAAGCCTTTTGTTTGTTTGAAGTGGGTAGACGCTGTGAGCAAGTAATTCCTTCTCTTTCTTCAGTGAATCAAATGCTTTTTGCAGTATAGGTAGAATTCTCTCATATTCATTTTGGTAATTTTTCAGGTATCCATTTTCTTCCCAGGCTTGCCCCCAAATTTTTCGCCAGTTTTTTTTGGTTACTCGGCGATCAAGTTGATAGCAGGTCCACCTAAAGGCTGGAGAAAGGGTTATTGGTTTGTCCAGTAATGGCTTTCCAAAAACTTGCTCAGCTTCAAAATACGTACCATCCGCTTTTTTTAGTAGGCTCTTATATTCGGAATCAGAACTTTCACCCAGCCCATTCCTTATAATATAGAAAATGTCTCTGCGTGTATGGCTGTAGGTTCTCTCGTTTTCCGTTGCATGCATCTTAAGCATTTCGCTGGCATTTATGAGTACATGACGAAGAGGTCGCGGATTAGAGCCTCCTGCATTTCGGATATCTAATCTATCGATTTCTTGTGGCCATCGTGAGTTGACATCAGAAGATATTTTGATGAGATTTGATAATTCCTTTGATAGAGCTTCAATTGATTCGGTGAGCGTCTTTGTAGCTGGGCCATGTTGGATGGCAAGAGTACTTCGCTCCGCAATCATCTTGGACTCTTGGCTAACCTTTAGGGCGGAAAATGCTGCGTATGCAGCAGCAGTAGTTGCTATCGCTGATAAAATTGAAGGAGCTATGTCAAACCATTCTGCGTAATTCATTTTTATGGTGGCACTTTTTTAGGGTTTTGTTTTTTTGTGGCAAAAAAAACCTAAGCTTTATATTTCTTGGCAGTTCTCGATATGATAGTGATATTAAGATTTTGAAAGCTGCATAAATTCCTGATTTATTTTTCATCTGCTCTTCAATTTAGTAAATGTTAAGCAAAGTAATATATAAATCAATCCGCCAAGTGTTCCGCTAATAAACACGTCAAAAAATAGATTTAGCTTGGAGGAATTGTAGAGAAGCAATGTAGTGCTACCTACAATTGAGGCTGAGACAACTAAGCTTATTAAAGTGAGGAATATTATTTGAGTATTGAAGCGATCGTGAAGGTCTAGGTAGTGTTTTGATAGCCTATCAGAAACGAGCCGGTGCTTATCTTTTATATTCGACCATTGCGAGTCTACCTCAAGCTTTATGGCATTTAATGTACTTTTCTGATTCCTGATTAGAAGCGACATTAAGAGCGCGAAGACAACAGATCCTAGCCATATGGATAAGTTTTTTAGTGTTAGCGCATCCGTTTTTTGCATTTGTCCGCCGGTCAAGACTAAAGCTACTGGTATTGCTAAAAGCTGGTTTTGAATCCCGGAGAATGTAGAGTTTAATTTCGTTGTGAATTCAAATTTTTCATGTTCTATTTGCGTCTTTATTTTTTCAAAAGAAAATTCTGATACGTACAGCTGGTAGTTAGAGTTGATTCTCTCGATGAACTCAGGAAATCGCTTGATTAATGATGAAATGCTGAATCGATCGATTTCTGAATCTTTTAGCATTTCTATTAAAACGCTTTTTACTATTGTTATTTTTTGGTCTTTGTGGATTTCAGCATTAATAAATTGTGTGATAAATGGCTCAGTGTCTAGCGGGTGCGTGAGGTCGCTTAGGTTGTAGTCTAAATTAAGTTCTAGCTTTTCACCGTGCAAAAAAACAGCTTTGGGGATTTCTGGCGCAGCGTAATCTGATAGCTTAAGAAGCTCTTTAACTAGCTTAGCTGTCTCTAAGTATTGTTTTATATTTTTTGGCGTTTTTTCATTTAATTCTTTATGGTGATAATGCTGATCTGCAATATAAAATTCTTCCGGAGGGTTTATTTTTCGGCTTGTAGCTTTGAGGAGGTCGTCCAAATTCTGCGCAAAAAAAGCATCTTTGTCTGACGGTAGTGTGAACTCAACTTTAAATGAATCCGTGCGGTAATTGGTTAGCAGTTGGCATGATTCCAGATTATTTTTAAGGCGTTCAAAGTTTTCTTCTGAAAGAGTGCCAGATGCTTGTCGAGATATAACGCTTTCGTCAGCTAATTGACTGTAAGCTTCTATCGCAATATCTAATTTATTCATCATCACGACTTGGCTCGCCTTTTGCTTTCTGGATTTCTCGTATCAAATCTCCAGGTGGATTTCTGATCAATATTGCACGGTATTCTTCGCTATAATCCACTCTCTCATCAATTAGGTCGCCAACATCGAAACCTAAACTTATTGACCCAAATTTCTTGCTTAGCCGTTTTAGTTTCTTATAGCTTTCTGGGTGAGGTGAAAAGGTTTCACTTACTTCATATTCGTTTTCTCTTACGAATAAAACAAATTTTTCGGGGTCTTGATCATCTATGAAGGCAGAAAGAGAGGTAAGGTTTACAGGTTCGTTTGCAGATTTTTTTTCTATGCAGTAGTCGTGAACGCGAGCTCTAACTCTTTGCTTTTCCTCGGCACTACATTGGCTGTTTTCGCAAAAATCATCAAGAGCCTGCAGTACGTTTTCTGTGTTGAATTTTGCATCCGTATACTCCAAGCAAGATAGCGCATCTCTAAAGTATCTGGATGATTCGGCGTCACTTCCTGAGCCTCTCTTAATAAAAGATAAATATGGCTGCTGATTGGTTTGCCATTTTTGAATGTCAATTCGCGCGGCTTCTCTAAGATTGGTTATGTCGAATGAAAGGGAGTCATTTAAATCTAAAGTTCTTTCATCAATGCCAACGCCCTCTTTCAACTTCAATACTGCAATTAATATCCACTCTCTTCCCTGGTTCGTATATCTAAAAAATATCGGGTAGCTAGTCGTTGCAAACCTCTGCCTCGACATGGATTCGGCGACGATATTAATAGTCCTGCTAGAGAACTGAGCGAAATCTTGATTATTTTGCGTGTATTGAGATAAATAGAGTGGGAATCTGTGGGCATCTAAATTTGATCCCAGGATCCCGTATCCGTTACTAAGCTTTCCATATAGGTTGAGGATGTCCTCACCTAATTTTGTAAGTCGATTATCAATTGGTAGCAGTCTGTCGCGGGATTTAATTTCAACACTCTCACTTCCCTGGGTGTCTTTTTCCTTAATGACCCCATGTATAATTGATTGAGTAATGTTCAATTTTTATCCCCTTTATATTTTAATTTATTAAGTCTGCTTGAATGTGAAATGTATTAAATGGAAAATCTAAGTGCTTGTTGTGGGTTTTCAACTTCGCCCGACAAATTTATTGTATTTTGTTTGAAAATGTTTTTGAGATCTAAATTTGATCATGGGTGTCGTTTGCATGTTGAGACTTCGTATAACGCGTTACGGCTATATTTTGCGAAGGCGCGAAATTTCGTTTTAGATTTATACCATGAAGCTGAAAACAGTGGCAGGCTCTGTAAGTAGTTGTAATTATGTGTGTGGGCACTCACTTATTTCGGTCGCTTTAAAAATGAGCGCAATTGTTGAGGTAGTTTTGAGGTTCCACAGTCTTCAGTCGCTGATTCCCACCACTCCTGCTATCTTCCTCTGCATAACAATGCAAAGGATCGCCCCATGCCCCGCAACCTTACCGCCTCATTGGCGCTGCTGACCTCACTTTCCATCCCGGCTCTCGGCCTTTTCGGCTGCGACCGCTCCAGTACCCAGTCCGAGCCGAAGCCGCAGGCAGAGGCGGCGTCCAAGGCGCCGGCCGAGCAAGAGGCCAAGCCGGATTTCTCCATCGACTACCAGCAGTTCCAGCTGGATAACGGCCTCAATGTGCTGTTCCACATCGACCGCTCCGATCCGGTGGTGGCGGTGTCGCTGACGGCCCATGTGGGCTCGGCGCGGGAGAAGGAGGGGCGCACCGGATTTGCCCATCTGTTCGAGCACCTGCTGTTCCTGGAGTCGGAGAACCTGGGCAAAGGCGGGCTGGATGCGATGAGTGCGCGTATTGGCGGTTCCGGCGCCAATGGTTCCACTTCCCGGGATGTCACCAATTACTACCAGACGGTGCCCAAGGATGCGCTGGAGAAGATGCTGTGGGCGGAGGCGGACAAGCTGGGCTGGTTTATCAATACGGTGACCGATCCGGTGCTGGCGAAAGAGAAGCAGGTGGTGAAGAACGAGAAGCGCCAGGGTGTGGATAACCGCCCCTATGGCCACACCCAGTATGTGATCGATCGCAACCTGTACCCGGAGGGCCACCCCTACAGCTGGCAGGTGATCGGCTCGCTGGAGGATCTGGATAATGCCACCCTAGACGATGTGAAGACCTTCTTCCGTCACTGGTATGTGCCCAACAACGTGACCTTGGTGGTGGCCGGGGATTTTGATCCGGAGCAGGCCAGGGAACTGGTGAAGAAGTATTTCGGTGAGATCCCCGCGGGGGAGGCCATCGAGCGTGCGCCCAAGCAGCCGGTCACCCTAAAGGAAACCAAGCGCCTCTATTACGAAGACAACTTTGCCCGCCAGCCGGAGCTGACCATGGCGTGGCCCACGGTGCCGCGCTACAGCGCGGACAGCTACCCGCTGGCGGTGCTGTCGGAATACCTCTCCGACGGCAAGCGCGCGCCTCTGTACCGGGTGCTGGTGGAGGACGAGCAGCTGACCGCGAATGTCTCCATGGGCGCTTACGAGTCCGAGCTAGCGGGGCAGATGCAGCTGGAGGTGCAGGCATTTACCGGCGGCAATCTGGACGCGGTGTACAAAGGCATCGAGAAGGGCTTTGCCCTGTTTGAGAAAGAGGGCATTGCCGAGGAAGATCTGGAGCGGATCAAGGCGGGCCAGGAAGTGGCGTTTTACAACAGTCTCTCCAGCGTACTGGGTAAGGGTTTCCAGCTGGCCCAGTACCAGATTTACGCGGATGACCCGGGCTACGTGAGCAAGCATATCGAGCGGCTGCTGGCGGTTACCGCAGAAGACGTGAAGCGGGTGTACGACAAGTACATCAAGGACAAGCCCTATGTGGCGACGAGCTTTGTTCCCCGCGGTGAAAAAGCGCTGGCGCTGTCCGGTTCCACTGCCGCGCAAGTAGTGGAAGAGAAGATCGTCGAGGGCGCGGAAGCGCAGTTCGATGCCTCCGCCAGTGCCGAGTACGAGAAAACCCCTTCCATCCTGGATCGCGCCAAGGAGCCGGCCTACGGCGATCCGGCGGAAACCGCGGTGCCGGATGTGTGGCAGGGAGAGCTCGAGAACGGGATCGAGGTCTTCGGCATCGAAAACAGCGAAGTGCCGGTTGTGACCTTCAGCCTGGTGATCGACGGCGGTATGTTGCAGGAGAGCATCGACAAGACCGGTGTGGCCAACCTCACCGCGATGCTGATGCAGCGCGGCACCAAAAACCGCACCCCGGAAGAACTGGAAACTGCCATCCAGAAACTCGGTGCCAGCATCAATGTATCTGCAGGGCAGAGTGCGTTCCGCTTCGATGTGACCACCCTGGCGCGCAACTTCAACGAGGTGTTCGCGCTGCTACAGGAAATGCTGCTGGAACCGCGCTGGGACGAGAAGGAGCTGGTGCTGGCGAAGAAGAGCGTCACCAGCCAGATCAAGCGCGCAGCCGCTGAGCCCAGCGCCATCGCCGGCAAGACGTTTGCGCGCCTGCTGAACGGCAAAAACAGCATCCGCGGTTACAGTGGTCTGGGTACGGAGGAGTCGGTGGCGGCCATCTCCATGGACGACCTCAAGGCCTATTATACAAGCTACCTTTCTCCGTCCGTGGCCCGCGCCCATGTGGTGGGGGATATTGCCAAGGCAGACTTTATGGCGACCGCCGGCCAGCTGGCCAAGCAGTGGCCCGCCAAGTCGGTGAAAATCCCCGATCCGAAATCCGAGCCCGCCAAGCCCGGTATCTATTTTGTGGACGTGCCGGATTCCAAACAGTCCCTGTTGCGTATTGGCCGCCTGGCCATGCCGGTGGTATCGGAAGACTATTACCCCGCGGTGTTTACCAATTACATCCTCGGCGGTGGCGGTTTCGCCTCGCGCCTGATGCAGCAGCTGCGTGAGGGCAAGGGCTATACCTACGGCATTGGCTCGAGTATCTCCGCCGACAAGACCGGGGGCCAGTTCGGCATCGGCAGTGGAGTGCGCGCCAACGTCACCGCGGAGTCGGTACAGTTGATCCACGATATTCTCGAGGACTACGCGGCTACCTATACCGAGGCCGACCTGGAGAACTCGCGCTCCTATCTAGTGCGTGCGAATACCCGCGCGTTCGAGACCGCGCGCGCGAAACTGGGCCTGCTGGAAAACATGAGTGAATACGGCTGGCCCGCGGACTATGTGCGCGAGCGCGAGGCCATCGCCAAGGCGATGACCATTCCCAAGGTACAGAAGATTGCCGAGACCTATATGCAGCCGGAAACGATGATCTGGGTGGTAGTGGGGGACCGCGCCACACAGTTTGATCGCCTGAAGGATCTGGGATTGGGCCAGGCGATCCTGGTGGATCAAAGCGGATCGCCAGAGTAGCGGCCGGCCAACAAAAATTAACCCCTGATTGAGGCCCGGCAGTCTGCCGGGCCTTGCCTGCCCGCCTGAGTTTCATTTTCAGAGCGCTACACGGATCACCAATCCTGCACGTCCGGTAGCGAACTGCGCCATTTAATCCGCAGTTCTTGTACGTGTGTCTATTCTTCCTTTGCCCCGTGCGAGCTGGCTTTGCTAGGGGATTCCATCAATCTTCCCCCCGGTCTGGCAGCAATTTCTGTGGCGCGAGAACAGGGGTTTATTAACGAGTGATCAAAGGATGAAAACATTCACAGGTACGCGGATCCGCATGCTGAGCAGTGTAGCGCTGGCTGCCAGCTTTCTTGTTGCTGGCGGAGCAAAGGCAGAGGTGTTTGATATCGAGCAAGAGGACTTCGCCGGATCATTCATCACGTCTTTCTTAAAGTATCGCGTCAACGAAAAAACAATTTCTACGACATCGACCGGTGAAATCAAAAAGAAAGGTCTCGGAAAATTCCAGAGCCACACGGCAACGGAGTTCAATCTGGGGGGCGGGTCATGTGATACGGGGAATACAGATCCGTATGTGTTCGACCAGCTGTTCTTTGTGGTTAGGTCCAATGTGGTTTTGACATTCGAGAGCGGGCAGGTGTTCCTGAAGGCGGTGCCGCTCGAAGAGGACGCCCCGGCAGGAGGCGGCTGTTTCTATCTCTTCGCTGATCCGGAGGAGGAAACGTTAACGTTAGCAGAAGTACCTGGCCGCTTTGATCTTGTCGTCAAATATAAGGTTGTTGGTGGTACCGGGGAGTTTGCGGGCGCAACTGGAGAGCTGGAAGCGACGTCGAGAGGTACCGTGCTTGAATGGAATGACTTGGGGGCAGATGGCTACAACTTCTTTGGCGGTGTTAGCGGCACCCTTGAAGGTTCTTTCTGTACTAACTGCCCCTAGTGTTCACACCGGGCGCAGAGCAAAAAATGATGTTGTTCTGCGCCCTCCTTTTACTAATCCCTAGCCAATTGGACACCCGGGGTTCTCGCCCTTGCCCCAGGCCATGATCGGTTCCATTAACCAGGCAGAGCCCCAGGGGGAGATGCCGGTGATTGATACGCCGTTATCCTCTTGCGGCTCGACGTTGATCACCGCCACGATATTGCCGCCCTCGTGCTGGGGGCCGGTCCATCCCATCACTTCCCGGCGCAGGGTGAACTGGGTGAGGTTTTCGCTGGCCGCGGTCACCGCGTAGTGCCATACCCCGGAGCCTGCCCCGATCACGATGTTCTGCGAGCGAATAGTGGAACCCTGAATCACGCCCTGGACACAGGCATCCATATTGGCCACTAGGTTGCCCACGGAGTCCTGATACGAGAGCGGCGTGGTTGCGGTGTATACATTACCAAACGTGGAGTCGCTGAGCTTTTGGGCAAATGCGCTCGGTGTGTTTGGGGGCAGTATGGCCGTACACCCCTGCAGTACAGCCATGCCGATAAAGACAGGCAGGGACTTTTTCATCGAATTCTCGCTTTTTTAGTGCTGTTATTTACTGTGCGATAGTCAGAAGCAACCTGTGGAAGTCCTGGGCTGGGACCGAATCAGGAGTGAGTAATCCACAGGTGAAGCCTGGAGTTATAACATGCAAGATTGAAGGTTTGTAGAAAACGTCCAGTCAAAAACACGACTACCAGGTGTTGAAAACGGCTATTTGGAGAGTGGGTCCGTTGCCGGAAAGGCGGAATGTGCCCGCAATGGCTCAAAACTGTCGGCGTGTTGGGGGCGGCGGGCCAGTGTAAGCCCGCCGCCCCCCCAGTATTAGCCGCATCATCGGCTACCGCTTAGTAGGCCTGCTTGTCGTGCCCAACCAGCGCGTCGCAATAGCCGTTGCTGGTTGCCGGTACATAGAAGGCGCTCTCCACCGCCGGGTAGCCGAACCCGGTCACCTGCGCTTCGGCTTCCGCACTGTAGCCCTGGCCGATCAGGTTAAAGTAGGGACGGTAGTCCAGGCCGGTTACCTTGCTGGCGGCAATCAGCAGCCAGTCGTTGTTATCCATGCTGTTGGCCTGTTCACGGGTGTAACCGGAGAAGCCCATTGCATCCCTGCCTGCGGCCCAGTCGGTATCGTTTCCTTTTGCCGCGTTGAATGCGCGCTCGAGAATATGCAGCCGCGGGATCAGGTTCCAGCCGTCGTCGAGCACACCCTGTTCTTCGGCGTGCATCATCATTTCAATCACCAGCGCCACACCGTAGTTCCAGCCGCTATAACCCAGTGATGCCATATAGGCCGCGGGGTCGGCTTCGCTCTGGCTGGCCTGCAGGTCGGCATTGATGTTGCCAAACGGCAGGTTCTGGCAGCTTGCGGCAATGCCGTCTTCGTCCTGCGCGCGGGATTTGGCGTAGTAGGAGTAGAAGTTGGTGGTGGCGTGGCCCTCAAAGCCATTGAATTTGAAGCGCCCCCTTTCCACTGTGTGGCCAACTTCGTGCAGGTCGCCGTGACCGAGGATGGAAAAGTCCCAGCTGGCATCATAGGGGTTGCCGGAGCAGCCGGCGCCGCAGGCGGATTGATCCATATTGCCGTGGTGCACCCGATCCCAGACCGCAATATCAAAACCATTGGCGGTGGCGAAGTCATGGATTTCCGGCACCACATCGATGTCTTCACCCTGTACTCCGGTCAGCACCCGGAAGTAATTGTGGTGGTACTTGGTGATGTAGGTTTCCATCTCGCTCGGGGTATCCCAGCGGCTGTCTTTCGACAGGGTTCTCGCCAGGCGCTCCGACAGGGAGTGGATTTCAAAGTACTCGGTGGATATCTCGGCCCAGTCGTACTGGTCCGTGGCCAGGGCAGCGGCGAAGGCGGCATCGTCGTCACCGGTACGCCAGAACGGATGCTGGCCGACCTGTTCAAAGGCAAAGGTCATGTTGGTGCCTTTGTCGGAAAAGCCGATCTGTACCGGCCCACCGTAGGGTGAGGTCAGTTCCAGAGTTTCGCCGGCCTTGATCGGCATCTGGTTCGATTGCAGGAATATGGGGCGGGTGTAGCCCCAGGTGGGGCCATTGGCGCTCGGGTACATATGCCGGGTAGAGCTGCTGCGCTGGGTGTTGATAAACACGGTGGCATCGATACCGCTGTTGTTGTCGGTCCGCGTTACCTTGAAGGTCTGCCCGGGCAGGGCATAGACGCCCGCCGCGCGGAAAGCGCGGCGGCTGGTGATGCTCACCGTTTTGTCCGCCGGGGTGATATGGCTGAAATCGGTACGGCTGAAGTTGCCCAGGTCAGCCGCGACCGGGTTGTGCTGGCGCGTGGTATATACCAGCGCGTCGGCATAGTAGCTCTTCAAAAAGTCCACGGTGGGGGTGGTGTCTTTCCACATAGGAAATGCCACCGTTTGCCGGTATTTGTCGGCGAGCAGGATCAGCAGCTTTTCAATGCGGTAGTTGCCATCGATGCTGAAAACATCCTGTGCCTGTTGGTCGAAGCGCCTGGGTATGCCTTTCAGGTTCGTTGTGATATCGCGGAACTCGCTGGCGTAGGCCGGTACATTGCTGCAGTTGCTGTCTTCATCCGCACACTGGGAAATCTGGAAGCCAAAGCTGTTGTTCTTGAAGCGTTCAACCAGGCTGGCCACCTTGGTCAGTGTGGAGTGGCTCGCACGCATCTCTTCCGCGGAGGCCCAGTTGGCGGCATCAATGGAGAAGTAATTGCCCGCGCTACCGGGGCTTTGTGTCTGCACATCGAAGTGGCGCAGGATGGGGTTGGTCAGTGCGGTGGAGTTCCAGCTGTTGGTGTGGACGTACAACAGCGATTGCTGGTTATCCACTGCCTGATCCAGCGCGGCGGTAACCGAACCCTCGGCCATCGATGTGTCGGTTGCCCCGGTAATGATCAGGCTGGCACCGCGAACACAACTGCTCAATTCTGCCTCTACCGCGCAGCGCGCAATGGTGACATTGGCGTTCTGCGCCTGTAACCAGCGCTCCGTGGCATTCATGTTGCCGGCGCTCATCTGCATCAATGCGACGGTGACTTCGTCTCCGCCAGACAGGCTCACGCTCTGTGGCGTCAGCAGCCAGTCGAGGAGATTTACCATCGGCTGTGCAAAGGCTGTGTGATCGCCGCTATCGAGCTTCACGATCACATTGTCACCCATCGCTACGGTGCGGTAGGCGGTTTTATCGGTGGCGGTGACGAAGGTATAGCCCTGGTTGCCGGTCACGACTTCGAAGGCGCCGCTCAGGCTGTCCAGGGTGAAGAAACGCGAATTTCTGCTGGGATCGAAGTCGATGGGGCCGTCCGCAAAGATATCACCGTGCAACGCGGCAACGGCCTGTTGCCGCTGTGCAATGCGGTCGAGGATGCGCTGTTCCAGCTCGCTGGCGGTGGATGGCAGCAAGGTCGGATCACCGCTTATTACCGCTTCGTGGATACGGTCTTTTATGGTTACGACGACCGTATCGCTATCGCTGGACTTGTCGTTGCTCGCTGTCAGGCTAAACGAGTAGCTCTCGGTTTGCATCGACGGCGGGTAGTACACCGTTGTTTCTGCCGCGTCGGCCGCGCTGAAAGAGACTTCGGGCCCGGAAAGCTGCTGCCACTCGAATACCAGGGGTGCGTCGCCGCTGACATTGCTGGTCAGGTTGAGTGTTTCACCATTAAACAGGGTGATCTCCTCGGGCAGTTCGACAGCGACCGGCGTTTCGGTCGTGCCGCCATCACCGTCACCCGGGGTTTGCGTGGTGTCATCCGGTGGCGTGTCGCCAGAGGAACTTCCACCGCCACCGCAGCCAACCAGTGCGGCGACGATGAATGCCAGGAAGAATTTCGTCATTTGGTTTTTGAGCATTCTATTTTCCGGTCAAAAAATTCATATCGGGCTCGAAACTTCTGGCGCGAGACAATGGCGAACCAGAATGGCGGCGTACTATAACTTCGCGAGCAAATTGATCTCTTGGCTCAAGGTAAATTGGGCCAAAAATCTGATGTATTTGGGATATGGATCAAGTTCTGGATGCGCGGAGAGGAAGGGGGCAAAGGCAATCTGCTGGGGCACGGACAAAAAAAGGGGGAGCTAATGCTCCCCAAAATTCCTTCTCACAGGAGGGATTGTGCCGGGTTAGAAGAAGCCCAGCGGATTGACGTCGTGGCTCACCAGCAGGTTCTTGGTTTGCTGGTAGTGTTCCAGGGCTTTTTTGTGGGTCTCGCGGCCGATGCCGGATTTCTTGTAACCCCCAAAGGCGGCGTGGGCCGGGTACTGGTGGTAGCAGTTGGTCCACACGCGGCCGGCCTGGATGTTGCGACCCATGCGGTAGGCCAGGTTCATATCGCGGGTCCACACCCCGGCGCCGAGGCCGTATTCGGTGTCATTGGCGATCGCCAGGGCTTCCGCTTCGTCCTTGAAGGTTGTTACGCCCACAACCGGCCCGAAGATCTCTTCCTGGAAAATTCGCATCTGGTTGTGGCCCTTGAGCAGGGTGGGCTGCACGTAATACCCGTTGCGGAATGCGCCCTCCATCTGCTCTGCGCCGCCGCCGAAGATCACTTCTGCGCCTTCGCGCTGGCCGATTTCGATATAGGTCATGATGCGGTCGAGCTGTTCCAGTGATGCCTGGGCGCCGACCTGGGTTTCCATATCCAGCGGGTTGCCGCGTTTGATCGACTTGGTGCGCTCTACCACCCGCTGCATAAACTCGTCGTAGATGGACTCCTGGATCAGCGCGCGGGACGGGCAGGTACACACCTCGCCCTGGTTGAAGAACGCCAGCACCAGCCCTTCCGCCGCCTTGCTGATGTACGCCTCTTCCTGCTGCATTACGTCCGCAAAATAGATATTCGGCGACTTGCCGCCCAGTTCGACGGTGGAAGGGATCAGGTTGTCGGCAGCGCACTTGAGGATATGCCCACCCACTGCGGTGGAGCCGGTGAATGCAATCTTGGCGATGCGATTGCTGGAGGCCAGCGCCTGGCCGGCCTCTTCGCCGATACCGTTGACGATGTTCAGCACCCCGGGCGGCAGCAGGTCACCGATCAGGTCTACCAGCACGAGGATGGATACCGGGGTTTGCTCCGCGGGCTTCAACACCACACAGTTACCTGCGGCCAGTGCCGGGCCCAACTTCCACGCGGCCATCAGCAGGGGGAAGTTCCACGGGATGATCTGGCCCACCACGCCCAGTGGCTCGTGCAGGTGGTAGGACACCGTGTGTTCGTCCAGCTCCGCCATACTGCCCTCCTGGGAGCGCAGGCAGCCGGCGAAATAGCGGAAGTGATCCACGCACAGGGGGATATCGGCGGCAATGGTCTCGCGCACCGCCTTGCCGTTGTCCCAGGTTTCCGCCACCGCGAGCATTTCCAGGTTCTGCTCCATGCGATCGGCAATTCGCAACAGGACGTTGGCGCGCTCTGCGGCGGCGGTCTTGCCCCAGGCGGTTTTGGCGGCGTGCGCGGCATCCAGCGCCAGCTCGATATCCGCGGCACCGGAGCGCGGCACCTCGCAGAAAGCCTCGCCGGTAACCGGGGAAATGTTCTCCATATAGTCGCCCTCTACGGGCGCCACCCATTCACCACCGATAAAGTTTTCATAGCGCGGCTTGAAATTCACCAGGGCGCCGTCCTGTCCGGGTTGTACGTAGATCATCGCTTGTTTCCTCATGGGAATCGTTATTGTGTCGTGTTGCTCCCGTGGGCGTTGTTATCTGCCGGTACCGGGAGTAATCTTTCCAGTCGGGTCAACGCCCGGCTTTTTTGGTTTGAGCAATGAAAAAATAGGGCTTTCGGGACGCGCTAGCTTTCCTCTGAGTACAGATCACTTGATTCTGAATCCAGAGGCCGGCGAGGAAACGGAAGGATCAGAGCAACAATAACTAAAAAGAAAATTATGACTGGAATGGCTATCCGTGGTCGAAATGCGCCGCGGGAGCTGGTGGAAAATCGCGTCTCGTTCGCCGGTCCCAGCTCCGAACTCAGTATCTACGACACCTACCTGCCCGCGGAGCGGGTCGGCCTGTCCTCTGGCGAGTTGCTGTATTGCGGCATGATCAGCGGCCGCAAGATCATGCACGCCGCGAAAAATTACCGCGCGGAATTTCTTCCCCAGGAATCCTTTGTAATGGCGCCGGGGGAGCAGGTCCATATCGATTTCCCAGACGCCCGTCTGGAAACTCCCACCTCCTGTCTCACCATCGAAATCGCCCGAGAGCGGGTGGAAAGCATCTGTGAAAAGCTGAACGGCACCCAAGCAGTAGAGACCGAATTTGAAGATTGGCGTTTCCGTCCGGAGTCACTGATCCATACCCAGCACAGCCAGGCCACCCAGTCCCTGTTGCAGCGACTGGTTACTACCTTTACGGAAAACGCCAGCGACCGGGATTTACTGGTGGATCTGGGGGTGAGCGAACTGGTGGTGCGAATGCTGCGGGAGCAGATGCGCACTTTCCTGTTGAAGGTCTGCGAAAATAATCCGGAAGTAAACGGATTGGGCGCGGCCCTGCACCAGGTTCAGTCGCGCCTCGACCAGCCCCTGGATATCGAACAGCTAAGCCGTACCGCCTGTATGAGCCGCAGTCGCTTTTACAGTGAATTCAAAAAACACCTCGGCTGCACCCCGGCAGAATTCCAGCAGCACCTGCGCATGCAGGCGGCGAAGGAGCGACTGGCGCGCGGAGAAACCGTCACACGGGTTTGTTTTGATCTCGGCTATCGACACCTGAGTCATTTCAGCCGTCGCTTCCACCAACAGTTCGGTATCAGTCCGAAGCAATTTCGCGAGTCCAGAAGCCCTGCCTGAGACGCCGGTTGTCGCGGGAGAGATGAAGAGAAGGGGGGAGGGAGAAGTGTTTTATGAGCTGCAGCCACGGACCGATTCGTCGGTGGCTGCAGTGCAATCTGAATCCGAGAGAGGATCAGCCGGCGGGAACCCAGCTGCCATCCGCGCGGCGGCAGGCAAAGCTCTGGGTGCTCTGGTTGTCGGCAGAACCATAGACCTCGGTGGTGAATGAACGGCAGTACTGGTCGCCGCGACGCTCGAAGGCACCGGGGGTTACTGCGTAGTTCACGTTGTTCTGGGAATTCTGCCAGGTAACACGCTCGCCCTCGGGGGCAAACTCCAGTACCTGTCCCACACACGCCTGGTTGCGCTGGTCCATCTGGCGACCGATCTTGCCACCCACCAGAACGCCGGCGATGGCGCCACCAATCGTGGCTGCAGTGTTGCCGCGGCCGTCGCCAATCTGGTGTCCGATCACACCGCCAATCAGACCGCCCAGTACGCTGCCGACCTTGTCGCTGTTACAGCGAGACACGGTGGTGTGCTGGGGCGGCGGCGCTGGGCGCCACTCCGGGCGGTATTCCGGTTCCGGGGCCCGCTGGTCAAACCAGGGCGGCAGTACCACCACGCGGGTGCCGTGGTCGTGGTGACGGTGGCCGTAGTCGCGGGGCGCCCGGCATTTACGCTCTTCCTCATAGTCGCCATTGCGCTTCCACTTGCGCTCCACCTTGCAGTTGCCGTCCCAGTATTCTTCCTTGTGCTCGTACCGGTGATGCTTCTTGTGCTTCTTCCAGCCGCGGCCTTCGGGCGGTTCGGCGAAGACGCTGGTGGAGAGAGCGCCGCACAGCAGGGCGGCGACGGCGGTTGTGAGGTATTTCATGGCTGGGTATCCCCGCTCATTCATTGTTCAGTGTTTGACGAATGGCATGAATCCTAACAAGTGTCGTCTGAACGGACAGTGAATGCGTCTACGTTTTCGTGGCGCGGGCCCTCGCCATCTAAGCTGCGTGTATCGGCCGAGAGTATGGGAAAGGAAGGGATGGCGGGATGCCGGAATACAGACTCCACTACTGGGACCTGCCGTTTCGCGCGGTCTTCATCGAGATGCTCCTGCACGAGGTGGGGGCCAGCTACCAGCGGCGCGATGCCGGTGAGCTCTACCCGGACAAGTGCCTGAAGATGCAAAATCCGGGCATGGCGCCGCCCTTCCTATACGACTGCGCGACCAGGAAGACCATTGCGCAGATGCCCGCGATCCTGATGCACCTGGCGCGGAAGTATGACTACCTGCCCAAGCGCAATGAGACCCACACCCTCGCCCTGAAAACCATCCTCGATTGCAACGATGTGCTGATGGAAATCACCAATTACAACGGCATGCAGATGTGGGAAAAAGAGGCCTGGGAGCAGTTCCGATACGCTCGCCTGTCGGACTGGATGCAGGTGTTCGAACAGACCGGCCTCGCGCACGGGCTCAAGGAAGACAAGGGATTTCTACTTGGCTCGAGAATCTCCGTGGCCGATATCGCAACCACCGCGCTGTTCGGCACCATGATTCATGCCTTCCCGTCACTGGAAACGGATTTTGAAGAAAATGCACCGGCGATCGCTGCGCTTTGCCGCCGTATCGAGAAGCGGACAAGGATTGCCGGGTTTCTCGCGCAGCGGCGGGAGCACTGGGAGCGCGGTTACTGCGGTGGCCAGATCGAGCGCTCCCTGCGCAAGATGATTGATTAATGGCGAGCTTCTATCAGTGCGAATCTGGCGATGCCTGCTCGAGCGCTTGCAGCATTAAGCCGAGGGCATCGTTGAAGCACCCGTCTCCATGAAGGTGGTTGTTTTCCCGAGCAGATTTATGGCGATCAACAGAATCCCGCAACGTGAGACCGAACATAGCGGGTGATGGCGCTGCTGCGGATTGTTCGCCGCGCCGGTATACCAGTACGCCTTCCTTGTAGGTTTCCTGCACCTTCAGGTCGTCCAGCTGTTCCTCCGGGACCGTTAACGGGTTTTCCGAGAGTACGGTCAGGTCCGCCAGTTTCCCCACTTCTATCGAGCCTTTGCGGTCTTCTTCAAAGTGCTGCCACGCTGGCCACAGTGTCATGGCCTTGAGCGCGGTGGCGACGGGAACGCGATGCTTTGCCCCAAGAATCTTTCCACTGCGGGTGCGGCGGGTAACGGTGGCGGAGAGTACGCGCATGGAGTCCGGTAGTGCCACCGGCGCATCGTGGTGGGTACCAAACATCATGTTCTGTTCAAGGACCCAGCCGGTGGGGGAGATGTTTTCTGCACGCTCCGGGCCCAGTACCGATTCCCGATGGTAGTCGCCCCAGTAAAAGGTGTGCATCGGAAACAGGGAGGGAAAGATTCCCAGTGCCTTGATTTCGTCCACCTGATCCCGGCGCAGGGTTTGTCCGTGAATCATCACGGGGCGATTTTTCACCTTGGGGTATTTGGTCTCGGCCGCTTTTACGGCCTTGATCAAGAGATCAATGGCGGCATCGCCATTTGTGTGAACGATAATCTGCCAGTCATGGGCATAGGCTTTGGCCACGGCGTCCATCGCCTGCTGGTCGGTGATTGCCGCATAGCCCCGGTAATCCTTGTCCTGCCCCGGTGGCGGTTTGAAGTAGGGCTTGGTCAGCCATGCCGTTTTACCCTGCGGTGACCCGTCAATCGTTAGCTTGGCACCACCGACTCGCAGCCGGTGGCGGTATTCCCGTTCCGGGTGTATGTCCGCGACCTCGAGGATATCGGGGTATACGACCACATCAATTTTCAATGCTCCGTTTTCTGCGACCCGTTTTAACGCATCGAGGGATGCCTGGGTGGCTCGCCCCTCCTGCGCGGTTGTGTATCCAAAGGAGGCGAGCAGCTTGGTGCCTTCGACGGCAAACAGATCATTTACATCCTTGTTCAGGGATTTTCCAAAGGCGCCGATAAGTTGAAAGAACGCGTATTCTTCGGCAACGCCACTGGGCGTCTTGCCGTCAGCTTCGCGCTGGAACACGCCACCGTCCGGATTTTTCGTGTCGGGCGAGATACCGGCGATTTCCAGCGCTTTGGAGTTGGCCACACCAAGGTGCCCGGACTGGTGCACGATCAGAATGGGGATATCCGTGGAGACCTTGTCGAGATCCCGGCGCGTCGGGTGACGCTGTTCCGCGAGTTGTGAGTTGTCATAGCCGAAGCCGACGATCCAGCCGAGCTGCTTGACTGCTTTCTGGTTGGCGGCCGCCCAGTCCTGCAACAGCTTGATTAGCGAGGCCATATCCTTGCCATTGCCATCCGGAGGTGGCAGCAGATTGGCGGTAAGCGACTGGAAGCCGATCATCCAGGCGTGGCCGTGAGAATCGAAAAAGCCGGGCAACATGGTTTTACCGGCCAGATCAACTTTCTGCGTGTCGGAACTCGCCGTCTTGAAAACCTCCGCACGTTTACCCACGGCGATAATTTTTCCATCCCTGATAGCGATAGCCTCTGCTTCGGGCTGTGTGTCATTGATGGTGATGATGGTGCCATTGTGGAATATGGTGTCCGCGGTTTCCACAGCGGATGCAAACAGTGAATGCACTAAAAACAGAAAGCTGAGCGCCAGTTTCAGAAGATTATTCATTGGATTTCCCGGCCCGGTGTACTTCAATTTTCTCCAGTCTAGACCTGCGCTGGCACCATCAGAGTTTTCCCATCCCAAACGGCGGTTTTACAGGACCTATCAGCGGGGTTTTCACCGGAGCCGCGAGGCCAAAAAAGACCACTGCGCCGTTTCCACCAAAACGGGTGGACAGGGCTTCATCCGGCGTTTGCTTGAAGCCCTCGTCGGGCCTGTCCCAGTTGTTGGCAACCCATACATTGCCCGCGGGGTCGACTGCTACATCGGTGACGATCTGCAGGCCGCCGATATACCCGGACTTCGGGGAGATTGCCTGGCCGGTTTTAAACCCGGGCGGACAGGTATCCGTGCGCACGCCGCACAGGTGGCTGATGGAGCGGCCGGTAGAGTTCGCCACCCAGACGTTATCGTTGCCGTCGATGGCGATACCCCAGGCACCGATGATGCTCTTGTCGCCATCAAAGGTGCCCCGGGTTTTGCCATCGGGGGCCAGCCATGAAACGGTTCCGCCGGGGAATCGGGTAATGATTTCGTACAGGTCTATCCACTCTCTGGCGGCCTGCTGTTCTTCCGTCATGCCCTTCTTGTGGCCTTCCGCCTTGGCTTTCAGTTTTGCCTCGATAAATGCCAGCTTCTCCCTGGTCGTCGGGTGGCCCACGGTGTTGGCAACCCACGCATTGCCGCGGCTGTCGATGGCAATGGCGCGGGGCGCGAAGCCCACCTTGAATTGCTCGGCCCTGCCGGGATCGCTGGCGGGGAAACGCGTGACGGTATCGCCGCCGCTGTTGGTGACCCAGATACGGTCCTGCTGGTCGATGGCCAGGTGAAAAGGCGCCTTGAACTTGAGGGCGCTATCCACCGTTTTGCCATTGTCTGTTGCGCCGAGAATCCGCCCCTTGCTGGCATCGCCACCGGGCAGGTGGACGATCTGGTCGCGGCCGTTGTCCAGTGCCCACACATCGCCGTTGGGTGTCACGATAATGCCCTGCATGGCCCCCAGTTTGCCGCCGAGGTCATAGCCGCTTTCCGGGGACAGGGGCTTGCCGGTCAGATCGAAGACGGAAATGTTTTTGCCCGCGAGACTGGTGGCCCAGACCTTGTTGTCAGCGGAAATCGCAATGCCGAATCCCGGGCCGTCGATACCGCCACCGCGATAGCCTGTGGTCATGGGTGAGAGGGGTTTTCCATTCGGTGCGAGTTTGGAGAGGCCGCCGCCAAAGCCGGCAAAAATCGTCGATTGTGCGCCCACCAGGAAATTGTCATCCGCCCACATGTTGCCTTCGCGATCGATGGCAATCCCACCGAGGGAATTGAGCCCACCACCGGAATAGACCAGGGAGAGTGTCCACGCACTGGGGGCGAAATTGAGATAGGGGATTACCGGTGTGTTGCGCCAGTGTTTGCCTTCAGGCACCGGATAGAAGTCGTCGAGCAACGCGAATAATGCCTGTGCGTTGTGCCACGGGTAGCGGGCGATATTCTGGGCCGCGGCAAGCGTATTGTCGGGTGCCGATCCGCCCGGTGGTGTCGCTGCCGCAAACAGTTTTTGGCAGTTGGCCTGTGACTGCGCGCAACCCGACAGCAGAATGCTCAGGGTATTGAATCTGGCGAGGGTGGGGGTCTGGGAGCTGTTCAGTGGATCCTGGATTACCGGCCCCAGCGCACCGGTTTGCAGATTCACCAGGTTGGGAACATTGCCCGCGGCGATTTTCAAGCCGAGCGCGTGGCCCGCGAGTTGCTGTTGTTTGAGGAATTGCGCAGCGGTCCACACCGAAGCGATGGTGGTGCCTTCGTTGATGGTCACCTGCGAAGGTGGTTTGGCGCCGAGAATCGCTATCAGCTGCAGCGCATCCCCGGGTGATTGCTCCGCAGTTGCTGGGCCTTCGCCGCCCACGGAGGTCACGTAGAAAACCCCCTTGTCACTAATTGCTGTGTCAGCGCTGAGTGTGAATCGGCCGTCGTTATCGGTTTTTGTCTGGGCGAGTTGCTCCGCGGGGCCCGGGCCTGCCCACCACAAGGTGACCGCCGCCGCAGACACAGGCTTTGCGACCACCTCCACTTTGCCTTCGATAGAAACCGCGGCAGAAACTGCGTTCGCAGCCAGTGTCGACACCGTGGCGCCTACCACGGCGAATACCAGAAGGCCGCGTTTTAGCAGCGCGAAGCAAATAGGCGTCATTATCCGTCCACCACCCAAACAGTTTATTGCCAAGTTATAGCTGTGTTGGGGCAGGGGCAGGGAGGGGAACAGGCAAAGGGCGACAGTTTGTCGTTTAACTGTCGCCGTCTATGGTCTTGCGGATCTTGCCGAAAACATCGCGGATCAATTTTTTTGCGGCCGGCATCTTGGCGTCGATCTCGGTGCGCAGTGCCAGCAGTTCGGCATTGTCCGGCTGGATACCGAGGCCAGTGTTGGTATCCCGGTGCGCGCGATCCAGATCGCCCTCCAGCAGATGGGTGCGGGCGCGTCGGGAGTATTCCGCAGCCAGCTGGTCGATACCCGCCATCGCCTGCGGGTTGTCCTCTTCCAGGGCCAGCGCGGCGCGATAGTAGTGCAGGGCGTTCTTGTCCCGCGGCTTGGTCAGGTCGCCCCGTTCCAGGGCTTCTGCGCCGCGCGCAACATAACCCTGTACCTGCATTTGCGTGACCCGCGCCAGGCCTTCATGGGCCTCGCTGTTGTCCTGTTCCAGCAGCAGTACCTGTCGGTAGTAGTAGCGGGCGTTGTCCTGTTCCGGGGCCACCAGGCGGCCCTCTTCGAGGCCCTGTTCCGCCTGTTCCAGCAGGCGGTTGATCTCGCGTTCGGTTTCGCTCTCGTAGGTGAGGGCAAACACCACGGTTACCGCGGCGACGACACCCAGTACCGGTAACAGGAAACGCGGCATCTTGCCGGGCAGCCGCGACGGCAGCGGGCGCGCAGTGGCGGGCCGCATGGTGCTGGCCGTTGGGTCTAGCAGCGGGTCTATGGCCTCGACCAGCTCCTCGCAGGACTGGAAGCGCTCTCCGGGACGCTTGGCGAGCATGCGATCCAGTAGCGGCTGCAGGTAAGCGTATTCGGCGGGCAGGGCCGGGAGCGCTTGCTGGATATGGTTGATGGCGGTGCTGGTGTGCGTGTTGCCCTTGAACGGGTTGTAGCCCAGCAGAAGCTCCAGCAGGATCACGCCGAGACCGTAGATATCGGTGGTGATATCCAGCGGCTGTCCCTGTGCCTGTTCCGGGCTGCTGTAGGAAGGGCTGCCCAGGCTGTGCCCGGCCATGGTCAGGTCTGAATCGTTATCCACATCCTTGGCGATACCAAAATCTGTCAGCACCGCTGAGCCGTCCTTGCGGATCAGGATATTGGCCGGCTTCACGTCGCGGTGGATGATGCCCTTTGCGTGCACCACTGCCAGGCCCTGGGCGATCTGCCGGATCAGGCGCAGGATTGCCGCGGGTTCGCGGAACTGCTCCCGGTTTTCGCTCAGGTCTCCGCCGTCGAGGTATTCCATGGCGATGTAGTAGTCGCCATTGGCCAGGGTGGAGATATCGTGGATGGTGATGATGTGCGGGTTGTTGAGGCTGGCAATGAAATGCGCTTCGTTGATAAAGCGCTCATTGAACTGGGTGTCGTGTCCGTTGCGCAGAACCTTGATGGCCACCTTGCGGTTCAGGGATTCCTGTGTCGCCAGGTAGACCGAAGCCATGCCACCCTGGCCGATGGGGCCGTGTACAAGGTAGCCGGGGATTTGGAGGTTGGAGTGCGTCATAACTGCCAGCTTTGCCAACGCCGGGAACCGCCTCGGGGAGAGAGGCCGGCAGCCGGAGGGTCAATGGGAAGGCGCAAGGATACCGCTGCCATTTCGCGAAATAAACCGAGCGCACCACAGACTGGGGCAGTGGCTAGAAATCGTCCGGGTTGCGAATAATCTGCGTGGCGCGCGCAGACAGCGCCTCCAGCTCCTCGCTGTCCATTTTGTCCAGCAGGCTCAACATCATTGCCATGCGCGGGTTGCCGTCGAAGTGCGCGCGCTTGTCCGCCAGGAAGTGCCAGTACAGGCTGTTGAAGGGGCAGGCCTCGTCTCCGGTTTTTTGCTTGACCTTGTAATGGCAGCCGGCGCAGTAGTTGCTCATTTTCTGGATGTAGCTGCCACTGGAAATGTACGGCTTGGTCGCCACCAGGCCGCCGTCGGCAAACTGGCTCATGCCCCGGGTATTGGTGATCTCCACCCATTCGATGGCGTCGATATAGATACCCAGGTACCAGGCATCCACCTGATCCGGGTGCACCTGTGTGAGCAGGGCAAAATTGCCGGTGATCATTAGTCGCTGGATATGGTGGGCGTAGGCGTGGTCGAGGCTGTTGCGGATGGCGTGGTGCAGGCAGTTCATCCGCGTGTCGGCGGTCCAGTAGAAGTCCGGCAGGTCATTGTGGTTTTGCAGGCGGTTGCAGCGGGCGTAGCCGGGCATCTCGCGCCAATAAACCCCGCGCATGTATTCCCGCCAGCCGAGGATCTGCCGCACGAAGCCTTCCACCTCGTTGATGGTTATGGTGGAGCGGTTGGCCTGCCAGTACTCGATTACCGCCTGGATCACTTCCATGGGGTGCAACAGCTTGCTGTTCATGGCGAAGCTGAGGCGGCTGTGAAACAGGTAGGCCTGCTGCGGGTCCATCGCATCCTGGTAATCACCGAAGTGCACCAGCAGGTGCTCGCTGAAATAGCGCAGGACTTTCAGGCAGTCCGCGCGCGTGGTGGGCCAGTTGAATTGCTGCGGGTCGATATTACCGAAGGTTTTTACCCCGGCCTGTTCAATGCGCGCGAGCGTTTCGCGCACATCCTTGCGGAATCCCTTTTCGTGGGGGATCTCCGGTTGGCCCTTCCATTTCTTGCGGTTGCTCTCGTCGAAGTTCCACTTGCCCCCGCTGGGTTTATCACCTTCCATCAGAACATCGTGTTTGCGCCGCATATGCCGGTAAAAGCTCTCCATCAACAGGGACTTTTTATCGCTGAAAAATTCCCCGAGTTCGCTGCGGGTGGTGAGGAAGTGCTCGCTATCGAAAGCCTCGCTGTCGATACTCAGGTCGTCCGCCAGTTGTCGCAGCTGCTGGTCCAGACGGTATTCGTCGGGCAATTGGTATTCGAACTTTTCGATGCCGTGCTGTTCGATCAGTGCGGCGATATTGGTGCCCAGCTTCTGGGTGTTGTGCCTGTCATCCAGCCGGTAATACACCACCTGCTTGCCGCGCTCGCGCAGCCACTGGGCAAAGGCGTCCATGGCCTCGAAGAAGGCCACGACTTTCTGGATATGGTGTTTGACGTAGTCGGTCTCCTGGCGCATCTCGGCGATAAAGTACAGGGTGTCTTTATCGTCGTTGCGGTACCAGGAGTGCTTGTGGTTCAGCTGATCGCCAAGGATCAGTCTCAGGGTTTTCAACGGAATCTCTCACTTTCTCTGAACATCCGGTTACTGTCTGGTGGTATCCGCCAGCCATAGTCGACGGTATGCGCCATCCGGATCGTATTTCTCCGCCTGCAGCGGGATGTTGAAGTGACGGTCGCGGGGATCATTGCCGACGCCACTGTTGTACATCCAGTTGCCGTAGTTGCTGTGTACGTCGAAATCGATCAATTGGCTCTCAAACCAGGCGGCGCCGGCACGCCAGTCCTGCTGTAGCTCGCGCGCCCAGTAGCTGGCCACATTCTGGCGGCCGCGATTGCTCATCCAGCCGGTGGCCGCGAATTCCCGCATATTGGCGTTGACGAAGTCATAGGGCGTGCGCCCCTCCCGCCACTCGCTGAGTTTTTCCTCGTCCAGGTGCCACGAATACGTGCGACTTTGAATGCCGCTCAGGGCGAATATCCGGTCGCCGTGCTTGAGCGAGATATATTTGAAATAGTCGCGCCACAGCAGTTCAAACTGCAGCCAGTAAGTGTCCTCGTTGGCTTTGACATCCCGCTCGAACGCTTTCAGCTGCCAGAAAACCTCACGGGCCGACAGGCTGCCATTGGCAAGCCACGGCGAGAGCTTGCTGCTGTACCCGGTGCCGACCAGGCCATTGCGGGTCTGTTTGTAGCGGGTGATGTTTTCGGTGTGCCAGAAATAGTCGCGGATTCGCTGGTGCCCGGCAGTGCTGCCACCGGCAAAGGGAAAGGCGCTGCGCGGGTCCGGCATCGGTTGCGCCAGCCCGAGCGCTTCGATGGAGGGGAGTTCGCTGCTGCCGTAGGTGGCTGTGAGGTTTGCCGCTGGGCGCGGTGCAGGGGCCGGCAGTGTCTGGCGGACCGGAAGCGTCTCCTCGACGGTTTTGCGGAATCTGGTGAAAACCTCGGGAAGATCGGTTAGCTCCGCAAAAGGGAGATCATCGGGGTGGATCAGGAACTGGTCGTAGTATGCGTGAATGGTGACCGAGTCCAGGGTTGGTGAAGCGCTTAGCGACTGCAGCGCACTGCGCTCATCGCGGGTCCACTCCTGCTGCAGGTAGATATCGGTAACCCCGTGCTTGGCGATCAATGGCGGTATGGTTGTTGCCGGCGGCCCCTGCTGAACCAGTAGCGGGATATTCAGGTCCGCCAGCTGCTGTCGCAGATCGCGCAGGCTCTGCAACAGGAAGTGCGCGCGGAATTTTCCGGTGCGCGGAAAACCATATTGATCAAGGCAGTAAAACTGAGGATCAAAACAGTAGAACGCGGCCACCGGGGTGCCGCTATTCTCTGCACAGGCGCGGGTTAATGCTTCATTGTCGTGGCAGCGAAGATTGTTGAGAAACCAGATCAGTCTCACTGCGCCTCCGCGGATTTAGTCCGCCGTTGCCGCCGGCAGCGCTCGCTGCAGTAGCGCACATGGTGCCAGCAGTGTTTCCACTTGCGCCGCCAGGTAAATGGCCGCCCGCAAACCGGACAGGTTTTTACGGGCAGCTCCTGTTTACTTTTCATCGACAGTCCCGCTTCAAAAACGGGCGACTATTCCTTCAGCAGGTCTCGGGAAATGATCAGTTTCATAATCTCGTTGGTTCCCGCATAAATCCGCTGTACCCGCGCATCTGCCCAGGCGCGGGCGATGGGGTATTCCCACATATAGCCGAAGCCGCCGTGCAGCTGCATACACTCATCCAGCAGCTTGCACTGGAAATCCGTGGCCAGCAGCTTGGCCTTGGCGGCAGTGGAGACATCCAGTTTTCTGTCGTAGTGCAGTTCCAGGCAGCGGTCGATAAATACCCGGAGGGCGGTGAGTTCGCTGTCCAGCTCGGCGAGCTTGAACTGGGTATTCTGGAACGCGGCGATGGGTTTGCCGAAGGCTTTGCGGTCCTTGACGTACTCAATGGTCCAGCCGATGGCGGCCTCGCAGTTGGCGATGGCATTCACCGCAACACTCAGGCGTTCCTGGGGCAGTTCCTGCATCAGGTAAATAAAGCCCTGGCCCTCGCCGCCCAGCAGGTTTTCTGCCGGTACCTTGACGTCGTCGAAAAACAGCTCGGAAGTGTCCTGGGCCTTCATGCCCACCTTTTCCAGATTGGTGCCTTTCTTGAAACCGGGACTGTCCGATTCGACCAGTAACAGGCTGACACCGGCGGCACCGGCGGTGGGATCGGTCTTCGCCACCACCACCACGAGATCGGCGTGCTGGCCGTTGGTGATAAAGGTTTTGGAGCCGTTGAGGAGGTAATGGTCGCCGTTTTTAACCGCGGTGGTTCGCACACCCTGCAGGTCTGAACCCGCACCGGGTTCGGTCATGGCGATGGCAGTGACGATATCGCCACTGATACAGCCGGGCAGGTACTTCTGCTTTTGCTCCTCGGTGCCGTAATTGACGATGTAGGGGACGGCGATATCCGAGTGCAGGCCCCAGCCAATGCCGGTCAGCCCCAGGCGGGAAATCTCTTCATCCACAATCGCGTTATAGCCGAAGTCCAGCTCCAGGCCGCCATAGGCCTCCGGAACCTGCGGGCAGAGAAAACCCATGGCTCCGGCCTTGCGCCACAATTCGCGGTCTACCTGACCGTCCTTTTCCCACTGGTGGTGATAGGGGGCAGCTTCCTGCTCGAGGAATTTCTGCACGCTGTCGCGGAATTGCTCGTGTTCGGCAGAGTAAACGGTTCTCGGGATCATGGACTTCTCTCGCTGAATTTATTGTTGGTTGATTAATTAGATGCCAGGCAATCGCTGCACCTGACATCTCCTTAAGTTAGCCCAACAGCGAGAAGATGGAATGTCGTTACGCGCCAGACGCGATTGCCAATCCTTTAATCCGTGTAGATCTAGAAATGCGTGCTGGCGGCATTAGCGGGCAGGTCGTCCCCTTTGCGCTCCGGTACCGCATAGGCGACACCGCGACACTCGATATAGCTGAGGCAGCCATTGAATTCGCTCGTCCCGCAAGCTTCCACCACCAGACCATTGCCCCCCATTTTCTGGGTGCGCACCTTCAGGTCGCGCACCAGGGCAGATTTGCTCGCCTTCCGCTCATCCAGTTTTTCCTGGCAATAAGAGGCATTCACAAATCCGAGCGTGGTGGCGTTGTAGCGGCTGATTTCCGAGATGGTGTACTCGCGCACCAGTGTGCTGCTGAGCCGGTCGGACACGTAGGGGCCGGCGTTGGTATTGAACTGGATACCGTTGCACCCGGTAACCAAGAGTAGGGCGGCGGCAAGCGTGCTAAAGGATATCTGTTGGTGCATCTGGTCTCCGTTATTGTTGATTATTGGCGAATTTTGACCGTTTCTATGGTACTTCCTCTGACCAACTTGAGGTATGCAAGTTTCCGGCCCTCTGCAATGCGGGCGTGGAACCCTGTTCGTTGCACTGAATTCCACATTCTGATGCATGCCGAAATGGTTATTCTGAAATGACCTAACCGGTCGATTTTGCTGCCGTACACTGTTGGGAGTGGTTCCATCGAACACAATCGCGAGGTACGCAAATGGCTGACAATCTTCTCGAAATGGCGGTGCGACACCTGGGCTCTTCGGGCCTGAGTGCACTGGGCAACGCGCTGGGGCTGGGTGAAGACAAGAGTGAATCCGCGTTCACCACCGGTGCGGCATCCGTGCTTGCGGGTATGCTGAACAAGGCGGGAAGCGAAAGTGGCCTGGGCGCACTGCTGAACATGGCGACCAAGAGCACCAGTATGGACCTGTCGTCACCCGGAGATATTTTTACCAGCCCCGACAAAATGACCAGTCTGCAGGACGTGGGCGGCAGCATGCTGGACTCGGTATTCAGCAGCAACAAAGACGGTGTGATCAATGTCATCTCCAGTGCGCTGGGGCTCGACAACACCAAGAGCGGATCTTTATTGCGCATCGCGGCACCGGTAATCATGTCGCTGGTGGGCAAGCTGGTAAAAAGCAAAGGCCTGAATATGGAGGGCCTGGCAGCGTTACTGCTGGGACAGAAAGCCCACCTCAAGGGGCAGTTACCCGATGGGCTGCTGAAACAGCTGGGCGCTGACAACCTGGATGAGCTCGCCGAACGCACCGTGGTGGAAACCACTCCGCGACAGGCTGCGCAGGCCCCGCCGCCGGCAAGAAAGAGCGGTTTTGGCAAATGGCTGTGGCCGCTGTTGATTGCACTGGCGGTACTCTGGGCGCTGAATATGTGCGCCAAGAAAGAGAAAATGGACGATGGCTCCGGTGGTGCGGTGATGGAGCAGGATGAGGTGATCGTCGAGGAAACCCCGACGGACCCGACCCTGGATGGCGGCACCACCACAGTCCCGGACACCGATATGTCCACCGACTCGGGTACCGCTACAGATACTGAAAGTGCGGATTTTGGGCAATCGTTCCGGGAGTACCTGGACAATGCCAACCGCGATCCAAATCGCGAGTTTGCGCTCAATATTGAATTCCCCACCGATGGCAGCATGCCCAATGCCGCATCACTGCCGGACGTGCAGACACTGATCAGCATCATGCAGGAAAACCCCGGTCTGTCGATTGCCATCGAAGGGCACACCGACAGCGATGGCGATGCCGGCGCAAACCAGAAACTTTCTGAGTCCCGCGCCCAGGCGGTGATGAAGATGCTGGTGGATGCAGGTATCGACGAGAGCCGTATGAAGGCGGTTGGATTCGGCCCGGCCAATCCGGTTGCGGATAACAGCACCGAGGAAGGCAAGCAGAAGAATCGCCGCATTGCGGTGAAGGTGACTGCCTTCGAACAGCAATAATTTTTCACTGCCCCGAACGGAAAAACCCGCGGTTCGCCGCGGGTTTTTCTTTTTGTCGTTTGCGATTCGCTGCTGTCAGCTGCGGTATTTTTCCCGGTAGGCACCGGGCGCCAGGCCGGTCCACTTTTTAAACGCGCGGTTGAAGGCGCTGGGCTCGGAAAATCCGAGGCGTTCGGCAATTTCCGCCACCGCAGTTTCCTGCTGCTTCAACTGGTACATGGCCATGTCCCGGCGTACGGAATCCTTGATGTCCTGCCAGCTGTTGCCCTCGTCTTTCAGGCGCCTGCGCAGGGTTTGTGGCGAGGTGTACAAGCGTTCCGCCACATCGTCCAGCGACAGGTTTTCGATACTGTTGTCACCCTGCAGCATGCGCCGGATACGTCCGGTGAAGCTGTTATCAGACTTGTACTGGGTGAGCAGGCATTCGGGCGCGCGGGCGAGAAATTCACTCAGTTGCTGGGCGTCGCGGGTGAGCGGCAAGCTGAGATAGCGGGTGTTGAATACCAGGCAGGTTTCCGACTGCTCGAAGTAGTGCCGGCAGGGAAACATGTCGTTGTAGTCTTCGTCGTAATCCGGTGGCGGAAACGCGAGATGTACCCGCTCGAGCAGGATGGTGCGGTCGATCATCCAGCTGAAAAAGCGCAGCCAGATCACCGCCATGGATTCCACAAAATTCTGGTTTGGTAGCTGCTTGGGGTTCTCGTGGTGGAAGATCAGGCGGGCTTCCTCACCGTTTTCCACCAGCTTGATATGAATGTCATCGCTCACCATCGCCACAAAGCGACTGGAGCGCAGCAGGGCGCGGCGCAGGGTGGGGCAGGTGATGGTGGCATGTCCCATCATGGCGAAGGTGCCCGGTAACCAGGGGCGTGCCAGATAGCCTCCAGATTCGTCCCCCAGCTGATCCCACAGCAGTCGCAGCAGTCGCGCCAGTTGCTCGCGACCCACACGGGCATTGGGGGCGGTGGTGGTGGCCGGGTCGATGCCTGCATCGCACAGCAGCTGGTCGCAGTCGATACCCGCGGCGCGGGCTCCGGCGAGATGGGCAAATACCGCACCGGCCAGAATGCCGGGCTCGGTGAAGGATTTGGCGGGCTGCTCACTGTCCTGAGCGGGGGTTTCAGTTTCTGCAATCACGCTTCCGGTTCCACTATCAGTGAGGAGTATTCGCAGGCTCTGGATACCTGTCTGCGCCCGTTTAATTCTTGGAGTGGCGCGGGGTTGGTGGGAGATTATGCAAAAAGGTGCATAAAAAGTCCCGCGCTGTGCGGTGTGTCGGGCGCCAGAGGCGGTGCAGTCTTGGAAATTTGGGCTGTTTGTGTGCTACAAATGGAGCAAGCGGTAACCCGAAATTTGTGAGACAGGAAGCCTCCATGACCCAGCCTTCGATGAACGAGCCCCCCAGAGTCGACCTCAATCCTACCATCTGTCGACGCCTGCTGATCGCCTACCTGATCGCGCGCCTGCCCCGTCCCAACAATCCCGCACTGGAAGAGATTACCGGCTGGCCGCGTCGCACTATCCAGGATGTCATCGCCAAGGGATTACCGGGACATGGAACCCAGGTGGAGTTTGTGCAGCAGGGGGTGCGCAATAACGACGGTTACTACGCGCTGCAGGACTGGGGTTCTATCGATAAGGGGTGGGTATGCCAGCACCTGGCGGATATCGCCCGGGTGCTGGAGCTGGCGCCGGAACAGATTCCGTCACCGGAAAAATAGCTGTGCAAGGGCAGGGGGAAAGCGCGCGCCCGGGGGGATGATTCCGGGCTCGCAAAGGGCTGTTACTGAGTCGCAGCGGCGCTCTTCAGCATGTCGTTTACCCGCTGCAGCAGCGCGGGATCGTTGCGCAGCTGGGTGGCAATGCCCTGGTATTCTTCTTTGCTCAGGCCAGCACTCTGCACCGCTGCAACCATCTTGGACTGGGCTTCCACATTGATCGCTTCCGCGGCAGCAGCGTCCGCTGCAGATTTGATCTTGGGCGCGTATTCCTGGCTCAGGGTAACGATGGAGCGGTAGGCATCGGCGAATTTCTTCAGCTGGGCGTCGCTCACGGCGGTTTCTGCAAAGGCACTGGAAACGGCGAGAGCCAGAGCAAGTGCGGCGGAGTAGATGGCGGTCGGCTTCATTAAGCACCTCTCGTTATTGAGAATACGCTTCTGTGCAGTGTGCACGCCCAGCGTCAATTGAGGGCTACAGGGCCTTGGCCAGGGAAGCTTTGATCAAGTCCGTGATCAAGTCCGCTGTCGCGGCAAAGCGCTGTCTGCAAAGGGTAGTTGTTATTCCGCTGTGTTTGCGCCATTTGCCGCCAGACTGGGCTGGCGGCAAAGAATTTGTGCGCTGGTGCCTGCGCAAAGTTAGAACAGGCCGAGGAATTTTTTACGCTTCTTGAGCGAGGCCTCGCAACTATTCAGCTGTCGCTGGTAGTTCTGCGCCCGTGCGGACACCTTGTGAGCGACCTTCTGTAGCCATTTTTTGTTGCGATAAGTACGGCGGTTAAAGCCACCCTGGCCCTCGTGGTAAGCGAGGTACAGGTGGTAGGTGTCGTTGGACTTGATACGGCACTGGCGCTGGCTGGTGTTGTGATACCAGCCGACAAAATCGATGGCGTCCTCGAAATCGTCGCGGTCGCCACCGTAGTTGCCGGTGGCGCGCTGGTAGCTCTTCCAGGTGGTGCCCAGTGCCTGTGAATAGCCGTAGGCATCAGACGGACGTGGGCCGGGGAAAATCCACAGGATCTTGGTACGCGGCGGCTTGGCATCGTGCACAAAGCGGGATTCCTGGTGCAGGGTGGCCATCATGGTGGCGATGGGGGTGTTCCACTTGCGCGCGGATTTGGCCGCGTCGTGATACCAGTCGTCCTTCTCGCGGAAAATTTCGCACACATTGTCGGTGTTGCTGGGTGGTGTGGTGGCACAGCCCGCCGCCAGTAGCGGCAGGGCGAGCAGTGCCAGTTTCCATACATTATTGTTTTTCGTCATTGGTCCACTAATTGAGGGTCTCAGACTTTCGATTTGATGGTCTTGACGCCATCGGCGGTGCCCAGCAACAGGATGTCTGCGGGGCGCGCGGCAAACAGGCCGTTGGTAACCACACCGGTAATATTGTTGATGTCGCTTTCCAGCTGCAGCGGTTTGGCGATCTGCATATTGTGCACATCCAGGATGACATTGCCGTTGTCGGTAGTCACACCCTCGCGGTACACCGGATCACCGCCCAGCTTCACTAGCTCGCGAGCCACGTAGGAGCGCGCCATGGGGATCACCTCTACCGGCAGCGGGAAGTTGCCCAGCACTTCCACCCACTTGCTATCGTCAGCAATACAGACAAATTCCTCGGAGCAGGCAGCTACAATTTTTTCCCGGGTCAGCGCCGCACCGCCGCCCTTGATCAGTTGCAGCAGCGGGTTGGTTTCATCGGCGCCGTCCACATACACGCGGATACCGTCCACCGAGTTGAGGTCGTAGACCGGGATACCGTGGGACTTGAGGCGCTCGGCGGAGGCTTCAGAGCTGGCCACGGTGCCGTCGAACAGCCCCTTTTTCTCTGCCAGGAAGTCGATGAAGTAGTTGGCAGTGGAGCCTGTGCCAACGCCGACGATGGTGTCAGCGTCTAGCATGGGGGTGATGTATTCCACCGCGGCACGGGCGACATCCTGCTTGAGTTGATCCTGATTGATGGGCTCTTTCATGGAGGGGAAGGCTTCCTTGTGCAATGTTTGCGATAAAAATGCCCGCTTGCGAAGATTTTTTCGCGCAAAACCGGCTTATCTGTGGCTTTGGTGCTGCGTAGCGATTAGACTGGCGGGCTCCCTAACATCCACCGGCTGCCGATTTCTGTCATGCCCAAGTCCTATATCAAGCGCATTTTAGACGCGCGCATTTACGATGTCGCCATCGAAACCCCGCTGGAGCCCATGCGCCAGATGTCCCATCGCCTCGGCAACCGTGTTTTGCTGAAGCGCGAAGACCTGCAACCGGTGTTCTCCTTCAAGATTCGTGGCGCGTACAACAAGCTCCTGCAGCTACCGCCAGAGCAACGCGCGCGCGGCGTGATTGCCGCCTCCGCGGGTAACCATGCCCAGGGACTTGCGCTGGGTGCCCAGCAGATGGGCGTGCGCGCCACCATCGTGATGCCATCCACCACACCGGCAATCAAGGTGAACGCGGTGCGCATGCGCGGCGCGGAAGTGGTGCTGCACGGGGATACCTTTGATGAAGCGGCGGCGCGCGCCAAGCAATTGGTGGAAGAGCGCGGCCTGGTGTTTATTCACCCTTACGACGACCCGGATGTGATTGCCGGACAGGGCACGGTGGCCATGGAGCTGCTGCGCCAGCACCCGGGTAACCTGGATGCGGTGTTCATCCCGGTGGGCGGCGGCGGCCTGGCAGCGGGCATGGCGGCGTATATCAAATATGTGCGCCCGGAGATCAAGGTTTACGCGGTGGAGCCGGAAGACGCGGCCTGCCTGAAGGTGGCGATGGAAGCGGATAGCCGCGAACGCCTGCCCCAGGTGGGGCTGTTTGCCGACGGTGTGGCCGTGGCGCAGATTGGCGAGGAAACCTTCCGCGTACTGCGCGAAACCATCGATGGCGTCATTACCGTGACCACCGATGAGATCTGTGCGGCGATCAAGGACATCTTCGAGGATACCCGTTCCATCGCCGAGCCCGCCGGTGCGGTGGGCCTTGCCGGGTTGAAGAAATACGCGGAGCAGAGCGGTCAGCAGAACCAGGCCCTGGCGACCGTGTGCAGCGGTGCCAATACCAATTTTGATCGCCTGCGCTATATCAGCGAGCGCACCGAGATCGGAGAGAAGCGCGAGGCGGTGCTGGCGGTGACTATTCCGGAAAAGCCGGGCAGCTACCTGCAATTCTGTCGCGACCTGGGCGATCGCTCCATTACCGAATTCAACTACCGCTACGCCAACAGTGGCGAAGCGCATATCTTCGTGGGGATGCAGGTCAGCACCGATACGGACCGCCAGCAGCTGGTGGCCCAGTTGCAGGAGGGCGGTTACCAGGTGACGGATCTCACCGATAACGAGATGGCCAAGCTGCATATCCGCCATCTGGTGGGCGGGCGTGCGCCCGGCATCGATAACGAGGTGGTGTACCGGTTCGAGTTCCCCGAGCGCCCCGGCGCCCTGCGCAAGTTCCTGGATCAGCTGGCGGGACGCTGGAATATCACCCTGTTCCACTACCGCAATCACGGGGCTGCCTACGGGCGGGTACTTGTGGGGCTGGAGGTTACCGAGGACGAGCGGCCGGCGCTGAAGGCACTGCTGGATCAGCTGCACTACCCGTTCTGGGACGAGACGGAAAACCCGGCCTACCGGTTCTTCCTGTCGCGCGGGCGAGGCGCTTGATCGCGCCTCGATGACGACTGGCGTACAAAATGTGCTCTGGTCGTCATTTTTCGCGGTGAGTAGATCACCAGAATCGGTCTGTCGAACTTGCAATTCTCAAAGTGTGAGGGTTTTCTCAAAAAAAGTCGCTTGACGGGTTACTATTTGGCCATCGATCGAGTATCTTTTGATCGCTGTTTGGTCACAATGGGTAGTCGCGAAGGGGCAAATCGGCGGGATTTTTTTCTCGTCGGCGGGAACTTTCCGGCAATCTCTGGTCCAAACCAGCACTGGCGGCGCAGATCGCCAGGATTAAAAAAAGATCGAAAACAACAAGAATTCCAATCTTACAGGATGGTCCCCATGAAACCCGATGCATTGACACTCGCAGTAGTTGTCTTTGTTGCGGGCGTACTGCTGAGTAGTTCCGGTCTGACCGAAGTGTTCTCCTCCGATGAGGAAGAGGCGCCGGCAGCCCTGCAGCAGGGAGTGGTCACTCGCTGATCCCTTCGCCCGCCGCTGGCTGACGCCAAATCAAAAAAGCCGAACCCTGGAAACAGTGGTTCGGCTTTTTTGTGCCTGGTCGAATACTGGATGCCCCAAGTCTCCCACGGTAAGTAACCGCTGACTCGCGTGTCACCGGCAGCGGTAGAGGCGCTGGTCTGTGGCCACCAGAATCAATGGAATATCCCAGCTCTCCATCGGCAGGTGCGCCACGCACTGCAACTGGTGGGCAATACCCACCAGCTTGGGGCCGCTACCCGGGTGCAGGTGTTTGAACGCGAAGGTGCGGTCGTAGTAGCCGCCGCCCATGCCCAGGCGCGCGCCGCTGGGATCAAACGCCACCAGCGGCAGCAGGACCAGATCCAGCTGCTGCGGGTTTCTGGGATGGCTGCGGCCGATCACCGGCTCCGGTATCCCGTAACGATTGCGATAGCGCAGTGTGGCTCCCGGCCAGTGCAGGAAGTCCATGGTCGTGCGCGTGGCGCGGGGCAGGGTGGGCAGGTAAAAGCGTTTGTGCGGAAACCGTCGCAACAGCGGGCGCGGGTCTATCTCGCCATCCGAAGGCCAGTAGAGACCTATATGGCGGGCCCGCTTGAGCTCCGGACACAGCGCCAGGCGCGCGCACAGTCGCCGGCTGGCAAGCCGCTGCTGGTTGGGACTGAGTGCCCGGCGCGCGGCGCGAATCTGTCGGCGCAGCTGCTGCTTGGATGGCGTGGCGGAATTGGGCATCGGGTTAGTGTTATCGGCGCGGGACTGTTCTGGTCAGATTCGACCGGAACAGGGAGGGAAATCAGGTGCCCCGAAAATGCGGCTGATGACATAGCCTTGAACCGTAAGGCTCAAGGTGGGGGTTTCCGGAATGCATAAGGCTTTCCGCTGCGTGGCGGACTTGCACACCAACATCCGCTGGGAACCTCCAGGGTAGAATTATCGGCTCAGGACATAGTCAACTGGCCAACACTTCAGGGCGAGAGAGAATTATACCTCTTACTGCCACTCTTGGCTAAACGCACTTTCGCGCCAAAATGTGCTTTTTAGCGATAGTCAAGTTGTAGAGATGGCTGCGGAAAATTGCGTAGTCGCGTTAACAAGCAGCGGTGCAGGCATTTAATCTGGTAGGAATTTTGCGGGTATTCCAATTGCAATACCCGCGAGGAATTGTGTTTACAGGTTGTCGAATTTTTCCAGGGCAGCCTGCACTTTGTCGTGCAGGCGATCGAGCATGTCGTCTTCCACAGGCTGGCGCGCGAGATCGGCCTTGGCCTGGATCAATTCGTGGGCAATATTCAGCGCCGCCATTACCGCGATGCGCTCGGCGCCGATTACCGTGCCACTGTTGCGGATTTTGGCCATGCGTTCGTTGAGCAATTTTGCAGACGCCTGCAGGCCTGGCTGCTCTTCTTCCGAGCAGGCGACACGATACTCTTTATCGAGAATCGTCACGGCGACCGTGGCTGAGTTGTGCGGTTTGCTGCTCATCAGTTGTCTTGGCTCAGGCCCTTGAGTCGGTTGATCATGGTTTCAACCCGGCTGCGGGCCACTTCGTTGTTTTTAATCAGCCGCTGGCGCTCTCGCTGCCACTGGCCTTCCTGCTCGCGCAGGGCGCGATTGTCTGCGGCCAGCTGCTGGCACTGCTGAAGCAGTGAGTCCAGCTTGAGTTCTAACGCCTGTATCTTGTCCATATATCCTGCGTGTTCCGTGGTCCGCCTATTCCCGCGAACGTCCTGTGACCTGCGCAAGCCGGGGGATTCCGCTACTATATTGCCGGTGTATTTGGGGGTCAATTGTCCCCAGTGTCTATGTGACGCTCAACCAGGCGGCCGCCAGCCATTATTTCACCAGTTTGGCGATTTATTCGCACATCCGGTGAGGAATGCCTATTGGTACACCTGATTGTCGGCGGTGACCGACAGTTTTTCCCGGGCGCCGTTCAAATTTTCAGCACAAGGTGAATTATTTTGTGGCCAAGCCGTCTTTTCCGGCGGCCGCGACATTTCGCCCATGTAACCAGGAGTATTTATGTCCGCAGTGCAGGTTTCGTTCGATGATCTCGCCAACCAGATAGTGGCAGCGGGAGGCAAAATCGGACCGAGCGAGTTGCACGGTTTTATCTGCGGCCTGCTTGCGGCGGGTGCGCGTCCGGATAAAGCCCGCTGGCAAAAGGAAGTGGCAGAGTTCCTGGATCTCGATGCGTTACCCGCAGACCTGACCCGGGACAGCCTGTTATTAACAGAGCAGAGCCTGCGTGAACTCTCCGATAAGGATTTTTCTTTTCAGCCATTGCTCAGTTCCAGTGATGAACTGGCCGAACGCGGACAGACCCTGTGTCTGTGGTGCGAAGGTTTCCTGCATGGCTTTGGTATCGGCAAATATTCCGGTGAGCTGCCGCCTACAAGTAGCGAGGCGCTGAAGGATTTTGCGGAAATCGCCCAGCTGGATGCAGGGTCCATGGAAAATGGTGCAGAGCAGGAGCGTCAGCTGTTTGAAGTGCAGGAATATGTGCGCATGGCGGCCCTGAATATTTTTATCGAATGCGCTGCACCCACCCAGCCGGCCGGCGGCGACAAGCCCGCGGGCCCGACTCTGCACTGAGCGTATTGCGGTCCCCGTTATGAATATTTCCAAAGCCGAGTATGCCCGCCGCCGGCAGCGCTTGATCGAAGGCCTGGATAGCAACAGCCTCGCCATTGTGCCCGCCGCCCGCGAACAGCTGCGCTCGCGCGATACCTATTTTCCGTTTCGCCAGGACAGTGATTTCTTTTATCTGACCGGTTTTGATGAACCGGAGTCCATGCTGGTACTGGTACCGGGGCGCGCTCAGGGAGAAACACTGCTGTTCTGTCGCGAGCGGGATGCGAAAAAAGAAATGTGGGACGGTCCGCGCCTGGGGCCGGAGCGCGCCGCGGAACACTGCGGTCTGTGCGATGCATTTCCCATTGGCGACCTCGACGATATTCTCCCGGGCCTGCTGGAAGGACGGGATTTCATTTACTACACCATGGGACGCTTTCCGCAATTGGATCGCCGTCTGCAGGGCTATTTACAGGCTATCGAGCAGGCCCCCGGTGGCGTGTCTGCTGCGAAGGGTAGAGCCCCGGAAATGGTCAGCCTGGATCCACACTTGCACGACCTGCGCCTGTTCAAGAGCGCGGCGGAGATCCGCCTGATGGCGCGCGCGGCGGAAATCAGTGCGGAGGGGCATCGGCGCGCCATGCAGCGCTGCCGCCCGGGAATGTACGAGTACCAGCTGGAAGCGGAGCTGCTGCATTCCTTCGCCCTGGCCGGTGCGCGCGAGCCCGCGTATCCGAGTATCGTCGGTGGTGGCCGCAATGCGCTGGTGATGCATTACATCGCCAATAACGCCGCTTTGAAAAATGGCGACCTGGTGTTGATCGATGCCGGTTGTGAATATCGCGGATACGCGTCGGATATCACGCGTACCTTTCCCGTGAATGGTCGCTTCAGTGGACCGCAGCGGGCGGTGTATGAAATTGTGCTCGCCAGCCAGCTGGCGGCGATCGATAAAATTGCCGTTGGCAACGATTGGGATCAGCCACACCTCGCCAGCGTGGAAGTGATTGTGCGCGGCCTGAAAGATCTCGGTCTGCTGCAGGGCGACCTGCACGGGCTCATCGAGTCCGGCGCCTATCGCCGTTTTTACATGCACCGGGTCGGGCACTGGCTGGGCATGGATGTGCACGATGTGGGCGACTACAAGGTATATGGCCAGTGGCGCCAGCTGGAGGCCGGCATGACCATGACGGTGGAGCCGGGAATTTATATTGCCGCGGAGGATGCCGGTGTTCCGGAAAAATTCCGCGGTATCGGTATCCGCATCGAAGACGATGTGGCGCTGAACAAAGACGGACCGCAGGTCCTTTCTGCCACGGCGCCAAAAACTATTGCGGATATCGAATACCTGATGCGCGAGGGCGATCTGGTCCAGGAGGCGCTGTTATGACCTCGATTGAACAAACCCCCGATAGTCGGCAAACGGATATCGCGATTGTCGGCGGCGGAATGGCCGGTGCCTGTCTGGCGCTGTTGCTGTCGCATCACTGCCCGGAATTGAAAGTCTCCCTGCTCGAGCGACACCCGCTGCCGAACAGCGATGCCGTGCTGAACTTGCCGAGTTTTGATACCCGTGCCACCGCCATCGCCGCCGGTAGCCTGCAGATATTTGAACAACTGGGCCTTTGGTCGCAGCTGCGCGAATACGCGGCACCGATTGCCCGGGTACAGGTTTCGGACCGCGGGCACACCCTCGGCGCGAGTCTGCATGCCGGACGCGAGGTGGCGGCGAGTTTTGATGGCATGCTCGGGGCGGTGATCGAAAATGCCGCCCTCGGACCACTGCTGCATCGCGCCCTGGGCGATACCGATGTGGAGGTGCTGGCGCCGGCGGAAGTGGCACGTGTGACCATGAACGAACAGGGTGCGAGTATCGTCTGGCGGGATGGGGCTGACGCGGAGCGCGTGCTCGCTACACGCCTGCTGGTGGTTGCCGATGGCACCGGCTCGCCGCTGTGCCGCCAGCTGGGGATAGCCAGCGAAGAAGTGGACTACCACCAGCAGGCGCTGGTTACCACCGTCGGTCTGCAGCGGGACCACGGCGGTGTGGCCTACGAGCGCTTTACCGATTCCGGCCCCATGGCCCTGCTGCCGCTGCCCCGGCGCGACGGTATGCACCGCGCAGCGCTGGTGTGGACCGGCGAACCGGGCGAGATGGAGCATCTGGCGTCGCTGCCGGAGGCGGAATTTATCCGTCACCTGCAACAGGCATTTGGCTGGCGTGCCGGACGCTTGGTGCGTGCCGGCAAGGTACAGGGCTACCCGCTCAAGCTGTCCCTGGCGCGCGAGCAGGTACGGCGCGGTGTGGTGCTGGTGGGTAACTGTGCGCACTTCCTGCATCCGGTAGCCGGGCAGGGCTTCAACCTGACCCTGCGCGACTGCGATAGCCTCGCTCGAACCATTGGTCGGGCAATGGCAGAGAAAGGCACGGATTTCGGGCAAGCCGGCCCCGGCGAGCTAGACTTACTTGAGGCCTATTGGCGCGAACGTCAACATGACCAGCAGCTGACTATCGGTTTCAGCGACCGGATTCCACCCCTGTTTGCCTCCCGCAGCCTGCTGCTCAGTGGCCTGAGACAGGCGGGGATGCTCGGTCTCGCCCTGGCACCGGCCCTGCGGGCAGGGTTTGCCAGACAAGCGGCGGGACTTGCGCTGTAAGCACACTATAACGGTGCAGCTGTACCGGCCGTGGATCTGCGGCCACTCAATCAAATTTTCCGGGGAGCAACTGCCTATGAACAGACAGCGGATGGACGTAACCATCGTCGGAGGTGGCATGGTGGGGATGGCGCAGGCGGCAGTGCTGGCCGTGCGACACCCGCAATTGCGTATATCGCTGCTGGAGGCATCCAATGTGGACCCGCAGGTGCGCGAGGACAGTTACGACGCGCGGGTGGTTGCACTTACCGAGGCGTCCCGTGCACTGCTGGAAGAGGCAGGTGCCTGGCAGCGGATCGCGGGCAAGCGGGAGTGTCCCTACACCCAGATGCGCGTCTGGGACGCGGAAGGAACTGGCTCTGTGTGGTTTGACTGTCGCGATGTGAAGTTGCCGAATCTCGGCCACATTGTGGAAAACAGTGTGATCCTGGCCGCCCTGCGCGAGCGTATTGAAGAACTGAACAATGTGGACCTGGTTACCGGGTTCAAGCTGGAAAGCTGGTGGCGGGATTGCGGTCTCTGGCACCTGCAGTCGCGCAGCCCTGACCGGGACGCAGTGGAGGGCCTCGACAACCAGTCGCCGGTGTTGACCACGCGCCTGTTGATCGGCGCCGACGGTGCCCGCTCACGGGTGCGCGATCTGCTGCGCATCCGCACCCGGGATGTGGAGTATCAACAGACCGCACTGGTATGTGTGGCCCGCTGTGAGCAGTCACACCAGTCCACCGCCTGGCAGCGCTTCCTGGATACCGGTCCACTGGCGTTCCTGCCGCTGGCGGGGCTCGGTGATGATCGTCACTGTGCGGTGGTGTGGTCCGCGGACGACAGCCTCGCCCGCGAACTGGTGATGCTGGATGACAAGGCCTTTGCCCTGAACCTGGAGAAGGCTTTCGAAAGTCGCCTCGGCACCATTGAATCCGTCAGCGAACGTTTCTCCTTTGCCCTGCGTGCGCGCCATGCGGAGTCCTATTTTGGCCCCGGCGCGGTGCTGATCGGCGATGCCGCCCACAGCATTCATCCGCTGGCCGGGCAGGGGGTCAACCTCGGGTTGATGGACGTGGCGGTGCTGAGCGAGGAAATCGATCGCGCACTCAAGCGGGATATTTCCCTGGCACACACCTCGGTGCTGTCCCGTTACCAGCGCCGTCGCCGCGGGGAAAACGCGGCAACGTTGAAGGCCATGAGTACCTTCAAGTCCCTGTTTGGCGCAGGCGACCTGCACTGGCGCTGGTTGCGCAATACCGGCCTGAGTATGGTGGACGCCAGCCCGCTGCTGAAAAAACGGATTATCATGCGCGCCATGTCGGTGTAGCGATCACGTCTCGTCGTCATCGCACTGTAACCTCGAAAACGCGGCAACCCTGCCGCGTTTTTTGTGTTCCGGGAGCTGCCGGAATCCCGGCGGGAAATTTGATAGAGTCGCGCGTTCAAACTTTTTGCTTTTTACCCGAGTAGGCCCGCGTTTGAGTAACTGGATTACCGTTTGTGAATTTCCGCTGAATAAAGACCTGTCACCGGTGGCGGAATTTATTCGCCGCCATCAGTTGCCCCTGCGTATCAGTGAGGAAAACAACCTCCAGCGGGTTGCGAGCCTGGCGCCGCAATTGGTGGAGCCGATGAAACAGCTGCTCGAGCGTTGGCAGGCGGGCGAAGTGGATCTCTCGCAGATTCAGGTACACACCTACGACGAGAGTGCGCCCGCACACGCAGAAGCCGGGGATGCCGAACAGCCCGTGCAATCGGAGCCTGGTGAAGTTGATCGCGAAACGGCCGAGAGTCAGGAATCTGATGCCCAGGCCATGGCGCCGCCATCGGTCATTCCGCAGTGGCCCCTGCGGCAGACACCGCTGAGTATTATTTTGATCGCCCTGTGTTTTATCGGTTGGTTGATGTTGCGCCAGGGCTGGGCAGAGCCGCTGGTGATTTTCCCGCAGAAACCGGGCGACTTTGACCTGTCCAGCTCGTCCCTGGCCTGGCATCTGTCGCGGGGAGAGTTCTGGCGCCTGTGGACCCCGGCGATGGTGCACTTTTCGCTGCCGCACGCGCTGTTCAACGCCCTCGGGATCTGGATTATCGGCCGCGCCCTGGAGGCGCGTGCGGGCACCCTGTGGTTTGCGGTACTGGTATTGCTGAGTGCGCCAGCGGCCAACCTGGCCCAGTATGTGTGGGCGCCGCAGAACCTGTTTGGGGGTATGTCCGGTGTGGTATACGCGTTGATCGGGGTGGCGTTTGTGATTCAGCGCTGGCAGCCGGGCTGGCGCGACGTGCCGCCGCCGCTGGTATGGCTGGCGGTCATCTGGCTGCTGGTGTGCATGATCGGCGTGGTGGATTACTTTATTCCCGGTGGTATCGCCAATGCCGCGCATATCGGCGGCTTTGCCGCGGGCCTGTTGCTCGGGCTGCTGTTCTGTAGCGCAGGCGGCGCGCGGCGCTATTTTTCAGACACTCGCGCGTCTGCACAAACCAAAACCACCGCCTCCCGCAAAGAATTCTGATCGCCCATGGTTCTGCTGATTGTTTACGTTCTTATCGCACTGGGTTTTTCTTTCCTGTGCTCCATTGCCGAGTCGGTGATACTCAGTGTTACCCGCCCGTATGTGAGCCTGATGGAGCGTGAGGGGCATAAGTCCGGGCGCCTGCTGCGCAAGCTGAAGGACGATATCAACGCGCCGCTCGCCGCAATTCTCACCCTCAATACCGTCGCGCACACCGTGGGTGCCGCCGGTGCCGGTGCCCAGGCCGCGGCGGTATTTGGCAACCATTATCTCGGTATCGCCTCTGCGATACTTACCCTGCTTATCCTGGTGTTTTCCGAGATTATTCCGAAAACCCTGGGCGCCGTTTACTGGCGACAACTGGCTCCGGTCACTGCCTACGGCTTGCGCTATCTGGTGATTGTCCTGAAACCTTTTGTATGGCTGTCGAACTGGTTGACCCGGGGGCTGGCCCATGGCCCAACCCTGACCGGATTCAGTCGCGAGGAGTTCGCGGTGATGGCGGAGATCGGTGAAGCGGAAGGGCAGCTGGAGCGGCACGAATCCAGCATTCTGCACAACCTGTTTTTCACCCTGCGCGACCACACCGTGCGCGAGGTGATGACACCGCGCACCGTGGTGTACTCCCTGTCCCAGGAGTTGACCATTGAGCAGGCCTACGAGCCGGTGGAAAAAAGCCGTTTTTCCCGTATCCCGGTTTACGAAAAGGACGATCCCGACCTGGTAGTTGGGTTTGTGCTTAAACAGGACCTGCTGCAGGCCTATGCCCGCGGCGAGCGCGACGAGAGCCTTCGCAGCCTGCGACGCGATCTGCTGATGCTGCCGGAAACCGCGGCGATTTATCAGGTATTCCACAAGATGCTGTCACGACGGATCCAGATCAGTGCCGTGGTGGACGAGTACGGCAGCCTGGAAGGGCTGGTTACCCTGGAGGATATTCTCGAAACCCTGCTGGGGGAGGAGATCGTCGACGAAGCGGACAAAACCCCCGATCGCCAGGAGCTGGCCAAGCGTCTGTGGCGCTGGCGCTCCAAGCGCTACGGACTGCGGGTGGACGAATCTGCGCAGCGGGAGCAGGCGGGCGAAGAGCCCCAGGATCTGCTGCGGGAAACAATCCAGCGCCAGCTGGACGAGGTGGAAGGCGCTTCACGTGGACATGATGACAGCGCCGAGGGAGATTCCGAAACTCCCGGTGATAAAGGCGATAACAGCGGAAAAAATAGTTGAGTTCATTGTGCAGCGGGCATCTGGCGGCAAGAGTGACCTCAATTCCCTATCGATTCATCGCAATACACTTGAAAAAGTGGCGCAGTGCGCAGATAACAGTAACAACGGAGTAATAAAGGTCAGCCCGGCTGATCGCGGTAACACTCCCATAATTTTGTTTCTGCCCTAACCTAGTCAGTGAGACCGTAGTGCGCGTTGGAATCCTGCTGATACTGCTGCAATCTGTGTTGTTCTGTGCCGAAGGTCGCACGGAAGCGCAGACTGTAGATGTACAGTCTGCACAGACTCTGGTCAGTACCCTGATTGAAGGGGGAAGCGAGCCGCAGGAGCAACCGGACTCCAGTGCGGTAGCCACCGCGACACCGGTCAAATTTGCAGGCGCCAAGCCTGTCTCCTTTTTTCTTCAACAGCAGTTCTCACCTTCTGCGGCGCTCGCCGCTTATCCCATCCGCGGGCCACCCGCCCGGCAATAAATTCCCGTTATCGAAATTGGCACCGATGGCTTTCCGCTTTGCTATCGGTGCCAGCCAAATCATTTGGTCGCATGCGCTACCGACAACGGCCGCCTGCGTCTGAAAAAAGAGAATTATTGCCATGAAAAAACTGGAACTGACCCCGTTACAGGATTCCGACAAGCTGGTTTTCCCGGAAGAGTTTCACGAGCTGAGTCTGGACTCGCCGGCGCTCAAATTTGTCACCGACTTCAAGAAACATCACCCGGCCGTGCTCACGGCATCGATGTCTGCGCTGGATGCTGCCCAGGTGCTGCGCACCGGACATCTTTCCTGGGTACTGGTGATGGACCACCGGGGCGATTTTATCGGGTTGCTGACCGCTGAAGATGTGTCCTACCAGCGGGTCATGCAATTGGTGGCTGCCGGACACAGCCGCGGGGAGTTGGCCGTGGGAGACCTGATGCGTCGCCGCAACCAATTGCAGCTACTGAACCGCGATCAGCTGCGCGGCGCGTCTATCCGCGATGTGCTGGAAGCGATGCGGCGCAGCGGGCAGCGTCACTGCCTGGTGGTGGATACGGATCAGCACCATGTGCGGGGTGTGATCAGCGCCGAAGCGGTGGCCGCGCGCCTGAATATGGAGTACCCGATCGATACCCCGGAAAGCTTTGTTGAGTTACTGCGCGCAGTCGCTGCGGTGCACTGACCGCACTTAACCGGTTTGTTTGCGTTGACCCAGCCTTTAGCGGGGCGGGTCGACGGTTTCCCCGAGGCTGTTATTTACCCGGAACCAGCCGGTTACGCTGTAGCGCGGCCGGTGGCTGGTGAGCACCTCGTGGGGAAATTCCTCGGAGAGGAAAATCACCATCTGTCCGAATCGCGGTGCGACTTTCTCGATCACCGTATCGCTGTCCGGAGCGTAGATCTGCAGTTCGCCGCCGTCCTTGGGCTGCCAGTTCGGGGTCAGGTACAGCACGGTACTCACCACCCGGTTGGTGCCTCCCTTGAACGCATCCATGTGCTTCTTGTAATAGCTGCCGCGATCGTAGCGGGCGTAATGGCATTCGTAGTCAAACAGCCCGAGAAACAGGCGTCGGTTCAGCCCCAGGCGCAGGTTTTCCGCCCAGCTCAGGTAGGCGGACACTGCCGGGTTGCTTCGATCCAGCCAGAAAATCTCATCCGTGCGCACAAACTGGTTCAGCTGGTGCTCCTGTTCTCGGCCGATACCGGCGGTCTGGAAGCGTGCGCGGTCAATGGAGCGGAAGTGGCGCAACAGCGATCCCAGCAGGGCGGGCGGCAGAGGTGCGGGCAGGACAATGTAGCCGGTTTCACGCAGGGCACTGGCGATCAGGTCGAGAGGATCGTCGCCGTCAGGGCCGCGCACCCAGGAGTTGTCCACGGGGAGTTCCGCGTGGGGAAAAGCAGCGTTCAATCAGGTGGATTCCGAAAGTGGCTGCGCGGGGGAGGCTATCGGGCGCAGCGGGTTGGTGTGGGCGGCTTTTATACCGCCGCCCGCGTCGCCGCGCCAGCAAATTCTGTGTGGATTACTGACCCAGGGTGAGATCCCAGCCAGTAATCAGAATGGTCACTGTCACCGCCCCGATCAGCAGGTTCATGGGAATGCCCACTTTCAGGTAATCGGAGAAACGATAGCCGCCGGGACCGTACACCATCAGGTTGGTCTGGTAGCCCAGCGGAGTGGCGAAGCTGGCGGAAGCGGCCATCATCACCGCGAACATAAAGGGTTCGGGGTTCAGGCCGGCGCTGGCAGTAATCTGCAGCACGATGGGCACCATGATGATGGCGGCCGCATTGTTGGTCACCATTTCGGTGAGCATGGAAACGCACAGGTAGACCAGGATCAGCATCAGCCAGGGATGGCCATAGGAGAGCGAGATCACGCCTTCCGCCAGCATGGCGGCGACACCGGTTTTCTGCAGTGCGACGCCCAGGGCGAAGGAGGCGGCAATGGTGATCAGTACCGGCAGGTCGAGGCTTTTCTGTGCCTGGTTCACCGAGCAGCAGCGGGTCAGCAGCATGGCGCCAGCGCCAATCAGGGCGGCGTTGAGCATGCTGATCAGCCCGGTACCTGCCGCCAGCACGATGGTAATCAGGATCAGCCAGGAGGTGAGGCCTCGCTCGTGGCGGGGGCTTTCTGCCTCCAGATCATTGATTAGCAGGAAGTCCTTGCTGTAGCGCTGGCGCAGCACGAAACCGGGGCGCGCTTCCAGCAGCAGGGAGTCACCGGCTTTCAGTTTGATACTGCCGAGGTTGCCCTCGACCCGCTGGCCTTCCCGCGCCACCGCGAGTACCGCGGCGCCGTAGCGTTTGCGGAACTGGGCATCGCGAATACTGCTGCCGATCACCTCGCAGTGCGGGGAGACCACCACCTCCACCAGGCGGCGTTCCTCGATACCGGTAGTGAGCGCGGTATCCTCGTCGTGGTGATCCGACGGCACTATGCCGCGCATGCGCAGCAGGTCGGAGATCGCCTCGGTATCCCCGGCGAACACCAGGCGATCACTGCCGCGCAGTTTCTCTCCGGAACGCACCGGGGTGATGATGCGGCCGTCGCGCTCGATCTCCACCAGATAAACCCGACGCAGCCCCCGCAGCCCGGCATCTTCCACGGTCTGTCCCACCAGTGGGCCCTCGCTGTCGATGGCCACCTCCAGGGTGAACTCCCGCAGGTTACCAAAGGGCTTTTTCTCGCGGCGGTCCGGCAGCCAGCGGGGGAAGAACAGCAGCATGAAGGCCACGCCCACCAGTGCGGCGGGCAGGCCCACAGCGGCGATGGAAAACAGGGAGAAACCCTCGTTGCCGGTGATGGCCTGGTACTGGCCATTGACCACCAGATTGGTACTGGTGCCGATCAGGGTCAGGGTGCCGCCGAGGATGGCGCCGTAGCTCAGCGGAATCATCAGCTTGGAAGGGGCGATATCAATCCGCTTGGCCCAGGCGTTCAGCGCCGGGATCATGGTCGCTACCACCGGTGTGTTGTTGAGATAACCGGACAGGGCCACCACCGGTGCGAACACCCGCAACATGGCCGAGCGCACCGTATTTGGGCGCCCCAGCAGGTGTTTCACCATCATATCGATGCCACCGGACGCGTGGATACCGGCGGCCACCACGAACATGGCCGCCACCGTGATCAGCCCGCTGTTGCTGAAGCCGGACAGGGCTTCGGCCGGGGTGAGAATACCGCTGACACTCAGCAGGGTGAGCGCGGCCATCATCACCATAAAGGCCGGAATCCGGGTGAAGATCAGTGTGGCCAGTACGGCGAAAACAAGAAAAAGGGAAAACCAGCCGGACCAATCCATAGTAGAAAGCGTTTATTGGGGACAGATGACGGCTAAAGCTACTGCAAACCCTTTAGCACCAAAAGTGATTTTTTCGCATATTTATATAGCCTTGCTACAAATAGGGGAGCGATTCCGGGGCAAAAAGTGCGCGCAGACTGCTCCATAAGCGTTGCCGGGTAAAATTTTTCACTGCGGCTGCTAGTCTTTGCAGAGTATTGGCATCTGGTATCTGCCATTGCCGGGCCGTTAGAATACGCGGCTTTGCCGCCTGCCACCGTCTACCGGATTGACGGTTTGCAGTTCGCGCCTTCACTCAGTTTCAAGACACGGGATTCAGCACAGAATGGGAAACAAAACCGCGCTTTACGATGCCCACGTTGCCATGGGCGGCAAAATGGTGGACTTCGGTGGCTGGGACATGCCGCTGCACTACGGTTCACAGCTGGAAGAGCACCACAAGGTACGTCAGGGCGCGGGTATGTTCGACGTATCCCACATGACCGTGGTGGACGTGGACGGTGATGGCGCGCGAGATTTTCTGCGCACCCTGCTGGCCAACGATGTGGCCAAGCTGGACGGCAACCCCGGCAAGGCGCTCTACACCGGCATGCTGAATGAAAAAGGCGGTGTGGTGGACGACCTGATCGTATACCTCCGCGACCCCGGCTACCGTGTAGTGGTCAACTGCGCTACCCGGGAAAAAGACCTGGCGTGGATGAACCAGCAGGCCGCCGCTTTCGACGTGACCCTGACCGAGCGCCCGCACCTGGCGATGATCGCGATCCAGGGGCCCGATGCCATCGGCAAGGTGAAGGAAGTGATGGGCATCGACTGGGCCGCGGCCATCGACGGCCTCAAAGTATTCAACAGTTTTGCCCGTGACGACTGGTTTATCGCGCGCACCGGCTACACCGGTGAAGATGGCCTGGAGATCATGCTCAACAACGATGATGCTTCCGGCTTCTGGCGCGCGCTGGCCGATGCCGGCGTCGCTCCCTGCGGTCTCGGTGCGCGGGATACCCTGCGTCTGGAAGCGGGTATGAACCTGTACGGCCACGAGATGGACGACGATACCTCGCCGCTGCAGGCCAATATGGCCTGGACCATCGCGTGGGAGCCGCAGGATCGCAAGTTTATCGGTCGCGAGGCGCTGGAGCAGGAAAAGGCTGCGGGCGTTGAGAACAAGCTGGTTGGCCTGGTGCTGGAAGAGCGCGGTGTTCTGCGCGCCGGGCAAGAGGTTGTGGTGGACGGCGAGGATCGCCGCGGTATCATCACCAGCGGAACTTTCTCCCCCACCCTGGGCTTTTCCATTGCCATGGCCCGGGTGCCGGTGAGTGTGGGCGACTCTGCACAGGTCGAGATGCGTAAGAAGCTGATCCCTGTGCGGGTGGTAAAACCGAGTTTTGTGCGCAACGGCAAGTCTCTGGTGTGAGGCTGCCTGCGGGCCACTGGACTATTTTCTGAATACACTGTTTACAGCTAAGTTTGAGCTTTTTTGAGGGAAGAACCCATGAGCGAGATTCGCAGCGAACTGAAATACGCCTCCAGCCATGAATGGGCGCGGCTGGAAGAGGACGGCACCGTAACCGTGGGCATCAGCGATCACGCCCAGGATGCGCTGGGTGACGTGGTATACGTGGAAACCCCGGAAGTGGGCCAGACCCTGAACGCCGGCGAAGAGGCGGGTGTGGTTGAGTCGGTCAAGGCTGCCAGCGACATTTACTCCCCGATCTCCGGTGAAGTGATTGCGATCAACGAAGCGCTGGAAGACGAGCCGGAAACCGTGAACTCCAGCCCGTACGACGACGGCTGGTTCTTCAAGGTCAAGCCGAGCGATGAGAGCGAGCTGGACAAGCTGCTGGACGCGGAAGCGTACAAGGCGGAAAGCGACGAGGGCTGATCAGCGCCTCTCTTTCCGAAACAAAAACGCCGGGCATTGCGCCCGGCGTTTTTGTTTGTGCGGCAGCAGTGCCTCCACAAGATATTCTAGAGATCCCCAAAGGGGTCAGGTATCCGAACTGGCCTCAGCCTGCTGCGGTTGCACCAGCCCGCCGATCCCCAGATCCTGTAAATACCCGCGCAGCTTTTCCTCAATCTGCTCCGGGCACTCCATTGTCAGTACCTGCTGGAGCAGGCGGTCGAGATCCGATTTTTTCACTTCCCGCAGCGCGGCCTTGACCCGCGGCAGGTTGGTGGCGTTCATCGACAGAACGTCGTAGCCCATCGCCACCAGCAGCAGCGCACCACCGGGATCGCCGGCCAGCTCGCCACAAATACCCACCTTGGTACTGGTCTCGTGCCCGGCGGTAACTACCTGCAGCAGTGCTTGCAGCACTGCTGGATGGAAACTGTGGTACACGCCGGCAACGCGGCTGTTATTGCGGTCTACCGCCAGCAGGTACTGGGTCAGGTCATTGCTGCCCACGGACATGAATTCCACCCGCTTGGCCAGCTCGCGCGCCTGATATACCGCTGACGGCACCTCGATCATGATGCCGAGCGGCGGGCGCTGGATCGCGTAGCCCTCATCCACCAGTTCATCGTAAGCCCGGTCCACCAGTTTGCGCGCGGCTTCCAGCTCGCCGACACCACTGATCATCGGCAGCATGATGCGCAGGTTGTCGAGCCCAAGGCTCGCCTTCATCATCGCGCGGACCTGGCCCAGGAAAATCTCCGGGTGGTCGAGGGTCACGCGGATACCGCGCCAGCCGAGGAACGGGTTGGTTTCCTCGATCGGGAAATATGACAGCGCCTTGTCGCCGCCGATATCCAGGGTGCGCATGGTCACCGGGCGCGGCGCAAAGGCCTGCAACTGTTCGCGATAGATTTCCCGCTGTTCCTCTTCCGAGGGGAAGCGGTCGCGCAGCAGGAAAGGGACTTCGGTGCGGTACAGGCCAACGCCCTCGGCGCCGCGCTCGAGCGAGCGCACCACGTCGGCCATCAGTCCGGTGTTTACCCACAGCCGCACCCGGTGGCCGTCGGCGGTCTCACCGGGGAGTTTGGCCAGATGATCCAGGTTGCGCGCGAGTTCGCGCTCTTCTTCCACAATCGCGTCGTAGCGACGCTTCAGTTCCGGGCCGGGATGAATATGCAGTTCACCGCGGTAGCCGTCCACCACCAGCTCGACGCCGTCCACCTGCTCCCATGGCAGTTCCTGGACGCCCATTACCGCCGGTACCCCCATGGCCCTGGCAATGATGGCCACGTGGCTGTTGGAGGACCCCTTGATGGAGACCAGCCCGGCGAGCTTTTCCCGCGGCACGTCTGCCAGCACCGATGCGGTCAGCTCCTCGCCGACCAGCACGGTATTGTCCGGGTACTCACGCAGGCTCAGTTCCTGCTGGCGCAGGTGCATCAGTACCCGCGCGCCCAGGTCGCGTACATCGGCGGCGCGCTCGCGGAAGTAGGAGTCGGACATGGCTTCGAAGCGCCGCACATGCTCCAGCATCACCTCTGCCCAGGCGCGGCTGGCGGTCAGTTGCTGGCGGATGCGCTCGCACACCTCGACGGCGATGGAGTTGTCGTCGAGCATGCTGATATAGGCATCGAAGAGCGCGCGCTCCTCTTTGTTCAGGTCGTTCTTCAGGCGTTCGCCGACATCCCGGATTTCATCCCGCGCTGTGGCCAGGGCCTGGTGAAACAGCTTCAGCTCACCCTCGACGTCCATGGTGCAGGCGAAGGGCACGGTGGCGAGGTTGGCGGGTGGCGCAACGATATGCGCGCGGCCGATGGCAACCCCGGGAGACGCGGCGAGACCGGTGAACTTTGTCTCGTTGCGCTGCTGGCCCATGTTGGCCAGGGCCCCGGTGGCTTCCGCGTGGGCGATAACGCCGGCAAGCTGTGCGGAAAGCGTGACCAGGAAGGCCTCTTCGCCCTCGTCAAAGCGCCGCCGCTCGGTCTGCTGTACCACGAGAACGCCGAGCACGTTGCGATGGTGGATGATGGGGGTGCCGAGAAAGGCGGAGAAACGCTCCTCGCCGGTGGCGGGGAAGTACTGGAATGCGGGGTGAGCCTCGGCGTGTTCGAGGTTGATGGGCTCTTCGCGGGTGGCGACGTTGCCCACGAGGCCTTCGCCTGGGGCCAGATGTACCTGGCCAACGGCGTCCTGGTTCAGGCCTTCGGTGGCCATCAGCACATAGTTGCCGGATTGTTTGTCGCGCAGGTAAACCGAGCACACCTTGGTTTCCATTACCTCCCGCACCCGCCGGACAATGATGTTCAGCGCGGTGGTGAGATCCCGGGCGGTGTTGACTTCCTGAACGATGCTGCGCAGTGATCCGAGCAAAGTGGCTTCCTCGCCGTATTCTTCCACCCCCGCCCAATTGCGGAGGCTGTCACTGGCCGTGTCGCGCTCTGTGGTTGCCGGATTTTTCCTCGGCAACTGCGCCGGGCTGCTCCCGGTGCAGGCACAGATTTACTGGTCGCGTTTCAGCCAGCGTCTTTCCAATTGTAATTGCGTGGGCGCAAGCTCTGTAAGCGCACGCCGGTAAACCTCCCGTTTGAAGGTCACCACCTTGGTCAGCGGGTGCCAGTAACTCACCCACCGCCAGTGATCGAATTCTGGCTTGTAGCCGTTTTCGAAACTGATGTTGCTTTCTTCGGCGTTCAGCTGCAACAGGTACCATTTCTGCTTCTGGCCGATGCACAGCGGCTCGGAGCGCCGCCTGACCAAGCGTTGCGGCAGCCGGTAGCGCAGCCAGCCGCGGGTGCTCGCAAGCAGGGTAACCTGACTGCGGGTCAGGCCGACCTCTTCGTAGAGTTCGCGATAGAGCGCATGCTCCGGGGATTCGCCGGGGTTGATGCCGCCCTGAGGGAATTGCCATGCGTCTTTGCCACCCACCCTGCGTGCCCACAGGGCCTGACCGCGCTCGTTCAGGACAATGATGCCGACGTTGGGCCGGAAGCCTTCACTGTCGATATTGCTATCGTTGTCCGAAGTCGTACCAGATTTTTCCGCACCCGACTTGCGGGGGCCTTTTCCGCCGCCGGATTTGTCGTTGCGCGCGGAAGATCTGGCGGGTCTGCGGCGGTTTTTACGCCCGGCTGGAGTCTGCTTGCCGTCGCCCAAAATGCCGTCCTCAAATTTGCCGGTGCGTTACCAGAGCGGTATTGGATACCTGACGCACCATAATGTTCTGCATTGTTCCACAGCGACTGAATTACGGCAATTCGGTGACATCGGTCGGTGCAAGCTGCCACCGCAGCGGGGTAAAATCTCCCGCCTTGGAGATTGGTGAGGGCGGCTTTCCCCCGCCAGCATTACAGCGGCGACGTCGGTTTGGCGTAAAAAATGGCCGTTCGGGCAACCTGCGCGTCAGTGTTGCCTATAGTCAATAAAGGAGAATTTTGTGCAGCTGGCGATTTTTGACCTGGATAACACCCTGATTGGCGGTGACAGTGATCACGCCTGGGGTGAATTTCTGGTAACCCGCGAATGTGTGGATGGCGATCGCTTCCGCAGTGAGAACGATCGCTTCCTGCGGGAATACCAGAGCGGCAGCCTGGATATTTTCGCCTACCTGTCGTTCGCCCTGGAGCCGCTGGCGCAACTGTCCCGCGGGCAGCTGCGAAATCTGCAGCGGGAATTCATGCACGAAGTGATCAGTGACATCTGGCTGCCCCACGCGGAAACGCTGATCCAGCACCACCGGGAGGCCGGTCACCACATCATGATCATCACCGCCACCAACCGCTTTGTGGTGGAACCCATCGCCACCCGGCTGGGAGTGGACACTCTGCTGGCTACTGAGCCGGAAGAGGTCGATGGCAAATTTACCGGCCGTGTGGCCGGCGAGCCCTGTTTTCAGGAGGGCAAGGTCATCCGCCTGCAACAGTGGCTGGAACAGAATCCGCGCTATGCCAGCGGGGAGAAATGGTTTTACAGCGACTCCATCAATGATTTGCCGCTGTTACAGCAGGTTGAGCACCCGGTGGCGGTCGACCCGGATACGCGCCTGCGGGACGAGGCACTGTCGCGGGGCTGGCAGGTGATCAGCCTGCGCGGCGATAGCGAGGAATTTACCAGCGTGCTGCAGCGGTAATCGCGGCGCGGAAATCGGTCTAACTACGCACAGTTCAGGAAAATACGTGAAATACGCAGTCAATAAGTCTCTCCCGCCCTTGGCCCGGGCGCTACCGCTGGCACTGGCCCTGAGTGGGCTGCTGCTGGCAAGCGGATGCGAGCGCAAGGCACCGGAAACCGAGGAGGAATCCAGTGCGCCGGTGGCGTCGGCGCAGGTGATCGACAAAGCCGCAGCGGAAGCCTTCTCCACCGAGTATTGGCAGGCGGGACAGGCGCAGATTATCGATGCCGAAGCGGCCGGACAGGCGCTGGAGCGCGCGGTGGCTGAGCTGCTGGAATCACCCACCGAGGATCACCTCGAGGCGGCCAAGCTGGCATGGCTGGATGCGCACCGGGAACTGGCGGGTGCGCTGCCGTTCATCAAGGTGGCATTTTCACCGGCGGACCTGCAGCAGCAGGGTAAAGAACTGATGCTGGCGCTGGACAGTTGGCCCACCCAGGCGGGCTATCTGGACACGGTGCCCGGTTATTCCACCAGCGGTATCGTCAATGACACCGCCATAGAGCTCACCCTCGCAAACCTGCGCAAGCAACACCGCCTGACCGCCCATGAAGAGGCCAGCACCGGCTTTCACGCGTTGGAAGTCATGTTGTGGGGCCCCACCAGTGAGCGCAGTGCTGACCAGTTCGCCAAGGTCAGTGGCGGTGAGCAGCCCGAGGCTCAGGCCTCCAACCGTCGTCGTGAATTGACCCGTCTGATTACCCAGGGCATCCGCGAGGATCTGTCCGGACTGGCGGCACGCTGGCCGCTGACCGCGAATGACCTGTCCCAGCGCTACCTGGCCAAGCCCCCCGCGGCGAGGCTGCAGTGGGTTCGTTCCGCGCATATGGACCTGATCAGCAACGAAGTATTGCCGCGGCTACCGGAGAGTTCGGAGAGTGATGTGGAAAGCGGCCGCGCTGCGGACTCCAAGCAGGCGTTGCTGGCGATACTGCGCAACCTGCAGGCCAGCTGGCTGCCGGAGGGCGGTGGTGGCCTGGCGGACCTGTTGCTGGACCGTCACCAGACCGCGGCACTGGAGCAGGTGTTTCTCCAGCTGGAGGCGCGCCTGTTGAAAATGGAAGACCCCATTGAACTGGCGGAACCAGCGGAGCTGCAGCGCAGCCGACAGCAGATTGAGACATTATTGGGACTGATCTCTGGTGATACCCGGGTGCCCGCGCGGGAAGAGGACATGACCCCAGTCAGCCTGACTACCCCGGCGGAGGACTAGCACCGCGCGCTTTTACGCAGGCTCCAGACGCAAAAAACCCAGGCAGAGCCTGGGTTTTTTGGTTTTGGCCAGCGCGGCTGGTGATTACCAGCGGCGTACCGGACCGGTATCGACGTGTACGAAGTTACTCTTCGGGTAGTAACCCACACCGCCCGCTTTCAGGTCCAGAGCAGCCTGGCGTACTTTGGACAGTGCGACACCCGGCATACGGATATCCAGTGCCATACCGCGGGTGTGGTAGCTTCGGCGTGCCACACCTCGGCCCGCTGCACGCAGCTTGGCGTTGGTCTTCGGCGAACGGTATCCGGAGATGATCTCGATTTCGCCGTTGTAGTTCAGCTTTTCTTTCAGCTTGTACACGATATCGAACAGTTTCGGGTCCATACGTGTAACTTCGTTGGCGCGGTGGTCGCGCAGCAGTCGGTTGAATTGCTTCAGGCCGCTGCTTGCGTAGTCGCCATCCGCCCAGTAGGCGGTATTCAGGCGCTCACCGGTGTGCAGGTTGCGCATTTTCAGGTTGCGCGACTTGCCTACTTTTGCCAGTGCGGGGCCGGCTGAAACCGCCGCCGCGGTAGCTGCAGAAACTGCCAAAAACCTGCGTCGTGAAAGTTCTTTCATACCCTGTTACCGCCTTTGCTTTAGTAGTGAGTGTTGCCGTCATGAGCTTCTAGTCTTCGAGTTGCTTCCCCTGCATCTCGGTATGGCTGCACTGTACGAAAAATAAGCATTGGTTACAAACCGATCAGGTCTTATCGCGAATTGATCAAAAAATAGCCTGGTGTTTTTTTTCTAGCAGCCTACGGCTTTCGGATTTTTTTTGCCGGATGCGCCGGGCAAAGCCGCCAAATCTTGGTGACAACGTTGTCATGCTTAGAAAATTATTTTTCTGCGACTGACTGGTTCTAACTTTGGCGGTTTTTCGACGCGTGAGTGGGACCACCGGGTTTTAGGCGTGGTTTTGTGGCGGATCAGTGCGCGATAGGGGCTATTGGCGCAATGGGCTGTGCGGAGGGACCACCATTTGGGGGCGGATCAAGGAGGTACGGCTAGCGGACATTTTGCTCAAAGTAAGGAGGAGACAGGGCCTCCGTGGGCGTTCGGATACCACGGAGGCGGGGCGGGTCAGGTCAGTTATCCCTGTGGTAGATATCCGGGCGGAAGTTGACCTTGCCCAGGCCGTCCACCCAGGCAGTCAGGTAGGTAATGAAGAGTTTCGGCGGATCATCCACCTTGATGGTGACTGACTCATCTCCGGTGGTCGCCTGTGCCACCCGGGTTCTGTCCCAGCCCTGGTGGCCGAGCAGGGCGTAAGCCAGCTCCTCCGGTTGCTGCAAGCGGATACAGCCGTGGCTGTAGGCGCGGTGGTGATTCTCAAACAGGCTCTGGGCCTGGGTGTCGTGCAGGAAAATGGCCTGTTTGTTGGGGATAACAAACTTCACCCGCCCGAGGGTATTACCGGGCCCCGAGATCTGGCGCAGAGTGGCCTTGCCGCTGGCGGCACTCTGGATACTCTCATCACTTATCGGGGTAGTGGTGTTGGTGCCGTACTTCACGACCCGGTAGCCGCGTTTGTGCATGGCTTCCGGATTATTGCGGGCCTTCGGCAGCAGATCGGTGAGCAGGATGCTGCGCGGCACCGTCCAGGTCGGGTTGAACACTACGGATACGACTTTGGTGGTCATCTCCGGCGTGCGCTTGGTGCTTTTGCCCACCACGGTTTTCATCGACAGCACGATCCGTTGACGGTCGATCAGTTGCAAGCGGAAGTCGGGAACATTGACCAGAATATATCGCTGCCCCGGGTTGTCTGGCAGCTGGTCCCAGCGTTTGGCATTCAACTCCAGCAGCCGCGCCAGCTCTTTGGGGGGGCGCTCAAGCTCCCGCAGTGTGGCTTTGTCAGCGACACCGGTTACAACCATGCCGTGGCGATGCTGGTAGGACTCCACCGCCAGTTGCAGGCCGGCGTCGAATCGCTCGGGATTGCCGCTGTCATCGGAAACCGGACCGGGTTGACCGGTGTAGTCGCCGAACAGGTGAAGCAGCTTGCGCAATTGCGCTACGCGAGGCCCCTGATCACCGGCGCGTAGCGAGACGCCCGGCTCTATCGCCTGCCACTGGCTGTTCATTTCGCGGTAGCGCGCGGCCTCTTCCCGCAGGCGGTTCCCGGCTGTGGCAAAGTGCACTGCGCTATCTGCACCGGTGTAAGGTTGTTGATCCGGTTCGGAATTTTTTTCAGCAGCTTTTTTCTGTGGCTCGGCGGTAGCGGTCTGTGCGCTTTCCGCTGCTTTATCTCCCTTCGTATTTTTCCCTTCCTTATTATCCGGTTTTGCCTGAGGCTCTGCCGCGGCCTGTTTTTCCCGCTTCACAGGTTTCTTTTTCTCTGGGGCTTGTTCCGGTTCTTTTTGTTCCGATTCTGCTTTTTTCGAATCCGGTTTATCTGACTCCGACTGCTGGGGCTGTGGTGTGCGCGATGCCTGCTCCGGTGCCGGGTGCTCGGTCTGTACCTTCGGCTCTTCGCCGTGAACTTCTGTATCTTCTGCTGTTGCGGTTTCCATCAGCGGTAGCAGGGCACAGCAGCTCAGTGCCACGATGGCATAAAAGTGCCGGCACTGTTTGGATTGCTTAAGTTGTTTGCTGGTGATACTGCTCATGGGAACCCCCATTCCTCATTCTGCGGTGCTGCTACTGCGCGCTGTCATCGGCGGCACTGTCTGTGGCTTCCCCGGCGCTGTCGCGGCCGTATATATCCGGGCGGAAGTTGAGTAACCCCTCTTCATCAACCCAGGCTGTCCAGTAGACGATATGCACCGGGATTGGCTGATCCAGCGCAACTGCCCGTGTGCGGGTGCCGGTGGTATAGCGCGATAGCCTTTCTGCATTCCATTTGCCGGGCCGCTTGCCCTGGTCGGCGAGCACGATCTGTGCGAACTCCTGGGGTTTTTCCAGGCGGATACAGCCGTGGCTGTATGCACGTTTGCTGCGGCTGAACAGTTCCTTCCTCTGGGTGTCGTGCAGAAAGATGGCTTGCTGGTTGGGAATCACGAACTTGAAGCGCCCGAGGGCATTGCCCTCACCACCGCGCTGTTGCAGTGCCACACTGCCGAGCCGCAAGGCGCGCAGGTTGCGGCCGCTGAAGGGGACGGATTTGCCGCGATTGTTGACCAGGCGATAGCCGCCCGCAGTGAGGTGGGCGCTGCCCTTGGGCAGTAGTTCGCGCACCGCAATATTTATCGGCACCGTCCAGGTGGGATTAAACACCACCCTGGTCAGGCGGGTGCTGATCTGTGGTGTGGGGTGTTTGGATTTTCCCACCACCACGCGCATCCGGTACTGCTCCTGATCCCCTTCGATTAAACGCAGGGTGTAATCGGGAATGTTGACCACAATATGGCGGGGGCCGAGATCCTTCGGCATTTTTTGCCAGCGATCGAGATTGGCCTGCAGGGTGGCGAGGCGCTTTGCCGGCGGGGTGTTCAGGTGCGCGCGGGTGGCGCTGTCCACTATGCCGTCGGCGCGCAGGCCGTGGCGGCGCTGGAAACGTTCGACGGCAATGCGTACTTCGCTGTCGAAGCGCTCAGCTGCAGAGTGATCACTGTCGGTTTTGTCGTCGTCCTGTAACTCGGCACTGGCCATATCATTGGCGGTGGCCAGATCGCCATATTGCATCAGCAGGCTGCGCAATATCCTGACGCGCGGGTCGCGCACTCCGGGGGCGAGTGTCTGTCCCTCCGGAAGTGGCTGCCAGTGCTCGCCCTCACTGAGAGCGCGGTAGCGTGCCAGCTCTTCCCGCATCAGTGCGTACTGACGACCGTAGGGGGTAAACGGACTGTAGGAGCCGGTTACGGTGGTGAATACCGAGTCGCCGGGCAATGGGGTGATGTCGGTGGATGATCGCTTGGATGTGATCTGCTGTGGCGTGGGACTGGCCGTGTCTGATGACGGTGTTTCCCCCTGCGTAGCCGCGTCCAGGGCGGCGCTCTCCAGTGACAGCGACAGAACTACCGCGGCGCCCAGATTCAATTGAATACCCAGTCTGTTACCCATCAGTGACCCCTGATCTACGCTTTGCCGGCCGAATGGCCCCGTTACACGGTCGGGCGGCCCACGGCTGGCAGAAGAGTCGGAAATCGAGGAGTCCGAGGCTCAGGTGCGCTGTGGGCGAACCCTGTGCCTCTAATTGGTAACTTGTGACCGGATTGGCGCCAAATAAGATTGGGGTATGCGGAGGGGGGATTTCGCGAGGATTCGGAATAACTGCCGGGCGGATCTTCCACCCGGCAGTGCAGTGGGCAGTGAGAGAAGTGGGTTAAAGCGACTCGCTAGTGGCTGCGATTGCTCGTGTTCAGTTGAACTGGTTCACCGCAAGACCGTCTTTGCCGTAGATGTCGGGGCGGAAGTGCATGCGGCCCTCACCGTCGACCCAGGCGGTCCAGTAGGTGAGGTACACCTTCACATTTTTGCTCATGCGCACCTCGGTGGTTTCGTCGCCGGTGGTCAGCTGCTCGATACGGTAGCGGCTCCAGTCACCGGGCTCGTCTCGCAGCAGTACCTCTGCCAGCTGCCGGGGTTTGGCCAGGCGCACGCAGCCGTGGCTATAGTCGCGATCGGTGAGGCCGAACAGGCTCTTGGCGCGGGTGTCGTGCAGGTAGATATCATCCGAGTTGGGGATCTCGAATTTTATCCGGCCGAGAATGTTCTGCTCACCGCCTTTCTGACGCATCAGGAAACCACCGGCCGCGGCGCGCTTCAGGTTCTGGGAGCTCAGCGGCAGATACTCACCACTGCCGTTGACCACCCGGTAACCCATATTTTCCATGCCGTGCGGGTTGGCGCGGGCCTTGGGCAGTATCTCATTCACCAGAATACTGCGCGGTACCGTCCAGGTGGGGTTAAACACCACGCGAGCGACGCGAGTATTGATCTCCGGGGTCATGTGGACCTTTTTGCCCACCACCACATTCATCGACAGCCTGATGCGGTCGTGTTCGACATAGTTGAGGTTGTACCCGGGGATGTTGACCTGGATAAAGCGGTCGCCGAGGTTGGCGGGCAGCTTTTCGCGGCGGCGGATATTGGCCTCAATGATATGCGCACGCGCAGTGGGGGAGATATTCAGGCGCTCGCGGGTCTGCTTGCCCACAATACCATCGGGCTTGAGTCCGTGGCGGATTTGGAAGCGGACCACCGCCTGGTGCAGGCTCTGGTCGAACTTCTTGCTGTTCATGTCGCCGTAGCCGTAGTAATCCCCGTACACGGCGAGCATGTTGCGCAGGTAGACCACGTTGTTGTGCTTGGCGCCGATGGTCATTGCCGGGCCTGCGGGCAGCGGGCGCCAGCGACCGGAGGCGGCCATATTGCGGTAGCGTGCCAGCTGCTCGCGCAGTGCCTGGGCATCGCTGCCGAAGGGCGTGTTCTCCTCGATGAACAGCCCTTCGCCATGGCTGGGTGTCAGGCCGGAGCCCTCATCCTGCAGGTTGCGGAAGCGCGGCATTGCGCGGGGATAGGTCTGCGGGTAGCTGCGGGTAGAGTAGCGGGCGGAATGGCTGGTGCCATAGCGGGAGCCCGAGCTGTAGGCATTGCCGCGCTGCTGGGTAGTGCCGCGGCGCTGGGTGTAATAGCGCGAGCGGTCCACGGCCTGCGTATTCTGGCTACCGCGATTGTAGCCGCGGAAGTACTGGCGGCCGCTGTCGTTGGCAGCGTACTGGCGCGCATCAGCAGCATAGCTACGGGTGCTGGCCATCATGAACCCGCCCCCGGTGAGATTGACCGGGGTGATGTCCTTGCGACGCAGCCGGGGCTGGTGCTTGGGTGCGCTGGGATTGAGCTTGTCGAGCTGCGTGTCCTGGGCGTAGGAAATAAACGCATCGGTAAGCAGTACATCGAGCACCGCGGCCATCTGCAGGCGCTGTGGTGTGTCGCGCAGGGTGCGGTCGAAATAACCCAGGTGATAGCGGTAGTCCACCATGCTACTCGGGTTGCCGGAACTCGAAGCGGTGAGCTGCTTGAGCAGATCGTTGGCGGTATCGCTCAGGCTGTAGTTATCAAACCACAGCAGTCGATAGTCGGTGCGTCGGTAGATGCGGCGCACCGCCACCGGATTGAAAATCGGATCCTGCGCGGGCCAGGCGTCGGGGTTGTCCTCCAGCCAGTTCACCAGATGCGGCCGCACGGCGTTCTCCGGCAATACCGGCACCGTTTTCTGATTGGCAGTGAATGCGTAATAGAGGGCAAACACACACAGGCTACCGAGAAAAATCAACGGCAGCGGTGACTTGCGTTTGCGACGCTCTGGAATGAAATATGACATGGTACCTCAGCGATACTGCAGGGCGCCGGTTTACAGTGCGGAAGCCGGGAGCCCGATCGTTCATACCTTCCCAACCATCGGCGCGCCTGATTCCCGCTAGACGACGGGACAAACCCGTCGGCGGCGCACCTTAGTCGAGCATCCCGCGCGACCTTCCTTTTATAGAGACGGAGCCGGAGACCGCTTGCGCGTATCTCAACATCCGTCTGCCTGTGAAATTAAGTATGGCAACAAATGCGAAATTTGCTTGGCGCGAACTTCTTTTCACCTTACGAGATGTGGGGGGATAAAAATGAATTCCACGGCATAAACGGTCGCGACGCAGGATAAGTGGGAATCCGGCGCCAAACTGGCGGGAAATACACAGTTACTTGTGTGCAGCGTCCCATCGCGGGACGGCGATCGTTCAGCTCGCCGGATAGGAAAAATGGCGCAGGTCGCCGCTGACCCGCCCGTCAATATAGGTCTGCTCCCACAATTGCACGCCGCCACTACTGTCCACGGCCACCAGGGTGCTGGCGCGGGTGCCATAGCCCTGACGCAGCGGGCTGTCAGTGCCGACGGCATCTTCTCTGTTGATACGCACAAAGATGGGGGAGAGGGCCCGCTCCACCGCCAGTCCTACCCCGGTATCCGGAAGCTGCGTATCGGCTGCGCGGGTGTCGTCAGCGAGCAGCGCCAGTGCCGGGGCGACAAAGGATTCCGTATCTATTTGTTGGGGCAGTGCCGCGGCCAACGCCGAAAGCGCCTGGCGACCCTGGATTACCTTGGGCCAGGGCGCATCCGGTGCCCCGTTGGAAATGCCGTGCACACCGGGGGATATGATGAAGGGTCGGTGGCGATTGCCTGCACAAACCAGTGGCTCGCTTGCGCGATGATCAAACAGCAGGGTATTGAAACCGCGGTAACGAGAGCCTGGCAGTTCCGCGGCGTAGTCCGCGGGAGGCTGTTCACCGGCGAGAAAATTCACCGGGATCTCTCCCCGGGACAGTACCTGTGCGGGTTCCGGTACACCGGGCTCCCGGATATTGGTCACCGCGGCCACGCGGCCTGTGGGGGTGACCCCGAGCCAGGTGCCGCCGGCCTCGAGGTCGCGTCCCGCGGTAATCGGGCTGTCTTGCCACGGCTGCGCGGGCGCGGTGGGGCGCTGGTAGAACTCATCCCTATTGGCCAGGAGTAACAGCGGGTAGCGGGGATGTTGGCGGTAGGCGAACAAAAGCAGGCACATAGCGTCTCGCAATAGTCATTTCCTCAATGCCATAATAACGCCCACTTTCAATAACTGCGGTTTGAGCATGCTGACTTACCCCGAGATTGATCCCGTTGCTGTCGCCATCGGGCCCCTCAAAATCCACTGGTATGGCCTGATGTACCTGGCGGGATTTGCCGCCGCCTGGTGGCTGGCAATGCGTCGCGCGGAGAAGCCGTGGTCGCCGGTAATCAAGTCGGAAGTCGAGGACCTGATCCTGTTTTGCGCCCTCGGCGTGGTGATCGGTGGCCGACTCGGATACATGTTCTTTTACAACTTCAGCGAACTGGTCGCGCACCCCCTCAGCCTGTTCAAGGTGTGGGAAGGGGGCATGAGCTTCCATGGCGGTCTGATCGGCGTCATGATTGCGGCGACCATTTATGCGCGCAAGATCGGCACCACCTTCCCCGCGTTGATCGATTTCGTCGCCCCGCTGGTTCCCATCGGCCTCGGCCTGGGGCGTCTCGGCAATTTTATCGGCCAGGAACTGTGGGGGCGCGAGACCGATGTGCCCTGGGGTATGGTGTTCCCCCGCGATCCGGAGCATCTGGTGCGCCACCCGTCCCAGCTCTATCAGGCCTTCCTGGAAGGCCTGGTGCTGTTTGTGGTGCTGTGGGTTTTCTCCAGCAAGCCGCGTCCGCGCCTCGCGGTCGGTGGCCTGTTCATCCTTCTATATGGGTGCTTCCGTTTCATCGTGGAATTCGTGCGTCAGCCGGATATCGGTATCGAGGTAATGTTCGGCTGGATGACCCGCGGCCAGCTGCTCAGCCTGCCGATGATCGCCTGTGGCATCCTCCTGCTGATCTGGAGCTACCGCACCCAGCCGATACCGGAGGGGCGTGGCCAGGGGGAAGAAAAGCGAGCCTCCAGGGGCGCTGCCGGCACCGCCAAGAGCCAGGCCAAGCAGGCCAAATAAGGCGAAGTCGGCATTGGCCGCCTCACCGTAATCAATTACCAGCCAAGAGATATAAATGAAGCAGTATCTGGATCTTATGCGTCACGTGCGCGACAACGGCACCGATAAGAGCGACCGTACCGGTACCGGCACCCGCAGTGTGTTCGGTTACCAGATGCGATTCGACCTGGCCGAGGGTTTCCCGCTGATCACCACCAAGAAGTGTCACCTGCGCTCGATTATTCACGAGCTGTTGTGGTTCCTGAAGGGGGATACCAATATCGGGTACCTGAAGGAAAACGGTGTGCGTATCTGGGATGAGTGGGCCTCGGAAGAGGGCGACCTGGGGCCGGTCTATGGCTACCAGTGGCGCTCGTGGCCCACCGCAGACGGGCGCCACATCGACCAGATCAGTGAGCTGGTTCAGCAGCTCAAGACCCGTCCCGATTCCCGCCGCCTGATCGTCAGTGCGTGGAATCCTTCGGACCTGCCCGACGAGGGCGTGTCACCGAGTGACAATGCCCGCGCCGGAAAGATGGCGCTGGCGCCATGTCACGCGCTGTTCCAGTTCTATGTCGCGGACGGCAAGCTGAGCTGTCAGCTGTATCAGCGCAGTGCGGATATTTTCCTAGGGGTGCCCTTCAATATCGCCTCCTACAGCCTGCTGACGCTGATGCTGGCGCAGGTATGCGGCCTCGAGCCGGGTGACTTCGTGCACACTTTTGGCGATGCCCACCTCTACTCCAACCATATGCAGCAGGTAGAAGAGCAGCTTTCCCGCGAGCCGCTGCCATTGCCGAAGATGGTGCTCAATCCGGAAGTCGATGACCTGTTCGCATTCCGTTTCGAAGACTTTGAGCTTCAGGGTTACGAGGCGCACCCGCATATTCCCGCACCGGTGGCAGTGTAATGGCTGTCGCTTCGCCTGCGCTGGCGATGATTGTGGCGATGGCGCGCAACCGCGCCATCGGGCGTGAGAATACGCTGCCCTGGCGCATCTCCGGAGACCTGCAGTTTTTCAAGCGCACCACCCTCGGCAAGCCGGTGGTGATGGGGCGCAAAACCTTCGAATCCATCGGGCGACCGCTGCCCGGGCGGCAGAATATCGTCATCACCCGCAACCCTGACTGGTGCGTCGACGGCGTCACCGTGGTGTCGTCACTGGAACAGGCGCTGGCTATCGCCGCGGATACCGCTGTCCGTGACGGGGTTGACGAGATAATGGTGATTGGCGGAGCAGAAATCTATCGACAGGCGATACCTCTGGCACAGCGTTTGTATGTGACCGAGGTGGATACTGAAGTCGAGGGAGATGCCTTCTTCCCTGCGCTGAACGAAACCTGGCGGGAAGTCAGTCGGGACTGTTACCCGGCGTCTGAGAAGGACGAATACAACTACTGCTTAGTCCAGTACGACAGGTTTAAATAAAAAACAATTTGACTAAAAAATGCCCTATCGGGTAGTTTTGGTTAAATGTTGTGCAATGCAAGCCGCCGCATATGTGTGCATGGAACTCGAGGGTGTTACCCGAGTGTTACCCAGCTACACAGCTCAGGTGCCTCAGTCAATCGGCATTTGAATAATCAAAACGGCTGTTTACAATGTGCGGCTCTTAGCTGTCTTCAAACCAAAAAATACCGCGTTGTGGCAGCTAATCCATCGCGACCATGTTGTGAAATATTGAACCCACTGGGGGGTCTAATGAAAACCAAGCGATTCATGGCTGTGGCGCTGACCACTGCGCTGTCTGCCGGCGCACTGTACGGTAGCGTAGCCACTGCGGACACACTCGATAACGTCCTCAAAGTTGGCCAGCAGAAAACTGCTGCGGCAACTGCATCTCAAAAGCGCATCGACAAGATCGCTCAGGAAACCTCTGAACTGCTGACCGAGTTCAAGGTAGTGAACAAGCAAATCGACGGCCTGCGCGTATATAACCGTCAGCTCGAAAAGCAGCTGGCCAACCAGCTGGCCGTGATCAAGGACCTCGACGAGTCCATCGATCAGGTAACCGTGATCGAGCGTCAGATCCAGCCTCTGATCCTGCGTATGCTGGACGGCCTGGAGCAGTTCATCGAACTGGACGCCCCCTTCAAGTTGGCCGAGCGTAAGTCCAACCTCGAAGGTGTTAAGAACAATATGGACCGTTCCGATATCACTGTAGCGGAGAAATTCCGTCAGGTGCTGGAACTGTACAACTTCGAAGCGGAATACGCGCGCAAGATCGACAGCTACGGCGACACCCTGAACGTGAACGGCCAGGATCGCGAAGTCAACGTACTGCAGATCGGCCGTATCGCTCTGGTAGCTCAGACCACCGACTCCAAAATCTCTCTGGCTTACGACAAAGAGCAGAAAGCTTGGGTTGAAGTTGATTCCGGCGAATACCGCCGTGCAATCATGCAGGGTCTGAAAATCGCCAAGAAACAGGCCACTACCGACATCATGACTATGCCGATTCCGGCTCCGGAGGCTGCGCAATGAAAACCATCGCCAAAAGCGTACTCGCAGTAGCTGCCGCTGGCCTGATCAGCGTTTCCGCTGTAGCCCAGGACAAAGCTACTTCCCTGGACCAACTGCTGAAGATGGTTCAGAGCTCTAAAATTTCCGAGTCTGCCGAGCACAAAAAACGCGAAGCTGACTTCCGTCGTCAGAAGGCTAATCAGGCTTCCCTGCTGAGCCAGGCTGAAAACACCCGCGCTTCCGAAGAAGCCCGCTCTGCGGCGCTGGAAAAGAAGTACGAAGAACAGGAACTGCTGGTTCAACAGAAGCGTCAGCAGCTGGACGAGCGCCTCGGCTCTCTGAAAGAACTGTTCGGCCACCTGACCTCCACCGCTGGCGACTTGCGCGCCAACCTGGACACCTCTCTGGTTTCTGCCCAGTACCCTGGCCGCGCCGAGTTCCTCGATCAGCTGATCGAAAAAATGAACTCCGCTACCAAGCTGCCGACCATCCAGGAAATCGAGCGCCTGTGGTACGAACTGCAGCGTGAAACCGTGGAATCCGGCAAGATTGTTAAGTTCAACGGCACCGTAATCCTGCCCGACGGCGAACAGGCCGAGCAGGAAGTGGTTCGTGTGGGTAACTTCAACCTGGTTTCCAACGGTAAATACCTGGAAATGAACGACAACCAGAAAATGGCCGAGCTGATCCGTCAGCCCGACGGTAAGTACCTGAGCATGGCGTCTGACCTGCAGGCAGCTACCAGCGGCTTCACCGCATTCGGTATCGACCCGACTGGTCCTACTGGTGGTTCCTACCTGAAAGCCATGATCGCGAGCCCGAGCATCGTTGAGCGCTGGCACCAGGGTGGCATCGTAGGCTACATCATCACCGGTGTTGGTGTGGTTGCGGTACTGCTGGCCGTATGGCGTCTGATCGTGCTGTCTGGCGTTAATGCCAAGGTTAACTCCCAGCTGCGCTCCTCTACCCCGAACACCAACAACCCGCTGGGTCGTGTTCTGTCCGTAGCGGAAGAGAACAAAGGTGTCGACGGCGAGACTCTGGAACTGAAGATGGAAGAAGCGGTGCTGAAAGAGCGTCCGGCCATCGAATCCGGTCTGAACCTGCTGAAGATCATCGCTATGGTTGCTCCGCTGCTGGGTCTGCTGGGTACCGTTACCGGTATGATCATCACCTTCCAGGCGATCACCATCTTCGGCGCTGGCGATCCTAAAGCCATGGCTGGTGGTATCTCCTCTGCACTGGTAACCACCGTTCTGGGTCTGTGTGTGGCCATCCCGACTGTGCTGCTGCACACCATCGTGAACGGCCGCGCCAAGCGCATCCTGCACATCCTGGACGAACAGAGTGCCGGTATCGTTGCAGAAAACGCTGAACGTAAATAAGAGGAGGCGGCAACATGCACGCATTGAATGACGCATGGGCCGCCGTCAACGCCTTTATGGCGTCGGGCGGGCCAGTACTACTCCTGATCGCCGGCCTGACCTTCTTCATGTGGACGCTGATTTTCGAGCGGTTCTTCTACTTCAAGGGTGCCCTGAAGCGTGATGTTCAGGGTGCTGTGGACACCTGGGAAGCGCGCCCCGAGCGCAAATCCTGGGGTGCCCACCAGATCCGCTACGCACTGGTTTCCCGGGTATCCGAGAAAATTCAGAGCAACATGGACATGATCCAGACCTGTGTAGCCCTCGCGCCGTTGTTCGGCCTGCTGGGTACCGTTTGGGGCATGATCAACGTGTTCGAAGTTCTCGCGATTACCGGCGGTGGTGATGCAAAGCAAATGGCCAGCGGTGTATCCATGGCCACCATCCCGACTATGGCGGGTATGGTGACCGCACTGTCTGGGGTGTTTGCTAACACTTACATCACCCGTACCGCAGAGCGCGAAACCCAGTTGCTGGAAGATCATCTGACGATGGATCACTGACGGCACCACAGTTCAGGTGACCGGTGAGCGCCACAGGCCCTTGCCGCGATCCGAGAAGGTTTAGCCAAATCGGGGAGCTTTCACTATCAATACACTTGAGGTGAAAGCTCCACAGGGCCAAATCTCGCTAATAGCATTTCGCTAAAGAGAGTTGCAATGAGCAGAAAACAGAATACGGCTGAAGAAGAAGGGCAAGCGATTGACCTCACGCCCATGCTGGACGTGGTGTTCATCATGCTTATCTTCTTCATCGTCACCGCGACCTTTATCAAGGAGCCCGGGGTTGACGTAGTGAAGCCGGAAGCGACAACCGCTGATCTCAAAGCCGCCTCTATTCTGGTAGCGATTAACGACAACAACGAAATCTGGATTGCCAAAGAGCAAGTAGATGACCGCCTGGTGAAAAACACCCTGGAGCGTCTCTACGCAGAAAACCCGAAAGGGTGGTTGGTAATTCAGCCCGATAAAAAGGCGAGTATCGAGAAGGTTGCCCTGATCGCGGACGCGGCCAGGAAGATCGGAATCGAGAAAGTGTCGGTCGCTACAGAGAAGAGTTAACAGCTATGAACCCGGTAAGACTAGCAGGGGCAGGTGCGTTGGCGGTAGCCACGACTTTCGCCCTGATCTTCACCATGCATCAGCTGATTGAAGCCAACATGAAGGCTCCCGATGAGGAAGAGCCTATCAAGGTGGCAGACGTCGTGATGCCTGAGACGAAGATCGAAACCAAATACGATACCAGCAAACCGGATAAACCCGACGAGCCCGAAACTCCGCCACCCGATATGCCGGAGCCGGAGTTTGACCAGCCGGATATAGACAATGCCCTGAACATGTCTGCTCCTGCTGCAAGCGCCGCCGTGAAGGTGGGTGGGATTGGTGGTTTCGCCACCGAAGGGGACTACCTGCCTATCGTAAAGGTTCAGCCTCAGTATCCCCGTCGCGCACTGCAGCGTGGTATCGAGGGCTGGGTAGTTGTGGAATATACGGTGACCAAGAACGGTTCTGTACGGGATCCTCGTGTGGTTGAAGCCTTCACCAAAGATGGCAACCCGACCACCATCTTCAACCGCGCAGCGGTGAAGTCGGCCCTGAAGTACAAGTACAAGCCGCGGGTTGTTGACGGCGAGCCAATTGAAGTGCCTGGTGTAAAAACCAAGATCAGCTTCAATATGGCGCAATAAATAGGGGACGCATATGAATATGACGACCGTGACGAAAGGTTTATCCAGATTCGTCCTGCGCACGTCCGTGGCGCTGCCCCTGGTACTTGCCCCGGCGGTAAGTGTCACTGTGCTGGAAGCCGCGGGTGTGTCCGCGTCTTTTGCCCGGTCTGAAGCGGCCGAGCAGAAGACTCGCAAAACGCCATCCATGCGCGAGAGTGCCTTCAAATATCTGGGTAGAGCGCAGGAAGCTGCGGATGCCCAGAATTGGCAGGAAGCGCTTGCCGCGCTGCGGGAAATGGAAGCTGGGAAGAGCAAGCTGAACGGTTACGAAACCGCGCAGATGTACTACTTCTACGGCTTCGTTTACTACAGCATGGAGCGCTATCCGCAAGCGATCGACAACTACAAGAAGGTGCTGCAGCAGGGTCAGGAAAACCTGCCAGTGGCACTGGAAGTGGGTACGCTGCTGACTATTGCCCAGCTGTACTTCGTGACCGAGGACTACAAACAGGCACTGACGTACCTGAACAAGTGGTTTGCGGTAGCGGATAACATCAATGCCGACTCCTACGCGTTGCGTGCGCAGGCCTATCACCAGGTAGGTAACAGTGCCAAGGCGATGTCTGACATCAGTACAGCCATCGGCATGTACGAGAAGGAAGGCAAGGTACCCAAGGAAAACTGGCTCCAGCTGCAGCGCTACTTCTACTACGACAAGAACGACTACAAGAATGTAGCCAAGGTTCTTGAGAAGCTGGTGAAGCACTACCCCAAGGGTGAGTACTACAAGCAGCTGGCGGGCATGTACGGCGAGCTGAAGCGTGAAGACGATATGCTTCACATGATGGAAGCCGCGTATGTCGCCGGCGCCCTGCAGAAAGAGAAAGAGCTGTTGAACATGGCTTACCTCTTCATGGGCGCGGAAATGCCGTACAAGGGCGCCAAAGTCATCGACAAGGGCATCAAAGAGAAGAAGATCAAGCGCACCTCGAAAAATCTGGAAACCCTGGCTCAGGCGTACCAGATGGCTCAGGAGCTGCAGAAGTCTATTCCCGAGCTGGAAGATGCAGCGCAGATGTCTGACAAAGGTGATCTCTATTCTCGTCTGGCCGGTATCTACCTCGACCAGGACAAGAATCAGAAAGCACTGGAGATGGGTGCCAAGGCGCTGAAGAAGGGCGATATCAAGCGTCCGGATCAGCTCTATATCGTACTCGGGATGGCTAATGCCAACCTGAAGAAGTACGACGCTTCTCTGAAGTACCTGAAGCAGGCTGCTGATGACAAACGTTCCGAGAAGTTTGCCAAGCAGTGGATTACTTTCGTAGAAGCTGAGCAGGAGCGGGAAAAGCAGCTGGCATTGTAAGCCGCCTGTTTATTCCAATCCCGAAAAGGTCGCACACTGTGCGGCCTTTTTTTTGCGTGAAATTTGCGTGTTTTGGCGCTTGTTTGATCAATAAATGGGAATTATTTGCATGTTCGCCAAAATCGACTAAATACTGAAAGTAGCTGATCAGCTTTTTCCGCCGCGCCACGACCTGTTGTCGCCCGGCGCGACCAATCTACACCTGACAATAAAAAGGAGAGGTGTTTATGGGACAAGCTTATCCGCTCAATTCCAGTCCTCTATTATCCATACCTTCGAAAACCCTTACGCTTGCGCGCAACGGGGCGTTTGCCCTGGGGATCACCGGCTTACTGCTGTTTGGCATGACGCAGTTAATTGCCACCGACTACCGGGCCCCCGTGGAGGAACTGCCGCCCAAGGTGGCAGCGATCCACCTGCCGAAGCTTGTGCCTACCGTGGAACAGGCGCAACCGATTCGGAAGCCGCAGGATCCGCCTCCGGTGATGGAGCCGATGAAGGTGGAGCGGTCGGTGGAGCCGGGGGACATCCCCCTGAGTTTCGAGCCGCCCGCACCAACCCAGCGCAAGTACGATCCCACACTGGTCAGCGCCGAACCACTGCCGATCTACAAGCCGGCGCCGCGTTATCCGCGCCGTGCGCTCGCTCGGGGAATCGAAGGGTATGTGGTGGTGGAATTCACAATCAGCCCCAGCGGCAGTGTGAAAAACCCGCGGGTTGTGGGTGGCTACACTGCAGCGGGCGAACCCACCGAGGTCTTCAATAGTGCGGCGTTAAATGCGGTGGAGCGATTCAAGTATCGCCCAACTATTGTAGAAGGGCAGGCGGTGGAACGGCACAATGTGAGAAACCGGATCACATTCCGACTCGCGGAATAACTGAGGAGTAGTGGTTGGGCCGCAAGCGTTCAATGCGCTTACGGCCCAATTTTATAGTGCAAGTATCAGTCGATTTCCCGCACTGCGCCCTTGTCGGCGCTGGTAGCGAGCAGCGCGTAGGCTTTGAGTGCACGGCTGACTTTACGCGGACGAACCTTTGCGGGTTTCCAGCCATCGGCGCCCTTGCTGTGCATGGCTTCGCGGCGGCGGTGCAGTTCTGCCTCGGGAACGTCCACTTCAATCAGGCGGTTGGGGATGTCGATGCGGATGGGGTCGCCGTCTTGTACCAGGCCGATATTACCGCCGCCGGCGGCTTCCGGAGAGACGTGTCCGATCGACAGCCCGGAGGTGCCACCGGAGAAGCGGCCATCGGTAATCAGCGCGCAGGATTTCCCGAGTCCCTTGGATTTGAGGTAGCTGGTGGGGTAGAGCATCTCCTGCATACCGGGACCACCTTTGGGGCCTTCGTAACGCACGATAACCGCTTCGCCTTCCTTGACCTTGCCGTCAAGAATATTCGCCACTGCGTCTTCCTGGCTCTCGACGATATGTGCCGGGCCTTCGAACTTCCACAGTTCTTCTTCCACCCCGGAGGTCTTCACCACACAGCCGTCCGGTGCGAGGTTGCCGAACAGTACCGCAAGGCCGCCTTCTGAAGAGTAGGCGTGCTCCACGGAGCGGATGCACCCGTGCTCGCGATCACCGTCCAGATTGTTCCAGCGGCAGTCCTGACTGAACGCCTGCTGGGTGGGGATGCCGGCGGGGCCAGCGCGGAAGAATTTATGTACGTCCGGGTTATCGGTGCGGCGGATATCCCACTCTTCCAGGGCTTCCTTGAATGAGCTGCTGTATACCGTGGGCAGGCTTGCATCCAGCAACCCGCCGGCCTCAAGTTCGCCCAGAATTGCCATCACACCGCCGGCGCGGTGCACATCCTCGATATGGTATTTCGGGGTGTTTGGCGCCACCTTGCAAAGCTGCGGAATCTTGCGTGACAGGCGGTCGATATCCGCGAGGGTGAAGTCGACTTCACCTTCCTGGGCTGCGGCCAGCAGGTGCAGGATGGTATTGGTAGAGCCGCCCATGGCGATATCCAGCGCCATGGCGTTGGAGAAGGCCGCGCGATTGGCGATATTGCGCGGCAGGGCAGAATCGTCATCCTCGTCGTAATAGCGTTTTGCCAGGGCCACGATCTCACGACCGGCGCGCAGGAACAGTGCTTCGCGATCGGCATGGGTGGCGAGCATAGTGCCGTTGCCCGGCAGCGAGAGTCCGAGGGCCTCGGTCAGGCAGTTCATGGAGTTGGCGGTAAACATACCGGAGCAGGAGCCGCAGGTTGGACAGGCGGAGCGTTCGTACTCGGCAACCTGTTCATCGGAGGCGTCGTCTGTGGCAGCGATCACCATCGCATCCACGAGGTCCAGCTTGTGCTCGGAGAGCTTGGTTTTACCGGCTTCCATGGGGCCGCCGGAAACGAAGATCACCGGGATATTGAGGCGCAGGGCGGCCATCAACATTCCGGGGGTGATCTTGTCGCAGTTGGAGATGCACACCAGAGCATCGGCGCAGTGCGCGTTCACCATGTATTCCACGGAATCGGCGATGATCTCGCGGCTGGGCAGGCTGTAGAGCATGCCGTCGTGGCCCATGGCGATACCGTCGTCCACGGCGATGGTGTTGAATTCCTTGGCCACACCGCCGGCTTTTTCAATTTCCCGCGCGACCAGCTGGCCCATGTCCTTCAGGTGCACATGGCCGGGGACAAACTGGGTGAAAGAGTTGGCCACGGCAATGATCGGCTTGTGGAAATCATCATCCTTCATGCCAGTGGCGCGCCACAGGGCGCGGGCGCCGGCCATATTGCGGCCGGCGGTAGAGGTGCGGGAACGGTACTGAGGCATAGCGTTACTTAATGTGCTTGTTCAAAAATGAAACCGGGTGTTTTGACTCTCGCAGAGAGACAAACCATATTCGGGGTTCTGCCGGTCTGGCTGGTGGGACGAGGGTACGCCCGAGAGCCCGACAGATTAGCAAAATAGAAGGAATATTGCGCGACTACTGAAAAGTGCGGTGATGGACGCAAGCACTGTCCGCATTACGCCGCCAGCTCCGCAAGCCTATTGCGTTTGAAGCTGCTTGCGTAAAACGCGGGAATTGCGCTGGATGTTGTACAGGGATTTGCGGCTGGACGGCAGCTCGGATACGTCGACCTGGGAGAAGCCACGCTCGATAAACCAGTGCTCGGTCTGGGTGGTCAGCACGTAGATTTCCGCCAGATCCAGAGCCCGCGCCTGCCGTTCGAGATGCTGCATGAGCTTGGCACCGCGGCCGCCGCCGCGAAACTCCGGGTGAATTGCCACGCAGGCGACCTCTGCGGCGATGGTATCCCCCTGGTCATCGAGAATCGGATAAAGTGCCGCACACGCCACCGGTGTCCCGTCCACCTCTACCAGAGTGAAGTGGTCTATTTCCGCTTCCAGCTTTTCTCGCGAGCGCCGCACCAGCACCCCCTGTTTTTCTAGCGGGCGGATCAGTCCGAGAATACCGCCCACATCCTGGATGCGCGCACGGCGGATGACCTCGTAGCTGTCGCGATAAATCATGGTGCCCGCGCCCTCGCGGCTGAACAGTTCCTGCAGCAGGGCGCCATTGTCGGCGTAGCTCAGCAGGTGCACCCGCTGTGTGCCGGCATTACATGCGTTGATCGCATGGTTCAGGGTTTCACTCTCGACGGACTCCGCAACGTCCTCCGCCTGATGGATACTCAGGTCGTAAACGGGCCCGCCGTCCACTTCCAGCTGCGGCAGGTCACGGTACAGAATCAGCTTTTCTGCACGCAACGCTTTGGCCGCCTCGGCGGCCAGATCGAGATAGTTCAGATTGAACAGTTCACCGGTCAGCGAGGTTCCCAATGGCGAGAGCAGTACCAGGGCACCTTCTTCCAGGGCGCGATTGATGCCACTGGTATCCATGCGCCGCACCCGACCGGTCCAGTGCATATCCGTACCGTCGATGATGCCTTCCGGGCGCGCGGTGACATAATTGCCGGAAAGCATCTTGAGCGCGGAGTTGGCCATGGGAGAATCCGGCAGCCCCTGGGAAAAGGCAGCCTCGATTTCAAACCGCAGGCGGCCCACCGCGCCCTTGATCACCTCGAGGGTTTCGCGGTCGGTAATGCGGGTGTTGCCGTGGAAGCGGTTCTGGATACCCGCGCTTTGCAGGGCCCGGTTTACCTGTGCGCGCGCGCCGTGCACCAGCACAAGACGCACACCGAGGCTGATCAGCAGGGCCAGGTCGTGTACCAGGTTGCGAAAATTCTCGTGCTCCAAACCCTCTCCGGGAATCGCGACCACCAGGGTTCGCCCGCGCAGATCGTTGATATACGGCGCGGCGTTACGGAACCAGTTGAGGTTGGTGGTTTCTGTGTTCACGATCTTTTCAGTTCAGCACGTAAATTGGTGGTTTGCACAATATACCGTATTTTCTGCGGCCATAATGCGTGGAGTTTTGATCTGAGCTTGTAGCGGTACCGCTACCGGGGCGGCCTTGCGAGACACGCCGTGAACCCATCCCTGGGGGCTCTTCGAAAAAGTCCCTTTTTTCGAAGGTCTCGCAAGGCCGCCCCGCTATCGATACCTTCTCGTCGAGTCTTAAGACCGTCACAGGCAAAAACGTCCGATCAGCCCGCGCAGGATTTCCACCATCGGGTCGATCCGTTCCAACCCAAGATATTCGTCCGGCTGATGCGCCTGATCGATATCGCCGGGGCCGAGTACGATGGTCTGCATGCCCAGCTTCTGCAGGAATGGCGCTTCGGTGGCGAAGGCGACGCTCTCGGCCCCGTGCCCGGTAAGTTTTTCCGCAGCCTTGACCAGCTCCGATTGCGCCGGCTCTTCAAATGCTTCCACACCACCGATCAGTGAATCCATTTCCAGGCTGATCTTTTCACCACCGATGGTGTTTTTCAGGCGCTGATGTAATTCACTGCGCAAATCGTCCATCGGCATCCCCGGTAGTGGGCGCAGGTCGAACTGTAATTCCGTGTGGCCGCAGATACGGTTGGGATTATCACCGCCGTGGATGCAGCCGAGATTGAGGGTGGGTACCTGCACCGCGAAACCCGGGTTCTGGTAGCGCTGTTGCCACTCACCGCGCAGTTTCAGGATTTCGCTCATGGCGCTGTGCATGGCTTCGAGTGCGCTGGCTCCGTAGGCGGGGTTGGAGGAGTGCCCGGCCTGGCCGGTAATGCGCAGGCGCTCCATCATCATGCCCTTGTGCATACGGATGGGCTTGAGTCCGGTGGGCTCGCCTATCACCGCGTAGCGCGCTTTGGGCATGCCCGCTTTTACCAGCGCGCGGGCCCCGGACATGGAGGTTTCCTCATCGGCGGTGGCGAGGATGATCAGCGGCTGCTGCAGCGGTTTGTTGGCAAAACTTTTTGCCGCCTCGATGGCCAGCGGGAAAAAGCCTTTCATATCGGTACTGCCGAGGCCGTACAAACGGTTGTCCCGCTCGCTGAGCTTGAACGGGTCCGACTGCCAGCGATTGTCATCGTAGGGCACGGTATCGGTGTGCCCGGCCAGAACCAGGCCGCCGTCGCCACTGCCCAGGGTGGCGATCAGGTTGGCTTTGTGGGGCTGGTCCTCGATGGGCAGTATCTGCACCGCAAAGCCGAGGGTTTCCAGCCAGACGGCGAGCAGGTCAATGACACCGCGGTTACCCATATCCAGTTTCGGGTTGGTGGCGCTGACGCTGGGGCTGGCGACCAGTTGTTGCAGCTGGCTCTGCAGGGAGGGCAGCGTGCGGGTGCTCATGATGACAATCCTTGTATCGTTAGGAGGTTTTGGGCCGGTGTTTACTGCGCCATTCGCTCAGGGTAACTGCCGCGGCGATTAGAATACCGCCACAAAGCAGGCGCAACAGGTCGGCATCGTGATTCCATATCAGCAGGTTGACCAGCAGTCCCGCCGGTATCAGTGCATTGTTCATTGTTGCGAGGGTGGCTGGTGAAACCTGGGTCGCCCCCTTGTTCCATAGAAAATAGCCCAGTCCCGAAGCGACCGCGCCCAGCCAGAGTAACACGCCCCATTGCACCGGGCTGCCCGGGTACTGGGGTTTCCCCAGAATTATCCAGGCGAGCGTCGCTACCGCGCTGGCACCGATAAAAAACCAGCCGAATGACTGGCGCGGGGCAAGAGATTCCCCCTGGGTGCGGGCAGATTGCATAAACTGCCTGTAGGCCACCTGACCGGTGGCAAAGCAGAGATTGGCGCCCTGAACCACAAAGAAGCCCCGCCAGTAATCGTCGCTCAGTTCGCCCCAGCGAATTATCGCGGCCCCGGCCACTGCGATTGCTGCCATGGAAAGGTTCCACAGGGAGTTTCGCAGTGAGAAACGCCGCGCCATCAGGTCGTAGATCAGGGCAATGTAAACCGGGGTAAAAATGGTAAACAGCAGTACTTCGGGTACGCTCAGTAACAGAAAAGACTGGTAGTAAAACAGGTACATCAGCCCGAGCTGCACCACTCCTATGGCCATGAGTGTCAGGGCCGTCCGCGGCGGTGTACGCCAGTTCAGGAACGGCAGAAATACCAGGGTGGCCAGCAGTACGCGGGTCAGCACAGAGAAATAGCTGTCCACCTGGCCCGCCAGGTAGACGCCAATCAGGCTGAAGGAAAAAGCCCACAGCAGGGTGACAAGTAGCAGCAGAATCATGAGGACGGAATAGCTCAGTGAGTTTAAGGATGGATTACAAATCCCTGACGGCGCTGGCGCAACTGTGTACGCGACTGGAAAAAGTGCGCGCATTCAGTTTCAACGCCAGTAATGGCCCGGGGTCGCAGACCAACTGGCGCGGCCACGGCAGGGGCGAAGTGGAGGTCGCACGCAGCGGAGCCCACATCCTGTTTGCCGAGCAGGCCCGGTTTACCGATGGCGACGGCAACAAGATCGAGTTGCAGAACCGCTACCGCTGGACCCGCTGTCTCGACTTTGTGCGGCTCGAACACCTGCGGCGAGAGGAGCCGGTGCTGCTTTTCAATCTGGTTCCGGTGACCGAGCAGGGCTTTCGCCATCAATCGCCCCACCTGTGCGGTGATGATACCTATACCGCCGAACTGTTGCTGCACGATGATGAAATCGAATTGATCTGGCAGATTCACGGGCCGCGCAAGAATGAGCGGCTGCACTATCACTATTGGTAAGAGGCACTACTAATTAAGAGGCGCTGCGGGTAAACGCCAAGCCTGGTGAAAGGTACTGCTGGTAAGATACACGGCAGGCCAAATCCAGGAGAAAAACGACCATGCCGAGCAAACGCCATCTGTTGAAAGCCGCCGCATTACTGGCTGTCGCACCCGCGCTGCCACTGCGCGCGGCCACAAGCCCAAACACCGATAAGAAAGCCGAATCCCTGCTCGCGGACGTAAAGCCGATCAGTGTGTCCGAGCGCAAGGCCCGGGTGGCGCGGGCGCAGGAGCTGATGGCAATAAACGACATCGATGCAATGGTACTCGAGCCCGGTGCGGCCATGCTGTATTTCACCGGTATCCGCTGGTGGCGTTCGGAGCGACTGACCTGTGTAATTATCCCGCGCCGCGGTGAGCTGGCGGTTGTAACCCCATTTTTTGAAGAGCCCTCGGTACGCGAGTCGATGACTTTCGGCGAAGATGTGCGCACCTGGCACGAGCACGAGAGTCCGTTTGCGCGGGTAGCCGGTGTACTCAAGGATCGCGGTATCAAGTCTGGCGCAATCGCGCTGGAAGCATCGGTGCGCTGGTTTGTCGCCGACGGTATCCGCGACGCGCTTCCCGGATTCAAACTGGTCAGCGCAGATCCAGTCACCCGCGGCTGCCGGATGATCAAAAGTCCCGCCGAGCTGGCGCTGATGAAGAAGGCCAATGAAATTACCCTGGCGGCCTATGGCAGGGTCTACAAAGGCTTGCGCCCGGGGATGACTCCCGATGACGTCAACCAGATGATGCGTGAGGCACAGAGCGCGCTGGGTGGGCAGGGGGTGTGGACCATGGCGCTGTTCGGCGAAGCCAGCGCCTATCCCCACGGCAGTGAGCAGCCGCAACAGATCCGCGAGGGGCAGATTGTGCTGATGGACTGCGGTTGCAGTGTGGAGGGCTATCAGTCGGATATTTCCCGCACTTTTGTCTACGGTGAGCCCAGCAAGAAACAACAGAAGATCTGGGACCTGGTGCGCGAAGGGCAGAACGTTGCGCTTGATGCGGCCAGAATCGGTGTAACGGCGGGTTCCGTGGACGATGCGGTGCGCGCGTTCTATCTGAAAAACGGCTTTGGACCGGATTACCGGCTGCCTGGGCTTTCCCACCGCACCGGGCACGGTATCGGTATGGAGGGGCATGAGCCGGTGAATTTTGTGCGCGGCGAAAAAACCAAGCTTGCACCGGGCATGTGTTTCTCTAATGAACCGGGGCTGTACCTTCCCGGTGAATTCGGTGTGCGTATCGAAGACTGTCTGTACATGACCGAGGATGGCCCCGCCTGGTTCACCAAGCCGCCGGTGAGCCTCGCCAGTCCTCTCGGAACACTGGGGTAAGCGACGGGCCTTCGGCCCGTCCAGTAATCTTTGATGGGGTGCGAGGCTAGTTACAGGCTGATCTGCCCGCGCAGGTAGGTTTTGGCTCTGCCGCACATGATTACCCTGTCGCCCTGCAGGGTGCAGTCCAGCTCGCCGCCGCGGGCGGAAATCTGTTTGGCTTTCAGGCGGGTTTTGTCGAGCTTTTCTGCCCACATCGGCACCAGACGGGTATGCGCGGAGCCGGTTACCGGGTCCTCGTCGATACCGATGGCAGGGGCGAAAAAGCGGCTGACGAAATCACAGTCGAAGCCCTCTCCCGGCGCGGTGCAGATCAGTCCCTTGTAGGGGAGGGCTGCTACGGCACGCATATCCGGTGCCAGCTCAGCCACTTCTGCGGCACTGGCAAATTCCACCAGCAACTGATCGTCCGATCCGGCAACTTCCAGTGCGCGCAGCGGTTGTGCACCCAGGGCGCGGGCATATTCATCCGTGAGCGCAATTTCCGAATTTGTCTGTGCCGGGAAGTCCAGCGCGAGCAGGTCGCCATCCCGGCGCACAATCAGTTCGCCGCTGCGGGTGAAAAAATGAATCTCGTCATCGGTGACCCCGAGCTCTGTCCACAGCAGGTGGGCGGTGACCAGGGTCGCGTGGCCGCACAGGGGGACTTCTTCACCGGGGGTAAACCAGCGCAGTTCAAAGCCGTTGCCGGCGGCTACGGTAAAAGCGGTTTCCGCCAGGTTGTTCTCCGCGGCAATCTGCTGCATCAGGTGATCGTCCAGCCAGCGGGTGAGTGGCACGTAGGCGGCGGGGTTACCTTGGAACAGCTCGGAGGTGAAAGCGTCGGCCTGATAGATGGGCAGTTGCATGGGAGTTTCCTTCTCTCATTGCCAGTGTAAAAAACAGAAACAAAAAAGGGAGAGCCGATTGGCTCTCCCTTTTTATCAAGTGCCGCGGGTAATTGCCATTACCCGTCCAGTACTTATCCGTCTCTTCTTACCAGCCAAAGACACCTTTGAAGAAGAAGAAGAACAGGATCGCCAGGCCGGCGCCCGCCGGCAGGGTAACGATCCAGGAGGCGGCGATGGTGGTGATCATGCGCAGGTTGAGTGCGCCAATACCCCGCGCCAGGCCAACCCCCAGTACCGCACCCACCAGAGTGTGGGTGGTGGAAATGGGCAGGCCGGTGCCGGAAGCGAGCACCACGGTGGAGGCAGCGCCCAGCTCGGCAGCAAAGCCGCGGCTAGGGGTCAGCTCGGTGATTTTGCGACCGATGGTTGCCATTACCTTGAAGCCGTAAGTGGCGAGGCCGACCACAATACCGGCACCTCCCAGCAGCAGGATCCACGGTGGCATTACCGCCTTGGCGGTTACCGCGCCCTGCTGCACGGTGTTCACTACCGCGGCCAGCGGGCCCACCGCATTGGCCACGTCGTTGGAGCCGTGAGCAAACGCCATGGCACAGGCGGTGAAGATCATCAGAATGGCGAACACTTTCTCCACGTTGGCGAAGCGATTGTCTTTTTCCACGGCGGGATCGCGCTTGATACGCTTGAGCAGCACAATGCCGATGCCCATCACGACCAGACCCATGACGCCGGCAATCAGTGCATCCTGCCAGAAAGACAGGGAAATGCCCGCGTCTTTGAATACGTGCTTGAGGCCTTTGGTGAGGGTCACCATGGAAATCATCCAGCCCACTGCAAACATGTATACCGGGATATAGCGCTTGGCGTTGGTGAAGGGGTCTTCAGTGTTCAGGATCAGTCGCTGCACACTTCGGAACAACAGGAACGATATGGTGCCGGCCAGTACCGGCGACACCACCCAGCTGGCGACGATGCTCGCCACCTTGCCCCAGGCGACGGCGTCCACGGAGATACCCACGGCGGAGAAGCCGACAATGGCGCCCACAATAGAGTGGGTAGTGGAAACCGGCCAGCCGAGGATACTGGCAATCATCAGCCAGGTACCCGCCGCCAGCAGCGCCGACAGCATGCCGTACACCAGCAGTTCCGGTGTGTCGTTAAACAGGTCCGGGGCGATGATGCCCTTGCGGATGGTCGAGGTCACTTCGCCGCCCGCGAGGTAGGCACCGGCGAACTCGAAGATCATGGCGATCACGATCGCCTGCTTGATGGTCAGTGCGCGCGAGCCCACCGAGGTACCCATGGCGTTGGCGACATCGTTGGCACCGACACCCCAGGCCATGAAAAATCCGAATACACAGGCCAGGATCAGGAAGATATGGCCGTATTGAGCGATGATATCCACGTTTTCTCTCTCCCGGTTAGCGTGCCAGCAACAGCTGCAATCGGTTGCCCACGCCGTGGGCCTCATCTGCGAGGTCACCGACCCACTCGATTACCCGGTAGAGGAAAATCACGTCTACCGGCGGCAGGTCTTTTTCTAATTTGAACAGACTGGCGCGCACTTCCACTTCGAGTTTGTCGGACTTGCGCTCCAGCTCGTCGAGCTCTTCGGTCATACGGCGCGTGATATCCACTTCGCGACCGGAAAAGCCGGATTCCAGCAGTTCGTCCAGTTCATTGATGGCTTTCAAGGCCTGGGCAGAAGCGGCTACCGCGCTCTCGACGAAGGTGCCCATCATGCTGTGCATGGATGCGGGGACTTCCATCTGACGGCCGATGGCGAGGCCGGCAATATCCTGGGCCTTGTTGGCGACCTTGTCCTGAACGTGCAGCAGTTCCAGCAGGTCGGTACGGGATACCGGCATAAACAGGCTGTCCGGCAGGTGCAGGCGCAGGTCTTTCTTGATGTCATCGGCGCGGTTCTCGCTGGCGGAGATGCGCTGCTGAACGGTTTTGGCAGTGCTGAAGTCACCTTTCATAAGGGCTTCAAAGAAGGGCACCAGATCCGCTGACGCCTCGTGGGCAGTCGCCATGTGCTCCTTGATCGGCTTGATCGGCGAGCGGCCGAACAGGTTGGCGATATTGGACAGGGGCATGGTCTGTTCCTTTTTCCGGTCCTGACAGTTGGTTGAAAAGCCACCGGGGCGGCCGATTTGGGCGGCATGGTACCCCAACCTGTGCGCAGGTCACAGTGACGCTTCGGTTTCGATGCGTTTTGAGCGGACCTGCTGCACTGTTGCTGCCCGCCATAAGAGCTACAATGCGCCTTCACTTAAGCGTAGACGGGTGCAAGGATATGGCTGTGAGCAGAGTTGCGGACCGGGTTCTGGATCTCTCCGGATTACTGGAAGACCTGGTAAGCCAGGGCTATGTGAGCCGTTTGGACGCCAACCGCCTGATCGGTACCCCGCGCAGTGCCGAACAGGCGCAGATGCACCCGCTCTCGTATATCGCCACCTGTGAGCTGGAGAACCAGAAGAATCCCGGCAAGGTGCTGGATGCCGCGACCCTGACCCAGTGGCTGGCGGATACTTCTTCTCACAGCATCTACCATATCGATCCGCTGAAGGTGAACGTGGCGGAAGTCACTGAGGTGATGAGCTTCCAGTTTGCCAAGCGCCACCAGATCCTGTGTGTGGAAGCCAGCAAGGAAATGCTGCTGGTGGCCACCGCGCAGCCCTATACCAGTGGCTGGGAAGAGCAGCTTGAACACACCAGTGGTCGCACTGTGCGCCGGGTGGTTGCGGATCCCGCGGATATCAAACGCTACGGCACCGAGTTCTATTCCCTCGCCAATTCCATTTCCGGTGCCAGCGGGCTAAAGGGTAGTTCCGGTGCCGGCAATTTCGAGCAGCTGCTGGAACTGGGCAATCTGAAGGACCCGGAAGCCAACGACCAGCACATCGTCAATATCGTCGACTGGCTGCTACAGCACGCCTTCGACCAGCGCGCCAGTGACATCCATATTGAACCGCGCCGGAATATCGGCCGCATCCGCTTCCGCATCGATGGGGTGCTGCACCCGATCCACGAGCTGCCGGACCAGGTTAATGCCGCCGTTACCAGTCGTCTGAAGATTCTCGGGCGCATGAACGTGGCGGAGAAACGCAAACCCCAGGATGGTCGTATCAAGACCAAGCGCCCCGACGGCAGCGAGGTGGAACTGCGCCTGTCCACCTTGCCCACGGCGTTTGGCGAAAAGCTGGTAATGCGGATTTTTGATCCGGAAGTTCTGGCGCGCTCCTACCACGATCTCGGCCTTGCCGGTGATGACCTGGCCCGCTGGCACAAAATGCTCGGCCGTCCCAACGGCATCGTGCTGGTAACCGGCCCCACCGGTTCCGGTAAAACCACCACTCTCTACACCGCGCTCAAGCAGCTGGCCTCCACCGAGGTGAATGTGTCCACCATTGAGGACCCGATCGAGATGGTGGAAGACAGTTTCAACCAGACCCAGGTGCACCACAGCATTGGCCTGGATTTCGCCGCCGGCATCCGCACCCTGATGCGCCAGGACCCGGATATCATCATGGTGGGGGAGATCCGCGACCTGGAAACCGCGCAGATGGCGGTGCAGGCGGCACTCACCGGCCACCTGGTGATATCCACCCTGCACACCAACGACGCGCCCACTGCCGTTACCCGTCTACTGGATCTTGGGTTGCCGCACTATTTGTTGAAGTCCACCGTGCTCGGGGTGATGGCCCAGCGGCTGGTGCGTACCCTGTGTCCCAGCTGCAAACGCAAGGCGGAAGTGAGCGACGAGGACTGGCAGGCGCTGGTAAAACCCTGGAAGGCGCCCAAGCCGGAAGTGGTGTACCAGCCGGAGGGCTGCCTCGATTGCCGCAACACCGGCTATCGCGGCCGTCAGGGTATCTACGAAATCCTGCCCTTTACCGAGGGCGTGCAGGCGCTGGTAACCCACGACTGCGATCTGCAGCAGGTAAGGCGGCAGGGAATGCGGGAAGGTATGAACAGCCTGCGCCTGTCCGGTGCGAGAAAAGTGGCGGCGGGAATCACTACCGTGCAGGAGGTGTTGAGAGTGGCGCCACCACCGGATATTTCGTTCTGATCAGGGCAATGGTGGTAAATAAAAAGGATTATTGAAAATTGCGCTGCGCTTCGACCATATTGTTGTACGACGGTTAGGGATTCTCGGTCGAAGGATTAATTGGCGAACAATAAAAGGATGGATCAGATGACGCTTGAATATGTGCTGTTAGATGTATTTGCCGACAAGCCCTTCCAGGGAACGCAGATACCCGTGGTCAACCTGGCAGGTCGTACTCTGGATGAAGCAGCAAAAAAAGCCGTTGCCAGCGAATTCCAGCAGACGGAAACCGTATTTATCGAGCCGGAAAATCCGGTCCCTGCCTGCGTATTTACCGACCGGGGGCCGCAACGGTTTGGCGCTCATACGATTCTCGCGGCATCGTTTATGGCCTTTGAACTCGGGTTGAGCAAAACCGAGGGCAGTTTTGCGTCATTCCTCCTGCAGCAGGAGAGTGGCCTGATCGAAAGCTTTATCGATGACAATAACGGTATGCCCGGCAATATCCAGTTTGCCCGCGAGCTGTCGCCGACATTGGATCGCTACACCCCGGACGTAACCCGCCTTGCCGCCGCGTTGAATACTGACGAAAAACATATCTCCTTCAGTAAATACAAACCGCTGGTCGTCAGCGTGGATACGCCCACCCTGATCGTGCCATTCACCCGCCCGGAACACGTGCTGGCGGCGAATCTGAATCACGACCTGTGGAACGCAATGCTGGGCGAGATGTACACCTCGGAGCTGTTCCTGTTCGCACCCGGTTCCATTACCGGTACCACCGAATTCCATGGACGTCTGCTAAACCCGAATCTGGCAAAAGCGGTGTTCCCGCCCATCGGCAACGTTATGCCGGAGTTTGTTGCCTACCTTGCCGAGCAGCAGGAAACTGCGTCGGGTACGCATATTTTTTCTGTGGATCGCGGCAGCCCCGATACCCGAAAAAGTATCCTGCATGCGGAATTCGACAAAAAGCTCGGACGGGAAGTGCGTTGTCGTATTGGTGGCAATGTGATCAAGATGGGGGAGGGGACGCTGTTTTACGCGTAAGCGGAGCCCTTCATACCAGAAAAAGCCGCGCACCCGCGCGGCTTTTCCATATCTGGTCCGCGGTGAAAGCTGCGGCACCCAATGTATACTCGGGACTCTATAGTTTCGCTTTGCAGGATTTCTGCCCCGCCCACAGGAGATGTGCTTCATGCCGTTGATCGATCACTGTCCTCCACAACACCAATCACTGTTGCAGCAGCGCTGGCAAGACTGGTGTGACGTGGTCACTGCGGAGCAGGTGGCAAAGGTGGAGTCCCTGCTCGATGGGGATATCGGTGGGGCACTGGCGCGCACGTTCGTCGGGTCTAATTTTTTTGTTCAGCAGTGCTGTCGCCACCCGGATTTGCTGGTGGCATTGCTGGAGCAGGAAGACTGCGGACTGAACGCGCCGCTCGTCCACACGTTGGATTCAGAAGAGCAGCTTGAAAGTGCGCTGCGCCAGCTGCGCAACCGGGTGAATGCCGAGGTGATCTGGCGGGATTTCTCCGGTCAGTGGGATATCCCCACCGCCTGCGCACGCCTGACAGATTTGGCAGAGGTCACAACCCAGACGGCGCTGGACTGGCACCGGGAAAAAATGGTCGAGCGCCACGGCGAGCCGCGCAGTCGTGACGGCGATATCCAGCCGATGATCGTGTTGGGTATGGGTAAGTTGGGGGCACGGGAGCTCAATCTCTCTTCCGATATCGACCTGATATTTGCCTATCCGGAACCCGGGCAGTCCGATGGCGAGAAACCTCTCGAGAATCAGGCCTGGTTTCAGCGCCTGGGCCAGCGCCTGATCAAGTCACTCGATACGGTGACCGCGGACGGCTTTGTTTTCCGCGTGGATATGCGGTTGCGTCCCTACGGTGACAGTGGTCCGCTGGTGAGCCATTACGCTGCGCTGGAAGATTACTACCAGACCCAGGGGCGGGAGTGGGAACGCTACGCAATGATCAAGGCGCGCCCGGTCGCCATGAGTGGCGGCGATGACGGGAGTGCGGCGCAGGCAGCAGAAGAATTGATGGAGCTGTTGCGCCCGTTTACCTACCGCCGCTATATCGATTTCAGTGTGATAGACGCGCTCAGGGAAATGAAGACCCTGATCCAGCGCCAGGTGCGCGCGCGTGGACTGATCGACAATATCAAGCTCGGCCGCGGCGGTATCCGCGAGGTGGAATTTATCGCCCAGGCGTTCCAGCTGATCCGCGGTGGGCGTGAGCCGGATCTGCGGGTGCGCAATATTCTGAAAGTGCTGCCGCTGCTGGAGCAGGGTGGGCATTTGCCCGAGGGGGCGGCGCAGGAGCTGCGCGAAGCCTATCTGCTACTGCGTCGGGTGGAGCACGGTTTGCAGGCGGAAAAGGACCAGCAGACCCAGACACTGCCGCCGGAGCTGGAACGTCGTGAACAACTGGCGTTTGCCCTTGGATACGAGGACTGGGCAAAACTTGAAAGCGCGCTGGTTGAAGCGCGCGCGGCGATTGAGCGCGAGTTCGACGAGGTGATCGCACCGCCGGAGGAGAGCGGTGAAATTACTGCTTCGGACAAGTGGGAAATGCTGTGGATTGGCTGCGAGCGCAGCGACGACCGCGACAGTTGGCTGGAGCAATTGCACGAGGCGGGATTCCAGCCCGCTGTCACTGCGCTGGAGGCGATTGCCAATCTGCACGGCGACCGCATTGTGTCCGCACTGCCGGCGTCCGGGCGCCAGCGCCTGGACCAGACCATGCCATTGCTGCTGGCAGCGGCCTCCGAGGTGAGTCAGCCTTTGCTTGCGCTGGAGCGGGTGCTGCCCCTGCTGCGCTCCATCCTGCGCCGCAGCGCCTACCTGGTGCTGATCAACGAAAACCCGCCGGTGTTGAATCAGCTGCTGCGCCTGTGCAGTGCCTCTCCCTGGATTGCCGATCTGCTCGCCCGTCATCCGATCCTGTTGGATGAAATGCTCGACCAGCGCCGCTTGCTGCAGCCATCTACTGCCGGGGATATCGCCGACGATCTGCGCCAGCATATGTTGCGCGTGGATGAGGACGACCTGGAGGCGCAGATGGAAGCCCTGCGTCATTTCAAGCAGGGGCAGAGCCTGCGTATTGCGGCACAGGAAGTGACCGGCGCGCTGCCGCTGATGAAGGTGAGCGATTCACTGACCTGGCTGGCGGAAGCGATTCTGCAGCAGTCGCTGATGCTGGCGTGGCAGCAGGTCACGGAAAAACACGGTGCGCCGAAAGGCGCCAGTGCCGAAGATATGCGTTTCTGCATTGTCGCCTACGGCAAACTCGGCGGCCTGGAGCTGGGGCACGGCTCGGACCTGGATATCGTGTTCGTTCACGACGCCGAGCCTCAGCAGTACACCGATGGTGAAAGGTCCATCGACAACCTCAGTTTCTACACGCGACTCGCCCAGCGCCTGATCCATATCCTGCAGACCCGCACCTTGAGTGGCCCGCTGTATGAAGTGGATACGCGCCTGCGCCCGTCGGGCAATTCCGGTCTGTTGGTGACGTCGCTGGCGGCATTTGAAAAGTACCAGCGGGAGAGCGCCTGGACCTGGGAGCACCAGGCACTGGTGCGCACACGACCCGTTGCGGGAAGTGTGCGCCTCGGATCGGCGTTTGAAAGCCTGCGTACAAAGCTTTTGTGTGAGACGCGGGATGAGCAGAAATTGCGTGAAGAGGTGGTGGACATGCGCAATAAGATGCGTGCGCACCTCGATAAGAGCAATGATCGACAATTCGATCTCAAGCACGGTGCGGGTGGTATTGTCGATATCGAATTTATGGTTCAATATGCCGCATTGGCCTGGGCGCAGCGCGCCCCTTCGATCGTGCGATATACCGATAATATCCGCATTCTCGAAAGCCTCACTGAGGCGGGCCTGATGCCGGCCCACCAAGCCGAGCATTTGATCGACGCCTACAAAGCCTACCGATCAGAAGGTCATCGCCTGGCATTACAACAGCAGCCGGGGGTTGTATCCGGTGACCAATTCGAAGCGGAAAGAAAGACCGTTGAAACAACTTGGCAGCAGATTCTGGGCTGAACTACTCCCGCAGGGAAGTTTGCGCCCGCGAAATGCACGCTGCCCGATTAAACTGTTTTTCACCTGGCTCTGTGCTGTAGGAGCCAGCCTGCTGGCGAACTGATTCGATCTTCCTTCCAAGGGCTCGACTTCCCTCCCCAGGCCTGAACTCCTACAGAGTGCGTAATAGAATTTTGTAGGAGATCCCCATGTCTTTTGCCGATCGAGACGGCGTTATCTGGTTTGACGGTGAACTGGTTCCCTGGCGCGATGCGCGGGTACACGTACTCACCCACACCCTGCACTACGGAATGGGCGTTTTCGAAGGCGTGCGCGCCTATGAAACCGCCGATGGCGGCACCAGTATCTTCCGTCTGAACGAGCACACCCGCCGCCTGTTCCGTTCCGCCAAGATTATGAACATGCCCATGCCATACAGCGAGGAGCAGCTCAACGAAGCCCAGCGCCTGGTGGTACGTGAGAATGGTCTGAAAGAAGCTTACCTGCGCCCGATGGTGTTTTACGGGTCCGAGGGGATGGGCCTGCGCGCCGACTCCCTGCAGACCCACGTCATCGTCGCGGCCTGGGAGTGGCCGAGCTACATGACCCCTGAAGCCCGCGAGCTGGGCATCAAGGTGAATACCTCGTCCTATACCCGCCACCATGTGAACATCGCCATGTGCAAGGCGAAGGCCAACGGCAACTACATCAACTCCATGCTGGCGCTGCAGGAGGCTATCCGCAACGGCTGTGAAGAGGCACTGCTGCTGGATCCGGAAGGCTATGTGGCGGAAGGTAGCGGCGAGAACTTCTTCCTGGTGAGCGACGGCGTTATTTACACCCCGGAGCTGACCTCGTGCCTCGACGGTATCACCCGTGCCTCGGTGATCCAGCTGGCCGATGAGTGCGGATACAAGGTGAAGGAAAAGCGCATTACCCGCGATGAAGTCTACATCGCCGACGAAGCCTTCTTCACCGGAACCGCTGCGGAAGTCCTGCCGATCCGTATACTGGATGGGCGCACCATCGGCTCCGGTCGTCGCGGTCCAATCACCAAGCGCCTGCAGCAGCTGTACTTTGATGCGGTACAGGGTAAAAGCCAGGCGCATATGGGCTGGCTTAGTGACGTGCATGAAACCTGCGAGCCGGTTGCGGCATCGGCCTGATTTATTCTGGTTGCGTAAAACGTGGGAAAGGCGGGCACCGAAAGGTGTCCGCCTTTTTTTTTGCATGAATTTTGTGTGCAGGTGTTGAGTACCGGCTTCTAGAGCGCGCGAGGTCTATCCCTTAGAATAGTTGTCAATCGTTACAGGTTACGCAGGCGACACCAGTAGACGTGACAGGAATCATTCAATGTTTTCTTATCTGAAGAAGCGACTGCAGAAACACGATGCAGTGAATAACCGCAAACTGGAATCCATACTGAGAAAGCAACTGCTGCAGCAGCAGGCGCTTGACGCTGGGCTGTCTGGAATTGGCAATGACAAGGAGCACAACATTGTTGTCTCCCTAACGTCCTTTGATGCGCGCATCGAGAATGTGGTGTACACGATCGAGAGCCTCTTTCAGCAGTGGGTGAAGGCCGATGCCGTGGTCCTTTGGTTATCAAAAGAACAGTTCCGGGATGGGCAGCTGCCGGAGAGTCTGGTGCGTCAGCAGCAGCGTGGCCTGCAGGTTTTGTATGTGGAAGACCTCGGCCCCTACACCAAATACTTTTACGCCTTTGATCAGTTTCCAGACAGTTTGATCATTACCGTGGACGACGACACCCTTTATCCGCCGGATATGATCGACCAACTATATCGCGCCTGGTTGTGTCACCCCGACTGGATTCACTGCCATCGGGCACACCTGATGCAGCTGGATCCTCGCGGCAAGCTGGCGCCTTACGGCGACTGGGAATCCGACTGGAAGTGGCGCGACTTTGGCGGTGAGACCTCGCCCCTGGTCTTCCCTACCGGGGTTGGCGGGGTGTTGTATTTTCCGGGATCGCTGCACCCGGATGCGTTTGAAAAAGAAAAATTTCTCAAGCTGTGTCCCAAGGCGGACGATGTCTGGCTGAAGGCCATGAGCCTGCTGCAGGGCACGCCCTGCGCACGCCTGCCAGATTCACGGGACTGGTCAGATCGGTTTTTTACCGTAGGCGGCACTCAGGAGTTGGCACTGCGCAAGGAAAACCTGCGCAGCCGCGGCGGCAATGACTGCAAGATCCGGAATGTATTCGAATACTACAATCTGTACAAATTGCTGCGTTGAAATTCCTGGTTCAGAAAAGTTTGTCAGTGTCTTGAGGTGGGATGCGAAGACCCTGATGCCCGGTAGCTGACCGCTACCGGGCGACATTTGAAAACGATACCCGTAAAACTGATTACTGATTGCTCGCAGCCACCTGAGGGCGCCCTACACAGTGGTACTCGAATCCAGCCTCGGCCATGTCCAGCGGGTGATACAGGTTGCGGCCGTCAAACACCACCGGCTCCGACAGGCTGCCGCGCACGGTGTTGTAATCCAGGGACTTGAACTGTTGCCACTCGGTGGCAATGATCAGTGCATCGGCACCGGCCAGGGCGCTGTCGCGGGTGCCGCACAGCTGCAGGTCATCGCGGTTGCCGTAGATACGCTCGGATTCGTGCATCGCTTCCGGGTCGAACGCGCGCACCTTGGCACCCATCTCCCACAGCTTCTCCATCAGCACCCGGCTCGGGGCCTCGCGCATATCGTCGGTATTAGGCTTGAATGCCAGGCCCCACAGGGCGAAGGTCTTGCCGGACAGGTCGCTGCCGTAACGCTGAATGATTTTTTCCAGCAGGTAGTGTTTCTGGCTGTGGTTGCGCTCTTCCACTGCATTCAGGATCTTAGGCTCCAGCCCCAGTTGCGCGGCCGTAGTCTTGAGTGCCTGTACGTCTTTCGGAAAGCAGGAGCCGCCATAGCCGATACCGGGATAGATAAAGTGATAGCCGATACGCGGATCGGAACCGATCCCCTGGCGTACGGATTCGATATCTGCACCGACGTGATCGGCAATGGTCGCCATTTCGTTCATGAAGCTGATCTTGGTGGCGAGCATGCAGTTGGCCGCGTATTTGGCGAGCTCCGCGCTGCGCACATCCATCACGATAACCTTGTCGTGATTGCGGTTAAACGGTGCATACAGCTGGCGCATTTTCTGCTCGGAGGCATCTTCGGAGGTGCCGATGATGATGCGGTCCGGCTTCATGCAGTCCGCCACCGCGGAGCCTTCCTTGAGGAATTCCGGATTGGAGATGACATCGAACTCAAGGTTCAGTGCGTCGCGTTTTTGCAAGCTGCGGGTCACTTCCTCGCGTACCTTGTCCGCGGTCCCCACGGGTACGGTGGACTTGTTGATGATGTACTTTTTGTCCTGCATATGCTCGGCGATGGTCCGCGCCACGGTCAGCACGTAGCGCAGGTCCGCGGAGCCATCTTCATCCGGCGGGGTGCCGACGGCGATGAAAATCAGCTCGCCGTGAGCAACGCCCTCGGCGGCGCTGGTGGAGAAGGTCAGATTGCCGGATTCATTGTTGCGCTTTACCAGCGGCTCCAGGCCCGGCTCGAAAATCGGGATATGGCCCTGTTTGAGGCGTTCGATCTTGTTTTCGTCGATATCGATACAGGCGACCCGGTGGCCCGCTTCCGCCAATACTGCGGCCTGTACCAGACCGACATAGCCGGTGCCAAATACGGTGACGTTCATGCTTGCTGGAATCCTTGTTGTGCGATTTGAGCGGGGCAACCCCAGTCTCGCGCGACCCGAAGAGTCACGCTTTCTTCAAAATGGTAGGCGCAGAAGTTTACCTTCAATCCGCCTGTGTCGCCACGCGGGCGGGTCAGCTGGCGTGCAAATTACGTACCGCGCGGGTATCGTATGCCGTCATTCTGAGCGGGCAGCTGCCCACCGCGTAGATCCTGTGGAGGAAACCGGTTGATCATTGTCTGGCGATTTCTGGATGGCAATCGCGCCCACGAAAAGCAGAGCGCTGCGCTGGTGGCGGGCCTTGAGGCGAACCTGGGCGCCGATGCGGTCCAAACCCGGGATATCAATTGCGCGGGCCTGCGCTTCTGGCACCCGTCGGACCTCGCCCGGGCGCTGGATACCGCCGGTGTAGTCGCCGGTGAAGCACCGCAGTTGCTGATTGGCGCCGGCCACCGCTGCCACCTGCCGATGCTATCGGCGCGCCGTCGCTTTGGCGGGCGCACGGTGGTGCTGATGCGACCCTCCCTGCCGCTGCACTGGTTCGATTTTGCGCTGATTCCAGAGCACGATCGACCGGCGCCCCTGCCCAATGTGCTGGTTACCCGCGGTGCGCTGACGGTCCCCCTGGCCGATGTCCAGCCCCATGCCGGACGCGGGCTTATTCTGCTGGGGGGGCCGAGCAAGCATTTCGCCTGGGACAATGCCGCACTGGCCCGGGATATCGAGGTCCTGGCAGCAGCACCGGTACACTGGAACCTGGCGGACAGCCGGCGCACGCCGGAGTTTGCCCTGGAGCAGCTGGCCCGGCCTGGGTTCGATGTCTGCTCCTGGAGGGGTTGTGAAGCGGGCTGGCTAGAGTCTCAGATCGCCAGTTGTGAGCAGGTCTGGGTGACCCGCGACAGTATCTCGATGGTATTTGAGGCCCTGCAGGGACGCGCCCAAGTGGGGATTCTGGACCTGCCCTCGCGACGTCCGCACAACAAGGTGCGCGCTGCGGTGCAGCGCCTGATCGACGAAGGTGTGGTCACCGATAACCTGGCGGATGCCGCGCATGCTGGCGAGAGACTGCGGGAGCCCTGGGCGCAGTACCGCGTGGTCGCACGGGCGCTGTTGCGTCGCTGTAATATTGAGGTGGGCCGATGAATAGCCATTCCGCGGAGACGAATCCTCCGGTAAAGATCTGTCACCTGTTTATGAGTCGCGAATTTGGCGGTCTGGAAAAGCACGTGGTCGAACTCAGCGGCTGGCAGGCGGCACATACCGGGGCTCAGGTGTTTGTCATCGCGCATCCCCGTTACCGCAAGCACTTTACCGATAGTGTCACCTTTATTCCGGTCAATACGGATCTCAGCCGCCGCAACCCCTTGCTGTATCTCTCCCTGCTGCGCGCTTGCCGCCAGTACGAATTCGACCTGGTGCACGGCCACGGCGGCAAGGCGGCGGCGGTTCAGAAATGGCTGCACCGGTTCACCCGCTGCGCGCCAGTGATTACCCGGCACAACATCGTGCACCCCAAGGATTCTCTGGCAGCGGGATTTCCACAGCGGATCGCGGTCAGCCGCAAGGCGGTTGCAGTGTCCGCCCTCGATTGGACGATTATTCCCAACGGCACGCACCCACCGCAGCCCGGTCAGCCGCGCCCGCAAGCCATGGAGGCGGGCAAGCGCGCGGTGCTGGCGGTGGCCAGGCTGGTGCCGGCCAAGGGCATAGACCTGCTGTTACAGGCCTGGGCCTCCGTTGCGCCTGCGGGGACGATTCTGTATCTGGTTGGGGATGGGCCGGACCGCAGCGCGCTGGAGGCGCAGGCAACGGCGCTGGGCGTCGATGACAGTGTGCGATTTATCGGCTTCTCCACCGAGGTGAGTCGCTGGATGCAGGCGGCGGAATTTATGGTGGTGTCCTCGCACAAGGAGGGGGCGCCCTATACGGTGGTAGAGGCGTTGTTGTGCGGTTGTCCGGTGATCTCTACCGATGTGGGCAGCAATGCGGAATTGCTGCCAGCGGCCTATGTCGCAGGTGAGACGTCGGCGGAGGCCATTGCGACATTGCTGGACCGGGCCCTGGCGGATCCGGTGGCGCTGCGCGATGCATTTGAGCCGGTTTTCCAGTACGCCACGGAGCATCTCAATGTGGCGGCGATGGCGCGGGCTACCTGGGCGGTTTATCGGCAGGCGCTGGGGCGAGAGCTGCCCCTAGTGCGGGGATAAGCTCTGCCAGCTGGTCGACAGCGCGGCGGCGGGCGCAGGCCACTCTGCGGTCGATCTCCGCACCGTGCAGGGGTTGCCAGTGGTGGTTTTCCAGTCTGCAGGTTTCTGCCCGCTGCAGAAATCCCAGTTGTTCGAATTTGGCAATCGCCTGGCGGTATCTTGCCGGAGGCTGCGCATTGGCCGGCCGCAGGCTCAATAGCGGGCGTGCCAGATTCATCGACTCACACAACATACTCATGCTGTCTTCGGTGCAGGCGATACTTTCAGCAGTGGGCAACAGGTCGGAGAGTGCCTGCGCGGAACCTGGCCAGCACCAGGCTTCTACCAGATCCGCGTCCAGCTGCTCCTCACACAGATCGCGCAAGTATGCGGGACTGCGCCGCGAGCCGGCCACGATCCAGCGGACCCCGAGCGCACGCGCCTGCACATTGGCCCAGCGTAAAATGTCTTTCCAGTCCTGTTGCCGGTACTCGTAGCCGCTGCCGTCACCACCGAGTAGCAGCGCCCGGGTTCCCGGGTTGGGCGCCTTGGTACTTACCCTGGCCGGGGCGATATCCACCACCACATTATTGCGCTCGAATCCGGCGCTGGGTTCCAGGGTCAGCAGCGCGGACACGGTGCCGGCGGAAAGTTTTCTTGGGGAGCCAATAAAGATATTCGGCACACCTTGCGAATGCGCGAGGGCGGCACTGGCGAAGCTGGTGTTGCCACCGGCGGAGAGGATCAGGTCGGTGGCAGCGGGCGTGGGAGAAAATCGGTAACAGTGCAGCACGGCGCGGGCGAGCAACGGGTGGCGGGAAAGCCTGTTGCATGCGGCGGCTAGCAGGGGGCGCAGCCATTTTGCCCGCAACCGGCACTGGTAGATGTCCACTTCCAGCGCAATCCCCTCGGCACGCAGCCAGTCGAGCAGGCCGTGGGCCTGGTTGACGTGGCCGGGAATGCCGTCACTCAGCACACAGACTTTCATAGTATGCGGATGTGCAACACTGCAGTGGCGGGCTCGCGCATATCAGTCGTAAAAGGGTTCCGAGGGGTTGGCGTAGTAGATCTGCATCAGACTGCGTCGTTCAGACTCGCCGTGAATTTCAGGGCGACCGTGCCAGCTGTGTTTACCCACCACAAACGCATAGGCGCTGTTGGGTACAAACGGGAAGCGTTTGACCTCGCGGAAGCCGCTCTTTTTCCCCAGCCCGAGCTTCCTGAATTCATATTGCAGCCGTCCGATGATGCCGCGCTCGTACAGGCTGGTACCCATGGATTCCTGGCTGCGGTCCGCGGGCAGGTACACCTGCATGGTGACAATTTTGCGGGCCACGTCCCGGTGTGGGGAAATCTGGTATCCACTGTGATCGCAGAAGTAACCGGTTTTGGGGTGTGCCTCAATATCCGGCACCGCGCCGGTGGGCACCTTGAAACGAGACGCGAGATCGGTGCCCAAACACTCAAACAGGGCCTGCTTCACCTCTGGAGCCTGCATACCCTCGGTGATACCGCGCCACAGGGTTTGCGCTTCGCCTTCGAGTCGCTCCAGGTTGCCCGGATTGAACGGGAATACCTGTCGCGTGCTGCTGCCGTCGCTGCGCATGGCTTCCTTGTGATTCAGGCCCTTGCAGTACTCCGCCGGCGGTGGGCAGGCGAGAATGCGCTGGTAGACGCTGTCCGGGAAGAAGTTTTCCAGATACAGGTGGGAAAAGGGTTGGTCCTGGGCCACAGTCTCGCGCAGGCGGCTTACCAGATGATCCCGCACGGCCTGTGCGATATCCGCAGTAGCGCCCGCGGCCGCTTCGGCTGAGGTTTCAACAGAAGCTTCGACGACGTCAGTTTCTGGACTTGCTTGCATAACGTTTCCCTGTCTCGTTGTTCTTGTCTGTTTGTGAATGGGGCGGGATCAGCGCACCTGTGCCTGGCGATCATCGCCAGTGGACAGCCTGGAGCGGGACACAACCAGGGCAATGGTCATCCATGTTAGCACCATCATTTCTGAGCTGAACAGTTCGCGGTGGGTGTTCACCGGGAACCAGGCGCAGGCCAGAATCAACAGTGGCACCAGCGGCCGCTGGTGCTCCGCCAGGCTGCGGTAGTCTGCCCGCCAGACCAAGCGGAAGAACACGATTGCGGCGGCGATAAACAACAGACTGCCGACAATACCGGAGCCTGCAAGTATCTCCAGGACCACCTGGTGGGTGTAGGGTTGCTCTAACCTGGTGCCGGCCCAGCTCTCGGGCAGATTGAGCATATAGTTGCCCGCCCCGGTGCCGAACCACAGATTATCCATAAATTGTGTCCATGCCTGGGCCCACAACTGTGCGCGCACCGGGATGACCGCACTCAGGCCCTCCACATCAAAACTTTGCGGAATGGTGGCGGCAATGCGCTTGCTGACCTGGGGATCGCTGACCAGCCACCAGCCGGCCACCGCGATGCCTGCGGGTACCATACACAGCAGCCACGGGGAGGCGAGCAGTTTGCCGCGGTTCAGGTACAGCCACACCGCAGAGATCAGGATAAAACTGACCCAGCCCGCGCGAGTGTTACCGAAGATGGTGATCGCCAGACACAGTAGGTAGATCACGCTCTGCAGGGGCAGGCTCCACTGGCGCACGGGGGGGGCGAACAGCACCCAGGCGCACAGCATGGAAATATAAAAGCCGAACTTGTCCGGATGGCTGAAGTAGCCACCCAGCCGCTCCGACCGCGGTACACCGAACAGGTCGAAGCCCATCATCGCCTGGAACAGACCGTCGACGATCCAGAAGCCGATGATCGCAAACAGGCACAGCTGGATCTTGCGCCAGATGGCGTCATCCCGGGCCCATATCAGCACCGGCATACCGGCGAGCAGCAGGAACAGCTGAAACCCGGCCAGCTCAAGGGGCTTGCCCGGGTGTTCGCTGAACGTCGCCGACAGCGCCAGCGCCGCTGCAGCCAGCAGGTTCATGGTGCACCAGCTCTGCGCACCCGGTGCCCACCAGCGCTGGCGATCGCGCACCAGCAGCACGATGGAGGTAATCGCCAGAACCAGCACCGAAAGCTGGAAGGTGCGCGACCAGGGCAGTACCCACACAAAGCTGCTCAGCAGCAGCGCAATGGCAACATGCCGGTCCAGGAATCGGGCGGCGAGGGATTGTTCGGCAGGTGCAGGGGAAACGGTAGACATACAGCTATTTTGTCCGCGCGGCGGCTCTTCTTCGAATTTGCCGGCCATTGTACGTGGCTCGCACAGAGGGGGCTATAGACCCTGTCTCGCTTTGCCAGTGGGCGCTTACTTGCCGGGTGGTGTCTGGCACAGTGACCGGTACAGAGACAGTGTGTGTCTCACCATGGTATCGAGGGTGAATTCCGGGGCGAGGATGGGGCGCACGTCGCTGTCGAGCAGGGTGTTGGTGGTTTCCAGCAACTGCTCGGCAGAGCCGGGCGCCACCAGTCCCTGGGGAAAGCAAGCGCGCAGGGATTCCGCGGGGCCGCCGATATCGTAGCCGATCACCGGGGTGCCCATGGCGGCGGACTCGATCACGGTGCGCCCGAAGGGCTCTACGCGCTGGGACAGGTTGTAGACCAGAACGGACTCACCGTACCAGTAGGGCATGTCGTTGCGACTGCCGGTAAAGGTTACATAGTCGGAGATACCCAGCTCTCGCGCCCGCAGTTGCAGTTCCTCGGCATAGTGCTCCTTGTTGGGCTCGGCTCCACCGACGATCACCCCTTGCACGTCACTGCGCAGGTCCTTGAGGTTGGCGATCATTTCGAGAAAAGCGTGCTGTCCCTTCCAGCGGGTGAGACGCCCGGGGAGCAGCAGCCAGCGCTTGTTCCTGAGCGCCGGGAATTCGGATTCGACCTGCTGACGCCAGTCGGCGGGCGGAGTGATTCCCGGGTTGAACTCAGCGGTGTCGACGCCGCGGTAGATCAGCTCCGGCGGCTGTTGCAGATAACGGGCGTAATTTTGTGTGAGGTAATCGCGCACACATTCGCTGATGGCGATTACACGCTCACTGCGCGCCATGATGGCGCTGTAGCGATTGATGGAGTAAAGCCCGTGTGCCGTGCTTACCAGTCGCGGGCGTGTTTCCCGCGGAAGCTTCCGCCACGCCAGGTACGTCAGCCAGGCGGGAACCCGGGAGCGCACGTGCAATATGTCCGGGTTCAGTTCGCAGATTTTCGCGCGCAGGGGCGCGACCTGGAGCAGGCTGGAAAGTGACTTTTTATGTACCGGCAGGGTGATATGCCGGCTGCCCTCGGCTTCCAGTTGCGCCACCAAGCGCCCGCCACTGGAGATAACAATGGACTCGTGCCCGGCCTTCACCAGCCCCCGGGCGACATCCAGCGTGCCACGCTCGACGCCGCCGTAGTTCAGAGCCGGTAGCAGTTGCACGATTTTCATGAGCGGTGGTTCACAGTGGTTGGTGTTGCGGGTCACAAGAAGCGAAGCCAGAGCCCTGTCCGAGGAAATGCGTGGGCAAGTGCGGCGGATTCCGGTTAAATGGGCAGCTTGAAGTTGGGGTAGAATGCTACCAAACAGCGGGGGTATTTCCACGGAATTTGTCGTGATTCCCCGAGAGATCAACCTGTACCAGTTTTTATTTGATGCGCCACCTTTACACCTGGTTTTTTCGCCTTTCCCTTCCGTTGATGCTGTTGCATCTCTGGTGGCGCGGTCGGGCGGATCCTGCCTATCGCAAGCGCTGGAGTGAGCGGTTCGGGCTGGTGCCCTCGCGACCTGGTGCGCGGCGACGCTGGCGTGAGCGCTTCGGCATGGTGCCGGACCGCGCGAGCCGCGCGCCACTGATCTGGATTCACTCGGTGTCCGTGGGCGAGACGCTGGCAGCGGTGCCGCTGATCGAGGCCCTGGCTGCACGTCATTCGAAATGGCAGTGGCTGGTCACCACTACAACCCCCACCGGTTCCCAGCGGGTGCACAACGCACTGGAACCCATTCTCAACGGGCGCCTATTGCACTATTACCTGCCGTTCGACCTGCCCGAATGCCTGACCCCGTTCCTGGACGCACTGCGGCCCAATATCCTTGTGAGCATGGAAACGGAGCTGTGGCCCAACCTGTTGTCTATCTGCGGCAAGCGCGAGATCCCCACGATACTGGTTAATGGGCGCCTGAGTGCCAAATCCGCCCATGGGTACGGCAAGTTTTCGCGACTCAGCCGGGAGATGCTAAGCCACCTGTCGCGGGTTGTGGCGCAATACCCGGCGGATGCCGAGCGATTCATGGCACTGGGGGTACCTGCTGAGCGGGTGTCGGTAGTGGGCAATATCAAGTTCGATCTGCACATCGATTCCGGCCAGATCAGTGAGGCGCAGGCGCTGTCACACCAGTGGCAGGGCGCGGGCAAGCGGCCGGTGTGGCTGGCGGCGAGTACCCACGCCGGTGAAGATGAAGTGGTATTGCAGGCGTATAACGCGCTGCGTGCAGAATTCCCCGACCTGCTACTGGTGCTGGTGCCGCGTCACCCGGTGCGTTTTGACAGCGTTGCGCGGCTTTGTCGCGAACAGGGCCTGCGTATTGCGCGCCGCAGCGATGGTGTGGCGCCCGCAGCGAACGATCAGGTGTTACTGGGGGATACCATGGGCGAGCTGCTGCGTTTTTACGGCGCCAGCGACGTGGCTTTTGTCGGCGGCAGTCTCGTTGATGTTGGTGGCCACAACATGATCGAGCCCGCAGCCTGGGGCGTTCCGGTGGTATGTGGCCCCCATCTGCACAACTTCAGCACCGTCTCCAGCCTGATGCAGGAGTCGGGCGGGTTAGTGGTGGTAAAGGATGCCGGGCAGATGGCGCAGCAGGTGGGTGCCTGGCTGCGCGATGATCAGAGCCGCCAGCAAGCCGGTGCCAGTGCGCGGGAAGTGGCAGCGCAGAACAGTGGTGCGCTGGCGCGGACCGTGGAGGAAGTCGAGTCGCTGATGCGGGTGTTCTGACTTGCGAAGATAAAGTCTGCAGTGACTATTAAAGTAGACATTAAAAAAGCCGGTCGTGTAAGCGACCGGCTTTTTTATGCTTCTCGTTTAATCCTTTCGGGCGACCGGCTCAGTGTTTGTCGGTCGCCTTGCGCACGCTGCTGCGGATCTGGGTATTCAGTTTACTGCCGGTGTAGCGGCCCTTGCTCACATGGCGAATGCGGTACACCCCGGGAATGTCGAGCGGCTCCCCCTGGGTGCCCAGCAGCCAGCGGAAGGCGCGGTCTTCGTGGGCTTTGCACCAGCTGTCGGCGGGTTTCTGGTAATAGGTCAGACTGTCGCAGTAGCCACCGGCACGGGCGATATCGCCGTGGGCGATCTGCAGCGGGCCGGTGGCGCGGTCGCGGGTCTGTTCCACAAAGCGGCTGTCGTCGATATCGATGACGCGCAGTTCCGCTGGATCGAAATTCAGCATTGGATCGTCGTCGGCCAGCAGCGAGGTAATGCGCTCGCGGGACGGGAACACCAGGCTGTCCTGACGCCCCTGCAGCAGCTCGGCCAGCTGATCGATACAGTGCTCGCGGAACATCAGGTCGCAATCGGTAAACCAGATCCAGTCTGCCTTGGTGGCGAGCGCGGCCTCATTGCGGCCGATGGCCCGCCGGTACAGGGACTCTTTGGGCAGCTCGCGCCAGTTCCAGGTCACGCCCGGCACTTGCTGTTTGCCGAAGAAGTCGAGTACCGCGGCGGTGCGGGTATCTTCGCCGTTGTAGTACACGGTCATGGTTACCGTGGCCTTGGTCGGCGGGTAAAGAGCCAGGGAGCTCAGTTGGTAAATCAGGAAATGCGAGTACTGCCAGCAGTGGCTGACAATCTCGATATCCAGAATGCCGGTGCGCGCGGCGCGCTCGTTCCTGGTCGGCAGCGGCTTCTGGAACAGGGAAGCGGGTACCCAGCCGCTGGCTGCCAGGCGCAGAAAGCGACTGACTAGCGGGTCTGACCAGTGTTTTTTCGGAGTGGTTGTGTCCATGGTATAGCTCTTCTGCCGGGGCATCGGGATTCGGTGTGGTTGCGCTGCCGTTTTATTGAGGGGGCTGCTCGGGGGTATAGCCGCTTTCGGTCAACTGGCGGATGCCCTGGGGCGTCTCCACGATGCCCTCTTTGGCCACCCGCAGGCGCAGGGCCTTGTTGCGCGCGACAATTTCGGGGTCGGCGTAGCCGCGGGGATGGTCCAGGTGGACGCAGATTGCATCAAAGCGAACATGGCGCGGCTTGATGCCGGCATTTTCCAGACGCACACCAAATTCCCGATCCAGACCGCCCCAGGCCATGCGTTCGTCAAAACCATTGACCTTCAGGATGTCCTCCCGCCAGGCCGAGGCATTGGAGCCCTTCAGGTTGCAGGCGGTGGGGGTGAGGCGGTTAAGCAGTGGGGCCCAGCGTTCGCTGGCGCGCAGTTTCAGCGTCTTGCGGCGGGCTTTCAGGCCATTGGCCCTAAGCCACGCGTAATCGAAGCAGCGTCCGGACTCGATATCATCCCGGGTGATTGCCTCGCTGGTGCTCATGGGCAGTTTGAAGTAGCTGCCGGAGAGAAAATAACCGGGTTCCGCGCGACGTTTGTGTACGGCGAGGAAATCCCCGCGTGGGATGCAGTCGCCATCGGTGAACACGATATAGTCCCCGCGCGCCTGCAGAATCGCCTTGTTGAGGATACGGCATTTGCGGAAACCGTCGTCTTTCTGCCACACATGGCGGATGTCGAGTCCGGTTTCTTCGCGCAGTCGCGCCACCAGTTCGGCGGTTTCCGGGCCGGAGCCGTCGTCTGCCACGATCACTTCCAGCGGCGGTTCGCTCTGGCAGCTGTACCCCCACAGAACCTTTTCCAGCCAGACCGGAGAGTTGTAGGTTGTCATGATCACGGAGATTTTCATGGCGGCTAATTCCAGTGCAATCAAACGGTGTCAGAGTGTATGGCCCGGGCGCTGTCGGCCCGGTTGACTGGCTAGTCTGGCAGTATAGGCTTTGCCGGAGCGGTCACAGCCGGTAATCGCAAAACACTGGCCATACTGATCTGGAGCATGGGTTGAGCCAAGTCCGTGGCGCAAAAACGGCGCATTCTAGGGTGTTTCGCCGGCAACTGCACCCGACGTATGTCGCAATTCGCGCTCAGGACGGTATCTCGGAGCGCTCTGCAGGTCATCGGCACGGGGCGAGTTCTGGTATGCTGCGCGAAATTTCTACGGACACCTAGAAGTGCACATCTTTGTTTTTTCTTATAATCGCGGCCCTTTCCTCGAGAACTGTATCCGCTCCATCGAGACCTGTGCACCGCAATGCGGCCTGACGGTCATTGATGATGGCAGTGATGACCCGGATACCCGCCGGATTCTGGCGGAGATCGGGCAGCGTCACCGGGTTGTGGATAAAACCGCGGAGTCCGGCCACAAGCTCGGGGGGCTCTACGCCAACATGCAGGCCGCTTACGAGATGGCGGCAGATGACGAGCTGATCTGCTTCCTGCAGGACGACACCCAGATGGTGCGTCCATTGAGTGACGGGGATCTGGACGAGCTGCGCCAGAGCTTCGCTGCGCAGCCGGATCTGGGATTCATTTCCCCGGCGTTTGTGCGCGGGATCTCCCTGAAAAGGAAGGCGGACCGGGATTTCCGCTTTGATGAGGCGCGCAATTTCTGGTTCTGGTATCCGCGCAAGCGCTCCACCGGCACCTGGTTTTCTGCATTGTTGATCGCCGATCCGCGCCGTCTGCGCGAGGTGAACTGGCAGTTTGAGGTGGGGGAGTCGGTCAACAACCGCAAGGCGGCCAAAATCTTCTGCCGCATGGCGCGCATGCGCGCACCTTTTTCCATGTGGTTGCCGAACGGTCGCGCCTACCGCGGCAAGCAGAAATCGCTGGCGCTGCGGTTTGGCGAGTGGTCGCGTCGCTGCGGCCTGTATCCGCTGGAGACCATGAGTGCGCAGGAGGTCGAGGCCCTGAAAAATGCCGAGCCGCCGCGCTTGCCGGTGGCGGAAGAGTGTCTCAAGACCACCCGCGGCAGAATCCGCACGCCCTGGGCGTACGATCCCATGCAGGGGGCCGGCTGGCTCAAGCTGCTGGACCGCATGGAGCGTAAACTGCGCGGTCTGTTTTCCTGACACAGGATTGCCGGGCTATGTGGGGCTGAAGAATTGCCCGGCAACAGAACGATCAAAACTTACAACAGCTAACTGGCGATGACTGCGCAGAGAATTTTGGCATGACATCGCATTGAGGGTATTTCCGGTGGGGTATCGGCAATTCAGAAACGGACTTGCGAATGTCATCTATGACGAAGACATCGTCAGTGCCGACTGCGAAAAGCTTTTTGACCTGGCGTGGCTGCAGGCCAACAGTCACTGTGCCCAGGTGGAGCGCGGCAAGGCGGTGATGTTCGAGCACGACGGCGTGGAGCTGGTGTACAAGCAGTACCACCGGGGCGGGCTGGCCGGTCGCCTGGTTGAAAAAACCTATCTGTACAGCCGCCTGGCAAACACCCGCGTGTGGCGGGAATTCAATATGTTGCGGGCCATGCGCGCGCTGGGACTTCCGGTTCCGCGGCCGGCGGCTGCACGTTGCGTGAGTGTGCCGCCGCTGGTCTATCGCGGCGCGTTGATTACCGAGCGGGTCGCAGACTCAAAGAACCTCACCGAGGTGCTCTGCGAGCGCCCTGTGGAAAACGCGGACTGGGAAAAGCTCGGTGAACTGATTGCGCGCTTTCACGCAGAAAACGTGTATCACGCGGACCTCAATGCCAGCAATATTCTACTGACCGGCAGCGGCGATTTTTATCTGATCGACTTCGATAAGGGGGTCATCCGGGATTCCCTGTCCCCGCAGGATGCGGAATCCAACGTGTCGCGCCTGCGCCGCTCCCTCGACAAGTTGCAGGGCAAGCACTCCCCGTTCCATTTCTCCGATGACAACTGGCGCGCGCTTACCAGCGGCTACGCCAGTGCCCGCAACAAGATCCGGGATTACACCGAGAAGTAATCCCGATACCACTCAACAAACTTCTGCACCCCTTCGCGCACCCCGGTATCCGGGCGGTAGCCGGTGGCCTGCTGCAATTTGCGCGTGTCCGCGTGGGTATCCGGGATATCCCCCGCCTGCATCGGCAGTAGTTCGCGAATCGCCTTCTTGCCGAGCGCTTCTTCCAATGCATCGATATAGTCGGAAAGCTGCGCCGGGTTGCCGTTGCCGATATTGAAAATGCGGAAGGGCGCATTGCTGGTTGAAGGCATCGGTTCCGCCGCGCTCCATTCCGGGTCGGCGGTGGCGATCTGGTCGCTGGACTTGATCACCCCTTCGACGATGTCGTCGATATAGGTGAAGTCGCGGCTGTGGTGCCCGTGGTTGAACACCGGGATCGGCTTGCCCTCGAGGATCAGGCGGGTGAACTTGAATAGCGCCATATCCGGCCGGCCCCATGGACCGTACACGGTAAAAAAGCGCAGTCCGGTTGTGGGCAAGCGGAACAGATGACTGTAGCTGTGGGCCATAAGCTCATTGGCGCGCTTGGTGGCGGCGTAGAACTGCAGCGGATGGTCCACCCCGTGATCCTCGCTGAACGGCATGGTGGTATTGCCACCGTAGACACTGCTGGTGCTGGCGTAGGTGAGATGCGGGGTTTCCGCGTGGCGGCAGGTTTCCAGCAGGTTGGAGAAACCCACCAGATTGCTCTCCACATAGGATTCCGGGTGCTCGATAGAGTGGCGCACGCCGGCCTGTGCGGCGAGATGGATTACCCTGTCAAATTTATGGCGCTCGAACAGGGCGTCGAGGGCGGGTTTGTCGGCGATATTTGCACGTACAAATTCGTATTCGATGGTATCGCCCTGCTGGTGGGCGAGTTTTTCCAGCTCCCGCAGGCGATCCTCTTTGAGGCTGGTTTCGTAGTAGTCGTTGACATTGTCCACGCCCACCACGGAATCGCCCCGTGCCATCAGGGTCTTCGCTACGTGGAAGCCGATAAAGCCCGCGTTGCCGGTAATCAGGTACTTCATGGGGTTGTCCACACCGTAATTGGTTCTCGCAAGGGACCGCTGCCTATCCCCGAAAAATACTCCCGGAAGGTGTTCCCGGTGGGGTACCGCAATTGTAGTCAGTCCATAAAAAAGGCCGGCACTATAGCAGTGCCGGCCTTTTAATGGTGTGCTGGAGGTGGATTATTTGGTGAGTGGTGCTGCGCCACTATCCAGGATATGCGTGCGGGAAACCGGGCTGGCCGGGTTCAGGCGCGCATCCAGCTGCTGCAGGTCTTCCGGTGCCAGCAGGCCTGCCACCAGTTTCAGGTTCAGGGTGTTGAGGATGTAGTCGTACAGTGCATTGGCGTAATCGGTCTTGGCCAGTGCCAGGGTGCGCTGGGCCAGCAGCACATCGACGATATTGCGGGTACCCACCTCGTAACCGGCCTGGGTTGCATCCAGGGCGCTCTTGGCGGAGATCACCGCCTGTTCGCGGGCTTCCACACGGCTGGTGTCGGTGGTGACCGCGCGGTGCAGGGTGCGCGTGTCCTGAATGGTGTTGCGCTCGGTCAGGTTGCGGATGTCCTCGGACTGGAACGCCAGGTTGCGCGCTTCGCGGCGACTGGCGCTCAGGCGGCCACCGGTGTAGATGGGCATCTCGAAGGTGATCGCGGCAATCTTGGTTTCGGTCTCGTCGTCGATCGGGGAGCCGGTGGAGAAGGGCTCAAATCCCGGGAACGTGGTGGTACCGTTTCTGTCACCGTCGCGGTAGCCCTTGTCGTAGGACAGGTTGCCGTACAGGGTGGGCAGGTGCTCGGCGGCCGCGGCGCGCGCGTTGTAGCGCGAGGCATCGGCGTTCAGGCGCACGGCCTTGAGGGTGTAGTTGTTGGCCAGGGCAAATTCTACCCAGGAGGCGCGGTCTGCGGGATTCGGTGCAGACACGGTGAAGTTCGGCTGCAGCGGCGCCACCACATCGTGATTCTGGCCGGTAAGTACGGAGAGCGCGTCGAAGTTGCTCAGCAGGTCGTCCTGCGCGGTGAGGCGACGGGCCACGGCGCTGTCGTACGCGGAGCGCGAATCGTACACGTCGGTGATCGCGGTCAGGCCCACTTCAAAGCGCTGCTGGGTCTGTTCCAGCTGCTTGGCCAGAGCCTCTTCCTCGGCGAGGGCGGCTTCCAGTACGTCGTGGGCGCGCAGGACGTCGAAGTAAGCTGCCGCTACACGGATCATCATATCCTGCTGGTTGGCGCTGAACTCGGCTGCGGCCTGTTCACTGAGGGTCTTGCCCTGTTTGTAGCCGAACCAGGCCGGCAGGTCGAACAGTGCCTGGGTGAGCCTGGCACCATAGCCGTGACTGTCGACATCACTGTCGCCGGTGGATCTACCCGTGACCAGCTGGTTGTTGATGAAGTTCTGGCTGATGGAGTCCGATTCGGTGCGGGTCTTGGTGTAGTCCGCACTGGCATTGATCTGCGGCAGCAGCGAGGAGCGGCCGAGGTTTTTCGCTTCCAGGCCGGCGCGATAGGCAGCGCGGTCAGCAGCCAGTTGCGGATCGTTATCCAGTGCCTGCAGGTACACTTCCCACAGGGTGTCCGCCTGGGCCTGTACAGCGCCGAGGCCGGTACCTAGTCCGACAACGGTGGCGGCGAGCAGAGATTTGAGTGGGCGGCCAATACGCTGAGCAAGGCGCCCTTTTGCACTTCTTGTCATTACTGTTGATTTCCTGTGACAGCTGCGGTCTTCAAGTTTCCGTGGCATCGTGCGTTAGCAACGCCCACTGTGTTCCTGTAAACCCCGCTTCCTTTTCTGCTTGTGCTTCTGAAAGGATCTGAAGCCAGTCTGTAATGTGCTCTGAAGGCGGCGCTGGCTTGGCCCGGAATGCAGTTGCATCCGTTTTCGATACGGAGTTCGGGCCTGCGGTCGCGAGAGTGTACCTCTCGGCCGCATAAGCGTCGAGGCGACGACCAGCGCAATTTGGTATATCTTCGTTAAACTGACGCGAACTTGCGTCCAGTGGCAAAAGGTACCTTTGTGCCGGCCTGCGCGTCACTTCCCACGCCGCTTCCCGGTAACTCTGACGCAGCGGAGGCCGCTTGTGGATGCACCCGGTGTAGATGTGCCCGGAAGTGTCGTATCAGCGGCCCACTGGCGCAGTGCAGTAAACGGAAATGGGTAGGGCATGGGGCAAGAATCCCGACAGGACACTCACCGCACGGCGATACCGGCAGGGCCGGAAGGCTCCAGTGCCCAGTGGCAGAGAGCCTGTCACCAGTGCGACCTGCTGCTGACCCGTGCACACGCACCGGTAGGGCAGCGGCTGATCTGTCCGCGCTGTGGCGCCGCCCTGCATCGCAATATGGAGCGCAGCGTTGCGCATACTGCCGCGCTGAGTCTTACGGGCCTGCTTCTGTTTATTCCCACCGCCACCCTGCCACTGCTTGAGTTTTCCCTGTTTTCCTTCGGCGCGGAGAACACGCTGATGAACGGTGTGCAGTCGCTGTTTGCCGAGGGGTATTACTGGCTCGCCTCGCTGGTGTTGTTCTGCAGTGTACTGGCGCCACTGGGCAAGTTCCTGTTGCTGGCCTTCATCTCCTGGGGCAGCGCCTGGGCCAGTATGGCCAGACCTGTGGCGCGGGCGCTGCGCTGGTATCACCACCTGCAGGAGTGGGGCATGCTGGATGTCTATATGCTGGGCATTCTGGTGGCACTGGTGAAGATGTCGGACCTGGGCAAAATGTCGGTAGAGCCCGGGCTTTACTGTTTTGTGGCCATGATGGTGGTGTCCAGCGCGGCCACAGTGTCCTTCGATGCGGAAACCGTGTGGGCGCGACTGGCCCGCCGCACCGCTGCTGCGGATAAGGGTGCCTCAGCGCAGTCGGAGGGAATGTCGTGAAGCGTCCGGCACGGGCATTGTCTTCGGGATTCTGGACCTGCCTCGGGTGCCGTCAGCTGGTGCGGGCACCGCAGGCGGATTCCTGCCTGTGCCCCCGCTGTGGCGCGCGCATGCATGGACGTGTGGATGGCAGCATCATGCTGACCTGGGCGCTGACCATTACCGGGGCGCTGTTGCTGATCCCGGCCAACATCCTGCCGGTGATGACGGTGATCTATCTGGGCTCGGGAGACCCGAGCACGATCATCGGCGGGGCGATGGAGCTGTATCACGCGGGGCTGTGGGGCATTGCCCTGATCGTGTTTGTGGCCAGTATTGCCGTGCCGGTGATGAAACTGGTGGGCCTGGTGATGCTGTGCCTGATGGTGCAGCGGCGCTGGGATGTGTCTCCGCGCCAGGCGATGCGGATTTACCGGGTGGTGAATGCCATCGGCCGCTGGTCCCTGCTGGACCTGTTTATGATCTCGATACTGGTGGCGCTGGTAGACATGGGTGCAATCGCCGAAGTGGCTGCCGGTGCCGGCAGTACTGCGTTTGCCACCGTCGTGGTTGTGACCATGTTCGCAGTGCGCGCATTTGACCCGCGTCTGGTGTGGGATGTATACGAAGAAAAAGTGTCTGCGAAAGAAGCGCACGCACACGAGAAGCTTCACAGGGAGAATGGATGAGCGAACCGCCATTGGAATACGACGCCCAGTCCGAAGGTCTGGCGCGCCGCAGTCGTGGTCTCTCGCTGGTCTGGCTGTTGCCGCTGGTGGCAGCACTTATCGCTGCCTGGCTGCTGTACAAGGATTTTACCCAGGGGGATATTCGCGCCACGATCCTGTTTTCCACCGGGGACGGCCTGGTAAAGGGTAAGACCGCGGTGAAGTATTCCGGTGTGGAAATCGGGGTGGTGGACGATTTCCGCCTGGTGCCCAATGCGGAAAAGCTGGGTGGCCAGGACGGAGTGCTGGCTGAAGTTTCTTTCAATCGCAGTGCGGCTTACCTGCTCACCGAGGGCAGTAAATTTTGGCTGGTGAAGCCGGAGGTGTCTCTTACCGGTGTGCGTGGCCTCGAGGCGCTGGTGTCCGGTAACTATATCGCCGTGGAGCCGGGCAGCGGTGCCGCGCGCAAACATTTTGTCGCAGTGCCCGAGCCGCCCGCCTATGTGCGCGGGGATGGACTGCGGATTACCCTCAAGTCGCCGCGCCTGGCCTCCCTCAATCGCGGCTCACCGGTGTACTACCGCCAGCTGAAAGTGGGGCAGGTGGAGAGCTACCGGCTGGCGGAAGATGCCAATGAGGTAGAGATCGGCCTGTTTATCCGACGTGAATACGCTGACCTGGTGCATCGCGGCAGCCGTTTCTGGAATACCTCCGGCGTCACCATCCAGGGTGGCATTAGTGGCGTCAACGTAGAGCTCGAGTCTCTCGCTTCGCTGATTGCGGGTGGTGTCAGTTTTTATACCCCCGAAGCTCAGCGGCATTCCCCGCTCTCGGAAGACGGCCAGGAATTCAAACTCTACAAGAGCTTTGCCGAGGCGGATGCCGGCATCCCGGTGACGCTCAATTTCGACCGGGGTGTGAGCCTCGCGGAGGGATCTACCCAGGTTATCTACCAGGGTATCAAGGTGGGTGAGGTGAATGCCGCCAAGGCCAACCGGAATATCGATGGCATGGAAGTCGAGGTGCTGATGGACCCGATCACAGACGACCTGCTCACCGAAAACACCCGATTCTGGCTGGCGCCGCCGACCCTGGATTTCACTTCCGGCGTGAATGACCTGCTCAAGGGCAATCGCATCGAAGTGGACCTGCGTCCCGGTGAACGCTCGGTTCGAACGTTTGACGCCGCAACTGCGCCGCCCGCGCGGGACGCGCGCACGCCTGGATTGCACCTGCGGCTTACCGCCAGGAATACCGGTTCCATACAGCGCGGTGCCTCCGTGTACTACCGCCAGATGGAAGTGGGACGGGTACAGGGGATGGAGCTGGCGGACGACGGCTCCAGCATCAACGTATATGTGGTGATCGAGCCGCGCTATGCGCACCTGGTCAACGGTGAGAGCCGCTTCTGGAACGTAAGCGGGGTGCGCGCCAGTGCCAGCCTGCAGGGAATCAAGGTGGAGACCGATGCGCTGTTGTCGGTGGTGCGCGGTGGTATCGCTTTTGGCAGCGGCCCCCATCACAGCAAGAATGCCGGGCGCGCGCAGAGCGGTGACAGTTTCCGGCTTTACGGCAGTCGCGACGAGGCGCTGGAAGAAGGGATCAATATCTACATCGATCTCACCGGCGATGAGGGGCTCAAGGAGGGGGCGCCGCTGCGCTATCGCGGCATTCAGGTGGGGGAGATTACCCGCCTGCGTCTGAATTACGAGCTGGATGGTGTGCGCGCCAGGGCGCGCCTCTACCGGCGTGCGGAGCGATTTGCTCGCACCGGCACCCGCATGTGGGTGGTGGGCCCCAAGATCGGCCTGGGCGGTGTGGATAATCTGGATACCCTGGTGACCGGACCTTTTCTGGAGCTGGAGCCGGGGCTGGGCAACGATCCGCAGACCGAATTTGTGGCCCTTCCCGCCAAGCCCGAGCCGGACCTCGCCGATACCATGATGATGCCCGGGCTGGCGCTCATTCTCGACGCACCGCGGCGTGGATCGCTCAAGCGCGGCAGCCCGGTTTTTTACCGCCAGGTGAAGGTCGGGCAGGTGACCGGCTATCAGCTGGGGGAACTGGCGGACCGGGTTTACATCTATGTTTATATAGAGCCTGAATATCGCACCCTGGTGCGCGAACACAGTAAATTCTGGAATGCCAGTGGCGTGGATGTGAACTTTGGGGTGATGACCGGGCTCGATGTACACACGGAATCTGCCCAGTCGCTGCTGGCAGGGGGGATCGCTTTCGCCACACCGGAAAATGCGGAGATGGGGCTTGAAGTGGAGTCCGGCAGCCATTATCCACTGTACGGGAAGCCCGAGAATGAGTGGCTGTTGTGGAGCCCCAAAATCGAGCTGTACCCAGCGTTGGAAGGCAATTTCAAATAGTCCGGCCCATGGCCGGAGCCTCGACATCATGTCATACGAGATAGGGAGAACGGATGCGTATTACAATAACCAGCCTGCTTGCGGGTCTGCTGACGGTGGCCGGGCTCACTGGCTGTGGCACTCCGACCCAGATCAACCGGATCGAGCCGCGCACAGCACCAGTGAGCTTCCAGACCTATGCCTGGGGCACCGAGGTGCTGACTGGTGACACCGGCGCGCCGGCACAACTTGTGGAGCTGGATACGGAGCTGCGTCGCACCGTGGGTGCCCTGATGCAATCCCGCGGCTATCGCCAGGTGCAGAGTGTGGATAGTGCGCAGATGGTAGTGGAATACCAGATCGCAGTTATCGAGGAAGAGTTCGCCAGCGAGGAGGAAAACGAGAGCTGGGATGCGCAGTTCGACAGCAATGCCCAGCGCGGTGTGGTCGAGTTGCCGGAGCGCAGCGGCGCGCCTCGGGTAACCCTCTCGGTAGGTATCGGGCCGCACAATGGCATGCCCATATGGGGTGGCAGCGCCACCAAACTGATGGCGCGCCCCGAGGACAAGAACGAGCGCCAGCGCATTCTCAACAAGGCCGTGGGCGAGTTGCTCAAGGACCTGCCGCCGGCGAGCTGAATCTGGTTGAGGGGAGGGTTCAGCCCTACCCGCCAGCAGGCCTCCAATTTTTTCACAGTTCGGCAAGGACGCCGGTACTCTCATAACAAATTCAGGAGAGCATATGGCTTCTTTGCTTCAACGTTTTCGCGGTGCCGCCCTGGGGTTAGTCGTGACCCTCGGGCTCAGCGCCTGTACCGCCCCGAACCCGGTCGCGGTGGATTACGACCCGTCCTTCAAATTCGCTAACCTGCGCAGCTATTACCTGCTCGATACCCTCGCCAACGGCCCGGTATCGCCATTTGAGAGCAAACGCGCCAACCAGGCGGTGAACGAGGTGCTGAAGGCGAGCTACCAGCCGGCGGCCAGCCCGGAGGAGGCCGATTTCCTGGTGCGTGTACAGCTGTTCAGCAGCGACAAGGTTGCGGTGTACGAGGACCCGTTCAGCATTTACGGCGGCTACCGCTATTTCGGCTTCGGCTGGAGAGCCCCGTTGCGGGTGCGCGAGTACCGCGAATCCTCCCTGATCGTCGATGTGCTGTCCCCGGATGATGCACCCCTGTGGCGCGGCAGTATGCCGTCCGTGGCGGGTCGATACGACGCCCCAGAGCAGCAACTGTTTCGCCTGCGTGAGGAGGCCAGCATGATCCTCGCCAAGTTCCCACCCTACAATGATGTCGGCTACGACTGATCCAGCGGCAGTAACGGAATCGGAACACACAGCCATGAGTGATAACAAGGATCTCAAGCCGCAATTTACCCGCGGCGCGGTGGATATTATCTCGCGCAAAACCGTGTACGACGGTTTCTTCGAGATGCAGAAGCTGCGCCTGCGCCACCGCTTGTATCGCGGCGGCTGGGGCGGGGAGATGGAGCGCGAGCTGTTCGTGCGCGGCAGTGCAGTGGGGGTGCTGTTGTACGATCCCCGGCATCAGCTGGTAGCACTCACCGAGCAGTTCCGTGTGGGCGCGCTGGAGCGCGAAAACGGCCCCTGGTGCCTGGAAGTTGTGGCCGGCATGGTCGAAGAGGGGGAATCCCTCGAAGAGGTCGCCCGTCGCGAGCTCCAGGAAGAGGCCGGACTGGAAGTGCAGGCGCTGCACTACATCCGCAGTTACCTGCCCAGCCCCGGCGGCACCAGCGAGCGTATGCACCTGTTCTGCGCCTGTGCCGACCTACGCGATATCGAGGGCTACTTCGGCCTCGCTGAAGAACACGAGGATATCCGCCTGCGGGTATTCCCTCTGCAAACCATGCTGGACGCGGTCGCCAGCGGCGACAGTGCCATCGATAACGCCGCCAGCATCATCAGCCTGCAGTGGCTGCAGCTGAATCGCGAGCGATTGGAACGCTGAGCGGGTAACCGGTCGCGGCGCCATTGCTCAGATATCCCCTTCTGATAGCTACAAGCAAATGGCAATTGCCGGCAAATATTGCCAAGTTAATGCAAGTTCGAGGGTAAATCCGCGCCTAGAGAGCCGGGGATCTGGTCGCCAGGACCCGGATTTCGCCCCAACGCGGGCAATTTGAGAGATCAATCACGGCGCAGACTCAACAGGAGTGTCGATAATGGCGGTACCGGCGAACAGCAGCCGCAGCAAGGCAAAATCACAGATTGCGACGAGTAGACGCACGGGCGCTATAAAAGAGCGCTACCGGGTGGATCTACCGACCTATCATGCAGACTGTGATGCCAACTACCTGCGCCTGTGTAAATTGATGCCGGAGCTCGCCAGCAATCACAGCTGGAGCTACCAGATACCCAGCGGCACCCTGGAGGTGGCGGTTGTAGAGCGCAGCAGGTACACCACCGAAGTGAGCCTGCATACCTCGCTACAGGATTCTGGGGTCAAGAACAGTAACTGGCTTGCGCCACCGCCGATTACGGTACGTCTCTATCATGACGCGCGTATGGCAGAAGTGGTGGCGGTGGATGGCCAGGGGCCGGTAGGCGGCGATGGGCTGAACTTCAGCTACCCCAATCCGGCCATGCACAATGAAGATGAGCGCCAGCAGGTCAATCGTTTCCTGAGTGAATGGTTGGCGCACTGCCTGGCAAACGCCCGCGCCCAGGTCGACCTCACTTTCGGTGGTCGCCAACGCTGAGAGCACGCCGGGCATCGCACGGGCGAACACGGATGTTTCGGCAAGGTGAGACAGTGAATATCGAGGCAGTACAACCGGCAAACCGGCTGATCCAGATTACCGACCCCCATATTGGCGGTCGGCCGGATTATCAGTTGCTGGGCCTGGACACTGGCCACACCCTGGATGAGGTGCTTGCCGCCGTCGCTGCCGAGCCTACTACGCCCGAATTAATGGTTGTTACCGGCGATGTCTCTGCCAATGGTACCGAGGCAGCCTACCGCCGTTTCCTGCGCAAAATGCAACCCGTCTCTACTCCCTGGTACTGGCTCCCCGGCAACCACGATACCGCCCGTAGAATGGACGAACTCGAGCCGAGGCGACGCCCCGAGGTGGTGGCGCTGGGCAACTGGCGCTTGCTGTTGCTGGATACCAGTGTGCCGGGGCAGATCTGCGGCGGTTTCACGGATGTGGAACTGACGCGTATCGCGAAACTGCTGGAAGACCTCCGCGACCACCCGCTGATGATCATGATGCACCACCAGCCGGTACCGGTAGGCAGTCACTGGATCGATGGCCATATGCTGAAGACCGGGCGCGAGGCTTTTATCGAGATGGTGTCCGGCGCCGATCACGTGCGCGCGATTACCTGGGGCCATGTACACCAGCAGTTCGACAGCCAGCTCGGCCACATCGGCCTGCACGCAACCCCTTCCACCTCGGTTCAGTTCACACCGGGCAGCGGTCCCTTTGCGGTAGACAGTGAGTTGCCGGGCTACCGCTGGTTCGATCTGCGCGATGACGGCAGTTACGATACCGGCGTTGAGCGGGTGGCGATCGCAGAATACAGTGTGGATTTTGCATCGTCTGGATACTGATCCTGCGCTCGTCGCATAGGTCGGGCTATTCGCCCCTTTGCACTTTTTAACCTGCCTCACGTGACTCATTGTCCAGCCACCTATCATAATATGGCACGTGAATTCGCGGTTCAGTGGTACCGGATTCCTGTGGCGCACCGCCTCGAACTGCTCGAGTCTCTCCAGTCGGTGTGCTGCAATCATACACGTGTCCAACAGGAAGAGAGGTCACCATGTACACACCCCGTAAGAGTTTCCTGAGTCTGTTGTTGCTCACCGCCGCACTGCTGGCGGGCTGTGCCCAGCAGCCGGTGGCTACCCCGGAAGATGAAGCCGATGGCCTGCTGCCGCGCAAAACCGGGCTGGATATCGTCAGTGCCGCCTACGCCTTCGATCTCAGTGGCGCCAAGGTTTACCTGGAGCCAGTGGCGGTCGAGTACAACAAGCGCTATCCGCGTATCGGTTCTCCACTGCGCGCCAAAGATTACGAACTGGATGAAAAAGACGTCGCCAAATTGCAGGAAGTGATGGGTGAAACCCTGAGCGAACGTTTTCTCTCCCCGCGCCGCAGTGAGCTGGTGGCTGACCGCTCCCAGGCGGACTACGTCATGAAGCTGGACCTGAGCCGCTTCTCCCTCGGTGCGCCGCTCGATCCGCAGCCGTTTCTGTGGCGGGTCTACACCGACCAGAGCGCCTACGGAACCCTCTCCGGCGAGCTGCAGGACAGCAACGGCAATCCGGTAATGCGCTTCAGTGACCGTCGCGATATCGGCGAAAACTTCGGCGGTGTTGGCCCCGCAGGGCGTTTTGAACGATTCACCAGCGTTACCTTCTGGCGCGATATGAAAATTGACCTGCGCCGTGCCTTTGCCAGCCTGGATGAATCCCTGCGCTAGCGTTTAGTCACATCCTGAAGCTCTATGGTGAGCGGGCGCCGGTACATATGCCGGCGTCACCGCTATAATCCCCGCCATGCCAACACAACAAAACTCCCAATCCCGCCACCACAGCTCGTCGGCTGAGCGCCCGTTGCTGATCTACCTGCACGGCTTCCTGTCATCACCGCAGTCCTACAAATGTCAGGTACTGAAACAGTGGTTGCAGGAATCCCGCCCCGATGTCATTTTCTATGCGCCGTTGATTTCACCTTATCCGGCGCAGGCTGCAATGACCCTCGGCAAGATGCTGGAGGATTTCCGCTCCAATCACCGCGGTCCCATCGGCCTGGTGGGCAGCTCCATGGGCGGCTTCTGGAGTACCTGGCTGGCCGAGCAGCACCGGCTCCCGGCTGTGATCATCAATCCCGCAGTGAAACCCTCGCGCTTTATGCCAGGTTATCTCGGGCAGGACCTCAAACCCTACAGCGGTGAAATGCAGACCTATCGCCTGCAGCCAACCGATGTGGATAACATGCGGCAACTGGAAGCGGCGATACCCGGGGAGCTGAGTGGACGTTACTGGCTGCTGGCGCAGCGTGGCGATGAAACCCTGGACTGTCGCGAAGCCGAGGATTTTTACCGCGGCCAGCGCCAAACCGTGGAAGAGGGGGGCGACCACAGCTTCCAGGGATTTGCCCGTTATACCGAGGCACTGGTAGATTTCCTGTTTCCGAATAATTAACTGAACCCGAAAAGACCCAATAACAAACTCCAAGCAGTAGGCGCCGGCCACGGCGAACAAAACTCTATGGCGAATTATTCCGCAGAAGATATCGAGGTATTGACGGGGCTGGACCCGGTGAAAAAGCGTCCCGGGATGTATACCGAGACCACCCGTCCCAACCACCTGGCCCAGGAAGTGATCGACAACAGTGTCGACGAAGCCCTCGCCGGCCACGCCAAGAAAATCGAGGTGGTACTGCACAAGGACCACTCCCTGTCCGTTAGCGACGACGGTCGCGGCATGCCGGTGGATATCCACCCGGAGCAGGGGCGTCCGGGGGTAGAGGTAATCCTGTCCACCCTGCACGCCGGCGGCAAGTTCTCCAAAAACAACTACCAGTTTTCCGGTGGTCTGCACGGGGTGGGTGTTTCCGTAGTAAACGCCCTGTCCAATGTGCTGGAAGTGACCATCCAGCGGGATGGCAAGGTGCATCGCATCGGCTTCCAGAATGGCGACAAGGCCTCGGATCTGGAAGTGGTTGGCGAGTGTGGCAAGCGTACAACCGGCACCAGCGTGCGCTTCCTGCCGAACCCGAAGTATTTCGATTCCCACAAGTTTTCCGTACCGCGCCTGCGCCACCTGCTGCGCGCCAAGGCGGTGCTCTGCCCGGGCCTGAACGTCACCTTCATCAATGAGCAGGACGGCGAGTCGGACCAGTGGTATTACGAAGACGGCCTGAAAGATTATCTGGCTGCGTCCAACCAGGGCTGGGAAGTGCTGCCGGCGGAGCCTTTTATCGGCAACTTTTCCGCGGAGACCGAGGCAGCGGACTGGGCCGTACAGTGGCTGCCGGAAGGCGGTGAGGTCACCGTTGAATCCTATGTGAACCTAATCCCCACTGCCCAGGGCGGCACCCACGTGAATGGCCTGCGCGCGGGCCTGCTCGACGCCATGCGCGAGTACTGCGAGATCCGCAACCTGTTGCCGCGTGGGGTCAAGCTGGGGCCAGAGGATATCTGGAACCAGTGCTCCTATGTGCTCTCCGCCAAACTGGCAGACCCGCAGTTCTCCGGGCAGACCAAGGAGCGCCTCAGCTCCCGCGAGGCCACCGCATTTATTTCCGGCGTCGCCAAGGATGCCTTCGGCCTGTGGCTCAACCAGCACACCGAAGATGGCGACAAACTCGCCGAGCTGTGTATCAGCAATGCGCAGAAACGCCTGCGCTCTGCGAAAAAAGTCGCGCGTAAAAAAGTCACCCAGGGCCCGGCCCTGCCCGGCAAGCTCGCCGACTGTTCCAGTGGCGATACCACGCGCTCGGAATTGTTTCTGGTGGAAGGGGACTCGGCCGGTGGCTCCGCCAAGCAGGCGCGCGACCGCGAGTTCCAGGCCATCATGCCCCTGCGCGGTAAAATCCTGAATACTTGGGAAGTGGACTCCAACGAGATCCTCGCCAGCCAGGAAGTTCACGACATCGCCGTCGCCCTTGGCGTCGACCCCGGCAGCGACAACCTGGAAGGCCTGCGCTACAACAAAATCTGTATCCTCGCCGACGCCGACTCCGATGGCCTGCACATTGCGACCCTGCTGTGCGCGCTGTTCCTGCGTCACTTCCGTCCGCTGGTTACCAACGGTCACGTATACGTTGCCATGCCGCCGCTGTTCCGGGTGGATATCGGCAAAGAGGTCTACTACGCACTGGATGACGCCGAGCGCCAGGGAATCCTCGATCGTATTGCCGCGGAGAAAAAGAAAGGCAAGATCCAGGTCACCCGATTCAAGGGCCTCGGTGAAATGAACCCGCTGCAACTGCGCGAAACCACCATGGACCCCAACACCCGCCGCCTGGTGCAGCTTTATATTGACGCCGGCGACGACAGCAACCAGCTGCTCGACATGTTACTCGCCAAGAAACGGGCCGGTGACAGGAAGCAGTGGCTGGAGAGCAAGGGCAACCTTGCCGAAGTTAGCTGAATGCAAAGCCCCGCGATGCGGGGCTTTTTTGTTCATATAGATCGGAAATTTACCCTGCGCAATTGGCGCATGGTGGTGCCGACATTGCTTGAATTTCGGTTGTATTCGAAGGGTAATCTGACCTGCGTATAACTGATAAAAAGCTGAATAGCCATAAAAGAAATGTCTAGATATAGCCATTTAGACATTTCAACGGGCATGGTTACATATAGGTATAATGTCTAAATATAGATATCTGATGCCTATATGTAGACATTATGTCTATATCTGGGGCTTTTGAATAAAACTGTTATGCGAAGGGGAGATCATGAGTACACCTCCACACAGCAAAATCATCAACAGAGTAGCAAGGCAGGTATTGAAGCCGATTGGCGTGAAACGAAAAGGCCAGTCGAGAATTTGGTTAGATGATAACGGTTGGTGGATTACAGTAATTGAATTTCAACCTTCTGCGTGGTCAAAAGGCAGCTATCTAAATGTGGGTGTTAATTTTCAATGGTACCCACAAGAACATCTCTCTTTCGATATTGGCTATAGAGAGGCTGGTTTTGTTGAGTATGAGTCAAATGAGCAGTTTGAGCCACAAGCTCAAGAATTTGCAAATCTAGCAAAATCTAAAATACTGGAAATACGAGAAAAGCTATCTAGTCCAAAAGCAGTTAAAGAGTACGTAGTTTCTTCATTGCAAGATTATCGACCAACTTTATGGGGTGAATTTCACCAGGGTATGTCATGTGTCATAGCCAAGGAAAAAAACGAGGCCATTGCCTACTTCAATCAGGTGCTAAGCAATCCTCATGATACGGGATGGGCAATAGATCTTAAGGAGTTCGTTTCCAAATTGATCTCGCTACTTGAGTCAGGCGAAGATGCAACCCATTTCCTAAATGAAATAGTAAATAAATCTCGTGAGCTAAAGAAATTGGAGCCGACAGATGTGCAGATCTCAGAAATCGCATAACAATGCGCTGCAGGCCGACGGCCAACTTTGTGCGCTTTATGCGCGGTCGTTGCGCTCCCATTATCGCGCATAAAGCGCCCAAAATTGTCCGCGGCTGAGCGCGGCGTTAGCCTTCTGGGTAATTGACATGGAATTTATTGACCCATTCCCTACAAAATGCGAATTTTGTAACGAGAGTAATATTTATCCTGTAAAAGAACTTTTGGCTTACAAAGCGATTTGTAAAAGTTGCGGGTCGAAACTTATCGATGGGCCACTAGAGATGCATAAGGGTAAACGATCAGTTGCAATTGAGTTACGGCCTGCAACCCTGATTTGGGAGGCGTGTGAGAAGTTTGACTTAGATCTTGAGTGTATAAGTGATGAAGAGTTCGATGATATGCGCTTAGTTTCAGATTTTTTAAAGAATATTGAGAAAATGGGATTCGACGGCGAATTAGAATCGATTTTAGAGCTATCTTCATTCAAGAGAGTTAGCCAGTCAATTGACCCATCGAAGCTTGGTCAATATTCGGTCGAAGAGCTTGCGGTACTGGCTTATCCCGAGGTAAAACCAGGCTAACAAACAGCAGCAGAGCGACAGCCAACGCTACGCACCTTTTGTGTTACTCGCTGGCGCTCAAACATTAACACAAAAGGCGCTCCGCGCTGCCTGCGCTGGGCGTTATGCAGAGGAGGTACTGTGAATTTGCTGTTTCCTAAGAAACTGGGTACGCCTCACATTCAACTAGGTATTTCTGTCGATGAGGGACTTAAAATTCTTCGTGAATTTGGGGACATCAAAGAAGAACAAGGTAAGGAGCGCTCATACACTGTTGATATACCTGAGTTCAGCTTTGCGATTTACGAGGAAAATGGACTGGTCAAATCAGTTTGGTATAACGATCCACTAGGCCGCTTTTGGAATATGGGAAAGAGGCGCAAAGTGAAGCTCTATCTTGAACGGTATGGAAGCCTTGACGACTGGGAAGAAAGGATGAATAACGGTTGGATGAAGTACTTCTTTAACCCTCAATCGAACTCCGCAATGGTTTACGGTATTCATATGGACGTAATTAGATTCAACCAATGGAGCGGTGCATAACAAGTACACAAAGTCTGTTCCTGCCGATTGGGCCTCCACCGGACGCCCTAATCGGGCGCTGCTATGCAAGCGTTATGCTATGAATCTACGAAACAGCATTTTTATTCTAACGATAATTTTTGGAAGTAGAGCCCTGGCATGTGAACCGATACAGCCAGCTGTAATTCCACCGTCATCACCTGACGGTGAGTTCCAGTATATTTACCCAGACTTTCAAAAAGAGTTAGAAAGTTCCATCCGTACCGCGAAGGACGTTGCGGTTGTCAAAATTCATAGTGATTCTTTATCTGAGTCTGAATATGGGCAGCAAGTTGCTGTAGCAGTTTTAGGGTTACTTCATGGTTGGGGGTATCAGTCTGGCCGCTATATGAAGTACGTGAGAAATGAATCCTCTTGTGGAAAACCTAAGGAAATTGGCGGGTCAGGGTGGTACGTTGCAATATTACGTAACAGTGAGGTTTATTCGGTAATTCCATATCGTTCAGTAGAAGAGCAGATCAAGTCGCGAGGTAGGCCTGAATATGTATACTCTGCAATTGGCTTGCTCCGGGATCAACATAGCAATTACGGGCAGTGAAGCTACGGGCCTCCGCGGGTGTTAAGTAAAAATGGTAATGAAGGCTTGGAATAAAGATTGGCACCAGTTTTACGAAGATATCGTAAATGATTTCAATGAGGGTCTAGACGATGCGGCGTTGTCCAGGAAATATGGCGGATATACAGTTCGCTGGTCAGGTACCGTAACGGACCTAAATCTCGAATCTCAGTCGTTGCTAAGTGTAGGCATTGCTATGGATGTCAGAGAGAAATATATAAGTAAGGGCTATAAATTTATTTGTAATGCGGTCACTCTTTTCATAGATGATGCACTAAAAAGTACATGGAATAGTGTAGATATAGGTGAAGTTGTGGAATTTGAAGCGCTCATCTATGTGAAAAATGGCCCTTTTCATGGTGTTAGAATCTCAACTTTCCCGGGAGATGACTCAGCAATTCTTTTACTTGGCCTGCATCGTGCCAAGAAAGTGGCTTAACAAAGCAATGCAGTCGACGTCTTACTTTATACACTTTTCACACAGTCGCTGCGCTCCCATTTTCGCATATAAAGCGCCCGAGGCAAGCTGCCCCTGCTGGCGGCGTTAGCACAATATGAAAGTGAAGCATCTGATTACAATCATACTAATGACACCGCTGGTGGCTTTTGCTGAAGCTAGTACATGTTATGGCACAACCTCAAATGGGCGGCTTTCTCACGGTGTTAAGCTACCGTCAGAGGGAAAAAACTTCGTTACCTACAGTACAATGGCCCGGCTCGCCGGACGGACGTATGTGCATTCTGAAGTAAGAAGCATCATCGTGGCAGCGTATAAAGACATAGAGGCGGAGCAGCCAGACAAAGTCTATAAATACGCTGAAACAGGTTTCGAAGAAGGTGGCGAGTTCAAACCGCATAAAACACATCGAAATGGCTTGTCGGTTGATTTCACAACACCTGTAAAAGACAAGAGCGGTAAGTCTGTACACTTGCCAACCACCCCATTCAACAAGCTTGGCTATAACATAGAGTTTGATGCAAACAGCCAATATGATGGCCTGTATATCGACTATGAAGCTATGGCGGCGCATGTAGTAGCCTTGCATAAGCAGGCAAAGAAGCACGGCCATGACTTATGGCGTGTTATATTTGACCCAAAATTGAAGCCAAATTTATTCAAAACAAAGTACGGCGAATATTTAAAGACTAATGTACAGTTTTCGAAAAGGGCTTCATGGGTTCGTCATGATGATCATTATCATGTCGACTTTGATATTCCGTGCAAATAATAGCGCTAACAAGCGGCATCAGTCGGCAAACGCTGCCACCAATTTCGTGCCAAAATTGGCGCCAGTTTAACCTCGCCGCTGAGCATGGCGTTAGCACACACAAGGAGATATTGTGCAGGTCCATGAATTTGGTGATTCTCAGGGTGTCCCAGTCATTTTCTTTATGGGTACACCTCAAACAGGTGAGTCTGGGCATGAGTTTTCAGTGCTCGCGAGTAAAGTTGGTATCCGGCTAATTTGTCCTACCCGTCCCTGGTATTATGAATTCGATTCTGCCCCGTCATTCGACAAATGTTCGGAAAAAACAAGCGCGTATCTACAAAGCAACGGAATCGATAAGTGTCATGTAATCGGTGGTAGTGGGGGAGGCCCGTTCGCTATGCACTTCTCTACAGCTTATTCTGAAGTCGTTCACTCTTGTTATCTTTTAGCGTCGATGGGTACACCGAGTATCTTTGTTGAGAAGGTGAAGTCGCCCCCCACATTGGAGCTCCTAGAACTTCTCCGGAATGATAACTATGAGTCAACGATTGATTACCTCACGTCATTGGGCCTTTCAGAAGACTTGGCTCATGGTGCGTGGTCTGACTTTAAAGTGCTTCTTGGTTCGTGGGAGTCGATCGAATTTCAGAAATCACCAATTGTGTACATCCATCACGGAGAAGAAGATGAGAATGCTCCAATTGAAAGCATTCGAGACTTAGCAGGAAAGCTACCCAGTTCACAAATTCGTATTTCTTCCCAAGCGAGTCACATGGGGTTGGCTGAAGATGAAGAGCTTTCGGAATTTAAATTAATTTTTAATGAAATCGCGGCCTACGAGCGCACCGCGTGCTAACAGTGCGCTGCAGGATGACGGCCAACTTTGTGTACTTTATGTGCGGTCGCTGCGCTAACATTATCGCGTATAAGGCGCACAAACCTGTCCGCGGCTGAGCGCGGCGATAGCAGTTTGAGCAAGTTATGAAGATAAAATTACTACTGAGTTTCATCTTGGGCTGCTTTTGTACATTTCTACTCCTTTTGTTTATGACGAGTCTCGTTGGTGCGCAAGGTAAAGGTGCTGCAAAAAGTATGGAATATGCTGCCTTAGATGACGGAGTTATATGTGACTTTCCTTTAGTGAAGGAAAATATTCTTTTCGAGGAGAAGTGTACGTGCTGGTATTTAGGTGACGGAAAGGGATTCGAAGGTTTGTGGGGTGGCTGTAATGCACTGAGCTTGACAGATGAAACATTCGGAAAGCTTCCAAAGTGCGGTGCGCGGTAAGGCTGCTAACATTGATCGGCGTTTTTATTCTGCTTCGGCGCTGGGCGTTACAAATCAGTAGAAATTGGAGAAAATCATGGAAGAACTTAAGCCTTGGGGCCTAGAGAAAAATACCTATTTAATGCTTATGCACCTAAGTCAGCTGGCTGGGTTCTGTATCCCTGGCGCTGGATTTGTATTGCCGATCGTTATGTGGGCGGTTAATAAAGACCATTCCGAAGAAATTGATAAGCACGGTAAAGTCATTCTCAATTGGATGATTAGTGCGCTTATTTATTCGGTGGTTCTCTTTATCTTGGTGTTTGTAATTGTCGGAATTTTTGGATTTTTCATATTGTTGCTCTTGGATATCATTTTTGTAGTAATTGGGGCGGTTAACGCGAGCGAAGGAAAGCTCTGGAAGTACCCGTTAAGTATCCAGTTCTTCAGAATAGAGAATCCATAACGCAGCCAGGTCGGATGCTCTCGAAGTGTTGCTCTTCTGGCTGTGATCGCACAAGAAGTTCGCGGTCGAGGAAGATATCCAAGCTGGGCTTTTAAAAACGAGTGCGTTTTCTTTAGATCGCCATCTGGAGCCAGTTATGCGGACAGCTATTATTAGTTTATTCGCGGGACTTGTTTTTCTCCATCCTGCGGCGGCGCTGGCCGAGCCGAAGTTCACCATAGAACCCGTGAAGGGAAATGTCTATCACTTTACCGCGGGCAATTATCGTTCGGTATTTATGGTCACCGAAGCGGGGATCTTCGTAACCGATCCGATCAATCCAGAAGCCGCCCGCTGGCTGAAATCAGAACTGTCCTCACGGTTTGATCAGCCGATTAAGTACATGGCGTACAGCCACAATCACGTGGATCATGTGCTCGGGGGCGAGGTATTTGCTGAGGCTGGCGCGGTGGTGGTGGCCCAAGAGTTGGCCGCGGAAGATATCGCGTGGACGCAAGTCCCCACCGCACCCGCGGATATTACCTTTGATGATTTCATGGAGATTGAGTTCGGATCGAGCACTGTTGAGTTGCGTTACCACGGAACCAACAACGGCCGCGGTTCGGTAAGTATGCGATTCCTGCCGGCGAATGTCTTATATGTCGTCGACTGGATTGTGCTGGGGCGCATGCCCTATAAAAACCTGATTGGCTACGATATCCACGGCATGATCCGTTCCACGGAAGCGGTGCTTGCAGGGCCCGAGTTTGACCTGTTTATCGGTGGGCATGGCAAGTCTGGCAAGCGGGAGGATGTGGAGCGTTACCTGGCGTATCTGAAAGCTCTATATGCCGCCGTGCGCGACGGAATGCTACAGGGAAAAACGCTGGATACACTCAAAGCGGAAATCCAGCTCGAAGAATTCAAGGATCTGCCGATGTATCGGGAGTGGCTCCCGATGAATGTGGAGGGGGTTTACAAAACTCTGGTGGAGACTTCGTATTTCAATTTCCGACCGGATATCGATGCCGAATTCTGATCTGTGTTTTGCCCCCTCCGTGCGAGGGTTATGTCGAATCTAATCGGTAGTTCAGGCCGTTTCTTTTTCCGGTTGATTGCTCTCGAAGTTGTTCACCGCTTCTTTGTACAGTGACTTTTTCGGCTGGGCGAAAACCCGCTGAATCATGGGTTCAAAAAACGACAGCGGCAGAACCTCGGCCTCGGTATCGAATGCCGGCGCGTCAAACTCGCGCACGAACTCCAGGGTGCGCTGGTAGTACGGGTGGTCTGCATACTGTTTGTATTGATCGCGGTCCATGCCCAGGTGGTGGAAGAAGTAGTAGCCCTGGAAAATGGCGTGGTGCTTGATCATCCAGTGATTGGCTTCACTCACAAAAGGCTCCAGCAGAACCGCGGCAACATCCGCGTGGTTGTAAGAGCCCAGGGTGTCGCCGATATCGTGCAGCAGTGCACACACTACATACTCTTCATCTTTTCCCGCCTTGTGTGCCAGGGTGGCGCTCTGCAGGCAGTGGGTTAGCCGGTCTACCTGGAATCCGCCGAAGTCACCGTCGAGCAATTTCAAGTGCTCGATAATTCGCTGTGGCAGCTTTTTTGCGAAGGGGCCGAACGCCTCTGCGATGCATTTCCAGTCCTGGGCACTGCCGTGCTCCATGTGGCTGAAGGTGGCGTGAGGCTGGTTCTTTGTATGGTTATTATTGCTCATGGTTTGCTCCGGGATTGGGTTAGCGGCGATAGCTAGCGTCGATACGGTCGAGTTTGCGTAACAGTCCGGGCCAGGCCAGCAGCCCGCCCTGGTTCCTGGTGACCTTGTCACCTTCGCTGACAATCTTGTCGATGATTTCCTGCGGGACCGGTGTCAGTGGGCGGTTGCCGGCCAGTGCTGCCACCTGAATCTCACAGGATTTCTGCAGCAGGTACATAAACAGGAAGCAGTCGGCCACCGTGGATGCACAGGTCAGCAGGCCGTGATTGCGCAGGATCATGAACTTGGCGGTTCCCAGATCCTTCACCAGCCGGGCTTTTTCATCCTCGCGTACTGCAATGCCTTCGTAGTCGTGATACGCGAGGCTGGCGAGGGGGAAGAGTGATTGCTGGGAAAGTGGCAGCAGGCCTTCACTGTGGGCGGCTACGGCCACACCTTCAACGGTGTGGGTATGCATCACGCACTGCGCGTCCTCGCGCGCCTCGTGGATGGCGCTGTGAATGGTGAATCCCGCGGGGTTTACCGGGAAGGGACTGTCATCCACTTTTTCCCCATTGATATCCACTTTGACCAGGCTGGAAGCTGTAATTTCTTCAAACAGGGCGCCAAAGGGATTGATCAGAAAGTGATGTTCCGGCCCGGGAATACGTACCGAAAGATGGGTAAACACGATTTCATCCCACCCGTAGTGAGCAACCAGGCGATAGGCAGCGGCGAGGTCTACGCGCAATTGCCATTCCTCGGCGCTTACCTTGCCTTCCAGCGAGGGTAGGGATTCCAGTGTGGTTGGGGACTGCTGTATGGAGGACGGCTGCATGGAGTTCTCTCTCTTAATTATTGTGGATGTGCTTTTTGTTTACCGATGACCGCATTCTAGAAATTCAGCTGCGCCTCTGACTGTCAATTTGTTTACACTTGGCCAATGAATGACGTTCTTTCCGTTATCGAAACCTGTCCGTTACTCGAGGGGCTCTCCAAACCGGCCAAACTCTCCCTGGCTGAGCAGGCCCGCAATCGGGCGTATGGTGCCGGGGAGATTATTTATCCCCCGGGAGCGCTGCAGGGCAGCCTGTGCATCATTGCCCGCGGACGGGTCCGGATTTGTGCCAGCAATGTCGCTGGGCGCGAGGCGATTCTCGCGATCCTCGATGTGGGGGCCTGGTTTGGCGACACGGTTTTTTCCCCGGGAATGCCGCGGGTGTTCGGTGCTACGGCACACGAGGACTGCCAGGTGTTCGAAATCCAGGGGGAGGTGCTGCGGACCACGCTGAGGGATAACCCGGATGCCTATCCCGTCGCTCTGGACCAGGTCAGCCGACGGCTTTGGTCTGCGATGTCGGTGATTCAGGACGATGTCCTGCGGGGCACGGAAGCGCGTATCGGGAGGCGATTACTGTTTCTGGCGCAGATGCACAACCGCAGCGGGCAGGACGGCAATGTCGCGGTGAGCTTTGCCCTGACCCGCGAGTTGCTCGCCAATATGATGGGGATGACCCGGCAGGGGGTGCACCGGGTACTCAAGAATATCGAGGCTCAGGGGCTGATCGAGTTCGCGTACGGTCGTGTGACTATCAGCGATCCGGAGCGCCTGATGCGGTATGTTGATGGACTGGATTGACAAGGGAGCGAGCAGGCCCGGCTTCGGTTGCCACTCGCCTTCATTCCAGGTGTGCCTGTAAAAACTCAATCATATCGTTCAGTGTTTCCGGAGCGTCTTTGTCGAAGCAGTTACCGAGAAACTCATTACACCCGGTATCCAGAAACGCGTGATTTTTCCCGGGGTATTCCTTGAACCGGGCAGGCTGCCCGGCCGCTACCAGCTTGTCGACGAATGCCTTTACCGCGCTCGGTGGTGTCGTGGTGTCCTTACTGCCTACATGGGCGAATATCGGCGGCAGCTTCCTGTCCCCGGCGTCGGGGATAAGGTAAGCCGGTGACACGGCTTTGTAGAGTTCCGGGGCGCTTTCTACGCTGAACCCTTTGCCCATAATGCCGCGTGGCTCTGTGTTGCCCAGTTTCCAGAAAATATTACCGGGTGACTCAAAACCGCCCTGGGCTGCACGGTAAAGGTCGAATGCCCCGTAACTGAATACGGCGGCCTGCACCTGCAACTCCCCGTTATCCGCTATCTGCTCCGGCGTTTTTCCCGAGGGCATATAGGTGGGGCGGAACGCGAGGTTTTCTGGGGAGAATGCCTCGCCGCTCAGATTGTTGGCCGCCAGTACCACCATCGCACTCAGGTGGCCACCGGCGCTGTCTCCAGTGACCGCGATGCGCTCCGGGTTGCCCTGGTATTCCGAAATATGTTCCTTCACCCACAACACACCACCGAGCACATCTCCCACGATCTCGTCCATGGTGGTGGTGTTCTGGTTATCCCCCAGTAGCCGGTAGTTCATATTTGCCACGACAAACTCACCGTGGCGGGCCAGGTACTTTGCGGCTGCATCCATGATGCGGTTGTCGTTAATCAGCCAGCCGCCGCCGTGGAAGATCACCACTACCGGATACTGCTTGCGCCCGGTATTCGGCACGAAGATATCGGTGGTGAGGGTTTTATTCCCTGCCTGCACCCACTGAACATCCCGGTACTCCACAGGGGCTGGCAGAACTTCTCGGGAGTGCGGATCGGGGGATCCTGTGTCTGGCGCAACCGCTGCGGTTACACGCCCGGCGCCAAGCGCTAACAGGAAACAGGTGCACAGGAAGAAGGCGAGTAATTGGGAAGGGCGTGCCTGGGTCATGAGAGGGCCTCAAAATTACTATGAGGCCACTCTATCGAACGCTTGGTGCCAGTGAAATGACATGCAGGGTAAATACTTATCCCACTTCTGCAGGGTGGGACCTTTCCCCTGCGGATTCTGACGGTGTAACGGTCCTGACCAGGCGGCGCCCGTACGCCGCGAGCAGGAAACCGAGCGGAAACATGATTACACCGTAGATGGCCGAAGGCACGGACATATCGCTGGAATGCAGAAGGGTAAGTGTGACCATCAGCCCCAGCGTCCCGTTTTTGATGCCCAGTTCCGTGGCCACCGCGAGGCGCTCCCGGGTACCCAGTCCCACCACCCGCGTACACAGCAGTCCGATGCCAATACCCAGAATGTTGAGCGCGATGGTCGCAGGACCTGCCTGAATCAGCAGGTCGACAAAGCGATCGCGGATACCGTATACGATCCCTGCGACCAGTGCGGCCAGGACCAGTCCACCGAAAACACTCACAATACCCTCGGCTCGCGCCGCCAGGTTTGGCTGGAAGGCTTTAATGATCATGCCGATAGCTACCGGTAGCAGCACGATCACCGAGAGCATCACAACAGTTTTCCCCAGGGGGAGTGAGATTTCCTCCTGGGTGCCGAAGTAGAGCTTCAGCGCAAAGTTGGTGATCAGCGGCAGGGTCATGATGGTGATGAGACTTGCCGACACGGTGAGCACGATGGACAGGGCGACATTGCCCTTGGCCAGCAGGGTGAACAAATTGGAGGTGGTGCCACCGGGGCAGGCGGCAATGATTACCAGTCCCACCGCCATCGCCGGTGGCAGTTCCAGAAGCCAGGCCAGTGCGAATGCCGCAGCGGGCATCAGGATAATTTGTGCCAGGGTGCCGAAAATCAAACCTGTAGGCTTGACGGTGACCTGGTGAAAGTCGCGACCGGTGAGGGTCAGACCGATACCGATCATGATGATAAACAGGGCGATCGGCAGACCGATCGAGATCAGGGGGCCGGATTCCATGGGAACCTCCGAATTATTATTAGATATTGTGTTGTATAGCCCAAATTCTCCGCAGGCGAAGCCGGGCCCATCGCTGGTGTCATTCTAGGTAACCCGTTGGCGCGTAGAATGTCAAAAAATTGACAATTGCGACGGGTCTATCGCGGAGGTGTGGACTGCGGTGGATTTTCCCGGGAAGCGGGTGCGGGACATACGAAGGCTGTGAAGTGAGGGTGACTAGAAGGGCCGGATTCGTTTAAGAAACCGGCCCCAGTATCTGTCACGTGCGGAGCAGGTTTGCCCCGCACCGATCTGTCTTCCTGTCTGAGTCTCTGTTGTTGCGCATTGATTGCCGGTCAGTGCAGTTGCAGGCTGTAGCGCACCGTTGTGTAGTCGTGCGGGTCCGCCTTGCAGTTAAACCCCAGCTCTCGCGCTACGCGGTCGATGGCATTGTTGCCCGCGGATTCAACGGAGTAGATTTCATCGAGGCCGTCCGCCTTGGCCGCATCCACAAGTTCCTGAAGCAGACGCTTGCCCAGCCCCTTATTTTGCCAGTCGTCGGCGACCACCACGGCACATTCACAGGAGTGTCCGTCGGGATCGCAGGCAAAGTTGGCCACGCCCACAGCGTGCAGGGTGCCTGAGTCGTCTTCATGCAGCGCAATAAAGGCCTCGTGCTGGGCATCGTTGTCGTTGAGGATATGCATCAGTTGCTGACTGACTCGACCAATACCGCCTAGAAAGCGCATGCGACTGGAGTCGGCGGACAGGCTCTCGATCAGTTCCCGCTCCATGTCGCCATCAGCAGGGCACACCGGACGGATACTTACCTCGCGGCCGTCGCTCAAGGTGTACCGGGTGTCACCGTAACCCTGATCGGCACCGGAATATCCTGCTCCCACAGGCCCCGCTAATGATGAAGTGCGTCTCGTACCAGACATCGTTTGCCCTCCCCGTTGCATAGTGGAGAAAGTCTACGGTGGGGGAATTTCCATCGAAAGGTTCCACCGCACGGAGAGCCAGTAAGCCGGGGAGAAAGTGTCCGCTACGCAAAAATACAATTAAAACTGGGCAGTCTGCCGCGCTGTGTTATAGTGCCGCGGCTGGCAAGACTGCCAGTTGCGTCATCTGTAGGCCGGACTTACTTTCGGCTCATTTCTGGAACACTGTACTAAGCAGTGTGTCTGATTCCTTTCTACTGAATGCCGCACCATGCCGAAATAGAACTTTCGGCCAATGCCTCAGGCGGCAACCAATCTCACTCCGTGGAACATCGGCCCTTTAAGCGGGCACGGCGGACTGAGTATTCCAGTTTTGCCCGGAGCGACAGGCTCGGGCGTAACACGCAGGTTGGTGTGATTGTTCCACTGACCGCACTCAAGAAAGAATTTCTATGTTATTTGAAGACCTCGGCCTCGTGCCGGAAATTGCCCGTGCTGTAGCGGAGCAGGGCTATAGCAAACCCACCCCGATTCAGGAACAGGCCATCCCCGTAGTGATGCGCGGTGGCGATGTAATGGCGGCGGCACAGACCGGTACCGGCAAGACTGCCGGCTTTACCCTGCCGCTGCTGCACAAGCTGAGTGCCGGTGAGCGCGCGCGCAACAATCAGGTGCGCGCGCTGGTACTGACACCGACCCGCGAACTGGCGGCGCAGGTATTCGACAATGTGCAGAGCTACAGCCAGCACCTGCCCATGCGCCACTCGGTGGTTTTTGGCGGGGTCAAGATCAACCCGCAAATGATGCGCCTGCGCGGCGGTGCCGACATTCTCGTGGCCACACCGGGCCGACTGCTGGATCTGTATAACCAGCGCGCGATCAAGTTCGACAAGCTGGAAACCCTGGTGCTGGACGAAGCTGACCGCATGCTGGACATGGGCTTTATCCACGACATCAAGAAAATCCTGCGGGTACTGCCGGCGAAACGTCAGAACCTGCTGTTTTCCGCGACCTTCTCTCCAGAAATCCGCACCCTGGCCAAAGGCCTGGTGAACGACCCGGTAGAGATCGATGTAAGCCCGCGCAACAGCACCACCAAAACCGTGAGCCAGAAGCTGCATCCGGTGGACAAGGCCCGCAAGGCCTCGCTGCTGTGTCACCTGATCAAGGAAAACGGCTGGCATCAGGCACTGGTCTTCAGCCGCACCAAGCACGGCGCCAACCGCCTGGCCAAACAGCTGGAGCAGAGCCGTATCCCGGCGGCGGCAATTCACGGCAACAAGAGCCAGAATGCGCGCACCAAAGCCCTGGCGGATTTCAAAAGCGGCAAGGTACAGATCCTCGTGGCAACAGATATCGCCGCACGCGGTATCGATATCGATCAGCTGCCGCAGGTAGTGAACTTCGACCTGCCCAATGTGCCCGAGGATTACGTGCATCGCATCGGCCGTACCGGCCGCGCCGGCGCCAACGGACAGGCGGTGTCCCTGGTATCTGCAGATGAAATCAAGCAGCTGCGTGATATCGAAAAACTGATTCAAAAGCCCATCGAGCGCGAAGAAATTGAAGGCTTTGAGCCGGATCATCAGCTTCCGGAATCCGGTGGCAAGGCCGCTCGAGGCGCCCAGGTACGCCGCGATGGCGCCGCGCGCAAGAAGCCTTCGAGCCGTCGGGGAAAACCGGGCAACAATGGCAATGGTGAGCGCTCCGGTAACGGTGAATCTCGCTCGGGCAACCGCTCCGGCAATCGTTCCGACAGCCGCAACAACGCCCAGCGCGCTGAAAATGGCGCACGCGGCAACGGTAACCGCAAGCCGTCTGGCGGTGGTGAACGCGGTAATCGCACGGGCGGCAACAGTGATCAGCGTCCGCGCCAGCGGCGCGCAAACTGAGCACTAGACTGACCGGCAGTATTGCGCCGCTGTAGGGGCAATGCGTTGGAATTAAAAAAGGCGGGAGTCAAATCCCGCCTTTTTTGTTTACCCGGTTTCAGCTATCGCTGCCCACACGGACTACCAGCTTGCCAAAGTTTTTGCCCTCCAGCATGCCGGCAAAAGCTTCCGGTGCCTGTTCAAGATTGTCCACAACCTGTTCGCGGTATTTGATCTTGCCTTCGCTGTACCAGCGCAACATTTCCTCATAGAACTCATCGTAGCGGTGGCCGTAGTCGTCGAAAATAATGAAGCCCTGTACCTTCATGCGTTTGACCAGGATCTGGCTCATCAGCAGGCCGAGACGGTCTGGCCCCGGGGGCAGTTCGGTGGCGTTGTACTGTGAGATCAGGCCGCATACCGGGATACGTGCGCCGGTGTTAAGCAGTGGCAGGACTCCGTCCAAAACCTTGCCGCCGACATTCTCGTAATAAATATCGATACCGTCAGGACAGGCCTTTGCCAGTTGCTCGGCGAAGTCTTCTGCATAGTGGTCGATACACGCATCAAACCCCAGCTCTTCTACGGCGAAACGGCATTTTTCTGCACCGCCAGCCACACCTACCGCACGACAGCCTTTCAGCTTGCCGATCTGGCCGACGGTTGCCCCCACCGGGCCCGTGGCTGCGGCGACAACCAGGGTTTCGCCTTCCTTGGGGGCGCCGATATCCAGTAAACCCATATACGCGGTAAATCCGGGCATGCCAAGCAGGCCCAGTGCCAGAGAGGGTTGCGCGGGATTTTTACCGAGGTTGATCAGCATGGTGCCGTCGGATATCGCATAGTCCTGCCAGCCGCAGGTGTAGGAGAGCACCCAGTCGTCTTTCTCAAAACCGTCCAGGTGGGACTCAACCACCCGGTTTACGGTACCGCCAACCATCACCTCTCCGATTCCCACCGGCTCGGCGTAGGAGGCGGCATCGCTCATACGGCCGCGCATATAAGGGTCGAGGGAAAGAAACACGGTGCGCATCAGAACCTGGCCTTCTGATGGCTGGGGAATCTCGGTCTTTTCAAGGCGAAAATTGCTTGGCCCCGGCGCCCCAACGGGACGGGATGCCAGGACTAAACGGCGGTTTTGATCTTCAGACTGATTCAGGCCCATAAGCTGGTCTCCACTTTCGTGTTGAAGGTCGCCGGAAACCTGTCGTTTCCGCTGCGTGTAATAACCCGGTAAATGACCGCGTATAAAAAAGCGGGGCTTTTGCCCCGCTTTTTTTACTGCAATTAATTCGCGGCTTTGCTGGCCATATAATCCAGGGTCAACTGGGTAATCGCCTTGGTGCCCACCTTGAGCGCGCTCTCATCCACATAGAAACGCGGTGAGTGGTTGCTGGCTGCCGTTGCCGGGTTTGTCCCTTCCGGGGTAACGCCGAGGAAATAGTAAAACCCGGGAATTTCATTGGCGAAGAAAGAGAAGTCTTCAGCGCCGGTAATTTTTGGAATCACCATCACCTTGCTGTCGCCGGCCGCTGCTTGCAGGGCCGGGATCGCGGCCTCGGTCAGTTGCGGGTTGTTCGAGGTAACCGGGTAACCTTCCAGGATTTCCACCTCTGCCTTCGCGCCACTGCTTTCGGCAATCAGTTCGGCGGTGGTTTTCAGGCGTTTGAAAATCTCCTGGCGGTTGTCCATATCGAAATTGCGAATGGTGCCATTCAGGTAGACGCTGTCGGGGATGATGTTGTTGCGCACACCGCCGTCGATCACGCCGAAGGAAACCACCGCGGGTTCTTTGGTGATGTCGATCTGGCGGCTGACCAGGGTCTGGGTGCCCATCACGATCTGCGCCGCAGCGGTGATCGGGTCGACGCCGCCCCAGGGGCGCGAGCCGTGGGTCTGGCGGCCTTTCACATTGATGCGGAATTCATCGGAGCTGGCCATCAGTGGACCGGAGCGGTATCCAATCACGCCGCTCGGCAGGCTGGAGGTCACGTGCTGGCCAAAAGCCACTTCCGGTTTGTATTTCTTGAACAGACCCTCTTTCAGCATCAGTTCCGCACCACCTTCCTCGCCGTCCGGCGCGCCTTCTTCCGCGGGCTGGAAGATAAACAGGACATTGCCAGCCAGTTCATCTTTCATCTCCGCCAGTACCTGGGCGGCGCCCATCAGCATGGCGACGTGGGTATCGTGGCCGCAGGCGTGCATCACACCCACTTGCTCGCCGTTGTATTCAGTTTTGGCCTTGGAGGCAAACGGGACATCCACCTCTTCGGTGACCGGCAGTGCATCCATATCCGCGCGCAGGGCAACGGTGGGGCCGGGTTTACCGCCCTTGAGCAGGCCGACCACGCCGGTGTGGGCAATGCCGGTTTCCACTTCCATGCCCAGGGACTTGAGATGCGCGGTGATGTACTTGGCGGTCTCGAATTCGCGGTTACCCAGTTCCGGGTTCTGGTGCAGGTGGCGACGCCACTCGATGACTTCGTCTTCGGTCTGCGCCAGTTGCTTGTCGGCGTCGGTGGGGGCGGCGTGGATAAAGCTGGAAGTGCTGGCCAGGGCCAGGGACAGAGAAAGCAGTGTCTTTTTCACAAGGGGTTCCTGTTTTTCAGATCGCTTGTTGTTATGGTCGGTAGTCGGTGCTCGATGCCCGGCGAACCGGTATTGCCAGGGAGCGCTTGTGGCGCTGAACCTGAGTCTAACGCGAATTGGAGCGATTACCCCATGACCAATCCCATCATTGAACGATTACAGGCCCAGCTGGAAGCGGGCAAGGATTCCCCCCTGTTGCGCTTTGGCCTGGGGAGCGCCCTGTTCAATGAAAAAAATCATGAGGCAGCTGCCGGGCACCTGCGGGAGTGTGTTAAGCAAATGCCGGACCACTCTGCGGCCTGGAAACTGCTCGGGCGCAGTGAGATGTCGCTGGGTAATGATGCAGCGGCGACCGAGGCCTTTGAAAGGGGGCTGGCGGTAGCGCAGGAGAAGGGGGATATGCAGGTAGAGCGGGAAATCGGGGTGTTTCTGAACAAGCTGGCGCGCAAGCGCGGCTGAGGGGCGCGCTCCCTCTTGCGGGGAAGCGTGCCCGGTGGCGCTCACTTGGTGTCAGTCGGTGCGGGCGTTTTTCACCCGCTTGGCGAAATCGGCCACGCCCTGTTCGGTGCGTTCCACCTTGCGGATGGTGCCGTCTTCGTTGAAGTGCAGGTATTCGGCGGTGGAGTATCGTTGACGCTTCTCGCAGCTGGATACCGGTGACTTCAGCCAGCGGTGGTAAAACAGGATCCACTGCCCCTTGTACTCCACGATGGAGTGGTGATTGTTGCTCTGGTTTTCCTGTTCCATGAACACCCCCTTGTACTCCCAGGGGCCCACTGGCGAGTCGGACATGTAATATGCCAGCTCACGGTTGTTTTCCGGCATGGTGAAGTAGTACTTGTCACCGCGCTTGAACACCCAGGGGCCTTCCATTTTTGGTTCGTGGCCACCCATATCCATCTTCTTGAAATCGCCCTCGATACTCAGCATATCGTCGGCCATTTCCGCCACGTAGTAGTCAAAACTGGTGCCGTGGAAATACAGGTAGGCTTTGCCGTCGTCATCCACGAACAGGGCCGGGTCGTTGGCGTAGGGCTTGCGCCATAGGGGGCCGCCGATGGCGTCCTTGAACGGGCCGGTGGGAGAGTCGCTGACGGCGATGCCGATACCCATCCACTTGGTGCTCTTCTCCGGATTGACGCGGTCCTTGTGGCCGGTGCCGGCGGGGAATACCAGATAGTACTTGCCGTCCTTGTAGGCCGCATCTGGTGCCCAGGCGTAGTTGTCCGCCCAGCTGAGATCATCTACAGATAGCACCGCGCCGTGGTCTTCCCAGTTCACCAGGTCTTCCGATGAAAACACGTGCCAGTTCTTCATCCAGAAGTCTTCCTGACACTCCTCGTCGTGGGAGGTGTAGAGGTACATCTTGCCGTCTTGCCACACATGGCCGGAGGGGTCGGCGGTTTTAATATCGCTGCCGAAGTCGAGCGGGTTCTGGGCCTGGCTGGCGGATGCGCCCAGCAGCAGGGATAGCAGGGCGGCCTGCAGTTTATTCTTGTTCAAGCTTCACTCCTTCATCGGCGGAAGGTCGCGCCTTCCTGTCATACCGTTATTTTATTTGGTCTGGCCGATTTTACAGGGTGGCAGACAAAAAGAAACCGCGCCCAGGGGCGCGGTTTCGAAAGGGAGGAAGCGGGGTAGAGCTTACATATTGAAGTAAGTTGCCGCGCCCGGTCCGACCGGCATGCCGGCCACAAACACCCACAGGAAGAAGAGTGCGGTCCAGCCCACAAAGAAGAAGATGGAGTAGGGGATCATGGTGGCAATCAGGGTGCCGATACCCAGGTCTTTCTTGTAGCGGGTGGCAAATGACACGATCAGGCCGAAGTAACTCATCATCGGGGTGATGATATTGGTCACCGAGTCGCCGATCCGGTAGGCGGCCTGGATCACCTCCGGCGCGTAGCCGAGCAGCATCAGCATGGGCACGAAGATCGGTGCAGTGACCGCCCACTGGGCGGAGGCGCTGCCCAGGCTCAGGTTCACGATACCGCACATCAGGATAAAGAAAACGAACAGCAGCGGGCCGGTGAGGCCGATGCTCTGCAGGGCCTCGGCACCGAGCACCGCGAAGATGGTGCCCAGGTTGGTCATTTTGAAGAAGGCGACAAACTGCGCGGCGAAGAACACCAGCACAATGTACATGCCCATGGTGCCCATGCTCTTGGACATGGCGTCGATTACGTCGCGATCATTGTTCATGGTGCCCACGGTCTTGCCGTAAACAAAACCGGGGATTGCGAAGAACACCACGATCAGCGCCACAATGCCTTTCAGGAACGGGGAGCCCGCCACCAGGCCGGTTTCCTGATTGCGCAGCACGCCCCACTCGGGAACGATGGTGAGTGCCAGCAAACCGCACACACCCAGTACCGCGAGGCCCGCGAATTTCAGGCCGCGTTTTTCCTCGGGGGTGAGCTCGGTCATTTTGTCCTGGGACAGGTCAACGGAGGCTTCGCTGTTGTCGTATTTACCCAGCTTCGGTTCCACGATGGCCAGGGTTACCCAGCTGCCGACGATGGTGATCAGGAAGGTACTGACAATCATGAAGTACCAGTTCACCTCCGGGCCGACCACATAGTTGGGATCGATCATATGTGCGGCGGATTCGGTGATGCCGGACAGCAGCGGATCCACGGTACCCAGCAGCAGGTTGGCGCTGTAGCCGCCGGAGACACCGGCAAAGGCCGCGGCGAGACCGGCCAGCGGATGGCGACCGAGGGAGTGGAAGATCATCGCCGCCAGCGGGATCAGCACCACATAGCCCAGCTCGGAGGCGGTGTTGGAGATGATGCCGGCGAACACCACGATCACGGTTACGGTGCGCTTGGAGGCTTTCAGCACCATGCCGCGCACGGCGGCAGACAACAGGCCCGAGTGCTCGGCAATACCCACACCCAGCAGTGCCACCAGCACCGTGCCCAGAGGGGCGAAGCCGGTGAAGTTGGTGACCAGGGTGGTGACGATGGTCCTGAGCCCCTCCCCGGATAGCAGGTTGACCACGTGGATCACGCCATCTGCCGAACGTCCGGCAGCGCCTTCCGGGCGCGGGTCCACCACCGACAGGCCAAAGTAGGAGGCGATACCACTGAGGATCACCACGCCTACGGCAAACATTGCGAACAGGGTAATCGGGTGCGGCAGCAGGTTACCCAGCCACTCTACGGTATCGAGGAAGCGGGTAAACGCGGTCTTCTTGCCGGCGCCGGCGGGCTGGATGTCACTGGGGGAGGTGGATGTCGTCATTATTTCTCCTGTGAAGTTGCCTGCCGGCCAAAAATTAATCAGTTGGCGCGCAATCATACATGAGAAATGACAGCGATGCCTTTTCGTGGCGGAGGATCGTTTTTTATTTTCGCTATTTAAGGGTTTGGCGCAATGCCCAGCCTAATTTTCTGGCATAAGAAGTAGGTGCTGCCAGTGGCTGCTTGGACAAGGCAATTGTAGTGGAGATGTGAAGCAAGGCCCGGGGGCTCTCAGGGAAGGGGGGACGCGGGGATAAACCCGGTGGGGCACTGGTGTGCCCCACCGGGAGGACATTCAGAACTTGTAGCCGAGACCTATGGAGTAGACAAAGGGATCGATATCCACATTGGTCGTGATGCGGGTGCGATAACCCTGATCGTTGCGGAAGCTGATCTTGGCGTCGGTATCGATATCCAGGTACCACACCGCGGCATTGAACAGCCAGTTGCTGTCGCGGCCGAACATGATGTCTACCCCCAACTCGCCGGCCAGGCCCCAGGAGTCGTCCAGCTTCAGGTTTGCGTTGCTGCTGGCACCGAGCACATCGTCGAAGTAGTCCTGGGCGATGCGGCTGAGGTCTTCATCCATAAAGGTGGTGAAGTTGACGCCGATACCCACATAAGGTTGCACCCAGGATTCCTTGCACACCGGGAACCACTGTACCGTCAGGGTGGGTGGCAGGTGCTCGATACTGCCGAGATCCACCCTGCCCAGCAGGCCGCCGGCGGGATCTGGCAGGCCGACAACGGCGAGGTCGTGTTCAAACGGCAACGCTGCCAGCAGACCGAGGCCGAAGTGATCCGCAAACAGCCAGGTGCCGGTGATGGTGGCGCTGTCGCCTTCATCCACATAGACCCGGGTATCCGGCAGTCGCACGCTGCTGTCGATCACTAGCAGTTCTGAGTCGTCATCGGGGTCCACGAGACCCCAGCCAATACGGGCGATAAAGTCGCCCTGTTCGTAATCTGCCAGGCACTGGTTGGCACCGAGCGTGGCTGCCAGAACGGCGGCGGTTAGGATGGCGGCCTTATTGGCTGCTTTCATGAGTTCGCTCCTTGAACTTCTAAGGGGTGAGGCGCAACACTTTTAGTCTAGCCGGGAGTTTAGATGCGCAATTTTTTTGCGTTCACTCAGGTGTCAGCTTGATGCGGGTTGTCGACTTCGAGTCTGCGCGCAATAATGTGATCACAAATTTCGAGGTCGTATCTGACGATATGGCACGGCTGTGTGGATTCTTTTGGAGCGGTTATGAAAATAGGTGTGCTGAAGACGGACGATGTGCGCGAGCAGCTGGTGGGGGAGTTTGGCGAGTACCCCGAAATGTTTGCCGATCTGCTGAAGCGTGAGGATCCATCGCTGGAGTTTGTTACCTATGAGGTCCAGCACGGCCATTACCCGGATGATATCGATGAGGTGGATGCTTACCTGATTACTGGTAGCAAGACGGGGGTTTACGAGGACAAGCCATGGATTCCACCGTTGATGGAGTTTGTGCGCGAGCTGCACCGTCGCGAGAAGCCGACGCTGGGTATCTGCTTTGGTCACCAGTTGATTGCCCATGCGCTGGGTGGGGAGACGCGCAAGTCGGAGAAGGGCTGGGGCGTTGGGGTGCACAGCTACGAGATTCAGGAGACGCCGGTGTGGATGGTGGAGCCGCAGGAGTCTTTCAGCCTGCTGGTGAGCCACCAGGATCAGGTGGTAGCGCCGGCCCCGGGGACCAAGGTGATCGCGTCCAGTGATTTCTGTCCTTACGCGCTGCTACAGGTTGGTGAACACATGCTTACCATGCAGGCCCATCCGGAATTTACCAAGCCCTACTCGAAAGGATTGCTGGAGCTTCGCGAGGAGGTGTTTGGCGCAGATATGGTGGAGAAGGGTAAGGCCTCCCTCACCAACGATATCCACACCAGTGCAGTAGCGCGCTGGATGCTGGCTTTTTTGAAGAGTGCTTCGTAGGCTTGGGCGAAAGCTCTAATTTCCTTGTGTGGCGTCGAATCGACAGGGAGCGCACTTCAAAACCGCTGTGAATACATCCCTGTACGCTGCGTCGGCGACGTCCATGTCGCCGACGCTTTTGAAGTGCGCTCCCTGCCGCTTCGCCTTCAATTTGCAGCTATAGCTTCGTAGCTATTTCCACTTGATATTGCAGCCGATAGACGGCACCTGATCGTCTGCCGGTTTTTCCCCTGCCAGAACCTTATCCACAGCAGCGCGCAAATCCTTACCGTTCACCGGTTGGTTATTCCCGGGGCGGCTGTCATCAAACTGGCCGCGATACGCCAGTTTCCCCTCGCCATCAAACAGAAAAAAGTCCGGTGTACAGGCGGCATCAAATGCCTTGGCCACGGCCTGATCCTCGTCCACCAGATAAGCAAAGCGGTATCCCCGCGCGGCGACTTCTTCCTGCATTTTTTCCGGGCTATCTTCCGGGTAATTGACGAAGTCGTTGCTGTTGATGGCGACGATGCCGAGCCCTGCAGGCATGTATTCCTCTGCCAGATCAGCCAGGCCCACGGCGATATGTTTCACGAATGGGCAGTGGTTGCAGATAAACATCACCAGCAATGGTTTGCCGGCGTAATCGCTGCTGCTGACCAGGGTGCCGGTGGGATCGGGCAGCTGGAATTCGGGCATGGCGGTGCCGAGGGGAATCATGGTGGAGGGGGTTAGGGCCATGGTGTGTTCCTTTCTGTTCTGTGAGCGTTCCTGTGAATCCTGGGAGTTAACCGCAGTGGCTATATTGGCGGGTGCCTTCGAGTGTACGGTTTTTTGCCGGTTTTTTCAGGGCTCGCGGTCTGGTGCCGCACTACGTCAATTGACGCATACCGCTCCGATCTGAAACTTGTTTCCATTGGCCTTAAATCCAACCTGTCGCTGCGGTATCACCGTGTGGCGGGATTCAGACGTCAGTGTTTGCATGAATCAACTTGTCATACCCGATCCCTTTTTTACCGAGGCCACTGTTACCAAGGCCTTTGAGGCGGGGCGTTGGCGTGCGGATCTGGCGTTGCAGTTTGAGCGGACGGAACGCGGTTGCCGGCTGGCGCGCAATTACCACCAGGGCCCTCTGTACGTACAGAAGCCTTTCTTCCCGGAAGGGCGCGATCTCGCGCATGTTTATCTGTTGCATCCGCCCGGTGGCCTGGTGTCGGGGGATCGGCTGGAGGTGCGGGTCGAGGTAAAAAAAGACGCACGCGCGCTGGTGACGACCACCGGTGCCGGGCGGGTATACCGGGCGCGCAGCGACGGCTTGCTGCAGAGCCAGAATACCTTCCTGCAAGTGAAGGAGGGGGCGAGCCTGGAGTGGCTGCCGTTGGAAAATATTGCCTACCCGGGTGCCAATGGCGCCATGGTGACGCGGGTGGATCTGTCCCGTAACAGTCACTTCGCTGGCTGGGAGGTGACCTCGCTAGGACTGCCCGCCTGTGATGCAACTTTTGGTAATGGCCGATTGTTGCAGCGACTGGAAATTTTTCGCGAAGGGGTGCCGCTGTTGATCGAATCGCTGCGTCTGTCTGGGCAGCTACATGACAACAGCGATTCCGCGGACGATGTGCTTTCTTCGCGCGCGGGTCTGCAGGGTTACCCGGTCAATGGCCTGTTGGTGATGGGCCCGTTTGCGCCGGATGAAGCGGTGCGGGAGGCCTGTCGGGAAGTCATTGCCGCGCACGCCCAATGCTGCCTCGCCGGGATCTCCCTGGTATCGGAATTGATCGTGGTGCGAGCGCTGGGGCGTTGCGCCTTTGAGGTGCGCGCCCTGCTGACGGAACTGTGGGAATTACTGCGGCCCGAGTTGCTCGGTCGCGCAGCCTGTGCGCCGCGGATCTGGCGAACCTGATTTTTCACTGAATATAAATACCGGGCATTGCAGGGTTTTGCATGGAATTACTGCCGAGAGAAAAAGACAAGCTGCTGGTTTTCACCGCCGCGTTGCTGGCAGAGCGGCGGCTGTCTCGCGGACTGAAACTGAATTATCCCGAGGCGGTGGCGCTGATCACCATGGAGATTATGGAGGGCGCGCGGGATGGCAGGAGTGTGGCCGAGTTGATGGGCTATGGCCGCGATATCCTGCGTGCGGACCAGGTTATGGATGGCGTGCCGGAGTTGATTCACGAGGTGCAGGTGGAAGCGACGTTTCCCGATGGAACCAAGCTGGTAACCGTGCACAACCCGATTAGCTGAGGCGCCGGAACAATTTAAGGGCAATTATGATTCCCGGAGAAATTCAGGTCGCCGCAGACAAGGGCGATATCGAACTAAACCCCGGCCGCGAAACCCGCACTCTGCGGGTGGAAAATACCGGTGATCGCCCGGTGCAGGTGGGCTCCCACTACCATTTTTACGAGGTCAATCCGGCGCTGCGTTTCGAGCGCGAAATCGCGCGGGGCTTTCACCTGAATATCGCCTCCGGCACTGCGGTGCGTTTTGAGCCGGGCCAGGGGCGCGAGGTGGAACTGGTCGCTTATGCGGGAACGCGCGAGGTGTACGGTTTTCGGGGTGAAGTAATGGGGCCTCTGGATGAAACTGTCGGGGTGAAGTCATGAGCCGCATGGACCGGGAAAGTTATGCCCAGATGTTCGGTCCCACCACCGGCGACCGCGTGCGCCTCGGTGACACCGAGCTCTGGCTGCAGGTGGAAAAAGATTTCACCCGTTACGGGGATGAAGTGAAATTCGGCGGTGGCAAGGTGATTCGCGATGGCATGGGCCAGAGCCAGCGACCGTCCAAAGATACCCCGGATCTGGTGATCACCAATGCGCTGATCCTTGATCACTGGGGCGTGGTGAAAGCGGACGTAGCGATAAAAGACGGGCGTATCGCAGGTATCGGCAAGGCGGGCAATCCCGACGTTCAGGATGGCGTAGCGATTGTAATTGGTCCGGGTACGGAGATTATCGCCGGTGAGGGCTCGATACTCACCGCCGGTGCCATAGACGCGCATATCCATTTTATCTGCCCCCAGCAGGTGGAGGAGGCGCTGATGTCCGGCGTCACCACCATGATCGGCGGCGGTACTGGCCCGGCCACGGGAACCAACGCCACTACATGCACACCGGGGCCGTGGAATATCGGCAAAATGCTGCAGGCCACCGACAGCCTGCCGATGAATTTCGGTTTTCTCGGCAAGGGCAATGCCAGCCTGCCGGAAGCGCTGGAAGAACAGATTGAGGCCGGTGCTTGCGGCCTTAAATTGCATGAAGACTGGGGCACCACACCGGCGGCGATCGACTGCTGCCTGACCGTGGCCGACAAGTACGATGTACAGGTGGCAATACACACCGATACCCTGAATGAATCCGGTTTCGTCGACGACACCATCGGCGCCTTCAAGGGCCGCGCCATCCATACCTATCACACCGAAGGTGCCGGCGGGGGGCACGCGCCGGATATCATCAAGGCCTGTGCCTCTTCCAATGTACTGCCGTCTTCCACCAATCCCACCCGCCCGTATACGGTGAATACCGTAGACGAGCACCTCGACATGCTGATGGTGTGCCACCACCTGGATACCAGTATTCCCGAAGACATTGCGTTTGCAGATTCGCGCATCCGCAAGGAAACCATTGCCGCGGAAGATATTTTTCACGATCTCGGTGCCTTTAGCATGATTGCCTCGGACTCCCAGGCCATGGGGCGCGTGGGTGAAGTGATTACCCGCACCTGGCAGACCGCGCACAAAATGAAAGTGCAGCGTGGCAACCTGGCCGAAGACAGCAGCGGTGAAACCGCCGGCGCCGACAATTTTCGCGCGCGCCGCTATATCGCCAAGTACACCATCAACCCCGCCATCACCCACGGTATTGGCCACGAGGTAGGTTCCATCGAAGTGGGCAAGCTCGCCGATCTGGTGCTGTGGAAGCCGGCGTTCTTCGGCATCAAGCCGTCGATGATTCTCAAGGGCGGCATGATTGCCGCGGCCCCCATGGGGGATCCCAACGCGTCCATTCCCACACCGCAGCCGGTGCACTACCGGCCCATGTTCGGCGCCCACGGGCTGGCGGCGGCAAAAACCTCGGTGACTTTTGTCTCCCGGGCGGCCGCCGACAAAGGCGTGGCGGAACGGCACGGCCTGCAGCGCACGCTGGTGCCGTGCAAAAACACCCGCAGTATCACCAAAAAAGACATGGTGCTGAACGACTGGCAGCCGGACGTCACCGTGGACCCGCAGACCTACGAGGTGCGCGCCGACGGCGAACTACTCACTTGCGAGCCCGCCAGAGAGTTGCCGCTGGCACAGCGCTACTGCCTGTTCTGATTTTTTACGAGGAGTACTGTGTGACGCTGGATATCTATCAACGCCTCGGTGTGCGCACCGACATTGCCGCCGATGGCTGCGTGGTCCTGGACCATCTACAGCGGGATCGCGGGCGCCTGCGCACCAGCACCGCTGACGGTGCCGAAGTGCGGATTTTCCTCGAACGGGGCAAGCCGCTGCTGGTGGGGGAAATTTTGCAAAGCGAATGCGGCAAACATATCCAGGTCCAGGGCGCCGCAGAGCCGGTCACCACCGCCCGCTGCGACGACTGGCTCACCTTCAGTCGCGCCTGCTATCACCTGGGTAACAGGCATGTGAAATTGCAGGTTGGTAGCGATGCCGGTGCGCCCTGGTTGCGCATTGTGCCGGACCACGTTCTGGAAGAAATGCTCGAATTGCTCGGCTTGGCTTTGATAAAAGAACAAGCGGTATTCGTGCCGGAATCCGGTGCCTACAGCGGCGGGCATTCTCATGCCCACGAGCACGGCCATTCACACGGTCATACCGAAACCCATGCCCACAGCGATCATGAGCATCACCACCACTGACAGCGCGCTGCTGCGATTATTGCAGCTGTCTAGCGCCAGCTTGCCGGTGGGTGGCTACGCGTTTTCCCAGGGGCTGGAATACGCCATTGATGCTGGCTGGGTGCGCAATGCGGATGACACTCGTCAGTGGCTTACCCTGCAGTTACAGGAATCTCTCACCCAGGTGGACTGCCCGTTGTTGCTGCGCTGTCACCGCGCGCTGGAAGAGGGGAGCAGTGAACGTCTGCACTACTGGAATCACTATGCGCTGGCCTGCCGTGAGACCAGTGAACTGCGCCTTACCGACACCGCCACCGGCAGCGCGTTGATCCGGCTGCTGAAGCAGCTGCAGGTCGACAGCAAACTGCACTGTGACGAAGTCAGTTTCATCGCAGCCTTTGCTGTCGCCGCCCATCACTGGGGGTTGAGTGCAGACGCCGCTCTGCTCGGCCTGGTCTGGTCCTGGCTGGAAAATCAGGTCGCCGCCGCCACAAAATTGGTGCCCCTCGGCCAGACCCAGGCACAGCAGCTGATCGGCGAAATCCAGCAACAGGTGCCCTCTGCTATCGAGCGTGCGAAGCGGATCGAAGACTGTGAAATCGGCGCTGGCCTGCCTGCCCTGGCGATCGCCAGCGCGCGCCACGAACACCAGTACACGCGCCTGTTCCGGTCTTGAAGAAAACAAATACCGCGAAAGTTAATTGAAAAATCTTACAACAGAGTTCAACGAATATCGGGAGTTATCGATCATGCAAACCGGTAAAAAACAGACACTTCGGGTAGGCGTCGGCGGCCCAGTGGGCTCCGGTAAAACCGCACTGTTGCGCGAGCTGTGCAGCGCACTGCGCGAGCACTACGACATCGCGGTTGTCACCAACGACATCTATACCCAGGAAGATGCCAAGTTCCTCACCAACCACGAAGCCCTGAGTGCAGATCGTATCATCGGCGTGGAAACCGGCGGCTGTCCCCACACCGCCATCCGCGAAGACGCCTCCATGAACCTCGCCGCCATCGACGAACTGATAGCCCGCCACGGCGCGCTCGACGTCGTGTTTGTGGAAAGCGGTGGTGACAACCTGAGCGCTACCTTCAGCCCGGAACTCTCCGATCTCACCATCTATGTGATCGACGTATCCGCCGGTGACAAGATTCCCAGAAAGGGCGGCCCGGGTATCACCCGCTCCGATCTGCTTATCATCAACAAGATTGACCTGGCCCCACTGGTCGGCGCTTCCCTGGAAGTCATGGACCGCGACGCGAAAAAAATGCGCGGTGAACGTCCGTTTGTTTTCTCCAATCTGAAAGCACAGAAGGGGTTGAAGGACATTATTGAATTCATCGTGCGCGAAGGAATGCTGGAAGAAAAAAGCATTCCTGCTATCGCATAAGCCAAGTCGAGTATTGAGCACAAGAAGTAGAGGAAAGTATGAAAATAAAATCACTGTATCTGACGCTGTTCACAGCAATCTCCATGACCGCCGGCGTAGTCGCTTACGCCCACGAAGGTCATGCGCCCGAAGGTGTGGTGCACGAAATGCACCATATGCTTTGGATTCTTATGGCTCTTTCGGTCAGCGCGGTCGCCGTATTTTTATTGCACAAGCGAAGAAACTCAAAGAGCGATCAGAACGACTAAAAATCGGCGAAGTACAAACTCCGACGCAGCCTACATGGATGTACTTGTGGCGGTCCTGAAAATCCGCACCCGGTGCTTTGCCACCACAACCAGTTGGAAAAGTCGCCAGGCCTGACCTCTATCAAGAGTCGGGATTCAATGCCCGAATCGCAATGCCTGCCGCCGCGGTACGGTTCTCCACCCCGAGCTTGGAGAAGATGCCCTCCAGATGTTTGTTCACCGTGCGCGGGCTTACATCGAGAATTTCCCCGATTTCTCGGTTCGTCTTTCCGTTGCCAATCCAGAACAGTACCTCGGATTCCCGCTTGGTCAGTGACAGTTTTTCCCGCAGAATTTCTTCACCGGCAGGGCCGCCGTCATCTACCAGTTTCAACAGACAGGTGCCGCCGTCGCGCTGTTCGATAAAAACCACTGCCAGGGGTTTGTGTAACCCATCCAGTTTCAGTTTGTGGCCGCTACCCGGACCGCGCGAGAGCCACAACTTCAGGTCGGCAATCATCTTCTGTTGCAGGGCACCTTCCATGGCACCGGCGCTGCTGAGCAGGGCATAGGTCTGCGGTGTTGCCCAGTGCATTCGTCCGGCGGCATCCACAGTGCACAGGAACTGGCCGGTGGAGTCGAGGGCCTGGTGCGCACTCGAGGTCAGGCGCGCGTTGTTCAGGTGCACCTTCATCCGCGCCAGCAGTTCGTTGGGCTGGATCGGCTTGGTCAGGTAGTCGACGCCACCACTTTCCAGTCCGCGCACGATATCTTCCGAGTCCGTCAGTCCGGTCATGAAGATGACCGGGATCGATACCAGTTCGGGATCTGCCTTGAGCAGGCGGCAGGTCTCAAACCCGTCGAGTCCCGGCATTACCGCATCCAGTAGAATCATGTCCGGTCGTAGCCGCCGCGCGATATTCAATGCCTGGCTGCCATCCAGTGCCACCAGTACATCGATACCGGCCTGTTCCAGTGTGTCGTTGATCAGGCTCAGGGTATCCGGCGAATCGTCCACCACCAGTACGATATCGCCGGTCGGCGTATCCGCAGTGGCCCGTGCTGGGCTTGCGGTATCGTCGCAGGTATTCATTCACTCTCCTTGATTTCCAGGGCTTCGCTCAACTGCTCGAAGCGCATGGTATCCGCCAGTTGGCGGAACTCTTCAATACGGTTATTGGGGACCACGGATTCCGAGGCAATCCGGTCCAGCGTCCGGTGTACACCACTGCGGTAACCGATGCGGGCATAGGCCAGCAACTCCGCCAGTAGCGGATGATCTGGCAATGTTTTGGGTAATGCCTCGGGCGATACGGGGTGTATTGCCTGGGGTTTACCCATGCGGGGATTGTCGCTTGCGTAAACCCAGTCCAGCTTGAGCATGCGCGCCATGGTGTCGAACAGTTTCTGGTTCACCAGGGGTTTTACCAGATAGGCATCGTGATGGGCCGGCTCGCTATCTCCCGGTTTCAGGTGTCGCTCCTGGGCGTCCGCGGAGAGCATCACGATCGGCACGCCGATATCCCGTGCGCGCAGCTGCTCGGCGAGATCCAGGCCGTTCATACCGGGCATGGTCACATCCAGTAAAAACAGGTCCGGTGTCTGTTGCTGGACCAACGCGAGGCAGTCCTCTGCACTCTGCGCTTCCATCATGGAAAACCCAAGCGGTGTCAGCAGGTCGCCGATCAGGCCGCGGTGAATGGGTTCGTCATCGATCACCATCACACTGCGCCGCGGTCCACGATATCCACTGATGCGGCGCACCGGTGCTTCGCGGCTATGATCCGATTCAACCCACGACAACAGCAGGGAAACGGTAAAGCGGCTGCCCTTGCCGGGCTCGCTCTCGAGACGCAATTCGCCACCCATGATTTCTGTGAGCAGGTAGGCGATGGTCAAGCCCAGCCCGGTACCGGTGGCCACCGGGCTGGCTCCATTGCGCACCCGTTCGAAGGGTTTGAGAATACGCGCCTGATCCTCCGGGTCGATGCCAACCCCGGTATCGACGATGGCAAATTCGGCCACCTGGTTGCGGTAGCGGATATGGAAGTCCACCTGTCCCTCGCGGGTATATTTGATCGCGTTGGACAGCAGGTTGATCAGGATCTGGCGCAGGCGTTTTTCGTCGGCTATGACCGTCGACGGCAGCGGGTTGTGGATATGGCAGTAAAAGCGCACACCTTTCGCTTCCGCCTGCGGGCGGAACATCTCCACCATCTGTTCCAGTAATTCGGGCAGGCGCACCTGATTGCGGTAGATATCCAGGCGGCCGGCTTCGATCTTGGAAATATCCAGCAGTCCCTCGATCAGGTCCGTCAGGTATTCCCCACTGCGTTTGATAATGCGCAGGCCATTGCGGTGTTTTTCTGGAATATCCTGCTGCTGGTTGAGCAGTTGCGCATAACCGAGAATGGACTGCAGCGGTGTGCGCAGCTCGTGGCTGATACCCGAGAGGTAACGGCTCTTGGCACTGTTGGCACGATCCGCCTGCTCCTTGGCTTCCTGCAGTGCGCGATCGGTTTCCCTGTGCGCTTCGATCTCATTCAGCAACAGACGGGTCTGGCGGTTGGATTCCATCTGCGCCACGATTCGACTGTCGTGGGTGAGCAGGAACAGCCACGCGAGTACCCCGGCGATCAGCAGCAGTACCACAAACAGTGCCCAGAACGCCTGCTGAAGCAGCTCTGCCTCCGCGGTGGTGGTCGGACGCAGTTGGCCGTAGATCAGTGACAGCACACCGGCGATACACACACTGGCGCCCAGCAACAGAATCGCGAAGCGCCCCAGCCGCGAGTCCACTCCGCTGACTACCTGCGCCGGTACCAGCATCTTGATCAGCGCGCTGAGCTGCTGGGAAAAGCGTGCATCCGGCTTGCAGGCATCCAGGCAGCGGGAATCCAGCGAGCAGCACAGGGAGCAGATGGGGCCCTGGTAGGCAGGGCAGTGGCTCATATCAGCGGGCTCGAAATCGTTTTCGCAGATACAGCAGGTCTGGGCGGACACAATGGCTGTACTGACCGAGCGCTGCCCGGTGTCTGCATTTTCCCCCTCGAGAAAGTCGCGGTGGCGGGCCAGATAAAAGCGTCCACGGGTTGCAATGCCCAGTAGCGGTACCATCACGAAGCAGATGCCGAGGCTGATAAAGCTGGCAAAGTTTTTCGCCCCATCGCCGAAGTGGCCGAGGTAACACACGATGCCAATCAGCGAGGCGAGCAGCATCGAACCCACGCCCACCGGATTGACGTCGTAAAGGTGCGAGCGCTTGAACTCCACATACGACGGGCTGATACCAAGGGGCTTGTTGATCATCAGGTCCGCCGCCAGGCAGCCGAGCCAGCTGATCGCCACCAGCGAGAAAATACCCAGTACCCCTTCGAGTGCGCGATAGATTCCCAGCTCCATCAAAATCAGCGCGATGCTCACATTGAACACCAGCCACACCACCCGCCCCGGGTGACTGCGGGTAAGCCGCGAGAAGAAGTTCGACCAGGCGATGGAGCCGGCGTAGGCGTTGGTGACGTTGATCTTCATCTGCGAGATCACCACCATCACCCCGGCCAGAATCAGCGCCATGGTGGGGGACTGGGTCAGGTAGTTGAACACCATCTGATACATGCGCACCGGGTCTGCAGCCTGCTCTGCGGAAGCGCCGCCGGTAATCGCCAGATAGGCGAGAAACGAGCCGAACAGCATCTTGATCACCCCGATCAGAATCCAGCCCGGCCCGGCGAGGGTGAGCCAGAACCACCAGCGTGCGCGGTTTTCCCGGTTTTTCTCCGGCATAAAGCGCAGGTAGTCCACTTGCTCACCGATCTGTGCCACCATGGCAAAAAACACCGCACTGGCTGCACCGAACAGCATCCAGTTGAACTGGCCACTGTCGGGGTTGTGCTGAGGAGCGTAGCGGGTCCAGTCCTCGACCCGCGCCAGTTCGAACCAAGCGGCGATGCCGAGGGCAAGGCACTGCAACAGCAGCCACATGGGCTGGGTGCCTATCTGGAATTTGCTTACCGCGCGGATGCCGTGGGTCACGATGGGGATCACGGCGACGGCACACAGGATGTAGCCGATGGCGGGGGGGATTCCGAGCAGGGCGTGCAGGGCGGAGGTGAGGATCGCGGCTTCGATGGCGAAGAAGATGAATGTGAAGGAGGCGTAGATCAGCGAGGTGATGGTGGAGCCGAGATAGCCGAAACCGGCGCCGCGGGTGAGCAGGTCGATATCGAGTCCGTGCTTGGCGGCGTAGTAGGTGATGGGGAAGCCGGTGATGAAGATCACTGCGGCGACGGCGAGCATGGCGGCGACGGTGTTGATAAAGCCGTAGTTGAGGGTGACGGCGGCGGCGATGGCTTCGAGGGCGAGGAAGGCGGTGGCCCCGAGGGCGGTCTTGGCCACCTGTTCGATGGTAAAACGGCGCCCGCGCACGGCGGTGAATCGCAGTGCGAAGTCTTCGAGGGTCTCGTCTCCTACCCACTTGTTGTAGGTCCGTCGTACACGGAATACCTGTTGCGCGGGTCGCATGGCCTGTTGTTCGCTGTTGTTATTGTCGCCCGTAAATATATCTACCACCGGGAACTGCCTTACTGCTGTTGTCTGTTTCTTATTTTCCTGCAACAAGAATACCGGATGGGGCATGCTCGCTGTTGGTTTCATAAGCAGAAACCTGATGCTGAGGCGCCGATACCCGGTATTTCCTTGCGGGACCTTCTAAAACAGGGATGTTTTAGAAGAGCCCCCAGGGATGGGTTAAGGGGGGGGCGCCTAGCCCGTGTCCCGCAAGGAAATACCGGGTAGCGGCGCCGCTACTGGACTTGAGCAGTGTGTGCCACGGACCTCAACCAGTTGCTTCGTAAGTGGATCCAGTGGCGGAAGCGCTATCTGGTGCATGCTCTCGAGACACGCCGTGCACCCATCCCTGGGGGCTTGTCGAAAAGGTCCCTCTTTTCGACAGTCTCGAGAGCATGCACCAGATAGCACTCCCTTAAGCCCGGCTACCCGGCTCTGTTCTGGGTACTTAAAGGCACTTTCCAGGTTCGGTTTTCTTCATCCTTAGTGTACGTCTGCGCACTTTTCTGAAAACCGTCAAATGACGTAGTTACCGGCCCCAATACGCGTATGGCTCCCCTGTCCACCCCGCCGAATAATCGATAGCACTAGGAATTAGCCAATCGAGAACATTCAAAAAAAGGGGATGCACATGGAAACGTTGTCTGGAGGTATGGGGTTGCTGCGACCGGAAGGGCGTCAGCAGTCTAAACAAATCATCTGGCGCAGTGCCTGCGCCGCGGCGCTCGTCATCGGAAGTACCGCTCCGCTGCCGGCGCTGGCCAAAAAGTTCGAATCCGAAGACGGGCAGACATTCAGTATCGGTGCAGGCTTCCGTTCCCAGTTCCAATCCGTGGAAGGCGACAGTGACTTCACCCTACCGGATATTCGCGTCTACGCCTCCGGTCAGCTGAACGACACGGTGAAGTTCACCTTCAATCTGCAACAGCGCGACAACGACACCGCCGACGTGCTGGATGCGATTGCACAGTTCGAATTCAGCCCGCAGTTCAACATCTGGGCCGGGCGCATGTTGACCCCGGCGGACCGGATCGAAATGAGCGGCCCCTACTATGCCCTCAGCTGGAATCAGTACCGCCAGCCCCTGTACGCATCGGATCAGGGCGGCCAGGCGGGTCTGATTGGCCGTGACGAAGGGATCACCTTCTGGGGTACCGCCGGTAAATTCCAGTACGCCGCGGGCAGCTTTTTCGGCCTCGATGGCTACAGTAACCAGGACGATAACCCCCTGTACGCGGCCCGCTTCGCCTACAACTTCCTGAACATGGAAGCCAACCCGGGGTACTACACCAGCTCCACCTACTACGGTGGCCTCGGCAATATCTTTACCCTGGCGCTGTCCCTGCAGAGCCAGGAGGACGGCGTCGGTAGCGAAATGTCTGCCGGTGACTTCTCCGGCTGGACCATCGACATGCTGTCGGAAACCGTGCTCGACGCCGGTGGCGTGGTCACCATCGAGGGGGAGTACAAGAGTTTCAATGCGGATTACACCCTCGCTTCCCAGCCGGTAGCCGGCGACTGCTTCTGCCTGTTTGACGGCGAGTCGGTATTCGCCACCGCAGCCTACCTGTTCCCGGCCAATGTGGGCCCGGGCAAGTTCCAGCCTTATTTACGCCTTGTGGAGAACAGCCCTTCCGATGCGGGCAGCAGCAGTTCCACCGAGCTTGGTCTCAATTATGTGGTCAACGGCCACAACACCCGCCTGAATCTCAGCTTCGTCTCCGGTGATGCCAATGCATCCGGTTATGCCGGCGCCGACGTGGACGTGCTGAGTCTCGGTATGCAAGTACAGCTGTAAATCCAGTGTGAGTGCCCCGCGGCACTCGCCTGACGCGACTTCCAAAATAGTGAAAAGGAGCAATTCCATGCAACTGAAGAAATTTGTCGCCGGCCTGGCTTTCGCCGCCGGTACCAGCGTAATCAGCACCGTGGCCCTGGCCGCGGAAACCATCAAGGTGGGGGTGTTGCACTCCCTCTCCGGCACCATGGCCATCAGTGAAACCACCCTCAAAGACACCGTGCTGATGATGGTGGATGAGCAGAACCGCAAGGGCGGCCTGCTGGGCAAGAAACTTGAGGCCGTGGTGGTGGATCCGGCTTCCGACTGGCCGCTGTTTGCGGAAAAGGCCCGCGAACTGCTCACCAAGGAAAAAGTGGATGTGATTTTTGGCTGCTGGACTTCCGTATCCCGCAAGTCCGTGCTGCCGGTCGTGGAAGAGCTCAATGGCCTGATGTTCTATCCGGTGCAGTACGAGGGTGAAGAGTCCTCGAAAAATGTGTTCTACACCGGCGCTTCGCCCAACCAGCAGGCCATTCCCGCAGTGGATTACCTGATGTCCGATCTGGAAGTGGATCGCTGGGTCCTCGCTGGTACCGACTACGTTTACCCGCGCACCACCAACAAGATTCTGGAAGCCTATCTCGAATCCAAGGGCGTGGCGAAAGAAGACATCATGATCAACTACACGCCGTTCGGCCATTCCGACTGGCAGAGCATTGTGTCCGACATCAAGAAGTTTGGCAGTACCGGCAAGAAAACCGCAGTGGTCTCCACCATCAACGGCGATGCCAACGTGCCGTTCTACAAGGAACTCGCCAATCAGGGCATTAGCTCCGAGGATATCCCGGTGGTGGCTTTCTCCGTGGGTGAGGAAGAACTCTCCGGTATCGATACCGGTCCACTGGTCGGACACCTGGCCGCGTGGAATTACTTCCAGGGTATCGACAGTGAATCCAATGATTACTTTGTCCAGCAGTGGAAAAAATTCATTGGCGATGAAAAGCGCGTGACCAATGACCCGATGGAGGCGACCTATATCGGCTTCAACATGTGGGCCAAGGCGGTAGAGAAGGCTGGCACTACGGAAGTAGACGCCGTGGAGCAGGCAATGATCGGTATCGAGTTCCCGAACCTCACCGGCGGTATCGCCAAGATGAACAAAAACCACCATCTGTCGAAGCCGGTATTTATTGGTGAAATCCAGGACGATGGCCAGTTCGAAGTGGTCTGGGCAACCGACGATGTCGTCGCCGGTGATGCCTGGTCCGATTTTCTGCCCGGTTCCAAAGACCTGATCGCGGACTGGACTGCGCCGATCAAGTGCGGCAACTACAACACCAAATCCAAGGCGTGTAGCGGACAGACGGACTAAGTCACAGTCAGTGACCGGCTGAACACACCCCGGACCAGACAAACACCCTCACAATACGCTCCGCTAACCGCGGGCGTATTGCTTGTTTGGGGGCGTTTTTCATTTTCCGATAAAGCATATAACTATGAGCGCGGAGTTACCGGTGAAGCAATTTTTACGATGCGTCGGCCTGATGCTGACCAGTTTGCTTGTCGTACTTTCGGCCGGCAGCGCACTGGCGCAGTCACAGCCTCTTCCACCGGCGGTGGAACAAGTACTGCAACAATTACCGGATGCCAGCCTGCGGGAAACCGGCGAGCTGGTGAAGCAACTGGAGCAGGTTGGTGGTGAGGAGATGCGCCCGCTGTTTGAAACCATGCTCGCGGGAGACCTCTACTTTCACAAGGCCAGTGGCAAAGTGATGGCGGTGCAAAAAAATCCCGCCGGCGAGCGTATCGGTCTGGACGTTTTTACCGGTGCGGAACTGGGCGTGCAGGGGACGCGCGATATTAAAAAGATCCGCGTCAACAACCGCCTGCGCGGACAGTTGCGCGAGGCCATTGGACGTATCGATCTGCTGCATGGCAGTGAAGCGGAAAAGCGCACCGCGGTACTCGCGATACTGGATGACCTCAGCACAAACAACCTGAGTCTGCTGCAAAGTGCGGCGGATGCCGGTGTGAGCGAAGGGGTGCGTGACCTGATCGAACTCGCCAATGCCATGGTGCGTTTGCGTGACGGCAGCGCGACCGATGATCGCCTCGCAGCCATCGAACGGATGAATGATCGCCTGGAAGCGCCGGTGCGCAATCAGCTGCGGCGGCTGCTGGAGGATGAGAACGAACAGGATGCCGCGGTAAAAGCCGCGGCGCAGAAAGCGCTGGAAAATATTACCGAACGCATCGAATTTTACGGGCAGATGGAACAGCTGTTCTTCGGTCTCAGCCTTGGGTCGGTATTGCTGCTTGCCGCTATCGGTCTCGCCATCACCTTCGGTGTGATGGGGGTGATCAATATGGCCCACGGCGAAATGATCATGCTCGGCGCCTACACTACCTATGTGATCCAGCAATTAATGCCGGCGTCCATCGAGTATTCCCTGCTGCTGGCGGTGCCGGCGGCTTTTCTGGTTTCCGGTAGCGTGGGGGTACTGATCGAGCGCGGGGTAATCCGTCATCTACAGGGACGGCCGCTGGAAACATTGTTGGCCACCTTCGGTATCAGCCTGATCCTGCAGCAGGCAGTGCGCAGTATTTTCTCCCCCCTGAACATGCAGGTAGTGACGCCGGAATGGATGAGCGGCTCCCTGGCCATCAACCCGGTTTTCTCTGTCACCTATAACCGTCTGTATATCCTGCTGTTTGCGCTGGCGGTGTTCATCACGCTGCTGGCAATCCTCAAGAAATCGTCCCTCGGTCTGAATGTGCGCGCGGTATCCCAGAACCGGGATATGGCCAAGGCTATGGGCGTGCGCACAGAAATGGTCGATGCAATGACGTTTGGCCTCGGTTCCGGCATTGCCGGTGTTGCCGGGGTGGCATTGTCCCAGCTCACCAACGTGGGGCCGAACCTGGGCCAATCCTACATTATCGATTCCTTTATGGTGGTGGTATTTGGCGGTGTGGGTAATCTGCTCGGCACACTGGTGGGCGGTTTTTCACTGGGCGTGGCGAACAAATTCCTCGAGCCCACGACCGGCGCGGTACTGGCCAACATCATTGTGCTGGTGTGCCTGATCCTGTTTATCCAGAAACGGCCCAAAGGCCTGTTCCCGCAGCGCGGGAGGGCAGCCGAATGAGTGCAATGAACAATCTGGTGGAAAAAATAACGCGGGTGCTTACCGAGTTGCGCCAGCCGGGTAAGGGTTCCTCCGTGCTGGTGGGGGTACTGCTGGTAACAACCCTGGCCATGTCGGCGGCCAACCTGTTACTACCGGCGGACTCGCCGCTTTATGTGAGTACCTACACCATTACCCTGATGGGCAAATACCTGTGTTTTGCCATGCTCGCCATGGCGGTGGATATCATCTGGGGGTATTGCGGCATTCTCAGTCTCGGGCACGGCGCCTTCTTTGCCCTCGGCGGTTATGGTATGGGCATGTACCTGATGCGCCAGATCGGTGATCGCGGCGTTTACGGCAATCCCGGGCTGCCGGACTTTATGGTGTTTCTCAACTGGCAGGAGCTGCCCTGGTACTGGTTTGGCATGGATCAGTTCTGGTTTGCGGTACTGATGGCGCTGGCGATTCCCGGCTTGCTCGCATTTGTGTTTGGCTGGCTCGCGTTTCGCTCGCGAGTGACCGGTGTTTACCTGTCGATCATGACCCAGGCGCTCACTTATGCCCTGATGTTGGCCTTTTTCCGCAATGAGATGGGTTTCGGCGGCAACAACGGGCTCACCGATTTCAAGGATATTCTCGGTTTTGACCTGCAGGCAGACGCGACCCGCGTAGCCCTGTTACTTGTGACGACGCTGCTGCTGGTGCTTGCGTTTATTACCAGTCGCGCCATTGTGCAATCGCGTCTCGGTCGGGTGATTGTTGCGGTAAGGGATGCCGAGGCGCGAGCGCGCTTTCTCGGTTATCGCACCGAGCGCTATAAAGTCTGGCTGTTTGTCTACTCCGCGCTGATCGCTGCGGTGGCGGGCATGCTGTATGTGCCGCAGGTGGGCATCATCAATCCCGGTGAGTTTTCTCCCCTCAATTCCATCGAAGTGGTGGTATGGGTTGCGGTGGGTGGTCGCGGCACGCTATACGGGGCAATCGTCGGTGCGCTGCTGGTCAATTACGCCAAGACCCGCTTTACCGCCATCATGCCTGACGGCTGGTTGTTTGCCCTCGGGGCATTGTTTGTGATCGTCACCGTGTACCTGCCGCAGGGGCTGGCAGGCCTCTTGCAGCGTTTTGGTCGTAGTGATGAAACCGCGCAAGCAACGCGCCACAAAGAGGACGCCGGCACAGACCGCAGTGTGGGTAACCGGGAGGTCAATGCATGAGTAACCTGAATCAATTTGCCGGACAGGCACGAGAGCTGTTGCGCCGGGATACCACCTGGCCGTTTCTGGTGCCGCGCAAGCGTTCACCGGATGTATCCAAGCAGGTGATTCTGTACTTGGAGGGTTTGAATGTCAGTTTCGATGGCTTCAAGGCGCTGAACGATCTCAATTTATACGTGAATGACGGCGAGCTGCGTTGCCTGATCGGCGCCAATGGCGCCGGTAAAACCACGCTGATGGATGTGATTACCGGCAAGACCCAGTGCGACAGTGGCAGTGCCTGGTTTGGCCAGAATATCGATCTGCTGGCCCACGATGAGGCGGAAATCGCGCAGCTGGGTATCGGGCGCAAGTTCCAGAAACCAACGGTGTTCGAAGCGCATACGGTGTTTCACAACCTGGAGCTGTCGCTTCAGGGCAGCAAGGGCGTGTGGAGTGCGCTGACCGCAAACCTGACGAGTAGTGAGAGCGACCGGATTGATGAGGTGCTGAAAATCATCGGCCTGCAAAACGCGCGCTTTCAGCTGGCCGGAGCGCTTTCCCACGGACAGAAGCAGTGGCTGGAGATCGGCATGTTGCTGGCCGCCGAGCCGCGCCTGTTGTTGATCGACGAGCCGGTTGCCGGGATGACCGCGGAGGAAGCAGAGCGCACCGCGGAGCTGCTGACCTCTCTCGCCGGCAAGCACACGGTGATTGTGGTGGAGCACGATATGGAGTTTGTTCGCAGTATTGCGCGCACGGTGACGGTGCTGCACCAGGGATCGGTCCTGGCGGAGGGGACCATGGATCAGGTGCAGAGTAATCCGGATGTGATCGAGGTATATCTGGGGGAGGAAGCATGATCCGGATCGAGAAGTTGAACCAGAAATACGGCGGCACCCAGATTCTGTGGGATCTGGATCTGGAGGTGGCACAAGGGTCCTGTACCTGCATCATGGGGCGTAACGGTGCGGGCAAGACCACGTTGCTCAAATGCCTGATGGGATTACTGCCGTCCAGTGATGGACGTATTCTTTATCAGGGCAAACCCATTGAGGGAAGCCCGGCCCAGGCGCGGGCGAAAATGGGGATTGGTTATGTCCCCCAGGGGCGGGATATTTTTCCGTTGCTGACGGTGGAGGAAAACCTGCAGATCGGGCTGCCAGCACGGGGCGACGGGCTGAAGAAAATCCCCGAGCGGATTTTCGAGTTGTTTCCGGTGTTGAAGGACATGTTGCATCGTCGCGGCGGGGACCTGTCCGGGGGGCAGCAACAGCAGCTGGCCATCGGGCGCGCACTGGTGATCGATCCGAAGGTACTGATTCTGGATGAGCCCAATGAAGGTATTCAGCCGAATATCGTGCGCCAGATCGGCGATGTGGTAACACAGCTCAATGAGGAAGACGGGCTGACGGTTATTCTGGTGGAGCAGAAACTCGGATTTGCGCGCAGGGTAGGCAAGGAGTTTCGGCTGATGCAGAAAGGATCCGTAGTGGCCGCGGATAAAATGGCGAACCTGGATGACGGGCTGATCCGACAGTATCTGGCGGTTTAACTGAAAACTTCCAGGTAATCCTTGTTGCCGTAATAGTGAAATTCTTCCAGCGCGCTGTAGGCAAGCTTGATCACATGATCGTCGTCGCTATGCAGCGCCTTTTGCATGATTTCCGTCTGGCGCTGCGGAATATCTTCCAACTCTTCCGCTTCGAATGGCCGGATAACCTTGGGCCCGGTACTCAGGTAGGCAATCACCAGCCCCTGCCAGAAATAGCGCAGGGCGGCTTCCCTGTCCGTGCAATACGGCAGGATCAGTCGCAGGGCGTGACAGCCGGTGACGCCGTGTAGCAGGGTGAAATCGCGGGTTCCCAGATAGGCGTGGATCGCCACTTCCGCAATATTTTCCAGTCCCAGTAGCTCCGGCTGGATCGGGGTATCCATCCAGCCCGGTTGGCCGGTCACCGAGTGCATGTGGTCGGCGATATTGCCGGGCGCGAGGGGGATATCCGGGTATTTCTCCGCGACCAGGGAAATAATCTCTGTGGCGGACCGGGGAATCTGTTTGTTGCTACTGGCCAGCTCGTGGTAATCGAGGTTCCAGTAGGCGAGGCCCATGGCTATTTCTTCCAGGTGGCGGGCGTCAATACCGTAAGCCGTGCGAATCAAGCCGTGGAAAGCGGCGGTGGCGATGGAGGGGAGAAGCCTGGGTAATTCCTGTTGCAGACACCGGGCGATGCCCAGTTGCCTTAGCTGTTGCTCATAGTAGTGCAGGGCGCTGGCAAACAGGTCCTCGCGATTGCGGCAGTGTGTGATGTCTTCCACTTCTTGCACCGGGCTTCCGGGGCGCGGTTGCAGGTGTGGTGTACTTCGGTCGGAGGCGTGCGCCAGTTGCGCTGGTGTAGCGCGCATGCTGTCGAGGGCAATCAGTACCATGGGCAGATGGTTGGCAAGCCGGTCACCGTAGTGCACGTGATAAATGCTGCCTGCTTCCAGCAACTGTGCGCAGTCGCGGGTAATGCTCATGGTAGTTTCCTTCCGTCGATTCAGCTGATTTCTACCCGATCTCCCAAGTGTATGGTGACCGGATTGTTGTCTCCAATGGTGCCAGCAGTGGCCGGGGCCAGATTCATGCCAAAGTAGATCTGGCCGTCTTCCCAGCGACGGTAGCTGGCGAGGGTGCGCAGCGGCTCTTTTTGCGCGCGCCCGGTAAACGGGTGCAGTCCGGGAATTCCGCAGCGTGCACAGGGGTGAGTGCAGTCGAAGACCACGGAGCCATCGTGGGTGTGGATGGTCAGGGTTTTCCAGCGATCTTCCGCAAAGGGCTCGCAGCCGCTCACCACCAGGTTGGGGCGAAAGCGCAGCATGGATACGGGCTCGGCAAGGCGACTGTTAAGGTCATCGAGGGAGGCCTGGCTGATGACCAGCAGCGGCGCCGCATCGGCAAAGCCCACCTGGCGATCGGCGCGCGGTGCTTCCAATGGTCGGCTGAATTCCTCGCCCATGGCCACAAGGCGCAACGGGGTCTGCAATTGCTCACTCAGCCAGTGCGCGGCGCTGTCGCCGGCGTCGCGGGCGCTGACATCATCGTGCCACACGCGCACTATCCTGAGTGCAGCTTCCGGGCCGGGCTGGTGGATTTCGATGCGCTCTCCCTCGGCATTTTCCAGGCGCACCCCTTGCGGGATTGCGGTGGCTTTGAGTTGCGCCATTGCGCGCAGGCGGCGCTGGGTCACGAACTGGTTGTCATCATCCACCAGCATCCAGCGACGATCATTGGACGCGCCGAAACGGTCCAGGGGGAGGGATTTACACTTGTGTCCCTGCAGGGATTTGACCGGAAAATGGTAGAGCGCGGAGATTTCCACTGACAGCTCCTGGGCTGGGATGTGAAGGCAAATTCAAAGTCAAAGCCTACTGCTATCGGCAATCGTAAAACAAGGCTTGCGAAATAGCGGTTGCCGGGGAAGTGAGAGCAGGGATGTGGTTTTTGCTGCCGGGGCCACGGGAATGACTCTGCCGGTAAACCTGCCAAAGTTTTCACCCAGAAAAAAGGCGGCCCGAAGGCCGCCAATCATCATGCTGTGAGACGATAATGCGGGCAAACTGTTTTCAGGGCTCGGACGATTTGCCGAATTCCGGGAAGCCTTCTTCATTCCAGCGAATGACTTTCACGAAGGTGTGACGGTTGGGGTCCCACAGGGGGTCGCCAACGATCTCGGTGTAAGTGCGCGCGTGGAAAACCAGGATATCTTCACTGCCGTCCTCGGACACGGTGAAGCTGTTGTGTCCCGGACCGTAGATACCGCGCTCGTAGCAGCTTTCCAGTACCGGCTTGGGAGATTTTTCCCAGCTCGCCGGATCCAGTACATCGGCGTTTTCGTCTGCCCACAACAGACCCATGCAGTAGTTGTGGTTGGTGGCGCTGGCGGAGTAGCCGATAAAGATTCGGCCGTTTTTCTTGATTACGGCTGGGCCTTCGTTCACCAGAAAGCCGATCACTTCCCAGTCGTATTCCGGCTTGGTCAGCAGCACCGGCTCGCCGACGATGGACGTCGGGGTGTCCATTTCTGCGATGTACAGGTTGGAGTTGCCGGCAATGCCCGGGCCCTTTTGTGCCCACAGGTAGTAGTGCTTGCCCTTGTGCTCGAATACGGTGGCGTCGAGGCAGAAGGTGTCGATGCCGGAATCCACCTGTGACAGTGTCCACTCTGCCTGCATTGGGTCGCTGTCGGTGGTGGTCAGGGCGTACATGCGGTGCTGGAACAGGTCGTGTTTGATTTCACGGGACGGCGCTGCGGCAAAATAAATTGCCCAGGTCGGTTCCTGACCTTCGATATGTACGTGGTGAATCTCGGGGGCCCAGATCAGGTCCGAGTAAGCGCCGGTATCCGGCTTGGTCCACACGGTGACTTTTTCCGCATCTTTGAGGCCGGCGATGGTCTCTGCGCGACGCAGTTCGAGACGGTCGTACTCGGGGACCGAAGCGATAAAGTAGTAAAAGCCATCGCTGTGCTTGTAGATAAACGGGTCGGCACGCTGTTCGATCAGCGGCTTTACCAGGGGTTCTGCGGTTTTTTCTGGAATCACGGTTAACTCCGGTTACAGCTCGAGTTTAAAAGTGGCAATCAGGTGGCGGACGGATTCAGGGCGGTGCCCTCGGTCTCGTCGGGATCCTGAGAAACGTCGCCGCGCTTCAGCTGGTGATAATAGTCATCGGTGATGATGTACTTTTTCATCAGCAGGCCCAGCAGGAAGTGGAACAGGCCCGGGATCACGGTCAGCATCAGTGCGATACCGGTGAGGGTGAATTCGCTCTGGGTTTCACCCGCCTGGTAGTTGAAGTAGGTCAGCAGCAGGCCAGTGAGGAAGCCGGCGATACCGGAACCCGCCTTCTGGCAAAAGGAGATGCCGCCGAATGCCAGGCCGGAAACGCGCTTGCCGGTCTTGGTGTGGCCGTAGTCCACCGCCTCGGCGATGGCGGACCAGAATACCGGCGCGTGCAGGTCGACGACGAACGAGAGAATGATATAGAGCACAAAGGCGACGGCGATATCCCCGGGGGAGACCGCAAAGAACATGAGCACGCTGATGACACCCACCAGCATCTGCGACCAGCTGAACAGCTTGATTTTACAGAAGCGCTTGGTGATCCAGGTGGACGCCACCATGGAGACGATGGAAGCGGCGATGCCGGCACTGGTGAACTGGGCCGCCAGCGCTTCGTTGCCGCCGAGGTAGTAGATCGCGTAGTAGAAGGCCACACCGCCGCGCAGTGCGTAGCCGATGGTACCGAGCATGCAGGCACCGGCCAGTACCAGCCACTGGTCGTTCTTCATCAGCAGTTTGAACTGATCACCCAGGGGCTTGCGGTCCACTACGTGCTCGACGCGCTCGCGGGTGGTGAAGAAGCACAGCATCAGCAGGCCGACACCCACCAGGGACATAAAGCCCATGGCCAGCTGGTAGCCCTTGGCCGAGCTGCCATCGCCCCACCACTGTGCCAGCACCGGTACCGAAGCGACGATCACCACATTGGCAATCTTGGCGAAGAACATGCGATAGCCGTTCGCCGACAGGCGCTCCTGCGGGTCATTGGTGAGCACGCCGATGTAGGAGATATACGGAATGGCGACGCCGGTGAACATCAGGGTGGCAAACAGGTAGGTAACGTATGCCCACACCAGCTTGGCGTTGTAGCTGAAATCCGGGGTGGTAAACAGCAGAAAGACCGCGAAACCGTAGGGGATCGACAGGTACAGGAAATAGGGGCGGAAGCGACCGTAGCGGCCTTTGAATTTGTCGGTGAGCAATCCCATCAGCGGGTCACTGAAGGCGTCGACAAAACGCGCTGCGAGAAACAGTGTACCTACATGGACCGGTTTCAGGCCGAAAATATCCGTGTAGAAGTACTGCATGAAGTAAAACATGGCTGCGATCATTACGTTGACCGCCATGTCGCCGGCACCAAAGCCGACTTTCTCGAATACCGACAGCTTGTTCGAGTTCTGCATTTTATTTCTCTCTTATCGCTTTTATAACCGCACCGCTTATTATTGTTTGGTGCAGAAGCGATATATATATTATTGTAGTATCAATGTCAAAGCGGCCTATGTGCACGGATCGCTTTTATCTGTGGCGAATTAGGCGTAAATTGCACGGGTTGAGCGTCGATTTCTGTACAGTGTGTTCAGCACCCGATCGCAGGGGCTCAAGACCGGTACCGACGTCCCTTCACAGTATTTGTGGCATTTTTAGCACTTTTGTACAGGGAAGTGTATAAAAAAACATCACCGCTGCCGTATTGCGGGTGTTTCCCGGCGGTAGTGAAGCCGCAGCCGCTATTTGTCATAATGTAAGTCAAATTGTGCGATAGACGCGGGATACCGCCGTCCTGCCCCTATATTTCGGATGCGTTCCGTTTATTTGGGGGAAAGCGGGCGTGCAGGTCATATAACAGGTGCTGAAGGCAGCTGAAGCTAGGTAGTCAATTATGGTTAAACAAGTCAGGGAGAACAGGCCGCGCAGTGTGCACGCCTGGGTCGCCTACGAGCTGGGTACCCGCATTGTCAGCGGTTACTACGAGCCGGGTGAGTATATTCCCAATGAGGCCACTATCGGCGAAGAGCTGAATGTGTCCCGGACCGCCCTGCGTGAGGCGTTCAAGATCCTGAGTGCCAAGGGCCTGATCGAGTCGCGCCCGAAACTCGGCACCCGTGTGCGTCCCCGTGAATTCTGGAACATGTTCGACTCCGATGTGCTGCGCTGGTGCTTTGATTCCACGCCGTCTGCGGAGTTCCTGCGCGCGCTGTTCGAAGTGCGCGAGATGATTGAGCCTACCTCTGCGGCATTGGCGGCCAAACGTGCCAGCGATGAGCAGATTGCGGCGATCGAAGAGGCCTACCGCGGCATGGAGGGCGCTGAGCCCGGTACCGAGCAGGTGATTCTCACCGATATCGAGTTCCATATGGCGATCCTGCGCGGCACCAACAATGAGTTCATGGTGTCCCTGGGTGAATCCATCAAGACCGCGCTGATGGGCCTGTTCCGTATCAGTAGTTCCAAGGAGTCTGCGTATCAGGCATCCCTGCCTGGACACTACGCGGTATATCTGGGCATTCGCGATCGCGATCCGGAGCGCGCGCGCTTCGAGATGAAGTCCCTGCTTTCCAAGTCTTCCCGCAAGGCGATTGATCACCTGGCGGAAGGTGAGGGCATTAATGTGGATATGGCGATCTGAGTACTCTCCCGATCCCGGTGTGCGTCTCCCTGTTGTGTCTCGTTGAATCGGGGCGCCAATAAAAAAGGCAGTCATTTGACTGCCTTTTTTATTGGCTGGCGCTCCGTATCGATGGGGCGCCGTGCGCTGTGCGCAATTACAGCACTTTTACCGCGGGAATCTTGCGCTCAACGATTTTCAGTGGATTGCGCAGGGCCCGGCCGAAGGTGGCGGATTCGATTTCAAAGCGGTCTCCGGCTTCCGGCTTGATGCCGTCGCCAAAACTCAGGGTGGCGGTGCCGAAGAAGTGTACCTGCAGGGTGCCTGGACGGCAGAAATTGCTGTACTTGAAGTGGTGGTCTTCCAGGTTCTTGATGGTGTGGGACATGTTGTCTTCGCCGCTCAGGAAGCTTTTTTCCCAGATCACTTCGCCATTGCGCACGATGCGGGAGGTGCCCTCAATGTTTGCCGGCAGTTCGCCCAGCAGCAGTTCGGGGCCAAAGGAGCAGTGGCGCAGCTTGGAGTGGGCCAGGTACAGGTAGTTCTGGCGCTCGGTTACGTGGTCGGACAGCTCGTTACCGATGGAGAAACCGATACGGCAGGGATTGCCCTCGGCGTCATTGATATAGATGCCGGCAATTTCCGGTTCCTCGCCGGCGTCCAGGGCGAACGAGGGGCTGGGAATGGCCTGTTCCGGGGCGACAACGCAGTTGCCGTCACCCTTGTAGAACCACTCGGGCTGTACGCCGATCTTGTCTCCGCTGGGCTTGCCGCCCTCGACGCCCATTTTGAACATCTTCATGGTGTCGGTCATCTGTTCTTCTTTGCCCGCAGAGTTCTGTGCGTGCATCGCGGCGCGGGTGTCAGCACTGCCCAGGTGGGTCAGGCCTGTGCCTGCCACCATCAGCTGGGAGGCTTCGGGATGGTCGATCGGCGCCAACAGGCGGCCTTCGTCGACGATTTTCTGGTAATCCAGCTGCTGGTCGGAAAGCAGTGAGCTGGCCAGGGCTTCGAGCGCCGTGCCGGATTCCAGGGCGCGCTGTGCCAGCTGGTAAACGGTCTCCACGTCTTTCAGTTGTTCGATGGTGTTGCTGTCAGCCACTGCGCCCACTGCGCGTTGGCCGGATTCGGTGGTGAACTGGATCAGTCTCATCGCTTTTTCTTCTCTATATAGCCTGCTGTTCGAAATCACCGATTCGCCTGTTTATAGGGCTCGGTGGCACGTGTATATTTTCTGAGCAGCGTCGAGCGAAAAATGTTCTCTCAGGCGCTGGCCATTATTAATATCATACAATATGATGTATCTCAATGAGTGCACACGGACGGTGCCCTCTCGGGAACCGCTGCCAGATTATGGGGCGAAAACCCTCGCTGAGGTTGTCCCGAAAAATAAAAAGTCATACAATAATAGTTATGAGAGAATAAATAGGTAGGTTGTATCAAAATGGCCAGTGATAAAAAGAAAACTGCTCTTCGGTCCGCCAATTGGTTCGGCACTCGCGATAAAAACGGCTTCATGTACCGCAGCTGGATGAAGAACCAGGGGATCCCCGAGCATCATTTCGAAGGCAAGCCGGTTATTGGTATCTGTAATACCTGGTCCGAATTGACCCCGTGTAACGCCCACTTCCGCAAGATTGCCGAGCACGTCAAGAAAGGCGTGATTGAGGCGGGCGGCGTACCTGTAGAATTTCCCGTATTTTCCAACGGTGAGTCCAATCTGCGTCCCACCGCGATGTTCACCCGCAACCTCGCAGCGATGGATACCGAAGAGGCCATCCGCGGCAACCCACTCGACGCCGTTGTGCTGCTGGTAGGCTGCGACAAAACTACTCCGGCCCTGCTGATGGGCGCCGCCAGCTGTAACCTGCCCACCATCGTGGTTACCGGTGGCCCGATGCTGAACGGCAAACACAAAGGTAAAGATGTTGGTTCCGGCACCCTCGTGTGGCAAGCCCACGAGGAGTACAAGGCCGGCAATATCTCCCTGCACGAATTCCTCAGTGCGGAGGCAAGCATGTCCCGCTCTGCCGGTACCTGTAACACCATGGGTACCGCTTCCACCATGGCGTGTATGGCGGAGTCCCTGGGTACCAGCCTGCCGCACAATGCTGCGATCCCGGCAGTGGATTCCCGCCGCTACGTGCTGGCGCACCTGTCCGGTATGCGCATCGTCGATATGGTGCACGAAGACCTGACCCTGTCCAAGGTGCTGACCAAAGAAGCCTTTATCAATGCGATCCGCACCAATGCGGCGATCGGTGGCTCCACCAATGCAGTTATTCACCTCAAGGCCATCGCCGGCCGTATGGGAGTGGACCTGGACCTGGACGACTGGAAAGAAGGGCGTGAAGTTCCCACCCTGGTCAACCTGCAGCCGTCCGGCAAATACCTGATGGAAGAGTTCTACTATGCCGGTGGCCTGCCCGCGGTATTGCGCCGCCTGGGTGAATCCGGTGCGCTGAATAAAGACTGCCTCACCGTTAACGGTAAGAGCATCGGCGAGAACGTCGAAGACGCGCCATGCTACGACGATGATGTGATCCGTCCGCTGGACAACCCGCTGGTGGAAAACGGTGGCATTTGCGTGCTGCGCGGCAACCTGGCTCCGCGCGGTGCGGTGCTTAAACCGTCCGCCGCCAGCCCCGAGCTGATGAACCACCGCGGCCGCGCTGTGGTGTTCGAAAACTTCGAGCACTACAAGTCCCGCGTGGTAGATCCGGATCTGGATATTGATGAAACCTGTGTGATGGTTCTCAAGAATTGTGGTCCAAAGGGTTACCCTGGGATGGCGGAAGTGGGCAACATGGGGCTGCCACCGAAAGTGCTCAAGAAAGGTATCAAGGACATGGTGCGTATTTCCGATGCGCGCATGAGCGGCACCGCGTTCGGTACCGTGGTGCTGCACACCGCACCGGAAGCGATGGAGTTCGGTCCGCTGGCCGCGGTTCAGGATGGCGACATGATTCACCTGGATGCGCACAACGGCGTACTGCACCTGGAAGTGTCCGATGAGGAAATCACAGCGCGGCTTGAGAAACTGAAGGCCAACCAGATTATCGCCAGCACCAGCGGTTACGAAGCCATGTACCGCAATCATGTGATGCAGGCGGACGAGGGTTGTGACTTTGATTTTCTGGTGGGCTGCCGTGGCGCGGAAGTGCCGCCGCATTCGCACTGATTCGCATCGATTTAATATCGGGCAGCAAGTTTTTTACAGGCGACTATCCGGTTTTGCACGTTTGACTCCCAAGCGCCCCTCGGGGCGCCTTTTTTCCGCAAAATTTTCCGGCTGACCTGTAGACTGGATTCCTGGCGGATCCATGCAATTCCCCGCAGAGGGTGAATGTAATAACGAATAAAGTGAGCGAATGATGACGCTGACCAATCAATATCCGAGCCTCAAGGGCAAAACAGTATTTATTTCCGGCGGTGGCTCCGGTATCGGCGCCAGCCTGGTGGAATCCTTTTTCCAGCAGGGGGCAAAGGTCGCCTTTGTCGATATCCAGGAAGACGTATCCAGCGCCCTGGTCGATCGCCTGGGGAGTGACGATGTGCGCTTCTATCCCTGTGACCTCACCGATGTGGCGCGTCTGCAGGCTGTGATCGCACAGGGGGCGGAAGATCTCGGCCCTATTTCCGTGCTGGTCAACAACGCCGCCAACGATACCCGCCACGATTTCCGTGAAGTAACGCCCGAGCAATGGGACAAGTGCCTGGCGGTCAATATGCGTCACCACTTCTTCGCCGCCCAGGCGGTGTACCCGTACATGAAACAACTGGGTGCCGGCTCCATTATTAACCTCGGTTCCATGAGCTGGCACGCGGGCCAGGGCGGTATGCCTGGCTACACCAGCTCCAAAGCCTCCATCGAAGGCCTGACCCGCGGTCTGGCCCGCGATATGGGGCCGGATCGCATCCGCGTGAACTGCCTGGTGCCCGGCTGGGTGATGACCGAGAAGCAGTTGAACGAGCGCGTGGATGAAGCGGCGCGCGAGGCCATCGACAAGGGCCAGAGCGTGAAAGATCCGCTGATGCCCGAGAGCATCAGTGCCATGGCGCTGTTCCTGGCATCCGACGACGCGGCAATGTGCACCTCGCAGAACTTTATCGTCGACGGCGGCTGGATCTGATCCACGATGGTAGGAGTCTGCCCTGCAGGCGAACCTTCCGGGCCTGGTGCCAGCGGTTTTTCGCCTGCAGGGCAGGCTCCTACAGAATGTTCAGCATAAAAGCAGCACGCCCGAAAATTTGAGAAAAATTCAGGAGAAATTGAATGACCATTTCCGGAAAGCAATTGATCGCAGGTAACTGGACCGACGGCCGCGCTGGGTCTTTTCACGGCGTAAACCCCGCCACCGGTGAGAACCTCGAGCCCGCCATTACCGCCGCCGATGAATTTCAGGTAACTGAAGCGGTCAATGCGGCGAGCGCCTGTGCCACCGAATTTGCCAACCTGGCCCCGGCCAAGCGCGCAGAATTCCTCAACGCCTGCGCCGACGAAATCATGAACCTGGGCGACGAACTGCTGGAGCGCGTATCCGCTGAGACCGGCTACCCGCTGGCGCGCGCCCAGGGCGAACGCGGCCGCACCTGCGGCCAGCTGCGCCTGTTCGCAGACTGGATCGTACAGGGCGAATATCTGGATGCGCGTATCGATACCGCCATGCCGGACCGCGAGCCGCTGCCGCGTCCGGACCTGCGTTCATTCAATCAGGCGCTGGGACCGGTCGCGGTCTTCGGCGCGAGCAATTTCCCGCTGGCGTTCTCCGTCGCTGGTGGGGACACCGCGGCGGCGTTTGCCGCCGGTTGTCCGGTGATTGTAAAGGGACATAACTCCCACCCCGGTACCAGCGAGCTGGTGGCCCAGGCCATCGACAAGGCTGTTAAAAGTACCGGCATGCCCGCCGGCGTATTCTCCCTGATTCTGGGCTCCGGCCGCCGTGTCGGCGCCGAGCTGGTGAAAGCGCCGGGCGTTAAAGCCGTGGGCTTTACCGGCTCCCTGCAGGGCGGCATGGCACTGTTCAACCTGGCCAATGCGCGTCCGGAGCCGATTCCGGTATTCGCGGAAATGGGCAGCATCAACCCGGTGGTTCTGTTGCCGGAAGCGCTGAAAGAAAAGGCCGAGACTATCGCCGAAGGTTTTGTCGGCTCCCTGACACTGGGCACCGGTCAGTTCTGTGTAAACCCCGGCCTGGTGCTGGCGGTTGAAGGTGAAGGCCTGGATCGTTTCATCAGCGCCACCTGTGAAGCGCTGTCGAAAGTCGGCGCCGGCGTTATGCTGAACGAAAATACCCTGGCCGGTTACCAGAGTGGCGTTGCCCGCCTGCGCGATCAGCAAGGTGTGGAGCAAGTTGGCTGCGGCGAGCCCGCTGGCGACGACGCCGGCTTTACCTGTCAGGCTGGCCTGTTGACTGTCGATGGCAAGAGCTTCCTGGCGAATAAAGAGCTGCAGGAAGAGGTCTTCGGCCCCATGTCCCTGGTAGTGAAGTGCCGCGACCACGCCGAGCTGCTGCAAGCGGTTTCTGCACTGCAGGGCCAACTGACCGGAACCTTGCAGTGCACCGAATCCGAGCTGGCAAATTACGGCGACCTGGTAGAAGTCTTGCGCCAGAAAGTGGGCCGTGTTGTGTGCAACAACTTCCCCACCGGTGTGGAAGTTTGCCACTCCATGATGCACGGCGGTCCTTTCCCGGCGGCTACCGACGCACGTTTTACCTCTGTAGGCACCATGTCCATCGCGCGTTTCGTACGTCCGATCTGCTTCCAGAATTACCCGGAAGCACTGCTGCCTGACGCTCTTAAAAACAGCAACCCGCTGAACATTGCGCGTCTCGTTAACGGTGAAAAGACCAGTGATGCAATCTGAATTGATCATGCCCAGCGGGATTGAAACATCCGAGCTGGCGGTCGGTGGACCAGAAGGCAGCGGCAGCCAGCCGCTGCAGCTGGTCACCCTGGAAAACAGTCGCGGCACCCGCGTTACCCTGTGTGATCTGGGTGCCAGCCTGTATGCAATTCACACCAAGGATCGCTACGGGCACAGTGACAATATTCTGCTGACCTACGCGGATCCCCAGCACTGGCTGGATAACGAGTACTACCTGGGCGTAACTGCCGGGCGCGTCGCCAACCGTATTGGCGGCGCCAGCTTCCAGCTGGGTGATAAGGTCTATCAGCTTCCGGCAAACGATGGTGCAAACCATCTGCATGGCGGTCCGCAGGGATTGCACACGAAGCGCTGGCAGATTGTGCAGAGCGAATCCAGTGCGCGCTTTCAATCGGTCACTTTCCGCTGTGTCAGTGAAGACGGCGATGCGGGGTATCCCGGTAACCTGGATATTGAACTGACGTACTGTCTGGACGAAGACGATGCGTTGACCCTGGAATACCGCGCGGTGACCGATGCGGATACACCGGTTGCGTTGACCAATCACTGTTACTGGAACCTGGCGGGTCGCGATGGAATTCTCGAGCACGAGCTGGAGATCTACGCGGACCAGCTGCTGCGCCTGAACGAACAGCTGATCCCGACCGGTGAGTTGCTCAAGGTTGCGGATACGCCGGTGGATTTCCGCAAGCGCAAGCAGATTGGCCGCGATATCGAGTGGTGGCCGGGTGGTTACGATAACTTCTGGGTTGTCGACGAGACCGCGGACAAGGCACTGAAGCCAATCGCATCTCTGGTGCATCCTGCCTCCGGGCGTTCGGTCAAAATTGTTTCCAGTGAGGCTGGCGTCCAGTTTTACAGCGGAAACTTCCTGGATGGCAGCCGCAATCGCGATGGCGGCTCCCCCATGAATCAGTATGCGGGGCTGTGTTTGGAAACCCACGGTTTCCCGGATGCGCCCAATCATAGCAATTTCCCTTCTGTAATTTTGAAGGAGGGTGAGCAGTACAGGCAGACAACGGTTTACCAGTTTTCTGCGGAATAATTTAACGAATCGTTCGCAGTGCAAAATTTACTGCGAAGGCTCTGCTCCGGGACAGGTTCCCAGGACTGTCGAAAAGAGGGACCTTTTCGACAAGCCCCCAGGGATGGGTTATCGGGGGGGCGCCTAGCCCGTGTCCTGGGAACCTGTCCCGGAGCAGAGCCGCCACTCAACTGGATTCGTGCCAGCAAATAGCTACGGGGTGCGTACTCTCAAAGTTGTGTGGCGCCCCCGCTACCGGTAAGCGGTTCACGAGACACGCCGTGAACCCATCCGTGGGGGCTCGGATGCGGCCATCCGGGCCGCATACGGTCTCGTGAACCGCTTCCCGGTATCGGGGGCTTCGCGTCGAAGTATTTAGTGTCCGTTCTGGAAATAACAACGGACCTTAAAAAGGGAGCAAAGCTCCCAACAATAAATATAAACAATCCAAAGTGATGAGGAGTCCGATAATGAAGATCTCTCGAATCCTGTCCGGCGCTTTTGCCCTGGCCCTGTGTGCCAGCCAAAGTGTTCTCGCAACAACCATTGGTTTCTCCCAGGTCGGCTCGGAAAGTGGCTGGCGTACCAGCTTTAGTGAGTCTGTCAAAGCCGAAGCCGAAAAACGCGGTATCAACCTCAAGTTTTCCGATGCGCAGCAAAAGCAGGAAAACCAGATCAAGGCCGTGCGCAGCTTTATCGCCCAGGGCGTCGACGCCATCATGATCGCACCGGTCGTGGAAACCGGATGGAAGCCTGTACTGCGTGAAGCCAAGCGCGCACGTATTCCTGTGGTCATTCTCGACCGCAACATTGACGTGAAAAACAAATCCCTCTTCCTTACCCGTATCGCCTCCGACTTTGTAGAAGAAGGTCGTCGCGCGGCGCAGTGGCTGATGGACGAGACCGAGGGCAACTGCAAAATCCTCGAGCTGCAGGGCACAGTCGGCGCGACAGCTGCCATCGATCGCATGAAAGGCTTCAATGAAGTCATCGCCAACTACCCCAATGCAGAAATCGTGCGCAGCCAGACCGGCGAATTTACCCGCACCAAGGGTAAAGAAGTCATGGAAGCCATGCTCAAGGCCGAGAACAGCGGCAAGGAAATCTGTGCGCTCTGGTCTCACAACGACGAAATGGCCATTGGTGCTATCCAGGCCATCAAGGAAGCCGGCCTGAAGCCCGGTGAGGACATGCTGGTGGTTTCCGTAGACGGTGTGCCGGACTACTTCAAGGCCATGGCCGACGGCGAAGCCAATGCAACCGTTGAACTCAATCCGCACCTGGGCGCACCGGCGTTTGACGTGATCGAAGCGTACCTGAAGGGCGACCGCAAGGTGGAGAAACTGATCACCACCACCGGTGACCTGTTCACTCAAGAAACTGCCGCCGAAGAATACGCCAAGCGCGCCGGCAGCTAAGTCGCGGTCAAGAGAATAAACGGGTTTGAGCCATGACGTTGTTAAGTCTGAGCAAAGTCGAAAAGCGCTATCCGGGTGTGAAGGCCCTGGACGGCGTCGACTTCCAGCTGCGCGAGGGCGAAGTCCACGCGCTGCTGGGTGAAAACGGAGCGGGCAAGTCCACCCTGGTAAAAGTCATGACCGGTGCGCTGGAAGGCGACGGCGGCAGTATGACCTACCTGGGTGAGCCGCTGAAACTGAAAAGCACCACCCACGCACAAACCGTGGGTATCAGTACCGTCTATCAGGAAGTGAATCTGCTGCCCAACCTTACCGTGGCGCAGAATCTTTACCTGGGCCGCGAGCCGAAAAAATTCGGGCTGATTGACTGGAAGCGAATCAATCGCGAGTCCAGGGACGTGCTGAAACGCTTCGACCTCTATATCGACGTGACTCGCCCCCTGTCCTCCTTTTCTGTTGCCGTGCAGCAGTTGATCGCCATTGCTCGCGGTGTGGATATGTCCGCGAAGGTGCTGGTGCTGGACGAGCCCACTGCGAGTCTTGATGCCGACGAGTGCGAGCAGCTGTTCGGCGTGATGCGTGAGCTGAAAGCCAAGGGTATCGGCATCGTGTTTATCACCCACTTCCTCGACCAGGTATACGCGGTTTGCGATCGCATTACGATTCTTCGCAACGGTCAGCTGGTTGGTGAATTCGAAGCGGCGAAGTTGCCGCGCAGTGAACTGGTCGGGCATATGCTCGGCAAGGAACTGCAGGCCGAAACCAAGGCGCAGGAAGGCGAAGCGCGGAATGAAAAAGTGCTGAGCGAAACCCTGCTGGAAATGGATGATGTGGCGGTGCGCGGCTCCCTGCATCCCACTTCGCTCACCGTGCGTCGCGGCGAAGCCGTGGGGCTGGCGGGGCTGCTGGGCTCCGGCCGCAGTGAGGTCTGCCGAGCGGTCTTCGGTGTGGATAAGAAGACCGACGGCACGCTCACGTTTAAAAACAGTGAACGAAACTTCCGGCAGCCGGCCGAGGCCATTGCCGAAGGGCTGGCGCTGTGTCCGGAAGATCGCAAGACCAGCGGTATCGTCGGGCCGCTGTCTATTCGCGAAAACATCGCGCTGGCGCTGCAGGCCCGTCGCGGCTGGTGGCGTCCCATGAGCCGCGCGGAGCAGCAACAACTGGCCGACAAGTTTATTGCCGAGCTGCAGATTGCCACGCCGGATGCGGAAAAGCCGATCGAGCAGTTGAGCGGCGGCAACCAGCAGAAAGTGATTCTCGCCCGCTGGCTGGCTACCAACCCGCAACTGCTGGTGCTGGATGAACCCACCCGCGGTGTGGATATCGGCGCGCACGCCGAAATCCTGAAGCTGATCAAAAAATTCTGCAGTGAAGGTATGTCCCTGCTGGTGACCTCCTCTGAACTGGATGAGCTGGTGGCTTTTTCCGATCGTGTCGCCGTGATGCGCGACCGCCGCAAGGTGGCGGAGATCGAAGGTGACGATATTACCGAAGGCAACATCATGCAGGCGATTGCGGAGGCGTAACGTGAGTAATCTTCAATCCGCTGCGGTAGGGCAGCCTGTCCCGGCAGAAAAAGCGAAAAAATTCCCCCAGATTTCCGGGCGTTACCTGTGGCCGCTGCTGGGCTTCTTCAGCCTGCTGGCGATCAATCTGGTCATGGCCCCGGAGTTTTTCCATATCGAAATCCAGGACGGCCGTCTTTACGGCAGCCTGATTGACGTGCTGAACCGCAGCGCCCCGGTGGCATTGCTGGCCATAGGCATGACCCTGGTGATTGCCACCGGCGGTATCGACCTGTCCGTGGGGGCCACCATGGCCATCGCCGGTGCGGTCTGCGCCAACCTGATCGTGGGCGGTGTGGATAACATTTTCCTGCTGATCGCCGCGGGCCTCGCTGCCGGCCTGGTGGCCGGGGCGGTCAACGGCGGGCTGGTAAGCTACATGGGCATTCAGCCGATTGTGGCGACGCTGATCCTGATGGTGGCGGGCCGCGGAATCGCGCAGCTGATCAACTCCGGACAGATCGTTACCTTCCAGAACGATGCGTTCGCGTTTCTCGGTACCGGTTCTTTCCTCGGCCTGCCGTTCCCCATCGTGCTTGTGCTGATCATGTTTGCGGTTGTGCAGCTGCTGATGCGCAAAACCGCGCTGGGCCTGTTTGTGGAAAGTGTCGGCTGTAACGCGGGTGCCAGCTATTACCTGGGGATCAACCAGCGTGCGGTGAAAATGATGGTCTACTGCATTGCCGGCGTTTGCGCGGCACTGGCGGGCATGATCGCCGCGGCGGATATCCAGGGTGCCGATGCCAACAACGCCGGTCTGTGGCTGGAGCTGGATGCCATTCTGGCGGTGGTCATCGGCGGTGCCTCGTTGATGGGTGGGCGTTTCTCCATACTGTTGTCGATCATCGGTGTGCTGGTAATCCAGTGCCTGAGCACCACCATCATCATGAGTGGCCTGCCGGCGAAATTTAACCTGCTGATCAAAGCGGTGGTGGTGATCTTTGTGCTGTTGTTGCAATCCCCACTGTTCCAGAAGCAGATGTCTGCCCTGTTTGCAGCGTTCAACAAGAAAGACAATGAAGGAGCGCAGGCGTGATGCATTCCTTGGCAAATTCCCGGTTCACCTCCCTGTATGTGACGAGCGCGCTGTTTGTGCTGCTATTCCTGGTAGGCGCATTGCAGTTTGACGGCTTTGGCAGCACCCGTGTGGTGGCCAATCTGTTCTCCGATAATGCCTTCCTGGTGATTACTGCAATTGGCATGACCTTTGTGATCATTTCCGGTGGTATCGATCTTTCCGTAGGCGCTGTGATTGCGCTGACCGGCGTGGTCTGTGGTTTGCTGATCGGTGAGATGCAGATGCACCCGCTGATCGTGTTCCCGCTGGTGCTGATCGGCGGTGGCCTGTTTGGTGCCTCCATGGGTGCCCTGATTCACTTCTACAAGCTGCAGCCGTTTATCGTCACCCTTGCGGGCATGTTTCTCGCCCGCGGTCTGGCAACCACACTGAGTGAAGAGTCGATTCCCATCGATCACCCGTTTTACGATGCGGTTGCCGATTTTGGTGTATTACTCCCTGGCGGTGCCTGGGTGGGCGCTTCCACGCTGATCCTGTTCGCGGTGCTGATCGGTGCAATCCTGCTGGCGCATTTCAGCCGTCTCGGTGGTTTTATCTATGCCCTCGGTGGCAGTGCCCAGTCCGCGCAGCTGATGGGGGTTCCGGTCGCCCGCACCACTATCAGTATTTACGCAATCAGTGGATTCCTGTCTGCGCTTGGTGGAATCGTCTACTCCTTCTATACATTCTCAGGATATTCTCTGGCAGCGGTGGGAATGGAACTGGATGCCATTGCAGCCGTGGTGATCGGTGGTACCCTGTTGACTGGCGGTTCTGGCTATGTGGTGGGCACCCTCATTGGTGTGCTGATCATGGGCGTCATCCAGACTTACATCTCCTTTGATGGCACCCTCAACAGCTGGTGGACCAAAATCGTGATCGGCCTGCTGCTGTTTGTGTTTATCGGTATGCAGCGATTGCTGACCCGGCGCCAGGCCAGCGCCACAGCACACTAATTAAGAAATACGATAATAAAAGAGGGCACTCATGCTCGAAGTACAGCGCATAGATGCAATCGAAGTGGGCAATACCCTTGGCGAGGGGGTGTTGTGGAACCACAAGGACCAGAGTGTCTGGTGGACTGATATCCACGAGTGCAAGCTATACCGGCTCACCTGGCCAGGGCGCGAACTGGAAGTGTTCGACACGCCTGAGCGACTGTGCGCATTTGGCTTTACCGATCGCGACGATTGTATTGTGGCCGCGTTTGAAACCGGCTTTGCGCTGTTTGATTACCGACGCGGCAAGGTCCTGTGGCAGAAAACCCTGCTGGAGAAAGGCTCAGGCCTGCGTTTTAACGATGGCAAGATCGATCGCCAGGGCCGCTTCTGGGCGGGTACCATGGCGGAAGACGGCCGCGAAGACGCCGCCGGTATCCTCTACTGTTTGGAACCCAACGGCGTGGTCAGTGAGCAGCAGAAGGATGTGTTCATCTCCAATGGTTGCTGCTGGGATGTGAACTCCAGCCACTTCTACTTTGCCGACTCCCCCCGTCGCAGTATCTACCGCTACAAATTCGACGCGCGCCGCGGAGATATCGGTGAACGTGAACTCTTCGCACGTACCATGTTCGGTATCTACCCGGACGGTGCCACCGTCGATGCCGACGGCTACCTGTGGTCCGCGCAATGGCGCGGCGCCCGGGTTCAGCGTTACGCACCGGATGGTAAACTCGCCGGTGCGGTGCCGGTGCCTGTCAGCCAGCCTACTTGCGTGACTTTCGGCGGCCCGAATATGGATATGATGTTTGTTACCACCGCCAAGGAATCCCTAAATGAGTGGACCCTGGATCGGGAGTGGCAGGCGGGTAACATGTTCGTATTCCAGACACCGTTCAAGGGCATAATGGGCTTCCGCTTCAGCACCACCCAGCTGCTGGACAAGATCGCAGAGCCGGCCTGAAAGTAATTGGCAATAGCTGGCTGTAGTTGCTTGTAGTTGGAAGGCACCATATTAAAAAAATCCCCGCCCGGCCTGGCCGCGCGGGGATTTTTTATGTCTTTTAACCGCTCCGCCAGTATGCGAAAAAGTGCCAAAAAAAGCCCGGCGACGAACGGGGTTCGCGCCGGGCAACAAGGGTGTTCTTGTTGATGTCTACAGGTGTGGCCGTCAGCCGCCGCTTGCGCTGCTGTCGTCGCGCAGCAGGCGCACGCCGTAGATACCGCCAGCCACGGAGTTTTCCGCCGCTTCAAAACGCAGTTCGATCACGCCGTCTGCCGCTTTTTGCTGCACGCTGGCGGGAATCGGGTAATCCACACTGAAGAATTGATCACCGCGGCTGCCGTCCAGCATGACCTGGGCCAGTTCGACTTCGTTGGCGAGGATGCGGAAACTGCGCCCGTTATCCAGGCCGAAGTAGGTGATGCGCAGGGTTTGCGCTTCCTGCTCCGGATCCTTCAGCTGATAGCTGAACCAGTCGCTGGCGTGGCGCCAGTGACGACCGCGGTGAACCCCAGCCTCGGTGCCGGCGCCGGCAAAGAAATGGTCCGCTTCCGGCTGCTGCTCCCCGGGAGCCACCTTGTCGATGGTCTGACGGACCAGTGCCAGCCGTGCACGATCCTCGGCTTCCCGCTGCTGTTGCTTGGCCGCCAGGCCTTGCGGTGTACTGTAGGGCCAGTAAATGCTGTAGCGCGACTCATGGACGCGGAAAAATGGAATCAACACCAGCTCGCTGCCGGCCTTGGGGTTCAGCGCGGGCAACCCCGAGGCCGCGGTATCCACCTTCAGGGTCTGGATATCGGCGCTCTGCAGACTGTCCGGCGCCGCGAAGCGCAGTTCCTCTCCGGGCAGGCGTTTCAGGCCGCTGACAAAGTCCCGATCCCCGCTGACAAACATCGGCGTCAACTCCTGGGGACACATGGGGCCCTGGGCGATATGCCCCATACGACTGTCATCGGCGAGGAAGTTAAGCTTTTCCTCTGCAAACGGCTGCGTCTTGGCCGCCAGTACCACCGGCCCGTAGGTGAGGGCGTAATAGTCCGATTTGTCCGGCAGCTGTTCCGCCTCCGGATGCATGGGCAGGTTGACCTCTATGCGGTCGCCGTTTTTCCAATTGCGCTCAATGGTGATGTAACTGCCGGGCTTTTCCGCGACGGCGATATTTTCGCCGTTGATAGCAAGGCTGAGGGCGCCGTCGTTGACCCAGGCGGGGTAGCGCAGTTTTAGTTGGAACTGACCGCTGCCGCTGATCGTCAGCGCGGTGCTCTCGGTATCCGGAATATGATTTTCCTGCTTGATCTGAATGCCTTTCGCTTCCCAGTCCAGGGTGGAGGGGATAAACAGGTTCACAAACAGCTCGTCGCCGCGGTGGGCGTAAATCATCTCGCCGTACTTACTGTGGTTTTCGATCCCCGAGCCCGCACAGCACCACATGGCATCTTCCGGCTGCGAGTACATGCGGTAGTGGTTGGGGCGCATCGGGGTGAAGTACACCAGGCCGCCGTTGTCCGGGTTCTGTGACGAGAGAATGTGGTTGTAGAGCGCCCGCTCGTAGTAGCGGATATAGCGGGTTTCCGGCTCGGTCAGGTACAACATCCGGGTGAGTTTCAGCATGTTGTAGGTATTGCAGGTCTCCGGCCCTTCGACATCCTCGACCATGGGTGCAAAGTCATCGGTGGGGTGGAAGTGTTCGCGCACGCTGTTGCCGCCGATGGCGACGGTGCGATGCTCCACTACCTCATTCCAGAAATATTCTGCCGCGTCCTGCCACTGTTCATCCCCCGCCAGGTCGCCCACGCGCTTGTAGCCGATCACCTTGGGGATCTGGGTGTTGGCGTGCAGGCCGGTCAGTTTGTCCTGGTGTTGTTCCAGTGGCTCGAGGATTTCCCGGTGGGAGAGGCGCTTGGCGATCTCGAGGTATTTCTGCTCGCCGGTGATCTCGGCAACGTCTGCGTAGACTTCGTTCAGGCCGCCGTGTTCGCTTTTCAGGATCAGCTGCACCTGCGCATCTGACAGGTTGCCAATCAGTTGTGCGCCCCAGTCTGACAGGGCGACCAGCATATCCAGCGCCTGCTGGCTGTCTGCATAGACATAGGCATCGCGCAGGCCGGCATAGACTTTGTGAATATTGTAGAGCGGGACCCATTTGTCGTTGAGGGTGAACAGGTCCGAGCGGATATTGCCCTCGGCCAGTTCATTCCACATGGCCTTGCCGCCGGGCACGCCGCTCAGATAGCCATCGCCGCTTTTGTCCTGCGCGCGCTTTAGCTCGTTGAGCATGTAGTCGAGGCGTTGTTTGACTTCCTTGTTGCCGGTGGCAGCCCAGGCGAGGCTGAGGGCAGTGAGGTAGTGTCCACCGATATGTCCGTCGAGCCCGGTGTTTTCCCAGTTGCCGTAGTTATCCGCCTTGGGTTCGAGGCCCGCTTCTTTTAAATAGGGCGCGAGCAGGCGATCCGGATCCATGGCCAGTACGTACTGGATATTGGTGTCCTGAGCATGTTTGAACGGGCTCTCTAACAGGCGCACCTGGTCGAGAGGGAAAGTCTCCATCTCGTATGGCGGGATGGGTTCTTTCTGTGAGCAGCCGGAAAATATGATGGAGCTAAGGGTTAGGCTCAGGATTGTTTGTTTCATCGCCTTCTCGTTGTTTGAATTTATTGTTTTGGTGCGTCTGGTTTTGTGGCCTTTGGTGCTTTGTAGGGGATCTTGTGGCGGTGCTACTGCCGGTAACTGTTTGCGAGACACGCCGTAAACCCATCCCTGGGGGCTCGGATGCGGCCGTCCAGGCCGCATACGGTCTCGCAAACAGTTACCGGCAGTAGCTCCTTCGATTCGGGGTTCAGTACTCTGAAAGCAACGCGGCCAACGAAGTAAGAAAACTAAAAGTTAAGGTCGAGTGCTGGGTATTCGTTTTCGGAAGCGTCGGCGACGGGGACGTCGCCGACGCAGCGTACAGGGATGTATTCCCAGGGGGGCGCCTAGCCCGGTATCAAAAACTTCCACCCAGTGCTTTTCCGCCCCAAGGTCAAATAGAATGGTCCTGATAACCTTCCGGCACTACTTAACCTTGAATCCTTGGTAAGCATCCAGCTCAGCCGGATCAACGACGGGCCACAAATCTTTATCCCACCCGATATTCATGATCTTCAATTTTTGTAGTCCGTTATCCGCAGACTCGTAAGCGTGAAGAACCAGATAATCTTTGCCGTCAAAGCTATAAGCGCTGTTGTGCCCAAGCCCCGGCCAGGCGTCGTTACCGGAAATCAGCGGTGTACCGCCGCCATTGGCCATATCCACACCGTCTTTATCGAGATACGGGCCGGTGACAGACTTGGAGCGACCCACCGCCAGTCGGTAAGTACTGTCATCGCCCTTGCAGCAGAGTCCGCGGGAGATGAACAGATAGTAGTAACCGTTCTTTTCGAAAATAAACGGTGCTTCCAGCTCCTCAGAGCCCGCCTTATCCACAGGCTGATATTTCTGGCGATCACCGCGCGCGATGGTGTGCCACTCCTGCGGCTCCGCCAGCCTGGTCAGGGAAGGATCCAGCTTCACCAGCTTCAGCCCCTCCCAGAAAGAACCGAAACTCATCCACGGCGTCCCGTCCTTATCGAAAATCACCGCCGGATCAATCGCATTCCAGTGATCCCGGTGCGGGATTGAACGCACCACGATGCCCTGATCCTCCCAGTCGTAGTCCGGAGCGTTCGGGTCCAGGGTAGGGGATACGGTTACGCCAATCGCCGAAGTGTTCTTGCCGAACGCGGAAACCGAGTAGTACAGGTAGAAACGGCCATCGTGCTCAACGATGTCCGGCGCCCACAAATGACCATTGAAGCTCGGAGAGACAGACTTGGCCCAGTCCGGCTGGCCGTCAAAGCCACGACCGGAATAGGTCCAGTGCTTCATGTCCGGGGAACTGTAAATGGTGATACCGGGGCCAGTACTGAACAGGTAGTAGGTATCCCCCTCCTTGGCCATTACCGGATCGTGTACATCGATCTGGCGCTGTGGCTTGGCATCACTGTCCGCACAAGCGACAAGGGGCAGGGCGAGGCAGGCGGCGAGAACGGCGGCCATAGGGCGGAAGCCCGGCCTCAGTGCAGCGGGAAGTCGGAACATATCGGCTTCTCTATTTATAAGTGTTGTATTGCTCTCATCAGACCAACCCCGACCGGACCCAATGGGTTGATGCGGGGTTGTTCAGTTATTAGTAGTATAATAATATTGTTCGTGACGCAGCAACTGCCACGGGAAGTTACCCCGGCAGCCGCGCATAAAAACAAGATTACAACGATAACGATATTAGCGATGAAACTCCGAAGCCTGCTTTCCCGGGCGCTCGGCTGTGCCTGCATCTGGCTCTCCGCCTGTGCGCTAGCCGCGCCGACCGCGCAACCCACTTCAGATACCCTTAATGGAGTAATAGACGAAGTTGGGGCTTACCCCTCGCCACTGGTGGCGCAACGGGCGGATCCCTGGGTGCTGCGCCACGACGGTTTCTATTACTTCATTGCTACCGTCCCGGAATATGACCGTATCGAGCTGCGCCGTTCAGCCACCATCGCCGGGCTCCCTCAGGCCGACGCGGAAGTAGTGTGGCGCAAGCATGCCTCCGGTCCCATGAGTGCCCACATCTGGGCCCCGGAACTCCACCGTATCGACGGTGCCTGGTATATCTACTTTGCCGCCGGTGAGGCGGAAAACCCCTGGAACATCCGCATGTATGTGCTGCGCAATGGCGCGGACAACCCGTTGCAGGGCGAATGGCAGGAGCTGGGCCGGATCGCCACCCCGGTGGACAGTTTCTCCCTCGACGCTACCACCTTTACCCACAAGGGCAAACGCTACCTGGCCTGGGCGCAGTACGACGTCGAGGATGATCTGGGGTCGCTGCTGCTGATGGCAGAAATGAAATCACCCACCGAGATCCGTTTGCCGGTAATCACCCTCTCTCAGCCGGACCTTGCTTGGGAGACGCGCGGCCACAAGGTCAATGAAGGGCCGGCGGTACTGAAAAGGAACGGACGCATCTTCATCAGTTATTCAGCCAGCGCCACCGATGCTAACTATGCGATGGGATTGTTGTGGGCCGACGCGGACGCAGATCTGATGGATCCGCAGAGCTGGCACAAAGCTCAGCAGCCTGTGTTCCATACCAATGCCGAGACAAAGCGCTTTGGCCCGGGGCACAACAGCTTCACCGTGGCGGAAGATGGTGAGACCGATCTGCTGATTTACCACGCCCGGGACTATCGCGAAATCAAGGGCAACCCTTTGTCTGATGGCAACCGCGCAACGCGCGTGCGCCCGCTGTACTGGGATGAAAACGGGATGCCGGACTTTCGCCAGCACGCCGGTGACTGACGGCTGGCCCGTGAATAACGAATAAAAACCGATTACAAAGAAGTGAGTGAGAGTATGAAGAATAAAATTTTGACTGCGATTGCCGCTGTGGGAATGGCAGCCACTGCTGCCACCAGTCACGCTGCCAACCCGGCCATTACCGAAGTGCTCACTGCGGATCCTGCGGCCATGGTGTACGACGATACCGTCTACCTGTACACCGGCCATGATGAAGCCAAGGACAACAAGGGCTTCTACGAAATGCACAAGTGGCTGGTGTTTTCCTCCACAGATATGGTCAATTGGAAAAACGAAGGCTCGCCGCTGGCGGTAAAAGATTTCAAATGGGCCAGGGGCGACGCCTGGGCCAGCCATGTGGTGGAGAAGGACGGCAAGTTCTATTTCTACACCACAGTGCGCCACGATGAGACCAAGCCCGGTTTTGCCATCGGCGTTGCCGTATCCGATAGCCCCACTGGCCCGTTCAAGGATGCCCTGGGCAAGGCACTGATCAGCAACGACATGACCACGGATACCGAAATCGACTGGGATGACCTGGATCCGGCCGCCTTTATCGATGACGACGGTCAGGCGTATCTCTTCTGGGGCAACACCAAACCGCGCTGGGCCAAACTGAAAGACAACATGATCGAGCTGGATGGCCCGATTCACAGTCTGGACCTGCCGAATTTCACGGAAGCCCTGTACGCGCACAAGCACGGGGATTACTACTACCTGACCTATGCCATGGGTTTCCCGGAGAAAATCGGCTACGCCATGAGCAAGTCCATCGAGGGCCCCTGGGAATACAAGGGGATTCTCAACGAGCTGGCGGGTAACTCGAACACCAACCACCAGTCCATCATCGATTACAAAGACCGTTCATTCTTTATTTATCACAATGGCGGCACCGAGAAGGGCGGCAGCTTCCGCCGCTCTGTGTGTATCGACGACCTGCACTACAACGAAGACGGCACCATCAAGCGGGTGGTGATGACGTCCGAGGGCGTGGCGCCCGTTAAATAACTGGCGCTACTTTTCAGGAGCCTGCTTGCCGCGGGCTCCTGAACGAAAAAACTGTGGTACTAGAAAATAAACGATAAATCGATATTACCGCGATGAAAAAGATCCTGATCCCGGCGCTGATGCTGACCTACTTGCTGGTCATCACCGCCTGTGAGCACAACACGCGTTATACGCTGCAGAGCCCCGATGGCACTCTGTCGGTTGTGTTTTCCCTGACCGAAACCGGGGAGGCCCGCTATGCGCTAAGTCGCAATCAGGTCACGGTGCTGAATACTTCCGAACTCGGCATCGTACTGGATGACCGTGACCTGAGTACGGATCTGGAACTGCTTTCTGCAAGCAACCCGACACTGGTGCACACGGAGTACGAATTGCGCCAGGGCAAGCGTCGTCGCAATACCTACACCGCTGTGGAACAGGTTTTCCATCTGCAAAATAATGCGGGTAACAAACTGGATATCGCCTTCCGCGTTTCCAACGACGGCGTCGCGTTTCAGTACCGCCTGCCAGAACAGACTACTGTGGCCAGGGCCTTCCAGGCAGAAACCACAAGTTTCTCTTTCACCCACGGTGCGCGCGCCTGGCTGCAGCCGGTTGCTGTGGCCCAGACCGGCTGGATGAATACCAACCCATCTTATGAAGAGCACTATCATATGGATGTTCCGGTCACCGATATTCCGGGCAGTGAAGCGGGTTGGGTTTTCCCCGCGCTGTTCAACACCGAGGGTGGCTGGGCGCTGATTACCGAAGCGGGGATGGATGGTCGCTATCACGCATCGCGCCTGCAGGGTAAAGCGACTTCCGGTGAATTCCGCATCGGTTATCCAATGGATGCTGAGCGCTATATCGACGGCGCGTTGCTGGCCGAATCACCGCTACCGCTGAAGTCTCCCTGGCGGATTATCGCGGTGGGTGGATTGGATACCATTGTGGAATCCACGCTGGGTACTGACCTGGCCGAGCCCGCCATCGCGCCGATGGACTGGGTCAAGCCGGGAATCGCCAGCTGGAGCTGGGCACTGCTGAAAGATGACTCGGTCAATTACGCGACCCAGGTGCGCTTTATCGATTACGCATCCAGTATGGGTTGGCCGTACGTGCTTGTAGACGTGAACTGGGATCAGAATATCGGCTACGAAAAAATGTCCGCGCTGGCCGACTACGCCGCGCAGAAAAATGTGGGCCTGCTGCTGTGGTACAACTCGTCCGGCTCCTGGAATAAAACCGAATATACGCCCAAGGGAAAACTGCTGACCCGCGCCCAGCGCTGCGCAGAATTCGCCCGCCTGCAGGAGATGGGCATTGCCGGTATCAAGGTGGATTTCTTTGCAGGCGACGGGGTCTCGGTAATCGACTACTACCGCCAGATCCTCAGTGATGCTGCGGACTACCAGCTGCTGGTGAATTTCCACGGGGCTACCTTGCCGCGCGGCCTGCATCGCACTTTCCCCAACTTTATGACGGCGGAAGCGGTGCACGGTTTCGAGATGATCACCTTTATGCAGGACTCCGCGGATAAGGCTGCCGCACATATGGCGATGCTGCCGTTTATCCGCAACGCCTTTGACCCGATGGATTTTACCCCCACGGTATTTTCTGAAATCCCCAATATAAATCGGCACACCAGTAACGGATTCGAACTGGCCCTGCCGGTGCTGTTCCTCTCCGGCCTGCAGCATATAGCCGAAACCGATCAGGGCATGGCAGGTGTCCCACAGTTTGTGCGCGACTACCTGCAGGATATTCCCGCAGTGTGGGATGAGAGCCGTCTGCTGAGTGGCTACCCGGGAAAATACGCGGTTATCGCCCGTCGCAGTGGAGGTGACTGGTATGTGTCCGGTATCAATGCAACATCGGAGCAAAGAAATATACAGCTGGACCTTTCCTTTATCGGTGCCCGTCTGGGCAGCGTGATTAGCGATAGTGACGACGCCCGCACACTGGTGCGCAACGAGCTCGAAAGCGGTGCCAGTGTCAAAGTTTCCATGAATGCCAATGGTGGATTTGCGATGGTCTTCCCCGCGGATTCCCTGGTCAAAAATTGATAACGAGGTAGAACAATGCCCAGTAAGTTACTTTTCAGCCTGACCCGTTTTACCCCCGATGGCCTTATCCCAAAAAGTATTGCTGCCGGTGTAGCCCTGGCAGCGCTCACCGCCTGTCAGCCATCTGTAGATGACTCGGACAAATCTGCAGCAAAGACTGAAGGCAAATCCGCCAGTACCGCGCCGGTCACCCAGCCTGCCCAGGTCGATACCCAGGCGGGTGCCCCGGAAGGTATGTTCGCCAACCCGCTGTTTGCCAATGGCGCCGATCCCTGGCTGGAGTACTGGGACGGCAATTATTACCTCACTACCACCACCTGGACCTCCCAGCTGGTCATGCGTAAATCCCCGACCCTGGATGGTCTTGCAACTGCGGCACCGGTAAATATCTGGTCCGATACCGATCCGGCGCGCTGTTGTAATTTCTGGGCGTTTGAATTTCACCGCCTGAACGGTCCCAACGGCTGGCGCTGGTACCTGATGTACACCTCCGGCCAGCACGGCACCCTGGATCACCAGCACCTGTCGGTGCTGGAAAGTGTTGGCGACGACCCCATGGGCCCCTATGTGTACAAGGGCTCGCCGATGCCGGATAGCTGGAACATCGACGGCACGTATCTCGAGCACAACGGCGAGCTCTACCTGTTGTGGTCCGAATGGGTGGGCGACGAACAGCTGAACTGGATTTCCAAGATGACCAATCCCTGGTCTATCGAGGGGCCGCGTGTGGTCATTACCCGTCCGGAAGCGGAGTGGGAGAAGAGTGGGCGCAAGGTAAACGAAGGTGCCGAAATCCTGAAGAAGGACGGTCGCACTTTCATGATCTACTCCGCGAGCTTCTGCGATACGCCGGATTACAAGCTGGCCATGAAAGAACTGACCGGTGACGATCCGATGAATCCGGATCACTGGACCAAGTATCCGGAGCCCGTATTCCAGCGCGGCAACGGGGTATTTGGCCCGGGCCACAACGGCTTCTTCAAGTCGCCGGACGGTACGGAAGACTGGATCGTTTACCACGGTAACTCCAAAGAAACCGATGGCTGCAGTGCAACCCGTTCCGTGCGCGCACAGAAATTCACCTGGAGCGACGACGGCACCCCGAACTTCGGCGTGCCCGTACCGGAAGGCGAATTCCAGAAGTTGCCCTCCGGCGAAAATGGTCCTATCACCACCAAGGTGCAGGGCGCCCGCTGGAAGCTGGCCAACGCCGCAAACAACCAGTGCCTGACCGGCGCGGGTACCGGTGCCTGTGAATCCAGCGACAGTGAGTGGGTACTGGATAACACTGCCGATGGTGCCTATCGCCTGGCCAACGCCACCAGCGGCAACTTCCTCAACGCCAGCAGCGAGCTGGCACCCTGGACCAATACCGAAGCCGAGCGCTGGAGCCTGGACCAGGACGAAAACGGATGGGTGCAGCTGCGCAACCGCGAAACCGGCGAGCCCCTGGTTGCGAAAGATTGCAGTGGCGATGGCTGTGCACAGTGGTCCCTGCAGCCTGCGGAACAGGTGGCGATTGCCAGCGTACAGAGCGGTCGAGTTTTGCAGACCAGTGGCTGCGCCAGCGGTGCCGAGATTAGCCAGGGAGCCTGGCAGGGCGAGTCCTGCCAGCGCTGGAGCATTGCGCCGGCGGACGAAGGTTTTGTGCAAATCCAGACTGGTGACCAGTGCATGACCATTGCCGACAACGCTGTGGTACCCGGCGCGCCGGCAGTACTCGGCAACTGTGAAGGTACCAGCAGTCAGTGGCGCTTGCAGCCGCTGGCGGACGGCAACCTGCAGATCCAGAACCGCGAGAGCAAACACAACCTGGACCTGGCCCACTGCGGCCTGGCTGAGGGCAATACCTTTGCCCAGGCGCCCGCGGCGGATAACGACTGCCAGAAGTTCCAGCTGCGTGAGGTACCCGCGCAAGGCTGAGCTCCGCCCCAGCAAAGTTAGTAATTCGTTAGTGAGTGTGTGACCGGTTTTTATCGGGCTTGGGTGGCTGCAGCAATGTAGACCACCCCTTTTTTTATGTGATGTTTGATTGATAACAATAATGGAGAGAAAAGCATGAAGCCGAAGCGCAGAAATTTGAAAAAATACTTCGCCGTTCTGGCGACCAGCCTGTCGGTGTCGGTGTCGGTGTCGGTGTCGGTGCTTGCTGCGGAGGATAATCCCCGTATCACCATCGATACTACCCAACCGGGCGCCACCATCCACCGCGATATCTACGGACAGTTTGCCGAGCATCTGGGGCGCGGTATCTACGAGGGAATCTGGGTCGGCAAGGATTCGGATATCGAAAATATTAACGGCTTCCGCACCGATGTGATCGAGGCGCTGCGGGAAATCAATGTGCCTCTGGTGCGCTGGCCGGGAGGCTGTTTTGCCGATGAGTACCGCTGGCGCGATGGTATCGGCCCGCGTGACCAGCGCCCTGTGCGAGTCAACACCCACTGGGGCGGGGTTGAGGAAGACAATGCCTTCGGCACCCACGAATTTTTCGAGCTGGTGGAGCTGCTCGGAGCGGAAGCCTATGTAAACGGCAACCTGGGCACCGGTAACCCGCGCGAGATGGCCGAGTGGCTGGAGTACATGACCGGCACCAGCAACTCCGCGGTGGTGGAAGAGCGCCGTAAAAACGGCCGCGATGAGCCGTGGAAGATTGCTTACTTTGGTGTGGGCAACGAGGCCTGGGGCTGCGGCGGCCATATGCGACCGGCTTACTATGCGGACCTGTACAACCACTTTGCCACCTTCCTGAAAACACCGCGCGGTAGCGAGCCCAAGTTTGTTGCCAGTGGCGGCCACACCACCGATACCTCCTGGACCGACACCCTGAGCAAGAATGTCCAGCGCCAGATGGACGGTATCAGCTTTCACTTTTACACCCTGCCTACCGGTGAATGGGAGGACAAGGGGGAGTCCACAGGCTTCGAGGAAGACCAGTGGTTCTCTACCCTGTGGCAGACCCTGCGCATGGATGAATTTATCCGCCTGAATAAAAAAGTGCTGGATAAAAACGATCCGGAGAAAAAGCTCGGCTTCTACGTGGATGAGTGGGGCACCTGGTATAACCCGGAAGAAGGGCGCGAACCCGGTTTCCTGTACCAGCAGAACACTCTGCGGGATGCGGTAGTAGCCGCGTTGAATTTCAACGTCTTCCACGAACATGCGGACCGGGTACACATGACCAATATCGCGCAGATGGTGAATGTACTGCAGGCGATGATCCTTACCGACAAGGATGAGATGGTACTGACCCCCACCTACCATGTGTACGACCTGTACCAGGTGTTCCAGGATGCCACCGCGTTGCCTCTGGAGATTGAAAATCCGCGCAGTTATCGCGTGGGCGACCAGTCCCTGCCGGGTATCAGCGCGTCTGCCGCGCGCGGCAAGGATGGTGAGGTTTACCTGTCGCTGGTGAATCTGGACCCGAACCAGGCACAGACCGTTTCGGTGGATGTCAAAGGCCTGGAGGTGACCGCCGCCAGCGGCCGCCTGATCACCGCCAGTGCCATGGATGCGCGCAATACGTTTGATGCACCGCGCCAGGTGGAACCGGCGAAGTACCGCGCCGAAGGCGAAGCGTCCGGGGAGCTGCAACTACAGGTGCCGGCGAAATCTGTGCTGGTGGTAGCTTTGAACGATTAAGCGAGCAATCCCTAAATCAATCCCAATAAAAAGGGTTGCAGTTCTGCAGCCCCTTTTTATTTTTAAACGTTTTTATTATTTCACCATCGCTTGTGGAAGCCGATCCGCGCTTCAAAGGATTCGAGATCCCCGGTGTCGATATCCTGGGTGTAGTCGATAATCCCGAACAGGCTGGTGGTGCCGCTGAAATCTGCGGTTAGCCCGATACCCGTTTCGAGCATTGCCTGTCCCCGGTCTACCAGGATGGGGGTGGTGTTGAAGTAGACCTTGTCGGAGCCGGCGTCTTCATACCAGATATTCGCTTTGAAGTAGGGCCGCCAAACGCTGGAACCGCGCACGATATCTGCCACAAAGCGACCGCCAATGCGCGCGGTCAGCGAATCAATGTTGTCAAACTCGATTGATGAAAACAGATCGCGGGTGTTATCCATTCTCTGGTGCTGCCAGATTAACTGGGCCTGGGGTTCCAGGTTCCAGGTCCCGTCTAGGGGAATCGGTAAACCGGCCTCCATGGATGCCAGATATTCGTCACCGTCGATATCGGTGGATATACCGAGGCTAGAGCGACTCTCGCCGTCAAAACTGGAATACATCAGTACGCCATCAAAATAGGCACCGCCAGCCCAGTGGTGTGTCCAGTAGCCTCCCAGGTTGTACTGATCCAGTTCCACCTTGCCGGTGGATAGGTTGCGTTCGCCCAGCGCGAAGCCGCGCGTATCACCATTGGCGCCTCCGGTACCGAGCATCACCCCGAATATATCCCGTTGTCCGTGCGCGCTTCCCCGGCCGTATACGGGTACGCCGACCTGCAGCCCCCACAGGTTGCCATCGAATTCAGGGTCTACTGAGCCTCCATGGGACAGCTTGAGTTGATTGCCGAATGCTCGCACCCACAGGGCACTGAGTCCGTCATTGCGTTTCGACCACGCCTGCTCGCCCTCCCGTTCGTGGAAGGTGCCGAGTGTTTCACGCCCAAGCGCACGACTCACTGACGGCAGGGCAACATTTACCGAGACCTCGGGGCGGTACAGCGGGATCGGTTTTGCTTCGGTCAAGGTGCCGCCGGAGCTGCTACCGCCTGAACTGGAGCTGCTAGAGCTACTGCTGCCGGAGCTGCTCGATGAGGAGCTACTTCCGGATCCGGATGAACTACTGGAGGTGCTGCCGCCAGAGCTTGAGGAACTGCTAGACGTACTGCCGCCGGAACTTGAGGAACTGCTCGAAGTAGTCCCTCCTGAGCTGGATGAGCTACTGGATGTGGTTCCGCCGGAGCTGGATGAGCTGCTCGAAGTGGTGCCCCCGGAACTGGATGAACTGCTGGAAGTAGTTCCGCCGGAGCTGGATGAACTGCTGGAAGTGGTCCCGCCGGAACTGGAGGAGCTGCTGGAAGTAGTTCCGCCGGAGCTGGATGAACTGCTGGAAGTGGTTCCGCCGGAGCTGGATGAGCTGCTCGAAGTGGTTCCGCCGGAGCTGGATGAACTGCTGGAAGTAGTTCCGCCGGAGCTGGATGAACTGCTGGAAGTAGTTCCGCCGGAACTGGAGGAGCTGCTCGAAGTGGTTCCGCCGGAGCTGGATGAACTGCTCGAGGCGGTTCCTCCGGAGCTGGATGAACTACTTGAGGTGGACCCCCCAGAACTGGAAGAGCTGCTGGAAGTCATTCCACCCGAGCTGGATGAGCTACTCGAGGTGCTGCCCCCGGAGCTGGAAGAGCTGCTTGAGCTGCCAGTGTTGGGAGGACTTATTACCGGTGCCAAGTGCGAGCGCAGGTACCAGTTATTCTCGGTGCCCGCGGAGACCCCACCGCGAAACAGGAAGTACTCATAGGGACCCGCAGCTACCCTGCTACCCAGGGTAAAGGCTCTGGGGGTGCTGATGCCATTGACGACCTGATTGACGAGAATACCGTCCCTGCTGGTCAATGCACCGGGACCGTTGGTATTGCTGATAAGCAGTGTGGTGGTTCCAAGCTCATTCCCGTCGGTACTTAGGTAATCCGACGGCGATCCATCCCGACCCAAAAACGTATCCAGCGCCATACGTCCATTTTGACCGATGTAATTACCGGTAAGTGACAGGACATCGTTGGGATTACCATTGCCAGTCATATCAATCAGGCCGGCGTTGCGCAGACTGGCGGAGTTTCCCGTAATCGCTGGCTGGATACTGCGTGATCCCTGATTGGCAAACAGTGTGGCACTGCGGTCGATAAAAAGGCTACCTGCCCCAGTGCCGCTATCACCCAGGATCAGGTTGCCATTCATGGTCAGTTCCGAACCGTTCAGCAGGCGGATCTGTTCCCAGTTGGTCAATCGGTCGGGGCGACCGCCGATGGTATTTTCCCAATCCAGCTGGTCAGAACCCAGTCCCCCATTAATCGGGTAACCCCTGAGGTTGTTGTCATCCAATCCGATAAGCCGGGCATAATCATCGCCATCCTGCATATCCAGATTGCGGATCTCACCGCCGCTCCAGGTGAGCTGGTCGTCACCTGCACCGGCCATATAGGTGGGCAACTCGCCGTCGAGCACCGTCGCCTGATCGTTGCCTTCACCCTGCTGCATGGAATTGACGAAGCCGCCCTCCATCAGAAAGGTATCGGTGCCGGCACCCTGATTTACCTGTGAATTAATTCTCGCCCCAGCGCGGTTGATGACGACATCATCACCCGCATCCAGTGAGAACGGATCTCCCTGAATCGTGCCGTAGTTATCGACCAGGGTATCTGCGCTACCGGTAACCTGAATGCCCGAGTTGATGGTCGCCGTTGCCTCGTTGAGGATTCGCATGGAACCGTTGCCGTTGGCCTTGATGCCCTGGTTCAGGATGCCTTCATTCACGACGGAGTTGTCGCCGTCGCCACTGAAGGTAAAAAACTGATTGATATTGCCCGTGGCGCGATTGATCACGTTGTGATCACCATCGCCGGCCATTTCCAATCCCTGGTTAATAGTTCCGGCGTTGTCGAAGTTCAGCAGCCCGATATTGAGCAGACTCACACTCTGGAGAATGCCTTCGTTATTGATGGTGAGAGTATCTATATCGACCGCATTGATCGGTCCATTCAGGCTGGCGCCGGGAAGGATATCGATGGTCAGGTCGCTGAGGTTACTGGCAGCAAACCCCGGGTCGCTGCCAGAACAGGTTACCGTAGCCCCGGAGGTGGGAGGTTTGGGCTGGCAATCGGCTTGTACCCGGCCTGGAAAATTGATGGTGGTCAAAAGCAGAATCAGTAGCGGCAACGAGACCAGCTTTGTGCTTTTCCCGTAATCCTGATGCGTAAAATCCATTCCCTGTTCTCAACTTACTGCTGTCTGTGTTATTGCCAGTAGCCATCCTGGCTCCGGCACTCAATCCTGTAGTATGAAAAACGACCATATAGTGCAGGCCGTGCAGACTGATCCAGTTTAGGCCGGTGTGGTGAACTGGCCGGGCTTCCCCGACCATTGTGGTAAGATTTCGCGACAGTTATCAGAAAAATAAACATGGGGAAGCGACGGCGATGCATATCGCAAGGTGGATTTGCGGGCTGGTGCTGATTTGCCTGTCAGTGAGTGCCTTGGCCGGGCCGTTTGTCGTGGCGGAGGAGCAGCGGCCGCAAAGCCTTGCGCCCTATCTGCGCATTCTGGTGGATGAACAGGGTAGCCTTGGCCTGCAGGACGTAACCGCAGCGGACTCGCAGCGGCGATGGCGGGCCAGTGAAATTCAGGGCACCAACTTTGGTTTCAGCAGCGCAACCTACTGGGTGGCGGTCACCCTGCAAAACCCAACCGCAGACCCTGTTGGACTGATTCTCCGCCAGGATTACCCGTTGATTGATCAGCTGGATTTCTGGCAGCCGGCGGCCGATGGCAGCTGGTCGCTGACAGCAACCGGCGACCGACGCAATTTCCACTCCCGGCCCCTGAACCTGCGCGATTTCGTATTCCCCATCACCCTGCCGGCCCACACAACACAAACCTACTATCTGCGCTACCAGACTGCAGGCTCGATGAATATCGGTCTTACCGTCAGTAGCGAAACCGCCTTTCTACCGCAATTGGGCAAAGAACAGATATTGCTGGGAATCTACTACGGTGGCTTCCTGGTTCTGGTAATTTACAACCTGTTCCTGTTTATGGCGGTGCGCGACCGGGCCTACGCCTACTACATGGGATACGCCATCAGCTATGGGCTCTACTTTGGCGTGCACAACGGGGTTTCATTCCAGTATCTGTGGCCCGGCAATCCGTGGTTGGCCAACCAGAGCCTGCTGATTCTTCTCGGCTTCACGCTGATTTTCGGTATCCAGTTTGTGCGCACCGTCTGCTCCGGCCCGCAACTGGCGCCGCGTACTGACAGGGTTGCACGCTGGTTGCTCTATCTGTTGTTCCCGCTGACCGCCATCTCGCCGTTTGTCAGCTATGGCCCGATGATCCTGAGCCTCGCGATTTTGACCCTGGTACTTTCCATGCTGTTTATGGTGATGGGGGTGATCAGCCTGTTGCGGGGATCGGTGCCCGCCCGCTACTTTCTGGTGGGGTGGGGCGCGCTGTTGATCAGTGTCGTGATCTACATGCTGAAGACCTTTGGTCTGGTGCCCCACAACAGTTTTACCCATAACGCGTTCCAGGTGGGGGCGCTGGTGGAAATGGTTCTGCTTTCCCTGGCGTTGGGTGCCAGAGTCGGGGAGATTCAGCGCCACGGTATTACGGATCAATTAACCGGGCTGTTTAACCGCCGCTACTTTGATGAACAGCTACCGCGGGAATTTACCCTCGCTACCCGCAATAACACGCCCCTCGCCCTGCTGGTTCTCGACCTGGATCATTTCAAGGCCATCAATGATCGATTGGGGCATGCCCGCGGGGATGCTGCGCTGTGTGCGGTAGGCCAGCTTGTGAGAAAGCAGGTGCGAAAACCGGTGTTGGCGTGTCGCTACGGGGGAGAAGAATTCGCCATCCTGTTGCCGCGCACAACGCCGGGACAGGCCGTCATTGTTGCGGAGCGCCTGGTCAAACTGGTGGCAGAACTGAAACTGGACAAAATGCCGCTCACCGTGAGTATCGGCGTCGCAACGTTCCAGCACGGTAACTACGCATCGGCGATTCAATTGTTTGAAGCCGCAGATGCCGCTCTGTATCGCGCGAAGCAGGCCGGTCGTAACCGACTGGAGCTCGCGCCCTCCAGTCCTGATCCGGTTGTATCCGCGCCCTCTGTCGAATCGGCAGGTTAACCAATAGCTTATTAAACGGTGATATTTAACGCATGAAAATCACACTCACTCTATTTGTTGTATCTCTGTTTTCTTCCCTTGCCTCGGCAGCGGAATTTTCCAAGGGACCGGTCATCAAAAACTATGGCGCTGTAGCCAAAGTGGAGCAGAGTACACCGCTGACGGGACAGGAACGGTTTAAAATCGCTTTTGACGTCGCCGAGCAGGGCGGAGAGGATAAAGTGAATCGCCGTTTCGAGAGCCTGGCCCGTTTTCTGAATATGCAGGCCCGCGCAGGTGTACCCCCGGAGCAAATCGAGCTTGCACTGGTGGTACATGGCAAAGGCGGTTTTGATTTGCTCGACAACAAGGTCTACAGGCAAAAGTTTGGCAGTGACAATACCAATGCGCCACTGCTCTCAGAGCTGCAAAAACAGGGCGTGCGCGTAATTTTATGTGGCCAATCAGCCGCCTATCACGGTATCCAAAACGCCCAGCTGCTGCCGGGTGTTGAAATGTCGCTTTCGGCCATGACCGCCCACGCACTGTTGCAGCAACAGGGGTACACGCTGAACCCGTTCTAAAGTTGAGTGAGACGATTTTTCTCAGCGATTCTTATCCTTTGACACTGCTTGTTATGCCTTGCCATAGCTGATCATTCTGGTTTCCGGTTTTATGAAGAAGTTTTTGAGCGCCCTGTGGGCCATTCCCTGTATCTGCTTATCATTCACTGTCGCTGCACAGCCCTTCGAAGTGGCTCCCGAGTTATTCGACCTTTCCCAGCCACAAAATCTGGGGCTTGAGGTGCCCGAAGGCGTAGAGACAGCGACCGTCTATCAGGCCGAACAGGGCAAGAGCCAGTACAACCACGGCGCCGTGCTATTTGCGCACAACGGAACTCTTTACGCGCAGTGGCAGAGTTCGTCGCGGGATGAAGACGCCGCGGATACCCGCGTGCTCTACGCCACCAGCCGCGATGGCCTGCAGTGGAGCGCCCCCGAGGTGCTGGCGCCGGCACGGGAGGAGGCCGTAGTAACCAGCGGTGGCTGGTGGGCAGCGGGCGACGACCTGTATGCCTTCATCAATGTATGGCCGCATCAGCTATCGCCCCGGGGCGGTTATCCGGAAGTGTTTACCAGCCACAAAGACGGAGACTGGAGTGGGCCGGTGCGGCCGCAATTTGCTTCCGGTGAGCTGCTCGACGGTGTGATCGAACAGGATTTTCATGCTTATTGCGGCAGGCTGGTAACCGCTCTGCACCGCCAGCCCGGTTTGTTGGTCACTCCGATCTTTACCGAAGACCTGTCGGGATTGCGCGGCTGGACGCTGGGCCAGTTTGAAAATTCATCGGTCAAAAAGCATGTCAGCCGGGAACTGGAGCCGAGTAATTATCGCCGCAAGGACGGTTCTCTGGTAATGGTTTTCCGGGATCAACAGAGCAGCTTCCGGGTACTGGCTGCGGAAAGTAAAGACTGTGGTGAGACCTGGTCCCAAGTACAGAAAACCAATATGCCGGATTCCCGGGCCAAGCAGAGTGCGGGTAATTTACCCGGCGGCACCGCCTATATTGTCAACAACCCCAGTGGTTCAAAAACGCGCGAGCCGCTCACCATCACCCTGAGCGATGACGGAGCCCTCTTTGACCGCGCCTATTTGCTGCGTGCGGGAGGTGACAAACTCGAAGGCCCGCGTTACACGGGCCTGTATAAAAGGAAGGGTTTCAGTTACCCCAAGTCCTATGTGTGGAAAGACCACCTGTATGTGGCTTATGGGGAAAATAAAGAAGATATTGTCATCACCCGTATTCCGCTGGCTAGTCTGAGTGCAGATTGATGGTATTTCGCTCGATGAATTGCAGCTCGCTATCAGGCTGATATTGTCCGGCTATAAATGGTTTCTATCAGATTGCGGATATTAATAAGGTCGATAATAACGTCTAATTTCAAGGTGATTGCGTGACCCTATAGGATTGTCTCGTCCGATTGATGAGACTATAAGGAACGCAATCCAATGCTCAAGAAATCTCTCTCCCTGGCGGTGGCCATGGCAACTGCCATCTCCGTCAACGTCAATGCCGCTCAGGCCGATGAACCCATGTCCAATCAGGACTGGTGGCCGAACCGTATCGACCTGCAACCACTGCGTATGAACGCGGAAAAATCCAACCCGATGGGTGAAGACTTCGACTACGCCGAAGCCTTCAGCAAACTGGACCTGGAAGCGGTCAAGAAAGACCTCAGGGAAGTCCTCACCACTTCCCAGGACTGGTGGCCGGCTGACTACGGTCACTACGGTCCCTTCTTTATCCGTATGGCCTGGCACAGTGCCGGTACCTACCGTGTCTACGACGGTCGTGGTGGCGCCGGCGGCGGTCAGCAGCGTTTCGAACCGCTGAACAGCTGGCCGGACAACGTCAGCCTGGACAAGGCCCGCCGCCTGGTATGGCCGGTAAAACAGAAGTACGGCAACAGCATTTCCTGGGCAGACCTTATGGTACTGGCCGGTAACGTCTCCCTGGAATCCATGGGCTTTGAAACCTTCGGCTTTGCCGGCGGCCGTGAAGATGATTGGGAAGCGGACGTGGTTTACTGGGGCTCCGAGCGCGAGTGGGTCGGCAACGACAAGCGCTTCGATGGCAAAAAGCTGGAAAAACCGTTGGCCGCGGACCACATGGGCCTGATTTACGTAAACCCGGAAGGCCCCAACGGTAATCCGGATCCGGTTGCTGCCGGCCATCGTATCCGTGACACCTTCGGCCGCATGGCCATGAGCGATGAAGAAACCGTTGCACTGATCGCCGGTGGTCACACCTTCGGTAAAGCCCACGGTGCCCACAAGCCGAGCGAATGTGTCGGCGCAGCACCGGGTGGTGCCCCGATCGAGCAGCAGGGCTTCGGCTGGGAAAACAAGTGTGGCAAGGGCCACTCTGAAGACACCATCACTTCCGGCCTGGAAGGCGCCTGGTCTGCGAACCCGATTGCCTGGAGCTCCCAGTTCCTGGACAACCTGTTCGGTTTCGAGTGGGTGAAAACCAAGAGCCCGGCCGGCCACACCCAGTGGGAACCGGAAAATGCCGAGCAGGCGAAGTTTGTTCCGGATGCGCACGTTGAAGGCAAGCGTCACGCGCCGATGATGTTCACCACCGACCTGTCCATGCGCTTCGATCCGAAGTACAAGGCAATCGCCGAGCGCTTCCACAAGAACCCGGAAGAGTTCCAGAAAGCCTTCTCCAAGGCCTGGTTCAAACTGACTCACCGCGACCTGGGGCCGCGCGCGCGCTACCTGGGTGATGAAGTTCCGGCAGAAGTGCTGAGCTGGCAGGATCCGATCCCCGAAGTGGACTACAAGCTGATCAGCGAGCGCGACGTCAAGAAACTGAAGGCTGAAATACTCGAAAGCGGCTTGACCGTGCCTGAACTGGTACGTACTGCGTGGGCATCCGCGTCTTCCTTCCGCATTACCGATATGCGCGGTGGTGCCAACGGTGCTCGCGTGCGTCTCGCACCGCAGAAAGACTGGGCAGTGAACAACCCGCAGGAACTGGACAAGGTTGTTAGCCAGCTGGAGAGCATCCAGAAGGAATTTAATGACAAGGCGTGGGGTGACAAGAAAGTCTCCATGGCGGACCTGATCGTTCTCGGCGGTGCAGCGGCAATCGAGCAGGCGGCCAAACAAGCCGGCTACGAGGTTACCGTTCCGTTCAAGCCGGGTCGTAACGATGCCACCCAGGAAATGACTGACGTCCAGTCTTTCTCCTTCCTGGAGCGCAAGGCTGACGGTTTCCGCAACTACTACAGCAGCGACGCGCACCTGATGCCGGTGGATATGTTGATCGACAGTGCCAACCTGCTGGACCTGAGCGTGCCGGAAATGACTGTGCTGGTCGGTGGTATGCGTACCCTGGGTGCGAACTACGACGACTCCAAGCACGGTGTATTCACCGACAAGCCGGGTACCCTGAGCAACGACTTCTTCGTCAACCTGCTGGATATGGACACCAAGTGGTCCAAATCCTTTAAGGAAGATGGTCTGTACGAAGGCAAGGATCGCAAAACGGGCGAAGTGAAGTGGACCGCTACTCCGGTAGACCTGATCTTCGGTTCCAACTCCGAGCTGCGCGCGCTGTCTGAGCTGTACGCCACCAACGACAACGACGAGAAGTTCGTGAATGACTTTGTCGATGCCTGGACCAAGGTGATGACCCTGGACCGCTTTGACCTGAAGTAATCCAACTTTCACAGGATGGATAAAACCACAGCAGGATCGTGGTAATGAAAAGGGCAGCCAAATGGCTGCCCTTTTTTATTTTTAACTTATGCTGAAGCCTGCTGCCGGAGGTGCTTCTTCATGGTGGAGACCAGCTGAGGGAAAGCAACCGGTTTTGTAAGGTAGTCGTTCATTCCCGCACGCAGTGCGGCGTTTCTCTGCTCGCTGAAAGCCGCCGCCGACAGGCCGATAATAGGGGTGTCGAAAATCTCCCGGGATTGCCGAATCTTCTCGGTGGCTTCGATACCATTAAGCCCGGGTAATTGTATGTCCATAAAGATCATATCCGGACGCGACGCCAGCGCGATATCAACGCCCCTGAGGCCGTCAGCGACGAAGGTGGCGGTAATCGCCAGGTCATCACAGAATGCTTGCATCAGAGTCTGGTTGACCGGGTTGTCCTCGAAAATCAGTACTCTTTTCCCTCGCAATAGATCAATAGACTCACAATCCTCCGCGGAAAGCTTTTCGTCTGAATGGCCTTCTCTTAGCGGCAGCACAATCTGGAAGCGAGCGCCGGCACTTTCTTTACTTTCCAGTGTTATTCCGCCTCCGAGCAGCTCCACCAGGCTGCGGGTAATTGGTAGGCCCAGCCCGGTTCCCCGGGATTGTCCTTCTGCAGATTTATCCACCTGTTCGAAGGGTTCAAAAATGAGCGATTGCTGTTCGGGTGAAATACCTATGCCGCGGTCTACTACTTCGAACAATAGCTTGTCGTCCTGCTGCTGTTTCAGGTTCAGGTCGATGACAGAATTTTCAGGAGAGAACTTGATCGCATTGCTGAGCAGGTTGATCAGGATTTGTGAAAGCTTGCCCCGGTCCATGCGAATATACCGGGGAAGGGCAGGATCGATATCGCTGTGAAAACGCAGCCCCTTGCGAATGGCCTGGGGTTCACAGGAAACCAGGATGCATTTGATCAGGCTCTGCAAATTGAAATCTTCATCCGCCGCTTCTATCTTACCGGCCTCGATACGGGAAATATCCAGCACGTCGTTTACGAGTTCCGCCAGGCAGCGGCCACTGATGGCGATTTTCTCCAGGAACTGCTGGAAGTCCTCCGGCAGCGCATAATCCTGGCCGCGATTTAACAGCACCTGGCTGAAGCCGACGATCGCATTGAGCGGTGTACGGATCTCATGACTCATACTCGTCAGGAACTGGGTTTTGGAGCGACTGAAAAACTCCGCTTTGTCCCTCTCCTGAATCAGTTCCCGCTCCAGTGTCTTGCGTTCGGTGATATCCAGAATTACGCCTATCAGCCCGCCGAGGCGCCCATCCTCCAGTTCGTAGGCGGCCTTGTTGAAAATGACATCGTGCAGAGAGCCATCCGCATAAACCACCTGTGATTCGTATACCTGTTGGCCCCGCTGGCGCATCAGCTCGATATCTTTTTCGTGATAAACCCGCGCCTGGGGGCCGGGGGATACCCCGTACACCGAGCGGCCGACGATTTCTACCCGCGATTTACCCAGAAAGGCCTCGAAGGCGCGATTGCAGCCGGTGTATATGCCTTCGGCATTCTTGTAGAAAATCGGTGCGGGAATGGCGTCCACCAGAATCTGCAGGAATTGCAGCTGGTCGGACAGGGCCTGCTCGGTTGCTGCCCGTTCGCGAAGCTCCTGCTGGTACTGCTCGTTGAGCTTTTCCCGGTGCACCAGCAGAGAGGCCAACCGGTTGGTGAGTCGCTGGTGCCTGCGGTAAAGGAGGTAACAGGCCGCTCCCAGTAGAACGGTCACGAGTAGCATCCTGGCCAGTGACGCGAATACCTCCGCGTCCTGGGGCAACTGCGTTGCCAGCAGCCATTCAGTGATACCCATCAATGTAAGCACAACCAGGCTGCTCGGGATCAAGTAGCGCTTGAGCGGGAACTGCGTGCCGGTTGGGTGGTTCATGGCGTGGTCTTTATGACTATCGGAAGAGTATCACCCTACTCAAAGCTGTAGATTGGGGCAATATTTGGGCGTATGCAGTGCATTTTCGCTGGCTTGGGGCTCAAGGTCGATCTACTCGCAAGGTCGCAATCAAACGGCATATTTTCTGGAGCTACTAGGCTGAGTAGTCGGGTTTCCTAATCATTGACCGGGTGTAAATCATATAGGTGATTTTGGCGCCAAGTCTGGCTTCGAACTTTCCTGAATACCAGACCAAATAAAAAGGGCAGCCATTGGCTGCCCTTTTTATTTATCTAATTGCTGCTTTCAGAGTGAGTACATCACTCTTCAGCGAGCAACTCCGCTTCATACAGCTTCTGCATGTCCGCGGCGGGAACGGCATCTGCGTAAACTTTCAGCTCGTCCATCATGCCGGCGTAGGGGGTATCCCAGTAGTTCACGCCGAGGGCAAAATGACGCTCCGCTGCCGGACCGAATACATCCGGGAAGTTGCTGCCGGTGAAGGCTTGCTCACCGTTGATGAATACGCTTACTTCACCACCGTTGACCGTTACGGCCAGTTGACTCCAGGTATCCTGCGGAATCTGGATGCCGGTGTTGGCGTCGTACCAGGCAGTGCCTGACCACAGCATGGTGTCGTCACCGAAACCGTTGGGAAGCAGGCTGATCCAGCTGCTATCCGTGGCCCAGCCGAAGAAGCTGGTGGTGTAGGCACTCAGTGCGGAAGGGCTCAACCACAGGCTGAAGCTGTAATTGTGGTCTTCGATCAGACTGTCCGGTAGAACCACACCGGAAGCACCGTCAAATACGGCAGCCTGGCCGATAACGCCATCCGCGTAAGTGATGGCTCCGCCCGCTTCATTGATCAATGCACCGACCACCGCGCCGGCAGCAAAATTACCAGTGGAGTCATCCAGTGTTTGCTCGAAGCCGAAGTGGGCGATTGGCTCCGGCAGTCCGGTGGATTTCACCGTGGCGCTGAAGGTTTTCACCTCCTGCGCACCGTTCAGGCTCAGGGTCGCGGTCAGGGTTACCTCAGCATCTGCACCCTCCGGGCGGGTGACCACTGCGGTGTCTCCAGCCACCTCGATGACGGCGGAATTCGAAGAGCTCCAGCTGATTGCAGCGGCGTAGGGACCGGTGCGGGGTAACTGCAGGTTCTCCGCGACCGCAGACAGGTCCCCGAGGTCGAGTAGTGCTGCGGCAGAGGCCAACAGCTCGGCGTCGGTTTTCTTGTCTATATCCAGGAACTGTACTTCTTCAGCGGTCAGCGCGGCTTCGTAGACTTTCAGCTCGTCAATCATGCCGTTGAACGGGACATCCCAGTAGTTGACGCCCAGGGCGAACTTGCCGGTACTGTCGGAGAAGAAGTCACTGAGATTCCCCGCAGAGAACTTCTGTTCGCCGTTCAGGTACACGCTAACCAGACCTTTTTTGACGGAGAATGCCATGTGAGTCCAGGCTGCTTCCGGAATACGTTCACCGGCGGAACCGTCGAACCAGGCTTCGCTGCCACTCCACAACATGGTGTTGCCATCCCAGCTCTGGGGCAGGAAGCTGATCCAGTTGCTGGAGTTGGGGTTGCCGTTTTCGTCTTGGGTTTCAATGGCACCAAAGAAGGCGGTAGAGAATCCAGTCACAACCGTGGGGTTGGCCCAGAAGGAAACTGTGTACTCATAGTTATTGATCAGTCCGTTTGGCAGCAGGACACCGTTGGTGCCGTCGAGTTGCAACGCCTGACCTTCCTGACCTGTACCAAAGGCCACGCTACCGGTGTTGAAAATGCGGTCGCCGGTGGCAGTGGCTGGATCGAAGCGCCCAGTTGATTCCGTGAGATCACTTTCGAACGGGAACCAAGCGGTGCGGTTGTATGGCTGGCGCTCGGGAATGGTGATATCAAAGGCTTTGCTGCTGGTGACACCGTTCAACTCGATGTCGGCAGTGATTGTGACCGTCTGATCACCTTCGCCCACGTTCGGACGGCTAATCTCTCCCGAGGCCTTGATGAGCTTCTCATTGCTGCTGCTCCAGGAGATGGTAGCCGCGCGGGTTCCACGGGTGGGGAGCTCCAGGCTGTTATCAGTGGAGTTACTCGGCAGTGTGAGCGCATTGCTGATATTTGTAAGTGCGTCGGTGTCACTCAGGTTGTCCATCTTGGTACCCCAGATGGATTCGCCGCTGCCGGAAACTGCAGTGAACACCGGTACCAGCTTGTCGGAAGCTTCGTTCCATTGCCACTGGGTAACGCCCTGGTAGGTCACGCTTTCATCGCCGATATTCAGGGTGAAGCTGATCTGGGCCGGGTTTTCCACATCGTGGACATATTCCCCGGTAACCTCACCACTCACGGTGCCGTCGTCGTTCAGGGTGACATACAGAGTCGGCTTGGCGGTACGGTTGATGTCTTTGCCGTGGTTGATGAACTTGTAGGTGCCGTTCAGGTCGTTGCTGTCGACAATATTGTCACCCTCGATAGGGGCGTAGCGCTGGGGCGAAGCCACCAGCCAGCCATCGGCATTTACGTACAACTCGTGAACTCGAACGGAGTGCTGTTCTCCGCGATTGGGGAAGCGAGTGTGGGTGATCAGCAGGTGCTTGCCAGTTTCCTCGTCGTAATAAGCCGAATTGTGGCCCGGTGCCAGGTAGCCGCGGCTGTCTACGCTATCGCCGACATCAGAGGCGAACTCGAAACCGCCCATCATTTTCACGCCATAGGGCGCGATGCTGTCCCAGTTACCGCGGGCATTGACCATATCGTTGCCTTCCGCATCCAGGAAGGGGCCGTCAGGTGCTTTGGAGCGGGCGATGCGGATGTTGTAGCCATCGGTGGAGACAAAACCGCCGAATGACATAAACAGGTAGTAGTAGTCACTCTCTGGGCTGTACAGCATGTAGGTGCCTTCAATGGCACTGTGGTCACCGCCGGTGAGGTGCTTGCCGAAGCCCTGGCCGGGTTTCGGCTTGCCGGTGGTCTCATCCATTTCCAGGATAAAGATGCCGCCGGAGTAGGAGCCGTAGGTCATCCACAGCTTGCCTTCCTTATCGTAGAAGACGTCGGGATCGATCGCGTTGGGATGGATCCAGGGGTTGTACTCGGTACCGGTAAAACCATCGGGGCCGTACCCCGCGGCCAGCTCTTCCGGCGTCATGCCGGAGCGCATAAAAATCCCCAGGTCGGTGTAGGGGCCTTCAATGGTGTCAGCTACAGCGACCCCAAGATAAGAGCGGGGCGCATTGCAGTGGCCTTCTGCGCTTTCCGGATTGGCACAGTGGTTGTAATAGAAGTAGTACTTGCCATCGTTCAGCTTGATGACGTCAGAGGCCCAGCTGCCCTGATGGCCTCCGACCCATTCCAGGCCTTCCGAAATTTCGCTCGCATAGGTGTTGAATAGCGGGTTGGCATCGTTCACGCCCCCTCCGGCTACCCGTTCCCAGGTCATGAGGTCGGTCGACTTCGCCGCGTCCAGATGGGAGCCAAATACATAGAAAGTCCCGTCGTCATCGCGGATCACAGATGGATCGTGCACCGCCATATCGTTGTACGCAATTGCACTGGCGTCGGCGTTGGGATCAGTTGCGTCGGGAACCTTGTCGCGCTCTGGTTCTGGCTCTGGTTGTGGTTCAGGGGTGACGATCGGTCCACCATTATCGTTGTCATCGTCTGAGCCGGAGTCCAGGCAACCGGTGGTCGAAACAATGGTGGACAGCACTAAGGCCAGGTAGCTGACCCGTTGAATGGTCTTCATGGGTGAATCCCTCTTTGTATTTATTATCTGGAGTTTTCTCTCCGCTATTACCCGTCCCACCGGCACCCAAATACCGCAGTGCCAAAAGAGGATGCTGCTATGGGGACCAAGTAGTCCGCCCCAATTTCAGCTCCGGGCTGCCGTAATCTTGCCAACAGGATTATCGTATTACAATAATATATGTAATCTGTTTGTGCGTTTGCCAGAGGTTGGCACCCTTTTGGCGCACCACTATTGGCCATCGGCCTTTATTTGTTGATTTATTGCACAGCCTGTGGAGAATTTGACGCCAAATTGGTATGTGAGTACTTGCTCCGTTTTGGCTGCAAATTGGCTGCTGGAGAGGGAATCAGCGTTTCGTGTGACCAGCAACACGCTCTTTTCCACGGCTAATCGTCATTTTGTATAATAAAAAGGGCTTAAACCCCGTTGACGAGTACCAAATAAGGGGCTAGCATGCTCAAAAGTAATACAAATAAGGTGTAAATACTGAAGTTCCTCTGGCGCTGTCTGATATTTCAACAAGACACGTGCCCAGAAATGGGGCTTACAGACACCGGATAAAAGAGAGTGCGAGCCGGCATAGCCGAGACGAGCACCGAATAATAAGAGAGTCGAGGACCAGCGATGAGCGAGAGACGACTTCCCAGCTACCCTTCTGCGGTCAGCACCTTCAGTCGTATCTTTTGCCTACCCAGCCAGACCATCTGGCTCTCTCATATGCCCGAAAGCGAACTGGGGTTTGTGTTCCCGTAACACAGCCGACCCCGTGACGGCTGCCGTCTGTCGGCGGCGCGCACCAGGCCACCCCGTGGCCAGAGGCGTTGCCCAGGCAGATTGCAGGCACAAACCCGCGTAGAGGTTTTGCGTGGAGAAGCCGGGAGTGGGGAACGACCCCTCCTGATTTCGGCAACACAATAAAAAACACTCCAGATGGGAGAGATAAAATGTTCAAGCGACACCTACTGAGTTCGTCTATCGCCATGGTGACTGCATTTGGCGGCATGAGCGCGGCAGCACTGGCTCAAGAATCCAGCAAATACGATGCGGAAATTGATGAGTCTGCGGCACTTGAAGAGGTAGTTGTAACTGGCGTTCGGGCTAGTTTGACGAAAGCGATTGATATCAAGCGTGATAGCTTCCAGATCGTAGATTCCATCGTTGCCGAAGATATCGGTAAATTCCCTGATAACAACGTGGTTGAAGCTCTGCAGCGCGTTACCGGTGTTCAGGTCACTGACCGTGGTGCGGGTGAAGTTTCCACCGTGGCTATTCGCGGATTGAGCGATGTGACCACTACGGTTAACGGTCGCCAGATTTTTACTGCTTCCGGCCGTTCTGTAGCGCTTGCCGACGTTCCCGCTAGTCTGCTCGCAGGAGTGGAAGTCTACAAAACGCGCAATGCTTCCCAGATTTCCAGTGGTATCGCCGGACAAATCGATATCCGTACCAACCGTCCGTTTGATTTCGATGGCAGCAAAGTTGTGCTGGCGGGCCGAGGCATTCATCAAGAACAGGCGGAATCTACTGACCCGAACTTTAGTGGCTTGTTTGCCAATTCTTGGGAAGGCGATTTCGGTAAATTTGGCGCGCTGGTAAACGTGTCTTATGCAGAGACGAACTATCGGGACCAAAGCATTACTCCTGGCGCCGCGGTGCCTTTTGTTACTGGTGACGCGCCGGAAGGCTGGGTTCCTTATGAACGAATCCAGACCACCGACGGACGTGTAACAGAAAGCCCGGTCTGGGAGCCTGGTCTGGAAGCCGGTATGCCGTATGGAGCCGGATCCACGCTTACTATGAATGGTGAAGACGTCGAGTACATTCTGGGCCGTGATGCGGTATTTGCTTCGGATTTTACCGGTAAGCGTGAACGTCCCGCGGCGAATATCTCTCTGCAGTGGGCGCCGAACGACTCATCTGAATACCTGTTCGAAGCTTTCTATAATGGCTATCGCAACGAATCCTTTAACTCCCTGAATTTCACTTTTGTAGACTGGTGGGGTGATAACTCACACCTGCCGATGGGCGGTGAAATAGAGCTTTACCCCGGAACCAATGTAGTTAAGAGCCGCGATGTAGCTTTCCCGTATGGTTTTACCAGCGGTGATATTCTGAGTGGTGAAACCGACAGCTTTGTTTACGCTCTGGGTGGTAACTGGGATATTAGCGACAACTTCCGCCTTTCTTCTGAGGTGATCTATCAGGACAGCACCTACGAAGAAAGCTTCGTGGCCATGCGTTTTGATCGTGTTGCCTACGGATTGGGGGTGGACTTTAATACCGGTAACGGTGAGCCTCGCCTGGAGTTCTACGATAACCCGGAGACTCCGGATGTCGATGAAAGTGACCTGACGGATGCTGCCCAGTGGAATGTCGCTCAGCTATACGACAATGGCGGCAGCCGCGAGGGCGATGCAGTTACATTCAAGCTGGATGGTGAGCTGGACGTAGATTTGGGGGCGATCAACCAGATCAGCTTTGGTCTGCGTCACGAAGCGCGTTTCGCGTCTGAAGCAACCCGTGGTCAAGAAGGGTTCCTGGGGCGCAATGCTGCGGAGCTCAATGAAAACCTGGTAAGTATCAACAAAGATTTCTACGATGGTCGTGCTGATATCCCGATGTCTTGGGCCGCTCCGAACGGGCACTACATCAACGATAACATTGCTGAATTCCGCGAACTTTACGGCTTGCCTACCGAACAGCTAGAAACAACTTTCGAGCTGGATGAAAACACTACCTCCGTTTATGCGCAAGCGAACTATGAGCTGGAGCTGGCGGGTCATATCGTTGATGGCCAGATAGGTCTGCGCTATGTAAATACCAAGCGCGATATGGAATTTTTTGACCTCGCGATTCTGGATGCCAATGGCAACCCGACGAGCGAAACTGGCTCGGGTAGTAATGGCAAGTTGCTGCCGACCCTAACCGTGCGCTATGGCATTACTGATGATCTTGTTGCGCGATTTGCTTACACCAGTACTTTGCAGCGTCCAGGTTTTACTCAGTTGAACCCCTGGATTACCTATGCCCCAAGCGTCACCGATACCGATGGTCAGGCGTTCGCCGGCAACCCGGATCTAGAGCCGGTGGAGTCTCAAAACTACGATCTCTCGCTGGAGTACTACTTTGGCGATGCCAGTGCCATTTACGGAACTTTATTCCGTCGTGATATTGAAGGCTTCTTTTACGATGCCAAGAGCTATACCACTTATCAGGCTGAGACCGAGAGTGAGCCTTCTCGCTATATCCTGACCCGTCCGGGCAATACTTCGAATGGTGTTCTGCAGGGTCTTGAACTTGGTGCAACTTACTTCCCTGAAAATCTGCCTGGCCTACTGGATGGCTTTGGTGTTCAGGCAAGTTACACCATGTTGGATTCCGAACAGGAAGTGCCGGTATATGATGATGAAACTGGTGCACTGCTGACTATGGCAGATACCCCAATCTTCGGTGTTTCCGACTCTTCTTACAGCGTTGTGCTGGCATACGATAAGAACGACCTGGATATGCGTCTTTCCTATGTATGGCGTGATGACTTCCTGGCGAACTATGAAGCGCGTCTCTTCGCTAACCCGCTGGGTGTATATCGTCAGGCAGAAACCAGTATGGATTTTCAGGCGAGCTACGATGTTAGCGAAAATCTTATGGTTACCTTCGATGCGACTAATCTGACCAACGAAGAGTATCGCAGCTACTACGAAAACCCGAGTGTATACAACTTGGGCAATGCGATCTTCAGCCGCACCTTCGCACTGGGTGCTCGCTACTCTTTCTAATCTCCGTGGTTTAGTACCGCGACCTTCCTTACAGGCAGCCTTCGGGCTGCCTTTTTTATCCGTGAGAGGAAGAGGTCGCGGCTTGACGTTATTTTTCTAAAAAACGGAATATCTATGTTCAAAAAAATTACCACTTTCTTAGCCATCATAATGGTTGCCGTACCGGCAATGGCAAGTGAAAAACTGATAGTCAATACAGGTAGCAGGGATGCAATTTCCTTGAATGGTACCTGGTAGTACATCGTGGCCCCCTACGATACGGGCTTTTACACCTACCGCTTTACCGAGCGAAGCGAGGGGGATCCGGAAGCCTACTGGAACAATCCCGTCACTCGGCATCGCTCAGAGCGACGGGAACATGGCTACCATCCGTCCAATTCACTGAAGGTTCCCGGTGACTGGAACTCACAAAAAAAAAGAATTGACCTATTACGAGGGCAGCGTTGATCTCAACCGGGATACCGGTGCAGGCACTGTGACGGTTAAAGTGCCTGAGTTGGATTTTACGCGTGATTATCAGGTTACTGGCGGACGGTTGGAGTTTGACCTCGAATTGGCAGATCTCGAACTCTGGTCGCCGGAAAATCCAAAACTGTACGACGTGGAGTTGGCCTACAACGGCGAAACCCTTTCAGACCGTATCGGCTTCCGCAAGATCGAGGCGGTAGGCAATGAGATCCACCTGAATGGCGAGAAAGTTTTCCTGCGTGGTGCGACCATTCACGAAGAGATTCCCCAGGATGTGCTTCGTGCGCACACCAAGGAAGATGCAGCGCAGTTGCTGGGGTGGGCCAAAGAGCTGAACGCCAATATGTTGCGCCTGGCGCATTATCCACATAACGAGGAAATCACTCGACTGGCCGATGCCATGGGTTTCCTGGTGTGGTCAGAAATCCCGGTGTACTGGACCATCGATTTCAGCAGCGATGAAGTACTGGAAAAGGCCAAGGTTCAGCTGGAAGAAATGATCACCCGCGACCGCAACCGGGCATCCATCATCATCTGGTCCGTCGGCAACGAGACCCCGGTCAGTCCCGTGCGTACCGCATTTATGAAGTCGCTGATCGACAAGGCCAAATCCCTGGATGACAGTCGCCTGGTTTCCGCCGCGTTGGAAGTGCACTACAACCCGGAAACCAACCACATCAATGACCCTCTGGGAGCCTATACCGATATCGTGTCGGTCAATGAATACCTGGGATGGTATGGCGGCACTCCGGACATGTGCCGAACCGCGCAGTGGGAAGTGGATTACGACAAGCCGCTGATCATCAGTGAGACCGGTGCCGGGGCCAAGGGTGGTTTCCACGCTGACCGCGAAACCCGCTGGAGCGAGGAGTATCAGGAGTGGTACTACCAGGAACAGATCGCCATGTTTGAGCGTATGCCGGAAGGGTTCAGCGGTGTTGCACCCTGGATTCTGGTGGACTTCCGTTCGCCGAAGCGGAATCACCCGGAATACCAGGAGGGCTGGAACCGCAAAGGGATCATTGATGAGAACGGCAATAAGAAGAAGGCCTTTACCGTATTGAAAAAATATTACGACGAAATGGAAACTGCTACGGCGAACTAATGGCAAGGTATACGTAGTTTTACGTGGCTACCGGCTAGATAAAAATTTCTTTCAGAGATTATTTTTTGATCGTTCGTGGTGTCCTATTCACTTCTTGAGGCAGCCTTCAGGCTGCCTTTTTTATATCCAGTTATGTCTCTCTTCTTCTCATCAATTTTCCCTGCCTTATCGGAGTGGCAGGACATATCAGGGCTAAAAATGGCGTTCTAACAACGGGAAAGTCAAAAAGCTTTGCGGCTGCTAAAAGTAAACGTTTACAGTGATGTGATTAATGTTTCTCTTGATATTTGGGGATTATTTATTGGCTAGGCGTTGTTGGTTAGGTTGAGTGTTTCGATGCACATTGATGGTGCCGGGTGAATCCTCCTTGGTGCGGGCTGTGAGATTTTAGAAGGCTGCACTGTAAAAAATGTCTTTTGGCGCATTTTATATCATGACGCGCGTTTCTTTATTGTGGCGCGTTTTGAATCGTATGCACCAAATTGGACGGTGAGTATTTTAGTCACGAAAGGGGTATATGGCTGTCTGGGATTTTTTTGTAAGGGGTCTGTAAGTTAGGGAAAGGCCGTCGGGTTGGCGGCTTAATCAACCTAATAAAAACAGCTTATTCAAGAGATCCAATGACAAAGGGAGCCATTATGACCCGGTCGAATTTCTGTAAGGGGGAGGCTAAGCCTACGCAGGCGAAGTCCAAGTTTGTTCGTTCAGCATTGAGCATTGCTCTCGGTATGTGTGTTGCCGGTGGTGCATATGCGCAAAGTACCACGGGCTCTATCCACGGTTCAGCTCCAGAAGGCGCGACGGTTGTTATCAAGAACAACAGTGGCTTCAGCCGTTCAGTAACGGTAGACGCATCCGGTCGGTACAGTGTCGGCTCTCTGCCCGTGGGCAACTATGTCGTTACCGCCAAACAGGACGGTGAGACTGTGGGATCACACAGTGTTCCGGTACGTGTTGGTGGCGGTGCTGAAGTTTCATTCGGCGACGCTGAAGCCGAGATGGAAATGGTAACGGTTGTCGGTGGTGAGTTGAGACCGGCTATCGATGTCAGCTCTACCGATACCCGCGTGGTGCTGACTGCCGAACAGCTTGAGCGCCTGCCCATGGGGCGTTCCGCTGAAAACATCGCCCTGCTGGCGCCGGGTGTGAATGCCGGGGCGAGCGGTTACTTCGGCAACATGGTTTCCTTTGGCGGTGCCGGTGTTTCTGAAAATGCCTATTACATCAATGGTTTCCTTGCCAATGATCCGCTGTCCAATCTCGGCGGTTTCAGCCTGCCTTACGCGTCCATTTCTCAGCAGGAAACATTTACCGGTGGTTATGGCTCTAAATACGGCCGTTCTTCCGGCGGTGTTATCAACCAGGTTGGTGCCCGCGGTAGCAACGAGCTGAAGTTTGGCTCTCAGGTGGTGTTCGAACCGAAAGGCCTGAAGTCCAGCAAGCCGGATACCTACTTCCCCAACATGGATCTGCCGGAGGGTTATGAATATACCGACCCGGATCTCGCGGGCACCAAACGCGAAGAGGGCAGTGAAGATTTCTCCTGGAGCGAAACCTATACCGGCTATATCAGCGGCCCGCTGATTCAGGACAAGTTGTTCGCGTTTGTTTCCTTCGAGACCGAACTGAAGGAGTCTCAGAACTCTCCCTATTCAGACGGAACTCCCCGGGTTACGGATTGGGATGACGAGAACAACAAGGTCTATGCGAAGCTGGATTGGTACATCAACGAAGACCACCTGCTCGAATACACCTACATGGGCGAGGAGTACACCTCCGAGGGATCATTTAATGAGTGGGATTTCGATAGTGCTTCCCGTGGGGCTCCTCTTGAAGCAGCGCCGAACAGCCTGACGAACCGCAGTGAGTTCTCAATCCTTAACTATACCGGTTACCTGACCGACTCCCTGACCCTGACTGCGATGTACGGTCATGGCAGCTTCTCCTATAAAGATGAGCTGGGTGGCGATGGCGTATTCCCGTATATCTCCTCTTATACCAACCAGGATCCGTCCATTGTTGGTGATAACCCGGTTGCGAACCGCGCGGGTGGTTATCGAGGCCGTAATGCGCACGACTACACCGATGGCATTCGTGTAAACCTGGAGTGGGTAGTGGGTGACCACACACTGACCGCCGGTATCGACAACATGGAATTCGAGGCTGCCAACGAAGGTACCTCCCAGGTTACCGATGTATGGATTTACAGCCGTTCCGCCAACCCCAATGATCCGATCAATGCGACGCTGAATGTTGGCGCCCCCGGCGGTGAGGGATACTACGTACAGAGTTACCTGTACCAGGATGCCACCAGCATGAAGCTGGACCAGGATTCTTATTACCTGGAAGATCGCTGGCAGGTTACCCCGGAAGTTCTGCTGTCCCTGGGACTGCGTAACGACAAGTTCACCAACTACAACCTCGATGGCGACCCCTACCTGGAGTCCGATGATCAGTGGGCGCCGCGTCTGGGCGCTGCCTGGGACGTATTCGGTGATTCCTCTCTGAAAGTGTATGCCAACGCCGGTCGCTATTATCTGGCAATGCCGAACAACGTGGCGATTCGCGGTGCGTCCGCTTCTACCTACACCCGTGAGTACTTCACTTATTCTGGTGTTGATGCTGAAACCGGTGCGCCCACTGGCCTGACTGCACTGGGCCCGGGCCCGGTATCTGCCAACGGCGAGTACGGACAGGCAATCGACCCGCTGGCGTTTGCGCCCGCGGACCTGGAAAACATGTACCAGGATGAATACATCGTCGGCTTTGAAAAAATGCTGGGTGATGACTGGACCTACGGTGGTAAGTTCACCTTCCGCGACCTGAAATCCGGCATCGACGACGTGTGTGATCCCTACCGCATGATCGACAAGCTGGAAGAGCAGGGTGTTAACCCCGATCGCGTCGACTGGCAGTACTGCTACATGTTCAACCCGGGTGGCACCAACACCTTCAGCATGGCCAACTTCGACGAAAATGGTAACCCGGACGGTACTCGTACCGAGGTGACCATGACCGCCGACGACTGGGGCATGCCCGACCTGAAGCGTGAATACACTGCGGTAGACCTGTTCATCGAGCGTCCGTTCGATGGTAAGTGGGAGGCCCGCGTGGATTACACCTACAGTAAGTTGCAAGGTAATACTGAAGGTCAGGTGAAGTCCGAATTCGGTCAGGACAACATCTCCAAAACCCAGGATTGGGATGTGGCAGAGTTGATGCAGTTCTCTGATGGTTACCTGGCTAACGACCGTCGCCACCAGTTGAAGATTCGCGGCAGCTACGCAATTACCGAAGAGCTGTTGGTTAGCGCCAATGCGCGAATCCTGTCCGGTATGCCGGTCAGCTGTCTTGGCTTCTTCAACCCGGACGGCACCGTGGATGAAGCCTCTGAAGCGGGTGACCCCGTGGGTTACGGCGCTAGCTACCACACCTGCTTCGGTTCCGTTTCCGAGCCGGGCAAGGAGCGTACACCGTGGACTCGCACCCTGGATATGGGCCTGACTTACACGCCCGAATTCATGGACAACAAGCTGCGTCTGAGCATGAACGTGTTCAATCTCCTGAACGAAACCAAGGCAACCCAGCTGGACGTTACCTCAGAAGACTCTCCGTATACGGTGAGCAACACCTATCGTATCCCGCAGGGCTATCAGACTCCGCGTTATGTACAGCTGAGCGCGTCTTACGACTTCTGATAATCAATAATCCTCTCAAAACGGCCCCCCAGGGGGCCGCTTCAAAATGCATCCCGATTGATGCCCCCGCCATTCCGGTCGGGGCTTTTTTGTGCAAATTGAAAATAAAAAAGCCTGCATTAATGCAGGCTTTTTTAGTTTGAATGCGTACGAAAAATCAGGTCTTGATCTTCTTGTACTGCATCCGGTGCGGCGTGGCATTTTCACCGTTGCGGGCCACGAAGTCCTCGTGGTATTCGGTGTAGTTGCCCTCAAAAAACACCACCTTGCTGTCGCCTTCATAGGCCAGAATGTGGGTCGCTACCCGGTCGAGGAACCAGCGATCGTGCGAGATCACCATGGCGCAGCCGGGGAAGCTCAGCAGGGCTTCTTCCAAGGCGCGCAGGGTTTCGATGTCGAGGTCGTTGGACGGTTCGTCCAGCAGCAGTACGTTGGCACCCTGCTTCAGGGTGACCGCCAGGTGCAGGCGGCCGCGCTCACCACCGGACAGTTCGCCCACGCGTTTCTGCTGGTCACTGCCCTTGAAGTTGAATCGGCCGATATAGTTGCGCGAGCCCACTTCGTAGTTGTTGATCTTGAGCATATCGTGTCCGTCGGACACGGCTTCCCACACGGTTTTGTTGTCGTCCAGGTTTTCGCGGCTCTGGTCGACGCTGGCGATTTTCACAGTTTCACCGATCTTGATCTCGCCGGAATCCGGTTGTTCCTTGCCATTGATCATGCGGAACAGTGTGGATTTACCGGCGCCGTTGCCGCCGACGATACCGACGATGGCACCTTTGGGTACGCGGAACGACAGGTCGTCAATCAGCACGCGATCGCCGAACGCCTTGCTCACATGGTTCAGTTCGATCACGTTGTCACCCAGGCGCTCGCCCGGTGGAATGTAGATCTCATTGGTCTCGTTGCGGGCCTGGAATTCCTGGGACTGCATTTCTTCCAGGCGGGACAGACGGGCCTTGTTCTTGGACTGGCGGCCCTTCGGGTTCTGGCGCGCCCACTCCAGTTCTTTCTGCATGGCTTTAGCGCGCGCCTGTTCGCCTTTCTGTTCCTGCTCCAGACGCTTCTCTTTCTGTTCCAGCCAGGTGGTGTAGTTACCTTCCCAGGGAATACCGTGGCCGCGGTCCAGTTCCAGAATCCAGCCGGCCACATTGTCGAGGAAGTAGCGATCGTGGGTAATGGCTACCACGGTGCCGTCGAAGTCGTGCAGGAAGCGTTCGAGCCAGTACACGGATTCGGCGTCCAGGTGGTTGGTGGGTTCGTCCAGCAGCAGCATGTCGGGGCGGGACAGCAGCAGGCGGCACAGGGCCACACGGCGCTTTTCACCACCGGACAGGTTGTTCACATCGGCATCCCACGGCGGCAGGCGCAGAGCGTCGGCAGCCACTTCGAGGCGGTGCTCCATGTTGTGGGCGTCCCAGGCCTGGATCACGTCTTCGTACTGCTGCTGCTTTTTGGCCAGGGCGTCGAAGTCGGCGTCGGGCTCGGCGTAGTCGGCATAGACCTGCTCGAGGCCGGCGAGGGCGTCGATGGCTTCGCGCATACCGTCTTCGACGTTGCCGCGCACGTTCTTGGCCGGGTCCAGCTGCGGTTCCTGGGGCAGGTAGCCGACCTTGATGCCGGGCATGGCACGGGCTTCGCCGTTATAGTCCTGGTCGACCCCGGCCATGATGCGCAGCAGGGTGGATTTGCCGGCGCCGTTCAGGCCGAGAACGCCAATTTTAGCGCCAGGGAAGAAGGACAGGGAAATATCTTTCAGAATCTCACGCTTGGGCGGAACAACCTTGCCCACGCGGTTCATTGTGTATACGTATTCAGCCATTAGAGCATCATTCCAGTCGGTCAGAATTTGCGCGCAAGTTAGCAGTTTGGTGGGAAAGTTCAACCTGCTCTTTCACGTTGTTTATTGGCAATTGTTATGGTGGTTAGTTGGTTGTCCTACGTTGGTCCTCGGGCAGTCCTTTGGCGGCCCTGCTACCGGTAAAACCCTCGCAAGACACGCCGTGCACCCATCCCTGGGGCTCTGCACCGCCATCCATGGCGGTGAAGGTCTTGCGAGGGTTTTACCGGTATCAGCGCCTTCGCATCGAGAACTGTAGTTTCTGTTCACTGCGGAGTCGTCGTGCAACGTAGCGTTGCTGTAGATGCGAAGGCGGAGTGGCGGGGGAAAGGTTTCAAAAGCGTCGGCGACAGGGATGTCGTCGACGCAGCCTACAGGGATGTATTTATGGCGGTTTTGAAACCTTTCCCCCGGTGCTCCGCCGCCACTGAGGGTGAGGTAAGGCGCACCACTGAACCCGCGTGCCCCAGGCTAAACAAGGAAGGGAAGCAGGAGGTAATGCCACCACCATCCCATCTATGTTTAACTTTGCCCCAAATAAGACAACCGGGAACCAGTATGACCCAGGAATCACTCCTTATCGTCGACCGTCAGGGCCCCATCGGCAAATTGACGCTCAATCTGCCCAAAGCCCTGAATGCACTCAACCTCGACATGATCGACCGGATGGCTGCCCAGCTGGACCAGTGGGAAGCCGACGACAGTGTCGCCTGTATCTGGATCGAAGGGGCAGGGGAAAAGGCCCTGTGTGCGGGCGGAGATGTGGTGGCGTTGCATCGGGAATCCGGTAGCTACGGGGATCAGGGTGCGAGCCAGTTTGTGCAGGACTTCTTCACCCGGGAGTATCGCCTCGACTACCGTATCCACACCTATCCCAAGCCCATCATCGTGTGGGGCAACGGTATTGTCATGGGCGGCGGTATTGGCATCATGAGTGGCGCCAGCCACCGGATCGTCAGCGAAACCACGCGCATGGCCATGCCCGAAATCACCATCGGCCTGTTCCCCGATGTCGGCGGCAGCTGGTTCCTGAATCGCATGCCCGGGCGTATCGGCCTGTTCCTTGGCCTCACCGGAGCCCAGTTTAACGGCAGTGATGCCATCTATGCGGGAATGGCCGATCGCATGGTCGCGAGCGCAGACAAGGATGCGCTTCTCTCCAGCCTCGCCCGGCAGACATTCTCTGCAGACGCCGAGCAGAATGGAGTGCTGGTCAGTAGAGCGGTTCAGGCCAACGAAATAGCGCAGGACCAGCGACCCGCGTCCAACCTGCGCGCGCACTACGATGTTATCCAGCAACTGACGGACGCGCCGACCCTTGCCGACGTTTATCAAACTATCGTCAATTACGCTGGTGAAGACTCCTGGCTGCAGCGCGCTGCCGCGACGCTGAAAGCCGGCTGCCCGCTTACCGCGGGTGTCGTCTGGGAACAGTTGCGGCGGGCTCGGCACATGTCCCTTGCCGAAGTGTTGCAAATGGAACTGGCCCTCGCGGTCAACATGTGCAGCAATGGGCAGGTAAAAGAAGGGGTGCGTGCACTGTTGATTGATAAGGATCGCAATCCCCAGTGGCAGCCCGCGACGCTGGAAGGTGTTACACCAGAGCTGGTGGCTGCGTGTTTTAAGCAGCCCTGGGAGACCAATCCGCTGGCAGATTTATAGCGGGTGATTTTCCGGGTAACGGAGCGTTGCAAGAAAAATAATAAAAGGAGAAAACAGAATGGCAGAAGTAAACAAAATCGCCTTTATCGGCCTCGGCAACATGGGTGGCCCAATGGCGGCGAATCTGGTGAAGAAGGGATTCCCGGTCGCCGCCTTTGATCTTTCCAGCGCGGTGCTCGACAGGGCTGTAGCCAGTGGTTGCACCAAAGCCGCCAGTGCCGAGGCCGCTATCGAAGGTGCAGATGTGGTGATATCCATGTTGCCCAGTGGCGAAGCCGTGCGCTCCCTGTACCTTGGCGTGCACGGCCTGCTGCAGGCGATGGGTCCGGAGGTGCTGCTGATCGATTGTTCCACCATTGCCGCCGAAGACGCCCGCCAGGTGATTGCCGCCGCCGGTGAGCGCGGCATCGATGCGGTGGACGCGCCGGTGTCCGGTGGCACTGCGGCGGCCGCTGCGGGCAGTCTGTCATTTATGTGCGGCGGCGAAGCGGCGGCGGTGGAGCGGGCGCGCCCGGTACTGGCGGCCATGGGTGCGAATATTTTTCACGCCGGGCCCGCGGGCAGCGGCCAGATAGCGAAAATCTGTAACAACATGCTGCTCGCCATCCATATGATCGGAACCGCTGAAGCCCTGCAACTGGGGGTGGACAACGGGCTGGACCCGAATGTTCTGTCACAGATCATGGGCGTCAGTTCCGGCGGCAACTGGTCACTGGAAAAATACAATCCTTATCCCGGGGTCATGGAAAATGTACCCGCGTCGCGCAATTACGAGGGCGGTTTTTCGGTGGCGCTGATGCTCAAGGATCTGGGGCTCGCCATGGACACCGCTGCTGGCAGTGCGTCTTCGACGCCGCTGGGGGCACTTGCGAAAAACCTGTATCAACTACACGGCGGCGACCCGATCAACAGTGCGCTGGACTTCTCCAGTATCCAGAACCTGTTCCGGCGTCCGGTGGGGGACTAACGGGAAATCCTGTATGTTTTGGCAATGATCCGGCAATTGATCTGTATCAAGCGCCGGTCTCTGCCAGACGGGTACCTTTGCCCGATCCGACATTCCCGCTCGATGAATCTGGATCACAGGTTACCCGTCAATGGACGAAAACAGCTTTGCCGGCGCTGACAGCGCCAGTGACCCGGCGGTATCTACCGCTATTTCTTCGGCGTTATCCCAGGCGCTGTTGGCGCGTTATGCCGGCCCCTGTCCGCGCTATACCTCTTACCCCACCGCCGACCGGTTTGTGCCGCTGAGTGCTGGCACCGGCTCGCCGGAGTCCGGTGGAAAACCCTGGGAGGCACTGCAGGATGTGCAGACATTGTCGCTGTACGTGCATATCCCGTTCTGCCGTTCCCTGTGTTATTTCTGCGCCTGTAACAAGGTGATCACCCGTCAGTACGGTCTCGCCTCTACCTATCTGGACCGGGTGCTGCAGGAAGCGCAGTGGTACCGGGAGCGGGTCGCCGACGTTCCGGTGACGCAGTTGCATTTAGGCGGCGGCACGCCGACCTACCTGAACGACAGCGATCTGACCCGCCTGATCCACGGCCTGCAGGAAGTGTTCGCGCTGCAGCCCGGAGAGGATGCGGAGTACAGCATTGAGGCCGATCCGCGGGTACTGGAAGTGGAAACCCTGGATACGCTGCGAGGCCTGGGATTCAACCGGCTGAGTATGGGGATTCAGGACTTTAACCCGGATGTGCAGCGCGCCATCAACCGGATCTGTCCGCCCGAGCAGGTGCGGGCGCTTACCCATGCGGCACGCGAGCGCGGCTTTCGCTCCATCTCCTACGACCTGATCTACGGGCTACCGGGACAGGACGTGGAGAGTCTCGAGCGCACCATCGACACGGTGATCGACCTGGCCCCGGATCGCATTGCGCTGTATCACTACGCGCACCTGCCGCAGCGGTTCAAGGCGCAGCGCCTGATCAGTACGGACCTGATCCCGTCCCCCGAGTCGAAGATCGCCATGCAACTGGCGGCAAGTCGCCGGCTGATCGATGCGGGATACCTGTTCCTGGGGATGGACCACTTTTCCCGCCCGGATGATCCCATGGCTGCCGCTGCCACACGGGGTCAGCTGGCGCGCAACTTCCAGGGGTATACGTTGATGCCGGCGGATGCGCTAGTGGGCCTCGGCGCCTCGGCGATCAGCTACAGCCGCGATGGCTATTGGCAGAACCACCACGGGCAGAAGGAGTATGCCGGGGCAATTTCTGAAAGCGGCCAGGCAATCTGTCGCGGCTGGCAGCTGGATGATGATGATCGCGTGCGCCAGTGGATGATCATGGAGCTGATGTGCCATCTCCGGCTGCGCAAACGCGATGTGGAAGCCCGCATCGGGCGTCCCTTCGCGGCCTACTTTGCGCCGGAGCTGGCGCGATTACAGCCCTTGATTGCGGACGGGCTGTTGCTCAACACGGATGATGACCTGGAAGTCACAGAGCGTGGCCGCTGGTTTTTGCGCAATATTGCCTCTGCTTTTGATCGCTACCTGCACGGCAGTGAAACTGCGGCCCAATACTCCCGTGTGCTTTAAAAGGGCGATGGGGATACAATTTTGACATGGGCGTTTGTGCCCCTGATTTAAGCAATGCTTGTGCCCTGAATTCGGGAAATGGAAGAGACAATGTCGAAACCCTCAACCGCGGTCAATTGTGGAAGTTGTTCGGTCAGAAGGCTGTGCCTGCCCGTGGGCCTGGCGGAGGAGGACATCGAGCGCCTCGAACAGGTGACGCGCAAGAAGAAAATCCTTAAGGCGGGAGACACCCTGTTTCGCGCCGGCGATCCCTTTTCCAATCTGTACGCGATCCGTTCCGGCAGCTTCAAGTCGGCGGTGATCGGTGCCGATGGCGATACCCAGGTCACGCATTTTGCCCTGCCCGGTGAACTGCTGGGGTTGGATGCCTACAGTGGTGGTTCGCACCCGGGCTACGCGGAAGCGCTGGAAGACAGCAGCGTGTGTGTACTGCCGTTCACCCAGCTGGAGAACCTGGCGCAGCAGGTGCCGGCACTGCAGAAGCAGATCTACAACATTTTTTCCGAAGAGCTGAAGCAGGACAGCGATGTGCTGTTGCTGTTGGGCAAGCGCTCGGCGGAAAGCCGCCTGGCGGCGCTGCTGATTAATATTTCCAGCCGCTACGCCCGTCGCGGCTACTCCGCCAGCGAATTCAAACTGTCCATGCAGCGGATCGACATCGCCAACTATCTGGGCCTGACCGCGGAAACGGTCAGCCGGTTGATTTCGCGCTTCCAGAAGCAGGGCCTGATCCGTGTACAGGGCAGGGCGATTACCATTCTCGATCTGATCGCGCTCAGCGAGCTGGCGGGCACCCACTGCAGTTACGAAAACGACTGACCGCTTCGTGAAGCGGCCAGTCCCTGCTCAACAGGCTGTCGTCACTTTATTCTCCGCGAGATCCTGATAGATAGCCTCGTAGAGACGCTTGACGCCGCGATGGAAATGACAGCTCTGCCTGTCCGCCAGGGCTGCGGTGACTTCTTCCCAATCGGTTTCTGTCAGGTACTGGTTGACCAGTGGCAGCAATATCTCATTTTCTTTTCGCATATGTTCGCGCTGCAGGGAAATATACTCGCGAGCGGTACTGAATAGCTGTTCCCGTTCCACGGCGGCATCATTGGCGACGGCATAAAAGAGCCGGTTCATACTGCGTGTGGCCTCGGCGATAGCCCGGTGTTCCCGGGATATCTGCTCCACCACATCCCTAATATCCAGCGGTTTACCCAGCAACTGTTCGAATACCAGGTCCTCCACCGGGTGGTGCCACTGGTCCGGGTAAACGGAGAAGTAATCCAGCGCATCGAGAATCATGCTCAGGGTCGCGGGATCGCGATCCTGTTGAGCCAACTCTTGTAACAGCAGCTCAAACGCATCCAGCAGGTTCTGCATGTGCTTGTGGTCATCACAGAGCTGTCGGTAGATACCGTTCATATCGTGCCTCCTTGACGGGTAATGACAATCGACAACCCATTGTTGTCTTCCATCGTGAAAGGCGCTTGATCTGGGTCAAGGCGCAACAACTTCGTGTTGCGGTAGGCGTCGGCTGCTCGAACAGTGAACGGCCGGCGTGGGTGCGGGGGGGGGCTGAAGTGCGCCGTTAGCAGGCGGCGCACCCCAAAACAGGCATGTTTAAAAGTGGTAGTCGCGCAGCTCGATTTCTTCCCAGTCGTACACGAGCTGGAGGCCATCGCCGGTGACCAGGCTGACCTTGTCCGGTGCCAGGCAATCAGACCAGTCCACCTTGTTCAGGTCGACCATCTCGGCGCCGCCTTGCACGTTTACCACAGAGTCCTGCCAGGCCTGGTGGCAATAACGGGGAATCTCACCCTCTACCAGCAGTTCCTGCCCCAGATAAGTGTTGTAGTTGAGCTGCGGCATGCGGTTCATGTGGTAGCGGTCCTGCTCACCGAGCAGGTAAAACTTGCCGTTTTCCTGCACCAGGGTCCCCGTGGCGGTAACCGCCTGCTGCGCCGGGTTGGCGGCACAGGCAGTGAGCAGGGCCAGGGGCAGCAATAAACTCATTCGAGACTTCATATTTATTACTCTTCTGTGTTTTTTTACCAAACTATCAAACCTCCGTTGCAACTGCATGTCATTTAGATTGCAGTGCTCTCTCAACAAATGGGTATCTGCCTGTTTACGGCTGACGGGAACAGTCGGATCTCACTTGCCGCTGTAATCGCGTGTAATGGCCGGGGGCTGTTGGCGCCAAATTTATTTCATTAGAATGCCGCCCGCAAAATAAACACGATGCTTTTGGGGCATAAATAACATGATGAAAAAAGTTTTAGCGGCAGCGGTGATGCTGGGTTGTTCAATTTCTGTTCAGGCCAGTGAAGGCGGTTACTTCGGTACCGTGGCGGGCCTGATGAAGACCTCCATTAATGGCGATAGCCCGTTCAATGCGGGCATCCGCGCTGGTTATACCTGGAATTCTGGATTCGGCCTGGAAGGCGAATACACCACTTCCCTGGTAGATGGTGAAGCGCGTTTTAACAGCGGTTGGGGTGACTTCCGCTGGGATTACTCCATTTCCACCTTTGGCGCCTACGCGACCTACCGCAGCCAGGGCGACCTCTACTTCAAGGGCCGCCTGGGTGTGCTGAACGAAAGTGTCGATTTCGAAGGCGAGAAAGAAAGTGATTCCGGCCTGTCTGCAGGTCTGGGCCTGGGCTTCAATCTCTCCGAGACCGTTAACCTGGAAGCCGAATACACGCTGGTGGAAGAGGATGTGGATTTCTGGTCCGGCACCCTGGTATTCCGCTTCTGAGGCAATACCCTGCTTCCAGAGACTGGCGCTTCTACCTGATCAGCTGGTAAGGGACAGGTGGCTGCCAGTATCAGAACGCGACCCCTCGGGTCGCGTTTTGCGTTTCCGGGGGGCGGAATCCTGTACCGCCCGGGTTCAGCACTGCGCTGAGCAACTTGAATTGCGCGGGGCGCTGAATTGAATTTGTTTCATGTGCACCCTTTGCGCCGCGGGCTCTCCGTTGGTGTACAATGCGCCGCTTTCTGGGGGCGGGCCGGTCACAAATAGGTCGGGATTTGCCCTTGTCGAGATTATGCTAGCGCGATTCGCGCCTTATCATCCGAGGGAACACCATGTTTGATAAATCCGTCACTCTTGCTTCATACGACCCGGATGTGTGGTCCGCCATTCAGGACGAAGACCGCCGCCAGGAAGAACACATCGAGCTGATCGCCTCGGAAAACTACACCAGCCCGCAGGTGATGGAAGCCCAGGGCACCAGCCTCACCAACAAGTACGCGGAAGGTTACCCCGGCAAGCGCTACTACGGTGGCTGTGAGTACGTCGACAAGGTAGAGGCCCTGGCCATCGAGCGCGCCAAGGAACTGTTCGGCGCCGACTACGCCAACGTCCAGCCCCACTCCGGCTCCCAGGCCAACGCCGCCGTATACCAGGCCCTGTGCGCCCCAGGCGACACCGTGCTGGGCATGAGCCTCGCCCACGGCGGTCACCTGACCCACGGTGCCAAGGTGAATTTCTCCGGCAAGATCTACAACGCAGTGCAGTACGGTCTGAATCCGGAAACCGGCGAAGTGGACTACGAAGAAGTGGAGCGCCTGGCACTGGAGCACAAGCCGAAGATGATCGTTGCCGGTTTCTCCGCCTACAGCCGCATCATGGACTGGGCCCGTTTCCGCACCATCGCCGACAAGGTGGGCGCCTACCTGATGGTCGACATGGCCCACGTTGCCGGTCTGGTTGCCGCTGGCGCTTACCCGTCGCCTGTGCCCCACGCAGATGTCGTGACTTCCACTACCCACAAGACCCTGCGCGGCCCGCGCGGCGGCATCATCATTGCCAAGGCCAATGAAGAGATCGAGAAGAAACTGAACAGCGCGGTATTCCCGGGCGGTCAGGGCGGCCCGCTGATGCACGTGATCGCGGCCAAAGCGGTTTCCTTCAAGGAAGCCATGACCCCGGAATACAAGGCCTACCAGCAGAAAGTGGTAGAGAATGCCCGCGCCATGGCCGAGACCTTCCTCGACCGCGGTATCAACATCGTCTCCGGCGGTACTGACGACCACCTGATGCTGGTTGACCTGATCGGTAAAGAGTACACCGGCAAGGATGCGGACGAAGCCCTGGGCAACGCCAACATCACCGTGAACAAGAACGCCGTTCCCAACGATCCGCGCTCCCCGTTCATCACCAGTGGCCTGCGTGTCGGCACCCCGGCGATCACCACTCGTGGTTTCGGTGTGGAAGAGACCAAGCAGCTCACCAACTGGATCTGCGACGTGCTGGACGCGCTGGAGAAGGGCAATGCAGACGCCACCATCGCCGAGGTGAAAGCCAAGGTTCTGGAAATCTGCGCCAAGTTCCCGGTCTACAAAGGCTGATCGCACAGTCGACGGAAAGTACAGTGAACCCGGCCAGTGCCGGGTTCTTCGAAAACGGCCCTCAAGGGGCCGTTTTTGTTTTCTGGGTGGGCAAATGCAGGAAATCGTCCTCCGGTCTGTGAAATGACCGCCAGTTTCTGTTTTAATACGCGCCCTCGAAAACCGAATTGAAATTCAGTTATTGTTTCATTCGGTACTAATCCGGGGGCTCACCGGAGCCGGCTCGGAATTTGCACCCGGTATCTGTAGCACGAAGGATGCGTTGCTCAACAGAGGTTCGCGCAAGCGACCGGTACTTTCGGGTCCAAGCGGTTTCAGGATTCGATGCTTGCTGCCAGTGGCTGGAATGCACGGCGGTCAGCGCTGGACAACCGTGCAGCACAGCTGCGGAGCGAGAGTAGAGCATGCGCCCACTATTCAAACTACTGGTCATTCTGGCCACTGCCATCGGGTTCGGCGTTCAAGCCCAGGCGAGAGAACTCCACTTTGCCAACTGGTCTGAATCCATTGCCGAGGACACCATCGCCAACTTTGAAGCCGCCAGCGGCATCAAGGTGCACTACTTCGAATTCGACGATATCGAAGAGCTGGAGGAGGTCTGGCTGAAAGAGGGGCGTCAGTTTGACGTCATCGTGCCCGGCTCCGACAACATTCCCAAATACATTGCCGCGGGGCAGCTGCAGAAGCTCGATCGCAGCCGTATCGTCAATTGGGAGCAAAATGACCCCGAGTTCATGCAGCGTCTGGCACTGTTCGACCCGGCCAATGAATACGCCTTCCCGTATCTGTGGGGTACCGTGGGTATCGGCTACAACGTGCAGGCGGTGCGCAAGGCATTCGGTGGAGTGCTACCTGAGGACAGCTGGGACCTGCTGTTCGAGCCGGAGAACCTCGGCAAGCTGGATCACTGCAATGCGACCCTGATGCGGTCCCCAGAAGAAATCTTCGATGTGGCGCTCAAGTACCTGGGTAAAGACCCCAACTCCATGAGCATGGCGCACCAGTTCATGGTCGCGAACCTGCTGTCCAAGGTGCGCCTGCATGTCACCGATTTCGACTCCGGCGAATATGTGGAAGACCTGGCCAGTGGCAAGCGCTGTATCGCCCACGCCTGGAGCGGCGATGTGTTAGTGGCGCAGCAGATGGCGGAAGAGGCGGGCAAGCCTTTCGATATCCGCTATGTGATGCCGAAAGAGGGCTTCCCCCTGTGGATCGATGTGGTGTCCATGCCCACCAATGCCCCCAATGTCGATGCCGCCTACGAGTTTCTCAATTATCTGATGCGTCCGGACGTCATTGCCAATATCAGCAATGAGACCCAGTACGCGAACGCAAACATGGACGCCCAGGATCTCGTCGATCCGGCGCTGCGGGATAATCCCATCGTTTACCCCAGCCCGGACCTGCTCGAGCGCACCTGGATCCCGGCGGCGACCAAGTCCCGTATCCTCGCGCTGCGTCACAAGCTGTGGCAGCGGATTATCGAGCGCGAAGACATCTAAGGACCGCTAATTAGTGCCCGGGGGCAGTTCAGGCCTAAATGGTTGACGTGTGGTAAACTCCGCGCATTTTCCGATAGGGCCTACTCCCCATGCACTGTCCATTCTGCAGCGCAGATGAAACCAAAGTCGTAGACTCCCGCCTGGTGGCCGATGGCGACCAGGTGCGCCGCCGTCGCGAGTGCCTGCAGTGCCACGAGCGCTTCACCACCTTCGAGACCGCCGAGCTGGTCCTGCCCCGTGTCGTCAAACAGAACGGCCAGCGCGAACCCTTCAACGAAGACAAGCTCCGCGCCGGTATCCAGCGCGCAGTCGAGAAACGCCCGGTCAGCACTGAGCGGGTAGAAGCTGCTGTCGCCCAGATCAAACACGCCCTGCAGGCTACCGGTGAGCGCGAACTCCCGGCGATGCACATTGGCGAGCTGGTGATGGAACAGCTGCGCGAGCTGGATCAGGTCGCGTTTGTGCGTTTCGCTTCCGTATACCGCCGTTTCGAAGACGTTAGCGACTTCAGCGAGGAGATCGAACGCCTCAATACCCGCGAGACGGGCAAGGGCGCATCTCAAAAGGAGGAGGGATGAGCTTTTCTCCCCGGGAGCTGATGGCGCGCGCCATCCAGTTGGCTGAGCGCGGTATGTACACCACCATGCCCAATCCCCGCGTCGGGTGCGTGATCGCCGATAGTGCGGGCAATATTCTCGGCCAGGGCTGGCATCGGCGCGCCGGTGAGGGCCATGCCGAAGTGGAGGCGTTGAAAGATGCCGGAGATAAAGCCCGGGGCAGCATCGTCTATGTGACCCTGGAGCCTTGCAGTCACAAGGGTAAGACCGGGCCCTGCGCCGATGCCCTGATTGCCGCCGGTGTCGCCAAGGTAGTCTTCGGTATGCAGGACCCCAACCCCAGCGTCAGTGGGAATGGGTTACAGAAACTGCGCGATGCGGGCATTGAAGTGGAAGGCCCGTTGCTGGAAGAATCCTGCCGGGCGCTGAATCCCGGGTTTATCAAGCGTATGACCCTTGGCCTGCCACTGGTGCGCAGCAAATCGGCGATGAGTATCGATGGCCGCACGGCCATGGACAGTGGTGAGTCAAAGTGGGTCACCGGTCCCGCCGCCCGCGCCGATGTCCAGAACCTGCGCGCGCGCAGCTGCGCGGTGATCACCGGTGTGGATACCGTGCGCCACGACAACCCGAATATGAACGTGCGCCCGGAAGAGATGGCTCTGCCGGACGCGGAGGCCGCCGCCGCGGCCGAAAAGCAGCCGCTGCGGGTGATTGTCGACAGTAAACTGCGCACTCCCGCCAAAGCCTTTATTTTGCAGGGTGGCGCCCCCACATTGGTGGTCACCACCGATGCGGCCGATGATGAGCGCCGCGCGCGTCTGGAGAAGACCGGCGCCGAGGTGCTGGCACTGCCCGCGGACAAGAACGGCCGCGTGGACCTGGGTGAGCTGCTGAAAGAGCTTGCCCGCCGCGAGTGCAATGAAGTGCTGGTGGAGAGCGGTGCGACCCTCTCAGGCGAATTCATGTACCAGGGGCATGTGGATGAGATCATCGTCTACCTGGCGCCCAAGATTCTCGGCTCCAGCGCACGGCCGCTGTTCGAGCTGCCGATCGCGCGCATGGGCTCCGTGCTGCCGATCACCATTACCGATATGCGCGCAGTCGGCCACGACTGGCGCATTACCGCAACGACAGATATCGAGCGTTAAAGGTATCCAGATGTTTACCGGAATTATTGAGGCTGTTGGCGAAATCACCGCCCTGCAACCCAGCGGTGGCGACCTGTGTGTACGGGTGAAATCCGGCAAGTTGGACCTGTCCGACGTGAAGCTGGGCGACAGTATTGCCACCAATGGCGTGTGCCTGACGGTGGTGGAGCTGCCGGGAGATGGCTACTGGGCGGACGTTTCCGCGGAGACCCTGACGGTGGCCAGTGTCGGTAGCTGGAAGCTTGGCGACAAGGTAAACCTGGAAAAGGCGCTCACCCCACAGACCCGCCTAGGCGGTCATATGGTGAGTGGCCATGTGGATGGCATCGGCGAGGTGGTTTGGCGCAAAACCACTGCCCGCGCGGAGCAGTTCCGCCTGCGCGCCCCGGATGAACTGGCCAAGTACATCGCCCACAAGGGCTCGATTACCATAGACGGCACCAGCCTTACGGTAAACGCGGTGGACGGTGCCGAGTTCGAGCTTACCATCGTGCCGCATACGATTGCTGAAACCGTGATTGGTGGTTACCAGGCGGGCACCAAGGTGAACCTGGAGGTCGACCTGATTGCGCGCTACCTGGAGCGGCTACTCTTGGGAGATGCTGCCGCCAAGCCAAGCAGCGAAGGTTTGACGATGGAGTTCCTGGCGCAGCACGGTTTTTACAAAGCTTGATAGAAAGCTAAATCGGGATGGCAGAGGGCCGCTTTGTGGCGGTACCGACACCGGGTGGCCATTTGCCCCCGGGATTTGAGGCATGAACAAACTTTGAATGATGAGGCCGATGTTTCATCGGGTAGACCAGAGGTTTTATGGAACTGAATAGCGTTGAAGAACTGATCGACGACATCCGTCAGGGCAAAATGGTAATCCTGATGGACGACGAGGATCGTGAAAACGAGGGTGACCTCGTGATCGCAGCCGAGCAGGTCCGGCCGGAAGATATCAACTTCATGGCAACACATGCCCGTGGCCTGATCTGCCTGACGCTGACCGGCGACCGCTGTGAACAACTCGACCTGCCGCTCATGTCCCGCGACAACGGCGCCCAGTTCAGCACCAACTTCACCGTCTCCATCGAAGCCGCAGAAGGCGTAACCACCGGCATTTCCGCCGCCGACCGCGCGCGCACTATTCGCGCGGCCGTCGCCCGCAACGCCAAGCCGTCGGACATCGTCCAGCCCGGCCACATCTTCCCGATCAAGGCCCAGCCGGGCGGTGTGCTAAGCCGTGCAGGACACACCGAAGCCGGTTGCGATCTCGCGCGCCTCGCCGGATTTGAGCCCGCCGCCGCGATTGTCGAAATCATGAATGAAGACGGCACCATGGCCCGCCGCCCGGACCTGGAAAAATTCGCGCAGCAGCACAACCTCAAGATCGGCACCATCGCCGACCTGATCAACTACCGCGCGCTGAACGAAAAAACCGTCGAATGCGTCAACGAGCGCAACGTACAGACCGAATTCGGTGAATTCAAACTGCGTACCTATCTCGACAAAGCCCGTCGCGAGCGTCACTTTGCCTTCAGCCTCGGCGAGTTCCAGCCGGAAGAGCCGACCCTGGTGCGGGTACACGTTGCCAGCACCCTGCGGGACGTATTCTCCCTGCGCCGCGGCGATGAGAAATATGAACCCTGGACCTTCCGCAACGCACTGAAAAAAGTCGCCGAAGAGGGCAAGGGTGTGGTGGTAGTGATCTGTCACAACGAAACCACCGATGAAATTGAAGAGAGCATCGACTGGCTGATCAGTGGCAAGCAGCAGCGCCCCAGCCAGGACCTGGTGTACAAGCAGGTTGGTACCGGCTCCCAGATCCTGCGCGACCTGAAAGTACGCAAGATGCGCCTGATGAGTGCGCCCTTCAGATTCAGTGCCATCTCCGGTTTCGATCTGGAAGTGGAAGAGTATCTGAACGCAGAAGAGATTTAATCGGTCAGGTAAAACTCGAAAGTTCAAATCGAAGGCGGGGTGCCGGGGATCAGTTTTCAGGAGCGTCGCAAACAGGAGGTGTGCGCCGCAGCACCCAGGGATGGGTTTACAGCGGTCCTGAAAACTGATCCCCGGTGCGCCGCCGCCACTAAAGCAGGGCCGAAGCTCCAGCAAGGCCCGAAGTGGAATAGCAGAAACGGAAACAGACCATGAGCAATATCAAAGTAATCGAAGGGGATTTCGTAGGCAGCACTGGTAAATACGCGCTGCTGGTGAGCCGTTGGAACAGCTTTGTTGTGGAAAGCCTCAAAGACGGCGCCCTGGATACCCTGCGTCGTAAAGGTATCAAGGACGAAGATATCACCATCTACTACGCCCCGGGCGCCTTCGAATTCCCGCTCGCTGCGCAGAAAATTGCCGAAAGCAAAAAGTTCGACGCCATCATTGCACTGGGCGCCGTTATCCGCGGTGGCACCCCGCACTTTGAGTATGTCGCCGGCGAATGTACCAAAGGTCTCGCGCAGGTATCCATGAATACCGGCATCCCCGTCACCTTCGGCGTACTCACCGTAGACAGCATCGAACAGGCCATAGAGCGCTCCGGAACCAAAGCCGGCAACAAAGGCTGTGAAGCCGCCGAAACCGCGCTCGAAATGGTTTCCCTGATCGGCAAAATCTGAATTGAGAAACGACTGAAATGACCGTAACCGCATCCGCCCGCCGCAAGGCGCGTCACTACGCCATGCAGGCCCTGTACCAGTGGCAAATGGCCGGCTCCAACCTCAATGCCATCGAGGCCGAGTTTCATGCCGACAATGACATGAGCAAAACCGACGTGGCCTATTTTCGCGAACTGCTCCACGGCGTAGCGAAAAACCTCGACGAAATTGAAGGCGCCTACAGCCAGTACCTCGACCGCGACGTCGAAGAACTGGACCCGGTGTCCCGCGCCCTGCTGCGTATGTCCACCTTCGAAATGAAAAACCGGGTAGACGTACCTTACAAGGTCGTCATTAACGAAGCCGTCTCACTGGCCAAGAAATTCGGCCCCACCGACGCCTTTAAATTTATCAACGGCATCCTCGACAAGGTTGCGGCCACAGAGCGCAGCGTCGAAGTAAAGGCCGATAAAGGCTGAGCGGAAATATGGCCGGGCCCGGTGAGTTTGAACTGATACGGGAGTATTTTACCTCCCACTTTCAGACCGGCGCCCAGCCAGCTGGCAAACCGGTTGCCCGGGGAAATGCCGCGCAAAGCAGCGTGGAACTGGGCATCGGCGACGACTGTGCCCTCCTGGTGCCCCCGGCCGGGAAAATGCTTGCTACCAGCGTCGATACCCTGGTAGCAGATGTACATTTTCCCGCAGCTGCCGACCCCTATCGGATCGCCAGCCGCAGCCTGAGAGTGAATCTCTCCGATCTCGCGGCGATGAACGCCGAACCCTTGTGGTTTACCCTCGCGCTTACCCTCCCCGAGAGCAATGCGGAATGGCTTGAACCTTTTGCCAGAGGCTTGGCCGATACCGCGCGACTATTCGGTATCACCCTGGTCGGTGGCGATACGACCAAGGGGCCGCTTTCCATCACCATCCAGGTTACCGGCGCCTGTGAGCGACCGCTGCGACGGGATGGTGCCGGCAGTGGCGATCATATATTCGTGTCGAACAAACTCGGTGCCGCTGCGGCAGGCCTTCCCATTGTTCTGGGTGACCTTGAGCCAAGTGCGGAGCAGCGGCAACAGGCGGAGGACGCCTACTATTTTCCCGAGCCCCAGTTTTCGGTGGCGCGCGCCATAGGGCCTTACGCCAGCGCCGCGCTGGATATTTCCGACGGATTGCTCGCAGACCTCGGGCATATCTGCAGTGCGAGCAATCTCGGTGCCCAGCTGGACCTGGACCGGTTTCCGATTGCTGAACTGGCCGCGGCCATGGATCCAGAAACCGCGCTGGAGACCGCGCTCACTGGCGGTGATGATTACCAGCTCTGTTTTACCGTACCGGACGAACATCTTTCAGCCGTACAACAACTAAAACTTCCGATTAGTGCCGTCGGCCGCATGCGCAGCGTGCCGGGTATTCACTGCCAGTTAAACGGGCAGACGTGGCAACCCCGGGTCACCGGCTATCGGCATTTCTGAACGGCGGAACACAATCACATGACACCGACATTCGCACAACTGATCCGCAGCCCGGTATTGTTTCTCGCTTTCGGGTTCGGCTCCGGCCTGGCCCGCAAAGCCCCGGGTACCTTCGGGACCATTGCCGCCATTCCCCTCTGGTATGGCCTGCAGTTCCTGTCACCGGCTGCCTACCTCGGGGTGATCGCGATTACTTTCGCGTTCGGCTGCTACCTGTGCGGTGCCGCCTCGAAAAAGCTCGGCGTGCACGACCACGGTGGCATTGTATGGGACGAGTTTGTCGGCTACTGGCTGACCATGTTTATGGCACCAGTCGGCTGGATGTGGGCCCTGTACGGGTTTGTACTGTTCCGTATCTTTGATATCGCCAAACCGCAGCCCATCGGCTGGGCCGACCGCCGGGTACACGGTGGTCTGGGGATTATGCTCGACGATATACTGGCGGGTATCTACGCTGCCCTGGTATTGCAGGGAACAGCGCTACTGTTAGACACATTCTGAGGCAGGAAGCCCATGAAAAGATTGGTAACAGGTTTTGTACTGACGGCACTGGCGGCTGGCGTGCCGGGATTGGCCTCGGCCGCGGAGGTCCGCCTGCAGGCGATCTTCGGTAGCAGTGCCATGTTCGAGATTGATGGCAAGCGACGCATGCTGAAATCCGGCAAGACCTCCCCGGAGGGGGTAAAACTGGTGTCTGTCACCAGTGAGCATGCGCTGGTAGAGATCGATGGTCGCGCACAGAAACTGACCCTGGCCGCGCCGGTTGCCGCCAATTATGCGACGGTGGAGCGGGCAGAGGTTCGGCTCAGCGCCGACGGTGGCGGTCACTACAGTACCGTAGCCTGGATCAACGGGCGCCGGGTCAATGTGATGGTGGACACCGGTGCGACCAGTATCGCGTTTAATTACCCCACCGCTAAAAGTCTCGGCCTGGACCTGGCCCGAGCGCAGCCGATGACGGTATCTACGGCCAGCGGTATTGAGCGCGCTTACAAGTTACAGCTCTCCAGCGTCACCATTGGCGGTATCACCGTACACAATGTGGATGCGACAGTACTCGGCAATGATTTCCCGCAGGTGACTCTGCTGGGTAACAGTTTTTTGAGCCGCGTGGATATGCAGCAACAGGATGGCCTGTTACTGCTGCGCGCGCGCGATTGATGACGAATTTTGATGGAACGCGAGGTATCAGTTTGACCATTCGTTATGTGGAATCCTCAAAGCTTCCCACGTCCTGGGGAATGTTTGAGATGCACGGTTTCGAGGAAGTGGAAACCGGCAAGGAACATGTCGTTCTGAGCATGGGTGATCTGGATACTGATGCGCCGGTACTGGCCCGTATTCACTCGGAGTGCCTGACCGGCGATGCGCTGTTTTCTTTGCGCTGCGACTGCGGTGCGCAGTTACAGTATGCGTTGCACCGGATTGCGACGGAGGGACGCGGTGCGGTGTTTTACCTGCGTCAGGAGGGGCGTGGAATTGGTCTGCTGAACAAGATCCGTGCATACAAGTTGCAGGATTGCGGGGCGGATACGGTAGAGGCAAATGAGCGTCTGGGCTTTGGTGCAGATATGCGGGATTACTCGATCCTGAAGCCGATGATCGATCACCTGGGCATCAAGTCCATCCGCCTGATGACGAACAATCCGCGCAAGGTAAAGGCGCTGGAGGATCTGGGTGTCGATGTGACTGAGCGCCTGCCGCACCAGAGTGGCCGCAACCCGCACAACACCAATTATCTCTCTACCAAGAAGGGTAAGCTGGGACATCTCTTTGACGATGAAGAGAGTTCAGAAAAGTAACTTTCTCTCTTTACTCCCAAAGCGCCACTAAGGCGCAACACTGGAGTGCGAAGGTCCCGATATCAGGACCTTCGCTTCAGCTATCCTGCTTCGTTCGAAGTATTAGAAAAGAGACTTCAGGAAATCGAAAAAGCCCTGTAGCTTTTCCTTCTTCTCCTGTTTTATCTCTTCAATTTTTTCCTTCAGTTTTTCTTTTTTACCAGCGTGCCGGTTTTCTACGAACACCGCGCTGGTTCGACCCGGCAGAGTGAAGGTTCCAGATTCTCGATCGAAGTCAGCAAACCGCAACTCGTGATCTGCAGAGTGGCGCTGCATTGGATGCAACTTCAGATGAGATCCGATAAGAGTATCGTCAGTGAAAGTAACGGTCTCTTTGTCGCCGTTGAACAGCACCACGATACGTCCATAGCGGCGGTCGATCTGGCCGGCGGAGTCTTCCAGCTGCATCGCAATCAAACCGGGAACCTGTTCCGGACCGGTATTCAGGAAGCTAACATGCTGTTGCACTTCCTCTGCCGTGGTCAAACGGAACAGTGGCGAGCTGTTGCGGATGGCGAGTTGCTCGCGGAAGATCGCCGCGCTGAATTCGCGGTGGCCTTTTTGCGGCGCCAGGTCCGGGTTGGCCAGCAGTGGCTGCATAATCCACCAGCTGTCCTCGTTTTTATCCGCAATAGGCAAGCCCTTGCCCCAGTTGCCCTGCTCAAATGTGAAGTCGATGGCATTGAACCAGTCACCGGAATTGTAACTGTCGCGATCCATGGACTTGGAACGCAGGAAGTCCTGGCCTGCGTGGACAAACGGTATGCCCTGTGCGAATAACACCAGTGAATTACTGAACGCCTGAATACGTGCGCGGTCTTCAATGGTTGCGGTGCTGTTGGCCTTGATCTGAATGCCGTCAAACAGCGTTTCATTGTCGTGGGCGGCAATGTAGTTGATGGATTCCTGCGGGTCGCCGGTGTAGCCGGTGGGCTGGCCGTTGTAGACAAGCTGCTCGCCTGTGGTGGTATTGCCGTAGGAATCCGTGAAGCGGTATTGCTTCAGGTTACCTGCGAGAGAAACGCGTACCTTGTCGGCGAGGGTCAGCAGGGTCTGACGCTCGTCGCCCCAGAACTTGCCGTTGCTGTCGGTAAACAATCCGGTGCCGAATCCCTGTTCCTCAAAGCCGCCAAAAGGATTGCCGCCGCGTACACTGTCGCGCAGACGATCGTTGAAGGTGCCCACGCCGCTGCCAGCCATGTTGCCCTGGCGCGCCTGGACGAAGCGTGCATCGTTGACCACTTCGCCAAAGTTCCAGCCCTCGCCGTAAAGGTAGATGGATTTGCCATCCACTCCGGCGCTGGCCGGGATGAGGGCGTCGAGCATGGCGCGGGTCTTCAGGATATTGTCGAGGCTGTGGTGTCCCATCAGGTCGAAGCGGAACCCGTCAACCTTGTAGTCTTTCGCCCATATCTCCATGGAATCGAGCATCAACTTTTCCATCATGCGATGCTCGCTGGCGGTGTTTGCACAGCAGCTGCTCATCTCCACACCGCCTTCACTGTTGCGGCGGTGGTAGTAGCCCGGAACGATTTTATCCAGAATGGAATTCTGGTATTGCCCGTAGGAGCTGGTGTGGTTGTAGACCACATCCATGACCACGCGCAGGCCGGAGCGGGAAAGCCCCTGTACCATTTCCCGGAATTCGCGGATTCGTGTGGGGCCGTTGGCATCGGTAGCGTAGCTGCCCTCGGGAACGGTGAAGTGCAGGGGATCGTATCCCCAGTTGAACCCGTCGCTATCGCGAACCGCGTATACTGCCGCTTGTTGCTCGCTGCTGTCGGCAGCAAAGGCGTCGAGGTCGGTGGGTTCCTGTTGCTGGCTTCTATCTTCATTGACCGTGGCGAAGTCGAATGCGGGTAGCAGGTGGATATGGGTCATGCCGGCCTGGGCGAGTTTTTTCAGGTGCTGCATGCCGTCGCTTCCGCGGCGGGTGAAGGCCTTGAAGGTGCCGCGTTCGCTCGCCGGGACCGTTTGATCTTTGATGGAAAAATCCCGCACGTGTAATTCATATACGGAAATATCTTCGGGGTTTTCCAGTGCGGGTTTGTGTAACCGTTGCCAGGCGCGGGGCTGCAGGTCGCGATCATCCAGGTTGATGATCTGGCTCCTGCCGCTGTTCATGGACAATCCAAGCGAGTAGGGATCTGTCACCAGGTTGGTTTCCATGGCATCGGAAAAATAGGAAAACACCTCCACTTCATACAGGTAGTAAGCGCGGTCCCATTCTTTGCCGACACTGGCCTGCCAGGCACCGTCCTGCTGGGCCATATCCACTACCATATCGGCGGTGTCAGATTCCGGGGTGGTAAACAGGTGTAGTTTTACCGAGCGCGCGGTGGGGGCCCACAGCGCAAAGTCGATGCTGCCCGGCGCAACCTGGGCACCGAGTTTGCCGTCGTAGTAAAAAACTTCGTCCAGCAGGCCCGCGAGCTGGATACCGGTGGCATCTTTCAGGTTGCCTTCGCTGTCATAAAGCGCGAGTGCGAGCTGGCCGGTTACCAGCTCGGCGAGCGGAACCTGCTCCGTTAGCGCAAACGCTGTCTGTCCTGCCAGGTGGGGGAACTTCTGCTGGCTCGATTCCGGCAGCCCGTTCACTGCATGCAAGGGAAAGCTTCGGTCTGAGGCAACGCCGTCGGGTGTGATCTGCAGCGTGCCATCGGCACTGTACAGAAGCCTGGCCTGATCCCCTTCGGCGGGGCTGATATTCCACGCAAAATGGGATGCATCCAGCCAGTGGGCTTTCTCCTGGGTGAGATCCCCGCGGGGAATACCGTTGGTGCTGACAATGACCTGTTTGCTGTTGGCATCGAAAGCGAAATAGATCTCGTCGCCGTCTTCGGCAACGGTAAACGGCACGTTGCCGCCACCGTTGCCATAGCTTTCGCTCCAGCCCTCATTCAGGGCGACCTTGAATTCGTAGCTGCCGGCGGGAATCTCTGTGGTGAGCAAGGTGTAGATGCCGTCCCCATCGCTATCCTGCATCCAGCTGCGCAGGCAGTCCGGTTGCCAGTTGCCGGGGCAGCCGAGGGCGTTCTGGAAGTTGCCGGCAACGGTGGCGATGGTGCTGTTGACGTTGCTGGTAATCCAGTGGCTTTCGTGGTCGTAATAGAATTTTACCGCGCGACTCTCGCCCAGCTGCAATCCAATATTGGCGCCGTTGCGGTAGCCGTTTGCACCGTAGTTCTCGTCCCAGCCGCCGTTCAGCGCTGCTTTATATTCCCAGTTTCCGGCGGGTACGGTAAGCGTGCCCTGCCATTTGTCGTCGCTGGCATCGTAGGTCAGCTGTGTAATGGGACAGTCGGGCTGCCAGTTGCCGGGGCAACCGATGGCTTCCTGCAGGTTGCCGGGGATTCCCACCATGGTGGGGTTCGGGGTGTCCGAGGCCTGGGCCCGGTTGGCGTCAAAAATGGCGTGGGATAACAGACTGGCGGCCAGCAGCAGGCCAGCGGGCGTGGATAGCGTCGCTTGCATGAGGGTCTCTCTGGTTGGTTATTGTTATTCAGCTCGAAATCGGGGACATCGCTTCCCCGGGATCATTGGACGGAATATTGCGCCCGACTGCCTCCTCCCCGAGGGAGGGTGAATGAAAATGACGCCAGAGGTAGGGAGGTTCCGGAAGCGATTGATCGGAAGGATGGGAGGGGCTGGTATCCGCTGTCACTGTCACAAACCCTTCATAAAAGCGTCATCTGAAAGAAACCAATTAACGCCATTCTGTACTCGAGCAAGACGTTGCACCCGCTGCTTGCCAGGGAAGGGCAAAACAGTCAACTGATGGAATGGCGGGTTCAGTGAGTACGTCTATACTCAAAGTTATCTGATTGCTGAGGGTCGAGAAAGGTGATGTACTCTCAGCGCTCCGATATAAAGGCCGGCATAATGCCGGCTTTTGTTTTTCTGCTACTTTTGTATCGCCCGTGTTTCCTGGCCTGAGCCGCACTTTCCTGGCGCGGTCCTGTACCTTCACTTCCGTTCCCTTGTCTGATTCCCTCTGCGACCGCGTGCTCCCACACCGCTGTTTTTATCCGGGATCCTGTGCCCACAGGGTGTCTCGGACAGCCTACGGATCAGCGCAAGTTTCTACTTATCCGGGCCAATCTGGCGTAAACTGCGAAAATCACTTTTAAGGCTAGCCGGTATGGAATTGGAACCGCTCGGAGAAGATTTTGAGGAAAACTGCGACCGCTTTTTGCCGGAAGCGGTAGAGCAGGGGTGCGTGTGGGCCCTGGAAGGGGAAGAGGGGTTTGCGCTGTGTGAATCAGAGCGTCATGCTGACACCGATGTCATGCCTTTCTGGTCCCAGCGGGAATTCGCCGAGGCGCATGTTGCCGACGACTGGGCGGACTATCAGGTAGTACCCGTCGACCTCGAAGAGTTTATGGACGACTGGCTGACCGGTATGCATGAAGATGTATTACTGGTGGGCATCAACTGGAATGCGGATTTGGAAGGCGAGGAGATAGAACCTCTGGACCTACTCGAGCAGCTGGAGCAGGAGCTGCAGTAATCCGCTTGCCGGCGAACAAAAAACATACAAGAGCAAAGCGGTGACAGCTCAGGAAACAAATCTCCAGGAGGAGGTCTGAGGTGAGTCAGTTTTTGGGGGTGCGCAGCGTCATCTACGGCGTGCCAAATCTGGAAGAAGCCAAGGCGTGGTACACCACGCTGCTGGAAATCGAACCTTATTTTGAAGCCGAGTGCTATGTGGGCTTCAACGTCGGTGGTTTCGAGTTGGGGCTGGATCCGGATGCGCGCAATGTGACCAGCCGCGCCGACGGGGTTGTAGCTTACTGGGGCGTTGAAGATATTGCCTCCCAGGTGGAGCGTATCAACAGCCTCGGCGCACGCCAGCACGGCGAGATCGTCGATGTGGGAGAGGGCATACTGATGGCCAGTTTCCTCGATCCGTACGGCAACGTTTTCGGCCTGATCGAAAACCCCCACTTCAAACTGACATAAACCCCGGCCCGAGTTTATTGGACGCAGTATTGGAGCAGTAACGTGAGCAAGCCCCCCGCCAACCGGTTTCGTCCCTCCGATCACGCTTTCGCCGCCGAGAGCCTGGCGCAGATTGGACGCGGATACGTGGTCCCGGACCGGGTGGCGCTGATCACCGGTTGCTCCAGCGGTATCGGGCGCGAACTGGCGCTCGCCCTGCACAGTCGCGGCACCATCGTCATTGCGACCGCGCGGCGTGCGGAGAGCCTGCAGGAACTGGCGGATGTAGGCATCGCCACCGAGTCCCTGGATGTGAACTCGCAGGCCGATATCAACCGCGTGGTACACGCGATCAAGACTGCCTATGGCCGTCTGGATATCCTGGTAAACAACGCCGGCTACGGCCAGATGGGACCGCTGCTGGAACTGGATACCCGCACCCTGGAAGCCCAGTTTCGCACCAATGTGTTCGCCCCCATGGCCCTGGCGCGGGCCTGTGCGCCACTACTCAAATCCCGTGGTCACGGCATTATCTGCAATATTGGCTCGGTTTCCGGTGTGATGCCGACGCCGTTCTCCGGCGCCTATTGCGCATCCAAATCCGCCCTGCATACCCTGTCCGACGTGCTGCGTCTGGAGCTGAAACCCTTTGGTATCCGCGTGGTGACGGTGCAGCCGGGGGCGATTGCCTCCGAGTTCGGGCGCCATGCAGAGATTTCCCTGCGCGGCCTGTTGGCCCCGGATTCCTGGTACAAACGCAGTGAAGACCACGTGCGCGCGCGTGCAGTGGAGTCCCAGCAGAACGCCACGCTGGCGCGGGACCTGGCCAAACACCTGGCCGCGGAGTTGCTGCGCAAACGGCCGGCCACCCTGTTGCGTATCGGCAACAAAAGTCGCCTGCTGCCCTGGGTGGCCCGCTGGCTGCCGCGCTGGCTGCGCGATCGACTACTGTCCAAGCGCTTCGGGCTGAAACGGCTGCACCTCTCCAATTAATCCACTGCGCCTATCTGCGCAGGTTTCCCCGCTTATTTGATTTCCGCTGAATGCGCTGCGCCGGCATCCGGGCGCAGCGCGACAAATCCACTATGTTTGTGGTTGGTCCGATGATTTTCCTCGGGCACTGGCTGCCGGAAAACCTATTACTCCATGTCTCTCGACCAGATTGTCATTCTGCTGATTCTCGCGGTTACCGTGGTCCTGTTTATCTGGGGCCCCTGGCGTCACGATATGGTGGCGCTGGCGTCGCTGCTGGCGTGCGTATTTGCCGGTTTGATCGAGCCGGAGGATGCGTTTACCGGCTTTGGCCACCCGGCGGTGGTGACGGTGGCCTGCGTACTGATATTGAGCCGCGGGCTGCAGAATACCGGCGCCATGGATGCTCTGGCGCATAAAGTCATGCCGCGACGGGGCGGCATCACCCTCGCTATTACCACGCTCACCGCGCTGGGCGCCGGCATGTCCGGCTTTATGAACAACGTGGGTGCCATGGCGCTGTTGATGCCGGTGGCCACGGACCTGGCCGATCGCTACCAGCTGCCTCCGGGCAAGGTGCTGATGCCGCTGTCGTTCGGCACCATCCTCGGCGGTATGACCACCCTGATCGGCACGCCGCCAAATCTGATTGTCTCCGGTTTTCGCGCGAGCGCCGGGGCGGGCAGTTACGGCATGTTCGACTTTACCCCGGTAGGATTGGTGGTGGCGCTGGTGGGGGTGTTGTTTGTTTCCCTGATCGGTTGGCGTCTGGTGCCCGCGCGTACCCAGGCGGGCGCCGCATCCTTTGATACCGGTACTTACCTGACCGAAGCGCTGGTGGGGGAAAAGAGCGCGGCCGTCGGCAAGTCCCTCGCCGAACTGGTGAAAATGATTGGCGATGAAGATGCCCAGGTAATCGGGCTGGTGCACAATAATGCGCGGGTCTCCACCGCCATGCCCGGGCTGCGAGTGCGGGCGGGGGACATTCTGGTGATCGAGTCGGAACCGGAATCCCTGTCGGCGGTGCTGTCCAATCTGGGCCTGAGCCTGACACCCGCAGCAGAGGAAACCGACAAAGACAACGGCAAACAAAACGGTAAAGACAAGAGCAAACGCAAAGGCAATGGCGAGCGCGGCGAGGAGACCAACGGTGAGGCGGAGCAATCGTCGGCGAGGGCGGCTGCCAGCGATGGCAGCGCACGCAAGAGTGGCGAAGCTGAACAAGTGACGATTCCCCCGGAATTGACCCGAGTAGACCGCAGGCAACCCGGTGTGACCTCGGAAAACTCCCCTGAAGAAGCCGGGCGAGAAGTAGAGCAAGAGAGCGAGCAAGATAAGCAGGAAGGCGAAACACAAGACGAGAAGCAAGAGGAGGAGCAGGAGAAAAAGCGCGCCAGGGATCGCGCGGACCTCACCCTGCGCGAGCTGGTGGTGATGCCGGACTCCTTCCTGATCGGCCGCAGTGCCGAGAACCTGCGTCTCGCTGGCCGCTATGAAATCAACCTGCTGGCGCTGTCCCGTCAGGGGCGCCGCTCGGTCAAGCGCCTGCGTTCCACACCGCTGATGGCGGGGGATGCGCTGTTGATGATGGGAACCGAGCCCAACCTGCGCAACTTCGCCAATGAACAGCGCTGTGTTCCCCTGGCGCAGCGGGATATCTCGATACCCAACAAGGAAAAGGCCTACGTGGCGCTGGTGGCCATGGCGCTGGCGGTGGCCGGGGCGGCCTTTGGGCTGCTGCCGGCAGCCATCTCTTTCGCCACCTGTGCGGTGGCGTTTATGGCGCTGAAGGTGGTGCCACTGCGCAATATGTACGAGGCCATCGACGGTTCGGTAATTGTACTGCTGGGGGCGCTGATTGCCGTTGCCGGAGTAATGGAGTCCACCGGGGCGGCGGATGTGGTGGCCAAATCCATGCTGGATAACCTGGCCCGGGGCAACCCGGTTATCGCGCTGGTGCTGATCCTGGTGGTGACCATGACACTGTCGGATTTCATGAACAACGCGGCCACCGCGGCGGTGATGTGCGCCATTGCCCTGAGTGCCGCGGCGCAACTTGAGGTAAACCCGGACAGCTTCCTGATGGCGGTGGCTATCGGCGCTTCCTGCGCATTTCTGACCCCCGTAGGGCACCAGAACAACACCCTGATCCTGGGGCCCGGTGGATTCAAGTTTGGCGATTACTGGCCCATGGGGTTACCCATGGAGGTACTGGTGGTCGCGGTATCGGTTCCCACCCTGCTGTGGGTGTGGCCGCTGTGAGTCTCCGCTTCAGATTCCCGATCGGGCAGTGTGTTCAGGCGACCGAATCGTCCGTCGGCTGCGCCAGGTCTGCCAGATACTGACTGCAGAAGCGCAGCGCGTCGGTAACTGTAACGATGCCCGCCAGCTCGCCTTCCTTCATCACCAGTACCGAGCCGATCCCGGTATCCGCCATGGCCAAAAGGATCTTGTCCAGCGGGTCGTGGATATCCGCGATATACGGGCGCCGGGCGCACAGGTCGCGGACATACAGCTGCTGCTCTTCCAGGCGGTGTCCCGGCGCGCGGGTGCGCTCAATATCTCCGCGGGAGATGATGGTCTCCAGATCGCCGTCACGAGTCACCGGCAGGTGGTGAACCTCGTGTTCTTCCATCAGTGCTTCCGCGTCTTCGATGGGCGCATCGATATCGATATGGTACGGAAATGGCGTCATCAGTGCCGCCAGGGTGGGCATATGGTGTATATCCCGTACTTTTGCCATAACGTGTTTTCCCCCTGCATGGTTTATTGATTCGGCAAAACAGGTCTGAAACCATCCCAAGAATAGATCAGCGGCCGGGGCTTCATGGAGAAAGATACGGAGAGTTACACGTGAAACGCTTGTCAGGTGTATGTAAGCGGCGAGGCAATATACGCACTCATAAGTAAAAATAGATTAAGCTTGTTGGCGGATTTACCACAAAGCAGTATTATTGGCGCGTTCGAGGGATTCCCCCGTCAGGCCGGTTAACCGCAGTTTCGTTTCCCGGACGTTGAATAAATAAACGCTCTCCACTTGAATTGCCGGGAATCGGCACCACCATGTTGGAATTGACGAATTCAGTCGCAAAATCAATCTGTTTGAAAACGGTTAACGTATACGTTTCTGGATTTCAGGGGCTTCCCCAGGTATCCCATTAGCTGGATAACATGCGTAAATGTGCATTCACCGTTGCCTCCGTATCACCGGGTGATCGGGGTGTTCTGGAGCCTGCTTCTGGTTTATATGCTGTTTATCAGAGTTTTGTGCGGTATTTCCTTTCCCTTGCAGGAAATACAGAGAGTTTTTAAATCCTATATAACGACGCGTTTGTGATGATCTCTGGCGCGTCGGCATATATGAATATTTACGGGTATATATCCGGTTTCCCGAATTAAATCGAAATTTAATACTTCTGGTGGCCGTTCACCAGAAAACTACTATCACTACATACAACACTACATATATCGAGGCTCAAATATATATGTTTCAGGAATACGATCAGATCGAACAGCAAATCGCTGAACACCAGGCAAAAATAGAGGAACTGCAGGAGCAGATGGCGAAGGCCGAGCGCAAGAAGCAGGGTGTGATTGCCTTCGACAAGGCGCTGGTGAACCTGGCCGCCGAGTACGAAATGGAAGAGGAAGAGCTGTACGGTGCGCGCGGCGAGCAGATCGTCGACTGGCTGGTCTCCCAGCTCAGCAATGAAGACGCGCCGGAATACGTGCGCAGCCTCAAGGCCCGCGTTGCTCGCGCCCTCAAGCGTGAGGGTGAGGCGCCGCGTCGCACTGCCCGTCGTGCCTCCACTGCGGCCAAGCCGGCTGAACCGAAGCTGGAAACCGGTCACTACCGCAACCCCTACACCAACGCCACCATCGAAAAGAAAAAGCGCAATCCCAAGCAGCTGAACCAGTGGGTTGCCGAGCACGGATTGGAAAAGGTAAAAACCTGGAAAATCTGATCCGGCTTTCTCGGGGCAAGCGTCCCGGGAAACCTCTAAAAAGCCCCCGACAGTCCCAGCTGTCGGGGGCTTTTTATATATGGGGCGCACAACTGTTCCCGTACCGGACCAACGTCATTCAATTCACGTCAATCCGCGGAATACCGCGCAATCCGGTCAACGACCACTGCTTTATTCGGCAATACTTTTTTGTGGTCGAAGGCAAATGCCGTAATTGAAGTTCGACAAGGAGTCCCCCGTGCCAGTGAGGCCTGTATTCCCGGGTATTGATCCCCTTCGCGCGCGTCTGTATGACGGGTGGAAACTGCTTGTCTGCCTCCTTCTCACTGGCTGTCTCACCGCCTGTAACTTCGACAGCGATTCCGACAATCGCGCACTCGGTAACCCCAACACCAGCAGAAGCAGCAGTTCCAGTAGCTCCAGTGGTGGCACCGGGCGCAGCCAGGGGAGTGGCGAGGAGATGACCGGTGTTTTCGCCGCCGGCGGGGTTCAGGGCCTGCGCTTTCGCACCGATAGCTTTTCCGGGCTCACCGACAGCGACGGCACCTTTCGCTATCGCGACGGGGAAGTGGTGGAATTCTCCCTGGGGGGGATAGTACTGGGCGCTGCGCTTGGCGCACCGCAGTTGACCCCGTTTGACCTGGTAGGAGCGAGCCCCTACACCAGTGAGGTGGACCTGCGTGTGGCACTGGGCAATCACCAGTGGGTGGATCCCCTCGACCAGGTAGCGAATATGATGCGGCTGTTCCTGATTCTCGATCGGGATCAGGATCCGGATACGGGTATCGACCTGAGCGATTGGGATGCGGACCTCGCCGACTACCAGCTCGACCTGGATTATGACCTTTACGCCTTCCCTTACCGCCGCGGAATTGATTCCCTGCCGGCGATAACCAGCCGCTTCTCTATCAAATACCAGTTGCCGCTCGAGTTTCCCCTGATCTACCTCTACGACGCCCTCGGCATTGTCGTGCCCGCGCGCGTACCGGTGCGTGAGACCCGCGATATTGGGGATAACAATACCATCGAGCAGGAAGTGCTCTGGGTATACAACGACCTCGGTCTGCCCCAGGAACTGCGACTTACCTTCGAGCCGGAGGATGAGGACAGCTGGCGCGAGCGGTTGAGCTACGAGTACGACACGCAGGGGCGCCGGGTGCTGTCCCTGCGTGAAAGTGACACCGATGAAGATGGCAACGTGGAGTTTTTCTACCGCTCCGAGCGCTTTTACAGCAAGCGCGGTTTTCTGGTCGAGGTGGTCGAGGAAGACGGCCAGCTACAGGTCAGTGAGCGACGAGTTTATCGCTTTGATTACGACGATGGCGGCAATCGGATACTGTCCGTGTTCGAGCTGGACGACGATGTCGACGGATTGCTGGACTCGGTGTACCGGGTAGAACGCCTGTTCAACGATGATGGCCTGCTGGACTGGTGGCTGGAAGAGGTGGACCTCAACGCGGACGGTCGCATAGAGCGTCGCCAGCGTATTGAATTCCGCTATAACAGCAACGGACGCCTGCTGGAGCAGGTGGATACCCTGGATAACGGCGATCTTTCTCCCGTCGACGGCGTGGTGGATGTGCGTATCGAGGTGGGTTACCGCTACGGTGGCAACGAGCGCCTGCTGCGGGAAACCCAGCGCTTTGATGACAATGGCGATGGTGTGGTGGATCGCGAAAACACATTCGAGTATGCCTATCTCAGCGATGGAAGGCTGCGCCGGCAAACCTGGGAATACGATGTGAATGCGGACGGCGCGGTGAACACGCGGCGCACTTTCGAATATCGCTATCGCAGCAGTGGTGAGCTGATCGAGGAGGAGATGACCCTCGATAACAATGCCGATGGCATTGCCGAGGCTCGGGAGGTGACCGAATATCGCTACAACAGCCGCGGTCAGCTGCGACAGACAGAGATCGCCGTGTACAACGGCGCCGAGGACCTGCAAAGCCTGCTGACCATTTCGCGAGAATACGGTAGCCATGGGCAGCTGCTGAGCTGGTACCGGGAGGGTGAGGGCCGCACCGGCACTACCAATACGCCCATCCGCTTGCGCTGGCAGTATCTGGAAATCGCGGACGGGCTGCGTTACCTGATCGATCATTTCCGCTATCGCGAGCCGGCGTTTACGGAGGTCGGTGTCACTGACCTGAACCAGCCCTGTGAGGATTACCGCTTCGCCCAGGACGGCCCCGTGTGCGCGCTCAGCTGGCCGGCGCGTTGGCAGTTGTTGTGGTCCGAAACCTGGTTGGCACCGGGCCTGAACCTGGGTGGCCCGGTGGTGGTCCGACCCTAACGGTGACCTGTAACCCAGGCGCTGCTTCCGTTAGAAAACGAAACGGATATCCGCATACAGGCTGCGGGGCTCGCCGATAAAGTAGCGGTCACCACCGCCGAGGCTGGAATAGTCTGCGCGCTCCGCGTAATCCACATTGGCCAGGTTCTCCACCCGGATGCCCAGGCTGGTGGACACTCCCAGTGACTGCCGCAGGCGCAGGTGTAGCAGGTCGTGCCCGGCGTAGCGATGGGCATTTTCGATATCCGTGAAATAACTGCCCGTGTACTGCCACTGCAGGGCGACCTGTGTGGCTTGCCGCGGCTGCCAGCTCAGGCTCAGGTTGTGCAGGTTGCGCGGTGCGGTATCGATATCGTTGCCGCGGCTGTCGATCGGCCCGGAGCCCGGTGCGCTGACATTGTTGGTGTAGCGGTGGCGGGCGAAAGTGCCGGCTAGCCCCAGGTCCCACTGATCGGCCAGCGCCCACTGCACTTCGTACTCCAGCCCGTAATGCCTGCTGGCACCGCCGCCCAGGTTCAGTCGCGCGGAGGACTGAAACACCACATCCTCCTTTTCCATATAAAAGCCGGTCAGACTGTAGCGAAGCGTCGTACCCCAGCGGCGCAGGCCGAGCTCGATACTGTCGATGGATTCCGGCTTCAGATCCGCATGCATCTGGCCGTTCTGCAGGCGATACAGTTCGCTGGCCTGGGGCGCGCGAAATCCGTGCGCCAGACGCAGAGACCCGTTCAGGTCTGCGGAAAACTCGTGTACCAGGCTGGCATTGATGGAAACACTGGTGAAGTCGTCGCGGCGATCCTCGGGACGGGTATAGCGACAGCCCACCGCGCCGGTAAAACTGCTGATACACAGGCCGCCGCTGTCGGTGGTATCGCCGCTGCGCATGCGGTTGTCGTAGTCGTAGCGCAGGTATTCTATCCGGCCGCCAAGGGTTGCGCGGGTTGTGTCGGCGAACGCTTTCTCTCCCTGCGCAAAGGCGGCGGCGAGTGCCGCGTTTACCTGATAGTCATACTGTTTGCCCGCGGGAAATACTGAGAATCCCCCGTCCTGGGTCTGGCGCAGCCAGGCATCGGTGAATTCGAGATCGACACCGCTGGTCATATCCAGGGTTTCACTGGCGGCGAAGCGATAGGTACTCTGCAGTCCCAGCCCGCTTTGGCCGTTTTCCTCCAGGGGCGTGCCCGGCAGAAAGTGCATCAGAAACGCCATATCCGTGTAGCGGACATAGGGGGTAATCTGCAGCTCGCTGCCGTCGGACAGTGGCTTTTTCAGCCGCACCTGGGCGCGTGCAGACTGGCTGTCGCGGAAGGCCTCCGGGTTGGGATTTTCCCGTTTGCGATCCCCGTCCCTGAAGGCATCCTTACCGGTAATGTAGCCGCCGGTCTCCTGATTCAGGTTGCTAAGGCTCAGCAGCGCGCGGCTGGACCAGTCCGACCACTGTCCATCGTGGCGCAGTTGCAATTTCTGCTGGTCAAAGCCGGCGTTTTCCTTGAAGCCACCGTCGTGGGCACCGTTAAAACTGATGCGGTAACCACCCTGTGAGTCGCCGCGACTGTGCCCCAGGCGGAGTCGAGCGTAATCATTGGCACCGCCCTCCAGTGCCAGCGTAGATTCCTCGCCATCTACCGGTGGCTGGCTCAGGAGGTTGATCACGCCGTGCTGGGCGTCGGAGCCGTACAGTACGCCACCGGGGCCGCGCAGCACCTCGATACGTTGCGCCTGCTCGAAATTGCCATCGAACAGCTGGTTGACGTTACAGAAACCGGTGCCGCGCAGCGGAATCCCTTCCTCGGTAATCGCAAAGGCGCCGCAGCTGCCGGCACCGGTGAGTACCGGCGAGCGGATGGCGATCAGGCTCTCCTGGCCATTGCCGCGGCTGATCAGTGTGCCCGGTACTGCGGCCAATGCCTGGCTCGGATGGATGGGGCTGATTGCCTGCAGCGTGTCCCGGCTGACACTGGACAGGGATTCGGCCAGCTCGCTGCGCGGGCGCGGTTCGCGGGTGCCGGTGACGGTCAGCTGTTCCAGTTGCTCGGACTGAGCAAGACTATCTGCTGCGATCGCGCCACCAGCGACGGCCAGTAGCCCTGTGGCGACGAGGTATTGATGGAAGCGATGCATCGCTGTGGGGTTCCTGTTTTTTCTCTGATTCCCACCGGGGGAAATGTCGCCATTGTACGGGATATCTGCGCAGAGCAGTGCCCGGGCGAAGGTGGCTCAGTTTTGTTTTTTCAACGCATTTTCACCTTCGGATGGTGTACCGATATTCGTTATCAGTACGACAGCAGCGACAAATAAAAAGAGGCCCCGCAGGGCCTCTTTTTATTTGTCGGTAAACGTGCACAACGGAATCAGTGCATTTTCAGCCGCGGCTTCACAAAGCGGTTGGCCTGCCCGATCAGGTACAGCAGCATGGCCTTGGGCCAGCCGTGCAGGGCCGCGAGGTGCATGCGGTAGAGGGAGCGATAAGCGAGCCCGGCCAGCCGTCCCTCGATGGTCAGGCTGCCTTTGACCAGGCCGCCCATCAAACTGCCCACCGCATCGAACTTGGACAGGGAGACCAGTGAACCCCGGTCTTTGTAGGTAAATGGCTGCAGGTCCGTATCGGGATTTTCCACCAGTGCGATCAGGTTGTCGCGGGCGGTCTTTGCCATCTGTTGTGCGGCCTGGGCGCGCGGTGGCACCTTGTGCTCGGCGGCGTCGATACAGCCGGCGCAGTCGCCGAGGGCGAAAATACTCGGATCGCTTTTACTGCGCAGCGACGCTTCCACTTCAATCTGGTTCTGGCGATTGACGCTGAGACCATCCATCTCCCGCAGGAAGTCCGGAGCCTTAACACCTGCGGCCCACACGCGGATCGCCGCGGGAATCTCCTCGCCTTCGCGGGTTACAAACCCCGTGCCGGTGGCTTCGGCTACCTGGGTGCCGGTGAGCACCCGCACTCCCAGGTTGGACAGTTCCTTCTGCGAGCTGTTACCTAGTCTCGCGGGAAGGGCGGGCAGCAGGTGTGGGCCGGCTTCGATCAGGGTGACCTTGAGGTCGCCGTTTTTGATACGCCCGTAATGCCCCATCTCGTGTACCGCATCCACCAGCTCTGCGGCCAGCTCCACACCGGTGGCACCGCCGCCGACAATGGCGATGGCCACGCTTTCGGCAACACGGCTTTCCAGTTGCAGGAACTGATCCAGCAGGCGGGTGTGAAATTTCTGGGCCTGCTCGGCGCTGTCCAGGAACTGGCAGTTTTCACGCACACCGGGGGTGTTGAAGTCATTGCTCTGGCTGCCTAGGGCAAATACCAGGTAGTCGTATTCGAGCTTGCGCGGCGGTACCAGCGGTTGCCCGTCTTCACTGCACACTTCCGCAAGCTCGATGGTTTTTGCTGCGCGATCAATGCCCTGCAGGCTGCCCAGCTCGAATTGAAAGCCGTTGGCACGGGCGTGAACCTGGTAATTCAGCGCATCGAGGCTGGAGTCCAGTGCGCCGGTGGCAACCTGGTGCAGCAGAGGCTTCCAGATATGGGTACGTTTTTTATCGACCAGGGTGATTTCTGCCGCGGGGGATTTGTTGCGGCGATGAAAGCGTTTGAAAGAGAAGTGACGGCCGAGACTGGTGGCCAATTGCAGACCGCCGGCACCACCGCCGACAATTACGATCTTCTTCATTGCAGAGATTTCCTGTAGAGCTAAAAAACTGTGCTCTTCGCGCGCCCGTGCACTGCCGGAGATCTGGCTCCGGGTCGACAGGTGTCGAAAATAATTACTGATCGGGCGGCGGTCTCTGTGAAGACGCGATCGGGGAAGCTGCTTTGCTTCTCCCTTAATTCTATGCGCGCAATACTAACGCACTCAGGCTGTTTAGCAACGGCCAGTTGGTTTCAAGCGTAAGGGTTTTGTGTGTGGCAGCAAGCGTCTGTCAGGAAATCATCTCACTGTAGCGATTGGCCATTTTCTTCCAGTCGCCGCTTTGGGTCAGGTGTACCGGTTGTGGCGCGTAGGGCAGCTGTTCCCGGTCTTCCGGCAGTTCATCGACAAATCCGATCACGCTGGCGTGGCGACAGCCCGCCGCGTGCAGTGCCGCCACGCAGCGCTCGGCGGTATCCACTGGCACCGAGGCCAGCAGGCCACCGCAGATCTGCGGGTCCACCAGCAGGGGCAGCAGCGGGTCCGCACGCCATGCGGTGGGATTCTGTAGCGCCGCGTAAGTGCGGGTATTGTGCTGGTGCAGGCTGGAAAGCAGGCCGCGTTCTGCGCAGTAAGTTGCGCCGGGCAACAATGGCAGCGCATCGGCAAACAGACTGGCGCCAAGATCGGCCTGGTACTGGCCGCTGGCAGGTTCCACGCGTTGCGGACTGATCCGGTCACTGCGCCATTGCAGCATCTCCAGCAAATGGCCCAGCAGTCCGTAACCGCTGATACCGGTAATGGCACTGGCGCGATTAGCGGCGAAGATTTCCGCTGCGGTGGCGTTGCTCTGCAACATCATTTCAAGTGCCTGTTGTAGCCAGCGACCGCGGGCTTTGCCGTGACGCTCTGCCGCGAACAGGGCGCCGGTGCCAATGGGTTTGGAAAGGATCAGACAGTCTCCCGCGTGCATGCCGGATTTCCCCAGCAATTGCTGCCGCTCCGCGGCGCCACTGACGGTGAGTCCCAGTTGCAGCTCGCTGCCTTCGAAGGTGTGTCCACCGCTCAGGGTGCAGTGGTGCTGGTTCAGCTCGCGTACGGCGCCGTCGAGAATCTGTTGCAGGTCGCGCACCGCCAGCTCGGGGGCCGCGGTGGGCAAGGTCACCAGCGCCTGCGCCGCCACCGGTTGGGCCTGGGCGGCGAGTACATCCGTGAGTGTATGCAGCGCTGCCAGGCGTCCGAATAGCCAGGGGTCGGAGACGGGCGCGCGCATCTGCTGTGAGCGTTGCACCAGCCACTGGCCTGCGGGGAGTTGTGGTGTAGCGGATTGCTCGGTGTGGCCTGCAGCCGCAGTCGGCTGCGATGGCAGCCTGGCCAGTGTCCGCTCGAGAATATCGTTGCTGATTCTGGCGCCGGTACCGCCGCCCTGCAGGCCGGCCACGGAGATATTGTTGCGCTGTTGCAGCCCCCTGGGTTGCGGTCGCAGTAATTGGCGCAGAAGAGAAGGGGGAGTCTGTTGTGCGCCTACCGGCAGTGCGCTGAAGCGCTGCATGAAGTTGCGCTCGCGCTGGTCTTTCCAGTACCACAGGGCACTGTTGGCGGCGGAAAAGCCTCCGCGACAGGCAATGGCGCGGTGATTGCCGCAGGTCACCAGTTGAAGAAAGTGTCTGCGAGGCCGATAGGGCTTGAGGGGCTGCTCCAGCAGGGTCGCGCGCAGGTTGTGGTAGAGCGTAGGTCCCTGGTGCAGGGCAGTGTTGGCAGATTTTTCTTCGGCTGTGTGGATTGTGGATGGATTTGCCGGGCTAGCCACATCTCCGGCGGCGAAGATATACGGATGTCGCTCGGCGCGCAGGTATTCATCTACCAGCACAAACCCCTGGGCATCCAGTGCCAATCCAGACTGGCTCAACCACGGCGGGGCGCCCGCCTCGGTACACAGCAATACCTTATCCATTGGCAGAAACTGCCCATCATCGCTGTGCACACCGCTGTGGGTAATTTCCGCAACCCGCCAGTTGCGATGGGGGTGAATGTTCAGCCGGTTGAGCTCACGCGCAATCAGCCTGCGGGTCAGTAGTGGGTAACCCTCGGGCAGTTTGTTACCCGCGTGCAGCAGGTGTATTTCAACCCTACCGCTGTAAACCGGTTCCTCCAGCGCCGAGGAGATGGCCATGGCCAGTTCACAGCCGCCGAGACCTCCGCCTACTACGCCGAGACGCAGCGGCTGGTGCTCGGTGTGGATCTGTTGCTTCAGCTGCTCCCAGTAACGGTGGAAGTGGCCGATGGGTTTGACCGGTATGGCGAGCTCGGAACCGGGAATATTGCGACAGGGGGTGGCGCCTATATCCAGTGACAGTAGGTCGAACTCCAGGTCCGGTCGTCCCAGCAGGGAAACCGTGCGTTCGTTCGGATCGATCTGGTGTGCGCAGGCTTGGATAAAACGGGCGCCGGCGGCGCGACACAGGCGTGGCAGGTCGATATGGATATCGCTGAAGCCATAGTGACCGGCGATCATCCCGGGGAGCATACCGGCGTAGGCACTTTGTACCTGGGGGGAAACAAGGGTAAGACGAACTCCGGGCAGGGGGTTGTTGGCCCACAGCTGCAGAAGAATTGCATGGCTGTGTCCGCCGCCGATCAAGACGATGTCCTGATAATGTGGGTGTTCCCGCATGTTCTGTTTACCTGCCTGTTTCACCGAGACCCATCGATTCGCAGAGGATTTTGTCGGGTCCTGCCGCCGTCCACTGACTGTGACCCGGTTGCAGAGCCGTTTACGCCATAGTCATAGTGTCAATGGCGCCTGTTGTAACCCGGTTACGGTTACCGACTGAATGACACGGCGCTCCCTGCGAACTGTTCGAAATATAAACAGTGTAATGGGGTCCCGAGGATTAGCACGGCTGTACCGCCTGCTTTGGATACTTGTGGCGTGGGAATATTCGAGTGACGGGGTATAGGCCCTGCATCGGAGAATAAAAATAGTCAGATGCGGGTTTCGACGACATCTGCCCGCAGTGCGCTGGTCTTTACTGTAGGAAGCGCGCAGTTTCCGAATTCAGAATAGCGGCTGCGCGAAATTCTTTGTGCGCCGAGTATAGATGTCCACTTCGCCCGCCAGTCAGTCCGCCGAATCCAGAGGAAGCCACCGCCTGCTGTGGGGGCTGGTCTTTTTCCTGTTGCTGGTTGGCGCACTGAACATCTTCCTCTCTGCTGTGCTGCCGGGGGCGGTACAACGCTGGTTGCACGAGCGCGGTCTCGAAGCGCAGATTCAGCACATGGAAATTTCCCTGCCGCGGCTGCGTGCGCACCTGCGAGGAGTTGAAGTGCGCAATGAATCCGAGCGCGGATTCAATGTGCGCGAGGCAACCCTCGGACTCAGCTGGTGGAAGCTGCTGCAGGGCAAGATCCACGTCAAACAGGTGGAGCTTGAAGGCGGGTATATGGATCTCGAGTCCGAGCCCGGCGAGCACGGCCGGATTTGGGAAATTGGCGGCTGGCGGCTCAAGGAAGGTGGAGAGAAGAAGCCCAGGCATTGGCGGGTGGACCTGACCGCCGCAACCCTGCGCGATATGGTGGTCTGTTACCAGCACAAGCCCGAGTGGAATTCCCCCAGCTGTGCGCGTTTTGGTGAGCTGGTCCTGGATGACTTTTTTGTCACCGGGCACCGCGAAAAAACCGGAGAACCGCTGCAGTTTTCCATCGGCGCCGACGAGCTGGCGCTGGAAAACCTGCTGGCCTGGGATGAAATCCCTCAGATAGATTCGGGTGCGGGTGTTGGCAGCAAAACCCAGGAGCCGGGGGAAGGGGATATGCGCAAATCCGCGCAGGAAAACCCCACTATCGCGGTGGTGCGTCTTAAAACCCGGAATATCCAGTTTTCCCGCCCGGAGAATCTGCTGAGCGTGGCAGAACTCTCTACCCGCAAGTTTGGTGGTTGCCCACCCCAGCGCTGGGCGGACGCGGTGCCGGGGTTGCAGCGAACCATTGGCCACTGTGCCACCGCGCGTCGTTTGCAGTTGCGTGGGCCGGCGAGCTTTTCTTTCGGAAAACAGTCGGAAATTGCCTGGCACAGGGTTGACGGCCAGGAAGTGCGGCTGCGCTATCGCAATCGTCGCCATCCCAACTGGCATGCCGAGACAATCGCGATCAATGACTTTGACCTCCTGCGTGAAGACAAGTCCCTGCAATGGCTGAGCGCCGGTGCCAGCGGTTTTTCCTGGTGTCCCAACCGCCTGCGCACCGGCTCCTCTGCCGACGGCGCGCATCACTACTGCGTGCGCGCGGGCAGCCTGCGTTTGCCGCAGCCCACCCGGTTCGAATGGCGGGACGGATTTACCGTCAATCTTGCAGAAGCGAGTCTGGGACAGGGCACACTGGTGGACCTGGGCACCGATCGCCAGCAGGCGGACCCGTTAAATACCAATATGCTGCGACTCGGCAAGTTGCAGTACCGCAATGACAGTCGTCGCTTGCAACTGCAAAACCTGTCTCTGGACGGCGCGTCCGGGTGTATTCCGGGGCAGCTGTGGGGTGAGAGGGACCACTGTGTTGTGCTTAACCAGTTAAATTTGCCACAAGATTTTGCGATACAGTTTGCCCGTAAACTGCCGCGGGACCATCTCCCCGCGCAGGGCTGGGTGCTGGATAGCGGGCCGCTCACTCTGGAAAAACTGAAGCTCAGTGACGGGCGGGATGGTCCCGAGCATCAGGTGTCGATCGTGGACCTGAACTGGCGTCGTCTTGAGCTTTCGCAACAGGAAAAGCGCTATCTGCTGGAGGACATCAACCTCGAGAAACTCACCGGATGTGTGCCGGAGGGGCTGTTGCCCCAGCGGATGTCTCCCCTGTGTAGTCGCGTGGCACAGCTGCAAGGAAAGGGCGACTTTGTCTTTGCGTTGACGCCATCACCCTACATGGTGCTGGGCGAGCTGAGCCTGGCGTCACTGTTGTTGTCGGACCAGCTGGCTGACGATGCGAGTAAGCAAACCGGATTGATGCTGCGCCAGCTGCATACCGGCAACGGTTTTTTCCGCATACGCGACCAGCAATTGAAGCCTGGTGAATACTTTGCCAGTGAAGACGAACACGGCTGGTTCCCCGGTGAAGAGCATGCAGCTAGTGATAGCAATGCTTCAGACGACGGCCGCGAAAAAGGACTTCTGCCCGAGGAGCGGTTGGCTCTCGAGCGGGCGCGGCAGCAGGCTCTGGAAAGCCGCCACATAGAGAATATTGGCGACAATATTGTCGCGCGCCAGACGGAACTGGAGCTCGCCTCCCTGTCACTGACCGCGCTGGACGGCTGCCTGCCGCTTTCCTGGCAGGCCATAGCCGGAGGCTCTGACCCTGAATATCGTCCCGAATGTTTTGCGGTTCACAATCTGCGGCAGCATCAGCCACTGCACCTGAAACTGGATAGACAGCGACCTACCAGCGCCAATGACGGTGGCCGTTTGCGCGTGGCCTTTCGTGCGGCGGATCTCAGCCTGGAATCCGCCGACGTGAAAAGTGCCAGTGGCAACGATCTGTTGGCCCTTACTCAGTTACTTCTGCCGCGGGCGGATTTCCGCCTGCAGTCCCGGCCGGTTCGCATGCGGCTGAATCTCCCTGGCGCAGCGTTGGGTATCGCGGACTTCTGCTTCGGCGATAAACGCTGTATTGAGGTGGAAACACTGCGTACCGGTGATCGCTTCTCCCTGGACTACGGTCGCGATCGATTCAGCGCGGATCTCAACAACCTGGTGCTGGATCACTTCGCGCTCAGCGGCGGCAAGGATGACATCACGATCGAGGTTAAAAAGCTGCTCGGCCTGGGACTCTACGCCAACCTGCCGCGCACCCCCGGCGCCCGTGCCGACTGGAAAATCACCCAACTGCAGGCCCAGACCGTTGCTACCTGCTGGCCGCAAAGTGGGGAGCCGGAGCGCATGTTGCCGCGTTGTGTACGCGGTCAGCGTTTCAGTTCTGAAAACGGAGGAATTTCGGTAGCGAATCTGTCTCTGCACCATCGACTGCAAGACCCGTCCCAGTTGCAGTTGGGTGCATTGCAGGTAGCAAAGATCGGGCTTGTGCAGGCTGCGCCACCCGACCTCCCGGTACAGCTGAACCTGCACGATCTGCGGGTCGATAGTGTCACGGGTTGCGGACTGAATGACTGGCTTGCCGCAGCGCAGTTGCGGGGAGAAGGCAGTGGCCGCTGGCGGGGTTGTGTGTCTTCCGGAAGCCTGCATCTTGGCGGCGACAATCTGGTCAGCCTGGGTGGTGCTGGAGAAATGTCACCGGGAGATGAAGCAGACCGCCTCTCCCTGGGGCCATTGCAGGCAGCAAACCTGAAGTTGTTGCCGGCTCCGGCACAAGTCGGGGCGTCTCCGATCATGCAGCTCGACTATATCGAGTGGCAATCCATGCGCTGGGCAGGGGGCGCTCGGGTGAGAGTGGAAGACCTGCTGGCGCGGGATTTTTCCGGTTGCCTGCCGGGCAGCGATGGTAGCTCCACCTCGGTGAAGGATCCCCTGTGCTTTTCCTTCCGACAACTGATGGTGGAAGGGCGGCAGGAACTGGCAATGACAGACGCGCTGCGTGCCAGCGGGAAAGTTGCGCTGGAGGATTTTGCATTTCGCCAGGGAGACCGAAAGCGCCTTGGCTTTACCCATTTGGGGGTGAACGGGCTGGTATTTTCCTCGGAGGCAGTGGCGCTGAAACAGGGCGAGGTCACGGGACTCAATGGCTGTCTCGAGCCTTTCAAACTTGGGGAAAAGTCTCTCGCACCCTGCTACGAGGTGGGTCGTATTTCCATGGGCAGCGAGCACAAGGTGTTACTGGGCAGTCTGCGCAGTGGCAGGGCGCAACGGCAGTTTCGCGATATCAAAGTGGATGGCGTGCGGATTACCCAGCAGGACTTCCCTGCGGGCCTGCCATCCCAGTTACTGCATATTGCGACGTTGGAAGCGGATGTGTTGGCATTTGGCAACCGGGAGCTGGTCGCGAAAAACCTGCAACTAGACAATGTGAGTAGCTGTGTCCCCGAAGGATATATCAGGGGAGTGCGGCATTGTTTCAATCTGGAGACGGCGCTTACCTCAGGACGATTCGACTTCGAGCAACGGCAGTTGTCCCTGGCTCTGGCGCAGTTGGACAAGCTACTGGTTCTGAATACTGCCGGGGACCAGTTGTTGGAAAGTGAGTATTTGGAAATCCGCGAACTCAGTGTGGCCAAACAGGCGATCCGTCTTTTGTTTATGGAAATCGCCGATAGCCGGGTATTCCGACGCGATGAGCGCGCCCAGGAGTTCGTCAACCACCAATGGAATACGGAAATTGAAGCCCTGCGCGTCAGCCAGTTTGAATATTTCCCGCCGGAAAAGATTCTGCAGATTGACACCATAGACCTTATCCGACCGCGCAGTATTCTGGCGCGCGGGCGTCAGGGGGATCTTGGGGCCTGGGAGCGTTTCCGCAGCGCATCGCCGGAATTGGAAAACTACCGTTATCAACGGGGCGATATTGCGCGCAAAGCCAATCGGTTCAAATACCGGGTTCGCCAGCTATATGTGGACCGCGGGAAATTCCTATGGCTAGACAACTCCCACGAGCAACGTGCCAGACTGCCCATACGGCGCATCAATCTACTATTGAACGGATTGAGCAATCATCACGATGATCCACCGGCGTTGCTGGTGTTCAACGCGCGTCCCGGCGGGTTTAGCGAGATGCACCTGGCAGGGCAGGTCGACCTGCTGGATAACAATCACTGGGATGGCGGGCTGCTCGGCTATGTCGAGGGGGCCAACCTGATTCCGGCTACCCCCTATATGGCCTCTCTGCTCGGGTACAAAATTCTGCAGGGGCAATTGGATGCAGAGATTAACCTCAAGGTCGACGACAATCAGGTCGATGCATTAGCAAAAATGGAGCTGCAAAAAATTAAAGTGAGAAGAGTGCGTGACACAGATCATTTAAATGTGAAACGAAGTATTATTCCGCTGAGTCTGGCGCTCGCCTTGCTTAAGGATGGAAATGGCGACGTGCGTTTCAAAATGCCGGTAACCGGTGAGCTCTACGATCCTCAATTTTCATTCAGCTTTATTTTCAGCGATCTCCTGCAGCGAGCCATTCTTGAGGCCCTGTTCGTCTACTTTAGTCCGGTAGGTTTCTACAGTCTCGCCAAGCTTGCCTGGGCGCGTTTCCGCGCCGTGAGTTTTTCCGATCTTGAATTTGCCCCGGGCAGCGATACCCTGAGCGCGAAAGCAAAAACCCAATTGGATAGCATGGTGGAAGAAATGCGCGACAACGACAAGGCGCGACCAGGAATCTGCGGTGTATCTACCGCCAGGGATCTGGAAAACATGTTTCCCCACGAAGTCAGTGCCATGCGCGGTATGCGCGAAGTGCGGGAAAACTTTTACAGCGATCCCCCGCGGGTCATTCGCGAGGAATTACTGCGACTGTCGAACCGTCGCAGTCTTCACGTACAGAAACACCTGATCGACGCTGGGCTGAATAAGGAAGACTTTATCCAGTGCGCGCCCGATTACATTGGCACCGACACGGATGAGCCGCGGGTGGAATTTTCTAACTGAGCAGAATCCTAAACGGCGAGCACATCCGATTCCGATCCGATAGCAGGAGAGACCTAATGGCCAGAAATCTCACCCAACAGCTCATCGAACAGCATCTTGTCAGCGGCAAGATGACCCCCGGCGAGGCGGTACAACTGAAAATCGACCAGACGCTGTGCCAGGATGCCACCGGCACCATGGTGATGCTTGAGTTCGAGGCACTGGGATTGCCGAAAGTAAAAACCGAGCTCTCCGCCCAGTATGTGGATCACAACCTGATACAGGCGGATTTCAAGAATGCCGATGATCATCTCTTTTTGCGCAGCGCCAGTCGCAAGTGGGGTATCTGGTTTTCCCGCCCCGGTAACGGCATCAGCCACGCGGTGCATATGGCCTGCTTCGGCATACCCGGAAAAACCCTGCTTGGGTCGGATAGCCATACCTGTGCCGGCGGCGCCATGGGGATGCTTGCCATGGGCGCGGGTGGATTGCAGGTGGCGTTGGCAATGGCCGGGCTGCCATTTTCCCTGGTCATGCCGGAGGTGATCGGTGTCGAAGTGAGCGGAAAATTGCCGCCCTGGGTAAGTGCCAAAGATGTGATTCTGGAGATGTTGCGGCGCTACGACGTAAAGGGCGGGGTCAACAAGGTGTTCGAATACTACGGTCCGGGGCTCGACAACCTCACTGCCATGGATCGGCACGTCATTGCCAATATGGGGCAGGAAATGGGTGCGACGGCCAGCGTGTTCCCCGCAGATGAAAACGTGCGCACATTCCTGCGTCAGCAGGGGCGTGAAGCGGACTTTGTCGAACTGGCGGCGGAGGCGGGGGCGGATTACGATCAGCGCGAGCAGCTGGATTTATCCAAACTCGAACCGATGATTGCCTGCCCCTCGAGTCCCGGTAAGGTTGTCACTGTGCGCGAGGTGGCGGGCAAGCCAATTTACCAGAGTTATATCGGCTCCTCGGCAAACCCCGGACTACGAGACTTCGCCATTCCGGCTAAAATGGTCGAGGGCAAAAATGTCCCGCAGGAAATCTCCCTGGATATCAACCCTACCAGTCGCCAGCTGCTGGAAGAACTCAGTCGCAACGGGGATCTCAACCGTCTGTTACAGGCGGGGGCACGCTTGCACCAGACCGGTTGCAACGGATGTATCGGTATGGGGCAGGCTCCCGCTAGTGGGCGTATCAGCCTGCGCACGGTACCGCGCAATTTCCCGGGCCGTTCCGGTACCAAGGAGGACCAGGTCTACCTGTGCAGCCCGGAAACGGCCACCGCCAGCGCGCTTGCGGGCAAGATCACCGACCCGCGGGATATGGACATGGACTATCCGGAATTCACCGAGCCGGAAAAACTGCAGGACATGCGTCCGCTGATGCTTGCACCCCGCGATACCACCGATGAGATACCGGTAGAGCTGGAGAAGGGGCCGAACATTCAGCCCCTGCCGGAATTTGATCCACTGCCGGAAGTACTCAGTGGACCGATTCTGCTGAAGGCGGGGGACAATGTCTCCACCGATGAAATCCTTCCCGCGGGCACCGATATCCTGCCGTTGCGTTCGAATATTCCTGCAATCAGCCACTACACCTTCTCCCGTATCGATGAAACCTTTTATCAGCGCGCAAAAAGGCTCAATGCCGACAGCTTTGTTATCGGTGGGGATAACTATGGCCAGGGTTCCAGCCGGGAACACGCCGCGATTGCTCCGCGCTACCTCGGGGTACGTGTGGTGATCGCCGTTTCCATGGCGCGTATTCACCGTCGCAACCTGATCAATTTCGGTGTGGTACCACTGTTGTTCAAAGAGCCTGCGGATCTGGCGCGCCTGAATCAGGACGATATGCTGGAAATCGACAACCTCCCGAAGCAATTGCAAGCCGGCAAAAAGATTATGGTCAAGCTGGCAGAAGGTAAGGAGCTGGAAGTCACGCACAATATGGGGGAAGAAGAGGTGGCGACGGTAATAGCCGGTGGCCTGATTGATTACGTGCGTAAAAACCACCTGCAAGGTTGAGGGTAGGGTACATTCGCGCACTGGAAATGGCCCCGTTTCGTACCGGGGTTGTAATCGAGTATGATTGCCCCGAGGGTATGGCAACGGGTGATGCTCGCGTAGTTTATGGCTAGATATACCCGCATTTATTTCAAGGAGAGGGAACAATGCAAGAAACACTCAAAAGCTGGTGGTCTGCCATGGGGCCGCATGAAAGGAATGCTCTGACGGTACTGGGCGTTATCTTTGCCGGAATCCAGATTTTTGCCGCCGGGATCTGGATAGGCCGCGTCGCAGCACAGTTCATGTAAGCGCCGGTCTGGATGTGAGCTACGCCCTTCACCACGATATTTGATGTAGAGGTTTAGATATGATTGGAGGCGTAGCGTGCAGGAAATAGAGATCCTGGTTGACGATTTAAGCGATGGTTCGATTATCCAATTACTCGAGGACCATCTTGCCGAGATGCGTCTATTTTCTCCGCCAGACAGTATCCATGCGCTGGATACTGCGGCGATGGAAGACCCATCAATAACATTCTGGGGCGCGCGCATTGATGGTGAGCTGGTCGCGTGCGGTGCGTTAAAGCAGCTTTCTCCCGAACAAGGAGAAATTAAATCCATGCGCACGAACAAGTGTTTTCTGCGGCGGGGAATTGCGGCCAGATTACTGGAGCGTATTCTGCAAGAAGCGCAATCCCGCGGCTATGAACGAGTCAGTCTGGAAACCGGGACAAACGAGGCTTTTACACCGGCAGTTGGCCTGTATCGACGTTTTGGTTTCGAGGAGTGTGGTCCGTTCGGTACCTATAGGCCGGATCCATACAGTCGATTTTTGTCCAGGGCGCTTTAATCCAAAATCTTTTTCCCCGTAATCGCCAGAAGTACCGTGAAGAAACGAGTCTGGTAATACTACAGTTATGGCGGCGCTGAAACCTTTATCAATAAAGGAACGAATGGGCGCTGGCGCGATTGTCTTTCCGATGCGCAAGTAGCGAAATATGAGCAAAGAACAATTGCGGTGTTCGGCCATGAATGCGCTCGATGGCTTGCCGCGGGTGGAGATTGAATGGAAACGTATCCCAATCTTCCCGCTTGAAGGCACCCATTGAATAAAATCTCCTTCTCCTCATGCCCCGCGCTTCTAGGCACGGGGTATTCATTTACATTGGTAATGCCGTACTGAACCCCTTTCCCTGTTTATGCGCCCCTTGCAATTGGTACTTTCGCACCAGAAAGAATGTTTGCTGGCGCATCCAATAACGTGACCTGTGGGTTATTTTGTGGCTAGATAGCGTACAAATATCAATGCCGATCGGAGTGTATAACTGTAGATCGTAAGTCTTCGACCTCTTCTGTCTATGCGTGTTATACGGATCTAATCAACAGGTTGGGAATGGTCAGGGAACGCCAATATGGAAATTACTTACTTCAATTTGGGCCCGCAAAGGCGCCTGCACGAAATTATTTTTGCCGGTAGCCATGATGCTGCGATTACCTCCGGCAAGAGTAACGCACAGACTCAGAATCTGAATATCTATGAGCAGGCAAAGGTCGGTGTTCGACTTTTTGACTTGCGTATTCTCGCTCAGGGAGATGAGCAAGGTGCGTCTCTGGTGGCTTATCACGGCTCGGCCAAGAAAGCCAAGGCGCGTAAAATGCACAGCGACCACACCAACAAGACGCACAATATAGAAGTCAGCTCGGGGATGAACTTGGGCACTACAGGTCTCAAATTATCCAATATGCTGAAGAGTGCCAAGCGCTTTGTCACTGAACCTGTTACCAAGAATGAATTCCTTATCCTCAAGTTTGACAAGTGCAGTAATTGGAAGTTGATTGCTGAAACTTGTGTGGCGATTCTGGACGATAAAATTTTCAAGAAAACCAACGATATTGAATTCAGTAAGCTCACCTTGCAGGACCTCGCTGGCAAGGTAGTTTGTGTCTTCAATGACAAAGCCCTGGCCGAAACCCCTGATCTTACACTGGGGCCTCAGCATGGCATTCTTGGTTTCCGTTCCCTCAAGTCAAAAAGCGGGCCCAACAAGGCCTATAAGCCCGCTTACCAGGGAATGCAATATTTTGGTAAAGGTGGCACACCGATTTCGCATATTTGGAAAACCAAACGGGGTAAGCGGCAGGAGAACTTCGACAAGCAAAAGAAGCTGATGCTACAAATGGCTAACTCCGACGACCTGCAATCCCCGAATGTACTGGGCATGATGTACTGGACTGCGACCGGTCTCACTCACAGTATCAAGTTGCGCGATGAAGTGCTCTGGAACCGTACCGGTGTGCATAAGTTGGGGGAACTCTGGCGCTGTGGTCTGGAGGCGTCCATTGGTCACCAGATGGAACTGGAGCGTATAAAATGCCTCGAGTGGGGCGGCAAGATGCGGATGAAAGCCTTTTTTCCCAATATTGTCATGATTGACTTTGCCAGCTATGACAAGTGTAAAACAATCTACGGTCTCAATAAGCTCAAGGACGATATGCTGGCTAGGGCTTACGATCAGTATGTGGGAGATGTACAGCCTGCACCCTCAAGTCAAAAACAGCAGGCACGGCCAGCTCTGGTGTAGGTGGGGCAGGGGGCTTCAGGAGGCTAGTGCTTCAAGGTTTTCCCGCGCCTTGCAATCTGTCCAGCCGCAGTCGCTCCCTTGTATCAAATAGCCTTTTTGCACACAGCGCCACTGCTACAAAGGTGCCAAACCCGGTGCCTGCGGCAATGGTGAACATGATCAGTATCTGATATTTCACGGCCAGGGCGGGCGCAGTGCCTGCCAGTATCTGGCCGGTCATCATGCCCGGCAGGGAGACAATACCCGCGGCTGCCATGGCATTGATTATCGGCGTCAGGCCAGAGCGCATGGCTTCACGGCGGAACTCGCCAATGGCGCGAAACCAGGGTTCACCGAGCATCAGCCGGTTTTCGATAATATTCCGGGAGCGGCGCGCACTTTCAGTCAACCGGTCCAGGCCCAGAGCGATACCGGTCATGGTGTTGCCGAGTAGCATGCCCAGGAGAGGAATCGCGTACTGCGGCTCGTACCAGGGGGTGGGGCTGATTACCGCGACCAGTGTCAGAATGGTTACCGCAAATGCGGAGATAAACATCGACAGGGTGCCGATACCGAAGCTCCAGCCGCCTCGCAAACGGTACTTTTGCCGCGCCACCACTTCCCGCCCAGCGAGCAACAGCATCCCGATTCCCATCAGTACCACCCAGTGCAGACTGCCGGCAGCGAAGAGGGCTTCCAGCACCAGCCCCACCAGTGTGAGCTGAATGGCGGTGCGGGCGGCGGCGATCAGCAGGGCTTTCCCCACACCCAGGCGCGCGGCAAAGGTGCATAGGGCGAGCGCGATCAATAGCAGTGCAGCCAGAGCCAATTGCCACCAGGAGAGCGCGATCACGTTCACTGCGATGGCTCCTGTTCAATGATCCCGGAACCACTGATGCGATAGTGACGGTCGGCCACCCGGGCAATCTGGTCTTCGTGATGTGCTACCCAGATTGTCGGCAGACAGCCATTGCGGATCTTGTCGCACAGCCAGGATTCCACTTTGGCGGTGCTCTCCTTATCAAGATTCGCGGTGGGTTCGTCCAGTAGTAGCGCGGAAGGCCCAAAGGAAAGGGCGCGTGCCAGCGCCAGGCGTTGCTTCTCCCCGGAGGACAAGCGGGTGACGGGCCACTGCGTGGCATCGGGGGCCAGGCCGAGCTGAACCAGGGTGGTATCCACGTCGGCTTTCCGTGTGTCGGTAAAGTGCTCCCCTACAGTGTCGTACCACCAGGCGCTTTCCGCCGGTACCATCATCACTTTTCTGCGCCAGGCGTGGCCGGGTAGGGCCGCCTGCCTGGTCTCGCCCAGTGTGACGTGGCCATCGTGGGGTTCCAGGTCGGTGATGGCGCGCATCAGGCGACTTTTACCGCTGCCCGAGGGGCCGGACAGGCAGACGATTTCCCCCGGCGCTACGTTCAGGTCAATGTTCTCCAGTGTCCCGATGCATACCCCGGTAAGCGTGAGCGTCGCCAATGCGTTGTCCTGTTGTTGTAACGGAGTACAAGCCTAACCGAATTGCCCAATGCCTTTTGCCATCAGCGCTGCGCACAGTGCCATGCCAACCATGGCGGTGAGCTCCGCGTGCACGACCAGGCGCAGTCTGCGTCGCTGCTGGTCGGCCACCTGTGGTAGCTGGCCCTCGCGTAGGGGTTTGTTCCAGCGCAGAAACTGAACGGTGGGATAAATAGAGAGCAGCGCGGCGATCACGAACAGGGTGATTTTGCCGTGGAAGGCGCCGTTGTGGAAATAATAGGCAGCACCTTTTTCGAAATGGAATACCCGTATAAACCCGACAACCAGCAGGGTGAGCGCAGATGTACCCAGTACACGATCGACTAGCAGCAACTTACGCGCATTCTGCAGTGTCAGCGGCTGTCCGAGCAGGACCAGCTGCGTGGTAAGCGAGACTGCGAGGGCGAGAAAGGCCAGATGGTGGAGGCTGGCAAATAGTGCGGGCATTGGAGACATCCTTGCTGAAGTGCGCCGATATTTGGTGTCGCATCGATGCATTAAGCTGTTTTTATCAGGAATGCCCCGGAGTCCGCAATCCGGATTGTGTGCGGCCGCAGGAAACAGCGTAAGGTGCAGGGGCTTTGAACCCCTCGCCGGTGTCCGCCATAATCCCCCTCTTCAAACAAAATAACGAGACTCTCGCAGTATGACCGAGCCCTCTGTCTTTGACGCGTCAGAACGCCAGCACCTGGCGGAGTACACCGAGAAGGCGTACCTGGATTATTCCATGTACGTGATCCTCGACCGCGCCCTGCCCAATATCGGCGATGGCCTCAAGCCGGTTCAGCGCCGCATTGTCTACGCCATGAGCGAGCTGGGCCTGAAGAACACGGCCAAGTACAAGAAGTCCGCGCGCACCGTGGGCGATGTTATTGGTAAGTACCATCCCCACGGTGACAGCGCCGTGTACGAGGCAATGGTGCTGATGGCGCAGCCGTTCAGCTATCGCTATCCGCTGGTGGATGGCCAGGGTAACTGGGGCTCTCCGGACGATCCCAAGTCCTTCGCGGCCATGCGTTATACCGAATCCCGTATGGGCAAATATTCCGAAGTGCTGCTGTCCGAACTGGGGCAGGGCACGGTGGACTGGCAGGCCAACTTCGACGGCACCATGGATGAGCCCGCGGTGCTGCCGGCGCGGGTGCCCAATATCCTGCTGAATGGCACCACCGGTATTGCGGTGGGCATGGCCACGGATATTCCGCCGCACAACCTGCGCGAAGTGGTGGATGCCACCGTACATATGCTGGAGAACCCCAAGGCCACGGTCAGTGAGCTGTGCGAGTTTATCCAGGGCCCGGACATGCCCACCGAGGCTGAGATCATCTCCCCTCGTGCCGATCTGCAGAAGATGTACGAGACCGGTAAGGGCTCAGTGAAAATGCGTGCGGTATGGACCAGGGAAGACGGGGATATCGTGGTTACCGCGCTGCCCTACCAGGCCAGTGGCTCCAAAGTGCTGGAGCAGATCGCTGCTCAGATGCAGGCCAAGAAGCTGCCGATGGTATCCGACCTGCGTGACGAGTCCGATCACGAGAATCCCACGCGTCTGGTGATCGTACCCAAGTCCAACCGGGTGGACCTGGACCAGGTAATGAACCACCTGTTCGCCACCACCGATCTGGAGAAGAGCTACCGGGTCAACCTGAACATGATCGGTATCGACGGTCGCCCGCAGGTGAAGTCCCTGGACAAGATCCTGACGGAGTGGCTGAGCTTCCGTACCGTTACCACGCGCCGTCGCCTGCAGTTCCGTCTCGACAAGGTCGAAAAACGACTGCACCTGTTGGCGGGCTTGCTGGTTGCGTTCCTGAACATTGATGAAGTTATCGAGATCATCCGCACCCACGATGAGCCCAAGCAGGAGCTGATGCGCCGCTTCGAGCTCAGCGATGTGCAGGCCGAATACATCCTCGATACCAAGTTGCGCCAGTTGGCCCGTCTCGAGGAGATGAAAATCCGCGGCGAGCAGGCAGAGCTGGAAAAAGAGCGCGATACCCTCACCAAGACTCTGGAAAGCGCGCGCCGCCTGAAAACACTGATCAAAAAGGAACTGTTGCAGGCCGCCGACGAATTCGGCGATGAGCGCCGCTCGCCGATCGTACAGCGCGAGGAGGCCAAGGCCTTTAATGAGACGGATCTGCTCACCTCCGACCCGATTACAGTGGTGCTGTCCGACAAGGGCTGGATCCGTCAGGCCAAGGGCCACGATATCGACCCGACTTCACTCAGCTACAAGGCGGGGGATGGTTTCAAATACGCCGCCCGCGGCAAGAGCAACCAGCCCGCGCTGTTGCTCGACAGTACCGGCCGCAGCTACGCCATTGCCGCGCATACCCTGCCGTCGGCGCGGGGCCAGGGCGAACCGCTTTCCGGGCGTATCAATCCGCCGTCGGGGGCCACTTTCGAAGGCCTGCTGATGGGCGCAGACGATCAGAAGGTACTGCTGGCCAGCGATGCGGGCTACGGCTTTATCGCCAAATATGCGGACTTACAGTCGCGCAACAAGGCGGGCAAGGCCATGTTGAGCCTGCCGAAAAACGCCCGTGTACTGCCGCCGCAGGAAATTGAAAATCCGGATGGCGCGCTGCTCGCTGCGGTGACCAGTGAAGGGCGCATGCTGGTATTCCCGGTCTCCGAGCTGCCGGAACTGTCCAAGGGCAAAGGCAACAAGATCATCAACATTCCCGCAGCCCGCGCCGCCAGCCGCGAGGAATTTGTGGTGGGCATCGCGGTGCTGGAGGGCAGCGACCAGTTGCTCGTCCACGCCGGCAAACGCCACACCAAGATCAAGATCGCGGAGCTGGAGCATTATCAGGGGGAGCGGGGGCGACGCGGCAACAAGCTGCCGCGTGGATTCCAGAAGGTAGACAAGGTGGAAGTGCAGAAGAAGTAATCTGCTTGCACCCCAACGATTTTAAAGCGGCCATCAGGCCGCTTTTTTTGTGTCTGCGCTCCTGGTTTGAAACCGGTCAGTCAGGAGTTTGCTTGCGATATTAGTAAGCATGCTTACAATAAGCCCGCTTAATCGGGGGCGAATTCCTGCATACCCCGCAATCTGCTAAGTGAAAAATGAATAAATCCGATATCGCTGCACAGCTGGGGTTCGAGCTACACACCAGTGCGCGCCTGCTAAAACGCAATTTTGACCGCCGCGCAAAATCCCACGGTCTGACGCGATCGCGCTGGCAGGTGTTGTGGATCCTCAACCGCAGCCAGGGCATGAAGCAGGCAGAACTTGCCGAGCGCATGGACGTGGCGCCCATCACCCTGACTCGCCAAATCGACCTGCTGGAAACGGAGGGGTTGGTAGAGCGCCGACAGGATCCCCAGGACCGCCGATGTTTCCGGATTTATCTCACCGCGGCTGCGGCACCTGTGCTGGAAATTCTGCAGGGGCTTGCCGCGGAAACACGCAGCCAGGCGCTGTCGGGAATCACTGCCGAAGAGCAACAGCAGCTGATGAACCTGTTGACCCGCGTTCACCAGAACCTGAGTCGAGAGGAGGTGCCAGGTGACTGAACCCGCCCAGAACAAAACCGTGGACAGTAATCCAGCAAAAGGTATTTCAGTAGAAGGTAATCCGGTGGAAAGTGTGAAAAGTAACGACATGGAACGCGATACCACGCAAAAGCAGAAATCCCGCCGCGTCGGGTTCGCCCTGGGTATTGTGGTGGCGAGTGCCGTAACAGTCTGGGCAATCTGGGGTGGTGGCAGCAGCGTGCACACGGAAAATGCCTATGTGAAGGCAGACAAGATTTCCCTGGCACCGGAGGTGAGCGGCATTGTGGCCGAGGTCGCGGTGCGCGCGAATCAGGCGGTGAACAAGGGCGACCTGCTGGTACAGCTGGACGATACTCCGTTTCGGCTCGCGGTTGCTGAAGCCGAGGCGCATCTGGCACAGGTAAAAAACCAGGTGCACGCCCGTCAGGCCGAGTACGCAGAAGCGGAAGCTGAGTTGCAACAGGCGCAGACGGACGCGGAGTTTTTCCGGCGCCAGCTGGAGCGCAACGAAAAACTGGGCAAGGTGGCACTGTCGGAGTCCCAGCTGGATGAATCCCGCCAGAAGCTGGATCAGGCGCGTGCGCGTATCGCCATCAGCTCTGAAAAGCTCGCCAGCCTGCGCGCGGAACTGGGGGGGAATTCCCAGGTGCCGCTGGAGCAGCAGGCGGATGTCATGGTGGCCCAGGCGCAATTGGACAAGGCCCGCTACCAGCTGTCGCGTACTCGAATCGTCGCACCGGTTGCCGGTGTCATTGCCAACGAAGCGCCGCAGGTGGGGGAAATGGCCCCGGCGGGGCTGTCTGTGGTGAGCATGCTCGGCACCGAGGCCATGTGGGTGGAAGCCAACCTCAAGGAAACCCAGCTGGAAAACGTGCGCGCGGGCCAGCAGGCAGAAATTACTGTCGATGCCTATCCCGGAGTGAAATTCCAGGCTTTAGTAGAAAGCCTCAGTGGCGCCAGTGGCAGTGAGTTCGCGCTGATTCCGCCGCAAAATGCGAGCGGCAACTGGGTAAAGGTGGTGCAGCGTGTGCCGGTGCGCCTGCGTCTGCTGCCCGCGGAAGATCGACCGGTGCTGCGTGCCGGCATGAGCGCGGAAGTCGAAATCGATATCTCTGAAGACAAAAAGCTGGTATCCGCCCGCGCGACCGATGCCAGCGGCGGCCGGGTTGTACTGGCTCCATGAGCACCGGGGTAAGCGGCGCGGCAGGTTCCGGTAGCGGCGCGCCGATCACGGCGCCGCGGGCTTCCGGCGGCGAGGCGATGATCACCGTCAGTATCATGCTCGCCACCATCATGCAGGTGTTGGATACCACCATCGCCAACGTGGCCCTGCCACATATGCAGGGCAGCCTGGGCGCGAGCAGTGACCAGATCACCTGGGTGCTGACTTCCTATATCGTCGCCGCCGCGATCATGACGCCGCCGGTGGGCTACCTGGCCCAGCGCTTCGGGCGCCGGCAGGTGTTCCTGTGGTCGGTAGGTGGCTTCACCATCACCTCCATGTTGTGCGGCCAGGCGGGCAGCCTGAATGAAATGATCCTGTGGCGACTGCTGCAGGGGGTATTCGGCGCTTCCCTGGTCCCCCTTTCCCAGGCCACGCTGCTCGACACCTTTCCCAAGGAAAAACACGCATCCGCCATGAGCATCTGGGGTGTGGGAGTGATGATCGGCCCGGTGCTGGGGCCAACACTGGGTGGCTGGCTGACGGAATACTACTCCTGGCGCTGGGTGTTCTATATCAATCTGCCGTTCGGCATCCTCTCCATGCTCGGGATTTATTTCTGTGTGCCGGAAAGTGAAACCCGCAAGCAGCGCTTCGACAGCCTCGGATTCGGCCTGCTGGCACTGGCGGTGGGTGCGCTGCAAATGCTGCTCGACCGCGGTGAGCAGGTGGAGTGGTTCGAGGCGCTGGAAATACAGCTGTACGCCATCCTTGCCGTGCTCGGTTTATACCTGTTCGTGGTGCACTCCCGCACTACCAGCAACCCGTTTCTTTCCCCGGAGCTGTTCCGCGATCGCAACTACGTTTCCGGACTGCTGTTTATCTTTGTTGTGGGCATTATCCTGCTCGCCACCATGGCGCTATTGCCGCCTTTCCTGCAGCAGTGGAAGGGCTACCCGGTGGTGACCACCGGCCTGATCCTGATGCCGCGGGGCGTCGGCACCATGATTTCCATGATGGTGGTGGGCAAGCTGATGCAGCGTTTTGATGCCCGCGGGTTGATCCTGCTGGGCATGGGGCTGGTTTCATACTCCCTGTGGGAAATGACCGGGTTCAATCTGCAGGTGAGCCAGCACGACCTGATTGTCACCGGCGTGCTGCAGGGGCTGGGACTGGGGTTGGTATTCGTACCGATCTCCACGCTCTCCTACGCCACCCTGGCGCCGCGCTTTCGGGGAGAGGCGACCGCGCTATTCAGCCTGTCGCGAAATCTCGGTAGCAGTATCGGGGTATCGATCGTGATGGCAGCGCTGACACGCAACCTGTGGATCAACCAGCAGCAGTTGGGAGAGCGGGTGCAATTGCCCGCCGGTATGCTGAGCGGTTTGCCGCCGGCGGATTCGATTTCCGCACTGCCCGGGGTCGTGATGGAAGAAGTGACCCGCCAGGCCGCGGAAATTGCTTACGTGAATGATTTCCAGATGCTGATGTGGATCAACATCGCGGCAATGCCACTGGTATTTCTGTTATCAAATCCGGAAAAAAGCAGCCCGGCAAAAAACTGAGTTAAATCAAACCAAAAGTTGCCCCACTGCTCATACAGGCCGCGAGACCAGATGCGAAAGCCGCCCTGGTGGCCCTGTGCGGAATATTTGTCGATAGGTTGTGGAGCACGGGGCCACCAAGACGGCGCCCCCAAAACCCGCTAACCGGGCGGCCGGCTATTTAACCGGCTGCCAAGTCTGTGTGCGGTAGAAAAAGCCCAGGTAACCCCGCACTTTCAGGTTGCCGCCTTCCTCCCACATCTTGCAGTCGTAAACCTTGCCCTTGGTCGGGTCCAGAATCTGGCCGCCTTCGTAAACATCCCCTTTCTTCACCATATTGGTGATGATGTTCATACCGACGATTTTCTGGCCCTTTCTGTCACCAGGGCAGGCATCACACACCGTATCGTCCGGCTTCATCAGCAGATCGACAACGCGACCGTAGTATTTACCGCCCTGTTCGTAAATTTCCACAATCGACTTCGCCTGTCCGGTTTCATCGTCGATCGTCTGCCAGCGACCCACCACATCGGCGACCGCAAGCTGGGTAGTGAGCAACAGGCTGATTAAGGCAAGAAATAGAGTTTTCATAATGGATCCATCGCTAAAACAGAGGGGTGACCATAACACCATATATGGTCGGTTTCTGCATGGGCGTTTCCATTCTAGTGTAGATGTTCATTGCTGGCGCGCCCGGGCCGCGTCCCGCTGGCGCTGCCAAGCACCGGTATCTGTGGAATAATCCGCAGTTTTACCCAATTAAAATAACGCTCCGGCGGCAGCTCTTGCCGGAAGCCCGGTCAGAAGCGGATCTATGGATACTCCGAAACACGCACTCACGGTAGACAACGTCATTTTTGGTTTCGATGACGGCGAACTGAAAGTGCTGATCGTCAAGCACGGGGAGGGCGAGAGCCGCGGTCGCTGGGGACTTCCGGGGGACTGGCTCAAGCAGAGCGAGACCCTCGAGCAGGCGGCCAGCCGGGTGCTGCAGGATCGCACCGGGGTCAAGGATATCTTTCTCGAACAGCTGCACGCCTTCAGCGACCTGGACCGGCACCCGGGCGATCGCATCATCACCGTGGCCTTCTTTGCCCTGGTGCGCTCCGATGCCCACGTGCTGTCCGTGGGTAAATCAGAGATGGATGCGCAGTGGGTCAATGTGCGGGACACCCCGGAATTGATTTTTGACCACCAGCGCATATTGAGCGCGGCACTGACACGGCTCAAACACAAGGTGCGACACGAACCCATCGGTTTTAATCTGTTGCCGGAGAAGTTCACCCTGCTGGAGTTGCAGCGCCTGTACGAAGCGGTACTGAATATCACCCTCGACAAACCAAACTTTCGCCGCAAAATGATGAAGATGAACCTGCTGGTTAACACCGACGAGAAACAGTCCGGGGTCAGTTATCGCGCTGCCAACCTGTACCGGTTCGATCTCACGGTGTACAAGAAACTCACCGAGCAGGGCTTTGTATTCGAGGTTTAAGGTGCTGGGTTTTATCGACGGAATAAAAAAGCCCGGAGCGCAAATGCCCCGGGCCAATGATCTTTGAGAGAGACAACTCACCACTTTCTACCTGAAAACTCAGGCATCTTCAGGCTCCGATTTCCTCGAGCCGGTTACAGCTCCAGATACTCGAAGAAATCAAAGTCAGCGGGGCGGTTGGCCCCGGAAATATCCTGGCAGGCCATGCCCACAAAGGCGCCGGTAAAGCTTGCTCCCTCGCCGCGTCCCGCCTCGTCGGACACAATACTGTAGTCCAGGGTGGTACCCACCGATTGCCAGTTTTCCCCATCCTCCGACCAGAGGAAGTCCAGCTCGTCGTAGACCACTTCTGCGCGCAGCCAAAGGGCCCTGTTGGCCGGGACCGGCACCACCTTTTCATCACCGGAACCGTAAAGCCCGAGGGGAAATTGCAGGTCGGTGACTTCGCCTTCGCTGTGACTCAGGATCCCCAGGTGTTTGCCGTGCTCCTCATCGTGGGAAATATACAGATAGTGGAATTTCTGCCCGTTGTAGTAACAGGTAATACCCGCCATCTGCTGAAACGTCTCGGGTTCAAACTCCACACGGGTTGTCGCGGAAAAGCGGAAGGCCTGCTGGCGCCGGGCAATCAGCGCCTGTTCGAACTCGTTGCCGATGGATTGCTTGCCGTACAGACGCAGATGTCCGGGGCGATCCTCGAGGCTGTAGAAGTTTTCCGGGTAGGGCGTGCGCGGCCACTGGTAATGCATGGGCAGGGAGGTGTTGTCGAAATCGTCCCGGGCTGGATCCTGCGGCCAGGGATGCGGCGGCAGGTCCGGTCCGTCCAGGGTGGCGCGCGGCTGATTGTTGCCGTGGGCGAGCCGCAACCAGCCATCTTCGCTCCACTGCGCGCGCTGAATTGCCGTTTCGCGACCCAGTGGGCTGCGCTTGCGCCCTTGCAGTGGGCGGGTGGCGAGGTGCACCGCGAAAACTTCCCCCCGGGGGGTTTCCACAATGTCTCCGTGGCCGGAGCGCTGTAGCACCAGATCCGGGTTATCCACAGAAGTGAGGAAGTACCCGGCCGGGTCCAGCTCGTAGGGCCCTTGAATATTTTCCGCTCGGGCGAACGTCATACGGTGCTCGTAACCGGTGCCGCCCTCTGCGGTGAGCAGGTAGTAGTAGCCGTTGCGCTTGTAGATATGCGGGGCTTCGGTAAGCCCCGCTTCGGTACCGCGAAAAATGTTGGTAATCGGACCGACCAGCTTCTGCGCCTGCGCATCGTATTCCTGCAGCAGAATCCCGCCGAAAGGGTTTTTACCGGTGCGGTGATCCCACACCATATTCAGGAACCACTTGCGACCATCATCATCGTGGTACAGCGAAGGGTCGAAACCGCTGCTGTTTACATACGCCGGGTCACTCCATTCGCCATCGATGCTGGCGCAGGTAGTGATGTAATTATGCGCGTCCTTGAAGCTGCCGTTGAAGCGTTTTACATCGGTATACACCAGGTAAAACAGCCCGTCACAGTAGGACAGGCAGGGGGCCCAGACGCCGCAGGAATCCGGGTTGCCGCGCATATCGAGCAGCGCCGCGCGATTTAGTGGCCGGCTAACCAGTCGCCAGTTCACCAGGTCTTTCGAGTGATGAATCTGTACCCCGGGATACCATTCAAATGTGGAGGTGGCGATATAGTAATCGTCCCCGACGCGTACGATGGAGGGGTCCGGGTTGAAGCCTTTCAGTATTGGATTATTCATCACGTCCTTACTTCGTAAACAAATTCAGCTGGAGGCCGCAGGAGCGGCTTTGGGGGATGGTGTGGATAACTCCGCGGCCTGCGCAGTCTGCGCGCCGTCGGCAATGCAGGCATTGGTAAGGCGGTAGCGACGGAATATCGCCATGGTGATCAGGGTGCAGATGACCGGACCCGCGGCAAAGATCAGCACGATGCCGGTAAGTGTGCGTTCGCTCTGTTCGGCGTTGGGCACATAGTCAAAATATCCCAGCAGCCAGCCCGCACTGGCACCGCCGAACGCGAGGCCGAGTTTCAGTGCCATCAGATGGCCGGAATAGGCCATGGCCATTTTCTTCGGGTGTCCCCTGCGGGCGAACCAGTCCACGGTATCCGGCACCATGGAGAACACCAGCGGGATCGCGATCATGTGCACGTAGTTGGCAGCCATGGCCAGCGCCAGTGCCAGATAAACCTGGTCGCGCCCCAGTGGCAGCAGGGCCGCATGGGTAACAACCACGCCGATCATCGACCAGTTGAACAGTCGTACCTTGCAGAAACGTTTGGTCAGGAAGTTGGTGCTCACTGCGCCGGCAACACCCGCCAGCATGGGCAGGGTGACGAACATGCTTACCAGGCTCTCGGACTGGAAATAATAGGTGACGTAAAACGGGGTCACCGCACCGCGCATGGCCACCAGGACCAGCAGGAAAAAGGTCGCCGCAGCGATAATCGCCCACTGGCTATTGCGGAACAGGTTGAAAAAATCCCCGGCGAAGTTTTTTACCAGCCCGGTATTGTCTGTTTGTGCATCGGCTTCGGGCTTGACCCGTTCGCGGGTGGACCAGAAGCAGATAAAGAAACACAGTGCCGCAATGGCTGCCATTACCGCCATTGCCATCTGGTAACCGAACGCCTTGTCCCCCTGGCCCAGCAGGTTCACCAGCGGCAGTGTCAGCGCGGACACCAGTGCGCCGCCCACCATTGCCATGGCGAAGCGGTAGGATTGGATGGAGGCGCGTTCGGTGGTGTCTTCGGTAATCACCCCGCCGAGGGCGGAATAGGGAATATTGATCGCGGTGTAGACGGTCATCAGCAGGGTATAGGTGATATAGGCGTATACCAGCTTGCCGTTATCCCCAAGATCCGGCGTGGTGAAGGCCAGTACCGCAAGCCCTGCATAGGGCAGTGCCATCAGTAGCAGATAGGGCCGGTAGCGTCCCCAGCGCGAGCGGGTGCGATCCGCCATCCCGCCGACAAGGGGATCGGTGATGCCGTCGAAGATACGCACCACCAGTAACAGGGTACCGGCCGCAGCAGCGGAAATCCCGAATACATCGGTGTAAAACACCAGCAAGAAGTTGATCACCACCTGGAATACGATATTGCTGGCGGTATCACCCAGGCCGTAGCCGATTTTCTCGCGGATACTGATCGCTGAAGATTGCATGGTTTTCTCTCGGTTTTTTATTGTTATCAACCGCTATATTGATCTGCCCCGGTCTGCGGATCGTTCCGTGCCGGCGCTGTTTTTTGCCGTTATTTTTCTTTTGACTGACTTTTGCTGAATCAGTGGCTTTCGCCGAATATTCATAATAGTCTTGTTGACTATAACACAGGCGCCCGGGCTGTCTAGCGGTTTGCCCCGGAGGCCGCTCTTACATGGGACGGCTAAATATTGCCCAAAAAGGTTCCAGAACAACAATAAAGCAGAGGATGAGAAGCCATGAAGCAATCCGTTAACCCGGCGATGAATCGCCAAAGACGCCAGTTCCTGCGCAGGACGCTCTCGGCAGCAGCGCTGGGCCTGGTAACAGGCGGTGCCGTGCCCGCCCGGCTACTCGCCGGGACCACACCCGGCGCGGGGCAGGCAAACGGTTTGGCGGGGCTATTCGCTACTGACTTCAAGCTCGGTACCGCGCTGTCCAATACCACCCTGCTGGCCGAGAATCCGGTCACCGAAGCGCTGGTCGCCCGCGAATTCAGTGCGATCACTGCGGAAAATGCCATGAAGTGGGAGGAGATCCATCCGCAGGCGGAGTCCTGGGATTGGCAGCGGGCAGATCACTTTGTGGACTTCGGTCAGCGCCACAGGATGTACACCATTGGCCACACCCTGGTGTGGCATTCGCAGATGCCGGAATCGGTGTTTGTCGACCACCACGGCCGCTTGCGCCCGGCAGCCGAGGTACAAAAAACCATGGAGAGCCACATCGCCACACTGACGGATCGCTATCGCGGCAAAATCCAGGCGTGGGATGTGGTCAATGAGGCGGTTGCCGACAGCGGCGAGTGGCGAAAGAGCCACTGGTACAACACCCTGGGGGAGGACTACTTTTCCCGCGCCTTCCATCTTGCCCGGGAGGGGGATGCCAACGCGGAGCTACTCTACAACGACTACAGCATGCACCTGCCGGCGAAGCGCGACTTTGCACTGGAGCAGATCACCAGCTTCCGCCGCAAAGGCATGCCGGTGAATGGCGTGGGGATGCAGGCTCATGTACACCTGGGAGATCCGGCCCTGGCGGAGTTGGAGGCGAGCATCGAGGCGATTGCCGCGGCAGGGCTGGATGTGCATATTACCGAGCTGGATGTGGATGTATTGCCCAAGGCTTACGACTATATGGGCGCGGAGATATCCACCAAGTTTGAATATTCCGATGAACTCAATCCGTTCCCCGAAGCGCTGCCGCAAAAGGTCGCCGATGAACTGGCGGCCCGTTACGAGTCTCTGTTCAAGCTGTTCCTGAAGCACCGGGACAAAATTCGTCGGGTGTCTTTCTGGGGCACGACTGACGGGGAATCCTGGAAGAACGACTGGCCGGTGGTTGGGCGTACCAACTATCCGCTGATGTTTGATCGTGAGGGACGGCCTAAGCAGGCTTATTACTCCGTAGCTGGTCTGAAAGCTGCTACTCAGCGGGGTTGACCAAGAGCACTGAACTGCCGCTGTGGCGGCCTCGCCAGCAGGTACAACCTTCCCAGACACGCCGTGAACCCATCCATGGGGGCTCGGATGCGGCCGTCCGGGCCGCATAGGGTCTGGGAAGGTTGTACCTGCAAGCGAGGCCTTAGCGAATAGCCTGGAATATTATTTAGCCAAGGACGGTTTGAAATAACGCTAACGAAGTAACGGTATTTAAAATGAAGGGGGAGTGCTGGGGATCTGTTTTTGAAAGCGTCGGAAACAGGGATGTTTCCGACGCAGCCTACAGGGATGTATTCATGGCGGTTTCAAAAACAGATCCCCAGTGCGCCGCCGCCACCTGGCACCAATAAAATGTGCCCCGTAACCCAGCTAGTAATCAAAGACCAAGAATACCTAAGACGAGCAGCTAATAGGCAAATGCTTCCCTGAATCCGAAGGCGCCGCCGCCCAGTCTTCAAATCCCGGATGCTCCTCAAACGGAGACTGCAGCAAGTCAAAAAAAGTCGCCAGAGGCTGATAGTCCCCGGCTTCCGCCGCTTCAATCACCCGTTGCGCGAGATAGTTCCGCAGAACAAATTTGGGATTCGTCGCCAGCATGGCCTTGCTGCGTTCCTGGGCGGAGCGGGACTCCTTTTGCAACCGCTGGTCGTAGCGTCGCAACCAATCTGCAAGCGCCTCGTGCTGTGCCGGTGCAACCAGCACCTCCAGCGCGGCAGCCGGTCGCTCACCGGAATAGTGGCTGAGGGCGCGGAAAAACAGCGAATAATCCACCCGCCCGTGTTCCATCAGCTGCAACAGATCCGCACACAACTGCTGATCCCCATCGTCCTCGACCGCCAGCCCCAGCTTGGCCCGCATCAACCCCGCGTAGTAGTCGATCAACAACGGCTGGAATTTCCCCAGGCAATCCTTCAGCGTTTCCGTATCCAGCAGCGAGGAAAAGGCGTGTGCCAGCGCATTCAGATTCCACAAAACCACCCCCGGCTGTGCATCAAAGGCATAGCGGCCGGTGTGGTCCGAATGGTTGCAGATAAAGCCCGGCTCGTAATCATCGAGGAAACCGTAAGGACCGAAGTCGAACGTATCGCCGATGATCGACATATTGTCCGTATTCAACACCCCGTGGGCGAACCCCACAGACTGCCAGCCCGCCGCCAGCTCCGCACTGCGTGCTACGGTATACCGCAACAGGGCTTCAGCCTGGACCTCCGTCGCCTGGTCGCATACCTCCGGCAAAAACTGCTCACACACAAAAGCGACCAGTTTTTTCTGGGCCTCCAGCTGACGGGTATAAAACAGGTATTCAAAATGTCCGAAGCGCACATGACTGCGCGCCACGCGAATCAGCGCCGCACCGGTTTCCATTTTTTCCCGCGCAACCGGCTCGTCACTACCCGCAATCGATAGTGCGCGGGTACTGCGGATACCCAGTGCAGTCAGTGCCTCCCCGGCCAGATATTCGCGAATGGTCGAGCGCAACACTGCGCGGCCGTCGCCAAAGCGGGAGTAGGGGGTTTTACCCGCGCCTTTCAGGTGCAGTTCCCAGCGTTGGCCATCGTGCTCAACTTCCCCGAGCAACAACGCACGGCCGTCTCCCAGGTCCGGGTTGTAACCGCCGAACTGGTGTCCGGTGTATTTCATCGCGAAAGGTTTGCTGCCGGGAAACAGTTGGCCACCAGTGGTGAGCAGGGCCCACTCCGGGTGCTCCGCTTCGCCGGGATCTATACCCAGCAGAGCCATCACCGATTTATTCACATGAATGGTGTGCGGATTCTGCAGCGGCGTGGGCGCGGTGGGGGTGCCGAACACCGGGCCCAGGTCGGCGAAGTGATGCTGCAGGTGCAATTTGCTGAGGGACGTTGCGCCGGTGGCGGGTTTACTCACGGGGTGCCTAGATCTGTTGTACGGTCAGTTTGATGTTTTTGTCTTCCCAGCATTCCACTTCCAGTTCCAGCAGGTCCTCGATGGCCGGGTGCTGGTACATCCAGTCTTCTGGGACCAACAGGCGGTAGCCGGGGCCATCCACCGACAGGTTCAGGCCGTCGATACTGCGGTCTACATGATCCCGGTGCACGATGCAGGCAAGACGCAGGCACAGTAGCAGTTCGCTACCGGGGTGGAAACCGTAGTGCTCCTTGATTGCCTTTATATCCCCGCGCTGATTGCGCACCAGATAGGCCAGGTTTTCCTGTTCGCTTTTGCTGAACCCCGCCATATCCGCGTGCTCGATCATATAGGCCCCCAGTTTGCGAAAGCTACTGTGGGAAAGAGCCAGGCCGATCTCGTGCAGGTCTGCCGCCCAGTGCAGCAGGCGGCGCTGGGCAACCTGTGAATAAGGGTTCAACTGGCCGAGAAATTGCAGCGCGGTATTGGCGACCCGCCTCGCCTGCTCGGGATCGATTTCTCCGTGCTCCATCAGGGTCGCCACGGTATCGGCGCGGCGGTCGCCACCGGCGGCGCGGCCGGCGAGGTCGTGCACGATGCCTTCGCGAATGGCATAGGGAGAGATATGCATCTGTTGGATATCCAGCTCGCGGAAAATACCGTGCAGGATGGCGAGGCCGGCGGCGAACACCGGGCGCCGTTGCGGGTCGAGATGGGGCAGGTCGATGGCGTCGACGGTCTTGCAGTTGGCCACCTTGTCCGCGAGCTTTTCCAGATCGTCGCGCAGGATCGGCAGCAGCTCGCCGTCGTTCAGTACCCGCGATACGGATTTGACGGTACCGGATGCCCCCATCACCAGCGCATCGTCCGCCATATGCTGGAGTTCCTGTAACTCCGCCTGGGCGGCGCGACGGGCGCGCACAAAATTGTTGCGCTTGCCCGCATCGATTTTTCCGCTGTCAAAAAAGCGGCGGTTGAAGGCGACACAGCCCATACTGACACTTTGCAGCAACTTGGGGGTTTCCACGCCGCGTACCAGTTCCGTGGAGCCGCCGCCGATATCGATGACACAGCGCAGGCTCGGTGTTCCCTCTGCCGCGGCCATCACGCCGGAATAGATCAGGCGCGCTTCCTCGATGCCGGAAATGATTTCAATGGGAGCGCCGAGAATGGATTCCGCTGCCTCCAGGAATCCATCTGCACGGGTACTGGCGGCGCGCAGGGTATTGGTACCCACCACCCGCACATTGTCCAACGGCAGCTCCTGGATCACCGGTGCGAACCGACGCAGGGCCTCCAGTGCGCGCTCGGCGACGTCCGGTGCCAGATTCCGCTCGCTGTCGAGCCCCTCGGCCAGACGCACCATGGCGCGGTCGGTATGCAGGCGCACCATCCGCTGATCGCGAAATTCAGCCAGCAGCAGGTGGAAACTGTTGGAGCCAAGGTCGAGGGCGGCGTAGCGTTCATGGCTGGTATCAGCGGCGTTATCGGCTGTCATCTTAATCGTTGTCAAATTCCCGTAACAAAAATGTAGCAAACTGTGTAGTCATCACCTATGGCTTTTGAGAGCGCTTATCAGCTTGAAACCGAATAATTTTGCTCTGCCAACAGGCCTGTTCCGTTCGGAACAGAATCGTACGGAGCCGCTTTCCATGGAGAATGCTGTAGAGAGTATGGCAAAAGACATTCCCCTGTATCCCAAGGAGCTGAGCTGGCTTTCCTTCAACGCCCGCGTACTGCAGGAAGTGGAAGACGAGAGCGTGCCCATTATTGAACGGGTGCGCTTTCTTGGCATCTTCTCCAACAATCTGGATGAATTCTACCGGGTACGGGTGGCGGATGTACGGCGGCTGGCCACTTTTGCCAAGGGGAGCAAGAAAAAGGAGCACTTTTCCGATCTGCTTGGCCAAATCAATGAAAAGGTACTGCGCTTGCAGGCGCGCTTTGGCCACGCTTATACCAAGGTGCTTAAGGACCTTGGGCAGAACAATATCCACGTCATCAACGAGCGTCAGCTCACCGACAATCAGCGCGCCTACGTGGAGGAGTATTTCCACGGCGAGGTATTGCCGGAGCTGGAGCCGTTTTTCATCGATGACCGGGATACCATGCCGCTGCTCAATGAAGCGAGTATTTACTTCGGCATCTATCTGGAGCTTGAGGACGGGGGACTGCGCTTCGCCGGGCTGGAATTGCCCACGGATATCCTGCCGCGCTTTGTCGCCATTCCTCACCGGGAAAAGCGACACGAGAAGGTCTATATCGTACTCGACAATGTGATCCGCGCCTGTCTGGTGGATGTGTTCCGCAATGTGCTACCCATCGAAAACGCCGCCGCCTACACCTTCAAGATCAGTCGCGATGCAGAACTGGAACTGGGGGAGCACGTTACCCAGAATATTGTCGACCGGGTGGCAAAGTCCCTGAAGAAACGCAAGCAGGCCGAGCCGGTGCGGCTGGTCTATGACTCCACCATGCCGGAAGCGCTACTGCAGCTGATCAAAAAGAAGCTGAAGATGGGGCGCTATGACAGTTACACACCCGGCGGCCGCTATCACAACTCCAAGGACTTCATGAGCTTTCCCGCGGATAGCAAGCGGCACACCTATCGCAAGATCGATCCTCTACCCACCCTGCCGGACAGCGCCAATATTTTCGACTGGCTGCGGGAGGGCGACCGCCTGTGTTATTACCCGTATCACGACTTCCGGGTGATCACCAAACTGCTCGCCTCGGCGGCGATCGATCCCAAGGTGCGTGAGATACGCATCAACCTGTACCGGGTGGCGCAGAACTCGCGGGTGGTGGCGGCGCTGATCAATGCGGTCCGCAACCAGAAGCAGGTGACTGCGGTGGTGGAATTGCAGGCGCGCTTCGACGAACAGGCCAATATCCACTGGTCCAACGAACTGAGCGATGCCGGGGTCAATGTCATCTATGGGGTGCCCGGGCTGAAGGTCCACTGCAAGCTGATTTCCATCGCGCGCGAGGAAAACGGGCGCGACCGCTACTACAGCCACCTGGGTACCGGTAATTTCAACGAGAGTACTGCGCGCTTTTACTGTGATTTCAGCCTGCTCTCCAGTGATGCAAAACTGGGAGAGGACGCGTACCGGGTTTTTGATTTTATCCAGCAGCCACACCTGCAACCGGACTATCACCATATCTGGATGTCGCCCTACACCAACCGCCCGAACCTGCTGGCGTGTATCGACCGGGAGATTATTGCGGCAACCGCGGGGAAACCGGCGGAGATTTTCATCAAGTGCAACAACCTGGTGGATTCGGAAATTATCCAGCACCTGTACCGCGCCGGTGCCGCCGGGGTTCAGGTGCGGATTATCGTGCGCAGTATGTGTGCGCTGTTGTGCCAGACCAAAGGGCTCTCCGACAATTTCAAGGTCATCAGCCTGGTGGATAAGTATCTGGAGCATGCGCGGGTATACGCGTTCCACAATGGTGGCGACGAACAGGTCTATCTGTCATCCGCGGATTTGATGACCCGCAATCTGGACCACCGGGTGGAAGTCACCTTTCCGCTGTTGCGGGCCGAGCACCGGGAGACCGTAATGGAAATTCTGGAACTGCAGTGGCAGGACAATCAGAAAGCGCGAGTGCTGGATGCGGACCAGAGCAACGGGCGTATCGCCAACCGCAACAGCAAGCGCGATGTGCGCTCGCAGGATGCGATCTACCGATTTCTGAAAAAACGGGAATTGTGACAGGCGGAGCGCTGCTGTCGCTCAGTTTTTACTGAACCCCACCAGCTTGCCGTTATCGAAGGAGAAGCGATAACGCTGCCCCACCTTCAGGTCGTTCTTGCAGCGGGACTCGATGGTGATGCGGGGGAACTGCGGGGTCACCACCCAGGTACTGAAATCACCCTCAGGCCCCCGCTTGATTAGCCAGTAGTAATCCCCGTGCTCACATCTGCCTTTTTCCAGGCAGTTGTCGTATCCCCACACATAGGCGCGCACGTCGTACTTGGCGGGCAGGTTGGGGGCGGGCTGAAATGGATGGCGCGGGTCGTCGGTGAAATTGTAGAGATCGTCGAAGGACAGGATTTTGTAGCCCTTGGCGCGGGTCTCGCAGCTGGCAGCGTGGATGCTCACGCCCGCGGCCGCCTTTGGCGCCCCGGCTTTGGGGTCGGGTTCCATTTCACTGGGCAGGTAGCCACAGCCGGTCATTGCCAGGCTACACATTGCCACGCCGACGCACAGGGCATCACAGCCGAAATACCGCACTTCTACCTCCATCGGTACCAAACCGCTTTCCTAACTATAGCCGCTGATTTTCCGGCGTCAGCCAATGCGCAGTTCATTGGCGGTTTTGCCGCTCCAGTTTTTTACTGCGCGGCGCAGGCTGGACGCGCAGGAGAAACCCGTATAGTCCGCAATCTCTTCCACCGCAAGGCAGGATTGACGCAGATGGTGCACGGCGATTTCCATACGGATCTCGTGCAGTAGTTTGCGAAATGTCTCGCCCTCTGCAGACAGCCGCCGTGAGAGGTTGCGCGGTGCAATCTGCAGCTGCTCTGCTACCTGGTTCAGCTCGAGTTCCGGGGTAAAGTGCGAACGCATGTGCCAGCGCACGCGCTCGGCGAAACTGAAGCGTTCGGCGAAACATTCCAGCTCTTGCTCACACTCCCGCTGCAAGCGCTCATATGTGCGCAGTCGCAATGGGCGAAAGCGTTTGAACACCAGCTCGATGCTGCCGGAAATACTCGATCCCGTGTGCCCAAATTCCAGGGACTGGCAGGGCAGCTGGTCGTAGTAGCCGTAGCTGGATGGCTGCGGCAGATCCAGGCGTACCTGGATGTCGGGATCGGCGACCGATTTGTTGCCACAGCTATCCCAGATGCGCAGGGTAGTGACCAGGCGGAACTGTCGCAGAAAATCTTTCAGCACCGGGTCCGCGTCCTGGGAAGTGGCGTAATTGATCGGTTCCACTACCCGATTGCCCTTGTCCAGGTAAGAATTTGAACGACCGGCATGTAGTGCGTAAAACGGCTGCACGGTAACCATATAGCGGCGGAAGGATTCTGCGACCTCCTTCAGGCTCGGGCTGCATCCCAGCATAAAGCCCATTGGGCCCCAGAAACTCCAGTCAAATTCGAGCCCGACAATCAGCCCCAACTGCGGGTGTCGGCACTGGTGCACACCGTTTGCGAGCAGGGCGCGCCACTGGTGGTAACTGATACGGGCTTCCTGCATCTGGAACATGGCGGAGGAAATACCCGTGCCGGCTAACAGAGCAGACTGGTCGGCACCGAGTGCCGTGAATGCCTCGATAAACCCGAGCGGATGCCGGTGCAGGGGAATCAGGCGTGCATTGAAATCCATAACTGATCCAGAATTTTTATTATTTTTCTGGGGAATATCCCGGCATTAACCGCAGTGATGTTTGCACCACGGATAATCGTTCCGGTCAGTTTTACTGAATCGCGCAGCGGCGGGCAAGGGCCGCTACGGCCTCATTGTGAACTGCGTTTGATCGGAAGCCGACGAAAGCGCACTTTGCGGCGATAGGGGAAGGTGCTGTCCACCCGCCCGGCGCGTATACGTTTTTGCAGGCGCTGCCAGTAGTGATAGTCGTAAAGATCGCTGTGTTCGTTTTCAAACGCCTGGCGCGCTACCGGGTTGCCGGAGAAGAACAGGCGAAATTCCTCGGGGAATACATCCGCTTCCGCCACCGTATACCAGGGGCGGTCTGCCATTTCCTGTTCGCTGGTCTGCGGTTCCGGGATCTTGCGGAAATTGCACTCGGTCAGCGGGCAGAGTTCGTCGTAATCGTAAAACACCACCCGGCCGTGACGGGTGACCCCGAAGTTTTTCAACAACATATCACCGGGGAAGATATTCGCCGCCGCCAGCTGCTTGATGGCGTTGCCGTATTCTTCCATGGCCTCGATGGTTTGCTGTTCGTTGGCCGTATCCAGATAGAGATTGAGCGGCTCCATGCGCCGTTCAACATAGAGGTGCTTGATGATGACCCACTTGTCGTCCACATGCAGCTTGGATGGCGCCAGGGTCTGCAGCTCTTCCAGCAGTTCCTCGCTGAAGCGATTGCGGTAAAAAATGAAATTGGTGTATTCCTGGGTATCCGCCATGCGTCCCACCCGGTCGGCACGGGATACAAATTTGTATTTTTCGCGCACGATTTCTTCGGTGACGGTTTTAGGATTGTCGAATTTATCCTTGATCACCTTGAACACCACCGGGTAGGACGGCAGCGTGAATACGCTCATCACCATCCCCTTGATGCCGGGGGCAATCACGAACTTGTCGTTGCTCACCTTCATGTGGGACAGGATGTGCCGGTAGAACTCGGTCTTGCCGTGTTTGTGGAAGCCGATGGAGTTATACAGCTCGGATTTTTCCTTGAGCGGCATGATGGTGGAGAGGAAGCGCACGAATCGCGAGGGGATGGGCGCATCCACCATAAAGTAGGAGCGGGTAAAACTGAAAATGATACTGGCAGAATCGTTGTCGGTAATGAGCGTATCGACAAATATCCTGCCGCGCCCGTTATTCAGGCAGGGCATGATCAGGGGGATGACCTCGCCGGCGAACATCAGGCGACCCACCAGGTAGGCTGCCTTGTTGCGGTAGAAGACGGATTCCAGCATATCCACCCGCAGCCGCTGTTCGTCCTCTTCGCTGTCCAGCTTTCCTTCCAGCGGGCCCTTGCGCAGTGCGTTGCAGATATTGGCCACATCCCGCGGCATGTCTTCCCACGGGATGGAGAATCCGTAATCCGCAAGAATGTCCTCGATCATCGCCTCCAGACCGTCGCGACCACTGTAACTGATATAGATGCTGTAATCGCGCAGTGGCTTCTCATCCGGGGCGCGGGACGATTTGACGAAGATATGGCTGTCGTGAATATGTGCGTGCTGGAACTGGCTACAGAACACCGAATTGAAAAAGGTTTCGGCAATCTCGTAATTATTGTTGTTGGCAATCAGCTGGGCATAGGTGGCCCTGGCCTGGCCCCAGAGTTCCAGCTGGGTGGTGTCCTTGCTGGTCACCGAGTGCACCAGCTTGAGCACCTGGTTGACCTTGACCTTGTACAGGTCAATGCGTTCCTTGTTGGTCTCCTGCACCGCCTCCCAGGCGGCGGTTTCGAACCGCGCCTTTGCCCCCAGGGTAATGTTTTGGAAATCGGCAAAATAGGCATCAAAGCCATTGAGAATTGTTTTGGCGATACGACGCGCGGTCGGGGAATGGTTTGTCATGCACTAGACTCTGTTGGAATCACATCCTTCCTTCTTGCCGATACTAGCACGCCGCTTCGGGAGATCACTTGGACGATTGGATCAGTAGCTTTGTCTTTTTCTTTGCGGTAATAGACCCGGTGGGCACTCTGCCGGTATTTATCGCTGTCACCGGTCGCCACAGCGAGTGGCAGCGGCGCAAGATTGCTATTCTGGCGGTGGCGGTCGCCACCGGTATCCTGATGTTTTTCCTGCTGCTCGGGCAGTATCTGCTGGAGGCCATCGGCGTGCCGCTGTCGGCGTTTCAGGTAGCCGGGGGTATTGTGCTGTTTCTGTTTGCGCTCACCATGATTTTCGGTGAGGGGAAGCCTGAGATGGAGGTCGGAATTATCCGCGAAGGCCACGAAACCGCTATCTTTCCCCTGGCGGTACCGTCCATTGCCTCCCCCGGTGCCATGCTGGCGGCGGTGGTGCTGACCGACAACCACCGCTTCGACCCCATTCACCAGGTGAATACCGCCAGTGCCATGCTCGCTGTGCTCGGCATTGTGCTGCTGTTGCTGCTCACCGCTAACTGGATTTTCCGCTGGATCGGCAATGCTGGCGCCAGCATCGTCAGCCGGGTGATGGGGTTGATCCTGGCCTCGGTGGCAACCACTAACGTGCTGGTGGGCATACAGCAATTCTTTTTGACCTGAGTGGTCATCACGCAAGCGTGTATTTCCCCAACCCATTAAAAACGCCGGATATCCGGCGTTTTTAATGGGCGAGTCCGCAGTGCGGGAACCCGTTTCAGATTATGGTCCGCGGCCCCGCACCAGACGTAGAATCAGCAGAATAACCGCGATAACCAGCAATATGTGCAGAAAGCCACCCATGGTGTAAGAGCTCACGAGCCCGAGCAGCCAGAGCACTACGAGAATGACAATAATCGTCTCGAGCATGTCCAGTACCTCTTGATAGACCTGCTAGCTAGGCCAGCTAGATAGACCAGCTGTATCGGCTGGTGTGGGCCTTCAGCCACGGCTCATCGGAGCGCGTGACGTCTGAGCTAAAACATTAGTGTGGGAGTTTCGTTTCCACCAGAACAGGATTCTCCCGATACCGGCTTTCCCGACACCTTCGCCATTGCGATAGGAAATATGCGTGAACCAAGCTATGGGAAAATGTTCTTAGAATCGTGGTAGGGCATCGCAGCCAGTGCATTCCGGTCGAGGGCATTTGTAAGAAAATCGCCGCTGGTCCGACAGTAACTTGCCAAACCGTTTTCACTCCCAGGAGAAATACCGTGCTGATCAAGAAACCCCCGCGCAGCGCACTCACCGAAGCACACACCACTGCAGAATCCGCTTACGTCTCGCGGCGCACCGTGATGAAAGGGCTCGGTGCGGGTATCGGCGGATTGCTGCTGGCACGCAACACCCACGCCCTGGACCTTTTCGGCAGTGACAAGAACGCGACTGCCGCGCGCAAACCGCTGGAATTCACCGCCGCGAAACCGGCGCCGGAGCTAACGCTCACTCCGGAAGACAAGGTCACCAATCACAACAATTTCTACGAGTTTGGCACCGGCAAAACAGATCCGGCGGAAAACAGCCAGGGACTGAAAATTGAACCCTGGACGCTCACCGTCGAGGGAGAGGTGGAAAAGCCCGCGACGGTGGATGTGTGGAAACTGATGAATGAGATCGGGTTGGAAGAGCGCATTTATCGCATGCGCTGTGTGGAGGCCTGGTCCATGGTGATTCCCTGGGTGGGGTTTGAGCTGGGCAAGTTCCTGCAGCGCTTTGCGCCTACCAGCCGCGCCAAGTATGTGGCGTTTGAGACCCTCTACGATCCGGAGCAGATGCCCGGGCAGCGCAATCGCTATGTGGGGGGCGGTGTGGATTACCCCTATGTCGAAGGCCTGCGCATGGACGAGGCCATGCACCCGCTGACCATTCTATCCGTGGGGCTGTACGGCAAAACCTTGCCACCTCAGAACGGGGCGCCCATTCGCCTTGTGGTGCCGTGGAAATACGGCTTCAAGGGCATCAAGTCGATCGTCAAGATCAAGCTGGTGGAGCGCATGCCGCCCACCAGCTGGAACAAGCTGGCGCCGCAGGAATACGGTTTCTACGCCAATGTGAACCCGGCCGTGGACCACCCGCGCTGGTCCCAGGCCAGCGAGCGCTTTATCGGCCCCGGTGGATTGTTTTCGGTAAAGCGCCAGCCGACCCTGCCGTTCAACGGCTACGGGGAAGAGGTCGCTGGCCTTTACTCCGGGATGAACCTGAAAAAGTTTTACTGATGAGCCGCTCTGCATCTGGCGCCGCCTGGCGCAAACCACTGGCGATCACGCTACAGGTATGTGTGCACCTGGGGGCGCTGCTGCCACTGTTGTGGTTATTCGTGGCTATCAATCAGGGACGTCTTGGCGGGGACCCGGTGAAGGAGCTAATTCACTATCTGGGAATGGGCACCATTCGCCTGCTGCTGCTCACACTGCTGGTTTCCCCGCTGGCGAAATCCCTGCATTTCGGCCAGCTGAACCGGCTGCGCAGGCCGCTTGGGCTCTGGTGCTTCGCCTGGGCCACCCTGCATTTCAGCGCCTGGCTGGCGCTGGATCTCGGCCTTGACTGGTCGTTGATCGGTGGTGAGCTGGTCAAGCGCACCTATATCCTGCTGGGATTTTCCGCCTGGCTGATATTACTGGCGCTGGCGATTACCTCGCTACCCGCATTGCTCAGGAAAATGGGCCGCAATTGGAAAAAGCTCCACGGCCTGCTGTATATCGTGGTGCTGCTCGCCTGCTGGCATTTCTGGTGGTCGGTGAAGAGTGGCTGGATAGAGCCCGCGATCTATTTCGCTATCGCTCTGGCATTGTTGCTGTGGCGGCGGGCTTCTATCTCAAGGTGGATAACTTCACTGCGGCGTTGAGTCAGCTCCCGACCAGACCGCCATCGTCTCTGTGAATGGCGAGCACCGATGGCCGCGGCGGAAGCTGTGGATTATTGTCCGGCCAGCGGTGTATCGGGTGATCAAACGTCGAGTTGTCCGCGTCCGCCGGGTGCTGTACCGAGACAAACAGGGTCTTTCCATCCGGAGTGAATTCCGGACCGCAGATTTCCCCGCCTTCAGGGCAGCCAAAAAAGTGCTTGGGTGCCGCGCGCAGCTCCCCCTCGGTCGCCATCGCCCACAGCCCATCGTGAAAACCGAAGCTCTCACAGCCATCGGTGGCGATCCACATATTGCCGCGCTGGTCGAAGGCCACATTGTCCGGGTTGGCAAACCAGCCGTGGGGGGAAATATTGCCGGGCTGCTGCTGGCCGTAAGCGCCGCGCTCTGCCGGACTCTCCGCATTGGGATTGCCGCCGAGCAAGAAGGTATTCCAGTGGAAAGTGTCTCTGACATGATCCCGTTCGCCGCTGCGTCCCGGCGGCACAATTTCCAGCACATGGCCCGCGGTATTGCGCGCGCGCGGATTGGCCGCGTTTACCTCGTCCGGCTTGCGCTTCTTGTTTTTGGTCAGCATCACATAGGTGCAGTCGGTGACCGGATTGGTCTCCACATCCTCCGGGCGGTCCATCGGTGTCGCGCCCAGCAGTTTCGCTGCACGGCGTGCGTCCACCAGCACATCCGCCTGGTTGCGAAACCCGTTCGCTGTGGTTAGCGGTCCCTGGCCGTGTACCAGCGGCAACCAGCGCCCACTGCCGCCCTCGGAAAACTGCCCCGCGTACAGGGTGCCCTCGGTCAGCAGCTCGCGGTTGTGTCGGTTGTCGCCCGGGCGATAAATACCGCGGGATACAAAGCGGTATACAAACTGGTGCTCATCGTCGTCGCCGCCATAGGCCACAATGGGCTGTCCGGGCTTGCTCACCAGGGTGAAACCCTCGTGTTCGAAACGGCCCAGGCCGGTCAGCTTGCGCGGAGTCGATAGCGGGTCGTAGGGGTCGTATTCCACCATCCAGCCAAAGCGGTTCGGCTCGTTCGGTTCCACGCTGATATCGAAGCGGCGGTCGTAGTCTCCCCAGTTGCGGTTGTCCGGTGAGATGCCAAATGCGTGGTGATTGCGCGCCTCTGTTTCATCCGCAATGTTGTCCGGGTCTCCCTGGAAAGCGCCGCCAAACCCTTCCTCGGCAATCAGCACCGTTCCCCAGGGTGTCTTGCCCCCGGCGCAGTTTCCCACAGTTCCGAATACCTGCGTGCCGCTGGGGTCTTCGTTGGTCTGCAGACGGCGATCGCCCGCGGCGGCACCGACGATTTCCATGGTGGTGGTGAGGGACAGGCGACGGTTGTAGGGGCTGCCCGCAACCGGCTGCCAGCCGTGCGCTGTTTTCTCGATTTCCACCACGGTGTGGCCGCAGGCCTGTTGCTCAATGGCAATGTGATCGTCGCTGGTACCGCGGTTGGCGCTGTCTTCGCTGTAGCCGGCAAACATCAGGTGCGGCTGGGTGTATTCGTGATTGACGCACAGCAGGCCGCGCTCGCTGTTGCGACTCAGGCAATGCCTGTCTCCCTCACCGGGCCCCGCATCCTCGGCCAGCGGCATATAAGCAATGAAGTCATTGTTGTAGCCGAAGCGGCGTGCCTGTTCCGGGGCGGTCAGCTTTTCCGGACTGAATGGCTCGCTGAATCCATCCAGCGGATCCCCCCAGCTCAACACCCGGTCGGCGCTGTAGCCCTGTGGTATGTGGTGGGTGAAATCGAGACGGTGCGGGATCTCTTTGAACCCGAGATTCTCCTGTGCCCTGGGCGTATTTTTTTGCGTACATCCGGGCAGCAGTGTGGCACCGGCCGTGGCGGCGGTTGCTGCCCCCAGGGTTTTGAGCAACGTGCGGCGCTGGGGGTTGCTCGGGGTCTGTTCAGTGCTGTCGGGTTGCTTGCCGTGTGTCATAAATTCTTCACCAATTATTCATTTTTGCGCCACCGCCCGTTGCTGGAGCCCTCTGCCGGCTTTGTTTGCGCTTTCTTCTGCACTTACTTCAGACAGGTTGTGGTTTCAGTGAACCAAGGTTAGCGGCGCTTTATGACAAATTTAAAAAAAGCGTAACGCAAATTTCATATCCCAAGACTAGCCTGCGCCCACAAATTAACAGGTCGGGCGTGGCGGTTTATTTCTCTCCGCTACCTATCGGACGGCCAGCCAACTGCTTCTGTACCAGCACAACCACTTCCTAATGGGGACGGGGATTTATGACTAAGCCTGCATTCAATTTCAAAATGGTGGCGCCTCTTGCCGCCGCGATCATCAGCGTCAACGCCGGGGCGCAGCAAGCGCCGGAAACGCAAGGCGAGCTGATGGAGACCATCGTGGTGACCGCCCAGGCGGCCAACGCCCGCAGTGATATCGAGCGTCAGCGCGAATCCAACAAGGTGGTTGCGGTGCAGACTTCCGAGGCCATCGGCGAGCTGCCGGACGCCAATGTGACCGAAGCCCTGCAGCGTATGTCCGGTGTATTTATTGCCCGCGACCAGGGCGAAGGTCGCTTCGTGGGTGTGCGCGGTATCGATCCCAACCTGAATGCCTCCACCATCAACGGCATGAGCCTGCCGGCGCCGGAAACCGACAGCCGCGCGGTGGCTCTGGATGTGATTCCTTCCGACCTGCTGGCCAGCCTGGAAGTGTTCAAGACCCTGACGCCGGATATGAGTGCCGATTCCATCGGTGGCGCGATCGAGATCAAGAGTATCAATGCGCTGGATCAGGACGGCGAGACCTACAAGGTCACCGTGGAAAACGGCTACAGCGAACTGCAGGGCGAAAACAGCCCGAAGTTCGCTGGCACCTACACCAATAAATTCGATCTGGGTGGCCGCACCCTGGGGGTTGCGGTTGCCGCGTCGCACCAGGAGCGCAACTTCGGTTCCGAAAATATTGAAACCGACGGCGTGTGGGAAGAATTCACAGCCCTCGACGGCAGCGAAGGTATTACCGCCGCGGAAATTGAGCAGCGCGACTACACCGTAACCCGCGAGCGTACCGGCCTCGCCGCGAACTTCGATCTGGAAGTTTCCGAAGGCAGCCAGCTGTACCTGCACACCCTGTACTCCGACTTCTCCGATGACGAAGAGCGCCAGCGCAATTCCTTCAAGCTGGACGAGGAGAATGACGATCCGGATACCGTTTCTGCGAACAGTGTGACCTGGTCTGATGCGGCGCTGGAAAAAGAACTGAAAGACCGCTACGAGGAACAGGAAATCCTGTCGGTGGTTGCCGGCGGTTCCCACGATATGGACAAGTGGGGCGTGGAATACGCCGTGGGCTTCTCCCACGCGGAAGAATCCGAGCCGCACCGTCGCGACACCACATTCGTGCAGGAAGGCCTGGAGCTGGGTTATACCCGCGCGGGCAAGATCCCGAAAATGTTTGCCGCCGATGCCAGCGCAATGGATGCCGCCAGCTATGAGCTGGACGAACTGGTGGTTGAAGACAACTACACCGACGATGAGGAAGTGAGCTTTCGTATCGACTTCCGTCGCGATATCGATGTGGCAGGCCACCCGTCTGAACTGAAGTTCGGTTTACACGAGCGTCGCCGGGAAAAAACCGGTGACCTGAATGCCACCGTTTACGATGGCTTCGGCGGCGACTTCACTCTTGCAGATTTTGCCAGCAATGGCGTTGACTACGGTCTGGGTGACTTCGGCCCGGGCGTGAACAAGGGCGCACTGAATGCGTTTATCAACGCCAACCTGGGCAGCTTCGAAATCGATGAGACCAGCACCGCGCTGGACTCTGCACGCGATTACGTGATGAACGAGGATATCTCCGCGCTCTACCTGATGAACGATATCGACTTCGGCCGCGCCAACCTGGTGTACGGGGTGCGCTATGAAGCTACCGACTTCAGCGCCGACGGCTATCGCGTGGCGGAGTCCGGCGAAGCGATTTCCGGAGCCGAAGAGATTGCCGAAGACGTGTATGTCTCTGCGGTGTCCTACGAGCGCGACTACAGCAACCTGTTCCCGAGCGTGAACTTCAAGTACGACTACAGCGAAAACATCGTACTGCGCGCGGCCTTCACCGAATCCCTGTCCCGTCCGTCCTTCGGCGACCTGAACCCGTCTGCCGCGGAGATTGAATACGACGAGGGCGAGCTGGAAGTGGCCGCGGGCAACCCGGCGCTGGAACCGTACGAAGCGCGTAACTTCGACGTTTCCTTCGAGTACTACGCCGATTCCCTGGGCATGTTCTCCCTGGGTGCTTTCCACAAGCAGATCGACAACTTCGTGGTGACCGCAGACGTGGCCAGCACCGCGGACTACAGCATGTACGTGGGCAGCCTGGCGGTGGAAGAAGCGGAAATTTTCCAGCCGATCAACGGCGACAAGGCGACCCTGACCGGTGCCGAGCTTTCTTGGACCCGCGGTTTCGACAACGGCTTCCTGCTGCGTGCCAATGCCACCATGACGGACTCCGAAGCGGATCTGGGCCTGGGCGCTGACGCCGAGCGCGGCAACAAGATCACCCTGCCTTCCCAGGCGGACCTGGTGGCCAACTTTATCGTTGGCTACGAGCGCGATGCACTGAGCCTGCGCCTGTCCACCGCCTACAAGAGCGAGCGACTGCTGGAAGTGGATCTGGAAGACGAGGCGTTTGACCTTTACGAAGACGACCACATGCAGCTGGACCTGTCCGCCAAGTACCGCTTCGAGAATGGCATGCAGGTGTTCTTCAATGCGGTGAACCTCACCGACGAGCCGTTCTATGCCAACCGTCGCGGCTACAACGGTCAGTACGAAGAGTACGGCCCGGCTTATGTACTGGGTGTGACTTACTCCACCTTCTAAGTCATCAACTGGTAAACAATGGATGGGCAGGGGGCCCGGCGCCGGTGGGTGCCCGGGCTTTCTGCTATTTTTTTATATTGGATTCAACGGTCATCTGTTTGACATCTTTCTGACACGCGGTGGCGTAGTTTTGCTCCCGGTGTTGTCGAAGTCGCCAACAGACGAGACAAAGAACGATAGTGATATGGCGTGTAAAACCTTTGCGTGTAAAACCCTGGCGAGAGGCGCTGTAGCGCTTGCTCTGACTGGTCTGCTCAGCGCCTGTGGCCCGCAGATTGAGCAGGCTGCGGCGCCCAAACCGATCACCGCGCAGAATGCGCTGGCCCTGCAGGATGTGGTGTCCAGCCAGCTGGCCCCGCTGCAGCTGGCAGGGCGCGATTACCTGTTGCTGGCCAGTGAAAAGCGCGGCCTGGTGCTGGTCGATGACGCTGGCAGTGAACAGCTCGCCCTGGATGGCGGTACCGTGGAGCGGTTTGCCCTGCAGCAACTCGAGCAGGACAACTGGCTGATTGCGGTATACGACGAGGACAGTGCGGAACTGCAGTTGCGCCTGCTGGACCTGGAAGAGGGCAGCCCGCGCATTCGCTACCTGGGCGCCATGGCGACTACGGCCCCGCAGGTGGCCATGTGCTTCTCTCGCCAGGCCGGGCGCACCCACCTGTTTGCCATCGATGAAAATGGCCTTGGCCACGAGTATGTGGTGCACCCCCGCGAGCAGGCCTGGGAGTTTACCGGCGTACGCCCGTTGTATTTCGGCGAGCAGGTGTCCTCCTGTGTGGTGGATGACCGCAGTGGCCGGCTGCTGGTGGCGCAACCGCCGCTCGGAATCTGGAGCCTGAATGCAGATGCCGAAATGGACGAGGGCCGCGAGGTGTTCGCCGCATCTGCAGAGCTGCCCGAGGGCGAATTCGGCGGCCTGTGGCTGGACGGTGTCAGCGGAAACCTATGGATGACCGCTGGCGACCGGGTGCTCGCCTTCAATATCAATACACCGCGTCAGAAGCCGCATTTCTCCGAAGTGCTGGCGGATATGCAGCCGGTTTCCGCGGCAGTGCTGCAGGGCGCGTTACTGGCGCTGGAGGAAGAGAGCGACCGGGTGCTGCGCTTTGCGGTCACTTTGCCTGAGCCCGCGGCGGAGATGCAGGCCTTCCGCGGCCCGGTGGAGATACCGCGGGTGCGCGCCAGCGCGCAGACCGCACCGGTCACCTCCGGCGGCGACGCCGCGGATGACCCGGCGATCTGGGTCAACCCGGTCAATCCATCCGCGAGCCTGATCCTCGGCACGGACAAGAAGAGCGGGCTCAGCGTCTACGACCTGAACGGCAAGCTGGTGGAGCATTTCGCCGTCGGCCGCGTCAACAACGTGGACCTGCGCCCTATCCAGCACGGCAAGTTTGTCGCCATCGCCGCGGCCACCAACCGCACGGATCCCGGTGTGAGCCTGTTCGGTATCAGCGCTGCGGGTGAGGTCGACTATCTCGGGTTGCGCAATCTGGACATGGAAGACCCCTACGGCCTGTGTGTGTACCGCAAAGGCGCGGACCTGATGGCCTGGGTGTCGGACAAGGATGGCGCGGTACAGCTGCTGCAGATCGTGCCCGGCACCGGCAACGTGGACTGGAGCCTGCAGCAGATGGCCACGCTGGAAGTGGAAAGCCAGGTGGAAGGCTGCGTGGTGGATGACGAAATGCAGATGCTGTTCTTCGGTGAGGAAGACGGCGGTATCTGGCGTCTGGACATCGCCGGATTCCTCGCTGGCGAAGCCAAGCCCCAGCTGATTGCACCGGTGGACGGCGAGCGCCTGGCGGCGGATGTGGAGGGCATGGGCCTCTACCACGCTGGCGACAAGAGCTATCTGGTGGTTTCGAGCCAGGGCAACAACAGCTATGCGCTGTTCAGTCGCGACGGCAGCCAGTTTGTGGGTCACTTCCGTGTGGATATCAACCTGGACAAACACCTCGACGGCAGCTCGGAAACCGACGGCCTGGAAGTCTCCAGTGCGGCGTTTGGCAGTCAGTATCCACAGGGGCTGCTGGTGGTGCAGGACGGCCGCAACCGCATGCCCAGCCAGACCCAGAACTTCAAGCTTGTGTCCTGGGCAGATATTGCCGAGACCCTGAAGTTGCCGCAGTAAAGGTTGCTGCCTGTCTCTCTGCTTCTACCGATGTGATTCCGCCCCCGGACGGGGGCGGTTCAATCCCATCGAGACTATGCGAAAATCCGCCGATTCATTGTTGAACCGGCGGATTATCATGCAACGCGTTACCTCCTCTCTCGCCCCCGACCTTTCCCTGTCCCGCATTGCGTTTGGCCTCTGGCGGCTGACCGACTGGAACTACGCCCCCTCGGAAAGCGTGGGGTTGTTCGAGCAGATGCTCGACCTCGGGGTGACCACATTCGACCTGGCAGATATTTACGGTGATTACCGCTGTGAGCAGGCGTTTGGCGCGGCGCTGAAGCACAATCCGCAGTTGCGCGCGCGCATGGAGATTGTGAGCAAATGCAGTATCCGCCTTGCGGGGGAAATGTCCGGCGCGCGTATCAATCACTACGACACCAGCGCGGCACATGTGCGCAGTGCCGTGGAGACCAGCCTGCGGGATATGGGCATCGAGCAGATGGATCTGTTGTTGCTGCACCGCCCGGATCCGCTGATGGATGCGGATGCGCTGGCGCTGGTCCTTGAGCAGCTGGTGGCTGAGGGCAAAGTAAAGCACCTGGGGGTTTCCAATTTCCTGCCGCACCAGACCGACCTTCTGCAGTCCCGCCTGTCGACTCCTCTGGCGGTGAACCAGATCGAGGTGTCACTGCTGCACTCGCAGCCGATGTTCGACGGACAGTTGGATTACTGTCAGCAACACAAGCTCCTGCCGATGGCGTGGTCGCCTTTTGCCGGTGGTCGTCTGTTTACCGGCAACGACGAGGATGCACTGAGGGTACAGGCGGAATTGCGTCGTGTGTGCGAATCCCGCGGGCTGGCCCTCGATGTGGGTGCCATGCAGTTGGCATTGGCGTGGCTGTTGAAACACCCTTCAAAAATGGTTCCAGTTCTGGGGAGTGGTAATCCCGAGCGGTTGGTTGCTGCACTGGCGGCACTGGAAATGGAGCTCGATCGGGAGGCATGGTTTGAATTGTTGCGCGCGGGTCGCGGGCGGGATGTGGATTAAAAGACCCGCGGGTATTGTTCTTAAGCAGGTTGGGTGGCGGCACTGCCACCGGGGATCGATTCGCGAGACACGCCGTGAACCCATCCCTGGGGGCTCTTCTAAAACATCCCTGTTTTAGAAGGTCTCGCGAATCGATCCCCGCTGTCAGCACCTTCGCGGAAAATCATCACTTCGATTCTTATTGTGGCATTAACAATTGCTTACGAAGTAGTGGGGGTAGGGGAGAAGCGGGAGTGCTGGGTATGTGTTTTTGAAAGCGTCGACGACAGGGACGTCGCCGACGCAGCGTACAGGGATGTATTCACAGGGGGGGCGCCTAGCTCGGTTTCAAAAACACATACCCAGTGCTCCGGCGCCACGTTGCTGTGAATAGAGCGCCGTAAAACCGCGGAGGTGAGGTGGTTATCCTGCGTAAGCGTTCTCAGGCACCAGATCGTAATTCACATCGCCAAGGTCAAACTGCTCGAGCGGAGCCAGTTGCATGGGGACGCTGTAGCAGCGCAGTACATCGCCGTCGCGGCAATCCATCACCTCGAGGTTTTCGCCGGCAATGCTGTGCAGCAGGCGGTCAAATTCGGTTACCGCAGAGGCAATGACGGACTTGTAGTCCAGCTCATCCCCCAGCTTGATATAGCGGGCATCTGTAGCGCTGGTTTCGATACGCAGCCAGCCCGGGCCGCGGTCTGCACCGGCAACGCCCAGCACCAGCGCGCCCTGCTGATCCTGGCACAGGGGCGTCAGATCGTGCACGCACGGCTCCGGATCCACCTCGTTGCCAACCCATACCCAGCCCGGAAGGCCAATGCGGGTCAGGTGCCATTCCGACAGCCATACCGTCTGGTCGTCGTCCACCCGGAACTCACTGTACTCCTTCTGCCCGCCGCGGCTGGCAAGGCTCACATTCGCCTCCGGATTGTCCTTGCGGAAATTGTTCAGCTGCTGGGTCATCTCGTAATTCACTTCCCAGTGCTTGCACAGACGCCACTGCATCGGGTACTCGCCCCATTCCACCAGGTATTCCTCGCGCTCACGGATCGTCTCCGCCACACGCCAGAAGGCACCGTCGATCAGAATGCAGGTGTCCCCGGGTTTACTGCCCGGTGCGATGATGCTGTGTTCCGGGGAGGCCTCGGATGCGTTTACCACATGTTCACTGCGGCCCTCGATCACCTCGTACCAGGGAAATCCGTGGCGCAGGGGCGGGGGGAAGGCGAGAGGTGGGCGGCCGGCCAGCAGGCGGCGGAATAACACCGACTTTTCGATTTCCAGATCGGACAGGGTGTAGCCTTCCTTCTGGGTAATCTGCCCCCAGGCAAAAGCAGCCCGTACCAGTTGTTTTTCTCTGTCTGAAAAGCTCATTTTTTCGGTGGGGTATCGCTGGCTATTAATTATTCGATATAAAAACGACCGCAAACGATACCACCGCAGGCTCCGGGGTGCCACGACTAATGCCGCCGGGGGCCCTGCAAAGCGAGGGCGGGTGGCGGGAAAGTCCGGTAGACTGGCTGGGTTTGCCCGCCGGCTCACGAGGCTGGTGAGGTCAGTTAACGGATAATGATCAACGCTTACGAATACGGGAGTGTGCATTGGACTCAAGGAAGCGACTTGTCCCACAGCGGCTGCAATACAGCCTGGGAATCACCTTATTTGCGGGACTGTTCAGTTTTGGCGCGCTGGCCGAGCCAAGCCCTGCGGAAGCGACTGCCCCCGCCAGCGAAACCTGTTATGCCGATGGCTGGTCAGAGTCGCTGCGCTGTTACCGGATCCCGGTTGGGGCGGACAGCGCGGATGACCAGATAACATTGTCGGTGCTGGTTGCGCCGGCGGTAAACGGCGGCCAGCACGAGCCGCTGTATCTGCTCGCGGGTGGCCCGGGGCAGGCCGCCAGTGACCTGGTGCGGCTGCTGAACCCGCTGCGCAAGTTGAACCGTGGGCGGGATATCGTGATGGTGGATCGCCGCGGGGGAGGGCGTTCCGATGCCTTCGATTGCGGCTTTGGTGCCGAGATTCCCAACAATATCGAACTCATGACCGCCCAGCTGGCCGCCTGCTATATCAATGCCGGCGAGCGTCCCCTGACCATCAACAGTCGCCAGACCGTGGAAGACCTGGAGTCGGTGCGCCGGGCGCTGGGGCACGAGCGTATTTCCCTGTGGGGAGGCTCTTGGGGCACCCGCACCGCGCTGCTTTACCAGCAGTGGTATCCCGATGCCCTGCAGAGCCTGGTGCTGGACGGCGTTGCCCCCATTGATACCAAGGTGTTCCTGGCCGCGTCCGCGGCGGAGTCCGCACTGCGGGAACTGGAGCAGGCGTGCAGTGAAGACCCCGTATGTACGGGATTTGGAAATTGGCGCAGTCAGCTGGACAACCTGCTGGCGAACTGGAGCCATGCCCAGGCGAGTAACTTCCCGGACCCGTTTACCGGGCGTCCTGCCGAAGAACCGGTGGAAACCTGGATGTTGGCCGGCGCCGTGCGCACCGCTCTGTACGATCCCGCCGCAGCGGCACAGCTGCCGTACGCGGTGAGCGAAGCCAGTCGCGGCAACTATGCGCCGCTGTCCGGCATCCTTGGGCTGTTTGCGGATATGGAAGGGGCCATGTCACTGGGACTTACCTATTCCGTGGCCTGTGCTGAGGAAATGAACCGGATCGACGCGGCGGATATCGCCCGCGACGCCGACGGCACCTTTATCGGCGATATGTTTATCCGCATCTTCGTGGAGGGCTGCAAGGTCTGGCCGGTGCCGCCCCGTCCTTACGACACGCCGGAGCCCCGCGATCACCCGGTGTTGCTGATTTCCGGCACCGCCGATCCCATTACCCCGCCCGAGTACGCGGACGAACAGCTCGCGTATCTGCCCAACCAGCAGCACCTGGTGGTGCAGGGCGGGGGGCATATCAATTCGCCGCGAGGATGTGTGCCGGACCTGATCCTGCAGTTCCTCGATCAGCCGGGTGCGCCCCTGGACGACGGCTGTATCGCAGATATTCGCCGGCCGCCGTTTGCGGCCGGGGCGTTCGGACCCGCACTGATGCCTGAACAGATGATTCCTGAAGCGGAATCAATGCTCGCGCAAGAAGGTTCTGCCGGAAGCGCGAGCGAGGGCTCAGAAAAGAATCCGGAACAGCTGGAGCAACGGGATACCCCCACGGAAGAAGTCGCAGGAGGTGACCAGCCATGATTCGCGTCGACAAAATCTGCAAATCTTTCGAGGGGCAGCAGGTGCTGCACAACCTGAGTTTTGAAGTGCCGGATGGTCGTATCACCGCATTGCTCGGCGCCAATGGCGCGGGCAAGACCAGCTGCCTGCGCATCGTCTGCGGGTTGCTGCAGGCGGACTCCGGGCGCGTGCTGGTGGGCGATGCGGACCCCGCTTCGGATCCCATGGCGGTGCGTCGCCAGCTGGGGGTAGTGGGCGACCGCGAAGGACTCTACGAGCGGCTCACCGTGCGCGAGTACCTGTCGGTATTCGCACAGATGCAGGGACTTTCCGGTGCGGCGCTGCAGGAGGCACTGCAGGCGGTGCGTGAGGAACTCGAACTGGATGCCCTGTGGGATCGACGCGCCAGGGGATTTTCCCAGGGGGAGCGCATGAAGGTCTCCCTGGCTCGGGCCCTGGTACATCGCCCGCGCCACCTGATTCTGGATGAGCCCACCCGCGGTCTGGATGTACTGGCGGTGCGGCTGTTGCGCAAAACCCTGCTGCGCCTGCGCGCCGCGGGTACCACCATCCTGTTTTCCAGTCACGTGATGCCGGAAGTGGCGGAACTGTCCGACCGGGTACTGGTGATGGCGGCGGGGAAAATTGTCGGTGCCGGCACGCCGGAACAGCTGGCGGCGGAAACCGGCTGCACGAATCTAGAAGACAGTTTTGTGGCCCTGGCCTACGGGCAGCGGCCAGCGGTTGCGCAGATGCAAGGAGAGCCAGCGTGAGTATTTTGAATGTGATCCGCGGTGTGAAACAGATGGCGCCGCTGCTGCGCAAGGAATTGCTGGAGGCTTGGCGGGACCGCCGGGCGCTGGTTATGGCGGTGTGCTTTTCCCTGATGTTTCCCACCGCGCTGGCGGGCGGCACCATCTTCATGATCAAGAAGCAGAGCGAAGACGTTACCCGTGTCGCGCTGCTGGGCGCCGAGCGCGCGCCGCTGATCCAGGAGCGGCTGCAGTCCCCGGACCTGGAAGTGTCATCGCTGGACAGTGGTTCGCCGCGGGAACTGCTCGCCGGTGATTACGATATTGTGCTGGAATTCGGTGAGGACTTTGCGCAGCGCTATCAGGGATTCCGTGCGCCGCCCCTGTATCTCTACGTCAACAGTTCAGACACTGGTAGTGGTCGCGCCCAGCGGGACATACAAGAGCGCCTGGGGGCCCTGCAGCAGCTGGTGGTCTCCCAGCGTCTTGCTGCGCGGGGCGTGGCGCCGCGGCTGCTGGCGCCCTGGCGTGTCGAAACCCGCGATGTCAGTACCCCGTCCAGCCGCGGCGCGCTGATTCTGGCCACAGTGCCCGGGTTGCTGATCATGACCCTGTTTGTCGCCTGTCTTGCTACCGCTGTGGATACCTCCGCCGGCGAGCGGGAGCGGCTCAGCCTGGAGCCGCTGTTGCTGCAGCCTATGGCGGGCTGGCAGATCATTACCGCCAAAACTATCGCCGTCGCGAGCCTGGGGTGGCTCGGCTCACTGCTGGCAATTGCCACATTGCTGCTGTTAATGCCGGTGATGCCGCTCACTGAACTGGGCATCCAGCGCGCCACCACTCCCGGCGGTGTGATCGCCATGGGGTTGATCATGTTGCCGCTGGCGTTGCTGGTGGCGGTGTTGCAGATTCTGCTGGCGCTGCGCTCCCAGTCGTTCAAGGATGCGCAGACCCAGTTGAGCATTTTCCAGATAGCGCCGCTGGTGGTGCTGATGGCGTTGGACATCGCGCAGGTAAAACTGTCCGACAGCTGGCAGCTGCTGCCGCTGGTGGGGCATCAACAGTGGCTCAAGGGCCTGTTGGTGGGCGGTGAGGTTTCTCCCGTGTGGATGGTCGCCGGTTCCCTGGTTACCCTCGGGTTGGTGTTGGCCGCGGTCATGGTGGGTGCACGTGCCCTGCGCCGTGAAAGTTTGTTGTCCGCCAGTTAAGTCTGGCGTTGAGGAAGGCATCGAGAGTGACGATTTCCGATCACGAGCGCGAAGGGCTGCTCACCATCGATCTGGGCGCCATTGTCCACAACTACAGCTGGTTGCGTGCACGCCTGCACGACGGCTGCGAGTGCGGTGCAGTGGTCAAGGCGGATGCCTATGGCCTGGGCATAGCGCAGGTGGCTCCGGCCCTTTACCGGGCAGGCTGCCGGACCTTCTTTGTCGCCACCCAGAGCGAGGGCGTTCAGCTGCGCGATATCCTGGGCGCGGCCGCCACAATCTACCTGTTGACCGGCGTGCGCCCGGGGTGCGAACGGGCCTGTGCCGAGTCCGGATTGATCCCGGTGCTGGTGACGACCGCACAGATACAGCGCTGGTGTGATGAGACATGCGGTGTTGCCGGCGATAACGCGCTGGCGGCGCCGGCAGCGCTGAAGGTGGATTCCGGGATGACCCGCCTGGGCATGGGCGAGGATGAATTTGCGCTTCTGTTAAAACAGCCTGCGCTGTTGCGGCGGGCGAACCTGCAGTTGATCCTCAGTCACCTCGCTTGTGCGGACGAGGTCGGCCACGCGCTAAACGGCCATCAGCAGGCTGCCTTTGCCACTATGGTGGCGAGCCTGCGGGAGATCTGCCCGCAAGTGCCGGCGAGCCTGGCAAACTCCGCGGGTATCTGTCTCGGTAAGGATTTCCAGTTCGAGGTGGCGCGCCCGGGGTGTGCCCTGTACGGGGTCAACCCGACGCCGGCACAGCCGAACCCCATGCGCCCGGTTGTCAATTTGCGCCTGCCGGTATTGCAGCTGCGCCAGGTAAGCAGAGACAGTGCGGTGGGCTACGGTGCTACCCAGACAGCGGTGGCTGGCAGCTGGCTGGCGGTGGTCAGGGGCGGATATGCCGACGGTATACTGCGCACCCAGAGTGGTCGCGGCAGCGGCGTGGCGATTGCGGGGGAGCAACGGATTCCCGTACCCATGCTGGGGCGTGTGTCCATGGATACCACCGTGTTCGATGTCTCTGCCCTCAGTGAGGACCAGCGCGCACAGCTATCGCTGATCGAAGTGCTGGGGGAGTCATTGACGGTGGATCATATGGGCGCCGCTGCTGGCACCATTGGCTACGAAATCCTGACCTCTCTCGGTCACCGCTACTGCCGCCGTTATCGGTGAACCGCGGCATTGCCGGAAACCCTTCGCAGTACCCGAATTACCGGAGAAATTAACTTGGTCTCGCGTCATTCCAACGAAGTGCCGGCAGGTCCGCTGGCCGCACTGCGCCCCCTGTTGTTGTTGCTCGCCGATGGTGAGGTCCACTCCGGTGAATCTCTCGGTGAGGTACTGGGGGTGAGTCGCGCGGCGGTGTGGAAACAGCTGCAGAAGCTGGAGCCCCTGGGGCTGCAAGTGGAGTCGGTCAAAGGGCGGGGATATCGCCTCGCTGGTGGTCTGGATCTGCTGGAGCCGGAACTGATTCTCTCATCGCTGGGGAGTGCCAGCTCATCACTGCTGGGCGGACTGCAGGTATTTGATCAGGTGGACTCGACCAACGCGCGGGTACTTGCAAGCCTGGAGCAGGGAAGCGGGCACGCGCGCGTGGTGCTTGCGGAAATGCAGTCCGCCGGGCGCGGGCGGCGCGGTCGCAGTTGGGCGAGCCCCTTCGCCTCGGGGATCAGCCTCTCAATCGGTTGGCAGTTCAACGGCGGCGTGCAGTTGCTCGAAGGGCTGAGTCTCGCCGTTGGCGTCGCCCTGGCTCGGGCACTGGCGCGCTTCGAGGTGCCGGATGTGCGCTTGAAATGGCCCAATGATGTCTGGTGTCGTGGCCGCAAGTTGGCTGGGGTGCTGCTCGAATTGAGTGGCGACCTGACCGATCGCTGCGCTGTGGTGGTGGGGATCGGCCTGAACATGCGCCTGCCCGATGCCGCTGCCGAGGGCATCGGCCAGCCGTGGATAGATCTCGCAGAGGTTTGTCCGGGTATCCCGCGCAATCAACTGGTCGCGGCAATGCTCGATGAGCTGTTACCGATGCTTGCCGATTATCCCGAGGACGGGTTTGCCCGCTGGCGCGATGCGTGGCTGGCCCTGGACCAGTTTGCCGGTGCGGAGGTCTGCCTGCAGTCCGCCCAGCAGCGCTGGTGCGGGATTGAGCGCGGGGTCGATGGCAGCGGTGCACTGGTGCTGGAATGCGACGGTGAACGCAGGGTTTTCCACGGTGGCGAGGTATCCCTGCGTCCTGTCGAGCGAGCGGTCGAACAGGGACCGGCCCGCAAGGGGCGGGAGGTGTAAGGGTGAAGATTCTCGAGCTGGACCAGGGAAATACCCGCGCCAAGTGGCGTCTTATCGACACCGGCACGGGTGCCACTGATCCCGCGGTCCTCGCGCGCGGCGGGTTTGCGCCCGGGCCCTGGTGGGAAGTATCGGAAACCCCCGCGGCCTGGGGGGAGTACGCCCCGCAGAGGGTCCGGGTGGCGAATGTGGCGGGCGCGACGGTCGAGCAGAGTATCGCTTCGCACGTACAGCAGCTTCTCGGCGTGCAGCCGGAGTTTGCCCGGGTTACGCCGGAGTGTGGCGGGGTGCGCTGCGCCTACCGGGATGAGTCAAAGCTCGGGGTGGATCGCTGGTTGGCGGTGCTGGCAGCGTATCGGCGCCGCCCCGCCCCGGCCCTGGTGGTCGATTGCGGCAGTGCCGTCACCCTGGACCTTCTGGGTGGCGACGGTCAGCATCTTGGCGGGTATATAGTTCCGGGGCTGGGGCTGATGCGCCGCGCCCTATACAGTGACACCGATGCGGTGAAAGTGGCGCCGCCGGATAGCCCGCCCGCCTCCCTCGATCCCGGGTGTAACACGCGGGACGCGGTGGACCGCGGCTTGCCGGTAATGGTGCTTGGCGCGGTCGAGCGTGTCTACGATGAGCTGGCCCATCGCTGCGCCGTGTCTGGGGACGCGAGTCCGCGGTTGCTGTTTTGTGGCGGCGACGGTGAAATACTGGCGCCGTTGTGTGATCGCCCCGGGGAGTGGGTGGCGGATCTGGTGATGGAGGGGCTCGCAGTCACCAACCCCTAGACCTGGAACTCCCAGACCCGGGGCGAGAGCCCCGCAGCTCGCAGTGTGCGCCAGTGGCTGCCCCTGAGGCGCTCGGGTTGGCTAGAATGCGCACTGTTCAACACTCTGACGCCGTTATTGGCATTCACAGTACTAATTACCTGAATACATTATGCGCTGGATATTTATTTTGTTGGCGGTTGCCAACCTCGGTCTGTTTGCCTGGTTCCTGTCCAATGACCGGCCTGCCGCCGCGCGCGTGACGCCGGTGATTGCGGCGGAAGAGGGGGGTGGTATCTCGCTGGTTACCGAGGCCGATCCCGCCGCACTGCCGGTGCCAGAACCGCAGCCAAAGCGTGAGCGATCCCCGGCACCGGAGCGGAGCACCCGTGCCGGGGCGGAAGCACTGTGCACGCTGGTGGGCCCATTCGCTGAGGCCTATCAGGGAGAAGATGTGGCGCGACGCCTGCAGGCGCTTCAGATAAATGCCGCCATGCGCGAGATAGAAATGCAGGGGCAGATGCGCTACTGGGTATACTTGGCGCCACTGAATTCCTCGCAGGAAGCCTTCCGCAAGCTGCGTGAGCTGCAGGCGGCGGGTATCGATAGCTATGTGATACCCAAAGGTTCGCTGGAAAACGGCATCTCGTTCGGTATTTTTTCCGAGAAAGATCGCGCCGAGACCCTGACCAATGAACTGCAGGATCGCGGTTTCGCGGCACAGTTTCGCGAGGAGCCGCAGACTTACCTGGAGCGCTGGGTGGTCCTCGCGGCGGGCGAAGGCGCTGCCGGGGCGGCGTCTCTGGCGGAGGATTTCTGGGATCAGCTGCAGCTGGATTACCCCGATATCGGTCGTCGCCAGAACCTGTGCAGCGAGATCCGCACTGCGCAAGCAGAGTAGTTGGAGGATTAATTGGCGGGTGTGTTTTGCCTGGGTGAAGAAAAGCGACAATCCCCTGTTGCTTGTCGCGGACAGTTCCCCTAGAATCCCGCCTCCACTTCAGGGGGTGTCAACAACGCCCGGAGTGGTGAGTCCTTTTGGGGGCTCATATATGGACATGCTGGCGTAGCTCAGTTGGTAGAGCAGCTGACTTGTAATCAGCCGGTCGGGGGTTCGACTCCTCTCGCCAGCTCCATTTTCCTCCGGCTTGTGGCCGGTTTTGCCGAAGGGTAAAGAAAGCAGCTAAGTCTGTGAAAATTAAGGAAAAAAATTGTTGACAGCGAGGCGGTCGCTGTAGAAAATACGCACCGCTTTCGAGCAGGGGTTCCCGAGTGGCCAAAGGGATCAGACTGTAAATCTGACGCGCAAGCTTCGGTGGTTCGAATCCACCCCCCTGCACCATTATTCAGATGCCTGTGTGCTGGCATCGAAGGTAGAAGAAGTTGTTTGGTCTTCTATCGTGGAGGTTTTCGCACGCGATAGCGCGGGCATAGTTCAATGGTAGAACCTCAGCCTTCCAAGCTGATGATGCGGGTTCGATTCCCGCTGCCCGCTCCATTCTTTAGTGCGGAGCTTGGTTGGTAACTTGCTTGATCTGCGGGTCGGGCGAGAGCACAGGCAGCCCCGCCTGTGTGTCGACAGTTTCTGTCGATGTCCGGAGTATGCTCATGTAGCTCAGGGGTAGAGCACACCCTTGGTAAGGGTGAGGTCGGCGGTTCAAATCCGCCCATGAGCTCCATTATTCGTAGCCGCGGTGACTTGTGTCTCCGCGGCTATTTGTATCCGGCTTATTTGCCGTCAGGCGGGTCTGGGTGCACTGGTTCCCGGTTTGGCTCCTGGAAAGGTGCTCGGGAGCTGTTCTTGGGTAAGGTCGCTAGTTCGGCTCACGCTTATATTGGGAGGCCCGCAATGGCAAAAGAAAAGTTTGAACGCTCCAAGCCCCACGTAAACGTGGGCACCATCGGTCACGTTGACCACGGTAAGACCACTCTGACTGCAGCGCTGACTCGTGTATGTGCGGAAGTATGGGGCGGCGCGGCCGTTGCCTTCGACGGCATCGATAACGCACCGGAAGAGCGTGAGCGCGGTATTACCATTGCTACCTCTCACGTTGAGTACGAATCCCCGACCCGTCACTACGCGCACGTAGATTGCCCGGGACACGCCGACTACGTTAAGAACATGATTACCGGTGCCGCTCAGATGGATGGCGCTATTCTGGTGTGTTCTGCTGCTGACGGCCCCATGCCGCAGACTCGTGAGCACATCCTGCTGTCTCGCCAAGTAGGTGTACCTTACATCGTGGTATTCCTGAATAAAGCCGATATGGTTGACGACGAGGAGCTGCTGGAGCTGGTTGAAATGGAAGTTCGCGAACTTCTGGACCAGTACGAGTTCCCGGGTGACGACACTCCGATCATCACCGGTTCTGCCCTGATGGCGCTGAACGGCGAAGACGACAATGAAATGGGTACCACCGCTGTTAAGAAGCTGGTTGAAACCCTGGATGAGTACATTCCGGAGCCGGAGCGTGCGGTAGATCTGCCATTCCTGATGCCGATCGAAGACGTGTTCTCCATTTCTGGTCGCGGTACCGTGGTAACCGGTCGTGTAGAGCGTGGCATCATCCGCACTGGTGACGAGATCCAGATTGTTGGTATCAAAGAGACTACCTCTACCACCTGTACCGGTGTTGAAATGTTCCGCAAGCTGCTCGACGAGGGTCGTGCTGGTGAGAACATCGGCGCACTGCTGCGCGGCACCAAGCGTGACGAAGTAGAGCGTGGTCAGGTTCTGGCCAAGCCGGGCTCCATTACTCCGCACACCAAGTTCGAGGCGGAAGTATACGTATTGTCCAAGGACGAAGGTGGTCGTCACACCCCGTTCTTCAAAGGTTATCGTCCTCAGTTCTACTTCCGTACCACCGATGTAACTGGTGCGTGTGAGCTGCCGGAAGGTACCGAAATGGTAATGCCGGGTGATAACGTTCAGATGACCGTTACCCTGATCGCTCCGATCGCCATGGAAGATGGTCTGCGCTTCGCAATTCGCGAAGGTGGCCGTACCGTTGGCGCTGGCGTGGTTGCCAAAATCATCGAGTAATCGATGCGTTGAGTGCGATTCTCATCTGACTTGAGGGTCGCGCTTGCAAATGCTGGGGTGGGTGGTATGATCCGCCCCTCATTTTTTCCGGTGGTGACGCAGTTTGCCCCGGATGTGTTCCAGGCCAGTAGTTCAATTGGTAGAGCACCGGTCTCCAAAACCGGCTGTTGGGGGTTCGAGTCCCTCCTGGCCTGCCAACTTTCAGATGCCCGCAAGGGGCCTGCAGTTGGGCTATCCTGTACTGCTGTCGCTCTTTGCGGTCGTTGGCAATAAAGGCGCCTTGCAGTAACCGGGCGCGCTAAAGGCTTCTTTGTATGAATGCTAAAGTAGAGGCGAAAACCTTTCGTCTTGACGGCCTTAAGTGGCTGTTGGTAGTGCTGCTTGTTGGTGCTGCTGTGGCGGGCAATTCCTACTACGCCGAAATCCCCCTGCTGTATCGTGTGCTGGCAATCGTTGCGCTTTGCCTGGCAGCTGTATTTGTTGCAGTGCAGACCGAGAAGGGTAACTCCTTCTGGAATCTGCTGCGGGAGGCGCAGAATGAGGTGCGCCGCGTAGTTTGGCCGACTCGTCAGGAAGCGACTCAGACCACTTTGATTGTGGTGGTGTTCGTGCTGCTGATGGCTGTCATTCTGTGGGCGCTGGATTCCGGCCTCGGTTGGGCTGCCTCCAAGATCATTGGCTAAAGGTTAATCCATGGCAAAGCATTGGTATGTAGTTCAGGCTTACTCCGGCTATGAGAAGCGTGTAAAGACTTCTCTCAAGGAGCGCATTGAGCTGCACGAGATGGATCACCTCTTCGGAGAGGTGCTGGTCCCCACCGAGGAAGTGGTGGAAATGCGTGCCGGTCAAAAGCGCAAAAGTGAGCGCAAGTTCTTTCCTGGCTACGTGCTGGTGGAAATGGAGCTCAATGACGACACCTGGCACCTGGTTAAAGAGACCCCGCGTGTGCTGGGTTTTATCGGTGGTAAGGCAGACAAGCCGGCGCCGATTACCGATCGCGAAGCTCAGGCTATCCTGAATCGCATCGATGATTCCGTTGACAAGCCCAAGCCCAAGACGCTGTTTGAGCCGGGTGAGATGGTTCGTGTTATCGACGGTCCGTTTAATGATTTCAACGGTGTGGTTGAAGAGGTCAATTACGAGAAGAGTCGCCTGCGGGTGGCGGTATTGATCTTCGGTCGCTCCACACCGGTAGAGCTGGAATTCGGTCAGGTAGAAAAGAACTGAGTTCGAGCTGAAAGGATTCGGCCCTCTTTCGCCGCAGGTGGAAGAGGGCTTTCGCGTCCCTGAAAACCGTGTTGAGCGGTGTACGGGGTAAACAGGGGAGCTGAGCGTTGCATGTTTGTAAGAGTGTACAGCGCAGGCGCTAATACCCAGTTAAAGAGGAAGCTGTAATGGCTAAGAAAATTGAAGCTTACATCAAGCTGCAAGTGAAGGCCGGCCAGGCCAACCCGAGTCCGCCCGTTGGTCCTGCACTGGGTCAGCACGGCGTGAACATCATGGAGTTCTGTAAAGCGTTCAACGCACAGACCCAGAGCCTGGAGCCGGGCCTGCCGGTACCGGTAGTGATCTCTGTATACAGCGATCGCTCCTTCACCTTCATCATGAAATCTCCGCCCGCCGCAGTTCTGCTGCGCAAGGCTGCCAAGATCAAGAGCGGTTCCGGCCGTCCGAACACTGAGAAAGTGGGCAAAGTGACCCGCGCTCAGATCGAAGAGATCGTGGAAATGAAGAAGGCTGACCTGACTGCATCCGACATGGATGCAGCGGTGCGCACCATCGCTGGTTCCGCCCGCAGTGCCGGTATCGAAGTGGAGGGTGTGTAAGTGGCTAAATTGACCAAGCGTCAGCGTGCTATCGCTGAAAAAATTGAAGCTGGCAAAGCATACGGCATCGATGAAGCTGTTGCGCTGCTGAAAGAGTTTTCCAACGTCAAGTTCGCGGAAACTGTTGATGCTGCCATCAACCTGGGTATCGACCCGCGTAAATCCGACCAGGCTGTACGTGGCGCGACCACTCTGCCGCACGGTACCGGTAAAGAAGTGCGCGTTGCCGTATTTACCCAGGGTGCCAATGCCGACGCCGCTAAAGAAGCTGGCGCCGACCTGGTAGGCATGGACGAGCTGGCTGCTGAAGTTAAAGCCGGCAAGATGGACTTCGACGTGGTTGTGGCTTCTCCGGACGCCATGCGCGTTGTCGGTCAGCTGGGCCAGATCCTCGGTCCGCGCGGCCTGATGCCGAACCCGAAGACCGGTACTGTTACCCCGGACGTTGCGACTGCCGTTAAAAATGCCAAGGCTGGTCAGGTGCGTTTCCGCGCTGACAAAGGCGGCATCATCCACGGTGGTATCGGCAAGGTGGCGTTCGACGCCAACCTGCTGAAGGAAAACCTGGAAGCGCTGGTAGCTGACCTGAAAAAGGCCAAGCCGGCTTCCGCGAAAGGCGTGTATCTGAAGAAGATCACCCTGAGCACTACCATGGGCCCGGGTCTGACCATCGACCAGGCTTCTCTGGACGTTAAATAATTTTCCGAGAATTCAATTCTCTGAAAATTGACAACGTTCAGTAAAAAGAACTTTGGGGTCCACCACCGCGCAAGCGGGTAGGTGGGTCGTCAAAGACCGTAGGTGCGGCGGGTGTTTGAGGTTTAAATGCCCACCGCTTAATCCAGATCTCTGGTCAGGTTGACCAGTTAAGAGATCGAGCCTACGCAGACGGTGTGCCCAAACCAGTATTTTTACTGGATTTGAGCTTTAAGCACCGGAACGGGCCGGGGTTACATGTAGTTCCCGGCCTTCATTCAAATCCAGGAGTGACACTATGGCTATTGGACTCGTAGACAAGAAAGCGATTGTCGCGGAAGTCCAGCAGGCTGCTGAGGGTGCTCTGTCGGCGGTGGTTGCGGATTCCCGCGGCGTTACCGTGAACGACATGACTGCCCTGCGCAAAGAGGCTCGCGAGAACGGCGTTTGGTTGAAAGTCGTCCGCAATACTCTGGCGCGTCGCGCTCTGGCCGGTACCGAATTCGAATGTCTCATTGAGAACTTCGTCGGTCCCAGCATCATTGCTTTCTCTAACGAACACCCGGGTGCCGGCGCGCGCATCCTGAAAGAGTTCGCTAAGGGCAATGACAAGCTGGAGCTGAAAGGTGCCGCCTTCGAAGGCGTAGCGACTGACATCGCTCTGTTGGCAAGCCTGCCGACTTACGATGAAGCAATCGCGAAGCTGATGAGCTGCATGAAAGAAGCCTCTGCTGGCAAACTGGTTCGCACTATTGCGGCCGTTCGCGACCAAAAAGAGCAGGAAGCTGCGTAACTGTTTCGCTGAGGCGAAATGGCAGTTTTCAACTTTTAAAGAAATTACGAGCAGTTTCCTGCTCACACGAAATCAGGTACTAACTCATGTCTCTGACTAAAGAAGATATCATCAATGCGATCGCTGAAATGTCTGTTAAGGACGTTGTTGAGCTGATCGAAGCTATGGAAGAGAAGTTCGGCGTAACCGCAGCTGCTGCTGTTATGGCTGGACCGGCTGGCGGCGAAGCTGCTGCAGAAGAAAAGGACGAGTTCGACGTAATCCTGGCCTCTGCTGGCGACAAGAAAGTGAACGTGATCAAAGCTGTTCGCGGCATCACTGGTCTGGGCCTGAAAGAAGCCAAAGCTCTGGTAGACGGCGCTCCGAGCCCGCTGAAAGAAGGCGTGTCCAAAGACGAAGCCGAAGCAGCGAAGAAAGAGCTGGAAGAAGCTGGCGCTACCGTAGAACTGAAGTAATTCAGATCTACACACCACCGTCAGTGGCTGCGTAATCAACCACTGACGGCAAGGCTGGTGGACATTTGTCCGCCGGCCTTTTTGCCGTTTGCGGCATAGGGCTTTTTCCCGCCAAAGGGAGATGCCTCGAACGCGGCAAACGACAGAAAAACCGAGAGGTTTGCGCACAGGGCGGTGCAGTTTTTAACCACCTGTTTTAAGCGTAGCGCAATGTGCAGAGACTTCTCGCCCGGATGGACTGCGTATCGTCAGATAACTGACCGCAGTTCTGATGAAGTCTTGTCACCGATCAAGCTGGGGAATATGAATGGCTTACTCATACACTGAGAAAAAACGTATCCGCAAGGATTTTGGCAAGCTGCCTAAGGTCATGGATGTGCCTTTCCTGCTTGCGATACAGTTGGACTCGTATCGCAAATTTACTCAGGCCGACACGCGCCCGGATGAGCGCCTGGACATGGGCTTGCAGGCGGCGTTCAAGTCTGTATTTCCAATTGTCAGTTACTCTGGCAACGCCGCACTGGAGTACGTTAGCTACACCCTCGGCAAACCTGCCTTCGATGTCAAGGAATGTACCCTGCGCGGCGTAACTTATGCCTGCCCGCTGCGGGTTCGCGTTCGCCTGATTATTTACGATAAAGAATCTGCGAATAAGTCCATCAAGGACATCAAGGAGCAGGAAGTCTACATGGGCGAAATTCCGCTCATGACTGAAAACGGTACCTTTGTTATTAATGGTACCGAACGTGTAATCGTATCCCAGCTGCACCGCTCCCCGGGTGTATTCTTCGATCACGACAAAGGCAAGACTCACTCTTCCGGCAAACTGCTGTACGCCGCGCGGGTGATTCCTTACCGCGGTTCCTGGCTCGACTTCGAGTTCGACCCGAAAGACCTCGTATACGTGCGTATCGACCGTCGCCGCAAACTGCCGGCGACCATTCTGCTGCGCGCCCTGGGTTTCGCCTCCCAGGAAATGCTGGAAATGTTCTTCGACACCAGCAAGTTCACCCTGAATGACGACACTGTCAGCCTCGACCTGATCCCATCGCGCCTGCGCGGTGATGTTGCTTCCTTCGATATCAAGGACGGCAGCGGCAAGGTAATTGTTGAGGAAGGTCGCCGTATTACCCCGCGTCATATCCGCCAGCTGGAAAAGGCCGGTGTAGAGAAGCTTGAAGCTCCGCTGACCTACCTGAACGGTCGCGTTCTGGCGAACGACATCATCGATGATTCCACCGGTGAAGTGGCGGTGGAATGTAATACCGAGATCACCGACGAAGTGGTTGCCAAGCTGCGCATCCTGAACGTCAAGAATTTCGAGACCCTGTACACCAACGACCTGGATTGCGGTCCGTTTGTTTCCGATACCCTGCGTGCGGATCCGTCTCGCACCCAGCTGGAAGCACTGGTCGAGATCTACCGCATGATGCGCCCGGGCGAGCCGCCCACCAAGGAGTCTGCGGAATCCCTGTTCGAGAATCTGTTCTTCTCCGACGAGCGTTACGACCTGTCCGCTGTTGGTCGCATGAAGTTCAACCGTCGCCTGGGTCGTGAAGATGAGACCGGTCAGGGCACCCTGAGCAAAGAAGACATCGTCGACGTGCTCAAGACCCTGATCGAGATCCGCAACGGCCGCGGCATGGTGGACGACATCGACCACCTGGGTAACCGTCGTGTGCGTTCCGTGGGCGAAATGGCCGAAAACCAGTTCCGTGTGGGCCTGGTGCGTGTAGAGCGTGCGGTGAAAGAGCGCCTGTCCATGGCGGAATCCGAAGGCCTGATGCCGCAGGATCTGATCAACGCCAAGCCGGTGGCCGCTGCGGTCAAGGAGTTCTTCGGCTCCTCCCAGCTGTCCCAGTTTATGGACCAGAACAACCCGCTGTCGGAAGTTACCCACAAGCGCCGTGTATCTGCATTGGGCCCGGGCGGTCTGACCCGCGAGCGCGCCGGCTTTGAGGTGCGCGACGTACACCCGACCCACTATGGTCGTGTATGTCCGATTGAGACGCCGGAAGGTCCGAACATCGGTCTGATCAACTCTCTGGCCACCTATGCCCGTGCCAACCACTACGGTTTCCTCGAGAGCCCGTACCGTAAGGTTGTCAACGGCCAGGTGACCGACCAAATCGAATACCTGTCTGCGATCAACGAAGCCAACTTCGTGGTTGCACAGGCGTCAGCAGCTGTGGACGAAAACGGCCGCTTTACCGATGACCTGGTCAGCGTGCGTTACCAGTACGAGTTTACCCTGAAGACTCCGGACGAAATCCAGTACATGGACGTGTCCGCCCGTCAGGTGGTATCCGTTGCTGCGGCGATGATTCCGTTCCTCGAACACGATGACGCCAACCGCGCATTGATGGGTTCGAACATGCAGCGTCAGGCGGTTCCGACCCTGCGCGCTGAAAAGCCGCTGGTAGGTACCGGCATGGAGCGCACCGTAGCGCGCGACTCCGGCGTATGTATCGTGGCCAAGCGCGGTGGTGTGATCGAGCGTGTCGACGCCAGCCGTGTGGTTGTACGCGTACGCGACGAAGAGGTGGAAGCCGGTGATGCGGGTGTGGATCTGTACGGTCTGACCAAGTACACCCGCTCCAACCAGAATACCTGTATTAACCAGCGTCCGATCGTTAAGACCGGTGACGTGGTAGCGCGTGGCGACATCCTCGCCGACGGCCCGTCCGTCGACCTGGGTGAGCTGGCACTGGGCCAGAACATGCGCATCGCGTTCATGCCCTGGAACGGCTACAACTTCGAGGACTCCATCCTCGTATCCGAGCGCGTGGTTCAGGAAGATCGCTTCACCACCATCCACATCCAGGAACTGACCTGTATTGCCCGTGACACCAAGCTGGGCAGTGAGGAAATCACCGCGGATATCCCCAACGTGGGCGAGTCTGCGCTGAACAAGCTGGATGAGTCCGGCATCGTGTACATCGGTGCGGAAGTGGGCGCCGGCGATATCCTGGTTGGCAAGGTAACGCCGAAAGGCGAAGCCCAGCTGACCCCGGAAGAGAAGCTGCTGCGTGCGATCTTCGGTGAGAAGGCGTCTGACGTTAAAGACACTTCCCTGCGTGCGCCGTCTGGCACCCGCGGTACCGTGATCGACGTGCAGGTGTTCACCCGCGACGGTCTGCAGAAAGACCAGCGCTCCCTGGCAATCGAAAAAGCCCAGCTCGACGAAGTCCGCAAGGACCTCAACGAGGAATACCGCATCGTAGAAGGCGCAACCTTTGAGCGTCTGGCGGCGGCACTGGACGGCCAGAAGGTCGCCGGCGGCAAGGGCGTGAAGAAAGGCGACGAGCTGAACGCTGAAGTCCTGGCCGGCCTGCCGCGCGAAGACTGGTTCAAGCTGCGCATGGCCGAAGAGAGCCTGAACGAGCAGCTGGAAAAAGCCGAAGCCCAGCTGAAAGAGCGTCGCAAACTGCTCGACGAACAGTTCGAAGACAAGAAGAAAAAGCTGGAATCTGGCGACGATCTGGCGCCGGGCGTGCTGAAGATTGTCAAGGTATACCTGGCGATCAAGCGTCGCATCCAGCCTGGTGACAAGATGGCCGGTCGTCACGGTAACAAAGGTGTGATCTCCGTGATCAAGCCTGTGGAAGACATGCCGTACGACGAGAACGGTGAGCCGGTAGACGTGGTTCTTAACCCGCTGGGTGTACCGTCCCGTATGAACGTGGGTCAGGTTCTGGAAATGCACCTGGGTATGGCCGCCAAGGGCCTCGGTGTGAAGATTGATCGCATGATCAAGGAGAAGCAGGAAGCGGCGAAAGTTCGCGGGTTCCTGGAAGAGGTCTACAACTCCACCGGCGGCAACAAGGAAGAGCTGGACGAGCTGTCTGACCAGGAAGTGATGGCGATGTCCGAAAACCTGCGTCGCGGTGTACCCATGGCGACTCCGGTGTTCGACGGTGCCGAAGAGCCCGAGATCAAGAAGCTGCTGCGTCTCGCGGACATCCCGGATTCCGGCCAGATCACGCTGTACGACGGCCGTACCGGTGACGCCTTTGAGCGTCCGGTTACTGTGGGCTACATGTACATGCTGAAGCTGAACCACCTGGTAGACGACAAGATGCACGCGCGTTCTACCGGTTCCTACAGCCTGGTTACCCAGCAGCCGCTGGGTGGTAAGGCGCAGTTCGGTGGTCAGCGTTTCGGTGAGATGGAAGTGTGGGCACTGGAAGCATACGGTGCCGCTTACACCCTGCAGGAAATGCTCACGGTCAAATCCGATGACGTTGAAGGTCGTACCAAGATGTACAAGAACATCGTGGATGGCGACCACCGCATGGAGCCGGGCATGCCCGAATCCTTCAACGTACTGGTCAAGGAAATCCGCTCGCTGGGTATGAACTTCGAGCTGGAAAACGAATAAGACTGGTAACAATCGGATTTAGTAGACAGAGGCCGGCGGTTGTAAAACACCGCCGGCGCTCCCGGCCCCAGAAGCAGTTGGCCGGGTTGACTACCCCCTAGTGGAGGAAAGGCCTTGAAAGATTTGTTAAACCTGGTGAAAGCCCAGGAGCAGCTGGAAGAATTTGACGCGATCCGTATCGGTCTGGCTTCGCCAGAAATGATCCGTTCCTGGTCCTACGGCGAAGTGAAAAAGCCGGAGACCATTAACTACCGTACCTTCAAGCCGGAGCGTGAAGGTCTGTTCTGTGCCAAGATCTTTGGCCCGGTAAAAGACTACGAGTGTCTGTGCGGCAAGTACAAGCGCATGAAGCACCGCGGCATCATCTGTGAAAAGTGCGGTGTAGAAGTGACCAAGGCCAAGGTGCGTCGTGAGCGCATGGGCCACATCGAGCTGGCGAGCCCGGTTGCGCACATCTGGTTCCTGAAGTCCCTGCCGTCCCGTATCGGCCTGCTGCTGGATATGACCCTGCGCGATATCGAGCGCGTGCTGTACTTCGAATCCTACGTGGTTACCGATCCGGGTATGACTACCCTGGAGCGCGGCCAGCTGCTGAACGACGAGCAGTACTTCGAAGCAATGGAAGAGTTCGCCGACGAGTTCGAAGCCAAGATGGGTGCGGAAGCCATCCAGGAGCTGATGAACGACATCGAGCTGCCGTCCGAGATCCAGCGTCTGCGCGAAGAGATCCCGGCGACCAACTCCGAGACCAAGATCAAGAAGCTGTCCAAGCGTCTGAAGCTGCTGGAAGCCTTCTACAAGTCCGGCAACAAGCCGGAGTGGATGATCATGCAGGCTCTGCCGGTTCTGCCGCCGGATCTGCGTCCGCTGGTACCCCTGGACGGTGGCCGCTTCGCGACCTCCGACCTGAATGATCTGTACCGCCGGGTGATCAACCGTAACAACCGTCTGAAGCGCCTGCTTGAGCTGAACGCGCCGGACATCATCGTGCGCAACGAAAAGCGCATGCTGCAGGAATCTGTTGACGCCCTGCTGGACAACGGCCGTCGCGGCCGCGCCATCACCGGTTCCAACAAGCGCCCGCTGAAGTCCCTGGCCGACATGATCAAGGGTAAGCAGGGTCGTTTCCGTCAGAACCTGCTGGGTAAGCGTGTGGACTACTCCGGTCGTTCCGTGATCGTGGTTGGTCCGACCCTGCGCCTGCACCAGTGTGGTCTGCCAAAGAAAATGGCCCTCGAGCTGTTCAAGCCGTTCATTTTCGGCAAGCTGGAAACCCGCGGCCTGGCCACCACCATCAAGGCGGCCAAGAAAATGGTCGAGCGCGAAGAAGCGGTGGTGTGGGATATCCTCGATGAGGTGATCCGCGAGCACCCGGTACTGCTGAACCGTGCACCAACCCTGCACCGTTTGGGTATCCAGGCGTTCGAGCCGGTACTGATTGAAGGTAAAGCGATTCAGCTGCACCCGCTGGTTTGTGCGGCGTACAACGCCGACTTCGACGGTGACCAGATGGCGGTACACGTACCGCTGACCATCGAAGCGCAGCTGGAATCCCGCGCGCTGATGATGTCTACCAACAACATCCTGTCGCCCGCCAACGGTGAGCCGATCATCGTACCGTCCCAGGACGTTGTACTGGGTCTGTACTGGATGACCCGTGAGCGCGTGAACGATAAAGGTGAGGGCATGTCCTTCTCCGATATCAAGGAAGTTAGCCGCGCGTTCTACGCCAAGCAGGTAGGCCTGCAGGCGAAGATCAAGGTACGTATCGACGAGACCTCCATCGGCGAAGACGGTGAGAAGCAGGTTACCCGCACTATTTACGACACCACTGTCGGTCGTGCGCTGCTGTGGAACATCGTGCCGGAAGGCCTGCCGTTCGAATACGTCAACCAGCCGATGAAGAAGAAGGCGATCTCCCGCGTTCTGAACGAGTGCTACCGTAAAGTGGGCCTGAAGGCGACCGTCATCTTTGCTGACCAGCTGATGTATACCGGTTTCGACTTCTCCACCAAGTCCGGTTCCTCCATCGGTGTGAACGACTTCGAGATCCCGGCGGCCAAGGCTGACCTGATCGCTTCCGCGGAAGAGGAAGTGAAAGAGATCGAAACCCAGTTCGCATCCGGTCTGGTTACCGCGGGTGAGAAATACAACAAGGTCATCGACGTTTGGTCCCGCACCAACGACAAGGTGACCCAGGCGATGATGGCCGGTATCAAGAAAGAGCCGGTCATCGATCGCGAAGGTAAAGAGACCGAGCAGGACTCCTTCAACTCCGTATACATGTACGCGGACTCCGGCGCTCGTGGTTCCGAGGCGCAGATTCGTCAGCTGGCAGGTATGCGTGGTCTGATGGCGCGTCCGGATGGCTCCATTATCGAAAACGCCATTACTGCGAACTTCCGTGAAGGTCTGAGCGTACTGCAGTACTTCATCTCGACCCACGGTGCTCGTAAAGGTCTGGCGGATACCGCACTGAAAACTGCGAACTCCGGTTACCTGACCCGTCGTCTGGTAGACGTGGCGCAGGACGTGGTAATTACCGAGATCGACTGTGGCACCGACGACGGCCTGACCATGGCGCCGGTGATCGAAGGCGGTGACGTCATCGAGTCCCTGGGTGACCGTATCCTCGGCCGTGTAGTCGCGCGCGACGTGACCAAGCCGGGCAGCGAAGAGATCGCGGTTCCCGCTGGCACCATGATTGACGAGGCCTGGGTCGAGCGCATCGAAGGTATGGGTATCGACGAGGTAATCGTGCGTTCCGCGATTTCCTGTGAAACCGCCCACGGCATCTGCGCCCAGTGCTATGGCCGTGACCTGGCCCGTGGCCACCGCGCCAACCCGGGTGAGTCCGTGGGTGTTGTGGCTGCCCAGTCCATCGGTGAGCCGGGTACCCAGCTGACCATGCGTACCTTCCACATCGGTGGTGCGGCGAGCCGTGCCTCTGCTGCAGACAGCATTCAGGTGAAACAGCCTGGTACCGTGCGTCTGCACAATGTGAAGACGGTTAAAACCGAAAGCGGCAACCTGGTAGCGGTTTCGCGCTCCGGTGAGCTGGCAGTAGCGGACCCCGCCGGTCGTGAACGCGAGCGTTACAAGCTACCTTACGGTGCTGTGATCAGCGTCGACGAAGGTTCGAGTATTGACGGTGGCCAGATTGTGGCCAAGTGGGACCCGCACACCCACCCGATCATTACCGAAGTTGCCGGTTGGGTGAAACTGTCCGGTATGGAAGACGGCCTGTCTATCCGCAAGCAGACCGACGAGATTACCGGTCTGTCCTCTATCGAGGTCATCGACCCGGCAGAGCGTCCGGCGGCAGGTAAAGACCTGCGTCCGGCGGTAACCCTGGTGGACGAGAACGGTGAGGAGCTGACCCTGGCCAACTCCAACGCACCGGCGCACTACGCACTGCCGCCGCGCGCGATCCTGAGCCTGAAGGACAGCGACAAGGTAAACGTGGGTGATATCGTCGCACGTATTCCGCAGGAATCCGGCGGTACCAAGGACATCACCGGTGGTCTGCCGCGTGTTGCCGACCTGTTTGAAGCGCGTAAGCCGAAAGAGCCGTCCATCCTGGCGGAGATCTCCGGTACCGTTTCCTTCGGTAAAGAGACCAAAGGCAAGGTGCGTCTGCAGATCACTCCGAAAGACGGCAAGCCGCTGGCCAATGGTAAGGATCATTACGAAGTACTGATTCCGAAACACCGCCAGCTGACCGTGTTCGAAGGTGAAACCGTAGAGAAGGGTGAGGTTATCTCCGATGGCCCGTCCAACCCACACGACATCCTGCGCCTCAAGGGCGTGGAGGAGCTGGCGCGCTACATCACCAACGAGATCCAGGAGGTTTACCGCCTCCAGGGTGTAGGCATCAACGACAAGCACATCGAGACCATCGTGCGTCAGATGCTGCGTAAAGTTGAGATCCTCGAGATGGGTGACTCTGAGTTCATCAAGGGCGACCAGGTGGAATACCAGCGCGTTGTTGAAGAGAACGAGCGTCTGCGTGCCGAAGGCAAGCAGCCTGCGCAGTTCGAGCGCCTGCTGCTGGGTATCACCAAAGCGTCTCTGGCGACCGAGTCCTTCCTGTCTGCGGCCTCCTTCCAGGAGACCACCCGTGTACTGACCGAAGCGGCAGTAACCGGCAAGGAAGACAGCCTGCGCGGCCTGAAGGAAAACGTGGTAGTGGGTCGTCTGATCCCGGCCGGTACCGGCCTCGCCTACCACGCAGAGCGCAAGCGCAGACGCACCCAGCAGTTGACCCAGGGCTATGCCGAAGGTCCTTCTGCAGAAGAGGTGGAAGCTGCACTGACCGAAGCCCTGAAATCTTCCGGGGAATAAGGTCGACGGAACGGAGTAGTCTGACCGGCAGTTCTTGCTTGCGGAGCAGGCATTACCGGTCAGTTCCGGCTCGCAATTGCCCGCTGGGGTAAGTATTTACTTCGGTAGGTGATTGACTCGGGGTTGCCGCGCTTATAGAATGCGGCCCCCGCTAATGGGGTGCGATTGCCAATCGGTCCATGGACCGTGCGGAAGTCGCGCACTGACGATAGGCCCCCGCTGCTGTAAAGGTGGGGGCGTTTTATTTTGGAGTGATTTTTAATGGCAACGATCAACCAGTTGGTTCGTAAGCCGAGAAAACGCAAAGTTGAAAAAAGCGACGTGCCTGCACTGCAAGCTAGCCCGCAGCGCCGTGGAGTTTGTACTCGTGTGTATACCACTACACCGAAGAAGCCGAACTCCGCACTGCGTAAAGTTTGTCGTGTGCGCCTGACCAACGGTTACGAAGTAACTTCGTACATCGGCGGTGAAGGCCACAACCTGCAGGAACACAGCGTGGTGCTGATTCGCGGCGGTCGTGTAAAAGACCTGCCGGGTGTGCGCTACCACACTGTACGCGGTGCACTTGACTGTGCCGGCGTGAACGATCGCAAGCAGGGCCGTTCCAAGTACGGTGCCAAGCGTCCTAAGGGTTAATTCCCCTAGGTCAATTTGCGTTTCGGTTTAACGAATAACCGGAGTAAGGCTGAGCTCGCCGATTTGTAGTTACTATTTGTAGTTAGTACGGCGGCATCTCAGAGTAACCCTGAAGAGAGGCAATCCCATGCCAAGAAGACGAGTAGTCGCCAAGCGCGAAGTGCTGCCCGATCCCAAGTTCGGGAACGTGACTCTGGCCAAGTTCATGAACCATGTCATGATCTCTGGTAAGAAGTCTGTGGCAGAGAGCATCGTTTACGGTGCACTGGATCTGGTTTCAGAAAAGCTGAACAAAGATCCTATTGAGGTTTTTGAAGAGTCCCTGGAAAACATCGCCCCGATGGTGGAAGTTAAGTCCCGTCGTGTTGGTGGTGCTACCTACCAGGTGCCGGTAGAAGTGCGTCCCGCACGTCGTACCGCGCTGGCAATGCGCTGGCTGGTAGATTTCTCCCGTAAGCGCGGTGAGAAGTCCATGGCCCAGCGTCTGGCCAATGAAATGATCGATGCTTCCCAGAACAAGGGCGGCGCGGTCAAGAAGCGTGAAGACGTGCATCGTATGGCGGAAGCCAACAAAGCGTTCTCCCACTATCGTTTCTAAGATAGAGGCGCTTCTAAGTCTGATGAATACCCACATCGGAAATTAAAACCGAAAGGCAGCAGGGCCAGTTTTTTAACTCGCGCCCAGCTGCCTTTTGCCGTTATATCGAGGATACAACTGTGGCACGTAAAACGCCTATCGAACGCTATCGCAATATCGGTATCTGCGCCCACGTAGACGCCGGTAAAACCACGACTACCGAGCGCGTACTGTTCTACACCGGTCTGTCCCACAAAATTGGTGAGGTGCACGAGGGTGCCGCAACCATGGACTGGATGGAGCAGGAGCAGGAGCGTGGTATCACCATCACCTCCGCAGCGACCACCTGTTTCTGGGCTGGTATGCAGCAGCAGTTTCCGCAGCACCGCGTAAACATTATCGACACCCCCGGACACGTTGACTTCACCATTGAGGTGGAGCGTTCCCTGCGTGTACTGGACGGCGCTGTTGTTGTGCTGTGTGGTTCTTCCGGTGTGCAGCCGCAGACCGAAACTGTATGGCGTCAGGCCAACAAGTACGAAGTACCGCGTATGGTATTCGTCAACAAGATGGACCGCGCCGGTGCAGACTTCCGCAAGGTTGTTGGTCAGCTGAAGACCCGTCTGAACGCGAACGCTGTTCCGCTGCAGATGACCATTGGCTCTGAAGACGAGTTCAAGGGTGTGGTCGACCTGGTCAAGATGAAGGCCATCCTGTGGAACGAAGACGACATGGGTATGACCTTCGACTACGCCGATATCCCGGCTGACATGCAGGACGAGTGCGAAGAAATGCGCGAGTTCCTGATGGAAGCAGCGGCGGAAGCGACCGAAGAGCTGATGGAAAAATACCTGGAAGAAGGTGAGCTGTCCGAGGAAGAAATCAAGTCAGCTATCCGTCAGCGCACCCTGGCCAATGAAATCGTACCGGTTCTGGGCGGCTCTGCGTTCAAGAACAAGGGCGTACAGGCCATGCTGGACGCGGTTATCGAATACCTGCCTGCGCCGAACCAGGTGCGTGAAATCGAAGGTACTCTGCTGGACGCTAATGAGACCGTTGAGACTCGTCCGGCCGACGACGATGCGCCCTTCGCTGCACTGGCATTCAAAATCGCTACCGACCCCTTCGTTGGTACTCTGACTTTCTTCCGTGTTTACTCCGGTAAGCTGGAAAGCGGCACCGCGGTATACAACTCCGTGAAGCAGAAGAAAGAGCGCGTTGGCCGTATGGTGCAGATGCACTCCAACGACCGTAAAGAAATCAAAGAAGTGCTGGCGGGTGACATCGCTGCGGCTATCGGCCTGAAAGATGTGACCACTGGTGACACTCTGTGTGCCGAAGACGCCAAGATCGTTCTTGAGCGTATGGAGTTCCCGGAGCCGGTAATCTCCGTAGCAGTAGAGCCGAAGTCCAAGCCGGATCAGGAAAAAATGGGTATCGCGCTGGGCAAGCTGGCTCAGGAAGACCCCTCTTTCCGCGTTAAGACCGACGAAGAGACTGGCCAGACCATCATCTCCGGTATGGGTGAGCTGCACCTGGACATCATCGTTGACCGCATGCGTCGTGAGTTCAACGTTGAGGCCAACATCGGTAAGCCGCAGGTGGCCTATCGTGAGACTATCCGTAACACCTCTGAGATCGAAGGCAAGTTCGTTCGTCAGTCCGGTGGTCGCGGTCAGTACGGTCACGTATGGGTGAAGTTCGAGCCGGCTGAAGACGAGTCCCAGGAAGGCCTGGAATTCGAAAACGCCATCGTTGGTGGTGTGGTACCGAAGGAATACATTCCGGCGGTGCAGAAGGGTATCGAAGAGCAAATGCAGAACGGTGTTCTGGCTGGCTACCCGCTGCTGGGCCTGAAGGCTACCCTGTACGACGGCTCTTTCCACGATGTGGACTCCAACGAAATGGCGTTCAAGATCGCAGGCTCCATGGCAACCAAGAAGCTGGCTGACGTTGGCGGCGCGGTTCTGCTTGAGCCTATGATGAAAGTGGAAGTGGTTACCCCGGAAGAGAACATGGGTGACGTTGTGGGTGACCTCAACCGTCGTCGTGGTCTGATCCAAGGTATGGACGACAGTGCCTCCGGTAAGGTTGTTAACGCGGAAGTGCCGCTGGCCGAAATGTTCGGTTACGCCACTGACCTGCGTTCTGCTACCCAGGGCCGTGCGACCTACACCATGGAATTCCTGAAGTACGCTGAAGCGCCGAAAAACGTCGCTGACGAAATCATTGCGAAAAACAAAGGCTAATTTCCTAACTTCTTTTAGCTAGAGGACATTGAAAATGGGAAAAGAAAAGTTTGAACGTTCCAAGCCCCACGTAAACGTGGGCACCATCGGTCACGTTGACCACGGTAAAACCACCCTGACCGCTGCACTGACTCGCGTATGTGCGGAAGTATGGGGCGGCGCAGCCGTTGCCTTCGACGGTATCGACAACGCACCGGAAGAGCGTGAGCGCGGTATCACCATCGCCACCTCTCACGTTGAATACGAGTCCCCGACCCGTCACTACGCGCACGTAGACTGCCCGGGCCACGCCGACTACGTTAAAAACATGATCACCGGTGCTGCTCAGATGGACGGCGCTATCCTGGTATGTGGTGCGACTGACGGCCCTATGCCGCAGACTCGCGAGCACATCCTGCTGTCTCGTCAGGTAGGTGTACCTTACATCGTTGTATTCCTGAACAAGGCTGACCTGCTGGCAGAAGACTGTGGCGGTGTTGGTTCTGAAGAATACGCCGAGATGATGGAACTGGTTGAAATGGAGCTGCGTGAGCTGCTGGACCAGTACGAATTCCCGGGCGACGACACTCCGATCATCGCTGGTTCCGCCCTGATGGCGCTGAACGGTGAAGACGGTGACGAGCTGGGTACTACCGCTGTTAAGAAGCTGGTAGAAACCCTGGACGAGTACATCCCGGAGCCGGAGCGTGCAGTAGACATGCCGTTCCTGATGCCGATCGAAGACGTATTCTCCATCTCTGGCCGTGGTACCGTGGTAACTGGTCGTGTTGAGCGTGGCATCATCAATACCGGCGACGAAATCGAAATCGTTGGTATCAAAGAGACCACCAAAACCACCTGTACCGGTGTTGAAATGTTCCGCAAGCTGCTCGACGAAGGTCGTGCTGGTGAGAACATCGGCGCACTGCTGCGTGGCACCAAGCGTGACGAAGTTGAGCGTGGTCAGGTCCTGGCGAAGCCGGGTTCCATCACCCCGCACACCAAGTTCGAAGGTGAGGTGTACATCCTGTCCAAGGACGAAGGTGGTCGTCACACCCCGTTCTTCAAAGGCTACCGTCCGCAGTTCTACTTCCGTACCACCGACGTAACTGGTGCGGTTGAGCTGCCGGAAGGCACCGAAATGGTAATGCCGGGCGACAACATTCAGATGAAAGTTGAGCTGATTGCCCCGATCGCCATGGAAGAAGGCCTGCGCTTCGCAATCCGCGAAGGTGGCCGTACCGTTGGTGCTGGCGTTGTAGCTAAAATCCTCGACTAATATTTAGTCCTGGTTTTAAGCACGAAAAAGCCGCAGTGGAAACGCTGCGGCTTTTTTTATGGTCGCCCGTACGGCCGGTGACTTTAAATCCAGTCTCGGGTCAGGTTGCAGTGTCTGCTGCCTGACATGAGCTGGTCGAAGTCACGACCATCCATTGCGATCAGTGACTCGTGGTCCCCGGACTCGAGGTAGAGGGTGTCCCGGTCGTCCAGGCCGCTGTCCACCAGGGTGGTAATGCCGTACGCTGGACCCAGCGGGGGCAGGGCGCCGACCTCGCAGTCAGAAAAGTGTTGCTGGAATTCGCTCTCATCCATCATTTCCAGGTGATTGCGGCCGGTTTCCTCGTGTACGGCGCGCATGTCAAGGCTGCTGCTCGCCGGGATGATGGTCATCACCATCCCGCGTTCATCCTTGAGCATGATGGCCTTGGCGACCCGGTCTTCGCGAACATTGGCTTTGTGTGCGCTCTCCCGGTTGGTGGCGCTGTGTTCGTGGGGGATAACCCGATACTGAACTGAGTGGTCAGTCAGGTACTGACTGACGGTGGTGGCAATAGTCATGATTTGCCCCTCCTGTATGGCGCTTTTCGGCTTATACCTCAGTTTAGTTTCGCGCCGGCGCTATTTGGTGTGCCCCTGCAAACTTTGTTTTCACTGTGGAGTTGACAGGCCAAAAAATCACCCGTAGACTTCGCGCTCCTTTTCGCCCGCCCTCGGGGTTGCGTAAAAGGACGTTCTTTAGATTTACAACTGGAGTTTGATTCCATGCAGGGTCAACGCATCCGAATTCGCCTGAAGGCTTTCGACCACAAGCTGATCGATACGTCTACTCAGGAAATCGTCGAGACGGCCAAGCGCACTGGCGCTCAGGTACGCGGTCCCATTCCGCTGCCGACTCGTAAAGAGAAGTACACCGTGCTGATCTCTCCGCACGTCAACAAAGACGCGCGCGACCAGTACGAAATCCGTACTCACAAGCGTTTGCTGGACATTGTTGAGCCCACCGAGAAAACCGTTGACGCGCTGATGAAGCTCGATCTGGCGGCAGGTGTTGAGGTTCAGATTAGTCTCGGCTAACACTTCAAATTAACTACCGAATCCCGAACGAAAAAGGTTCGGGTAGTGTAACGCTCTGAAATTGGGCGGCCGCAGTGGGTTAAAGCCCCGTGCACTGAGAGGTTGAAAAGATGACTATAGGTATTGTCGGCCGCAAGAGCGGCATGACTCGCATCTTCACTGAAGATGGCGCGTCTATCCCGGTAACTGTTATCGAGGTAGCTCCCAATCGCGTCACTCAGGTGAAAACTCAGGAAACTGACGGCTATTCCGCAGTACAGGTAACTGTGGGTGCTCGTAAGGCTTCCCGTGTCTCCAAGCCCCAAGCGGGCCACTTCGCCAAAGCCAACACAGAGGCTGGCTCTGCTCTTTTCGAACTGCGTACTGACGGTTCTGAAGAGTCCTTCGAAATCGGTTCTGAAATCACTGTTGCTAGCTTCGAAGCTGGTCAGAAGATTGACGTAACCGGCACTTCCAAAGGTAAAGGATTTCAGGGCGGTATTAAGCGCTGGAACTTCCGCATGCAAGACGCTACCCACGGTAACTCCCTGTCTCACCGCGCACCCGGTTCTATCGGTCAGTGCCAGACCCCTGGTCGTGTGTGGAAAGGCAAGAAGATGGCCGGTCACATGGGTGCTGAGCGTGTTACCACGCAAAACCTGGAAGTGGTTCGTGTGGATGCCGAGCGCAACCTGCTGCTGGTAAAAGGCGCTGTTCCCGGAGCTCCGGGTGGCAACGTGATCGTTCGTCCGGCTGTGAAAGCCTAAGTCTGAGGGTAATTAGATATGGAACTGAATATCGCTACTCCCGAAGGCGCCAAAGGCACTGTAGCTGTCTCTGAAGTGGCTTTCGGTCGTGAATTCAACCAGGACCTGGTACACCAGGCCGTCGTCGCCTACATGGCTGGCGCGCGCCAGGGCACCAAGGCCCAGAAGAACCGCTCTGCGGTTTCCGGTGGCGGCAAGAAGCCTTGGCGCCAGAAAGGTACTGGCCGCGCTCGCGCCGGTACTATCCGCAGCCCGCTGTGGCGCTCCGGTGGCGTAACTTTCGCCGCTGAACCGCGCGATCACAGCGTCAAGCTGAACAAGAAAATGTACCGCGCTGCACTGCGCTGCATTCTCTCTGAGCTGGCTCGTCAGGAGCGTCTGGTTGTTGTTGAGTCTTTCGACGTGGAAGCGCCGAAAACCAAGCAGCTGGTAACCAAGCTTGCCCAGTACGATCTGGCAGAGGCGCTGATCGTGACCGAAGAGGTTAATGAAAACCTCTACCTGGCCGCGCGCAACCTGCACAAGATCGATGTTCGCGATGTCCAGGGTATCGATCCGGTAAGCCTGATTCGCTTTGACAAGGTCGTGGTTACCGTTTCTGCACTGAAGAAAATTGATGAGGTGCTGGGATGAACCAAGAGCGAATCTACAAAGTACTGCTGGGTCCGGTAATTTCCGAGAAAGCTGCTGTGCTGGCGGATGCCGCCAACCAGGTAGTATTCAAGGTCACCACCGACGCGTCCAAAGCCGAGATCAAGGCCGCGGTAGAGAAGCTGTTCAATGTTTCTGTTGAGCAGGTTCGCACCGTGAACGTAAAAGGCAAAACCAAGCGTACTCGCTACGGCATGGGCCAGCGTAACGACTGGAAAAAAGCCTACGTTCGCCTGGCCGAAGGCAGCGACATCAACTTTGAAGCTGCTGAGTAAAGGGGAAAGTTACAATGGCAATTGTAAAGACAAAACCGACCTCTGCTGGCCGTCGTCACCTGGTAAAGGTTGTTAATTCCGACCTGCACAAGGGTGCACCTTACGCGCCGCTGCTGGAGAAGAAGTCCAAGTCCGGTGGTCGTAACAACAACGGTCGCATCACTACCCGTCATATTGGTGGTGGTCACAAGCATCACTACCGTGTAGTGGATTTCAAGCGTAACAAAGATGGCATTCCGGCCACCGTTGAGCGCCTGGAATACGATCCGAACCGCAGCGCGCATATCGCTCTGGTTTGCTACGCCGACGGTGAGCGCCGTTACATTCTTGCACCGAAGCACTTGAAAGCTGGTGACAAGGTCCAGTCCGGCGACGCTGCGCCGATCAAAGTGGGTAACACTTTGCCGCTGCGCAACATCCCGGTTGGTTCCGTGATTCACGCCATCGAGCTGAAGCCTGGTAAAGGTGCTCAGCTGGCCCGCTCTGCCGGTGCCTCTGTACAGCTGGTTGCCCGTGAAGGTCAGTACGCGACTATCCGTCTGCGTTCTGGCGAAATGCGTCGGGTTCTGTCCGAGTGCCGCGCCACCCTGGGTGAAGTGAGCAACTCCGAGCACAGCCTGCGCAAGCTGGGTAAAGCAGGTGCCAAACGCTGGCGCGGTGTTCGTCCTACCGTTCGCGGTGTGGCGATGAACCCGGTAGACCACCCGCACGGTGGTGGTGAAGGTCGTACCTCTGGTGGTCGTCACCCTGTGACGCCTTGGGGTGTTCCGACCAAGGGTAAGAAAACGCGTAAGAACAAGCGCACCGACAACATGATTGTACGTCGTCGCGGCAAGTAAGCCGCGCGCGATGTCTGAGCTGCTAGAGAGGAATCGACAGTGCCACGCTCATTAAAGAAAGGTCCCTTTATTGATCTGCATTTGATCAAGAAGGTGGAGGCGGCGATTGAGAAAAATGATCGTCGACCGATTAAAACCTGGTCCCGCCGTTCCATGGTTATGCCGGAAATGGTGGGCCTGACGATTGCCGTTCATAACGGTCGTCAACACGTGCCCGTTCTGATCAACGAAGAAATGGTTGGTCACAAGCTGGGCGAATTCGCGGCTACCCGCACTTACCGTGGCCACGCTGCGGATAAGAAAGCGAAGAAGCGCTAAGCCGAGGTTATAGAGATGGAAGTACAAGCAAAATTACGCGGTGCTCGTCTGTCGGCACAAAAGGCGCGTCTGGTAGCTGATCAGATTCGCGGCAAAGGTGTCGAGGAAGCCCTGGATATCCTGGCTTTCAGCCACAAGAAGGGTGCTGCGATCGTCAAGAAGGTTCTGGAATCCGCAATCGCCAACGCCGAGCACAACGAAGGTGCCGATGTCGACGAACTGAAGGTTTCCACTATTTTCGTGGATGAGGGTATGACCATGAAGCGCATTAAACCGCGTGCGAAAGGTCGTGCTGATCGTATTCTGAAGCGTACTTGTCACATTACTGTGAAAGTAGCCGAGAAATAAGAGAGCAGGCGAGAAAACCATGGGACAAAAAGTACATCCTACCGGCATTCGTCTGGGTATCGTTAAAAAGCATACCTCCGTTTGGTATGCCGGCAGTGACGAGTACGCAGACAAGCTGTACACGGATCTGAAAGTTCGCGAATACATTCGCAAAAAACTGGCCCACGCTTCCGTGAGCCGCATCGAGATCGAACGTCCGGCCAACACCGCTCGTGTGACCATTCACACTGCGCGTCCGGGCATCGTGATCGGTAAAAAAGGTGAAGACGTAGAGCGTCTGCGCAACGAGCTGACTTCCCAGATGGGTGTGCCCGTGCACATCGACATCGAAGAAGTTCGTAAGCCTGATCTGGATGCCACTCTGGTAGCCCAGAACGTTGCTCAGCAGTTGGAGCGTCGCGTTATGTTCCGTCGCGCTATGAAGCGTGCCGTACAGAACGCAATGCGCCAGGGCGCTGAAGGTATCAAGATTCAAGTGGGCGGTCGTCTCGGCGGTGCTGAGATCGCGCGTACTGAATGGTACCGTGAAGGCCGCGTGCCGCTGCACACTCTGCGTGCCAACATCGACTACGGCACTTATGAAGCCAGTACTACCTACGGCATCATCGGTGTGAAAGTTTGGATCTTCAAAGGCGAAGTCATCGGTGACGAAATCCCCGAAGAAAAGCCAGCGAAGACTCGCAAAAAAGCTGCTAAATAAGGGGTGCGCAGATGCTACAACCAAAGCGTACAAAATTCCGCAAGGTACAGAAGGGTCGCAACCGCGGTCTTTCTCAGCGCGGCTCTAAAGTGAGCTTTGGCGAGTTCGGCCTCAAGGCCATCGGTCGTGGACGCATTACTGCGCGTCAGATCGAAGCGGCTCGTCGCGCAATGACTCGTCACGTTAAACGTGGCGGTAAGATCTGGATTCGTGTGTTTCCGGACAAGCCCATTTCCAGTAAGCCCCTCGAAGTTCGTATGGGTAAAGGTAAGGGTAACGTAGAATACTGGGTGGCTCAGATTCAGCCGGGTAAAGTCCTCTATGAAATGGAAGGCGTATCCGAAGAACTGGCTCGCGAAGCATTTGAGCTCGCGGCAGCCAAGCTGCCTGTAAAGACAACTTTCGTTAAGCGTTCGGTGATGTAATGAAGACTGCAGATCTACGCTCAAAGTCTGTTGAAGAACTGAACCAGGAACTCCTGAGCCAGCTTGAAGCACAGTTCAAGCTGCGTATGCAGAAGTCCACCGGTCAGCTGACTCAGACCCATCTGCTGAAGCAGACTCGTCGCGACATTGCTCGCATTAAGACTGTGTTGACCGAGAAAGCAGGTAATTAATCATGGCTGAAGCAAAACTGAAGCGTACTCTGACCGGCAAGGTTGTGAGTGACAAGATGGATAAAACCGTCACCGTTTTGATCGAGCGCCGTGTTAAGCACCCGATCTACGGCAAAATCGTGAGCAAGTCCACCAAGCTCAAAGCACACGACGAAAACAATGAATGCGGCATCGGTGATGTTGTGACCATTGAAGAATCTCGTCCGCTGTCCAAGAGCAAATCCTGGTCCTTGCAGAAAATTGTAGAGCGTGCGGCGAAGGTTTAACCCCTAGCGCATTGAAGAGTTTCGGAGAGGAACGATGATTCAAGCGGAATCCTACTTAGAAGTAGCCGATAACAGTGGGGCTCGCCGTGTCATGTGCATCAAGGTGCTGGGCGGCTCCCACCGTCGCTACGCTGGCGTTGGCGACATCATCAAAGTAACCGTTAAGGAAGCAATTCCTCGCGGTAAAGTGAAAAAAGGTCAGGTGATGAACGCGGTTGTGGTTCGCACCAAAAAAGGTGTGCGTCGCCCGGACGGCTCCCTGATCAAATTTGACGATAACGCAGCGGTACTGCTGAACCAGCAACATGCGCCGGTCGGCACCCGTATTTTTGGCCCGGTAACTCGCGAGCTGCGCGGTGAGAAGTTCATGAAGATCATCTCACTGGCTCCCGAAGTTATCTAAGCCACGAGCGGAGAATAGTAATGCGCAAGATCAAGCGTGACGACGAAGTCATCGTTATCGCCGGTCGCGACAAAGGCAAGCGTGGCACCGTACGTAAGGTGCTTAACGACGGTCGCCTGATCGTATCCGGTGTACAGATGATCAAAAAGCACCAGAAACCGAACCCCCAGCTGGGTGTTGCTGGTGGCATTGTTGAGAAAGAAGCCGCTATCCAGGTTTCCAACGTAGCCATCTTCAACCCGAATACCCAGAAAGCTGACCGGGTAGGCTTCAAAGTACTGGAAGACGGCACTAAGATTCGCGTCTTCAAATCCAGCGGCGAAGCCGTTGACGCATAAGTCAGGTGGAAAACATGGCAAGGCTTAAAGAGCTCTATACCAAAGAACTCGCGTCCAAGCTGAAAGAAGAGCTGGGACTTGAGAACGTAATGTCCGTGCCGCGCATCACCAAAATCACCGTCAACATGGGTGTCGGTGAAGCCATTGGTGATAAGAAGGTACTGGAACACGCAGTCAATGACATGACTGCAATCACTGGTCAAAAACCCATTGTGACCAACGCGCGTAAGTCTATCGCGGGCTTCAAAATCCGTGATGGCTGGCCGATTGGCTGTAAGGTAACTCTGCGCGGTGAGCGCATGTATGAGTTCCTGGAGCGCCTGATCGGTATCGCGATTCCGCGTATCCGCGACTTCCGTGGCATTAGCCCGAAGCAGTTCGACGGTCGTGGTAACTTCTCAATGGGTGTAACCGAACAAATTATCTTCCCGGAAATTGACTACGACAAAGTAGACAAGATCCGCGGTCTGGATATTTGTATCACTACTACAGCAGCTAACGACGACCAAGGTCGTGCACTGCTGAAAGCATTCAACTTCCCGTTTAAGGGTTAAGAGGATTCCATGGCGAAGAAATCCATGATTGCGCGTGAGAACAAGCGCGCTCGAACCGCAGCTAAGTACGCTGAAAAGCGTCAAGAGCTGAAGGCGATCATCGCCAGTGCCGACGCTTCTGAAGAGGAGCGTTGGGAGGCTCAGCTCAAGCTGCAACAACTGCCGCGCGATGCAAGCCCGGTACGTCAGCAGCGCCGCTGCCGTATCACTGGTCGCCCCCACGCTGTCTACCGCAAGTTCGGCCTGTGCCGTAACAAACTGCGTGAAGCAGCCATGCGTGGTGATGTCCCCGGCCTGGTTAAGTCCAGCTGGTAATACGGCAGACTTGAGGAGTCTTAAGTAATGAGTATGCAAGATCCGTTGGCAGATATGCTGACCCGCATCCGCAACGCCCTGGGCCGCGGAAAGGGCAGTGTTTCCATGCCTTCATCAAAACTGAAAGTAGCTGTAGCCAACGTTCTGAAAGACGAAGGTTACGTTACTGGTGTAGCCGTCAGCGAAGGCGCCAAGCCTGAACTGACCATCGAACTGAAATACTTTCAGGGCAAGCCGGTTATCGCTGAGCTGGATCGGGTTTCCCGTCCGGGCCTGCGTAACTACGCCGGTAAAAAAGCGCTGCCTTCCGTACGCGGTGGCCTGGGTATCGCGATCGTTTCCACCTCTCAAGGTGTGATGACTGATCGTGCAGCCCGTCAGGCTGGCGTCGGTGGCGAAGTGCTCTGCACCGTATTCTAAGCGGGGGTTGAAATGTCTCGAGTAGCAAATGATCCAGTTCAGATCCCCGCTGGCGTTTCCGTTGACCTGAAAGGTCAGGATATCGCTGTAAAAGGTGGTAACGGCAATCTGAACTTCAACGTCCACTCTGATGTGGAAGTTAAGCAAGAAGAAAACCAGCTGAAATTCGCCGCGCGCAATGGCTCCAAGCAGGCGCGTGCACTGGCGGGTACCACCCGTGCGCTGGTTAACAATATGGTGGTCGGTGTCAGTCAGGGCTTCGAAAAGAAGCTGCAGCTGAACGGTGTTGGTTACCGTGCGAAAGCATCTGGTAAGACCGTTAACCTGACTCTCGGTTTCTCTCACCCGATCGATTACGCACTTCCGGAAGGCGTAACCGCAGAGACTCCGAGCCAGACTGAAATCGTACTGAAGAGCAGCGACAAGCAGCTGTTGGGTCAAGTGGCCGCAGAGATCCGCGCATTCCGTCCGCCGGAGCCCTACAAAGGTAAGGGTGTCCGCTACGCCGATGAGCGCGTGTATCGCAAAGAGGCCAAGAAGAAGTAAGGCATAGATATGAACGTTAAAAAGCAATCTCGCTTGCGTCGTGCACGTCGTGCCCGCGCCAAGTTCCGTGAGCTGGGCGCCGTTCGCCTGACAGTGAACCGCACTCCGCGCCACATATACGCACAGATCCTGTCTGCCGAAGGCGACAAGGTATTGGCCTCTGCCTCTACTCTGGACAAGGACCTGCGTGAAAGCAAAACCGGCAACGTCGACGCTGCTAAAGCCGTCGGTACCCTGATCGCTGAGCGTGCCAAGGCCGCCGGCGTTGAAGCGGTAGCCTTCGATCGCAGCGGTTTCAAATACCACGGCCGTGTTAAGGCCCTGGCAGACGCTGCCCGCGAAGCCGGTCTGAAATTCTAAGGGTTGAGTTATGGCTAGAGATAAAGTCGAGAAGAGCAACGACGAAGGCCTCCAGGAAAAGCTGGTCCAGGTCAATCGCGTTGCCAAAACCGTAAAAGGTGGTCGTATCTTCGCGTTCACCGCTCTGACCGTAGTTGGCGATGGCAATGGCCGCGTTGGCTTTGGTCGTGGCAAGGCTCGCGAAGTGCCAGTTGCCATCCAAAAGGCAATGGAAGCTGCGCGTCGCAACATGATCCAGGTAGACCTGAACGGTGACACCATTCAGTACGCTACCAACGGTCGCCACGGCGGTTCCAAGGTATACATGCAGCCCGCTTCCCAGGGTACCGGTGTAATTGCCGGCGGTGCCATGCGCTCCGTACTGGAAATGGCTGGTGTCCACAACGTACTGGCCAAGTGCTACGGCTCTACCAACCCGGTAAACGTCGTTCGCGCCACTTTCAGTGCTCTGGGCAAAATGAGCAGCCCGGAAGACGTCGCCGCCAAGCGTGGCAAGTCTGTGGAAGAAATCCTGAACTGATTCGGTTTGGGTCGCAGCAGCACTATCGCTGCGGCCCACTCTGAACTTGCTTTGAGTGAATGAGTCATGGCTAAGAAGACCATCAAAGTCACCCAGGTCAAGAGCATCAACGGTCGCCTGAAAAATCATCAGGCATGTGTTGCTGGTCTGGGTCTGCGCCGCATCGGTCACACTGTGGAAGTGGAAGACACTCCCTCTGTGCGCGGCATGATCAACAAAGTGAACTACCTCGTAAAAGTTGAGGAGGCGTAACATGCGTTTAAACGATTTGTCTCCCGCTGAGGGTCACAAGCACAGCGCCAAGCGCGTTGGTCGCGGCATCGGTAGCGGTCTGGGTAAAACCGGTGGCCGTGGTCACAAGGGTCAAAAGGCCCGTTCCGGTGGTAGCGTTCGTCCGGGCTTCGAAGGCGGTCAGATGCCGCTGCAGAAGCGCCTGCCGAAGTACGGTTTCACCTCTCGCGTTGGCCGCTTTGTAGCGGAAGTGCGTCTGGCGGAGCTGGCGAAGGTAGAAGGTGACACGATTGATTTGGCAGCGCTGAAAAATGCCGATATTATCGGCAGCCACATTAAGCGCGCCAAAGTGTTCCTTTCCGGTGAGCTGACCAAAGCGGTAACCGTGAAAGGTCTCGGCGTCACCAAAGGTGCTAAAGCGGCCATCGAAGCTGCTGGCGGAAAAGTAGAAGACTAAATCGAGGCCCCAATGGCACGACCAGGATCTGGTGTTAACTCCCTGGGTAACGGCAAGGGATTAGGCGAGCTTTGGGCTCGCCTTCGTTTTCTGTTTCTCGCGATTCTCGTATATCGAATAGGGACCCATATTCCGGTGCCCGGTATTGATCCGGAAAAGCTGGCAAACCTGTTTAATCAGAACCAGGGAACAATCCTTGGCCTGTTCAACATGTTTTCCGGTGGCGCACTGGAACGGATGAGTATTCTGGCCCTCGGGATCATGCCTTACATCTCCGCGTCCATCATTATGCAGTTGATGACCGCGGTGACGCCTTCTCTGGAGGCGTTAAAGAAGGAAGGTGATGCAGGGCGTCGCAAGATCAACCAGTACACCCGTTATCTGACGGTGTTGCTGGCCCTGATCCAGGGCATCGGTATGACCTTTGGTCTCGCCGGTCAGAACCTCGCATATTCCGCTGAACCGGCATTCGGTTTCTACTTTGTGGCCGTAGTGTCACTGGTAACCGGTGCAGTGTTCATGATGTGGCTGGGGGAGCAGATCACCGAGCGCGGTGTTGGCAATGGTATTTCCATGCTGATCTTCGCCGGTATCGTTGCCGGGCTGCCCAGTGCTATTGGCCAGGCTTTCGAGCAGGCGCGTCAGGGTGAATTGCATATCCTGATGTTGCTGGCTATCGGCTTCGTGGCGATTGCTGTTGTCTACTTCGTTGTGGTTATGGAGCGCGGCCAACGCCGTATCACCATTAACCACGCGCGGCGCCAGGCGGGTCGTTACTCGCAGGCGCCGGCGGCACAGTCCAGCCACCTGCCGTTGAAGGTCAACATGGCCGGTGTGATCCCGGTGATCTTTGCCAGCAGTATCCTGCTGTTCCCTGCGACTCTTGCGCAGTGGTTCGGTCAGGGTGGCGAAGGTGTCGGTGCGCAGATCCTGCAGTGGATGGCGCTCCAGCTGGGCCCCGGTCAGCCGCTGAACATTATTCTGTTCGCACTGTTGATTGGCTTCTTCTGTTTCTTCTACACGGCGTTGATGTTCAACCCGAACGAAGTGGCAGACAACCTGAAAAAATCCGGTGCATATGTGCCCGGTATCCGCCCCGGGGAGCAGACCGCGCGTTATATCGACAGCGTTCTGACTCGTTTGACCCTGGTCGGTGCCTGTTACATCGCTCTGGTATCCCTGCTGCCGCAGTTCCTGGTGGTCGGGCTGAACATTCCCTTCTATCTGGGAGGTACTTCGCTGCTGATCGTCGTGGTCGTAGTGATGGACTTCATGGCACAGGTGCAGTCGCATTTGCTGTCCCACCAGTACGAGGGGATGATGAAAAAGGCAAATCTGCAAAGCTACGGCCGCCGTTGATCGGCATCCACAGCAGCAGGATTGAATTGAGGTAAGGTCATGAAAGTACGCGCTTCTGTTAAAAAGATCTGCCGTAACTGCAAAATCGTACGTCGTAAAGGTGTTCTGCGGGTAATCTGCAGCGCCGAACCGCGTCACAAGCAGCGGCAGGGCTAAGCAATGAGCGGAATACCGGTGGTGTTCCGCAGCATTGCTTGGCGACCGGCCACGGATGGCCGGGCCGGCGTCCGCCCTGGGATGGGCTTCTAGCGACGCCATTCTCTGCAGGGTCCGGTTCGCCGGTCTTGTAAAGAGAGTGATCAAAAATTTGCCTTCTTGCACAGCCCCGTGTAAAAAGGCGCTCCGCAACGCAATTAGCGTGCGGCGAAACCAGAGAGTCAGTCGGTTGGCTGGTTCTAAGGTTTCAAACAGGGGGCGTTGACTGTCGTCCGCTTTACCCCGGGTTTCGGCCTTGGGAAGGCGGGCTATTGCAATTTGGTGTCTGAAAAGCTATTCTTGCGCGCCTTTTTGGTGGTGCTGGTGGCTTTTTATTCGCTGTCAGCGCCGAATCGAGAATTGAACCGCGCCATCACCAAAGTTGCGCTGGTTCACAATACGTGGAGTACGCCTCTATGGCACGTATTGCTGGTGTCAATGTACCAGACCACAAGCACGCAGTGATCTCCCTGACCCATATCTATGGTGTCGGACGCACTACTGCAAAATCTATTCTGGCAGCGGTAGGTATCGCTGAATCCACCAAACTTCGTGATCTGTCCGAAGACCAGATCGAAACCATCCGCGGTGAAGTTGCGAAACTGTCCGTTGAAGGTGATCTGCGTCGTGAAGTATCCATGAACATCAAACGTCTGATGGACCTGGGTTGCTTCCGCGGTCTGCGTCACCGTCGCAGCCTGCCGCTTCGCGGTCAGCGCACCAAGACTAACGCCCGTACCCGTAAGGGTCCGCGCAAGCCGATCCGTAAGTAATCGATCGCGCTAGTCTTCACAAGTACAGGATTTAGGATACAGGTATGGCTAAGCCAAAAACTACTGTTCGCAAAAAGGTCAAAAAGACCGTTGTCGACGGTGTTGCCCACATCCACGCATCGTTCAACAACACGATCGTGACGATCACTGACCGTCAGGGCAACACTCTGAGCTGGGCTACTGCAGGTGGCTCCGGTTTCCGCGGTTCTCGTAAGAGTACCCCTTTCGCAGCCCAGGTTGCCGCTGAACGCGCAGGTACTGCCGCTCAGGAGTACGGCCTGAAAAACCTTGATGTCGAAGTTAAGGGCCCCGGCCCGGGTCGCGAATCTGCCGTTCGCGCCCTGAACAACTGCGGCTACAAGATCACCAACATCACCGACGTGACGCCGATCCCGCATAACGGTTGTCGTCCGCCCAAGAAACGTCGCGTGTAAGAGGGGGTTGACGAAATGGCACGTTATATTGGACCAAAATGTAAGCTTTCCCGTCGGGAAGGTACCGATCTTCAGCTGAAAAGTGGCGTTCGCCCGCACGAATCTAAGTGCCGCGCGGAAACCAAGCCTGGCGTACATGGCGCCGGTCGCGGTCGCCTGTCCGACTACGGCGTTCAGCTGCGTGAAAAGCAAAAAGTACGCCGCATCTACGGCGTGCTGGAAAAGCAGTTCCGTAACTACTATAAGGAAGCGGCGCGCCTGAAAGGTGCAACTGGTGAAAACCTGCTGAAGCTTCTGGAAAAACGCCTCGACAACGTGGTTTACCGCATGGGCTTCGGCTCTACTCGCTCTGAAGCGCGTCAGCTGGTTTCCCACAAGGCGATTCTGGTTAACGGTAGCGCAGTAAACATCCCTTCCTATCAGGTTAAGGAAGGCGACGTTATCGCTATTCGCGAGAAAGCCAAAAAGCAGATGCGTATCCAGAACTCCGTTTCCCTCGCTGCACAGCGCGGTGACGTAGAGTGGGTAGACGTGAATGCGAGCAAGCTCGAAGGTACCTTCAAGCGCGTTCCTGATCGCGTCGATCTGCCGGCAGAGATCAATGAAAACCTTATCGTGGAACTCTACTCCAAGTAAGGCTCTGTTCCATTTAAGGAATAAAACTGTAATACAGGTATGGCTATGCAGACTGCTGTCAACGAGTTTTTGACACCTCGTCGTATTGACGTCACCGAGTACAACCAGAACCACGCTAAAGTGGTTCTGGAACCGCTGGAGCGTGGTTTCGGCCACACTCTTGGCAACGCGCTGCGCCGCATCCTGCTGTCCTCCATGCCGGGCTGCGCCGTCACTGAAGTTGAGATCGACGGTGTTGAGCACGAGTACAGCGCAATTGAGGGCGTGCAGGAAGACGTAATCGAAATCCTGCTCAACCTGAAGGAAATTGCGGTGGTGATGCACGGCAAGGACCAGGCAGTGCTGAGCCTGAGCAAGAAAGGCCCGGGTGCAGTGACCGCTGGCGACATTCAGGTGGACCACGACATTGAAATCGTGAACCCCGAGCACGTGATCGCCAACATCACCGGTGACGTGGAACTCAACCTGCGTTTGACTGTTGCGCGCGGCCGTGGCTACCAGCCCGCCGATGCGCGTCGTGAAGACGAAGAAGAGACCCGCGCTATTGGCCGTCTGCAGCTGGACGCCTCTTTTGGCCCGGTTCGTCGCGTTTCCTACAGCGTGGAATCCGCGCGTGTAGAACAGCGCACCGACCTGGACAAGCTGGTTCTGGACCTGGAGACCAACGGTACTCTGGACCCGGAAGAAGCGATCCGTCGCGCCGCCACCATTCTCCAGCAGCAGCTGGCAGTATTTGTGGACCTGGAAGGCGAGAAGGATGCCCAGCCGGAAACCAAGGAAGAGGAAGTCGATCCGGTGCTGTTGCGTCCGGTAGACGACCTGGAACTGACCGTGCGTTCGGCCAACTGTCTGAAAGCAGAGAACATCTACTACATCGGCGACCTGATTCAGCGTACCGAAGTAGAGCTGCTGAAGACCCCGAACCTGGGCAAGAAGTCCCTGACCGAGATCAAGGACGTTCTGGCTTCCCGTGGTCTGTCCCTGGGTATGCGCCTCGAAAACTGGCCGCCGGCCAGCCTCAAGGGCGACAGCAAGCTGAGCTCCCTGTAAAGCGTTTGTGGCGCGGGCCTCGCCCGCCCGCGTGAAGAAAACCGAGTGGTGCGCGCAACTGCAAGCACCGCTCCCAGACGACTTGCTGAGAAAGCAATTGAAGTCGTGAGGAATTGAGTTATGCGTCATCGTTATAGTGGCCGTAAATTCAGTCGTACCAGCTCTCACCGCAAGGCCATGTTCAAGAACATGACCGCCTCTCTGGTAGAGCACGAACTGATCAAAACCACACTGCCCAAAGCCAAGGAGCTGCGTCGCGTTGCTGAGCCGCTGATCACCCTGGCCAAGAAAGACAGTGTTGCCAACCGCCGTCTGGCTTTCGCCCGTATCCGCGACAAGGATGCTGTGCGCAAGCTGTTCGACGAACTGGGTCCCCGTTACGAAGCCCGTCCGGGCGGATACATCCGCATTCTGAAATGCGGTTTCCGTGCAGGCGATAAGGCTCCTATGGCCTACGTCGAGCTGGTGGATCGTCCGGTAGCGGACGAGACTGCAGAAGCAGCTGAAGCCTGAGGCGAATAGCCCCGGGTTTATCGGTACGAGTTTTGTGCCGAGCGAGAAAAGCCGGTCATTGACCGGCTTTTTTTGTCTTTGATCCAGGATTTATTGCATCCTTCGCGACGGTAGCCGATATGTTCCAGTCCCTGAATGATTTATTGCAGGCCCTCAATCCACAGATTGTGGGTAGCCTCAAGCGCGCGATCGAGCTCGGTAAGTGGCCGAACGGCGTGCCTCTTACGGATGAGCAGAAAACGCTCTGCGGTGAAGCCGTGGCGCACTGGGAGCAACAGCATCGCTCGCCCACGGAACGTGTGGGTTACGTGCCACCGAAGGCGACGCCCTGTGCAGACAAGCATGAAGACGAGGTGGTGAGCTGGGTCGACTCCTGATCACGAGGCCCGGCGAGGACTGCAATGCGGCGTCGCATGAGCGACACCGCATCCGTTCATATATGCAGCCGCTTAAGGCGGCTGCGGAAGGTCAGTTCTGGTAATCGATATTCACGTCAAAGAAGTGATCTACGCAGCGCGCGTAGTCGCCATCAATAAAAGCTGAAAATCGCGTCTGGTAGCCAACTAGTTTGCAGGCGTAGCTTTCACCATTCGGGTAGCTGGGGTCCCAGCTCCAGTCCTGCTCCCAGTAGATCTCCATGGCGCCCGCGCCACCCACTTCAAACCGGCCCATGCTCGCGCAACCGAGTACCTCACCCGCGGGTACCGGGACTTCCAGGTAATCCGCGAAATTGCGGTAATAGTCGATGCGGTTTTGCGATTGTGCATGCTCGTTACTGCCGCCGCATTCGATGCCGCCGTTGATGATCATGGTGGTGACGCCAAACCCAGGCACCAGGCCGCTGTTGAGGTCGTGCGTGTTCGGCTGCCAGGTACCGTCGATAACATGCAGCATGCTCGGCTTGGGCGGTTGCGGGTAGACGAAGAAAAACACTGCGCTGGCCAGGTTCAGCCAGGTGTCCGCGACCAGGCTGGGTTGTTCGAGCAGCACATTCACATCACCGTACATAGCGGCAGAGAAGGGGCCGTAGTTGTAGTTGTAGCTCAACTGCTTGGCGCCGCGGCCGAAATAGCTTTTGTAGCTTCCGTCGGCGAAGGTCGCGCAGGGCCATTGCTGTGCCTGCCAGGTGGAGGGATCGCAGATGCCATAGCCATTCGGCGTGCTTTCGTTCCAGCCCTGCTCGCGCAGAAAGTAGAGCCCCTGGCGCCATTCCGGTTCTGCCCAGTGTGGCGTATGCCCCCCGGTTTCCTGGGTGAAGTGGGCGAACATGGTGGCGAGGGACTTCCGGCAGATGGCATCGGCGTCTCGGCCGTCATCGTAATCACCACAGAAAGCCGGGAATTTCGCCACCGCGCGCAGGAAGTTACCGTAGGAATATTCCGGTGCACGCACGGGAAACAGGAATTCCCAGTCCGCATTACCGATGATGGATTCCACTCGCAAAACATTCGTCGGGTTCTGCGCGCGTCCCGCTACCACCGCTTCTACCTCAGCGTTTTCCCGGGTGACGATCGAGGCTTTGACCTGGGTGAACAGCTCGCTGGAGGTGAGTTCCGCTTCGCGGGCTTCCAATGTGCTCAGGGGAATGCTGAAGCCCGCGTCGCTGCATTGCTGGTCGATCACAATGGAGTCAGTTGCAGTGACTTCCCCGTTGGTGATTTCCAGTTCAAAAATATAGGAAGCATTCGCACCCGGGTCCGGCAGGTTCACGGTGGTGGTTATGGCGTTGGGTGTCACTATCTCCGCGGCGGGGCCACTGACCTGTCGCCAGAAAAACACGAAGCTCTCCCCGTCCGGGTAACTGGAGGTAGCGCCGCTCAGCTCGATACTGGCGGGACAGGTCGGGCTGGTATCGGAGGCCGTGATCGCTGCAACAGGGGGCGCGGGGATGACCGCGCCCGCACGCTGCAGTACTTCGACCGTGGTGTAGGTAACGTGGTCGGCGTCCGCTACGCCCAGCCGGAACTGATACAGGGTGTCTTCCCCCACATCTGGTAAATCTACCTGGGTACCGCTGGCACTCGGTGCCTGGATGCTTGCCTGCGGGGTTGTCGGGGCTATCTGTGCCCAGGTGTAGCTGATCGGGTCGCCGTCCGGATCCGACGACAGGCTGCCATCCAGGGCAATGCTACCGGGCCCGGTGATTTCTGCGGGACTTGCGCTGGCCTCGGCGAGCGGTGGAAGGTTGGTACCCGTTGCGACGCAGGCGCCCGGGTCATCCAGTAGCCAGGGGGTATCCCAACTATTGCTGGCGGTGTAGGCGGCTTGCGGGGAGTCAGAAGGGCCGGCCCACCACTGCGCCCTGAACAGGTCGCCCTGGTAACACACCAGGCTGCCGCCGGAATAGCTCTGTCCGGCCTCGTAAGGCTCTGCCGGCAGATTGGCCTGTGCTGGTATCGCCAGCAGCGTCATCAGCGGTAAAAGGGCGTACAGGACGCTTCTGGTGTGTGTTTGTCGGATACGCCGCCTTGCGGTTGCGGGGGTTGCGGCCGGTGTTGGCCGGGATTGAGTTGGCATGTCTTCTCCTGAGTTATTGTTATTGCTTGCTAGGTCTGTGACATATGCGCTGACAGCGCTGTCATCAGGCGTGGGAGAAGTTAGCGAAAGCCTGAGGTATCGGGAAGGGGATCGCGCGCCATTTGCGCCCGGCTTGTGTCATTTGCGAATCAGTGCGGGAAATACCCCGGGTGTGGGTTTACAGCAGGGATGGAAGCTCCGCGAGCAGGCGGGACTTGCCCGCCAGAATGCGGTGGGCCGCGTGCTGGTCGACCACTTCAAAATCCAGCCGCGCACTCGCTGTCAGCTGTCCCAGGCGGTGCAGATCCGCGCTGATTACATGGGCAATACGCGGATAGCCGCCGATGGTCTGTCCCTCGACGAAACTGATAATGGGCAGGCCATTGGGCGGTACCTGCACGGTACCGGGACACAGCGCGGAGGATACCTGTTGCGGAATTCCCTCCACGGGCAGCGGCTCGCCAGCAAGTCGTATACCCATGCGATTGCTCTGGGGAGAAACCGTAAATCCGCCCTGATAAAACCGCGCCAGGGTGTCGTCGGAAAAATGCTGCGCTTCGAGTCCGGTGACCACGCGCAATAGCGGTCGCGTGGAGTAATCCAGCCGGTATGCGGGGGGCAGTTGTCGCGCGGATTCCTGGCGGCACTGGCGCAGGGATATCCGGTCCCCCGCCTGCAAGGGGCGGCCCTGCAATCCGCCGAAACCGGCAATCACATGGGTGGAAAGACTGCCCAGGATGGGGGGCAGCTCGATATGGCCGGCCAGGGCAATATATGCCCGTGCGCCTGACTTGAGGGCGCCGAAGCGCAGGCGATCGCCGGGGTGCACCGCAATTACCCGGTCGTTGGCGGTAGCCTGTTCGTTGAGGGTCAGGTCAAAACGGGCACCGGTGACGGCGATGGATACATCGCAGGTGAACTCAATTTCCGGGCCGGTGACGGCCACTTCCAGACACGGGTGAGACGCAGGATTGCCCAGCAACAGGTTCCCCAGGGCCATGGCGAAAGTATCCGCGGCACCGCCGCGGGCGAGTCCCCAGCGCAAATTTCCCGGACGGCCGCCATCCTGAATAGTGGTCTGTAACCCCGGTTTGGTAATGCGCAGGCTCACCGTCTGCCCTCCGGTTTAATTCCACTATCCAGTGGTACTTTTTCCAGTGGGGACATGGGATCAATTGCGGCAAATTCTGCGGCGCTGATTGCGACAAACTGTATCCGGTCCAGAGGGCAGGCGATAAATGCCGGCTCTTGTTGCGGACGGAACAGGGCCAGCGGTGTGCGGCCGATGATCTGCCAGCCCCCCGGGGTAGCCTGGGGGTAGATGCCGGTCTGTGCACCGCCAATACCCACGGAACCTGCAGGCACCTGCAACTCCGGGCGCGCCTTGCGCGGGCAATGCAGGCTTTTGTCGAGTCCGCCGAGATACAGGAATCCGGGGGTGAAGCCGAGCATATGTACCAGGTAGTGAGGGGCGGTGTGTCTACGGATAATTTCGTCCACCGCGAGGCCCGAGGATGCGCAAAGGGTTTGTATATCCGGTGCAAAGGCTGCGTCGTAGCATACCGGTATGCGGATCAGGTGATGCTCGCCACGCGCACGGCCTGACTGCGCGAGCACTTTGTCGGTCAGTGATTGCAGTGTCTGCGCGAGAAAAGCGGTATCTGGTGCACCGGATTTGCCGCGGGGAAGCTGCAGCGGATCGTAGCAGACGGTCAGACACTGGTAGGCGGGTACCAGCTCGGTGATTGCTGGCAGTTGCGCACAGGACTCGATGACCTCCGCGAGGGCGATGATGCGTTCGCTCAACGCCTCGCTGGGATCCGCGGCAAAGCGGATATCCAGTGCCGAGTCTCCATTCGCCAGCAACTCGAAAGCGGGGCCGTTCAGCATATACGGATTCCGGCGCGCGACAATTCCGTGTGCAGCTTGCGGGCGATGACTTCCGCCTGCGGGTTGTCGCCGTGCAGGCAGATACTGTCGACGGAAAATTTCAGCAGTTCATCACCGATGGAGGCAAAAGGTTCGCCGCGGGTCAGCGCCAGCACCTGAGTCAGGCACTGGTCGAATTCCCGGATAACTGCACCCGCAACGGCGCGCGGAGCAAGCTGGTGGTCGTTCTGGTAGCGGCGGTCCATAAAGCCTTCGCGCAATACCGGCAGCCGGTATTTTTGCGCAGCTTTTTCCATCGCCGCGTTGGCCAGGGCGAGAATTTTAAGGTCGGGAAATTCCTGCGCGATCAATTGCACCAGGTCATCGGCGAGGCCGTCATTGGCCTCGGCATCGTTATAGAGTGCACCGTGCAGTTTGATATGGGTGAGAGTCACTCCCTCTCTGGCTGCGTGTTTTTGCAGGGTTTGCACCTGCTCGCGCAGAGAAGCGAGCAGGGCTTGGCGGGGGAGTGCGAGGGACACACGGCCGAAGTTTTCCCGGTCCGGATAACCCGGATGCGCGCCGACAGCGATACCGGCAGCGCGCGCATTCTGCAGCGAAAGCGCCATGGTGGTCGCGTTGCCGGCGTGGCCGCCGCAGGCAATATTGCAGCGGGAAATAAACGGCATGATGCGCGCATCGCGCGCGCAGTCTTGCGCCGTTTCGCCTTCGCCCAGATCGCAATTGATATCGATGGTGTGCATGGTAATTCCGTCTACAAAAACTGCTGCCTGTATTGCTGGATCACAGCCAGCCGAGGGCACTGAGCAGGCTGCGGCCGCCCAGCACCAGGGAAATCAGCAGTACCACAGCGCCCAGAGTATTCTGCCACCAGGTATTGCGGTGCTGGCCGAGCCGCACGCTGTTCATAGTCCACAACAGGAAGGCTGTGATTATCGGGAGCAGCAGGCCGTTGGCAATTTGCGCGAACCAGATCAGGCGCAGCGGGCGGATGCCCTGAATCGCCACCACCGCGCCGATCACAATAATGGTCAGCCAGATGGCGCGAAAGTGCAGCGCTTTGAGGTCCGCCGGTTTCCCCAGTATCCCGCATAGCGCGTAGGACGATGCCAGCGGTGCGGTGAGGGCGGAGGATATTCCCGCGGCAAACAGGCCGATGCCCATGCAGTAACGCGCCCCGCTGCCGAACAGTGGCTCCAGCGAGCGCGCCATTTCACTGGCACTGGAGATGGACAACTGGTGATTAAAAAATGCGGATGCCGCGGTGGCGGCAATCGCGATGGAAATCAGTCCGCCGAGGGGAATGGAAAAAAAGATATCCCGACGGGCCAGGGGGAGCTGCTCTGCGGACTGCCATTTCTGGCTGACGCTGGAGCTGTGCAGGAATAGGTTGTAGGGCACCACGGTGGTACCGATAAGTGCTATGGCGGTAAGTGTGGCGCCGCTGGGAAGACTGGGGATCAATAGTCCGGAAAACAATCCGCTCAAATCCGGCCGCGTCAGCGCAAAGGTAAACAGAAAAGCGAGACTCATCAGCGCGACCAGGGCGATCAGGGCGCGCTCGATAATCCGGTAGCTGCCGCTCCACAGCAGAGTTGCGGCAATCGCCGCGACCAGCAGCGGCCACAGGGTGCGGGAATCTGCGGGTGTTGTATCGCTACCGGCGAGTAATTTCATGCCGGCGCTGGCGCCAGCCAGGTTGCCGCTTTCATAGGCGGCATTGCCGATCACGATCGCGCTGATCACCAGCGCCATTGCCGGCCAGCGCAGCAGTGGTTGCCGCAGTGCGTCGCGAATATTTTCGCCGAGCCCTTCACCGGTCACCAGGCCAAGACGTGCAGACATTTCCTGCAGAATGATGCTGGCCACGATTGCGAACAGCAGGGCCCACAGCAGCGCGTAGCCGTAGTTGGCGCCAGCCAGGCTTGCGGTGATCACCGTGCCCGGCCCGATAAACGCCGCCGCCACCATGGTGGCGGGCCCGATACTCAGGGATCTTTTTATTTTTAGCATTGGTTTCCCCTGTGTTGTCTGTGTCCCTGCAGTTTGCCCGGTTGCGCGATCAGCTGGCCTTGAGCATGGGTTTCAGGAAGCGCCCGGTGTGCGACCCCTTCACCTTGGCCACCTGTTCCGGTGTGCCGGTGGCAATAATCTCGCCGCCGCCGGAACCGCCTTCCGGGCCCAGGTCGACGATCCAGTCCGCGGTCTTGATCACATCCAGGTTGTGCTCGATCACCACGATGGTATTGCCGTGATCGCGCAGCCGGTGCAGCACGTCCAGCAGCAGCTGGATATCGGCAAAGTGCAGGCCGGTGGTAGGCTCGTCGAGAATGTACAGGGTTTGCCCGGTATCGCGTTTTGAAAGCTCGCGGGACAACTTGACCCGCTGTGCCTCACCGCCAGACAGGGTGGTCGCGGCCTGGCCGAGCTTGATGTAGGACAGGCCCACATCCATCAGGGTCTGCAATTTCTTGGCAATGGAAGGCACCGGATCGAAAAATTCCCGTGCATCCTCCACGGTCATCTCAAGCACTTCGTGAATGTTCTTGCCCTTGTAATGTACCTCCAGGGTTTCGCGGTTATAGCGTTTGCCTTTACAGGTATCGCAGGGCACATAAATATCCGGCAGGAAGTGCATCTCCACCTTGATCACACCGTCGCCCTGACAGGCCTCGCAGCGGCCACCCTTGACGTTGAAGCTGAAACGACCCGGCTTGTAACCGCGGGAGCGCGCTTCCTGGGTGCCGGCGAACAGTTCGCGGATCGGGGTGAAAATCCCGGTATAGGTGGCGGGGTTGGAGCGGGGTGTGCGGCCAATGGGGCTCTGGTCGATGTCCACACACTTGTCGAAGTGGTCCAGCCCCTCGATTTCGTTAAACGGCGAAGCCTTGAGGGTGGTGGCCTTGTTCAGTGCGGTGGCAGCCAGGGGATACAGGGTGGTGTTGATCAGGGTGGATTTGCCGGAACCGGATACCCCGGTAACGCAGGTGAACAGCCCCACGGGAATTTCCAGATCCACATCCTTGAGGTTGTTGCCGCTGGCGCCCTCGATACGCAGTACCTCGCCAGTGGCGGGGTTGCGCTTTTTCGGCACCGCAATCTGCTTGGCCCCGGACAGGTACTGGCCGGTAAGTGAGCGTTCACAGGCGGCGATCTCGTCGTGGGTGCCGGCGGCCACCACCTCGCCCCCGTGTACCCCGGCACCGGGGCCGATATCCACGATAAAGTCCGCAGCGCGGATGGCGTCCTCATCGTGTTCCACGACGATCACGGTATTGCCGATATCCCGCAGGTGCGTGAGGGTATTCAGCAGTCGCTCGTTGTCGCGCTGGTGCAGGCCGATGGAGGGTTCGTCGAGAATGTACATAACGCCCACGAGACCGGCGCCGATCTGGCTTGCCAGGCGAATGCGCTGGGCCTCGCCCCCGGACAGGGTCTCGGCACTGCGGTTCAGGGTCAGGTAGTTGAGCCCCACGTCCACCAGGAAGCGGAAGCGATCGCGCAGTTCTTTCAGGATCTTGTCGGCGATCTCTTTCTGCGCGCCCTTGAACTGGAGCTGGTGGGCAAAGTATTCGAAGGCGTCTCCCACCGGCAGCTCGGTGATCTGGGCCAGTGTCTGGTTATCCACAAACACATTGCGCGCTTCGCGACGCAGGCGGGTGCCGGAGCAGTCCGGGCACTTCTGGGTGCTCAGGTATTTGGCCAGTTCCTCGCGCACGGACTGGGACTCGGTGTCCCGGTAGCGGCGCTGGAAGTTGGGGATGATGCCTTCGAAGGTGTGGCGGCGGATGGTGACGTCGCCGCGGTCGTTGACGTAGCTGAAGTCCACCTGGGCATCGCCGCTGCCGTGCAGGATCACTTCCCGGTCCCGTTTGCGCAGCTTCTTCCAAGGCTTGTCCAGGTCGAAGTCGTAATGCTCGGCCAGGGAGTCGAGCATGTGGTAGTAGTAAACGTTGCGTCTGTCCCAGCCGCGGATGGCGCCCTCGGAAATACTGCTTTCCGGGTCCAGGATCACCTTGTCCTCATCGAAGAACTGCTTCACGCCCAGACCGTCACAGGCCGGGCAGGCACCCGCGGGATTGTTGAACGAGAACAGGCGCGGTTCCAGCTCGTCCAGTGAGTAATCACACACCGGGCAGGCGTGGCGGGCGGAGAACATCCGGTCTTCCTGGTCGCCGTCCATAAAACTGATGGAGGCGATACCATCGGTCAGGTTGAGTGCGGTCTCGAAGGATTCCGCCAGTCGCAGTTGCAGGTCGTCGCGCACCTTGAAGCGGTCGACGACCACCTCGACGGTATGCTTCTTGCGTTTGTCCAGCTTGGGAGTGTCGTCCAGGTCGCACACGGTGCCGTCGATACGCGCGCGCACGAAACCGTCCCGGCGCAGCTGCTCGAATACATGCAAGTGCTCACCCTTGCGGTCGCGAATCACCGGCGCCAGCAACATGACCTTGCTGCCTTCCGGCAGAGCCAGCACCTGGTCCACCATCTGGCTGATGGTCTGGGCCTGCAGTGGCTCGTGATGCTCCGGGCAGCGCGGTTCGCCCACCCGGGCAAACAGCAGGCGCAAGTAGTCGTAGATCTCGGTGATGGTGCCCACGGTGGAGCGGGGGTTGTGGGAGGTGGACTTCTGCTCGATGGAGATGGCCGGCGACAGCCCCTCCACGGTATCCACATCCGGCTTTTCCATCATCGACAGGAACTGGCGGGCGTAGGTGGACAGGGATTCCACGTAGCGGCGCTGACCTTCGGCGTACAGGGTATCGAACGCGAGTGAGGACTTACCAGAGCCAGACAGGCCGGTAATCACGATCAGTTTGTCGCGGGGAATATCCAGATCGATATTCTTGAGATTGTGGGTGCGGGCACCTCTGACGTAAATCGTGTCCAATGGGTTTCCTGCTTTGCTGGGATGTTGCCCGGGGCTGTGGCCGGGCGGGCGAAAACGGTCAAGTATAATCTGGCGTGCCAGTGTGCGAAAATGCCCCGCAATCAATACCAACCAATAAATCAGTCTGGATACACGGAAATCATGATCCCCGTCATTCTCTGTGGTGGCAGTGGCTCGCGCCTCTGGCCGCTGTCTCGCGAAGCTTACCCGAAACAGTTCCTGCCCCTGGCCGGCAGCCATACCATGCTGCAGGCTACCGCCCTGCGTGTCGACGGCATCGCGGATGTCCAGGCGCCGATCCTGGTGTGTAATGAAAACCACCGCTTTGCGGCGGCGGAACAGCTGCAGGAAGCGGGCTGTGGAGCCCAGTCGATCCTGCTGGAGCCCTGTGCACGCAACACCGCACCAGCCATCGCCCTGGCTGCGCTGACTGCGGTGGAGCAGGGCGATGACCCGCTGTTGCTGGTGCTGCCGGCGGACCATGTGGTCGCAGATACCGACGGTTTCCGCAAGGCGGTGACCGCCGCTACTGAACTGGCGGAGAACGGCCACCTGGTGACCTTCGGCATCGTGCCCACCAGCCCCGAGACCGGCTATGGCTATATTCGCAGTGGCGAGGCGGTGTCCGAAGGCTGGAAAGTCGCCGAGTTTGTGGAAAAGCCGGATCAGGCTACCGCGGAGAAGTACCTGGCCAGCGGTGAGTACAACTGGAACAGCGGCATGTTCCTGTTCCGCGCTTCGCGCTATCTGGAAGAACTGTCACTGCACCACCCGCAGATGCTGGAAGCCTGTCGTGGCGCCATTGCCGGCGCCGCGCGGGATCTGGATTTTACCCGTATCGACGCCGAGGCCTTCGGCCGCTGCCCGTCGGATTCCGTGGACTATGCGGTGATGGAGAAAACCGAATCCGCGGCGGTAGTGCCGATGCAGGCCGGCTGGAGCGATGTCGGTTCCTGGTCTGCGCTGTGGGAGCTGGCGGAGCGCGACGAAAATGAAAACCTGTTGCGCGGCGATGTGATGGCCGAGGACGCTTCCGGGTGTCTGGTGCACGGTGGTGACCGCCTGGTGGGCATCCTGGGGGTGCGTGATCTGGTGGTTGTGGATACCGATGACGCGCTGATGGTGGCGGACAAAAGCCGGGTGCAGGAAGTGAAGACCCTGGTACAGCGGCTCAAGCAGAGTGAGCGCAGCGAAGCGCAGAATCATCGCAAGGTGTTCCGTCCCTGGGGCTATTACGACTCCATCGACGCCGGTCCCCGTTTCCAGGTCAAGCGCATTGTGGTCAAGCCCGGCTGCCAGCTGTCCCTGCAGATGCATCATCACCGCGCAGAGCACTGGATCGTGGTGCGTGGCACCGCCAAGGTAACCCGCGGCGACGACCAGCTGCTGCTTACGGAAAACGAATCCACCTTTATCCCTCTCGGGGTCGTACACCGTCTGGAAAACCCGGGCGCGATTCCGCTGGAGTTGATCGAGGTCCAGTCCGGCAGCTATCTGGGCGAAGATGACATTGTCCGCTTCGAGGACAAATATGGTCGCGATTGATCGCCCTCGATCGGTCGTCATCCTCCGATAGCCATTCGCTATCCACCGGTTAGGCGGCGGGGTATCAAACTCCGCCGCTCCCGCTGATACAATGCGGCCCGTTTTTCGCCGTGTCCGGAATTTCGCATGAACCCCACTGAACGCCGCGCTCTCGCCGGTCTCGCTTCCCTGTACGTTTTCCGCATGCTGGGCCTGTTTATGGTGCTGCCGGTACTGTCCCTGTACGGGGCGGATTATCAGGGCAGCACTCCGGCCCTGCTGGGGCTGGCGCTGGGGGCCTACGGCCTGAGCCAGGCCCTGCTGCAGATTCCCCTGGGGGTACTGAGCGACCGCTGGGGGCGCAAGCCGGTGATCTTCCTCGGCCTGGCGGTTTTTGCCCTCGGCAGTGTGGTGGCGGCGCTCACCGATTCTGTCTTCGGTCTCATTGCCGGACGTATTCTGCAGGGGGCTGGTGCCATTGCCGCGGCCACTATGGCGCTGGCGGCGGATCTTACCCGCGATGAAAATCGTGGTAAGGCGATGGCGGTGATCGGCGCCTCCATCGGTGTGGCCTTTGTGCTGGCGGTGGTTCTGGGACCGCTGCTCGCGGGCTTTGGCGGTTTGTCGGCCATTTTCTGGCTCACCGCCGTGCTCGCCCTGTTCGGCATGCTGCTGGTGTGGCGCCTGGTGCCCACACCGCAGGACTTCCAGCGCAGGGCGCCGCAAAAGGGCGACTTTGCGCGCCTGCTCTCGCAGGGGGAAGTGTGGCGCCTGGTGTGCGGGGTGTTTTTCCTGCATTTACTGCTGACCATGCTGTTCGTGCCGCTGCCCGTGCTGTTGGTGGAGCGGCTACACCTGGCCAGCGATGCACACTGGAAGCTCTACGGTCCCTTAATGCTAGGTGCCTTCATCTTGATGTTGCCGCTGATGCGTATGGCGGAAAAGCGCCAGCAGGTGCCTGCGGCCATGCGCCTGGCGCTGCTGGGATTGGTTTTCGGTGGCGTGGCGCTGATGACGCCGGTACACGGGGGCTGGATGGTGGCCTGCCTCGGGCTGTTCTTCCTCGCCTTCAATCTACTCGAGGCCCTGCTGCCGGCGCAGCTGACCCGCATAGCCCCCGCAGAGTGCCGCGGCGCGGCCACCGGTCTCTACGCGACGCTCCAGTTCCTCGGTGCTTTTGTTGGCGGCAGCCTGGGCGGCGTGGTTTACGGGCAGGGAGGCGCCGGCGCGGTGGCCACCCTGGCGCTGGGGGTGCTGGTGCTGTGGGCGCTGGCCTGGTGGCAGATGCGTGGAGCACGGGTCACCGTGGCCGGTAGCTGAGTCCGGCACCGGCGGCACATCGCCCACTGTTCGGCGGCGGTGACGCCCCCCGGGCGAGTGTTGTATGCTGCTGGATATAAATACACTGTCGGCGACGGCGCACCGGGCACAACCCGTGCGCCGTCGCTTTTCCCAATTTTGAACTTTTGAATACTGAACGGGCCTCCACCTGTACCCGGGTGAGGCTCACGGAGAGGAGAGGCTTATGGCCAGGGGCGTTAACAAAGTAATCCTGATTGGCAACCTGGGCGGTGACCCGGAAACCCGCTACATGCCCAGTGGCGGTGCTGTCACCAATGTCACCCTGGCGACGTCCGAAACCTGGAAAGACAAGCAGACCGGCCAGCAGCAGGAGCGCACCGAGTGGCACCGCGTGGTGTTCTTCAATCGCCTTGCGGAAATTGCCGGCGAATACCTGCGCAAGGGCAGCAAGGTTTACCTGGAAGGCTCGCTGCGCACCCGCAAGTGGCAGGACAAGACCTCCGGCCAGGATCGCTACACCACCGAAATCGTCGCCAGCGAAATGCAGATGCTGGATGGCCGCGGTGAGCAGGGTGGCGGTGGCTTCCAGCAGGGCGGCGGCCAGGGCTTCCAGCAGCAGGGTGGCGGATACGGTCAGCAGGGCCAGCAGGGCGGTGGTTATCAGGACGAGTTCTCCCAGGGCCGCTCCGCACCTTCTCCCATGGCGCCGGCCAACCAGCCCGCGGGCCAGCCGCAGAACAAGCCTGCAAGCAACCAGCCGCCGGCGGGTGGATTTGATAACAGCTTCGACGACGATATCCCGTTCTGATCGGAGGGGAGACCTCCATGCATCACACAGGCTATCAGCCGGAAAGCGTGGTGCTGATCGGTGCCGGTAACGCCATCGACAGCGCCCTGCAGAAGGGCCTTCAGAAAGTGGGCTTTCGCGTGCAGTTGCTCGGTCGCGAGCAGCTGGCCGCAAATACCTTATCCACGCGTTCCGACGCCATCGTGATCAACGCGGCCAGTTGTGGCAGCGCTCCCCCAGGTGAGGCGCGTGCCATCTGCGAAGCGGTGCGTGAACTGCCCTGTACTGCGCTGCTGCACCTGTCCTCTTACGCGGTTTTTGGCCGCGCCCGTCGCAAGAAGATTGATGAAGAGGAAGAGCCCTCACCCGCATCTGAGCGCGGGCTCGAGTGGCTGGCCTGTGAGGAAACCTTTTCGTCTGTGGAAAACGCGAGCATCCTGCGACTGGGGTGGCTGGTGGATCGCAGCGAAAATGCACTGTTGGGGCGGGTTCTGCGCAGCTTGCTGGATGGTCAGCCGGTCAATCTGGAAGATGTCAGTCGCGGCAACCCGGTCACCGTTTCCGACCTGGTGCGCGTTACCGTCGCCATTGTCCAGCAGCTGGCCAGCGGTGGCCCCCTGTCCGGTGTATATCACTACGGTTCCGCGGATACCTGCAGTTCCATGGAGTTCGGGCACGAGGTGGTAGACCGCGTGCGCTCACTCTACGGTGAAGATTTTGCCGCAGAACTGGTCGCGCTGGAGACCGAGGAAGAGGATCGCTCTTCGGTGCTGAGCTGTGAAAGGCTGCGGGATGTGTTTGGTATTCAGCAGCGCAGCTGGCGCCAGGGGCTGACCCGACAGGTTGAACTGTGGCTCGAGCGCCTGCAGAAACCCGTATCCTGAAAGCTATCGATGCCGAACAGCCGGCAATAAAAAAGGGCGAGTCGCAGCGCGGCTCGCCCTTTTTTATGTGCGGCAGGAATCAGACCTTGTCGAACACCAGGCTGGCGTTGGTGCCGCCGAAGCCGAAGCTGTTGGACAGCGCGCGGCGTACTTCGGTGTTGCGCAGCTCGGTCACCAGGTCGAGGCCCTGTGCGGCTTCGTCCACAGTTTCCACATTGGCGGAAGCGGCGATAAAGTCGTTCTGCATCATCAGCAGGGTGTAGATGGCTTCCTGCACACCCGCTGCACCCAGAGAGTGACCGGTAAGGGACTTGGTAGAGGCGAACGCCGGTACCTTGTCGCCGAACACTTCTTTCATCGCACGCAGTTCCGCGACATCGCCCACCGGGGTGGAGGTGCCGTGGGTGTTGATGTAGTCGACGCCGCCCTCGAGGCCGTTGCCGTCCATACCGGCCAGCGCCTGCTGCATGCAGCGCGCCGCACCTTCACCGCTGGGTGCGACCATGTCGTAGCCATCGGAAGTTGCGCCGTAGCCCACCAGCTCGGCGAGAATATTCGCACCGCGGGCCTTGGCGTGCTCCATTTCTTCCAGAACCACACAGCCGCCACCACCGGCGATGACGAAACCGTCGCGGTTGGCATCGTAGGGGCGGGATGCCTTGGTCGGAGTGTCGTTGTACTTGGAGGACAGTGCGCCCATGGCATCAAACAGGTGGGTCAGGCTCCACGCCAGTTCTTCACCGCCGCCGGCAAATACCACGTCCTGCTTGCCCATCTGGATCAGCTCTGCACCGTTGCCGATACAGTGTGCGGAGGTGGCACACGCGGAGGAGATGGAGTAGTTCACACCCTTGATCTTGAACGGGGTTGCCAGACACGCAGATACGGTGCTGCCCATCACCTGGGGTACGCGGAAGGCGCCCACACGACGCACACCCTTGGTTTTCAGGATGTTCGCGGATTCGATGATGGCCGCGGTAGAGGTGCCGCCGGAGCCCATCACCAGGCCGGTGCGCGGGTTGGAAATATCCGATTCTTCCAGGCCGGACATCGCGATGGCCTCGGCCATGGAAATGTAGGCGTAGGCGGCGGAGTCGCCCATGAAGCGAAGGTGCTTGCGATCGATATGTTCCTTGATATCGATATCGACTACGCCGGCGATCTGGCTGCGCAGACCCAGCTCGGCGTATTCCTCCATGTAGCGGATGCCGCTGCGGCCGGCTTTCAGGGAGGCCAGCACTTCCTGGGTGTTATTGCCGATGCAGGAAGTTATGCCCATTCCGGTAATGGCTACACGGCGCATAGTGATCTCCAATAAAACTTGTAGAGTGAATTGTTATTTTTTTATATGACAGTGTTTCTATCTGTCTGCCAGAGAATGTCTGACAGACAGAAAGATCAAAAGTTGTCGGTGCGGGTGAACAGGCCTACACGCAGGTCTTTGGCGGTGTAGATCTCGCGTCCGTCCACGGATACGGAGCCGTTACCGATACCCATAACCAGCTTGCGCTCTACCAGTCGGCTCATCTGGATATGGTAAGTGACCTTTTTGTTGGTCGGCAGGATCTGGCCGGTGAACTTGACCTCGCCACAACCGAGGGCGCGTCCGCGACCGGGGTTGCCTTTCCAGGCCAGGAAGTAGCCCAGCAGCTGCCACATGGCGTCGAGACCGAGACAACCGGGCATGACCGGGTCGCCGGGGAAATGGCAGTCAAAGAACCACAGGTCGGGCGTGATATCCAGTTCGGCGATCAGCTCCCCTTTACCGAACTCTCCGCCATCTTTGGCAATGTGGGTGATGCGATCCAGCATCAGCATGTTGGGAGCGGGCAGCTGCGCGTTGCCCGGGCCAAACATCTCGCCACGGCCACAGGCCAGGAGTTCTTCGCGGGTGTAGCTGCTTTTTTGAACAAAATTACTCATTGGGTCCCCGATTCTGGGCAATCTTTACACGAGCCGGCATTCTAAGGGCTAAGGATAGCTTGTCCAGTCAGTCATAACCCTTTTTGTGACCAGAACTGTCCCAATTAGCCCTTGACCGTTTGCGGGGCGCGCCACTACTGGGTTGGAAGCAGTCACAAGTGATCGCGCGCTTGGACTGATTCTTGCCATACTTTTGTGATAAGTTGCCGAAAATCGGCGCGGGATGGCGCCGATCGCGAAGTCCAGAGAGGGATGTCATGCTGAAAAAATGCCTGTTCCCGGTTGCAGGGTATGGAACCCGCTTCCTGCCCGCAACCAAGGCGATGCCCAAGGAAATGTTGCCGCTGGTGAACAAACCTCTGGTGCAGTACGGGGTAGAGGAGGCCATTGAAGCCGGCCTCACCGAGATTGGTTTTGTCACCGGACGCGGTAAACGCGCCATCGAAGATCATTTCGACACCAACTTCGAACTCGAGCACCAGATTGCCGGAACCGGCAAGGAGCGCGCGCTGGATAGCGTGCGCCAGGTCATCGACAGCGCCAGCTTCTCCTATACCCGCCAGGGGGAAATGCGCGGTTTGGGAGATGCGATCCTGCAGGGCCAGCGCCTGATCGGCGACGAGGCGTTTGCAGTGGTGCTGGCCGACGACCTGTGCCTGAACGACGAGCTGGGTGTGCTGGGGCAGATGGTGCAACTGTATAAACAGTTTCGCTGCAGCATTGTTGCAGTAGAAGAGGTGCCGGAGGATCAGATTCACAAGTTCGGGGTTATCGCCGGCAATGAAATCAAGCCAGGCCTGTATCAGGTCACCGATATGGTGGAAAAGCCCAAGGCGGAAGATGCGCCGAGCAACATGGCGATCATCGGTCGCTATGTGCTGACACCGGATATTTTCGATCTGATCCGCGAGACACCGCCGGGCAAGAATGGTGAGGTGCAGATCACCGATGCGTTACTGACCCAGGCCAAGCGCGGCTGCGTGCTGGCCTATCGCTTCAGGGGGCGCCGTTTCGACTGTGGATCGGTCGACGGTTTTATCGAAGCGACCAATTACGTTTATAAGAATGTCTATTTACCTGGGGAGAAGGGCTGAATGTCTGAATTAACCTGTTTTAAAGCCTACGATTTGCGCGGCCGTGTGCCCGATGAACTGAACACCGACGTCGCCTATCGAGTGGGGCGCGCCTTTGCCCAGTTTCTCGACGCCCGCCGGGTTGTGGTTGGCCACGATATCCGCCTGACCAGTGGGGAGCTGACCGATGCCCTGGCCAACGGCCTGCGCGATGCGGGTGCCGACGTCTACCACATTGGCGAGTGTGGCACCGAGGAGATTTATTTCTCCACTTTCCACGGTGACTTTGACGGCGGTATCTGTGTGACCGCAAGCCACAATCCGATGGATTACAACGGCATGAAGTTTGTGCGCTCCGGCTCGCGCCCGATCAGTGGCGACACCGGCCTGCTGGACATCAAGCGCATGGCGGAAGAAAACAATTTTGCCGCGGTGGAAAAGCGCGGTGACCTGCACACCTTTGCCCATCGCGAGGATTTCGTAAAACACCTGCTGGGTTATGTGGATGTCGCTGAACTGAAACCGCTGAAGCTGGTAGTCAATGCCGGTAATGGTGGCGCGGGCGCAGTAGTCGATGCACTGGCCCCGAGCCTGCCGCTGGAATTTGTGCGCGTGCACCACGAGCCGGACGGCAACTTCCCCAATGGTATCCCCAACCCGATCCTGCCGGAAAACCGCGAATCCACTGCGGCAGCGGTGCGCGAAAGCGGCGCGGATTTTGGTATCGCCTGGGATGGGGACTTTGACCGCTGTTTCTTCTTCGACGAGAACGGTGAATTTATCGAAGGGTATTACGTGGTGGGCCTGCTGGCGGAAGCCTTCCTGGTCAAGCACCCCGGTGCCAAAGTGGTACACGACCCGCGCCTGACCTGGAATACCGAAGATATCGTCAAGAACGCTGGTGGCCAACCGGTACAGAGTAAAACCGGCCACGCCTTTATCAAGGAGCGCATGCGCAAGGAAGATGCCATTTATGGTGGCGAGATGAGCGCGCATCATTATTTCCGCGATTTTGCCTACTGTGATAGCGGCATGATCCCCTGGCTGTTGGTATCGGAGCTGGTGAGCCGCAGTGGCAAGTCTCTGTCACAGCTGGTGGGTGAGCGCATGGCTGCCTTCCCGTGCAGCGGCGAGATCAATTCCAAAGTGGAAGATCCCAAGGCGCTGCTGCAAGCGGCGGAAGAAAAATATGCCGCGGATGCTGTCAGTGTGGAACACGTGGATGGGCTGAGCGTCGCCTTTGACGAGTGGCGTTTCAACCTGCGTATGTCCAACACCGAGCCGGTTGTGCGCCTGAATGTGGAATCCCGTGGGGATGAAGCCCTGATGAAAGCCAAGACCGAAGAGTTGCTTGCGCTGATTCGCGGTTAATGCCGTGCTTGCCGGGAGTGCGCCTGCGCTCCCGGTTATCCTCTCCTCGCCTTTTCTATTTATTGCCTGTCAGTTTTTATTAAGCCTGCGCCGGAATTCTTCGTGGTATTCCTGCTGGATCTTTTTCAGTTCTTCCAGCTGCTCTGCATTCAGGATCTTTACCATTTCCACCCGCGTTGCGGCGCGCACGGCAATGATTTTCGCGTCCAGTTCCTCTTTCTGTTCCCGCGTCAGCTTGGGCATCTTGCCGCGGGCGAAACCGTAGTCCTCGAGAATATTCAGCTGCAGCTCGAAGTTCTTCTCCATTAGCGGTAGTGCCTTGTCCTCTTGCTCTGGCGTGAGTTTCAGGCGCAGGGAGACCCAGTCGGCAATGTCATCGTATTTTTCCCAGAAGTCACTGCCGAGGCCGGAGTTTTCCACTGCCTTGCCGGTGGATATCACGGTGAATAGCAGAAGGGCGAACAGTGCCGCGCAAAATGAGGACCAGAACGGGTGGCGAGACTCGGGGGACATGGTTGGCGCTCCAATCTACGGAATATTTAAAGCCTAGTAGAGGAATGGGGCGCCGCAAGGCGTACTCGGCGGTCAGTGGTCTGTTATGTTGGTGGGCGTGAGTCCGCTGGGTTTTGGTATTGTCGGCAATGGAAACCGGGGTAGAATCCGCGCCTTTCAAGCCCGGCCCGAAGGAGAGCAGCAATGGCGGTGGATATGGCAGTAAAAGTAGCAATCACAGGATTTGGCGGCCGCATGGGCCGGGTACTGGCGGAGGCCCTGGCGCAGTCAGAACAGGATGGCACCGCAAAGCTGTCTGCGGCCATCGTGCGTCCCGGGTCCAGCCTGGTGGGCGCGGATGCCGGTGAGGTTGCCGGCCTGGGGCGCAATGGCCTCGCCATTGTCGATAGCCTGGAGCAGGCGGACTTCGACGTGCTGATCGATTTCACCGCACCCCTGGCCACCATCGACAATGCGGCCTACTGTGCCGAGCAGGGCAAGGCCATCGTGATCGGCACCACCGGATTCGACGCGGACCAGAAAGAACAGATGTTGAGCGCCGGGGACAAGACCCCGCTGTGTTTCGCCACCAACTTTTCCACCGGGGTGAATCTGTGCTTTAACTTACTGGAAACCGCGGCACGGGTACTGGGCGACGATGTGGATATCGAGATCGTCGAAGCCCACCACCGCCACAAGGTGGATGCCCCATCCGGCACCGCGCTCAGTATGGGTGAGGTCATTGCCGACACCCTCGGCCGTGACCTGTCCAAGGTGGCTGTATATGGCCGCGAAGGACAGACCGGTGCCCGCGAGCGCGAGACCATCGGTTTTGCCACCGTGCGCGGTGGCGACGTGGTGGGAGAGCACACGGTTTCTTTTCTCGCCGATGGCGAGCGCATTGAAATTACCCACAAGGCCAGCAGTCGTCTGGCATTTGCCCGCGGTGCCGTGCGCGCTGCGGTCTGGTTAAATGGTCGCGCAGCGGGTCGTTACGACATGCGCGATGTTCTGGCTTTAAAGTGACATTTGGGTAACTGAGCCAATTTTTTAGGAGCATTTGCTTGGAAAAGAAAATCATCGTTGGCAGTGAAGAGTGGTGTGCATTTCCCGGGTTGGGAATTCCCGCCATCAAGGCGCGGGTCGACTCCGGAGCCAAGACCTCTTGTCTGCATGCGTACAACATCCAGCAATTCAATCGCGGCGGTGAGCCCTGGGTGAGTTTTGAGGCGCACCCGCTGCAGAACCTGCGCCGCCCGCGGGTGCGTTGCGAAGCGCGCGTGCTGGACAAGCGCACGGTGCGTAGTTCCTCCGGTGATTCCGAAAAGCGCCTGGTGATCAGAACCGCTATCAGTATCGGCGGGAGTGTGTGGGATATCGAGCTCACCCTGACCAACCGCGACTCCATGGGGTATCGCATGCTGCTCGGCCGCGAGGCGATGATGGGGCGCATGCTGGTGGACCCCTCCGAGAGCTTTTGTCTCGGTGAAATGCCACCGAGCCAGCTGGAGGAGTACTACCACGACGAGCACCATATGGCCGGCACCGGCCTGCGTATTGGCGTGCTGGCGTCCAATCCGGATCTGTACAGCAACCAGCGGATCATGGAGGCCGGTGCCGAGCGCGGTCACCGCATGACTTTCCTGAATATTCGCCAGTGCTACATGAAACTGGATTCCGCCGACCCGGAGGTGCACTACCGCGACGGTCGAATCCTGAATAATCTGGACGCCATCATCCCGCGTATCCGGCCGAGTATGACGTTCTACGGCTGTGCCCTGACTCGCCACTTTGAGAGCATGGGGGTGTATGCGTTGAATGGTGCTGCGGCCATTAGCCAATCCCGGGACAAACTCTACTCGCTGCAGTTGCTGCAGGAGGGCGGATTGAATATCCCGATTTCCGGTTTTGCCAACTCGCCCATGGATACCAATGAGCTGATCGAAATGGTGGGCGGTGCGCCGCTGATCGTAAAGCTGCTGGAAGGTACACAGGGCCGCGGGGTAGTGCTGGCAGAAACCCGCAAGGCTGCGGAGTCCGTGATCAATGCTTTCAAATCATTGAAAGTGAACCTGCTGGTGCAGGAGTTTATTCGCGAGGCCCAGGGTAAGGACCTGCGCCTGTTTGTGGTGGACGGCAAGGTGTTTGCCGCCATCCAGCGCGAGGCTGCGCCGGGTGAGTTTCGCGCCAACATCCATCAGGGCGGTACCGCATCTGTGGTGAAAATCCTGCCGGAGGAGCGCAAGCTGGCGATCAAGGCGGCCAAGGTGCTGGGCCTGAAAGTCGCGGGTGTGGATATTATCCGCTCCAAGAAAGGGCCGCTGCTGCTGGAGGTGAACTCCTCGCCGGGGCTTGAAGGGATCGAGAGCGCCACCCGCAAGGATGTGGCGGGATCCATGATTCTGGCGATCGAAAAGGCGCTCAAATGGCGCCCGGCAATCACCCCGGTGGAGCCCCAATCTACTGACTGATTCAGGGGTTCCGTTCCCGCGCCATATTCTGGCGCGCCGCTGCCGCTCATCCATGGTGGGTGGCAGGGGCCGGTACTAACCTTGGGGTAGCCCTGTAGCCATTCGCCGGCTGCGGGACACTTTCAAGTGCGCCGGTGACCCCCAAAGATGTTGAAGTCAGTTTTCACGAGTATTTCCTGCCCAATAGTCCGCGTTCGCGGCAGGTGGCGTCGCCTGTATTCTCCTGGAACCCTTCGCGCCGCGGCTAGCCTGTTGCTGGCGCTGTGTGTCTCGCTGTCACCGTCCCTGCGCGCCGAGGCTTCGGGGCATCTTTCCGATACCGACCTGGGGCGCAAGGTTATGGTCGATTACATCGTCCACTTCGCCCATCACCTGCAGTGGCCTATCGAGGTGTTCAATGGTGCCGGTGCCCCTTTCCGGATCTGTGTGATGGGGGACGATGAACTGGTGGCGCCGCTGACCGCCCGGTTGCACCGGCACCGGGTGCAGGGGCGTATGGTGTCGCTGGAACAGGTCAACGATGGCGAGATGCTGCGCGCGCGCAGTTGCCAGATCGTGGTGATGGGCGACATGGACGCGGAGCGGATGGCAAAGGCGGTGGGAGCCCTGGAGTTTTTCCCGGTGTTGACCGTGAGTGACGTCAACCGCTTCGCGATTCTCGGCGGCATGGTCGAGTTTGCGGGTAGCGGGGCAGATATGGCACTGCAGCTGAACAAAACCCGACTGGACCGGGCGGAGCTGAAAATGGGCAACAGTCTGTTTCGTCTGAGCCGCCAGGTGAACTGACTGTTGCCGCTAGCCGCAACCCCATTCGGGGTGTAAGCGGCCGATTCCCGCGCATTGAGCGCTTCCGTCTCAGGCCGGTGTTGGCCCCGGGCGTGGAGCGGTGTGTGAAGTGCGCTAAATACACCATATGGCGCAAATTTGTACTGGCGATCAGTGCCGATTTCCCGTAGAATCTGCGCCCGGCTTGGGAAGGTCCCACCTTAGTTGCCCGCCCCCGTTTAGATCTGTCGGGAGGTTCTATTCTCCTCCAGATCCGGTCGCAGGGCCCGTGGCTCCCAAGCTTTTTAAAGTGCCGGAAGTGGCGGAATATCCCGCCCGCTTAGCCCTTAACTGGCTGCCCGGCCACACAGTGAGAGCCCAGGTGAAAGCCTCAGTGAGCCAACCGTGAATAACCTTATAAAAAAGCGAGATGAAGCAGCTGTTTCATCTCGCTTTTTTATAAAAGGCATCCGGTAACAGGTTACACCTGAAACTGCACTGGCCGCGCCTGCAAAAGCGCGCCCTCTCACCCCGCCCGGAAGCTGTTCTAGACGACTGGAGATTGAATTGAACAACGCTGTTCCCACGCCGGAATCCCTGATGCCCAGCACCACCCCGGCACTGCTGGTGCTCGCCGATGGCAGTGAGTTTTACGGTCGCGCCATCGGCGCCGACGGCTCAACTGTTGGCGAGGTAGTCTTCAATACCTCCATGACTGGATATCAGGAGATCCTGACAGACCCGTCCTATGCCCGTCAGATCGTCACCCTGACTTATCCACATATCGGCAACACCGGTACCAACTCTGAAGACGAAGAGTGTGCCGAGATCTGGTCTGCCGGCCTGGTAATCCGCGACTTGCCCCTGCTGGCCAGCAGCTTCCGCAGCGAGCAGTCCCTGGAGGATTACCTCAAGGCGCGCAATATCGTCGGGATTGCAGATATCGATACCCGCCGCCTGACCCGGATCCTGCGCGATAAAGGCGCCCAGAGCGGCTGCATCGTGGTCGGTGACAACATCGACAAGGATGCGGCACTGGCCCAGGCCAAAGCGTTCGCCGGCCTCAAGGGCATGGATCTCGCCAAGGTGGTTTCCACCAAAGAGAAGTACGATTTCAACGAAGGCACCTGGGAGCTGGGTCAGGGCCACAAGCCGGCACCGGCGGCTCAGCCCTACAAAGTGGTGGCCTACGATTTCGGTGTGAAGCGCAACATCCTGCGCATGCTGGTGGACCGCGGCTGCAACATCACCGTGGTGCCCGCAGAGACCCCGGCCTCTGAAGTGCTGGCGATGAATCCCGACGGCGTATTCCTGTCCAACGGCCCCGGCGACCCCGAGCCCTGTGATTACGCCATCAAGGCGATCCAGGAAATTCTCGATACCGGCCTGCCCACCTATGGAATCTGCCTGGGACACCAGCTGCTGGGCCTGGCGGTCGGCGCCAAGACCGCAAAAATGAAATTCGGCCACCACGGTGGCAACCATCCGGTTCAGGACCTGAACAGCACCAAGGTGATGATCACCGCCCAGAACCACGGTTTTGCGGTGGACATGGACTCCCTGCCTGACAATGTGGAAATCACCCACAAGTCCCTGTTCGACGGCACCCTGCAGGGCATCCGCCTGAAGGACAAGCCGGCGTTCAGCTTCCAGGGCCACCCGGAAGCGAGCCCGGGCCCACACGACGTGGCGCCGCTGTTCGACCAGTTTATCGAGATGATGGAAGCGCGCCGCTAACCCGGCGCTCCCGACTCCCAAGACCAGAATTTGATCCACCGGCCGCGGCCGGCTAGATACGGAAGAAAGATGCCAAAACGCACAGACATTCAAAGCATTCTGATCATCGGCGCTGGCCCCATCGTCATCGGTCAGGCCTGTGAGTTCGACTACTCCGGCGCCCAGGCCTGTAAGGCTCTGCGCGAAGAGGGTTACCGGGTCATCCTGGTGAACTCCAACCCGGCCACCATCATGACCGACCCGGCCATGGCGGATGCCACTTACATCGAGCCGGTGGAGTGGAAGACGGTCGCCAAGATCATCGAAAAAGAACGCCCGGACGCCATCCTGCCCACCATGGGCGGACAGACCGCGCTGAACTGCGCGCTGGCTCTGGATAAGCACGGTGTACTGGAAAAGTTCGGCTGTGAGCTGATCGGTGCGGATAAAAACGCCATCGAAAAAGCGGAAGACCGCGACCTGTTCGACAAGGCGATGAAGGCGATCGGCCTGGAAACCCCGCGCGCCAAGATCGTCCACACGATGGACGAAGCCAAAAAAGTGCCGGAAGAATTCGGTTTCCCGGTCATTATCCGCCCGTCCTTCACCATGGGTGGTTCCGGCGGCGGTGTGGCCTACAACTGGCCGGAGTTCGAGGAAATCTGCAAACGCGGCCTCGACCTGTCTCCCACCAATGAGCTGCTGATCGACGAATCCCTGCTCGGCTGGAAAGAGTACGAGATGGAGGTTGTTCGCGATAAGAACGACAACTGCATCATTGTGTGTGCCATCGAGAACTTCGACCCCATGGGCGTGCACACCGGTGACTCCATCACCGTGGCTCCGGCACAGACCCTTACCGACAAGGAATACCAGCTGATGCGTAACGCATCCATCGCGGTATTGCGTGAGATCGGTGTGGAAACCGGCGGTTCCAATGTGCAGTTCGGTATGGATCCGAAAACCGGCCGCATGGTGGTGATCGAGATGAACCCGCGGGTTTCCCGCTCCTCAGCGCTGGCTTCCAAGGCGACCGGTTTCCCGATCGCCAAGGTGGCTGCCAAGCTCGCGGTAGGCTACACCCTCGACGAACTACAGAACGACATTACCGGTGGCGCTACCCCGGCTTCCTTCGAGCCGTCCATCGACTACGTCGTTACCAAAATTCCGCGCTTCACCTTCGAGAAATTCGGTGAAGCCGACGCGCGCCTGACCACCCAGATGAAATCCGTGGGTGAAGTCATGGCCATCGGCCGCAACTTCCAGGAGTCCATGCAGAAAGCCCTGCGCGGCCTGGAAGTGGGATCCTTCGGTTTCGAGCCAAAGCTCGACCCGTCGGAAGTGGGCTCCATGGAGAACCTGCGCCGCGAACTGTCCGTGCCCGGTGCCGAGCGCATCTGGTATGTGGGCGATGCCTTCCGAATGGGTATGAGCATCGACGAGGTCTACGAGCTTTCCGGCATCGATCCCTGGTTCCTGGTGCAGATCAAGGAACTGATGGATATCGAAGAGCCGCTCAAGTCCATGCCGACTTCTGCGCTGGACGCAAAGACCATGCGCTTCCTCAAGCGCAAAGGTTTCTCCGACAAGCGCCTCGCCGACCTGCTGGGCGTGAGCCAGAAAACCGTGCGTGAATTCCGCCACAAGCTGGGCGTGTTCCCGTCCTACAAGCGTGTGGATACCTGTGCGGCCGAGTTCTCCACCAGCACTGCCTACATGTACTCCACCTACGATGAAGAGTGTGAGGCAGAGCCGTCGGACAAGAAGAAAATCATGGTGCTCGGCGGCGGTCCCAACCGCATTGGCCAGGGCATCGAGTTTGACTACTGCTGCGTACACGCGGCACTCGCCATGCGCGAAGACGGTTACGAGACCATTATGGTCAACTGTAACCCGGAGACGGTTTCCACCGATTACGATACTTCCGATCGCCTGTACTTCGAGCCGGTGACCCTGGAAGACGTTCTGGAAATCGTGCGCAAGGAAAAGCCGGAGGGCGTGATCGTACAGTTTGGTGGTCAGACGCCGCTGAACCTGGCGCGCTTCCTGGCCAATGAGGGTGTGCCCATTATCGGCACCACGCCGGAGCAGATCGACCGCGCGGAAGACCGCGAGCGCTTCCAGCAGATGATCATGCGCCTCGGCCTCAAGCAGCCGCAGAACGCCATCGTGCGCTCCGAGTACGAAGCCATCCAGAAAGCGAAGGAAGTGGGCTACCCGCTGGTGGTGCGTCCGTCCTACGTGCTCGGTGGCCGTGCCATGGAAATCGTCTACAAGGAAGACGAACTCAAGACCTACATGAAGGAAGCCGTAGAGGTTTCCGACGAAGCACCGGTACTGCTGGATCACTTCCTGCACTCCGCCATCGAGGTGGATATCGACGCGGTTTCCGATGGCCAGGATGTGGTGATTGGCGCCATCATGCAGCACATTGAACAGTGTGGTGTACACTCCGGTGACTCCGCCTGCTCCCTGCCGCCCTATAGCCTGCCGGCGGACGTGCAGGACCAGATGCGCGAACAGGTCAAGGGCATGGCCCGTGAACTCGGCGTTGTGGGCCTGATGAACACCCAGCTGGCCTACCAGGACGGCGAGATCTACGTGATCGAAGTAAACCCGCGCGCTTCCCGTACGGTACCCTTTGTCTCCAAATGTATTGGCACCTCGCTGGCGAAGATCGCCGCGCGCTGTCAGGCGGGCATCAGCCTGGCAGATCAGGGCTTTACCAGTGAAATCGTGCCGGACTACTACTCCGTGAAGGAGTCTGTATTCCCGTTCAACAAGTTCCCCAAGGTCGACCCGATTCTCGGCCCGGAAATGAAGTCCACCGGTGAGGTGATGGGCGTTGGCGAAAGCTTCGCCGAAGCCTTTGATAAGGGCCTGATCGGTGCCGGCGATGCACTGCCGGAGTCCGGCAAGGTATTCATTTCCGTGCGCGATGTAGACAAGCCGGGTGTTGTGGACGTGGCGCGCGAGCTGTCTGGTCTCGGTTTCGACCTGGTGGCTACCCGCGGTACCGCCAAGGTCTTGCAAGAAGCGGATATTACCGTTACAACGGTAAACAAGATGAGCGAAGGTCGTCCGCATATCGTCGATATGATCAAAAACGACGAGATTGCGCTGGTGGTGAATACCACTGAAGGGCGCCAGGCCATTCGCGATTCTGCGGATATCCGTCGCAGTGCCGAGAACCACCAGGTTTGCTACACCACAACCCTGGCCGCGGCCCGCGCCATGGCGATGGCAATGCAAATTGCCGAGCCGCACCAGGTGCGCAGCCTGCAGGAACTGCACCAGCGTGTAGTGCGTCTGCAAGACTGATCGAGCGTTTATATCGGCGGTACTCCGGTGTCGCCACCTGAAAAAGCTCCGCTGTTTGGCGGAGCTTTTTCGTTAAAGAAATACAGCAAAATAACGTCGCGAGTAATTCCGGCTCATTCTGGATTACCGTGAAAAACTGAGATTGTGGAGGTTCCTGTGAACCGAGTACCTATGACTGTCGAGGGCGCAGAAGCCCTGCGCACAGAACTTGATGACCTGAAAAAAGTACAGCGCCCGGCGGTGGTACAGGCCATTGCCGAGGCCCGTGAGCACGGCGACCTCAAAGAGAATGCCGAGTATCACGCTGCCCGTGAAAAACAGGGCTTTATCGAAGGACGTATCCAGGAAATCGAAGGCAAGCTCTCGCTGGCCCAGGTCATTGATGTTAAAGCCATCGAGCCGTCCGGTAAGGTAATTTTCGGCACTACCGTGACCATCATCCATATGGAGGATGACTCGGAAGTAACCTACAAAATTGTGGGTGACGATGAATCCGACGTGAAGAACAAGAAGATCTCGGTCAATTCTCCCATTGCCCGCGCGCTGATTGGCAAGGAGGAAGGGGATATTGTGGTAGTTAATACCCCCTCCGGTGCGGTGGAGTATGAGATTGACTCGGTCGAACATATTTGAGTTCTCTTACTCCCTATCAATAAAAAGGCGGCCAGTGGCCGCCTTTTTTATTTTTGATAAGCAAATAATCACTGCAAAACGTTCGCCTCATTGCCAACGCCAATCTGCGTAATCGTTGCCGAGTTTGATGCGGAAGATTGACTGATGTAAGCCTGGTTGAGAATACCCTGCTGGTTCACAATCGCCGAGTTCCCACCAAGTACTCCTTCTTGCAGCACCATCGCATTGTTAGCAACGCCGTCCTGAGTAACCAGAGACGAGTTGTAACTTGAAGTCTGCGAGACATATGCCGCGTTTCCTATCCCATTTTGCATAATATCGGAATTGTTGTACTGACCGAATTGTACCGTATGGGCAGAGTTGGCAATCCCGCTCTGGTTGATCGTAGAGAGATGGCCGGTCCCCGTCTGGGTAATGGTGGCCACCTGGGCAGTACCAAACTGCAGGATATGCGCATCGGAATCCGTGGCGCCGTACTGGCCAATCAAACCGTTGTGGAGACTGCCAACTTGCGTAATGGTCGCCAGGTTATCGCTGCCGCCAAACTGCAAAATATTCGCAGTGTTACTGTTGCCAACCTGGGAAATGATGGCATCACTGTTGACGGTGTCCACCTGGAAAGTACTACCCCAGTTGCCCTGTCCAAGCTGGAAAATAGTACTGGTATTGCCTTCTCCCCCTAGTTGCAGGGAAAACGCACTGTTGAACTGCCCGATCTGCTCGTGGTGAATCTTGCCGCCCAAGGATGCAATCTGAGTGCTGCTCTCATTGAGTGCACCTTGCTGAATCTTGACGATAAAACTTCCTTCCATCCCGGTCTGGTCGATGACGGCGTTATTGCCGTTTCCGGTTTGGATAAGGATCGCTGTGTTGTTGTCAGCCCAGGAAGCACAACTGAATGCGAGTAGCGCTGCTGCACTTGCAGGTATGAGACCGGGAATGAGGGCAGGAATGAGAGATTTCACGTTAACTCCTTCACTCCAAAACTACGAAAGGAATTTTGAAATATGTGAATTGCTGACGTTTACATCGAGGAAAGAAATGGGCAGCCGGGTAGGCCGCCCATTTCTCAAAGCGCGATCGCAGGATTACTGCAGAATCAGGCCGTTGTTGCCGAAGCCAACCTGCAGAGAGGTTGCGGTATCACCCAGGCCAATCTGGCCAACGAGTACGTTGTTGAATCCACCCAGCTGAACGGTGGTGGCAGTCAAGCCAACACCAATCTGGCCGATGTAGCTGTCGTTGAACAGACCTACCTGAGTAGTGCTACCGGAGTTACCCAGGCCCAACTGAGATACGTCTGCTTCGTTACCGAGGCCAACTTGCAGGATATCTGCATCATTCAGCAGACCGATCTGACGGGTGTCCGCATCGTTGCCAACACCGAGCTGAGTCATGCTGGAAGAGTTCAGAATACCAACCTGGAAGGAGTCCGCGTTGTTCGCGATACCGAACTGGAAGATATCAGAGGAAGACAGCAGGCTCAGCACCTGTACGGCAGATGCGGTGTTGGCAATACCAACCTGAGTGATGTCAGTTGAGCTCAGGGCGCTCAGCAGTTGCAGAGAGAAGGCGCCGTTCAGGAAGCCCACCTGAGTAATAGAGGCGCTGGTGAGGGCAGAGGCCGCCTGGATAGTGGCGGCACCGTTCACTGCGCCAGCCTGGAAGATGGAAGCGCTGTTGAAGGCACCGCCGGTTTGCAGAGAGAAAGCACCATTGGCGGCGCCAAACTGAGTTTGGTTGATCAGGCTGTTGCTTTCGCCGTCTTGTTCCGCATAGGCACCGTTGAAGAAGCCCACTTGAACCTGATTGATAGTGTTGTCATCGGTAGTCGGACCGGTCTGGTCTGCGATTGCGCCGTTACCTACACCAACCTGAGTCAGGTTTGCAGTATTGTTTGCAGCGAAAGCAGAACCACTTACAGCCAGCAGGATGGCAGCAGCGATAGGGGAAAACGTCTTCATGAGTTGCTCCTTTACTTCGGACGTTAAGTACAACCAGCCCCGGGGGTGCTGATTATTTATGGCACGCTTGAATGCACCATAACTGTGAGGGAGAAGTCGTTGGTTGGCGTCATACGCCTGCCTGTGATGGACTCCATTCCCAAGTTTGAGTCGTGGTCGGGGCTCCCCTGACATGGACGGTCTAGCGATACATTCGATCGTTGGTCAGCGAATGTCAGCAGTAAGTGAAAGGGGTTGCTCCAACACCATGCTCTCGACGTTGAGAGCTGAAAAATGATCAATAAGGTTAAAACTTGATCATCTTGTTATTGAGTGTTGCTGCTGGGAAGGGGGGACGCTATAGGAGGGAAGTCATAAAAAACTAGGAAGAAAGTACATTTTTTAATCAGGAAAAGCTCTGGAAAACCCGTATTCATAACCGAATAACAGAGTGGTGTCGTCGAAAGCTTTTTATACGAAGATGGGAATGCCGTGGGAGGAAAATGGAGGCAAGTGGATGCAGCGTTTCATCCAGATCCAAAAATGTAGTTATCAGTGGGAAAGTGACACGGAATTACCATTGCCGAATTGGGTAACCGTCGCGTCGGAGGAGGTGCCAGTTTGCGAGATCGCGGTAGCGTTGAACGAACCAACCTGGCTCACAATCGATTGATGGCTGCCACCCAGACCAAAGACGCCATTTTGTTGAATCACTACTTGATTGAAGTTGCCACTCTGGTTGGTGCTGGCCTGATTGTAATCATCGTCCTGTAGCAGGATGGACTGGTTTGCCAAACCGCTCTGCAATAAATCCGCTTCCTGTTGGGCCCCCGATTGCTGAACCAGTCCCCGGTTAAATGCGCCTTCCTGTGCGATGACAGAAAAGTGCCCCACACCGGTTTGGGATGCCGTTGCATTGTTGTCGTTTCCCTGTTGCTCCGTGTGACTTTTCACGTAGAACCCGCTGTCCTGAGACGTGTCGGCCCGGTTGGCAATCCCGCCCTGGTGTATGCGGGCGTCGTTGAAGTTACCGCTCAATTGGGTGATGCTGGCTTCGTTGCCAAAGCCCACTTGCCGGGTCAGGGCGCGGTTTTCATGAGTCACCGACTGAAGTGTGGTGGCGCTATTTTCTGCGCCAACCTGTACGTTGTGAATATCGTTGTCGCTGCCGTATTGCTGCTGAACATGGGAGTCATTAAACGCGCCATCCTGCTTCTGCCGAATACTGCTATCGCTTTCCTGCTTCTGTTCGCCATATGCGCTGTTCTGTGTGCCTTCCTGATCCTGGTCGGAGGTGTTTTCTTTGGATGCTTCAAACTGTTGCTGGGTGATGGCGAAGTTATCCAGGCCCTCCTGGTACTGATAGACGGTATTTTCCTCAGCGGTAATACACTGGCAGGTGAACAGCATCATGATTGCCATTCCGGAGCGAAAAAATTTGAGGGAATACGTGTCTGATAGTTTGAAAGCTGGCATGTTTACCTCTGTAGCGAGCCGGTAGGAGCGAACCCCACATGGCATGTCTTTTCGTTAATCGTATTGATTGATGGTGGTGGTCATGGATACCCCGGTCTGGGTGACTGCGGTGCTCAATCCATTGCCGCGCTGGTTGATGGTCACGTTGTGGGACAATCCGATCTGCTCCACTTTCGCCGAATTGCGCACGCCGTATTGGGTGATGCCCGCTTTGTGCGCATAACCGATTTGTTCCAGCAAAATAATATTCTCGTAGCCGGCCTGCAGTAGCGCGGCAATATTGCTCTCCCCCGTTTGCGTGGCAATGGTGCTATTGCCCTCGCCAACCTGGTTGGTAATCAACAGGTTCTTGAAGCCCACCTGCTGTATCGAGAGGAAATTCACCGTCCCCAGCTGCTGCGCCGAAACATGGTTGAAATTCCCTTCCTGGTAAATGTTTGCCATGTTGGCCGTCGAGAAGCCGAAAGGCGCGTCCAGCTCACTGATACTTGACAGCTCGCTGGAGCTGCCCCCGACTTCCTGTGCGACGGCCGTATGGGATGTAGAAAATACGGTCACCAAGGCGATCGGGAATATCCACAATCCGGGTTGAGCGGGACTCTTTTCCATGGGTAAATCTCTATACTTACTTATTCGTGCGTTTTTATAGCGGGAGCTTCTGCCACCTTAAAGGACGGTGGTACTTTCATTCAGGTAATACTGCAATACCGGGTTATTGATATCGTCCGGGTTATCCAGTGCCCAGGAGTTACTGATGATTCCCTGGCTGATGAGATGGATTACTGCTGACTCCATCGCCGATAACATGGCGAGCTGGGCCGGTTCGTTGGTGGTGGTGCCCAGTTCTATTTCCAGCAAGCGTTTGAATTTCACATAGCGGAATACATCTGCACTGATCGCTTTCGAATACACAGTTTTTGATGTGAGTACGGAATGCAATACGCGACCGGAGCGAATATCTACGGCGCGCAGGTTTACCGTAATCTGATCCACCCGGTACTGCTCGTCGGCACCGATACCAAAGTAGCGCGCTCCGGCGCCGCCGGTGCGAATATTGGTGTCATAAGCAACGATACCGCCTTCCAGCAGGATATTTGCAGCGACCAGCGAGGGCAGCATCGGGTTGTTCTCCGGTGCGTTGGGTTTGGCCAGTGCCGCGCGCACAATCTTGCGCTCCGTCAGCAGGTTCTGCAGGCCCTCGCGCTCCAGTGGAATAAACCATCCGGATTCATTCAGAACATTCATCAGCATCGACGCAGCGCCCTGGGTGACGGCGGTGGAGAAGCTGCTGGAAGGTGCTGGCTTGTACTGACCGGTCTGGTCGCGAAAGTTATACACCGCCGCGAGTATTTTGCCCTTGGGTTGCGGCAAATTGAGCAGGTCGTGATAGGTCGCATTTCGCGGAGTCAGCTTGGCTTCTTCTCGCCCTGGTCCAAACAGGGCGTCGCCGGTTTCCTTGACGGCAGTACAGCCACTGATGGCAACAATAAATGTAAGGGCGGTGACGAGTTTGGAACCTCTAGTAAACATCACGCTAGTCTCCAGTATTATTCGCGATTATTTGGAATTGCGGATCAGTCCAGGGTGCATCTATAGGGATCTGATGGCTTTATATCCTGTGTGTATTTTGGTGTCGGTTGTTCGAGTGTTATGGATCAGTTAGTGGGGTTCAGGCCGCTCACGATGATTTCACTTTTATCACCCGTGGCACGGTCGGTAATCAATACGGTCAGCACGCCGTCGTTATCGACAATCTGGACGATAAAGTCGTCGGTGATCAGCTCGCCGCTATTGCCGTTACCCACGTCAGTGAGCAGCTGGTTAAGTAGCCGGGTCTCCAGGGAATCGGTAAATCGATCGAGCGCGCTGGGTTGTTCATACAGGTCAGCGGGATTATTGGGGTCCTCGTGATCGTCCTGGGATTGGGCGTTCTGCAGAAGATAACTACCGTTCAATGGGTTGCCGCCAAAGTTCGGGTTGCGGGGCTCGTATACCAGCTCCGTCCCCAGTGCCAAGCTGCTGGATAGCGCGATACAGGGGGCGAGTAGCAGGTGCGCTGCTTTATTGTTTGCCATCAGAGTTCATCCTTGCCTAAGTCGAAGTGGTCGGTGAAGGCTGCGCGGATTTTTTCCTGAAGCACCATTTCATGAATCATCTGGGATGCTTCTTCCGCCAGCTCTCGGATATTGTTAGTACTGGGGCTGATAAACCGCCGAAAAACGGTTTTGTTGTTGTAAGTGATCCAGATCAGGTTGCCCCAGCGGGCAGAGGGCCTTTCCTGGATCGTCAGGTTGTAGTCGCTGTCCGGATAATTCAGGTTGCGGTACTCGCTCATAAACCGCGCAAAATCATGTCCGGTGCGGGTGATGGTCTGGTCGATATTGAAACCACTGATTTCGTCCTCGATCGCAGCATCGTCGTCGGTCGAAGGCGCGGTGTCTTCCAGCGCACCGCTATCCTCCTGCTGCGCGATACTCTCTGCCGGCAGCGCCAGATTCAGCGCCAGCAGAGCGCAGAGCAGCGAAGCGGGAAACCATGTATGCCGCGAGGCGCTTGCGGTTGTCATATTTTTTCCATCTGCAAATTGAGCTTTGCCCAATTGCTGGCCTGCAGGCGATTCTTCACCCCGATTTTTCGGAAGATGTTGTACATGTGGTTTTTTACGGTGTGTTCGCTCAGATGCAGGCGTGAGGCGATTATGCTGTTGGGCTCGCCGGTGGTAAGCTGCGTCAGAATCTGCTGTTCGCGCTTGGTAAGAAGCAGTCGTGAGCGGGAATCGCCCTCCGCCTGTGATCGAGGGTTCTGCAATCCCGATGTAAGCTTGCGGATCAGCTCCTGCTGCCCGGTACGGCTGTCGCAAAGGAAGGTAAATTTTCTCTCTTCCAGTGGCGTGGTGATGTGCGCGGGCAGGTCATTGGGCACATTGATCAGTAATACCCGTGAGTGATCAATGCCTTTCAGGTAATTGAATTCTGCACTGGGAGTCGATTTGGACGTTAGCGCGAAACAATTCACGACGATGGCGTCGTAGGTCTTCAGGCAGTGCTTCTGTTTTCCAAAATCCGATTTTTCCCAGTTGAATGGCAGTGATTCCGAGATGAGGGAGAACATCAAGTCCCCGTGCAGGCCGGTATCGCTCAAAAAGAGAAACGGCATAGATTACCCCATAATTGACCCATAACCTTCTCAGGACGAGATAGTCCTCGCGGGACGCGACGGTTGAATGACCCCTAAGATTCCCCGTTTTTACTTCTTGGTCTGGGCGATTTGTTGTTTTGCCCGTTTGGAGGAATTTGCGCCGACCCGCTTAAGTGAAAAATCTCAGTCCTTGAGAAATTTGTATGGAGTGTAGTAGGGATTTTTGGGGTGGCGGCCAAATAAGATGACAGTCTTCCCATAATTTTTTGTCTTAAAAATCGATTTTTTAAGAAGGCTTTGTGCCTGACTTTCTATTTTTATGTTTTTTGGAAATATTCTTCTCAAATCGGGCGTATATAGGAACAATCTTTACCTGTTCGGTTGGAGCTAATTCCATTCATTTGCCACTTTTAAGCGTAGTTAAATTGAAGAGCGAGTCTGTGAGGCGGAAACTCATAAGAAATAGTATTCGGTGCACTCTCACCGCCACTTTTTTTCTGGCTGTTGCAGCTTGCAGCGATCGCGGACCGGTGACCCTCGGAACCCTGGAATGGGACCGCATCGCCGTGCCTGCCCCGGTGGCCGAAAAAATCGTCGATATCCGGGTGCGTGAAGGGGAGCGAGTGGTGGCAGGGCAGGTATTGCTGCAGCTGGATCCAGAGACTACCCGCGCGGAGTTGCAGGCTGCGGAGGCTGCGGTGGCCCGTCAGGTTGCCGCGCTGGAGGAACTGAACGACGGCCCGCGAGAGGAAGAAATAGCCCGCGCGCAAGCGGCGCTTGAGGCGGCGCAGGCGGAAGCGCGCGATCGCCAGGCGGACTTCCGGCGCCTGCAGGCACTGGGCAAAAAGAACTATGCGTCTCAATCCGATATCGACGCCGCCCAGGCCTTGGCCGAAAGCGCCGAGGCTCAGGTGCGCGGTGCACGTGAACAGTTACTGGAACTGGAGCGCGGTACCCGTATCGAGGAAATAGAGCAGGGACAGGCTGCACTGGCGGAAGCGCGTGCGCAGGCGCAGGCGCGGCGCGCATTACTGCAGAAACTGACGGTAACGGCGCCACAGCCTGGCATTGTCGACAGTATTCCGTTCAAGCTCGGTGACCAGGCACCTCTCGGTGGATCCCTGGTGGTGATGCTGACCGGAGAAACCCCCTACGCGCGGGTCTATGTCCCGCAACCACTGCGACTGGATGTGGAGGTCGGCGGCGGTGCGCAGGTCTATCTGGAGGGCATGAGTAAGGGGGACGATGGCATCCACAAGCTCGGTCCATTTACCGGTAAGGTGCGCATGGTTCGCAATGAGCCGAGCTTTACTCCGTACTACGCACTCACCGGAGACGACGCCACCCGTCTCAGCTATATCGCCGAAATCCAGTTACAGACGGATGCGGCACGCCTGCCAGCGGGCCTTCCGCTGCGCGCGGAATTCTCTACCTCGGGAGCACAGGGGACAGCCGGGCGTAGTTTGTCTTCACGGGGTGCGGAGAAATCGCCGCAGACAGATTCCGCTGCCGGTAGTGCGGACACCGGCGAAGAAGCCTATGACGTCGGAAAATAATATCGCCATCCGCGCGCGCGGTATGAGCAAGCACTTCGGATCGCTGAAAGCGGTAGACGAGGTGGAGCTCACGGTACGGCGGCGCCAGGTCTACGGTTTTCTCGGTCCCAACGGATCGGGGAAATCCACGAGTATCCGTATGTTGTGTGGCCTGCTGACGCCCACTGCCGGCGAGATCGAAGTGCTGGGGCTGCGTATTCCCGAGCAGGCGGAAGTCCTGCGCCAGCACATCGGCTATATGACCCAGCAATTCTCCCTGTTTACCGATCTCACCGTGCGCGAAAACCTGGAATTTCTGGCGGCGGTTCAGAACCTGTCATCGCGCAAGGCGCGCGTACGCATCGACGAGCTGATTTCGGAATACCATTTTGAAGACCGTGCAAACCAGCTTGCCGGTACCATGAGTGGCGGACAAAAGCAGCGCCTGGCGCTGGCGGGCGCAGTTATCCACAAGCCGGAATTACTGTTTCTCGACGAGCCCACCAGTGCGGTGGACCCGGAATCGCGACGGGACTTCTGGGAGAAATTGTTCGAGCTCACCGATGCCGGAACCACCATTCTGGTATCCACCCACTATATGGATGAGGCGGAGCGCTGCCATCGCCTCGCCATTCTCGACCGCGGTCGCCTGGTTGCCGACGGCAGCCCGGGCGAACTTACTGAAGATCTGGAGGGGCGTACCCTGCTGGTGGAGACGGATACGCAACGAAATGCCAAGCGCGTCCTGTCTGCGGAGCCCGGTGTTATCAGTGCTGCACAGATTGGCAACAGCCTGAGAGTATTGATCGATGACGGGCGGGCGAGCCAACAGAGCGTGGAGCGGGCACTTGCCGCACAGCAGCTGGATGCCAGGGTGGCGCCAGTCTCTCCCAGCCTGGAAGATGTGTTCGTAGCGGCCACACATCAGCAGGAAGCGCGCACCGGGGCAGACTCGTGAATGCCCGCCGGTTGTTCGCGGTGTTGCTCAAGGAGTTCCGGCAATTGCGTCGGGACCGCATGACCCTCGCCATGATCGTGGGAATTCCGATCATGCAGCTGGCCCTGTTCGGGTATGCCATCAACCTCAACCTGCGCCATCTCCCTGCCGCCATTGCCGATCAGTCGGGCACCAGTGCGTCACGCCAGCAGGTGATGGATATGCTGGCAACCGGGGTGATCGAGCCGGTCGCCCAGGCGGAGACGCCGGAGCAATTGATGGAACTGCTGCGTCGGGGAAAGATCAGTGTCGGTATCGTGATTCCCTATGATTACGAGCGCCGTCTGGCGAACGGCCAGCAGGCAATCCAGATATTGGTGGATGGCAGTGATACGGTGGTGCAGAGCGCGGCGGCGCAACTGGCGCAGGTGCCCATCGGGGAACCGCCGCCGGAAAATAATACGAGCCAGCCCAACCGGCAGTCATCGGTACCTTTACCGCAAGCGCCGGTGAGCATTGTGAGCTTTTATAACCCCCAGCGGGTATCGGCGATCAACATCGTGCCGGGTTTGATCGGCATCATCCTCACCATGACCATGGTGATGTTTACCTCGGTGGCCATTGTGCGCGAGCGGGAGCGGGGCAATATGGAATTGCTGATCGCCACGCCGGTGAGCAGCGCGGAGCTGATGATCGGCAAGGTATTACCCTACGGCATGATCGGCCTGATCCAGACCAGCCTGATCCTGTTGCTGGGTACCTTGCTGTTCAGTGTACCCATCCGCGGTAGCCTGCTGGATGTGTATATTGCCGCGCTGCTGCTGATCCTCGCCAACCTGGCCATGGGGCTGCTGATCTCCACCCGCGCCCAGTCCCAGTTCCAGGCCATGCAGATGACCTTCTTCGTGTTCCTGCCCTCGATCCTGCTCTCTGGATTTATGTTTCCGTTTGACGGCATGCCCAAGGCCGCACAGTGGCTAGCGGAGATTTTGCCGTTAACCCATTTCCTGCGCCTGATTCGCGGTGTGATGTTGCGGGGTGCGGGTATCTTCGAGCTGTGGCCAGACCTGCTGGCGCTGATTGCCTTTATCCTGCTGATGATGACCCTCGCCATAGCGCGTTTCCGCAAGCGCCTGGACTGACTTCCGCTCACGGGTTGGCGCGAAAATCCTCCAGTTATCGATTTCCTGCACAAACTGCCGGTCACCCTTGGTAGGATGGCGGAAGTCACTTCTTTGTGATTTGTGGCAATGGACGCCACCGCACCGCTACAAGACTGAGGTCGGGTCTGTACACACGTTAACAGTTGCTGCCTGTCAGCAAGGGAGGAAGCTGTACCATGACCGAAATTCTTCACAGCCTGCCAGCGTGGTTGTGGTTTGTCATCGCACTGATCGCGCTGTTTCTGGCTCGCAAACCTTTCCATCTGGGGATATTGGCCCTGGCGCGTTTTTTCCATCATTCCCTGCGCCTCGCAGCCAATGCGGTATCGACGGCAGAAGGGCGCTTGCAGTTGCGCAATCGCGAGGTATTGATTGCCGCAGGTCGCGAGGTTAGCGAGCGGCATATCGAGCGCGAGTTCGATCGCATAGAAGGCGCAATGAAAAAAGAGCTGGCCCAGTACCCGGCACTGCACCGCAAGCTCTGCGAGCAGCTTGCCGCCATCGATGAAGATTACGTGCGCAGTGCGGAAGTGCCCCCGGAACCCACCAGCTGGGCCAAGGCGATCAAGGCGGTGACTGAGATCCCCGCGGATCGCGACTCCGTGGTGGGGGATGTACTGGAAGCCATCCATGTCTCCATGCGCAAGGCCGAATCCAAGGCGCGGGAAGCCTATCGGGAATCTGCGCGGGAGCGACATCAATTGCTCAAGCGCATGATGCCGGCGTGGCGGGCCATCCTAAACAGCCTGGGCAAGGTCAACAAGACCGTGGTCGGTGTGCAGCAGCGCGCCAAGGTAGTGGATGGCCACATGGAGCGCTACGAAGAAATCGTGCAGGGGAGTGACCGCGCCGTGCGGATGCTGTCGTCATCTTCCCTCGTCCAGTTTTTTATTTCGCTGTTTGTACTCACCATTGCCGCTGGTGGTGTGCTGGTCAATTTTCACCTGATTGCCCGACCGATGGCGGAAGTCGTCGGCGGGTCCGGCAGTATCGGTGGCTATTCGGTAGCGGATATCTCCGCGTTGGTGCTGATACTGGTAGAAATCGCTTTGGGCCTGTTCGTCATGGAGTGCCTGCGGATCACCCGCCTGTTTCCGGTGATTGGTGCGCTCAATGACAAAACCCGGTCGCGCTTGATGTGGGGCGCATTCGCGTTGTTGTTTGTGTTCGCGCTGGTCGAGGGCGGGCTTGCCTTCACGCGCGAGATCCTGATTCAGGGAGACACGGCTGGCGACGCCACGGCGGCAGGTATTCAGGCTGGCCCCCTGTGGATAACCGCATCGGCACAGATGGCGATGGGTTTTGCGCTGCCGTTTGTACTGGTATTCGCAGCGATTCCCCTGGAAAGTTTTATCGCGTCTGCACGCACGGTGATCGGTATTGTCTCGGCATTCACCCTGCGCCTGTTGGCGGTCATCCTGCGTCTTGCGGGCGCAGGGATTCTGCGCACCGGGGCCATGCTGGTGCGGGTGTATGACATCGTGATTTTCTGCCCGCTGTGGCTCGAGGCACGCTTTATAGGCTGGCGCCAGCAGGCGACGGTTACGGTTCCATCTGACTCCAAGGACCCGACCGCAAAACCGCAGCAACAGGCATCGTGAATCCAGTGAGCAACCGACTTGCATGAGCAATAGCGATGACTGGTTACAACCGTGCCGTGCGCGTCCCCTGGTCATTGCCCACGGTGATGAGGGAGGGCGCGGACTTTATCCCGGCAATACCCTGCTGTATCTGAACAAGATGCTGGCCCTGGGGGTGGATGCACTGGAGATAGACCTGAACCTGACAGAGGACGGCCATCTGGTTTTGCTGCACGATGGCACCCTGGAGCGCACCACAGATGGCAGTGGCCAGGTAAAAGACAAAACCCTGCAGGAGCTGGAAACACTCAACGCTGCCTACCACTGGAGCCCGGACGGCGAGCAGTTCCCCTATCGCAAGGATCCACAGCCACTGGTTACCATCGATCAGGCGTTTGCCGCATTTCCAGATACCCCGATGGTTATCGAACTAAAGAATGACGATCCGCGCGCGGCGCAGTCGCTGGCGCGGGCCATTGAAAAGGCCGGCGGTGAAGCACGCTTGATCGTCTCCTCGTTCCATCGCAATGTGATCCGCACATTTCGCAGTCTCTGCCCCAGAGTGGCCACCGGGGCGACATTGCCGGAGGCTCTGCTGTTTTTTGTCGCGCAGTGTGTTTTTGCGGAAAGACTGCTCAAGCCCGCGTTCCAGACCATGCAGCTTCCGGTCAGCTATTACGGGTTGCCGGTTTTTACCCGGCGGTTCGTGAGCGCGGCCCGTCGCTGCGGTCTGCATATTTCCGTATGGACCGTGAACGAACCGGAAGCCATGAAAAAATTTATCGCACTGGGGCTGGATGGCATTGTCACCGACCGCCCCGATCGACTTCTAAAACTTTTCCAGACATCGTCGTAACCGGAGGGGAGATATGAAAAGGCAGAAATGGATACAGGTACTGACAGTCGCGCTGTTTGCCGCGAGCGCCATGCAGGCGCATGCGCAGCGGGATTTCTCCAAGGTGGAAATAGAGCCAAAGCCTGTGGCAGATAATCTGTATATGCTGACGGGTGCCGGCGGCAACATGGCATTGTTTACCGGCGACGATGGCGCTTTTATGGTAGACGATCAATTCGCGCCCCTGAGTGAAAAAATTCTCGCCACGGTCGCGGAACTGACCGACAAGCCGCTGCGATTTGTGGTCAATACGCACTGGCACGGGGATCACACCGGTGGCAACGAGAACATGGGCAAGGCGGGGGCACTAATTGTCGCACATGAAAATGTGCGCAAGCGCATGAGCACCGAGCAATTTACCAAGTTGTGGAACCGCACCACACCGCCTTCGCCGGCGGCGGCACTGCCAGTGATTACCTTTACCGATGTCACCACCTTTCACTGGAATGGCGACGAGGTGCGCGTGCAGCACGTGGGGCCGGCACATACCGACGGCGATGCCATTATCCTGTTCAAGAATGCCAATGTGATTCACATGGGGGATACCTTCTTTAACGGCAGCTATCCCTATGTGGACCTGTCCGCGGGCGGCAGTATCGATGGGGTTATCGAAAACGCCCGTCGCGTGCTTGAAATCGCCGACGATCAGACAACGATCATTCCCGGACACGGCCCGCTGAGTGATAAAAAAGGGCTGCAGCAATACCACGACCTGCTGGTGCGTCTGCGCAGCAAGATCAAGACACTGGTGGACGCGGGTAATAGCAGGGAGCAGGTGATCGCGGCCAAGCCCACCCGGGAGTTTGATGAGCACTACGGGCAGGGTTTTATGAAGCCGGATGTCTGGACCGGGATCGTGTTCGACTCGCTGAAACAGCAGCAGTAATCGACTCGATTAAAAAACGCTGAAAACAAAAAGGGCAAAGCACCGTTCGTGCTTTGCCCTTTTCGGTTTATGCCGTCGGCATGGTATCCCGCGGCATCTGCGCAGGGGATTCGGAATCCACTTTGCGTACGCGGAACCAGGCGGCGTAAAGCGCGGGCAAGAACAGCAGGGTTAGCGCTGTCGCCACTATCAGCCCGCCCATGATGGCCACGGCCATGGGACCGAAGAAGTCGCTGCGGGAAAGCGGGATCATTGCCAGCACCGCAGTCAGTCCGGTGAGTACAATGGGGCGGAAACGGCGTACCGTCGATTCCACAATGGCATCCCACTGGGAGCGTCCCTGGGCAATATCCTGTTCTATCTGGTCCACCAGAATCACCGAGTTGCGCATGATCATCCCGGCGAGGGCAATGGTGCCGAGCATCGCCACAAACCCGAACGGTTTGTTGAATACCAGCAGGAACAGGGTGACCCCGATAATACCCAGCGGTGCTGTAAGGAACACCATGGTGGCCAGAGAGAAGCGTCGCAGCTGCAGCATCAACAAGGTAAATACCACCAGCAGGAACAACGGCATCCCCGCGTTGACCGATTGCTGTCCCCGTGCAGATTCCTCCACACTGCCGCCGATCTCCAGCAAATAGCCGGGCGGAAGTTCGGTACGAATCTGCTCCAGCTGTGGCCAGATATCGTTGACCACCGTGGCCGGTAACTGCTTGCCGTAAATATCCGCGCGCACGGTGACCGTGGGCAGGCGGTTGCGGTGCCAGATGACGCCTTCTTCAAAGCCGTATTCCAGGGTTGCCACCTGGTTGAGGGGGACGCTGCGCGCACTGCTGGTCTGGACAGCCAGGTTACCCAGCTGATGCAGTGCGTGACGTTCGTGTTCACCGCCGCGCACCTGTACCCCGATCAGCTCATTGTCTTCGCGGAACTGGCCCACGGTGGTGCCGGACAGGGAGCCCTCCAGCGCACGCGACAGCTCCGTACTGCTCACACCCAGCGCGCGCGCACGGGCCTGCTCCACATGCAGGCGGACCACCTTACTGGGCTCCTCCCAGTCCAGGTGCACATTGGCGACCGCGGAATTGGTGCGGACTTTTTCTGCCACGTTGCGGGCAATTTCCCGCACCTCGGTAATATGCTCGCCGGATACCCGGAATTGCACCGGGTAGCCCACCGGAGGACCGTTTTCCAGGCGCGATATACGGGTGCGCACACTGGGAAACTGTTCGTGCAGGGTGCTGATCAGCCAGCTGCGCACCTGCTCCCGCTCTTCCACGGAACGGGTCAGCACCACAAACTGGGCAAAGCTCGCCGCCGGTAGTTGCTGGTCCAGGGGCAAGTAAAAACGCGGGGAGCCGGTGCCCACGTAGGCAACATAGTTTTCTACCTTCGGGTGTTGGGCGAGCAGGGTCTCCAGTCGCGCAACCTGTTCACTGGTAGCGGTAAGCGACGCCCCTTCATTGAGCTTCAGGTCCACCATCAGTTCCAGCCGCGCAGAGGAGGGGAAGAACTGTTGCGGTACAAAACGGAACAGGGCGATGGCGCCGACAAAAATCACGACCGTGGCGAGGAGTACGGTTTTGCGGTAGCGCAGGCACCAGTCCACCACCTTGCGAAAGCGACGATAAAAGGGCTTGTCGTAGGGATCGTGCTCCGCGTGTTCTCCAGAGCCGCTCCCGGCCGCCGCTGGTGCGGGCAACAGACGGGCACCCAGATAGGGAACAAACACCACGGCGGCAACCCAGGACGCGAGCAGCGCGAGGGTGACGACCTGGAAGATCGAGCGGGTGTATTCACCGGTGCCGGACTGCGCCGTGGCAATGGGCAGGAAGCCGGCCGCGGTGATCAGGGTGCCGGTGAGCATCGGGAAGGCGGTACTGGTCCAGGCGAAGCCAGCGGCTTTCAGTCGGCTGAGGCCCTGCTCCATTTTGATGGCCATCATCTCCACCGCAATGATGGCGTCGTCCACCATCAATCCCAGGGCCAGCACCAGTGCGCCCAGGGAAATTTTGTGCAGACCGATACCGAAGTAATTCATCAGTGCAAAAGTCATGGCCAGCACCAGCGGAATCGACAGCGCCACCACCAGCCCGGTACGCACACCGAGGGAGAAGAAACTCACCAGCATCACAATGACCAGCGCCTCGGCGAGTACCTTGAGGAATTCACCTACCCCCTGTTCCACGGCTGCGGGCTGGTCGGAAACCTTGCTCAGGGTAAGGCCCACCGGGAGGTCCTGTTGTAGCTCGGCGAAGGTGGCATCCAGATTTTTTCCCAGAGCGAGAATATCGCCGCCCTTTTTCATGGAAACCGCGATGCCGATGGCATCCTCGCCCATAAACCGTACCCGCGGCTGGGGCGGATCGCTGAAGCCGCGATGAATTTCTGCAATATCGTCCAGGCGCTGGGTGCGTTCACCGGCGCGGATGGGGAAATCGCGGATCTCTTCCACGGTGCGGAACTGGCCACTTACTCGAATCCGTACGCGGTCACTGCTGGCTTCCACAAAGCCGGCGTCGGCCACGCTGTTCTGGCCCTGCAGTGCGGCCTGCACCGCACTCATGGGAATTCCCAGGGAGGCCAGTTTGGTATTGGAAATCTCGATCCAGATACGTTCGTCCTGCAGGCCCAGTAATTCCACCTTGCCCACATCCTCGACCCTTTGCAGGGCCAGTTGCAGGCGGTCGGCATAGTCTTTCATCAGCGCGTAATCGAAACCGTTACCGGTAAGCGCGTAGATATTGCCGTAGGTGGTACCGAATTCGTCGTTAAAGAAGGGCCCCTGAATATCCGGCGGCAGGGTGTGGCGGATATCGCCGACTTTCTTGCGCACCTGATACCAGAGGTCGGGAATATCCTTGGAGCGCATACTGTCGCGGGCGACAAACATCACCTGGGACTGACCGGGACGGGAGAAAGAAGTGATTCTTTCGTAGTCCCCGGTCTCCATCAGTTTCTTTTCCACGCGCTCGGTGATCTGGCGCGAGACCTCCTCGGCACTGGCCCCGGGCCACAGGGTGTTGACCACCATCACCTTGAAGGTGAAGGGCGGGTCTTCGCTCTGGCCGAGCTGGGTGTAGGAAACGGCGCCCAGAATGCTGATGAGCAGCATGGCGTAGAGCACCAGCGGGCGGTTTTGCAGCGCCCACTCAGATAGATTGAATCGCATGGTGTCTTGGTCCGTACTTTTGTAGTCCGTACTGGGAGTGGTCGGTAGCGGGAGTCTCCGCTACTGATGGCGATAAATCGGTTGAGAATCAGGGCTGCCGCGCAACTTCGAACTCGATGGGGCGATTGTTGCGATCCACCGGGCGCACGCGCTGGCCCTCGCGCAGCAACTGGGTGCCGGCGGCCACAATCCAGTCGCGGGGGCTCAGCCCGGATTGAATCTGTGCCGTTTCGTTGCCGTAACTCGCCACCACCACCGGGCTTTTGACCAGGGTGAAGGTGTCGTGGTCGAGCTTCCACAGGTGCGGGACGTCGCCGTCAGCGGTGAGTGCGGACATGGGCACGCTGAGCAGGCTGTTGGCCGAGTTTTTCTGTACATACACCCGCGCGCTCTGGCCCGGTTCGGCGTTGCTCGCATCACTGTCGAACGCGACCCGCGCCTCGAAGGTGCGCAGGGTTGGATCGGCGGCGGGGGAGAGTTCGCGAATCTTGCCGGTAAACGGCGTGCCCGGGCGAGACCAGAGCTCCAGGGTCACCGGCTGGCCCACGGCGAAGCGGGAGATATCCTGCTCCGGCAGATCGATATGCACTTCCCGCTCACCCTCGGCGGCGAGGGTAAATACCGTCTGCCCGGGATTGACCACCTGGCCGACCTCGATCATGCGGCGGGCAATGACGCCGTTGCGGGGGGCCTTGAGTACCGCGTAGGCGGCCTGGTTTTCCGCAACTTCCAGCTGTGTGCGGGCCTGCTTGAGCTGTGCGGCGCTGGCATCCAGCCGGGTCTTTACCGCATCGAACTGGGATTCGCCCACCAGCTTGCGCGCCAGCAGCTCCCGGTAGCGGGTGTGTTCACTCTGTGCATTGCGGTGTTCCGCTTCGGCGGCGGTGAGCCGCGCGCGGGCGCTGTCACGCTGCAGTAACAGATCTTCCGCATCCAGCTGCGCCAGCGGCTGGTCCTTTTTTACCCGGTCGCCCACCTGTACCAAGCGGCGGGTAACCTCGCCCCCGACCCGGAATGCCAGTGCTGGCTCGTGGCGCGCGTGCACCTCGCCGGGATAGACCGCGATCTGGGACTCGGCGGGGGAGGGTTGCACGACAATCGCCGGCCGGGGAGGTTTCTCCTGACCGGACTCGGCGGGTGCGCAGGCCGCCAGGGAGATCCCCAGGGTGGCGGCCAGTGCGACTTTCAGCAGACGCTGGAGTGGAAGCGGGAGAGGGCGGTAGGCGCTGGGCATGGTTACCTCGATCCATGTGGTTCAGGGGCCCCGGTGTCGTGAAACTGACAGCTTGTCGCGTCGAAGCCGGGGTAAACTGGTACAGTTGTCTCTGCGCCGGCGATCGAACCGGGTGCAGCTGAATTGCTATACTGGTGAGTATAGTAAGTATATTAAACTGGCGAGTCCACTAAATCGGTGGCCGCGTGCGCGTGTTTCCACGCAAACTGTGTATGCGCCCTCCCAGGGCGGCACGGGCGACCCGACGACAAAAGCAATGAGCGAACAGACTATCCCTACACCCGCGACATCCTCGGCAAGCCGTGGGCGCCCCAAAGACCCGGCCAAACGCCGCGCGATTCTCGACGCGGCCAAATCCCTGTTTCTGACCCACGGCTTTGCGGGTACCAGCATGGATGCGGTTGCCGGTGAGGCCGGCGTTTCCAAGCTGACGGTATACAGCCACTTCTCCGACAAGGAGACGCTGTATATCGCGGCGATCGAAGCCAAGTGCGAAAACCTGATGCCGCTGCCAATGTTCACCCTGGAAGCGGATGGCTCCGCGGCGGAAATGCTGCAGAAGATCGGTGAAGCCTTCCTGGAAATGATCTACAGCGAAGACTCGCTGCGCCTGATGCGCCTGATCAATGCAATGGGGGCCGACGATCCCGATATGGCGAAGCTGTTCTACGATGCGGGGCCACAGCGTACGCAGAATGCGATGGCCAGCTTTTTCCAGCGCGCCAATGAACTCAAGCAGCTCAATGTGCCGGACCCGGATCATGCGGCGGAGCTGTTTTTTGGCATGCTGCAGGGCGGCTGCCGGCATATTCAGATTATGCTCGGGTGCTGTGCGCCCCCGGGAAGAGAAGAAAACTGCAAACATGTGGCGGAGGCGGTACAGGTATTTTTCAGCGCCTATGGTGTATGACGCACAGAAGATGATTCATCGCGAAGTGTGATGGTTTCGTTGCCAATAAAAAGGCCCGTATGGCGTAACCATACGGGCCTTTTTTTACCGTGTTATTACCTTGCCGATTGCCTGCTCAGGTGCGGATTTTGTAACCGGTGCGGAAAATCCACCAGATACTCGCCATGCAGATCAACAGAAACAGAATTGTCATGCCGAGGCTGATACCCACATTCACATCGGCCACCCCGTAGAAGGCCCAGCGGAAACCGCTGATCAGGTACACCACCGGGTTGAACAGGGTCACCTTCTGCCAGAATTCCGGCAGCATGTTGATGGAATAGAAGGCGCCGCCGAGAAATGTCAGCGGTGTGATGACCATCAGCGGAATGATCTGCAGCTTCTGGAAGTCATCTGCCCACACGCCAATGATAAAACCGAACATGCTGAAGGTGATTGCCGTCAGCACCAGAAAGCCGAACATCCAGAACGGGTGCGCAATTTCATAATCCACAAAAAAACGTGCGGTGACCAGGATCAGCAGGCCGATGATGACCGACTTGGTGGCCGCGGCGCCCACGTAGCCCGCGACAATCTCAAACGCCGACACCGGTGCCGACAGCACCTCGTAAATTGTGCCGCTGAACTTGGGGAAGAAAATACCGAACGATGCGTTGGAAATACTCTCCGAAAGCAGAGACAGCATGATCAGCCCAGGAATGATAAAGGCTCCGTAACTGACCCCCTCGATATCTCCCAGGCGGCTGCCAATGGCGGTGCCGAACACAATAAAGTACAGGCAGGTGGAAATCACCGGCCAGGCGATACTCTGCATCAGGGTGCGAGCCGTGCGGGCCATTTCGAATTTGTAGATGGCGCGGATACCGTAAATATTCATACTCTGTTCCCTCTTATCCGGCCTGCTGTTCGGTCTGGTTCTGGTGCACCAGGTTGACGAAAATTTCTTCCAGCGAACTCTCACTGGAGTGCAGGTCCTTGAATTCGATACCCTGCTGGTCGAGATGGCGCAGCAGTTCAGCGATACCGGTGTGTTCGCGCTGGGTGTCGAAGGTATAAATCAGCTGGTTACCTTCGTCCGCAATTTCCAGGTCAAACTCGTTCAGTGCCGCGGGCAGTGTCTGCAGCGGGTTCTGTAACTGAACCGCCAGCTGCTTTTTACCCAGCTTGTGCATCAGGGTGTCTTTCTCTTCCACCAGTACCAGCTGGCCGTGATTGATCACGCCGATCCGGTCCGCCATTTCCTCGGCTTCTTCGATGTAGTGGGTGGTGAGGATGATGGTCACTCCAGATTCCCGCAGCCCGCGCACCATCTCCCACATGTCCCGGCGCAGCTCCACATCCACCCCGGCAGTGGGTTCGTCTAGGAACAGGATGGTGGGTTCATGAGACAGAGCTTTGGCGATCATCACCCGGCGTTTCATACCGCCGGAGAGCGCCATGATGCGGCTGTCTTTTTTATCCCACAGGGAGAGCTGACGCAGGATCTTCTCGATGTATTCCGGGTTCGGCGCCTTGCCAAACAGGCCGCGGCTGAAGTTGACCGTGGCCCACACGCTTTCGAAGGAATCCGTGGAAAGTTCCTGGGGCACCAGGCCAATCTTGCTGCGCGCGGCGCGAAAATCCCGCTGGATATTGTGGCCGTCGGCCAGCACAGTGCCACTGGTCGGGTTGACGATGCCGCAGATGATACTGATGAGGGTGGTTTTGCCGGCACCATTGGGACCGAGCAGGGCAAAAATTTCGCCGGGATTAATTTCGAGATCGACGGATTTGAGTGCGGTAAAACCGCCGGCATAAGTCTTGCCGACGTTCTGTACGGAAATGATTGGTTGCACGCTTCCCCCTTATGGAATTCGCTGGCGCCGGCTATTTTGCCCCGAAGGCGGTGGCCGGCGCCACCGGATACCGTGAGAAGCGGCTAGCCTGAAAGGTTTAGAAGTCGAAAATCTTGTTGTAGAAGGCGACAGCGCCCTCATAGGCGTCGTTGGCAGCGTCTTCGTTATAGGCGAGGGGGATACCAAATTTTTCACCGCGACCGGTTGCAGCGGGGTTGGTGAAGCCGTGCTTGGCACCCGGGTAGCTGATCACATCGAAGCGTACGCCGGCGCTCTGCATTTCCTGAACGAAGTTGGCGACCTGCTCTGCGGGGATCATATCGTCGTCCCCCCCGGTGTAGACCTGTATCTGTGCCTGGACGTCGCCGGGTTTGATTTTAACCTCGGTTTCCAGTGCACCGTGGAAGCTGACGACGCCTTTGAGCGGCAGCCCGAGACGCGCCATGGTGAGCGCCACGGCGCCGCCGAAGCAGTAGCCCTGGGCGGCAACTTCACCGGCTTCTACGGTTTCGTGATTGTTGATCAGGTCGAGGGCAGCCTGGAAGCGTTTGAGGGGCGCGCCTTCGGTTTCGAGGGTTTTGTTCATGAGGTCGGCGGCATCGCCGGGGTTGTCGGCGCCGACGCCGGTGCCGTACATGTCGAGGGCGAAGGCGGTAAAGCCTTCCGCGGCGAGGCGCTCGGCTTCCTCGCGGGTAAAGTCGTTGAGTCCCCACCATTCATGAACCAGAAGGATGGCGGGACGTTTGCCTTCGATGGTTTCGTCGTAGGCCAGGTAGCCGGTGAAAGATTCGCCATCGACGGTGTATTGGATTTCTTCGGTGTGCACTGAGTCCTCCTTGGAGAAAGGGCGTTCGAATTTGGTGTGCACAGATTAGTGCGGGGGGAGTGGCAAAGCAACGGCGCTGGTAGTCGCGCTACCCGGGGCTTTGCCTCCGCAACAGAGTTATTACCGGTTGAAGAGTAAGTGAGCCTTACGTATTTGGCTGGCGGTACTTGGGGTCTTTCGGTGGGATGATATCCCCATCCTCATCCAGCTCTGGAAATGGCAAGCCATGCTGTTCGCAGTACCGCACCATTTTCGGGTGCATCCAGCGGAACAGGATTTCTTTGATCGCCGGACCCTCTTCATCGAGTAACTTGTCGTCATACATCCCGGCTTTCTGTCGCTGATACATGGCCTCCTGCAGAATGATCGCGGCGGCGACGCTGACGTTGTAGCTTTCGACCATGCCGATAATCGGGATGGTAACGTGATCGTCGGCGTGCTCTGCGGCGTAGTCGCTTAGGCCGTGTTTTTCGGCTCCCATGATGAGCGCGAAGGGCTTGGTGTAGTCGGCCTGGCGGAAGTCGATGGCGCGGTCGGACCAATGGGCGGCGTACAGGTGCATGCCGCGGCTTTTGAGTTCGGCCATGCCGGATTCGATATCGGGGTAAACGGAGTTGCCGGTAAAGCGGCCGCTGCCACCGGCGGTGTTGTGGTAAATCCGGTGGCCGTAGCTGGGTTGTACCATGTGGATTTCGGGGATGCCGACGGCATCGGCCGTGCGCAGCATGGCGGAGATGTTCTGGCCTTTGTGCACCTGGTCGGTAAGCAGGGTCATGTCGTGCTGGCGCTGACGGAGCACCTGTTTGAATTTCTCGTAGCGGCTGCGGCTCATGGTACTTCTATCTTAGGGCTTCTGATCTGACCGCGGATTATAGCACTGAGGTATTGTGGCCCCTATCTGACTAGTTTGGTGGCGGCGCCGCTACCGGGTAGACCACGCCGTATACCCATCCCTGGGGGCTCGGCTGCGGCCGTCCTGGCCGCAGACGGTCCCGCAAAAGTCTACCCGGTATCGGCGCCTTCGCATCGAAGTCCTTACAGCTCGACGAGTGAGTAGTGTTCTACTTCGGGGAATGGATCGTAGAAGTGGTGGAGGAGGGCTTTCCAGTCTTGGTACTCGGGGGACTTTCGGAATCCTTCGGTGTGATCTTCCAGTTTTTGCCAGTTCACCAAAAGGATGTAGCGGTCTTCTTTTTCAAGGCACTTTTGCAGTTGGTGGTTGATATAACCCGGCACTGAAGAAATGATGCATTGAGCCTTTTTAAATGCACGTTCAAACTCCCCATTCTGGCCGGATTTAACGTCCAATATTGCAACCTCAAGTATCACATTATTTCCTTATAAAAGTATGAGCGTAAACGCGAAGGCAAAGCGCCGGGTACAGGTATTCAGGAGCGTCGGCGACAGGGACGTCGCCGACGCAGCGTACATGGATGTACTTGCAGCGGTCCTGAATACCTGTACCCGGTGATTTGCCGCCACCAAACTCGCTTACATGGGACCCCGTAACCCAAATTACCTACCAGAACTACTTAAGAGGAGCAGAAAAGGGCTCCACAGTCACCCAGTCCCCGGTCTCACAGTCGCTACCCTCCCGAGGCAGTACGACAAAACAGTTCGCTTCAGCAAAGCCAGAAAGGATATGGCTTCCCTGAATACCGCGAGTGCCTACAACCTGTAGGCCATCTTCATCGCGATAGGTGAAACCCCGCTGAAAATCTGTGCGTCCGGGCTTCTTGCGGATATTGTTCAGCAAGCGCGCGCGGATCTGCAGTGGTGGCTGGCGGAATTGGTCTGAGGTGCCGCGCAGTTTTTCCAGTGCGGGAACAACCAATTGATCAAACGTAACAATCGCGGAAACCGGGTTGCCGGGCAGACCGAAGAACAGGGTTTCTCCGTCGGCCTTGGGCAGGCGGCCAAAGGCGAAGGGTTTGCCCGGCTTGATGGCGAGTTTCCAGAAACCGATTTCACCCAGTTCCTGCAAAACAGTTTTGGTAAAGTCCGCCTCGCCCACGGAGACACCACCGCTGGTAATCACAAAGTCGGCATTGTCCCGCGCCTGAATAAACGCCTCGCGAATTTTATCTGGCTGATCTGGCCAGCAGCCCAGATCGAGGATCTCCACATCCAGCTGCTCCAGTGCAGCCTGCAACGCAATGCGATTGCTATCGTAAATATCCCCATCACCCAATTCCGAAGCCGGTGTGCCAATGGGTTTCAGCTCATCCCCGATGGACAGCAGGGCGGCCTTGAGTTTGCGCAGCACCGTGACTTCAGCCACACCCGCGCCGGCGAGCAGGGCGATGTGGGGGACTTTGATTCTGGAGCCTACCGGAACAAGACTCTGCCCGATATGAACATCCTCACCCCGGCGACGAATATTCTCGCCGGGCCTGGCGGGGCGGCTCATGGTGAGCTGGTCGCCGTCCAGTGTGCAGTTTTCCTGCATCTGGACCCTGTCCGCGCCTTCCGGTACCGCGGCGCCGGTAGTGATGCGGGTGGCCTGGCCTGATGACAGGGCGCCAGCAAAAGGGTGGCCGGCGAGGCTCTTGCCGATGACGGTGTAGCTATCGTGCTCACCGCAGAGGGCGTAACCATCCATGGCGGAATTATCGCAGGGGGGAAGATCGAGTGCCGCCAGTACCGGTTCGGCGAGAACTCGGCCGGTGGCCTGGCCCAAAGGAATGGTTTCGGTCGCAGTAATCGGATGGATACTGTCGATCAGCATCTGCTTGGCAACTTCTACGGATCGCAGGCCATTTTCCGCACAGGCATCGGTCATTGATATTGCCTTATTTCTTCTAAGTTTGCTGAGAAGATAGCCGGGGAGGGGTTGGTTTGCCAAGTGTGCGGCAGCACTTCATGACATCTCTCGGATTCAGTGGTGCGTGCTTGACTGGTGGTGGGGCGGTAAAGCGCCGGGTATGGGTTTTCGAAACCGCCACAAGTACATCCCTGTCGCCGACGCTTTCGAAAACCCATATCCGACACTTTACCTGCACATCAAAGTATTGCTGTGTCGGGTTTAGCAGGAGGTTCTCGCGTTAGCCGACCGCCACCGCAAGATTTGTATTCAGCAACGCAGAGATCTCTGGTTTGCAGGAACCACAGTTGGTACCGCAACCCAGCAGTTCTCCCAATTCATCCACACTGGCCGCGCCGTCTGCAATGGCTGCCTCGATTTCCTTGCGCGAAACCTGCAGGCAGGTACATACCATCTGCGCGCCGGCGGGAACGTTCTGCAAGAGTTGCGCGGGCATTTCCGGCAGGGGGTTTTGCAGGGCGTCTTCCAGGGTCTTGCGGTCGGGCAATGTCTGCCAGTCGGCGGTGGTGAATACCAGCAGTTCCATCTGCTCGCTGTAAAGCAACCAGCGTTCGCCACTGGGCAGCTGCAGCCGCTGGCGATTCAACTGTTTACCGTGCAGGGCAAACAGGTGGTCGGCAATCGCCTGCCAGTCCGGCTGCCGGCTGAGTGCCAGCTCGAACCGGTAACCGCCTTCCACCGGTACCCGGTACCAATGCAGGATGGTTTCCCGCAACAGCTTGTCGCCGGCCTGCAGGCGGCTGTGGAATTCATCCGCGGTCTGCGTGCGCAGTAGCAGGCAGGCGTAGCTGTGGGCATTGAGCGGAGCGATATTTACCGCGAACTGCTTCAGCTCCGGCTGGCCGGAAACGGGATCAGTAAACGGAAGCGCCAGGGCGCTGACGGTGGCGTTGTGGGCGAGGCTGTCGCTCCAGTGGATCGGGGCAAACAACTGTCCGGGTTTCTGGCTGGCGGTAACGCGGGCGCGACCGAAAAACTGGCCTTTTTCACTTTCCACGCGCACCAGCTGTGCGTCCTCTATGCCAAATTTCTGCGCTTCGTCCGGGTGCACGTGTACCTCAGGCGCTTCGCTGTGGTCGAGTAGTTTGCGCGCGCGTCCGGTGCGGGTCATGGTGTGCCACTGGTCGCGCAAACGGCCACTGTTCAATACCAGCGGGTATTCGTCGCGGGTTTCCTGTTTCGGGCACTGCGGGCTCACGGCCACGAAGCGCGCGCGGCCACTGGGGGTATAGAAATCGCCATCGGCAAACAGGCGCGCCGTGCCATCGGGATTGGTAGCGTTGACCGGCCACTGTACCGGAGTGAAAAAGTCGTATTCCTGATCGCTTATATTCGCCAGTGCGGAAATATCAAAGGCGCGCCGCGCCTGCTCGCGATTGTTCTCGAAACCGGAGAGGGCGGCGTGCTCGCGGAAAATATCTGCCGGGCCACGATAGTCGAAAGCCTCGCCGTAGCCGAGGCGCTTTGCCACATCGCACACAATTTCCCAGTCGTGCCGCGCTTCACCCGGTTTCGGCAGGAAACCTTTCTGACGGGAAATTCGGCGCTCGGAATTGGTGACGGTGCCGGTTTTCTCGGCCCATGTGGTTGCCGGCAACAGCAGGTCGGCACAGCGCGCGGTATCGGTATCCGCCACACAGTCGGACACAATCACCGTAGGGCATTTTTTTAGTGCCGCGGCCACCTTGCGCGCATCCGGCATACTTACCGCCGGATTGGTGGCCATGATCCACACCGCTTTGATCTGGCCGCTGTCCACCGCATCGAACAGCTCCACCGCCTTGAGCCCGGGACCCTGGGCCATGTTACTGGCGTTCCAGAAGCGGCCCACACGGTCGATGTTTTCCTCGGTAAAATCCATATGCGCGGCGAGCATATTCGCCAGGCCACCCACCTCGCGTCCGCCCATGGCATTGGGCTGACCGGTGATAGAGAAGGGACCACAGCCCGGCTTGCCGATACGTCCGGTGGCCAGGTGACAGTTGATAATGGAATTGTTCTTGTCGGTGCCGGTACTGGACTGGTTCACGCCCTGTGAATAGAAACTCACGGTTTTTTCCGTGCCGCGGAACAGCTCGTAGAATGCCAGTAGCTGATCCAGCTCCACGCTGCAGTAGTCTGCCACCTTTTCTGGCGTCCACTCCGCCGCTGCGTAGAGGGTTTCGGTAAAGTTTTCCGTATGGTTGTCGATAAACGCCTGATCCAGCGCACCGAACTCGGTCAGGTAATGTAGTAGCCCGTTAAACAGCGCAGCATCACTCCCGGGTGTAATCGCCAGGTGCATATCCGCCATTTCACTGGTAGCACTGCCGCGGGGGTCCACCACTACCAGCTTGGCTTCTGCGGCCTGCATACGCTGAAACAGAATCGGATGGGTCCAGGCGGCGTTGGAACCGATCAGCACCACCAGCTCCGCCTCGTCCAGATCCTCGTAATTACACGGCACCGCATCTGCACCCAGCGCGCGCTTGTACGCAGCCACTGCAGAGGACATGCACAGGCGGGAATTGGTATCCACATTGCCGGAGCCGATAAAACCCTTCATCAGCTTGTTGGCAACGTAATAGTCCTCCGTCAGCAACTGCCCGGAAAGATAAAACGCCACCGAATCCGGCCCGTGCTCCTCGATCGTTTCCCGAAAACGCGACGCCGCATAATCCAGCGCCGTGTCCCAGTCACAGTCCTCACCGTGCAGGCGCGGCTTTAACAGACGTCCGTGGTTGCCCAGGGTATCGGCCAGGGAGGACCCTTTGACACACAGCTTGCCCTTGTTCGCGGGATGCTGCTCATCTCCCTGAATACGAATCACCGCCTCACCACTCTCTCCACCAGCGGGCTGCGACTCCAGCGTCGCAGCAACCCCGCAGCCCACACCACAGTAAGGGCAGGTAGTGCAGGACTTACGCGCCGAGAACAGTTCTGTTAAAGCCATCTTTCACTGCTTACTTTTGTAATTTTCTACTGGGCTTACTGATCGATCTGGATCAGCACATCGTCGCCTTCAAACGCGACCGGGAAGGAATCCAGCTTGATGTCCTCCTCCTCCAGACACTGACCATCGGTCAGGCGGTAATGCTGCTTGTACAACGGCGAAGCCACGGTCAGCGCACCGTCAATCTCCGCCACAATGCCGCGGCCGATCACACCGGCGTTAGCAATAGGATCCCAGTTATCGATTGCGTACAGCTGGGGTTCCTGGTCGGGTAAAAAAAACAGGGCAATCTGACGATCGCCCACAAGAGCGCACACTCCGGAATTAGCTACAAGATCTGATCGCTTGCAGACTTGCAGCCATTCGGCGCGGGTTATGGCAACTTCGCTCATTCTGGTTCTCCACATTTGTATGGAAAGAGTAAGGTGGTGAAAATCGTTAAATTCATTGTTTGTTCAAGCATCAGATCTTTGATGCGAAGGCTAAGTTGCGGGTGCGGGTTTTCAGGAGCGTCGGCGACAGGGATGTCGCCGACACAGCTTACAGGGATGTATTCACAGCGGTCCTGAAAACCCGCACCCGCAACTTAGCCGCCACCGGGCCTGAAAAAAACTAGGCCGGCTCTGCAATCTTGACGATTTCGTCCTGGGTGGCCGGGCGGCGCTGCTTGCGCTCTTCCACGAACACGATCTTCTCGTCTTTTTCGTCGGTGTTTACAAACTGGCGGAAGCGCTTCAGCATCTCCGGATCGTTGATCGCGGTTTTCCACTCACACTGGTAAGTGCCAACCACATTGCCCATCTGGCGCTCAAGCTCCTCACAGATACCCAGCTTGTCCTCGATCACCACCTCACGCAGGTAATCCAGGCCACCTTCCAGGTTCTCCAGCCACACCGAAGTACGCTGCAACTTGTCCGCCGTGCGTACATAGAACATCAACACCCGGTCGATATATTTAATCAGCGTCACATCATCCAGATCCGTCGCAAACAGATCCGCGTGACGCGGACGCATACCGCCGTTACCGCATACATACAGGTTCCAGCCGTTCTCAGTGGCAATCACCCCGATATCTTTACTCTGGGCCTCCGCACACTCACGGGTACAACCGGAAACCGCCATCTTGATCTTGTGCGGCGAACGCAAACCCTTGTAGCGGTTCTCCACCGTCAGGGCCATGCCCACACTGTCCTGCACCCCGAAGCGACACCAGGTACTGCCCACACAGGACTTAACGGTACGCAAAGACTTGCCATAAGCGTGGCCTGTCTCGAAGCCCGCATCGGTCAGCTCGCGCCAGATCTCCGGCAGCTCCTCCAGGCGCGCCCCGAACAGATCGATACGCTGGCCGCCGGTAATCTTGGTATACAGGTCGTATTTCTTCGCCACCTCACCGAGCACAATCAGTTTTTCAGGCGTGATCTCACCGCCGGCAATACGCGGCACCACAGAGTAGGTACCGTTTTTCTGCATATTTGCCATAAAGGTATCGTTGGTATCCTGCAGGCCAACGTGCGGCTTCTTGTGGATATGTTCATTCCACAGGGAAGCAAAAATGGATGCCGCAGTGGGTTTACAGATCTCGCAGCCCTTGCCGGAACCGTGTTTGTGCAGCAGCTCATCGAAGGTTTTGATCTCCTCCACCTGCACCATGTGGAAAATTTCCTGGCGGGTGTAAGGGAAGTGCGGGCACAGGTCGTTGTTGACCTCTACACCCAGCGCCGCCAGCTCCGTATCCACCACATTTTTCAGCAGCGCCGCACAGCCACCACAACCGGTGGATGCCTTGGTCGCATCTTTCACATCGCCCAGTGAACAGCAGCCGCCTTGCACCGCACCGACAATGTCGCCCTTGCTCACGTTGTGACAGGAACAGATGGTGGCAGTAGCCGGCAGTGCATCTGCGCCGAGTGCCGGCGCCGCGCCGTCCAGGGAAGGCAGGATCAATTGTTCCGGGTGCTCCGGCAGATCCATATCGTTCAGGTGGTATTGCAGCAGGGTATCGTAATCTTCGGTGTCACCCACCAGCACCGCACCGCGCAGTTTCTTGCCTTCGCTGTCGGTGATCATGCGCTTGTAAACGCCGGTCTGCTCATCCACAAAAGTGATTGCCGCAGAACCTTCCGCGCGGCCGTGGGCATCGCCGATGGAACCGACATCCACACCCAGCAGCTTCAACTTGGTGCTCATGTCGGCGCCGTTAAACTCCGCGGCTTCACCGCATAGCAGGGATACCGCGGTACGCGCCATGGTGTAACCCGGTGCAACCAGACCGAAAATACGGTTGTCGAACAGGGCGCACTCGCCGATGGCGAAGATATTCTTGTCGGAAGTACGGCAGTGGTTGTCGATCATGATACCGCCGCGCTCGCCCAGCTCGATGCCGGCGGAGTTGGCCAGCTTGTCTTCCGGGCGGATACCGGCGGAGAACACGATCAGGTCGGTGTCCAGGGATTTGTCGCCCTTGAAGTTCATACGGAGACGACCACCGTCCACTTCTTCGATCAGTTCGGTGGCTGTGCTGGTGTGCACAGTCACACCCAGCTCTTCAATTTTTTCGCGCAGCAGTTTTGAACCGCCTTCGTCCAGCTGTACCGACATCAGGCCCGGGGCAAACTCGATCACGTGGGCTTCCAGGCCCAGCTGCTTCAGAGCGTTGGCTGCTTCCAGACCCAGCAGGCCACCGCCGACCACAACACCCACCTTGCCGTTTTTGGCTGCGGCCTGGATTTTGTCCAGATCTTCCAGGGTGCGGTAAACAAAGCACTTGTCGTGTTCGTGGCCGGGGATCGGCGGAACAAACGGATAGGAACCGGTGGCGAGAACCAGATGATCGTAAGACTCGGAGGCACCGCTCGCAGAAGTGATTACCTTGGCCTCGCGGTCGATGCTGACGGCGGCATCGTTCAGGCGCAGGTCGTAGCCCCACTCCCGGTACTGCTCAACCTTGCCCATGGCCAGGTCGTCTGCGGTGCGGCCGCCGAAGTATTCAGAGAGGTGAACCCGGTCGTAAGCGGGGCGGGGTTCGGCACAGAATACCAGCACGTCGAACATTTCCCGTTCGGGACGGTTTGCCAGTTGCTCGAGGAAGTGGTGACCCACCATGCCGTTGCCGATGACGACGATTTTTTGCTTAACCATGATCTCTGCCGTATTTAACTAAGTCTGGTACCAGGTACTGGTTCCTGACATTCGCGACAGAAGGAAAGCGGGGTGGGCCGGGATAGCGGAAGGCTGCACGGGCGTCCCCTCTTCTGTCGAAGAGTGTCAGGCGCCGTTGCCTTGCTAAAAGAATTTCGGATTGTGACAAATAACATTCAATCTCTGTGCCAACTTGCGGAAGACCGCCAGGCACAGGGAAACCACAGGGTTTGTGCAGGCTGTTAAATATTTTTCGGGATTGGGTGCGACAAATTGGTGCGGATTTAGAGTTTGCGCCCCAAGTTGGCACGTGGGCGCAGCTGGGCGGTTACAGGAAGTACAAAAGGTGCGACAGGATCGCCAGCGCGGCCACTACCTGCCAGAACAGCAGGGGGTTGCGTTCCATCAGCGGCGGCTTTTCACGATTGATGAACCTGCTATTCGGTGTGCTGAGATCGTGCACGAACTCCGACAACGCCGGGTAGCGGTTTTTCGGATCCGGTGCGCAGGCGCGACGCAGGGCACCGTCGATCCAATCCGGCAGATCATCCCGGTGCTGCTGTGCGCTGCGGTAACGCATATTGGCGTAGCTTTTCAGGTGGTAGTGACTGCTGCCAAAGCGTTCCTTATAAGGATAGTGACCGGTCAGCAGCTCGTAGGCGATCACCCCGAGGGAAAAGATATCGGAACGATGACTGGCCGCGTCCCCCATAAAGTATTCCGGTGCGCAATAATTTTTGCTGCCCGGCGGTGCGCTATCCTGATAACGAAGCAGCTCCTGCAGGCCCGCCGCATTTGCGCCGCCGAGATCGATCAGCTTCAGCCGCCCATCACTATCCACCATGATGTTTTCCGGCTTGAGGTCACCGTGCACAATCTCCAGCCGCTGCAGACGGCGCAACGCGCTCACCAGCTGCTGTACCAGATTGCGCACCTGATCCAGTGGCGGCTCCGGATTCAGCTGCATCCACTGACGCAGGTTCTGGCCGTCCACATATTCCATGATGTGGTAGAGAAACTTGCGGTCCTTGCGCGGCGGAAACACCTTGACCACCGCCGGATGCTCCAGCCTGCGCCCGGTCCATTCCTCCGCAATAAAACGCTCTATATAGGCCGGGTCGTCAGAGTAGTTTTCCGAAGGCGCCTTGAGCGCGCGCAGCTCCTGGGATTCCATATCCCGAACCAGATACAGATAACTGCGACTGCTCGAGTGCAACTCCTGTAGTACCTCGTACCCCTCGATCTTGTTGCCGGGCTGCAGGGGAGGAGGGAAGGGCAGGTCGCCAGTGGCCAGCATCAGGTCATCAGTGCCCTGGGACTCCAGCGCATTCACCTGGCACAGCGCCAGGCTCAGATTATCCGCGCTGCCATTATCCAGCGCCGCGGCAATAAGCGGCTGCGCCGCCTGCATTCCATGGGTGGAAAGAATCTCTGCAAATTGCGCCTGCGGCAGGAAATCGTGAATCCCGTCCGTCGTCACACAGTACAGATCGCCCGCCTGCAGTGGCTCCCGCCGGTAATCCACCTCGATATGCGCATCCATCCCCAGCGCCCGGCTCAGAAAAGTCCGCCCCGGCCCCAGCGCACGACTGTGATCCCGGGTGAGGCACTCCAGCTTGCCCTCGCGCAGACGATAGATCCGCGAGTCACCGATATGAATCAGGTGCGCCGTAGCCCCCTTCAACACCACCGCGGAAAAGGTCGTCAACCAGCCGCGCTGCACTTCATCCGCACCACCACTCTGCCGGTACAACCAACCGTTCAGCGCGTGCAATACCCGCGCCGCCGCCTGCTTTACCGACCAGGAATCCGGCGTGCTGTAGTAGTCGGAAATAAACCCACTGATTGCCGCCCGCGCCGCAGCCCCTCCAGCCTCCGCGCTACCGACACCATCGGCAATCGCCGCCAGTGAACCGCGATAACGTCGATCACTGCCGGTGGCCCGATACACGGCCACCGCATCGTCGTTATATGCGCGCGGGCCGCAGTCGGTAGCGGTGGCGAATTCCAGGATTTCAGAGTTGGAAGCCTGAAGATCGGAATTTGACACGATGGTGGTTTCGCAGGTTTGGTTCAAAGTAGTGTCGGTAACAGTATGGGATTCGAAGTTAAGCGATGCGCCGATAAAGGGTTTCGAGACCTTCAAAAACAGGATGTTTTTGCAGAGCCCCCAGGGATGGGTTTACGGCGTGTCTCGGAACCCTTTATCGGCGTAGCGCGCCCGGTAACCAACTAGCGGTACCCTGAAATTCAGGGGACCGCTTAAGATTACTCAGGCGACATCAATCAAAGAAACACTTCCATCCGGCATGACTTCCGCCATCTGGCCTTCCGGCTCTTCCAGGAACAGCAAGGTAACAAAGCCCAGTACCGCAGTACACGCAATCACCAGGAAGAAGGTCTCGTAAGAAACCATGCTAAGAACAGTCAGGTAAAACACCGCACCCACATTACCGTAAGCACCGGTCATCCCCGCAATCTGCCCGGTCAGGCGGCGCTTGATCAGCGGCACCACTGCAAACACCGCCCCCTCACCAGATTGAACGAAGAAAGAACAAGCCATCGCCGCGGCCACCGCCAGATACAATGGCCACTCCGAATTGATCATGCTCATGGTCAGGTAACCAACCGCCAGGCCCGCCGTCAGGATCAGCAGCGTACTCTTGCGCCCAAAACGGTCACTGATCAGACCGCCCGCCGGACGGGACATCAGGTTCATAAATGCATAAGCGGAAGCCAGCAGACCCGCCTTCACCGGATCCAGCGTAAACGTCTCCGAGAAAAACAGCGGCAGCATCGAAATTACCGCCAGCTCAGAACCGAAAGTGGCAAAGTAGAGAATGTTCAGCACCGCAACCTGCTTGAACTTGTAGCGGTGCATCGGATCCGGCAGCTTCACAAACACTTCTTTATTAATGTCGTAACACTTCTTCGCATCGAAAGCGTAGAGCGCCACAAGTGAAACATAAATCGCGATAGCCACCGGCTGCGCCAGCATGCCCACACCGCTTGGAGAAAGCTTCCAGGTCAGCAGCGCCAGCGCCGCGTACATCGGCAGCTTCATGATCAACAACAGCACGAAGTCCGAAGGACTGGAAACTTCCATGCCGCCGATTTTTTTCGGCTTGAAGTAAGTGCCGCCCTTCGGAGTATCGGTTACCGAGCGGTAGTAAATCACACTGTATACCAGCGCAATCACACCGGTGATACCGATCGCATAGCGCCAGCCGTCTTCACCGCCAAACAGCAGAGCGATGGTCGGCAGGGTCATGGCGCCAGCGGCGGAACCGAAGTTGCCCCAGCCACCGTAGATTCCCTCCGCGGTACCCAGCTGCTTGGCCGGGAACCACTCGGATACCATGCGGATACCGATGACAAAGCCCGCACCGATAAATCCCAGCAGGAAACGGCCAATGGCTGCCGCCATAAAGCTGTCTGCCAGCGCGAAGATAAAACAGGGAATACTGCCAATTGCCAGCAGCAGGGAGTAAGTCAGGCGCGGGCCGTACTTGTCCGTCAGCATGCCGATGATGACCCGCGCGGGAATGGTCAGCGCCACGTTCAGGATCAACAGGGTTTTTACCTGCTCAGAGGTCAGCGACAGGCTGTCGGCAATGGCCATCAGCAGCGGCGCATGGTTGAACCAGGCAAAGAAGGTAATAAAGAAAGCAATCCAGGTCAGGTGCAGCACCCGGATCTTTCCCGTGAAGGAAAACAGATTTATTGAATCACTGGACATGGACTTATCCCGTTAGTTATGAATTTCTGACCTGAGAGAAAAGGGCGCTTCCCACATCGGGAGTCCCATCTCCAACAGGCTTAACAGCGGGGAGTTGAACGCGGTTTCTGATACTCGCTTTGTTAACTCTCTCTCATCAGCCACCTGCCATGCGGGCATAAAAAAAGCCCACGGGCACAGCTGGGCTGTTGCCGGTGGACTTCGTTGTCCGCTATTTCGTTTTTTGGTGCCGCGCAATATTTGTGGCGGTCTCCCTATTTGTTATTCAAGTTCTGTGCCATATCTGGGCACCTGGGAGAAACTGGTGCGTAGACCCAGTATTTATTGGGGCGCAATCACGCCGGAGATGAAAATGGCGACATTGAGGTATTTGACTGCGCACCAACTGGTGCGCCAGGTCCGTACAACTGCCCTGTTTTGGGTTTTCCTGTGCGCCGGGGTACAGACTGGTGCACTCCGGTCGTGCAGCGGCGCTGTGCCCCTCCGGGCAAAAATTAAACGGTGCGAGTCTGATGCGGCGTTTTGTGACGGATAAAATCCAGAGTCTGCTGATACAGGTCTGAGCGGAACAGCTCCGCGCTATTGTCATCGGTCGGCGCAATTTCGTTGCACAGTGCGAGTAGTTCGCGGGCCTTCTTTTCGGTGGGTCGGCCGTGTTCCGTGGTGGGGTTGGCGAACACGTGCCAGCCGGGGTTTTTGCTCGGTGTCTGTCCACCCGGTGCCACCAGTTCGTCATCCAGGGAAGCGGCGATGGTGGCCGCGGGCAGATCCAGATATTCCGGGCGCGCGAGAATGGCCACGGCATCCCGGCGCTGGCTGCGGTCGCACAGCCAGGCGCAGGCTTCGAGCAAGGCGGCGCGCAGTGCCAGGTGGGTTGCCGGGTTGGCCTCGTGCCAGCTGCGGGTCACCGCCAGTACCTTTTCCGGCATGGTGGGCATCAGCGTGTTGCTCGGTGTAGCGATGACGCCGATCTCTTCCTGTACCGCCAGCGTATTCCAGGGTTCCCCCACACAGAAACCATCGATATCCCCGCGACGCAGGTGATCCACCATCTGCTCCGGCGGCAGTACCACGATACGCACATCGCCATCGGGGTTGATACCGGCGCTGGACAGCCAGTGGCGTAACTGCAGGGTGTGGCTGGCGAAGGGGTACACGCTGGCGAAGGTCAACGGTTTGGCAGCCGTGTCGCGCTTGTCCAGGTGGGCCTTGAGTGCGGCGCCGGTGCCTTCGGGGTGATTGCCGAGGACTTCGTACAGAGAGTGCGACAGGGTAATGGCGTTGCCGTTACAGCTCAGGATCAGGCCACTGAGCAGTTGCTCGTCACAGTGGGGCAGGGTCTGCTCCAGGGTCAGTGGCATGGGGGCGAGAATGGACGCGGCATCGGCGGCACCGCCGATCAGCTTGTCGCGCAGGGTAGCCCAGGAGGTTTCTCGCTGCAGCTCGACCCGCAGGCCGTAGCGCTCGAAAAAGCCCAATTCGTGGGCGATGATCAGGGGCGCGCTGTCGGTCAGGCGCAGGTACAGGAGTTTCAGGTTGGGCTTTTCTGCTTGCAGGCTGCTCACGGTTTTACTCTCGAATTCTTTCATTTATTAATTGGCGCGGGCCGCACGTTATTTCGTCGGTGTCTGCAGGTGCGCGACTATCTGCTCCGCCACGTTGCGCATGGTGGAGTTGCTGTTCATGGCCAGGGTGCGAAGTGTCTGGTGCGCCGCCTGTTCGCTGATGTTCTTGCGCGCCATCAGCAGGCCCTTGGCGCGTTCGATAATCTTGCGCTCATCCAGCTGCTGCTGGGTGCGTTGCAGGGACTGGCGCAGGTGCTGGTAACTGCGGAACTGGGCCATGGCAATTTCGATCGCCGGCGCGACCCGCTCTGCGGATAGCCCCTCTGCCATATAGGCGCTGACCCCGGCCTCCACCGCACTGGTGATGAACTCGGCGCCGCCGCGGGCGGAAAACATCGCCACGGGTGTGGGGTTGTGCTGGTTGATGACCGAGAGGCTCTCGAGAATGTCGCGGTCGGGGGATTCGATATCGATCAGCACGATATCCGGCCGGTGTCGCTCTACCTGAAACAGCAGGCCCTCGGCACTGGAGAGTTGCGCAAGCAGTTTGTAGCCGGCAGCGCTCAGCTGCTCGCCCACCATAGCGGCGCGCTCTGGCTGGTCGTCGACCAGCAGAATACTAATGGGTGTCGTCGTCATCGCTCTTAGAACTTCAGTTCGAACTGCAGCCAGAATTTGTCCGTATCGCTGCTGAAATCGTCAGCATCGTACGTGGCATATTTGGCGAGCAGGCCGATATTTTTTGTTATGGAATAGGTCGCTACCAGGTCGAGTTCATTGCCGTACTCCCGGCTGTCGCGATCGCTATAGAATTTATGTACCTTCGCTGCAATCTTGATGCCAGAGACAACGACTGAGCCGCCAGCGTAGTAATCGCGGATGCCGTCTACCGGCGTGGTCAGGAACTTGTCGGCAAAGCCCTGGAATTTGTGCAGGGTGGCCAGCGGCGTCTGGAACGCCCACTGGTCGTCGCCCGTCAGCCACTCCGTTCCCACAACACCGGTTAACTTGTACTTTTGTACCGGCTTGGTACCGAATTCCGCGTTGTAATACTCCGCCCGGTAGTCGTAGGGGTTGCGGCCAATATCACTCTGGGTGGCGGCGCGAAGGTGCCAGCGGAAGGTGTCACAATCCACCGCCCACTCCAGGCCAACGGTGGCACTGGCGAGCTGTTCCTGCTCGTGGAAGTCGAGGCTGTAGATGAAACCTTTCAGGGTTTGGTTGGGGCGGATCTTGTAATCGACGTCCAGTGCATTGACCGGGCCGCCCAGGTTACCGTCGGCGCCGTCAGGGCCGAAGATTCGGTTCACATTCCACGAATAGGTGTAATCGAGGGACAGCCTGTCGTTAAAGTCCCACTCGGCGCGGAATGCGTCGTAAGTCTGTTCGTTCTGGCGCCAGCCCACCCCGCCGATAAAGCGCTGGTCGTCGTAGTTGATGCGCTGGCGGCCCACAGTGAATATTCCCTGTTCCAGCGCATAGCTGACCTGCGCGCGATTCATTTCGCTGTAGTCCGGATCGGCGATCACCGGGTACCGGGTTTTGCCGTTTTCGGTATTGTTGAATTTTTCGCTGCTGATATAGGTGACATTGTCGCCTTCCAGCAGAAACTCCCAGCCGTCCCAGCGGCCGCTGGTCCAGGTGGCGCGGCTGCGCAGGGTGCCCGCGGTGGCGTGGTGGGGGAAGGCCACATCGCGCACGTGTTCATAGCGCGGGCGGAAATTCAGGTTGAAGGTGCTTTCGCGGATCATATCCCCGGCGTTCTGTACCACATTGTCGTCGGCAAACACGAGGTACGGGGCCGTACACATGAGAACTGCGCTAGCGGATAAAGTGTGTACAGTAGTATGCAGTGCTCTTTTGGAGCTTGAAGGCATGACATTCTCCCGGATACTTTCCATGGGCATAAAAAAAGCCCGGCGACACTGATTGTGTTGCCGGGCTTCTTTGCCAATGGCATTTATACAATCAAAACTCGTACCAATTGATTCCAATCTAGCTGAGACTGGTAAAACTGTGGCCGCGCCAGTAAAAGTGGTGCACTGTGTGGCGCCGGACCGCACACTTCAGGTGCGGATTGGTGTAATCATGCGTCGTAATGGTGCGAAAATTGGCGCGGCTAAATTGCTGCGGGTGTGCCCTGGGCGCGCCCCGGGTTGTACAGGAAAGATGTAAATCAGATGACCGTGAACTCTGAATTTTCCAGCGGGCAGGGCAGTCGGCAAGCGGTGGGCAAGCGTGTTTGTCCGGTGGTACTGGCTGGCGGATTGTCCAGTCGCATGGGAAAAGACAAGGCACTGCTAAAATTATCCAATGGGCACACTCTGTTAGAGCAGGCCAAAGAGGTACTGGAGACGTTCACCCTGCCGCAAGGTGTCGAGCGATTGGCCACGCTGGTCAGTGGCACCCGCCCTGGTGGCGTGGCGGACCGGTATCCGACAGCGGGGCCGCTGGGTGGCCTGCAGGCTGTGGCTGCACACCTGCAGGAGTGGGAAATCTCCTGTGACGCCCTGCTGGTGATCCCGGTGGATATGCCGCTATTGAGCCCCGCGCTGCTGCAACAATTGTGTGCCGCCGGGCAGGCGGTGGAGCAGGCGGTGTGTTTCGGAGAGTTTTACCTGCCCTGCTGGCTGCCGCTGGACGATCGCTGCAGGCGGTATCTCGACGCCGCAGCCCAGGGCAATGCCATCGCCTCCATACGCGCGCTGTATGGCTATATCGGCTGTATGCAGTTGCCGGTACCCGCTGGGGACTGGCATTTGAACGTCAACCGGCCGGAGGACTTTCAGCGCCTGGCGCGCTAGGGGATAGCCTCTTCTCATCAAGGCGGGGGCGCAGGGGGCTACGAATCAGGGTTCCGGGACAGGGAGGTATTTGTCCATGGCAACGCGGTTAATGATGTGCGCTCTGCTGTTGCTGCTCGGCGGCTGCGGCCTGCGCCAGCCTCCGGAACTCAAGCTGGCGGTGGACGCGAGTTTCCATCCGGCGGTAGAAGCATTGCGCCAGGGATTCGAGGCCGATTGCAACTGCAGGCTGCGCGTAACCGCCGGTGCCAGCGGCTTGCTGTATGGACAGATCCGCGCCGGAGAACCTTTCGACCTGTTTCTCTCCGCCGATACGGCGCGCCCGGTGCTGCTGGAAAAGGCCGGGCTGACGGTACCCGCAAGCCGCCAGACCTATGCCCGCGGCCAGCTGGCCCTGTGGGTCAGCCGCGAAATCTCCACCGATAAATCCTCCGGTTTTTCCACCCTCAGCGCAAAGCTCGCGCGCACCGACACTGCGCTCACTCCGCGGCAGTTGATTCTGCTGCTGGGGCGCGGCAAGCACAAAGTGGTGGTGGCGGACCCGCAACTGGCTCCGGACGGCGATGCCGCGGTAAAAATGCTCAAGAAGCTGCGCCTGTGGCCGCGCATGCGCGGGCGGGTGATCTATGCGGGGCACGCGGGCCACGCCAAGATCCTGTTGCACCAGGGGCAGGGGGATATGGGGCTGATCCCCTACGGGCAGGCCCTGGCCACCGGCAGCCGCGGGCAGTTCATGCGGATTCCCGCGCACTTCTATCCACCGATTCACCAGCAGATGGTTATTTTGCGCAGCACCCGTGAGCGCGCCCTGGCGATCCGTCTGCTGCAATACCTGCGTTCGGATGCGGTGCAGAAGCAACTGGCCGATCTGGGTTTTCTGGCAGCAGAAGATTCGTCTGCTGGCGCTCGGTAAAATCGAAGGGAAAGTCGTACGCTAAACAACCAGTTTCAATAGAAAAGGTTTCAATTAACTCCAATTTAATGAATAACCATAAATGGTTTTAATTGTTACCTATTCCAATGCTGAATTATTCCCATATCAAAGCGTTATTATTTTCGCGATTAAATAGAAACTGTTTGGAATAGTTAATTAAATAATCTTTTATATGAATCTGTGCGGGTATTTTTTCGGTAATTTTTCTATTCGAGCAGCTTGCTCTCACTTGCAGTTAAATTTGACTAAATGTCACTAAAGTCAGCTTTCTCCTGCGGTTTTTCGTTACTCGTGTAACTTAATCCACTGTTTTTTAACCGATTTTCGGCATTTTCAATAAAAATACGCTAAACGAGTAATAAGAATCCTCTATTTCCGTTGGCCTTATTTATTCTCTTTAATTCATCGTCCTACCGAAACGGATTTAGTTTTTCCGGGAAAAATTTTTTTTCCGGAGGGGACCGCTTTCACGCCAAAATCAGATAATCCTGATGACGGGATGTGTTAATCGGGATTAAATGTCAGCGGTACACAATTGACCCGGAAAATCGGGTCGGCTCATTTTCAGAGCTTTATAAACTTTTATAACAATGACAATTTTAAAAACGGGAGCACAAACGGTGATTATTGCCATACCAAAGGAGACCGCGCCGGGCGAGGCGCGGGTCGCGGCATCGCCAGCCAGCGTAAAGCGCTTACAGGCGCTGGGCTTTGATGTTGTCATCGAACAGGGGGCCGGTGAGGCAGCCAGCTTCCCCGATGCGGAATACGAGCAGGCCGGGGCCAAGCTGTGTGCCAACGCAGCAGAGTGCCTGAGCCAGGCGGGCATCGTACTGAAAGTACAGCAGCCCAATGACACGGAGCTGGACCTGATCCCCAGCGGCGCCACCCTGGTGGCCTTCCTCAAGCCGGCGCAGAACGAAGCGCTGCTGAAGAAGCTGGCGGACAAAAACATCAACGCGCTGGCCGTGGAATCCATTCCGCGAATTTCCCGCGCACAGAAAATGGATGCGTTGAGCTCCATGGCCAACATCGCCGGCTACCGCGCGGTGATCGAGGCGGCCCACGAGTTCGGCCGTTTCTTTACCGGCCAGATCACTGCCGCGGGCAAGATCCCGCCGGCCAAGGTGCTGGTCATCGGCGCCGGTGTTGCGGGCCTGTCCGCCATCGGTACCGCGAAAAGCATGGGTGCCATCGTGCGCGCCTTCGACACCCGCCCGGAAGTGCGCGAGCAGGTGGAGTCCATGGGGGCGGAATTCCTCACCGTGGAGATCGAAGAGGATGGCTCCGGCACTGGCGGCTACGCCAAGCAGATGTCGAAAGAGTTTATCGACGCCGAAATGGCCCTGTTCCGCGAGCAGGCCAAGGAAGTGGACATTGTCATCACCACTGCACTGATCCCCGGCAAGCCGGCGCCGAAGCTGTGGCTGGCGGACATGGTGGAAACCATGGCCGACGGTTCCGTGGTGGTGGACCTGGCCGCGGAAATGGGCGGTAACTGTGACTTTACCGAAGCGGACAAGAAGGTCGTCAAGAGCGGCGTGACCATCCTCGGTTACACCAATCTGGCGAGCCGCGCGGCTACCCAGTCCTCCACCCTGTACGCCACCAACCTGTGTCACCTGTTGACCGACATGACACCGGAGAAGAACGGCGAGATCGTCATCAACTTCGAGGACGAAGCGGTCCGTGGCGCCACCGTGGTGAAGGAAGGTGAAATCACCTGGCCGCCGCCCGCGCCGAAAATTTCTGCCGCACCGCCGCAGAAAAAGCCGGAGCCGCAGATTGAAGTAGAGCCCAAGCCGGAGAAGAAATCTTCACCGCTGTCCCTGGTGGCCTTCTGGGCCGTGGCCGGTGCACTGTTGCTGGCCCTGGGTAAATCCGCACCGGCGGACTTTGTTGCCCACTTCACCGTGTTTGTACTGTCCATCTTTATCGGCTGGCAGGTGATCTGGAACGTATCCCACGCCCTGCACACTCCGCTGATGAGTGTGACCAATGCCATTTCCGGCATCGTGATCATCGGTGCGCTGTTGCAGGTGGGGGCCACCGGTTCCTTCCTTGTCACCGTCATGGCATTCATCGCGGTACTGTTTGCCAGTATCAACATATTCGGCGGGTTCTTCGTTACCCACCGCATGCTTAAAATGTTCCGTCGCTAAGGAGAAACAGACATGAATAGTGTAATTTCCATGGCTTATCTGTTCTCCGCGGTGATGTTCATTCTGAGCCTCGGCGGACTGTCTACCCACGAGACCGCGAGACGCGGCAACTACTACGGAATGGTGGGTATGGCTGTTGCCATCATCGCCACCGTGGCCGGTATCACTTCCGGTGCTTACCTGCCTGTGGCCATCGCCATGGGCGTGGGTGCGGTGATCGGTATCCACCTGGCGCGCAAGGTAGAAATGACTGCCATGCCGCAGCTGGTTGCCCTGCTGCACAGCTTTGTCGGTCTCGCCGCCGTGCTGATCGGCTGGGGCGGCTACCTGGATCCGCGCATCAATCTCGAAGGTGCGGCGCACATCGTGCACAACTCCGAGATCTTCATCGGCGTATTTATCGGTGCCATCACCCTGACCGGTTCCATCGTTGCCTTCGGCAAACTGCAGGGGCTGATCTCCGGTAAACCACTGATGCTGCCGGCGCGCCACTGGCTGAACCTGATCGCTCTGGTGATCTGTGTGGTACTGGGCGCCCAGTTCATCCCGGCGGATGTGAGCAACGCCACCATCATCAACCTGCTGGTGATGACCGGTATCGCGCTGCTGCTGGGTATCCACCTGATCGCCGCGATCGGCGGTGCCGACATGCCGGTAGTGATCTCCATGCTGAACAGCTACTCCGGCTGGGCTGCGGCGGCCACTGGTTTCATGCTCAGCAATGACCTGCTGATCGTGATCGGTGCCCTGGTTGGCTCCTCCGGTGCCATCCTCAGCTACATCATGTGTCGCGGTATGAACCGTTCCTTCGTCAGCGTGATCCTGGGCGGTTTCGGTTCCGACGGCGCCGTTGCCTCCTCCGATGGCGAGGAAGAGGGTGAAGCGGTTGCCACCACCCACGACGAGCTGGCGGACGACCTGAAAGCGGCCAAGAGCATCGTGATCGTACCCGGCTTCGGTATGGCAGTGGCCCACGCCCAGCAGGCGGTGAGCGACCTCACTGACAAGCTGCGCAAGGCCGGCAAGACCGTGCGCTTCGGTATCCACCCGGTAGCGGGCCGTCTGCCCGGACACATGAACGTACTGCTGGCAGAAGCCAACGTGCCGTACGACATCGTGCTGGAGATGGAAGAGATCAATGACGACTTCCCGGAAACCGATCTGGTACTGGTGATCGGTGCCAACGACACCGTCAACCCGGACGCGGTGGAGAAGCCCGGCTCCCCCATCGCCGGCATGCCGGTACTGGAAGTGTGGAAGGCAGGCAAAGTGGTGGTGCTGAAGCGCTCCATGGCCTCCGGTTACGCCGGCGTTGCCAACCCGCTGTTCTACAAAGACAACTCCCGCATGCTGTTCGGCGACGCCAAAGACAGCCTGCAGAGTGTCCTCGGCAAGCTGAACCCGGCCTGATGCTCTCGGGACGGTAACGCACAGCCCGGAAACGGCCCCGCGAGGGGCCGTTTTTTTATGCCCGTCAGGCCTGTACAGGTGCCGGTAGAGAGTCTCGCCCATTGGTCAGGCCGGTGGTAACCTATGCCATCAGAGCACCAACTATAAAAAGATCTGAACATGGCAACCGTATCCCGATACTCGTTTTCCCGCCTCAGCGCGTTAAAAAATCCACTCCGTCTTCCCCTGGGAATTCTTGCGATCTCCGCACTCTCCACGCTGACCGCCTGCGGTGGTGGCGGAGGTGGTGGTTCAGATGATGGAGATACCGGTATCACACCCCCTCCCATCAATCAGGCACCGGCGGTGCTGACCCTGACTGGCGATGAAAATGCGCAGGCGGGGGATTCCGTGGGGGTGGTGGCGAGCCTCACCGAGCAGGGCTACAACCGCTTCGTGTGGGAGCAGTTGTCCGGGCCAAACGTCGAGCCCCTCGCGGGTAATGGCTCCGCGGGTATCAGCTTCGATGCGGTGTTCAGCGGCCAGTACAGTTTCCAGCTCACCGCCAGCAATCCCCTGGGGGAGCAGCACACTGCAACCTTCGATATCTCTGTTGCGTCTGCAGCCAACAGCGGCACCCAGGTCCAGCTGCGCGCGGACCGCTCGGTGAGCGAGGGCGCGGACTTTTCCCTGCGCCTGAATGCCAGTACGTCCAGTGGCACCAATCCGTCGTGGGAGTTTCGGCAGTTGTCCGGCCCCACCGCTCAGCTGAGCGAGGACGACTCCGGCCAGCCGCTGCTATTCGTTACCGCCCCGGAGGTCGCCGGTGACCAGGTGCTGGTGTTCGAGGGCACCCTGACCACCAGCGCCGGCTCATTCAGCGATATCGCCTATGTGGTGGTGCAGGACCGCCCGGAGGTGACCAGCGAATACTTCTGTGATGGCGACGGCGACTACTGTGCAAAAAGTTCGCCCCTGAACAGTGTGTATACCTACCGCGCAGACAGCCCCTACCGGGATTATCTGGCGGACTGCGTCTATTCCAATCAGCTGGTGGACGAGAGCCTGTGCACCCTGCGCGATCTTCCCGCCATCGGTATGGAAAGCAGTGCGCCCACCGTGGACCAGATCATGGATCACGTGCTGGTTTCCCACGACTGGATGGGCGCGCGTTTCGAGCGCTTCCTGAGCGAACTGGATCCCCACGATGATTTTGCGCGCCTGTTGCGCGCCACCACCGCGGTGGTGATCTCCAGCGATGTGCGCCCGTCGTTTTACTGGTCGCTCACCGGCGCCATCTATCTCGACCCCGAGAGCCTTTGGCTGACCCCGGAAGAGCGCGATGTGATCAACGAGCAGCCGGACTACCGCAGCGGCTTCGGTTCCGCGCTCAACTTCGTGACCCCCTGGCGCTACGTTAAAAACAACACCTACGCCTTCTCTTACTACTATCCGGCGGACCGCTTCAGCCGCAACTTCAGCGAGCTGGAGGCAGATCTGGGCTCGCTGCTGTACCACGAGCTGGCGCACGCTAACGACGCCCTGTCCCAGGACAAGATCAACAGCGGCCTGAACCCGGACGACATTTTCTTCAACCAGGCCCACGACAGCGCTTTCGTCAACGAGTCGGTGACCGCGGTCTATGGCCCGATGTCCCCCGAGCTGTATGCCCTGGCGGATGTGCGCTACCGGGGTGCCGAAGCCACCCTGGAGCAGCAGTCCTACACGCCTGGGGATGTGGCCGGATTCTTCTTCCCCGATAGCGCCAATGATTTCTACAGCTACACCACCCCCTGGGAAGACACCGCCATGCTGTTCGAGGAGGCCATGATGAGCCTCCGCTACGGCATCAAGCGGGATATCGCGGTGACCAATATGCCGATCCGTCCGCTGTCTGCGGACGACTACCAGGTGTATCAGGGGCAGCGCAGCCGTATTGGCGACGAGCGTATTCGCGCGCGCGCCACCACCGCGGTGCAGGGCCTGTTGCCGGAAGCCTGGGCGCAGGCGGACGCACACCTGCGCACCATTACCCCCATCGCGCTGTGTGCCGGAGAGGGTTGGGGGCAGAACCTGAACCCCGCCTGTGTCGGCGAATCCGGCCCGCTGCGCTTTGCCGCACCGCTGCCGAGCCGCGCCATCCCGATGCCCACCGAGCGTCCGCGCAGCTTCCTGCCGCCGACTCGGTTCTGAGTGGCGGGACGTGAATCGAGCTGTGAATGAACAACAAGATAATCCACCCACAATGACGAGAGATGTTATGAAGTTTTTGAAACATTGGGCTGCCGCCAGCGCACTGGTTGCCGCCAGTGGCGCATTCGCCGCAGACACGGAGACCACCATCTTTATGGCCGGTGACTCCACGATGTCCATCAAAGAAATCAAGGACTACCCGGAAACCGGCTGGGGTGTTCCCTTCGCGGTGTTCTTTGCCGACGGCATCAAGGTGGAAAACCGTGCCATGAATGGCCGCAGCACGCGCACCTTTATCGAGGAAGGGCGCTGGAAAGGCATCATGGACGAGCTGCAGGCCGACGATTACGTGATCATCCAGTTCGGCCACAACGATGAATCCGAGAGCAAGAAAGACCGCTACACCACGCCGGCGCAGTACAAGGCGAACCTGGCCCGTTTCATCAACGATGTGCGCGAGGCCGGCGCCGAGCCGATTCTGATGTCACCGATCACCCGTCGCTACTTCGACGGCGATAACAAGATCAAGCATACCCACCCCTACGCACCGCTGGTGCGGGAAGTGGCCAAGCAGGAGAAAGTCGAGTTCATCGATATGGAAGTGGTGACCCGGGAATACTTCCAGGCCATGGGCGATCGTGACTCCGCGCTGCGCTTTATGCACATCGCACCGGGCCTGCACCCCAACTATCCGGTGGGGGTGCGCGACGACACCCATCTGAACCACATGGGCGCACGGGAAGTGGCGCAGTTGGTACTGGCGGAACTGCGCAAGCGCGAGCACCCGCTGACCAAGCACCTGCGCACCCCGGATCCGAAGCATTTAGCGCTCAAGTATTGATCTGGCGCTCAAATACTGAAACTAGCGTAAGTGATGAGAAGGGGCGGGCAGATGAAGTGCTCGCCCCGGCCCCAGACCCGGTTGCAGGTCTATGGCCGCAGCGGGGCGATCAGGGACGCAGCAGGTTGGACAGGCGGGCGTTGGGCTTGCCGGCCTTGCGGAAGATCAGCGCAATCTTGCCGATCTCCTGCACCAGCTCGGATTTGCTCTGTGCGCACAGTTCGGTGATCAGCTCGCGGCGCGCATCGCGGTCATTGACCGCCAGTTTGACCTTGATCAGCTCGTGATCCTCCAGTGCGCGGTTCAATTCTTCCAGCACACCTTCGGTCAGTCCCTTGTCGGCAACGGTGACGATTGGCTTGAGGCTGTGGCCGCGTGCGCGCAAGGCTTTTTTGCGGTCGGCTGTTAAAGGCATACAATACTCCATCCTTAAATTTAACCCATACTCGGGTATCTTCTGCGCGTGCGCGGACAACCCCAGAAATTAGTGATGTATTGTAACTGATGGCCCGATCAAAGAGCAGCCACCGCTGGCTGCGTGAACATTTTAACGACCACTACGTCAAACAGTCCCAGAAAGAGGGCTACCGCTCGCGCGCGTCCTATAAACTGCAGGAGCTGCAGGACAAGGACCGCCTGATCAAACCGGGCATGACGGTGGTAGATCTTGGCGCTGCACCCGGGGGCTGGTCCCAGGTGGCGGCAGAACTGGTCGGCCACAAAGGCCGGGTTCTTGCATCGGACATACTGCCGATGGATGCCCTGGCCGGTGTGGATTTCGTCCAGGGCGACTTCACCGAGGAGGAAGTCTTCAACGAGCTGCTGGAAAAGCTCGGGGAAGATCGCGCCGACCTTGTGATTTCCGATATGGCCCCCAATATGAGTGGAGTGCGCGCTGTGGATCAGCCGGCCTCCATGTATCTGGTGGAGCTGGCGGTAGATATGGCGCGGCAGGTCCTGAAACCCGGCGGCGGATTTGTTGCCAAAGTGTTCCAGGGCGAAGGATTTGATGAGCTGATCCGCGATCTGCGCAGTCAGTATCAAACCCTCGTTACCCGCAAACCCGGTGCATCCCGTCCCCGCTCCCGTGAAGTCTACCTTGTAGCCAAGGGCTTCAAGGGCTGAGCCGGCACCGGATCCGCCGGTTTGGGTCAGTGCGCCCAGTGTGGTAAAAGTGAAGCAGTAAAAGCGCTAACGGGCCCTATAGAGGGCCACTTTTGTGCCCGGATGACCGGGACGACAGATATACGATTTTCGCCGCCTATACTGGGTGGAATGGAATTACCGGCTAAGGCAATAGCCAAGGCGAAGGCAAGAGGGCATACCCTTTGAATGATATGGCAAAGAATCTGGTGTTGTGGCTGATCATCGCGGCTGTACTGCTGATGGTCTTTCAGAACTTCAAGCCGCAATCCCGGGACGAGTCCCTCAGCTATTCCGAGTTTGTGCAGGACGTGCAGGCCGGTCAGGTGAAAAATGCGCTGGTTGACGGCCTGGTGATTACCGGCGAAAAAGCCGATGGCAGTCGCTTCAAGACCATTCAGCCGCAGATCATCGACGACGAGCTCACCAATGAGCTGGTGCGCAGTGGCGTCAAGTTCAACGGCCGCGAGCCGGAATCCCCCAGTATCTGGCAGCAGCTGCTGGTGGCGAGCTTCCCGATCCTGATCATCATCGCTGTGTTCATGTTCTTCATGCGCCAGATGCAGGGCGGTGCCGGCGGCCGTTCCGGCCCCATGGCCTTCGGCAAGAGCAAGGCGCGTCTGTTAGGCGAAGACCAGATCAAAACCACCTTCGCCGATGTGGCGGGCGTGGATGAAGCCAAGGAAGACGTACAGGAGCTGGTGGAGTTCCTGCGCGACCCATCCAAATTCCAGCGCCTCGGCGGTGCCATTCCCCGCGGCGTACTGATGGCGGGCCCTCCCGGTACCGGTAAAACCCTGCTGGCCAAGGCCATTGCCGGTGAAGCCAAGGTACCCTTCTTCTCCATTTCCGGTTCCGACTTCGTGGAAATGTTCGTGGGTGTGGGTGCCTCCCGGGTGCGCGACATGTTCGAACAGGCCAAGAAGCAGGCCCCGTGCATCATCTTTATCGACGAGATCGACGCCGTCGGCCGCCACCGTGGCGCCGGTGTAGGCGGTGGTCACGACGAGCGCGAGCAGACACTGAACCAGCTGCTGGTAGAAATGGACGGTTTTGAAGGCAACGAGGGCGTGATCGTCATCGCCGCCACCAACCGCCCGGACGTACTGGACAACGCGCTGCTGCGCCCCGGTCGTTTCGACCGCCAGGTATTCGTCGGCCTGCCGGATATCCGCGGCCGCGAACAGATCCTGAAAGTGCATATGCGCAAGGTGCCGCTGGACGAGAAGGTGGACCCGCAGACCATCGCCCGCGGTACCCCCGGCTTCTCCGGTGCCGACCTCGCCAACCTGGTGAACGAGGCCGCCCTGTTTGCTGCCCGCGCAAACCGTCGCATGGTCACCATGGACGAGTTCGAGCGCGCCCGCGACAAGATCATGATGGGTGCCGAGCGCAAATCCATGGTGATGAACGAGAAAGAAAAGACCAATACCGCGTACCACGAAGCCGGTCACGCCATCATTGGTCGCCTGGTGCCGGAGCACGACCCGGTACACAAGGTCACCATCATTCCCCGCGGCCGCGCTCTTGGGGTGACCCAGTTCCTGCCCGAGGAAGACAAGTACAGCCTGTCCAAGCGCGCCCTGGAATCCCAGCTGTGCTCCCTGTTTGGCGGCCGTATTGCAGAAGAAATGACCCTGGGTATCGATGGTGTTACCACCGGTGCCTCCAACGATATCGAGCGCGCTACCGATATCGCCCGCAACATGGTCACCAAGTGGGGCCTGTCCGAGAAGCTCGGACCGCTGCACTACGGTGAAGATGACAGCGGCCAGCCCGGTCACGGCAATCCGATTTCCGGCAAGACCTCCAACGAGATCGACGAGGAAGTCCGTCGCATCATCGACAGCTGCTACGACCGCGCGCAGAAGCTGCTGGAAGACAACCGGGATATCCTGGAAGCGATGAAAGATGCGCTGATGGAATACGAGACCCTGGATGCAGAGCAGGTGGACGATCTGATGGCTCGCCGCAAGGTGCGCCCGCCCAAGGACTGGCACGACAACGACTACACCGGCGGCGGCCCCGCCGACGATGTGACCGAGGCCGATGAAAAGCCGAAAGACGGCGACACCCCGGTGGGTGGCCCGGTCAACGGCCACTGAGCTGAGCGCTCCGTCGCAGAAGATGCGGTACAAATGGGTGTACAATGCACCCCACGCGAAGCGGGCCACAGGGCCCGCTTTGTTTAACTGCAGTATCTGTCTCCGGCAATTGCCGCCGGCCAGACCCAACCCCGTTCACGAACACGTCCCGATACGCCTATGAAGTTGCTCTGCGGAACCCGCACACTGGATCTTTCCCGTCCCCAGGTCATGGGTATCCTCAATACCACCCCCGATTCCTTTTCCGACGGCGGCAGCTATTACGCCGGCGGCGGGCTGGATATCGACCTGGTATTGCGGCGCGCGGAACAGATCGTCAGCGAGGGCGGTACCATCATCGATATCGGCGGTGAGTCCACCCGTCCCGGTGCCGCGCCGGTTAGCGAGCAGCAGGAGCTGGAGCGCGTGGTGCCGGCGGTAGAGGCCATACTGCAGCGCATGGACGTGGTCATCTCGGTCGATACCAGCACCCCATCGGTGATGCGGGAATCTGCCGCGGTCGGCGCCGGCCTGATCAACGACGTGCGCGCGCTTACCCGCCCCGGTGCGCTGGAAGCAGCGGCGGCCACCGAGCTGCCCGTGTGCGTCATGCATATGCAGGGGCAGCCCGGCACCATGCAGTCCAAGCCCGAGTACACTGATGTGGTGGCGGAAGTGCGCGCTTACCTCGACGCGCGCCTGGAAGCCTGTATTGCCGCGGGTATCCCCCGCGAGCGGGTGATCTACGACCCCGGCTACGGCTTCGGCAAGAACGACGAGCACAACCTGGCCCTGTTGCGCAGCCAGCAACAGCTGGCGCCGCAGGATATTCCGCTGCTGGTGGGCCTGTCGCGCAAGTCCATGATCGGCCGCCTGCTGGACCGCAATGTGGACGAGCGCCTGCCCGGCAGCCTCGCGCTGGCCATGCTGTCCGCCCAGCGCGGAGCGCACATCATCCGTGTGCACGATGTTGCAGCCACCGTGGATGTGCTGAAATTACAGCAGATGGTGGATAACCCCGCGTAGGAGCCTGCCCCGCAGGCGAACCCACCCGGAGGTGAAAACTTGTAGGAGCCTGCCCTGCAGGCGAACCCACCCCACAGCTGTTCGCCTGCAAGGCAGGCTCCTACAGGGCACCGTGAAGGTTAAAATTAGCGATTGAACTCAAGAAGTAAGACTGAGATGACAAGAAAATATTTCGGCACCGATGGAATCCGCGGTCATGTAGGCGAGGGCGCCATCACCCCAGACTTCATGCTGCGCCTCGGCTATGCCGCCGGCAAGGTCCTTGGTGCCAACGGCAGCGGCCGCAAGCGCATCCTGATCGGCAAGGACACCCGCGTTTCCGGCTACATGTTCGAAGCCGCGCTGGAAGCGGGCCTGATCAATGCCGGCGTCGATGTCGGCCTGCTGGGCCCCATGCCCACCCCGGCCATCGCCTATCTCACTCGCACCTTCCACGCTCAGGCGGGGATCGTCATCAGCGCCTCGCACAATCCCTACCAGGACAACGGCATCAAGTTCTTCAGTGCCGACGGCAGCAAACTGCCCGATCAGGTGGAAGCCGAGATCGAGGCCGCCCTCGACCTGCCCATGGAAACCGCCAAGGACCTGGGCAAGGCGTGGCGGATCGACGACGCTGTCGGCCGCTATATCGAATTCTGTAAAGCGAGCACTCCCTGGCGCTACTCCCTGCAGGGGCTCAATATCGTGCTCGACTGCGCCAACGGCGCCACCTACCACATCGCGCCCAAGGTGTTCCGCGAGCTGGGGGCAGAGGTACACGCCATCGGCGTGCAGCCGGACGGCCTCAATATCAACCTGGAGTGCGGCTCCACCAAGCCCCAGCAGCTGCAGCAGACCGTGGTCGAGCGCGGCGCGGATCTCGGTATCGCCTTCGATGGCGACGGCGACCGGGTCATGTTTGTGGACAGGCACGGCACCCTGATCGACGGCGACCAGCTGCTGTTCCTGATCGCCATCCACCGCCAGCAGTTCCTCGGTGGCTGCAGCGGCGTAGTGGGCACCCAGATGAGTAACTACGGCTTCGAGCTAGCGCTCAAGGATCGCGCCATCCCCTTTGCCCGCGCCAAGGTCGGGGACCGCTACGTACTGGAGAAGATGTATAAGAACGGCTGGACCCTGGGTGGGGAATCCTCCGGCCACATTGTGTGCACGGATGTGACCACCACCGGTGACGGCATCATTTCTGCTTTGCAGGTACTGCGTGCGGTGAGCGACTTCGGCGAGTCCCTGGACCAGCTCAGCCGCAAAATGGAGATGCTGCCCCAGCACATGATCAATGTGCGCCTCGCCAGCCGCGACGGCGTGCTCGAGCACAGCGATGTACAGGACGCCGTGGCCCAGGTGGAAGCCAAACTGGCGAACAGCGGCCGTGTATTATTGCGCCCGTCGGGCACCGAACCCCTGATCCGGGTCATGGTTGAGGGGAAAGACCCGGAGACCGTCAAACAGCTGGCCGGCGAGATCGCCAAGGTCGTGGAGCGGGTGGGCAACGCCTGATCCCGTCCGCCGCTCGTACCCGAACCGGGCAGGGCGGCGGAAGCCATTGAAAAATCAATAAATATCCGAAAACGCTGGTTGTATGTTACCGGCAATACCGCTAAGATTTGCGCCCCTTGGAGGAGCACCCATGCGTAAAACCCTGGTAGCTGCCAACTGGAAAATGCACGGCACCAAAGCATTTGCCGAGCAATTGTTGGCCGAGCTGAACAGCGGACTTGAGTCCGGCGAGTGCTCTGCACAGGTGGTGATCTGTCCGCCGTTCCCGTATCTGGGTAGCGTTGCAGACAGCATCGGCCAGGCCGCCCTCGGCGCGCAGAACCTCAGCGAGCAGGCGTCCGGTGCGTTCACCGGTGAAGTCTCCGCGGAGATGTTGGTCGATTGCGGCGTACGCTACGTTATCGTAGGTCACTCAGAGCGTCGCAGCCTGTATGGCGAAAGCAGTGAGCTGGTTGCAGCCAAGTTTGCTGCCGCCAAGGCCGCAGGCCTGACCCCGATCCTCTGCGTAGGCGAAAGCCTCGAAGAGCGGGAAGCCGGCAATACCCTGCAAGTGGTTGCCGAACAGATTCAGGCAGTAAGCGCCCTGGACCTGCCGGATACCTGGCAGAATGCCGTCGTCGCCTACGAGCCCGTATGGGCCATCGGCACCGGCAAAACCGCCAGTCCGGAGCAGGCGCAGGAAGTGCATCAGTTTATTCGCCAGCAACTGGGCGAAGCCGGTGCAGAGACGCAGATCCTCTACGGAGGCAGCGTCAAAGCGGCCAACGCCGCAGAGCTGTTTGCCAAGGCGGATATTGATGGCGCGCTGGTAGGCGGTGCCTCATTGAAGGCAGACGAATTTATCAAAATCTGCTGCGCAGCTGACTAAGTAGCGCGACAGGTTAAAATTTTTTGAGCAAGGGCTGACGCCCGGTAGCAGGTTTTCTGGACAATGGAAAAACTGGTTTTAATCGTTCACATCCTGACTGCGCTGAGCATCATCGGCCTGATTTTGCTGCAGCAGGGCAAGGGTGCGGAAGCGGGTGCCTCCTTTGGCGCAGGCGCCTCCAACACCGTATTTGGCAGCCAGGGCAGCGGAAATTTCTTTTCCCGCTTGACTGCAATTATGGCGACGGTATTCTTCGTCACCAGCTTCGGCCTGGCCATCCTCGCCAGCCGCGATGAAGCACCGGCAGCCGACGGTATACCGCAGGTTCCTGCAGCAGTAGAATCCCGCGAACCGGCAGCGACCGAAGGCGACATCCCTGAGATTCAGGAGCAAGCCCCGGCCGCAGACGACCTGCCCGCAGTAGAAGAAGCCCCTCAGGCTGAACTGCCGGAAGCAGGTGAAGAAGCAGAAACTGAGGAGCAGCCTCAGTAAGCCGAAAGGCTAAATCAAAAACTGTAAAGTTTTTGCCCAGGTGGTGGAATTGGTAGACACGCTATCTTGAGGGGGTAGTGAGCTATGCTCGTGCGGGTTCAAGTCCCGCCCTGGGCACCACATCAAAGTCTTTGGCCTGTGTCCTTCAGGTTAGAGCGACCCGAAAAGCCCCGCAATGCGGGGCTTTTTTGTTTCTGACTACTATTTAGCCAAAGCGCTCGTCTCTTCTGGGTTTCGCCTTTACATTGCTCTCCCGTTAGTTGTCTGCGTATTAGTCCGCTACACATCTTTTTTCGCAAAGGTTCAACTCCAGACGAGATGTGATTAATATCACATCTTAGTGTGTATAGATAATGATGGCGCCATACGATTTCCATGCCCCCTGCGATTCAGCGTTCACTCAAAGAGGGGGCTTTTGAAGAACATATGGCGAATACACGCCGATCCTGTTTGTAGGTTCCGAGAGCTTAGAGCTCCTTTGCCTCTTTCGTCTGACGTTGGCGGATCTGCGGAGAACCCGACGCTAAAAGTATCTAACAGGCAGAGTGCCCTCCATATCTCGTCATATCAGCTTCAATTTGGGATGAGCTGGTGCCGAGATGTAAGGCCCTCTGAGCTACAGAGAGATTTCCGATCAAATCTTAAAGGAATTGTATGGCGCAAGAAGTGGAAGTCAGTTCTGTATCACGGCAAGAAATAGCACTGCGGTTGCCAAAATTGACTATCGAAGACGGGGTTTGGCCCAACCCTAACGACAAGTTGGATCGCAGAGCAGAGATCGAGAACCTAACTCCTGTTTTACTCAATGCTCAAGCTCCATTGGTACTTGGGTTAGAGGCCCCCTGGGGCGGGGGGAAGAGTACATTTATTAGGCTTTGGCAACAATTCCTCACATGTAACGGGTATGTCTCTTTGAGCCTAAATGTATGGGAAAGCGATTTTTGCGATGATCCTTTACTACCGCTCCTTTCAGTACTAGACGATTGGTTGTCTGAGCAGCGTGAAGAAGGGGCGGCTGGAAAAGCGTGGCAGAAAGCTAAAAAATTGGCTCCTTGCCTAATTAGAGCTAGTGCTGTAGCCGCTGTAAAAGCTGGAACATTTGGGGCGCTGGACTTCGACAAGGCAGTCGAAGGTGCAATTGCATCATCGGCTGGTGAGGTGACAGGGAATATTGTCGACTCTTTCAAGAGTAAAGAAAGCACCTTGCGGGCTTTTAAAGATTTACTTACATCGGCACTAGAAGCACTTCCAGGTGAGCAGCCAAACCTGATTATCTTTATTGACGAACTTGACCGTTGTCGCCCGAGCTATGCCATCGAATTACTTGAACGAATCAAGCACCTTTTTGATATAGATCGGCTTGTCTTTGTGCTTGCGATCAATCGGGAGCAGCTGGGAATGAGCTTGCAGGGAGTTTATGGCTCCAACTTTGATGGTGAAAACTATCTTCGGCGGTTTGTTGATCTTGATTACCAACTGAGAGTGCCGAGTGTTAGAGGGTATGTAGAGGCTCAGCTATCCCTGCCCGATATTCAGCAGCGCTTTGAAGGCAATCAATCTTTACAGAAGGAATTTAACTGGCTGATTGAGACTTTTGTTTGGCTTAGCGAACGCTTTAATTATCAACTCCGGGCAATAAACCAGCTGATCTTGCGGCTTCGACTAATTATTCGTTCTATTCCAGATAAACACTCATTGACGCCCCAAATTCTAACGGCGCTACTTGTGTTGAGGGATGCAAACCCGACTCTCTATGTGAGATTCCGTAGTGACCTGCGGTGTGTTAACGAAGTAATCATGTATTTACTAGGGCGGAAGTATGATGAGGGTGTCTTTTCTAAAGCTTTTCCCGTGGTTGCTGGTATCTTGGTCGGTGCACTTAGCGAAGAGGATGGGTATAACCATGAGCTGTTCCGATACTGGTGCGATCTTAGGGATAGATTTGAGCAGCAAGACGAACGCTACAAAGTGGCTGAGCGCATAAGAACTATTGCTGCGCGGGAAGACGGCTGGGATGGAGCTAAGTTGATACAGTTAGTTTTTAATCGAGTTGAGCTAGTTGAAAAGATTAACGCCACAGTGTGACATTTACACTGATATTGTAGTGACTACAAGTAAATTGAGCACATTGGGGGTGGATATGAAAACGATTATTTTCGCAAGTATCGTAAGATGTGAGGGAATATGGCCGTAAAACACGGAATCTGGAAGATCGGTAGTCAACCACAACCTCTGCAACCTGCCTTGCTTGAAAATGAACTGTTACTGGAAGAGCAGATCCAGAAGGATATTTCCATCCTCAACCCCAGCTGGATGTTGATTGGTCGTCAGGTCTACACTGACTACGGCAAGTATATCGACCTCATAGCCATTGATGCCTCTGGCTCCATTATCGTGATCGAACTCAAGAAACACCGCACCCCCCGCGATGTAGTAGCACAGGTGATCGACTACGCCTCCTGGGTCGAGCACTTACCCACAGAAAAAATCAGCCAAATCTACAGCGAATTCGCCAGCAAGTACGACTTGGAGGAGTGCTCCTTCGACAGCGCTTTCAAGGCACGTTTCGGTGTTTTGCCGTCGGACGACGACGTCAACAGCTCCCACCAGATGGTGATCGTCGCTGCCGAACTGGATGCCAGCACCGAGCGCATCATCAACTACCTGAACGACAAGGCCAGCGTTGCCGTCAATGCGGTCTTCTTCACCGTATTTCGCGATGGCGACAGCCAGTACCTCAGCCGTGCCTGGATGATCGACCCGGTAGAAACCGAAGAGCACGCGGTCAACGTGGGCCAGAAGAACGAGTGGAACGGCGAGTTCTACTGCAATTACGGCGCCGCGCCCGGCGGCCGCAGCTGGCAGGACGCGGTGGAGTACGGTTTCATCGCTGCCGGCGGTGGCCGCTGGTACAACAAAACCCTGTTCACCCTCAAGCCCGGAAATCGCCTCTGGGTGCTGATCCCCGGCAAAGGCTACGTCGGCGTAGCCGAAGTTACCGGCCATCCGATCATCGTCGATGAATTCCTGGCTGAGCGCCCCGACTATCAGGGTAAATACTGCATGGTCGAGGAGTTTGGCGAAGATGATGCCGACTACTGTGTACCGGTCAAATGGCTGTACAAAGCAGACGAAACCAACGCCGTTAATGAAGTCGGTCTGTTCGGCAACCAGAACACCATTGCCCGCCCCAGAACGCCGAAGTGGGAGCACACAGTGAAACGGCTGCGGGAAATTTGGGGTATCACCAGTCCGTGAAGCTTGCCTGCAGTGGAATACCATTGTTTGGCCGTCAGGTGGTGTTAGATAGGCGGGGTGAGAATGTCGCCAGAGAATAAAACAGATTACCGTGGGCTACGGATTTGAGAGATAGACCTATGTCAGAGCAGGAAACGCAAACAGTCGCCATTCATTCTGCACTTGTTGAAAAGATTAATTTCGCCTGCCACCAGAGCGCTTTTGCGGTGTTGCGGGAACTGAAAATCGAGAATCTTAACGAAGAGCAGGATTTATCGAATCTTAAGGTAACACTGGAGGCCTCGCCGGAATTCCTGAAGCGCAAGACCTGGAAGCTAGACAAGCTCGCAGCCGGTGGCCTGCTCTCAATGAAAGACCGCGATCTGGAGTTGGACGGCGGCTTTCTGTTCGCACTCACCGAGTCGATGCGCGGCACCGTCACTATTCGCGTCAGCTGTGGGGGAGAAATTCTCGCGGAACAGGTCACCAAGGTAGAGTTGCTGGCTTGTAACGAGTGGGGCGGAGCTGGTTATATGCCCGAACTACTGGCAGCATTCAGTACACCAAATGATGCTGCTGTAGACCGCCTACTGGGGCAGGCCAGCCAGATCCTGCGAAAAGCCGGCAAGCCTGATGCCATCGATGGCTATAAATCGTTGAGCCGGGAGCGGGTGTGGTTGATAGCCTCGGCGATTTACTCCGCCATCGTCAAAATGCAGCTTGCCTATGCGCTGCCGCCGTCCAGTTTTGAGCGCAATGGGCAGAAAATTCGATTGCCGAGCCAGATTGAAACGGCCAAGGTCGCGACTTGTCTGGATACCACTTTGCTATTCGCCGCGGCGCTTGAGCAGGCGGGGCTCAACCCGCTTGTAGTGTTAACGCAAGGGCACGCACTGGTAGGTCTCTGGTTACAACCGGAGGATCTCTCCAGTGTGGTGATCGATGAAGGGGAGATTATCCGCCAGCGCATTCCCCTGAAAGAGTTGATTCTGATTGAAACCACGGCAACAACATCACACCCTGCGTTGCCCTTTTCGAAGGCGGTGGATCTCGGTCTGCAAGCGGTAACACTGGAAAAAGACCAGGACTTTGTTGCTGCAATCGATATTCGGCGTGCTCGCGGACACCGAATAAACCCGGTCAGCCTTAAAACCACGCCTTCGGTCACTGCGGCAGGAGAGGGCGCCGATTCCTCGGTCGAACCCGGCCTGGAAGACGCGCCCAACCTACCATCCTATACCGTTACCGAAGGGGAAGAGGAAGCTGAGAATACGCTCAAAGGTCGCCTCGACCGCTGGCAGCGCAAATTGCTGGATTTATCGGCACGCAATCCACTATTAAACCACAAACCCGGCAAAACCAGCCTCACTTTTGTCTGCGGAGATCCGGGGGCACTCGAAGATGTCCTAGCAACCGGTGCCCGTCTTTCGATTGCCCCTTTCCCCAAGTTTCAGTCACAGGACCAGGACAGCGAGATTTATCGTCAGCGTACCGGTCAGGATCTGAAAGTCGAATACGCGCGAGATGCGCTCGCTAAGAAACAAATGTTGGTCGATCTTACCCAGGAAGAACTGGATAAGCGCGCCGTCGAAATTTACCGTAAAGCGCAGACGTCCCTGAAAGAAGGGGGCTCAAACACCCTGTTTCTGGCGATCGGATTCCTGTTCTGGAAGCAGCGAGAAAAGGATGATCGCCGCTACCGCGCGCCATTGATTCTGTTACCGGTAACCATCGAGCGGAAATCCGTCCGTAGCGGTGTGAAGATCGTAGCCAGTGATGACGAGCCCAGATTTAACACCACACTGCTGGAGATGCTGAAGAAAGACTTTGGTATCGAAATTAAGGGATTGCACGCCGATCTACCTCAGGATAACAGCGGTATTGATGTGGATGGAATCTGGAGCAATGTCCGCCATGCAATCAAGGATGTGCCGGGATTTGAGGTGGTGGAGGATGTGGTACTGGGCCACTTCTCTTTTGCCAAGTATTTGATGTGGAAAGATCTGGTTGATCGGGCCGAAGAACTGAAAATGAGCCCGGTAGTAAAACATCTGCTGGAAACCCCCAGGGACCCCTACGATAGCGATATCCGTTTTGTAGAGCCGGGGGATATTGACAAGGAATATACTCCAGCCGATCTCCTGACTCCGCTACCGGCGGATTCATCGCAAATGTCTGCCGTCGCCACCGCGGATCGCGGTAAAGACTTCGTCATAATCGGACCACCAGGCACTGGTAAAAGCCAGACCATCAGTAATCTCATTGCGCATATGATGGGCAAGGGTAAGCGGGTACTGTTTGTATCTGAGAAGACCGCGGCGCTGGAGGTGGTGCACCGCCGCTTAAAGGATATCGGTCTTGGTCAATTCTGCCTGGAGCTTCATTCCAACAAGGCTAAAAAAGCGGATGTCCTAGAGCAATTGCGCACTTCGTGGAACAGTTTTTCTGAATCCGGGGTGCAAAACTGGCAGGCAGAAGCGGAGCGTTTGAAGTCGCTGCGCGACAGACTGAACCGGGTAGTGAATGCGTTACACAAGCGCCGTCGCAATGGGCTGACTGCACACTACGCCATCGGTATCAAGGTGCGTGACAGCGATCCTGCCGCAAAGGTCAAATTGCACTGGCCCAACGCCGATTTCCACGACGAAAAGCAACTACGGCAATTACGCGATACAGCCGATTTGCTGAGTGTCCAGGCAACAGCGCTCGGCAGTTTGGTTGATCATCCCCTTGGTGCGATCGCCAATTACGACTGGCGGCCGCAATGGCAAGAACAAGTGGTCGCTGTGGCGGGTAGATTGAAAGCCAGCGCGGGTCAGGTTTCGACGAAACTGGCTGAACTGGCGCAGGTTACAGGGCTCAGTCTTTCCAATCTAAATGTAGCCGGACTGGATACCGTTGCGGAGCTCGGTCAAGTTTTATTGGATTCCTACCGTAAGCAATCCGCTTTTGCCCTGGAGCCAGACGCGTCGGATCGGTTGGATGCGCTGGAAGAGGCCGTGGGTCACCTTAAGACCTATATCACGGCACAGTCTCGCTTGAGCTGTAGTTACGCGGCATTGGCATGGAAGAACCTCGATGCCAATGCACTTGAGCAGGCTTGGGGAGAGGCCAAACAATCCTGGTGGCCAAAGAGCTTTTTCGCCAAGCGGAAGGTGCTCAAGCAGATGCGTGAGAATGGAGCGCAGGGTGAACCGGATCCGGATAACGATATTGCCATATTGAAGCAGTTGCGGGAAACCGGTGGCAACATCGATCGGCTAGATGTTGTATTGCAGGGGCTGCGAGCCTGGAACTCCTACGATTCTGATCCCCAGGCGATCACATCACTCAGGCATCTGGGCTCTCGTGCCCGTGTTGCGGTCGGGAAATTAGCAACTGATGCGGTATCGCTCGCAGACATGCGTGGAAAAGTCAGAACCTTGCTTTATGACGGCAATGACTTGCTTGCACCAGAGGCTGCCGTCGGTCGCACCATTGCGGATTATTTGTCTCTGCTCAAGCAGTTTCATAAGATCCGAGAGGAATTTGAGGGGCTAATCGGTAATGCGCTGGAGTTATACCTGCCGGAAGGCCATGGTGGGCTGACGGGCGTTGAACAGTTATGCGTGAACATCGCAAAGCATCACGCCTCTTTGAGAGATTGGTGCGCATGGATGCGGCGACGCTCGGAGGCGCTGGACTGCCAGCTTGGACCTTTGGTTGAAGCGCTTGAACGCGGCCTAGTGCAGCCGGAAGAAGCCGTTGAGGTATTCGAGGCAGCCTATTGTGCTTGGTGGTCCTCGGCCGTAATTGGGGAGGATGACGTACTAAGAACCTTCTCATCACCAGAGCATGAAGCTGCCATCAATAACTTCAAGGCACTGGACGATGAGTTCAGTAATCTGACAGCGCAATATATCGCGGCAAAGCTGGCGGGTCAGATTCCGGATCCAGAGGATATCAAGCGAACTTCCTCCTGGGGCGTATTACGCCATGAGTTGCAAAAGAAAACTCGCCACAAGCCCGTGCGGGAAATGATGGAAACGATTCCGGATGTACTGACCACGCTGGCACCGTGCCTGATGATGTCTCCGCTATCGATAGCGCAGTTCCTGTCTGCCGGTCAGTCCCTATTCGACGTGGTGATCTTTGACGAAGCCTCACAAATTACAGTTTGGGATGCCGTGGGCTCACTGGCACGGGGCAAGCAGGTTATTGTTGCCGGTGACCCCAAACAGATGCCCCCAACCAACTTTTTTGGCCGCGCGGATGATGATCCGGATGGCGATATTGATGCGGAAGGTGATCTTGAAAGTATTTTAGATGAACTGATCGGTGCGAGTATTCCGCAGCGTATCTTGAATCTGCACTATCGATCTCGCCGTGAGAGCCTGATCGCCTTCTCTAACAGTCGTTATTACGACAGTTCATTAATCACTTTCCCTGCGCCGGTGCATCCGGACAAAGGCGTATCTCTGGTAAGGCCTGAGGGCTTTTATGCCCGCGGTAAGGCTCGTCACAATCAGGGCGAAGCCAAGGCAATCGTGGCGGAGATCGTTCGCCGTCTTAAATCCCCGGATAAAAGCGTGCGCTCACTTTCTATTGGCGTGGTGACCTTCAATACTGAACAGCAGAGCCTGATTGAGGATTTACTAGACAAAGCGCGCTCTGACGACCCATCGATTGAGTGGGCGTTCTCGGAAGAGGCTACTCTGGAGCCTGTATTCGTCAAGAACCTGGAAACCGTTCAGGGTGACGAGCGGGATGTTATTTTGTTTAGTATCACCTACGGCCCGGACGAATCGGGCCACGTCACCATGAATTTTGGTCCCCTTAACCGTAATGGCGGTGAGCGCCGTTTAAATGTAGCAATGACGCGCGCGCGGGTTGAAATGATTGTGTTTTCAACTATGCCTCCTGAGCGTATTGATCTCGCCAGAACACAGGCACGTGCGGTTGCTGACCTCAAACATTTCCTCGAGTATGCGGAAAGGGGGGCGTCAGCACTTGGCGCTGCAGTGCATGGATCGCTTGGAGATTTTGAGTCGCCGTTTGAAGTGGCAGTGGCGAGAGCGTTGCAAGACAAAGGGTGGATCGTACATCCACAAATCGGCGTATCCGCTTTTCGTATTGATCTGGGTATTGTGCATCCGGATGAACCGGGTATCTATCTGGCGGGCGTCGAGTGTGATGGCGCTATGTATCACAGTTCAGCTTATGCGAGGGAAAGAGACAAAATTCGCCAGGCAGTTCTTGAAGGATTGGGGTGGACCCTATTCCGGGTTTGGTCAACTGACTGGTGGACTAATCGTGATAAAGCATTGCGGGAACTCGATGAGTATCTGACACGGCACTTAGAAAAAGTACGTGAAGAGAAAAAAGCAAAGAAGGAAGCCTCGAGCGCAGAGCAGGTAGCGGCTGTCGACGAGATTCCCGAAGAGGATCGAAGGCTAACGTCTAGTAAGGTTGGCAATTCGATTATCACCCGTTATACGAAGGCGAGTTTGTCTAGCTTTCCTGTCAATCCGGAAGAGTTCTATCAGCCAACTTACGATGCCCCACTCAGTGATATGGTCAATCACGTGATCGATGTGGAAGGCCCAATACATGAAGAGGTCTTGGTGCGTCGGATAGCTAGAGAGCATGGTTTTCAGCGCGCTGGCCGGCAGATACGAGAAAGAGTTCTAAATTTCGCGGGTAAGTGTCGCAAAAACTCTCACGAGGAAGTTGGCCAATTCTATTGGCCAGAACTAGATGGCGATGCGACTGTGCAGTTTGCACGGACTGACGGCCGTGATGATGACGCTGTCAAACTGGACTATATCTGTACAGAGGAGCTGGCTCTAATTCTCAAGCAATGTGAAGATCGCGGTCAATTTGTCGAGTTTTCTCGCGCATTGGGCATAGGTCGATTGACTCAGCAGATGAGAGCTCGGTTAGAGTCTGTGCGCGGTTAGCCCATTGGATTTAGAGCACTGGAGGCCTTGGTCGGATTTCGGCTTGCGGTAGGGCTAGGAGAGTAAAGTTGATTCTGTGTAAAAATCTCATTTTTCACACAGAATCAACTCAATACTCTTTGGAGCTAATAGGCTAGCAGTTACGGATTCTCCACATTGTGATAAACCGCCTGAACATCCTCCAAATCCTCAAGCATATTCATAAACTTCTCAAACAACGCCACATCATCCCCGCTGATCTGGGTATACGTCTGCGGCACAAACTGAATCTCATCCACTTCAAAGTCGATCTCACCAAACGCGTCAATTAGCGCCTGCTTGGCCTTGAAGTAATCCGTGTGCGGCGCGAATACGGAGAGCTTGCCGTCTTCATTCTCGATGTCGGTAACGTCGACATCCGCTTCCATCAGCGCTTCCAGTACTGCCTCTTCATCATCGTGCTTGAACACGAGGATCGCCAGGTGATCGAAGCTGTGGCTGACGGAGCCTTCGGTGCCGATCTTGGTTTTGGTTTTGGTGAAGGCCTGACGCACGTCGCCGAAAGTGCGGTTGGGGTTGTCGGTGAGGCATTCGATGATGGCCATGCAGCCGCCGGGGCCAAAGCCTTCATAGCGGGCGCGGGCGAAGTCTTCACCGGCGCCACCCTTGGCCTTGTCGATGGCCTTTTCGATCACGTGGGTGGGGACCTGCTCTTTCTTGGCGCGCTCGATCAGGCTGCGAAGGGCCAGGTTGCCGTTGGGGTCGACGCCTCCAGACTTGGCGCTCACATAGATCTCACGACCGTAGCGGCTGTAGACCCTGGCCTTCATGTTCGAGGTCTTGGCCATTGACTCTTTGCGGTTCTGGTAGGCTCTGCCCATGGGTGTGCTCCGGTAACGCTGGGTATTGCGGTGGGGTTATTAGGATGCTTATTAAAGATGCTTGTCAGCAAAGCCGGCGATTTTACTGGGGCGCCGCGACTATTAGAAGTCACGCAGAAGTCATGGGAGAAGCCGCCGGCAAGCCGGGGAGGGCACTGGTGGTGGGCACCCGGGTTTATTTTGGCCACAATAATGATTGGGCTCGCGTTCCGTGTGCCCCGGAATCCACCTGTCGGAGAACCCTGTGCCTCAGCAGTCGAATAATTTGATGGAGCGTGTGTTTGCTCTGCAAGCCCATGGAACCACGGTGCGCGGCGAGCTGCTGGCGGGCCTGACCACCTTTGTCACCATGGCCTACGTGGTGTTTGTGACGCCGAATATGCTGGCGGGGACCGGTATGGATCACGGCGCCATTTTCGTGGCGACCTGCCTGGGGAGTGCCATCGCCTGTTTCCTGATGGGGCTCTACGCCAACTGGCCGGTGGGGCTGGCGCCGGGGATCGGGTTGACGGCGTTCTTTGCCTATTCCGTGGTCGGCGAGATGGGGTACAGCTGGCAGGTAGCACTGGGGGCGGTGTTTATTGCCGGTGTGCTGTTTGTGGTTATGAGCCTGTCGCGGGTGCGCGAGTGGATCATGAACAGTATTCCCATGTGCCTGCGCTATTCCATGGGTGCCGGGGTTGGGCTGTTCCTGGGCCTGATCGGCCTCAAGGCGGCGGGTATTGTGGTGCCCAACGAGGCGACGTTGCTGTCCCTAGGTTCCTTCCGCGAGCCGCCGGCGCTGCTGGCGGCGCTGTGCTTCCTGCTGATCGCGGTGCTCAGTTTCTGGCGTGTGTTCGGCGCCATCCTGATCAGTATCTTGATCGTCACCGGGATCGGTCTTGGCCTGGGGATCGTGCAGTACGGCGGTCTGGTATCCGCGCCGCCCAGCCTGGCCCCGACCTTTATGCAGATGGATATCCTCGGCGCGCTCGACCTGAGCATGGTGAGCGTGATTCTGGCGTTCCTGTTTATCAACATCTTCGATACCGCCGGCACCCTGATGGGGGTCGCCCATCGCGCCAACCTGATTGAGGCGGATGGCACTATCGAGAAGCTGCCGCGGGCGCTCAAGGCAGACAGTAGCTCCAGTGTGCTCGGTGCCTTTCTGGGGTGCCCGCCGGTGACCAGTTTTGTGGAGAGTGCTGCGGGTGTGGCGGCGGGTGGCCGTACCGGGCTTACCGCGGTCACCGTGGGTGTGCTGTTTGTGCTGTGTGTGTTCTTCGCGCCCCTGGCGGGCATGATCCCGGCCTACGCCACCGCGGGCGCGCTGATCTATGTGGCGATGCTGATGATGGGGGGGATGTCCCATATCGACTGGGAGGATCTGACCGACGCCATTCCGGCGGTGGTGACCATGATCATGATGCCGCTGACCTTTTCCATCGCCAACGGCATAGCCCTCGGCTTCTTGACCTATACCGCGCTCAAGCTGTTTACCGGCCAGCACCGGCAGATCTCCCCAAGCCTGTATATTCTGAGCGCTATCTTCCTGGCCAAGTTTGCGTTTCTCTGATCGTCATTGAGATCCGGAGCGGAACCGATTTTGCAGGTAGTGGGAAGACCGCATCCAATTCAGGGAGAAGATCCAGTTGAAACAGTTGCCGCCAGTCCATGCCGATATGAATGAGCGCGAGTTGTCCCGGTGGTTGCAAGACCTCGCCGGGCTCGCCGTAGAAGCCGTACACCCGGACAACCTGATGTCCGGCAACCTGCCCGCACCGGGGCGCAAGACCGTGGTGGTAGGGGCGGGCAAGGCCAGCGCGGCCATGGCCGCAGCGCTGGAAACGGCATGGCACCGACAATACCCGGAGGCGGAGATTTCCGGGTTGGTGGTTACTCGCTACGGCCACGCGGCCCACTGTGTGAATATCGAGGTGCTGGAGGCTTCCCACCCCATGCCGGACAAGCTGGGGGAAGTGGCGGCCACTCGTATGTTGGAGGCCGTTGCTGATCTCAGCGAAGAGGACCTGGTGATCGCACTGATCTCCGGCGGTGGCTCGGCACTGATGAGTCTGCCGGCACCGGGCCTGACCCTGGAACAGAAGCAAACCATCAACCGCGCACTGCTGCGCTGTGGCGCGCCGATCCGCGAGATCAACACGGTGCGCCGGCACCTGTCGGCGGTCAAAGGCGGGCGCCTTGCCGCGGCGGCCCATCCGGCGCGGGTGGCCACTTACCTGATCTCAGATGTGCCCGGGGACGATCCCACCCTGATCGCCTCCGGCCCCACCTTGCCGGATGCCTCCACACCTGCAGATGCCCTGGCAATTCTGGAGCACTACGCTATCGAGATTGCCCCGGAGGTGCGTGCGCATCTCGAATCTGCCACGGACAGCCCAAGTCCCGATGACTTTGCCTTCTCCGCGGACACCGTTTCGGTGCTGGCGAAAGCGGCAGATGCCCTGGAATCGGCCCGCGATGCGGTGCTGGCAACCGGGTTGGATGTGCGAGTGCTGGGGGACAATCTGGAAGGCGAGGCGCGGGAACTGGGTGCGGAACATGCCGCCCTGGCGCTTACCTGCAAGAGCGCATCCCGCCGGCCACTGCTGTTGCTCTCCGGTGGCGAGACCAGTGTCACGGTAACGGGCAACGGCCGCGGCGGACGCAATGTGGAGTACCTGCTGGGGCTGTTCAGCGCGCTGGAAGGTGCGCCGGGTATCCACGGCCTGGCCATCGACACCGATGGTATCGACGGCTCGGAAGACAATGCCGGTGCGTTTTTTGCCCCCGCTGACTGGGCCCGGATGCAGGCCCAGGGGCTGGATCCCCAGAGCTTTCTTGCGGGCAACGATGCCTACAGTTTTTTTGCCGAACTCGGCAATCTGATCGTTACCGGCCCTACCAGAACCAATGTAAATGATTTTCGCGCCATCCTGGTGTTTCCGGATGCGGATACCTAGGGCCGATCCTCGGGGGCTGCAGGTACACCGGGGCGATTGCTGACTAAGCTGTGTCTATAACTCCGGGGCTGGTCAAGGTTTACTTCCGTGACCGGGTAAACGCCCCGGCGCCGCCTGCGGGACCTGTTGCGGGCGGTGTACATCTGCCCGAGAGGATCTCATGGAGCCAATGCCCGAATTCCAATCCGCCCGCACCGCCAGTCCCCTGCGTCGCACCAAAATCGTCGCCACCCTCGGCCCCGCCAGTGACAAGCCCGGTGTATTGGAGCAGTTGATCAGTGCCGGTGTGGATGTGGTGCGCCTGAACTTTTCCCACGGCACCGCCGATGATCACCGCAGGCGCCTGCAGCAGGTGCGCGAGATTGCGGATCGCCTGGGCCGGACCGTGGCGGCGCTGGGCGACCTGCAGGGGCCAAAGATCCGCATTGCGCGCTTTCGCGATAGCAAGGTCATCCTGCGCGAGGGCGACCCGTTTGTTCTGGATATGGCGCTGGGCAGCAACGACGGCGATGAGAATCGGGTGGGCTGTGACTACAAGGACCTGATCCGCGATGTGGCCGCGGGCGATGTGCTTTTGCTGGACGACGGCCGGGTAATCCTGAAGGTGAAGGAGGTCGGCGAGCGGGAAGTACACACCATCGTGCTGGTGGGCGGGCCGCTGTCCAACAACAAAGGCATCAACAAGCAGGGCGGTGGCCTCTCCGCCGCGGCCCTCACCGACAAGGACAAGGCGGACCTGAAAACCGCGATCGACATCGGTGTGGATTATCTCGCCGTATCCTTCCCGCGCAGTGCCGCGGATATGCAGGAGGCGCGGGACCTGCTGGGGGAGGCTGGCAAGGACATCGGCCTGGTGGCCAAGGTGGAGCGCGCCGAAGCGGTGGCCGACGATGCGACCCTGGACGAGATCATCAGTGCCTCGGAAGCGGTGATGGTTGCCCGGGGCGACCTGGGCGTGGAGATCGGCGATGCCGCCCTGATCGGTGTGCAGAAGCGCATGATCAAGCGCGCACGCCAGCTTAACCGGGCAGTGATCACCGCCACCCAGATGCTGGAAACCATGATCACCGCGCCTCTGCCCACACGCGCAGAGGTGTTCGACGTGGCCAATGCGGTGCTCGATGGCACCGATGCGGTGATGCTGTCCGCAGAGACCGCCGCCGGGGATTTCCCGGTGGAAGCGGTAGAGGCCATGCACCGCCTGTGCCTCGGTGCCGAACGCGAGCGCTCCGCCCAGGAATCCGGCCACCGCATGCACCAGGGCTTCAGCCGCATCGACGAGACCATTTCCCTGTCTGCCATGTACGCCGCCAATCATATGGAGGGCGTAACCGCCATCGCCTGTATGACGCAGACCGGCTACACCGCCCTTATTGCCTCCCGCATTCGCTCCGGCCTGCCCATCGTCGGCCTCGCCCACGATCCCGTCGCCCAGCGGCGTATGGCCCTGTATCGCGGAGTGGTCTCGGTGTTGTTTGTACCCGGGGAAAACGAGGGCGACCGCGAGCTCAACCAGCGCGCGCTGCAGACCCTGAAGGACCGCGGAATAGTGCAGAGTGGGGACCATGTCATCCTGATCCGCGGTGATCTGATGCAGTCCCACGGCGGCACCAATACACTGAAGATCCTGCAGGTCATGGAGTGACCGGACATTCGGTCTCTATGCCCGCATGGATAGTCTCTCGGTGGCGCGGTTGCACGGCCGCCACCGAATCCGGGTAGAATGGGGGAACTACTCAGTGCGCCAGCGCGCGCTAACCTTGATAAAGAGGGCAGCTACACTGACTGCAACCGCAAAATCGTAAACTGAACACAACAACCACACCGAGCCTGTATCGCTAAGTCACAGATACGCGTTGCAGGCCGCGGGCGGCTCCGCCAGCCCGCCAGGGTCACAAGGGAAACCGAGTGGCCTCCCGCATTTGGAAAGGTGATGAAACAACACGACATACTGCAGGACGGTCACGGCCGTCGCTTCTATTACCTGCGCCTGTCCGTTACAGACGTCTGCAACTTCCGTTGCGACTACTGTCTGCCGGACGGCTACCAGGCCAGCCACCAACAGCCCGAGCTCACGGTTGCCGAGGCCTCCACCGTCATGCGCGCGTTTGCCCAGCTGGGCACCCGCAAAGTGCGCCTCAGCGGCGGCGAACCCTCATTGCGCAAAGACCTGCCAGAACTCATCCTGGCCGCCAGGCAAACCCCGGGCATCCAGCGCGTCGCTGTCACCAGCAACGGCTACAAACTGCCGAGCGTCATCGACAGCTGGCAACAAAACGGCCTCGACCAGCTCAACATCAGCATCGACAGTCTCGACCCTGCGGAATTCGCCCGCGTCACCGGTCACGACTGCCTGCCGAAAATCCTCACCGGTATCGATCGCGCTTTGGAGCTCGGAATCCAGACCAAGGTCAACGCCGTCCTGCTCAGCGACGGCGCCCACGCACGTCTGCAACAGTTCCTCGGCTGGCTCAAAACCACCCCGGTTACCCTGCGCTTTATCGAACTCATGCAGACCGGCGACAACCGCGACTACTTCGCCAGCAATCACCTGCGCGGCTCGGAAATCGAGCAGCAGCTGATCGAAGACGGCTGGCAACTACTACCGCGTCCGCTAGACGCCGGGCCCGCCCGCGAATACGTCCACCCCGACTATGCCGGCCGCATCGGATTGATCACCCCATATAGCAAAGACTTCTGCAGCAGCTGCAACCGCCTGCGCGTCTCTGCCCAGGGCAAACTGCACCTGTGCCTGTTTTCCGATGCCGGCCTCGACCTGCGGGAAACGATCAGCACCGGGGATGCCAGTGCACTGGCAGAAAAAGTCAGAGCCCTGATCGGCAACAAAGAAGTCAGCCACTATTTGCCGCAGGGGAATACGGGAGGAACCCAAAACCTCTCGATCATTGGCGGCTGAACAATGCGCGCGAATACCTACCGGCTAACGAAGTAAAAGAATTTAAATTGAAGCAGGAGTGACAGGGGGCAGGTTTTCAGGATCGTCGGCAACAGGGATGTTGCCGACGAAGCGTACAGGGATGTATTCACAGCGGTCCTGAAAACCTGCCCCCTGGCGCACCGGCGCCACAGTACCCAGAACAGAGCACCCAAATAAAGGAAGCTACGGAGCACAAAACCATGGGACACGAACTCCAAAATCCCAACCAAAAACTGAATATCGCTGTTCTGACAGTCTCTGACACCAGAACCGAAGAAAACGACACTTCCGGTAAATACCTCGTCGAAGCCCTGCAGGCAGACGGCCACAACCTCGCCGACAAAGCCATCGTCATCGACGACAAATACCTGCTGCGCGCCAAAGTCTCCGAGTGGATCGCCGACCCCGAAATCCAGGTCATCCTCACCACCGGCGGCACCGGCTTCGCCGGGCGGGACTCCACCCCCGAAGCCCTCGCCCCCCTGTTCGACAAACATATCGACGGCTTCGGCGAAATCTTCAGGGCCGTCAGCTACGAAGAAATCGGCTCCTCCACCATCCAGTCCCGCGCCCTCGCCGGACTCGCCAACCGCACACTAATTGCCTGCCTGCCCGGCTCCACCGGTGCGTGTAAAACCGGCTGGAGCAAACTGCTGCAGGAACAGCTCACCGCCAGCCACATGCCGTGCAACTTTGTCGGCTACCTGACCAAATAATTTGCTTGAGGCTGCTAACCCGATGACCCTCACACACCTCAACCAGCAGGGCGAAGCCAGCATGGTCGATGTCACCGACAAAGACATCACCGACCGCTCCGCCCGTGCCCAGTCCGCCGTCGCCATGTCTGCGGAAGCCTTTGCGCAACTGCAGGCAGGCAACAACAAGAAAGGCGATGTACTGGCCACCGCACGTATTGCCGGCATCCAGGCTGCGAAGAAAACATCGGACCTGATTCCCCTGTGTCACCCCCTGGCGCTGACAAAAGTGCAGGTGGATTTCGCACTGGATGAAGCCAGCAACACCGTGCATATCACCAGCTACTGTCGTCTCGCCGGGCGCACCGGTGTGGAAATGGAAGCGCTCACCGCCGCCAGCGTGGCCGCGCTCACCATCTATGACATGTGCAAAGCCGTCGACCCGGCCATGGTGATCGGGCCCACCCAGTTGCAGGAAAAGACCGGCGGCAAACGCGGGCACTGGACCCCGGAAAAATCGGAGTCCGCATCGTGATCAAGGTATTGTTCTTTGCCAGCCTGCGGGAGCAGCTCGGTTGTGATGCCATCGAAGTACCCGCCGATGAGCTCGGCAGTGTGGCCGACCTGCGCAGCACCCTGGCGGGAAAGGGCGAAGCCTGGCAGACGGCGCTCTCCAACGAACAGTTACAGGTGGCTGTCAATCAGGAGCTCTCCAATATGCAGGCGGCGATCAGTGATGGTGATGAAATCGCCTTCTTCCCGCCGGTGACCGGAGGCTGATATGGCTGTGGATATCTCCATCTCGGTGCAGTCGGAAGGTTTCGATCCGGGGGCTGAATACAATCGGCTGCGCAGCGAAAACTATTCAGATGGTGCCACCGCCATGTTCGTAGGCAACGTGCGCGATTTTTATGTGCCTGATGTGAATGATGAAAATATAGGCAAGGCGAATAAAAAAAGTACCAGCGTGCTGGAGCTTGAACATTATCCCGGTATGGCGGAGTCCGCACTGACCGAGATCGCCCGCGAGGCCGCAGAGCGCTGGCCACTGGGGCGGGTGCGGGTGATCCACCGCTACGGTCCACTGGCGGCGGGGGATGAAATTGTTTTTGTCGGCACCACCTCTGCCCACCGGCAGGCATCGCTGGATGCCTGTGCCTTTATTATGGATTTCCTGAAGAGTCGGGCCCCTTTTTGGAAGAAAGAAGTGGGGGTGGGGGATGATGGTAAAATCCAGAGTACCTGGGTAGAAGCACGCAGCAGCGATGAGAAGGCACTGAAAAAATGGTGAGTGGTCACTCGTCTAAAAACATCGGCCAGCTGAAAAAAATACAACTGCCTAAAAATAGCTGATTGTGTAAAAACAGTAATCGCTTGCTGACAAATAGTAAGTGCTTGCTGTCGCTACAGCGCAGTCTTTATGTGACCTGTCGCATTAAATTTGTACAAAGTTTGATGCGTTTCTCCGAATAATCCTGTCTTTGTGATTTTCATCGCACTTTACCTCGGTGCGGTAGCCGTGATACCTGTCACACTATCTAGATATATACGCTTGTCCTTTGAATTTTAAGAAAAAATTCTTATCCAACTCTCTGCGCTAGTTTTGAAGCGCCTCACATATCACAATAGCGTCCTTGCCATACAATCCCTTGGCGAGTCACTCCTGTGTCCATTGCAGTAGCGACCAATAAAAACAGGGGCGGGGTTTGAGGTATTAGGGATATGTGCAGAATTCTCATCACTCTGACAACAGCGGTGCTGCTGTCACTATCCGTTCTGGCGAATGCCCAGAATGTGAGTCGCGAAGAAATCCGCGGTCTCGATGAACAGATTCAGGACGTCAAGAAAGACGTAATCAGCCTGACTTCCGAGCTGAACCGGCTGGAAGAAAAACTCCTGTTCCCGTCCAATACCCAGGCTGCTTTCTTTATCTCCCTGGCCGGTAGTGCCAGTGGCGAAGAGTTCAGCCTCGAGTCTGTCGAGGTCAAGCTCGGCAACCAGGTGGTTGCTCACCACCTTTATACCTATCGCGAAATCGAAGCCCTGCAGCAGGGCGGTGTACAGCGTATCCACACCGCCAATGTACAGACCGGCGCACATCCGCTGGTGGTCAGTTACCACGGCAAATCCAAGTCTGGCAAAGAGTACAGCGGTACTGCCAGCTTCAGCGTGGAAAAGGCGGTAGGGCCCAAGTTTGTTGAAATCCAGATCGCCGGAACCCAGTCAGCCATCAATTTCAAGGACTGGTAAGCATGTTTCCCCGTCTGGCCTGCGCAATTGCCGGCGTTACGCTGTCGGCACTGACCTCGCTGCACAGTATTCCTGTGCAGGCCAAAGCGCCCGTGGATCCGGGCGCGCTGCATACCGATGAGCTCAAAGACCTGTTCTTTGGTGAGGCATTGTTCAATGCCTACCAGGACAACTACGTCGATGCCATCTCTGCCCTGGATACCGAAATCAAACAGCACCGCCTGCTGGATGATCCGGAACTGGATCCGTTCAGTGTGCACTTCGGCCAGGCAGAATTCGCCGTGGGCGACCTCGAGCTGTCTTACCGCATGCACCAGGAAGCGGGGCGGGCCATGGAGCAGGTGCTCCAGGGCAACGTTGCACAGCCGATCAAGAACGAGGCCGCGTATCGCCTGGCAAAAATCCATTACCAGAAGCAGCAGTTCGCCAACGCTTTGCATGCGCTTGAGCTGATTCAGGGGCGGGTGCCGGAACGTGTGCGTGCCGATGAGCAGTTCCTGCGTGCGCGGGTGTATATGCAGCTGGGCCGTTTTAGTGAGGCGGTAGAGCTGCTCGAAGACCTGAAGGGCGAAAAATCCCTGCAGGGCTTTGTCGAATACAACCTGGGTATCGCACTGCTGAAAGCCGGTGAAACGGAAAAAGGCGTGGTGGTACTGGATGGCCTGGGGCGTAGCGCGGGTAGCGGTTCAGCCAAACAGGCGCTGCAGGACAAAACCAACCTGCTGCTGGGCAACCAGCTGATGAAGGAAGAGCAGTACGACCGCGCGCGTCAGTATTTTGACCGCGTACAGCTCTCCGGACCATTTTCCGATCAGGCCCTGCTGGGTGCTGGCTGGGTAGAGGCCAATGCGGGCCGCTACGATCGCGCACTGGTGCCGTGGCAGATGCTGAAGCAGCGTCGCGCTACCGATGCCGCGGTGCACGAGGCCATGCTGGCAGTGCCCTATGCCTACGGCAAGCTGGATGTACACAGCACCGCGGCGGTGAATTACGGCCAGGCACTGGATGCCTTCGGCACGCAGGTAGACGTGCTCTCCCAGTCCATCAACAGTATCCGCGAAGGCAAGCTGCTGGAAGCGCTGCGCCGTAAAGAGGCCAGCCAGGTGAAAAACTGGGTGGTGGAACTGCGCAAACTGCCCGGCGCGCCGGAAACCCATTACTTGCTGGACCTGATGGCGTCGAATGACTATCAAGAGTTCCTGCGCAACTATCAAGACCTGAACAACCTGTTCGAGCGCAACCGCGACTGGCTGCAGAGCCTGGACGCGTTCGAGGAAATCATCGCCCTGCGCCGCAGCTATTACGAGCCAATCCTGCCGGGCCTGGATGTGACCTTCCGCCAGATCGACGCACGTATCAAGATGCGTCTGGAGCAGCGTCAGCGCCTCGCCGCACGTATCGATAACCTGCTGGTCAACCGCCGTCCGGAGCTGCTGGCGAAGAGCGACGAGACCGAGGCGCGCCTGATTCTCGAGCAGATGCGCGAAATCCTCGCTTACAATCCCAACCTCAGCAGTGAGGAAACCCGGGACCGTATCGCCCGTCTCGAAGGGGTGCTGAAATTCCGCCTGTCCCGCGAGTTTGATGACCGCCTTACCAAAGCCTACAAGAATCTGCAGGAGCTGGATGGCGTGATCGCCACCCTGCAGGAAACCTACCAGCGCTATGTGCGCACCCGTCAGGCGGCAACCCACAGTTACGAGGGTTACACCGATCAGATCGCCTCCCTGCGCGGCGGCCTCAATCGCGCCCAGGATCGTATCGATCAGCTGATGGCCCGTCAGGGCAGCATGCTCGAGCAGCTCGCCATTAACGAACTCGACCAGCGCCGCGCGCAGCTGGAGAGCTACCAGATCAAGGCCCGCTTTGCCCTCGCCGACAGTTATGACCGCGCCAACGAGCTGCAGGAGCAGCGCGAGGACGAGCGCAAGGTCGAGCAGTACCGCGAGCAGGTAGAGCAGATGCAGCAGTCGGCGCCGGTGGCAAACCCCGATGGCGAGCCTCTGCCCACAGATAATCCGCCGGAACTGGAGGCGCCCGCACAAAAAGGGGCCGAAGGGGTGGAGACTGCAGACGATGAATAACCGCAAAATGGATAAACGACTGCTCAGCCTGAATATCAATCGGGTTGCCATGGTGTCCGCCGCATCGGCGGCACTGTTGTTAAGTGCCTGTGCCAGCAACAGTGGCAAGACCATTGGCAGCCTGCAGAAAGTGGATATCGAAATTCAGGAAACCCGCATCGACGGGAGCCTGGAAAAGGCGTTGGCCAGCTACCAGAAATACCTGCAGGAAACCCCGGAAACCGCACTGACTCCGGAAGCCATCCGCCGTATTGCGGACCTCAAGATCAAGCAGGCACATCGGGCCGAGGAGGGCGCTTATCGCTCTTCAACCGAAACCCGGATTCTCTCCGAAGAAGAGGTAGCTTCTGCCGTTGGGGCGGCCAGTGCACGCAAGACCACCGGCAATCGCGCCGACCTGGATGCGCCGGAAGCCGCGGCGGTTGCCGCAACAGCACCGGCAACCGAGGCCGCACTGGACAGCGTTGCCCGCACCGGCGACGAGAGCCTGTCGGACTTCGAGGCCCGCGCCACTGCGTCCGTGGCCATCGAGGGTGCGGAAGTCAGCGGCAGTCTGCCGGGCGATGACCCGGATGCACTGCTTGCGGCCAATGCCCGCGAAGCCATCGCGCTGTATAAAAAGCTGCTGGTGCAGTATCCGCAGTACGAGCGCAACGATCAGGTAATGTACCAGCTGTCCCGCGCCTACGAGGAAACCGGCCAGATAGACGAGGCGGTTAATGTACTGCGTCAGCTGGTGGCCAAGTACCCGGCCTCGCGCCATCTGGATGAATCCTTTTTCCGTCTCGGTGAGTACTACTTCACCCGCAAAAAATTCCTCGATGCCGAAGAGTCCTACGGACGCGTCATCGACATGGGTGAGACTTCCAGTTTCTTCGAGTTGGCGCTGTACAAGCGCGGCTGGGCCCTGTTCAAGCAGGACATGTACGAGATGGCGCTGGACGACTTCGTACACATGCTCGACTACAAGGTGGAGCAGGGCTACGACTTCGAACAGCAGACCAACGAGACCGAACGCAAACATATCGAAGATACCTTCCGCGTTATCAGCCTGAGCTTTTCCTATCTCGGCGGGGCGGAATCCATCGTCGATTATTTCACCCGCAAGGGTGCGCGGGACTACGAGTCTTACGTCTACAGTCACCTGGGTGAGTACTACCTCGACAAGCGTCGCTATCAGGACGCCGCTAAGGCCTACAACACCTTTGTAGAGCGCAACCCGCTGCACCGGGTATCTCCGGACTTCTCGATTCGCGTAATCGAGATTTACCAGAAGGGCGGTTTCCCCCGTCTGGTGCTGGAAGCGAAGAAAGACTTTGCCAATACCTACGCCCTGGAGGCGAAGTACTGGACCGTATTCGATATTCAGGATTACGCCACCGTGGTGGAGTTCCTGCAGACCAACCTGATCGACCTGGCGAGCCACTATCACGCGGCTTACCAGAACGTGAAGCCCAAGGATAAAGAGTTCGCCAAGAAGCGGAGCGAGAACTACGCGGAAGCCATTCACTGGTACCGCCGTTACCTGAAATCCTTCGCCGATCAGCCGAAAGCGCCGGAGATCAACTATCAGCTCGCCGGCCTGATGCTGGAAAACAAGGATTTCCTCAATGCCGCCCAGGAATACGAGCGCACCGCGTATCAGTACGCCGCGCACAAAGAGGCCAGCGAAGCCGGTTACGCGGCAGTATTCGCCTATCGCGAACACCTGAAGAACGATCTCGCCAAAGGCAGCACCGCGCAGAAGACCGCAATCCAGAAAGAGATCATTCGCTCTTCCCTGACCTTTGCGGAAACCTTCCCCGAGCACGCCAAGGCCCCGCAGATCCTGCTGGGCGCGGTGGACGATCTGTACAAGCTGAAGAGCTTTGCCGAAACCATCCAGAATGGTCGTCTGTTGCTGGAGAAATTCCCCGCAGCAGAACACGAAATTCGCCGCTCCGCCTGGTTGCTGGTGGCCCACGCCTCGTTTGATACCGAGGCCTATGTGGATGCCGAAGCCGGCTACCGCGAAGCGCTTGGCATGACCGCTGCGGACGCCAAGGACCGCGCCGACCTGATCGACAACCTCGCCGGTGCCATCTACCAGCAGGGCGACGTGGCGCGTCGTGCGGAAGATCACCTGGCCGCGGCCGAACACTTCCTGCGCATCCGCAACGCAGCGCCCGGGGCGAGCATCCTCGCTACCGCCGAATACGATGCGGCAGCTTCACTTATTCAGCTGGAAAACTGGGCCCGCGCGGCGAATGTGCTCAAGGCCTTCCGCGCAAACCATCCCGAGCACGAGCTGCAGAAAGAAGTCACCAAGAAACTCGCCGTGGTTTACCAGGAGAGCGGACAGCTACTGCTGGCCGGTGCCGAGTTTGAGCGCATCGAGCGCGAGTCCGACGACGAAGACGTGCGCCGCGAAGCGCTCACCCAGGCTGCCGATCTTTACGGCGCTGCGAAGAGCTACGACAAGGCACTCACCGTCCTCAACCGGTACGTCAAACTGTTCCCGAGCCCCATGGAGCCGGCGCTGGAGACGCGGCAGCGAATTGCCGACATCTATAACAACAGCGGCAACCGCGCGGCTTACTTCAGAACGCTTGAGGAAATGGTGCGCATCGAAGCCCGCGGCGGCGACGAGCGTAATGACCGCACCCGCTACCTCGCCGGTAGTGCCGCTCTGCAGTTGGCGGAGCCCAAATACGAGGCGTTCCGGGAAATCGCACTGGTTGCGCCGCTGGAGCAGAACCTCAATGCCAAGCGCACCCGCATGAAAGCCGCGGTCAACGCCTTCAGTGACCTGATCGATTACCAGGTCGCCGACGTCACTGCCGCTGCAACTTTCTATCTGGGTGAAATCTACCTGCATTTCAGTCGTGCACTGAAAGACTCCGAGCGTCCGACCAACCTGAGCGCTATGGAGCTCGAAGAGTACGAACTGGCACTGGAAGAACAGATTTATCCGTTTGAAGAGCGTGCCATCTCCGTTCACGAGAAAAACATCGACCTGATGGCGGCCGGTATCTACAACCGCTGGGTAGGCAAAAGTATCGGTCAGCTGGCCGGTTTGGTGCCCGCCCGCTATGACCGTCCGGAAGATGCGGGCAATGTGGTCATGACCATTGTTCCCGTACCGGAAGCGCCGGAAGAAGTCGCCGAAGCGCCGTCTGAAGAGGTTCCCGCAGAATCCCCGCCGGAGGCTCAGGAAGAGGTTCTCGAGCAAGACTCTCTTGAGGAGGAAACCGTGGCAGAGCCCGAATCGGCCGAGCCCGCTGTGATCGCCGAAATGGAAACCGAGGAGGATAAAGGATGATGAATTACAAACGCCTCCTCACCGCTTTGGCCTGTGTTGCAGTGCTGTTGCTGAGCGCCTGTGCCAGCGGCCCGAAAACCTCCAATCGCCCGGTCGACCCGATGAACGTGAAGGTCGCGGGCGGGGTCAACCGGGATTTCCTGCAGGCTGTGGAATATATCCAGGGCGAGCGCTACCCGGAAGCCATTGAACTCTTGCAGGACGTGGTCACCCGCGAGCAGCGTTTGTCAGCGCCTTACGTGAATCTGGGCATTGCCTATTTCCGTACCGGTGATGAAAAGCACGCAGAAGAATCCTTCCTTGAAGCCCTGCGCGCAGCGCCATTGGACCCGGTTGCCAGCAACGAGCTGGCGGTGCTCTATCGACACCAGGGACGCTTTGATGAGGCTCGCAAAACCTATACCGAATCACTCGCACTGCATCCGGAATATCTGCCGCTGATTAAAAACCTCGGCATTCTGTGTGACCTATATCTTCAGGATGTGAATTGTGCACTCGCACAATTCGAGCAGTACCTGAAATATCAACCTGAAGATCCCAAAGTCTCCATCTGGGTCGCAGACCTGAAACGGCGGGCCAACTGATGACTGGAAAAATAATCGTAAAATCCATCGGCTCTCTCCTGCTGCTTTTCTCCCTGGGGTTGCCCCAGGCATTCGCCCAGGATGAAGAAAAGGAAACCGGTAAAAAAGTCGATAACGAAGTGAAGTCACTTTCCGGTATTTCCATTATCGGTAACAAGGAAGCGCCAAAATCGCTGTATATTGTGCCGTGGAAAAGCTCCGAAGTGGGTGTGGAAAGCGGCCTGAACTCCAGCCTGCTGGACCCGAGCCTGCAGCCGCTGGATAAGGAAGTGTTTGAAAGAGAGCTGGAGTTCTACGAACTCAGTCTCACGGATGAGTAAGCCAAGTGGCTTACGAAGTTTAGAAGCGTAAATTGAAGGCGGCTTGCCGCCATCGAGCTCCAGACAGAGCTCAAATGAAAAACTAACCAAAGAACGACCAATCAGGGTCAAGCCAAGGTAAAGCGGACTAATACCGCGGAACCGAGAAAGAAAACCAAGAGGGCAAGTGATGGATTTCTTGAACAGTGTAGTCGCGTTTTTTCAGACTGGTGGTGCATTCATGTACCCCATTCTGGTGGTATTCGCGCTCGGCGCCGCGGTAGCGATCGAACGTTACGTTCGCCTCGTCTACGAGCGTCACACCAACCGCGCTACCTGGGAAAAAGTACAGCCGGTGCTTAACGCTGGCGACTTTGACCGTGCGCGCAACCTGGTCAAAGACGACAACACCGGCGTCGGTCGACTGCTCGCCATGGGCCTCGAACGTCAGGGCGCCGTGCGTCGCCGTGAAGACATCGAGATTGCCATGGAAGAAAGCATCATGGAGACCATTCCGCAGCTCGAAAAACGTACCCCGTACGTCGCGCTCGGCTCCAACATCGCCACACTCCTCGGCCTGCTCGGTACCATTATGGGCCTGATCGAAGCCTTTACCGCGGTAGCCAACGCCAACCCCGCGGAAAAAGCCGACCTGCTCTCCGCCAGTATCTCCGTGGCCATGAACACCACCGCCTTTGGTCTGATGGTTGGTATTGCGCTGTTAATCGTACACGCACTGCTCAACTCCCTTACCGGCAGCATCGTCGACAGCCTCGAGATGGTTTCCGTGAAGGCACTGAACATCATGTCTTCCGGTACCCGCCGTCGCAGCGATGCGGAAAAGGAAGAGAAAGGCAAAGCTGGTAAAGGCGCTGCTGACTCCAAGCCAGTCAACCGCGACGTACAGCAAACCCAGCAGGCCCAGCAGAAAGCTGAAGCCTCTACCGAAGAAAAGACCAAGCCGGAAACCGCGTAATGAGAAGCAGGCGTCACGGTAGAACAAAAGAAGCCCCGGAACTGGACATTACCGCCTTCCTTAACTTGATGGTGGTACTGGTACCTTTCCTGCTGGTTTCCGCAGTGTTTTCCCGGGTCACCATCCTGGAGCTCAACATGCCCACCGGTGCCGGGGGCGGAGCGGAAGACCCCGGAGTGACCCTGGAAGTGGTCGTTCGCAAAACAGCATTGGAAATCAGCGATGGCTCAAAAGTGATCGCGCGTTTTCCCAATTTGAATCAACAAAGCGGTGCTGAGGCCGCTGCTGAAGGTGAAGCCGCGGAAGTGCCGGTAGATGAAAATGGTCTGCCGATTATTCAGCCCACGGAAGAGGTTTACGATCTGGCCCAGCTTCGCGAGCAGTTGTTGCGTATCAAGGAAACCTATCCGGATAAAACCGATTCCACACTGCTGATGGAGCCCGACGTGGCTTACGAGCATCTGGTCGGTGTGATGGATGCGGTACGCAGCGCCCAGGTTATGCCGAAAGTGGCAGAAGGTGCGGTGCCAGATCCCGATGCCAAACCGGAAACACTGGAACTCTTTCCCGATATTTCCCTGGGAGATGCGCCATGAAACGTGAAAGCAGACGCATGAAGCGCATGGCGCGCAGCCGCAAGCGCAAGACGCCGGGTATGAACCTGACCTCGCTGATGGATGTATTCACCATTCTGGTGTTCTTCCTGCTGACCAACAGCTCAAGCAACGAAGCCATCGAAGCGCCCAAGGTCATCACCTTGCCGGACTCGGTAGTGGAGTCCAAGCCGCGCGAGACAGTCACCTTGATGGTAACCCACGACGAAGTGCTGATCGAAACCAAGCCGATCATGAAGACTGAAGACCTCTACCAGAGTGAAGATTTGGTAGTTGCGGCCATTCAGCAGGGCATGATCGAGGCGGTAGGTAAAGCGATCACCATGGCGGACACCGAGCTGGAAGAGGCCAAGGCCGCACTGGCCGAGCGCGCTGCAGCCGGTGAAGATGTCACCGAAGAGGCGGCAGAGCTACTCGCAGAGCCCCCGGAAGTGAATATTCTGGCAGACCGCACGGTGCCCTTCAGTGTGCTGAAAAAGGTCATGTCCAGCTGTACCAATGCTGGATACACGCGAATTTCCCTGGCGGTGATTCAAAAAGCATCTCAGAGTTAGTGAGCCTTTGTGAATAATTTTCATCAACAAAAACAGGCACTGACAGCAAAGCAGGAAGCTGTACGCCAGCAGTTGGCTGCGCTCGAGGACGAGTGCAGCCAAGTTGATGGCAAGCTTGAGTCGCTGCGCGAAGATGAAGCCAAGCACCAGCTGCTCGATGAGATTTCCGAACGCCTCGGGAAGCTCGAGGATGCCGGTGCCGGCGATCTCTTCTGGGCGGAGCACTACAAGCAGGATGCTTCCAAGGCGCTGATCCACCGCCTGCAGAAAACCGTCAGTATCTATAACGCCAATATGGACCTGATGCTTGAGCGCAAGCGCAAGCTTCAGGATCAGATGGAAGACTGCCGGGATGATCTTTTCGACCTGGATGCTGAGTTCCGGGAGATCCGTCAGGCGGAAGAGGATGTCCACTACGAGTACGAAGTGACTCGCGAGCTGGGCGATAACGCCTTTCGTGAAGCCATCATGCCCTGGAGTACCAACGGCGATGATGAACGGCGCTTCCGCCTCAGTGTACTGGCGTGCTTGCTGTTGGCCTTTTTCCTCGGCTTCGGTATCCATATGTGGCAGCTGCCCGAGCCCGATGAAGACGAAGTGGTAGAGGTCCCAGAGCGCCTGGCCAAGCTGGTGCTGGAGAAGAAGACCAAGCCCAAGCCACCGCCTGAGCAGGTGGTGAAGAAGCCGGAAGAGAAAAAGAAAGAGCCTGAGAAACCGAAACAGGAAGTGGCGAAGGAAGAACCCAAGCCCTCCAATGTTGAGAAGAAGCAGGTTCGCAAAAAGGTTGAGCGCGCCGGGGTACTGGCCTTTAAGGACAACTTCCAGGATCTCATCCAGGATGACCTCGACCAGCGTCTCGGCCAGCAGACTCAGTTGAGTACCGCAGGCAAGAAAGAAAACCGCAGTCAGCGTTCACTCATCACCGCCGCGGCGAAATCCGGGTCGGACGGTATCAATACCGCCGCTCTCAGCCGCAACGCTGGTGGTGTAGGTACCGCGCTGGATGGGGTCAGCTTCTCACGGGTATCCAGTGGAATCGGCACCGAGGGTGACTTCGCCGGCGAAGAGCGTCCGCTCAGCGACGGCATGGGTCCATCCCGTACCGACGAAGAGATCCAGATCGTGTTCGACCGCTACAAGTCGGCGCTCTACCGGATCTACAACCGCGAACTGCGTAACAACCCGGCCCTCCAGGGCAAGATGGTCCTCAAGATCACCATCGAGCCGGACGGTTCTGTATCACTGGCACAAGTTGAAAACAGTGATATGGACTCGCCCACCCTGGACAGCAAGATTGTTGCCCGCGTGAAGCGGTTCAACTTCGGGCCCAAGGAAGGTGTTCCAACCATCACCATCCTGTACCCGATCGACTTCCTGCCCGCAGCGTAAGTCGGCCGGCTTAGCCCACTGCTCCGGAATTTCCGGAGTGGTGGGTAGCTCTTCATTGTTCTAGTTAGAGAGCTTATGTGACTCTTTAGTTGGTACGTCTGTCGTATAGAAAAGCCCTCAGGTTCGCAGTAGCATCTTCTTGGTCACCAATGAATGGTGACGAGTGGATAACACAGAGCCAAAGGGATTTCGCCGGATGTTCAACTACACCCCTGTCAGCGCAGATAAACTCATCGCCGGACGCCATTTCGGCAAGCGCATCACCATTACCCCCCAAGCCGAACCCATCTGGAATGAACTGGTAGGCCTTGCCAATCGAGGTAATTACTGGGCCCAGATGAGCGTCAATGGCATCAAGCAATTGGCAGCTGGGCGTCTGAGCCAGAAGAATATTTTCGTCAAGCCTGGTTGTACCCATCGCGGGGGAACTGAGGAGTTCGTCATCATTCTGCCGGGGTGTCGAGTTACGGCTGAGAAGTTGTCGAATGACAGCTACAAGTTGCTGCATTTTCAGGCAGACTTAAGTTACGGGGATTTGATTGAGGAGCGGCTGGCGCCGGGGCTATATGGTGCAACGTTTAATGAAGGGCGTTGGAGCGCAAACCTTCGCAAAAATGGTGAGGTGGATAAGCGTCCTCAACGTGTCATTGCTATTGGGGACAGTGGCTATTCGCTTCCCGGCGATGCGGTAAAATCTGCAGCCGATACCCTTTCGGGGAGCGGTTCTATAGCGAATGTTTCCGGCGGGGCGCGATCTATAAAGTTCGCTGGCCCTGGTGGTGGCTTCGATTTACATTTCACGCCGGGTAGCAAGCCTATTGGAGGGTTGGTTCGGTACAGAAGTGCCATAAACCCATTGGGAAATGAGCGCCTTTATGAGTCCGCACTGCTGCTTGCGCGAACTATGTACATGGCGAAAGATGTGCAGGATGTGCGTTGGATTTCAGAGTTTGGTGGTTCTGGTGTCCTTACTCAGGCGCTGCAAATACTTGCAGACAGGAAAGTTAAGCTTAATGGGCACACGGCATTTATGTATCGGCCGAGTACTTCTCCCAATGAAGCTCTGAAAGCGATGCACGGGGTTGAAGGGTTGGAATTGGACCGTAAAGTCAAAGATTCCAATGCGCTTGACTATATTGGGAATCGCGACAACCTCCGAATGATTAGAGAGCGTCGCCGGAAGGAAGAGGATACCTATACCTTGCTTCATAAGGCGACGGATACGGTGTGTGCGGGTGTTACGGTACACAATGCTGTAGGTTTTGTCGCAGGTGCTGCCGGTCTGGCGGGGCTGGCAGTAAGCGCTCCGGCTGCGGGCTCCTTTCTGGCTGCGTTGGGCGCTGCGGCTGGTGTTGCGGGAGCAGCCGGTAAGCTTGGGCTGCAAGCGCTAAAGGCTTGGGCACCCCGAAAGTATAATGAAGTAGCGAGTAAACTCTGATGCTAGATGCGATCAAATATTCTTCACTGGAATTGAGAAAGCACGAAGGGCAATGTGTGCCGCGAGGTCCTTCAATTGAGCGGGCAAAAATTGAGCGTGTGCATCTCCCTTTATGCACATTAGAGTTTCGCGCGCCGCGCCACGCTCCTTCCCGACGCTTCCCGGCTGAGGAGTACAAGCTTCGGACTAATTATAGTCTTGACCATCTCACCTCAATCGGAGGCTCGCTTGTTCCCAGTGACAGTTGGCGAAAAGTAACCATTTGCTGGAGGCGCTGGGCGTTTTATGGCCCTTGGTTTACGGGGTACATGGGAGATGTTGGTTTCTCGGTAAAGGTCATTGGAGCCCGGGAAAGAAGCACCAAGTTTAACCTTCTCTTTCCTTCGGCTTTGGAGGTGGCGATACAGGGCTATCTTACCTCTCTTTATGGGCATAAAGTCTATGACCGACGTAAGCGTTCGATGTACTATCTGGCGCCCGTCGACTGGCTTCCTATTAACACCATGCCGGTTCCAGCAGTACAGCTGGATGTCATCGAGAATCTCACGCGAGTTATCCACTGTCGCAAGTTATTCTTTCCAGTATCTAAAGATCGCTTGGCGGTTGTAACGTTTGACTACAGTCAAAGCTGTGCCGGAAAGAGGGAAGCTGTAGATGCAAAAATCAGCCCCCAGCCGATGCTTAGCCTTATTGAAAGCATCGTTTCAAGTATTCGAATGATGCCGAACCCTGAATTCCAGGCCGAGATTGATGAGGCCAGGGCTGCATGTACGGGAATCTATTCAGTATCGCCTGAATGCAAACCGTTCAAATGGCCAGCAGACGTAGACCGGGATGGCTTAAGTATTCTCGAATACAGGGAAGGCCGCTATCAGGATTGACTCGCGACCTTGGTCGCCGTCTCATTGCCATGGTGGCCCCGGGCGCTTACGATTTTGAATGCTCCCGAGAACCACTTGGCAATTCGGGGCTAAGGCTTCTCGCCGGCGCCGCAGTTATGACCTGATTCACGGTGCCGTTTTCTTTCTTCCAATAGTGTACCTAGGTGGTCCCGCCTGTGACGATATCAAGCCGCCTACGGTGTAAGTCGGTCCTAACTCACTTCTGAGTTGTCGGTTGATGGGTAAAACTTGCCAATTCTTAAGAAAGTACCTTAGCTTTACTTGAGAACTGTTTGGCAAACGTAGAAAAAGTTCCCTCCCTGGCGCGCAAGTATGACTTGCTTCACGGCGCCGACTCCCCCCTTGAAATAAAGTTCCGCGACCGGGTCCTCCTCCCGTGGTGCCGCCTGTGCGGCAGTTGGCAAATTCAAATTTTTGACTGGCAGCGGAACGCGATGAAGTCTGAAGTAACTGGGCGAAAATCATTCAGAAATGCACTGACAGGTCTTGTCCTGACTTGTCTGGGGGCTTTCCTGCCTGGCGCCGGAGCCTGGGCGGCCGCTCAGTACTGCCCTGACCCCAATGTTCAGGTCACTCTCGATACCGGGTACTGTGAACTTTGTGGTGGCGGCCAAATTCAGCTCTCCATCAGTAACAACACTGGTTGGGACGCGGTAAATCTGCCGGCTCAAAGCCAGACGTTAGACTCCGGTGATCGCGGATTTGACGGTGTAACGGTTGTTGTGGACTTGCAGCAAGTTGTTTCGGTTTACGGTACCAGCGGTCACTCAGCTGGTTTCGCCGGGCAGAGCGGGTCGCAGTTGACATGGAATCTGGGGGACATCGCCCGCACCGACAGCAGAACGATAAGCTTCAACCTGGACGAGAGGGACTTTGATCAGGAAGCACTTATTGCCATCTCTCGAGCTATTTCGACCCGTGTAGAGTTTGACTACGGAAACTGTCAGGGCGGCGAGTTTCGCACTCGTACCGGAGGCTGGGGAAGTCCGAACTGGCAAAATTATAGCTACGGTGGAGCGCCTTATGCCGAAGGGCCGTTTTTTAATAATTTCACCTTAGCTATTGAGGAGCCTCGTCCAGGTGTGGCCAAAGCCGGACGTAACGTAGACGCTGGTATGCCCCGCGGTACCTTCTCGAACGACCCCGACTTAGCTGGTAATACGATATTCGGTCACGAAGATGACGGAGTTATCTGGCGTGTCACTATCGACAACTACAATGGCGCTGAGCCTATGTACGATGTCATTTTTGATGACTCCATGGCGCCAACTGTAAACATGGATGTGCTCGCAGTCTGTCGCGACGAAGGACAGGCGGAAACCGTCGCCAATGGTGGCGCCCTGGGTGCTTCCTGTACTGCGGTTTCAGGTGATGAATTGAATGGAAGCCATCTGCAAAATGATTTTGGCTTTCCGCTGCCGATCGCCCCTGGCGATGATAGGGTGGTGTATATCGCAGGTACCCTGCGTAACTCGTGTGTCAACCAAACCAATGTGGCTGACAACGTGCAGTGGGGCTGCCTGGCCTTAGATAACTCGACTCCGGTGGGCGGCATTGCCGGTATTATCCAGAGCATCGAGGGGAATTTCCCTCAGTATGGCCCGGGCAATCAGTCGACCCTGGCCGTGCGTTCCAGCCCTAACCTCGTAGAGGGACTGGGTAATGCCGGCAGCTTTAATAACGATGGCAACCTCAACTACCAGGTAGAATTTACCGGTCTAAATGCGAACGAGCCGGTCGGTATGAGAGGGCTGGTCACCATTACGATCGAAAATCGCACGGGTGGTACAGTCAATCAGGTGGAGCTGACCAATACTCTGCCGGATCAATATATTCTCGACCCCAATTTCGAGCCGCAATTCACGATTTCCTCCTTTGCGGATAATTACAGTAATTACGCGGGCCGTGTAGCGGGTATCGACTGGCGCAACCGCGTGGCTCCTACGGCCGATCAGACCACCTATCTGGATAACGCTGCACTGAAAGCACCCAACTTCTATTTGTCCAGCGAAGGTAACGGCGCTGGCGAGACTTCGAATGGGCAAGCTTATCAGGAAGATCTGATGCGCCACGGAGATGTGGTAACTATCACCTTCCGTATCGTACAGGTTAATCAAGATGGGTCATTGACCTACTACGATCGTATGGCGGACCTGGATGAAAATGATGAAAGCTTGAGTCCCGGTACGCTTGACCCGCAAGCGATGGGGCAACTGACCAATCGCCTGCGGGTTCAGTGGAGCGATTTCTGTAACAGTAATGAAAATGGATCTGCGCGTTCTGATGAGGTAGTTACCCAGCAATTTACCCCCAACCCGGAAAACCTCAACGTCGATATCCCGGAGCCGCTGTACATCATTCGGGATACGGGGCCGACTTCGGTCAGCGTGGATTTCCGTAATAGCGGTGGCCACACTGCATCCGACTATCTCCTGTATGTGACCTTCGGCAACGGCCTCGCGGTAACACCTCCAACAAGCTGTAGTGCCACTTCCAACCCCCCTCAGCACCCAGATGGGAATGGGCAGGTTCCTCTGTGGAATATTCCCCCTTCCGACGGATCAACTGATCATAACGCTGATGGCAATCCGCTACCTGAGCTTGCGTCAGTGTTTCGCTGTGATGTCGGGCCGGTAGGGCCGTTGAGCCAACACGAACTGGTTTTTGCGGTAGAGAAAAATCACGGCGCTACCTACGATGACATCACCATGCGTGCAGATGTAGTGGGCGAAGTACGTCTGGCGGACAACAGTGATCGAGATAATCCTCAGGGAGTGGGCGAGGCGCTGGTGTATCCGACGCCTGCAAATCTGAATGATACGATTAATGGCACTACGCCCTCTCAGCAGTTAGCGAACAATTACACTCTGGACGCGGTACGTGCACGAGCCCTAGGCTTCAATCTCCTCAAGCGCTACGTACCAGGTTCTTGTGTGGAGGTCGGAAACCGGGCAAGCGGAGATGGTAATGGTCGAGATGTGCCTCCCCAGATTCTCGTGGGCGAAGATTGTGAGTTTGAAATCTTTGCTGGTGGATGGTTCGGTTTCAAAACACCGGGTTGGGACATCACTGTCGACAGTATCGAGGTTGCGGACGCAACGCCTGATCACGCTGGCGGTGATGATAGCAACACTGGTCGTCAGGGCTTTATCAGCGAGGTAAGGCAGGCATGTAATAGTTCCGGGCTGAACGCGGTATCACCCGAGTCAAGGTGTGATCAGATCATCACGCCAGTTAGCTTTACGCCAGGTGCACAGTTGAGTGAGGAAAACCTAACCTGGGACTTCGGAGGAACCCAGGTTACCGAGCGCAACTACTGGTTCTTGGCAGAAATGACTTCGCGCTTGCTAAATAACGCTGTGGATCAGGTGGCAGGTCCCAACCTGCACAGCAATCTTAGTGTGGATTACGGGCGCACCAGATTCCGAGTTACTTACGAATCGGAGAAGCAGGTAGCCGGTGTTCCGGTAACCATTTTTGATGAGGTAATTGCTAACGACGGTAGCGGCAGTCAGGCTGCGTGTTTCAAGCAAGGGGATGACTGGAATCCTTTGGCTACCAATCAGTGTAACAGCAGCTACCCGGGTTACCCGCAGTGGCCAGACTGGACTGCGCAGCTGCAAATTACTGAACCTAAACTGCATATCGTGAAGGAAGTATGTAATTTCAGCCGCGCCGGTGAGGATTTGGATGCTTGCGCTTGGGAAGATCAGGAGGTCGATGGTAGTAAGTTCGATGATTTTGTCTATCGCCTGACGGTTACCAACGAGCAGGAGAGTGGCCCGACTGCTGCACCGGCCTACGATACAGTGATTACCGATATTCTGCAGAGCCCGCAGATGTGTGTATGGCCGTTCACCGAAGATGGACTGAGTAACACTCCCGAGGGTGATAACGGTCTAGTGGGCATCAATAATGTGGGTGCCAATGACTACCAGTACGATCCATCCAACCCCGATGCGGATATCCACTGTAGGCTGAATGGTGATCCTGCTTATATCACTTTCAGTTACGAATCTTCCGCTGCTCTGCAGCAGATCGATTCCGGCGACACTGTGCAATTGTTCTATCGGGTTACTCCGCACCGTACAGTAGTTCCGAATCAGACGTTTGCCAATACTGCAGCCATTTTCCGCTACGATAGCTTGAGAGCCCTGGCGGGAAATCAGAACGATGAACGCATTGAAAATGTCAACCACCCCGATGCGACCGGCATCGTGCCTGATCGTGGAGCACCTCAGGCGGAATGGGTTGGTGGTGCGAGAATCTACTGTACCAATGAAGATACGACCGGACATTGCGGCACTGATGATGCGACCATGCGTATCATTAGTGTGGACGCAGAGCCCAAAGCAGTGGTCGAAGTTTCGACCACTGCCACCGGCGCACCTACCCAATCCGGTGTTAGCCCCAGCACTCCGGTTATTGGTCCAGATGATCGCGTCAATGTCGTCGTTGGTGAAGAGGTACGTTTCCGTCTTATTGGTACCGTACCTGCCGCAGAGCTGCGTAACCTGACCTTCCGCGATGAGCTGCCGGAAGGGCTGCGCTGTGTGGAAGTAGATGAAGTCGACCTGCGGGACCTGGATCCGGATGCTACCTGGAACCCTGGTGCTGGCGACGGTCCAACCACCCCGAAAAACGGCACCACCTGTGATGAAAATGTGGTGGAGTGGCGCTATGGAAGCCAGTTCCTCACCGATTACGATCCATCAAAATATCCTGAGTACGAAGGGCTATTCCCCATCGAGTTGACCTTTGTTGCGCGTGTGGAAAACAGTGATGTCACTTTCCACGGTGCGACACTGACCAATCCGGGCGGTGTGGCGCAGATGACCTATGAAGATCAAAACGGTGTCCAGCAGGAACCCGCTGTTTTTGATCCCATCAGCCTGAACGTACTGGGCCCCCGTATTACGCTGACCAAGGAATTCACCGTTGAGCAGGTGGATGCGGATGATGTCATCACCATAAACGTGACCGCGACCAATGCGGATAATGAAGATGGCGCGACGTCTGCAATCGCGTACAACCTGAAAGTCCTGGATGATCTGCGCAATACCAAGTACCGCTATGTAGAAGGCAGTGAAGAGGGGCCGGCTTCTCTCGAAGTCGAGTATCTCGATGGCGACACCAATGCGCCGATTTTTCAGTTCCGTGATGATACCGAAGCCGACCGTCATGCCGCCCCCTATGCAATTCCCGTGGGTGAGAGCGTCACGTTCAGCTTCAAGGTGCGTGTGGTTGGTAAAGATGATACTGGCGCGGATGTGGCTCCCCACGAAGTACTGGGCAATACAATTGAAGCGCGCTGGCAGTCTCTGCCACATAATACTATTGCCCTCAACGAGACGGGCAATATTGGCGTCGACGGCGCCATTGACGGCATGCGTATCGGTGAACTAGAAAATACCGGTGATGCCACCAATGACTATGAAATAAGTGCAGAGGACTCCACCGAAATTGGTGGTCTTGCGCTGCTGAAAGAGGATGTCACCGAAAACGGTACCACCCCTGAATCCCGCGCCATCGGCGCACACCGCACCTTCCGCCTGGATATCAGCCTCCCGGAAGGCGTGACCGAAAATGTGGTCGTGACCGACACCATGTCTGCGGGGTACGCCATCGCCGATCCTGCACACGGCTATGAAATCCGCTGTGAATACGACAGCACCATCCGCACTATCAATGACCAGGCGCCGGATGCCGCCTGTGGACAGTTTGCCGGTGCACTGCCGCAAAACGGCGACACCGGGGTTCTGACCTGGAATATCGGCAAGGTTGAAACCGAAACCGAGGATGACACCGGAGACGGTGCCACCAATGCCATCGATCCGGTTATCCACATCTACTATGTGGCCCGTATCGAGAATACCGGTACTGTGGTTGCTGGCACTGCGCTTTCCAACAGCGCGGACTTGGATTACCTGAACGCGCCGACCACACTGACAGATGATGTCACTCCGATTGAAGTGGCCGAGCCGGCACTGACCGTCACCAAAACCGCAAGTGCCGCGAGTGCGGTCAGTGGTGATCTACTCGATTACACCATCGAGATTACCAACGCCACCGGTGCGAATGTTTCAACCGCCTATGACGTCAATATCGCAGACCTGCTGCCAGAGCAGCTGCGACTGGATAGCGCGACTGTTGACGGTGCCGACTATATGCCGGGCACGCGTGCCGACGGTGCGTTTGTGTGGGGGCGCGAGAATGGCGACAACAGCCTGGATATCGCCCCCGGTGAAACCCTCACGCTGATTTACAACACCACAGTACTGTCCGCATTCGGTAGCGAGATCGAAAATATCGTGCACGTCGACTGGACCTCACTGGATTACGGTGTACCCGGTCAGGATAGCTATCCGGGCGATTACCAGCGTCATGGCGAGGGTTGCCCGGATACTGTCGCACCGAACGAATACTGCACCTTTATCAATGAAACCGTAGCCACCCAGGACAGCACCGACTTCAGCAAAACTGCCGTCTCCGATGCCTGGGGTGCGGCGGATCGCGCGCGTATCGGCGATACCGTGCAATACACCCTGAATCTCGGTATCCAGCCCGGCGTTACCCGCAATGTGGTAGTGACCGACGAGCTGCCTGCGGGCCTGGAACTGGTGTCTGTGGATAACATTGATTGCGGCATCAACGGGTTTACCTGTTCCCAGATCCCGATCGAGCCCGCACCCGGTGCGACAGGCACATTGCAGTGGCAACTGGGGGATATCGATGCGGAAAGTGACTCCACACCGCCGTTCACCATCGTGTATACCGCTGTGGTGCTCGACGATGAAACCGTATTCCCGGCGGGCAGCGGTGAAATCGAGCGCGCGAATAGTGCCGAGCTGACTTACGACGGCGCTACAGCATTGCTGCAGGATCAGGCCAGCATCTGGGTCGTACAACCGAGTATGACCGACCTGCAGAAAACCGATTCCCGCTCCGGCGTTACCAGCCCGCACACGGTTGTGGATATCGCCAACGAGGTGATGAATTTCCGTCTGCAGGCACAGAACACGGGCGGTGCGCCGGCCTACGGTATGGTGATTGCGGATACCCTGAATATCGACCCGGCTAACCCGGAGTTCAATGAGGGTACTGTCAATGTCACTCAGGTACTGATTAACAATGTAGCCGCGAACTACACCCACACGGTGAATGCGGGCATTATCGAATTTACCCTCACCGATGTAGTTCCTGAAAGTGCGACCATCCAGATCGATTACGAAGTCGGTCTGAACCTCGATATTCCCAGCGGCCACACGTGGTACAACCGCTTCCATATCGACAAGTACGTTTCCAACGATATCGACAGCACCAGCAGCCGCCTGTACGAAGGTACTTCACCGGCTTGTGAATCTGCGCTGTCTGCGAACTGCTTCCAGCTGATGACCTCCGTGGCAGATCCGGAAGACCTGACGCTGCAATTGATGGAACCTGCCGATGGTCGTGCGCCGATCGGTGAGCCGATCAGCTATCGCATCACGGTACCGGCGAGCCCCATAGCCAGCTCCACCCTGGCGGATGTGCAGGTAGAAAATACCCTCCAGGGCCGCGATACAGTGATCGTGCTGGATACCGTCACCATCGGTGGTAATCCGATTACCGTTCCAGACGGCGAGGTATTTACCATCGACGTGGGCGATATTCCGCCCAACGAAGTGCGTGAAATTGTGTTTACTGGTTGGGTTGCCAATGTTGACGCTGCCCAGTCCGGTCAGACCTACGATATCAGTGCTACCTATACCTATGACGAAGCCGGTGTGGTGACGGAAATGGGTGGCGGTTCCGCGACCCTCACCATCGTCGAACCGGAACTGGCCCTGACCCAGAGCGCGGTCAACCAGAGTGGTAATCCCGAACCGGTAGCCGGCGATATCTATCACTTCAGCCTGGCACTGGCGGAGCAGGGCGCGAATGGTTCCACCGCGTACGACCTTTCTGTACTGGAAGAACTGAGTATTGGCTGGGCCTATGAAGCGGGCAGTGCAACCTTTAACGGTGTGTCCATTGCCGACCCGGCTATTACCGGTGATGGTATTGATACCGCGCAGAGCCTGAACTGGGGTGCGGCAGCCAACACCGATATTCCCGTTGGTGAAACCCGCACCCTGGAATTTGACGTTCGGGTTCTCGACAGCGTGCTCGCTGGCCAGGAGCTGACCGGCAGCACCAGCGTGCAGTGGACCAGCCAGGCCGGTGCACCGGAACATGTCGAGCGCGACGGTTCCGGTATGCCGGACCCGGCGGCGCTGAACAATTACTTCCTCGGTCCCGAGCAGTTGCCGCCGCTGGCAATTAACAACACGGCGACACTGGAGAAGAATGTCATCAGTGAAACCGCGCCGCTCAACGATGGCGAACTGCGTATCGGCGACCTGGTGACCTACGAGCTGCGTCTCGGTGCGCAGCGCGGCACCTTGCCGAATGCGATCGTCACCGACACCCTGCCAGAAGGAATGGTGTTTGTAGATACAGTTTCCATTGCTGCGGACGGCATGACTTACGACCTGGGTCAGGAGCCAATGGCCGAGGCGGCAGGTGAAATTATCTGGAACTTCGGTTCCCTGGTGAATACCGCCGGTGACGAACTGGTGATTACCTACCGCACGCGTGTACAGCGGGATGTCCTGCCGCTGAATGCCGCCAGTATCGAGATGCGCAACGCGGCCAGCTTCCAGTTCGATACTGCCGCCGGTCCCAGCACCCCGCTGCTGGCAGAGCAGGTGCTGAACCTGCTGCAACCGGATCTGGAATTTGCACTCACGGCTACCCCCGACGGCACCGTGGCGCTGACACCGGACCAGACGATCACCTTTACCGCCACCGTTACGAATAACGGTACTGCACCGGCGTACGACATTGTGCTGCGGGATGTGATTCCGGTGGGCATGCGCAAGGCCGGTGTTGAGACTGTTTCCGTCAACGGCAGTACAACGAATCCGCTGCAGCCGACGTTTGATGCTGTCACCGGTGAAACCGTATGGAATTTCGTTAACGAAATTCCCGTGGGCGGTGTGCTCGAGGTTGTCTACCGGGTTACCACCGACAGCGATCTCGCAGCTGGCCTGCAAATCGGCAACAACGCTTACATCGAATGGTATTACTCCTTCGGCGAAAGCGAGATCCCCGAAGGTGCGGTGCTGGATAACCGCCAGCCGTACGGCCCCAGCGACGCGGTGAGCGTGCTGTTCAGCACGCCGGACGCCGAGCCGTTGCAGATTGCCGTTGAGCCCACTACCCGGGAGCAGGCGTCGATCGGCGAGCCCTTCGTCTATCGCCTGACGATTCCGGCGGTGGGCGCGCTGCACGATGTGGCGATCCAGATGGACCTCGCGGACTCCGGTATCGATCCGGTGGATCTCGCGTTTGTGGAAGCCGCACAAGTATCGGGCAATATCCCGTTCAACCCGCAGGGTTCTGTGGACGGCGGATTGCTGACCATTGTGGATAACACCAGCGGTATCGATATCGAGGCGGGCAGCGAAGCGGTCATCGATGTGACCCTGCGCCTGCGCGATACCACTCAGAACCAGTTTGGTAATTCCTTTAGCTCCCGCGCCAGTTACAGCTACAGCTATGCCAATGACGATCCGGATGCGGGTCGCGGCATGGGCGAGGTCAGCGAGTATTCGGCGCCCATCGAGATTGTCGAACCCTACGAGCTGGTGATGACCAAAACCGGCGATGCACAGATTCAGTCCGGTCTCGCCGGACGCTTCACCCTGGATGTGCACAACCGCGGAACCGGTCCGGCCTGGGACCTGACCGTAAGGGATTTCCTGCCGAGCACCGAACAGGGCGGCATGTGCGAGACACCGCCTGCCAACTTCACAGCCTCGGTTGTGGATGCCGGTGGCAATTCCGTGGCAACCCTGAGCGAGGGCAACGATTTCACCACGGTATTTGATGCGGAAAACTGCACCCTGACGTTTACCACTAGCGGTGCCGCTGCGGCACTGCCAGCGGACCATCACCTGCAGTTTGCCTATGATGCGTGGCTGGATGAGAACACCGTCGACGGTGCCGAGCTGGACAATGTTGCCGGTGCCGAGCGCTGGTACAGCTGGGACAGCACTGGCCCGGATGCGCGCATTTACGAGCGCACGTATGCGGCCGATCCGCCCGATGGCACGCCGTCCGTAGAAGATCACGAAGATGTATTTACGGTGATCGCGGCTGTGCCGAGCGTGGTATTCGAAAAGGTTGTGGAAAATATCACCTCCGGTGATAGCCCGGCGACCACCGCGACACCGGGTGATGTGCTGCAGTACACCGTGACCCTGCGCAACCTCAGTGATCTGGATGTGGAAAACATTGCGATCACCGACGAGCTGGATCGCCTGAATGCGCCCGCACTGTTTGCGGCCGGCACCCTGCAGCTGCTCAGCGCACCTGCTGCCGGTGACAGCACCGCAACCAATGCCAACGGCGGAACCAATGGCTCCGGTATGGTAGATGTGCGCAACATTACCCTGGGCGCGGCCGGCAGCGGCAGCGAAGAAATTCAGCTGGTATATCAGGTGCAGTTGATCAATGTGATCGACAGCGCCAGCGCCGTGCTGAACCAGGCCCAGGTGGAATTGCCCGGCCAGCCGCTGATCGATAGTGACGATCCGAATATCAATGGCGCTGCAGATCCGCAGGTAGCCGGCGACGAAGATCCCACCCGCGTGATCATCGAATCCGCACCGGTATTCAAGGTAGAGAAAACCTCCGAGGATCTCACTGGTGAACCGGACAGCCTGATGCCTGGCGATACCCTGCGCTACACCATCCGCGTGGAAAACATCGGTAACGAGAACATGCTCGAGGCCAGCCTGCGCGACCAGGTGCCGGCCAACACCGTGTACGTTGCCGGTTCCACCACCCTGAACGGTGTCGCGCTGGACGATATCGACGGCAGCACGCCGCTGGCACAGACACTGGTTATCCAGTCCCCCGATGCCGAAGAGGGTCAGCTGCTGGCAGACCCGGATGCGTCCGGCAGCCAGGCCGCGATCATCACCTTTGATGTGACCATCAATGACGTCAACGACGGTACCGTGATTTCCAACCAGGGCTTTGCCAATGGTCTGGGCGCCGGTGGTGAAAACACGGCGGTGGATGAGCAGCCTTCCGATGATCCGACCACGGAAGTGGCTGATGACCCCACCATTGATATTGTCGGTAACGTGCCGCTGCTGCGGGTACAGAAAACCGTGGAACTGGCGGTGGATAACCTGACCTCTGGAATCGTCGATCCGGAAGACGTGCTGCGTTACACCATCACCATCAGCAACATGGGCGGCAAGGACGCGACCGAGGTCCGCCTGGTGGATCTGGTGCCGGACAACACCACCTATGTTGCCGACAGCACCACCCTGAACGGACTGGTCGTGGCCGATAACGGCGGTGAGTCGCCGCTGGTGGCGGGTCTGCCGGTAAGCAGTGACGACCTGACCCCGCCGATACCGGCGGAAGGTGAGGGCGTGATCACTACCGCGCAGAGTGCGACGATCGTGTTCGATGTGATGGTCAATGCCGACACCGAGCGCGGCACCATCATCAGCAACCAGGGCAGTGTCTACAGCGTCGAGCTGCCGCTGACCCTGTCCGATGCGGATGGCAACAGCAGCAATGGCGCCCAGCCCACGGAAGTGGTGGTAGGGGATGCCCAGCAGCTGTCCATCACCAAAGAGGTGGCGGTAGTCGGTGGCGGTGCTGCCGAGTCCGGCAAGGTGCTGGAATACATCGTGCGTGTTACCAACATCAGTGCGGTGCCCGCGAGCCTGGTGAGTATTTACGACGACCTTCTCACCGCAGGTGAAGGGGTACTCACTTACGTGGAAGACTCAGCGCGCCTGAATGGCCAGCCCGATGGGGTGATGGTCGACGGCCCGCTGATCACCGTCGACTACAGCACCAACTACGGTGACCTGGAACCGAGCGAAACCATCACCCTGCGCTTTGAAGCCAAGCTGGGCGAAAACCTGGCGATGGGTTACACCGTGCTCAATACCGCACAGGTGAAATGGAATGATCCGCCCGTATACAACGAGGCCACCGTGGCCATCGATATCGGCGGTACCCCGGGCATCGCCAACCTGAGCGGTTACCTGTGGCACGATGTGAACTTCAGTGAAACCGCGGACAGTGAAGAGCGTCTGCTCAGCAACTGGACCGTGGACCTGTACTTCAACAACGCGTTTTTGGAAACCGTACGGAGTGACGAGAACGGCTACTTCCAGTTTGCCGGCCTGGTGCCGAACATGGACGGCGCGGATATGGCGGGCGCGAATTACGAGTTGCGCTACTCGGCCCCGAATGCCGTGGAGTCCACCGCGTCCCTGGGTATGGCCAGCTCCGACTTCACCAATGGTCCGCAGCAGATCCGCGAGATCTATATCGGCTCCGGTGCCAACCCGCAGAACCTGAATCTGCCGATTACTCCCAACGGTGTAATCTACGATTCCGTGGTGCGCGCGCCCATCGCCGGTGCCCGTGTCCGCATGTTGCAGGCTTCCAGTGGCCAGGCGTTGCCGGACAGCTGTTTCGAGGATCCGGCGCAGCAGGACCAGGTGACACTGCCCGGCGGTTACTACAAGTTCGACCTGAACTTCAGTAGTGCGGCCTGTGCCGTGAATGCGGATTACCTGATCGAAGTGGAAGTGCCGAACGAAGACTATATGTCCGGCCCGTCCCAGATCATTCCGCCGCAGACCGGTACCGAAACTGGCGCCTTTGATGTAAGCGCCTGTCTCGGCAGTGCTTCGGACCTGATTCCGGGTACCCCGAATCACTGTGAAATCCAGCTTTCTGAACTGCCGCCGCCCATCGATATGGATGCGCGTTCCAGTGAAACGGATTACTACCTGCGCCTGAACCTGGACGACACCAATCAGCCGGGCAGCAGCCAGCTGTACAACAACCACATTGCCCTGGACCCGCTGCTGGAAGGCGCGCTGGCGCTTACCAAGACCTCGGCCATGACCAATGTGACCCGCAGCCAGCTGGTGCCGTACACCATCACCTTTACCAACACCATGGCGGTGCCGCTGACCGACCTGCAGCTGGTGGATTACTTCCCCGCGGGCTTCAAGTATGTGGCTGGTTCCGCAAACCTGGATGGTGTCCCGGTCGAGCCGGAAGTAAATGGCCTGCAACTGCAGTGGCCGCATCTGCGCGCTGAGGGCGAGCAGACCCGCACCCTGAAGCTGCTGCTGGTGGTGGGCTCCGGTGTGGGCGAAGGCAAGTACGTCAACCGCGCACGTATGTTCAATGAACTCTCCGGCCAGCAGGCTTCCGGTGAAGCTTCTGCGACGGTGCGTGTGGTACCTGACCCGACCTTCGACTGTACCGATGTGATCGGCAAGGTGTATGACGATAAGAACCTGAACGGTTACCAGGACAGCGGCGAAGGCGGTGTGCCGGGAGCGCGTGTGGTGACGGCGCAGGGCCTGCGGGCCACCACTGACGCCCACGGTCGCTTCCACATTACCTGTGCGGCAGTACCCAACCCGGATCGCGGTTCCAACTTTGTACTGAAGCTGGACGACCGCAGCCTGCCGAGCGGCTACCGCCTGACCACGGAAAACCCGCGGGTAGAGCGCGCCACCCGAGGCAAGATGCTGGAGTTCAACTTCGGTACCAGCCTGCATCGCGTGGTACGTCTGGACCTGGCGGAAGCGGTATTTGAGCCCGGTTCCACCGAGTTGCGTCCGCAGTGGCATTCGCGCACAGAACTGCTGCTGGAAAAACTGCAAGATGCGCCTTCCGTGTTGCGTCTGTCTTACCTGGCGGAAAATGAAGATCCGGCCCTGGTAGACGCGCGTCTTGAAACCATCAAGGCACGTATCGCGGAAGACTGGGCGGCACTGGATTGTTGCTACCCGCTCAATATCGAAACCGAAATATTCTGGCGTAGAGGGGCGCCGCCCAGTCGGGGCGGGCTGCTCGATGGCCTTAAACGCAGTGTGGATCGCGCATTAGGAAACGATGGCGATCAGGGAGGATTCCATTGATGTTCCGTCCTTCTAACCGAGTTTTTAAATTGAAGCGAATGATCCAACCCGGTTGTGCGTTTGCCATTGTTCTCGCCAGCAGCGTATCCGTGTTCGCACAGGATGCGACTACCGAGAGTGCTGCTGAGACGGGCGCTGCAGACAGTAGTGCCTGGTGGCAGCTGATTCCCGGCCTGTCCCCGGGGGTCGAGAGCAACGGTGAGTACAGCGAAAAGCCACTCGGCAGCAACACCGAAACCACCCTGATTCCCGCAGCCGGCCAGCTGTGGGTACAGGACGCGGAAGCGTTTATCGATCCGCAGGAACCGGTGCTGGAAACCGACGTGCTCCCGCCGCTGGTGTACCGGGAAGTCGACGATGAGATCGCTCCCGAGCTGGTGCAAGAACTGCAGGGAAAACTCGCCGAACTGGAAGACGCGCACGAGCTGCAACTGATCTTTACCGGCCACACCGACAGCGATCCCCTGAGCGAAGAACAGCTGGGTGCCTTCGCAGATAAAGAAGCCTTTACCGGTGCCCGTGCGCAGCTGGTCGCGGAATATTTCCAGACCGCACTGGAGCTGCCGGAAGAGGCCGTTGTATTTGAAGGCCGCGGTGACAGCGAACCGCTGACAGAAAACATCACCGAAAAAGGCCGCGAGCTGAACCGTCGCGTCGAGGTAAAGCTGCGCTATTTCGAGCTGGACCAGGAAGCTCGCGATGCCCAGCGTCGCGCCGAAGCGGCCCAGCTGAACCGGGTACAGGTCTGCCGCCAGGAAACCGTGTGTAAACTGCGTTACACCGCTGGTTCCGACAAGCGCGCGCGCCTGAAAAACCTGGTGTCGCCGCTGCGACTGCAACCGGGACAGGTGGATCTGCCGATGCCGTTTGTGCGCCGTATCCAGGAAGTGCGCAACACCCTGCTGGATAAACCGAATCTCACCATTCACTTTGTCGGCCACACCGATGGCAAGCCATTGCCGGAAGGTCCCGCAGAACTCTACGACGACCAGATGGCACTGTCCCGCGCGGAAGCGCGCCGCGTAGCACTGGCGGTGGCCGATCAGCTGAATATGCCGGGCTATATGGTAACCAGCAGTGGTAAGGGTTCGAGCCAGCCCATCGCCGCTAATGACACCGCCAAGGGCCGCGCCCTCAATCGCCGCGTGGAAGTGGAGTTCTGGTACGACGATCTGCTGGAAACCGCTGCCGATGGCCTGCAGGCGTGTCCGGAATCGGCGGCTGCGGAAACCATCACCATTGCCCACGAATCCCCCACGGGCGACGTACCGCCGATCTTCCTCGATAGCGGTGAGCCGCAGATTTCCAGCGCGCAGCTGGCACAGATGCAGCGCATGATGGACGAGGTTTCTGGCAAGCAGAATGTGCGCCTGAGCTTTATCGGCTACAGCGACAACGAGCGCATGGAACGCCGCGAAGCCATGGTGTATGGCGATGATGTCGGCCTGTCCTCGGCGCGTGCGGAAAAAACCATGCGCGCGGTACAGCAGCATCTGGGCCTGGAAGACGAGCAGGTGGAATTCGAAGGCCGCGGCTTTGTGGAATCCAAAGACGTGGTGCAGACCGGCTTTATCCACATGGATGGCGCGCGGGTAGAAGTGCAGGTGCTCTACGACGAGCTCGCGGTACTCGCGGAAAAAGACCGTCTCGAGATCGAGCGTATTCAGCAGGAGGCCGAGGCCCACAACCCCTATGCCCTGAACCTGATGCGTATCACCGTAGATGGTGCGCCGGAATACGACCCTCACAAAAATTCCGCCGACCTGCAGCGCTGTACCGACGTGGCACTGGAAAACGCCAATATCCAGTTCCGCTTCGACAACCAGACCATGCAGCCGCGTCTGAACGTCACTGCGTTCCCGAGCACCATCCGTTATGCGGATGATCCGGAAACCGAGATCGCCGACAGCCGGGTACAGTTCAAGCGCTACACCAACTACCCGTCGTTTATCACCCGCGCGGAAGTGCGCTTGTTTGAGGAAGAGCAGTCCCTGCGCGATGAACCCATTGCGGTGGTCACCCTCGACCAGAACGGTGAGGGCAGCTGGGATGCGGACTTTGAGGAATACCAGGCGCCGCTGAAAAAGCTGAAATACGTGTTGCGGGTTTACGACTGGAAACAGCGCTTCGACGAAACCCGTCCGCAGACCCTGTGGATTGTGGATAACTTCGAACCCCAACTGCAGGAAACCACCACCGAGAAAGAGCTGCTGGTGGGTTACGGGGAAAACCGTCTTGCCGAGCAGAATATTCCGGTGAATGGCAATGCGGTGCTAGTGAACGGTGCGGATATTCCCGCAAACCACAGCGTATGGCTGGCGGGGCGCGAAGTACCGGTCAGCAACAGCGGTGAATTTGTTGCCGAGGAAATTTTTGCCAAGGGCCTGCACACCGTGGAAGTGGCGGTACTGGATGACAGCGGCAACGGCGAACTGTTCCTGCGCGACCTGGAGTTCAATCGTGACGACTGGTTTACCGTGGGTATTGCCGACCTGACCATCGCCCGCGACAAGACCAATGGCCCCGCGGCACTGGTGACCGGTGACGAAACCCACTACGACAACTCTGCCAGTTACGATGGCCGCCTGGCGTTCTACACCAGCGGCAGCTTTGGTGACGGCTGGCAGCTGTCCGCCAGTGCGGATACCGAAGAGGGCCCGGTAGAGGACCTGTTCACCAACTTCATGGAAAAAAATCCGGACGCGCTGTTCCGCCGTCTGGACAGCGATTTGTACTACCCCACCTTTGGTGACGACTCCACCGTGGTGGAAGATGCACCGACTTCCGGCAAGTTCTATATCAAGCTGGAGAATTACGACGATTACGGTCTGTGGGGTAACTTCAACGCGTCCTACACCGACAACGAGCTGGCACACATTGACCGCGCGCTGTACGGGGCCAATTTCCACTTCGAAACCGATGACGTGACCGACTTCGGCGAGAAGCGTTTCCAGATCGATGCCTTCAGTGCAGAGCCAGGCACCATTGCCGGACGGGACGAGTTCCGCGGTACCGGTGGCTCTCTCTACTACATGCGTCACCAGGATATCCTCACCGGTTCCGAACGCTTGCGCGTGGAAGTGCGGGACAAAAACTCGGGCATCGTACTGGGAGTGAAAAACCTCACCCCGGTCATCGACTACGACATGGACTACATCCAGGGCCGCGTGCTGCTGAATCGTCCGCTGTCGGCCATCGCCAATGACAACCTGATCGTGCAGGACGGATCCTACAACGGTAATCCGCAGTACCTGGTTGCCCGCTACGAATACACGCCGGGCTTTGACGACCTGGATACCCTTGCGGTTGGTGGCCGTGCCCATTACTGGGCTGGGGATCACGTGAAAATCGGGGTAAGCGCCAGCCAGCAGGATGAAGAGGACAACGAATCTTCCCTGAGCGGCGTCGACCTGACCCTGCGCAAAACCGCCGGCACCTGGATGAAGGTGGAAGTGGCAGAGAGCCAGGGCAATACCCTCGACAGTCTCTCTTCCCTGGACGGTGGTTACAGCTTTAACCCGGGCAGTTTCGAACAGGGCAGCTTTGATCAGGCCGCGCCGTTCGATCCCGAAGACAAGGCCGGTGCCAACAAGTTTGAAGCCGCGCTGCAGGTTGGGGATTTCTTTGAGGGCATGCGCGGTTCCGCTTCTGTTTATGCGCAGCAGCGAGACGCCGGCTTCTCCGGCCCCGGCCAGCTCGCCACCCGCGAGACAGAGCAATACGGTGCGGCAGTCAATGTGCCGATCGGCGAGCGCTTTGATGTGGGGCTCAAGACCGATACCCGCGAACAGCAGCAGGGCCTGCAGACCGAAGCGACCGATGTGGAACTGGGCTATCGTCTGAGCGATCGCTGGCGCCTGGCCGCTGCGGCCCGCTCCGATTCCCGCGAGGACCTGTCGCCGGTGGTGCCGGTTACCCAGACCCAGGGTGAGCGTACCGACGTGGCGGTACAGGCCAGTTACGATTCCGGTGCAGACTGGAATGCGTTCGGTTTCGTGCAGCGCACCGCCGAGCTGTCCGGTAACCGCGACGAGAACAACCGCATCGGTTTCGGCGGCGCCTACCGGGTAAGCGAACGCCTCACCCTGGACAGTGAACTGTCCGGCGGTGACACCGGCACTGCGGCGCGACTCGGCACCGACTTCCTGGTGACCGACCGCACCAACCTTTACCTGAACTACACCCTCGACAACGAGCGTACCGACACCGGTGTGCGCGCGCGCAAGGGTAATCTGAACAGTGGCTTCCGCAGTCGCTTCAGCGATACCACGAGTATCTACGGCGAAGAGCGCTACACCCACGGCGACGTTTCCACCGGCCTCACCCACGCCCTGGGTGTGGATCTGGCGCCCAGTGACAAGTGGAATTACGGCACCAGTGTGGAAGCGGGTACCCTGGAAGATCCGCGCACCGGCGCAGAAACCGAGCGCCGCGCCCTGGGCGCGAGCATGGGCTTCAACGACGGCAGCCTGCGCCTGTCCAGTGCGGTGGAATACCGTGTGGACAATATGCAGACCCTGAGTGATCCGGAGACGGTGCTGGAAAACGAACGCCAGACCTGGCTGTTGAAAAATACCGTCAGTTTCCAGATTAATCCGGACTGGCGTCTTGTGGGTAAACTCAATTATTCCGACAGCCAGAGTTCACAAGGTGAGTTCTACGACGGCAAGTTCACCGAAGGGGTGATGGGCTACGCCTACCGCCCTGTGGATAACGATCGCTGGAACACGCTGCTGAAGTACACCTACTTCTACAACGTGCCCACCACGGATCAGGTGCTGGTCACCTCCAACAGCGTGAACAATGCCACGGAGTTCGTGCAGAAGAGCCATATCTTCTCCGTCGACACCAACTACGACATCACCCAGCGCTGGACCCTGGGCGCCAAGTACGCCTACCGTCTGGGTCAGTTGAGTATGGAGCGGGATAACCCGGAGTTCTTCGACAGCTCCGCGAGTCTGTACGTGCTACGTGCCGACTGGCACTTCGTGAACAAGTGGGACCTGCTGATCGAAGGCCGCCTGCTCGACCTGCCAGATGCGGGTGACCGCAAAAGCGGCGCACTGCTGGCGCTGTATCGTCAGATGGGACGCAACTTCAAGGCGGGTATCGGCTACAACTTTACCGACTTCTCCGATGACCTGACTGACCTGGATTACGATAGTCAGGGGGTCTTTATCAACATGGTGGGTAAATTTTAAGTTCGTTCGGTTCGCCTGCAGGCAGGCTCCTACAAGGTGCTCCGTAGGAGTCTGCCCTGCAGGCGAACCAACCTCGAAATCTAAAGGAAACCCCAGATGCAAAGGATTGCACAGGGTAACCGACTTCGAACCGGTCGGTTCAGCGAGTCAAATCGATTTTGCCTGATTACCGCGGTTTGCCATCAACGCAATCCAGTTTTTCGTAATGTGCACCGCGGCAGAAAATTTGTGCATGCGATAAGCAAAGTGGAGCAAGCGAAAACACTTTGCTATGTAGTGATGCCCGATCATGTGCACTGGTTACTACAGCTTGAGGAGGGCGCAGACCTTTCGCATTCTGTGCAGAAAGCCAAGTCCTTAACTTCCAAACTGCTACGACAGCTGTGGGATGGGCCAGTCTGGCAGCGGGGTTTCCACGACCGTGCGCTGTGCAAGGAAGAGGATGTTCAGGCGGTTGCCAGATATGTAGTTGCAAACCCTCTCAGAGCAGGCTTAGTCAGCTCCCTGCGGGACTATCCACTGTGGGATGCTATCTGGCTCTAGGAAGTTCGCTGTAGGAGCCTGCCCTGCAGGCGAATGGCTATAGCGTATTTCCCTGTTCGCCTGCAGGGCAGGCTCCTACGGGGAGGTACCGGTTACTCCCAGCCTGCCAATACAATCTTGCCAATGGTCCGGCCGGCTTCGAGTTGCTGATGGGCGAGGCGCAGATTGGCTGCGTTAATCGGTTCAATGGTATCCCCGACCGTCGTGATCAGATCTTCCTGATCAATCAATTCCGCAATGCGATTCAGAATCTCTTGCTGGCGAATCATATCGTCGGTCTGGAACATACTGCGGGTGAACATGAACTCCCATACAAAGGTCGCGCTCTTGGATTTCAGCAGGCCGATTTCCAGGGGCCCCGTGTTTTCCACAATCGTGCAGATTTTTCCCTGGGGCTTGATCGCGTTGGCCATCGCCGGAAAGTGCTGATCGGTATTGTTCAGGCAGAGGATAAAATCCACCGTATCAATACCGATGTCTTTTAACTCTGCATCAATTGGATTGCGGTGATTGACCACGTGTCTGGCCCCCATCTGCTTTACCCACATGGAGGACTTGGTACGCGAGGCGGTGGCGATCACGTTCAGCTTGCCGAGGTTGCGGGCCAGTTGAATCGCAATGGAACCGACGCCGCCGGCCCCACCAATAATCAGCAGCGACTTGCCCGCATCCTCTCCCGTTGGGGAAATCCCCAAACGCTCGAACAGCGCCTCCCAGGCAGTAAGACTGGTCAGGGGCAGGGCGGCAGCGGCCTGGAAATCCTGGGTGCGCGGCATCGCACCGACGATGCGTTCGTCGATCAGCTGATACTCACTGTTGCATCCCGGGCGGGTGATATCTCCGGCGTAGAAAACCCGATCGCCCACGTGGTAGTGCTCGACCTCACTGCCCACCGCCACGACCTCACCCGCCGCATCCCAACCCAGGACCTTGGGTGTGGTCTCGATGACCGGCTCCGCCTTGGGCGCACGCACTTTGGTATCCACGGGATTGACTGCAATTGCCTTCACCGACACCAGAAGATCCCGGGGCCCGGGTTCTGGTCTGTCTATCTGCAGGTCCAGCAGGGATTCCTGATGGTCGATGGGCAGGTACTGGAATAGGCCGACAGCTTTCACGTGAGATCTCCATATCCGTTGGGGACAATCAGTATCCGTGATTCAATTTTCGCGCCAGATGACGCAGCACGGCCGCGAGGTAAACCCGACACCGCCGTCGCAGTTTAGATGAGCCGCGCAGGGACGGCGGCAGAATGGCTCAGACTTCCGCGGGTGTGTTCGAGGGCGGTGTCGTCGAGCGAGAAGGAGAGGGAGCTTCGCTCTGCGCGGCTTTCCCGGCCGCCTGTGCACTGGCGCGCCGCTTCAGGCTGCGCTTTTGCCACCACAGGTAGAGTCCGGTGCCGAACAGCAGGGCCGGCGTCAGGCCCGCCAGCAGTACCAGCCAGCGCCCGACAATGCCGAGCGCATCGCCATTGTGCAGGGGGAACTGCCAGCGCAGGATTTTGTTGCCCAGGGCAATCTCGGTGACGTCCTGCGACATCAGCAGTTCACCGCTGTACTGGTCCACCCGCGCGATACTGGCGCCGTAGTTGGTCCAGACTTCGCCCGCGGCGCGGAAGCTCAGTCCGTAGCTGTCGCTTTCATTGCGCGGCAGGTAAATGCGTTTCAACTCGCCGCCGGGAAAGGCTGCCTGGGCGATGGCGACCGCCTGATCCGGGGTGATGGGATTGCCACTGTCGGTATTGGAGCCAGGCAGGGCCGGGCGGGGCTCGACCTTGAACAGGGTGCCGACTACCGCTTCCACCTGCATCGGGAATATCAGGGTGACGCCGGAAAAGCTGGTCATCAGCAGCAGCGGCAGAAAATAAATACCGAATACCTTGTGTATATCGAAGTAAAACCGGAAGCGGTTGCCGCTGCGGGAAACGGAAAAGGCGCGCTTCCATTTCCCTTTACCGGTTTTGCTCTTTTTCGGCCACCACAACACCGCACCGGTGATACAGAACACCATCAGCAGCAGGCCCATAAAGCCCATCACGGTCTTGCCGTTTTTACCGGCGAGCAGGGTGTAGTGCAGGCGATAGAGCCAGCTCATGGTGTATTCAGGGGTGCCCCAACCGCGTACCGCCAGCACTTTTGCATCGCTGGGAGATACCGCGACTTCGATGGGCCCGGGTGCACCTTCCGGTGCAGGGAAACGCACCACGTGGGGACTGCCGGGTTGGCGCTGGGTCATCAGGCGGGTGGGCGTGGGGTTGCCCGGTACCGCGGCCTGGGCCGCGGCAAATATGTCCGCATAGCTGGCCGGGTTTGCAGATGGAGAAAAGGATACCGTCTGCGGCGCGAGGGTTTCATCCAGGGCGTGATCGAACACCAGCAGACTGCCGGTAATTCCGATCAGGGCGAGCAGCAGGCCGAGGGTGAGGCCGGCGTACTTGTGCAGGATGAAAAATGTTTTGCGCATGGTGTGGAAGCTTGTTTTGGTTCGCCTGCAGGGCAGACTCCTACGGACTCTACTGTAGGAGCCTGCCCTGCAGGCGAACAATTTCCGCGGTTACCGCAGATCAGAACACTTTTGAGTAAGACAGGTTCACACTGCGGCCCAGGCCCTTGAAGTTGCGCACATCATTGCCCGCAGTCTGGGAGTAGTAGGTGAAGTAGTCTTCGTTGGTCAGGTTCTGCAGACCCAGGGCGAACTCGCCCCCCAGGGCTTTCAGCTGGGCGCTGGCATCGATAATGGTATAGCCATCGAACTCGGTGGTGACTTCACCGGCGCTGTTTTCAAAGTCGCGGTCCAGCAGCCAGTTGGCCTGCAGGCGGGTGCTGAAGTTTTCAGTCCAGTTGCGCGCCCAGCTCACGTTGTACCGGTTGGGGGAAATGTTGCGGCCGTCGAGATCGGTATCCACTTTGCCGTCCTGGTCGGAGTCGTATCGTCCCTCTGTGTAGGCATACCGCATTTCCAGGGTATCGGTATCGGTGGCAAACCACTGCCAGCGCATTTCCACACCATCGATATCGGTCTTTTCCCGTTTCACGCTGTACACACCGTCACTACCCAGCGCCAGACGCTGTCCAAAGTCGGAGTCGGAAGAGTAAAGCGCCACTTGCAAACCGAACTCTTCGTTATTGAAGTCGAGGCCCAGTTCGTGGTTCTGGGTCAGGATGGGCTTGAGCTCGAGGAAGCTCTCTGCATCCAGGCCCGGCTGGTTGATACCGCGCAGCACCCGGCCGACGTCCGGCATGGAAAAGCCTTCGGAGTAGTTGGCATATACTCGCCAGGCATCGCTGATGGCATATGTCGCACCGATATTGCCCAGGGTCTCGCTGAATTCCGGGTTGCCACCTTCGACAAACTGGCTGCCGTAAGACGCCAGGGTGGTGAAGTCGTCAACGTTCAGCTTGGAGCGCTCGTGGCGAACACCGGCGGTAATGGTCAGCTGCTCGATGCCACTGAACTCCGCCTGTGCGTAAGGCGCGGTGCTCTTGTATTTGGTGGGCGGCACCCAGGCGCGACCGGTCTGAACCAGTTGCTGCCAGGTTTCGTCCTGCAGCAGGTCGATACCGTAAGCGAGACTGATTGCGCTGCCGGCGATATCGTCCTTGATCAGGGTCAGTTTCAGGCCGCGCTTTTCCGAGTTGTTCTGGGACTGGTCGAATATGCCTTCGCCGTAGGCCGGGTCCTGGAATGTGGCAAAGGCGCCACCGCCGTAGGTGCCGGCAAAGTCCTGGGAGAATACCTGCGCGCGCAGCTTCTGGCCGAACAGGTCTTCCTTGCTGTACTGCAGGTTGACGGTGGTGACCTCGTTAGACGGCGCATCCCCGGGTACCGGTGCCTTGATCGCGGTGGTGGCAACGCCTTCGCTGATATCGCCATCCACGCTCAGCCAGTTGTTGTTACCTTCCACCAGAAAGCGGTTCACGGTCAGTTGCACGCGCTGATCGTCCCAGCTGTAGCCGGTCTTGATAAAGGCGTTGGTGGTTTCGCTGTCCATGGTGTCGCCCTGGGTGTTGTCGAAACCGACAATGTCCCCGTTGGCGTCGTAGCCAACACCGCTGTTGCGATAGGTAAAGCTGGCCAGTACATCTACCGCATCAACCTTGCCAGAGACGCTGTAGCTGCCGTTGTAGCCCGCGGACTCTCCTACATCTTCGGTTTGCAGCGCGGTTTCAACACGCACGCTCTGCTGGAATTCGTCGCTGGGGGTGCGGGTCACCAGGTTGATGATGCCGCCAGAGGCGCCCATACCGTGAATGGCGTTGGCGCCGTGAATGACTTCCACACGCTCCAGTACCAGCGGATCAATGGTGTGGCCGTCGCGGCCGCCGTTGCGCAGCGGGTTGGACTGGGGCACACCGTCGATCAGGTACAGTGGCTTGCGGCCGCGCAGGCTCTCACCGGAGCTGGTCATCTTCTGGCGGCTGGGGGAGAAGCTGGGAATCAGGTTACCAAGGATCGTGGACAGATCGCTGGTCGTGGCCATCTGGCTGGTCAGCTCCTGCTGATCGATCAGGGTGACCGTGTTCGGGATCGAGCTCAGCGGCTTTTCGGTGCGGCTTGCGGTAACCACAACCTCCTCTTCAATTTGCTGGCCGTTGCTGTCTTCCGCGCCGAATGCAGTGGTGCTGGCGGCGATAATGGACAGGGCGAGAGAGGTCTTCAGGTAGCGCATCCGAGGCTCCTAGGTTTGGGTACAAGCTTGTTGTTCGATGGTGAAACCGGCGGCAGGGGAGAGCCCGTCAATTGGTTGTGGGCGTGCCGCCGTTGAGGAGGGCGATAATAGTTAAAATGAGAATCGATATCAATCGCGATTTTGACGTTGCCCGCCAGATTCGGGTGGCAGTGGCTCGAAAACAGTGTGCAGGGAATTCGCCCCGATATGTTGATCGGGGCGCTCGTGGGTCGGATGTTGGGTAGTTGCCGAGGTGCGGACCGGGTGGCGTGCAGGTGCAGCCTGGCTCAGGGGGCGAAGGGGGACGCCAGCGGCTCTATGCTCACCATTTCACCGGCGTCGACATTGCCACCTTCCCGCGGCAATACGATCAGGCAGTTGGCCCCGGCGAGGCCGGACAGGATGTGACTGCCCTGGCTGCCAACCGGTTCAACCAGCAGGTTGCCGGCTTCATCACTGCGGTAGCTGCCCCGTTGGAAGTCGGTGCGGCCGGGTTTCTTCTTGAGGGGCTGGCGCAGTTCGGCCCGCAATCGGATGGGGGCAGACCACTGGCCCCCCTGTAACAGGCGCAGCGCCGGCACCACCAGCTGCTGAAAGGTAATCAGGGCGGATACCGGATTGCCGGGGAGGCCAAAGAAGGGTGTGCCCTGCAGGCGCCCGTAGGCGAAGGGCTTGCCCGGTTTCATCGCCACTTTCCAGAAGCCGATCTGGCCCATCTCCTCCAGCACTTCCCGCGTGTAATCCGCATCCCCTACCGACACGCCGCCGGAGGTGATAATCGCATCGGCCTCGCGGGCGGCGCGGGTGAGGTTGTCCCGGATGACCCGTTTGTCGTCCGGCAGAATACCGAGGTCGATAACCTGCACGTCCAGCTTTGCCAGCGCGGCCAGCAGGGCACTGCGGTTGCTGTCGTAAATGTCGCCATTGCCGAGGGGTTCGCCTGCCTGGCGCAGTTCGTCGCCGGTGGAAAACAGCGCGACCACGGGCTGTCGCAGTACGCTCACCTCGCCAATGCCGGCAGCCGCCAGCAGGGCAATATGGGCTACCGAGATACGCGCGCCTCGCGCCAGTAATTCCTCCCCCGCCCGCACATCTTCACCGCACCGGCGGATATGGTCACCGGGACGTACATCACCGCCGATGGAAACGCGTTCGCCCCGGGTGGTGACCTGTTCCTGCATCACCACCGTGTCGGCTCCAGCAGGTAGCGCGGCGCCGGTCATGATGCGTACACAGGTGCCCGGATTCACCTGGCCGTCAAACGGTTTGCCGGCAAAGGAGTGGCCGATCAGTTCCAGTGGTTCACCGGATGCCAGGTCGGCAAAGCGCAGTGCATAGCCGTCCATGGCGGAGTTGTCGCAGGGCGGCAGGTTTTCTGGTGAATTCACCGCCTCGGACAGCACACGGCCGCAGGCGTGTATCAGCGCCAGCGGCTCCTGTCTGGTCACCGGGGTCAGGTCTTCGAGCAGGGTTGCCCGGGCCACTTCGACAGGCATCAGGCCGGGCTGGGAACAGCAGTCACTCATCATGTACTCCGGGGTGCGGCAGCTTCCGAGCGTTTTTGGTTGACCATCCACACGGCCGCCTCCACCCGGGAGCGCATGCCGAGTTTTTTCAGCAGGTGTTTAACGTGCACCTTTACGGTGGCATCGCTGATATCCAGTTCGCGGGCAATCAGTTTGTTGCTGAGGCCGTCGGCGATCAGCTGCAGAATCTGGTATTCACGGCTGGTCAGGGTGGAAAGGGTATCGGCGCCAGCGCGGTCGGGCTTGCGCAGCGCGGAGGCGAGGATTTCGGTGAGGCGCTGGCTGATGGCCATCTTGCCATGGGTTGCCGCCAGCACCTGGTCGAGGATCTCCTCGGGGTCCATATCCTTCAGCAGGTAGCCATCGGCACCGGCGCGGATACAGGCCACCACGTCGGCGTTGTTGTCGGAGACCGTGAGCATCACGATGCGTGCGGTCACACCGCCGGCGCGCATGGCCCGCAGGGTGTCGAGGCCGTCCATACCGCGCATATTCAGATCGAGCAGGATGATATCCGGGTCGCACTCATCCGCCAGGCGCACCGCTTCCTCGCCACTACTGGCCTCCGCCACCAATTCCAGGCGCGGCTCCAGGCTGAACAACTGCATCAGTCCTTTTCGAAACAGCGGATGGTCGTCGACCATCATGACTCTGGCGGTACTAGGCATGATCGCTCCTGGATTTAAGTGATTGTCGGTGGGGCGGCTCGTTGTCGATATGCTAGCACAGGCAACCCCTCGCTAGAGCGGTCTACCCCTTAGGGGGTAGTGTTTCCGGCGGCGGCGCCCTGCCTGGCTCTGGGGATAAACACTGTGCGCGGGAGCGGCGGAACTGCGGGCGCGCCGACAATTGCGCGGCCGGAAAAAAGGGAGTACTTATTGATGGTAATTGAGCGCTGGTCGGGGGCTGTCCATATTGACAGCCGAGAACAACTACCCGAGCAGGAGCCAAGATTGTGTCTGATATCTATGAATGGTCCCCGGAGAACAGCCAGTTCTGGCAATCCAGGGGCAAGAAAATCGCCAACCGCAATCTGTGGATCTCGATCCCCAGCCTGCTGGCCGGATTCGCCGTCTGGCTTTACTGGGGCATCATCACGGTACAGATGCTCAACCTGGGATTCCCGATTGCCAAGTCTGAACTCTTTACCCTGATGGCCATCGCCGGCCTGACCGGCGCCACGCTGCGGATTCCCAGCAGCTTCTTCATCCGCCTTTGCGGCGGGCGCAACACTATCATGTTCACCACCGCGCTGTTGCTGTTGCCGGCACTCGGTACCGGTATCGCCTTGCAGGACAAGAACACGCCCCTGTGGGTGTTCCAGCTGCTGGCGCTGCTCAGTGGTTTCGGCGGGGGTAACTTCGCCTCGTCCATGTCCAACATCAGCTTTTTCTTCCCCAAGGAAAAACAGGGGTTGGCGCTGGGCCTGAATGCGGGTCTCGGTAATTTTGGCGTAACCACCATGCAGATCATTGTGCCGCTGTTTATGACTTTTGGTGCCTTCGGCGCTATGGGCGGCGATCCGATGGTGCTGGTCAATTCTTCCGGCTCCCTGATCGGCAAGGTGCCTGCGGGTTCCGAATCCTGGATTCAGAACGCCGGTTTTGTCTGGCTGCTTCTGCTGGTACCCCTCGCACTCGCCACCTGGTTTGGCATGAACAATATCCGCACCGATGAGGTGTCTCCGGATATCGGCAGTCCGCTCAGCACCTTCGGTAAAATGAGCATGATGCTCGGTATCGGCCTGATCAATGCCATCATTGGCCTGTGGCTGATACTGCCGGAAAGTGCCAACGGCTCCGGCTGGGGAATACCCAAGGAAATCGTGCTGGTGCTGGTGATTTTCGGCACCGTCTACGGTCTGAAGATGTTGCCCGGTGATATCCGCAGCAGCCTTGATCGCCAGTACCGGATTTTCAACAACAAGCACACCTGGGTGATGAGTGTGATTTACACCATGACCTTCGGCAGCTTTATCGGCTTCGCCGCGGCCTTCCCGCTCGCCATCAAAGTGATCTTTGGTTACAGCCACGTGATGGTCGATGGTGTGATGACACACGACACCATTAATCCCAGCGGTCCCAGCGCGTTGATGTACGCCTGGATGGGGCCGTTTATCGGGGCTCTGATTCGCCCGGTGGGTGGCTGGATTGCGGATCGTATCGGTGGCGCACTGGTTACCCAGATCTGTGCCGTGATCATGGTGGCCAGCGCGTTGGGTGTCGCTTACTACATGAAGGCGGCCTACGCGTCGGCTTCTCCCGAGGACTTCTTCGTTCCGTTCTTCCTGCTGTTCCTGACACTGTTTGCGGCGACCGGTATCGGTAACGGTTCTACTTTCCGTACCATTGCCATGGTGTTCCCGAAAGAGCAGGCGGGCCCGGTATTGGGTTGGACTTCTGCGGTGGCCGCCTACGGTGCTTTCTATATTCCTAAAGTGTTCGGTGAGCAGATCAAGGCGACTACCCCCGAGTATGCCCTGGCCGGTTTTGCTATTTTCTACGGCGTGTGCCTGGTGGTTAACTACTGGTACTACCTGCGCAAAGGCGGTGAATTCTACAATCCGTAACGCGAACCGCATTCGTACGTTGTTGCTTCAGGGGAGTGTGAACTCCCCTTTTTTTCGTCACCACCGCGAAGTTTTTGGAGTCGAGTTATGTTGCAAATCATGGATCGTGCGCGCGAGCAAACGCTCTTGCCCCTGTGGCGCATGCCATTTCGTCCGATGTTTCTCGGTGCCGCCGTCTGGGGCGGCATTGCGTTGTGTATCTGGCTCGCGCAGCTGCGCGGTATTTCACTGCCGGCACTGCGCGGCGGCGTCACCTGGCACGCGCACGAAATGCTGTTTGGATTTGCCGGCGCCGTGGTGGTGGGCTTTATCACTACTGCCATGCAGACCTGGACCGGCCTGCGTGCACCCACCGGTCGCGCATTGGCCGGGCTGTGCGCGCTGTGGCTCGCGGCGCGGCTCGGCTATTTATTTGCCGGTGTACCGTTGTGGCTGCCGGTGATGTTTGAAAGTGGTTTTTTTCTGGTGGCCGCCGTGCTGACTGGCCGCCGTATTCTCGCCGTGCGTCAGTGGCGCAATCTGTTTGTCATCCCTGCGCTGATCGCCTTCGCAGCACTGGCCGCCGCCCACTGGCTGCTTCCCGCCTGGCAGCGCACCGGCGGGCTCGTGACCCTGTTGCTGGTCACCGGGCTGATCACGGTATTTGGCGGCAGGGTAATTCCGTTTTTTACCGCGCGCCGCTTTCAGATGCAGCAGCGGGACAAGATTGCGGTACTGGAAATTACCAGCCACCTCAGTGTGCTGGCGCTGTTGCTTGCCGTTGGCTTTAACCTGCCGAAATTCGTATGGGGGTGGCTGGCGTTGATGCTGGGGCTGTTGCAGCTGGCGCGCTGCTGTCGCTGGCGCCCGTCGCTGATCCGGCGCGAGCCGCTGCTCTGGTCGCTGCATGTGAGCTACTGGTTCATAGTGCTGGGATTTCTTATGGCATTTCTCGCCTGGGCCGGTATTGCTCCCGGACTTGAGAGCGGTGCGCTGCACGCGTTTGCCGTGGGCGGAATCGGCGGCATGATCCTGGCGATGATCAGCCGCGTCACCCTCGGCCATACCGGCCGCATGCTGAAATGCCCGCGCTTGATGCCGCTGGCGTTTGCCGCGCTGGCACTGGCGGCGCTGGCGCGGATCTTCTGGGCACCGGCGAGTAACGGCTTGATGGTCGCTGTGTGCGGCTGGCTGCTCGGCTACGGATTGTATTTATACTATTACGCACCGATGCTGATGGCGCCGCGCACCGACGGTCAACCCGGTTAGGAGTAATCCCTATGACTGAACTGCTTTCCCCGGCCGGCACCCTGAAAAGCATGCGCTACGCATTCGCCTACGGCGCGGATGCGGTGTATATGGGGGCAGCCGCGCTACAGCCTGCGAGTGCGCAATAACGAATTCAATCGGATCGACAACCTGGCTGCGGCGATCGACGACGCGCTGGCCGCCGGAGCTGCCAGCCAGAGATCTCGGCTACAGCATGCTGATGCGTCATATCGATAAATAAAAAAAGCTGCACGGGGTCGTGCAGCAAGTCCTGTGAGTTGCAGCCCCTCGATTGAGGGCGCTGCAAGGCTGTGTACATAGCGTGCTGTGTGCTCAGGTACGATTCGCTGATTGGGTGTCGATGATATCCAGCGGCGCATGGCCACCAATATTGAACAACCCTTTCATCACCTGCCAGGCCACTGCCAGCGCGCCGACGATAAACACCACATCACCGAAAGTGCGAACCCAGCGCAGCGTCTGTAGCTGGTCACTCTGCATAAAGGATTCACTGCGGGCATACCAGAGTCCTTCCGATGCGCTGGCAATAAACTGGATGATCCCCACCGGTAACAGGCTGCTGAACAACATCAGTGCCAGTCCACCGTTCAACCACCAGAAGGCCATACGCATCAGTCGTTCACTGAACACCAGCTGCGGGCGGATATAGCGAAGGATCAACAGGGTAAAGCCGAGGGCGAGAAAACCGTAGACACCGAAAAGTGCACCGTGCGCGTGTGTGGCAGTAGTATTCAGTCCCTGCACGTAATACAGCGAGATTGGCGGGTTGATCGAGAAACCCAGTACGCCGGCGCCGAGCATGTTCCAGAACGCAACCGCCACGAAGAACATCAGTGGCCATTTGATTTTCTGCATCCAGTCCGCGCGGTGCTGCAGGCGGTAGTGCTCCCAGGCTTCGTGGCCGAGCACTATCAGGGGAACAACTTCCAGTGCACTGAAGGTCGCACCCACCGCCATTACTGGCGTTGTGGTTCCGGAGAAATACAGGTGGTGGAAGGTGCCCGGCACGCCGCCCAGCATAAACAGGGAGGCTGAGGCCAGTGACGCGATGGTGGCCATTCTTTTGGAAACCAGTCCCATGCTGCAGAAAATAAACGCCAGTGCGGCGGTGGCAAACACTTCAAAGAAGCCCTCTACCCACAGGTGCACGATCCACCAGCGCCAGTATTCCATGATGGAAATATGGGTGCGCTCACCGTAGAAGAAGCCGGCACCGTAAAACAGGCCGATGGCAATTACTGATGCCGTGAGCAGTACCAGCAGGTGCTTGTCACCGGGCTGGCGCAGCGCGGGTACGATGCCGCGCAACATCAGTACCAGCCAGAAGACGATGCCGGTGAACTTGCCGATCTGCCAAAGACGGCCGAGGTCCACGTATTCATAGCCCTGGTGCCCGAGCCAGAAATTCCATTCCGCAGGCATGATCTGTGCGATGGCGAAATAATTGCCCAGGAAGGAGCCGGCGACGACGACCACCAGTGCCCAGAACAGGATATCCACACCCAGTTTCTGGAATCTCGGATCCTTGCCGCCGTTGATGATGGGGGCCAGGAACAGGCCTGCAGCGAGGAAACCAGTGGCAATCCAGAAGAGGGCGGACTGGATATGCCAGGTGCGCACCAGGCTGTAGGGGAACCATTTGGACGTTTCTATTCCGTAGAAAGCCTGCCCTTCCACCGTGTAATGCGCGGTAAATCCACCGAGAAAAACCTGGAACACAAACAGGGCAATCACGATGAACAGATATTTTCCCAACGCTTTCTGAGAAGGGGTAAGTGCAAGAGTGGTGAGCGGGTCGGTGTGTGGCGGAACCGGTTCGGCTTCATCCTTGCCGCGCATAAATGACCAGGCCCACACCAGCCCGCCAATACCTGCGATCAGCAGCACAACGCTGACAACCGACCACACCACATTCTCCGCCGTTGGTACATTGTCGATCAGCGGCTCGTGCGGCCAGTTGTTGGTATAGGTGGCTTCTCCGGGGGCGCGTTCGGTGGCTGCGGCCCACGCGGTCCAGAAGAAAAATTCGCCGAGGCGGTCGCGACGCTCGCTGCTGGGCAGCGTGTCTTCCTTCATCGCATAGCTGCGGCGGGTCTGCTGTAACTCTGGCGCCGCGCCAAACAGGCGGTGATAGTATTCCGCGGTGTTCTCGATCGCCTTTACCCGCCGCGCACTCAGTACCAGGGTATCGCGATCCGCGTCATAGCTATTCTGTCGATAGGCCTGCTTGAGCTGGAACTGCAGGCTGTTCTGCTGTGCCGGTTCCAGTTCGGCATAGGGCCGGTCGTACTCATCCTGCGCTGCCAGATCCAGCCAGGCGAGCAGTTCCCGGTGTAGCCAGTCCGCAGTCCAGTCCGGTGCCTGATAGGCGCCGTGTCCCCAGATGGAGCCCAGCTGCATTCCGCCTACCGACTGCCATGCGGTCTGTCCGTCGAGAATGCTGTCGCGGGTCATCAGCAGCTCGCCATCTTGGGTCAGCACCTGCTCCGGAATCGGCGGTGCTACCCGATACACCTCCTTGCCGAAATATCCCAATATCCCGAATGTGACCCCCAGCACCGCAATAAGCGCCCACCAGAGCCTGTAGTACTTGTTCATAATTTCCCATTCCTTAACTGTGCAAAATTGGTGGTAATTACGCGGCCAGGTAGCGCGCAAACAGAATGTCGTTCTCCAGTTGAATGTGCTTTTGCAGGTCGCTTACGAATGTCTGTAGGCCCGTATAAAGCCCGCGCCAACTGTTGCAAACGCCGTCCGGGAGGGAGAGGCCGTCGGTGAGTACATCGATGTGTGCGATGGCGGCGGCGTGGTCATCGTGTTCACCCAGCATCACCTGGATAGGACCTCCCGCCATGGCACCCTGGCCCCGTGCCAGCATCGGGAACAGAATCATTTCCTCTTTTTGCATGTGCTGCTCCAGCTCCCTCGCCATGTTGCGCAGGTGCTCGGTGAGTCCCTGGGGGCAGTCGGGGTGGTGGTGGTGGGTGTGTTCCACTTTCTGCGCGAGATAGAGCAGGTCACCCAGCTGGCGGCGGTGTACCTGGTGGTAGCGCTGCAGCAGGTGGTCGACCAGCTCGCTGTCGCTGGCCTGTTGCCAGTGTTCCCCATCGTTATCCACTGGCGAATCGGTAAGAAGGTCCATAATTTCTCCTTGTGCGCCACTCGGCGCGCCTGGTGATTGCTGGAGGAGCAGTTAATCGCTAAAAGATGTATTTAAAATGCATCTTTTGTGGCAAGTGTACGCTTGCGATTTAAAGATGTAAAATAAATGCATGTTATGTGTGGAAATGGTCGACAGGCTCACAGCAAATGCGGAGTACCCGGTGAAAAGCGCCTCAGCGGAAACCAAATCTGGCGTCGGTGTGCGCCGGCGGGTGTATGTGATTCTGGCCTGGTGCAGTCTTTTACTGGCGGGTCTTGGGGTGGTGTTGCCGTTGTTGCCAACCACGCCATTTCTGCTCTGCAGCCTGTGGTTCAGCCTCAAAGCGGAGTCCGCACTGGCCGAGTGGCTAACCAATCATCCGCGCTTCGGACCGCCCATCCTGCGCTGGCAGCGGGAGCGGAGCATCCCGCTCGCTACCAAGCGCCTGGTGACAGGGCTGCTGCTGTTCAACTGGCTGTTGCTGCTGGCCGTCGGCGTCGACGCGCGGCTACTGGCGGGACTGGCGCTGATGTTTTGTGCCCTGCTGGTATTTATCTGGCGCCTTCCCACGGCGCGCACGCATGAAACAGACGCCTTGCCGTCCATGGAACAGGAATAAATATGCATATCACCCGTTACACCGATTATTCGATGCGCGTGCTGATCTATCTGGCCGCAAAGGAAGGAGAACTCTGTACCATCAGCGAGATCGCCAGGAGTTACGATATTTCCAAGAACCATCTGATGAAGATCGTCCAGGAGCTCAACGCGCGGGGTTATCTACTGGCGACACGCGGCAAGAACGGCGGGCTGCGTCTGAACACGGAGCCGAGCAACATCAATATTGGCGAGCTGGTGCGGGCGTTTGAGCAGGGCAGCAAGCTGGTGGAATGTTTCGGCAGTGAAAACCAGTGCGTGATTACTCCGGCCTGCCAACTGAAGAAAATATTTGCAGAAGCGCAGGAAAGCTTTTTCGCAACACTGGACCGTTACACGCTGGAAGACCTGGTAGGGGATCAGCACAAGACCGCGGTGCGGGAGTTGCTGTATATCAATGCCGCAGAGTAACGGCGCACGCTGTCGGGGTTGATGTACACCGGGGTTAGATAAGCCCGTTGGCCGCAATCGCTTTATGGATCTTCCGGCACAGGCGGCCGAATTTATTGACATCGCCCAGCGTGGGAATTTCGCCGTTATCCAGTCTCTGCTCCCATTCCACAATTTCCCCATCCAGTAATTCCAGCAACTTTTTCGGACAACCGCGGCAGGGGCCGGCGCACAGTTCGGCGGCCGGCAGGCTGAAGGGCAGGGCGCTGCGGACCTTGCTGATCAGTCCGCGCATTGCGGTGGTGGTATCGGGTTTCACGCCAGTGTCGATCGATATCGCTCTCGCTGCGGGAGCCGTATTTTATTCGCGCCGACGTTTGCGTGCCCGACTATAAGTGGGTAGTCGACAATGCGCTGTTATTTGGCGCGCCGGTCCGAATGAAATACCTCGCCCGCATTCCCCGACTCCATCTGGCGGGCGCGGGCGTATTCGGGCAGGAAGGAAAATGCCACTTCGGTACCACCGGCATCGCGCCGGTGAATATCCAGGGCACCGCCGAGATTACTGGCACGCTCCTGCATGATCGACATACCGAAATGGTTTCTCTTCTCCGGCGAATCGCTGATGCCCTTGCCGTTGTCGCAGATGCTGGCGAATACCTGCTGTCCGGGGCCCGGTACCAGGCTGATACTGACGTGATCTCCCCAGGAGTGATACACCGCATTCTGTGACGCCTCGCGTACCAGCTGCAGCAGGTGGATTTCCTCGTTGGGAGTAAGGGGGATTTCGTCCAGTTCGTAATTGAACTCGATGTCGATTTCCGGGTGCTGCTCGCGGTATTGCTCCACCGAGCGACGCAGGATATCGCGTAGTCCACCTTCAGATACCTGCAGGCGGAAAGTGGTGAGTAGTTCGCGCAACTGACGGTAGGAGCTGTTGAGCCCCTGTTTCAGTTCGTCGGTAATGTCGATGACCTGCTCGCGGTCGATTTCCTCACTCTTGGTACAGCGGCTCAATCGCGCCACCTGGATTTTCAGGTAGGAGAGTGATTGCGCGAGGGAGTCGTGTAGCTCGCGGGCGATGATGCCGCGTTCCCCCATGAGTGCCACACGGCGTTCATGCTCGCCGCGCTCCTTTAGGGTAATAGCGGTGGTGATCGCGTCGGCGAACGCACTGAGTCGCTGCTGCTGTTCACGGTGCAACAGCTGGTTGGCGGGCAGGCTGCACACCAGTACACCGTAATTGCGCTTGTCTGCTTCCAGCGGATAGCGGTAGAGCCGCTGTTCTATACCCTCCGTCGGGCCGCAGGAGTGCGAGCAGCTGAAACATTCCTGTTCCTCGCAACTGCGGTTGCCCTCGCCGTAAATCAGGTGCTCGTAGGGGGTTTCGCCCTCCTGTGTCATCAGGCACAGGTCGAGATCGGGGAGACCGGTCAGGGCGCTGAATTCTTCCAGCCAGCGCTCTATTTCCTGGCCATTCAGGGGTCCCTCGCTGATGCGTCGCGCCAGGCGGTACTGGAAATCCAGAACCTTATGACTCTGCTGCAGTTGCCGGGTTTTCTCCTCGACCCGGTCTTCCAGTTCGCGGTGGGTCTGGTCGATGACTTCACTCATGCCCTTGATGGTTTGCGTGAGCATGCCCAGCTCATCCTCGCTGTCCAGGGGGGCAAGTTGCGGACGGAAATTGCCGCGCGCGATCTCCCGGCAGCTGGCGATCAACTGCCGCAGCGGCTGCTCGACCGAGCGCGACAGGGTGAACATCGAAAAGTAGACCAGGGTGATGGTGGCGAACAGGGAGCCCAATTGCACGATACGCAGGAACTCGACTTTTTCTTCGGCAATGCGCTGGTAATCGAGAACCAGCCTGTCCACTTTGTTCACAAAGGTTTCTGCGGCGGCCAGCAGTTCCTTACTGTCAATTTCGTGCTCGCCCGAGGCGACCGCTTCCAGCAGCGGACGCATTTCCTGCTGCCAGTCACTTTTTACTTCGTGGAAATCCCGCGCCACCTGCGAGGAGTCGGAATCGCGGAAATTCGAAATGGTGGAGATCTTGTTCAGCCGCTTGTTGAGGGCGTCTGCCAGTTCCCGGGTGGCCGCAGCGTCACCGCTCTGCGCGGTGGAGGCCAGCTTGTAACTCATCGCGCGCACAAAGCCGGACACGTTGATGGCCTCGGCGTCGTGCTGGGCCGCGTCGGAGATGACGTAAGAAGCCACCATCGAGCTGATCGCGACAAAGGCGGTAAGCAACAGCAACACGCCGATGCGAAACACGATGGATTGTCGGATGCGGTGAAAAACCCTGCCCATAGGAAAAGCCCTTGCTGGTACACGCTCATTATGCCTGGTGGCACTGTATTTGGTAGTACCCCCAAAGAAACCGACTGGTCGATTCCCACCCCTTCAGCGAAGCAGAAATCCCCGCTGCCCCGGCTATTGCTGCACCTGGGACCGGTAGCGGTTTTTCGGGGCTACCCACAAAGGGGTAGGGCGTTCATTTCGGCCATTTTCCCCCCCGGTGTATTCCTTGTTGGCAACTTTTATATTCGATGTCACCTACAAATCACGCACCGGCATGTCTGTTTCGGAGTAACGTATGAGCCACTTTCTGGACCGTCTGAAGTACTTCAAAAAACAAAAGGAGTCGTTCGCCGATGGTCACGGCGAAAAAACCTATGATGACCGCAGTTGGGAAGACGGTTACCGTCGCCGCTGGCAGTTCGACAAGATCGTTCGCTCCACTCACGGGGTGAACTGCACCGGTTCGTGTAGCTGGAAGATCTATGTCAAAGATGGTCTGGTCACCTGGGAAACCCAGCAGACAGATTATCCTCGCACCCGCCCGGACCTGCCCAACCACGAACCGCGCGGCTGCCCGCGCGGCGCCAGTTACTCCTGGTACATGTACTCCGCCAACCGCCTCAAGTATCCGAAGATCCGCAAGCGGCTGGTAAAACTGTGGCGTGAGGCCAAGCAGAAGCACACCGATCCGGTGGCGGCCTGGGCGAGCATCGTCGAGGATCCGGCCAAGGCGAAGTCCTACAAAGAATGCCGCGGCATGGGCGGCTTCGTGCGTATCGATTGGAACGAAGTCAACGAACTGATCGCAGCGTCCAACGTCTACACTGCCAAGACTTACGGCCCCGACCGGGTCACCGGCTTCTCACCGATCCCGGCGATGTCGATGGTGTCCTACGCCGCCGGCGCGCGCTACCTGTCATTGATCGGCGGTAACTGCCTGAGCTTCTACGACTGGTACTGTGACCTGCCGCCGGCCTCGCCGCAGATCTGGGGTGAGCAGACCGACGTGCCGGAATCCGCCGACTGGTACAACTCCAACTACCTGATCGTGTGGGGCTCCAACGTTCCGCAGACCCGTACCCCGGACGCCCACTTCCTGAGTGAGGTGCGCTACAAGGGCGCCAAGACCTGTGTAATCACCTCCGACTATTCCGAGTGCTCCAAGTTTGGCGACACCTGGCTAGCGCCGCGTCAGGGCACCGATGCCGCGCTGGCGATGGCTTTCGGTCACGTGATCCTGAAGGAATTCCACGTCGACAAGCCAAGCGCCTATTTCACCGAGTATGTGCGCAATACCACCGATATGCCGATGCTGGTCACCCTGCAGGAAAAGGACGGCCGTCTGGTGCAGGATCGCTTCCTGCGCGCGTCCGACCTGGTGGACAACCTGGGGCAGGAAAACAACCCCGAGTGGAAGACCATCGCCGTCAACGAAGATGGCCGCCTGGTATCTCCACAGGGTTCTATCGGCTATCGCTGGGGAGAGTCTTCAACCAAGAACGAAAAGTCCGGCGAAAAGGGCAAGTGGAATATCGAGCCGCGCGACGGCGCCGACGGTTCCGAGCTGAAACTGAAGCTGAGCCTGAAAGACTGCGCCGACGAAATTGCCAATGTGGCCTTCCCGTACTTCGGCGGTCAGGCGCACGAATACGACTACTTCCAGCACACCGACCATGAAGACGTGATCGAATACAAAGTGCCGGTCAAAAAAGTCAGCGGCGCCGACGGCAAGACCCTGCTGGTTGCCAGCGTCTTCGACCTGACCCTGGCCAACTACGGTGTCGAGCATGGCCTGGATGACCCGGCCTGCGCCCACAGCTACGACGAGGACAAACCCTACACCCCCGCCTGGCAGGAAAAGGTCACCGGTGTGCGGCGCGAGGACGTGATCCGCGTAGCGCGTGAATTCGCCACTACCGCCGACAAGACCCGCGGTCGTTCCATGGTGATTGTCGGTGCTGCGCTGAACCACTGGTACCACATGGACATGAACTACCGCGGCCTCATCAACATGCTGATGATGTGCGGTTGTATCGGCCAGAGTGGCGGCGGCTGGGCACACTATGTGGGACAGGAAAAACTGCGTCCGCAAACCGGCTGGACACCGCTGGCGTTTGCCCTCGACTGGCAGCGTCCGCCGCGCCATATGAACGGTACCTCCTTCTTCTACAACCACTCCAGCCAGTGGCGCTACGAAAAGCTGGAGATGTCCGAAGTGATTTCGCCGCTGGCCGACAAGGACAAGTGGAGTGGATCCATCATCGACTTCAACAGCCGCGCCGAGCGCATGGGCTGGTTGCCGTCCGCTCCGCAGCTGGGTATGAACCCGCTGCAGCTGGTCAAAGATGCCGAAGCCGCGGGCATGACGCCGCAGGAATACGCGGTTCAGCGCCTGAAGAGTGGCGAGCTGAAGTTTGCCAACCAGGATCCGGACAACCCGCAGAATTTCCCGCGCAACATGTTTATCTGGCGCTCCAACCTGCTGGGCTCCTCCGGCAAGGGCCACGAGTACATGCTGCGCCATCTGCTGGGCACCAAGCACGGCCTGATGGGCAAGGACCTGGGTGAATCCGGTGGCAAGAAACCGGAAGACGTCACCTGGCGCGAAGCACCGAGCGAGGGCAAGGTCGACCTGCTGGTGACCCTGGACTTCCGCATGTCCACCACCTGTCTCTATTCCGACATCGTCCTGCCCACCGCAACCTGGTACGAGAAGGACGACATGAATACCTCGGATATGCATCCGTTTATTCACCCGCTGACCAAGGCTGTGGATCCGGCCTGGGAAGCGCGCAGCGACTGGGAAATATTCAAGGGTATTGCCAAAAGTTTCTCCGCCCTCACCGAAGGCCACCTGGGTGTTGAAAAAGATCTGGTAACCCTGCCGATCCACCACGATACACCCACCGAAATCGCGCAGCCGTTCGGCGTAAAAGCCTGGTGGAAAGGCGAGTGCGATCTGGTGCCCGGCGTAACCGCACCCAGCATGATCGTGGTGGAACGGGATTACCCCAACACCTACAACCGCTTCACCTCGGTTGGTCCGCTGCTGGAAAAACTCGGCAACGGCGGCAAGGGCATCAACTGGAACACCGAAGCGGAAGTGGACTTCCTGAAAAAACTGAACCGCACCTACAGCGAGGATTCCGATCGCAACGGTCGCGCCAAGATCGATTCGGCGGTGGATGCCGCGGAGATGATCCTGTCGCTGGCGCCGGAAACCAATGGTCAGGTCGCGGTAAAAGCGTGGGAGGCACTGGGCAAGATCACCGGCCGTGACCACACCCATCTGGCGAAGCCGAAGGAAGAGGAAAAAATCCGCTTCAACGACATCGTTGCCCAGCCGCGCAAGATTATTTCGTCACCCACCTGGTCCGGTTTGGAAGACGAGCACGTGAGCTACAACGCCGGTTACACCAACGTCCACGAGCAGATCCCCTGGCGCACCATCACCGGTCGCCAGCAGTTCTACCAGGACCACGAGTGGATGCGCGACTTCGGCGAGACCATGTGCGTGTACAAGCCGCCGATCAACCTGAAAACCGTCGAGCCGGTGCTGAACAAGAAATCCAACGGCAACAAGGAAATCCTGTTGAACTGGATTACCCCGCACCAGAAGTGGGGCATCCACAGCACCTACTCGGACAACCTGCTGATGCTGACCCTGTCCCGCGGTGGCCCCATCGTGTGGATGAGTGAGACAGACGCGAAGCTGGCCGGTGTTGAAGACAACGACTGGATCGAAATCTTCAACGTCAACGGTGCCATTGCCGCGCGCGCGGTGGTATCGCAGCGTGTACCGGACGGCATGGCGATGATGTACCACGCCCAGGAGCGCATCGTGAACACTCCCGGAGCCGAAACCACCGGCACCCGCGGCGGTATCCACAACTCCGTGACCCGTGCGGTGATGAAACCCACCCACATGATCGGTGGCTACGCCCAGCAGTCCTATGGCTTCAACTACTACGGCACCGTCGGTTGTAACCGCGACGAATTTGTCATCGTGAGAAAAATGAACAAGGTCGACTGGCTCGACGGAGAAGATGTGAAAGTGACAGATGCCGAGGAGCCTTCAGCCCAAGGCTTCGCCGCTAAAGAGGAGACAGTGCAATGAAAGTAAGAGCCCAAATCGGCATGGTGCTGAACCTCGACAAGTGCATCGGCTGCCATACCTGTTCCGTTACCTGTAAAAACGTGTGGACCTCTCGGGAAGGGGTCGAGTACGCCTGGTTTAACAACGTCGAGACCAAGCCCGGTATCGGCTACCCGAAAGAGTGGGAAAACCAGGACAAGTACAACGGCGGTTGGATCCGCAAGAAAAACGGCAAGCTGGAACCGCGCCAGGGCGGCAAGCGCCGCGTGCTGGCGAATATTTTCGGCAACCCGGATATGCCGGAAATCGACGACTATTACGAGCCGTTCGATTTCGACTACCAGAACCTGCACAAGGCGCCGGAGCAGAAGCACCAGCCGGTCGCCCGGCCGCGCTCGCTGATCAGCGGTCAGCGCATGGAGAAAATCGACTGGGGCCCCAACTGGGAGGAAATCCTCGGTACCGAATTTGAAAAGCGCAGGAAGGACAAGAACTTCGACGAAGTGCAGGCGGACATCTACGGTGAGTTTGAAAACACCTTCATGATGTACCTGCCGCGCCTGTGTGAGCACTGCCTCAACCCGGCCTGTGTCGCGTCCTGTCCGAGCGGCGCCATCTACAAACGCGAGGAAGACGGCATCGTACTGATCGACCAGGACAAATGTCGTGGCTGGCGTATGTGTGTCTCCGGCTGTCCCTACAAAAAGATTTACTACAACTGGAAAACCGGAAAATCCGAGAAGTGTATTTTCTGCTATCCGCGTATCGAATCCGGCCAGCCGACCATCTGTTCCGAGACCTGTGTTGGCCGTATCCGTTACCTGGGTGTACTGCTGTACGACGCCGACCGCATTGAAGAGGCGGCCGCGGTAGAAAACGACAAAGACCTGTACCAGGCGCAGTGCGATATCTTCCTCGACCCGAGTGACCCCAAGGTGCAGGAAGCGGCGCGCGCCGAAGGTATCCCGCAGGCGTGGATCGACGCCGCACAGGAGTCCCCGGTGTACAAGATGGCGATCGACTGGAAGGTGGCGCTGCCGCTGCACCCGGAATATCGCACCCTGCCGATGGTCTGGTATGTGCCGCCGCTGTCACCGATCCAGAACGCGGTACAGGAAGGCCACGTGGAGACGGTCACCGTGGGCATGAACGCCGAGATCCCGGATCTCTCCACCCTGCGTATTCCGCTGAAGTACCTCGCCAACCTGCTCACCGCGGGCGACGAGGCGCCGGTGGCGCGTGCGCTGGAGCGCATGATCGTGATGCGCGCCTATATGCGCGGTATCCATGTCGATGGCGTGCAGGATCGCGAGCTGCTGAAAGAAGCCGGCCTCACCGTGCAACAGGTCGAAGAAATGTATCGCTATATGGCCCTGGCCAACTACGAGGATCGTTTCGTGGTTCCGTCCAGCCACAAAGCCTACGCGGAAAACGCCTACGACATGAAGTCCTCCTGCGGTTTCAGCTTCGGCAACGGCTGCAGCACCGGCAACGACTCCGTCAATATTTTTGGCGGCAAGAAGCAGACAGTACGCCAGGTGATCCCGGCGAAGATTGTCGACTAACAGGAGCAGTCCATGAAAACCCTACAGTTGATATCCAGTCTGCTGGACTACCCGGACGAGGCACTGTTCGAACACCTGTCGGAGCTCACGTACTTTATTGCGGAGTCTAGCGATATTACGCCCGCAATGCGCGACAGGCTGCTGTGCTTTATCGCGCACTACGAGTGCTGTGACCTGCTCGACTGGCAGAGCGAATACGACGGCCTGTTCGAGCGCGGCCGCGCGGTGTCGCTTCACATTTTCGAGCATATCTACGGCGAGTCCCGCGATCGCGGCCAGGCCATGGTGGAGTTGCTCAGACAGTACCGCAGTGCCGGCCTTGAACTCACCGAACGGGAGCTGCCGGACTACCTGCCCACCTACCTCGAATTCTGCGCCACCCAGGAGGAGAGCGCGCGCGAATGGCTCGAAGATATCTCGCATGTTCTCGCCCTGCTGGCCGCGCGCCTGCGCGACAAGGAGTCCATGTATGCGGAACTGATCGACGCGCTGGTGGATTTCACCGGTGTCGAGGTAGACCGCGAGGGTCTCGCACAACAGGTGGCCAAAGAAGAGCGCGACGATACCCCGGAGGCGCTGGACAACATCTGGGAAGAGGAGGCCGTGAGCTTCTCTGCCGCCCAGGGCAGCGCCTGTGAACAGAGTGTGCAGCGCCCCAGCGCGACGCAGTTCAAGGACGACAAGTCCATCACCTGGGTCGATGCGGGCAATCAAACTGCCGGAAAAACCGGTGCCGCTTAGGAGTAAACGATGAATTACATCAATACACTGTTTTTCGGAATCTATCCGTTTATCGCGCTCACGGTTTTTCTGGTGGGCAGCCTGATTCGCTACGACCGGGATCAGTACACCTGGCGCACCGGCTCCAGCCAGCTGCTGGAAAAGAAAAAACTGCGGGTGGGCAGCTACCTGTTCCACATCGGTGTGCTGGCCATACTCGCCGGCCACTTTGTCGGGCTGCTGACCCCCAAGGCGGTGTGGCACATGCTGGGTGTTGAGGCATCCACCAAGCAGGCACTGGCCATGGGTGCCGGTGGACTGTTCGGGATCATCTGCTTTATCGGCATGACGATCCTGTTGCACCGCCGCCTCACCAACCCGCGGGTGCGCGCCACTTCCTCGCGCATGGATATCGCCATCCTGTTGATGCTGTATGTACAGCTGATCCTCGGCCTGTTGAGCATCTTTGTATCTGCCGGGCACATGGACGGTGCGGAAATGCTGAAGCTGATGACCTGGGCGCAGTCCATTGTCACGCTCAACGGTGCCGAAGCCGCGGCCGCCATCAGCGAGGTACACATCATCTACAAGCTGCATGTGTTCCTGGGGCTGACCCTGTTCCTGGTATTCCCGTTCAGCCGCCTGGTGCATGTATGGAGCGTGCCGGTGCAGTACTTCCGTCGCAACTACCAGGTGGTACGCGCGAAAAACACCAGCATCCTGTAACAGGGGGAGATTGTCATGAGCGCACTTTTGGCGAGCGATGCAAGCGACCAGTTGTTTATCGGCCCGGTACAGGTCAACGGCCGGACTATTCCGGACGACATGATCTACGGCGAGATGCAGTATCACCCCGCGGCCACGCCGCGGGAGGCCATCTACGCGGCGGCGCGGTCGCTGGTGCTGGCCGAGCTGTTGCGGGAACGCGCCAGTGACTGCGGCCTGTGCGACAGCGATGCTGACACCGGCAGTGAGGACTTTGATGGCGCGGTCGACGCGTTGCTCGAGCGCGAAGTGCCGCAGCTGAAGCCCACCCGCGAACAGCGTTACGACTACTTTGTCGAGAACCGGCACAAGTTCACCTCGCAGCCGCTGGCGGAAGTGCGCCATATCCTGCTTGCAGTAAAACCGGACGATGACGGGGCGAGCGAGCGCCAGCAGAAGGTGGCCGAAGCACTACTGGAGCAAGTGCGCAACGCACCGGATCCGCTGCTGCAGTTTGCGCAACTGGCGCGCCAGCATTCCGACTGCTCCTCCCGCGACGCCGACGGCAGCCTCGGCCAGGTTGGCCCCGGCGATACCGTGGCGCCGTTCGAGCAGGCCGTGTTTGCCGGTAGCAACGGCCTGGTTGAACAGCCGGTGTCCACTAAATACGGCTGGCATTTGATCTACGTGGAGCACTTGGAGCAGGGGCGGCCGCTGGAGTTTTCCTATGTGGAGGAAAAAATCGGTGACTACCTGCAAGAAAAACTGCGTCGCAAAATGATCAACGTGTTCCTCACCGATCTAGTTTGCGCGGCGGATATCAGCGGCATCGATATGCTCGAGGCGGAACAGAAATCGGAAGACTGCGAAGGGTGAGCGCACTCGGTGAATAAGAAAACCCGATAGGAAATACCGCAGCCGGTTTTTCTCATCACCCTATTACCGACCGGCATGGAGGGGAAATGCTAGCGGTCAATCAAACACTCTCACGTATGGGCTACCGGCTCGGCTGCAAGGTCCTGCCGCGGTTGCCCCGTTGGCCGGGGGAAGTCGCGTTTATCCGGCTGCTTAATCGACAGCTCAATGAGGAGTTGGAGGACGGCCTGTTCGACTTTCTCGATGATCAGATACTGGAAGTTACGGTTACCGACCTGGGTATCCAGCTGCGCGTCAGCAAACGCGGCGAGCACTTCGTGCGCGCAACCGCGGGAGTGCCCGCAGACGCGACCATCGCCGCCAACAGCGCGGACTTTCTCGCCATTGCCTGCGGCAGTGAAGACCCGGACACGCTGTTCTTTCAGCGCCGCTTATCGCTCGGCGGACAGACCGAAATCGGCCTCACGGTAAAAAACCGTCTGGACGCCCTGGATCGCAATCGCATCCCCCGATGGGCCCAGCGTGGTCTGGAAATCATCGCCGCGCAACTGGCGGCCGCAACCGTTAGCTGATTTTGAATCACTCGTTTGGAATAACAATTTTGGAATAGCAATGGAACTTGTATGCCCGGCCGGTAGCCTGCCGGCACTGGAAGCTGCCGTGGATAACGGCGCGGATGCGGTGTATATCGGTTTTAACGACGAAACCAACGCGCGCAATTTCGGCGGTCTCAACTTCAACGACAAAAATGCACTGCGCGCACTGGAGCGGATTCGCAACCGCGGCCGCAAGCTGTTCGTCGCCATCAATACCTACGCCAAGCCCAGCAGCTTCACCCGCTGGCAGGCAGCGGTGGATCGCGCGGCCGGGCTCAATGCCGACGCCGTGATCCTCGCGGATATCGGTCTGATGGGGTACGCGCGGGACAAGCATCCGCAACTGTCCCTGCACCTGTCGGTACAAGCCTCCGCCACCAGCGCACCGGCGCTGGAATTCTACCGCCAGCAATTCGGTATCCGCCGCGCGGTGCTGCCGCGGGTGCTGTCACTCAAGCAGGTACAGCAACTGGCGGCGGCGAGTCAGGTGGAGCTGGAGGTGTTCGGTTTCGGCAGCCTGTGCATCATGGCGGAAGGGCGCTGTCACCTGAGTTCCTATGTCACCGGCGAATCCCCCAACCAGAACGGCGTCTGCTCACCGGCCAAAGCGGTGGAATGGCGCACTACCGGGCATACCCTGGAAACACGCCTCAATGGCGTGCTGATCGATCGCTTCTCCGAACACGAAAACGCCGGCTACCCGACCCTGTGCAAGGGCCGTTTTATGGTGGACGGCAAGCGCCAGCACGCGCTGGAAGAACCCACCAGCCTGAACAGCATGGCACTGTTGCCCGAACTCAAGGCCGCCGGTATCCAGGCCATCAAACTGGAGGGCCGCCAGCGCAGCCCCGCGTATGTGGCACAGGTAGTGCGCACCTGGCGCGAGGCGATCGACGCGGCGCTGCAACAGGGCGCGGATTTCTCGGTAAAACAAAGCTGGCGCGAAACGCTGGCGAAGAATTCCGAAGGCAAGCAAACCACTCTGGGCGCTTACGATCGCCCCTGGCAGTAGAGGATACCCATGCAGCTCGCTCTGGGACCGGCGCAATACTATTGGCCGCGCACCGATATCAATCAATTCTACGAACAGATGCTGTCTACCCCGCTGGATATCATCTACCTGGGCGAAGTGGTGTGCGGCAAGCGCCACCAGCTGCGCGCCGCCGATTGGCTGGAACTGGCACAGCAACTGGCGGAGGTTTCCGACAAGCAGATAGTGCTGTCCACACTCACGTTGCTGGAGTCCAAGGCGGACTTCAACTGGGTCAGGAAAATCTGTGACAACGGCAAACTGCTGGTGGAGGCCAACGACCTGTCGGCGGTACAGCTACTGGCGGAAGCCGGCCTGCCATTTACCTGCGGCCCGGCGGTGAATATCTACAACCAGCACGCGCTGGCGCACCTGATGTCGCTGGGTATGGTGCGCTGGACGGCACCGGTGGAAATGAGCGGGCAACAACTGGCAGAAGTGCTGAACGCCTGCGACAACAAACCAGAAGTGGAGGTGTTTGCCTACGGCCATATGCCGCTGGCCTATTCCGCACGCTGCTTCACCGCCCGTCACCTCGGTCTGGACAAGGACAACTGCGATTACCGCTGCGTGGAATACCCGCACGGCCTGCCGCTGGATTCCCAGGACGGCGACGAACTGTTCGTGATCAACGGCATCCAGACCCTGTCCGGGGAACCGGCAAACCTGCTGCGCCACTACAAGCAGCTGTGTGAGCTCGGCGTCGATATCCTGCGCCTGTCGCCGCAGTGGCAACCGATGGAGCAGATCATCGACGCCTTCGACCGCGCCCGCCGCGATGAGCCGGATACGGAGCTTTTGCCGCCCGGTGTGGACGGTTACTGGTGCGGTCGCCCCGGCCTGGAATTGATTGCCCGTAGTAGCGCTGAGACACCGGATAGGTAAACAGCATAATTGCCTTAAGCCGTTGCTTTATCAACACCGAGCTTCAATCAGTGTGCGATTTTACTTTCGCGCAAGTTAATGATTATCTGTGCTCTTAAATTTTTATTGCTGAAGCTCGGTGTCCAGCGCGTTATCGGTATTGCACTTTTGCACAATGAGCCCGGTGATGCCGAGCGCCGCTAGTCTCTCGTGTATTTCTGCCAGCTCGCCGTCGCTGGTGAGCTGCGGGTGGCGGGTGAGGCGAACCTGTAGGGGAATGCCGGCCTCGGCCAGTAGTGCGGCGCTCTGCCAGGGCGCGGTGCCGCTACCGGGCACGCGCGTGATCGCATCGTAGTTTTCCGGCAGTGCCTTGATATCCAGGCCCACCCAGTCCAGGTGCGGTAGCAGCCGCGCGAGCCGCCGCGGGTACATTCCGGCGGTGTGCAGGCCCACTTTGAATCCCATCGCCTTTACCTCCTGCACCGCATCTTCCAGCGCGCCTTGCGCGGTGGGCTCGCCGCCGGAAAATACCACTGCGTCGAGCAACCCGCGGCGGGTCTGTAGGTGTTGCAGCAGCTGTTGCCAGTCGTATTGGGTGTCTGCCTGTGCCGGCAGCAGTCCGCCGTTGTGGCAGTAGCGGCAGCGCCAGGGGCAGCCCTGGCAGAACACAACGGCTGACAGGGCGCCGGGGAAGTCGATGGCGGTAAACGGGGTGAAGCCGCCTACCCGTAGGGTTTTATCCATGTGGTATCGGGTGTTGCACGGGTTGTGGCGGCGCCGGCGTAGACGGCGCCGCGGTCGGGTTAGCGCTGGTTTGTGGTGTTCTGCGCGGGTACGAAGAAGCGTCGATCGCGGTGTTCCGACTGCTTGCCGGCGTTCCAGAAGTTCACCGGGCGGTGGTAGCCCATCACGCGGCTCCAGACTTCGCATGGGGTGCGTTCTTCATCGGTGATTACAACGGTTTCAGTTTGCATGGCTGTTCTCCTGTTGGTGGTTTTCCATGAGTGCTTCTTTGTTGGTTCTTTCACTGCAGGCGCGTTTGCGCGCGATCAGTTCCTCGTCACAGCGCGGGCAGAACTGGTGTTCGCCACTGAGGTAGCCGTGAGTCGGGCAGATGGAGAAGGTCGGGGTGACGGTGATGTACGGCAGGCGGAAGTTGGCCAGCGCGCGGTGCACCAGCTCGCGGCAGCTGTTTGCATCGGGCAGCTGTTCGCCCAGGTACAGGTGCAGAACCGTGCCGCCGGTATACAGGGATTGCAGGGATTCCTGCCGCGAGAGCGCCTCGAACGGGTCGTCGGTAAACCCAACCGGCAGTTGTGACGAGTTGGTGTAGTAGGGCGCTTCCTCACAGCCCGCCTGCAGAATATCCGGGAAGCGCTTGCGGTCCTCGCGCGCAAAGCGGTAGGTGGTGCCCTCGGCCGGGGTGGCTTCGAGGTTATACAGGTGGCCGGTTTCTTCCTGGAACTCGGTCATGCGCGCGCGGATATGTTGCAACAGTCGCTCGGCCAACTGGTGGCCGTTTGCAGTGGTGATATCTTCGCGGTCGCCGCTGAAGTTGCGGATCATCTCGTTGATGCCGTTGACGCCGATGGTGGAGAAGTGATTGCGCAGGGTGCCCAGGTAGCGCTTGCTGTAGGGGAAAAGCCCGGTATCCATATGCCGCTGGATCACCTTGCGCTTTACCTCGAGGGAGTCGCGCGCGAGTTCCAGCAGGCGGTCGAGGCTCATCATCAAGCCGGCTTCGTCGTCGCGGTGCAGGTAGCCGAGGCGCGCGCAGTTGACAGTTACCACGCCCAGGGAGCCGGTCTGCTCGGCGGAACCGAACAGGCCGTTGCCGCGCTTCAACAGTTCGCGTAGGTCCAGCTGCAGGCGGCAGCACATGGAGCGGACCATGTTGGGGCTCATGTCGGAATTGATGAAGTTCTGGAAATAGGGCAGGCCGTAGCGCGCGGTCATCGCGAACAGGCGTTCGGCATTTTCACTGTGCCAGGGGAAGTCCTCGGTGATGTTGTAGGTGGGGATGGGGAAGGTAAACACACGGCCACGCGCATCCCCTTCGGTCATCACTTCGATATAGGCGCGGTTGATCAGGTCCATTTCCTGTTGCAGTTCGCCGTAGGTAAATGGCATTTCCTCGCCGGCGATCACCGGGACCTGTTCGCGCAGGTCTTCCGGGCACACCCAGTCAAAGGTGAGGTTGGTAAACGGTGTCTGCGTGCCCCAGCGGGACGGCACATTGAGGTTGAAGATCAGTTCCTGAATACACTGGCGCACCTCGCGGTAGCTGAGCCCATCCTTGCGGATAAACGGGGCCATGTAGGTATCGAAGGAACTGAAGGCCTGGGCGCCGGCCCACTCGTTTTGCAGGGTGCCGAGAAAATTCACGATCTGGCCGATGGCGCTGGACAGGTGCGCGGGCGGTCCGGATTCGACCTTGCCGGGGATGCCGTTGAGGCCCTCCTGCAACAGTGTGCGCAGAGACCAGCCGGCGCAGTAGCCGGAGAGCATGTCGAGGTCGTGGATATGCAGGTCGCCCTCGCGGTGGGCGGCACCGATTTCCGGGGAGTAGACGTGGTTGAGCCAGTAGTTGGCGATCATCTTGCCGGCGCTGTTCAGGATCAGCCCGCCCAGGGAATAACCCTGGTTGGCGTTGGCGGCTACCCGCCAGTCCTCCCGCTGCAGGTATTCGTCGATGGAGCTGGTCACGTCGACCAGGGTGTGGCGATCTTCGCGAAGTTGCTGGTGACGGCTGCGGTAAGCGATGTAGCCGCGCGCGGTATCCAGGTGGTTATTGCTGATCAGTACCTGCTCGACAATATTCTGGATGTCTTCAATATCCACCGCCACGCTGCCGTCGTAACGGTGTTCGATGACTTTGCGCACCTGTGCGGTGAGCAGGTGCGCCTCCGCCTCTGCGTATGCCCCGGCTGCGCGTCCCGCTCGCAACAGCGCGCTGTAAATGCGGCGGGCGTCGAAGGGCAGGGTACGGCCGTCGCGTTTGTATACGAGCAGCGCCGTGCCCGGTTGCGGGGTGGGGTCTTCGATGGGGGACTGCGGGGGGCGGGTTGCGTGCGTGGTCGTCATGGGGCCTCCTTACTTGTTGTGCGTCAGGTTAGCCTTTGCGCGGAGTGCTCACTTGATCTCGGTCACTATATGTAGTGTTTTTAAATTTGTTTAAATCTACATATGGTGTTTTTGACGCCTGTTTACTGGAGTTGGTTACTGGAATTGGCTGCTGGAGCTGGTTACCGGGCCTAGTTGCTGGAAAAAAGGGCAATCACCGACAGCAGGGTCATCGCCCACAGGCCGCACAGCAGCTTCCAGAATAAAGAGGCGTTGTGCGCGTCGCGGTCGGCGGGATCGTCGCGCAGGTACATGGGGTTGGGCGTGCCGAGGTCGTGCACGAATGCGTCGAGGCTGTGGTAGCGCTGCTCCAGGTCGATGGCGCAGCCGCGCTCCAGGGTGCGGTCAAACCAGATCGGGATCACCGGGTTGAACTGGCCGGCGGCGCGGTAGCGCAGTTGCTCGTAATCGGCGCGCGCGCGGCATTCGTTGATCTCTTCACCGTACGGCAGCTCGCCGGTAAACATTTCATAGGCGATGGTGGCCAGCGCGTAGATGTCGCCCTGGATGCCGGTGTTGTGGCCGAGAATGTAGTGAGGGTCGGAGTAGGAGGCGGTACCCAGTGCCCCCGGGTGTTGCAGTGGGCGGAACACTTCCGCGGAGCCGGCGACGTATACCGAACCGAAGTCGATAATTTTCACGCGGCCGGCACCGTCGAGCATGATGTTGGCCGGCTTCAGGTCCTGGTGAATGGTTTCCTGTTCGTGAAATGCGCGCAGGCCCTCGGCAATCTCGCGCACGATGCGGAACGCCTCGGCGGGCTTGGGGAAATGATTGCGGGTGATCCAGGATTCCAGCGTGCAACCTTCAACATATTCCATCAGGTAGTAGAGCGCGGTGCGCTGGCGGTTCTGCCGGTGAATGCGCACCACGCGATCGCTTTGGACACGCAGGCCAATCCACTCTTCCTGTACGAAACGGTCGATATAGTGAATGTCGTCCTCGTAATTCACGGACGGGGTTTTCATCACCAGGGTTTCGCCACTGACAGTATCGCGCACCAGGTACAGCTGGCTGCGCTGGGAGGAAAACAGTTCGCGCTCCACTTTGTAGCCGTCGAGGATCATGCCCGGTTCCAGCGGCGGCGGGAACGGCAGGCGCGTGAGCTGGTGACTGTATTCATCGAGGGTGGTGGCGGGCAGTGCGGTCACTTCCACCACCACGGCGGTGAGGTTGTCGTCGCTGCCGTTCTCTTTGGCGTAGCGCACCAGCGTCTCGACTTTTTGCTGCGGGGTCAGGTCGTCGCTGCGCAGGACTTCCATGGTGGTTATTTTCGGCACGAAGTCGTGCACGCCGTCGCTGGTCAGCAGGAGCTGGTCCCCCAGGGCCAGATCCACGCGCCCGTAATCCACCTGCAGCCCGGTATCCATGCCCAGTGCGCGCGCCAGTATGCGCCGGCGGTGACCCAGGGTGACGGTGTGATCGCGGGTCAGGCAATCCAGTTTATCCCCGCGCAGTAATTGGATACGGCTGTCGCCGACGTGGAAGAAATGTCCCGTGCGGGATTTGAACACCAGTGCGGAAAAGGTGCACAGGTAGCCTTTTTCTTCCTGGGCGAATTCGTGGCTCTTGCGATACAGCTTGCTGTTGATGGAGGCCAGCACCTTCTGCCCGGCACGCGCTGCGGACCAGGTATCCGGCGCGCGGTAGTAGTCGCTGACAAACTGCTCGGTGGCGGTACTGCTGGCGAGTGCGCCGGCTTCTGCGGAACTGACACCGTCCGCGACCGCGGCGACGGCACCGAGATATTTCTGTAGGTGCGGATCGGCGGGCCAGTGAAACACCGCCGCGTCCTCGTTCTGCGGCTTGATACCGGCGCGGCTGCAACAGCCCGCTCGCAGCTCGAGCTGCTGCGAGTGGACTGCTGCTGTTTTACCGGGTGCGATATCGGTTGCATGTGCTGGATCAGTTTTCACGGTCATTCGCTGTTCCCGGTGTTTTTGTTGCTCCGTGGTTGCTCCGTGCATGGGGCGAACGCTATTCGACGCTGATCAGCTGCACGCTGCCATCGGGCAGTACTTCCGCGATTTGTCCCTTGGGTTCATCGAGGAAGGCACAGGCGAAAAATACCAGCCCGGCAGAGGCGGCAATGATCAGGAAGAAGGTGCTGTAGTCGACAAAGGACAGCGCGGTCAGGTAGGTCACTGCGCCCACGTTGCCGTAGGCACCGGCCATACCGGCGATCTGCCCGGTCATGCGGCGCTTGACCAGCGGCACCACCGCGAACACCGCACCTTCACCGGCCTGCACGAAGAAGGAGCAGGCCATGGTGGCGAGCACCGCGGCAGAGATCCACCAGCCGCTGGTGATCTGGCTCAGCACCAGGTAACCCAGGGCCAGGCCGCCGATCAGGAACATCAGGCTGCGGCGACGTCCCATCTTGTCACTGAAGTGGCCGCCGGTGGGGCGCGATACCAGGTTCATAAAGGCGAAGCCGGAAGCCAGCAGGCCCGCCTGCACCGCGCTCAGTCCGTCGAAGGTTTCGAGGAAAAACAGCGGCAGCATGGATACCACTGCCAGCTCTGAACCGAAGGTGACGAAGTAGGCCAGGTCGAGGATGGCCACCTGCTTGAAATTGTATTTCTCCAGCTCCGGCACGCCTTCCTGCAGGTGTTCCTTGTTGACGTGCCAGATCTGGCGGGTCTGCACCGCGAACAGTACCACCAGCAGTCCCCACATAAGGTAGGTGGTGTCCCAGGTCAGCAGCTGCACACCGGCCGGTGACAGTTTGTAAGCCAGTGCCGCCAGCGCCAGGTACATGGGAATGTTCATCAACAGGTAGAAGTACAGGTCCTTCTTGCTGGTGACTTCCAGGCCGCCGGTTTTTTTCGGCTTGAAGTAGGTGGAGCCCTTAGGTGTGTTGCGCGCAACGCGGTAGTAGAACAGACCGTACAGGCCGGCGATAACACCGGTGATACCCAGCGCGTAACGCCAGCCATCCTCACCGCCGAACATCAGCGCGATGGTGGGCAGGGTCATGGCCCCGGCGGCGGAACCAAAGTTGCCCCAGCCGCCGTAAATACCTTCCGCCAGCCCCACCTGCTTCGCCGGGAACCACTCGCCCACCATACGAATGCCGATCACGAAGCCGGCGCCGACAAACCCGAGCAGGAAGCGGAACAGGGCGAGGGATTCATAGGTGTCGGCGGTGGCGAAGCCGAGACAGATCCCGGAAGAAATTATCAGCAGCGCACTATACACCGAGCGCGGCCCGAACTTGTCCACCATCATGCCGATGATGATCCGCGCCGGGATCGTCAGTGCCACGTTGAGAATCAGCAGCGCCTTGACCTGCTGGCTGCTGAGATCGAAGGCTTCCTTGATAAAGACCATCAGAGGCGCGTGGCTGAACCACACCACGAAACTCAGGAAGAAAGCGAACCAGGTGATGTGCAGTGTTTTTATTTTCGGGTCACCCCAATCGAAAAGATTGAGGCCGCTGGGTGTACTCATGGCAAATCCTCTGTACTGAGTGGTTGCGTGTCAACAGGAGTTACCGCACATGTTAAAAGGGCCCGGCTAACTGGAAAGCGGACAATAGTGGTAGTCGGGGTCATAAGAATTTTTCCGAAGGTGTGTAACTACTCCTTCTGGATAGCGAATGCTTGACGGAAAAATTACGTGTTTATTGGGAGGCGCAATCAGTTTCTACCACCAAAGAGGTAGGGCATTTTGCGCAGCGGAAGTGATGAATTAATTGGGGGTAAACCCTGTGGAGAATCGCCGCCAGCGGCGGCGCCTACGTACAATAGAGGGTCGGTTAAACAGGAAGAAACCATGCAATACACTGACAAACTCGCCAGCCGCGCATTGATGGCGGCCACCGCGATGTTCGCCGCAAATTTTTCCGTGTGGACCCTGTATGCGGTGCTGGGGGTTTCCATCGGTGATCAGTTGCGGCTTTCCGCCACCGAGTTTGGCGTGTTGCTGGCGGCGCCCATGCTGAGTGGTGCGCTGCTGAGGTTTCCGTTGGGATTGCTGGTTGAAAGGTTCTCGGCAAAAAAACTGATTGTGCTGCAGATGATTCTGGTGGTGCCGATACTGGTGCTGCTGCCGCACATTCGCAGTTACAGCGGCTATTTGCTGGCGGGGCTGTGGCTGGGAATTTCCGGGACTTCGTTCGTGGCCGGCATCCGCTATATCAGCCCCTGGTTTGAAGGGCGGCAGCAGGGGACGGCGATGGGGATTTTCGGTGCCGGCAATGCCGGTGCGGCAATTACCCTGGCGCTGTCACCGGCGATTGAAAACTGGTTGGGGCAGGACATGATCGGGCCGCTCTACGGCGCCGGCCTGTTTGTTATGGCGATCCTGTTTGCCCTCACGGCGCCGGAAGAGACCCGGTACATGCGCAGCCGGCGCCGCACGGAGTTCGATTTTCACCTGCGCCCGCTGCGGGAGCTGCGCGTATGGCGCTTCGGCCTCTATTACTATTTCGTGTTTGGCAGTTTTCTCGCGCTGCTGTTGTGGCTGCCGCAGTACTACCTGGATGTGTACGGCGTTTCCACCCAGAAAGCCATGGCGTTGACGCTGCTGTTTGTGGCGGTGTCCAGCAGCGTGCGTGCCCTGGGCGGGTGGTTTGCAGATCGCTACGGCGCGCGCGCGGTCAACTGGAGCGTCTTCTGGACGTGTCTGGTGTGTCTGTTCTTTCTCAGTTATCCCCCCACCAGCATGACGATTCACGGTGTGGCGCGCGACGTGCACCTGAACATCGAGGTGGGTATCGAGTTGTTCACCCTGTTGATCCTGGTTATCGGTATTGCCCAGGGGTTCGGGCGCGCGGCCGTGTACAAGATCGTTTACGACAAGTACCCGCAACATATGGGAAGCGTCGGCGGCACCGTGGCCACAATCGGCGCGCTCGGCGGTTTCAGTCTCCCCGTCTTGTTTGGTATGGCCCAGGACATTGTGGGTATCCACAGTGCGGCGTTTATGTTGCTGTACGGTGTGCTGGCCGTATGCATGCTGGTGATGTACCTGACGGTGCAACGGGAGCGGGTCCAGCAGAGAGTGCAGTTTGCCGAACAGCACAACTTCCTGCTCGATGAATAGACCTGTTTTGCGCTACCAATTTGGGATTATTGCAACGAGTTGGCAGGTGGTAGCGGCGCCGGTGCGGTACATCATTTGGGTAATTTCTGTGAGCGGGGAAGCGGTGTAGGTTGCGTACAACCACTTCATAACGGTCGCAGAGGAACAGCGAATGAACTCCCGTACACATCCCCGTCCTGGTAAATTCCCCCGTCTTGTTGGCATGACACTGCTGGGGGCTGTGAGCGCAGTGGCACTGCAGGCGCAGGCCGCCGATGACAACAGCGCGCCAACGTTGCTCGATGCGCTGCAGAGCGGCAAGGCCGGCGTCAGCCTGCGGTACCGCCTGGAAAACGTCGATCAGGAAAACTTCGATGAAGATGCCAACGCATCCACATTGAAGACTCGCCTGAGCTGGGATAGCGGAAATTATCGCGGCTTCACCGCGGGTATCGAGATGGATAACGTCACCGCGACCGGTGACGAAGATTACAACTCCACCGTGAACGGCAATGGCACCTACCCGGTGGTGGCCGATCCGGTGGGTACCGAAGTCAATCAGGCCTACCTGAAATACGCTGCGGGGGATTACTCGGCTACCGTCGGGCGCCAGCGTATCAACCTCGGCGATCAGCGTTTTGTCGGTGGCGTCGGCTGGCGCCAGAACGAGCAGACCTACGACGGTTACCGCTTCCATTACGGTGCCGCCGAATCCCTGCGCATCGATTACAGCTATGTGTACAACGTCAATCGCATCTTTGGTGAGGACAGTGCCAAGGGTGACCTGCGTGGCGATATCCAGTTGTTCAATGCCAGCTACCCGGTGACCAAAGGACACGAGTTTGCCCTTTATCTGCTGGATCTCGATCTGGCGAACGCCGTCGATGCTTCCAGTCGCACCCTGGGGCTCACCTATACCGGCGACTTCGGCCCGCTCAAGGCGCGCTTGGGCTACGCCCGCCAGGGCGAGAGTGGCGACAGCTCCCTGAACTACAGCGCGCCCTACTATCTGGCCGAAGTGTCCGGCGCGCTGGGGCCGGTCAATGCCAAGCTGGGTCATGAGGTATTGGGTAGTGACAACGGCGTCGGCTTTACCACCCCGCTGGCGACCCTGCACAAATTCCAGGGGTTCGCTGACCAGTTCCTGGCGACACCGGGGGACGGCGTTGAGGACAGCTACCTGGATGCTTCTGCCAAAGTGTTTGGTGGCAATCTGGGGGTGACTTATCACAAGTTCGCCGCTGCAGAGAGCGCTGCCAACTGGGGCGATGAGTGGGATCTCAGTTACGGCCGGCCGATCAATGACACACTGGCGGCGCTGGTGAAATACGCGGTCTACAGCGCCGACGAGCACGGTGTCGATACCAACAAGCTGTGGCTGCAGCTGACCGCCAAATTCTGAGTTGGGGGGCGGTTCTGAATTGGGGCAGAGGAGCGCATCGCATCCAGAGGGAGTACCACCTTTGCCCCAAGCAAAATTCTCCCGTGCTGTTACTCTGCCCGGAGTTTAAACACCGAGTTTCCACGCCTAAGCGCGTTGCGTAGGGCGCGGAAACCGTGGCCGAAGAAAATGCTCCGGTCACCAGGGTTGGCCGGGAAATCGGCCGGCCTCCCGACTTAGGAAAGGCGTTTAATGTTACAAGACAGTTTCGGGCGCAGGTTTTATTACCTGCGTCTTTCCGTGACCGACATCTGCAACTTCCGCTGCAACTACTGCCTGCCGGACGGCTACCAGTGCGGCGAGTCGATTGCGCAGGAGAATCCGCTTAGCGTTGCAGAGGTGGGCACGGTGGTGCGCGCCTTTGCCGCACTCGGTACCGAAAAGGTACGCCTTACCGGCGGCGAGCCGTCGCTGCGCAAAGATCTGCCAGCGCTGATCGAGACCGCCAAAAATACCGATGGCATTCGCCGCGTCGCCATCACCACTAATGGCTACAAGCTTCCCTCTGAAATCGACGCCTGGCAGTGCGCCGGGCTCGATCAGCTCAATGTCAGTATTGATAGCCTCGACCCGCACCAGTTCCGCGCGATTACCGGCCACCACAAGCTGGAGAAAATCCTGCGCGGTATCGACCGCGCGCTGGCGCTGGATATCCCCACCAAGGTCAATGCGGTTCTGCTGCGCGAGCACAATCTCGCAGAGTTCAATCAATTTCTCGACTGGGTCAGGGTAACGCCGGTGAGCCTGCGCTTTATCGAGCTGATGCGCACTGGCGACAACCGCGACTTTTTTGCCAGCAACCATGTGGCCGGCAGTGATATTGAAAACCTGCTGCTGCGCAGTGGCTGGACACCGGTGGTGCGCAGCCGGGACGCGGGGCCGGCAAAAGAGTTTTCCCATCCGGACTACGCCGGCCGTATCGGCCTGATCATGCCTTACAGCAAAGATTTCTGTGCCAGCTGCAATCGTTTGCGCATGTCTGCCCAGGGCGCGCTGCACCTGTGCCTGTTTGCGGAGCAGGGCATAGCGCTACGCGACACCATTGCCAGCGGTGATCACCTGGCGCTGGCGGAGCAGATCCGCGCGGCGGTGTGCGGCAAACATGTCAGTCACCAGCTGGCCAGCGGCTTTACCGGTGCCACCCGCAACCTGGCAATGCTGGGTGGGTGATCGATTTTCTGGTTTTTTCTGAATCTGACTGAACGGAAGAATGCATTATGGCTGGACACGCAGTACAAACCTTCGAGCCTCTCAATATCGCGGTGTTGACCGTATCCGACACCCGCACCGAAGATAACGACACCTCGGGCCAGTACCTGGCCGAAGCGCTACAGGCCGCCGGGCACAAGCTCGCGGACAAGTGCATCCTGCCCGATGACATCTACCTGATGCGGGCGGCGGTGTCCCAGTGGATCGCCGACGAAAGCGTCCATGCGGTACTGGTCACCGGTGGCACCGGCTTTACCGATCGCGACTCCACTCCGGAAGCGTTGCAGCCGCTGTTCGACAAGACCGTGGAAGGATTTGGTGAGTTGTTCCGACAGATTTCCTTTGCCGATATCGGCAGCTCCACCGTGCAGTCGCGGGCACTGGCCGGTTTGGCCAATCACACCCTGATCTGCTGTATGCCCGGTTCCACCGGCGCCTGTCGCACCGGCTGGGAAGGCATCCTGCTGGAGCAGTTGGACTCACGCCATCGCCCGTGCAATTTCATCCCGCATATCCGCCCGGCACAGCCGGCCTGCGAATCCCGGGGGTAACGGGATGAGCCGGTTGACCCATCTCAACGAGCGCGGCGAAGCGAACATGGTCGACGTCACGGACAAATCCGTGAGCGAGCGCAGCGCCCGCGCCGAGAGTGCGGTGCGCATGAGCGCCGAGGCATTCGCGCTGCTGGTGGACGGCAGTAACAAGAAGGGCGATGCGCTGGCGGTGGCCCGCATCGCCGGAATACAGGCGGCCAAGAAAACCGCGGACCTGATTCCCCTGTGTCATCCGCTGGCGCTGACCAAAGTGGAAGTGGACTTTGAGTTGCTGGCCGATGCCAGCACGGTACGCGTTCGCAGCTACTGCCGTCTGGCCGGGCGCACCGGCGTGGAAATGGAGGCGTTGACTGCCGCGTCAGTGGCGGCACTGACCATTTACGATATGTGCAAGGCGGTAGACCCGGCAATGATCATCGGCCCCACACGCCTGCTGGAAAAGTCTGGCGGTAAACGGGGCCACTGGCAGACGGAGGAGGTAACCCATGGTTAAGGTTCTGTTTTTTGCCGGCCTGCGCGAGCGCCTGGGCACCGCCGAGCATCGCCTGGAAGATTTCTCCGGCACCGTTACCGAGCTGCGCGGCCATCTTGGCGCGTTGTTCCCGGATTGGCAGGTGTCCCTGCAAGCCGCCGATATACAGGCGGCGGTGAACCAGGAGATGGCCGCGCCAACAACCCCGGTTGGCGATGGTGATGAAGTCGCGTTTTTCCCGCCGGTCACCGGAGGGTGAGCCGCTGTGGATTTTATTGAAGTGCGCACGGCTCCACTCGCCGTAGCCGATGAATATGCAGCGCTGCGCGCAGATAACCGCAGTGACGGCGCCAGTGCCATGTTTGTCGGCTCGGTGCGCGATTTCAATGCCGGCGCGGGCGTCAGTGGCCTGGCGCTGGAACACTACCCGGGTATGACGGAAAAAAGCCTGCAGCGGATCGTCAGTGACGCGCGAGCGCGCTGGGCGCTCGGGCGGGTGCGCCTGCTGCACCGCGTCGGCCCCATGGCAGTGGAGGAGGATATCGTGTTCGTGGGTGTGACCAGTCCCCACCGCGAGGCGGCGTTCGCGGCGTGTCACTACATCATGGATCGCCTCAAGACCGAGGCGCCGTTCTGGAAGCTGGAGTCCGGGGAAGCGGGTGTCGGCTGGGTTGCCGCGCGGGACAGCGACAGGAAGGCCCTGCAGAAGTGGTGCTGACTTCCGGGCCGCAGAGTGAGAATTCATCCTATTTTTGCCGTCGGCTCTGTGTTTCCGTGAAATTGGCGCAAATCAACTCCACGCACTCGTCGTCTTTCTTCTTATAATGAAACTCGCCGCCGGTAGCGCGGTGCTCTCATCGGTATTGGGCACCGATGTGAGAAACCGATGTGAGAATTAGTGCCAAAAGTGGCTTGACTCCCTAAGGTCTCACCCATAGAATGCGCAGCCTCTTGAGCGGTCGGGGCAACCCGCCGCAGGAAGTCGAACATCTTACCAGGGGTCGACTTTCAGGGTGTAGGTGCGGGGTGGAGCAGCCTGGTAGCTCGTCGGGCTCATAACCCGAAGGTCGTAGGTTCAAATCCTGCCCCCGCTACCAATTTCCATTTATACTGGATGTGTATGTGGTATCCCCTCAGGTGTGTGTTGTTGCGGGGTGGAGCAGCCTGGTAGCTCGTCGGGCTCATAACCCGAAGGTCGTAGGTTCAAATCCTGCCCCCGCTACCAAATTTTGTGGTTACATATTTAGTATGTGACTACGCAGTAAAAGCCCCTGTTAGGGGCTTTTTCGTATCTGCGGCAAACAGGTTCGGCCTGGTTTGCCATCCGAATGGGCCGGGAGTCGGCGCCGCGGTTTCTCATTCGGACCGTGGGGTCAGCTTCGCTGCCCATTTTTCGTTTTTGCAACGTGCAGACGCCGTTGCACATCTGCCCCGGCGGCTCGCCGGGCCAAAGTGGTGATATGGCAAGCAAGCGCGAACTTTTGGAAGAGCTTCTGGCTCCGGTGGTCGAATCACTGGATTGCGAGCTGTGGGGAATCGATTATCAGACCCACGGTCGCAACGCCCTGCTGCGAATCTACATTGATGCCGAGCGCGGTATCTCCGTGGAGGACTGTGAAAAGGTCAGTCGCCAGGTCAGTGCCGTGATGGACGTGGAAGATCCGATCAGCAGCAAGTACACCCTGGAAGTATCTTCCCCGGGGATGGATCGACCGCTGTACAAGCTTGAACAGTATCAGCGTTTTATCGGCGCCCAGGTTGAATTGCGCTTGCGCATGCCGCTGGACGGTCAGCGCAAATGGCGCGGCCTGCTGGCCGGTGTCGAGGGCGATGAAGTGGTCCTGCGTATCGATAGCGAAAACGAGTATCTGCTGCCGATCGACAGTATCGAGAGAGCGAATATCGTTCCGCAGTTCGAGAGTGGAAAGAAGTAAGGGCAATGCAGAAGTACCCGGTAGTGCTGTAAAGCAGTATCTGCCGAAGCATTGAATAGTCAGCACGTAGCGTTTTTGAAGAGGCAGCTGCATGAACAAAGAGATCTTGCTGGTAGCCGAGGCGGTTTCCAACGAGAAAGGCGTTGACCGGGATATTATTTTCCAGGCAATCGAGGCGGCCCTCGCAACGGCCACCAAGAAGCGCTACGACGAAGATTCCACCATCGAGGTGATCATCGACCGCCGCAGCGGTGACTACGAAACTTTCCGTAGCTGGGAAGTGGTAGACGATGACACGCTCGCGGAGCTGGGTACCCAGTTCACGCTGGAAGAAGCCCACGAGAAAGACACCGAGCTGAAAGCTGGTGATGTCTACCGTGAGCAGGTGGAAAACGTCGAGTTCGGTCGTATTGCTGCGCAGACTGCCAAACAGGTGATCGTGCAGAAGGTACGTGAAGCCGAGCGCGCCAAAATCGTTGATGAATACCGCGACCGTGTCGGTGAGCTGGTCAGCGGTACCGTGAAGAAAGTGACCCGCGATTTTATCGCTGTGGATCTGGGCAACAACGCCGAAGCGCGTCTGCCTCGTGACCAGCTGGTAGGTCGTGAGATTTTCCGTCTCGGTGACCGTGTACGTGCAATTCTGCTGGAAATTGAGCCGGAAGCCCGCGGACCGCAGCTGAAGCTGAGCCGCTCCTGCCCGGAGATGCTGATCGAGCTGTTCCGCATTGAAGTGCCGGAGATTTCCGAACAGGTGATCGAGATCAAGGGTGCCGCCCGCGATCCCGGTCTGCGCGCCAAGATTGCAGTCAACACCAACGACGGTCGTATCGATCCGGTCGGTGCCTGTGTTGGCATGCGCGGTGCACGTGTTCAGGCGGTTTCCAACGAGCTGTCCGGCGAGCGCGTCGACATCGTACTGTGGGACGACAACCCCGCTCAGTTCGTCATCAATGCCATGGCGCCTGCGGAAATCGAGTCCATTGTGGTGGACGAAGATGCTGGTTCCATGGACGTGGCAGTTGCCGAGGAAAACCTGGCGATGGCGATTGGTCGCAGTGGCCAGAACGTGCGCCTTGCTTCCGAACTGACCCAGTGGCAGATCAACGTGATGAGCGTGGACGACTGGCAGGCCAAGCAGGAAGCCGAATCCGGCAGCATCATGGAAACCTTCATGGAGCGTCTGGATATCGACGAAGACGTTGCTGGCGTTCTGGTAGACGAAGGCTTCACCTCCCTTGAGGAAGTGGCCTACGTGCCGCTGGAAGAAATGTTGGGTATTGAAGGCTTCGACGAGGAAATCGCCGAAGAGCTGCGTGCCCGCGCCAAAGACGCCCTGCTGACTCAGGCGCTGGCGTCTGAAGAAGAGCTGGATGCGTCCGAGCCGCAGGAAGACCTGCTGAACATGGAAGGCATGGATCGCCAGCTGGCGTTCCAGCTGGCCAGCCGTGGCGTAGCTTCCATGGAAGATCTGGCAGAGCAGGCCGTGGACGACCTGCTGGACATTGAAGGTATGGACCAAGAACGCGCTGCCGCGCTGATCATGAAAGCTCGCGAGCCCTGGTTCGCCGACGACAGTGATCAAGAGGCTTGATGCCCGAGCGCCGGGCGAAAGCCCGGCCCCGCGCGCAGCGTTGATGTGCGCGTCCCGAATTGCCTGCCAAAGCAGGCTAAGGGTGGAGCAGTAAAATGAATTGATGCTGCTCCGCCACAAGCGACTTTTTAGGAGAGAGAATGGCCGAAGTAACAGTTAGCGAACTCGCCAAATCGGTTGGTGCCACCGAAGAGCGTCTGCTCAAGCAGATGCAGGAAGCGGGTTTGCCCCACACTTCAGCAGATGCGCCCGTATCCGCAGAAGAGAAGCAGGTCCTGCTCAACTTCCTTAAAAGTAGTCACGGGGAGCAAGCAGCTGCACCCAAAAAGATTACCCTCAAGCGCAAAACCACCACGACGCTCAAAACCGGATCTGGCACCGGCCGCAAGACCGTCAATGTGGAAGTGCGCAAGAAGCGCACTTACGTGAAGCGCGCTGAAACCGAAGAGCAGGAAGCCGAGCTGGATACTTCTGCGCTGCAGAAGGCGGAAGAAGAGCTGGCAGCAGCGGAGAAGGCAGCTGCTGAGCGCGCCCGCGCAGAGCAGGAAGCCGCTGAGGCAGAAGCCAAAGCGAAGGCTGAAGAAGAAGCCAAGGCCAAGCAGGAAGCCGAAGCGGCTGCCAAAGCCGAAGCGGAAGCCAAGGCTGCGGAAGAGGCTGCGGCAGAGCCCGAGAAAGCCGAAGAGCCCGTTGAAGCCAAGCCTGAGCCGAAGCCGGAAGCGAAGCCAGCGCCCAAGCCCGAACCTGCCCCGATCCGTTCCAGCTATGTCGATGACATCGAAGCCATGCGTATTGCCGCCATGGAACGCCGTAAGAAAGAAAACGAGCGTGAAGCGGCCGAGCTGGAAGAGAAAAAAGCCCGCGTAGAAGCGGAGCGTGCACGTCTTGAGCAAGAACAGAAAGACCGTGCCGAGAAAGCCAAGCAGGCGCCCGCTGCAGACACCACTGCCGGTGCCGCGGCCAAGCCTTCCTTGCGCCGTAAGCAGGAAGCGACTACTGAAGACCGCGATGATGACGAGCCGCGCAAGCGCCGCAGTCGTCGCGGCAAGAGTGGCCCCAAGAAGTCCAGCAAGACTTCTCTGTACGATGCTGCGCTGGAAGCCTTCGAAACCGAGGACGAGAAACGCAGCACCCGCTCCCTGTCTCGCCCGACGCTGAAAGTAAAGAACACACACGGCTTCAAGAAGCCGACAGGAAAGCAAGTGTACGAAGTACAACTGGGCGAGACGATCACCGTCGGCGACCTCGCCAAGCAGTTGAATATCAAAGCCGGTGAGCTGATCAAACGCCTGATGAAAATGGGCGAAATGGTCACCATTAACCAGAGCCTGGATCGCGACACCGCGAGCCTGATCGTCGAAGAGATGGGACACACCGTGGTCCTGCGCTCTGAAAACGAACTGGAAGAGAAACTGGTCGCCCAGTCTCAGGACGTTGAAGGTGAAGAAGTCAGCCGTGCGCCGGTTGTTACCGTAATGGGTCATGTTGACCACGGTAAAACCTCGCTGCTCGACTACATCCGTAAAACCAAGGTGGCCTCCGGCGAAGCCGGCGGCATTACCCAGCACATCGGTGCTTACCGGGTAAAAACCAGCCAGGGCGAGATCGCCTTCCTGGATACCCCGGGGCACGCGGCGTTCACCGCCATGCGCGCCCGCGGTGCCAAGGCGACCGACGTGGTTATCCTGGTAGTGGCCGCGGACGACGGCGTCATGCCGCAGACCGAAGAGGCCGTTGCCCACTCCAAAGCCGCGGGCGTACCGCTGGTTGTCGCGATCAACAAGTGCGACAAGGAATCGGCGGACCCGGATCGTGTGAAGAACGAGCTGGCAGCCAAAGACGTGATCCCGGAAGACTGGGGCGGCGACACCCAGTTTATCGAAGTATCTGCGCATACCGGCCAGGGCATCGATGAGTTGCTGGAAGCGGTTTCCCTGCAGTCCGAAATGCTGGAACTGAAGGCCAAGGTAAGCGTACCGGCCAGCGGTGTTGTGATCGAATCCCGCCTGGAAAAAGGCCGCGGTGTGGTTGCCACCCTGCTGGTACAGAACGGCGAACTGAAGCGCGGCGATATCGTGCTGGCGGGCCAGAGCTACGGCCGTGTTCGCGCCATGACCAACGAGTTGGGCAAGTCCGTGAAGGAAGCCGGCCCATCCACTCCGGTGGAACTGCTGGGCCTCGACACCACGCCGAATGCCGGCGACGAGTTCCTGGTGGTTGCCGACGAGCGCAAGGCCCGTGAAGTTGCCGAGCAGCGCGCGGACAAAGAACGTCGCGAGCGCATGCAGCGCCAGCAGGCGGCCAAGCTGGAAAACATGTTTGCGGACATGGAAGCTGGCGAGAAGAAAGTACTGCCGGTTGTGATCAAGGCGGACGTGCGCGGCTCTCTGGAAGCCATCCTGTCTGCACTGGCGGAAATCGGCAACGAGGAAGTATCGGTCAATGTGGTTTCCAGCGGTGTCGGCGGTATCGCCGAGAACGACATCAACCTGGCGTTGACCTCCGGCGCGATTGTTATCGGCTTCAATACTCGTGCCGACGTGGCTGCGCGTAAACTGGCCGAGACCGAAAGCGTTGAAATCCGTTACTACAGCGTGATCTACAACCTGCTGGACGAAGTGAAGCAGGCCCTGTCCGGCATGCTGGACCCGGAGCTGCGCGAAGAGATTGTCGGTATCGCCCAGGTGCGCGACGTGTTCCGTTCGCCGAAGTTCGGCGCGATTGCCGGCTGTATGGTTACCGAAGGTACCGTACACCGCAACAAGCCGATCCGCGTACTGCGCGACAACGTGGTGATCTACCAGGGCGAACTGGAATCCCTGCGTCGCTTCAAAGACGACGTGCAGGAAGTTCGCAACGGTATGGAGTGTGGTATCGGCGTTAAAGACTACAATGACGTCAAAGCCGGCGACCAGATCGAGGTCTACGATATCGTCAAGGTAGCCCGCGAACTGTAATAGCCCGTTGCCCCGGCACAGTCCGGGGCACTGATTTGTTCGCCTGCAGGCAGGTTCCTACAACAGTCGTTGAAGGGGCCTGGCTACAGGCGAACCGCCATTCTGGATAGGTAAAAAATGGCTAAAGAATTTCACCGTGCTGACCGGGTAGCCGACGCAATGCGTCGCGAGCTGGCCCGTCTGATCCAGCACGAAGTGCGCGACCCGCGCGTCGGCATGGTCAATGTCAACGACGTGGAAGTGAGTCGCGATCTCGCCACCGCCAAGGTCTTTGTCACCCTGGTAGGGGAGGACGACCGCAGCAAGATCGATATCTCCATGGCTGCGCTGAACAAGGCCGCAGGTTTCCTGCGCACCCAGCTCGCCAAAGAGATCCAGATTCGCACCATTCCCCGTCTGCATTTCCGCTATGACGAGACCTCCGTGCGCGGCCAGCACCTCTCGGCGCTGATCGACAAGGCGGTCCAGTCCGACCAGAGCAAGGCTGGCGATAGCGACCCGGAAAACGACAAAGACAGCGAAAAAGATAGCGACGACTGATGGGCCGCAGACCAAAATGGGGCCGGCAGATCGACGGTGTCTTGTTGCTGAACAAGCCCGCCGGTATTTCCGCCAACGACGCCCTGCAGAAAGCCAAACGACTGTTCTTCGCCAATCGCGCGGGGCATACCGGCGCGCTAGACCCTCTGGCCACCGGTGTGCTGCCGATCTGTTTCGGTGAGGCGACCAAGTTCTCCCAGTATCTGCTGGATGCGGACAAGCGCTACCGCAGTACCTTTTGCCTCGGCATGACCACCGAAACCGGCGATGCTGACGGCAATGTGGTCGCTACCAGCGACGCCTCCGGGATCACCGAGCAGCAGGTGCGCGACGCCATGGTGCCGTTCCGTGGGACCATCAGCCAGGTGCCCTCCATGTACTCCGCGCTCAAGCATAAAGGCCAGCCGTTGTACAAACTGGCCCGCCAGGGGATCGAGGTGGAGCGCGAGCCGCGCGAAGTGAAAATCTACTCCTACGAGCTGCTGAATTTCATCCCTGCAGACCAGTCGCCGGACAAGATGCCGCGCGCGGAGGTCGAGGTGCACTGCTCCAAGGGCACCTATGTGCGCAGCCTTGCCGAGGATCTGGGCAAAGCGCTGGGTGTGGGGGCATTCGTCGAGAAGCTGCACCGCAGCGCCGCCGGCCCTTACCACGAGGAGGATTCGGTCACCCTGGACGAGCTGACCGAGGAGCGCGGTGAAGACCGTGCCGAAGTGCTGGATCACCACCTGCTACCGGCGGATTCTCCCGCCTCCGGTCTACCCAAGATGATCCTCGCCGAGGACACAGGTTACTATCTGCGTCAGGGGCAGCCGGTAATGGATCTGCAGGTCTATCGTTTGGGCGATGAAGGTGATATGGTGCGCCTCTTCCTGGAAAGTGGTGAATTTCTAGGCGTTGGAGAGATTACTGATGACGGACGGGTTGCACCCCGTCGGTTGGTAAAATAACCCGCAATAGCCTGGTTACAGGTGAGCGCGGGTAATACGATGACTAGCTGGTCTGTAAACATGCACGGGCCAGCCGAATCTTTAAAGCATGTTACGAACGAGGTAATTCGTTATGGCACTGTCTGCAAACGAAAAAGCAGCCATCCTGAAAGAGCACGGCCAAGCTGAAGGTGATACCGGTTCTCCGGAAGTTCAGGTAGCCCTGCTGACTGCCAACATCAACAAGCTTCAGGGTCACTTTGCTTCTCACAAGCAAGACCACCACTCCCGTCGTGGTCTGATCCGCATGGTAAACCAGCGTCGTAAGCTGCTGGACTACCTGAAGCGCAAGGATCTGAACCGTTACGCACAGCTGATCGCCAAGCTCGGCCTGCGTCGCTAAGACCCTGCAATGCCCGCCCCTGGCGGGCATTGTTCTATATAGAATTCAGGTTTCTGACATAATGATTGCGCAATTGCAGTTGTCAGTGACTGAGGGCGAAAGCCCGAAACGATTTCCGCTGTCGGGTAACCGTCAGCGGATTTTGGCGTTTGTGTGGTCCGCTATTTGGGCGCGCAGCGCAGGATGAGCAGACTGTTTGCTCGTCACTTGTAGGCAAAGCGTTGCTGGAATGGGCCAGCACGCAAAGGAAACAGGAAAGATACTAGTGAATCCAGTAACCAAAACCTTCCAGTACGGAAAAGACCAGGTCACCATTGAGACCGGCCGTGTCGCACGCCAGGCAACCGGCGCAGCGCTGGTCACCATGGGTGAAACTGTTGTGCTGTGTACCGTTGTCGGTGCCAAGGAAGCCAAGCCAGACCAGAGCTTCTTCCCGCTGTCCGTACACTATGTAGAAAAGGCCTATGCGGCCGGCAAGATTCCCGGTGGCTTCTTCAAGCGTGAAGGCCGCCCGTCCGAGAAAGAAACTCTGACCTCCCGCCTGATCGACCGCCCGATCCGCCCGCTGTTCCCGAACGGTTTCATGAACGAAGTACAGGTGATGATCACCGTACTGTCTGCGGAAAAAGACGTAGATCCGGATATCGCCGGCATGATCGGTACCTCTGCAGCACTGTCTGTATCCGGCATTCCTTTCGGCGGCCCGATTGGCGCGGCGCGCGTGGGTTACACCGAGAAAGACGGCTACGTGCTGAACCCGCGTTACAGCGAGCTGAAAGAATCCGAGCTGGACATGGTTGTGGCCGGCACCAAAGACGCGGTACTGATGGTTGAATCCGAAGCGAAAGAGCTGCCGGAAGACATCATGCTGGGCGCGGTACTGTTTGCCCACCAGGAAATGCAGGCCGTTGTTAAAGTCTGTGAAGAGCTGAAAGCCGAAGCTGGCAAGCCCACCTGGGACTGGCAGCCGGAAGCGGTGAACGAAGAGCTGAAGTCCGCACTGGAAAGCCAGTTCGGCGAGAAAGTAGCCGAAGCCTACAAAATCACCGACAAGCAACAGCGTACCGCTCGCCTGGCAGAACTGCGCGGTGAAGCCGCCGAAGCACTGTCTTCTGACGAGCTGGATGAAGGCACTGTTAAGAGCTACTTCGGCAAGCTGGAAAAGAAAACTGTACGTGGCGCCGTGGTACGTGGCGAGCCCCGTATCGACGGTCGCGACACCAAGACCGTACGTCCTATCTCCGTAGAAGTTGGCGTACTGCCGAAGGGCCACGGCTCTGCGCTGTTCACCCGCGGTGAAACCCAGGCGCTGGTCGTTTCCACCCTCGGCGCAACCCGCGATGCACAGATCATCGACGCGCTGGAAGGCGAGCGTAAAGACTACTTCATGCTGCACTACAACTTCCCTCCCTACTCTGTAGGTGAAGCGGGTCGTGTAGGCGCTACCGGTCGTCGCGAAATCGGCCACGGCCGCCTGGCCCGTCGCGGTATCGCCGCGGTACTGCCGAATCCGGAAGAATTCCCCTACACCCTGCGTGTGGTTTCCGAGATCACTGAATCCAACGGTTCCAGCTCCATGGCTTCCGTATGTGGTTCCAGCCTGGCGCTGATGGATGCGGGTGTACCGCTGAAAGCACCGGTAGCCGGTATCGCTATGGGCCTGGTAAAAGAAGACGAAGGCTTCGCGGTTCTGACCGATATCCTGGGTGACGAAGACCACCTGGGCGACATGGACTTCAAGGTAGCGGGTACCGCTTCTGGTGTGACTGCGCTGCAGATGGACATCAAGATCGAAGGTATCACCGAAGAGATCATGGAAACTGCGCTGGAGCAGGCCCTGCACGCGCGTCTGCACATCCTGGCAGAGATGAACAAGGTGATCGGCGAGTCCCGTTCCGTGGTGAACGAGAATGCTCCGCGCTACGCAACCCTGAAGATCCATCCGGACAAGATCCGCGACGTGATCGGCAAGGGCGGCGCCACCATCCGCTCCATCACCGAAGAAACCGGTGCCTCCATCGACATCGAAGACGATGGCAGCATCAAGGTATTCGGTGAAGACGGTGAGAGCCTGGAAGCGGCAGTTACCCGTATTGAGGAAATCACTGCGGAAGCCGAGATCGGTGCCATCTACGAAGGTAAGGTTGTGCGTATCGTCGACTTCGGCGCATTCGTCAACTTCCTGCCGGGTAAAGACGGTCTGGTACACATTTCCCAGATCGCCGAAGAGCGCGTAAACGCGGTTACCGACTACCTGAGCGAAGGCCAGATGGTTAAGGTCAAGGTTCTGGACGTAGACCAGCGCGGCCGCATCAAGCTGTCCATCAAAGAAGCCAACGCGGACGCAGCAGCGGAAGCGGATGAGGCGACTGGCGAGGAGTAAGTCCTCCCGGTTCGCTAGACCTGCTTGCAGGTGACCGAAAACGGTGGCTATATGCCACCGTTTTTTTTGCATTAAAAAATCAAGATTTTGCGGAAGGGGAGCGCGCTGTGGAAGTGTTGTTGATTTACCTGCTGGTAGGGATGGGCGCGGGCACCATTGCTGGCCTGTTCGGCGTCGGGGGCGGACTCATCATCGTGCCGGCGCTGGTGCTGGTGTTTACTGCCCAGGGCATCGCGCCAGACATCCTCACCCATATGGCGGTGGGCACCTCCCTCGCCACCATCATCATTACCTCCATCAGCTCCGTTCGGACCCATCATGGCAAGCGCGCAGTGGACTGGAAAATCTTCGCTGCCATGGCCCCGGGTATTCTTATCGGATCCTGGATTGGTGGTGTCACCGCAGACTGGCTCAGCGGTGCCTGGCTGCAGCTGCTGATCGGCATTTTTGCCGTGGGGATTGCGTTGAAAATGTGGCTGGATGGATTGCGCAAAGCGCACCTGTCCACGGATGGTGAGAGGGTGCCGGGCAGGGTGGGGCTGTCTATCGCCGGTGGCTTTATCGGCTGGATCTCCGCGATCTTCGGTATCGGTGGGGGCTCACTTACCGTGCCCTTCCTGTCGCGCTGTCATGTGGTCATGCAACGGGCCGTGGCGACCTCCGCGGCATGTGGCCTGCCCATTGCCGTTGCCGGTGCGCTCAGTTTTGCGGTGCAGGGCTGGAATAACGATCAGTTGCCGGCGTGGAGCAGCGGTTATATCTACTGGCCGGCATTTCTCGGTATTGTGCTTGCGAGTACCTGGTTTGCGCGCTTCGGCGCCCTGCTGGCCCACAAGCTTTCCCCGCAATTGCTGAAGAACTGCTTTGCAGGGTTGCTGTTTATTATCGGCGCACGGTTTATCTGGCTGAACTACACCGTGCTCGCCAGCTGAACCTTCCGCTGTAGGAGCCTGCCTTGCAGGCGAACAGTCGCGCAAGCACATGGTTCGCCTGCAGGGCAGGCTCCTACTCAGTAGTAATCCCTGCACAAACAAAGAAGGCCGCTGCGGTTTCCCGCAGCGGCCTTTTTAGTTCAGGGATTTAACCTGGATCAGACGGTCTTGGCAGGTGCCTCGGCCGGCTCTACCGGTTCGATGTGGTCCTCGCCATGTCCTTCCCAGGACTTGGACTTCAGGCTGATCAGGGCGATGACCGCACCGATGCCGATGCTGAAGATGGCGATCTGCAGGTACAGGTTCGGCAGCTCGGAAACGTTGTTCGGATCGAAGTTGCCTGCCAGCAGGCCCGCAATGATGTTGCCGATGGAGTAGGTGAGTACGAACACACCCATCATCTGGCCGGCGAAGCGACGCGGAGACAGCTTGCTCACCGCACTCAGGGCAACCGGACTCAGGCACAGTTCACCAACGGTGTGCAGGAAGTAAGTGGTTACCAGCCACATCGGTGCCACTTTCAGGCCGGCTGCGGCCTGCTGGGCTGCGAAGAACATCACGATAAAACCGGACGCCATGATCATCAGGCCAATGGCGCATTTCAGGCCATAGGACGGGGTGATCATACGCTTGCCCAGGTTGATCCACAGGGCAGCGAAGAAGGGCGACAGGATGATGATGAACATCGGGTTCACATTCTGGAACCAGGACGCGGGGATCTCGAAGGAGCCGAGCATACGGTCGGTGTAGTCGCGACCAAACAGGTTCAGGGAGGAGCCCGCCTGTTCAAAGCCGGACCAGAAGCAGGCAGAAGCCACACATACCAGGAACAGGGCCCACATGCGACGCTTCTCGGTCTGGCTCAGGTTGCCGCCGAAGTAGATGTAGGCGTAGTAAGCGAAGAAGATCACGGTGAAGGCGATGGCAACGTACTTGGCCACAGCCACCGGATCAAAGGAGATGATGCCGCTCATGGTGAGTGCGGTAATCGCCACAACACCGGCAACAATTGCCCAGATGGTGCCCCAGGCTTTTTTCGCGCCCTCGGTGGTCATCGGGTGCTCAGGCTTCAGGCTAGCATCGCCCAGGTTGCCGATGGTTTTGCGGTACTGGATCAGGCCGACCGCCATACCTACAGCAGCAGCACCGAAGCCCCAGTGCCAGCCCACCTTCTCGCCGAAGTAGCCACAGATCATATAGCCCAGCACGGAGCCGATATTGATGCCCATGTAATAAAGCGCGTAGCCACTATCGCGACGCACGTCGTCTTCGGCGTAGAGGTGGCCGACCAGCGCGCTGATATTCGGCTTCAGCAGACCGGTACCGGTAGCTACAAGAATAAGACCGATAAAGAAGGTGTGATCACTGGGGATGGCCAGCACGATATGGCCACACATAATGATGATGCCGCCGTACCAGACCGTACGCTGGCCGCCCAGCAGGCGGTCGGCGATCCAGCCACCCGGAAGACCCAGGAAGTACACCGCACCGGTGTAGAGGCCGTAAATGGCGGTGGCAGCTGCTACGGTAAAGGCCAGGCCTTCCTGTTGCAGGCTTGCGGTCATAAAGAGGACCAGCAGCGCCCGCATACCGTAGTAACTCATACGCTCCCACATTTCTGTGAAGAAGAGGGTAGAGAGCCCCTTGGGATGGCCAAAGAAGCCATCGCTGTTCTGTTGCGGTAGTGACGACATATCAGTTGTTCCGATTGTTATAGCTTTAACTTGTTATAGCTTTAAGTGTGACCCTCTCGAGTGTAACAGTGGTCACTAAAACTGGCGAATGGTTACAGGTGAAACAGGAAATGAGCCTGCAAAAGGGATTCCTACGCGACAGGAATTGTGGAAAATTAGAGATTCAAAACATGAAATGGGGAGAATAACGATGAAAACCCCGCAAAATTCCGGACTGGCAGTAGTTAATTGGTCACGGAAGTTGTCGGTGGGCTGGAAATCATTGGCCGTGGGCACGTGCATTGCCCTGATCGGTGGCTGCACCAGTACCATTCCCGAGCAACCGGCAGCGGTTGACCCACATTGGCTGCTCTCCGGCTCCGCAATCTTCGGTGAGCCAGTAGCCCCCTCCGAGTTACCCGAAGACGACATCCTCGGACTGGCTCCGGAGATGCGCGAATACCTGGCAAATGTCGCCCCGGATGCCCGTCCGCAACAGCGGCTGGCTGCATTGTTAAAGGGTTTCGAGCAGCGGGACTTCACTGTCGAGTACCGTGCAGACCAGACCCTCACCGCCGCCGAGACCTATCGTCAGAAGGTGGGCAACTGTATGGCCTTTACCGTGATGATGGTGGCCATGGCGCGGGAGCTGGGCGCCGATGCCTACTTCAACCAGGTCGAGGTACCCCCGGTGTGGGGCCACGACGAAGAGCAGACTTTTGTGGTCTATCGCCATATCAATATGGTGAGTGAGAGCAACCGCGGCCGTCGTGTGGTGGACTTCAATCTTGCCGCTTACGATCCGGTCTACGATCAGCGCGAACTGACCGACAACGAAGCCTTTGCCCAGTACTACAGCAACCGCGGTCTGGAGTGGATGGCGCAGGGGGAAATGCGCGAGGCATTCCGCTACCTGCGCAAGTCACTGGAATTGCGCCCCGGGAACAGCGACCTGTGGGCAAACTTGGGGGCCTTCTACAGTCGCAACGGGCGAAACACAGCCGCTGAGCAGAGTTATCTACAGGCACTGCAGCTGGACAGTCGCCACACCATTGCCATGAGCAATCTGGAACGGCTCTATCGCCAACAACAGCAGTTTGAATTGGCGGATTATTACGCTGAGAAAGCCCGCTTCCATCGTGAGCGCAACCCCTATTACCTCTACTATCAGGCGCGTAACGCGTATGAGCATGGGGACTTTAAGAGTGCCAAACGACAGCTTAAGCGCGCTATCTGGCAGTACGAAAACGATCACCGTTTCCATTTTCTGATGGGCCTGACGAGCTATCGCCTGGGAGACTATGAAAATTCGAAGACGTATTTTACCGAGGCGTTTTCACTGGTGGATAACCCTGCGACTGAGCGAGCCTACAGCCGCAAGTTGGATTACCTAATGAAGCGCCCGTAGCGCTCAAAAAATAACGAACAAAAAAGGGGGACGCCAATGGCATCCCCCTTTTTCGTTGACTGAAAGTCAGCAACTTCTAGTCGGTAACTTAGAACTGGTAAGAAGCACCAGCCCAGAAGTAACGACCCTGGAAGTCGTAGAAGCTGTTCCAGTCACTGCCAGAGGTAGTGTGCGGATCCTTGTCGGAAACGTTATCAATACCAGTGGACAGACGCAGGGACTCATTTACATCCCAGCCTGCTTTCAGGTTCAGGTAAGTCATGGACTGAACCGGCAGGTAGGGGCTGTAACCGTCGTCGAAGTACTGCATGTCGACGCCCATATCCCAGTCGTTACCGTACCAGGTAGCGCTGGCCAGGCCGCGCCACTTCACGTACAGACCGCTGGTGGTGCCAACGTATTCAAGGTAGTCAGACTCGGTGCCGGACTGCTCGTTGTACTCGTTGTACTCCAGCAGGCGGGAAGCCTGGGCACGCAGGGCCAGACGGCCAGAGTCGAAGTGCAGGTTGTGTACGATGTCCACGTCAACACCGCGGGTATCGATCTGACCGATGTTCATCTTCGCACCTTCCAGTGCAACGATCTGATCGCCAGCGCCACGGGTTACGAACTGACACGCGCTCTGATCGCCAGCGCGGAAGCAGTCGTCCAGCATGCGCTGCAGGTCCGGGGAGGTGATCGCGTCTTCAACGCTGATGTCGTAGTAGTCCAGAGTAATAGACAGGTCGTCTACAAAGCTCGGGGTCCACACAACACCGGCGGTGAAGGTAGTTGCTTCTTCCGGAGTCAGCTCTTCGTTACCGCCGATATTGGTCGGAACTTGGTTGCCTGCCTGAGTGAAGCCAGCGCCAACCATGCCGCAGTTCGCGCCCTGGCCGTCTTCGTTTGCCGCGCTGGTGTCACACGGGTCGATCAAGTACTCGTAGCTCTGTGCGGAACCGCTGAACAGCTCGTAGATGCCCGGCGCACGGAAAGAGGTGGAGTAGCTGGTACGGAAACGCACGTCTTCAACCGGTGCGTAAACCAGGCCAACTTTACCTGTGCTCTGGCCACCGAAGGTGCTGAAGTCGGAGTAGCGAACCGCGATGTCAGCAGTCAGCTCTTCTGCGAAGCGTGCACCCTGCAGGATCGGCAGGTTGAATTCAGCAAATGCTTCGGTTACGTCGTACTCACCGCCAGTCGCATCTTGCTGGTTACCGAAGGTCGCACCGCTCTGGGTTTCCGGAGACGGGTTGAACTCGCCAGACTCTTCGCGGTACTCAACACCCGCAGCAAAGCCCAGAGCGCCGCCCTGGAATTCGATGGCATTGATGTCGCCGGAAATGGATGCACCGACGTTCAGCAGCTCATAGGAGTTGTCTTCGAAATCGTCGTAGCGGAAGTAGTCCATGATTTCGGGGCTCATGCCGCCCGCGAAGTTGTAGTCCAGACCCGCTGCGCCACTGAAGATCTCTTCCAACTTGGTTTTGTTGTAAGAGTTCAGGGTAACGTTTTCGCCTTCGTTCTTGCCGTAGCTTGCGAAGGTGTCCCAGCTCCAGCCATTGGCGAAATCGCCATTCAGGCCGGTAGCAACACGGTAAGTGTCGGTGGTCTGTTCATAAGAGCGGGTACCGCCAGCAACCGGACGGATACGGAAGTCGGAGAAACCGTCCAGCCAATCGGTGCCGTGAGAAGCAACCGGAGCGGTCGGCTCCAGGCCTTCAGGGCTGCCCTGTGCTTCCCACTCGGTAACTGCAGCGTTGTAAGCTGCCAGCTCGATCTGGTAAGCGTCGTCAGCATTCTGCCACGCGTCCTGCAGCTGAGACTTGATCGCTTCAGGCAGGTGGGTTTCCGGGTTCAGAGCAAAGCCGTTACCCGCGTACAGCGGCTGTGCAGCCAGCTGCTGATTACTGGTTTTGTTGGTGTAGCTGGCTTCACCCCACAGCTCAACGCTGTCGGTGATGGAGTATTTGCCAGAAACGGTAGCGGAAGTACGTTCCATAGCGCCGGACAGCCACATGTGCTGGCCGATGTCGTAACCGGCATAGCTGCCCAGGGATACGCCGTCTTCACCAATGCTGAAGCTGCCGTAGTTGGTAAAGATATTACCGTTCGGGCCCATGGAGCTGGTCAGGCCGGCCCAGTCGCGATCTTCGTAAGTGATTTCGTCGCGCTGCGCGTGGGTAATGTTGGCAATGAAGCTGCCGCGCTCGCCTTCGTTACCGAAGGTGATAGACAGATCGCCATTCTCGCCGCCGCCTTCTTTGGTAGCACCGGCGCGCGCATTGATACGAACGCCGTCGAAGGAATCCTTCATGACCACGTTGATTACGCCTGCTACAGCATCAGAGCCGTATACCGCAGAAGCACCGTCGGTCAGAACTTCGATACGGTCGATCATGTCTACCGGAATGTTGTTCATGTCTACCGCAGAGCTAACGCCGGAAGCGGAAGATACGAAACGACGGCCGTTAACCAGTACCAGGGTACGTGCAGAGCCCAGGTTACGCAGGTCAACAAATGACAGGCCTTGGCCGCCATTGTTGTCGTTGGCGTTGATACCGGTAGTACCCATGGACGGCAGCTGGTTCAGCAGCTCGTCAATGGTGCCTACACCAGAACGGCTGATCGCATCGGAATCTACGATGGTGATCGGGCCAGTGGTGGAAAGCGGGTCACGTGCAATACGGGAGCCAGTAACGATCACTTCTTCGACGGTCGGGCCGGGTACGGCTTCCTGAGCGGAAACACCGGTAGCGGCGATGGTGCCGAAAGCTGCGATAGCGATACTCAACTTGGTCTTGATCATAAATGCATCCTTTATGTCTTTAGAGGCACTTTTATAGGTTTGTTGTAATTCGAGTGCGGGCTGACTTTATAGGATGCAGATAATTTGTGGAACTAACCTGACATTGAGGGATCTTTGTTAAATCAGATATTTTGATTTATTAATAAGCGAAGCGGTTAAATAGTAATCGTAAAGAAGTGTATATGTCCGTCAATCATTTCTATTTCTGCAAAATATTAACGGCAATAGGCTTTAACCTAGGACGCATATAACTAATATTGAACTTTGAGAGGTGGGTCAAAAAGTGAGCAGGGTGTGTTGCTGTATGTAATTTGAGCATTATTTGAAGGGGGGGGCGAATATTAGAGCTTCACTCTGACTTGTCTTGGCTCGCTTGCTAAATATTCTGTTGGGGTGGAGGTGTGCAGATAAAAATAAAACTGGAAAAAGTTTGGAGGCTTATACCTTGCGAAACGTCCTTTACACTGCAACGGGCGACATTTTGATCAATAAATCGCCCGTACACAGCGCGTCTATATTTGTGCTTTAGCCCAGGCTCTGCTTGATCCCATCCAGAAACAGCTGGACCGCCAGCATCACCAGAACCATCCCCATCAAGCGTTCTACCGCAATTAGCCCCCGGTTACCCAGCAGGCGCGCAAGTGGTGAAGACGCCAGCAGTATCACCGCGGAAACTCCCCAGGCGCCGAGTAGTGCCAATGTCCAGTTCCACAGCTGTTCTCCTTCGCTGTTGGTCATCAGCATCAAAATAGCCATGGTGGAAGGGCCGGCCACCAGCGGTACCGCCAGGGGCACGAAGAAGGGTTCCCCCTCCAATCTTTCTCCCATGATGCCGCCTTCGATGGGAAACACCATACGGATGGCAATCAGGAACAGGATGATTGCCCCGGCAATGCGAATGGCTTCCTGCGATAGCCCGAGCCACGCAAGCACAAAGCGGCCGCCATAGAGGAAAACCAGCAGCACGATCAGGGCGAAGATGAGCTCTCGCATGATGACGTATAGCTGGCGTTTGGGAGGCACATTCTTGAGTGCGGCAAGGAACACCGGGATGTTACCCAAGGGATCCATGACAAAAAGGAGGGTGAGAAAGGCGGTAAGGGTATCCATGTTTATCGCATAACTGAGTGATTGTGGAGTTGCTGGCTGTGTTCGTCTCTACATGATTACCATCAGAAATTCTGAAGATCGTGCCCCTTGCGGCGACACTGTTCAGAAGCGGATGCAAAGAGAAGCGGCAACATGAGTGTGAGCACAGCCTCAAGCTGGCAGTCTTACTGGCAGCAGGCCAAAGATAAAAACGTCTGTGAACTTGGTGGGACAGACCATCCGGCCATTGAGCAATTCTGGCATAGATTTTTTAGGGATGCGCGGGTTGGCGCAAAAAATGCATCTGGTTGCCCTCGAATCATTGACATTGCCAGTGGTAGTGGCGCCGTTTTCGGGTACTTATTTTCTTTGGTGGATAGCGCCCGCTGTAATTCCGTGTGCGTTGACCTTTCCCCCGGCGCGGTGAGCGCTGTGGTCGCTCGCTGGCCGGAGGTTTCCGGCATTGTGGCCGATGGTGCGGCACTGCCACTGTCTGAGCACAGCGCGGACATTGTCACCAGCCAATTCGGTGTTGAATACGCGGGGATTGAGGCTATCCGCGCGCTGTTTGACATTGTTTCCCCCGGGGGAAGGATTGCATTGCTGTTGCACCACCGGGATGGCGCCATTTACAGAGAGTGCGCCGTCAATTACGCCGCCCTTCGCGAAGTTCGCGAAAACGGATTTCTGGAAGGCGCTATTGAAATGTTTCCTTATGCATTTGATGTGCTAATGGGTGGGGGGCGATCTGAATATGAAAAAACCTCTCAAAATCTGATACCTGCCTTTCGCGATATGGAGCGAATTATGACGCAATATGGTAGGCATGTTGCGGGTGGTGTGATTCGAAAGCTATATATGGACGTAAATCATATACACACGAATTTGCCAAGGTTTGAGCGACAGGAGGTTATCGGATGGCTGAAGCAGGCGGTAACGGAAATAGATCGTTATATTGAGAGAATGAATTCCATGTGCCGGGCTGCGCTCAGTGCGCAAGACTTTGAAACATTGAAGGACGGCTTGGCTAATGCTGGGTTTGAGTTGCTCGAGGTGGAAGCGCTGGAAGGGGCCGATCAGTCGCATCCATTGGCCTGGTCTTTAGTTGCAGAAAAGGCCGCGTAAAAATTCAATATTTCCTTAGGTTGCGCGGAAATAACCGTAGCGGGCAGCAATGTGGATATACAATGCTTGGGAAGGTAACATGTAATTCCCTGTCTGGGAGGCAGGTGAAAGGACTTTGACGATAACAGGATATTGGCATGAAACTGAAAATGATTCTTTGTGTTGGGCTCGGTTTAGGTCTATTGGCCGGATGTGCCTCCGATGGAGGAGAGAAGGCGCCTGTTGCTGCAGCGCAGGGCGATTCGGCGACCAACAGTTTGGCTACCGAGAAAGAAGAAAAAATTTGTAAAGTACGCGCCATTACCGGGTCTCGCTTCAAGCAAAAAACCTGTATGACGCAGGAAGAGTGGGATCGGATGGCCTACGAAACCAGAAAAATGCTGGATGAAGATACACGCAGCAAGCCAACAAACTATTAATTTTCTGCGTTACTGTTTTACCTGGTCTGATTTAGCATTCCTGAAAGGCGCCTCGGTTCCAGTTTAGTGGGCCTGGGTGCCTTTTTACGTTTGGCCGCATTCAGGTGGATATACGTTTTTGATGGCCGGTTAGTAAAGTTATGAATATCCCTCCGAATATATTGAAATGCCTTCAGGAAGCAAGATCACTCACCGAGAGTAAGCGATTCACTGAAGCAGAGAATCTATACCGAAAATTACTGTCGACCAGTGGTGCTGAAGAACTGGTTTATCGGGAACTTTTCCATTTTTACGTGCGACAAGAGAAAACAGCCCAGGCTGTTTCATGCTTGGAGGAAATGGCGCAGCATTTTTCTGGTGTGCCAGAGTACTGGCTCCAATTGGCCCAGTATGCGCAAACCTGTGGCGAATATGACAAAGCAATTCTCGGTTACCGGAAGTTTCTGGGGCAGGTAACTGACCGGCCGAATACAGTTTACAACTTTGCCTATCTGCTGAAGCAGGTGGGTGAATTGGAAGAGGCGCTGAGTTGGTATCAAAAGGCGTTGGCAATGGGGGTATCAGGGAAAGAGGAAGTTTATACCAATATCGGTGTGATTTTGTCTGAGTTGCGCCGTGAGCCGGAGGCTCGCGCGAGCTACGAGAAAGCGCTGGAGGTTCGCCAGAGCTATTTACCTGCGATGTTGAATCTGGCCGCATTATCGGAAGAGTCCGGGGACAGGGTTTCTGCCTCAGAGCAATACGAAAAAGTGCTTGCGATTGACAGTGAAAATGTATTGGCACTCAGTCGATTGGCTCATCTTTCCGCCGTGGATAGTTCTGCTGCCCCCCTAATTGAAAAAATTTCGACTTTGCTGGCGAGAAGCGGATTGTCCCTGGCTGACCAAGAAGAATTGGGTTTCGCGCTTGGAAAACTACTGGATGATTGTGGTGAGTATGAACAAGCATTCGCCGTTATTGCCAAGGCGAATGATTTAGGTAAAACCAGGTTTAAACCTTACTGTAAGAGTTCGCAGTCCAGTTTGGTCGATAAGCTGATAGACGCTTATCCTCCAGAAATGTTTGATTCGGAAAGCAGCGATGCCGAGGCGGGCCCTGTTTTTATTTGTGGCATGTTCCGCTCAGGATCGACGCTTGTCGAGCAGGTGCTTAGTGGCCACTCTGCAATCATTTCTGGCGGTGAGCTGGATTTTTTTCCGCGTATGATTGATGGGCTTTGTGAAGAGTATCCGGGTAGCTTGGATCAGTTTGGCGCTGAATTCTTTGCGAGGGCGGGCGCAGACTACAGGGACTTTCTGGCGCGCAGATTCGATCCTAAAGCTATTGTAACGGACAAGCGGCCGGATAATTTTCTACATATTGGTCTCATCAAGCGGGCTTTGCCGAATGCCCGGTTTATCTGGACCAGGCGGGGGTTGTTGGACAACTGTTTGTCGATCTATTTTCAACAGCTTGGCGGGGGGATGAATTATTCAGCCGATCTTGAGGCGATTGGTCATTACTACATGCAGCAAGTGCGGCTAATGCGCTACTGGCAAAGTTTATTTCCGCAAAGCATCTGTGAAGTCGAGTATGAGGCGTTGGTAACTGACCCGGAAAAGGAAACGCGTAGGCTACTGGATTTCCTGGGGATCACTTGGGAGTCGGGTTGTCTCAACTTTCAGGCGCGTAAGAATTACGTCAAAACTGCGAGCGTATGGCAGGTGAGAATGGGATTGCATACTGGTTCGGTAAAGCGATATCAGAACTATAAGAATCAGCTTTCAGTTTTGGAGAAGTTTTTACAGGGGTAACGGGCTTAAGAATTGTCTGACAGCTTTGCCAAATCACTTTTATTTCATTTATTTTGGCAAATAAAAAAGGCGCGGTGGAGGCCACCGCGCCTTTTCTTTTTCCTGGTTACCAGGTTTCTAATTCAAAGAATTAGAAGTCCGCGGTAATACCCAGGAAGGCGTACCGGCCCAGAGCGTCGTAGATGCCCGGGAAGGTGTTGCCGTTACCGTAGATGCTGGGACCAGCGTCTGCAGTCAGCGGCGGCTCTTTGTCGAAGACATTGTTGATACCGCTGCGGATAGTGATGTTGTCACTAGCAGCCCAAGAGCCGGACAGATCGAAGTAGTTGAACGCATCGAAGTCTGCACCGTTGGCTCCGAGGTCATCAACACCACCGATGTGACGCCATGCACCAGTCACATTCACGCTCCAGGGAGTAGTCCAGGTAGCGCGCAGAGTGCTTACGAATTCCGGAGTGGGAGTGCCACAGGAGCCGTTCCAAACGCCTACGCAGTCTTCAACCGGCTGACCAACGAACTCCTGCTGGTCCCACTTGGTGAGGTAGGTAGCGATCAGGTTCATGTCAACGCCGCCGAACTCGCCCACTTCAAAGCCGTAGTTGGCGTTGATGTCGACACCTTCGGTTTCGAAGAAGCCGATGTTGACGTCGGTAGCGGAGATGGCCGCACTGCCAATCCACAGGTTGCCGTTGCCACCACGGCTGATGGAATCACAGAACAGAGCATCGCCAGTTTCGAGACACTTGTTCAGGATGGTTTCCGGGCTAATACCTGCGATCGCTTCGGTCACCTGAATGTTGAAGTAGTCAACACTCATGCTCAGACCGGAGATCATTTCCGGGGTGTAAACGAAACCGAAAGATACGGTTTCGGATTCTTCTGGAGACAGCTCCGGGTTACCACCGCCGATGTAGTTGTACTGACCAGCCGGGGAATCAATGCCGCCGCCGTAAGTGGCTGCAGTGATGCCGGTGTTCTGACACTCTGCCAGGGTAGCGGTCGGGCCTACAACGTTGCCGTCGGCATCGGTGCGGGAGCCACAGGGATCGTAAGTCATGTCGAACAGGCCGATGGACTGTGCGCGGTACAGCTCACGAATGTTGGCGTGACGAGTAGCGGACTGGAAGCTCGCGCGAACGCGCAGGTCGTTCATCGGTTGCCAGTCTGCAGCCACCTTGTAGGTGTTGGTCTGCTCGTCGGTAGAGTAATCGGAATAGCGGTAAGCCAGTTCCAGGCCGAGGTATTCCATACCGGGCTTGCCGCTAACCAGCGGAATGCTCGTTTCGGTGAATACTTCTTTCACGGACAGCTTGCCGTCAACCGGCAGGGTCGGGCCGCCCTGGCCTGCACCTTCACCGTTCTGGAAGCCAGAGTCCGGAGAGTAGTTCAGGGATTCACGACGGCTTTCCAGACCGGCGACAATGGCAACGCCGCTGTCAGCAGTCGGCAGCTTCACGCCGTAGTCGGTCAGGTCGCCAGTAACGTAACCGGAAACGATTTCCTGATCGGTAGTACCGCGAGCAAACAGCGGCAGAACCAGGTAATCGATAGCTTCCTGAGTTACGCCACCTTCCTGGAAGATGTTCCAAGGCACACAGTTCGGATCGGAGCCGTCCAGAACGGACTGACACACCGGGTTGCCATCGGCATCAGCACGCACGTCGAGGGCGCGTCCGATACGGCTGGAAGACAAGTCGTTCAGGTAAGTCTGCTCGAGGCTAACTTCTGAGTACTGACCGTATACGTCGTAAGACCAGTTTTCGTTGATGTCACCGCGAATACCGAACACGCCGCGGAACGTGGTGTGACGCATATCGTCCTGGCGAGGACCGCCTTCGACGTTACGACGGCCAATGTAGATAGCACCCGGGTTGGTGGTAACTTCGCCGGTGGTTGCGTCGGTGTTGGTAACAACCAGATCGCTAACGAACTGATCTTTACCCAGGCCGTAAACGCCACAGATGGCGTCGTACTGTTCGTCGGACAGGAAAGGGTTGCCACAGAACAGGTCGTTGGTTACGAAGAAAGCACCGGAAGGTGCAATCTGGGCAACGGTGCGGTCGTCAGCGTACATCAGCTGAGCGTAGGCTGTGGCATTTTCGTTGATGTCGTAGTGACCGAAAGCACCCATGGTCCAGCGCTCGTCCGGGCGCTGGAAGTAGTTCAGCGGACCGTAGTTGTACAGGTTGGCAAACTCTGTGAAGCCAGTGCCGTCTACGCTGTAGTCAAAGCTTTCGGTGGTATCACCGGAGTTTACGCCGAAGTCGGTGAAGCGACCCCAGGGTACAGTGGAGGAGCCACCACAGGAGAAGTTGTCGGGGCTACCGCCCAGTGCACAACCGGAGTAGTCGCGGTCTGCCTGCAGTACCGGGTCAATTTTGCGGTAGTTGGCATAAGCGGTCACGTTACCGCGGCCGCTATCCAGGTTGGCGCCCATGATCATGGAGAAATCATTGGTTTCGCCGTCGGTTACGCTGCCGTCAGCCACGTCAAAACCTTTGGACTTAACCAGGTCCTGCATTGCGCCGTTGTCGTTATTGTGCTGGTAGACGCTGGTCTGGCTATCGAAACGAACGCCTTCGAAGTCGTCCATCATGATGAAGTTCACAACGCCGGCAATCGCGTCAGAACCGTAGGTAGCGGAAGAGCCACCAGTCAGAACTTCAACGCGCTCTACCAGGGCACCCGGGATCTGGTTAAGGTCAGCACCAGAGCCGCCAGCCAGCGGAGAACCGGCAGGCATACGACGACCGTCGATCAGCACCAGGGTGCGCTGGGAGCCGAGGCCACGCAGGGAAACGGTTGCGGTACCGGTGGAGCCGTTCGCTTGACCGGCGGTTTGGGTTGCAGCAACTTGCGGCAGGTCGTTGATCAGGTCTTCAACACGGACCATACCGGTGGCTTTCAGGTCTTCTGCGTTTACAGAAGTTACCGGGCTTACACTGGTTTCGTTTGCGTCACGCTGGATACGAGAGCCTGTAACTACAACCTCTTCTACAGCGTCGGCGCCTTCTTGTGCAAAAGCCGGCATGGAGGGAACCAGAATCGCAACAGCAGTAAGGCCTAATGCGCCTTTTACTGCTGCAGACAGTAGGTTCTTTTTCATTTGAAGTCCTCTCTTGATCTTTGGAATCTTTTAAGTGTGTCGTTCAGATAAGTCTGGAGATGGTTACCCCAATAAACATCTCCGTGCCCAACAGGGGTTTAACGACCAATTCAAAAAGTTCCTCAATAAATTGGATAATGTTTATATTTTTTTGTGATCCAGTTCGCTTTTATGGTTTGCATTTGTCTCATAAATGCATATTGATAATTTTGTGACAATTATACTAGGGGTGTAATTTGTGACTTTTTTGCGAAAATTGGCGGAAATAGTTGAAGTGTTTGTCCGGCGAAATGGAGAAAGTTAGGCGGCGGGCATAAAAAAGGCGGCTCAAGGAGCCGCCTAAAAAGACCAAGATAATTTTTATAAATTAGAAAGTGAAGCGAACACCTACGTATGCGCTGCGGCCAATCGGGTTGTACACAGACGCGTTGGTGTCAGTACCGGTAGAGTTACCCGGAACACCAGACAGGATGATCGGTGCTTCTTCATCCAGCAGGTTGTTGATACCGAGGTTGGCACTCAGGTTTTCGGTGAACTGGTAGTTCGCGAACAGATCGTGAGTTACGTATTCACCTACGGAGTAGTTGAAGTCCGGGCTGCTCAGGTCTGGAGACGCGTCGCTCAGGTAAGCGGTTTCCCACTGAACTACCAAGCGGTCCATCGCGTAGTTGATGGTTGCCAGCCACTGGTTTTCGAAGTAACCCACTTCACCCACCAGCTCGTCGGCATCGCCGAACTTGCTCAGGGTGTAGTCCATTACATGGCCGTAGTTCAGTTTCACGTCCAGCTGACCTGGACCAACGTCGCGGCCCCAGCCCAGCTGCAGGTCGATACCTTCAGTGGTCAGGGTGCCTTCGTTGATGTAGCCGGAGTTAACTTCGGTGATCTCACCCTTCTGGAATGCAGGGCCGCTGCCGTCACGGACAATGAAGTCACAGAAATTGTTCGGGAAGCTGGTGGAGTTGTAGCAGAAATCCACAGAAGTCTGACGGCCGACAGTGTCGATCAGGTCTTCGATTTCAATGCTGTACCAGTCCAGAGAGGTAGTGATGCTACCGAAGTTACCGAAATCGTGTTCGAAGATCGCACCGAAGGTGTAACTGTCGGAGGTCTCGGTGAACAGATTTTCGTTACCCTTTCCGGTGAAGCCGCCAGTGCCCTGAATTTCAGGCTGGGTCAGCTCGAAAACACCTTCAGCGGCGATACGGTCTGCAACCGCCGGGATGCTACGGCAGTTATCGGCAACAACACCGCTGGTGGTGGCAGTTACGCCGTTACAGGGATCGCTGACAGACGCGAAGTTCTCACCGCCCGGAGAGTACAGTTCGCTGATGTTCGGCGCACGTACCGCACGAGCGTACTGACCGCGAACACGCAGCTCATCGTTGATTACCCAGGATACGCGACCGGTGTATGCGTCGGTAGCGCCGATAGTGTCGTAGTCAGAGTAGCGGTAAGCCGCGCCAACGCTCAGGGATTGGATCAGCGGCAGATCGGCCAGGACCGGCGCTTCCATCTCAACGTAAATTTCGTTGACGCTGTAGCTACCTTCGGTCGGCTCTTCCTTGTTACCAGCATTCTGGCCGGTGCGGGTCAGGGCGTCCGGGAAGTCAGCGGCGTATTCGTCGCGGTATTCCCAGCCGGTCGCCAGGCTCAGCGGGCCAGCCGGAAGGTCTACGAGGGTACCGTTAACGTTAATGCCGGCGATGGTCTGCTTGGTGCGCTGGTCACGAACGGACGGAGCAGAAACGTAGTCTGCAGCTTCCTGGGAGATGGCGCCTTTACCAAACAGGTTCAGCGGAGCACAACCTTCGGCAACAGCAGCCGCATCGGCACACACAATGTTGCCATTGGCATCTTCAACCGCGTTCAGAGCGTTACGGAAGTTGGAGATGTTCAGCTGACCGGTACCGCGCTGGCTGTCCTGCATCTGGCCTTGGCCCAGGAAGGTGTCCCAGTTCCAATCGTTGTATTCGCCACGCAGGCCAACCAGTGCACGGAAGGTTTGACGCTCGGCGAAAGAACCGCGCTGGTCCAGCTCGGTGGTACGACGTACAAACTGGATGTGGTCGTCGCCCGCGGCTACGGCCAGGTCACGCAGCTCCTGCGGTACGTAGGGGTTGTCGATGGAAACGCCATCGATGTACAGGTCGTCGAAAGCCAGCGGGTAGGGCTCGATCTCGGTCTGAGTCTCGGTACGCGCGAAAGTGGTTTCAACGAACGCTTCGAGGTTGTCGCTCAGGTCGTAGTTCAGGTTGCTGCTGATCAGGAAACGTTCGGTCGGTACCGAGTAACGACGGAAGTGCTGACGGTTGAAACCGTATTTATCGCCGTCCCAATCTACAACTTCGCCCAGTTCATTGTCATAGACGTACTGGTCGCCAGTAGACGGAATGCCGAAGCGGCCGTACTCGGAGTAAGAAGAGTAGAACGGTGCGGTGCTATCGGTAACGCTGCCGCCAAAGTAGATGGAGGACAGATCGTCGACAGCAGTGTTTTTACGATCGCGAGCCAGTACACCACCTTCATCGGTGTAGGTCATGGAGACAACGGCGTTACCTTTACCATCGTCAAAGTTGCCACCGGCGGTGAAATTGAAACGGTCGGTAGTGTCATCGCCGTACTCAAGGGTTTCACCGTGAGAAGAGGTGATGCTTACGCCTTCGAAGTCGTCTTTCAGGATGACGTTGATTACGCCCGCCAGAGCGTCGGAACCATAGATGGCAGATGCACCACCAGTGATCACTTCAACACGCTCAATCAGTTCGGTCGGGATGGTGTTCCAGTCAACCGCAGAGGAGCCGGCAACACCGGATACGTAGCGACGGCCGTTAACCAGCACCAGGGTGCGGTCTTCGCCGAGGTTGCGCAGCTCAACAGTGTTGATACCGCCGCCGGAGGTCAGAAAGTTGGAGTTGTTGCTGGACAGGCCAGAAACACCGGTAGCCGGCAGGGAGCGCAGAATTTCAGCGCTGTTCAGTTCGCCGGAGTATTCGATGGATGCAGAGTCAACAGTAGTAATTGCTGTCGGGCTATCCAGGTTGGCGCGAACAATGCGTGAGCCGGTAACAACAACTTCTTCCACCAGTGCTACATCTTCCGCTTCCTGTGCGTAAGCGGACATGGAAGGAACCATAATCGCAGCAGCGGTGAGGCCCAGAGCCCCTTTTACGGCTGCAGACAGAAGGTTCTTTTTCATTGGAAATCCTCTCTTGAGATCGTTGGATTTATATGGTTTGCCATCTAGTGGCGATGTATAGAAATGGCTACCCCCAAGTGGCCATTTCTGTCCCAACGAGTAGATAACGGATCAGGACTGGAAACCCTCCAAAAAAAATCACTTTTTTTCTTAAAAGGGGTAATGACAGGTACGTCCGCACCAATTACGTGCGAATTGGTTGAAATTCGAGCTGCTTGGACCTGGCGTGGTGGAAAAGTAGCCAGAATAAAAAAGCCCCGCCAGATTGGCGGGGCTTGGAGAGGATTTCTGCTGATTAGAACTGCAGGGTTACACTGCCGTAGAAGAAGCGGCCGACGGTGTCGTAGCTTCTCATCAGGGTATTCATGTCATCGTTGTTGGTGACATAGGGGGGCTGCTGGTTCCACACGTTGCGGATACCGCCGGTCAGCTTGATGTTCTCCCAGCGGAAGTAGTTGAAGTTCACATCCTGGTACCAGGTGGTATCGATTCTGGTGGCGAGATCGCCGGGGGCCGGATCGAAGTCATCTACCGCGCCGAGCATACGTACGGTGGTGAAGGCGCTCCAGCAATCGTACTCGTAACCCACGGTGCCGTAGAACTTCCACTCGGGGAAGGCAACGATCGCGGTGGTAACCGGGTCTGCGCCGAAGTAGCCCGCCAGATCAATGGTCGGGTCTTCGGAGCTGCCGCGGTATTTCCACTCATGCAGGTAAGTTGCAGAGAGATTGACGGTTACAATGCCAGGACCGGCATCCATGCTGTAGTCGAAACCGAGGTCCACACCGGAGGTCTCAAAGGTCGCAACGTTCTGGCTGTTCAGCAGCTGGCCAGCGATAGTCAGGTCGGACGCGCGGCGCGTGGGGGCGTCGGGAGACGGGCTGGTTCCCACGGACGGCGCACCGGTGATCAGGCTACACAGCGGCGAGCTGAAGTTGGGGCTTTCATAGCATCCTTTAACGATGGTGTTGGTGGTTAAGGTACCAATCGCGTCATCGATGTTGATGTTGAAGTAGTCCAACGTGAAACCCATGTCATCGGTCCAGGACGGTGTCCAGACCATGCCGAGGGTCCAGCTTTCGGATTTCTCTGCTTTCAGATCGGGGTTGCCGCCGAACAGGCCTGTGGCCTGAGTAGAGGCAATCGTGGTGCCGGGCGCAATACCATCTGCCATACAGTTGGCGATGACATTGGGATTGTCGCCAGGGCCGTACTCGTTACAGGGGTCGGCATAGGTTTCGGCGGAGACAGTCGGCGTCAGGAACAGATCGTCCAGACCGGGTGCACGGAAGCCTTCGGAGTAGGTGCCGCGGAAGCGGAGTTCCTCTAGTGGAGCGTACTCCGCCACAAAGCCGAAGGTGGTATCGTCGCCGATGGTGCTGTAATCCGAATAGCGGAAGGAGGCTTCGAAGGCCAGGACCTGCGCCCATGGGCGGCCTTCCAGGACGGGTACCCGAACCTCGCCGTAGAACTCATCGACGCTATAGTTGCCGCCCCAAGCGTCGCCGTTCACAAAGTAGATTTGGCCAATCTCAGCAGCGCCATCGGGGATAATCTCGGTGCGCTCTGCTCGATTCTCATACCCTATGGCCCAAGCTGGGGCTTCGCCAGTCAGGGCCCAGTCGCCAAAGTCACCCACCAGGTTGGCCTGGACGCTGCGCAGAGAGGCTCGGTCAATAGGCGAGTTGGTAACCAGTGCGTAGTCCTGCATGGCTGGGGTGAGAGTGCCTACGGCAAAGGGGTTCCAGGCCGGTACGTTGCCAGAGTCCGCCAAGGCTGCGGCACACTCTGGATCAGCGGCACAGGCGACGGGGTCGAGCAGGTTCTGGAAGCGTACGGTATTACCGCGTCCGCGATCGATCTGGGAGTCCACCCAGCGGGAATAGTTATAGGACAGATCCCAGGTCCACTCGTTACAGAATTCACCCTCAAGACCTACCACACCGCGCCAGGTATTCAGGTCCTGGCTAAATGCGCGCCCGCCGGTTTCTTCAAGACGGCGTCCAATATTGACTGGTTCATTGAGAGGGTTGTAGGGGTTGGTTACCGGTACTTCCGGTCCCCAGAATGTACCTTCCGCAGCCAGTAACTGGTCTGAGCGGCGATTCACAAATGACAGTTCACTGAAGCCCCTGAACGTGGTCACGTCTTTCCAGTCGTAGAGCTCGTAAGTGCCGTAGCCGTAAATGGAAGCGACCTCTTGCGGCGTAACCAGATAGCTGGCCAGGGCGAAGTTGTATGCATCAGTTGCTGCATTGAAGGGGCGCACCACGCCAGTGACCGGATCGACAATCAGCTGGTCGGAACTGGATGCGGGTGAGAATCGAGCCGGGGTGGTGGTGGCACTACCGCCACAAACCACGTTCCCGCCAATTTCCCGCAGGGGACATGCGGAAAAGTTGCGCTCACCCTGCCCGATGTCTTCGCGCTTGGTGTATTGCGCGTTGAGCATGACATGACCTTTGTCGTTGCCAGTACCAATGGTCATTGCAGCCAGGTATTCGTCACCATCGCCGTGGGTGGAAGCACCGTAATCTGCAGTTAGCTCCGCACCTTCAAACCCTTTCTTGGTAATAATGTTGATTACCCCGGCGATGGCGTCAGAACCGTAAATGGTTGAAGCGCCGTCACGCAGGATTTCCACACGCTCGATAATGGACGTGGGGATCGTATTCAAATCGACTACGCCGGTTGCGCCGCCAGATGAGCTGAGGCGACGCCCGTTCATGAGTATGAGTGTGCGCGACGAACCGAGACCGCGCAGTGATACAGTAGAAAGGCCGCCACTACCGTTGTTGACGGAAGAGCCCAGCTGGCCACCTGTCATGGATGGAATGTTCTGGAGGAAGTCCTCCAGGGTTGTCTGGCCCGATTGCTCCAGTGCCGCAGCATCGAACACGCTGATGGGGGTGGCGCTATTGGCATCCGTCGCACGTTGAATGCGAGAACCGGTTACAACAATTTCCTCAACCTGCGCCTGTGCATCCTGAGCAATAGAAACGGTAGAAAAGCTGGATGTAACGGCGGCAGCTGCGATCGCGCCCTTGATTGCCCGAGAAAGACGGGTTTTGTCCATGGTATACCTCTCCTGATACCGGTGATGTTCGCCGAATTTGGCCGCGCCCTCTCTGACAACTGCATACATCTATCAACAAAGGCTTGCTATCAACCCTAGAACAATTTTTCTTCGTTCAAGTCATTTTGTGAATGAATTTGCGCCTTTGGTTCGCTTGTGCCAAATGCGGCGTCAAAAATGGAGGGAAAGGCGAACAGCATGTGCGCTGCTTTTATTGCGGGGCGATCATTGGGCGACATTGCGCATGTCGCCGGGGATTTCATTTCTGTGTGTTTTTATTGCGACACATAGAAATAAAGCGCGCTGTGGGAACACAACAGGGCACCTGCCCGAAAAAAACGGGAGATAGAGTTTCCCTGCTTTACACGCAACGGGACATCAGGAAACAGGATAGAGGGAAAAATTGAAAGATGTGAAATCAGTTGGCAGAGCTTGCTTCGCTTGTTGCTTTACATATTGAAGCTGAAAGTGGTGTACCAGTAACGTCCACTCAGATCGTAGGTGCGGGCATCGAAATTATCGTTGAATGCCGAGGCTGCGAATGGCGGTGCTTCGTCGAAAAAGTTATCGACGCCCACGGCGAAACGGAATCCAGCAGGCACATCGTATGCCAGCTGTACATCGTGGGTGGACCAGCTGTCGATGTCGCGGGTGACGGATTGATTGTTGAGGGTAAAGTTTTCTCGCAAGCCGCTTACATAATGAATGGTGTATCCACCCTCCCAGCGTCCACGTCGCCAGTAGACACCAGTATTCGCTTTCCACTGGGGTAGTGAGCCTGCGCCGCCGCTAGCGGAATCGGCGAAGGTGCCGGCGAGGTCTTCAACGGGGCTGCCGGGCGCCAGCTGGTTCAGGTAGCGGTCCATATGGCTGCTGTTCATGGACCAGCGAATAAGTCCAAGTTCCTCAGATTGGTGCTGGTAGCGCATGCTCGTGTCGAAACCGCGCACTTCCCGGGCACCGATATTCAGGCGGGTGGCGACAATACGGGTGATGTCTCCTTCCGCATCGCGCTGCACGCGATCAAGGAACAGTCCGCTCATGGCGTTCTGATTGATCAGGTACTGGGGATTGGTGTCGATTACATCGTTCTGGCGGATGTCGAACAGATCCAGGCTGGCCTGAAAGCCGGTAAAGTCGCCGGGTGTCCACACCAGACCGATGGATCGGTTGTCGGAGGTTTCGGGTTGCAGGTCCGGGTTGCCGCCAAATTCCGTCAGGTATTGGATGCGCGCCTGATCCGCGCGGCCGTTACAGCCGGGCAGAGCATCGGCGTTGCTGTTGGTGCAGGGATCAAAAAGAAATTCCTGGCTCTGACTTCCTTTTTGGTTCATATCCACCAGGGTCGGAGCCTTGAAGCCGGTGGCGTAACTGGTGCGCACCAGCAGCGAAGGCCAGGGGCGCCAGCGCAGCGCGAGTTTGGGATTGGCGGTATTACCAAAGTCACTGTAGTCGGAATAGCGAATCGCGCCGTCAAGCCATACCGTGTTCGCCCTCAGTGGTACTGAAATCTCCGCAAACGCCTCGCCGATCATGCGTTCGCCCTGCGCAGAGCCTGAGGCAACCCCGCCGATCAGGGAAAGTCCATCAGCATCGGTTGATGTGAAGTCGATTGCCTCGCGGCGTAACTCGACGCCCGCAGCGGCGAGAATATCGCCAGCGGCATACCTGCCCACCGGACCATCGGCGACATATGTGAGAGAGTTCATGCGCGAGGCACCGTTGACACGGTTTACCGCGCGAATGAAATCCAGCTGCTCACGATCAATACTCCCGGGGGTTCCCAGTAGGTCGACCGGGACACAATCGGTTTCCCCGTTGCAGGTATCGGGTCCTTTCAGTCCTGCGGATAGCTTGTTGGGATCAATCAGGTTGTTGAAAGCTTCTTTCGCTCGGGTGTAGTGGAATGCGGCGGTCAGCTCCCACTGCCAGTCTTCGATCTGCCCCTTTAGCCCGGTATTGAGACGCCAGGTATCGGTCCCGTTGTGCTGGATCCTGGGTCCGAGTTCCAGCACACGCTTGCGCACGTCGGTAATCTCTTCGCCAAACGGGTTGTAGATATTGTCGGCCGCGATACTCAGGTCGCCGTTGTCAAAGCGGGTAAATACCGGCGTTGGCGCCATGGTGTTTTCCGAGCGTGTGCGTATCGCCATGACTTCTGCAAAGGCTTCCGCGGCATCGCTGAGGCTATGGTTGGCGGCGATGTAGGCGGACTGTCTCTCCGATGGCACCAGGGCGGAGGTATGCTCGCGAAAGTTGTACAGGTCTTCCGGGGTCCAGGCCTCGTATCCATCGGCAGTGCTTGTCACCACGCCGTCGGACAGCCCGATGAACCCCTGGGGTGAAGCCGATGACCTGAGGTCGGTGCCGCCGCGAGGGCGGTTGTCCGCCGAGGCCGAAAGGGCGCGGTCGCGGCTCAAGATTTCTCCCTGTCGATAATCCGCCAGGCTGAACATCAGGTGGCTGTTCTCGTTGCCCCCGCCCCAGGTCAGACTATAGGAGTGGGTTTCCTGATCGCCCCGCTCCGCCTGGCCGTAGTAGCTATTGACTGACAACCCGTCAAAGTCCCGGCGCAGAATGATATTGACCACGCCGGCGATCGCGTCCGATCCGTACACCGCCGAGGCGCCATCTTTCAGCACTTCAATACGGTCCACGGCAGACAGGGGTATGGTGTTCAGGTCCGCGGCTTCGCCCCCGAAGCCGTTATTCACGATACGGCGGCCGTTAATCAGCACCAGGGTGTTGCTCGCGGGCAGTCCGCGCAGGGTGACAGTGGCGGTGCCATTGCCTCCATTGGTTACCGAGGTGCTGGTGGAATTGCCGGAAACAGCGGGCAGGAATTTGAGCAGCTCGGATACGGTTTGCGCACCGGTAATCTCCAGTTCCGGCTGTGCCAGAACATCGATAGGCGCATAGCTATCCAGCTTAAGGTGGCGCAAGTGGCTGCCGGTCAGGTTTTGCCCGGTTACGATCACTTCCTCGGCGGGTAATAATGGTGGTTCGGTAGCTTCCTGCGGAGTCTCTTCACTGCGGGCGACAATGGCAATGGCATTGGTGCCAGCGTGGGTGAATGTTAGCGGGGTCTTGTCCAAAAGCTGGTGGAGCGCAGGTGCGATGCTGCCGTCCGGCGTTTCAAGATATTGCCCAGGAACATATACGGAGGAAGCGTTGGCAGCGTGGACCACCAGAGAGACACGGCACTCGCGGCCGAGTGTAATCAGTGCACGGGAAAGAGGGCCGGCCGGGAGTGTTACCCCGGATTTCGGGCAGGTGGCCGCCGCACTCTCCGAGAGTGCAAACAATCCAGTCAGTGACAGTGCTGCCCAGTGCCGGAAGTTCAAAGACCTTTTATCCCACCCACGTGTCCGGCACGATCGGTGACCGGAATCCGCAGATTATTTCTGGTTAGTAGTGCGGTGACGGTGATCGCTTAGCTTTTGGCTAAAAAAAGAACGATCACCAAGGCGGGATTTATATCTTAGTTGGGCTTGGCTGACAAGAGAGTCAGGTTCGGATCGCTTTGATCCTGTGCCAAGTCCAGGGCAGTTACGATGGCTGCGAGCGTAGTTTCCGGGTCGGTCAGCTCGAAAGTGCCGGACAGGGGCTTGTCGCTGATGGCGGCGGAGGCCGCAGCCGGAACTTTGAGATAACGATTGAGTTCTTCCAGGGCTTCGCTGAGCGGAGTCTCATCGAATACCAGCTGACCGCGGGTCCAGTCCAGGGCTTCATCGGCGGAAGTGTGCCCGACATCGGACAGTCCGCTGTTGGAGACACTTACTTTCTGGTTGCGGACCAGTTTAACTGATTCGGGTTGCAGGCCGCTGTCTGCGCGGGCTTCGCTGACCGCCACGACACCGCCAGTAACGGACACCCGGGTATTTTCCGGGTTGCGCTCCACATTGAACTGGGTGCCCAGAACGCGAATATTGGCGCTACCGGCCTCTACTGTGAACGGGCGGGAAGTCTGGCGGGCTACATCGAAGAAGGCTTCGCCGCGCAGCAGCTGGGTGCGGCGCTCACCCCGGCTGAAATTGACGATCAGCTCGGAATTGGTATTCAGTTTGACTTCGGAGCCGTCAGGTAGGGCAACGGTGCGGGTTTCACCCACGGCGGTGGTGTACATCTGTTGCTGTACCGGCGCCTGCTGCAACCATTGGTTGCCGATCCACAGGGCAATACCCAGACAGGCGGCGACCGCACTACCACCCATCAGCCATTGGGGCAGGTTCCAACCAGTAGTGTCGGTGTTGCTTGAGCGCGCTTTAGTGGTGATGGGCTTATCGCTGCTGCGATGCTCAGCGCTGGGGGCGCTCTCGGGGTAGAGTTCATCCAGGGGGAGGTGAGACAAGGCACCCAGGTCGCCCCAGAGCTCGGACATTTCGTCGAAAGCCTGGCGATTGGCAGAGGATTCGGACATCCATGCGGCAAAAGCGCGGCGGTCAGCAGAGCTGATCGTGTCGGAGCGCAGGCGCGCGATCCAGGCACATGCCTGGTCAAGCCTGTCTTCCGCTGCTGCTTCTTGTACTTCCTGAGGGTTCACCGCACTAATACCTTGTTTTCCAATAACTGATCGAGCTGTCTGTCAGAGTTGTCATTCGAGGAGTAAATGTCTTGTGGCACTTACGAACCTCGTTTTTTGCCCGATCGCACCAATATGGTGCTACTTTGTGGCGCTCGAAACAACATCCCTGATTTGTTGTGCAATCTTTGCGATAAATCGCTGCAAAATTTAGCACATATTCCCTGCGGAGTCCGTATTTTCTCGTTTGGATACCGCTGTTCATTAGTAAGACGAATGGTCGTCCACCCCCCTCAAACAAATTTAAAAATTTTTGCTGCACGGCGGTGCACTCCCTGTGTTGGGTGCGCCATGGTTGTTCAGTGGCGCAAAATCCTATCCAGGAGCTGCCGAACCGAGAGGGAGTAAAGTCGTCGTTGGAAGTGTTACCGGTGGGGAGTGAATTGTCGGCCAATGCACTCCCGCCAGTCTGTTTCCGACCGCAGACCTCTTATATAGAAGGGAGTATGGACTATAAGTTTCCGACTTTTTTGCGGCAGGCTTTCAGGGCCTGCAAAATGTACTTTTCCACACTGCTCACTGAGATGTTCATTTCCTGAGCAATTTCGGAATAGGACAGGCCGCGACTGCGATGCAGGAGGAAGGCCTGGCGACATTTGAGGGGCAAGCTGTCCATAGCGTCGTGGATGGCTTGCAGCTGTTGCCGGGCAGCGAGCACCCGTTCCGGCGACTGGTGAAATGCGTGGTCGTCGTCGGTAGCGGTCGCACCTTCCGCGGGTAACTGCTGGCTGACGTATTCGATATGCAGCTTGCCGCGGCGCAGCTGGTCCACCGCCAGGTTGTTGGCGATCTGGAACAGATAGGCACGGGGGTTCTCGAGGTCTTTCTCGTCGCTGAGCTTCTGCAGCCGCAGGTAGGCGTGCTGGGCAATGTCTTCGGCGTCTTCGGTGCTGCGCACGATGCGGGTGACAAACCGCACCAGTGCCTGGCCGTGATCGGCAAACAGCTTCTCCAGAAGTGTCTTCCGGGCTTTATTCATTAGTCAGCGGAATCCCCGTACAGCGCTCGTTGCATGTGTTGTGTTTGTTATAAGGCGGGTGCCGACAAGTTATAACACAGCTGAATAGCAATCGACGAGTGGTCGTTTTGACACGATGGAATGACCGAATTGGTCTGACCGTACAGTATTTGCCCCGGGAGCGGCCCTTGCTGGCGGGTGTCTATTCCTGCGCGTTGATGCCGGTATAATGGCCCACTTTGCGGATGCCAGTGACGGCATCCACCTACACAACCATGGCACCGGAAGGTGCGGAGAGCGAATGAGTTATCAAGTACTGGCGCGTAAATGGCGGCCGCGACTGTTCCGGGAGATGGTGGGCCAGGAGCATGTGCTTCAAGCCCTGATCAACGCCCTGGATAACAATCGCCTGCATCACGCCTACCTGTTTGCCGGTACCCGGGGGGTGGGCAAGACCACCATTGCGCGGATCCTGGCCAAGTGCCTGAACTGCGAAACCGGCGTGAGCTCCGAGCCCTGTGGGCAGTGCTCGGTGTGTAACGAGATCGCCGATGGCCGTTTTGTCGATCTCATTGAAGTGGATGCGGCCTCCCGTACCAAGGTGGAGGACACCCGTGAGCTGCTGGAGAATGTTCAGTACGCGCCGACGAGAGGGCGCTACAAGGTGTACCTCATCGACGAGGTGCACATGCTCTCCAACAGCTCCTTCAACGCCTTGTTGAAAACCCTCGAGGAGCCGCCGCCCCACGTCAAGTTCCTGCTGGCCACTACCGATCCGCAGAAATTGCCGGTGACGGTGCTGTCCCGTTGCCTGCAGTTCAATCTGAAAAACATGAGTCCGGAGCGCGTGGTGGAACACCTGCGCTTCGTTTTGGAAAAAGAGCTGGTGCCGTTCGAAGAGGGCGCTCTCTGGCATCTGGGCCGCGCCGCGGATGGCAGTATGCGCGACGCCATGAGCCTGACCGACCAGGCCATTGCCTTTGGTGGCGGCAAGATCAGTGAGGCGGAAGTGCGCGCCATGCTGGGCACGCTCGACAGCACCCTGGTGTGGAAGCTCGTCCGTGCCCTGGCGGAAGAGAATCCTGCGGCCCTGTTCGCCGCAGTAGAGGAGCTTTCCCAGCAGGCACCGGATTACAGCGCTGCTCTGGCAGAGCTGGCAGCCATTCTGCACCGGATCGCCATCGCCCAGGTTTTGCCGGAGGCTATCGACAATGCCCTCGGTGATGCGGAGATGCTGCGCCATCACGCCGCCTCTATGGCTGGCGAAAACGTACAGCTGTTCTACCAGATGGCGTTGCTGGCGCGGCGCGATCTGCCACTGGCGCCGGATCCCCGTGGCGGCTTTGAAATGGCGCTGTTGCGGATGCTCGCGTTCAAGCCCCAGGGCGTTGCGCAAATTCCCACTGCAAGTCTCGCCGGTGCCAATCAGGCAGCACCGCAGACCGCGGGCCAAGCTTCCGCGCAGCCAGGCACTTCGTCAGCAGCGGTCCCAGTAGCTACGCCTTCCCCGCAAGAGACAGCCCAGCCGGCAGTTGCTGCTCCCGAGCCCGCAGCTGCAGTACCGCAATCGGCTCCCGTAAGTGAATCGGTGGCTGCGGACGATGCGCCGCCCTGGTCGGAAGATCCGGCGCCGCAAGTGTCGGCTCAACCTCCGCAGCAGGCTGTCCCCGCACAGGAGCCTCAGCAGGAAGCCCCGGGAAAAAAGTCCCACGCTGAATCGGAGCCGCAGCATACTGTGGCAGAGCCCGCAATGCGGGGTGAGGAGCCTTCAGCTCGGGTAGTGGAGCCTTCAGCGCAAATAGTGGAGCCTTCAGCTCAGGCCGTGGCCCCCTCTGATCACGTCGAGAACCCGGCAGCGTCGGTTGAGCCGTTTTCAACCGGGGGACAACAGCCGACCGCAAATGGTTTTGTTGCCGAAGCGCGACAAACTGCACCCGCTCAGGATTATGCGGCCGACCCGGTTCCCACTGAGCCCGCGCCGCACCAGCCTTCCCAGAATGCGGGGAGCACGGCTACCGACGAGCGCGCGGCAATGCGCGAGCAATTGCGTCAGCAAGTGGCGCAGGTTGAGTCTGCGCCGGTAAATGCGTTTGAGGCTGAGCCCGCCCCTCGGGTAGTGGAGACACCACAACCGGTGGTTGAAGAAGCGGCACCGGTGCCCGCGGCGCGCCTGGATGCGCTGTCACCCGGCAGCTGGCCAGCGATGTATCCACAGATCGGCGTGACCGGTATCCTGCACTCCATTGCCTCGAACCTGGAGTTACTGGGGCGGCAGGACAATATACTGTCTTTTACCCTCGACCAGTCCTCCAGCAGCCTGTATGACGAGGGCCACCAGCGACGCCTGGCGGATGTGCTGGCAGATTTCTTTGGCCAGCCGGTGACCGTGCATATCCAGGTGGGAGAGGTGCACGGCGGCACGCCCGCGCGCCTGATCGCCGCCACCCGAGAGGCGCAGCTGTTGTCTGCGCGCGACGCGCTGAACCGGGATCCACTAGTCCAGGAACTGCAGTCCGAACTGGGCGCGCAGCTGGTACCGGAGTCGGTGGAATACCGGGGATAGCCGGCGGAACACCCAGAGTGAGGTACGCGAGTCGTATCCGCTGAAGAAACCAGATTTAACGCATTGATTGAATGGTGAACTCCATGATGAAAGGTATGGGCGACTTGATGCAGCAGGCCCAGAAAATGCAGGCCGACATGCAGGAACGCATGGAAAAAATGCAAAAAGAACTGACCGAGCTGCGGGTAACCGGTGAATCCGGCGCGGGCATGATCAAGGTCACCATGAATGGCCGTCACGATGTGGTGGATGTGAACATCGACCAGAGTCTGCTCGGTGAAGACAAGGAAATGCTGGAAGACCTGCTCGCCGCCGCAGTCAATGACACGGTACGCCGGGTGGAAGAGGCCGCGCAAAAGCTGCAGAAAGAGCAGATGGGTGGCCTCGCAGCAGGCATGAACCTGCCCGAAGGATTCAAGTTTCCCTTCGGTTGATAGACTGCCAGCCCTTTAATTTTTCGGGGCCCGGAACGGGCCCTTTTTCATTTTCTGAAATCGTCGAACACACACTATATGTTCAGCCCCCTGATTGAAGACCTGATTCGCGCGTTGCGCTGCCTGCCCGGTGTCGGCCCCAAGTCCGCCCAGCGCATGGCCATGTACCTGCTGGAAAAAGACCGCGATGCCGCTGGCCTGCTGGCCAGCTCGCTGCAGCAGGCGGTGGAAAAGGTCGGCCGTTGCAGCCGCTGCCGCACGCTGACCGAGCAGGAAATCTGCGCGTTGTGCAATAACACCCGCCGTGATCACTCGCTGTTGTGTGTTGTGGAAACGCCCGCGGATGTGCTCGCTATCGAACAGGCGGGCAACTATCACGGTCTCTATTTCGTGCTGCATGGCCATCTCTCGCCAATCGATGGTGTGGGCCCTGCGGATATTGGATTGGATGTGCTGGGAGAGCGTCTCGGCGAGCGTCAGGATAGTGAGCAGGCAGGCAGTGCCATCAATGAGCTGATCATTGCCACCAACCCCACCGTGGAGGGCGAGGCGACCGCGCAGTTTATTGCTGAGCGCGCACGGGCCAAGGGTATTGCGGTCAGTCGTATTGCCCACGGCGTGCCCATTGGCGGTGAGCTGGAATATATCGACGGCGGCACCCTTGCGCACGCCTTTAACAGTCGTACGGTGCTGTAATGGTAGAGCAGAACAAAAATCCGCAGGTGCAGGACAAAAACCTGGTGGACACCACCCCGGTGTGGATCGACAGCGCTGCTGAGCTGGCGGAACTCTGCGAGCGCTTGCGCAACCAGGGCGCAGTGGCACTGGATACCGAGTTTATGCGCAGCCGGACTTTCTACCCACTGCCCGCGTTGGTGCAGCTGGGGGATGGCAAGCGCTGCTACCTGATCGACAACCTGGCGATTGAAGATCTCGAGCCACTGCGGGCCTTGCTGGTAGATACCCGCGTGGTGAAGATCATGCACAGCTGCAGCGAGGACCTGGAAACCCTGGATCGCCTGCTGGGCGTCATTCCTGAACCGATCTTTGATACCCAGATTGCCGCGGCCATCAGCGGTATGCGCTCGGGGTTGGGCTATGCCGCCACCGTAAGCGCCCTGCTGCAAATCGATTTGCCGAAGAGCGAAACCCGCTCCGACTGGCTGCAGCGACCGCTCAGCGAATCGCAGAAAAATTACGCGGCGCTGGATGTGGCCTGGTTGCCACTGGTGTACGCCCTGCTGCTGAAAAAACTGCGTGAGCAGGATCGTCTGGAGTGGTTGAAGGAAGACTGCAATGCCGTGGTCGAGGCCGCCCGCAGTCCAGAGCCCTTTGAGGAGTATTACCGCAAGGTGAAAGGGGCCTGGCGCCTGAAGTCCGACCAGCTCGCAGTTTTGCAGGACCTGTGTGCCTGGCGCGAGCGCGAAGCCCGCGCGCGCAATATGCCACGCAATCATCTGTTGAAAGAAAATGTCTGTATGAGCCTCGCCCAGGCCATGCCCAAATATCTCGCCACGCTGGCACAGCCGGGACTGGAAGGGAAAACCCTGCGCAAATACGGCGAAACCCTGCTCGAGATCATTACCGCAGCGGGAGAGCGTGAAGACAAGCCGCCGCGTTTGCCGCAACCCCTCAATCGAGCACAGGGCGAGGTTCTTAAATTGTTGCGCGAGGAAGTTAACAAATTGGCGGAAGCCGCCGATTTGCCGCCGGAAATCCTGGTGCGCAAAAAAGAGTTGGAAGCGCTGGTGCAGGCAGACACGCCCGAGCTGGAAGGTCGACTGTGCGGCTGGCGGCGTCAGGTGGTGGGCGAGCCACTACTAAAAGCATTAAACACCTTGAGACAAGCCTGATGGCCCCGAGTGATACCCCATGAAAGTTCTGTGTGATATTTACCGCAGTCCGCGCGAACAAGAGATGTACCTGTACGTGGAAAAGCGCGAGGGCCTGGCCCGGGTACCCGAAAAGTTGCAGGAACTGTTCGGCAAGCCAGTGCATGTCACCACCATGCTGTTGACCGCCGAGCGCAAACTCGCTCGCGCGGATGTGGAAAAGGTCATGCACGCGGTGCAAGATCAGGGCTACTATCTGCAAATGCCGCCGGTGTCTGATGATGAAATGCGGGCAATTGCCGCGCAGAACAGCAAGCTGCCCCGCGGCTGAGTTGCCATTCAATGGTTAGCCAACGGCCTTTCTGGCAGCGTAAAACCCTCGCGGAAATGACCGAGGCAGAGTGGGAATCCCTCTGTGATGGCTGTGGACGCTGCTGTCTGCATCGCCTGGAAGATGAGGACACTGGTGAGGTCCATACCACCTGTGTTTCCTGCAAACTGCTGGATACACACAGCTGTCAATGCAGTGACTATCCGCACCGCAAACAGAAGGTGCCAGACTGTATCCAGCTGACACCGGAAGATGCCGCGGGGTTTACCTGGCTACCGCGCACCTGTGCCTACCGTATTCTGGCGGAGGGTGGGCAGCTGCCCGCTTGGCATCCACTGGTGTCCGGCGACCCGGATTCGGTGCACAAGGCCGGTATCTCTGTGCAGGACAAGGTGATCAGCGAAGCGGAAGTACAGCCGGATGATTTTGAGGATCACATCGTCATCTGGGTGGACGACGAATAAACACAACCGATAACAGTAAAACGAAAGCGAAGTAAAAATGGCAGAAGAATTCAAATTAGCCTGGGCAGTGTATGCCGGCGGCGTGGTGGTCCTGCTGGCCGCAGGCTTTTGGTTTATGCGTAACTGGAGCTGGTCGTGGGTGCGCAACCTACTGTTGCTGGAAGCAGCTACTGTGTTACTGGTTCCGGCTCGCGGCACCTCACCGGATGGTCCGCTGACTCCGATACTGCCATTATTTGTGTATCAAACCGTGTTTGAGGAAGAGGGCGCCACTCCGGAAGTGGCGGCCAGTCTGGTCTTTGCGGCCGGCGGAGCGCTGGCGGTCATGTTGATCGTGGGGATAATTACCCTGATTGTGCGCCGCCGCAAAGATCGCCCCATGACCGAGAGTGACCAGTTCTAAGGGTTTATACCCATGATCCCGCGCCAGTAGACAACCCCGGCGGTAACTGGCGCCTATTCCTTTCCCTGCTGCGTTCTGCGGCCGCGCATTTTCCCGCAAACTGCTATATCTATTAGAGCCCGCAACAATCCCTTCCAATTCTGGGCCCCCGGATTGTGCGGCGCTGAATGGCTCCTGACTGGGCCAGGAGGCATACATCAAAAGCGGCCGGGAAGCCGTGAGAACAACGGACAAAACACAAAAGTGCCTGCGAAGTGCCTGAAGTGGCGTTTACTGTGCATGGGATAAAGGGACAGGGATGCTCGATCACCTGCTAATACTGACCGCCGTTATGCTGGTCTCCGGTATCCTCGGTGGCCTGGTCAACTACTACCAGATGCTGTTTACCGAGGAAGATCCCGCTGGTCTGGCGCGCTGCCTGATTATGGGATTGTGCGGTGCCCTGATGGTCCCGATTTTCCTCAAGTTCACCCAGAGCGACCTGTTGATTGAAATTCAGGGCGATCCTTCGCGTCTTCTGATTTTCACCGGCTATTGCCTGCTCGCCGCCATTGCTTCGCGCATGTTTGTGTTCAATGCAGCCCGCCGCCAACTGCGGGATGCCAGCATCGCGCGTGCGCGGGTGGAGAACCTGGAACAGGAAATCCGTGCGATGCAGCTGGAAATGATGCCGCTGTTGGAGCACGAAATAGAAGGGGACCCGGACCAGGGACCAACCCTCGATTTCAACCAGATTCGCAAGCTGGATGACAACGCCCTGCATGTGTTGAGTCTGCTCAACAATGGCGATTGTGTGTTCCGCTCCCTCGCCGGCATGGTGCAGGAAGGCAATATGGAGACCAATTCCGTGGCCCGAGCCCTGAATAGTCTGCTGGTCCTGGAGATGGTGGGGAAAATCCACAGCCATCTGGGGATCCGCTGGTATATCACCGACAAGGGGCGTCAGGTTGTGCGCCGCCGTCGCGCACAGGTGGCCTGACCGTCACTCATATCCTCTTCAGTGGCAGTTTGTGACTGCCAGTCCAATGCTGGTCGCATTCTGTCCGGATGCGGCCGCTGCCGTCATTTAATCTGACCGAATCTGCCTTTGGGGCCAACTTGCCGATCCTTTACCATGAGTGCTTTTCGAGCACAGGAATTCGGAGCGGCCATGAAATTCACCGGAACCGACAGTTACGTTGCCACGGACGATCTTCAGATGGCGGTGGACGCGGCAGTCACTCTGCAGCGCCCGCTGTTGATCAAGGGGGAGCCGGGCACCGGCAAAACACTGCTGGCGGAAGAGGTGGCCAGCAGCCTCGGGCTGAAGCTGATCCAGTGGCATATCAAGTCCACCACCAAGGCCCAGCAGGGGCTCTACGAATACGATGCGGTATCGCGTCTGCGGGATTCGCAGCTGGGGGTGGACCGGGTCCACGATATCGGTAACTACATCAAGAAGGGCAAGCTGTGGGAGGCCTTTGAGGCCGACGAACGCGTAGTGTTGCTGATTGATGAGATCGACAAGGCGGATATCGAATTCCCCAACGACCTGCTGGTGGAAATCGACCGTATGCAGTTTTATGTATACGAAACCGGTGAAACCATCACCGCCAAACAGCGCCCGATTGTGATCATTACCTCGAATAATGAAAAAGAGCTGCCGGATGCGTTTCTGCGTCGCTGCTTTTTCCATTACATCAGTTTCCCGGACCGCACGACCATGCAAAAAATTGTGGATGTGCACTATCCGGATATCAAAAATACGTTGGTTGCGGAAGCCATGGATATCTTCTTCCAGATTCGCGACGTACCGGGCCTGAAAAAGAAACCGTCTACTTCCGAGCTGATTGACTGGCTCAAACTGCTGATGGCCGACGATATCTCCGAGGAAGTGTTGAAGAATCGCGATACCACCTCGGCCATACCACCGTTGTACGGTGCGCTGCTGAAGAATGAACAGGACGTGCATATGCTGGAACGTCTGGCTTTCATGGCGCGCCGAGAAAACCGCTAAGCACGCAGCAGTGTAGGAGCCTGCAGTGAAGGCGAACAGCTCGGTGTTGGTTCGCCTGCAGGGCAGGCTCCTACAAAGTAGCACCATCAATCTTTGGAAAACCCAATGCTAATCGGATTTTTCCTGAATCTCCGCCGCTACGAACTCCCGGTATCCATCACCGAGTTGCTTTCGTTGCTGGAAGCCCTGCAGCAGCGGCTGGTCTACGCCAATCTGGACGATTTCTATTTTCTCGCCCGTACCTGCATGGTGAAGGACGAGAAGCACTTCGATAAATTCGACCGCGCCTTCGCCGCCTACTTTAAAGACCTGGAATCCATGGACGATATTCTCGAGCAGATGATTCCGGAGGACTGGCTGCGCGCGGAGTTTATGAAGCAGCTAAGCGAGGAAGAGAAGGCAAAGATCCAGTCCATGGGTGGGCTGGAGAAGATGCTGGAGGAGTTCAAGAAACGCCTCGAGGAACAGAAGAAAAAGCACAGCGGCGGCAACAAGTGGATCGGTACCGGCGGCACCAGCCCGTTCGGCAACAGTGGCTATCACCCGGGTGGCATCCGGGTGGGGGGGCAGAGTCGCAACAAGTCCGCATCCAAAGTTTGGGAGAAACGCCAGTTCCGCAACCTCGATGACAGCCTCAGCCTTGGCACCCGTAATATCCAGGTTGCCCTGCGCAAACTGCGCAAATTCGCCCGCTCCGGTGCGGCGGAAGAGCTGGATCTGGATAACACGATTAAATCCACCGCCCGCAACGCCGGCCTGCTGGATATCAAGATGGTGCCCGAGCGCCACAATGCGGTGAAGGTGCTGATCTTTTTCGATGTCGGCGGTTCCATGGACCCGTACGTGAAACAGTGTGAGGAACTCTTCTCCGCTTGCCGCAGTGAGTTCAAGCATCTGGAGTATTTTTATTTCCACAATTTTGTGTACGAACATGTGTGGAGAGATAACCAGCGCCGCTACTCGGAATCCACGCCGCTGGTGGAAGTACTGCGTACCTATGGCAAGGATTACAAAGTGATTTTCGTTGGCGATGCATCCATGGCGCCTTATGAAATCACCAGCCGCTTTGGCAGTGTTGAACACATGAATGAAGAGCCGGGGGCGGCCTGGATGCAGCGCGTCACCAATACCTACGAAAAACTGGTATGGCTCAACCCCACTTCCGAAGAGTATTGGCAGTACACCTCGAGTATCAGCATGACCCAGAAATTGGTGGATGGGCATATGTATCCGATGACTATCGAGGGGTTGGATCGGGCGATTGCCTATCTAGTGAAAGGGCGCTGACAAAACTTCGAATCCTTCTATTCGAAGTGAGTTCGTTGGAATTGAAGGTGGCGATGCCGGGTACAGCCTTGTGAAACCTTCCGCGAGAGGGACCTCGCGGAAGAGCCCCCAGGGATGGGTTCACGGCGTGTTTCACAAGGCTGTACCCGGCAGCGCCACCGCCACCGAGCTTAATTTTTTATTCCCCAAACTTCCGCTGAGGTGCCACATCGTGGTCGGCGGTGATGCCGATTTCTTCCTTGGTGGTGTCTTTCACCACGGTATGTTCTTCCTCGGCGCCGTGCATCCAGTCCACCAGCTTCTCGCGGATAAAGAACAGGATAAGCCCGGCAGTAATCGCCGCAATCGCCACGCCGCCAAAGGTCGCTATCGGACCGGACTCGCCCACCAGCTTACCAATCTCCGCCGCGCCCTTATTGGCAATACCGATAAACGCAAACCACAGCCCCATCATTAGCGACAGATAACGCAGCGGAGCGAGTTTCGTCACCATCGACAGACCGATGGGTGACAAGCACAGCTCACCAATCGTGTGGAAGATATACGCTACCACCAGCCACCAGGGGCTCGCTTTAGCGGTTTCTGAATCCCCGATCTGCATCGCCGCACCCACCATGGATACGAACCCCAGGCCAAGGAAAATCAGGCCCAGGCTGAATTTTCCCGGTGAGGTCGGTTCGCGCGAACCCAACCCCACCCAGATACTCGCCACGATCGGCGCGAGGATGATGATGAACAGCGGGTTGACCATCTGCAGCCAGCTGGCCGGAATCTCAAAACCGAAAATGTGCAGGTCCGTGTTGTACTTGGCGAACAGGTTCATGGAACCCGCCGCCTGCTCAAAGCCCGCCCAGAAAATCACCGTAAACAGACCCAGGATCAGGATCACCTTGATACGGTCGCGTTCCTCTGGCGTCAGCGGGCGCTTCTTGTCGTCACTGCTCAGGTTCGGTTTCAGCCCCAGTTTTGCCGACGGCTGGTTGCCGATTTCACCGAGCATCTTGTCGGCCTGGGTCATCTGCAGAATCAGGCCCAGCAACATACCCAGACCCGCGACAAAAAAGGCCAGCTGGTAATCTACCTTCTCGCCGATCCAGCCGATCACCAGATAGCCGAGAATCGAACCCAGGTTGATCCCCATATAGAAAATGGTGAACGCTGTATCCCGGCGCTTGTCGCCCTCGTCGTACAGGTCGCCCACCATGGTGGAGATGTTCGGTTTGAAAAAGCCATTGCCGATGATCATCAAAGCCAGGCCAAGCCAAAGCCCGTAAATCTCCGTACCGTCCGGTAGCCACTTGTGCGGGAAACCGAGGGCGAACTGCCCCAGCATCATCAGCACCCCGCCGAACATGATGCAGCGCCGCTGGCCCCATTTGTTGTCTGCCATCCAGCCGCCGATGATCGGTGTCAGGTACACCAGCATGGCGTAGGTGCCCAGGTAGCTCAGCGCCTTGGACTGCAGCTCGGTATCAGAGAGTGCGTCCCAGCCGAATGCGGCGGCGGCAGCGGTGGAAGTGAGGTAAAACACGAAGATACCGCGCATACCGTAGTAGCTGAGGCGCTCCCACATTTCGGTACCGAACAGCAGGAACAGCCCCTTCGGGTGTCCCATCATCTCGCCGGCCGTAGCCGGGGGTCTTGGCTTGAGATCTTGCATGTGCGCTCCTTACCTCTTCGCGCTGGCGGCAATCTGCCCAACCGGTGGGAGGGCGGCTGTTGCGTGTACGCTCGTCGCCCTGTTGGGCATCGAGTGGAATCGTCTGGAAGTCCGTTGGAAAAGTGTCGCGCACATGGTCCGTTTCGAGGGTTGTAATGTGCGCCATCGACCTGAGTATAGATCAGGAGTTTAGGGACAGACCCCGGCAGTCCCCAGCAGGTATAATCGCCGGTTTGCCATTTTCCTCTGAATAAGCAGTCATATGAGTCGAGAGTCCACCCAGCCGAATCTGCAGCAGTACCAGCAGTTGCTTCCCCAGTGTATGGGGCGCGATCGCTTTGAGCTGCAGCGCACCCTCAAGAGCGCCCAGCGTCGGCTGAAAGAGGGCAAGCCAGCGGACAAGATGCTGGCCCAGCTGGAAAGCCGGGTGGCGGCCTCTGTAGCGCTGGCGGAGGCGCGCCGGCAGAAGCTGCCCAAGGTGGAGTGGCCGGAAGGCCTGCCCGTTGTCGCGCGGCGGGAGGAGATAGCGGAGCTGATTGCCGCAAACCAGGTGGTGGTGGTGGCGGGGGAGACCGGTTCCGGCAAGACCACCCAGTTGCCCAAAATCTGCCTGGAACTGGGGCGCGGTATCTTCGGCCAGATCGGCCATACCCAGCCGCGGCGGATTGCCGCGCGCACCGTGGCCAACCGTATCGCGGAAGAGCTTGGGCAGTCTCTGGGGGATTCCGTGGGCTACCAGGTGCGGTTTACCGACCAGAGCACCGAACACACCCATATCAAGCTGATGACCGACGGCATTCTGCTGGCGGAAATCCAGCGCGATCCGCTGCTTAACCAGTACGACACCCTGATTATCGATGAGGCCCACGAGCGCAGCCTCAATATCGACTTCCTGCTGGGTTACCTGAAGACCCTGCTGCCGCGGCGGCCGGATCTCAAAATCATCATCACCTCTGCGACCATCGACCTGGAGAAGTTCTCCCGGCATTTCGACAATGCGCCGATCATTGAGGTATCCGGGCGTACCTACCCGGTGGATATCCACTACCGGCCGCCGGCAGACAGCGATGCGGACCTGAACGAGCAGATTATCGGTGCCGTGGAAGAGCTGCTGCACGAGGAGAAATCCTCACCCCGTCGCGGCGGCGATATTCTGGTATTCATGAGCGGCGAGCGGGAAATCCGCGAGTGTGCCAAGGCCTTGCGGGATGCCCATTTGCCGCACCTCGAGGTGTTGCCTCTGTATGCGCGTCTCAGCCTGGCGGAGCAGACGCGGGTGTTTGCGCCGCACAAGGGGCGCAGGATCGTACTCGCCACCAACGTGGCAGAGACCTCAATTACCGTGCCCGGTATCCGCTATGTGATCGACCCGGGTACCGCGCGTATCAGTCGCTACAGCTATCGCAGCAAGATCCAGCGCTTGCCGGTAGAGGCCATTTCCCAGGCCAGCGCCAACCAGCGGGCCGGTCGCTGTGGCCGGGTCAGCGCCGGTGTGTGTATACGCCTGTATGAAGAGAGCGATTTTATTCAGCGCCCGGAATTCACCGATGCGGAAATCCTGCGCACCAACCTGGCTGCGGTCATCCTGCAGATGCTGCAACTGCGTATCGGTGATATCCGCGAATTTCCGTTTGTGGATCCACCGGATCAGCGACTGATCAACGACGGTTACAACCTGCTGCAGGAACTGAAAGCCGTCGATGGCAAGGGGCGGGTGACTCCGCTGGGACGTGCACTGTCGCGGTTGCCGCTGGATCCGCGCCTCGGTCGTATGCTGATGGAATCCGGTCCCGCAGGTAGCCTGCGGGAACTGCTGATTATTGTCAGCGCACTGGCGGTGCAAGATCCCCGCGAACGCCCGGCGGAAAAACGCCAGGCCTCTGATGAAAAGCACAAGCAGTGGCAACACGAGCAGTCGGATTTCCTCAGCCTGGTAAACCTGTGGGATGGCTATGAAGCCCAGCGACAGGAATTGAGCCAGAACCAATTGCGCAAGTGGTGCCAGAAAAACTTCCTGTCCTGGTTACGACTGCGCGAGTGGCGAGACATCCATCACCAGCTGCGCCTCGCAATCCGCGACCTGGACCTGAAGCTGAACAAGGAGCCGGCGCCCTACGCCAATGTGCACAAGGCGATCCTGCCCGGGCTGCTGGACAATATCGGCGTGCGCGATGAGAACAAGGAATTCCTCGGCTGTCGCAATCGCCGCTTCCATATCTTTCCCGGTTCCGGCCAGTTCAAGAAGCCGCCGCGCTGGGTGGTGGCCGCTCAGCTGCTGGAAACCAGTCGTTTGTATGCGCACACGGTGGGCAAGATCGAACCGGACTGGGTACTGGGCTGTGCCGAGCACCTGGTCAAACGCAATTATTTCGAGCCCCATTACAATCCGCGCTCGGGCGCAGTGATGGCATTTGAAAAGGTCACCCTGTACGGCCTGGTGCTGGTAGATAAACAGCGCATCCATTTCAGCAAGCTGGACCCGGTTGTCGCGCGCGAGGTGTTTATCCGCGAGGCGCTGGTAGAGCAGCGTTACCGTGGCAAAGGCAAGTTCTTCAAGCATTACAAAGCGTTGCTGGAAGAGCTGGAAGATCTGGAAGCAAAATCCCGGCGTCGCGATATCGTCGTGGATGACGAAGTGGTGTACCGCTTTTTCGATGAGCGAATTCCCGCGGAAGTCGTCAACCTGGCGGGATTTGAAAAGTGGCGCAAGCAGGCGGAGCAGAAGGATCCCGAATTACTGTTCCTGCCGCGCGATCTGATGATGCAGCAGGATGCGGATCACGTGGGCGAGGCCCAGTTCCCGGATTCGTTGATCAGTGGCGGTATCGAATATCCACTGAGCTATCACTTCGAACCGGGCAGTATCGATGACGGCGTCAGTATCCAGGTACCGGTAGGTGCCCTGCATCAGGTGCCCGCCGCGCGCCTGCAGTGGGTGGTGCCCGGTATCCTGCGCGACAAGTGCATTGCCTTGGTCAAAAACCTGCCCAAGCAGTACCGCAAGTATTTCGTGCCGGTGCCCGCCGCGGTGGATAAGGCGCTGCCGCGCATGCAGCCTGGCAATACCCCACTGTGGCAGGCGCTGGCGCACGAGCTGAAACGCCAGACCGCGCAGGAACTGCCGCAAGAAGCCTGGCAGGCGGCGGAGCAGGGCGTGGAGGACTTCTACCGTTTCAATATCCAGGTGCTGGATGAAAAAGGCCAGCTACTGGACCAGGACCGCGACCTGGAAATCCTGCAGGCCCGCTACCGCGACCGGGTACAGCAGGAGTTGGCCAGCGCTGGTGACGATTTCGAGCGAGAGGGCATTACCCAGTGGGATTTCGGAGACCTGCCGGAAACCCACCAGCTCGACCAGGGCGGCCTCAAGGTGCGCGCCTACCCGGCGCTGATTGCCAACACGGAAAGCGTCGACCTTAAGTTGCTGGATAACCCGGACGAGGCCCGACAGCTGACCCGCGCCGGCATCTGTCGCCTCGCCATCCTGCACCTGCCGGAGCCGGTGAAGTACCTGCGCAAGGAATTGCTCAAAGGCAAGGAGCTCGGCCTCAGCGCCGCCGATCTCGGACGTCGGGAAGAGGTGGCCGACGATATCCTGATGGCTGCGGTGCGCGAATGTTTCTGGGCGGACGAAAACTGGCCGCGCAGCCAGAGGGAGTTTCTCGCCGCGCTGGAACAGCGGGAAAAACTGGTGGGAATCGCACAGGAGATTGCCGGCCTGCTGGTAAAAGTCCTCGCCCAGCTGGTGCCCCTGCGCAAGCAGATCAAGCAGCAGAAAAACCTGGCGGTGGCCATGGCGGTAGGGGATATCAATCGTCAACTGAGTGGTATGTTCTATCGTGGTGTGCTGTTCCACACGCCGCTGGAATGGCTGCGCCAGTACGGGCGTTACCTGAAAGGCATTGAATTGCGGTTGGAAAAGGCCGCGCTCGATCCGAACCGGGACCGGCGCCTCAGTTCTGAATTCCAGGAGGCAGAGGAACCCTATCAGGCCGCTGCGAGCAAGCGCGATCCACTGATGATGGCGGGGGACCCGCAGATGGTGGAATACCGCTGGATGCTGGAGGAGTTCCGGGTATCCCTGTTTGCGCAATCCCTCAAGACGCTGATGCCGGTATCGATCAAGCGTCTGCGCAAGTTCTGGGCCGAGCTGGGGCTGTAAACCCGGGTGCGCTGTTTTCGCGCCTCCCTTGCCCAGCGGGTTATTTCGGGTCTCGATGACAGCGTTGGTCAGTCATCCGAACTTTTTGTCTCTGCGTATGTAAGAATCAATGGGTTGCCGCGACTATTCTCTTGTCGTGGCAGTATGTGCGGCAGGTTAGAACTGGTTCACAGTTGCGGATATTCGGTTGAACCTGAATCCGGAACCGTTAGTCTGACCGATAACCCAATGCTCAACCGGGAAACTATAATCCGGAAGCGGCGGATTTCGCGCCGTTTGCGGGAATAGCCCCCAGCATTTGCGAAGAGCCCCAAACAGGCTCTCGAACTTCCAACAGGAGATCCACTATGAACAAGAAGAATCTGCCGCTCGCGGCTGCCGTTGGTGCCGCTTTCATTGCCTCAGCCACCCTGAGCGCCTCCACTTCCGCCAATCCGTTTACCGCCACCGAGCTGACCGCCGGCTACAACCTGAAAATGGCCGATGACCACGGCAAGAAGAAGGAAGGCAAGTGCGGCGAAGGGAAATGCGGCGAGGACAAAAAGAAAGAAGGTAAGTGCGGCGAAGGTAAATGCGGAGAAGGCAAAAAGAAAGAGGGTAAGTGCGGCGAAGGTAAATGCGGCGAAGGTAAGCAGAAAGAAGGCAAGTGTGGCGAGGGCAAGCAGAAAGAAGGCAAGTGCGGCGCCTGATAGCCCAGCCTATCGCCTGACAGTAGCCCGGCCTCGGAGCCGGGTTGCTTTTTATTTAGCACGGACATACAGACCCGGACATCAACAAAGTATCCAGGATTCTCGCTATGACTGAATCGCGCCAGTACCCCGTTCATGGCGCCGGCCTGGGGCTCAGGCGATCCATGATGGGTGAATCTCTGACTACCGAGCAGGTGGACTTCCTGGAAGTCGCACCGGAAAACTGGATCGGTGTCGGCGGTCGCTACGGGCGCTGGTTGAGATCCTTCACCGAGCGTTTCCCTTTCGTCACCCACGGATTGTCTCTGTCCATCGGCTCGCCAGCACCGCTCGATGAGGAACTGGTAAAATCCATCAAGCAGTTTATCCGTGAGCACGACATCCGCTGTTACAGCGAACATCTCAGTTACTGCTCCGATCACGGCCACCTTTACGATCTGTTACCGATCCCGTTTACCGAAGAGGCGGTGCACTACGTAGCCGGCCGAATCCGGCGGGTACAGGATATTCTCGAGCAGCGTATCGCCATGGAGAATGTCTCCTACTACGCCGCACCGGGGCAGGAAATGTCTGAGCTGGAATTTCTGAATGCGGTGCTGCAGGAAGCCGATTGCGACCTGTTACTGGACGTTAACAATATCTACGTCAACGCCATCAATCACTGTTACGACGCCGAAGCATTCCTGCTGGGCCTTCCTGCGCAACGAATCCGTTACGCCCATGTGGCGGGGCACTTTGATGAGGCGGAAGACCTCAAGGTGGATACCCACGGCGCGCCGGTGATCGACCCGGTATGGCAGTTATTGCAGCGTGCCTATGAAACGTATGGTCCGGTGCCCACCTTGCTGGAGCGGGATTTCAATATCCCCCCGTTGCCCGAGCTGTGCACCGAAGTCGCGCGGATACGCGACTATCAGGTTTCGGCGACAGCTCAGGCATCGGCGACGGGTTCTGTCCCTGAATGCGCGCAGTCTGCTGCGGAGGTGGTTCATGGGCGCTGACACTCCCATCGGTAACGGAACTGGCAGCAAAGCCGGCTTTGTAAAGTTGCAGCGGGAGCTCACCGCACACCTGCGCGCGCCCGCTGAAATTCCCGCACCGGCGGATATGGAAGACCGTCGCGTGGGTATCTACCGGGACCTGATTTACAACAATATCGAATCCTTTATCGCCGGTGGTTTTCCGGTTCTGCGCAGTATCTTTGACGACGAACCGTGGCACGCCATGGTGCGCGATTTTGTCCAGCGACACACTGCACATAGTCCGTATTTTCTGCAGATCAGCGAAGAATTTCTCCAGTATCTGCAGAACGAGCGCGCGGTCAGCGCGGCCGGCGAATCGGATCCGCCATTTATGCTGGAGTTGGCCCACTACGAGTGGGTAGAACTGGCAGTGGATGTCAGCGACTCTGTATTCCCCAAGGACCTTGAACATAACTGTAATGACGAGCAGATCCTGGACTGGGCGCCTGTGGTATCACCGCTTGCCTGGAATCTCAGTTATCACTATCCGGTACATCACATCGGTCCGGCGCACCAGCCGGTTGAACCACCGCAAACGCCGACGTTCCTGGTGGTATATCGCGATCGAGCTGATACTGTCGCCTTTCTTGAGGCAAACGCCGTCACCGCGCATTTACTCACATTGATTCAGGATGCGAACCCGGTCGCTGATCCATCCGCCGAATCCGCGCAGTATCCGGTCACAGCCAGTGGGCGGATGCTGTTACAGCGTCTCGCCGAAGACTTGCAGCACCCCGAGCCTGATCAATTGCTGGGGTTCGGCACCGAAATACTGAAAAAACTCCTCGGCCTGGATATTCTCGCGGGATTCAGGCCGCTTTAGCGTTCGGCGTTAAAGCGATCAGCCCACTTGGCGAAAACCGCCAGCTGCTATGCTCGCTAAGCGGCCAGTGTTAATATTGCCCCATTGAAATAAACAGATTCTGATTTGAACAAACGAAATTTTTTTGCGAGGAGCAGGGAATTGCTTGAGCGCACACACGTAACAGCCTGGGTCCTGGCCGCAACTCTGTCGGCGCCCCTGGTAATGGCACAGGATGCTTCGGATCCATTTGCAGAGGTGCCCAATGAGGCCCCTGCAGCGACCACCTCATCACCTGATACCAGTGAGACCTCCGGTGATACTGCTCCGGCCTCTACTGAGGATACCGGGGATGCCGCAAGCTCTGATGATTTTGGCGCCGAGGATGGATTTGGTTCCGACCTGGAAGACGAATACGGGTTTGATCCCGCCGATGAGTTCTCCAGTGCCGAAGAGCCCGAAGATCGCGATCCCTGGGAAGGCTTCAACCGCGCTATGTTCCGCTTTAACGACACCGCGGATCGCTGGTTCCTGAAACCCGCGGCGGTCAGCTATCGCCAGGTGACGCCCATTTTCATGCAGACTGGAGTCTCCAACTTCTTTTCCAATCTGCGCGAGATCAACAACATCCTGAACGACGTACTGCAGTGGAAATGGGGGCAGGCCGGTAATGATACTGGTCGTTTCCTGGTAAACAGCACCGTGGGACTTGTGGGTTTGTTCGATGTGGCGCAGCATATGGGACTGGAACCCAGTGATGGAGAGGACTTTGGCCAGACGCTGGCCGCATGGGGCGCCCCCTCAGGACCCTACGTGGTAATGCCTTTCATTGGCCCCTCTACGGTACGGGACGTGCCCGGTGTGGTGGTTGAGTGGTATACCAACCCCCTAACCTATGTAGACGACACCACGGTAGAGTACTCGCTGAAGGTTGTGGACCTAGTGCAATTTCGCGCCAGCCTGCTGCAAGCCGAGTCCCTGTTGCAGGGCGATCGCTACGTCCTGATGCGCGATGCGTACCTGCAGCGGCGCGAGTTCCTGATCAATGATGGTGAACAGGAAGATGATTTTGGCGGCGACCTGGATGACTACGACTTCTGACGCCCATTCCCTCAAAGCGGCGCCCGCCTCTGCGGGTGCCGCTACTTTCCCCGCGTGCGGGGCTCGCTAATGAGTAGCTCCACGCACATTTCCTCCCCGATTCAGAAAACCTCCCCGGAAGCGGCGGCCACCCGCAGCGAGCGACATGGGCTGCTACTGATTGATGCGGACGAGCCTTCCCGTCAACAAGTGCAGAATGCCCTCGTACGGCTCGGTTTTACCATCACCCTGGTAGAAAACGGTGTTGAGGCCATCGGCCGCTTCTCTCCCGACAAACACGGCCTTGTGGTGACCGACCTGCACCTGCCGGATATGGGCGGGCTGGAAGTGCTGCGCAAGGTGAAGCACCTGTCGCCGGATACCCCGGTGGTGGTGTTGGCCGCCAACAGCGATGTCGATGATGTGGTGCAGGCGCTGCGACTCGGCGCCAGTGATTACCTGCTTACTCCCATCGCCGATGAGAGCGTGATCGATCATGCCGTAAAACGGGTAATCGAGGCGCGGGATCTTGCGGCGGAGAATCGCGAATATCGAGAACAACTGGAGGAGCGCAATCGCGAGCTGCACGATCACATCGAGTTGCTCCAGCGCGACCATCAGGCGGGTCGCCAATTGCAGCAACACCTGCTGCCGCGTACACCCTACGAATACCCGGCGGGCATCACCGCCGCCTACCGCCTGTTGCCCTCCCTGTACCTGAGTGGCGACTTTATTGACTACGGTCTGTTCGGCGAGCGTTTCGTCGCTTTCTACCTGGTGGACGTCTCCGGTCACGGCGTGTCCTCGGCGCTGGTTACCGCGCTGATCAAACACAGCATCATGCATCTGTTGCGGGAGCGCCCGCTGTTCAGCCAGCTGAATACCATTGATCGGGATATCACCGAGATTCTCGAAATGATCAACGGCGAGCTGATAGCTACCCGGCTCGACAAGCACGCCAGTATGTTTGTGGGGGTGGTGGACAGCCGTGCACGCCAGTTGCACTACGCCGTGGCCGGTCAGGTACCCGTGCCGGCGCTTGTGACCCGCGAAGGGGCCCATTGGCTTGCAGGTAAAGGGCGACCATTGGGGCTGTTTCAGCAGGGCGACTGGGAAGTGCGCCACTGCAGCCTGCCCACCAGCTGGCGGCTGGTGGCGTGCTCTGACGGTGTACTGGAGTTGCTTCCCGGAAACCTGCTACAGAAGGAAGAGGCCCTGCTGCAGAAGATCGACCACAGCCGCGGTGACCTGGATACCCTCTGCGCGGCACTGAAGGTCGATACCGCTGAATCCTTCCCCGATGACATTACCATTCTCACCCTGAGGCAGGATGAGCAGTAGGCGCCAATAAGGCCCGATTCTTGCTGTCTTTTTAGCCTGTATTTCTCGATGCGCCGTTCAGGAGCCGTTCACCACCGGTACCCGACACTGGCAATGTGTACCGGCCAACCAGGCGATCGGTAGTATCCGGATCCAGGGATTACCGGACTATTTGGTCACCAGTGTTAACCGGTTCACACTGGTCTTGTCAGCACCGGTGGGCAGGAGTAAGCTCCGCCCACTTCTGGGTCTCTTTGCGTGATACGGATCTCTGGTCCGGCGCCGATTGAGTCAGGCTTGCACAAGGAACTGTGCCGCGGCCACAAGCCGCAAATCATCCATTTCGTTCCCTGGTTCGGGACAAGAACAGGGCGCGTTAGAGGTTACTATGCAGTCCGGGCAGATAATGGTTGGCGACCACCAGGGCATTTATGTCGTGAAACTGGTGGGCGATGTACGCCTCAATCTATGTACGTCATTCGATAACTTTATCGACAAGATGTTTTCCCACGGCGAATTTCGCGGCGTGGTGTTCGATATGCATGAAACGCAAGGGGTCGACAGCACCACCCTGGGGCTGATGGCCAAGATTGCGTTTCGCTGTGCCGAGCGCCACGGTGGCAAACCACTGGTATTGTGTGAAGATCGCGGCTTGCTTCATCTTCTGGATTCCATGGGATTCGAGGAGCTGATGGATATTTCCAGCGACGCCGACAACGACGCCTATCACGCGGAACCCCGGCCGCTTAATTGCAACGCGCCGGATGAACACACTGCGCGGGAAATGGTGCTGGAAGCACACCGCGTGCTGATGAGTATGAATGAAAAGAACGCGGAGACCTTCCGCGACCTGGTGCACGCGCTGGAAACTGAGCAGGCGGCCCAGGGCCACAAGTCCGTGGCCAATCACTAAGTAAGCGTTACCGATCAGCCTGCGTTGTCGTCGCGCGCCTCGGCGCGCGCCCGGGTAAAAAGCCCGTGAGGCAGATAGATCAGCTCCGCAACCCGCCGGATCAGGTGCTCCTCAAAGGCATCGATTTCCCCATCTGCAAATGCCACCTCCCACATCTGCTTCACCAGCAGGTATTTGTCCCGCTCGGTAAAGTTCTCGTTTACCGTCTGGGTAAACTCGTACAGTGAAGTTGCCTCGTGGCGGTTGGCCAGCGCCCGGGTTACCAGGTCCTGTGCGGTTTCATCGTCCAGCTTGTAATGCTCCCGCAGCAGCCGGACCAGGGCGTCTCGCTCGCGCTCGTCCACCTTCTGGTCCGCAGTGGCGATCTCTGCCATCAGTGCCGCGCTGATCATGCGTACGTCTTTTTCTTCGCGCACTTCCACGCTGTCCCCGCGTCCGATCTGATCGAACAGTTTGCGAATCTGCTGCAGCATGGTCGGGGTTTCCTCTTTTCGTGGAAGTTTTCGTTTCGGGGAAGAGTACAGGGCGCGCGGTTAGCGCGCCTTCTGCAACAGCTCCTCGAGTTTCAGCTGATCGGCAACAAAATTGCGGATACCTTCCGCCAGTTTTTCCGTGGCCATGGCATCGTCGTTCAGCTGGTAGCGGAACTGGGCTTCCCGCAGGGGCTCGCTGGGGCGCGGCTGACTGGAGAACTCGCTTTTCAGGCCGCTGGCGAGGTCACCCTCGTCGTCCTGCAGTTCCTGTAACAGTTGGGGGCTGATGGTGAGTTTGTCACAACCCGCCAGTGCCTCGATTTCCCCGGTATTGCGGAAGCTGGCGCCCATCACGATGGTGGGGTATTCGCGGGATTTGTAGTATTCGTAAATGCTGGTGACCGAGAGCACCCCGGGATCATCACTGGCAGTGTAGTCGTCGCGCCCGGTACTGGCCTTGTACCAGTCGAGGATACGACCCACGAAGGGCGAGATCAGGGTAACGCCCGCCTCGGCACAGGCCACCGCCTGGCACTGGCTGAACAGCAGGGTCAGGTTGCAGTGGATGCCCTCGCGCTCCAGGACTGAGGCCGCACTGATGCCTTCCCAGGTAGACGCGAGCTTGATCAGCACGCGCTCACGGGCCACGCCAGCCTGCTCGTACATGGCAATCAGCTGGCGGGCATATTCAATACTCGCCGCGGTGTCGAAAGACAGGCGCGCGTCCACCTCGGTGGAAACCACCCCGGGTACAATCTGCAGAATCTCGTGGCCGATGGCGACCGCCAGCTTCATCGACGCCAGCGCGATCACATCGCCGCCTTTCTGCTCGGCCCAGGCGATGGCATCTTTCAGGTGCTGTTCGTACTGGGGAAGCTGCGCCGCCTTGTACAGCAGGGAAGGGTTGGTGGTGGCGTCTTCGGGGTGATAGCGGCGGATGGCTTCAATATCACCGGTGTCGGCAACCACCAGGCTGCGCTGTTTGAGTTGTTCGAGTTTATTCATTTTCCCTGCTTCCTTAACTTTCTAACATTCAGTCCAATCCGTCGCGCTATCAGGCGGCATCTGTCACCAGTGCCAGTGCCTGTTCGAGCACTTCTGGCCCGGCGCCTGCGGTGTGTGCGTGCTCACTCAGGTGGCGGCGGAAACGCCGTGCACCGGGCACGCCCTGAAACAGTCCCATCATATGTCGGGTAATGTGATTGAGGCGCTGTCCGCGCGCGAGTTCCTTTTCGATATACGGCAGCATCTTGCCGATGACCGCCGCCGGCGTCGGCCCGGGCTCGCCGCCAAACAGCGCTGCATCCACCTCCGCTAATATACCTGGCGTCTGGTAGGCCGCTCGCCCGAGCATAACACCATCCAGTTGCTGTAGATGCTCGCGACAGTCCTCGATGGTGTTGATCCCCCCGTTAAGGACAATTTCCAATTGCGGGAAATCCCGCTTCAATTGGTACACCATGTCGTATTTGAGGGGCGGTACTTCGCGATTCTCTTTCGGGCTCAGGCCATTCAGCCAGGCCTTGCGCGCGTGCACGATAAACGTGGTGATACCGGCCTCGGCCTGCGCTTCCACAAACCTTGTGAGGCCCGGGTAGTCTTCCATATCGTCGATACCGATGCGGTGTTTCACCGTCACCGGTATCGAAACTGCACTTTTCATCGCGCCCAGGCACTCCGCTACCAGGTCCGGCTCGGCCATCAGGCAGGCGCCGAAGCGGCCCTTTTTCACCCGGTCACTGGGGCAGCCGCAATTCAGGTTGATCTCGCTATAACCCCACTGCTCGGCAATTTCCGCACAGCGTGCCAGATCCTGTGGATCACTGCCGCCCAACTGCAGAGCCACGGGTTGCTCTTCCACATTGAAGTCCAGGTGACTCTCCTTGTCGCCAAACAGGATGGCGCCGGTAGTAACCATTTCCGTATACAGCAGTGCGTGCTTGCTGAACTGCCGCCAGAAATAACGGCAGTGACGGTCACTCCAGTCCATCAGGGGGGCGGTGCAAAAGCGATGGGAGACGGCCGTCGCGGTGCCGGAAGTGGCGGGGCGGTAGGGCGCCGGATTAGCGGGTGTGGGGTTTTGAGCAGAGTGGGGCATAAACAGCGATCAGACGGTAAATCAGCGCGCAGTATAACAAGAGAACGCCGCGAGGCTGTGGCTTGCCGCTGTCGGAATGAATGTCAGAGATTACGTTCTTTGGCATCCAATGGGGTATCGCTCTTTTGGGGTGGCGCCGAGGTAGTCCAGTCCTGTTCTGCTGCCAGCATGGGGCGCAGTTTTTTCACGACGCTGCGGGCGGTTGCCCGGTAGCTAGTGAGCTTGCCCCCGGCAACGGCGACAATACGCGGGTGCTTGTCGTTGTCGGTACAGATCATGGTCTCCCGGCTGCGGGAGAAGGGATTACTACTGGCGAGGGGCAGTACCCGCAGGCCGGCAAAGCTGTCGCTCAGTTCGTTGAGCTGCAGCGGACGGGTTTCCGGGAAATACTGTTTCAGGGTACGCAGCAGGTAGGCTTTTTCCTCCAGTGTCGGCGCCACTTCCGAAGGGTCGCCGTGATACGGCCGTTCGGTGGTGCCGACTAGGGTTTCGCCCTGCCACGGCATCACAAATACCGCGCGGCCATCTTCCGCTTCCACGTAGAAAATCTTGTTGGCCAGTTTCAGCGGTACCTGGATATGGGTGCCGGCCACCAGTTCCAGCGGTGGTAGCTTGGCACTGGGGGCGCACTTGCTGTTGGTTTCTTCAATCCACGGGCCGGTACAGTTCACCAGCGCGCGACAGTGCAGGGTGTTGAGCTGGCCCTTGTGAAAGTAATCCACGCGCACGAACTTGTCGGTCACTTCGGCGCCTACGAGGCTACCGGGACAGATCAACTCGGCGCCGCCGCGCACCGCGGCCTGGATGACCTCGCGGGTAAGCGCCGCATCGTCGGTCTGGGCGTCGTAATAACGGTAAACCGCCAGCAAGTCGTCATTGTTCAGCCCGCACAGGGCCTCGTAATCCTGCAGGCTCACGGAGCGGAAGCGTGCTTGTGAGGAAAACAGCCCTGCCAGCAGGGCGTAAATGCTGAGGCCCAGGCGGACCTTCCAGGTGGGGCGTCGGCTGTGCCGGTAGACCGGTATCAGGAAGGGCACCATATGCACCAGATCCGGCTTGTTGGCCAGCAGCCAGCGGCGCTCCTTCAGGCACTCGTATACCAGTGAAAACTGTCCGCTCTCCAGGTAGCGCAGTCCGCCGTGGATCAACTTGGAGGAGCGAGAGGACGTGCCATACGCCACGGATTCCTGTTCCAGTATGGCGACACGATGGCCGGCCGCGGTGAGGGCTTCCGCCACCCCCGCGCCCTGGATACCCGCGCCGACTACCAGAACATCATATTCCGTAGACATTGCTCGCCTCCTGGGAGCGCATTAGCAGTGGCAGGTTCCCGGTGAGGATATGGTGTGCACCCCGGTGGTGCCATTGCACGGCGCCCTGTGCGGTATTGATCTCGTGAACCACCCATTGCCAGGGCCCCGGTGGCAGTTCCTGGCAGTCCACCACTGCCTGATCAATCAGCAGGTAATCCGGTGCCAGCGTGACCACCTCCGGGGACAGGCTGCGGCCCACGTTTGGTACCCGCAGCGCGACCTGGTCGAACCCCAGATTGCGCGCCAGACGCAGGCTGCGCAGGTCCGAGGTGAGAATGACGAAGGGATCGGTGGAGCCGGGGATTTCGTCCAGTAAGCGCCGGATCGCAAGCTCCGGCTTCACCATTTGCAGCGTTTCTGGACTAATTTCCACGAACCACTCCAGATGCCGGTGCCGGTTGGCCCACTCCACCAGATGCTGGAAGCTGCTCAATGGCAGTGTTTGCAGGTCCTTGTCTTTCAGTAAATGCAGCGGTGTCGAAATACTGGAACGGCACAGCTCCACACCCTCGCCGGCACAGCACCAGGGAGTGTGATCCTTGCTGAACTGAATTTCAGTGGCAATGGCACAGGCGCCTAAGCCATGCGCAGCCTCAAACGCGGGCAGGGTATTTTCCGGGTGGTGAATTTTGTCGCCTAAATGCGCAATCAACATCGATGTGCGTTCCTGCCGGGAGCGGCCTTATTGTGTGAATTCAGGTGGGGGAGATACTGCACAATCTCTAATTGAAAAATAGTTGGTGTGGGATGGGTTGCAAGCGACATATGGCGTCAATCGTTACTCGAGATTCGCCACATGTGGGGGTGCCATGCCCCGGTATTCGGTGAGGGCTCTATGCTGAAAGGGGCTGGCACGCTGAGTAAGAGGATTGCAAATTGGCCCGGGTTCCCGCTGTGCGAGGTTGGTGGTGGTTATTTGGCGTGGGTGCCTCGGCACTGGCAAGCGCGCCCTGTGCCCTCGCGGATGAGAATACAGCCGACTTCACTGCGGGCAAAACTGCGAGCGCATCCCTTCGGATCACCCTCACCATTCCTCCCCGAGCGCAGGTCAGAACTGATGCAAGCGGCGCTGGGCGGCTGTGTCTTACGCATATTCCCGCCAGCTTTCTCCAGGTCCACTGGACGGATTCCAGAGCAGGGCGATTTACAGAGCCCCGCATTCCCCTGTCCAGTCTCACAGGTAATCCGCTGGTGCGCGACTGTATCTCTCTGGATGCAGCTGAAGTGAAAAAAAGTGACCGGGGATACCTGCTGATTAGCGCTGAATAGCCCGATATACGTACATTTTCCCGATTCGATACCAACGGTTGTTAATCCCCCGCAAGCACTTAAAATGGCGCCAGACCATTTAAAAACTGTGACTCGGCCATGAAACATCTTATTGCGGCAACCCTTCTATTTCTGGCTCAGCCGGTTTGGGCCGCCATGTCCCTGGATAAAATTATTCTCTACCTGGAGGACAAGCCGAACTCACGAGAAGATATCGTGGTTACCAACCCGGACAATGAAACCCTGTACCTGCAGACAGAGATCTATCGGGTAGATAATCCCGGCCAGCCCGACGAAAAGCGCGTGCGCGTGATTGACCCGAAAGACTTCAAATTACTCGTCAGCCCCTCAAAAGCGGTAATTCCCGCGGGCGAACAAAAGCGCTTTCGCCTGATGTCCCTCGAGCAGGGGCTGGATAAGGAAAAGGTCTACCGGGTAACGTTCAAACCGGTTGTGGGAGATATCAAAACCGACAGGACGGCGTTAAAAATTCTGGTTGCCTACCAGGCCCTTATTTTCATCCAGCCGGATTCCGGGCAGTACAAGTTGTCCCTTGAGCATAGTGCCGGCGACAAGTTGTCGATTGCCAATAGCGGTAATGTCAACGTAGAGGTCAGCGACATTCAGTACTGCAAGTCCCCGACACAATGCGCACCGGTAGAGCAGGCGGGAAGGATTTACAGCGGAGCAAAACTGTCTGTGGACGGAGATTTCACGGCTGGAGGCTATCTCGAACTGCTTGCCAGAAATGGTCGCGAGTCGGAAAGGCTCAAGCTATCGCTCTAAGGCACTCTGAATCGGCTCGTGGGTTTAGGGGGCTCGAGCTCTTTATCCACAACTATTGCATTTCAACCGTCAGGGTCAAAGTGTCCGTGTACTGGTAGTCCTGCGGGTTGGCGAGGTTAGCTGCGGGTATCGTCAGGTTCAGCAGCATGTTTTCATCACTGTACCCGGTACAGTCCACGGAAGAGTGGCCCTCCCAGCTTTTCTGCGTAAATACCCCCTCCGAGAGCTTTGTCTTCTTTTTCGGTGGTTTTTCACTCTGCACCAGCAGTTCATAGGCAATGGTGTCCGTGGTGGAAGCTCCGCCCAGTAAAAACTGCCCACTGCCGTTCTGGCTATCTGCCCTGAGGGTGAACTTGGTGGAGGCCGTTGTATAAACGCAAAAATACTGCTCGGCAGTAATGTCATTCCCCGGGGCCGGCATCTGCAACACCATATCTTCAAGCCCGCTGATCCTGATACCGGCGCCCACCAGCAAGGCAATATCTACCGACAACGGCGGTGATAGCTCTGTCCTGTTATCGGATGCGGTGGAGTCTTTACAGAGAATCGGGTTATACGGATCGTCCGGGCTTCCCCAGGGATTGCACTGGTACAGATAGAGCTGCAGCGTCCCACGATAAATACCCGGTGTCGGTGCCGTAGTAGTGTTTGGCGTAATGGAAAAACTGACCGGCGTCTGCTGACCATTGGCGGCACCGCGAAAGCGCGTGCCGGTAACCTGGCCGGGCACGACCGCTGTGGAAGTTACCGAGGGGTGGTGAAACGTCAATGCAACCGGAATATCCTCACCGGGACCACTCAGGACAAACTCCTGATTCAGGGTGGGACCGGTAACCTCAATGGTGTAGTCGCGGGATTGAGCGCAGTAGGCCGTGGACCACTCGTTACCCTCCCAATCTGCCCAACAGCTGCGGATGCTGAACGGGATGGTCAGGTCTCCCTCGAATTCCAGCACATGGTCGGTGTCGTCAAGCCCGCATACGCCCAGCGCCTTATCGGGCAACGGCATAATGCCGGAGCCATCACCGCATGGATCCTGATTACTGGACTGTGCTTGCACCGTTGCTGTCTTCAATACGAACAAGACGAGGAGCAATACAAGGTGGCGGGTATTATTTTGCCGCATAAGATGCTCCTTTCGTTCGCTGGTCGGGGCACCGGGCGGTTGCCAGATCCACGATTCCAATATTGATCCAGTCTTCCGCCGTAGTCTGCTCCGGAATCGCTACCTCACACTTGCCCCACTGTACCGGTGGCACCCTGAGAAACTGGGGTTTCCCGTGAATCTCAATCTGGAATACACCGAACTCGTCGGTTACCGCAGCGTACTCGCCGATAGAAATTTTGCTGTTACTCATGGGGCGATCACCGTTCATCAGGCGACCGAGCACTAGAATGACGGTCTGAACCGCGTAATCCGTGGTGGCTACGTTGCCCGGGTACAAGGTAATGGTTTCGTGAGATTCCCGGTAGTCGTGGAACCCATCGGCCAGCGGACGCAAAGACAGGTCGTAGGTGCGGAACGCCGGCAAGCTGACCACGGTTTGCGTGCCACCCTTGGCATAGCCCCGGCGGGCGCCGTCTACCAGAATCTCAAAGTCCTCATTTTCAGAGCCGCGAATATCCACAATCACCGCACTGTTCAGCGTGCGCTCACCGCCCCAGGAAAAGGCATCCCCGGAGGTCATCAGCGACGTGCTGAAACTGCCCAGGTAATTGGTGGTGCGCAAACCGGAGTCGCGGTTATTGCGATAACTGAGGGTCGAAGTCCCATAGCCGCGGCGGCCGGCAATGCGGGTCTGGCTGCCCAGATACATACTGTCTTCGGAAGCTTCGGCGGAAAACTGCTGGGACGCATCCAGGGCCCAGAGGTCGCGGTCATTCCAGCTGCTGTTCATGCCCGCACGGGCAATGCCATTACCGGCGCTGTCGCGGTCGTAGCGCAAGGTACTGCCGGTGCTCCAGTTGTCGCCGCGATGACGGAACTGGAAGCTCACCGCCGTCAATTGTTGTTCCCCATCCGCAATACTGTGAGAGAAACGGAAATCGCCATACCACGAACGTGTCCGCAACAGATTGCGCTGGAATTCAAAAGTCGTCAGCTTTTCTGCCCTGCCAAGGTTGTCATCCAGAATGATGTCGGCTGAATCCAGTATCCGGGAGCGGTCGCTCTCGCTGTAACGAATCGATGCGCGACCACCGAACACCGCACTACTGAGTGTCAGGTTTCGGTTGAAGGTCTCCCGGCTGAGAATGCTATAGGGTTGCGAGTCGCCGCTAATGTCCGGGGTGTCGGTAATACGGGTTTCAACCGCGCCCAGGTCAAAGTAGGGCGTATGTAGTTGCGCAAGTAAACGGTAGCCGCGGCTTCCATCATTCGCATAAATCACACTGGGCGAAAACTCGAAATACTCCTGTATCCAGCGCGTGCCGAGTTCCAGTGCCTGCTGGGAATCGGAAGATGCCAGGGTGGAGAATACCCCCGCATTGTCGGATATCCGTCTCGCCAGGCTGCCTTTCAGGTAATAGGCGTCCACCTGCTCGGGAAGCGTATCGAGTTCTGTACTTCGCGCCGGTTTGCCAGCGAGTAATTCCCAGCTCCATTCCCCGGCCGGGGGGAGCAGGGCATCCTTGGCAAAAAACTGGGTATATCTGCCCAGCGGGCGACCGCCCTCATCGAAGGTCAGCACATCTACTTCGTAGGCGCCGCCGGGCAGATTGCTGGTATCCAGTAGCTGGTTGCCAGCCTCGATCATGGTGCTGTTAATCAGCCGCCCTTCGCGATGAATTTCCACCCGCCCACGGGTGGGCATGTTCACTTCAAGCGGGGTGCCTTCGCGGTAAAAATTATCCGCGCGGCTGTTGTTGGAGCTGCGGTAGTGCACACCGTAAAGGTAGGGCGAGGGAATGAAACTGCTGAAGTAGCTTTCCGGCTGTATCAGCCCGATCGAGTAAGCCTCGCCCTGGTAGTCTCGAGTCCAGTGCAGCTCGTGCACAAACGGATTGCCCTCATCGGTGGCCGACCACCGGCTGTGCAGGCCGCTCTCGCCAAAACTCAGAATCGAATTGCCAAATAGCGATGCGCTGCGCGTCGCCTGGCCCAGGTTCGTTTCTACTCCCGACCAGGCACCGGTCAGGTTCTGGATAAAAGAGAAATCGCTGGTGGCGTCCGGCAGATAGGGCGTATCGATCGCGGCCTGTTTGGGGAGGAGTTCCGGGGCGATAAAAATATCCAGGCGGAAGCGACTGTCATCATAGATGACCGCCAGAGTCTCTGGCATCAGATAGCCGCAGTTCTGCTGGCTTTTGAGGCGGCAGACCTTGTGTGAGTTGCGTGGCTGAACCTCGCGCAACGCGGATAAAACAAGTTCAGGTTGCAGGGATTGCGGCAGCAGGTCGAGCACAGCCTGTGGATTTACAAACGTAATCGTTTGCAAATCTACGCTAACCTGAGCGCTGCCAGCAGGGCGGCCACCAAAATAGAGGTCTACGACCAGATTTTCTGGTTCAGTGAGATCTTCAAAACCTGCAGGGGCCGTTGTTTCAAGCGTAAACGCCGCAGCGGCGGCACTGAGTGCCCCGTCGCTTTGGGCGCCGAACAGTAGTGAAGAAACACATACCGCGAAATAGCGTTTCATTGCATGACACGAAGGCGCCGGAAATTATTCCGGCGCCTTAATTGCGTCTTATTCGCCGGATACAGTAATGGTCAGCGTATCGCTATAGGACAGTTCGCTGGCCGTTTCCCAAACCGCTGCCGGAACAGTAACAATGACCTGCGCATTGTGCTCTGAGTCATCGGCGCAAGAATAGCCGGTATTAGGGGTGTAAGTCGGCGTCATCGTTCCGTCGGTGTTGGTTTGAACGCCGGTCGCGGTAGTGGCCGTGTTTGTAGAAAACGCAACGTTGTATGCAAGTGATTCCCCGGTGCCGCTAAGCAAATATCCGTCAGCAGGGGTCGCCGCGCTGTCAAATTGAATCTTGTATCCAGCAAACCCTACGGCGCCAACGCAAAAAGTATCCCTGCCGATCAAATCGTTGCCAGCAGCGACGCCATCGAGATCCAATGCGATATTGGTGAGCCCCTGGATCTGAATACCTTGAGAGACCGTGAGAGTAATTTGAAGGTCGCCTGTTGACGAAGTAAGCCCCGGGTCAGTTGGGTTGGTCGCTGCGATAGATGCGGAGCTGATCAAGCCGAAAATCATCGCTCCACAGGCTTTGCGAGCTGCAAGTTTCATAATTATTTCCCTTAATCCTGATGTGTTGTCGTTATCCGTGTGCATTCTTTGAGCACACTGGTGGCGTCGTTTACAACAAACTGGCGGTTTTTTCTCCAGTTATCACGACAATGCGGCGATAATACTCATTCTGTGACTCGAGTCACGGATTTTTTTGAAAATATATAATTTCTATGCTGGATAGTCCGATAGGGCTGGAAATACAGGTTTCCGCGCCATCCGCATCAGCCACTGGGCGCCCCCCGGTCGCGGCGATATAATGCCGCGCCTCGAAACCTGCCAACTCAAACCAATCAGGCGACTTATGACCGTAAGAACCCGTATTGCTCCATCCCCCACCGGTGATCCCCACGTAGGTACTGCCTATATCGCGCTGTTCAACCAGTGCTTCGCCCAGGCCCAGGGCGGCCAGTTCGTGCTGCGTATCGAAGATACCGACCAGGCGCGCAGTACCCCGGAATCCGAGCAGGCCATTCTCGATAGCCTGCGCTGGTTGGGACTCGACTGGCAGGAAGGTCCGGATGTGGGCGGTCCCCACGGCCCTTATCGCCAGAGCGAACGCGGTGACATCTATAAAAAGTACTGTGACGAGCTGGTCGCCAAAGGCCACGCTTTCCATTGTTACCGCACGGCGGAAGAATTGGATCACTTGCGCGCCCAGCTTCAGGAAGCCGGCCGCGTAACCCTGAAGCCCAGCGACCTGGCCCTGCCGGCGGAAGAGGTGGAAAAGCGCAAGGCTGCAGGTGAGCCCTACGTGGTGCGCATGAACGTGCCTGAGAGCGGCACCTGTGTGGTGGAAGACCTGCTGCGCGGTACCATTGAGATCGACTGGGCCCAGGTGGACGCCCAGATCCTGCTCAAGTCCGATGGCATGCCCACTTATCACCTGGCCAATGTGGTCGACGATCACCTGATGGAGATCACCCACGTACTGCGCGGTGAGGAGTGGATCAACTCCGCACCCAAGCACAAGCTGCTGTACGAGTACTTCGGTTGGGAAATGCCGGTGCTGTGCCACCTGCCGCTGCTGCGCAACCCGGACAAGACCAAACTGTCCAAGCGCAAGAACCCCACATCCATCCTCTATTACCAGCGCGCCGGCTTTATGCCCGAGGCGCTGCTGAACTACCTCGGTCGCATGGGCTGGTCCATGCCCGACGAGAGCGAGAAGTTCACTCTGGATGAGATGCTCAAGCACTTCGACATCCAGCGTGTTTCCCTGGGCGGCCCGGTGTTCGACGTGGAGAAGCTCAGCTGGCTGAACGGCCTGTGGATCCGCGAGCTGGAAGACGCCCAGTTGGCCGACCGCCTGCAGCAGTGGCTGCTGAACCGCGAGAACCTGCTCAAGGTCCTGCCTCACGCCAAGGGCCGCATGGAAACCTTCGGAGACTTCGCCCCGCTGGTGAGCTTCCTCGCCGCCGGCAAACTGCCACTCACCGAAGACAGCTTCGCCGGCAACAAGATGGAGCTGGACGACCAGAAGAAGCTGCTGCAATTTGCCCTGTGGCGCCTGGAAGCCCTGCGCAGCTGGAGCAAAGACAGCATCTTTGCGGCAATGAAAGAGCTCTCCACCCAGATGGAAGTGAAGCTCAAGGACTTCAACGCGCCCCTGTTCGTCGCCATTAGCGGAACCACAGCGTCCTTCTCGGTCATGGACGCCATGGAACTCCTTGGTCCCGACCTCAGTCGCGCACGCCTGCGCCAGGCCATCGAGGTACTCGGTGGTGCCGGTAAGAAGGTGCTGAAGCGCTGGGACAAGGAATACGCCAGCCTGAGCTAACCCGGCCTATCCCTCGCACCCCGTAGGAGCCTGCCCTGCATGCGAACACCCCCCGGCCTCGCACCGGTTCGCCTGCAGGGCAGGCTCCTACAAACAGTGGAACTCGCCACGGCAATGGGCAGAAACCGGCGGTCAGCTAACTATTTGATTAAAAAGTTATTTTTCTTGTTGACACCGTCCCGGGCATTGTTAAAATGCGCCCCGCTTTCGACGGAAACGTCAACCGAAAGCACCCAAATTTGGGGCTATAGCTCAGCTGGGAGAGCGCAACACTGGCAGTGTTGAGGTCAGCGGTTCGATCCCGCTTAGCTCCACCAAATTAAAAAGGCCGCATCCGAAAGGATGCGGCCTTTTTTTTGGCCGAACTGCCCGGGCGCGAGGCAAGGCCCGCGAATCATCCCGCGCCTGTAAAACCGAATCTCGCTAAAAGACATCAAGCTGCGCCCCCGAAAGGATGCGGCCTTCATTGCTAGCTACACCACTTGAAAAACGCGGCCGTAACCCGCGAAATACCTATATTCAATCCTCCTATCGGATGGATCGCACGCCACCATTCAAATGAAAGCGGTGCCAATAGGACATGCTTGGCACTTTTTCTTGACTCTCATCACAGTTTTGCTGATCATCAAACTTAATTACGCCAATTATTTGCAATTTCCTAAATGTTTGCCTTACCAGGGCATCAAGGAAATTGAGGGCTCGGAAACAGGTCGCAAATGGAAATGGCCAGTGGATGATGCCCAAGCAACCAGTTTTTGTTTACAGGAGTAAACTTGGCCCCGACATTTTCGGGGCAGGGGGCATGGAAGCCTGAATTGAAGGTTTCATCGATTTTATCGATCGGAATCCGTTCCTGAATACCTGAACGGTAAATCTCTCCGCTCTCTCCTCTCAGCACACTCCGTGTAAGTACTTAATCGTAATGTGTCCATTTTAGGTGCCGATATCTGCCACGTTTTTGAGTGGTGGGCTTGGTACAAGTTTCAAGAACGGGCGCGATCAACATACCTACTGGGTCTTTTAACTGGCAATTAGTAAAAGAATAGAGACGTATTTACGGCTAAAAGGGACGAATCAAAAATGCAGGGAATGCAGTTCAGCCCCGAAAGTAAACCCACCAAACACTCGGTAATGCAGGCTGCTGAAGCGTCATTTCCATTGGCTCCCTTACAGGAGGGAATGCTGTTTCAGGCGCTACTTTCCGACCAGAACGGTGATAGTTTTTACATCATGCAACGGAGCATTGAGCTTCGTGAGCCGGTTGATCAAGCACTTCTTGAAAAGGCCCTGAGTGTTCTGCTCAATCGCCATCCGTCTCTCTCCGCGAGCTTCCATACAGCGTCACAAAAATTAGATTCACGCGCAAGCAAAGGGCGGCCATACCAACGCTTCCACGCAGGCTTACGGGTGCCGGTAGACGTTGTTTCCCTCGCAGCGACAGATAAGTCTGCACGTAAAGCTGAATTTGAGCAGTTCCTCGTTCTCGACCGGCGCCGAGCTTTCGACTTGGCCACGCCCCCGCTAATGCGTGCCACGATTATTGAAGATGAAGTAGGAAGGGCAGACCTGGTTTTAACCTTTCACCATATTCTTATGGACGGACGATCTGTCACTAAATTTATTTACGAGCTTTTTGAAGTGATGGATGCGGAGCGCGATCACCGTGCTGCGAATTTGGGTCCCAAGCCTCGCGAATATAGTGACTATTTGCAGTTTTGTGCAGAAAAGAACCATGAGGAAAGCTTAGGCTATTTTCGAAAACTCCTCGCAGGAAAGCACACTCCGACTGCAGTACCCCTTGCCGAATCAGTGGGTAGGCCACTCGCTGACACAGGCTATGCCGAAATCAAGAAGCGGTGTTCTGAGGATGTGTTTGCTAGAGCCCGCTCGCTGGCGGAGTCAACTCATACCACGCTTGGAACCGTAGTGCAGGCGATGTGGAGCTTGCTTCTATCTCGCTACAGTGGCGATCAGGACGTTATTTTTGGAAATACTCGCGCTGGTCGCGGTGCCTTCGGCCCGGATGCTGCAGAGATGGTTGGCTTGTTCATCAATACGGTGGTTGTTCGGGCTGATGTTAGTGACACCAGAACGGTAAAAGATCTGCTCCACTCTTTGCGGGAGCAGAGTCTCGCTATTCGTCCTCACGAAACTATTCCTTTAAGCGCCGTTTTCGGCGCATCCGACGTAGAACCGGGGGCTCCACTATTCGAGACGCTCCTGGTATTTGAAAAAAGAAGCTTCGAAGAATCATTGGTTAGCTTGGGCGGCGACAAATGGAATGGACGTGCCGGTCTCTTTCGCCAGCAGCCTCCATTCCCACTTACTCTGAATGTCGTAGACGGCGCAAATCCGGAGTTTCGGATATTGTTCGATCGTAAGCGACTAACTGAAAGCGCGGTTCACCGCTTACTTGAGTCGTGCGAACATGTCTTAAATGAGCTAACTCTCGACCCACACCGTTCGCTCACGAAAATAGACGTGGTTCCCTCTCATGAGCGAAATAAAATCTTGTATGAATGGAATGATACCGCTTATCCATTCTCTGACCAGGCTTGCATCCATCAACTCTTTGAAGCCCGGGTAGACTTGCAGCCGGGTGCACCTGCAGTGGAAGTGCATGGAAAACGGTTCACTTATCGAGAGCTTGAAGAGCGTGCCAACCGGCTTGCACAAGTTCTTCTTGCTCGTGATATAGAACCAGGGCGATACATAGGGATCTGCCTAAGTCGTGGGGTCAACCTCATAACTACCATGCTCGCTATCGCGAAGGCGGGGGCTGCGTATGTCCCTATCGACCCGAATTATCCGGCAGAGCGTCAACGCTTGATGCTGAATGATGTTAATGCATCCTTAGTGATCACAGAAGTCGAGTATGAGGGCACAATCGAATACAAGCGATTTGTACTCGATGGTGCGGATAACGAGGAGTGGAGCAGAGCTTCAAGCGAGCGTCCGCCAAAACGCGTAGAGTCTGATTCGCAGTGCTATACCATCTTTACATCAGGTAGTACCGGTCACCCCAAAGGGGTCGTTTTATCGCATCGAGCGGTTGTAAATACCCTTGAGTGGGTCAATCGAGAATTTCAAGTTCAGCCATCGGACCGTCTCCTCTTCGTAACTTCTCCTTGCTTTGATCTATCCGTCTACGATGTTTTCGGAGTCCTTGGGGCTGGTGGCACGGTGGTAGTGGCCACTGAAGATATTCTTGCCGACCCTGAAAAACTTTCGAATTTGCTTGTCGAGGCCAATATAACCATTTGGGACTCCGCGCCAGCTGCGCTTCAACGCCTCGCGCCATTTTTTCGGGCGTCGCAGGGAGAGAGTCTCAGGCTGTGCATGCTAAGTGGGGACTGGGTGCCGCTATCTTTGCCCGATGCTATCAGGACCGCTTTCCCTGCGGCTCAAATCATGAGCCTTGGCGGTGCTACTGAGGCCGCGATTTGGTCCAACTGGTTTCCGGTCAAAGAAGTTCAGGAGAGGTGGGCAAGCATTCCGTACGGAAAGCCAATCCAGAATGCTCGTTATCACGTACTCGACCGGAGATTAAAACCGGTACCAGTGGGCGTTCCTGGAGAATTGTTTATTGGCGGTGTTTGTTTAGCCGATGGCTATCTTGGTAATGAGAAGCTGACTGCGAAGCGGTTCATTAAAGACCCGTTCCGAGAGGAGGAAAACGCGCGTCTTTATAGAACCGGTGACCTCGCTCGATACCATGAAGATGGCAACCTCGAATTTCTCGGACGCTTCGACTTTCAGAGAAAGATTCGGGGATTCCGGGTTGAGATGGGGGAGGTTGAAGCCGTAATTTCTCAGGTTCCTGGGGTTCAAGTCGCGATCTGCGAAGCTTTGCCCGACAAATCGGGGCAAAATTCACTTGTTGCATATGTCGTTACACAAGAAGCCGTGAACTTGGAGGAAGAGGCGCTTAAGGCGTACATGGCGAAAAAGCTACCTTCCTTCATGATCCCCTCCAGAATACTGTTTCTTGATGCGCTCCCGACAACCAGTAATGGAAAGGTCGACCGGAAAGCGTTACCTGACCCCCAACTGGTCCGGGATCCTGATAAATTCGTGCCACCTGAAGGCCATGTAGAGAAAGGGCTCGCTCAGATATGGTGTGACATTCTTGAGCTGGAGCGTGTCAGCGCCCGTGACAATTTCTTTGCTATCGGCGGAAATTCTTTACTGGCAGTGATGCTTATCATTGGGATTAAAGAGAAGTTCTTGATCGATTTCCCGCTTGCGAGGTTATTTACAGAGCCGACAATTCGGGGTTGCGCTTCACTTATTGAAGAGTGCGAGCAAAAGGCGAATGTGAATCGTCACCTTCAGGCGTTCAATCGCGCTGGTTCCCGCCCGCCATTAGTATTAATACCTGGACTGGTTGGCACAGCATATACATTTCATGCCCTTCGGAATTCCTTGGGGCCTGATCAGCCTGTCTACGTAATAGACCTTCTTGCAGTCGATTCCGCAGATAACTTCCCGGACACGATTGAAGGAATGGCGAATCTCTATGAGCAGGAAATTATAGAAACCTGTGAGAGCTCTTCAATCGTTCTCGGAGGCTTTAGCTTCGGTTCGCTTATTGCATATGAGCTGGCCCGGCGCCTGAAGAGAAAAGGATATGACGTTCCTTTCATGGTGTCATTCGATGGGTTTGCTCCGGGTTATCCGCATCGATTGCCCATGATTCGAAGAATTAAAGGTGTTCTCAAAGAATTGGGCTCCAGAGACATTTGGGGGAAACTCCAATATCTCAAAGATAGAAGTATATTCAAGCGTAAAGAGACCAAATGGATTGGTCTACCGGGGGGAGGGGAGGATTTACCTTCGGACCCAAGGTTACAAGAGCATATTAAGGCGGTGCTGGAGGTGCAGTTTAGAGCACGACAAATTTATAGTCCGACTCGAATAGATGAAAACCTAAATCTACTTTTAATACGAGCGCATGAAATGCCTTACTTTGGTGGCGTGCAGACTCGGGAGCCATTATATGGATGGCACACCTACGTGAATGGTAAGATCTCTTTGGTTACCTACCCTGGAGATCATTATAATCTTTGGGAGGGTGATAATCGTGACTTTATCATTGACGTTCTTTCGAAAAGCTTAGCTTGTATAACGCCACAAAGTAGCGAAACAAGAACCGAAGCAACCACGAAGCCAACCATCGCAGGGCGAGCTAAAAAAATAAGTTCGACGAGCGCGTATGGTAACTGTTCCGTGAAGGTCGCCGATATCCTGGGAAATGCCAAGTTTTCGATGAAGCTGGAAGGCGCTAAGGAATGAATGTGATACAAACGCTAAAAACAACAAACAGCGACGAAAGAATAATTCGAAGCAAGCGGCATATCACGAGTGAAGAGAGCGACTTCATCGCACTTGCAAGAATTTTGATGATTTCAGGCCTGGTTTTTCACCACGTATTCACGCTCACTGGTAGTGGATTTTATCCGCGAGGCGGAATAGATGTTAACTCGGCACACGTTGCCGACTACTTGAATGGGATTGTCCACTGGATGTCTATGGCTGCAGTGCCATGTCTCAGTGTGATATCAGGGTATCTTTTTTTTAAGCGTGATCGCGTCAATTACTCTGAGCTTTTACATCGTCGAATAACTACTGTTTTATTGCCTTCCATTGCCTGGACAAGTTTCTGGTTTTTCGTGGCCTATTTTGCGTATTTATGGGGAGAGGGCAAAGGGGTCTTAGAATGGATAGATTATGATTTCGAAAAAATTGGACTCGGACTTTATGTTGAAGGAGTAATTGGAATTAGCCGTATGCCCTTCGCATACCAATTTTGGTTCGTCCACGATCTCGTGCTCACCTTTGCTTTGTGCCCAGTAATCGGTTGGGTGATGACACGATTTCCTTGGGTTTTGCCTATTGCACTTATTCCAATTTGGCTATTGGATATAAATATATTTCCATTTTTTTCGCCAAATGTATTATTTTTCTTTACGGTAGGCGTATTTGCCGCTACCACCCGCTTCGACTTAACTTGGTTACTGGGCTATTTAAAGCCACTTCACTGGGTGCTGGCGCTAGTGTTTATAGTATTGATACTTGGTCGGATTTTTCAGGACTATCATCGTGTTCTAGGTTCCTATCTATATCTATGTGTTCTCCGGGGAGTTGGACTCCTGAGTTTTATAGCGGTAGTGGGATCTGTGACACTAAGTGATAATCGATCCCTAAGACTTCTTCGGTATTTGTCGCCTTTTAGCTTCTTTATCTTTGCTTTCCACTATCCCACGCTGGAATTTATCAGAGAAGTGATCCGACAAGTTCCGGGGTACGATACTGAGTTTGGGCTGCTTGTCTCGTTCTTTATTCTACCGTTGAGCTGTATATCTATTTCAATAGCCGCCGCTTTGGGCCTACGTTGGTTATCGCCGCTGCTATTTACGTTCGTCAATGGTGGTCGTGCAGGAAAGGAAAGCGAACAAAAAAGTACGCATGCCAATGGCTTGGCTGTAGCTCGTTAGTTGCATAAGCAGGAAAATGTGCGCCACATTCTCTGATTAAGAAAAATTGGTTTCTAATCTCAACAAGATTGGTATATAAGTTGCTGTGATATTTTTTATATCGTCAAATACAGAGTGGGAATTTAGAGGCCTTCCCAAGAGCCGCCTTCTAAGCGAATCATTACATCATTTTTTGAAACTTAATCTCCGTTTTCCCGCATCAGGGAGTGGGCAAAAATTTTGGACTAATACTCAATATTTTTAAATGCCATTTAACTCTTATATTTATCTTGAGGAAAATTATGTCTAGAGCATTGTTGGTAACAGGTGATCTGTCGAATTTCGGCGATGCTCTGATTGCAATCATTGAAAGTGAAATTCTTTTAAAAAAATATGACCGAGTTTTCCTTTTTGCAAAGAAAACAGCGACATGGACGGAAGGTGAAATCTCCGGGATAAAGCTTGGTGAGCGGCTAAAAGTTTTCGGACTTGATGAATTTCCCTTATTCAGTGCCCATGACCTGATGGTTGTCGGTGGTGGCAACATGATTAGGGACGGCGTAGGGTTGTCGTGGGTTGTAAAAGTTATCTCATCGGCAATTATTACTAGAGCTTCTGGCGGTAAGCTAGTTTTGTTTTCTATAGGTAATTCTAAGGTTACAAGCTGGCTTAGGAAGGTTGTTTTCCGGATTTTATTTTTTCTTTCGAATAAGGTGTTGTTTAGAGATTCTGCCTCTTTGATGAATGCTAAATTGCTGAGCAAGAAGAGGGCGCTCTCTGTGGCAAACGAAATCGTTTTGTCTAATTCTAAATTGATAAAAAATAAATTTCCGAAGCGAAGTGAAAGTGCTTTTGTAGTGAACGTATTTTCAGATTCATATGAGTCAAGGGTTCTAAATGAGGATGCAGTTTGCAAGCTTATCTATAGAATCCTGGTCGAAAATGATCTTATCGAAAATTATCATGAGATTTCATTGGTTTCCCATGAGGAGCGCAAAGAGTTTGATGAGCGATTTTTGCTTGCTTTGAAAACCAAGCTGGCTAGTGAATATGGACTTTTTTCAAAAATGATCCCGTATGAGTCAGTAGTAAATACAATGGAAGTCTACAGGGGTTGTGGTTACGTTGTTACGAATAGGCTACATAGCGCCATTCTAGGTGAAATATATGGAGCGAAGGTACATGCGATTTTAGACGACTCGATGAAGCTTAACGGTTGGGCCTTCGCGCTGGACTGGAAAATCCATGACCTCTCCGGCTCCGGTTCGGATAACAGTTCGATTGAAGATTTCTATATCTCAGGTAATGAAAGTTGTGATTTTTTTAAACAGATAACTATATAGATCGCCATACTTAATTGAGGATGGCGTGAATTCAGGTGTTTATCTCGGATTTAATGCGTAATACTTTTGCTTAAAAGTATGAATTAGCGATTATTGGGTTTTTGTATGTGGATTTGAAATCTTCTTATAATGAATCTGGTCCATCACGCCCCCCCCCCCTCGTATATCAATTCTGGCTCGTCCACGCTCTCATGCGTATCTTTACTTTCCACTATCCCATGCTGGAATTCATCAGAGAATCGATCCGACAGATTCCGGGGTGCCATGAGCGTCGCGGAAAGCCTCCTTTTGTCGCCAGGCTGATCCTGATAAAAATTCAGGTTTTATTTCGCGACATAATTTCGGGGCGCTCAAGGTAATGGCAAGCCTTTTGCAAATCTACAAGTAATGGCGTACCAACGAGAATTTTTAATCTGCTGATGAGTATCGATTAATACGGGGTATAAGAATTTTCTGAGCGCTTTTTTCCTGGGGGGCAAACAGGAAAAATCTATTTCCTCAATGCAGAGGTTCGTTCTCAACTGTGACAAGAACGTGAAGAATTCGAAAAAAATAATGTGCATGGCTCAAAATATTGTCGCAGTAATGCACCAGGGTGCATTTACATCGCGTTGGTTGGTGTCAGAATGATGCCGCGACATAAGTTGTGAATTATGTCACTTGGCTGCGAATTTTTACGCGCAGCAAGCACATAAAAATTTCAGCCGTAACGGCTTATTTTGAAATTATTTGGGGGCATGCTTAAGCGCCGAACAGGGAGTTTCGGTTCTCCAATCATTTTTTGACTTTTTTATCAAAACGGCTGTAAAGCCACTTCTATATTTCGGGGAGCAAGGAATGCGTCGCCTGTATTTGGGGGTTGATAGGGAACACCCTATCATTCTGTCTTGGTTTATCCGTCTCATGGATCTCATGATCCTACTTGGGTCAGGGTGGCTCGCCTTTGTTTTTATGATGCGAGGGCAGTTGCTGGATTCAAGTTATCTCAGTGCTTTTACGCTAGCCACTGTACTTATATTTTCCGTATTTTCATTTTTCGACGTCTACCGCGCTTGGCGAGGCTCCTCATTGCTCCTGGAGCTCCGTACAGTCCTGTTCGGGTGGTGTTCGATATTCTTTATACTGGTTCTCGCATCATTGGTTACCAATACAACCGGGAATTACTCTGGAAAATGGTTCTTGGCGTGGTTCTGTGCAGGGATCACGCTGATTTTTATTAGCCGTGTTTTTTGCCGAAATGTACTTGACCGGTTGCGGAATTCCGGTATCAACCAGCGTCGCATCGTACTGGTAGGGGCTTCAGAGCTGGGGCACGTCGCGGCACAGCGCGTCTTGAGCGCCCCGTGGTATGGCTACCAGCTGGTGGGCTTTTTTTCCAACCTGGATACCGCTAAAGATGGGGATCTCGGCGACGGTGTTCCCTTTTTGGGCAACTCGGATCAGGTGGCGAACTACGTATCGCACAACGATATCGACCAGGTCTGGGTTGCCATGTCCATGGAAAAGGCTGAGACCATCCGCAATGTGGTGGCTAGCCTGGATACCTCAACTGTTGATGTGTGCTATGTGCCAGATATTTTCCGTTTCTCACTGCTGAATCACTCGATCTCTGAAGTGGCGGATATCCCACTGCTGAACATCAGCATGTCCCCCATGACTGGTATCAATCGCTTGGTGAAGGCAATTCTGGACCGCGCACTTGCCGGTATTATTCTGTTGATGATCTCACCGCTGATGGCGATCCTGGCAATCGGTGTGAAGCTCAGTTCGCCCGGTCCCGTGTTCTATGCACAGGAGCGTGTCAGCTGGAACGGAAAAACGTTCAAGATGCTCAAGTTCCGCTCCATGCCAGTAGAAACAGAGAAAGACGGGGTAAAGTGGGGCGGCGCCCAGAACAAATCTATCCTGCCGTTTGGCAAGTTCATCCGGAAGACCTCATTGGACGAGCTGCCGCAGTTCATCAATGTGCTGATGGGCCACATGTCCATCGTCGGCCCGCGTCCGGAACGCACGGTATTTGTGGAGCAGTTTAAGGGGGAAATCCCCGGTTACATGAAGAAGCACAAGGTGAAAGCCGGGATCACCGGCTGGGCACAGGTCAACGGTTGGCGCGGTGATACAGACCTGGCCAAGCGGATCGAGTGCGACCTCTATTATATTGAAAACTGGTCGCCCTGGCTGGATATAAAAATCATCCTGCTGACTTTGGTCAAAGGCTTTATCAATAAAAATGCTTATTGATTTTCTGGCCCTGGGGTGCGAGCCCCTCGGCCACTTCGTTGTGACAGTTGCTTATCTGACTGATGTTAATTGCTAGAAAAATTCCCTATGAAATATGATTCAGTAGATGAAGATGTAATCGAGCTTCGTCACTACTTCAATACCGTCATGAAGTACAAGTGGTCGATAGCTGCCTTGTCGCTGGCCGTTACCATGCTCGCTGCGGTTGTCGTTTACTCCATGGCGCCCACCTACCGGGCGACCGCGACGCTACTGATCGAAGCGGAATCCGCAAAGCCGCTGTCCATCGAGGAGGTCTATGGGCTGGATTCTTCACAGGACGAATTTTTCCTCACGCAATTTGAAATCATCAAATCAAAAGGCATTTCTGAACAAGTCGTCGATCATCTCGAACTGGTGAACTCGCCAGAGTTCGATCCGGATCAAAGGGAGCAAAGCTATCTCGACCAAGCCAAGGGATGGGTGAAGCAGTTCCTGCCCGCTTCTGAGCCAAAGCTCATCACAGAAGAGAAGCGTGCCGAGTTGAAGCGACAGAAAGTTACCAGGGCGTTTATGTCGCGTCTCAACGTCGCCCCCATCCCTGACACGCAGCTGGTCCATATATCCTTTGAATCCAAGTCTCCCGAGTTGGCGGCTGAGGCTGCCAACCTGGTGGCTGAGCAATATATAGAAAGCCAGATGGAATCAAAGCTGGATGTGACCCAGCGTGCGGCGTCCTGGCTTAATAGTCGTCTGGATGACTTGCGTATCAAACTGGAAAAGTCAGAAGCCGCGTTGCAGGACTTTCAGGAGAAGGAAGGACTTGTCGACGTAGAGGGCGTACTCGGGCTTGGCGCTCAAGAGCTGAATGAAATCACCGCGCAACTGCTGGAGGCGCGCAAATCGCTTAAAGAAGCCTCCAGCCTCAGATCACTGGTGCGCGCGCGCGGTGCCGATGTCATTGCACTTTCAACCTTGCCGGAAGTACTGAACCACAGCGTTATTCAGGATGTAAAGCGCGCGGAGATCGATGCATCGCGCAATGTCTCCGAAATGGCGCAGCGTTACGGGCCCAAGCACCCCAAACTGATTGCCGCCCGGGATCAGCTGTATTCCGTGGAAGCCAAATTGCGTACCGAAATACGACAGCTGATTGCCGGTATCGAGAGCGACTACCAAACTGCACTCGCGAATGAAAAGGCGCTGTCTGAAGAGCTCGTGGCGAAGAAGCAGGAGTACCAGGGTGTCGCTCGCAAGGGCTCCCGTTACTCGGAGCTAAAACGGGAAGTCGAGGTAAATACCCAGCTCTACAATGCGTTCCTGGTCCGGTTTAATGAAACCAACGAGATCGCAAATTTTGAGGCCCCAAGCGCCCGCGTGATCGACAAGGCAGACGCGCCGGAGATCGCCGTAAAACCCAAGAAGATGCTGATCTTGTCACTGGTTTTGATCGTCTGTGTGATGGCGGGTGTGGTTATGTCCTTTATGGCAGAGGCCCTGAACGACTCCATACGCACCGCAGAAGATGTAGAAAGCGGGCTCGGTCAGTCGATGATCGGAATGATTCCCTGGGTACCCCATAACAAGAAGAAAGGCATTGGCCTGAGGCTGTTCTTCGACTCAGAACAGTACAAGTTTGCGGAGGCAATACGGAGCCTGAGAACGAGCTTCGTACTTTCCCAGCTGGAGGGCGCTAGCAACACCGTGGCGATCACCTCCTCACTGCCAGGAGAGGGAAAGACTACTGTATCCGAGAATCTCGCATTCTCCCTGGCGCAAATGGAGAATGTGCTGCTAATCGATGCAGATATGCGGCGCCCGTCTCTGGGGAGGCGTTTCGGCTTGTCACCATCGCACCCCGGTTTATCAAACCTGATTACCGGCAGCGCGAACCTGTCAAGTTGTATCCACCACGATGAGCAGAGTGGTCTCGACGTGATTCCAGCCGGAGCCATACCCAGGATGCCCCAGGAACTTCTGGCTTCTGATCGCTTCGAGCGCTTACTCAACAAGCTGCGCGAAAAGTACGACAGGATCATCATCGATACCGCACCACTGCAGGTGGTCAGTGATGCACAGGTCATATCGCGCGTTGCTGATTCAATGCTCTACGTGGTCAAGGCCGACAGCTCCCGTCAAAAAGCGGTAGAGGGGGGTATTCGCAAACTGTTAAAAGTGGGCGCGAACCTGGAAGGCGTAGTACTGAATCAGGTGGATATCAGCTCCAGGTCCAGCAACTACGGCGAGTTCTACGGTTACTACGGCGGCCGTTACGGCTACGCTTCAAATAAGAATGTCGATGGCAGCTACGAGTTGGACAATATAAAAGCTAGCAAGCACGAAAGGATCGAATCGGCTGACATCGCATGATAGACCTCCACTGCCACATTTTGCCGGGGCTGGATGACGGCCCCCGGGATCTGCGTGGGGCGTTAGCGTTGGCCCAGGCCGCGTTTTCCGATGGGATTACCCATTGTGTAGCCACGCCGCATATCCACCCCGGGCGCTATCCCAATAGCCTGGGCATTATTCTCGGCGTATACGAGAAATTTCGTGCGGCCCTCGAGTCAGAGGGTGTACCGCTGAAACTCGGCGTGGCTGCAGAAATCCGTCTGTCTGAAAATATTCTGGAAATGGTTTCCCGGGAGCGGGTGCCCTATCTCGGGGAGTGGTTTGGCTACAAGGTGATCCTGCTGGAACTGCCTTACAGCCATATTCCTGCGGGTACAGACAAATTGATTCGCTGGTTACTCAAAAGGCGAATCCGGCCGATGATTGCCCATCCGGAGCGCAATAAAGACGTGATTCGTGATTTTGGCAAGATCATGCCACTGGCGCTGGAAGGCTGCCTGTTTCAAGTGACTGCAGGCTCGCTACTCGGGCATTTTGGCGAGACAACCCAGCGCTGTGCGATCCGGTTTCTGGAGCGGGAGCTGGTTACCGTACTCGCCACAGACGCGCACCACGAACTGCGACGCCCGCCGACTCTCACATTAGGCCGCAAAGCGGCTGAGAATGTCGTCGGAGAGCAGAATGCCTGGAAGCTGGTACTCGGCAACCCCGGGAAGATCGCCGCCAGTCAGTTTTCCCGAACCGCCAACGCAGCGCCCTGTACGCTATTGCCCAACGCGTGAGGACCGCCCCGACCTTTTCCTTTCCACTTTCATATACCGGGCCTTCCAGGCGAGGGCCAGTATCATCAGAAAGTACATGGCTGTCGCCGGCGCCTGCAGATGGAAGTCTGTGGTCAGCATAATCAATTCCGCCACAATTCCCATAAATGTTGCGAACGCCAGGCCCTGCATCAGGTTGTCGCGCCGGGTGCGCAACGCCATAAACGCGTGATACAGGCTCCACAATATCGCAAACCCGAGTAGCAACGTGGCAGGCAGGCCGAACTCGATGGCGAATTGCAGGTAATCGTTATGGGCCAGGTCATAAAACGCATTGATGCCCGGTCCTTTCACGCTGGGGAACGAAGAGTAAAAACTTCCCGCACCGGTACCCGTTACCGGGTGCTGTTCTATCAGGGCGAGCCCGTACTGGTTTACCTCATCCCGGGTCTCCTGAGAAAAGCTGGTTTCCGCAATCTCCTGGCGAAGCCTGTCCACTCCGAACCAGCTGCCGACAATCATCAGGTCGATGATCATCAGGCTTGCCAGCAGAATGGTCAGGCTGCGGCTCTTGTTGCGGATCAGCAGCAAGCCCAGGCCACCCGCGATGGAAAGGCTGGCAAAAAACGCGGTGTTGGCCATACGCGAGTGCGACAGCACCAGCCCGATAACCATCATTGCCAGGCACAAGCGCAAAACCGCCTTGCCACCCAGCAGCATTTCCAGAATGCGCTTCAGGCGTTCCTTGAACTTACCCCCGTTGTCGCCACGCAAGTTAGCGATCAGCAGGCCAATACCCAGGCAAAGGCACAGCACCAGGAAGTTGCCAAAGTGGTTCTTGTAACGGAAGCCGCCAGTCGCAATGGAACTGTTGGGGAGGTCCAGCACCCAGGTGGTCTGTGCCCCGGAGAGTGCCAGCAGGGCACCATAAAATGCCTGCACGGTACCGGCCACAACTACCGCTATCATCAATGCCCTGAGGCGCTTGCCCGAATTCACCAGTGCCAGCACCAGCAGTAAAAGGCAGCAATAGGCCAAGCCTTTGGTCAAGGCAATACGGGTCTGGTTGGCATCGAAGGAAAGCGTCGCCCAGATTTGCGTGGGGGCCGACTGGCGATAGTGTTCGGCCACAGATGGGGCTAAAGATTCAAGTAGTCCCATTGGCAGGGGAACCTGCTGAAAGAAGACCCACACCTGCGCCGCGGCAAATATCGCCAGCAGTGGCCCGTAAGGTTTCAGTACGGCAAATGCGGAATTTCGCAGGGCGTATAGCATCCAGCCCGCAGTCAGGCCAAATACCCATATTTCCATCAGCCCCCAAGCCCAGGCGCGGTGAGAGCCTAGCGGGATCGGCAGCCACACCAGAAGGCCCAGAAACAGATAAAACAGCCACTGTTCCAGTGTGGATTTGGCCGGATGCCCGGAGGTATCGAGGTCGTGCGCACCAAAAGAGGGCGAAAGTGTGGGGGCGGTCATGTTGTGGTTCTGTGAATACTTCTGGAAACTGCTGGGCAGGGTAGGCAATCAAAAAAGGCCCTTGCGGGCCTTTCTGGTGATTGCAGACCAGTTGAGTCTGTAAATCAGTTTTCGGAGGGGACAACAGTACCGCCGCCGCCGCCGCCCGCACCCGCGCTCAATGGCGGTGCCGGTGGCAGAGAGGCGGAAGTGCTCGCGCCCGCAAAGGAGGAACCACCAGCAGGGGTGCCAGCGGTAGTTGCAGAAGCAACCGCGGCCGGATCGGCACCATTGGCGATTGCCACAGAGGCAACGGATTTGGAATCGGCACCAGTCGCTACCGCGGCTGCAACAACGGCTTCAGCTACAGATGAGTCTGCGGCAACAGCAGCGGCCACGGCTTTCTCGGGGCTAACGCCGGCGTTCACAGCACTGGCTACAATCGCTGCGGCCTGTTCCGGTGCCGCAGCAATAGCCAGGGCAATCACTTCTTCCGGGAGTGCACCCGCCTTAATGGCGCTGGCTACGATGTTGCCGGCGTTTTCAGGGGAGGCAGCCAGTGCCTGTTTGACGGAGGCTTCAAGGTTGCCGCCGTTGCTTTGCGCCAGCGCCGCTACCTGTAACAGAGCAGCGATCTGGTTGATGTCGTAGCCAGCTTCAGAAAATTCTGCAACGTTTGCACTAGATGCAGAGCTCAGCAGGCTCGCACCCAGTGCGATCCCCAATGCTGCTTTTTTCATTCGTCCCCCTAGAGAAGATTGTTTTTTAATAGATTCCATTCAAGTTGCGGCAGATTGTAGCGGCTATACAGGAAATGGGAAGTCTATGCTACACATCTCCCCCCACTATTTACCAGTAGTAGCGGAAATAGCGCACAAAATAGTGCTTTGGGGCTAACCTGTCGTTTAAAAAACATACGTGTAATTTCTAGTGCAAACGCTCGGTAGAGACCTGTATCTCCCACTAATCGTCGGAAATCTGTTCAGGACAAGTATGACGTTGCTCTGTTGCGAGTTCGTGACCCGCATCGGTATTTTCCTTTTGAGGCCTGCCCTTGGTCTTAACTAGTGCTTGCTCCGTGGTGCGCGCCACCAGTCTCGTATTGCGATCCTCATCCTTCCTGAGCGTAAGCTCCATCCACTGAGGCAGCCCGGCACAATCAGTGCGTGCGCGAACACCTACCAGGATCAATGCCAATATGAGGCCTGCGAACCCCGCCCCTGCAATGCCCTGGGCACATTGCCAGAGCGTCCTATAAACCGGCGTTGACTGCCTGCTAACAGCGATAAATCCTGCAATATCCCAGCCAACGGTAATTTCTGCGCGGTACTTTGGCGCATCAATCTCCACAAGAGACACAAACCAGCGCGGTACCCCGGCATTCGAAGGGGGGATTTCGTAGGTAAACCTCTCATTGCCGCTGAGATCGGCGATTGCCAGCTGACGGTAACCGCCGGCCTGTGCCAGGGCCCGCAATAGAATCTCCCGCCGCTTGGCCTGTTGCAGTTGCTCCTCTTCCTGCGCGCTGGTGTCCGGCATAAATGGCCGTAGGGCAACGCTAAGCGCATTCGCGCTGTCTCGAGTCTGTAGAGCCAACTGGGCCGTACCGTGACTGCGCACTATCAGCAGTGTCACCGTCAGAACCACAGTCAGCGTCAGCAATCCTACGGCTACGAACAGTGGAACAGCTCGAGCGTGGCGAAGGTAGTTCTGTAACCGGTATCTCCGTAGCCCGTTCACATCAGCACCCCTTCTTTATGCATCCGTGTCAGCAACTGGTCCCACAGGGTGGAGCCCACGTACTCGCGTACCTTGCGCCCGCGATCGATCCGTTCGTTCAGCCACAGGCCACGGGGGTTAAAGCTGTATAAAGGATCGAGGTCTGTGCGGTCCCGGGCGGCAGTAATCTTATCCACCAGGTTATCCACCACAAGCGGGTGTTCTCCCGGGTTGGCCATATACAGCAACACCATGTGGGCCTGGCCCAGGGGTTCTGAGTACACGTGCATCAGGCGCAGCTTTTCCACCTCCACGCCGGTCGCATACAGGCTGAATAGCTTGCCGATTGCGTAGTCCTCGCAGTCACCGCGGCCACTGCTCAAAAATTCAACAGGTGTGGCCCAGTAGTCCTGCTGGCCCCAGTGGTCCTTGTCTTCGGCAAACGGAATGCGGTTAAAGAAGTGGTTGATCTTCAGCAGGCGGTGCCATTCCAGCGCATCCTGCTGGGAGGTCACCAGCGCCTGCCAGTGGCGCAAGCGACGCACCGCCTGGGAGCCATAGGCGTGCTCAGCGGCAGCAAGAACGGGAGAGGGGAGTGTGGGGGCGCGCAGGGCGCCTGCCGCCATCAGTACACTGCTCCCAAATCCAAGCAGCAGGGCGCCAAGCCACAGCTTGAGGCGCATTGTGCGGCGCTGGTTGTTGCAAGCGCCAGTCGCCGAAGAACTACTCAGGGAATCCAACATCTATATACACCTGCCCAATAATGCGATCGCGAGAGATCAGAGCGCAGTGGGTGCCATACACCCGTAAACACCAGCAGTCCGGCAAGTTGCGGGAGTGCTGTTAACAGTTTGGATCCAGTTGAGTGAAAAGTGATCAGTGAGTGCGAAATCGGTAGGTGAAGCCGCCAGCAATTGGCGGATTGGCGTCTATCTAAGCGTATTGGAGCCCATGAGAGACCAAGCAGCGACAGGGCCCGGCCGGTCGGTCCGGGCGTCGAGCTATCAATTCTGGTACGCAATTTGCTGATTTAACAGACGTGGGCATGTAGTTTGCTTAATCACGTCAGAGGCTGCGTTAGAATGTCCGCTCTAAATTGGCGAAAAAAGGACCAGCGAAAAGCTCGTCCTTGAATTGTCATCATTTACTGATAAAGTGTGACGCCTGTCACATGGTGGGTGTGGCAATCGGCGCCTAGGCGGACAAGAAATGAGCAAGTACAAGCTCAGCCTGGCATAGGTGTAACAGGGAGCTCTGATAATAGGGCAAATGTTAAAGGCCACAGAAAAAGCAGTTTCAGCTGCGGCTAGATAATCAGAAAGGAAAAGTCAGGGCGAATGCCCGCTACAAAGAATCGGGGTCTCGAGGGCGGTTGCGCAGTAAGAAATATTGCGGGCCGATTGTTCGCACAGGCAGTCACTGTGCTTTCGCCAGTTGGCGGGTACGTTACAGCAGGGCAGTTTCGCTTTGATTGGACGTATTACTTCCCTCCAAGGTTACGCGCAGAAATCCGCGCGGGGCTTTTAAAAGTACTTTCAGGTACTTCTTTCAGTTTCTTTGCTTCTTTTTCTTGCCTGATTACTCGCCAGCAAACCAAACCTGCGGCCGAAAAGAATTCGTAAAGTAATATAGGAAGAAAAGCATGGCACAAGTACAAAAAGCGGTGATTCCAGTCGCTGGTCTGGGCACACGTATGCTCCCCGCCACCAAGGCCATCCCTAAAGAAATGCTGCCGATTGTCGACAAGCCCCTGATCCAGTATGTAGTCAACGAAGCCGTTGCTGCCGGTATCAAGGAAATCGTACTGGTCACCCACGCCAGTAAAAATGCCATCGAAAACCACTTCGATACCTCCTTCGAACTGGAAGCCCAGCTGGAAAACCGCCTCAAGCGCCAGCTGCTGGACGAGGTGCGCTCCATTGTGCCGAAAGATGTCACCGTGATTTCTGTGCGCCAGGCAGAAGCCAAGGGCCTGGGCCACGCCATCGCCTGCGCGCGCCCGGTCGTTGGTGAGAACCCCTTTGCCGTACTGCTGCCGGATGTCTTGATCGACCAGTACGCATCAGACCCGAAGGCGAGCAACCTTGCCGACATGGTGAAAAACTTCGAAACCAGCAGCGCGAGCCAGATCATGGTAGAGAGTGTGGCTTGGGAAGATGTTAGTAAATACGGTGTTGTGGATTGCCTGGGTGCGGACCTGCAGATCGGTGGCACTGCCAAGATAGACGGCATGGTTGAAAAGCCGGAAGTAGATGCTGCTCCTTCCAATATGGCGGTAGTCGGGCGTTATGTGCTTTCTGCAGAAATCTGGAGCCTTCTGGAAAACACCGCTCCAGGTGCTGGTGGCGAAATTCAGTTGACCGACGCCATCGACGAACTGCTCAAGCAGCAAGAGGTGGAAGCCTACCGTATCGTTGGCCACAGCCATGACTGTGGTAACAAGCTCGGCTACATGAAAGCCCAATTCGAATACGGCCTGCATCACGCCGAAATCGGCAGTAGTCTGAAAGCGTTCCTCAGTACCCAGAACGCCAAGATTGGCGAGCCCGCCTAACCCGATATCCCCCAATTCCGGCAGGACAATAAATAAGCTCCAAAGGGCTATTTATTGTCCCTGTTTTTAGGTGATAGAAATCTCCCCCAGCATAAGAAATTTGGCGCTTGCATTGTGCTTTTCGAGCTAATGCGTCATTCATGACTTTTGTGCATATTTGTCGTGGCCATATCAAAAAAATCGTATTGGTGAGACGTGTGTCACATGCTAGAGTTGACGCAATTTTTTCCATGGCGGTTCGTTGGGCGTGAGTCGTCTATGGAGCGACACTTAGTGGAAATTATTTTAATTCGATGAGGGAGAACCCTGGTCAGCCTTGAGTTTTGGGGTTGCTGATCATGGATGACAACTTTTTGGGGGCAGGGTGAAAGTTCAAATTAATCTACAGGTGCTGCTTGCAGTTGCACTCGTTGTGTCGATTGCTGGCAATTGTTATGGCGTTTATCTGAATCAGCAGGTTTCTGCAGAAGCTATAAAATCTCAAGAGCTTGTCGTGTCACTTCAGAATAAAGTGAAAGCGCTTGAGCAACGTAGTAATCCCACCATCCAGCAGCCTGGTTCAAGGCTCAGTCGCGAAGAATACCTGGCGCGGCGTGCTGCACAGGAGCGTAAGCAAAGCTCCCTTTCCAGAATGGCAACCCAAAAGCGGGACGCTGAATCACGTTCGGCCATTATCAGCCGTGAAGACGTGCAGCGTCGGCAGCAGGGTGCCGTGCAAGTTATTCAATAACTTCTAATTCCAATTTTAAAACACCAATTACACCGAGTTGGCTGGTATTAACTCGTAAGCGGGAAATTACGAGGTTCCTGTCATGGACAAGCAGCGCGCGAAAACTGTGAAAACTAATCAAAAGAACATCATGAATCGCTTCAAGCACTTATTAAGCCCCCTGGCTATCTCCTCCTTATTCTTTAGCCCGGCAGCGCTGGCGACTGAAATCGAAGACCTCACATTTGTTGATGCAAACCTCGAGGCCTGCGTAGATCAAAGTGCCATCGACAATGGTTGGTCTGATATAGCTGATGCGACTTATTTGGACTGCAGCTACCGGGGGATTGTTGATGTAACCGGTATTTCACAGCTCACAGCGCTGCAAGGGTTGTGGATTCATGGTAGTGAGCTGACGAACTATGACGACCTTGCCAACCTGGGTACGCTCACGGAGCTGTACGTGGCAGACGTAAGCCAATTTGATTACTCGGTAATTGCATCGCTTGATAATTTAAGAGGGTTGGGTCTTCAGAGCGTTGGTTTAGGAGACTCTGGGCTAGACACAGTTTCGTCCTATGCCTTTTTCACGAATTTGGAAACGCTATATCTCTCTAGTAATGGTATCAGCGACCTGTCCCCCTTGGCTGGCGCTCCAGCGCTTTGGGAATTGAGCATTTCTGATAATCCTGTTGTTGATTTGAGCCCACTCGAGGGTGCCTCCCTGCAGTATCTGGGGATGTACTTTACAAAGGTTTCGGATCTGACTCCCTTGCTCGGGAAAGATATCTCCGGTATCGAGGCCGGGGGCGCAAGGATCAAGGATCTGCCAGATGCAGTAGCGGCGGGATATGCGGATCTCGGTGCAGCCTTCCCGCAGCTCACATCCTTAATGCTTAATGGCAATGCTTTGCAGGATGATGATCTGTTGAAGTTGGCTGAGATCACTACGCTCACAGAAGTACATCTTGAAAACAATCTTTTCACAGAGAATGGCCCAGAGCACCTCGCATTGATGTCGTCAGTGCCCAGTGTTTATGGGTCACCGCTGCCGATCGTAATCGATCAAGCTTCTTTCGTGCCAAATGATCAGGTGAACCTTGATGATGGGGATCAGCGGATTGACGTGACTGTCAGTTCAACGGTTCTGGACGCTGCGTTTCAGCGAGAAGAAACCTGTCTTTACCTAAGCAGCCCGAGTCGTAATACACAAAACTGGTATTGCGACAGCTGGAACGCCTCTCCGAATGGTGAAATTTGGATCAACTTCGCTGCTGAACGCGGAGAGTGGGAGCTGTATGCACAGGCATGTGGACCCATGGGCGAGGATTATTACTGTTTTGAAGTAAGCCCAGCACATCTGCAGGCAATGGGTTTTGCGGATACCGCGCTAACCGTGAATGGAACCGGACCCGGAGATCAAACTGCCCCGACTTTCGAGGGCATTAGCTTTGAGCAGTTGGATGTAAACATTGATGATGCCAGCAACGGCCATGTTGCGGTCAATTTTGAGGTCAACTTTAATGACGGTGATGGTACCGGCATACAGAATATCGACCTTGCACTGCGGCATGAAAATTATGCCTCAGATACCAAATATTTCTCGCTTCCTTCAGGTATTTCTCAAGGTAAGCTCATATTTAATACGAATGATGCCGCTGGTAAGTGGTTGCTGGAGTATGTCTCCGCAAGTGACCAAGCTGGTAACTATACCTATATCGATGAATCTCAGCTTGAAACGTTGGGTATGCAGGTTGAGTTCAATGTAACCAACTCGAACCCCGGCCCAGTAGATATCTACAGCCTCTCTTTTGCCGACCCGGATCTGACCGCGTGTGTTCAGAATGAAGCCGCAAATAGCGGTGTCTCCTACGTTCATGAAATGTCCGGGTTGTGGTGCCCGGAGCGTATTGATGATCTCTCCGGTATAGAGCAGTTGTATATGCTCAACTACCTGGATCTCAATACCAATTGGGATCAATTCGATTCAAATCGCAGCACTTTCTCAGATCTTAGCCCGCTTGCTCAGTTGAGTAATCTGCAAGAGCTTTATTTTGCGAATGCGGATGTTTCCAGCATTGAACCTTTGGTAGGCCTACCAATACGTGGGCTTAACGTTAACCGCAACCATCTCACCGACATCAGCGCAATCTCTACCATGGGTGCGTTGGAGTGGATCGATGCAGGTGAGAACGCGATTACGGCGATCCCGGATATTTCCGGGTTGCCACAACTGCATACTATCTGGATGGCGCATAACGCCGTTACCGATATTTCTCCGTTGGTAGGATTCGACAATGTGACCGGCGTTGACCTCTGGGGTAATGCGATCCCGGAAGGCGATCTCGGTCTTATCAGCCCTAGCAGCTGGTACAACGCAGACTGGGGACGTCCGGAAATTACTGCTTTGAGTATCGATCCCTCTGCTGTAGACCTTACTAACGGCGGCGTGGATGCCACAGTAACTTTCGGCACTGCAGATCAGGAAAATATCTTCAGTAGCAACGTTTCCATTCACTTTAAGCCGAAGGATACCGAAGCGCACTATGCCTGGCTGGATGGCAATGCGATCGAGGGTAACCTGCATATTCCTGACTGGGCGATGCTGGGTGAGTGGGATATTTGGGTCGAATTTGACCATGCGAATGGATACTTTGATATCCGGGGCCCGGCACTTGCCGCGATGGGTTTCAATGCCTCATTAACCACCAGCATCACTGTCATCGATCCAAACATCGATACTGACGGCGACGGCTTTACCGACGAATTCGAAATCCAAAATGGATTTGACCCGGAGTACGCCGGCGACGCCCATGAAGATGACGATAACGACGGTTTCAGCAACCTGCACGAAACCATGGTTGGAACCGACCGTGGTGATGAGTTCTCTGTGCCGGCAGCAATGAACAACCCCGGCGAAGGTCGTTACCTGCTGAGTGATCTCGGCAACTTCGCTTCAAACGCCTATGTGCTGGACCTCGCTGGCGATGGTATTGGCAATGATGACGAAGGTCGATTTGCCAAACCTAATGGTAGTGCTCACTTCACTTGGACCTTTGAAAACAACGCGATCAGTGCTTTAAACAGCGGTTCCTACGTCAATCGTGATGACTGGTTTGTTGCAGAGCTAGGATATGGCACTCAGGTAGAGGAGTGGGTCGACCAGATTTCGGTCTTCGAAGTGCAATCGGGTCCAAACCCGGTATGGAAGCTGGTTGTTTCCGGGCGCCAGACTTATCCGAACGAAACACTCGAAGACAAGCACTTCACCTATGTATATGAGCATCAGGTGATGGACAACGGCTCAATCAGTTCACCATCGATTTCTTCCGGTACCTTCACCACGCACGTTGGCCTGGACACCAACTACGCACTGGATCCGAACTGGGTAACCTACCCAACCGAAGTTGTCCTCAACAGTGATAACACTGGTCACTTCGTTATTCCTGCAGAAGTTGGCGGTAGCGGCAATCAGCCGATGACATGGGCCACCCAGAGCGACGGTACTCTGGTAGCGGATTACTCCGGTGATAATGCACGCTCAACGACATACTTTATCGAAAGCTTCGGTAAAGGCATCAAGACCGTAGTAATACACGAATTCGATAGCGCCGCACCGGGACTTTCCGGTTCCGCCACCGCAAGACAGTCCATGTGGCAAGAGGTTGTCATTAGCGCGCTCGACTCGTCCGATGTAGTGGGCCGTCTGGAAAATGCGCCGGAAGGTGATCCGTCCGGTAGCTCTACCTTCGCACTGGTCTTCAATGAAGACGGCTCAGGACATCAGGAGTTCTTCTCCGATGGCCTGTGGAATCAGGGGGCGCCGTTTGGTTGGGAGATCAATGGCAACGAGGTCATTGCACACTACTATCGCGATGAAAACTGGAATTACTACGCGGAGTCCGACTGCCAGGGTGCGGTGGAGTGTCACGAATACCGTCGACGCTATGTAGAATTCAATGATGCTGAAGACACCAGCGGTGATGGCGAAAATGATCGTTTCTACATCACTATCCGTCAGGGCTTCGCGTATTACTGTGGAGGCCAGCTGTGCGACTGGCAGGGCTACGTTGGCCAGTTCAATCGCGCAGAGCAAGATAGCGATGGTGACGGTATTCCCGATGAGTGGGAATACGCCAATGGGCTCGACCCGTACAATGGCAATGATGCTTGGGAAGACTTCGATGGCGATGGTTTGCCAAATTTCGATGAATACTTGGCTGGCACCAACCTGAATGTGGCCGATACCGATGCTGATGGTCTGAGCGATGGCGAGGAATGGAACAATGGCCTCGACGCGCTTAACTCAAATATCGGTGCAGACCAGGATAACGATGGTTACCTCGATATCCATGAAATCAAGGTCGGTACCGACCCACACTACGACGGCAGCACGCCGGCGGCACTGGCTGATCCCGGCACTGGCGAGTTCATGTTTGCCAATCTCGGTCGCTTCTTGAATGGAAGTGTTGGTGGCCTTCTCGACCTGGAGTCAGGCGGAGCTAGCCGATTGAGCGCAAGCAGCGCCGATATCTTTGGCAGCTGGCAATACGCGGGTACGCACCTTGAACTTAATCTGGGTGGATACCTTTCTTACGAGGGGCTGGTATGGAACAACGCACTGCAAGCTGAGGTTCTGCAGCAGATCATCTACGACACAGCCTACTACTTCGAGTTTGACCAGGGTGATGGCAACATCACCTGGAAAGAAGTCATCGTAGGCCGCATGCACTACCCGAATGGCGAGCTTGCGGATGCTGGCTATACGTCCGAGCTGGATCGCAATGTACTAACTACCGGCAATCTGTTTGATCCGGGTGTTAGCGAAGGCGAGTACGCCACCCGTGTATTCGACACCAGCGGTGCTGTGGATCCATCCTTCCCGTTCGGGCCAACCAGGCTAAACCTGAGTGCTGACCCTGCCAGTAGCAGTGACAGCCTGAACGGTCGCACCGACCTGGATTGGAGCGTCGACAGTAATGGCACCCTGCTGTTGGATTACGGCAATGGGAATTCCATTGAGTATCGCTTTATCGAGGCGACGGGTAACTCCCGCACAGCACTGGCTGTCTACCATGTAGATGGGCAGCGGTTTGCCTCCAGTGTGCTATTCCACAACCACGCAAACCTCGGTCTTTCCGAGCAGGACGTTGCTGGGCTTTATGTGTCTGATGGTCGCGACGACCTGTCAGGGGAGCCCGGATTTGGACTTGAGTTCGCCGATGATGGCCAGGCTTACCATCTGTATTGGGATGGTAGCCAGTGGAACCGTTACGGCTGGTCATACACATGGAGCCTGCAGGGCGACACCATCATTGCCCAGGCCTGGTATGACATCGACAACTGGCAAATCTATAACGAGTCCACTTGCGGTGGCACCGGTGTAACTTGTGTGCTCTGGCGCGAACGCCAATTCACCATCAACGACATCGCTGGCGACGAGATCTATTTCTCCAACTATCAAGTTTTTGATAACGAGTTCGACGGTACCTTCGATAACAACTACTGGAGTGGATACGTCAGTATTTTCCAGAAGTATGTACAGGTGCTGGACAGCGATGGCGACGGCATACCCGATGACTGGGAAGCTGCTAACGGCCTCGATCCCTACAATGGCGACGATGCCTGGGAAGACTTCGATGGGGACGGCCTGCTGAACATTGACGAATACTACACGGGGACCAACCCGGGTGTATTCGATACCGATGCCGACGGCCTGAGTGATGGGGAAGAGTGGAACATTGGCCTGGATCCACTGGCTTCCAATCTGGATGCTGACCAGGACAACGATGGCTTCCTCGATCTGCACGAAGTAAAACTCGGCAGTGATCCGTACGACGGCGGCAGTACCCCTGCTGCACTGGCTGACCCCGGCACTGGTGAGTTCATGTTCACCAACTATGGCGGTTTCCTGAATGCCAATGTTGGTGGCCTGCTGAACCTGGAAACCGACGGAAGCAGCCGCCTGAGCGGACGCACTACCGATATTTTCGGTACCTGGGTGTATCAGGGATCACACCTGGAAGTCGACCTGGGTGCTTTCCTCGCCGTAGACACAACGGTTTGGAGCAATGCGCTAGAGGCTGAAGTCCAGATGCAAACTTTCTACGACAAGGCTTACTTCTTCTCATTTGACCAGGGCGATGGCAATACCACCTGGAAGCAAGTGGTCGTTGGCCGTGTGCATTACCCCAACGGTGAACTGCCGGATGAGGGCTACTCCAGCGAGTGGGATCACAACGTAATTTCCTCTGCTGAATTGTTTGACCCCGAACTGGCGGAAGGTGTGTATGCAACGACTGCACTGGATGCAAGCGGTGTAATAGACCCGGCGTTTAAACTTGGCCCGACCAGGCTGACGCTGATTGCATCGCCTTCCAGCAGTGAAGATAGCTTGAACGGTCGCACCGACCTAGATTGGAGTGTGGATACCATCGGTACCCTGACCGTGGACTACGGCAACGGTACATCTACTGAGTATCGTTTCACCGAACCGATGGGTAATTCTGTAAGTGCACTTGCTGTGTACTATGTGGATGGCCAGCGCTTCGCCAGCAGTACTCTGTTCCACAATCACGTTGACCTGGGGCTTACCGAACAGGATGTGGCCGGCCAGTATGTTTATGACGGCCGCGAAGACACCTCCGGTGAACCGCAGTTTGGTCTTGAGTTTGCCGATGATGGCCAGGCTTACCACCTGTCGTGGGATGGAAGCGACTGGGTTCGTGGAGGCTGGGCTTACAGCTGGACTCTCCAGGGTGAGACGATCGTAGCGCGCGCCTGGTATGACCTCGATAATTTCATTATCTCCGGCGACCCAAACTGTGGCGGTAGCAGTAATAACTGTGTCCTTTGGCGTGAACGCCAGTTCACCATCAACGATATCGCAGGGCAGGAAGTGTATTTCACCAACTTCCAGGTTCTCGATAACGAGCTCGATGGCACCTTCGATAACAACTTCTGGAGTGGCTACATCAGCATCTTCCAGAAAGTCGTACCACCGGGTGACTTCGATAACGATGGCATCTACGACGAAGATGACCTCGACGATGACAACGACGGACTTACCGATCAGTTTGAAATCGATAACGGCCTGAACCCACAAGACGCCAACGACGCCTTTGGCGACAACGATAGCGACGGCTTCAGCAACCTGCACGAAGCAGTAGTGGGTTCGGACATGAATGTCAGCAGCTCCATGCCGCTGATCATGAGCAATCCCGGTGCTGGCCGCTTCCTGCTGACCAACGAAGGCGGATTCTTCAATGGCTCTGGCGGTAACGTCATTGACCTCGAAGGGGATGGCGCCGGTGCAGACGACCAGGGGCGTATGGCATTTGTCGATGGCAGCGCCATGTTTACCTGGGAGTACACCAGCAATGCGATCTCCGGTACCAATAACGGCGGCTACGTAAATCGCGATTGGTGGTGGGTCGATCAGATTGGAATGGCCGATGAAGTCGAGCGCTATGTGGATAACGTCTTTATCTACCTGCAATCAGATAGCGGTGAGTTCCCCGTCTGGAAGGTGGTTGTCACCGGTCATCGCACTTATGTCAGCGGCCAATTGGCAGACGAGCCCTTCGTCAATGTCTATGAAGCGCAAATGGTAGGCAGCGGTAGCGTTTCCGGTGATGCACCGGCAATCTCACCCGGCTTCTATGCCACTCAGGTTGGCCTCTCTGAACACGACAACATCAACCCGCTGATGCTGTTCGTATCCACTGGAGTTGAATTGTTTGGCGACGGCACCGGCGTGGTAGAAGTCGGCTCTGAAATAAGCGGAAACGGCAACGTCTTCGTTGACTGGACCGTTGAGGGGGACGGCAGCCTGCGCCTAGAAGATCAGAACAGTGATGCCCAAATCACGATCTACTTCGTGGAAACTTTCGGCAAGGGCACCAAGACTGTCGTCTTCCAGGAATACGACACTGCATCCGGCATCTGGGGACGCGCCGCAGCCAATGATTCCATGTGGCAACAGGAGCAGGTGAGCGCGCTCTCTGAAGCGGATGTGATCGGCACCTTCGTTGACGTACCGGAAAGTACACCGGATGGCGTTAACGGTTTCGCCCTGCAGTTTGCACCGGGCGGTATCGGCAGCCAAGGTAACTGGAGTGCGAACGATGGCTACGCCAATTACGTACCTTTCGCCTGGCATCTCGATGCCAACGCCGTGGTCATTGAGTACTACGCCGATGAGTATGGCAATCGATACGATGTAGCCGATTGTTATGGCGAACCCAGCTGTACCATGTACCGCAAGCGCGAGTTCATCATTCACGATCTGGAAGACCGCGACGAAAACGGCTACAGCGATCGCCACTACGTGAGTATTCGCCAGGCGTTTGACCGTTGCGGCTCTGGCACCGTGTGTGACTGGCAGGGTTACGTATCCCAGTTCGATCGTGTCGAAGATGCCGATAACGATGGCCTGCCGGATGCTTGGGAAGCGGCCAACGGCCTTAACCCGACAGATGCTGGTGATGCCTACGGCGATAGCGACGGCGATACCCTCGACAACATGTCTGAATTCGCCATGGGAACATCACCCACGGCGGCGGACACCGACGATGATGGTATCGACGATAACGTTGAGTCCGACCTCGGCCTCAACCCGCTGGATTCCAGCGATAGTGGTGCCGACCCTGATGGTGACGGTTACAGCACCTTCGAAGAAGTCGCTGCGGGTACTGATTTCAACAATATCAACGATTTCCCGGCGGGCGATCTCTACTACTCCATGGGCATTCAGTCCAACATCATCTGGGGTAGCGACGTAAGCTGGGCACCGCAGGACAATGGCCAAGACTGGAATTACCGTACCTTCACGGCATTCGGTAATAACCCACTGTTCATCGACATGAACGGTACCCAGACCATGCGCGCGGGTACTCGCGGGGACTACGAAGTTGCTGAACGCTTTATCGATACCGGCGGCAGCGACGGTGTCTTCGTATCCACCTTCTACGGCTGGACCGGGTGTCCTGAAGGCGAAGACTGCGTCTCGCAGATCGACTTCGACGGCAACTTCTGGAGCCGCAGCGACGGCTCTGAAGGGATGGTCACCAGCGACCGCGGGTTTATGCTCAACAGCGAACTTGTGGATGCCGGTGAACAGACTCGCTACACATGGACCACCTTCCGTGTGAAGAAACCAGACACGCTGAGCTTGGCTGATATCAATGGCATTTGGCATATCAGCAACTGGGGCCGCGAGTTCGATCGCAATGGTAGCTACGACGAGGGCCATTACACCGGCAATGCAGACTGGCAATTCAATGGCGATGGAACCTGCCAGCAGGTCACGCCATTCGGATACCACGATGCCCGTGCCCTGTTCGATGGACAGAGTCTGGCACCGCAGGGGCTGGAGGAGGAATCCGGTGAGGATACCCTCGAAGCCTGTAGTTACACCGTAGACCCGATCCAAGGCCGTGTACTGGTTGACCTGAAGCTGGGCGGCGACGACGAAAATTCAGTAGTTGAACTGAAAATCGACGCCGCCAAACAGCGTATGGTCTCCGTCTACATGGACGACGAAGAGTGGGGCGCGGGTGCTGGCATGGTCATGCTGATCAAGAAAGGTGATGCCGCGAGCTACGCGAACAATGCTGTGCTCAACGGTACCGTCTTTATGAACGGCAACCTGAGCTTCCTCGACTGGGGTAATGGTGTTGACTATCGCTCGACCGGTGCCCGTATCGCACGCACCATTATCGACTTCGATGGTAATGGCCCGACCGATAACGACGGCTATAACGCCTGTGTGCTGCAGCGTATCGAGAAGTTCCAGGGACATACCCTGGGTGGAACAATCGGTACTGATGCCTGGCAGACCCCCTGGCAGTACAGCAGTGCAAGCTACCCGAGCCAGTGTCGTTACCGTGTCAATACCGATGGCACCGTGGATCTCGAACAGGGCGAACCGGATGGATTGGTGAGTACCGTATTCCACCTGGATGCCAATGCCGAGCTACTGACTGCCACCTATATGGGCAACGGTTACTCGGAGCAGTTGATCGGCATCGCACTGAACGGCGTTTCTGACCCGGTCATGGCCTCGGTACGCTTTACCGACTTCGGTTTCTACGACACCGATGGCGACGGCATGAGCGATAACTTCGAAATCGCCTTCGGACTCGACCTGAACGGTGACGACAGCGCCATCGACCTGGACGAGGACGGACTCAGCAACCTCGAAGAGTTTGAAGCCGGCACCAGCCCGCGCAATCCCGATACCGATGGAGACGGTATGGGAGATGCCTACGAGCTGGCCAACAACCTCGACCCAACTGTTGACGACGCCGCGGCGGACGCCGACGAAGACGGCGCTTCCAACCTGGAAGAGTTTGAGGCTGGGACTGATCCGTGGGATGCGGCATCGAAACCAATTTCGCGGCTTGCGAAAAACGATTTTGATGGCGATGGCGACTCCGATATTTTTATGCGCAATACACAGAGCGGAAAGTGGCGAACTTTTGCTATGAGTGCTGGATCTGTTGAAGGAAGGTCGTACATTTCGTTGTATTCAAATTTGGACTGGGAGTTCCGCGCCTCAGGCGACTTTGATGGTGATGGGGATGCAGATGTGTTGATGCGTGATAGTGGAACTGGTAATTGGCGCTTATTTGAGATCGAGGCTGGGAACGTCGTTGGTACCTCTTATGTGCCATTGTTCTCAAACTTGGCATGGAATTTAATTGCATCTGGCGACTTTGATGGCGATGGGGATACTGATGTATTAATGCGAGACTCTAATGTAGGAACTTGGCGCATATTTGAATTCCAAAACGGGGAAGTAATCAGTAAATCTTATATTTCACTTTTTGCCAACTTGGATTGGGAGTTTCAAGTTGCTGCGGATTTTGATTCTGATGGTGACGATGACGTACTAATGCGGAGTTCTCTCGGGGGGGACTGGCGACTGTTTGAATTTGAAAATGGAGCTGTCGAGCGCTCAAGTTATATATCTCTCTTCTCAAATGTGAGTTGGAAGTTTGAGGCTAGCGGTGATTACGATAATGACGGTGATGCGGATGTCCTTATCCGCGATTCAATTACCGGCAGCTGGCGGCTCTTCGAAATTGCCGAAGGGGATGTCAACGCTGTTACGTATATTCCGCTATTTGCTGATTTAACCTGGGAGATAAAAGCTTCAGGTGACTTCGATGGAGACGGCGATGCGGATATAATTATGCGTAATATCGAGGAAGGGTATTGGCGCATATTTGAGATTGATTCGGGGCATGTAACCAATGTCTCTTATATTTCAATGTTCGCAAGCCTCGATTGGGAGTCGAAGTTTTCAGATTAGAAATGTCTCTTAGGAGACCTTCCTGCCGAAGGTCGCCTCATGCTTAAGCCTGAGGCGGCCGACTACGAAATTTATTGAGCTCAATGCTCTAAAATATCCAAATTTTGTCTATCAATACATGCCTTGTAAAAATCGACCAAGTTAATAGTTGTGCTAAGCGCAATTCTATTTGCAAATCAACCTTGTGATCCCTTGGTATTTTTTCCCAAGTCCGCCCTGTTAATTAGTATGGGCTGGTCAATATACTCGTCGAAGATTGTGACCAGCTAGTCTGGGCCTTGAGTTTTGCTAGCTTCCACGAATTCACTGCAAGCTTCTGTTGCTAATTCGTTAACTTCACCGTTATTTAATAATCTCAAGGTGTGAGTTTTTCCTCAGGCGAGGATGGGTGGCTAAAAAATAGGCGCCTTGTATGTATTCCTTAGGTTGCACAAAGGGCTCCAAGTTTAGCTAAAACGTGATATTCTTCACGTTTTTTGGGGCGCAATTTTGGTTCGAGTTTACAAAACGAGCAACTCGTTTTGCAGTGACTTTATCAGATAAAAAGTTGACGAGGCATATTCATATATGCTTTTCCAAAACATATACCAATCGTTAACCTATTAGGTTAATGAATAAGTGTAGTGGTTTACTAATTTGAGGTGGTAGATGGAGGTGGTCATCCAATCTACTTTTTCTGGGTTTAAAATGAATAAATATTTTATTTCGCTTCGGACACAATTTCCGAATTTGGGTGATTTGCTTATCAATCGCGCTTTACTTGAAGAGGTTTTAGAGAGAGGGGAAGTATACGTTGATGTGTCTGGGGTTCCCAGTTGGTATCTTTCGATCATCTTAAATTCGCTACCTTGTAAAAACATACGAGTGAGAAATGTACTAAGTTTTTATACAAGTTTTTTATACTCTTTAGCTTTGAATATTTTCAAAAGGGAATCATCAACCTTTCTTTTGTTAAAACCTGGCGGGTATATGGCTATTACCTCTTTGGAAGTTGCACTTCGGAGGGGCATTCACGGAGCTAGTTTACATATATGGAGGCTACTTGGTGCCAATATCGTTCGTGCTCCTTCGTCCCAGAGAAACTCAATTGGGATATTCCGCTACATCGATAAATTTAGGCTTTCCGCAGTTAGCTCATCTTTGATTAGGGATGTCATTAGTGAAGAAGAAATGCAAGATCTCACTATTCCATTTTTAAGCTCTTATGATTTGGCTATTCTCTTTTTTGCTTTGCCGCGACATTCACTTTTTAAACCTCAAAGCAACGAATGCGCCTCTAGGTCACGACTAGCAATATCATTTAGAAAGCCAAGAACGATAGAGGAAGAAAATCATTATCTCGACATAGCGGAACATCTATCTGGAGAAGTGCGTACGGTTCAATTTGTGTCTCAAGTGTTCTATGACGATGAAATAAATTCTAGGCTAGCTCAATCCTTCGGCGCTCAATTTGTTCAATACTTAGGTACGGTTAACTCAATTGAAGATGTCGTGAATCAATATGAGGTAGCGGAGTTTGTCATTTCAAATCGTCTACACGTTCTGCTACTTGCATTGTTGAATGGCGCTATACCAATAGCTGTGGTCGGTGATGAGGATTCTAAGATTGAAGGCTTTTTCGCCAAGCTTGGGATGCATAATTTTGTTTATCGAGCAACTGATGCTGCTAAATTGGATTTGTCTAAGGTTCGATCTGAATGGCGTGAAGAACTATATGGCCAAATTGTTCGGCAAGCAGAGCTATTGAAAAACCAGCTTTACGAAGTGCTTTCAAAATAATGAGTTTATCAAACTTAATACGATCTCTTGGAGCTTCAGCATTGACGAGTATGTTGATGCTGATGGATCGAGTTGTTATGACATTTCTCCCCCTGTATTTTTGGGGGGCAGAGGCTGCTGCTGCTTGGATTATTCTTCGTGGTTGGATGTTTTTGTTGATGTCTACTGAAGGAGGGCGCGCAGGCCGGTTATCAAAACGAATATCCGATCTCCTGAAAAATGGCGAAGATGCTATTGCTTGCAGGGCCGAGTACTCTAATTGCCAGAAAAAAATGATCTCATGGTCAGTTTTTATCTTTTGCGGAAATTTACTGCTTGCGTCATACCTTAATTATAGCAATGTTGAATTACTTGGATTGCATATCAGTGAATATTACTGGGAATGTATAGTAATTACCATATACGCATGTTTTTACTATCAGTCTCAGTTGGCAGTATATGGACTTAGGGGGTTTGGCGAGGTTTTTCGCGGACAAATGTTGGTGAATTTAATAAAGTCTATTGAGGTCGCAGCATTAATAATTTTGCCAATTCTTTCACAGGGAATCATGGTTTGTTTAGTTGCAGTTACCTTAATTCGCTTGGCTGCTGCAATATATATTACTTTATTATTCCTGTTAAGGATGACCGCACGGCTTAGTAGAAGTCGTACCGATGAAAACTCATCAACATCGGAACGCGAGATTGGGGGGATGATTACCGTTGGATATTTCTTATACCCTCTATATCCAGCCGTGTATAACTTTTTCTCAGTGGGTGTGGTATCAACATTTCTGGCGCCAATTGCTGTTGTTCAATTTTCTATCAATAAGCTTTTTGGACGAGCGATCTACCAATTATCCCAAGTATTATCCAGAGTGTTGTGGCCTGAACTGCTTAAAGCCCCAACCGCTGAAGAACATTCTAGTTTAGCGAAAGGTGTGACGTACACGTTTATTAAATTTGCGCTGGTTGTCTTCTTAATTTCGCTGGTTGTGTCGTACTTTTTAGATGGTTATGACATGGGTGGTGCTAAGTTTAGTTTGACACTATCTGCCACCCTTTGTGTGGTAGCCCTATTAGGCGCAGTTAATGATGTGTTGATGTCAATACTCATATCTGTCGAACGGCATGTAATCCCATTGTTCGTAAGGTTTATCGGGTTAGCATCTGTTTTTATCGCGGTAAGTTTTGTTCATCAACTCTCGCTTATTTTTATTGCTGTAGCTTTGGCAATATACGAGTTGTTTTTTCTGGCTTTCGTGCAGCTATACAAAAATTTTGGGGCCCATAGTGCTAAGTAAGCGTAGTCTACTGTTAAGTTTTGACACTCGATCATTAGTTGTATATGGCTTAGTTTTAATGCAGGTTAGTGTGTTGACCGAAGCAGTTGGGGGCATGTGGGGGAAATATTTATTATTGGCAGCGGGTGCGCTAACTATATTTTTTGCTGCGCTATACACTTTGCTTAGATTGGGGATTACTAAACAATTTACCCGAATCATGATGATTTCCGTAATAGTGATTTTTCCGCTAGAGACGATTATATTTTTCCGGCAACCTGCACTTGAGTCGTTGAGCATGATTGCCTTTCGCGTTGCGTGTTATCTACTAGCAATTCTAGGTTTCTATTTTGGCAGGATTTCATTTCGGCAGTCTAGAGTTTCTGAATGTATTTATGACTTCCTGATTCCGCTTACTGTAACTTTGGGTAGTCTTTTGTATTTCAAATCACTTGCTAGTGTAGCGCATTATGCAAGGGGAAGAATTACTGTTGGTGATGATATATCCTCGGTGGGGTTGTCTTTTAGCTTGTGTTTGTTGGGTGTAATTTGTTTTAGTCAAGCCGTAACCAGAGTGAGGGTGGCAGCTAGAGTGCTTAACATATTTGCGGCTATAGCAGTTTTACCCCCGGTAATTGTTAGCGCAAGTAGAGGGGGGTTGGCCGCATATTTCTTGACTTCATTGTTGGTGCTTGTGGTACAAGTGTACTCGGATAGAAAAAATTTTAGAAAACTGCTTGTATATGCTTTATTAGGTTTGGTGTCAGTTTTCGTGATGAGCTATGTTTTGGCTCAAAACGCTCTCATTAAGGAGCAGTTTGTAAACTTAGTCGATCGCTTCCTTAGGGTGTCCGACGGAGATGATCAGTCGACAAATGCAAGGTCGATTATTGTTTCATATTACTTTGAACACTTCTGGGACTTTGTGTTTCTTGGATTTCCTGGGTATGCAGGCCCTTACCCTCACAATCTACTTCTTGACTTCTTTGTTAGGTTTGGGTTGTACGGCCTGTTGCTGGTGGTTTTTATTTACCTAAGATCATTTTTAGTTATCTTTCGCTTTAAAAACGTTATTCGTGAGCCAGTTTTAGTTCTGATCTCGTCAGTAACTATTTTTAGTTTTTTGAATGCGCAGATGTCAATGACTGCAGAATTTCTGCGTTTTTATTGGTTTTGTTTGGCTTATGTTACTTCTCATTTCTTACTAAAGTATCGTTCGCCGAGTGTCATCAGTTCAGATGTATAATTCTTAAAAAATTTTAATCTTTTGGGGGCGGAATGCTAGTTTCTAGTGAAAAGAAATTTTTGTTTTATCATGTGTATAAAGTTGCAGGGACGAGCATAAGAGAAGCTTTAAGGCCTTACTGTTCTTTTAAGCAGATCGCCTTTCAAAACTTTTTTTATGGTCTGTCCACCATGGGGGTTAGACCCGCTATATCACCTTTGTATCAGTTTCACCCGAAGCTAAGTGACGTGCGAAATTCTCTTGGTGATCTATTCTACGAATACTATCGGTTCACATTTGTAAGACATCCTCTGGATTGGCAGAAGTCGCTGTATTTTTTTATGAAGAAAAATCCTCGACATCATCAGCACAAGTTGATCTCCACGATGAGTTTCGACGAATACTTGAATTGGAGGGTTGACAATGAATGTAATCTCATGAGCGACCTAATTTCTGACTCAACTGGCGAAATATTAGTGGATGATATATATAAATTTGAAGTGATTGATCGCGAGTTTGAGTCTCTATCGAAAAAGATCGGATTGTGTACGAAGCTGCCTCACAAAAATGTCGCTGGAATGGGGCGGTCTGTAGACTTAAAGGAATCCACATATTTGAAATTTCGTGAAGCTTTCAGTCAAGACTTTAATAGTTTTGGGTATGAGTAGCGGTAGCATAATTTTTGAGGTGGATTATGACTAATAAATTAACTGAGTCTTCTTTGAAATACCTGCTTGTTCAGACGGCAATAGGGGACTATCGCCAAAAAGTAATGGATGAGCTAGTGGCCCGGTTGGGTAGTGATCTGTTTGTGCTGGTAGGAAATGAATATTTTGAGGAGAGTACCAAAACTCGGGTTTCCCTTCCTGATAATATGAGCGTGATAAGTAATGTATTTCTAATTTCTCGGAAATTTCTTTTTCAGCCTAGCGCCATTGTGCCATCTATTAAGGCAAAAAAATTGATCATGGAGTTAAATCCGAGAATTATTAGTGTTTGGTTCGTTTTGATCGCTCGAATTTTACTATTGAGGCGTACAGTACTTTGGGGGCATGCTTGGCCACGTGGCGGAAAGAATAAGCGTTCAGATGTTGTGCGAGGTTTAATGAGGCAGCTTGCCTCCCACGTTCTTGTGTATACGGATACGCAGAAGTGCGAGCTTAAGGAGAAGATGCCCCGGAAGAGTATTTCCAGTGCTCCTAATTCTATTTTTTCTAGTGCAGATATGTGGGTCCCTGATAGAACACGTGATAAGTTCATTTATGTCGGCCGTTTGGTCTCCGCTAAAAAGCCTCGCCTAATGATTCGAGCATATAGGGAAGCGTTAGAAATTCGCGAGCTAGGCGACTTGATAGTGATCGGAGACGGGCCGGAAAGAAAGCGTTGCGAAAGCCTAGCTGCCGAATTGGGAATAGAAGATAGGGTTAAATTCTTAGGGCATGAGGCTGATGTTAACAGGCTAAGGGAGTTATACGCGGAGTCTGTTGCAAGTCTTTCCCCTGGGTATGTAGGTTTATCCATAACTCAGAGCTTTTCTTTCGGCACTCCGATGATAATTTCTGATGATGAGCCTCATGCGCCGGAAATTGAAGCAGCATCCAAAAACGTTAATTGTTTATTTTTTGAGGCTGATTCTCTGGAAGACTTGGCTAGAAAAATGGTGGCCTTTTGGGATGGGAGGTCAGACTGGAGCCGTAAGTCGTCGTCAATTATTGAGAACTGTAAGGAGCGGTATTCCGCCGAAGTTATGGCGGAAAGGATTTTGGAGGCATTCGATACATGCAAGCCTTAAGTCCAGATGTTCCCAGGTCGCCAATTTATTCAAATTTAAGGTGGCTGCTCCGGGTAAGTCGATACTGGCGACAAAAAATTTTTCTTAGAAAGAAACTTAAGGTCGGTGAGAATGTTTCTTTTGGTCCTCGGGCTCGCTTGATGGTTCCGCAGTGTTTAGAGATTGAGAGAAACTTTAGCTGCGGTGCAAATTTTTTCGTGCAGACAAATTTGTATGTGGGTAGCGATTGTCTAGTGTCGTCTGATGTCTCTTGCGTGGGGCATGATCATACGCTTGATAACCCAAATATGACTGCATACTGGAGTGGTCGCGCCGCGCCTTCGAGCATTGTTTTGGAGGGTAATAATTTTATTGGCTACAGGGCCACAATAGTCGGTTCTGTGAGAATTGGTGAGGGTGCCATTGTAGCTGCAGGTGCCGTTGTAGTCAGGGATGTTGAACCATTTTCAGTTGTGGCTGGTGTTCCTGCTAGACATGTAAAGTACAGGTTCGACTGATGAAGCTAATTATATATAGTTCCAATTTTTTTCCGGAACTTACTGGTATTGGAAAATATAATAGTGAGTTGGCTTCTGAGATCATAGAGCGTGGCTCGCAAGTGTGCGTAATTACTGCGCCCCCCTATTATCCGGAGTGGATGCGTCATAAAGGTTATTCAAATACATGGGAAAAATCAATTGATCGAGGAATAGAGGTTTATCGTTGCCCATTATTCGTTCCTAAGAAAGTCACTACATTGAATCGTATTTTGCATTTGGTGAGTTTTGCATTTTCATCTGCACTCAGGTTAATCACTTTGGTCAGGCTGAGCCCTTCTGTAATATTTGTCGTTCAGCCAACTCTATTTTGTGCTCCAGCTGCGCTGTTTTATGGTTGGTTAGTGCGAGCGAAAACAGTTATGCATATTCAGGATTACGAAGTCGACGCAATGTTTGGACTTAAAACCTCAGGTGAGTCTGGCGTAAGCGCGGTCAAACGGAATCGGTTGCAGAAACTGGTAAGTGCAGTTGAAGCTTGGTTTTTGCGCCGCTTCGATATGGTGACTACCATTTCGAACAGTATGCTGGAGCGTGCGGCGCAGAAAGGAGTTTCGCAGGTACGGTTACGGCTTTTCCCAAACTGGAGCGATACGGAATTCGTAACCCCTGAAGTGGACGGCTCCGAGATCCGTCGTGCCTGGGGTTACAGTGAACAAGACATGGTTGTGCTCTATTCCGGGAATATTGGCCAAAAGCAGGGTTTGGAGATTGTGTTGGAGGCGGCGAAAGCAATGGAGAGTCGCCCTAATGTTAAATTCCTGTTAATCGGCACCGGAGCGTTTGCTGGTGAGCTTCAGCAAGCAGCTAAGGATAAAGGGCTAGCCAATATTGAGTTTAAGCCTCTCCAGCCCTGGGAAGATGTCCCCAAGATCCTGGCAATGGCCGATGTACACCTGGTTGTTCAAAAAGTAGGCGCTGCAGACGCCGTGCTCCCTTCCAAGCTCACCAATATCCTCTCTGCAGGTGGTCATGCGCTGGTAACTGCGGAAAAAAATACAGAACTTGGTAAAATCGCCGAGGATCATCCGGGGATATATGAGCTGGTGGAACCTGAGAATACGGCAGCGTTTATTCAGGGGCTTGAGAGGTGTCTTGAAAAAGACACAACGCAGCCAAATAGAGTCGCGCGTAATTACGCGTGTGAATATTTAAATAAAGACAGAATTATTGATCGCTTCGTGGCAGATTTGCAGGAGCTGGTAGGTTCTAAAGAAAATAAGGGTTTTAAAAATGAGTGCTAATGCAGTAGCCGCTAATGGTAAAGTGGCCCTAATTACTGGTATCACTGGTCAAGATGGTTCCTACCTTGCAGAGTTTCTGCTGGAGAAAGGTTATGAAGTCCACGGCATCAAGCGTCGTGCTTCTTCCTTTAATACCGACCGTATTGACCATATTTACCAGGACCCGCACGAGGCCAACCCGCGTATCAAACTGCACTACGGGGATCTGACCGATACCTCCAACCTGACGCGTATCCTGCGAGAAGTACAGCCAGATGAAGTGTATAACCTCGGTGCGCAGAGCCACGTTGCGGTTTCTTTTGAGTCTCCGGAGTACACCGCAGACGTCGATGCCATGGGCACGCTGCGTCTGCTCGAGGCTATCCGCTTCCTGGGCCTGGAAAAGAAGACCCGTTTTTATCAGGCGTCTACTTCTGAGCTGTACGGTTTGGTACAGGAAATTCCCCAGAAGGAAACCACGCCTTTCCACCCGCGTTCACCTTACGCGGTGGCCAAGATGTACGCCTACTGGATTACCGTTAACTACCGTGAGTCCTACGGTATGTACGCTTGTAACGGCATCCTGTTTAACCACGAATCCCCCCGCCGCGGTGAGACCTTCGTAACCCGCAAAATTACCCGCGGTCTGGCGAATATTGCCCAGGGCCTGGAGAAGTGCCTGTATATGGGCAATATGGATGCGCTGCGGGATTGGGGCCACGCTAAAGACTACGTGCGCATGCAGTGGATGATGCTGCAGCAGGAGCAGGCTGAAGATTTCGTGATTGCCACCGGCAAGCAGATCTCTGTGCGCGAGTTTATCCGCTTGAGCGCGGAAGAGCTGGGTATCAAGCTGGCATTTACCGGCAAGGGCGAGGCCGAGATCGCTACCGTGGTTGAGGTTGAGGGTGACAAGGCGCCCGGTATCAGCGTGGGTGACGTGATTGTCAAAGTCGACCCGCGTTACTTCCGCCCCGCAGAAGTGGAAACCCTGCTGGGGGATCCCACCAAGGCGAAAGAGAAGCTGGGCTGGGTTCCGGAGATCACTGTGGAAGAAATGTGCTCCGAGATGGTGGCGCACGATCTGGATCAGGCCAAGCGCCATGCGCTGCTGAAGGAGCATGGTTTTGATATCAGCGTGGCGGTGGAGTGATAGCCGGTATGTCTGATAAGAAAAGAGTATTTGTCGCCGGGCACCGCGGGATGGTGGGTTCGGCGATCGTGCGTCAGCTACAGAACGACCCGGCCATCGAGCTCGTATTGCGTACCCGTGCCGAGCTGGATCTGGTAAGCCAGCAGGCGGTTGCGGACTTTTTCGCCAGCGAGAATATCGACCAGGTGTATCTCGCCGCGGCCAAGGTGGGCGGTATTGTGGCAAACAATACTTACCCTGCAGATTTCATTTATGAAAATCTGATGATTGAAAGCAACATCATCCATGCTGCGCATACCGCCGGTGTCCAGGAGCTGTTGTTCCTTGGCTCCTCCTGTATTTACCCGAAGTTTGCTGAGCAGCCGATGAGCGAATCCGCGCTGCTGACCGGGGTATTGGAGCCGACCAACGAGCCCTACGCGATCGCGAAAATTGCCGGTATCAAGCTGTGCGAATCCTACAACCGCCAGTACGATCGGGATTACCGCAGCGTGATGCCCACCAACCTGTACGGTGAGAATGACAACTTCCACCCGCAGAATTCCCACGTGATCCCGGCGCTGATGCGTCGCTTCCACGAGGCGAAGCTGGCAGGCGATACCGAGGTAGTCGTTTGGGGCAGTGGCAAGCCGATGCGCGAGTTCCTGCATGTAGATGATATGGCGGCGGCCAGTGTGCATGTGATGAACCTGCCGAAGGACAAGTACCTGGCCTGTACCGAGCCGATGCTGTCCCATATCAATGTGGGCACCGGTGAGGACTGCACCATTCGTGAACTCGCGGAAACCATGGCCAAGGTGGTTGGTTTTGAAGGCAATATCGCCTTTGATGCGACCAAGCCGGATGGCACCCCGCGCAAGTTGATGAACGTGGGGCGCCTGGCAGACCTGGGCTGGCGCTACTCCGTCAGCCTCGAGCAGGGGCTGACCTCTACTTACCAGTGGTTCCTTGAGCATCAGGCGGATTTCCGTGGCTGATGCCAATATGGCAAAGAAATTGCCTCAGGAAACCTTTAAAACCGTGGTGTCGTCGACACCACTGGTTTCTATTGATTTGCTGGTGCGCAACGCCAGCGGTGAAGTGTTACTCGGTGAGCGGCTGAACCGTCCGGCTCAAGGGTTCTGGTTTGTGCCCGGTGGGCGCATTGTCAAAGACGAGCCGCTCGCCCGGGCTTTCCTGCGCTTGACCGAAGAAGAGCTCGGCGTTGCCGTTCCCATGACCCAAGCTGAGTTTCTGGGGCCGTACGAGCACTTTTACACTGATAATTTTTCAGGGGAAGACTTCTCCACGCACTATGTGGTGCTGGGTTATGCCGTTGAGCTGGATCTCGATCTCGCTGCGCTACCCAATCAGCAGCACGGCCGCTACCGCTGGTGGCAGGTCGATGAGCTGCTTGCCAGCCCTGAAGTACATAAGCATTCCAAGTGGTATCTCGATGCAAATGCAAACTGACAACAACTTTAATGTACTCACAAAGGAATGATGAGCATGATTTTACCTGTGATTATGGCCGGGGGTTCAGGAACCCGCCTTTGGCCGCTTTCAAGAAAGCTGTTCCCGAAGCAGTTCCTGCCCCTGACCGACGAAGCCAGCATGCTGCAGAACACCTGCGCACGCCTGGAGGGTATTGAATCCCAACCGCCGTTGTTGATTTGTGGGGATGACCACCGCTTTATTGTTGCTGAGCAATTGCGTGAAGCTGGCGAGAGCCACAGTGGCATTCTGCTGGAACCGGCGGGCCGTAACACTGCCCCCGCGGTGGCGCTTGCGGCGCTGCGCGCGACGGCTGGCGGCAAGGAAGACCCGCTGTTGCTGGTGTTAGCGGCAGACCACGTGATCAAAGATGTGGCGTCGTTCCAAGCGGCGGTTCACGCTGCGGTGCCACAGGCCGAGGCAGGCAAGCTGGTGACGTTCGGCATCGTACCCACCGCACCGGAAACCGGTTACGGTTATATCCGCAAAGCTGACGCCGTGGATGCCTCAGAAAGCGCCTTTGGCGTCGAGCAGTTTGTGGAAAAGCCGGATCTCGATACCGCAGCAGAATATGTGCGCAGTGGTGATTTCTACTGGAACAGTGGTTTGTTCCTGTTCCGCGCAAGCCGCTACCTCGAAGAGTTGGCCAAATTTCGTCCGGGCATTCTGGCTGCATGTGAGCAGGCTTTGCAGGGTGCATCCTTTGATGTGGACTTTGTGCGCCCGGCTAGCGAAGCCTTTCTGGCTTGTGCCGATGAATCTATTGACTACGCCGTGATGGAGCACACCCGCGATGCGGTAGTGGTGCCCATGGATTGTGGCTGGAGTGACGTGGGTTCCTGGTCTGCCCTGTGGGAAGTCTCCGAGAAAGATGCCCACGGCAACTCGGCCAAAGGCGATGTGATCCTTCAGGATAGCCGCAACTGTTTTGTGCAGAGCGATAGCAAGCTGATCGCCACCGTGGGCCTGGATGATGTGGTCGTGGTTGAGAGTGATGATGCCATTCTGGTAGCCGCTAAAGACCGCGTGCAGGATATTAAAAAGGTAGTGGAACGCCTGAAGGCGGAAAACCGCTCCGAGGCGCTGCTGCACCGCAAGGTCTATCGCCCCTGGGGTTATTACGATTCTGTGGATTATGGTGAGCGTTTCCAGGTGAAGCGTATTGTGGTTAACCCCGGTGCGCAGCTGAGCCTGCAGATGCATCACCACCGTGCAGAGCACTGGATTGTGGTTTCCGGCACAGCCAATGTGACTTGTGGAGAAAAAGAATTTCTGGTGACCGAAAACCAGAGTACTTACATTCCACTGGGTGAAGTGCATCGCCTAGAAAACCCCGGCACTATCCCTCTGGAGCTGATTGAAGTACAGTCCGGCTCCTATTTGGGTGAGGATGATATCGTCCGCCTCGAAGACCGGTACGCGCGTGCATAGTTAATGACTCGGTAATTTTTACCAGCCTGATTGTTGTCCTTTTCTGGGCCTAAATATTGCAACATTTAAGCGCTAACCTCGGTGTTCAGCACCGGGGTTTTACTATTTGGGCCCATAAGGGCTATTGGGTAGGGTGAGGTCTTGTGAGTAACATACGCGCTTTGCACGTAGTCGCGCGATTTTTATTCGTGTTGGTATTTTTTACCGCGCTTTTTGCGGGCATGAAGTCAAAGCCTGTGCCTCAGGTGGTACCCCATTTCGATTTGATGTTGCATTGCGGTGTATTCGCGGTGTTGGCCGGCCTTTGGGTTTTTTCAGTTTCTGCCCGATGGTGGTTGTTGGGGCTGCTGGGATTGCTGCTGTTTGGTGCGGGTCTGGAGTTGTGGCAGGGCTGGGTAATGCCTGCGCGCACCGCGTCGCTTATCGACATGGGGGCCAATGCCACGGGCGTATTCGTGGGTGGAATACTCGCGATGGTGTTGGCCCGCTTCTTGCGTCAAAAAATATGCGTTTAAATTATTCTTGTTGGTCGTTATTTGACCTTTGGTTGTAAGTTATTTGTTTTGTTTCGCGTCAAATATATGACGCATGTCACATTTGTGGCATGATCCTGCTCCATAAATAGAGGCCCGAGTTTGGGTCCATTTGGGGCTGGTGGTGCATTGCAGGCACTGCCTTTGCTGGCCGAGGATTGGCTGGCTCTGGGAGAGTTTATGGATCGATCTCGCGGTGCGAGATCACGGAGGGGATTCATGGGGGAAGGAAGAGTGAAGCAGGGATGGATCCGCAGCCACCAGTCTGGTCTGGCTGCACTGTACCGGTTACTGGATGGATTACTGATCCTCGGTACGCTGATTGTCAGTTGTAATCTTTTGGGTGTTACCGTCAGCAAAGACTGGGTAATTGCAGGTCTTGTGGCCGCAGTTAGCTTTGCGTTCGTGGCGGAATCCCTCAACCTCTACCGCTCCTGGCGGGGCGATAGCTACCTGCATATGTTCAGTATTACCGCGCTTTCCTGGATCGCGGTGTGTGTGCTGTTGATACTCGTGGGCTATTTCACCAAGACCGCGGAAAGTTTCTCTCGCTTGGCGGCCGGTACCTGGTTTTTCACCACCCTGACCTTATTAAGTGCCTGGCGCTATGGCTTCCGATTGGTGCTGTTCTATCTGCGATTGCAGGGGTTTAACTCCCGCACCGCGGTAGTGATCGGCACTACGGATTCCGGTAAGCGCCTGGCGGCGGATATCAATGGCGAGCCGCAGCTGGGTATTCGGGTAAGCGGTTTTTATCGGGTACCCGGGGCGGAAAGTGATGAGCAAGCCTGGTCGCAAAATGACCGCGAGCGAATCCTTGGAGACCTGGAGCAGGCGGTGGCTGCGGCAAAGGCTGGCGAGCTGGATCTTGTATATATCGCACTGCCCATGCGCGAAGAGCTGCGTATTGCCGAAATTTTGCACGCTTTTGCCGATAGTACGGTGACGGTACATGTGGCGACCGATCTGTTTGTCAACAATCTCCTGCACGCGCGTTTCTACCAGGTAGGTAGTAGCAGCCTGTTGAGTGTGCACGATACCCCCATTGAGGGGATCAACAGCTGGCTCAAGCGTTTGGAGGACCTGGTGTTGTCTTCCGTTATCCTGTTGCTGATTTCTCCGCTCATGCTGGCTGTGGCAGCTGCGGTCAAGTTGACCTCGAAAGGGCCGGTGATCTTCAAGCAGCACCGCTACGGTCTGGATGGGCGCCCCATCAAGGTGTGGAAGTTTCGTTCCATGACGGTTCAGGATAACGGCGATAACGTAGTGCAGGCCAAGAAGAACGATGCCCGCATTACGCCCGTAGGCGCTTTCTTGCGCCGTACCTCCTTGGATGAATTGCCGCAGTTTATCAACGTATTGCAGGGCCGCATGAGCATTGTCGGCCCGCGTCCCCACGCGGTAGCCCATAACGAACAGTACCGCGCGTTGGTGAACGGCTACATGCTGCGGCACAAGGTCAAACCGGGTATTACCGGCTGGGCGCAGGTCAATGGCTGGCGGGGAGAGACCGATACTCTCGAGAAAATGAGCCGGCGCGTGGAGCACGATTTACAGTACATCCGCAATTGGTCTATCTGGTTGGATATCCGCATTGTATGGATGACTTTGTTCAAGGGATTTGTGGGCAGTAATGCCTACTGATTGCATGCTGTTACAAGCTGTGGAGCTTGTTGGCTAGCTGTGATAATGTGCGTCGCTTCTATGTGATGCGCGTCTCATTTTTGCTGGTTCGCCTCGGGGGTTGTACGAAAAAAGTACAAAAAAGGGCGGGCTAAGCATGTTAGGTCCGGCGAATGAATACGGACCTTTACTGATAAAACAAATTCAGGACCATTTTGGATAGGGAACAATGAATAAAAAACAATTGTCTGCTGTGATTTGCCTGGTGAGCACCCTGGGGGCCGCTGGTGCGCAGGCGCAGGTTGAAGCCGCCAGCGTAAAGCTGGGCAGCGGCATTGAGTTCACGCCTTCATTGAATATGGATTTCCAGCACGACGACAACGTCACCATGGCGGAGACTGATGAGATCGACAGCCCGGTCGCGGTCATTAACCCGAATTTCCTGTTATCTGCGGATAATGGTGTTTCTGCCTATAACCTGAATTATTCCCTGGTGCGTGGTGAGTACTTCGAGAGTGAAGAAGATAACTACACCGACCACTTTCTGTCCGGCGGCGCTGGTTGGGAGTTTAACGACCGTAACAAGCTGGAGCTCAAAGGCAGCCTGACCGATGGCCATGAGCCCCGAGGTACCGGTTTTTCCCAGGGTTCCGGCAACAATATTTCCGAGCCTGATCGATTCAAACGCAACGATATCAACGGTAAGTACACCTTCGGTGCGGAGAGTGCCAAGGGGCAGCTGTCCTTGTTGCTGGGTACAGATGACAAGGACTACGAAGGTGGTCTGCGTACCGCTGGCCGTGACCGCGGTACCGACTACGGCACCCTAGCCTTTAAATACAATTCCGGTAGCCGCACCAAGCTGCTGGCGGAAATCGACCGTCGCGACATTGGTTACGATTACGTGGCTGACGGTGCGGACACGCTGGATAGCTCGGAAATGCGCTATCAGGTGGGTGTAACCTGGGAAGGCACCGCCAAAACCACCGGTACCGTAAAAGTGGGCGGACGTACCAAAGAATTTGAAAGTGCTGCTCGCGAAGACTTCTCCGGTCCGAGCTGGGAAGTGGGCGTGCGCTGGACACCGAAAGAGTACAGCGCGTTTGACCTGAATACCGCGCGTCGCAGCAGCGAAACCGACGGCGTGGGGGACTTTATCGATACCACCAGCTACACCTTTGGCTGGAGCCACGAATGGGCAGATCGTCTGACCAGCCAGGCTACCTACGATTACTCAATCAATGACTACCAGGGTGAAGGCGTAGATCGTGAAGATGACGTCAGCTCTTTCGGACTGCAGCTGAACTATCAGATGCGCCGTTGGTTGGCGTTCAAGGCCGGTATCAACCTTTCGGATAAAGATTCCAACGTTGCTGGCTTTGCCTACGAGAAAAACGTGACCTTTGTGGGGCTGCAGGCTTCCCTGTAAATCCCGATTAACCAATAGACCGGACTACATATGGGTATGTTGAACGCTTTGCTGCAGCGCGGTTTCCGCGCTGCTTTTGTCATTTATGCTGCGCTGTTTGCGGTTACCGCGATTGCGCAGGGGCAGGAGAGCACCAGCGCCCACGATTATCAGTTGGGCTCTGGCGACAAGATCCTGATCAGCGTCTACGACGAAGCAGATCTCACCATGGAAACCATCCTTAGTGATAGTGGTTTGATCAACTACCCGTTTCTCGGCGAGCTGAAAGTATCAGGTCTCACCGTATCTGGCCTGGAGCGGATGGTCGTTGAGGGGCTGAAAGGGGATTACCTGGTAAACCCCAATGTGCACGTATCTATTCTCGAGTACCGCCCCTTCTTTATTAACGGCGAAGTGGAGAAGCCCGGTGGCTATCCCTTCCAGCCCGGCCTGACCATTGGCAAGGCGGCAGCACTGGCCGAGGGCTTTACCGAGCGCGCCTCGGAAAGCAAGATTTTCATTATTCGCGGGGACGATCCCGCGCAAACCAAGCGGAAGGCCGCACTGAATACCCTGCTGCGCCCCGGCGACATTGTGACTGTAGAGCAGAGCTTCTTCTGAGGTAGTAACCCATGAACGCGGAACAGAACGCGACTCCCCTGAATCATCAGGACCGTTTACTTCAGGAAGAAGTGATTGATCTGCGCCAGTACTGGCGCATTGTGGACCGTTTTAAGTGGCGCATTGCAGCGCTTTCCATTGCCGTAACCATGCTCACGGCAATCGTTGTGCTTTCCATGACGCCGCGTTATCAGGCCACTGCTACTCTGATGATCGAGGCCGAGCAGGCCAAGGCCCTGTCGATTGAAGAGGTGTACGGGCTGGACTCCAGCCGCAAGGAATACTTCCTTACCCAGTTCGAGATCCTCAAGTCAAAACGCATTGCCGAAGCGGTCGTGAAGAAACTGAACCTGACTACGCACCCGGAGTTTGACCCGGAACAGCAGGAAGCCGGTTTCAGCATTCGGAGTATGTTGCCGTTTTTGGCGAAGGAAACGCCGGTATTGACGCCCGAAGAGGCCGAAGCTCTCAAACTGCAACAAGTAACAGATGCCTTCGCCGGACGCCTGACAATTTCCCCTGTGCGTAATACGCAGCTGGTGAAGATCACTTTCGAGTCCGAGTCTCCCCAGCTGGCGGCAAAGGTTGCGAACACCGTGGCCGACGTTTATATCAATAGCCACCTGGAAGCCAAGTTGGAGATGACTCAGCAGGCCACCACGTGGCTGAATAGCCGGCTGGATGATCTTCGCCTGAAACTTGAGGCTTCCGAGTCCAAGCTGCAGGCTTTCCAGGAGCAGGAAGGTCTGGTGGATGTGGAGGGCGTAAGGGGCCTGGCTGCACAGGAACTCAACGAGATTACCGAGCAGCTGCTGACTGCGCGTAAAGAGCTCAAGCAGGCGGCGAGCATTCGCGAGCTGGTAAGTGCCAGCAATACCGATATTGTGGCATTGGCCAGTTTGCCGGAAGTGCTGAATCACAATGTAATCGCCAATGTTAAGCAGGCGGAAGTCGAGGCCTCTCGCAAGGTATCGGAATTGTCCCGTCGCTATGGTCCCAAGCATCCGAAGATGATCGCGGCCCAGGACCAGTTGGCCTCCGTGGAATCAAAGTTGCGCGATGAAGTTCGCCAGCTGGTGGCCGGTATCGAGAGTGAGTACCAGGCAGCGCTTTCTAACGAGCGTTCTCTGAGCCGTGAACTGAATGAGACCAAGGGCGAGTACCAGGTAATTTCCCGTAAGGAAAGCCGCTACTCGGAACTGAAGCGCGAAGCAGATGTAAACCGCCAGCTGTACAGTGCCTTTTTGACGCGCTTCCATGAGACCAATGAAACCTCTTCCTTTGAGGCCGCCAATGCTCGAGTAACGGATCCGGCCATCCCGCCGCGAGTGCCAGCTAAGCCCAACAAGAAGCTCATTGTTGCGCTGGCCATGGTAGTCAGTGCCATGCTCGGTGTAATGCTGGCGTTCCTGTTCGAGGCCCTGAACGATGGTGTGCGCAATCCGGATGACGTGGAAAACAAGCTGGCGCAGCGCATGATTGGCCTGCTGCCCTGGGTGGAACACGCAAAGGGACAGCGCTTGAGCCTGCGTACCTTCTTTGAGGCAAACCAGCACCAGTTTGCGGAGTCTGTGCGTACGCTGCGTACCAGCCTGGTGCTGTCGCATCTGGAGAAGCCGGCCAAAATCATTTCGGTAACTTCTTCCATTCCCGGTGAAGGTAAGACCACGGTTTCTGAAAACCTGGCCTTCTCTCTGGTACAGATGGAAAAGGTTCTGCTGATTGATGCGGATATGCGTCGTCCGTCTGTGGGTAAGGATTTCGGTCTGCCGGTATATCAGCCGGGCCTGTCTAACCTGATTGCTGGCAGCGCTTCTCTGGCGGAATGTATCCACCACGATGAAAAGAGTGGCCTGGATGTAATCCCTGCCGGTGCCGTGCCGCCGAACCCGCAAGAGCTGCTGGCCTCGCCGCGCTTTGAAAAAGCACTGCAGGTACTTGCTGACAAATACGACCGCATTATTCTGGATACCGCACCCGCCCAGGTAGTGAGTGATGCACTGGTGGTATCCCGCGTGGCGGATTCCATGCTGTATGTGGTGAAGTCAGATAGCACCCGCCAGAAAGTGATCAACGACGGTATCGGCCGACTGCTACAGGTTGGCGCGAAACTGGATGGTGTGGTGCTCAACCAGGTAGATACTTCGTCCAAGGCCAGTGGCTACGGTGAATACTACGGTTACTATGCCGGTCGCTATGGCTACGGCGCGGAGAATGCGGCGGTTGCCGCGGCGGCGCAGGCCAACACCGATAAGGTCAAGCAAGAAGCGCGGTCACTAGAGGTGGCATGATCGATCTCCATTGCCATATTTTGCCGGGCATCGATGACGGTGCCCGGGATCTCGACCAGTCCCTGGTGCTTGCCCGGGCAGCGGTTGCAGATGGCATTACCCACACGGTTGCCACCCCCCATATCCACACCGGCCGCTTTCCCAACAATCTTATTTCCATTACCCGGGCTTACCGCGAGCTATGTGCCGCGCTGAAGGCGGCATCCATTCCGCTGAAACTGGGTATGGCTGCGGAGATACGTCTTTCCGAAGAAATCCTGAATATGGTGCTGCTCAATCAGGTGCCGTATCTGGGCAAGTGGGAAGGTGAGAAAGTACTGCTGTTGGAATTACCGCACAGCCATATTCCACCGGGGACCGAGCAGCTGATCCGCTGGCTGCGCAAGCAGAAAGTGCGCCCGATGATCGCCCATCCCGAGCGCAATAAAGATGTGATCCGCGATTTCAACAAGGTGATGCCGCTGGTGCGGGAAGGATGCCTGTTCCAGGTAACGGCCGGTGCCGTGGCTGGCCATTTCGGTGAGCCCGCGCAGGAGCGCGCGATCCAGTTGCTGGAGCACGACCTGGTGACGATCCTTGCCACCGATGCTCACCACGAGGTGCGCCGCCCGCCGGTATTGAATCTCGGGCGCGAAGCTGCCGCCAAAGTCGTCGGCGAAGACAAAGCCTGGCGGTTGGTGTTGCAGAATCCCGGTAAAATAGCGGCTACCCACTTTTCCTAACTTAACCCGAAGTTAGAACCCCTATGCACAGTCCATCAATCATGCATTCCCCGTCCGGGCGACGCCGTCGCCGTCGCTCCTCCCGTCGTCAGTCGGGATTTGCCCGGGTGAAGCGACTTTTGTGGCCGGCGGATGTGCCGCTGGCTGCCCGAGTTAGTGTTTGGGGATTGGTGCTTGTTCTCGCATTGCTGAGTATCACCGGGGCTAAGCAGGGGCTGGCCAACCTGCAGGTGATCCATGTGGAGAACCAGCTCAAGTACTGGTACAAACTCGGTAAGGTGGCTTCCCCCGCTTCGATGGATTCAGCTCTTTCCGCGATTGAACGCGCCCGGGAGCTGCACCCCGATAACCCCTATCAATTGACTCTGCACGCACGTTTGCTGGAATGGCGCGCGTTTTCCGGAGGTTCTTCCGCGACAGAGGATTACCGCGCGGCATTAACTCTCCACCAACAGGCAGCGGCGCTGCGCCCCCTGTGGCCGGATAGCTGGGCGGAGATGGCCCAGCTCAAGATCCGCCTGTTTGAATTTGATCAGGATCTGGATAAATACCTCGTTCGGGCTGCCTCCCTGGGGCCTTACACCCCGGCGGTCCATACCGCCATTGTCCAGGCAGGCCTGCCGCGTTTGCCGGCGTTGCACGACGAGCGCCGGGAGATGCTGAAGACCCATATGATTCGGGGAATTGCCGACCATCGCAGCCGCGATGCGGTGCTAACCCAGGTGTCCATGTATATGCAGGAAAGGGAAGTCTGTGGGTGGCTGGCCGAGTCGGAGCTGAACGAAAACTTGCCAGGATTTTGCAAAGGGTAGAACCGGGTGTGCCAAATTGCGCCACATGCCTGATATATAGGTGGTTTGCGATTGGGTACCAAGGCAGCTGGTATAAATATTGCTGCTTAGATTGCATGGCGCTGAATAACTCAAGCTTCAAACCGTAAAGTTTCTCAGGACTTAAAAATGTAAAACCAATACAATAAGTTCAAGGCTGGGCACTCAAGGGATTTAGAGGCAGCCAGTCTGGGTGGCTGATTGTCACAGCTGTTCGCAAGGAATCAGTTGTGAAGCCAAACTTCTGCGAAGGATTTGTGGGGGATGGATGTCTGAATTGAAGGTTGCCGTAGTGCATTACTGGTTAACAGGAATGCGTGGCGGCGAAAAAGTACTGGAATCTATATGTCGGCTATATCCGAACGCGGATATCTATACACATGTATATATTCCAGAGAAGATCAGTGAAACAATCAAGCAACACAAGATAACAACGACTTTTATCGCCAGACTTCCGTTTGCGAAAAAAAAGTACCAGATGTACCTTCCGCTCATGCCCTTGGCATTAGAGCAGCTCGACTTAACCGCCTACGACCTCGTTATCTCCAGTGAATCTGGGCCCGCCAAAGGCGTGGTCACCAGGCCTGATGCTCTCCACATTTGCTATTGCCACTCCCCCATGCGCTATGTATGGGATATGTACCACAGCTACATAAAAAACGCCGGCTTTTTAAAAAAGCTTTTAATGGCGCCGCTTATTCATTATTTAAAGATATGGGATTATTCCTCTGCGGCCAGAGTCGATTACTTTATCGCTAATTCATCTTACGTTTCTCAGCGTATTAAGAAAATTTACCGACGGGAAGCTCATGTCATCAATCCCCCCGTAGAGGTCGATGCGTTTTCAATTTCGGAAGAAATCGATGATTACTACCTTCTTTTAGGCCAGCTTGTGCCCTACAAACGTCCCGATCTTGCTGTGGAAGCATTTGTTCGGTCCGGGCGGAACCTTATCGTCATAGGAGAAGGGGAGTGCTTGAATGAGCTTAAGCGTAAGGCAAACGGCAGTGGCAACATAAAGTTTCTGGGGCGTCAGGATTTTGCGCAAATAAAACGCTACTACGCACGGTGTAAGGCACTGGTATTCCCGGGTATAGAAGATTTTGGGATCGTACCTTTGGAATCGATGGCATCGGGACGGCCTGTCATTGCCTTTGGCGCAGGTGGAGCAATGGACTCCGTACTTCCCGGAAGGACGGGAATCTTCTTTCAGCAGCAGACTGTAAGTGCGCTGAATGATGCTGTTGACCGATTTGAGCAAGACGCCAGTAGATTCAGTCCTCAGTTGATGAAGGATCATGCTGAGAAATTCTCCGTCCCCGCCTTCGAAAACGCTCTGCAAAATTATATTGAAAGCAAGGTCAACCCCACTGATACATTTATAGGCACTACGCAATGGGCTTCTCACTCGGTGGCTTGATGCTTACCGCCTTGGGTTCTTGGGCGCAGGTCCGCAAGCCAACGTTTATTGTCATGCTGTTTGTCGTCAGCGCGCTATTTGGTGCTTCCGCCGCAGTCACTCTCCACTTTTTAGGGGGGCGCCCGATTCAACCGGTAACATTTATGTTGCCGTTCATACTTGTGTATGTTTTGCGCATGCCCAAAGCAGTTGCTTTGATCAAGAAAGCGCTGGTAGAAGACCGAGCAGTACTCGCTTTAATCGCCTTCACCGTAATCGCAATAATGGCGAGCATTTTCTCCCCTCTTTTTTTTCAAGGAGACGTTCTCGTATACAACGTTGAGAAGGGAAATTTTGTTTTAAAGGCTTTGGAGTTTGGCGGGTCTCATATCGCACAGATTATTTACCTTTTGGGCGCGGTTGTGTGTTTCGTTATAGTCGTTGGCCTTTCTCGTACACCTTCCGGCATGGAAATGTTTGCAAACGCATTGATTACCTTGACAGCGATAAACGCACTATTTGGCGTGCTCGATCTTATGACGTTTTACATGGGATTCCCTGAAGCACTTATGTTTATTAAGAATGCAGGATACGCGATGGTCGATCAGAGCATGCATGGTATTCGCAGGATCTCGGGGGTGTTTCCGGAAACATCAGCATTTAGTGGGTTCTCTGTCGGCCTGCTTGGTTTCAACCTGGCGCTGTACCTGAAGGGATACTGCCAAAGATATACCGGTATTTTAAGTTTAGTTACAGCATTCCTCCTGCTGATGACAACCTCTTCCAGCGCATACCTCGGTCTCGTTGGTGTTGTGATCATGGTCATTATGATTGAGAGAGATCGATTGTTACGAGCCAAAATTGGGAAAAATGTGTTTTGGGCTAGCTTGCTCGCCCTGGGGGTAGCTTTTTTTCTGTTGGTCGTATTCACAGAAGATGTATTTGCAATTTTGGAGTCCGCAATTTTCTCAAAAATGGAAAGTGATTCCGGCATAGAGCGAATGAGTTGGAATCATCAGGCTTGGAATAACTTAATAGATACCCAATTTTGGGGGGTGGGGCTCGGTGGTAACCGTGCAAGCAGCTTTCTGATGGTCGTCTTGAGTAATGTGGGTGTAATTGGGCTCGTGGCATTTTTACTGTTTCTGGGATATGCCGTTCGAGGGCGACAGGTTTCTGATTCTAAAGATGAAAATATTGTTGCAGCGGCAGCCAAAGCTGGTGCACTAGTCATATTGTTGCCCGCAATGGCGAGTGCAACTTCATTTTTCTTGGGTATGTTGTTTTACATATTGTTGGGGCTTGGCTGTTCCACGGTCGGTATAAGGCCACTTGTTGCTAGGGAGTGAGTACAAATGGAATTGTCGATAGGTATTGCGACCTGTGGTCGTAAAGATTTATTACATAGGGTCCTGCGAGACCTTTCCAGGCAGTCAGATTTTCCGGATAGAATTTTAATTGCGCCCATAGATGTAGAAAATGATGTGGGTGCGCTTGAATTACCTCAGGATATTCAAGAGTTAGTCTCGGTTGTTGAGGGGCCAAAAGGACTGACTGCGCAGAGAAATACCATCCTGAAAGAACTCGAAAAATGTAGCGGTATAGTGCTATTTCTGGATGATGATTTTTTGTTGCATAAAGATTATTGCAAGGAGCTGCGCCAGATCTACTTGCAGAATCCAGATATTGTTGGTTGCGCAGGTAAGGTAATTGCAGATGGGATTAATTCCCCCGGTATTGAGTTTGATGATGCCCTTTCCTTGGTAAAAAAATATGAGGATTTAGGTGCAGAAACTCTGGTAGATAACGGAACCACGTATGGTTGTAACATGTCTTTCCGGCTGGAAACCGTCAATAAGACTGGAACTCGCTTCGATGAAGCCTTGCCACTTTACGGGTGGTTCGAGGATCTTGATTTCAGTGCACAAATTGCCAGGTATGGTCGGGTGATTAATGCGAACCGGTGTGTAGGTGTTCACATGGGGCATAAAATGGGCCGCACGAGTGGACGAAGATTGGGGTATTCGCAGGTTGTAAACCCCTTTTATATGTGGAAAAAGGGAACTATGCCTCTTTCCGAAACCGTTACAAACGTGACGCGCAGGTTGGTGGCCAATCTGATTCGGTCAGTTAGGCCGGAATACTGGGTGGATCGCCGAGGTCGTGTGCTTGGAAATATTATGGGGCTCTTCGATATTCTTCTCGGGAAGGAAGATCCAAGGCGTATCCTGGAGATTCGTTCATGAATATTGCGGAAAATAAAAAAGGGATCCTCCTGTACGACTATTTGTTTGCAAGGGGCGGAGCTGAGAAACTCTCTTTTAGTATCGTTAGGGGGTTTACTGGGACGGATTTTTGTGTTGCGCTCAAAGACGAGAAGCTATTTCCATCTGAAACCTCGGGGGAGCGTAGTGGATCCATTTATGCGCTCACAAAATACACGGGCCGGAGGGGGTGGAAAACACTCAAAACACTACTCACTTTCGTATTCAGCAAGGTCTTCCGTAAAGACTACGACTGGGCGATTTATAGTGGTGAATATGCACCAATGGCCATTTTGAGAAACCGAAAAAAGGCTAAAAAAAATATTCTCTACTGCCATACCATACCTAGAGCTCCTTACGACCTGAACGAGTTCAAGCGATCTCAAATGGGGCCGTTGACAGGAATTGCTTTTCACTTTCTATGTCAGTTAATTAAGGCGCTGTATGAGCCGTCTATTAAACGTATGGACATAGTTGTCGCAAACTCAGAAAACGTACGAGGCCGAATCAAGAAATATATCGGTCTCGAATCGCATGTTATTAATCCTCCCGTGGACGTGGACCGATTTAAGTGGCTTGGCGTTGGTGACTACTATTTATCGACAGCTCGACTGGAGCCCGCCAAACGAGTCGATCTTATTATCAGGGCATTTATGGAAATGCCTGACAAGAATCTCATTGTTGCGTCCGGTGGGAGCCAATATGAAAAATTGGTCGAAATGGCTGATGGTTTTGACAATATTAAATTTCTTGGCTGGACCAGTGACGAAGAGCTTTACGATGCGGTAGGAAATTGCATCGCGACTATATATATACCAATGGACGAAGACTTCGGAATGTCTCCTGTTGAGTCAATGTCGGCCGGGAAGCCGGTAATTGCTGTAGCGGAAGGGGGGTTGCTTGAAACCGTTGTAGATGGTGAAACCGGAGTTTTCATAGAGGCGGTTAACCATAAGTCGGTTGTGAAGGCAGTTTATGAAATGACTGAATCCCGAAGCTTGAGTTTTCGGGATGCAGCAGAAAAAAGGGCTAAACTGTATAGCGAGCAGCAATTTCTCAGTAAATTAAAGGCTGTAATCGACGGTGATTAATCTCAGCAGATTGACAGGAATATCCTTTTTTAAGTCGCGAGGACTTTTGTGGGTTGGTGGTGTTAATGTTCTGGAGAAGTTAATACATCTCTCGACCTTTTTGGGGCTCTCGCTTTGGCTTGTGCCCGAAGACTATGGTGTGTTTGCTCTGGCTTGGGTTCTGATTGCTATAGGAGATAGCTTTTTTGGCCTTGGTTCCGCGTTTGGTTACATGCGGGAGCGTGAAAATCCTAAGGCAAAGGAAATATTTAATGGTGCTGCATTTCTATTCGCTGCATTTTGGTCAACTCTATGCGTGATTGCTGGTTGTATTATTTTTCTTTGGGGGGCAAAAGAGGTCGGCCAGATCGTATGCTTTTTAGCAATACCTTTTATATGTCGCGGTTTCACATATGGGTGTGCAACCACCTTTGCGCTGAATCAGAATTATCGCCTGATGTCTACATTCCAACTGGCTCCCGCGCTCCTTGGCGGTGTTGCCGGTATTTTTACGGCTATTGAAGGTGGCGGTGTATGGGCGTTGGTTATACGTTATATCGTTGCAGGTATAGCGGGATGTTTTGTAATAGCGTTTTTAAGCCCCTATACACATAGAATTTTAATAGATATAGAGCGCATAGTCCTTTGGCTTAGGGACGGGTGGAAATTGGCGGTTTCAAACAATATTGGCTGGCTGGTAGTTTACCAGATAGAGCAGGTTGTTATCGGTGCTGCTATGGGGCCTGCTATACTCGGGCTGTATAATTTTGCACGCAAGCCAGCCGATATTGCCGGTCAAGTTTTGGATCAAGTTGGGAAACAATTTTTCTTACCCCACTATATCCGAGAGGCTAGTTCTTCACTTCAAGCCGTAAAATCCGCTTTGCTGTTGGCTCTAGTTTGTGCTTTGGGAGCTCTTTGCATTATGGTGGTCGCGGAGTTCCTGCTTATTAATTTTTGGTCAGAGTCTTGGCTACCTGTTGCCGCACTGCTACCTGTGAGCTTGCTTCTTATTCCCCTGGCCGCAATCGATAATGCATTTAAGTCGTTTCTCGCGGCCGCAGGCGATAGCTCAAAGATACTATCAGTTACTATATTCTCTTCTATATTGAGTGTGTTTTTGCTCTTTGCGTGTGTGCAAATGGGGCTCGGGGTTGTCTATATTCTTTGGGCTGCGATCTTGAGTATGCTTATCAAGGTAATTCTTTCTATGTACTTTGTTTTAAAGGTGAAAGTTGGTTCGCCTAATGAGTGTGAACCTAAAGGGTTTATTCAGGCGCACGCCGATGCTGGTGAGGGTTGAAGAAAGTCAGATAGTTGAAGTTTTTACTAGCGTAGTGTCTCGTCGATAAGCTATAGAATCCTCTCGGTTTTTTAAGCGCTTGTTTACTATGAGGTAGGGCTGGGTATGCTTTCAATATATGTCGTAAACTTGGATAAGGACTTAGAAAGGCTCAGCTATATTAGTGCGGAGTTGGCTAACCGAGCTTTGCCATTTAAACGTGTTCCGGCAGTTTGGGGCAGGGCGCTAACCCAGCAGCAGAAAGAGTTTCACTGTTCTTCGGGGAGAGCAGATTTAAGTCTCGCCGAGGTGGGGTGTATGCTGAGCCATATCGATGCTTGGCGTCGGTTTTCGGAAGGCAGCGATGATTTTGCTCTTATACTGGAGGATGATGTCCATTTTAGCGAAGGCTTCTCCGAATTCATTTCTGAGTTTCCAAATTTTGTTCGATCAGATGAACTTGCAGTTCATAAGCTTGAGACATTGCTGGCGTCAGTAACAGTAACTCGTAGACCAGCGTATAGTGTAGGGCCAGTTCGGGCTCACGAGTTACTCACAAATCATGGCGGGACGGCTGCCTATATTTTGAGTCGAACGACCGCAAGTTGGCTCGTAGAAAATTCTAATAGCATGTGTTTAGCCGTCGATTCGGAGCTGTTTGATCCCTCGCGTCGAAATATTCCAAAAATCAAGGTATACCAGTGGATCTCTCCTTTGTGTATCCAGGATTATCTAGTGGGCTCGAAAAGTTTTACGAGTAATATAGTCGACAGACTGGAATACAGCGCTCTAGAAGCTAAGTCCGACAAAGATCCCTTTTTATTTTTAAAATCGGTATTTAGGCCTATCTATACATTGTTGTACTCATGCTTTTTATATCCGGCAGGTAAGGCGAGAGTGACTCTTTTGTGGAAGTCGTAATTACTATAGCGATGTTTCATTTAGAGATGGGTGAGATTTCAGCGGGTCACCTCCCTTGTTCCTTCCGTTTTTTTGACTATATCTTGACTATAAAAAACTAACTTAGCGAATCTCTTTCAAAAGGGGAGTAACATGCAAGGGGCTTTAAAGTCTACCAAAGATGTTGGGGAAAATGCTGCTCAGTACAGCAATACTACTGCACTCGTGGACGAACTAGCTCTTTGTAGACTGGAGGTAATCAAGGAGCCCGCTCTTCTCTCATTGATATCTGAAGCTATGCACTGCACTCGATTGGATAACCCTTACTCTCCTGAGTCGAATGAGCATCATATCTGGAATACAAGTGCCAATGTCGTGGCACCTGTTTTAACCAGTTATGTATACTGGATCTTAAAGAGGGCAAGGGAGGATGAAATAGAGCACTTGTATTTTATTGCTCGCGACGGTTGGGTTTTGCATAAAATCGCTGTTGAAATTATTAAAAGTCAAAACATTGATATAGGTATCTCATACTTGTACGGGTCGCGCCACTCCTGGCACGGTCCAGCTCAGTTTTGTGCAGGTGAGGTAGGGTTCGATTGGATCTTCGACAACACATCCCATCTTTCTTTGAAAACAATATTCGATCGCGTAAATCTTAAGGTCCTTGATTATATTGACTATTTTTCAGGTCTGGTCTCTGAAAATGAAATTGATAGAAACCTCAATAATAACGAGCGAGAAAGCGTTAAGCAGATATTCGTTTCTTCGCCAAATTTACAACGATCGGTAATCCAATCTTCGGAGGAAAGCTTTCTCTTAGCGAAAGATTACTTGCGTCAACAAGGGTTCTCTGTAGAGCAGAGGTCTGGGATTGTTGATATCGGTTGGAATGGGCGCTTACAAAAATCTCTTGCATGTATCCTCGATTACGCAGGTTTACGGCCTAAGTGCGGAATTCGTGGTTATTATTTTGGCTTGATTAGAGTTCCAGAAACGTTGCCAAACGAGAAATATTCAGCGTTTACTTACAATTATGCGTCATCGCCAAGTAGGAGTTTTCTGGAAGCCTATACCACAATGCTTGAGCATTTTATGATGGCTGATCACGGAAGTACGATTGGCTACTCAAAAAGTGCTAACGGCTTGGTGACCCCTGTTTTGAGAAATCAGGAAAATACTGCTGCCGTAAAATGGGGGATCTATGCACAAGCAGACAGTATTACGCAGTATGCAAGAGTCTTCTCAAAAAACGTTTCGATTCATGATATACAAGTTGCAGGGCTAGAAACTATTGCAACCGGAATTTTGAAGCGTTTTTTTAAAGCACCTACTTATTTAGAGGCCACCATTTACGGCAACGCTCTATTTTTCGAAGACCAGAATGAAACAATTGGTCGATTCATCGCGCCACGCCCAACCTACTTCGAGATATTTAAGTTAGTTTTCTTTAGGGGTGCTCAGCCCTACAACGGTTACTGGTTGGAGGCGGCTATTGCCCGGCATAAACACATTTCTCCCTTGCTGAAGGGGCTGCTTGGTCTAAGGAGGACCGTTATAGGATTTATAGGCAAACTGAGAGCAACGCGAGTCGCATTGGCTGAGTAGAGTTCGCCCGCTCGATATGATGCCTATCGTGTGTTTTCTGAGCGCAGCGATTTTTCAGGAGACGGTCACTTGCTGAAATTCGTTCTCGCCGTAATCACGGACACTCTTGTGACTGATTGGTCTCAAAGTTAAGCTGCTTGCTCTTCGTCAGTTCGGGATTCTCTGAAGTGCGGGTGGCTCGAGGCAATTGGATTGTCAAAGCGCTTAAGATCACTCGATATCGGTCTAGTGCAGGCTTGCGTGCCACGCTTCCCACTCAGCACTTAGCTCTGGTTAAAAAATAAGCTGGCAGTATTCCACCAAACTGGTAGACTGCGCAGCCTCTTGTCCCGGCCCGTATCTGGCTTTGAGCCCGAGTAAGGCCTCAAGCGGGACAATTGTCAAAATGGGTAACAGACCTCCTCGCCACAGGCCCCTGTCTCTGAGTTGAATGAGCTTGAAATAGCCGGTGCTATTAATGGGCTTCTTCGCCTTGCCCAGCAATCTTCAGTCGTGCGCTATGGTTATCCCAGTGGGGTAAGCGCCGACTCGGCTCCTATGTACATTCAAGTGAACTCAATATGACCGACAATTCTGCACCTGCTGGTTTTGACCAGCTGGGCCTGCCGACACAAATTCTCGAAGCCGTTACCAAACTGGGTTATGAAACCCCATCCCCCATCCAGGCACAGACTATTCCGTCACTGCTGGAAGGCCGCGACGTGCTGGGCCAGGCCCAGACCGGTACCGGCAAAACTGCCGCCTTCGCACTGCCGCTGCTGGCCGGGCTCGACCTGAAGAGCAAGCGCCCCCAGGCACTGGTACTGGCACCGACCCGTGAACTCGCCATCCAGGTGGCCGAGGCCTGCCAGTCTTACGCCGCCAATCTCAAAGGTTTCCACGTTGCCCCTATTTACGGTGGCGCCGACTACCGCGGCCAGATCCAGCAACTGAAGCGCGGTGTGCAGCTGGTTGTGGGTACCCCGGGCCGTGTTATGGACCATATGCGCAAAGGCACACTGGACCTGTCCGGTCTCAAGACCCTGGTTCTGGATGAAGCCGACGAAATGCTGCGTATGGGCTTTATCGACGACGTGGAGTGGGTTCTCGAGCAGGTCCCCGCTGAGCGCCAGATCGCGCTGTTCTCCGCCACTATGCCGCGGGAGATTGCCAAGATTGCGCGCGATCACCTGAACAACCCGGTAGACGTGAAGATCAAGGTCAAGACCGAGACCGCGGATACCATCCGCCAGCGCTACTGGCCGGTGGGCGGCCTGCACAAGATGGATGCGCTGACCCGCATCCTCGAAGCGGAACCCGTGGATGGCACCATCATTTTTGTGCGCACGAAGAACGCTACCGTTGAGATTGCCGACAAGCTGGCAGCTCGCGGATTTGCCAGCTCTGCCCTGAACGGCGACATGGCGCAGAACCTGCGCGAGCAGGTAATCGACAAGCTGAAGAAAGGCAAGCTGGATATCGTGGTAGCCACCGACGTGGCGGCCCGTGGCCTGGACGTGAAACGTATCAGTCACGTGATCAACTACGATATTCCTTACGACACCGAAGCCTATATTCACCGTATCGGCCGTACCGGCCGTGCCGGTCGCGAAGGCGATGCGATCCTGTTCGTGGCTCCGCGCGAGCGCCGCATGCTGCGTGTGATCGAGAAGGCGACCAAGAAGCCCATCGAGCGCCTGGAGCTGCCGACTGCCAAGGCGGTAAACGCCTCGCGTATGGAGAAGTTCCGTCAGCGTATTACCGACACCCTGCAGGGCCGTGAAGACCTGGCGCCGTTCCGCGACCTGGTGGAGCAGTACCTGGCCGAAAACGAAATGGACCCGCTGGATGTAGCTGCCGCACTGGCCGCCATGGCCCAGGGCGACAGCCCGCTGCTGCTGGACGAGCGCGAGCCGAAGCAGCGCGACTTTAATGACCGGAATGAGCGCAGCGACCGCCGCGACCGCGATTTCGACGACCGCAAGCGCGGTAAGAAAGGCTTTGATAAGCAGAAGCACGTTGGTCCGCCCGATGAAGGCAAAGAGCGTTTCCGCATCGAGGTAGGCCGCGACCATGGCGTACGCCCGGGCAGCGTAGTGGGTGCCATTGCCAACGAAGTGGATCTCGACAGCTCCTACATCGGCCGCATCGAAATCTACCCGGATTACACCACCGTGGACCTGCCGGAAGGCATGCCCAAGGAAATCTTCAACCACCTGAAAAAGGTGCGCGTAAACGGCCGCCCGATGAACATCGCCAAGTTCACCGACCAGGGTGGAAGCGGTGAAGCTCGCAAGGGCGGCAAGCCGTCTTTCGCCGCTAAAAAGCGCAAGCCGAAGCCGCCGCGTGACTGAGTAAATAGTTGTAGCTGCAAACAGAAAGGGCACCCACAGGGTGCCCTTTTTTGTGGGTGTTTGTTTTGTTTCTGTGAATACTTTGAGGATTTTGGTCTGGAGTTCGTCTAGATTTGGCGTCAAATTGATTCGGGCTTTTCAAATTTAGTGATTGCCCTGATGCCTGCTCAAAATACATGGGAATTAGTTGATGAGTATAAAAAATAAACCTTTTGTAGGCTTTGTGATTGGTACGCTCAGCCTTGCTTTGGCCGCCTGCGGTGGTGGTGGCAGTGGTGGCGGTAATGAGGGTGGAACGCCTCAGGAGCCTACTAATCAGGCGCCCTCGGTTACGGTTGAGCCCATCTCTATACAAGAGGGTGCGTCAGCGTCAATCACTGCCTCCGCAACGGACCCTGAGGGTTCTGCGGTTTCCTTTGCCTGGGAACAGAAATCAGGTGTTTCGTTGACGCTTTCTGGGGTTGATACCGGCACGGTTTCTATCCAGGCACCCGCTGTAACCGAAAACGCTGAAGCGACGCTGGTGCTTTCTGTTACTGACGAGGATGGTGCGACCACGACGAAGGAAGTCGCGGTTTCTGTTCTGGCTAACATGGTCGGTGTCACTATCGAGGGCGTAGTAACGGAGGGCCTCGCGGCTAATACCGAAATCCTGTTTAGTGTGGGCGCGCAGGAGTTCACAACTCTGGTAGATGTTGATGGCCACTACGGTGTTTCGATTACCGTGGATGACAGTCGTGTTTCCGATATGGTTCGTGCTGAAGTAACGAATCCAGAGACCAAGCTCAAACTTGTCTCATTGTTGGGGAGCGTGGGCTCGACAATTACCGCTGCGGGTTCAGATGAAGTGGTAACAAGCAGTGAATTGCTTTCGGTCAATATCTCTAGCCTGACGACGGCGATGGCTGCCACGGTCGAGGTGGGCGAGCCTGGAAGCGTTTCTACTGACGAGCAACTCTCAGCACGAAAAAAACTGATCGATGGCTATGAAGCCTTCCAGCTCGCGACATTAATCGAACTCGTAAACGACTACTCGGAATCTGCAGGTATCACAATACCAAGTGAGATCGACGATACCTATGCATTGGTTGCGAACCGTAAGGTTGCGGCCTTACTACTTGCTGAGGCGCGCAATAAAAATCCTGTCACTCACCAGGCCGCGATGGATGCGATTCTGGCTGACTCGCGGCTGGTAGTAACTACGCCGGCTGGAACCGCTGAAATTCAGGATACTTATTATTTTACAACGAGCAATTATGACCTTGGTGCCCGTTTAAGACTCGATCCGCAGGGACTGGGATCACTGAGTGGCTCAAGCTTAAGTGGCAAAAGCGAAATTACCTGGGCGACGACAGCAGAAGGGCTCGAAATTCATGGTGCTGAATCAGTTTTAAGTAGCTTCTATCAGTTTGACGAAAATCTGGGGCGCAATGTTCTAGAGGAACTCGTCTTACAGCCTAAACTAGTCAAGTGGCTTGATCACGGAGCAGAAGTTGACTGGTTGGTAGTCTCTGGGGATGAGTTTACCCGTTATCCCAACGGCGAATATCCTCCCTCTGAGGTGGAACAAAGGATCATTACACCTATCGCGGTCCGTAAAGCAGGCACAGTTGATACCGCGGAATTTTTACAAATGGGTCTTTCCTTGAGTATCCCGTTGCCATCTTTATCTCTAGAAGTTACTGAGCCCACTCCGGATCGGGATCAGTCCTTTTTTGCGGAATCCGTGCAGTTGACCTTCGCTGGTAATCTTACGACCGGTGGCAGTGTGTTGGTAAATGTGGATTCAATCTCTGGCTCTGGTGTGCCGGCTTCCACCCAGGTCAGCTCTCCATGGGAGATCAATGGTAGTGGACATTTGATGATCGGCAATGTTCTGGGCTACGAAGCTGAGTTGGTATTGTTAGAAGGGGACAACCAGCAGTCTCCACTGGTGTTTGTGGAGCTTGATAACGGCGCAAGAGTATTATCTACAACTGGAAACGCCAATCTGAAGGAAGCGCCAGCATGGACACCGGATCGAGCGGTAGGTATCTACATGTATCCGATGAGCTTCAACGCCCCACTGGAGCCATTATGGTTTGAGGTGAATGCGGATGGAACTGCTCTGACCGCCTCGACTTGGGATCAAAACGGGGATGGGGAAATTACTTCGGACGAAACTTCTTTGATGCCGGGACTCTGGCGCATTAATGAAGCCGGAAATTTGCTCATCCGTCGCTACTTCGCGTCGGCTTCAGGGTTCTGTGAGTCTATGATTTGGGATCCTGCACCAGGTGATGAGTGCGTCCTCTATCACGAGCGGGAGTGGGTATTACACCAGGAAGGAGATGGCATTGCTGTTCGGCAGTATCATCGCTTTTTCCTTGATCCCTTCCTGGATGACTCAATGGCGACCCCTGAGGAGCACATTCTTAACAGCGCGAGTATCTTCAATGCCTACTTCGAGCGGGTGGAAGAGAGGCCCGTAGCCATTCCATCCATGTAGGCTAGATACCATGTCCTGAGTACTTCTTGTATCTGGACTCAGGCCAATAAAAAACCGCGCAACTGCGCGGTTTTTTATTGGCTAGTTCCCTTCAGGATAAGGGGCTAAGGGCGTGCTAACTCGAGGCTGTGCGAATGCTCACTTTTTACCAAAAGGCAGCATCTGCCGCAGGGTATTGTCCTTGGTAATAAAGTGATGCCACAGCGCACCACCGATATGCAGCACTAGCAGTACCAGCAGCGCATTCCACAGGAACTCCTTGTGCAGGAAGGCGAACTGCTTGGCGAGGTCGGTATTCTTGGCGACGAAGCTGGGCAGGTCGAATACCCAGAACAGGGTGGTGTCGCGCCCAGCGAACTGGCGCATCAACAGGCCAGTGATTGGCATACCCAGCATGATGATGTACATCAGGCTCTGCACCAGCAGGGACACGGGCTTCTGGAAGCTGCTGCCGTAAAGCGTGGGGCGGCCGTGGGTTGCACGCCAGTAGAGGCGGAAAAAACCGAGAAACAAGACGGAGAAACCAAGGGAGAAGTGCACTACCATCCACCAGCTGCGCATGGGATCGCTGCGCTCGTAAAACTCATGCAGCTCTACCGAGCCCCAGGCGAACAGGATAAAGAATGCAATCAGCCAGTGCAGGGATTTGATGGCCTTGCTCCAGCTATCGGGTGTGGATGTCATCGAGTGGTTCCTTATTTTGATGTCGATCTATGGTTTTCCGGTCTTGAATTTTGATTATTCGGCGGCGGCGCGCACCCCGTTGAGGTTTGCGAAGCAGGTATCCCGCGCTGTGGTGAAAAAGTCCTGCAAAAATGCCTGTTCCAGCATCTCTTCGCGAACCGCCGCGTAGAGTGTACTCCAAAGTCCACTTTTGCCCAGTCTAAGCTGGTTGACCAACCCTTTCTGTAAATATTCGTAAAGCGCCCAGTTAGGAAGCGCACACACACCGCGTCCGCTGACCACCAGCTGGACCATCATTACCGTCAGTTCTGCCGTGCGCACGGAAGCGGGTTCCACATCTGCCGGATCGAGGAAGTGCTGGAAGATATCCAGCCTTTCCCGTTCTACCGGGTAAGTGATCTGCACTTCTTCTGCCAAGTCTTGCGGCTCTACCCATTTCCGGTCCGCCAGAGGATGCTTCCTGCTGATGGCCAGGCACATTTCGAAACTGAACAGGGGCTCGTAGTGAATGCCCTTGAGGGATTCATCCGGATTGCTGGTTACTACCAGGTCGAGGTCTCCCCTTACCAGTGCCGGCAGCGGGGCAAAGTTGAATCCGCTGGAGAGATCCAGCTCCACTTCCGGCCAGTCGTCCCGGTAGGCATCGAGGGTGGGCATCAGCCACTGGTAGCAGCTGTGGCATTCGATGGCGATATTCAGCCGGCCCGCATTGCCGGAGGCCAGCCGCGCGAGATCCCGCTGTGCCACGGCCACCCGCGGCAGTACATCGTCGGCCAGTTGCAGCAGGCGCAATCCGGCACTGGTAAAGCGCAGTGGGCGGGATTTGCGCACAAACAGGCTCTGTTCATGGCGCTCCTCCATCTCCCGGAACAGGTGGGACAGGGCGGACTGGGTGAGGTGCAGGCGCTCGGCGGCGCGCACCATGCTGCCAGTCTCCCGCAGGATGGTCAGGGCCCTGAGGTGGCGGAGTTCTATCATCGGAGTGCCATACGGTCTTTAGGGAAATTCATTTTATTTTGGGTGATCGTGAAAATTATTGAATCTCATATCGGGGGAGGGAAGCAAGTTTTTGTGTTGCTGGCCGGAAAGCTTCTCGCACCACTGCCTATATCTTCCCTCTGTGCTTTAGTTATTTTCATGTTTTAGTTGAAAACTATGAAATTGATTAAACATTGTGTCCGCCGCAGAATGCTTGCCTGAATTCACAGCCCCGGCGCCTGAGTGCCCGGGATGGCATTGATTGGGAAATGGACATGGCAAAGACACACATTCTCGGATACCCGCGTATTGGCGCGAATCGCGAGCTGAAACGCGCGCAGGAAGCCTACTGGAAAGGGGAAATTGATCAGAAAGCACTGCTGGCTGCGGGCTCCCAGGTTCGAAGCCAGAACTGGCAGGCGCAGCAGGCCGCGGGCCTCGCGTTGACGACCGTGGGTGATTTCGCCTGGTACGACCAGGTGCTGAATCACTCGCTGATGTTTGGCGTGATCCCAGAGCGTTTTGCCGAGGGTGCGGCAGACAACAAACTCGACCAGTATTTCCGTCTCGCCCGCGGTCGTGCGCCGTCCGGCGAGCCTGTGGCGGCGAATGCCATGACCAAGTGGTTTGATACCAACTACCACTATCTGGTACCGGAATTCACCGCCGACCAGAATTTCTCCCTGGACAGCGAGTGGCTGCTGGCGGAAGTGCAGGAAGCCCAGAGCCTGGGCCACAATGTAAAGCCGGTCGTGATCGGCCCGCTGACCTACCTCTGGCTCGGCCGCGGTGTGGATAACGCCCTGGAACTGCTGCCAAAGCTGTTGCCCTGTTACGTCGAGTTACTCGAGCAACTGGCAAGCGCCGCCGCCCAGTGGGTCCAGATCGACGAGCCCATCCTCGGCCTGGACCTGCCCGCCCAGTGGCGCGATGCTTTCGCACCGACCTATCAGGCGTTGTCCAAAGCCAGTGGCAGTAAACTACTGCTCGCGAGCTATTTCTCGCCGCTGCAGGAAAATCTTCAGCTGGCATTTGATCTGCCTGTGGATGGTGTACATATCGATGCGGTGCGCGGGCCGGAAGAAGTGGCTCCCGCAGCTGCCGCACTGCGCGATGGGCAGGTCCTGTCCGTCGGCGTGATCAATGGCCGCAATGTCTGGCGAACGGATCTGGCCCGCTGGCAGCAGGAGCTGTCACCACTTGCGAGCAAGCTTGGCGAGCGCCTGTGGATATCTGCCAGCTGCTCACTCCTGCACAGCCCGGTGGACCTGGAAACTGAAACCAAACTGGCAGATGCGGATAAACAGAAACTGGCCTACAGCCGCCAGAAGCTGGATGAGTTGAACACCCTGCAGCAGGCGCTGAAACCCGGTGCCAATACGCTGCCGGCAATTACCAAAACCGAAAGCCCCAGTGAAGCCGACGTGCGCGCGGAGCTCGACAGCACCTGGCGTGCAGAAAAGTATCCACAGCGCGCGGAAGTACAGCGGGAGCGCTGGCAATTGCCGCTACTGCCCACCACAACCATCGGCTCCTTCCCGCAGACCGATGTACTGCGACAGGTACGCAAACAGTTCCGCAATCAGGAAATCAGTGCCGAGGACTACAACGGGCACCTGCGGGCGGAAATCGCCGAAGCCATCCGCCGTCAGGAAATCCTCGGGCTCGACGTGCTGGTACACGGCGAAGCCGAGCGCAACGATATGGTGGAGTACTTCGGTGAGCAGCTGGATGGATTTATCCACACCGGCAATGGCTGGGTACAGAGTTACGGTTCACGCTGTGTGAAGCCACCGATTATCGCTGGAGATATCTCGCGGCCCAATCCGATGACCGTGCAGTGGAGCGAATACGCCCAGAGCCTTAGCAAGAAGCCGGTAAAAGGTATGCTCACCGGCCCGGTTACCATCCTCAACTGGTCCTTCCCCCGCGAGGACATTCCGCGCGCAGTCAGCTGCCTGCAGATTGCCAAGGCATTGCGCGAAGAAGTGCTGGACCTGGAGGCGGCGGGTATCGGTATCATCCAGATCGATGAACCCGCACTGCGTGAAGGGGTGCCGCTGCGTGTGTCTGGCCACGACGATTATTTTGCCTGGGCGGTGGGCTGCTTCCGCTACACCTGCAGTGAAGTAAAAGCGGAAACCCAGATCCACACTCACATGTGTTATTCCAACTTCAATGCGATTATGGATGCGATCGTGGCGCTGGATGCAGATGTCATCACCATCGAGTCCGCACGTTCAGACCTGCGTCTACTGGAGGCTTTTGCCGGAGAGAGGGGAGGGTACCCCAATGAAATCGGCCCAGGTATCTACGATATTCACTCGCCCAACGTGCCCGAGCGGAAGGAGCTGGTAAATCGCCTGTATCAGCTGTTGAAAGTGATTCCGCTAGAGAAACTGTGGATAAATCCCGACTGCGGCCTCAAGACCCGCAACTGGGCGGAAGTGGGTTCGGCGCTGTTGAATATGGTGGAAGCGGCGAGGACCGTCAGGGCCGAAGTGGCCTGATGCCCTGATCGCTTTCCGATACCCCGTAAACGTAGGAGCCTGCCTTGCAGGCGAACACCCGGATCTCCGGACCGTTCGCCTGCAGGGCAGGCTCCTACAGGGCCAAATCAAGTACGCCCAACCTAATACTTTATAGAAAACTATCCTACCAACGCCTTCCGCTGTTTCTCATTCATTTCAACGATATTCAAACCTGTTTCGTCCACCGTTGCCGGCCATTTTAATGGCGGGAACTCTTTGCTGACAGACAGATCTGGGCAGCTTTTGCGGATCTCAGCAAGCTCCCGTGCAAGTTCGGGCGAGGGAGTGAATGTTACGCTATTGATGATGTTGTCGATTAGTTCTTCGGCTGGCTTTGGGCTGATGGCTGCATTTCTTTTCTCAAAACTACCTGCAGTGGATTGATTGTGACTTAAGTAAAAGAACAAAATTCTATTGGAAGATATTGGGAAACAGAACATTGTACTTCGATCGCTCCAGCATTCGCTTTCAACCTTAAAGCGCGCAGATGGTACAGGGAGCACCTTAATAGGCTCCCAATCAATCGGTCCCAAATAATCTGGAGAACCATCTTCATGCATATGCCCATAGTCTGCAGTTAAGAAGGCGGCTATGGCAGCTTCGAAAGCTCGAGGATGAAGAAAGTTTAAGTTATGTTGCTCATTCACGGGTGAAATCGCAGCTATATATAGGCTTGCTCTTGCCTTTTCGCCGGTAAACCATGGGCCATAAAATGCATATTTCCTTTGAAAAATTGCAGTGGATGCCCAAGTGTCATCGTAAGATTTTATGTCGCGAGTATTTAGCCTCTCTAGATTGTCTTCCTTCCAGCTGGATGTGAGTTGTTCAGATCCAGGGCGGAAGAAGTGATATTGCGTAGGTGCTCGAAAGGAAACTTCGCTTCCTTGTAAGCGATACTTGTATTTCTTCGCAGAATGAAAGTTGGGCCCCTTTGGTACACAAAACCCGGTGTGCTCCCGAAGTTTAAACCTTGTATATTTGATAAAATCCAACATCAGAATTTGCTCTTTATCTTATTGTGGATACGCGGAGCAACATTTTCTGTTATTGCCATGGCCGCGTCAGTTAGAGCTTTGGTGTCTTTTACGTACGGCTTGGCCGCTGAAAGCGCTTTCAAGAACGCGCCAATAGCTGGCACGGCAGCAGCTCCTGCGACGCCGACACTGCTTGCGATTGCTCCAACGTTAATGCCCGTGACTCCTGCGACGGAAGTGACAATCCCTGCCCCTGTTCCGAGTAGAACTCCTAATTGAGCGGCATCTCCAAGAGTTTGCCCTAATTTGAAGTCTTTTTCATTTCGCATTCGGTTTATAGATGCTGATGGGGATCCCGCGATTCCAGCAAAATTAAAGGCGGATACTCTGCTCACCTTTCGTCCCATATTCATGCCAAGTAGTCTGGCATGTTCAATAGCTTTTACCTGAGAAGTTTTTGGTTCAAATAGAAAAATATTGTGGGAAGGCAGCTTTTTTCCTTGGTCTGCTAATATTTTCATTGCTTGCGTCAATACCGCAGATCCACCTCGTTCGGCTATCCAGCTTATATTTTTTATTTTTCTTGCTTTATACATTGATCGTGCAAGGAGAATAGCCGACGTATGTATATTTTGGTTTTCACAAGGTTTGATCGCATCTTTAAGTTTGGTTAATCCACCAATTCGTCCGACTCCGGGGGTGAGATGCAGCTCAAACCCTGATTCCCTTAGATCCCTTTCACCTACTTCTGGGCTGTAATGACTTGATGCAACACTAGGAGCGACAGTCTCAGCAGCGATATTTTGATCTGAATATCTTGAATCACATATGGCAACAAGACGTCCCTCGTCAGGCTTAACTTCTCCTGTCGTACGCTTTTTAGCCTGCCATTGCGATTTTGCGTATTTAGCAGTGAAAATTCCTGGTGTGGTTTTCTTGCCCTGTAATTCCGAATACCCGGCATCCGCCTCAAAATAAACAATCTTGAACGCATCCTTGGACTGCTTTTCCACCGTAACCTTACAGCCCGGCAGAATCATCACAAACTCTTCCTCACCGCCACGGTGCACAGGACCGGGCTTGATAAAGATATTGTCCTGATGGAGGCGGCCAGAAGCGAGTTGATGGAGGGCGTTGACGGTGATCTGGGCCCAGTAGTTGCCTTGTTGGGCGAGGCTGCGGATTTCCTTGTACACGGGTTCCGCTTGCGGGGTGATGCTGATTTTTTTGCCGGCGGATTTCCCGGCAATGATCACATCTTGCTTGAGGCCTTTGTTGGCAAACATGTTTCAACTCCATTTGAATATTTCCCTGGAGCTGATCTTATCTAAGTGAGATTTGTTTGGCTATTATTTGAGCGAAATCGGTACTTGTGTGCGAAGTGGGGAATGTAATCAAGGTTCGCCTGCAGGGCAGGCTCCTACAAGGGCACCGTGCCAAGTAGGAGCCTGCCCTGCAGGCGAATGGAGTACTTATCTATCAATAACAATCCCGCGTCATATTCTCCACGCGATCCGCGTGCACAATAAGATTGTCCTCAATACGCACACCGCCGAACGGACGCAGTTTTTCCACCTTGTCCCAGTTCACTTCATCTGCCAGCTGGGATTCCTTCAGGTCTGCCAGCAGGCTCTCGATAAAGTAGAGGCCGGGTTCAATGGTGAAGACCTGGTTTTCCTCAATGGTGCGAGTGGTACGCAGGAACGGGAACTCCGACGGCGGCGGGGTAGTGCCGCCTTCCGGTGCGGTCTGGTGGCCGCCCACATCGTGTACCTGCAGGCCGAGGAAATGGCCGAGGCCATGGGGCATAAAGGTACTGGTGAGGCCGGATTCCACCGCGCTTTCCGGGGAGGTCTTGATCACGCCGAACTGCTGGAGCAGCTGACCAATCTTGTTGTGGCATTCGCGGTGCAGCTCGATATAGGAGGCACCCGGAGTCAGGCCCGCAACCAGTTCCTGCTCTTTCTCATGCATCGCCGTAACCAGATCGGCGAACTCGCCTTCGCGGTAGGCGTAGCTGCGGGTAATGTCGGCGCAGTAGCCGTTGCAGTCGGCACCGGCGTCGATCAGGAAGCTGCGGCGTTCGCTTTCCGGCAGCCTTTCTGTGGATAAGTGGGTGTAGTGCAGGATGGCACCGTGCTCGTTCAGGCCCACAATATTGCCGTAAGGCATCTGGTTTTCGCCCTGGCCGGCGGCCTTCATATATGCCAGGTTGATTTCGAATTCGCTGGCTCCCGCGCGGAAGGCGTCTTCCGCAGCTTTGTGGGCACCCACGGCGATGCGGTTGGCTTCCCGCAGGCAGGCGAACTCGTAGGGCGTCTTGTAAGCGCGCGCCCAGTGCAGGCGGTCGATCAGGTGCTGTGGATTACGCTCGCCAATCTCCCAGCCCTCCAGTTTTGCGGTCTCGCCAATAAAGGCCGCGTCTTCACCGTTCAGAAACGACTTCGCCTCATCCGGCTTGGCGAGTAGCTCGATGTCGTACTCATCGCTCCAGAACGTCTGGGGTGCGGGCGGCACGTAATGCCAGAAGTCTACCGGGCGGTAAAACAGCAGCTTCGGCTTCTGCCCGCGACGGTAGATCACCCAACTGTGCGGGTTGTCGGTAACCGGCACCAGGGCTTTGAACTGGGGGTTCACGCGGAACGGGTAGTAGTTGTCGTCAAGAAACTGCACGGAAGGTGCGCCGCTGAAGACGTTCAGGGTCTCAAAGCCGCACTGTTCGAGAATATCGTCGTAGCGTTTGCGCAGGGTGGCCAGGTGTTCGCTGAAGAGTTGCTTGTCCATATTGCCCCGAATTTGGTTAAAGATTAGCCTGCGTGGCAGGTGCACGAATGCACATAGTGTATAGTCGGCACTCTGAATAATTAGTCTGATTTTGGGCCATGGAAAAGAAGATACTGCTAACAGACTGCCCGGATGCCAAGGGGCTGATCGCGAAGATCACCAACATCTGCTACAAGCACCAGCTGAACATTACCAAGAACGACGAGTTCGTCGATCGCGCCCAGGGCCGCTTCTTTATGCGCACTGCCCTCGAGGGCAACTTCAATGATACGACCCTGCTGGAGGATCTGGACCTGGCGCTGCCCGAAGGGGCGGAGCGCAAGCTGGTTGCCAGTGGCCGCAAGCGCCTGGTGCTGATGGTGACCAAGGAAGCGCACTGCCTGGGCGATATCCTGATGAAGTGCTACTCCGGTGCGCTGGATGTGGAGATCGCTGCGGTAATCGGTAACCACAATAATTTGCAGTCATTGGTGGAGAAGTTTGATATCCCTTTCCACTGGGTACCGGCGGACAACCTGGAGCGCGCGCAGCACGAAGAGCAGGTGATGCAGCTGGTGGACAGCTACGAACCGGATTACCTGATTCTCGCCAAGTATATGCGGGTGCTGACTCCACAATTTGTGGCCCATTACCGGAAGCGCATTATCAATATCCATCACTCCTTCCTGCCAGCCTTTATCGGTGCCAAACCCTATCAGCAGGCATTCGAGCGCGGGGTCAAGATCATCGGGGCTACGGCACACTTTGTGACCGACGACCTGGATGAGGGGCCGATCATTGAGCAGGATGTGATTCACGTGGACCATGGTTACTCTGCTGAGTCCATGGCCAGTGCCGGACGCGATGTGGAAAAGCAGGTGTTGAGCCGCGCACTGCAACTTGTGTTGGAAGAGCGTGTCTTTATTCACGGCAATCGAACCGTGGTGTTCAAGTAGCGTTTAAAAATTAGGGGAAAGCGATGTTCAGCCGTTTGTTCTTCAATTCCTTGTGTGCTTCTGTGGTACTGCTTGCTGGATGCGCCAGCGAGCCCAAAGCGCCCAACCCTGGGCTGAAGGAATCTTTCCATACCGAAATTTCCGCGAACGGGTCCAAGCGCTTTACCTATTCCCTGGAAATGGCGGCGCCGATGATTCGCGGGCCCTACACCGAGAGCCCCAACATGCGCAATGGCATGGTGCGGCAACAGGATATGGCGAGGGCCTCCAGAGGAAGTCGGACCCAGGAGCGCGACTTTGACTATGCGCTGAAGCTCAAACTTCAGGAAACCGGATTCTGCTGGGATGGGTACTTTGTGATCGATCGGGTGGTATCCCGCCTCGGTGGTGAAGTGCGCGGCGAGTGTCGCGATCCTGCTGAGCGCCGATAAACCTCTCTTCAACCCCAAAGAGTCTCGCGGAAACTGATCTGCTACTGACAAAACCACGTATGAGAAGTATGTCGTCCAGATTTGTGGGCGCCGTCACATGGTTTTTGTTAAGCGAAGTTTCTTCGGGGCCCTTATGTTCGATCAATACAGTATTCCACTGGTCATCCTTTCCTATTGCATTTCCGTACTCGGGTCCTTTGCTGCATTGCAGCTGGTTACCGGCATCTCAGAAGCTGTTATCAAGGCTGATCGGGTGCGAGCCATACTGTTCGCCGGTCTTGCCATGGGCGGCGGAGCCATCTGGTCAATGCACTTTGTGGGCATGATGGCTTTGAAGTCCCACATGCCGATGTCCTACGACGTATTGCAGACGTTGCTTTCGGTTGTGATTGCCGTGGCTGCCTGCACTGGTGGCCTGGCAATATTAGGTAGCGGACGTTTTACCATCGACAAGCTTTTGCCTACCTCTATCCTGATGGGTATTGGCGTTGCCGGTATGCACTATATGGGGATGGAAGCGATGCTGATGCCGGCGACGATCGAGTACAACCTGAATATTCTGATCATCTCTGTGGTGATTGCAGTGGTTGCCGCTTTTGCAGCGCTGTGGATGGCTTTCCATTTGCACGGTGTCTGGCAGAAGCTGGGAAGCGCTCTGATCATGGGGGTTGCCGTTTGCGGAATGCATTACACCGGTATGACGGCGGCCACTTATCGACATACCGGCGTAGTGCCAGAATCCGGCTTCGCCGGCGCCCTGAGCGGAGAATATCTCGGTGGTGTAACCATGGTGATTAGCGTAGCGATAATTGCGATGGCCCTTAAAGTCAATCACTGGTATCGCAATCGTCCAACGGTTCCAGCATGATGTGTTAAACATTTGGCGCAACAAAAAAGGCCGCGACCTGTTTCAGGTGGCGGCCTTTTTTATGGGCTTAATCCAGAGGGATTAGTCCATATAGCTCTCAACCGGCGGGCAGGAGCAGATCAGGTTGCGATCCCCGTACACATTGTCGATACGGTTGGATGCCGGCCACACCTTGTGATGCTTCAGCCAGGCCGCCGGGCGACCGGCCACCTCACGGCTGTACGCGTGGGTCCACTCGTCGGTCATCACGTCGTCCTGGGTGTGCGGCGCGTTGTGCAGCGGATTGTCCTCTGCGGTGTACTTGCCGTTGGCGACATCGTCCGCTTCCTGGCGAATGGTTGCCATCGCTTCTACGAAACGATCCAGCTCTTCCTGGGCTTCGGATTCAGTCGGCTCGATCATCAGGGTGCCGGCGACCGGGAAGGACATGGTCGGCGCGTGGAAACCGAAGTCCATCAGGCGCTTGGCAATGTCTTCCTCGGTGATGCCGCTGGTTTCTTTCAGCGGGCGCAGGTCGATCAGGCACTCGTGGGCGACAAAACCGTTGCTGCCTTTGTACAACAGCGGGTAGTGCTCACTCAGTTTCTTGGCCACGTAGTTGGCGTTCAGGATTGCCGTTTCGGTGGCCAGCTTCATGCCGACTTTACCCATCATGCGGATGTACATCCAGCTGATCGGCAGGATGCTTGCAGAGCCCCAGGGCGCCGCAGAGATGGTGCCATTGATCGGGTCGTTGCCCGGAACTTCGGTCACCGGGTGGCCGGCCAGGTAGGGCTTCAGGTGTTCGCCAACCGCGATCGGGCCCATCCCGGGACCGCCACCACCGTGGGGAATACAGAAAGTCTTGTGCAGGTTCAGGTGGGATACGTCACCGCCGAACTTGCCCGGCGCAGCCACGCCGATCAGTGCATTCATGTTGGCACCGTCGATATACACCTGGCCACCGGCGTTGTGGATAAGCTCGCAGATCTCGCGAATGCCTTCCTCGAATACACCGTGGGTGGACGGGTAGGTGACCATCAGCGCGGCGATACGGTCGCCGTGTTCCTCGACCTTCGCTTTCAGGTCGGCGATGTCCACATTGCCCTTGCTGTCACAGGCAACCACAACCACCTTCATGCTCACCATCATGGCGGAAGCGGGGTTGGTACCGTGGGCAGAGGCGGGGATCAGGCAGATATCGCGCTGGCCTTCGCCCTTGGCTTCCAGGTACTTCTTGATCGCTACCAGACCGGCGTATTCGCCCTGGGAGCCGGCGTTCGGCTGCAGGCTCACGGCGTCGTAACCGGTACAGGCGGCCAGCATCTGTTCCAGCTGTTTGAACATCTCGCGGTAGCCCTCGGCCTGGTCGACCGGGGCGAACGGGTGCAGCTTGCCGAATTCTGGCCAGGTCACCGGGATCATTTCCGCGGTGGCGTTGAGCTTCATGGTGCAGGAACCCAGCGGAATCATGCTGTGGTTGAGCGCGATATCCTTGGACTCCAGAGTCTTCAGGTAGCGCAGCATTTCGGTTTCGGAATGGTGCGTGTTGAATACCGGGTGGGTCAGGAATTCACTGTCGCGCTGCAGGCTGGCCGGTACACCGGCGGGGCCCTTGGCGGACAGTTCGCGGTCGATTTTGCCCAGGTCCAGTCCGTTGTCGCCGCCGACAAAGATATCCAGCAGTTCGGATACGTCCTGCAGCTTGGTGGTTTCATTCAGGCTGATGCCCAGGGCGTCGCTGCCAACCTTGCGCAGGTTGATCTCTGCCTTGATCGCGCAATCGTAGATCGCAGATTGCTTGTCGCCCACGGATACGGTCAGGGTATCGAACCAGCTGTCGTGGGTCAGGTTCAGGCCTTTTTCCTTCAGGCCGGTTGCCAGAATGTCGGCCAGGCGCTGGATGCGCGCGGCGATGGTCTTCAGGCCTTCGGGACCGTGGTAGATGGCATAGAAGGCGCTCATCACCGCCAGTAGTACCTGTGAGGTACAGATGTTGGAGTTGGCCTTTTCGCGACGGATGTGTTGCTCGCGAGTCTGCATGGCCATACGCAGGGCGCGCTTGCCCTTGCTGTCCACAGAGACACCGATGATGCGGCCGGGCGCGGAGCGCTTGTAAGCTTCGCGGAAGGCGAAGAAACCGGCGTGCGGGCCGCCGTAACCCATGGGGATACCGAAACGCTGGTTGCAGCCAACCACCACGTCCGCGCCCATTTCACCCGGTGCTTTCAGGGCGACCAGGCTCATCAGGTCCGCAGCGACGGTCACCAGGGCGCCGGCGTCGTGCACCTTGGCGATCAGGTCGGTCAGGTCGCGTACCACACCGGTGGAGCCGGGGTACTGGAATAGGGCGCCGAACAGCTCTTCCGGCAGTTCGGTTTCCGGGTTGCCTACCAGCACGTCAAAACCGAAGTGCTCGGCGCGGGTTTTGACTACCGCAATCGTCTGCGGGTGGCAGTCGGCATCCACAAAGAAGGTGTTGGACTTGTTGCGCTTCACCTGGCGCTTACACATGGCCATGGCTTCTGCAGCGGCGGTGCCTTCGTCCAGCATGGAGGCATTGGCCAGTTCCATGCCGGTGAGGTCCATGATCATCTGCTGGAAGTTCAGCAGGCCTTCCAGGCGACCCTGGGCGATTTCCGGTTGGTAGGGGGTATACGCGGTGTACCAGCCCGGGTTTTCCAGCACATTGCGCAGGATCACGTTGGGGGTAATGGTGTCGTGGTAGCCCATACCGATAAAGGTGCGGAAGATCTTGTTGCGGCTGGCCAGGGCTTTCAGTTCCGCCAGCGCTTCCTGCTCGTCCACGGCATCCGCCAGGTCCAGGTCGTCTGACTTGCGGATGGCGGCGGGAACGGTCTTTTCAATCAGTTCATCCAGGCTGGCAACCCCGAGGGTTTCTAGCATGGCCTGGGTCTGCGCCGCATCCGGGCCGATATGGCGGCGGATAAATGCGTCGTGCTGTTCCAACTGCTTGAGGGAAGGCTGGGTCATGGTGGATGGATTCCTGTAAACACTGAATGTGCAGCCGGTGCGCTGATGTCGGGAGCTACCGGTAAAAAATAGCAAAGTGGGCCAATGGCAGGGGCGCGGCCTGACGGCGGCCGGCGTTGCCGGGGCTGGATGTCTGTGCAATCGACATCCGGTAATACTGGTGTGGCAGAGTCTGCTTGCCCAACCGGTATTCATGGCCAGTTTGTGACCCGGTATTGCTGCGGGTTCCGGCCGGCGCGCATCTTAGCAACGGCAGGGATTGTGGGCAATTCGCACTCATTTAGGTCAAATCTATGCTGAATGAGCGGCGATTTTGTGACATATATCCTGTTCTGAGTTAGTTGGCGTTATTTTATTCTGCGTGGCGTCAGTCCCAACTTCGAATTCGATGATTTGCGCCATACTGACTGGACATAAAAATGTAGTCGATGTCGAGTGCGGTAGTCCTTCGTACCGGGCGCCTAGTGGAGAATGGCGTCAGGACATCCACTCCCAAGGAATCGGGGCTTCTACGTGTTGCATTTGGCCAACCTCAACACCCTGCGCTTCAAAGCCAGCCTTTTCTCGCTGCTGCTTGTGGTGGCGATGTGCCTGTTTTTTATTCTGCTCGGTAACGGCAGCCTGCAGTCCCTGCTGGCCAAAAGCCGCGAGCACCGTCATCTCAATTTTCAGTTCCAGGTTTCCGGTTTGTTAGAGGAGTCGCGACAGGAGCTGTCGCGTCTGGCGGAGCTGATCGCCCTGAGCCCGCGCGGACGAATTTCTTCACGGGATGAACTGCGCAAGACGATGAGCCGGCAGTGGGAGTTACTGCAGCACAGCTGGGACCTGCACTCGCTCAAGGTATACGACGCCGGCAGTGAACCGGTATTGAGTTGGGGGTCCCCGCACAACGCACTGACCCCGGACCAGGTGAAACAGGTGCTCCTGCGCGGACAGCCACTGGATCTGGTGCACTGCGAACACACCTGTGTACAGAGCCTGTCGCTGCCCATGCGAGCCCGCGGCGGCGATTATGTCCTGCAGGTGGACCGCCCGCTGGCAAACCAGTTGCGCCGTTTTCGCGAAATGACCGGTTCGGATATCGCCATCCTGTCCGCGGAGAGGGAGGAGGCGCCTGCAGAGGCCAGTAGCAAGTATCTCGCATCCTGGCGCCGCGAGGTCCTGTCGCTAACGTCGCAGGAGCGGGTGCTGCCGCTGCTTACCCGGGTAGCGGGTGAGGTGCCTGCTGTATCCGGGCTGCATCGATTGCGGGTTTTCGAACTGGACGACCGGGAGTTCGATATCCGTACCATGCGGGTGGATGTGGATGAGCAGGGTGCCCAGTTTGTATTTATCGAGGATGTTTCGGAACAGGTGGAGCACATCGACCAGTCGGTGAGGCTGCTGTTCCTGTTCTCGGTGCTGGGTGCACTGATCTTCAGTGCCGCGGTGGCCGGTACCCTGTGGCGCCCGATCGTGCGCCTGCGGCGACTGGCCCAGGCGCTGCCGTTGCTGACCAATGGCCGTTTCGATGAGGCACGGCGACTGATCCGCCCGGTCTTCAAGTCCATAGATAAATTCGATGAGTTGGATGTGCTGGATAACACAGGACTGACGGTGTGCGACCAGCTGGAAGATATGAATGACATGGTGACCCGTAAAACCGCTCAGCTGGAACAGATCGCGATGCACGATAGCCTGACCGGGCTGGACAACCGCTACAGCCTGTTCGAGCAACTGGAGTTTCACCTGCAGCTGAGCGAGCACCAGCCGGAACCGGTTCCGGAGCGGGGCTATCTGTTCTTTATCGATCTGGACGATTTCAAGCTGGTGAACGATACCCTGGGCCATCAGGGCGGCGATGAACTCCTGTGCGTGATTGCCCGTCGCCTGTTAAGTGTGATGCGCTGTGGCGATATTGTCGCGCGGCTTGGCGGCGACGAGTTCTGCGTGCTGGTGCGGGACCTGAAGGGGCCGGAGGCCTACCGGGTTCTCGCCGAGAAGTTGCTCAATACTGTGGCGCAGCCGGTGAAAATCGAGGATAGCGGAGTAACCGTCACCATGAGTGTGGGGGTAGTGGCCGTGGAAGAAAAAGGGGAGACCCTGGAGACCATTCTGCAGAAGGCCGACATCGCCATGTACCACGCGAAACGCCACGGGAAAAACAAATACCAGCTGTACACCTCGGACCTGCGTGCGGAGGCGGAAGAGGTACGTGCATCCCCAAACCACTCGCTGCCCGGCAAAGGACCAGTAACCTCGCTCGAGCTGGTGACGTCCAAACCCCGCTGAGTTTCCCGCTTTAATTGCTGCTTTACTGTGCCTCCTCTGCTCGCGTCCTGCGGGCAGCCTTTCCCCGTTTTCCCGGGAAAAATTTCTTTCGCGACCGGCGTAGTCGGCGCACTTGATCTATGTTTATAAGGATCCTGCGCGTAAATTCTGCACCGGTGTATCCCCGCGTTACAGAACTTGCGATGGGAAGATGAAGTGATTGCCGCATCGGCAGTATTCGGGCAGTCCGGGCCACAAGCCTGGTGAAGAAAGGTTAGTCAGTCGCAAAATGGCGAGTAAAATTTACACCACCAACGATCAACTCCTCGGTAGTTATCTGCGAAATCTACTGGAGTCCGCCGGTTATTCGGTGTTGACCCAGAAGACCCGGGTGGAGCCGGCACCTCCTGCAGGGCAGGGTGGACCCGGTGGGCCGGGCAACCTGGACTGGTCTTCAGAGCTCTGGCTGATCCACGATGCGGATCTCGCCAGTGCCCAGCAGGTTTTACAGCAGGCACTCTCGGGCGAGAGCGCCTGAACATTTACCGCGTTTACATCTGCTCCAGGACTTCGATACCCAGCAGGTCCAGACCTGTAGCCAGGGTGCGTGCAACCAGATCGCACAGCTGCAGTCGGCTCAGCTTCTCTTCTTCACTTACCCCCTCTTTCAGCACCGGGCAGGCTTCATAGAAGCCCATGTAGGCACTCGCCAGTTCGTACAGGTAAGTACACAGTACGTGCGGGAAGGTGTCTTTGGCCACCTGATCCAGTACTTCACCAAACTGATTCAGCTTGATTGCCAGCGCGCGCTCAGCGTCGGTACCGAGGATAATGTCGCCTTTCAGATCGGACGGGTTCACACCGGCGCGGCGGAAAATACTGCGCACCCGGGTGTAGGCATATTGCAGGTAGGGTGCGGTGTTGCCCTCAAATGCCAGCATTGAGTCCCAGTTGAACACGTAATCGTTGGTGCGGGTTTTGCTGAGATCCGCGTACTTCACGGCGCCGATACCCACTACGCGTCCGATCAGTTCCCGCTCTTCCTGGCTCAGGTCCGGGTTCTTTTGTGCGACCAGTGCGGTGGCTCGCTCCACGGCTTCGTCCAGCAGTGCGGCCAGTTTGACGGTGCCGCCGGTACGGGTTTTGAACGGCTTGCCATCCTCGCCCATCATGGTGCCGAAGGCGCAGTGTTCCAGGGACACGGTTTCCGGCAGGAAACCGGCCTTGCGCGCGGTGGTGAATGCCTGCTTCAGGTGCAGGGACTGGCGCGCGTCCACCACAATCACGATGCGGTCGGCTTTCAATTGATTGGCGCGGTAGCGAATACCGGCCAGGTCGGTGGTGGCGTACAGGTACCCGCCGCCCTGTTTGCGGATGATCATCGGGCTGGGGTTGCCTTCCTTGTCGGCCATCTCCTCGAGGAAGACTACGATCGCGCCCTGATCTTCCACGGCAATGCCGCGGTCGAGCAGTTCCTGCACCAGTACCGGCAGGTCGTCGTTGTAGCGGCTCTCGCCGTAGACGTCGCTGCGCTTCAGGGTGACGTTCAGCTTTTCGTAAATTTCTTCACTGTGGCTGATGGAGATATCGATAAAACGCTGCCACAGTTTCAGGCATTCGGGGTCGCCGCCCTGCAGCTTCACCACGTATTCCCGTGCGCGGTCGGCAAAGCCTTCCTCTTCATCGAAGCGGATCTTGGCTTCGCGGTAGAATTTTTCCAGGTCCGCCAGGGCGACTTCCGCATCTTCTTTCTGAATCTGGTCCGACAGATGCGCCAGCAGCATGCCGAACTGGGTGCCCCAGTCGCCCATGTGGTTCTGGCGAATGACCTTGTGTCCCTGGAATTCCAGCAGCCGCGCCAGGGCGTCGCCGATGATGGTGGAGCGCAGGTGGCCCACGTGCATCTCCTTGGCCAGGTTGGGCGCGGAGTAGTCCAGCACCACGGTCTGGGGTTCGGCGATGGTGGCGATATTCAGGCGATCGTCGGCACGAGCGGCGGCCAGGGTTTTACCCATCCAGTCCTCGCTCAGGTGGATGTTGATAAAGCCGGGGCCGGCAATCTCTACTTTCTCGATCATGGGCTGGTCGCCCAGGTTATCCACAATCTTCGCCGCCAGCTCGCGGGGATTGGTGCCCACTTTCTTGGCCGCAGCCATGGCGCCGTTGGCCTGGTAGTCACCAAAGCCCGCCTTCTTGGCCGGGGCCACCGCCGGGCTACAGTCCGCGGGAATGCCCGCGGCGGTCATGGCGGTCTGGAAAATGTCGTTGAGCTGCTGGCGAATATTCATAAAGGAATGCTGATCCGAATTGGGATTCTTGGACAATATAGAGGAAGGCGGGATTGTAATGTGCCCCCTTAGCATTGCAAGCTGCACGGGGAGTGACGCGATTCTGGGTTAACATGGTGCCTTTTGCGGCAATTATCGGGGGGAGAGATGTCCGGCACCACACTTTACTGGCATGACTATGAAACCTGGGGCGTGGACCCGGGCGCAGACAAGCCCTCCCAGTTTGCCGGTATCCGCACCGATGAAGACCTCAATATCGTCGGTGAGCCACTGATGATCTATGCCAAGCCCACCAGTGATTGCCTTCCGCAGCCGATGGCGGCGCTGGTGACCGGGCTGGCGCCGCAGAAGGCTTTTGCCGAGGGGTTGCCGGAGATCGAGTTTATCCGTCGCATCCTCGACGAGCTGGGTGCCCCCGGCACCTGTGGTGTGGGGTACAACAGCCTGCGTTTTGATGACGAGGTCACCCGCCACACCCTCTACCGCAACCTGCTGGATCCCTACGAGCGTGAATGGCGCTCCGGCAATAGCCGTTGGGACATCATCGACATGGTGCGCCTGACCTACGCCCTGCGCCCCGAGGGCATCGAGTGGCCCCAGCGGGAGGTGACCGGTGCGGACGGGACGGTGACGAAGGTGCCATCCTTCCGCCTCGAGGAGCTGACCGCGGCCAATGGCATCAGCCACGAGGGCGCCCACGATGCGTTGTCCGATGTGCACGCCACCATAGATATGGCGCGCCTGATCCGAGAAAAGCAGCCCAAGCTCTACGACTATGTCTACAACCTGCGCCGCAAACAGGCGGTGGCCAAGATACTCAACCCGCGTGAGCGCAAGCCCCTGCTGCATATCTCCGGCAAGGTGCCTGCCAGCCACGGGCACCTGACCTATGTGCTGCCCCTGGCGATGCATCCGGTCAACCGCAATGCGGTGATCTGCGCGAACCTCGCCATGGATCCTCAGCCGATACTTGATCTGGACGCAGAGGCACTGCGCGAGCGTCTCTACACTGCCCGCGACAAACTGGCGGAAGGGGAGCTGCCGGTTGGGCTGAAGCTGATCCATATGAACCGCTGCCCGGTGCTCGCTCCGGCGAAAATGCTCTCCGACCAGCGCGCCGCTGAGCTGGGCATCGACAAGGCGGCCTGCGAATCCCACTGGGCAACCCTGCGGGATCTGGACCTGACCGAGAAGTTGCACGGGGTTTTCCTCGATGGCGATTTCCCCGCCCGGGATGTGGAGGCCCGCCTCTACGACGGATTTATGAATGACGCCGACCGCGACCTGTGCCGCCAGCTGCACAGCGCGCTGGCGAGCCGCGGCCCGCAGGCTCTCGCGGCGGAGATCCCGTTTTCCGATTCCCGATTGCCGGAGCTACTCTTTCGCCTGAGGGCGCGCAACTTCCCCGAAACGCTGAGCGAGGAGGAGGGCGAACGCTGGGAAGAGTGGCGCTACCAGCGCCTGACCGACCCGGCGTTTGGTGCCAGCATCACCATGGAATCCTACTTCGAAGAGATTGCGCGTATGCGCGAGGAGTATCCGGATCGCTCGGCGCTATTGGACCAGCTGGAAGCCTGGGGAGATTCTCTGCTGGGTTAACCCGGAAGCAAATCCTCATTGTAGGAGCCTGCCCTGCAGGCGAACCGTCGGTGCCGAGCACTATTCGCCTGCGGGGCAGGCTCCTACGGCCAGGTGTTAAGGCGGCTGTGTGAGCAGTATTTGCGGCTGTTCCGCGAGCAGTCTCCCGCGTAGAATACGCGCCCGGTAAAGCAGCCGGCGATCCCGGCGCAAACAGTGGAGAAACAATGGACTTTATCGGTGCCAACATCCTTTCCGTCAGTCAGTTCGAACGGGGAGACATTGACCGCATTTTCGCCGTGGCAGACACCATGGTCCCCTATGCCCGCCGGGAAAAAGTCACCCGGGTTCTCGAGGGTGCGATCCTCGGCAATATGTTTTTCGAGCCCAGCACCCGTACCCGGGTGAGCTTCGGCTGTGCGTTCAACCTGCTTGGCGGCACAGTGCGCGAGACGGTGGGTGTTTCTGCCAGCTCGCTGGCGAAGGGCGAGTCCCTGTACGATACCGCGCGGGTTTTGTCCGGGTATTCCGATGTGATCTGCATGCGCCACCCGCAGTCCGGATCCGTAGCAGAATTCGCCGCGGCCAGCCGGGTGCCGATCGTGAATGGCGGCGACGGTGCCAATGAGCATCCGACCCAGGCGCTGCTCGACCTGTATACCATCCGCAAAGAGTTGGAAGGCAAGGGTGGCTCCCTGGATAACTTCCGCATCGCCATGATCGGCGACCTCAAGCATGGTCGTACCGTGCACTCCCTGTGCAAACTGCTGTGTCTGTTTAAAAACGTCCAGCTGTTACTGGTATCGCCGGCGGAGCTGGCAATGCCGGAGGCGGTGGTGGAGAAGCTGCGCGAAGCGGGACATCAGGTGACCATTACGGATCAGCTTGAGCCGTCGATCAAACATGTGGATATCGTCTATTCCACCCGTATCCAGGAAGAGCGTTTTGAATCCCAGGCCGACGCCGACCGCTACCGTGGCCGCTTCCGCCTGAACCGGGATATCTTTACCCGCCACGCGGAACCCAACACCGTGATCATGCATCCGCTGCCGCGGGATTCCCGCGCCGAGGCCAATGAGCTGGATTCGGATTTGAACGAGCACCCCAGCCTGGCCATTTTCCGCCAGACCGACAACGGCCTGCTGGTGCGCATGGCACTGTTCGCGATGTTGCTGGGGGTGGACGACAAGGTCGACCAATACGCGCGACCGATTACCTGGCAGACTCGCCGCAACCAGATGTAGTGATCGCAGTGTCTGAATCGGGCACTGCCACAATTCGCCATATTTGATCTTTGCAGGGCCGGAATTCGGCCCGCCCCCCGCCAACTTGCTCCCGTTTAATTGTCTCCAGAAACTAATTGTCTGGAGGCAATCGTGAATCGTCCCTTTTTTCATCCGCCCCGTATCCAGCGTGAGCTGGTAATTCTTCCCCAAGATGAGTACTACCGCCGCCGCTATCGCAAAAGTCGCGGAGGCAGCTGGCTGTTGTTGCTGGTGACGGCAATCGCTGTGCTTGTTGCCGCCCTCGGCGCACGCGCGCAAGCTGCGGAATCCACTGTTGAAACCTTTGAGCGTGTCGGCATGGATGAATCGGGCAGTGGCGATCTGTTGTTCAAAAGCGGCGAGCCCGGACGTTATATCCCCGCCATTCACCTGGGCACCGAAGTGGATATCCATGTGCGCGGACTGGTTGCCGAGGTAACGCTGGAGCAGCAGTTCCGCAATACCAGCAACGACTGGCAGGAAGCCGTTTATGTGTTGCCGTTGCCAGAAAATGCGGCGGTTAACGGTATGGAAATCGTGATTGGGGAGCGGCGTATTGTGGGCAAGGTGCGCGAGCGGGAACAGGCGCGCAAGGTATACAAGGCGGCGCGGGAGGCGGGGAAACGTGCGGCGCTGCTGGAGCAGCAGCGCCCGAACCTGTTTACCAGCCGCGTGGCCAATATTGCACCGGGCGAAGAAATATCGGTGCAGGTGCGCTATTTGCAGACTTTGCGGTTTGATAGCGGCCAGTTCGGCCTGCGTCTGCCGAGTACCCTGACCCCGCGCTATATCCCGGGCAGCCCGGCTGCCTCCACACAGACAGTTGCGCTGAACGCGCACGGCTGGTCGCTTCCGTCGGACCAGGTCCCCGATGCCGAACAGATCACGCCGGTGATGATGCCGGCGAATGAGCTGGCGGACCGGGATGGCAGTCACCAGATGAAAATATCCGTGGACCTGGGCATGGGACTGCCACTGGCGGATATTTACAGCCCGTATCACGAGGTGAGCTTCCGCCGTGAAGACAACCACCGCTATCGGGTGAGCCTTAAGCAGGGTGCTGTGGCGATGGATCGTGACTTTGTGCTTGCCTGGCGGCCGCAAACCTCGGCGATGCCATCCGCGGCCCTGTTTGCGGAACAGTCGGCGATGGCCTCCGAGTCCTCGGCACAATATATGCAGCTGTTACTGCTGCCTCCCCAGGAAAATCTTGCCGCGCGCAAATTGCCGCGGGAAGTGGTGTATGTGGTGGATACGTCCGGCTCCATGGGCGGCAACTCCATTCGGCAGGCAAAGGAGAGTCTGTTGCTGGCGCTGTCGCGCCTCACCGCGGTGGATCGTTTCAACATAATTGAATTCAACAGCAATCACCGCAGTTTCTTTCCGCGCCCGATGGCGGCCACGCCGGACAATATCTCCCGCGCCCGCGGTTGGGTGGAGTCGTTGCAGGCCAACGGTGGTACCGAAATGGCGCCGGCACTTAAAGAAGCGCTGTCGCAACAGCTGGATCACCAGGCGGGCGAACTGGTGCGTCAGGTGGTGTTTATAACCGACGGCTCGGTAGGGAACGAACGTGCACTGTTCGAGATTATCCGCCAGCGCCTAGGGGAAACCCGACTGTTTACCGTCGGCATCGGTTCCGCGCCCAACAGTTTTTTTATGACAAAGGCAGCGCAGTACGGCCGCGGCAGTTTTGTGCAGATTGGTGATCTCGCAGAAGTGCAGACAAAAATGGGGGCGCTGTTCCAGAAGCTGGAGAGCCCGCTGGTGACCGACCTGCAGGTCCAGTGGCCCCAGGGTGTGAAAGTGGAATCCTATCCCAAGCGTCTGCCGGACCTGTATCGCGGGGAACCGGTCCGCTTGCTGGCACGGGTGGATGGCGATGCACTGGGTAAACCCCAGAGCGGCGAGCTTGTGATCAGTGGCCGACTGGCGGGCAAGCGATTCAGCCGCAGTCTGTCTCTCGCCCAGCTCACCGTGGAAACCTCGGGAAAGGGCATCGGCAGTTTGTGGGCGCGGGAAAAAATTGCCGCATTGCGGGACAAACAGCGCGAGCGTGGCCCGCTCAACGATCCCGAGGCGGTCGATCCGCTGCGGGAAAATATTCTTGAGCTGGCCCTGGCGTATCAGTTGCTCAGCCCCTACACCAGCTTTGTCGCGGTGGAAGAAACCCCGGTGCGGCCGCAGTCGGAATCCCTGAAATCGAGCCCGGTACCGAATGCCGTTGCCAAGGGGCAGGTGATGCAGTCGTTTACCTATCCCTCCACGGCCACCGGCGTTTACGGACAGTTGATGTTCGCCGCGATCCTGCTGGCACTGGGCGGGCTGCTGCGGGCAATCGGGCGCGCACCCACGACACTCAAGGGCCTTCTGCTAAAACCGCGCCTGTTGCGCAAGTGGATGGCGGGAGTTGAGCGGACTGTGCGCCGCTGGCTGCGCAGTGTGGTACCGGATATGCGTCGCCGGCGTTCGGGGCGTCAGTCGGGAATGCCGCTGTGATCCCGGCGGCAAAACTCGCCCCCTGGTTTTCGGCATTGTTGATCACCGCAGGACTCTGGCAGCTGGGCGGTGGTGCCTGGCTGCTGGTGAAGGCAGAGCTGGCGCAGTACCTGATCAGCGATGCCTGGCAGCGCCAGATTGCCAGTGGAGAGTCGCACAAGCCGTGGCCCTGGGCGGACACCGTGCCGGTGGCACAGTTGAAGCTGGCAGGAGAGAAACCGCTGGCGGTATTGCAGGGCACCAGTGGCCAGGCGTTGGCGTTTGGTCCCGGCCTGATGACCGGATCCGGTGAGCCGGGCAACCTGGCCGAGCCGCGCACCACGGTGATCGCCGCCCATCGCGATACGCACTTCAGCAGCCTGGGGGAATTACAGCCCGGCGCCGATGTACACCTGCAGGACAAGGGTGGGCGCTGGCATGTCTACCGGGTACGGGGCGCCAGGGTCGTGAACAGCGAAACCGAGCGCATGCCCGTTACTGACGCGCCGGGATTGTTGTTGGTGACCTGCTATCCCTTCGATGCGGTCACCGCCGGTGGGCCGCTGCGCTATCTTGTGTACGCGGACTATGTTGGGGCGAATGAACTGGTGGAATTGTAGTCACAGGTCCTAATCGTGCCTGGTACTGACGTCCTGTGAAGGGCCTTCCCCGGTCCCGGTACAGGCGGTAAGCGTGACCAGAATCGGTTTTTTGGACTCGATTATGTAATAAGAATTCCTGCTTTGGCCGATATTTGTTTCGGTAATTGCGCTGAATGGCAAATATTTGTTTTACAATTTGGTTTTAATTGTTACTAATCGTCCTGTCTGGAAAAACGTTTGTAGTAATACTACAATCGCCTCCGCTTGAGCACTTGCCGCCTGTTAATTGAGGGCAATCCTGTGCGCCGCAAGGCGCCCGCCCTACATTTAGCAGGTCGAGAATTCAACGCCGAATTCAAAGTCGAGCCGGTTTCAAAACCGGCGGTATTCAGGTCGCACAGTTCCTCTCTCTTCACTCACAGTGCCAACACGCTGGGCAGTGAACGCTGCTTTTCCGCCAATAGGGGTGGTGAAATGGCGAATGGGGTGTCAATTCCGGGCGTCATTTCCCGGGGATGAGTTACTGTTGCGCAGCTAAAAATTCTGACCATAAAAAAACCGACTCGACGTCGTATATTCGCCGAGGAGCATTTGATGCACGAAGAAACCGACATTCAGGAAACGCAGGAATGGCTGGATGCGCTGCAGGCGGTCATCCGCCACAGCGGTAAGGAACGCGCAGCGTTTCTGATTAAGCAGCTGTCTGACCGCGCCACCAACACTGGCGTTCAGTTGCCGGCGGCCATCACCACCCCGTACCGCAATACCATTCCGCCGGAAGCGGAAAAGCGTATGCCCGGGGACCTGTTTATGGAGCGTCGTATCCGCTCCCTGATCCGCTGGAACGCGCTGGCCATGGTGGTTCGCGCCAACTCCAACAGCGACAGCCTGGGTGGCCACATCGCCAGCTTCTCGTCTGCAGCGACCCTGTACGACGTAGCCTTTAACTACTTCTTCCGCGGTAACGAAGCGGAAGAGCGCGGCGACCTGATCTTCTTCCAGGGGCACAGCGCACCGGGCATTTATGCCCGCTCCTACCTGGAAGGCCGCTTCGACGAACAGCAGCTGGACAACTTCCGCCGCGAAGTTAACGGCAACGGCCTTTCTTCTTACCCGCACCCGTGGCTGATGCCGGAATACTGGCAGTTCCCCACCGTATCCATGGGCCTCGGTCCGATCCAGGCGATCTACCAGGCGCATATCATGCGCTACCTGTCTGCTCGCGGCCTGTCTCCGCGCGGCGACCGCAAGGTGTGGGCATTCCTGGGTGACGGTGAGTGTGACGAGCCGGAATCCCTGGGCGCCATCGCCCTGGCTGGCCGCGAAAAACTCGAAAACCTGGTGTTCGTGGTCAACTGTAACCTGCAGCGCCTGGACGGCCCGGTACGTGGCAACGGCAAGATTGTGCAGGAGCTGGAAGGCGTCTTCCGCGGTGCCGGCTGGAACGTGATCAAGGTCCTGTGGGGCCGCCTGTGGGATCCGCTGTTCGAGAAAGACGAAAAAGGCCTGCTGCAGAAAGTCATGGACGAGACCGTCGATGGCGAGATGCAGAACTTCAAGGCCAATGGTGGCGCTTACACCCGCGAGCATTTCTTCGGCAAATACCCGGAGCTCGAGGAGATGGTCAAGGACTTCTCCGACGAAGAGATCATGAAGCTGAACCGCGGCGGCCACGACCCGTACAAGGTCTACGCGGCCTACGCGGAAGCCATGGCGAGCAAGGGCAAGCCCACCGTGATCCTGGCGCAGACCGTGAAAGGCTACGGCCTGGGTGCCGCCGGTGAAGCGGCAATGGATACCCACAACGTCAAGAAGATGGACACCGAAGCGCTGAAGCGTTTCCGTGACCGCTTCGCTATCCCGATTACCGACAAGGAAATCGAAGACGTTCCTTATTACCGTCCGTCTCCCGATAGCCCGGAAATGAAGTACATGGCCGAACGCCGCAAGGCGCTGGGTGGCCCGGTACCGTCCCGCAGCACCGAAGTCGCCAAGCTGGAAATCCCCGAGCTGGATGCTTTCAGTGCACTGACCAAGGGCTCCGGCGACCGCGAAATTTCCACCACCATGGCGTTCGTGCGCGCGCTGTCCGTGTTGGTGAAAGACAAGAAGATGGGCCAGAACGTGGCGCCCATCGTGCCGGACGAAGCCCGTACCTTCGGTATGGAAGGCCTGTTCCGTCAGCTGGGTATCTACTCTTCTCAAGGGCAGAAATACACCCCGGTCGACCACGGCCAGATCATGTATTACAAGGAAGACAAGAAAGGCCAGGTGCTGGAAGAGGGCATCAACGAAGCCGGCGCCATGTCCGCGTGGATGGCCCTGGCGACTGCCTACAGCAACCACGGCGTGCCGATGGTGCCTTTCTATATCTACTACTCCATGTTCGGCTTCCAGCGCATCGGCGATCTCGCCTGGGCGGCGGGCGACATGCAGGCGCGCGGCTTCCTCGTCGGTGCCACTGCTGGCCGTACCACCCTGAACGGCGAAGGCCTGCAGCACCAGGACGGTCACAGCCACGTGCTGTCTGCCACCATCCCGAACTGTAAGAGCTACGACCCGGCCTACGGTTACGACCTGGCGGTAATCATGCGCCACGGTCTGAAGGAGATGTACGAAGAACAGCAGAATATCTTCTACTACGTCACCATCGAGAACGAAAACTACCTGCAGCCGGAAATGCCGCAAGGTGTCGAGGACGGCATCATCCGCGGTATTTACAAGCTGGATAACAACTGCCGCAAGCCGGGCAAAGGCAAGGCGGCGAAGAAGCACGTACAGCTGGTGGGTGCCGGTTCCATCCTGCGCGAAGTACTCGCGGCAGCGGATATCCTCGCCGACCAGTTCGGTGTGACTTCCGACGTGTGGAACCTGACTTCTGCCACTGAAGCGGCCCGCGAAGGTCAGGACGTGGCGCGCTGGAACATGCTGCACCCGACCGAAGCGCCGCGCAAAGCGTGGATCAGCGAGCAGTTCGAAGGCAACGAGACGCCGGTTGTGATCTCCACCGATTACATCCGCGCCTACGTTGAGCCGCTGCGTGAGTTTATCGATGGCGACGTCATCGCACTGGGCACCGACGGCTTCGGCCGCTCCGACAGCCGCGAGCAGCTGCGTCGTTTCTTCGAGGTGAACCGCAACTACGTCACCATCGCGGCACTGAAAGGCCTGGCCGATCAGGGCGTGATCGAAGCGAGTGAAGTGGCGGATGCCATCAAGAAGCTCAACATCGACCCGGAAAAAGTCAATCCGCGTCTGGTTTAAGGCCCGCTGATTAAGGAAGGTAGAGACATGGCAAAACAAGTCATTAAAGTGCCTGATCTCGGCGGCGCCGATCAGGTAGATGTTATTGAAATCGCCGTTGCCGTGGGTGACACGGTGGCGGAAGAGGATGCGCTGATTGTTGTGGAGGGCGACAAAGCCTCCATGGACGTTCCCGCACCGGTTGCCGGTAAGATCCTGAGCATCTCCGTCAAGGAAGGTGACAAGGTTTCCGAAGGCGACGTCATCGGTGAAATGGAAACCGACGCTGCAGGCGACAGTGCAGACGAGGCTTCTGAGGAAGCGGCCCCGGCTCCGGCGGAAGAATCCGCGCCGGCACCAGCCGCTGAAGAGGCGCCTGCACCGGCGCCCGCTGCTGCAGGTGAAGAGAAGGAAGAGGAAATCAAGGTCCCGGACCTCGGCGGTGCCGATGCGGTGGACGTGATTGAAATTTCCGTCTCCGCTGGCGACAGCGTGGAAGAGGGCGATGCACTGATCGTTGTGGAGGGCGACAAGGCCTCCATGGACGTACCGTCTTCCGCTTCCGGTACCATTGTTTCCATCTCCGTAAAGGAAGGCGACAAGGTATCCACCGGCGACGTGATCGGCGTGATCAAAACCCTGTCTGGCGGAGAGAGCGGCGGTGGCGAGAGCGGCGGTGCTGCACCGGCACCAGCTGCTGCAGCACCCGCGCCTGCTCCGGCAGCAGCACCTGCTGCAGCTGCATCCGCAAGCCAGGAGCCGCCGGCGGCACCACAGAAAGATCCGCACGTGGAGCGCGATCACACCCCGTCCGCAGAAGTTTACGCCGGCCCCGCCGTGCGCAAGCTGGCCCGTGAGCTGGGCGTGACTCTGAACAAGGTCAAGCCCACCGGTCCGCGCGGTCGTGTGACCAAAGACGACCTGCACGCATACATCAAGGAGCAGGTGAAGAAGGCCGAGAGCGGCGCCGTAAGTGGCGTTGGTGGCAACATCGGCATCGCGCCGATGCCGGAAATCGACTTCAGCCAGTTCGGCCCGGTGACTACCGAGCCGATGAGCAAGATCCACAAGCTCACCGCGGCCAATATGTCGCGCAACTGGTTGAACGTGCCCCACGTTACCCAGTTCGACGACGCGGACATCACCGAGCTGGAAGATTTCCGCAAGGCGATGAAGGCGGAAGCCGAGAAGCGTGGCGTGAAACTCACTCCGGTACCCTTCCTGCTGAAAGCCGCTGCCGCGGCCCTGCGCGAAGTGCCGAGCTTCAACGTTTCCCTGCACAACGATGGCGAACACATCGTCAAGAAGGACTACGTGCACATCGGTATGGCGGTAGATACCCCCAAAGGCCTGATGGTTCCGGTCATTCGCGATGTGGACAAGAAAGGGCTGTACGAGCTGGCAGAGGAAGCGACCGCCATGGCGATCGCTGCCCGCGACGGCAAGCTGAAGCCCCGCGATATGCAGGGCGCCTGCTTCACCATCTCCAGCCTCGGTGCTATCGGTGGCACCGGCTTTACGCCGATCGTGAATGCCCCGGAAGTGGGTATCCTCGGTGTATCCAAGCTGGCGGTGCGTCCGGAATGGAACGGCAAGGAATTTGTACCGCGCAAGATGCTGCCGTTGGCACTGTCTTACGATCACCGCGCCGTTAACGGCGGTGATGCGGGTCGCTTCCTGACCTACCTGGCAGGTGTGCTGGCCGACGTGCGTCGACTGCTGCTGTAATCTGCGGATTCTCAGCTGATTCAAAAAAGCGCCGGTGGGTTTTTCCGCCGGCGCTTTTTTTTGTGCTTATTTTGTGGACCTGAATCGTCGCAGACTTCACATTTTTAAACGGGAAAATACGTCGCCAGGGGAGCTTTGGCGTCGAAATCCGGGCGGCGTTGATTACTGCGCATTTAATTCTGGTTAAAACGTGAACAGCGTCGTCGAACACTTCCTGCGCGCTAAACTGAAAGTATCAGTGAGTAAATGCCGGAAGATGGAAATTTCCGGTGGTGGTCAGGCAGTTATCAAGTTGCGAGGTAGTCGAGCCATGAACCGCACAGGGATCGCCGCAGTGGCAATGGGAGTTACGCTGTCTTTGCAGGGTTGTATCTTCGTACCCTACGGGAACGAAAACAGTTACGATCCGTTTTTCTTCAACCCCGATGACAATACCCAGAGTGCAGACTTTGTCGAAGTGGGGAATTATCTGCCGAATGCGTCGGTGCCACCGGCGGCCAGCCGCCAGTGCTCGATGGACGGAGACGGGAATCGAGTGGGATCAGCCTGCTGGTTTTTCCCGGTGATGCGGGTCTACTGATGCGCATCCATAGCGCCGGTTGAACCGGCAATTGAAGTGATTGTTAAGGAGGCTCCATGCGCAAACGAGTGACGATTTTTTCCCTGATGGCGGCAGCTACACTGTTGTCCGCCTGTGGTACCAGCAGCGTGCGCGATCAGGTGGTCTACCCTAACAGTGCACCTATTCCCCGTGCACCGGCACATGCGGAGCAGAAAACCAATTACGACGGTTGTCCCGGCGATGCGGAAGAGTTGGCGCCCGGATCCATCTGTCCGGCCACTGCCCAGTGCTACGAAATTTCCGGCGGGCGCCGCTGTATCGTCTACGAAAAGTAATTTCTGCACGTCGGGGGCCACGGGTAGGGAAACCCGGAAATTCTGCCCGGAACATTCTGTCACAGAGGACGTGATATGAAACTGCGCCTGTTTTGCCTTTTGTTGACCGCAATATCCGCTGGTTGCGCGAACACCAGCGGAGAAATCGGAAACGCTGCGGCCCTGGATGGCTTCTGGTGTGACCTTACCGGCACCCCGGCGACCTACTACCAGCGCCCCATGCCGGCAAACCTGATGCCCGCCTACCCACGCAACTGCTTTGCCGGTGACAACCAGGTACCCACGGCCAGTACCTGTCTGGTGGGCGATGCCGTCTGCTATCAGTTGGACACCGGAGCCTGGTGTACTGCGGGCCGCGCGCCGCAGTGTCCCGCGGGGGCCGCCCCCATGGCAATGGATGCGCCCTGTCCCGAGGGTGGCAAGTGCTGGCTGTACACTGAAGGGCTGCGCTGTCACGCCGTTGACGTCTGAGCCAGTTACCCTCTCTCCTGATACGACAATCGCTCTGTTTTCCCTTAAACGGTTTCCGGCCAGGGCAGCCAGAGGCTGACCTGAAGTCCGCCGCCGGTGCGATTGTGCAGGCGAATCTGGCCGCCGTGGGCGTCGGCAATTTCCCGGCACAGTGCCAGACCTAGTCCCACCCCCTGAGGTTTGGTGGAATAGAAGGGGAGTAGAGCCTGCTGCAAAACCTTGTCGCTCATGCCACAACCCCGGTCCGAAATGGTGATTAACTGGCCGTGGGCGTCGGTCTCGATACGCAGACTGATGTCCTGCTCGGGGCTGTCGGATTCGGCGGCATTTTTGAGCAGGTTCAGCAGCGCCTGTTCGATTTGCGCAGGGTCGAAATAACCGGGGCGCGCTGGCAGTTCTCCCTGCAGGGTGAACGGGTGCAGTGGTTGTATCCGCTCCACCAGTTTTCTCCAGGACACTTCTTCGGCGGCTGGTGGCGGCAATTTGGCAAACCGCGCATAGCCCTGGGTGAAGTCCGTCAGGTGACGGCAGCGATCGGCGATAACATCAAATACCCCCGCCAGTTGTGTCGACTGCAATTTTTCCGACAGCATCTTGCCACTGTGCGCCATGGAAGAAATGGGTGCCAGGGAGTTGTTCAGCTCATGGCTGATCAGGCGGATGACCTTTTTCCACACCTGTACTTCCGCGCGGGTCAGTTCACGGGTCATCTCCCGCAGCAGGATCAGTCGGTGCTTGTGCGAGTTGAGTACAAAGGTGCTGTTGCTGATATGCAGGGTGTGGTTGTCTTCGCCGTCGAGATAACTGGTGAGCCCGTCCTGCTTTTGCTCTATGGCTTGCGCCAGTTCCGGCGGACACCCGGACAGAACCTGTTGCAGCAGATGTCCTTGCAGGGGTTTGCCACCGTGTACCAGGTGGCGTGCGCTGGTGTTGGCATAGATGATGTGGTCGCTGTGGTCGATCAGAAGCAGTGCCAGTGGCGAGCTCTGGATAACAGTATCGAGCAGCAGTTCCCGCTGGTGGATATGCGCCCGCTCCCGCCGCAGGATTTCCCCCACTTCGTTATACAGTACCGCCAGTTCGCCGAGCTGGTCGTTGCGGTCGAGTGCCAGGGAAATGGAAAAGTCGCCATCGCGGAAGTTCAGCAGTCCGCCTTCCAGGCTGGTAAGCGCCCGGTTCAGTTTGCGGGTTACCGGGCGAATAAGAATCAGGGCGCAGACCAGCGCCAGCAGCAGTCCGCCACTCCATGCCAGTAGTGGATCGGCACCGAGTTTCAGTAACAGGAATGGAAGGGCGGTGCCAACAAATACCGCGGCCATTACGACGGCAAAAATGCGGCCTTCTATGGATGGGTGGGGCATCAGTAGGGAATACCGTATTTATCCAGGCGCCGGTACAGCGCCTGCCGGCTGAGGCCGAGTTCGCGTGCGGCCTGGGCGATGATACCGTTGCATTGCGCCAGGGTCTGTTCCAGCAGTTCGCGGCTGGGTTCGAAACTGTGCTCGGGAAGTTTAAGCTGTTCTTCCTGCGGCAGTGCCAGAGTGGGTTCTTCGATGGCATCACCGCGGGTCAATACCGCAGCACGCTGCATGACGTTCTGCAGCTCGCGCACGTTCCCGGGCCAGGAGTACCGCAGTAATTGTTGCTGTGCAGCGGCGCTCAATTGCTTGCCGGAGCCGGAGAGAAAGGCGCGGGCCAGTGGCAGTATGTCTTCGGGCCTGTCGCACAGGGGCGGCAATTTCAGTTCGATCACATTGAGGCGATAGAACAGGTCCTGGCGAAACCGGCCCTGTTCGATCATTTCCTGCAGGTTGCTGTTTGTGGCACTGATCACGCGGACGTTTACCCTGCGGGTCTGGCTGCTGCCGAGGCGCTGGAATTCGCCGGTCTGCAATACACGCAGCAGTTTCACCTGACCACTGGCGGAGAGCTCGCCGATCTCATCCAGAAACAGGGTGCCACCATCGGCGGCCTCGAAACGGCCCTGGCGGGCCTTGTTGCCGGCACCGGTGTAGGCGCCGGCTTCGGCACCAAACAGCTCGGCTTCCATCAGATCTTCCGGCAGGGCGCCGACGTTGACTTTGATATAGGGACCGTCTTTTACGCTGGAGTTTGCCTGGACAATATCTGCGATCTTTTCCTTGCCGGCGCCGTTGGGGCCGGTAATCAGCACCGGTACGCTGGCGTGGGCAACCTGGGTGGCCATTTCCAGCAGTTTTTGCAGACTGTTACTGCGGTAGACAATACCTTGCAGGTCGTACTGCTGTTGCAGCTGGTCACGCGCCTGTTGTTCGCGGCTTTTGGCCAGTCGCTGCTGTTGCTGCAGGTCGTGTAGTTCCAGCAGGTTTTTTATGGTGGCAATGAGCTTGTTATCGTCCCAGGGTTTGCCGACGTAATCGGCGGCGCCCGCCTTGACCAGTTCCACGGCCATTTCCAGCTGGGTCCAGGCGGTGAGCAGGATGACGGGGATATCCGGTTGCAGTTCGCGCAGGGCAAAAAACAGGGCGCGCCCCTCTTCGCCGGAGGTGGTGTCGGCGGTGAAGTTCATGTCCTGGATGACGAGGCCGATATCGGGGTTTTCCCGCAGCAACTGTAATCCCGCCTGTGGGGTGATGGCGCTGAGGGTTTGTATATCGTGCAGGGACAACAACAGGGACAGAGCAGAGATGATGCTGGTGTTGTCGTCGATGATCAGTACTTTGTCCAACTCGCGCTTCCTGTTGCGGTTGTCTTTAACATGCTCTGTGGCGGTCCTGCACCCGATAGAGGTTTGCAGGACACACAGTGAATCCATCCATGGCAGCTTGTCGAAAAGGTCCCTCTTTTCGACGGTCCCGCAAACCCCTATCGGGCGCAGGACCTTCGCTTTGAGCAATCGGCTTTTAAACGCTTCGTGTTGCCATCGCAGGCGATATATTCGCAGCGCGCATGGCGGGCATCAGGGCCGCCGCAAGGCTGACTGCGAGCAATAGTATCGCACACACGGTAAGTATGGTTAGTGATAGCGCGGGTTGAGAAAATTCACTGACCATCAACTGATTGATGATGAGCGCTCCCGCAGTCCCCAGTACCAGCCCGGTACCCGCGATCAAGGAATTTTCCACCAGGAAGTAGCGACTGATATTGGCTCTGGTCGCTCCCAGTGCTCGGCGGATGCCGATCTGCTTGGCGCGCTGATTGATCCAGAAAATGGTGAGGCCGACGATGCCCAGGGCAACGATAAATGTCAGCATGGTCATTACCGCGGACAATACCTTGACCATGATGTTATCGCTTACATAGCTCGAGGCGAGGTTTTCGGACAGGGTTTCCAGGTGGATGACCCGCTGTGGGTCACGCTCTGCGAGCTTGTCTTCCAGTTGTTTGAAAATGGCATCGCGCTGGCCGGGTTCAGTGCGGACCAGGTAACGTTTATGGTTGCCTTCTACCAGTAACGGATGGAATACCACATTGCCGGCCAGCGACCAGGTGGGCCATGCACCCAGATGTCGCTCGACAATACCAATGATTTCCATGGGGTTGTCTTTATTGCCGTGATACAGGAATTTGCCCAGGGCGTCGCCGTCGGGGAAGGCGGCATCGGCGAATTGCTGGGTAACAATAATGACACTACCGATGAAGTTTTCATTGGAGCCGATCACGTGCATTTCATCGTCGCGAAAGTTGCGTCCGGCGATGAGGTTGAGCCCCAGGGTGTTAATAAAGTGCGGGTCGGTCTGGTAGTAGTTACCGTCCACGTCTCCTACCTGGGCATTGGGCTTGAGATAAAAACTGCTGGCGGAACCGGATCCGGATACCGGGATCTGGTTGGTGACTGTGGCATCCACCACGCCGGGCATGGAGCGCATCATGTCGAGGTCGGCGCGTACTGCGCCCGCCATGTCGTAATCTTTCGGCACGGGCATAAAGGTGATGGCGATGATGTTTTCCACATCCATGCCGGTTGGACGCGCCATACTGGTGAGGCGGTCCTTTACGATGACGGTGGCATTGCTGACGATGGCCAGGGTCAGGGCCAGTTGCAGTGCGATCAGCATTGCCGACACTTTGTTGCGCCAGAGGGCGGACAACATGGGTTTCAATTCAAACATGGTCGTTTCCTCTCCGGCTTATTGGGTTTTCAAGTAGACAGATGGGTTGGTTCGGCTGATACGCCATGCGGGATACAGGCCGGCGAGCAGGCTGGCCAGTATGGCGAGGCCAACGGCGGAGAGCATCATCAGCCAGTCCATGGAGGCGATCTGGTCGATCTGGCCCATGGAAAGCATGCGGATACCGGACAAACCCAGCAGCGCGAAGCCAATACCGATCAGGCCACCCAGCACGCCGATGCAGCTGCTTTCGATGAGGTGCTGGAGGAAAATCGCATTGCGGCTGGCACCCAGTGCGCGGCGGACACCGGCTTCCGGTGCCTTGCGCAGGAATTTGGCCAGCAGTAGTGCCACAGCGTTCACGACACACACCAGCAGGAAGGCCAGGGATGCCCATCCCAGAACGCGGTTGTCGTCGCGCAGTACTTCATTCAATACCAGCCATTTCGAGGGATGGGTAAGGCCGAACTTGAGCGGGCGTTGGAAGCGGCCCTGTTCTTTTTGCTGCTGGATGTAGCCGGTCAGGAAATTTTCGTAGTCCTGTTTTTGCGTGGCGTTGTCGAGCTCTACCCAGTACTGGATCCAAACGCTTTCACTGAGCAGGTGTCCTTCGAAGCCGTCGACTCCGGGATCCGGGCTGTTCCAGCCGTTGGTGTTACCCCAGCTATAGATTTCAAATTTGCGATGCAGGCCGAATGGAATGTAAAGCTCCTCCGAATCGCTGAACGGGCTGTTGTTCAGGTCGTACACCTTGGGAGAGGGGTTCCAGTAATCGATAACGCCTGCGACGGTGAAGGGCTCGCCGTTGAGCTCTACGGTTTTGCCGACACTGTCTTCACCACCGAACAGTTTTTCGTTGAGGGCCTTGTTCAGGACAACGGTTTGTACCGGCGAGGTATCTGCATCTTCGTTCCAGATGTTGCCGTACAGCATGGGCACGTCGAACATGGAGAAGAAGTCGCGGGTGGTGACCCGTGTTTCGGCGACAAACGGCCGTACTTCGGAGTCTTCCAGGGTAACGGTGAAGCCGAAGCGGTGCATGGCCACCTGTCGGGTGGGAATATCCGAGCGCAGCAGTGCTTCTGCATCCCGGTAGGTGAGCTGCCAGGGCATTTCATTTCCGCGGCCGCCACGGTTGTAAGCGTCGTTCGGATCCCAGCTGTCCAGCTGTACGGCGTAGAGTACGTCGTCCTTATGGGCCAAGGCGTTCTGGGACATCATGTAGTTGAGCGTGAGTACAGTCATGGATGCGCCGACGCCGACGGCGATGGCGGCGATCATGAGCGCGCTCAATATGGGGGTGCCCCGCAGGCTGCGCATGGCGAGGCTGATATAGTAGCCGATCATTTCGGTGTCCTTTTCTTTTTCAACGAATACGCGGTCAGCTTATGCGGTGGCGATTTCTTCTTGCGCGATACTCTGGCGCAGGTCGGATACCTGGCCGTCGACGATCTGGATATTGCGTTGCGCGCGGCGCGCGAGATCCGGGTCGTGGGTGACCATGATGATGGTGGTGCCCCATTCGTTGATGAATTCGAGCAGTTCCATGACCTGGCGGGCCATGAGGGAGTCGAGGTTACCGGTGGGTTCGTCCGCGAGCAGGAAGCGGGGTTCGCCGGCCAGTGCGCGGGCGATGGCGACGCGCTGTTGTTGACCGCCGGACAGTTGCGCGGGCAGGTGTTTGGCGCGGGCGGAGAGGCCGACCTGTTCGAGGGATTTTTCGATGCGACGACGGCGTTCTTTGGCGTTGAAGCCGCGGTAGCGCAGGGGGACGTCGATGTTGTCGAACAGGTTGAGGTCGGGTATCAGGTTGAAGCCCTGGAAAATAAAGCCGATTTTTTCGTTGCGCATGCGCGAGCGATCGCGGTCGGAGAGGCCGCCGACTTCCTGTCCGTCGAGGAGGTATTCTCCACCGGTGGGGGTTTCCAGCAGTCCTGCAATATTCAGGAAGGTGGTTTTACCAGAGCCGCTGGGGCCGGTGACGGATACGAACTCTCCTTCGTTCACTTCAAGGCTGAAATCCCGCAACGCGTGGGTTTCGATGGTATCTGTACGGTAGCTTTTACGGATGTTCTGCATTTTCAGCATGGTGGATTTCCTTGTCGTTTTATTGGCAATATTGAAATTCTTTCGATTCTTGTGGCGGCGCTGCTGCCGGGACTCGTTTGCGGGACACGCCGTGAACCCATCCCTGGGGGCTTGTCGAAAAGGTCCCTCTTTTCGACAGTCCCGCAAACGAGTCCCGGCATCAGCGCCTTCTCATTGAAATTTTTAGTTCTTTTCTAATCTTTCAGCGCAACCAGCTGCGCCTTGTGCAGCTCTTCCGCGGAAGAAGTAATAATCCGGTCGCCCTCATTCAGGCCGGAAACAATTTCCACCTGATTCAGTCCCAGTGCACCGATGGTGATCGGTACTTTCACGGCCTGCTGCTGGTCGTTCAGCTTCCAGGCAAAGCGCCCCCCGGTCTGATCAAGGAACGCACCGCGTTTCACCAGGATCACGTCGCTGCGGTTTTCCAGCAGGATGCGCGCGGTGAGTCGCAGGTTCTGGCGTAAATTGGTGGGTTGCCCTTCGGTAAAGCGGACGCGGGCGGTGACCTGGTTGTCGATGACTTCGGGAGCAATTGCGGTGATTTCACCGGGCAGTTTTTTGCCGCCCATATTGATCACGACTTCCATAGCGAGGCCCAGGTCATCGGCGTAGTTTTCCGGCACGGCGGCTTCCAGTTCGAAGCTGGTGAGGTCGACGACGGTTAAGAGTGGCGCATTGGCCGCAACAGCGGAGCGCTGGGTGGCGGCGAGGCTGCCGATGGTGCCGTCGACGGGGGAGACGATCTGCAGTTCATTGACCTTGCGCTGCAGCTCTTCTACCTGGAGTTGCTGTTGGTCAACCTGTAATTGCAGGGTCTGGGTCTCGAAGGTGAGGGCTTCGTTTTCCAGCTGGGAGTTTTGTACTGCCTGCTTGTATTCGAGCTTGGCTCGGGCGAGGTCGTCGCTGGCTTTTTCGAAGTCCAGCTGGGAGATGATCTGTTTCTCCATGGACAACTCCGCGCGCTTCAGTTCGCGTTCGGCTGCGACCAGGTCTACCTTGGCCAGATCGGCTTTCTGGGTGTTCTCCAGACGCTGGCGCTTGGCCTGGATCTTTTGCCGAGCCAGTTCCACGCTCAGCTTGTTATACAGCGCGCTTTCCTGGGCGAGCTGGTTCTGTAATTGCGGGCTGTCCACTTCCGCCAGCAGCTGGCCTTTCTCCACGGCATCGCCGGCCTTTACCGCAAACTTGACGATGCCCTGGGCGGGACTGAACAGGGTAGGGCTGTTGGCCGCCACGACCTTGCCCTGGACGACCAGGTCGCGGATCAGATCCCCGCGCTCTACCGCCGCGATATTGATTCGCGACAATGACAGGCTCGCGTCTACCGCGTTGGTGCTCTGCCAACTCAACAGCCCCCAAACCACAAAAGCTGCCGCGCCGAGGCCGAGGCCTGCGCGCTTCAACAGGCGCGGGTTCTTCCACGGGCTCTGCGGAGTGAGTTGGATGTCCTGCCCGGAGGTATCTCTGATCATGTTGTTCCCAAGTGCTTCGAATCAGTTTGTCTTGTTCTGTCTCTGTGACGCGGGCATTTCTCGCCGCGGATGCACAGTTAAATTTTTGGATGCAACGGCCTTATCGCAATCGCCGTGCCAACACTGATCTTCCATATAAGTGTTTGAAAATTAAAGAGAATTTAAATTTAAGTGTTTTTCTGGATGGCGGCGGGGTGTCCGGAAAATGTGTCCGGACAGGCCGTGTCCGCTAATGCGGACAGGTGTGAATTTTGGCGTCTTATGGAGGTGAAATGATGGGGCGTCGCGAAAGGGAATTGTGAAGGTGTCGCCACCGGACTTGCTTTAAGGCGTTGTGCGTTCTTTAGTCAAAACCCCGGCCATGCTAGAATCCGCGCCCATTTTTCCAGGCTTTCGGCACGTCCGTGTCACAGCCAATCCGTCAGAAAAATTCAGCAATCAATAAGACTTCCCAGACAGGCTCATCTGATTATGCAGTTCTCCAACACCCTGTTGTCGTCCACCAGGAATGACTGGTTCGGCAATATCCGCCGCGATGTACTCGCTGGCCTCGTCGTGGCCCTGGCCCTGATTCCCGAGGCCATCGCCTTCTCCATCATCGCCGGCGTCGACCCGCGGGTGGGCTTGTATGCCTCTTTCTGTATCGCCGTGGTCATCGCCTTCGTCGGTGGCCGCCCCGGCATGATCTCCGCCGCCACCGGTGCCATGGCCCTGCTCATGGTCACGCTGGTCAAAGAGCACGGGCTGCAATACCTGTTGGCCGCCACGTTGCTGACCGGGGTGCTGCAGATCATCGCTGGCTACCTCAAGCTTGGCAGCCTGATGAGCTTTGTCTCGAGGGCCGTGGTTACGGGGTTTGTGAACGCGCTGGCCATCCTCATCTTTATGGCGCAGCTGCCTGAACTGACCGACGTCACCTGGCATGTGTACGCCATGACGGCAGCGGGCCTCGGCATCATCTATCTGTTCCCATACGTGCCGGTGGTGGGCAAGATCCTGCCGTCTCCGCTGGTCTGTATCCTGGTGCTGACTGCAGTTGCCGTAGTAATGGGCCTGGATATCCGCACCGTGGGCGATATGGGTGATCTGCCGGACACCCTGCCGATCTTCCTGTGGCCGGATGTGCCGCTGAACTTTGAGACTCTTAAGATCATCTTCCCGTATTCCGCCGGCCTCGCCGTGGTGGGCCTGCTGGAATCCCTGATGACCGCCACCATCGTGGACGACCTGACCGACACCAACAGCGACAAGAACCGCGAGTGTAAGGGCCAGGGCATTGCCAATATCGGCGCTGGCATGCTGGGCGGTATGGCGGGCTGTGCGATGATCGGACAGTCGGTGATTAACGTGAAATCCGGTGGCCGTGGCCGTCTGTCCACACTGGTCGCGGGTGTCGGTTTGCTGACCCTGGTGGTGTTCCTGAGTGACTGGGTGGCGGTGATTCCGATGGCGGCGCTGGTGGCAGTGATGATCATGGTATCCATTGGTACCTTTGACTGGGGCTCCATCCGCAATCTGAAGACGCTGCCGCTGTCGACCAATCTGGTGATGCTGTCTACCGTGATTGTGGTAGTGTTTACCCATAATCTGGCATTTGGCGTTTTTGTGGGTGTGCTGCTGGCTTCCCTGTTCTTCGCCAACAAGGTGAGCCACTTCATGTATGTGAGCTCGGAGCTGGATGAGGAGCAGAATTGCCGGACCTACACGGTTGTGGGGCAGGTGTTCTTCAATTCAGCGGACAAGTTTGTGGCGGCGTTCGACTTCAAGGAGGCGCTGGACAAGGTGGTTATCGACCTGAGTCGCGCGCACTTCTGGGATGTGTCGGCGGTGTACTCGCTGGACAAGGCGGTAGTGAAGTTCCGCCGCGAGGGCGCAGAGGTAGAGCTGATTGGCCTGAACGAGGCCAGCTCCACTATCGTCGACCGCTTTGGTGTGCACGATAAGCCGGAAGAGATTGAGAAGGTGCTCGGGGGGCACTGATCTGGCATCGCTGTAGGGTGCTTCGCAGTTTGGTCCGGTGGCGCTCCAGCGCCGGGGGAGGGATTCCAAAACCGGGCTAGGCGCCCCCCTGGGAACACATCCCTGTACGCTGCGTCGGCGACGTCCATGTCGCCGACGCTTTTGAAATCCCTCCCCCCGGCACTTGAGCTTCGCGTCTGATTTCTATACTTCGATTGTGACTTGCGATAGAGAGAAAATAATAAATGACCGAACAAAAAGATCCCCTAGTACTTGCCTGCATCGACGGATCCCACTACACCGGCGCGGTTTGTGATTACGCCGCCTGGATCGCCAGCCGTACCGGCGCCCCCATCAAGCTTCTGCACAATATCGAACGCGTCTCCACACCCGCAGTGGCGGACCTGAGTGGCAGTATTGGTCTGGGTAGCCAGGAGGAGCTGCTGGAGGAGCTGACGACCCTGGAGCAGCAGCGCTCGAAGCTGTTGCTGGAACAGGGACGGCAGATGCTGGAGGGGGCACGGGAGCGCGCGCTGGGTGCCGGGGCGGAGCGGGTGGTTACCTGCCAGCGCCACGGTAGCCTGATCGAGTCTCTGGTGGAGCTGGAGGATCATATCCGGGTTCTGGTGCTGGGGATTCGTGGTGAGGAGCACGGTGAGGCGGATCGCGGTCTGGGGGCGCAGCTGGAGTCAGTGGTGCGTTCCCTGCACAAGCCGATTCTGGTGGTAAACCGGGAGTTCAAGGCGCCGCGTTCGATCATGCTCGCCTACGACGGCAGTGAGGCCGCGCGCAAGGCGCTGGATATGGTGGCCAATAGTCCATTGCTCAAAGGGACCGAGTGTCACCTGGTATATGTGGGAGACGGTGCCGAGTCGGTGCTTGCCGAGGGCGCCGAGGCGTTGAGTCACGGTGGGGTTTCGGTGGTCAGTGCCAATCTGCAGGGCAAGACGGTGGAGGCATTGATTGCCTACCAGCAGGAGCACGAGATCGACCTGACGGTAATGGGGGCTTTCAGTCACAGTAAATTGCGCGATCTGTTGCTGGGCAGCGTGACCGCAAAAATGTTGCTCGGTACCAACCAGCCGTTACTGCTGTTGCGATAACGTTCAGCTAGTGGCTCCAATGTAAAAAGCCTGTGGGGGAGCCCCACAGGCTTTTTTTGTTTTATCGGGACTGGATGTGAATCAGCTGGCCAGCTTGCTCGGCTCAGCGGAGGAGTTGGCGGCTTCGGGCACGGTCATGCCCGCCTTTTTATGTGGCGTGGGCTTTCCCTCTGCATCCAGAGATACAAAGACAATCCGTTCAACGCGCACAATCAGTTCCCGGGTCTGCTTGTTGCGCATTTCGCAGTGCACGGTGAGGGAGGTGCGGCCGATTGCCGTTACCTCAAACCCGAACTCCACAATGTCGCCGCAGACGGCAGAGCTGACAAAATCGATCTCCGACATCAGCTTGGTCACGATATTGGCGGTGCCCATCTGGCACCCCGCGAAAATAGCTGCTTCCTCATCTATCCACGCCAGCGCCTGGCCACCGAAGAGGCGTTGTGCTGGATTCAGATCGCCGGGTTTAACGAAATGACGTGAGTAGTACTTCATGGGAATTTACCTCGCTGCATCTCCCTGGAAAAAAATAAGAGCGCCGCATTTCCTCGCGGTCTCAACGCGGGTTTTGCATTAAGCGTGCCAACAGTGGAGAGGGGTTTGCGACTCTTGATTCAGTGCCTGCCTCATTGGCTGCAACGGTGGCAGACAGCTTGGTGGCTGTGACCATATTGCCGATGCGCGGTCATTTGTGTGCGTTTTTTATCCATTTCGCACTGACCTGGGGCAGGGGTTGGGTATCCAGCTTGGCTAAACTGGCCGCAAGCATGGATATTCTGGCCGGCAGATTCCCGTAGCGTGATCTGCAGCTATGGGAGTTGCTGCCAACAACTATTAGAATGTGCCGCTTTGTGGTCGACCAGTCGACCCCCTGTAGAATCACCCAACGGAGAGAGCCCGGCATGATCATCAAGCCGAAAGTTCGCGGTTTCATCTGCACCAACGCCCACCCTCAGGGTTGCGCCGCCAACGTGCGTGAACAGATCGAGTACATCAAGTCCCAGCCCGCCATTGAAGACGGTCCGAAAAACGTGCTTGTGGTCGGTGCTTCCACCGGCTATGGCCTGGCTTCCCGTATCACCGCCGCCTTCGGTTGTGGTGCTAAAACACTCGGTGTTTTCTTTGAAAAGCCGCCCACTGAAAAGCGCACCGCTTCTGCCGGCTACTACAATTCAGCCGCTTTTGAAGACGAAGCGCACAAGGCGGGCCTGTACGCAAAAAGCATCAATGGCGACGCCTTCTCCAATGAGATCAAGGCCAAGGCCATCGACATGATCAAGCAGGATCTCGGTAAGATCGACCTGGTGATCTACAGCCTGGCCTCTCCTCGTCGTACCGATCCGGAGACCGGCGAGCTGTACAGCTCCGTGCTGAAGCCCATCGGCAAGTCCTACACCGCCAAGAACCTCAACACCGATAAGCTGGAAATCTCGGACATCAGTGTTGATCCGGCCAACGAAGAAGAAATCGCCGCTACCGTTAAAGTCATGGGTGGCGAAGACTGGGAACTCTGGCTGAAAGCCCTGGGCGACGCCGGTGTACTTGCTGACGATTGCAAGACCGTGGCCTATACCTATATCGGCGAGAAGCTGACCTGGCCGATCTACGGCCACGCAACCATCGGCAAAGCGAAAGAAGACCTGGACCGCGCGGCCCAGGCCATCAGCGACAGCGGCAATGCCAGTGCTAATGTCGCGGTACTGAAAGCCCTGGTGACCCAGTCGAGCTCCGCGATCCCGGTAATGCCGCTGTATATTTCCCTCGTCTACAAGGTGATGAAGGAAGAGGGCACCCACGAGGGTTGTATCGAGCAGCTGTATCGTCTTTACACCGAAGGCCTGTACACCGATGCGCCGCGACTGGATGACACCAACCGTTTCCGTATGGACGACAAGGAACTGCGTCCGGAAACCCAGGCCAAGATTGAAAAACTGTGGCCGGAGGTGACCGAGGAAAACCTGTTCCAGCTCACCGATTACAAGGGCTACAGTGACGACTTCCTGAAGCTGTTTGGCTTCGGCGTCGACGGTGTCGACTACGAGGCAGATACCAGTCCGCTGGTGGAAGCCAAGTTTCAGTAATTCTTGATAGTACTTAAAAAACCGGCCATTTATGGCCGGTTTTTTTATGCGTGAAATTTGCAAGCACTGCGGTATGTAATGGCTCGATGATGGCTTTCCAAGCCACTTGTGCTCATTTTTGTCTGTGAGAGAAAACATCATTCGCGATTTGATCCCTGCGACCCTTTAATGGGCCTGCGGTGGTCCAGCTGGATCACTTAAAGAGAACGGGTGGTCAATAATGAGCATTTTTGAGTATGTCATCAGCTTTCTTCTGGTGGTTGTCGCGCTGGCACTGACAACCATGCTGGGGGATCTGGTGCGGGCTTTTCGTCAGCGCAAGCACCGCCCTGTGCACTGGCTCACTTTTGTCTGGGTGATACTCGTGCTGGCCTGGCAATATCAATTATTGTGGGCCGCATTTGAGTTGCATCAGATACAGCGCGAATGGACCGCGCTGGAATTTGGCCTGTTGGTCGGGTTAACTCTGGTACTGTGTGTCGCCGGCCGTCTTGTGGTTCCCGACATTTTGAATGAAAGCTTTCCTGGCTCAGGGGAAGAGTTGCGCCGACAAAACCGCGAGGGCGCCTTTCATCGCTTTCTGTTTAATGGCCGCTGGGCGCTTGCCTGTCTCGCGGTGTATTTTATTATCGGCTACTTCATCAACGTACTTCTATTTGATCTCGGTTATTTCGATCCAACCAACGTGGAAGATCTGGTCCTCGCTGCTTTACTTTTGATCCTGATCTGCTCCCGCAGTGAAACTACCTGGATTGTCGGCACCGGCCTGTTTATCGTCGCATCTGCGGTCGCCATCCTTGTATTAACGCCAATGCGTTATGGAATCCCTGGGTATTTTGGTGGATGAAACTAACCGTGAAATAAGTTGGGGTGCGGTTGGCGCTTGTGGTGGGGCGCTGCATAATGCGAGACAAAATCCGCACAACCATTTTCAGGGGGAGTTCAAATGGAGTATCGCAAGCTCGGCAAAACCGACATTGAGGTCAGCAAAATCTGTCTTGGCACCATGACGTTCGGCGAGCAGAACAGCGAGGCGGAAGCGTTCGGGCAACTGGATTACGCACTGGAACAGGGAATCAATTTTATTGATTGTGCCGAAATGTATCCGGTGCCGCCAAAGCCCGAGACCTACGGTGCTACCGAAGAAATCATTGGTAACTGGTTGCAAAAACGAGGGAAGCGCGCAGAGGTTATTTTGGCGAGCAAGGTTACAGGGCGCAGTGCTGCCAACTCCGGGGTGGGGCATATTCGCGGCGGTCCCCGTCTCGATCGCGCGCAGATCCTAAAGGCCTGTGACGACTCCCTGTCGCGACTGAAAACCGATTATATCGACCTCTATCAGGTGCACTGGCCCGAGCGTCAGTCCAACTTTTTCGGCAAGCTAGGTTATCAGCACGGCGATGATGACGGTGTGGATATCAGTGAAACCCTGTCCGCCCTGCAGGAGCTGGTAGAAGCCGGCAAAGTGCGTCACATCGGTCTGTCCAATGAAACACCCTGGGGAATGCACCGTTACCTGCGACTCGCCGCCCATGGCAGCAAACCGCGTGTTGCCTCCATCCAGAACCCCTATAGCTTGCTGAACCGCACCTTCGAGGTGGGATTGGCAGAAATGGCGATTCGCGAGCAGTGCGGTCTACTGGCCTATTCACCACTGGCATTTGGCACCCTCAGTGGCAAGTATCTAGATGGCGCCCGGCCCGCGGGCGCCCGCCTCACCCTGTTCGAGCGTTTCCAGCGGTACACCGGGGAGCGCGCGGTCTCCGCCACCGAGCAATATGTGAACCTCGCCCGCGAGTCCGGCCTCGATCCCGCACAGATGGCCCTGGCTTTCGTTACCCAGCAGCCATTTGTGACGTCCAACATCATCGGCGCTACCACCATGGAGCAGCTCAGGAGCAATATTGCCAGCGCCGAAATCGCGTTGAGTGCGGATCAACTGGCGGCGATAGAAGATATCCACTGCCAGAACCCCAACCCCGCCCCTTGAAATCTGATTCGGTGACATCAGGCAGGGTGGTGAAGGGCCGTGTGAATTGATTCCGCGTGTCCGGCGCGTTATCTGGCGCCGGAATCTGCACGGCTATCTATACTCACAGGTAGTGTTGCGCGCCCTGTGGATGGGGCGCGTCACACAGTCGAGGCGTGCTTTCTCCACGGGACGCCTGCAAAAATCCGCCTGAACTGTGTTAACGGGAGGTTGTATGGAGACCGGTCACCACACACTCAACGAGCTTTTCGCCCAATTGGGCCTGGGTTCAGATGACACTGCGATAGAGGATTTCCTCTCCCGGCATCACCTGGCCGGAGAGGAAAAGCTGGCTCGAGCCGAGTTCTGGAGCGACAGTCAGCGCAAGTTTCTGCACGATGCGATTGTCGAGGATTCCGACTGGTGCGAGGTTGTGGATGAGCTGGACGCCCTGCTGAGGCACTAGCTGTGTTGCGGTCAAACAGTGACGGGAGCTGCAGGCCAGTAGGCCTGTGCCGGGACAGCATCGGTATCGCGGATAGCTAGGCGACGGGGGAGTACCTCCGAACGGCGGGCGCGGCTATAATGCGCCGTTTTCTTCCGGGCGCCCAGGCCTCCGGTTATTCACTCGCCGATCGCTGTTGTCCGCACTCTATGGAAAAACCACATTTTCGTGTCGCCCTGTTACACCCGCGTTACTGGCTGACCTGGTCGCTGTTCGGGCTCTGGTATCTGGTGGCGCAATTACCTTATCGCTGGCAAATTTCAATCGGCCGTGTTGTCGGCAAGTTGATGCTGCGTTTTGCCGCCAGCCGCCGGGAAATCGCCGCGCGCAATCTGGCGCTGTGCTTCCCCGAACTCTCTGCGCACAAGCGCGAACAGCTGCTGCGCCGCAACTTTGCCTCCAACGGCATAGCGCTCATGGAAACCGGCATGGCCTGGTTCCGCGCCAGCACCTGGCTGCGCAAGCGCTTTACCATCGAGGGGCTTGAATATCTTCAGGACGCGCACAGTCGCGGACAGGGGGTGGTGATGATGGCAATGCATTTCACCACTCTGGAAATCGGCGCCGCGTTCATGAGCATGAGTCATCCCGTGGATGGCATGTATCGGCCTCATAAGAACCCCGTCTACGACTATATGCAGCGCAAAGGCCGCGAGCGCCACGGGGAGAGTTCCAACGTGCTGCAGCGCAAAGATGTGCGCGGTATGTTGCGGGCTCTGCAGAAGGGTCGTGCGGTGTGGTACGCACCGGACCAGGATTACGGCATCAAGCAGGGGGTATTCGCGCCCCTGTTCGGTATCCCCACGGCGACGGTTACCGGCACTTCGCGATTTGCGCGGGTGGGCCGCGCGCAGGTGGTGCCCTACACGGTGACCCGCCTGGAAGAGAAGGGCGTTTACCACGTAAAAGTGTTTCCGCCGATCGAGGAAATTCCGTCAGGCGACGAACTGAAAGATGCGGTACTGGTCAATCAGTTTGTAGAGGCGCGTATGCGCGAGAACCCCTCGCAGTACATGTGGGTACACCGCCGTTTCAAGACTCGCCCCGAGGGTGAGGAGAGTTTTTACCCGGCGCGCAAGAAGCGCCGTAAAAAGCGCAAGATTTGATCAAAAAATAGCCTATTTGATGTGATGTGGCGGGATGGCTTTTTTGCGCTGGCATCGAACTGGCACGCTCAGTAACATACCGCATTCAATTTTTGGCGGTACAGGCCGGCGACTGGGTCGGCTGGAGAAGGAGTTGCAATGATTTCCGGCAGTATGGTGGCCCTGGCCACACCCATGTATGCAGATGGTAGCCTCGACTGGGACAAGCTGCACGAGCTGGTGGAGTGGCACATAGAGCAGGGCACCCGGGCGCTGGTGGCGGTAGGTACCACCGGTGAATCGGCGACCCTCGACGTGCATGAACACCTGGAAGTCATCCGCCGCGTGGTGGATCAGGTCGCCGGACGTATCCCGGTCATCGCCGGTACCGGTGCCAATTCCACTACCGAAGCCATTGAGCTGACCGCAACTGCCGCCAAATGTGGCGCCGATGCGTGTTTGCTGGTGACCCCCTACTACAACAAGCCCACCCAGGAAGGGCTGTATCAGCACTTCAAGGCGGTGGCCAAGGCCGTTGATATTCCCCAGATCCTCTACAATGTGCCGGGGCGCACTGCTGTGGATATGTTGCCGGAGACCGTGCAGCGCCTGTCCGCAGTCAGCAATATCGTGGGCATCAAAGAAGCCACGGGCGACCTGGAACGGGCGCGTCAGGTGATTGAACTAGTGCCGGAAGACTTTGCGGTCTACTCCGGTGACGACGCTACCGCCATAGAACTGATGCTTCTGGGTGGCCACGGCAATATCAGTGTGACCGCCAATGTGGCCCCTGCTGCAGTTGCGCAGATGTGTGAAGCGGCACTGGCGGGTGATGCGGAAACCGCGCGCGCGATCAACCAGCGCATTGATATATTGCACAAAACGCTGTTTGTGGAGTCCAACCCCATACCGGTGAAATGGGCGCTGAAAGAAATGGGTCGCATCGACAGCGGTATTCGCCTGCCGCTTACCGGCCTGTCCCCCGAGCACCACGCTGTGGTGCGCGATGCGCTGCGCAGCGCGGGCGTGCTCTGACAGGCAGAAAACTTCGCGGTAACCATGGGCTTTTTGCCCCGGCCAGCTGGCCATTACCGCACCAGGACAAATGCGATCGGGACTGATTCGACAAGGTACCAATAATGACAAAACTTACCGCCGGAGCCGTGCTGTGCGCTGCGGTTACCACCCTGAGTGGCTGTGGCATCTTTGGCAAGGACGGTTATTTCCGCGACCGCGGTGACGACTATCAGCTGGCGGACAGCCTGCCCCCGCTGCAGGTGCCGGAAGGTGTTTCCGTGAAACAGCAGGAAGAGCTTTACGAAGTACCGCAGATCAGCGCTGAAGTGGATCGCGGCGAATTCGTGGTGCCGCGCCCTCAAGCGCTGTCGGTGAACGTCGGCCTGGATCGGGTGAAAATCCAGAAGCTGGGCAATCGTCGCTGGGTGCTGGTGAACCAGCCGCCGGATGAGGTCTGGCCGCAACTGCATTACTTCCTGCGTACCACCGGACTGCAGCTGGCCTTGTCTGATGCGGGCGCCGGTACCATGGAAACGACCTGGCTTACCTTCGGGGATTCTCCCGAGACCAAAGACAAATACCGCCTGCAAGTGGAATCGGGGGTTCAGCCAGATACCACTGAGATTCACGTCAGGCATCTCGCGGTTCCCCTGGATGCGCAAGTTGGCGGTGCGGTGAACTGGCCTGCGCAGTCCTCGAGCCCGGAACGCGAAGGCTGGATGATCGATGAAATGTCCGGCGCGCTGGCGGCGGAGTCCAGCGGTGCGGCGGCCTCCCTGGTGGCGCAGGCCATTGGCGGTGGCAAGGTCAAGGTGCAGGTGATGGAGCCGGCGGGCAAGGAGCCCTATATCGCTCTGGGCCTGTCTATGAGCCGTGCCTGGGCCACGGTGAGCCACGCGTTGAACACCGGTGCCTACCGGCTGCACAAGGAAGACGCGGATATCCGGGTCTTCTATGTAACCTATGATTCGGAGCGCGAGCTGGCGGAAGATGAAGAGGGCGGCTGGTTCTCCAGCTGGGGCTCCGGCAAGGGCGAGGACAAACTGGCCCAGTCGGCGGATGCCTACAGCCTGCAACAGGTACTGGCGAATATCGATACGAGCGCCAATGCCGAGCCCGCGCTGTTTGCGAATATGCAGGGCCTGGGTGGCGCCCCCAACAGCAATATCCCGGGTTATCTGGTGGTATTGCGCGGAGTGGACAACGCCATTGAAGTGCGTATCCGCAATACCCGCGGCCTGCCGCTGTCGCGCGCCAAGACATCTGAACTGCTGATGGCTATCCGTCAGAACCTGATCTGACCGGGTCTCTCGGTCAGCATCGCAAGCAGAGTATCGGATAGCGCACATGGCGATCAGATTTGCCTCCCTGGGTAGTGGCAGCAAGGGCAACGGCACTCTGGTCGCCTCTGGCGACCACTGTCTTCTGGTGGACTGCGGTTTCACCATCAAGGAAACCGAGCGGCGCATGGCGCGGCTCGGTGTCTCTCCCGCGGAGCTCTCCGCGATCCTCGTCACGCACGAACACAGCGATCACCTCGGCGGTGTCGGCCCGCTGGCGCGCAAGTATCGCCTGCCGGTATACCTCACCCCTGGCACCCTGCGTGCGCGGGATGTGGGCAAGTTGCCGGAGGTGCACCTGATCGAAGGGCACCAGCCATTCGCCGTGGGGGATATCCAGGTGACGCCGGTGGCGGTGCCGCACGATGCCCGCGAGGCGGCGCAATTTGTGTTCCGCAGCCGCGGCAGTAGTCTGGGGTTATTGACCGATCTGGGGACCATCACTCCCCATGTGGAGTCCCACTACGGCGACTGCGACGCTCTTGTCCTCGAGGCCAACCACGACCCGCAAATGCTTGCCCAGGGGCCTTATCCGCCCTCGCTCAAGCGACGGGTCGGGGGTGCCTACGGACACCTGAGCAACCAGCAGGCCGCCGGTTTCCTGCAGCGGGTGGGAAGTGATCACCTGCAGCACCTTGTCGTGGCGCATATCAGCGAGAAGAACAACAGCCTGGAGCTGGCGCGCGCGGCACTGGCCGATGCCGCCGCCCGCGCTGCCAACTGTATTTTTGCCTGTCAGCAGGAAGGGTTTGACTGGCTGCAGATCGAAAAGGCAGAGTAGTATCCCATTCGGGTAGGGCGCGCCCGCGGCCGACCCTCTCAACAATTTCAAGAAAAATGGCATCAGGGAAAGGGAGTTTCGTTCCGTGGCAGCATTCGACCACCTCACCCAATACCTCACCCGCACCGACAGCGGTGCCCTGTACAACAAACCCGGTCAGGATCTGCTGCTGGTGGAAACCGGCCTGTGTCGCGCAGTGATATCCCTGCAGGGTGCGCAGGTGCTGGAGTTCACCGCACAGGGCCGCGCGCCACTGCTGTGGCTGAGCCCGAGCGCCACTTTCAAAGCCGGAACCGCGGTGCGCGGCGGTGTACCGCTGTGCCTGCCATGGTTCGGAGAAAACCGCAGTGACCCCAGCAAACCCAAACACGGTCTGGTGCGCACCCAGTTATGGGAGATTGCCGGCACTGAAGAGCAGGCGGACGGCACGGTTGTACTGACGTTTCGCTTCCAGCACCCCGGGGATGATCTTTTCGCCGCCAGTTTCGAGTGTCTGCTGAAAGTCGGCCTTGGCAAATCGCTCACCTTTGATCTCGAGCTGACCAATACCGCCGACACGGCTGCGGAATACAGCTGGGCGTTGCACAGTTACTTCGCGGTGGCAGACGTGGCCGAGGTCCAGGTCGAGGGGCTTTCCGGTGTGAGTTACCTGGACAAGACCCTTGGATTTGCCCGCGATACCCTCGAAGGCCCGCAGACCTTTGATGGCGAAGTGGATCGGGTATTCGAGCAGGCGCCAGCCAGCCAGAAAATTGTTACCCCCAACCCGATCACCGCGCACAGCGAAAATTGCCATACGGTGATTACCTGGAATCCAGGGGCGGAGCTGGCAGCCACCATTGGTGATATCGGCGAGCACTTCCACGGCTTTGTGTGCGTGGAACACGGCAATGCCTTCGCCAACAGCTGGCAGCTGGGCGCCGGTGAAAGTGCGCGTGCCAGCCTGACCCTGAGCCGCTGAGTTTTTCTTATTTCTGCCGGTGTCTGGCCTCGACCGCGGAGACGTTCCCATGCAATCCGGATTGATTCACGCCTACCTGTTGGATAGCCGCGGTCGCGGGCGTCGTATTGGCTGGCCCGAAGTGGAGGCCTGGGCACCCGAGCAGGGCAAGCTGTGGTTGCACCTGGACTACACCGATCCCGATACCCGGGCATGGATTGGCGGACCAGCACAACTGGATCCGCTGGTGGCCGATGCCCTGCTCACCGAGGAAACCCGCCCGCGCACCACCGGTATCGGCGACGGCCTGTTGATTGCCCTGCGCGGTGTCAATCTGAATCCGGAATCTCAGCCGGAGGATATGGTCTCGATCCGTTTGTGGGCGGAAGAGCACCGGGTAATCAGTACCCGCAAGCGGCAGTTATTGTCGGTGAACGACCTGTGTCAGCAACTGGAGAGCGGCCGTGGACCGCGCAGCTGTTCGGCGCTGGTAGTGGAACTGGCGGATCTGCTGGTGTGGCGCATGAGCGATACCGTAGATACCTTCGAGGACACCATCGACGAGCTGGAAGACCGGGTTGTGGCCGGAGCCAGCGGCAGCCTGCGACTGGATCTGGCACTGTTGCGCAAGCAGACCATTACCCTGCGCCGTTACCTTTCCCCGCAACGGGAAGCGCTGGCACGCCTGATGGTGGAAAAGCTGGACTGGATCGGCGAGCCCGAGCGCTTGCAGCTGCGGGAAGTGAGCGACCGCCTGCTGCGGCATATTGAGGATATCGATGCGGTGCGGGAGCGCGCGGCGGTGACCCAGGAAGAGCTGATGAGCCGTATCTCCGAGCAGCTCAACAGTCGCATGTATGTGCTTTCGATTATTGCGGCGATCTTCCTGCCACTGGGTTTCTTTACCGGCTTGCTGGGGGTCAATGTGGGGGGGATTCCCGGCTCGGAAAACCCCCGCGCATTCCTGATTTTCTGTGTGTTACTGGCGGTAACCGTGGCCGTCCAGCTGGTGGTTTTTCGCTGGAAAAAGTGGCTCTGACCGTCAGCCAAATACCGTAACCGTCTGCCGGGACAGGGCCATCAGCCGGCCACTGGCATCCCACAGGCGCGCGCGAATCGCACCGTAACCGTCTTCCGCCTGTTCCACTTCCGCCAGATACTGCCACCAGTCGCCACTGTCTGCGCTGCGCTCGGCTTTTACGTGGTGGGCCGTGGGCATCATTTCCAGGGTCCAGGTCAGTGAGCTGGCTGCGGCCAGGTCTTTCAGCATCGACAAGACTGCCGGGGGCCATGCGTCGATCAGTGCCAGCAGGTGGGCGGTGGTGACCGGGCCCGCGGATTCCCGAAAGCGGATCCAGCCACCCAGACGGGGCTCGCTGCTGCCACTGAACGGGAAGGCACCTGCGGCCAGGCGGTAGTCGAAATGTTGGGTGAATTCCGGCACCAGCCCCTCGATATAGGGCAGGGCTTCACACTCGTCCGGCGCGCGGAACTGTGGTGCCGCATCCGGGGAAACCGCAACCGTGGATTGTCGAGGTTTGCCGAAGCTGGCAAGGGCTGCGGTTACGACCTGGTTGCCCTGGCTGGCGTGGGCCTCGATCTGTACCGCCGAGCGGCCTGCGCGCAACACGCGGGAGCGGGTGTCCAGTTCTCCGGCTTCTGCCGGCGCGACGAATGAAATGGTCATCGAGCGCAGCGGGGTTTCCGCTATGGCGCCCTTGGTTGCGGTTTCCAGGGCAGCTTCCATTGGCTGGTAGAGCAGCGCTGCGGCGAGGCCGCCGAAGGTGGCACGCCCCTGGGTCCAGCCGCCGGGAATGGTCACCTTGGAAGTATCTTTCGCGTTCGCGATCAGGGTATTGAATTCCATCGGGCTATGTCTCTACTTCTCTGTCTCTACTACTGTGCAGGCCGCTTGGTCCTGGGGGCTTGTCGCGACCCGTTTAGCTGAAGCTGTGTGCGTCGTCCGGGAAGGTGCCGTTCTTAACGTCTTCCGCGTATTTACGCAGAGCACCGGGGATGTCCCCGGCTTCCTGCAGGAAGTTTTTGGAAAACTTGGGCGGCTTCTCGGTAAGGCCGAGAATGTCGTTGATCACCAGTACCTGGGCGTCGGTATGGGGGCCGGCGCCGATGCCGATGGTGGGCATGGTAACCGTGTCGGTAATGCGCTTGCCCAGGTCGCTGGGTACGCACTCCAGTACCAGCAGGTCTGCACCCGCCTCATCCAGCTGTACGGCGTCGTCGAGGATTTCACCGGCGCGGTCGTCATCCCGTCCTTGAACCCGGAAACCGCCAAGCTTGTGCACCGATTGCGGTGTCAGGCCGAGATGGGCGCATACCGGAATACCGCGCTCGGTGAGCATTTTTACCGTGGGGGCGAGCCAGGCACCGCCCTCGATTTTCACCATGTGCGCACCGGCCTGCATGATGCGGGTAGCGTTGGTCAGTGCCTGCTCCGGGGTGGCGTAGGTCATAAACGGCAGGTCGCCCATGATCAGGGATCGCTTGTTGCCCCGGGCCACGGCTTCCACGTGGTAAATCATCTGCTCCATGGTGACGGGGATGGTGCTGTCGTAGCCGAGGACGGTCATCCCCAGGGAGTCGCCGATCAGCACGGTTTCCACACCGGTTTTCTGGGCCATAGCGGCCATGGGCGCATCGTAGAGGGCGACGCAGATAAACTTTTCTCCATCGGCCTTCATCTTGCGCAGGGTCTGCACAGTAATCGGTTTGGTCAGTTCAACGGGGGCGTAGGGCATGGCAATGACTCACGTTGCGGGGTTCTCAACCCGGGAAATCTAGGGGTAGGGATCTGGTACTGAACCGGTCACTTGCCGGGATTGTAATAGTGGCGACCGCTGTTGACGTTCAGCAGGTACTCCACCAGCTGCAGGTAATCTTTCTGCTGGTCGACGATGTCAATCTCCGCACAGTTGACGATCAGCAGCGGGGCCTGGTCGTAGTAGTGAAAGAAATTGGTATAGGCCTCGTTGAGGGTCGACAGGTATTCGTTACTGATGCTGCGCTCGGACGCGATGCCGCGCTTGTGTATACGCTCCTGCAGCACATTCAGAGGTGCCTGCAGGTAGATCACCAGATCCGGTTTCGGTGCCTCCAGCGTGAGATGCTGGTACACCTGCTGGTACAGCTGCAATTCATCGCTGTCCAGGGTGACTTCTGCAAACAGGTGGTCTTTTTCGATCAGGAAATCCGCTACCCGCACTGGCTTGAACATATCGTCCTGGCGCAATGCCTGAATCTGTTGCGAGCGCTGTAGCAAGAAGTGCAGCTGGGTGGGTAGCGCGGCGCTCTTCGGGTCGCGATAAAAGCGCTCGAGGAACGGATTTTCTTCCGGCAGTTCCAGCAGGGTGTCGTAATTGAAGGTGGCGGCGAGCTTCTTGGCGAGGGTGGTCTTGCCGACACCGATATTGCCTTCCACGGCAATAAATCGCGGTAGTGTCCTGCCTTCCAGATCCAGTTCCTGGGCGATATTTTCCGCGCTGTAGTTGTCGCCAGAAGTAGTGTCGGATGTGGGAAGTCTTGTCACCGGGGATACTCCTTTTCTTGTCCCTGATTACAGTCGGTGTAATCGATTGGGTGGGCACTGGGCCAGCAGCTTCTGCAGTGGCGTTCCGTCGGGCATGGTCAGGTCCGGGGCCAGTTGCGCCAGTGGTTCCAGTACAAAATTGCGCTCTGCCATACGCGGGTGCGGCACCTGCAGGCGCGCGGTATCCAGTTGTCGGGTACCGAACAGGAGAATGTCCAGGTCCAGGGTCCGCGCGCCCCAGCGCAGGGTCCGCTCGCGGCCGTGGCGGTTCTCGATTGCCTGCAGCGCGTCCAGTAAATCCTCCGGCGCCAGGTCGGTGTCCAGGCTGGCGACGGCGTTGACATAGTCCGGTTGCTCCCCGGGCCCGATTGGCGCGCTGCTGTACAGGTCCGAGCAGTTGAGCAAAGTCGTATCGGGGATTGCCTTCATCTGCTCCAGCGCACTGCGCAGTTGTGCTGCCGGGTCCTGCAGGTTGCTACCGAGGCCAATATAACAGCGATTCACTTGTGAATTCCGCTCAATTTGATGGGTGTTCCGCACCGTTGTTTGGACGCTTGCTGCGGTTCCGGTTGCGCCCGCTGCGATTGCGTCGCCCGCGGCCTTTGCCACCGCGCGGACCGTTGCGGGGAACATCCTGGACCATCTTTTGGCGCAGCTCTTCGTCGGCCTGTTGGAACTCGGTCCACCATTGGCCGAGTCCCGCGGGGATCTCGCCACTTTCCTCACGCAGCAACAGGAAGTCGTAAGCGGCGCGGAAACGCGGCATTTCCATCAGGCGGAAGGCGCGCTCGCCACCGCGGCGGGGCAGGCGGGACTGCATGTCCCAGATTTCCCGCATTGGCATGGAGAAGCGTTTGGGAATCGCGGTGTGCACCAGCTGGTTACTGGTGATCTTCTGTGCGGCCTGGGCCAGCGCCGGTACCGGCGGGATACCTTTGTCGATCAGGAACTTCTGCTCGGAATTCACCGCTGGCCACAGCAGCGCTGCGTACAGGAAGGCCGGGGTTACCCGCTGGTCGTTGCGAATCCGCTGGTCGGTGTTGCGCAGCGCCAGGCGGGTAAGGGCGAGGGCCTCCGGGTTATCCAGCTGGCTGGCATTGTCCGGGAACAGGTGGGGCCACAGGTGGTGTTCGCACATCAGTTCGAAGGTGCGCACACCGTGGCCGCTCATCAGCAGCTTGAGTACCTCGTCAAACAGGCGCGCGGGGGCAATGTTGCGCAGCAGCGGCGCCAGCTCCTCGAGTGGCGCGGCGGTGGCGGGCTCGATATCGAAGTCCAGCTTGGCGGCAAAGCGCACCGCGCGCAGCATGCGCACCGGGTCTTCTTTGTAGCGGGTCTCCGGGTCGCCGATCATCCGGATCCGGCGCTGTTTGATATCTTCGATACCGCCGGTGTAATCGTGGATTTCGAACCCGTTGGTGGTGTAGTAGAGCGCGTTGACGGTGAAGTCGCGACGCACTGCATCACTTTCCAGGTCGCCGTAGACGTTGTCCCGCAGCAGCATGCCGTGCTCGGATTGCTGGGCTTCATGGGCCTCGCCATCGCTGTGGTGTCCGCGGAAGGTGGTGACCTCAATGACCTCCCGGCCAATGCGGGCGTGCAGGATGCGGAAGCGACGGCCGACGATACGGGCGCCGCGGAACAATTGCTTGGCTTGTTCCGGGGTGGCATCGGTGGCGACGTCAAAATCCTTGGGATGGCCCCCCAGTAGCAGGTCGCGCACACCGCCGCCCACAATATAGGCCTCGAACCCGGCTTCCTGCAGGCGCTTCATGACCGTTAGTGCCGCGCGGCTGACGTCTCGTCGCGAAAGGTTGTGATCGCTGCGGGGAACGACGACCCGGGATCTACTCGGGCCGGAGCGCGATTTGCGGCCCCGCTTTTGTGGCGACTTGCCCCCACCGGAGCTGGGCTCGCTGGCGGATGCCGTGTCTGTGGCTTTGGGCTTGCTGTGCCAGCGTTTGATACTGCTGATCAGGGAATTGAACATACGGCTTACTGTGTTATCCGCAGCCCGATTGTCATTGGGCCGCTGTGTTGATCCGGGGACGCACCGAGAGGACGTGATTCCGGACTATTGTGGAGGCGGATTCTAACACACAGCAATGCACAGCTGCCGGTCCCGCTCCTTGTGGGGGCCAGCAAACGGTGTGCATACATTGAATAAAACAAAGAAAAGAAGGGAATTATTCTTATTTGGTATGAAGGCAGCGGCATCCTTGCGCTATCAATTTGCTTTTCAGCAAACCCTTTCCCAGGCACAATCAGTCAGTTTGTCACGTGCTTGTCGTTATTTTTGTTGTCTTCTACAAATTATTGTTTTTGTTATTACTCTTTATTCTTATTGTTTATTTTTATTATTAGTCGCTATTTTTAGTACTTTTTGTTTATTTTTATTGTTGTTCTGAGCCTTATTATTTTTATTGCTCAAATTTTGCTCCGGCATCGATCACTTTGGCTTTTATTGTCGATCTGCCCGTTCTCATTATTCTTATTGTGTTGCGCCCACTTATTGTCAGTTGTTATTAGGGCTTAAACAGTCATTTATTTTTATTCTTGGCTGTTCTTGTTGTTTGACCTATACAAAGCAGATAGCGTGCCAACTTTAAAAAGTTCTTAAAAATCAATGAGTTAACATTTTCAGGAACTTTTTTGTGTCGCGTATATACAGATTTCCGTTACGCATAGCGCGGCAGTTGTTACTCCACTGTGAGAGGGGGTAACACTTTCACCTGTTACCAATTTCCGTTCCGCTACCCACGTCTAGCTAGACGTGTCCCAATTTCCCCCTTTCTCTGTAAAGCCTTGATTTCAAATGGTTTTTTATAGTCCCAGAGAGCGGCGAGGGAATGTGGGAACCATGTGAGTAGGCGCTACCCGCGTGTCGTTACCTTGGCCGAGAAGACCTATTGGGTGCTGGTACAGGGCGCGATAGGGGCCGGTTTGGTGGGGACGGCAGTGTCAGACATAAAAAAAGCCCGGACAGCGACACTGTCCGGGCTTTTTGAGATCTCTGCGTGGGATCAGACTTCGACGACGCGCTTGGCCTTCTTGCGCGGGATACCCAGCTTCTGGCGGCGCTCCCACAGGCATTTTCGGCTCACGCCCAGCTTCTTGGCCAGTTCTGTCTCGCTCATGGTCTCCTGGTGTTCGAGCACAAAGCGGGCAAAGTAATCCTCCAGCGACAGGTCTTCGCGGGGATCGGCGTGCAGGCTATTGCTGCGCGGGCGACGCTCGGGGTCGGCTTCATCGATGGGGACCAGGTCCAGGTCGATGTCCAGGGTGCGATGATCTATCTCGTCACTGTCTTCGGTGAGGATCACCGCGCGCTGGATGGCGTTCTCCAGCTCGCGCACATTGCCCGGCCAGGTGTAGGTTGTTACCGCCTGGATCGCCTCGGGTGACAGTTTCAGGGTAGGGCGGTTGATCTTGCCGCAGAATTTCTTCAGCAGGCTCTCGGAGATGGACAGCACGTCCTTGCCGCGCTCACGCAGGGGCGGCAGGGTCATCTGGACCACATTGATACGGTAGTAAAGGTCTTCCCGGAACTTGCGTTCGGCGGACAGCTGGCGGAGGTTCCTGTGGGTGGCCGCAACCAGGCGCACGTTGACCTTGCGGGATTCGATGGCGCCGATGGGGCGCACTTCACCTTCCTGCAGGACCCGCAGCAGTCGCGCCTGGGCTTCCAGGGGCAGCTCGCCGATCTCATCCAGGAACAGGGTGCCGCCGTCGGCGGCGGCAATCAGGCCCTCGCGGGCGGTCTGGGCACCGGTAAACGCGCCTTTTTCGTGACCAAAGAGTTCCGCTTCGATCAGGGTTTCCGGAATCGCCGCACAGTTGACCGAGATCAGGGGCTTGCCGTTGCGTTTACTCTCTTCGTGAATCGCCCGCGCCACCAGTTCCTTACCGGTGCCGGTCTCGCCGTGTACCAGCACGGTGGCGTCGGTGGGGGCCACCTTGTGGATACGCGCATAGAGATCGCGCATGACCGGGCTGTCGCCGATCATGCCTGCAATGGCGCGACCTTCGGCCTTGCTGTCTGCGGCGGCGGCGCCGGCGGCCCGATTCTGCTCCGCCTTGCCGATTACCCGGCGTACGGTGGCCAGCATTTCGTCGTGATCGAAGGGTTTGGCGATGTAGTCCGCCGCACCCATACGCATGGAATCCACCGCTGAGCGCAGGCTCGCGTAGCTGGTCATGATCAGTACCGGCACGTCGCCGGCCAGTTTCAGCAGATCGGTGCCGGGGGCACCGGGCAGGCGCAGGTCGGAAATAATCAGGTCCATGTCCGTGATGCGAAACTTGGTGGTCGCTTCTCGAACTGAGCCGGCTTCACTGATCTTGTAGCGGTGCCTCTCCAGCAGCTTGCGCAGTGCTGTACGGATAATGGCTTCATCTTCTACGATCAGGATGTGGCTCATGTGTTACGCCTGGTTACAAATTGTTCAGGGGAGGCTAAGTTTTACCTTTTGGGCGTTTCTATGCAACCCAAATAGCCCGATCTGGCTGAAAAATGTTCAATTTTGCTGTCTGCTGGTAACAGGCAGGTCACGAGATGGCCCCATTCTCGGTGCTTTCCAGTGGCAATTGCACGATAAATCGCGCGCCGCGCCCGGTTTCCGGGTGGGCGGGACTCACCAGTTCCAGTTGTCCGCCGTGTTCTTCCACAATGCTGTAGACCATTGCCAGCCCCAGGCCGGTGCCTTCCCCGGGTTCCTTGGTAGTGAAGAACGGCTCGAGGATTCGCTCGCGGTGGGCCGGAGATATACCCGGTCCGTCATCGGTGACCGCGATACAGGCGAGCCCCGCGCGCGCGTAACCCTCGACTTCGATGTTACCGCCGTCTGGGCTAGCGTCGCGGGCGTTGCTGAGCAGGTTGATGAATACCTGAATCAGTCGCTGGTTGTCCCCCAGCGCGTAGAGGTCCTCGGGTACCCGATTGGCAAAGGTGACCTCGGTCTTGTCCCGCTGCAGCGACAGCAGCTGCACCGCTTCTTCCACACAGGCGTGCAGGTCTACCGGGGCCTTCTCGCTTTCCTGGTTGCCGCTGTGGGAGAAGCTCACCAGAGAGTGGACGATACGGCTGATTCGCTGGGTCTGGCTCAGGATCTGGTCCGCGGTCTCGAGGACCTCCGGATTGTCGGAGTCAAACTGCAGGTTCTGCGCGAGACAGGCAATACCGGTGACCGGATTGCCCACCTCGTGGGCCACGCCGGCGGCCAGGCGGCCTACCGAGGCCAGTCGTTCGCTGTGCATCAGCTCCTGCTCGAGCACCTGGGTCTCGGTGATGTCTTCCACCAGCAGCATCTGGCCGTCACTGCGGCTGTCTTTACCACTTTCTTTATTTTCCCGACCGTATTTCCCCGTGCGCTGCTTGAGGCGTGTCTTGTGCAGGTTGAGCCAGCGACTGCTGCCGTCCATCTCCACCTGTTGCTTGAAACGACTGCCATCGGCGGATTCGGCAAACTCGGTCACCAGGGATCGCCAGGGTTCCGGCAGGTACTCCGGTTTGGAGCCGATAACCTCACTGGCGCTGACCCCGGTGAGGTCGGTCATGGCGTAGTTCCACAGCAGGATCTCGCCATCGCGCCCGAGGGAGCAGGCGGCCATGGGCAGCTCTTCCAGCATCTGTCGGTGATAGAGGCGCAGGTTGTTCAGCTCCGCGGCGAGACCGGTCAGCTGGTTTTTGTACCGGCTCAGGCGGGTTTCAATCAGGTTGATGTCTTTGTTGGCTGGCTGATCGCTGGTAACGAACGGCAGGTGCCGATCCACAATCTGGCCCGCCAGCACCCGGCCCAGCAGACCGGACAGGTTGGCTTCCAGCTTGTCGCGCAACTGGCGCAGGGCGTAGGGACGCCGCTCGTTCTCCGGCAGGTTGAGCTGCCGCAGGGCGCGGCTGACTTCCTGGCTTGCGGTGGCGGCGCCGAGACTTTCGGACAGGCGCATACGGAATTCGGCGGCGGATTGCACATCCAGCTCCAGGCGCAGCGCCTGGCTGATGGAGTCGTCACTGCACAGGTCCGCGGCGTAGCGTTCCAGGCTGCTGGCGCGGGTGAATATCGACAGACACACGAACAACAGCACGTTGACTGAAAGTGACAGGGTGGTGATCTGCGGCCAGATTTCCATGCCCAGGGGAATCCGGTAGCTGCCGAACGCAATGCCGCTGTTGCCCACCATGGCGGGGAACAGCAGGCCCGCAGCCCAGATCAGCATGCCTGCAAGCAGTCCGCCGATAAAGCCGCGGCGATTGCCCTGAGGCCAGTGAATTACCGCGAAGATGCCAGGCAGGAACTGCAGCGAGGCGATAAACGCGATGATGGCCAGGTCAGAGAGGGACAGACGATTGTTGAGCAGCAGGTAAAAGCCGAAGCCCGCGAGAAATAGCGCTGCGACCAGCGCCCGGCGCAGCCACAGCAGCTGGCGGTACATGTTGTCGTCGGACTGCCAGCGGGTACCTGGCAGCAACCAGTGGTTCATCACCATGGTGGACAGTGCCAGGGTGATCATGATCAGCGCGCCGGTAGCCGCGGACAGGCCGCCGATAAAGGCGAGGATGGTCAGGGTTGCCGAGCCGCTGGCGCGGGGCACCGCAAGGGTGAAGTACTGCACGGGTTCCGCCACATCCAGGGCAAAGCCCGCCCACATGATGGGGAAGATGGGTAACGCCATCAGCAGCAGGAACAAGGGAAAGCCCCAGCTGGCAGTGCGCAGTCCCTGGGTGGCGGGGCGATCCGCAATACTGAGATAAAAAATATGCGGCATTGCCACCGCGGTGGCGATAAACACCAGCAGCAGGGTGTGAGATGAACCCTGTTTGATCGGGGAGTAGAGCAGTTGCTGCATGTCGTTGTTCTGCGCGAGCCACTGATCGAGCTCGCCGAGTCCGCCGAATACCCCATATACCGCGTACAGTCCCACCGCCAGCAGGGCCACCAGTTTTACCAGGGATTCCAGGGCCATGGCGCTGGCGAGGCCTGCACGCCGTTTACTGGATGCGCCATAGGTGCTGGTAAACAGCGCGAGCAGCACACAGTAGAAGAAGGCGATCAGGTCTTTGCTGGTGACGCCGCTGGCGGGCAGTGCCAGTGCCGCCACATTGTCGCGGGACAGCAGTGCCAGGGTTTCCGCTACGGCCTGGATCTGCAGTGCGATCAGTGGCAGCAGTCCCAGCAGCATGAACAGGGTGGCCAGGGTACCTGCCTCGCGGCTGTGGTAGCGGAATACCAGCAGGTCTGCGGGGGAGGTGAGCTGGTAGCGCTGGGCGAGGCGCGCGAGCGGTTCCAGTGCCACCGGCGCGAACAGGAACATGGCGCCGGTGCCGAGGTAGTAGGCGAGTACCCCGTAGCCGTGTTGCCAGGCGAGGTCGATGATGCCGTAGTAGGTCCAGGCACTGAGGGAGACGCCCAGCGAGAGCACGTAGAAGAACGGATGTCTTACCCAGTTGCTGGACAGCCAGCCCTTGGAGGTGGCGAAGGCCACGAAAAACAGGGCAAAAATATAGGCGACGCCGATCAGCGCAATGTTGACGATCTCAAAGGTCATCGGGTTTGCGCCTCCGCTGAATAAAGATCGCCAGCAGGATCAGTACGAACCAGAGGATGAAGGGGCGATACCAGGCGCCGGATGGGTTGATCATCCAGGTGAATACGGTGGGGCTGAATACGTAGCCCACCAGTACCAGCAGGATTAACAGGGTACGGTTGCTCATTAAGGACCTGTAGGGTCGTCCTGCGGTGAGGCAGAAAGGGAGAAATTCGGCGCAAAATGTTAATGCGCGCTTGGGGGAGAGTTCAACTCTTTGCTGGTTCTACTGGTTCCGGTACTGATCGAAGCGCAGTGGCGGTGGCGCTATCGCGAACAGCTTTGCGAGACACGCCGTAAACCCATCCATGGCGGTAAAGGTCTCGCAAAGCTGTTCCCGCTATCGCCACCTTAGCATTGAAGCTATTGAGTCGGCATTGTCGAAAACTCTATTGCGCTAGCTGGCGGTTACGTCGGTCCACGGCTTGTCGCTGCCAGCGCGCACTCGCCCAGGAAAGAATCTGTGCCGGAAGTTTGGATTCGAGCCCCGGCGGCGGATGAAATCCCAGGAAGCCCAGCGCCTGAACCAGATTCGCGGAAGCGTTTTTGTCGTCCAGTGGCGCGGCGTGATTCTGCTTGCTGAGTTTCTGGCCACCCTCGTTCATCACCAGTGGCAGATGTCCGAACTGGGGAACCCGGCCCCCCAGTGCACGGAACAACTGACTCTGTACGCCGGTGCAATCCAGCAGGTCGGCACCTCGCACCACGCAATTCACGCCCTGGGCGATATCGTCCACCACCACTGCCAGTTGGTAGGCGTAGAGGCCGTCCTTGCGTTTCAGGATCGGGTCTTCGTCGACGATCTGGGTCTGTTCTCCCTGCCAGAGGTCGTGAAAGGTCTCCTGCGTGCCGGCACAGCGAAAGCGCAGGGCGTAATTGTCGCCCTCGGATTCGGTTATGCAGTTTTCCCGGCGGTGGCCGCCGGCGCGGCGGATCTGTTCGCGGGTGCAGTGGCAGCGGTAGATCAGCTGTTGTGCCTGTAGCTTTTCCAGCGCGGTCTTGTATAGGTGGTGGCGGTGGCTCTGCCAGACGGTTTCACCGTGGCCGTGCAAGCCGTGCGCGTGCAGCGCGTGAAGGATGCGCTCGGCGGCGCCGGGCATCTCCCGTGGTGGATCCAGATCTTCCATGCGCACGAGCCAGTGGCCGCCGTGGGCGATGGCGTCAAGGTAGCTGCCGAGGGCGCAGACCAGGGAACCGAAATGGAGCGGGCCGGTGGGCGAGGGGGCAAAGCGGCCGATATATTGTTCGGGCATGCCGTAAACCGGGGAATCGGGTGAAACAGTCGAGATGGGGAAGGAGTGCCGGGCAGCTCAAATGCTGCCCGGGCAACGGCAGATCAGCCGGAAATCTGCTTTTCCTTGATCTCCGCCAGGGTCTTGCAGTCCACGCACAGGGTCGCGGTGGGACGTGCTTCCAGGCGGCGGATGCCGATCTCGACGCCGCAGGCTTCACAGAAGCCGTAATCTTCCTGGTCGATCAGTTCGATCGTGGCGTCGATCTTCTTGATCAGTTTGCGCTCGCGATCGCGGGTGCGCAGTTCCAGGCTGAACTCTTCTTCCTGGCTGGCGCGATCCGCCGGGTCAGGGAAGTTTGCAGCTTCATCTTTCATGTGAGTTACGGTGCGATCCACTTCTGCCATGAGTTCGGCCTTCCAGGCCAGCAGCAGCTTGCGGAAATGCTCCTGCTGCTTCTCATTCATGTACTCCTCGCCCTTCTGTTCCTGATAGGGCTCGAAGCCGTGCAGAGAATCGGATTTCGCAGCAGTATTGGGCATAGTCATTGCCTCTCTCGTAATACGGGCCCTGAGTTATTAGGGCACTACAACCAAATTCAAGCCTAGCAGGCTGCACAAAGCCTAAGCGACCGCCGGCTGTATCCTCAGGCCGCTATCGCGACCAAGGCGAGGAAACTATCAAAACTCTCAGGGCTGCGCCACAAAATGTTGCTCTGTAACGGCACTGAGGACGATCCTTCGGCAAAGAATGAACGGGATGGTGTATTCTGGCGACCGTTTTTTCGACAGGTTGGCGTACAGTCCATCCATTTCTGACTTTTTACAGGTTGTTGTGTGAAAATTAACCCGCCCCTGGCTCAGGGAAAATTATTGCGCCGCTACAAGCGATTTCTCGCCGATATTGAACTTTCGTCTGGTGAAATTATAACCATTCACTGCCCGAACACCGGCTCAATGAAAAATTGTTGGGAGGAAAACACGCCTTGCTGGTTTTCCGACTCCGGTAATCCCAAGCGCAAGTACCGCCATACTTTGGAAATTACCACCACGCCGGAAGGCGCGTTGGCGGGCGTGAATACCGGCCGCGCCAACCATCTGGTGGAGGAAGCCATCACCAGCGGGGTGGTGACGGAGTTACAGGGCTATGCGCAGCTGCGCCGCGAGGTGAAGTACGGCGAGGAAAACAGTCGTATTGATTTTCTGCTGAGTGGTGAGCAGGGCGATTGTTATGTGGAAGTGAAAAACGTCACTCTGGCGGAGGGCGCACGCGGATTGTTTCCCGATGCGGTCAGTGCGCGCGGCGCCAAGCACTTGCGGGAATTGCAGAAGCTGGCACAGTCCGGGGTGCGCGCGGTGCTTTTTTACTGCGTCCAGCACTCGGCCATAGAAACGGTGGAGGCCGCCGCGGAAATCGATCCTGCCTATGCGGCGGCGCTGAAGGAGGCGCTTGCAGCGGGGGTGGAGGTGATCGCGTACCGGGCGAAACTGGGCGCGGACGAGATTCGCCTTGAGACGCCGCTGCCGTACCTGCCCCAGAAAGACTGACGGGAGTCAGTCTGCCAGCAGGACGTAGAGTCCCTCCTGGGCGTATTCCACCGGTACCGGTGTCAGCGCGTCCCCGGCACAGGGACCGGCGATACATTCACCGGTGGTGATTTCAAACAGGGCGCCGTGGGATGCGCACTGGATCAGCGCTTTTTCCGAGTCCAGAAACTGGTCCGGCTGCCACTCCAGGTTGATGCCCCGGTGCGGGCAGATGTTCTTGTAGGCGAAAATCTCGCCATCTTTCTTTACCGCAAATACATTGTTCATTCCGGCGCTGTTGTCTCCCAGAGAGAAGCCTTTGGAGTCGCCTTCGTTGAGGTCTTCGTAGCGGCAGAGAAAGTGTTTTTGCATGGGATCTGTTCCGGCCTGATTCAATCTGGCGTGAGAGTGTACCGAAATAGCGATTGAATTTAACTGGCTGCGGTGTCGGTACTGCCACCGGGCATCTTACAAAGTCATCAAGGCGCCGCCAGTTCCAGTGAGGTCTGGTATGCCTCCCCATCGCGCAGGTAATCCACCTTCACCTTGTCGCCGGGGCGCCGGTTTTCCAGCACGTTCATCAGGTCGTCGTAGTTACTGATGGGCAATCCATCGATTCCAATGATCACATCGCCCAGCTGCCAGCCGCCGCGGTTGCTGCGGTAGACACCGCGCAGGCCGGCGCGCTCTGCCGGCAGCCCCGGTGCGGTACGCAGTACGGCAACCCCTTCGAAGTCGTAGCGATTGGCCCACTGGTCCGGCGCGGATTCAATTCCGAGGATCGGTCGCACCAGGCGTCCGTGGGCGATCAGTTCCGGAACGATCTTTTTTACCGTATCCACAGGGATGGCGAAGCCGATACCCACGCTTGCGCCGCTGGGGCTGTAGATCGCGGTATTGACGCCAATCAGGCGACCACTGGAATCCAGCAGCGGCCCGCCGGAGTTACCGGGATTGATCGCTGCGTCGGTCTGGATCACGTTGCGAATGGTGCGGTTGCCCGCGGCTTCGATCTCGCGGCCGAGGGCGCTGACCACACCGGTGGTTAGCGTGGTGTCAAGACCGAAGGGGTTGCCGATCGCGAGTACCTTGCGCCCCACCGACAGTCCGGCGGATTGTCCGGGCAGCAGTGGTTTGAGTAACTCCGCGGGGGCGTCGATCTTGAGTACCGCCAGATCTTTTTCCGGAGCCGACCCCACCAGGGTGGCCGGCCACTCACTGCGATCCTGCAGGGTGATGGTGATTTTGCGGGCTTCCTCAATCACGTGGAAGTTGGTCACCACATGACCCTGGATATCCCAGATAAAGCCGCTGCCGGCCCCCTTGGGTACGGTGTGCAGTTTCAGGGTCCAGCGGTCGCGCACTACGGCTTCGTTGGTGACATACACCACCGAGGGACTGGCGAAATTGAACACCTGCATGGTGTTGGTTTCGTCATCTGTGGCGAATTGGGGGGTGCGCGAGTCTGCTTGCGCAGGTAGCGCGGTGCAGATCATCAGTAGGGACAGGGCGAAAGCGGAAAGGGATTTTGTCAGCGTCATTTCTGCGGGCGGGCTCCTGCGTATAGATTTGCTGTCGTGACAGGCGTGCCCGCAGGCGGGCACGCCCCATACTGTTAGCGATCAACGAGCAGAATTTTGCAGCGCCAGGATCCGATCCTCAAGGGGCGGGTGACTGGCGAGCAGGGCGGCCATGCTGTTGCCGTAGATGCCGAAGGCTTTCATGTTGGCCGGCAGCGGCTCCTCGCGTCCGGCTTCGGACTCTGCCTTGATTCGCGCCAGCGCTGCGATCATTGCGTTGGGGCTGGCCAGGTGCGCGCCGGCTTCATCGGCACGGTATTCGCGGCGACGGCTGAACCAGGCGACGATGACCATGGCGAATACACCGAACACCATGTCCATGATGATGGAGGTCAGGTAGTAGCCGATACCCAGGCCCTGTTCATTGCGCAGCAGTACCCGGTCCACGAAGAAGCCCACAAGACGCGCGAAGAACATCACGAAGGTGTTCACCACCCCCTGGATCAGTGCCAGGGTGATCATATCGCCGTTGGCTACGTGACCGATCTCATGACCGATCACTGCGCGCGCTTCGTCGCGGTTGAAGCGCTGCAGCAGGCCCGCGCTGACCGCGACCAGTGCGTTGTTACGGTTCCAGCCTGTGGCGAACGCATTGGCCTGGGGCATGGGGAAAATGCCCACATCCGGCATGCCGATGCCGGCCTTTTGCGACAGCTCGCGCACGGTTTCCACCAGCCAGCGCTCGTCGGCAGTCTGCGGCTGCTCGATCACCTGGGTGCGGGTGGACATGCGGGCGATGGTTTTCGACAGCAGTAGTGAAATGAGTGAACCGCCGATACCGAAGATGGCACACATCAGCAGCAGGCCGGGCAGGTTCAGGTTGACGCCGTTGGCGTCGAGAATGCCCTGAATGCCCAGCAGGTTGAATATGATGCCTACCAGCACCATCACCGCCAGGTTGGTGAGCAAAAAGAGCCCTATTCGCAACATCAGATATCTCCGACAGATATTTTGAAAACAAAAACTAGTGATCCGAGTGAAACCCGTTTGCCGCTGTGGCAGTGACCCACAGTGGAGGGTATACGCCGGGCCGCGAGGCTCGCCGTCCGATACCTCGGTAAATGGACGATGTATCTGGGGCTAGATAGGGTCTGCGTGTGCCGTTTGCAAGTCTGCACCGGCACAATTTCAGACCGACACAATTTCAGGAGAGTATAGGGTCAGGCGCGATCTTTGCGGGAGAGGCGCTGCTCCGCTTCACTTACCAGGTTGGCCTTGAGGTCAGGGTCCAGTTCGTTCCAGTGCACGTCGAGCAGGGCGCCCTGCAGGGCGTAGAGGAGGACGCGGGATGCGTTGATGCCGCGGCGGCGGATGCTGGTGAATGCCTCGACCGGTCCGACTCGGTGCAGGTCGGCCTGGGTGCGGATGCCAATGGAATGAAGGATATTGACGGAGGCGAGTCCCAGGTTTTTCAGTTTCAACAACTCTGATTGACTTGGGTGCATAAAATTCATTCCCTGAACTGTTGATGCTCTATGGAGATATCTGCGCGGAGTGCCCTGGGCCGCCGCGAGATTTCCTGTACTCCAGTCGGTCGAGGTTTCAGGGGGACGTTGCACACCCGGCAAGGCGATCCCGACGACCTTTCGAACACTCTGAAGTGCTTCCCTTTCGGTTCAATCCCGAACCAAATACAACAGGCGTGCAACATAGCATAAAAAAATAAAAGGCCAAACCGTATTGCCCGCGGCAGAATAGGCGGGCACATATTAAAGTACGGTTATTTGCGGCGGCTGCTGTCGCACGGCACACTTGTACTATTTAGACTTCTTCTTAGAAAAAGCCTAGCTTGAAATGACGACTTTTGCAGCATGACGTTTCGGTTACCCCTTCAGCGTTTCCGGACCCGGGAGTGAATTCATGCATCAATTACTGCGCAATATCCTGTTCGGACTGACGGATGCACACGTCATTCTGGAGCCTGTTTCCGGGCAACTGATGCACCCGGAAGCCCTGACGGCGTTTGATCAGTTGCGCCGGGATGCGAGAAAGGCCGGCTTTGACCCCAAGGTGGTATCTGGCTTCCGCGATTTCGAGCGCCAGCGCACTATCTGGAATGCCAAGGCCAGCGGTCAGCGGCCAGTGCTCGACAGCGCGGGGCAGCCGCTGGATGTGGCGCGCATGTCGCCAGAGGAAATCGTATTCGCTATATTGCGCTGGTCCGCGCTGCCCGGCGGCTCGCGCCACCATTGGGGCACCGATTTTGATGTGATCGATGCCGCGGCCGTGCCGGAGGATTACCGGGTGCAGCTGACCCCGGAAGAGGTCGCTGATGAAGGGGTGTTTGGGCCCTTTCATTGCTGGCTGGACGAACGGATTGCCGAGGGCCATAGCTACGGCCTGTTCCGCCCCTACGGCGCCGATCGCGGCGGCGTAGCGCCGGAGCGCTGGCACCTCAGTTACGCGCCGCGCGCGAAAGAATTCCAGCAGCTGCACTGTGCTCAGTCGCTGCGAGAACAGTTACAGTTGTGCCAGGCGGATGGCGACCTGGCGCTGGCGGACACCGTGTGCGGTGCCATGGAAGCCATTTACCCGCGCTTTGTGGAAGTGCCGGAATCCGCCTACCCGACCAATATGGATCGCCTCTGAGTCCCCGTCCGAATGCCGTTGACCGGTGGGGCAAACATAGAGTTGGATCAGAGACAGGAAGAGAGACCATCAACGTCACTGAATTGAACAATCGGGATATCTGGTCAGCCATGCGTGCGGAGGCGGCTGCGGCTGCCGCCGGCGAGCCGGTACTGGCCAGTTATTTCCACAACACGGTGCTGCGCCATCGCACATTGGACCGGGCACTGGCCTATCAGTTGGCCTCGGTGCTGGATCATGCGGCCCTGACGGCGACCGCTCTGCAGGAAGTGATTGCCGCGGCGCTGGCGGATGAGCCGGAAATATCCCGTTGTATGCAGGCGGATATCTGCGCCTGGTACGACCGCGACCCGGCCTGTGACCAGTACCTCACCCCGTTTCTGTACTTCAAGGGGTTTCATGCCCTGCAGTCCCACCGCATTGCCCACTGGTTGTGGAAAAAAGGCCGACACACACTCGCCCTGTATTTCCAGAGTCGGGTTTCGGAGCAGTTTGCGGTGGATATTCATCCTGCGGCGCGCTTCGGTTGCGGCATCATGATTGACCACGCCACCGGCCTTGTCGTGGGTGAAACCACGGTGGTGGAAGACGATGTCTCCATTCTGCACTCGGTTACCCTCGGTGGCAGCGGCAGTGGCGGCGGCGATCGTCATCCCAAGATCGGTCGCGGTGTGATGATCGGTGCTGGCGCGAAAATCCTGGGGCCGGTGGACATCGGCGAGGGCGTCAAGATCGCGGCAGGCAGCCTGGTGCTGCGCGATGTGTCGCCGCATTCCACCGTGGCGGGCGTGCCCGCGCGGGTGGTGGGGGGTAAATGTGAAGGGGCCCCGGCCTACACCATGGACCAGACACTGGATTCCGATGATTGAATCGGATTGAATAGTGTTTTCCTTAAAGCGTCTGATTGAAAACAGAATAACAAGGCCTGAAGACAACACGATCGAGGTATCAGCATGTCAGCTCCCACCTACAGTGTGATTTTTCGCGGCGACCTTGAGCCCGGCTACACCGTTGCCGATGTGAAAGCCAATTTTGCCCGCCTGTTCAAGGCCGGGCCGGACACTGTCGAAAAACTTTTCAGTGGTCGCCCGCTGGCGATCAAAAAAGGCATGGCGCAGGCGCAGGCGGAACAACTGCAGGCAACCCTGTCCAAACTCGGGGCGCAGTCGACGGTACGCGCGGAGGGTGTCGAGCAGCCAGTGCCGCAGCCCGCAGCGTCGTCACCGCGGGCTCCGGAACCGCAACCGGCCACCGCGCCAGTCGCAGACGCTGGCGAGACCGCACCGGCACAGTCCGCCGCGAGTTCCTCTTCACTGAGTCTCGCGCCGATGGAAGGCAACCTGGTCAAGGCGCACGAGAAAACATCCGTGGAAGCCGTAAAGGTGGAAGTCAACCATCTCAGCCTCAAGCCGGCGGAAGGCAATCTTCTTGAGGCGGGGGAGCGCAAGCCGGAAGTGGCGCCGGCTGTTTCGGTGCCGGACTGGAAGCTGGACAATCACATCAGCGGCAAGGCCTCCTTCGAAGTGCCGGACTGAATTTCCCGGTTCGGCAATCTCCCTTCACATCAGAACGCTATTTTTACCCCCAGTGCAAAGCGACGTCCGTTTTCGTAAAAGCCCTGTGGGATACCGCTGGCGCTGCGAATACGCAGCACTTCCTCGGTGAGGTTGATCGCCTCCGCGGACAAGGACAGTCTCGGCGACCAGTGCCACTCCGCGGTGGCGTCCCACTGGCGGTATGCATCGGTTTCACTCTGCGACCCGGCAATAATCTCTCCGTAGGAGCGCGAGCGGTAGTTGTAGCTCACCCGTCCATTAAACCGCGCATTTTCAAAATACAGCGACGCATTGAACTGGCTGCGGGAGTTGCCGGGCAGCTCCAGCGTACGTGTGCCATCGGCAGAGGGCACACTGGCATCGGTGTAGGTGTAATTGCTCAATACGCCAAAGCCCCCGCCGAGGGTTTGCTGCCACTGTAATTCTGCGCCGCGAATATCTGCCCCGGGGCCGTTCTGCGGGCGGGTGATGTAGAGCGATTCCCCGTCCACGATTTCCAGATTTACATGGGGATACACAAAGGTGGAAATATCCTTGTAAAACAGGGTGGCGGAAAAAAGCGAGGCGTCCGCGAAATACCATTCCAGGCCCAGGTCCAGCTGGTCGGCACGATAGGGATCCAGCGTCGGGTTGCCCGCCGCGCCGTTACCACTGGTCGGTTCGATGATGATATTCGGTGTCAGGTCCTTGAAATTGGGTCGGGCCATTACCTGGGCAGCCCCCAATCGGGCAACGAGATCATCGCCGAAGCGGTAGCTGAGGTTGGCACTGGGCAGAAGGTCCCGATATTGGTTATCCACATGATGTAACCGGTCCCGATCATAAGCGCTGGCCCGCTGCCGGGTCGTCACGCCGCGCATACCGATATTGCCACTCCAGGCGCCGGCTTCCAGATCCAGGCTGGCGTAGGCGGCGGCGCTCTGCTCCTCAATTCGGAAAAACGCGCTGTGGTCGTAGGTGTAGGTCATGGCGCCCGCCTGCAGTACTGGATCGATGACCGACGCGAGAAGGTCGGCATCGGTGATTGCGTAGCGGGTCAGGGTGTTGCTGGTAGCGTTGTCGTTGCTCAGGAAAGGGCTCGGGCCACTGCTGACCTGATCCAGACCCGTGGTGCTCAGCGCAGGCCACAGGGACGATTCGAGATCGATCTCACCTTCGGTGAGGTGGTTTTCTACCCGGTGATTCCTGACCTTGGCACCAAATTGAAGTTTGCGCAGCCAGCCGCTGGAAAACGCCTGCTCTAGATCCCATTGCGCGTAGTGTTCGCGACTATTCATGGTGCGGATCCAGTCCCGGGTCAGCGGAGACAGTTGCGTCAGGGCCGCTGCATCCTCGGGGTTCAGGTCCAGGTAGGTCGATTCCACGGCATCCCGATCCAGGCGAAAGGCCACGCGGGTATCGCCGGTAAAACGGTACAGGCGATCGTGCTCGGTGCCGCCGCGGGCACTGGTATCGCCAAACTGGACGTGCTGGTCCCAGTTGTTACCGCGGTAGCGGATGTCGATGTCGTTGACCCGTGTATCGATAAACGCCTCGCGCCGTATTGCATCGAGGATCGCACCGGGACTGTCCGGGTTTCCCAGCGTGCCGCCGGCCAGTATTGCGCGGGCGTCGTCGCTCGCGAGAAAAATCGGGTCTGCAACCGTGGCCGGCGGCGATTCGCTGAGCTTGTAGCCGCCGGGGGCAAACAGGTAGTTGTGATTGGTGTTGTCGATATCCACTTGTGACCGCAGCAGGTTGAGGGTCGTATCCCAGCGATCACCCGGTGCCCACTGCAGAGTGAGATTGCCGGTGGCGTGGCTGCGCTGTTGTTGCAGCAGGGCCGAACCGCCGCCCCAGACCGCGTAGACATCTTCGGTAACGGCGCCGTGGGCGTCGGTCACGGTATACAGGTTATTGTCGGCAAAGGTTTCCAGTCCGTCCCGGCGCGTGTCCCGGTTTTGCCAGTTGAGCGACGCGAGTACCCCCAGGGATTGTGCGGCATTCTTCCAGCTGCCCAGTGCCGACCCCTGCGCTGCCCAGCGGTCCGCCAGTGCGCTGTAATTCTGGCCGGCCGATAAATACAGTTCACCGCTGTCCATTTCCAGGGGCTTGCGGGTGCGGACGATAACAGTGCCGCCGATACTGCCTTCGTCCAGGTCCGCACGGGGTGTCTTGTGCACCTCCAGTGACTGCACTAGTTGCGACGCGAGGGTGGAATAGTTGAACCCGCGACTCAGGTTGTCGTTGGCCCACCAGTAGGCCGATGCTACATGTTGACCATTCAGCAGGGTGCGGTTGATGTCCTTGTCGGTACCGCGAATATTCACGTCCCGACCTTCCCCCCACACTCGGTCCACAGAGACGCCGGCGATACGCTGCAGGGCGTCCGCCACGTTGTGATCGGGAAACTTGCCGATATCCTCTGAGGTGGTTACCTCAATCAGGTTGCTGCTGGCCTGTTTCATAGCCAGGCTCTGGCGCAGGCTGGTGCGTACCCCGGTGACATAGGCCTCTTCCAGCGCTTGCGGTGGACGCGGCACAGGGATGGCAACTACCGGCTCCGGATCTGCTTCCCTGGGCGATGCATTACCGCGGATAACCAGGGTGCCGTTGTTACCGAGTTGATAGGTCAGTCCGGTATTTTTCAGGAGCTGCTGCAGGGCGGCTTCGGGAAGGTAGCGTCCGGAGACCGCGGCGGATAGCTGTGCCGGTAGCTCCTCGGGGCGGTAGAAAACCTGCATGCCGGTTTGTTCGGCAAACTGTGTCAGTGCGCGCTCGAGCGGCTGCGCCGCCAGTTGAAACAGCATGGGTTGTGCGGCAGAGGTTATCTGCAGCGAGGTCGGATCATTTCCCGCAGACACGTCCGCCGCCGACAGCGCGTGGGCGGGTAGTGTGAACAATAGTGCCTGCAGCAGCGTCGCCACAGGCCCGCGGTGCCGCGGTTGGGCCATCGGGGGCGATTTAATCATTATTGTCATTCTGGACTGAGCGGGCGTTTCTGAATTGAGCCTCAACTGCAGGTGCCTCAAAATACCTGATCCGCAATAAATCCTGCAAGCGGCAGCCGCGACGTGCACAGCGCGGCGGCGCTGGCTGGGGATTTTCGGCGGCATCTGGAAAATAATTGGAAAAAACTGTCGGGTTATCGTCGCCACTGTCGTTTACAGGAGTTATGGGTACACGTTTATACAAAATCTTGAGCGGGATTCGCGGGGGGCGCGGTGGCTAGGTTCCAATCGCGGGCGGCGCTGTGCCTGGTGCAGAATCGGTCGGAGGCGCCAGCGGGAAAGCTTGCCGACGATCGCGGCTCTTCTAGTCACTCTTCTGATCTCTCTTCTGCGGATCGCGCTTATATCGAGGCGCTTTTTCTCGAATACCGCACATCGATCCGCAATTATGTGGCGCGGATGTTACCGGGAGGGCAACAGGAGGCGGATGTCGTCCTGCAGGAGACCTACGTCAAGATCCTCGGGTTGCGGGATCTGCAACCCCTGCGGGAAAGCCCGCGAGCCTACCTGTATACGGTTGCCACCAATCTGGTGCGCGATGGCCTGCGCCGCCATATACGCCGGAAAACGGATCATCACGAGTGCTTCGAGGATGCCAATCACACAAGCCCGGATCCGTCCCCCCAGGGCAGCGCCGAGTGGCAGCAAAGCCTGCAGCAGCTCAAGCAGTCACTGCTGCGGCTCAAACCCGTTACCCGCAAGGTGTTTCTGTTGAGTCGCTTTGAAGAAATGACCTACCCGGAAATTGCTTCGGCACTTTCCATCAGTACCCGCAGTGTCGAGCGTCATATGAGTGCGGCCCTGAAGCACTTGCAAACAGAGTTGAATGAGTTGTTATGAGTCGAGCCGAAGTTGTAGATGAGTCCATCCGGGCCGCGGCCGCAGACTGGTTTGCGCGGCAGCAGAGTGCCGCCATGAGCGCCGCGGAAATCGAGGCACTGGAAGCCTGGTTGCAGCAGGACGCACGCCACCGCTTGGCATTCAGTCAGTGCCAGCAGCTGAGCCTGATGAGCGAGTTGCTGAGCGGCGATGAGGAGCTCAACCGTGAATTGCCGGAGATTCGCAAGGCCGTGCGCCGTCGCAATCGCTGGCGCTGGTTCGGTGCCGTCGCGGCAACCGTACTGGTGGCGATAGCGGCCATGGTGCTGAAGCAGTATCAGGCCATCGATTACTACCAGACCGGTATCGGTGAGCAGCAGGTAGTGCATCTGGAGGATGGTTCCACCTTGATGCTGAACACCGACAGCCGGGTGGGGGTGCGCTATCGCGGTAAGCGGCGTGCGTTGTGGCTGGAGCGGGGCGAGGCCTTCTTTATGGTGGCGAAAAACCCTGCGCGTCCCTTTGTCGTCAATGTGCGCGGTTCCGAAGTACGTGCGCTGGGTACCGCATTCAATGTGGCACTGAAGGGGGCGGATGTTCAGGTTGCCGTAACCCAGGGGGTTGTGGATGTTCAGGCTGAACACGCGGACGGTGCACGTCAGCAGCTGGTCAAAATGCTCCCCGGTGAGGGTGTGCGCTACCGTGCAGCCAGCCCTGGGGACAATAGTGGGGTGATACCGGTTGACCTGGAAAAGGTCACCGCCTGGCAGACCCAGCGGATTTATTTCGACAACGAGCGTCTCGAGGATGCCATTGCCGAGTACAACCGCTACACCACACGTAAAATGGTATTGGTGGGCGACGCGCTAGCGGACGCGCGCATCAGTGGTGTCTTCAACACCGGAGATGCCGATGCGCTGGCGTTTGCCCTGGAGCAAAGTTTCGGTGCACGTATCAACAAGAATGATCAGCGCGTGCTGATATTGCCCGCGCGGGATTGAATAACCCATTTTTTCATTTGGGCCGTTTGAATGCCCTGCGCGCCTTGTCCACCTCGCTGCGGGACTTGCAGTCTTCCAGGTGGTCGTTGATCAACCCCATGGCCTGCATAAAGGCGTAGACGGTGGTGGGGCCAACAAATTTCCAGCCGCGCTTCTTCAGGTCCTTGGCGAGTGCTTTGGAGGTTTCTGAGGTAGAAGCGCTCTGTGGTGCTTGCCCGTTTTGTGGCGCGGGCTCATGGCGCCAGATATAGGCGGCAATGGAACCTTCCTGCTTGACCAGCTCCTGCGCTCTCTGCGCGTTATTGATCACCGCTTCAATCTTGCCGCGGTGGCGAACAATACCTTCATCCTCGAGCAGGCGTTCCACGTCTTTTTCGGTAAAGCGTGCCACTTTATTGAAATCAAAATTTTTGAACGCTTTGCGGAAGTTTTCGCGCTTGGCCAGTATCGTGCGCCAGCTCAGGCCTGACTGAAAACTTTCCAGGCACAGTTTTTCAAACAGCCGCCGGTCGTCGTCTACCGGGAAGCCCCATTCCCTGTCGTGATAGTCAAAAAATTCCGGTGCTGCTGCGCACCAGCCACAGCGGGGCATGCCATCGGGTCCATCTACGGTTTTGCTCATATCGCCGCCCGTTTCTTTGAGGGTTGGTTCGAGCACCGACTATAACCGGCCTGGCGCGCGTCGCCCAGACATCGATTGCAACTAAAAAAGGCGCCCGGAGGGCGCCTGTAAGCGGTGACAAGGTGATGCCTGCTAGTAAGGGGTTTTAAAAGGAAAGACGTGCGCCCAGGCTGAAGCGCGGTCCGTTTTCATAGAAGCCTACGGGGATACCGTCGGCGGTGCGCATGTAGATGATTTCATTGGTGAGGTTCACCGCGGTAAAGAAAACATCCACATTTTCATTCACCATCCAGTTGGCGGTTGCGTCCCACTGATCGTACTGATCGGTAACCAGCTGGGAGCCGGAGGTGAGCCCGCCGTAGGATTCGGAGCGCAGGTTGTAGGACAGGCGCAGGCTCAGGAAGTCATTCTCGTAATAAGTCGAAGCATTGAACTGGTCGCGGGAATTGCCCGGTAACTCCAGCTTGCTGCCGGGCACCTTGGCGTCGGTCCAGGTGTAATTGCCGAGCACCCCGAAGCCGCTCCCGAAATCGTGCTGTACCTGAATCTCCAGGCCCTGGATATCCGCACCCTTGTCGGCGTTGTAGGGGCGGGTAACGTTAATGCTCTGGCCGTCAATCTCTTCTACCTGGGTGTTCTGGAACACGAAGGTACTCAGGTCCTTGTTGAAGTAGGTTGCGGCCACCAGGCTCGCATCACTGAAATACCATTCGGCACCCAATTCAAACTGATCTGCGAATATGGGTTCCAGCATGGGGTTGCCGGCAGTGGCGGTGCCACTGGTGGCGTTGATCACGATATTGGAACTGAGGTTCTGGAATGTCGGGCGGGCCATGGCGCGGGACGCGGCACCGCGCAGAATAATGTCTTCCGCCAGATCGTAGATCACGTTCACGCTCGGTAGCGCCTCGCGATAGCTGCGGCTCACTGCGCCGCGCTCACCATCAATATAGGCGTGGGAGGTCTGGTCCGTTTCCACCAGTCGCACGCCGAAATTACCGTGCAGCTTGCCGCGTTCGAAATCTGCCTGGGCATAGGCCGCGGCAATGTCCTCGTTGATCTTGTAATAGGCTCTCTGGTCTTCCGCGTAGGTCATGGCGCCGGCATCCAGAATACTGTCGATCTTTTCCCGCGCGAGACCGGTATCCAGGAACGCGTACCGGGTGAGTGAGCCGCTCGTCGCGCCTTCGCCGTGCAGGCGGGGACTCGGACCTGAGGACACATCCGCGAGGGTGATCGCATTCAATGCGGCCACCTGATCGGCAATGTCCGGATTACTTACGTCCACGGAACCGTTCTGGCGATTGTTCTCGATGGTGTGGTCGCGCAGTTTGACGCCGGTCTTGATGGCGGTGATCGCCCCCAGTTGCACGTCGATCACGCCGTCTGCCTGGAAGTAGCTTTCGTCATCTTCCATCACACGCACCCAGTCCCGCAGGTTGGCGGCGTTCAGGTGCAGCGCACTGCCATCCAGGGGATCGATGCCCGGAAAGCTGAATTCGTTGGTGTTGGGTCCGAAATTCAGGTCTTCCGCACTGTTGCCTTCGAACCAGTAATTGCGGTCCTTGGTACTGCCACCCTCCGCGCTGGTGGTACCGGCCTGCAGGTGCAGGGTCCAGCTGTCGCCGGTGTAATCGGCGGCAAAGTCCAGCACCTCGGATTCCACAAAGGCATCGCGCACGATGGGCTCGTCGGCCACGCCAATGCTGTCGGGATTTTCGATCACACCACCCACCAGAGCCTGGTAGCCATCGCTGGTGGGAATGAACACAGGGTCGGTCACCACATCGCCATTGGGAATCTTGTAGCCGCCGGCAACGAACAGGTAGTTCTGGTTGCTGTTGTCCATATCCATGTCGGAGGCGACATAGTTCATGGTCATATCCCAGCGGTCAGACGGGCGGAACTGCACGGTGAGGTTCGTGGTATCGCGCTGGCGATCCTGCTGGAAAATTGCCGAGCCGCCGCCCCAGGGAACGTAGACATCTTCGGTGACGTTGCCGTTCTGGTCGGTAACGGTATAGAGGTCGTTGGTGGGGAAAACCTCGAGGCCGTCGCGGCGCATGGTGCGCTGCTGGCTGTTGTAAGAGGCGAGCACGGCAAAGGTCTCTGCATCATTTTTCCAGCTGACCAATCCGGACACCTGTGGATCCCAGGTGTCCGGCAGCTCGCTGTATACGCTCTCGGTAGACAGGTTTACGGTCATCGGATCCAGGTCCAGCGGCTTGCGGGTGATGACATTCACCATGCCGCCGATACTGCCCTCGTCGTGACGGGCCTCCGGGCTTTTGTACACTTCCAGTGCAGAAACCAGCTCGGATGCGAGAATGGAATAGTTGAAACCGCGGCTCGGATTGTCGTTGGCCCACCAGTAAGCGGAAGCCACGTTCTGGCCGTTCATCAGGGTGCGGTTGAGGGTGCTGTCGGTACCGCGCACGAAAATATCCCGGCCCTCACCCCAGATACGGTCGACGGAAATACCCGGTACACGCTGCAGGGAGTCGGCCACGTTCTTGTCCGGGAATTTGCCGATGTCTTCGGAGCTGATGGCGTCGACAATGGAGGTGGCGTCGCGCTTAACGTCCAGCGACTGTTGCAGGGCACCGCGAATACCGGTTACCACGACTTCTTCTACGGTTTTACCTTCGGTCTCAGTTTCCTGCGCGGCAGCGCCGGCGGAAATCATGGCAATGGTGCCTGCCAATAGTGTTTTGTGGAACAGGGTGGACGGGAAGCGCGATCTTTGCATGGGTTTCTCCATTCTATTGTTATCTGGCGTGTAGCATTTTTTGTTATGTCAAAGCACAGCCCCGAAGTTTTTTCGGGGTGTAAACGGGTAAACGCCGGTGGTGGAGAAATCCCGACAGGGAGGCAGAAAAATAATTTAAGGAGCCTTGCTGTAGTGTCAGCAAGGGGGAAGATCGTGGCGGTGCCGCTACCGGGTACAGCCTTGTGAGACACGCCGTGAACCCATCCCTGGGGGCTCTTCGAAAAAGTCCCTTTTTTCGAAGGTCTCACAAGGCTGTACCCGGTATCGGCACCTTCGCCGCGAGCGTTGAGGAAGTTGGGGAAATAGTTGGAGCGTTAATTTCAGGCACAAAAAAGCCGGCTTAAAGCCGGCTTTTCGAAAAGAGTAGGGCGATTAGCCTTCTTCTTTCAGGTAGCGCTCGCGGGAAGCCATAACTTCTTTGCGTGCAGCGTCAGCGTCGGCCCAGCCGTCTACTTTCACCCACTTGCCCGCTTCCAGGGCTTTGTAGTTTTCGAAGTAGTGCTCGATCTGCTTGATCAGCAGTTCCGGCAGGTCGCCGATTTCGTTGACGTGATCGTACAGCTTGGTCAGCTTGGTGTGCGGTACCGCCAGCAGCTTGGCGTCTACACCGGATTCGTCGGTCATGTTCAGCACGCCGATCACGCGGGAGCGGATCACGGAGCCAACCATTACCGGGTACGGAGCAACAACCAGCACGTCCAGGGGGTCACCGTCTTCAGACAGGGTCTGGGGTACGTAACCGTAGTTGGCCGGGTAGAACATCGGGGTGGCTACGAAACGGTCTACGAATACCGCGTCCGCGTCCTTGTCGACTTCGTATTTGATCGGATCGTGGTTGGCCGGGATCTCGATGATTACGTTGATATCGTTAGGCAGTTCTTTGCCAGGGGAAACCTTGTCGAAGCTCATTGCTGGTCCTGAATGATGTTGTGTGGGTCAAAAATTTGGAGGCCGGATTATATACCCTGAGCGTCCGCTAACATAGCCGTCAGCGTGACCGCTCAAATTTTGTTCAGTTTGGGGCTGTGCCGGCAGACTCAACGTGTGTCGACTATGCTGAGTGCAGGAATCCGTCCGTCGCCGGAGGCGACGGCTCGGTCACAATAACGGAGCCCAGCATGGACGAATCCACCGAGCTGCCATCATCCCCGGCAGCAACGAACTCCCTGTCTTCCCCGACCGCTGTCACTGACAACCCGGTACCTGGTCCGCGCCAGGTGCGCAGTGTCGCGGATGCAAAGCGCCTCGTGGAGGCCCGCGGCCTCACCCATATTAAGGTTGGCCTGTTTGATAACGACGGGGTGATGCGCGGCAAGTACATGAGCCGCGAGAAATTCTTCTCCGCGCTGGACCATGGATTTGCCTTCTGTGACGTGGTGCTGGGATGGGATGTGCAGGACCAGCTCTACGACAATACGCGCTACACCGGCTGGCATACGGGCTACCCGGATGCGCCGGTCAGGATTCTGCCCCACACCTGCAGGGAGGTGCCGTTCGAGGACGGGATGCTGCTGTTTCTGGCGGAGTTCTCCGATTCTGCGGAGGTGGTATGTCCTCGGGCCCTGCTGCGGCGGGTGATCCAGCGCTGTGAGAAGGCCGGATTTGCGCCCTACGGTGCGCTGGAGTACGAGTTTTTCGTGTTCGATGAAACCCCGGACTCCGCCCGTGCCAAGGGATACCGGGACCTCAAACCTTTTACTCCGGGCTGGTTCGGTTACTCGATGATCCGCAACTCGGTGCACGCGGATCTTTACCACGAGATCCTCGAGCTGGCACAGCAGATGGATTTCCCCATTGAGGGGCTGCACACGGAGACGGGTCCGGGGGTACTCGAGGCAGCGATCACCGTCGATGATGTGGAGGCCGCGGGTGACAAGGCGGCGCTGTTCAAAACCTTTATCAAGGTGCTGGCGGAGCGGCGCGGGTTGATGGCCACCTTTATGGCCAAGTGGTCCAATGACTATCCCGGCCAGAGTGGCCATATTCATCTGTCCCTGCGCAACAAGAGCGACAACCGGTCGGCCTTTTTCGCCAAGGATGCCCCCCACAGCATGAGCGACGTACAGCGACAGTTTCTCGCCGGCCAGCAGCGCCTGATGCCGGAATTGCTGTCTATGGTGGCGCCCACGATCAACAGTTACCGCCGTCTGATCCCGGGTTTCTGGGCGCCCACCGATGCCACCTGGGGGGTCGAAAACCGGACCGCCGCACTGCGGGTGATTCCCGGAAGTGACAAGTCACAGCGTCAGGAATACCGGCTCGGCGCGGCCGATGCCAATCCCTACCTGGCCCTGGCCGTTGCGCTGGGCTCCGGTATCTACGGTATCGAGCAGGGTTGGCAGCCGGGAGACGCGGTGGATGGCAATGCCTATGCGCTGGAGCATCCGCCGCAACTGGCACTGCCGCGCACCCTGTGGGATGCGGCGCAACGCCTGAAGCAATCGGCAGCCGCCCGGGATCTGTTTGGCGATGCCTTTGTCGATCATTTCGCGGCGAGCCGCGAATGGGAGGAGCGCGAGTACCGCCGTCATATCGGCGAATGGGAACTGCAGCGCTACTTCGAAATCATCTAGCAATTCATCTGGCCGGCACGGTGCCCGGTATCGGCAGGAAGCCCTCGAGTCCTATGGAAAAACTTCGCTGTATTTCCCCGATAGATAACAGTCTGTACATCGAGCGCCCCCTCGCGACTGACTACGAAATCCAGAATGCGCTGAGCCTCGCCCAGCGCGCACAGCCGGGCTGGGCCGAGGTACCGCTGCAGCAGAAAGTAGAGCTGGTGCGTGGGGCCGTGTCGGTGCTGCAACAGAAAAAGCCCGCACTGGCTGAGGAGATCTGCTGGCAGATGGGGCGCCCCATTGCGTTTGCCGGCGGCGAGATCGATGGCTATGCCGAACGTGCGCTGGCCATGGCCGCGCTGGCGGAATCCGCGCTGGCAGATATCCAGCTGCCGGAGAAAACCGGATTTCAGCGTTTTATCCGAAGGGTGCCCCTGGGCGTCTCTTTTATTATTGCGCCGTGGAATTACCCGTACCTGACCTCGGTCAACGCGGTGGTGCCAGCATTGCTGGCCGGCAACAGCGTACTGCTCAAACACTCGGCGCAAACCCCGTTGTGTGCCGAGCGTATGGTCGAGGCATTCAGCGAGGCGGGATTGCCGGAAGGGGTGTTCCAGTATCTGCATCTCGGGCACCGCGATGCCGAGCAGATCATTATCGGCAGTGACGTCCAGCATGTGGCGTTTACCGGTTCTGTGGCCGGGGGCGCTGCGGTAGAAACGGCCGCAGCGGGACGGTTTATTTCCATGGGGCTGGAGCTCGGTGGCAAGGATCCGGCGTATGTCCGTTCCGATGCCGATATCGAGTATGCGGTGGCGTCGGTGGTGGACGGTGCTTTTTTCAATTCCGGGCAATCCTGCTGTGGTATCGAGCGCGCCTACGTCCATCACTCGCTATTCGATGAATTTATCGAGCGCGCGATACCCTTGATTCAACAGTATCGCCTCGGTCGATCAGACGAACCGGATACCACCCTCGGTCCGCTGGTGCGGGCGGATGCGGCGGATTTTGTGCGGGACCAGATCGATGAGGCCGTGCAGCAGGGGGCTTCGGCTCACATCGATGGCGGGGATTTTGCATTGGATCGACGTGGCAGTGCCTATATGGCGCCGCAGTTACTCACCGGTGTGAATCACGAGATGCGCGTGATGAGTGAAGAGTCTTTCGGGCCGGTGCTGGGCGTGATGTCGGTCGCCGATGATAACGAGGCCCTGGCGTTGATGAACGACAGTGAATACGGCCTCACCGCTGCGATTTATTCCGCGGATACGGAAGCGGCCATTGCCCTTGGGGATCGTTTGCACACCGGCACGGTATTTCTCAACCGGTGCGACTATCTGGATCCGGAGCTGGCCTGGACCGGGGTCAGAAAATCTGGTCGTGGCTGCACCCTGTCGAGTGTCGGCTTTGAACATGTGACGCGCCCGAAATCTTTCCACCTGAAAACAACCCTGTAAGTCGGGTTTTCCCGGCCGTGGATTCTGCAATGACTGACGTTCGTGTTCCACATCTCTCCGCTAACTGGAATTATCCCACGGCCATTCGCGCTGGTGCCGGGCGTGTGCGGGAGCTGCCGTCCCTGTGTTTCGAGTTCGGCATGCGCGCTCCGCTGCTGGTGACAGATCCGGGACTGGCGTCGCTGCCGTTTATCAATAACATCCTCAACCTGTGCGAAGAAAACGGGTTGCGCGTCGACATGTTCGCCAACATCAAGGGCAACCCCACCGGCCAGAATGTGATTGAAGGCCTGACGGTATTCCGCACCGGTGAGCACGATGGGATCCTCGCAGTAGGCGGTGGCTCCGCACTGGACGCGGCAAAAGCGATTGCGCTGATGGCGGGGCAGAGCCGCCCGCTGTGGGATTTTGAAGATCTGGAAGACAACTATCTGCGCGTGAATGAAGATGCCATGGCGCCGGTGATCGCGGTGCCTACCACCGCGGGCACTGGTTCCGAAGTGGGGCGCTCGTCGGTCATCACCGATGAGGAAGCCGAGATCAAACGGATTATTTTTCACCCCAGAATGTTGCCCGCGCAGGTGATTCTGGATCCGGAGCTCACCTGCGGCCTGCCCACCAATATTACCGCGGCCACGGGAATGGATGCCTTGTCCCACAATCTGGAAGCTTTCTGTGCACCGAGTTTTCATCCCATGGCGGAGGGGATCGCACTGGAAGCAATGCGCCTGATCAGTGTGTATTTGCCCCGCGTGGTGGCCGATGGCAACGATCTGGACGCACGCATGCAGATGCTGGTGGCTTCCAGTATGGGGGCTACCGCATTCCAGCGCGGGCTGGGCGCGATGCACGCACTGGCGCATCCACTGGGGGCGCTGTTTGACGCGCATCACGGCCTGCTCAATGCGATCTTGATGCCCTATGTTCTGCGTGCCAATGAAAGCGCCATCGGCGAGCCCATGGAGCGGCTGGCGCGCCATCTGGATCTGCCCAACCCGGGATTTGGCGGTGTGCTGGAGTGGGTCTATCAGTTGCGCTTGGACCTGGGGATTCCAAACACACTGCAGGAGATTGGTATCGATGGGGAGCAGGCGGAGCGGATCGGACGCATGGCGGTTGCGGATGCGGCGGCTGCCAGTAACCCGGTTGCGTTCGATGCCGCAGATTACCGGGATATTTTTCTCAATGCCCTGACCGGGACAGCGCCTTCCTGATCGCTTCGATTTCACGGCGCAGCACGGCTGTAAACTTCTGCTTCTCCGCGTCGACGTCGGTATTGGAAGCCTGAACCGCGTACCAGAGTATCGACAGGTAGCGGTATATCACTCGCCAATTATCTAGTCGGGCCATTTCCTCATTATTCACCGGTTGTGCCAGATACTGCTGCAGCAGTTGCGACTGCTGCGCGGAATCCAGGTCGTAACCCTCGGCAATCACCGCGAGATCGTAAAAAGGATCACCGCTCGCGGCATATTCCCAGTCGATCGCGTACAGGCGCCCGCTCTCACTAATCAGCAGATTGTCGGCCAGCAGGTCGTTGTGGCACAGGGCTGGCGAGGAGGCACAATTTCGTGTCGCAACAATACTGGACTGCACCCTGCGCTGCAGAGTGCGCAAGGATTCGAAAAAAACGTCGTCTGTGTTGATCGATGTCCAGTAGCTACCAATTTTCTGCTCAATATCCAGCTGCGCGGCAATGGGCGGCAGCCGGTGAATGTCTCGCAACAGCTGCGCAATCTGCCCAATTCCGGTGTTTCCCGCCAGCTTCAGCGGCGTGCCGGAAATATAGCGGGTAACCAGGTAGCGGTATTCGGGGTCGCAGTACACCAGTGGCGCGCAGAGCCCTGCCGTGTCCGCCAGATGTAGTGCCTCCGCTTCCGCGGGGCGGTTCAGGTCCAAAGCATTACTGATAGGGGAATTGAGCCGCAGTACTAACCTGTCCTCGCCCGCTGCCAGCAGGAAGCTGCGATTGGTCAGTCCCTGGGTGAGGGGCTTGAGCAGCGTCGGTTGGCTAGTGCTCCACAGAGGCCAGTCGGCAGGCAGGAAATCAGCCGGTGGGAGCGTCACGGTGGGACTCGGTGGCAGGTGTCACGCGGTTGATGGGAGAGCCCGCGTGCAGCATGCCCTGCTGTTTGCGGTAGAGAGAAAGCCACTGGAAGAATCCAATCACTACCAGGATCACATAGAGTGCAAACAACACCGCGGTAAGATACAGCTCGCGGTCGATGTACAGGTAAATGGCAGCACCGTCGATCACAATCCAGTAGAGCCAGTTCTCGATGACCTTGCGCGTGACCATGTAGGTAGTTACTACGGCGCCCCAGGTGGTGAAGGAATCCAGATAGGGCAGGGCGGCGCTGGTGTAGTTGTCCAGCACATAGCCAAACAACAGGGTCAACAGTCCGATAAAACTGAAGGCGAGCAGGTGGGTGCGGGCCCGCCAGCGGTGGATATGGCGTTCCTTGCTGGCATCGTTGCGATGTCGCCACTGCCACCAGCCATATATCGCAATCAGCAGGTAGAAGACCTGCAGTGCGGACTCCATCAGCAGGCTGACGTCCCAGAACAGGAACAGGTAAATCGCCGTGCTGGCGAAAGCCGCGTACCAGCACAGGATATTTTCCCGCATCGCCAGTAGCAGATAGGCGAGCGCGAGTATCACCGCCGCCAGCTCCCACAGGGACATGGCGGCAAGGGAACTGGTGATGGCGTCGCGCACTTCCGGGCTGAACATGATCGCGGTTTCCGTTTACACGCCGAGATTGGGATTCAGGTCGCCGTCGATAAATTTGCACACGAAAATCGCACGCCCAAACTGCTCGTAGGAGGTGCGGATTTCCGTTTTCAGCATATCCATCAGCGGATCGTAGTCACCGAACACCTGGGTGCTCATGGTGTTGCTGATCACCTGTAGTTCCGGGTGGTTGTGCAGGCGTTCGATAAAATCCTTGATCGCGGGCAGGTACTCGTCTTGCAGCGGGTACATGCTGATTTCCACAGACAGTTTCAAGGACGGTTCAGCAGGAGATTCCATGGTGTTCGGCTCCGGTTCTTTTCGGGAAATCAGAAAGTATAGCTCGCGGACACACCGGCTACACGTGGCTCTCCCAGCTGGTAGTAGGCTTCCGGCGCGTAGCCATTGGCCGGGTTGTTACCGAACTGGTTACTGAAATAAAAGCCGCGGGTGTAGATCGTCTCATCGGTGAGATTGCGTCCCCACAGGGAAATATCCCAGTCATCACCGCGGTAGGTCAGGCGCGCGTTGACCAGTTCATAGACGGTGGATTTTTCGTTGTGGCTGTTGGAGAAATAGAAGTCGTCCTTGCCTTCCACTTCCACGCGGAACATCAGGTTCGCTGTCAGTGCATATTCGGCGCCAGTGAAGAACTGATAGTTGGGGGCGTGGGCCAGATCGCGGCCGTCGAGGCTGACCAGTGAGGTTTCACCGGTGTTGTCATCGCGGGCATCCACGTGGGTGCTGCTGATAAAGTCCTCGAATTCCGCATTCAGCCAGCCGAAAGTGGCGAACAGTTGCAGGGCTTCGCTTGCCTGAAAGGTGACTTCAGCCTCGATACCGGTACTGTGGCCTCCGGCTGCGTTTGCCAGGTAATCGTCGAAGGAAAAATCCTCCGGATTAAAGATCGACTGCTTGGCCTGGACATCGCTGCGGTCCTGATAGAAGGCGGCGACCTGGGCCTGCAGGCGGTTTTCCAGCCAGTCGCCTTTTATCCCCAGCTCGTAGTTCAGCATGCTTTCGGTATCGAACAGGAAAGTATCGCTGCCGATATCCGGATTGCCGGCAGAGGCGGAGATGATGCGTCCGTTAACGCCACCCGCCTTGTATCCGCGGGAGAGGGTGCCGTAGACCATGGTGGTGTCGCTGGCGCTGAAGCGCAGGGTGATATTGCCTCCCCACAGGTCTTCGCGGGTGTCACTGGTGACCGCGAGGGAGTCCGCGTAATCCGCACTGCGCTGTTCCAGACGCAGGCCGGTAATCAGTTCAAAGCGTGCGCCAATTGCGCTATTCAGCTGTCCGTAAATCGCCGCGTTGTCGGTGTCGAACTGGCTGGCGAAGCTGGCATTGCGCTCCAGGGCTTCTTCTTCGCTACGCAGGTAAACCCCGGCCACCCAGCCGGTACTGCCGCCAAACAGCAGGCTCTCATCGGTGGAAACCAGGCGCACGTCCGCGCTCAGGTTGTCGCGGTCGCGCAGGTAGTTATCTGTGGAGCTGTATTCCCAGGGGTGGAAGCCGACGTGGGTCCAGTCCTCGTCGTAGCCGTATTCGGTGTCGGAGCGGGCGGCGCTCAGTACAGATTTCAGAGTGAACAGATTACTGCCGCTCCACTGGCTGCTGATCGCGCCCGCGAGCGTTTCCTGGCGGTCCCAGCCGGGCTGGTCGGACAGGGTATTGCGGGAGTTATCCAGGGTGAAAGCGTCGTAACCGTTATCCGCATCCAGATAGAAAACGGTGAAGTCCAGCTGCAGGTCATCGCTGGCCTGATAGCGCAGTTTGCCGCGGCCCACGGTCTCATCGATATTGTTGGTGTCCTTGCGGCCCAGATAACGGTTGTGCACATAGCCGTCGGACTGCTGATTCTGCACGGCAAAGCGGTAGCTTAGCTGCTCGGACAGCGGGCCACTGATTACCGCGGACAGTGTGTGGGCGCCATACTGGGCGGCCTCTGCAGACACTTTGGCAAACGGGGTTGCGCTGGGTGCATTGCTGGTCATGTTGACCAGGCCCGCCAGCGCGTTGGCGCCGTATACCGTTCCCTGCGGGCCGCGCAGGATTTCTACCTGTTGCATATCCAGGGTGCTGGCGGCGAGGCCCAGGCCGGTGAAGTCGATACCGTCGACGATCAGGCCCACGGAGGGGTTCACCGGGTCAATAAACTGGCTGCGTTCGCCGATTCCGCGGATCTGTACGAAACGTCCGCGAGACGCGCCACTGGAGAAGTTCACGTTGGGTGCCAGGTTCAGCAGCTGCTCAAGGTTGGTGGCGCCGTGGGTTTCGATGGCGGCGGCCCCCAGAACACTCACACTGGTGGGGGTGTCGAGTTGGCTGGCCTCGCGCAGCTGGCTGGTGACGACCACCTCCTCGATGGCAGGTTCTGCCGATGCGGCAACGCTGGCAAGTGCGGCGGCAAGGCCGACAGCCTGGGCGAGGGGCTTGGTACGCGGGGTAAAGTAGCTGTTGGAATTCATGGCTCTCTCGTTCGAATCGGTGAGAGACCCGGAGTTCGACGAGAAAAGAGGGGAGTGCGGGATACCGCACCGGGGACCTATTCCTACGCCGGTATTAGCCGGATCAGGTTCAAGGGTTTGCGGGCCGGATCGGTCTGATCCGGCGGCATCTCAGGCGCTTGCCACCCCTTAGGTTTTGCGGGCGCGATGTTAACAGAAAGCGGGAGGATTGGTATCGGTAGGCGCGGATAAATAGGGAGGGAAACGGGAACCGGCAGCGCTGCTGCCGGTTCCCGGATAGGGGCAGGTGCCTGTTGGTTCCTCAGGGATTGCCGGCGCTCTCCATCAGGTGGCTGTAAAACTCTGCTGCCTTGAGCATGTTATCGACACTGATGCGCTCGTTGGTGCCGTGAAAGCCTTTGACGTCGTCGCGGGTCACGACCATGGGATTGAAGCGGTAGTTGTCTTCCGCCACCGCCTCATAGCGACTGCTGTCGGTTCCGCCCACGGTCAGGCCAGGGGCCGTAATGACGTGGTCATAAGTGCTGTGGGTGGCATGTTGGACCCTGTGATAACCCGCATTCTCGGTACTGGATACCCGCGAGGGGCTGTTGCTATTGCGTACCTGCACGGTGACCCGGGGATCATCGATGGTGGTGTTCAGGTATTCCACGACTGTCTGCTCGCTATCCCGCGGATGCAGGCGGAAGTTGATCGTGGCGACCGCTTCGATGGGTAACACGTTGTCTTTTACGCTGGCGCGCAGCATGGTGGGCGCTACGGTGGTGTGCAGCATGGCCGCGGTGCTGGGATTTGAACTGAGAGCGCGTTCGATCAGGCCACCGAAGAGCCAGCGGTTGGCAAACAGCATGCGCTTTTCGAATGACATATGCGGGGCAATGGCATCGAACATTTCTGCACTCAGCCCTTCCAGACCGCCCGCAATGGGCGCGGCCTGCAATTTCATCAGGGCGCCAGCCAGGGTGTCTACCGCGGTTTCCCGCGGCGGCATGGAGGAGTGCCCGCCGTCGCCCCTGGCGACCAGGTCCAGGGTGAGGTAACCCTTTTCCGCCACATTGATACTGGCCACATCCTGCTCGACCCCAGGCACGAACCCACGCAGCACGAAGGAGCCCTCGTCCAGGGTCCAGGCCAGTTGCACGCCGTCATTTTTCAGGGTTTCTACCACTGCGGCAGTGCCGCTGGAACCGCCGATTTCTTCATCGCTGGTGATGGCGATATACAGCGTGCGGCGCGGCTGGAAGCCCTCGGCCAGCATTTGCGTAGCGGCCTCCATCAGGGCGATGGCGGCGCTCTTGTCGTCCAGTGCTCCCCGACCCCAGATATGTGTATCGTCGATAGCGCCGCTGTAGGGCGGCTGTTGCCATTCGTCTTCGGTGCCGGGGATCACCGGGACCACATCGTAGTGGGCGGAAAACATGACTGGCTGCAGGGCGGGTTCGCTGCCGCGCCATGTAAATAGCAGTGTGTAGGGTTGTTCCGGATTTATCCCCAGTGGCTGTACGTCGAGTTGCGCGTGTACCTGTGGGTAAGTGGCCGCGAGCCAGTCGAGAAACTGCTCAAACTGTGCCCGGGTTGCGGCGTTGTGCAGCTCGGAGGAAATGGTCTGGAACTGAATCGCCCGCGACAGGTTGCCGGCAATCTGCTGCGCGTCGAACTGCGGATTGAAAGCGCGAGGCGATTGCGACTCACTGGCGGGAGTGTGGGAAATTGGTTCGGCGCTGTAGAGCGCGGTGCGTACCAGTACAACGGCCACGATTGCGAGGAGGCTGGCGCCGAGCCCCATCAGAAGTTTCTTCATGGGAACATCTCAGGTTGGTTCTTCGTATTTTTATCGGTCTGCCGCAGGCAGTGCCTGCAGCAGACCCGTGTCCCGACGGGGTCGGGACAGAGGTGCGATCAGAAACGGTAGCCGACTTCGAGCCCGTAGGTGCGGGGCATGCCCTCGAAGTGCGCCAGGGTACCGAAGAAATCGCGGGTAGTGCTTGTCAGGTACGCTTCGTCCAGCAGGTTGCGCGCCCACAGGGAAGCACTCCAGTTCTCGCTGTCGCTGATCACGCCGATACGTGCATTCACCAGTTCAATATCGTCGACCCAGCCATACTGGACCACGTCACCGGTCAGCAAGGTCCGGTACTGCTCGTTGTCCGCGGTGTTGTAGTAGTCGTCGCGGAACGAGTAGTCGATCCGCGCCATGACTTCTACGCCCATGGACATGATCGGGTAGCGGTACTGGGCACCCAGGTTGATGGAGTAATCGGATGCTCCCGGCAGTTTGTTACCGGAGACATCGGCACCGCCGGCTCCGCCGCCGGGGTAATCTGCAAACTTCGCATCCAGCAGGCCCAGGGCCGCGTTCAACTGCAGGTAATCGCTGGCTCTATAGGTGAATTCTGCTTCGAGGCCACGGGTCTCCACTTCCGCCGCATTGCGGATGGAAATGGAAGTGCGCCCTTCGCCGAGATCTATGAACTGGTTCACCTGGTAGTCGGTGAAATTGGACTGGAAGGCCGCCAGGTTGAAACTCAGGCTGCGATCCAGCGCGGTGCCCTTCAGGCCAATCTCATAGCTGTCGACGGTTTCCTTGTCGAAGTCGATACCCGCTTCCAGGTCGCTCTGGCCGATAAAGTCGAGGTTGAAACCACCGCTTTTAAAACCACCGGCGTACTTGGCGTAGCCGTGAACATCGGGGGTGAACGCGTAGTTCAGCACCACATTAGGTGAAAAATGACTGTCTGTGCGGCTGTCGTTCACACTGCCGGTGCCCATGGCGAAGGCGCCGGAGCCGGAACCGTCGATGCTCCAGTCCACCTCTTTTTCTTCTTCCGAGTAGCGGAAGCCGAAGCCCAGCTTCCACTGGCTGCTGAGCTGGTAGCTACCGTTCATGAAGACAGCAAAGCTGTTGGTGTCGACGGTGCCATCGGTGGTAACCGGTACCTCCGGATTGGTGCCGAACAACATGGCGGCGGTTGGTGAGCTGACAATCTGACGCAGGCTGTCGCCCTCCTGCTGGTACAGGTACAGGCCGGCTACATATTGCAGGTCTTCGGTTTCCGGCGAGATCAGCTGGAACTCCTGGGTAACCTGTTTGTAGCTGTCCGCATAGCGCAGCTCGGCGAGATCCAGCGCTGAGTAGTCCACATCGTTGCGGTAGAAAATTTCCGTATCCCGCACTGCGGAGATGGACTTGATCGCAAACCCGGAGGACAGATCCCAGTTCATGGTCAGCGCGCTGCCGCGGATTTCCCGGGACTCCAGCGGGTCGTGGTTCATGGCCACGGTATCGTCCTCCGGCGCCACGGTATCCGGGGTCATGCCAAAGGTGTCGGTGACCGGCTCGCCGACATAAGTCAGGCGTTCGCCCTCGGTGCCATCGATTGCCAGGTTGGCGGTGAAGCTGCCGCCGGCATCGTAGACCAGCTGTGCGCGATAGGCGTCACCGTCCTGTTCATTGAGCTTGTTGCCGGTAACGGTGTTGGTCTGGGTGCCATCGCTTTGTTGGCTGCTCACAGAGATTTTGCCGAACAAGGCGTCGGACAGGGGGGCGCTTACTGAAGCGGATATCTGGCGTGCGTTGAAGTTGCCGTATTCCACATTGAGGCTGCCCTCCAGCGTGTCCCCGGGCTGGCGGGAAACCAGGTTGATCGCCCCCGCCACGGTATTTTTGCCGAACAGTGTGCCCTGGGGGCCGCGCAGTACCTCGATGCGCTCGAGGTCCAGCAGTTCCTGGTTCAGCGCGGGCGATTGCCCCAGGTAAACGCCGTCGAGATAGACCCCGACCCGGGTATCAAAACCAATGTTGCGGCTGTTGGCGCCGACCCCGCGGATACTGACGGTCGAGTCGAAGTCTTTGCCGGAGCTGATGGACAGGTTGGGCACGAACTCGGCGACTTCTCGCAGCTGGCGTACACCGGTCTCCTCAATGCTCTCGGCGCTGAAGTTGGTAATGGCAATCGGTACTTCTGTAAGGCGTTCGGTCCGCTTCTGGGCGGTGACCGTCACCTCCTCCAATTCTGCAGCCATGGCCCAGGGGGCGATTGCGGCGGTCACTGCCGCGGCCAATGCGTGGGGTAAAAATCGGGGGGCTGTCATAGTCTCTCCTGGCTTGAATTTTTATTGGTATACAGCGGCTGGCGGCGCGCTTTGGTGGTGCCGAAATTTTCAGCCATTGCGTTATAGCCGGGGGAGAGCGGGATTGCTTCCGGGTTTGGAAAACCGCACAAAGAAATCCGGGTTCGCAGTGCTAATTTGCAAATCCGGAATTAAAAAGTGTTTAAAAACAAGGGGTTGTGTAGTTTCTGGAGGCGTCTCAGGAGGTGGTGTCGACAGTTGTGTCGGTGTGTTCCCGCCGCTGGCGAAACTGTTTTGGCGTAGCCTGCAGGCGCTTTTTAAAGTGCGCGAAGAAGGTGGAGTTTGAATTGAAGCCCGCCTGCAGGCCGATGTCGGTCACCGACAGATGGGCATACTGCGGATCGCTCAACAGACGTGCTGCTTCCTCTACCCGACGCTGATTGATGAAGTCGTAGAAGGATTGCCCGGCGAAGCCATTGATGCTTTCCGAAAGGTGGTGCACCGGTATGTCCAGGGTTCGGGCCAGCTCAGCGATCTTGAGTCCCGGCTTAAGGTAGGGCCTGTCCTTCTGCATCAGCTGTTGCAGCTGTTGCCAGATGGCGGCGGCTGCGGATTCCGTCAGGCTGCTGGTCTGGTATTTCTCAGCGTTTTCGGATGCCGATTTCAGGTCTTCACGCTCTGCGTGCGATGCCTGCGCGGCAGGCGGCCTTGGCTCGCGGCGTACCCGGAGCGTGCCTGCTTCCAGCTGGATGTACCGCTGTTGAAGGCCGAAGTAACCCAGCATCAGACTCAGCACCAACGGGGAGAGGCTCTGCAAAATGCCGGTGGTGAGCTGGAATCGCTCGCGGGTAAACTGATGGGTAAAACTGTGGATCTCGATACCGACGGCCAGCAGGGCTGCCGCGACGTAACAACACAGCAGCACCTTCAGCCAGCGCAGATGCACGTGATCAATCTCCGAATACTGCGCCTTGATGCGCCTCAGGTGCGGGCGCAATACCCACAACGCGGCGCCGCAGTAGCCAATCAGCGACAGGTAGGTGAACGCGCGGTGCATAAAGCGCGCCTGATACACCACATCGCATGCGGACGTGCGCAGGCAGGGGAAAGAGAGTAGCCCGTTGTCCGACAGTGGTTGCTGCAGCCACCAGGTCAGCGCCATCAGTGGTGCGGGCAGCAGGTGCAACAGGTGTTGTCGCCGCCAGGTGAAATCCGGTTGGGCCAGCAGCTGGGTAAAAAAGTAGAGCAGGGGGCCGGGTAATAACTGCAGCGAGAATATGTAGTAGTAGGACGCGGGCTGAGTTGGCTGTTCCATCATCGGCAGCTGCGCCGCGGCGATGGTGCAGCTGACCACCAGCAGTTGTGCCAGGCAGTGATTGGCCCGGCGGTTGCCCCACGGAACCATCCACAGCAACAGAATCAGCGGCAAGCAGATACAGATGCTGGCAAAAATAAGCAGGCTGATAGGTTGAAACGTGATGACCATTGAATACGCCCGTTGTGACCGGGCGATGTTAATGCAAACGCCGCCAGACCTGAACCTTGTCGAAATATTCTGGCAAATGGCGGGCGTGGTCAAAATGTGCTCAGCATTCAGTTGTTGCCGCGAGATCGCTACTATTCATTGGTTGACCAAACCCGCATTCCGGTCACCGTCCAATTTTTGTCCAAAAAGGAGCTGATGTGCGCGCTTACTCATTACTGGACCTTTCTCCCATCACCGATACCGGCAGTGCCCGCCAGGCGCTGCAGAACTCCCTCGACCTGGCACAGCATGCAGAGGCCCAGGGATACCGGCGTTTCTGGATGGCGGAACACCACAATATGGCCGGAGTCGCCAGTGCCGCTACCGCGGTGGCGCTGGGGTATATTGCCGCGGGTACGGAAAAAATCCGCGTGGCCGCCGGTGGGGTGATGTTGCCCAATCACGCACCGCTGGTGATTGCCGAGCAGTTCGGCACCCTGGCCGCGCTCTATCCCGATCGTGTGGATCTTGGGCTGGGACGTGCGCCGGGCACCGATGGCGCGACCATGACGGCGCTGCGGCGGGATCCCCTGCATGCGGCGGACCAGTTTCCGCAGGATGTGCGCGAGCTGCTGCACTACTTTGCCCCGGAAAAGCCCGGGCAGCGGGTGCGTGCGGTGCCCGGAGTAGGGCTGCAGGTGCCGGTCTGGCTGCTGGGCTCCAGCCTGTACAGCGCCCAGCTGGCGGCGGCCATGGGACTGCCGTTTGCCTTCGCCTCGCACTTCGCTCCGGCCATGCTGGATCAGGCGCTGCATCTGTACCGCGAGCAGTTCCAGCCTTCCGAATTTCTTGAGGCGCCCTATGTGGCCGCTGCGATCAATGTGTTTGCCGCGGACAGTGATGACGAAGCGCGTCGGCTGATGACATCCATCGAGCAGCAATTCGTCGCCCTGCGCCGGGGAACACCGGGCCCGCTGAAGCCGCCGGTAGCGGACCCGGCCACCATCGCCGCGCCCAGTGAGCGCGCACAGGTGGCGCAGGCACTGGCGGAAAGCGCCGTGGGCACGGGTGAAACCATCGCGCCCTGGATCGATCGCTTTCTCGAGCGCACCCGGGTGGATGAGCTGATTGTTACCGGCGCCATCTACGATCATCGCGCGCGGCTGCGCTCGTTTGAGCTGGCGGCTGAAGTGTTGCGGGAACGTGTGAATGCCTGACGAGGGTATGGCGTCGCAGAGCCGCTGGCTCCTGTTCCTGGCGCATTTCCTGTTTGTGCTGGCGGCGTGGACGGTATTTATCAAATACCTGTTTCCCATTGCCTTTGCCCTTGGCAGTGGCGAGCCGTGGAACAGCCACGTCTACTGGGATCTGTGGCCCCTGGCCCACCTGTGGCTGGGCTGGGCGCTGGTGACACAGGCGTCTTATGCCCGGCCGTTGGCCATCGCCATGTCGGTGATCGAGGTTGTCATCATCGTCAGCAAATTCGCGCTGTTTCTGTCGGATCCCGAGTGGACCATCTGGCGCAGCAACTGGTTCGTCAACAAAGTGTTTGTGCTGGGCTGTTTTATCCTGGTGTTCGCCACTGCAATGACGCGACCGGAAGCTTTTCGCTCACGCCGATAGCCTGTTTCCCGAAACCCAATGAGAGGGAGAAAACCATGGAAGGTCAGTACCTGCGCAGACAATTTCTCAAAATGCTCTCCGCGGGCCTCGCCGGTGTGTGGGGCCTGCCTGGCCGTGTTCATGCACAGGAGGCAATGGCCGCAGCGACGGTGGTCACAAAGGCCATCCCGAGCAGTGGAGAAGCGCTGCCGGTCATCGGAATGGGCACCTGGCGTACCTTTAATGTGGGCGACGACCCGCAGTTGCTCGCCGCGCGTACACAAGTGCTCGAGGCGTTCTTTGCCCACGGCGGTGGCCTGATTGATTCCTCCCCCATGTACGGTTCCGCCGCGGATACCATCGGCCATGCCCTGAAGCAATTGGGCAAACCGGAATCCCTGTTTTCCGCGGAAAAAGTCTGGAGCCCTGCTGGTGGTACCACCCGAGAACAGATTGCGAGCCTCGCGCGGCGCTGGGGTGTGGATAAGTTCGACCTGGTGCAGGTGCACAACCTCGACAACTGGCGCGAACATCTGGCGGTACTGCGGGATATGAAGGCTGCCGGTGACCTTCGCTATGTGGGGATCACTACCTCTCACGGCAGGCGCCACCCCGAGTTCGAACAGATACTGGCTAGCGAAGATATAGATTTCTGCCAGCTCACCTACAACATCACCCATCGCGAAGCGGAGCGGCGGTTGTTGCCGCTAGCACGGGAAAAAGGTATTGCGGTGATTGCCAACCGGCCCTATGACGGCGGCAGCCTGATCAAGGGCTTGAAGCGCAGGGACGCGGTACCGGAATGGGCGCAGCAGGAGTTCGCCTGCAGTACCTGGGCGGAGTTCCTGCTGAAGTTTATCGTCAGTCACCCGGCGATCAACTGCGCCATTCCCGCCACGTCCCGGGTACCGCACATGAATGAGAATATGCGCGCCGGCAAAGGCCCTCTGCCCGATGCCGCCGCGCGGCAGCGCATGGTCCGCTTTATTGAATCCCTGTGAATAACGCGCAATGAAAATGAACGGTGAAACTCTTTATCAGCGAAGAGCTGCCAGCGAAAACTGGCTGAAAAAACAAGATGGGTGACTGGGCCAGTTATCAGCTGCAGGATTTTATTCCCTTCAGTGCCGAGGTGTACTTTCGCCTGCTTGCCAGAATGGGCGAGGACTTCTGGCCATTGCGGTGGGCTACCCTGGCACTGGGCGCTCTTGCACTCGCAGTGGCGATCCGCGGGCGCGCCCGTTTAGCCCTGTTGCTGCTTGTGCCCCCCTGGGTGTTTGTCGCCGTGGCCTTTTTTGCCCAGCGCTACGTCACCCTCAACTGGGCGGGGGATTACCTCTGTTGGGCCTGGCTGTTGCAGGGGGCACTGCTGGCTGGCATTGCGGGGTGCGGGATCGGTTGCGAGCGAGCGCGGCCACATCCCACACCTTCCTTTTTGATCGGCATGCTCCTCATGCTGATTGCACTCATCGGTATGCCTCTCGCGACGTCTGCTTCCGGGGTAGGCTGGCAGCAGGCCGAGTTCTTTGGGCTGCATCCGGACCCGACGGCTCTGTTTACCCTCGGGATTGCCCTGATCGTATTGCGAGGCCCCGCACTCTGGTGCGCGGTATTGATCCCTATGCTGTGGATCGCTGTATCCGCGCTCACCCTGCTGGTACTGGAATCGCCTCGTGCCGTGGCCCTGTTTGCCGCTGTGGCTCTGGGGGGCGTCGGGCTTGTCTGCAGGAGCTGGCCCGTAGGGCGGGGCTGATGAAGGCGCGGCTGTCTTGCAAACCTGCCTGACCGGTTTAAATAATCGGCCAAACACTTATAATGCGCGGACAGATAATAGGCCGCGCCAGGTACCATTTGTACGAATAATGTACGCCTGGTGGCGAAACAGATTCCGGTCCCTGTATCCCGGGGCAACAGGAGAGCAATTATGAAAATCGCACTGATGAACGAATTCAGCCAGGCGTCTAAAAACGCCACCGTGCTGAAAGAGTTGCAGGACGTCGCCGGCGAACTGGGCCACACCGTGTACAACACCGGTATGAGCGACGACAACGATCACCGTCTGACCTACATCCACCTCGGCATCATGGGCAGCCTGCTGCTGAACTCGAAGGCGGTAGACTTCGTGGTGAGTGGTTGTGGTACCGGCCAGGGCGCGCTCATGTCCCTGAACGCCTATCCCGGTGTGACCTGTGGCTACTGCATCGATCCGGCGGATGCCTTCCTGTTTGCCCAGATCAATAATGGCAACGCGCTGGCGATTCCCTTTGCCAAGGGCTTTGGCTGGGGTGCGGAACTGAACATCCGCTACATGTTTGAAAAAGCCTTCACCGGCGTGAAAGGCCAGGGTTACCCGCCGGAGCGCAAAGAATCCCAGGTGGCCAACGCCGGTATTCTGAACCAGATCAAGGCAGCCACCGGCAAAGCCTTCCTCGACGGGCTCAAGGCCATCGATCCGGAACTGGTGAAAACCGCAGTAACCGGTGAGCGCTTCCAGGCCTGTTTCTTCGAAAACAGCCTGGATCAGGAACTGACCGACTTCGTGCGCAGCGTACTGGATTCCTGAGACTCGCAGCGGGTGTCTTAAACGTGTACCCGTTGGCAAAGGCCGCTCTGGAATATCCAGAGCGGCCTTTTTTGTTTTATATTCCCCTGACTGTTTCGAGTTTTCTGATCAGGGACGTTGTTGTATGTCGCAAGACAATCGGACCATCACCGCCCCCTACCTGGAAGAAGGGGACAGGGTGGTCCTGTTTGACGGGGTTTGCCGCCTGTGCTCCGCCTGGGCGCGCTTTTTACTTAAATTCGACCGCGATCGTTGCTTCAAACTCGCCACAGTGCAGTCGGAAGAAGGGCAGGCGATTCTTTCTTTTTTCGGTTTGCCGCTGGATGAATATGAAACCATGCTTCTGGTCGAAGGAAATCAGATGTATGTAAAGTCTGATGCCTTCCTGCGTATCGTCAAACAACTCCCCCTGCCGTGGCCGGCTCTCATCTGTTTACGCCTGATTCCTCGAACAATAAGGGATTGGATGTATGATCGTGTCGCGCGTAATCGATATCGGCTATTTGGCAAAAACCCGGTTTGTGTCGTCCCCAGCGCAGCGGATGAAGCGCGCTTCCTGACAGAAAAGAAATCTCGCTAGACAGGTGCCTTACATGAGCAGTTATGCGGTTTGTCGGTTGTCCATCGCGTTTATCTGGCTGTATCACGGTTTGGTGCCCAAGTTGCTCGACTCCTCATGTCGGTGCCGTACAAAAGCGAATCGGTAGGGTGCGGAAAATGGAAATTCGAGAAGCACGCCCAATCGATTTCGAACAGATCTGGCCCATCTTTCATCAGGTGGTCCGCGCTGCGGACACCTACGCCTATGCACCGGATACCTCGCGAGAGGAAGCCTACAAGATCTGGATGGAAATGCCGCTAAAAACCTATGTCTGTGAGGTGGGCGGGGAGATCCTGGGTACCTACTACCTTAAAACCAATCATGCGGGCCCCGGCGCGCATGTGTGTAACTGCGGCTATATGGTCGCGGCAAATGCTCGGGGACGTGGACTGGCTTCCGCCATGTGTGACCACTCCCAACAGGTTGCCCTGGAGCTTGGCTTCAAGGCCATGCAGTTCAACTTCGTCGCCTCCACCAATGTGGGGGCGGTACGCTTGTGGAAGAAGCTGGGTTTCGACGAGGTGGGGCGCTTGCCTGAGGCCTTTAACCACCCCACTGCGGGGTATGTAGATGCGTTCGTCATGTACAAGTGGCTCGACGCCTCGTAGGATTTTAAACGGCTTTACAGGGATTTTTGTCAGGGCTCGGAACCTGGGAAAATAAAAAGGGATTGATCATGGATGATGAAACTTCAACTCCCGGGCGCTGCCGGGTCTGCGAAACGCCCTTGCTCGACAGCTTTACCCCTCGCAAAGACGACGACAGGTTTGCGGTCTGCACAGCGTTTGAATGCAGCAACTTTCTCGAGCGTCATCGCAACCTGCCCCTCAACCTGTTCCAGTCCCAGCTGCTGTTTCACCGGGAGCAGTTGCGGGAACGGCGTCTCGCGCGCTCGGAAAATGAAGCCAGAATCCGTGCGCGCGTTGTGGAGGAGGAAGAGGAAAATATCCGCTTGCTCGATGCCGCGCAGCAGGAGCTTCCCGGTCTCGCACAGCAATCCCCCAGCCTGATGGTGATCCCCGCGGGACGCACCCGCATGGTGCCGGTTTCTCCCGAGCGTATTGAAAGCTATCGCGCGCACTTGCAAAAGGTAATTGCAGAGGCGCGGAGCTTTGCTTGTGTGTCAGATATTCCGCAGGACGATCAGAACTGGGCGCCTCGCGAGAAAAACCTGCAGCATGAAAACGCATTCCGCGAACAGCCCGAAGTGGCGCTGGTGAGCGACCACCTGTGTGGCATGTGCAAAGGTGCTTGTTGCTCATCCGGGCAGAATCACGCTTACCTCTCGCCACTGAGTATGCGTCGGACCATGGACGAAAACCGGGCGCTTGACGACGGTGATATTGCGGCCCTGTACCTTTCCCGCGTTTCCAGTGAGTCCATAGAGGGGGCCTGTATCAATCAGACCAGCAGCGGCTGCAGTCTGCCAAAAGAAATGCGTGCGGATATCTGCAATGCCTATTTTTGCGATCCCATTCTTGAATACCAGCGGGCGTGTGCAGCATCTGCTGAGGTACCGCCCGTGTTCGCGGTGCAGAGGGAATATCTCTCCGCCGCGACCATCAGTCCTGACACCACCAACGAAGTGCTCGCGACCGCGTTGGTGCGGAGCACGGGCCCCGAGTTTACGGTGCCGCAGGAAGACTGACCGACTGCGCCGGCGGGGATAATTCTCCGGTGACACACACTTTCCTTTACACTGCGGGCTTCAATTCCTATCACCGGAGCCTATATGACGCAGCCCGACGCTAATTCCTGGCTGGATACTCTGCCCAAAGCCTTTCTTGCCTATCTCGATGGCCGTCGTCTGGATGAGGTGGAGTGCATAGTCCCGGACCTGAATGGTATGTCGCGCGGCAAGGCGATGCCGCTGAACAAGTTCTCGCCGGAGGCCCCGATCTTCCTGCCCATATCCATTTTCTACCAGACGATTACCGGTCAGGATGTGGAAATGGATATCGAAAACCAGTGGGCCGAAAGCGATATGGCGCTGGTAGCGGATATGTCCACTGCCATGGCGGTGCCCTGGGCGAAGACGCCGGCGCTGCAGATTATTCACGACCTGCAGGATCTCGACGGTAACCCCATCCCCTGTGCACCGCGCAATGTGTTGAAGCGGGTGATCGGTATGTACCGGGACCGGGGCTGGCTGCCGATCGTGGCGCCGGAGCTGGAGTTCTACCTGACCCGGCCGAATGTGGACCCCAACGAGCCGATCCAGCCGCCGGTGGGCCGCAACGGGCGCTCGGGGACTTCCCTGCAGTCGTACTCCATGACAGCCATCGATGAATACGGACCGGTGATCGATACCATCTACGAATTCGCCGAGGCCGCCGGCCTGCATATCGATTCCGTGATTCAGGAAGACGGCGCCGGACAGGTGGAATTCAACCTTACCCACGGTGACCCTCTGTTGCTGGCCGACCAGGTGTTTTACTTCAAGCGCATTATTCGTGAGGCGGCGCTGAAAAACGGCATGTTTGCCACCTTTATGGCCAAGCCCATGCGCGACCAGCCCGGTAGCGCCATGCACATCCACCAGAGCGTGGTGGACTGTGACAGCGGGAAAAACATTTTTTCCACGGACGACGGCAGCGCATCGGATCTGTTCCGTTACTTTATCGGCGGCACCCAGAAGCATCTTCGGGAAATCATGCCGTTCATTGCCCCCAACGTGAATTCCTACCGCCGCTTTGAAATGGCGGATAATTCCAGTGCCCCCACCAATATCGGTTGGGGCTATGACAATCGCGCTACCGGGCTGCGGGTACCGCACTCCGGTGCCCAGGACCGACGCCTGGAAAACCGCGTGGTGGGCGTGGATGCCAATCCCTATCTGGCCATTGCCGCGAGCCTGGTGTGTGGATATCTGGGTATGGTGAACGGAGTGGAGCCCAGCGCGCCCGCAACATCTGAGCTGAATGAAGACCAGGAGGCCAGTTTTTATATCCCGGAGACCTTTGATGAGGCGCTGCGGATCTTTGATGACGCCGAGGAAGTGCGCGCGGCGATGGGGGAGGACTTCTGCCAGCTTTACGCGGCGGTGAAGTATGAGGAAATGCGCCTGTTCCACCGGGAGATTTCACCCTGGGAGCGCCAGCATCTGTTGCTGAATGTTTAGATAAACAATCGGGCCGCGGACAGTGGTCTGTGTGCCAACAAAAAAGCCTCCATCCGATCGCGGATGGAGGCTTTCTTTTATCTGGATAGACTTGCGGGATTGGCGTTTGCGCTTAAACGTCAAAGCCCTGTTCCAGCTTCTTGTCCACCAGGATTTTTTTCAGGCGCGCGTACTGGGGGATGCCGTTTTTGTAGGGCGGGTAGTCTTCGCCCTGGATCAGCGGCTCCAGGTAGTTGCGGGCGGCCTCGGTGATACCGAAACCGTCTTCGGAAATAAATTCCTCGGGCATGAACTTCTCGACGTTGGCCACCTCGGACAGCGGAGCTTCGCCAATGCTCCAGCTGTAATCGGCGGCGGAGCTGCCATTGCGCTCAATGGTAGGCATGATCGCGTTCTTGCCGGCAACCGCTGCCTCCACCGCGGCCTTACCTACCGCGTAAGCTTGCTCCACGTCGGTGGCAGATGCGATGTGGCGCGCGGCGCGCTGCAGGTAGTCGGCCAGTGCCCAGTGGTATTTGAAGCCCAGCTCGTCCTTGACCATCTTGGCCAGGGTCGGTGCTACACCACCCAGCTGCTTGTGGCCGAAGGCATCGACGCTGCCGGCGTCGGCGAGGAAGGTGCCGTCTTCGTACTGGGCGCCTTCGGAGGCAACGATCACGCAGTAGCCCTTGTCGGTAACAGTCTGCTGAACCTTGGCGAGGAACTTTTCTTTATCAAACGCGACTTCCGGGAGCAGGATGATGTGCGGTGCATCGCCTTCCTCTTCCTGGGCGAGGGCGCCGGCGGCGGCAATCCAGCCCGCGTGGCGGCCCATCACTTCGACGATGAACACCTTGGTGGAAGTGGCGCACATGGAAGCCACGTCCAGCGCCGCTTCCTTGGTGGATACTGCAACGTATTTGGCGACGGAACCGAAGCCCGGGCAGTTGTCGGTGAACGGAAGGTCATTGTCCACGGTCTTGGGAATGTGGATGGCCTGGATGGGGTAACCCATCTTCTCCGACAGCTGGGAAATCTTGAGACAGGTATCGGCGGAATCACCGCCACCGTTGTAGAAGAAGTAGCCGATATCGTGGGCCTTGAACACTTCGATCAGACGCTCGTACTCGGCGCGGTTCTGCTCGAGGCTCTTCAGCTTGTAGCGGCAGGAGCCAAAGGCGCCGGAGGGGGTGTGGCGTAACGCGGCAATGGTGTCACGGCTTTCCTGGCTGACATCGATCAGCTCCTCGCGGAGGGCACCGACAATACCGTTGAGGCCGGCGTAGACCTTGCCGATCTTGTCGCCGTGCTGCTGGGCAGTCTCTATGACTCCACAAGCGGAGGCGTTGATGACGGCGGTAACGCCGCCGGATTGCGCGTAAAAAGCGTTCTTCTTCGACATGTCTATCCTATGGCTGCAGTCGCTGTTTCTCGTCTAAGTCGCCACGCAGTGGCGTGGTTGCTGGCGGGCGGCTTCTGTCGGCTACCTCACGCGGCGCGAAGTCTAATGTATTCATATGGCAATTGCATGGAATTGCGGGCATTCGACACTTACTGCGGGAAAATCCCGTGATAAGCTTGCGCGGCCTTGAATTCACTGGGTTTGACGGCAAATGTGAATTGCCGTCGCCATCGCCTGTACTGCGGTAGCCGGGCAGCGCGTTTTCCTCCTCAGGAATGGCAGCAAAAACCGGGCCGGAACGCACAGAGCGCCAAAAAAACGGCGCAAATGCAGGAATGATTGCGCGAATCGGCAGTCTCATTCGGCACCTGTTTCCACGGATTAGAGCGAACCATCTGGCATGCATATTCATATTTTAGGTATTTGTGGCACTTTTATGGGCAGCCTGGCCCAGCTGGCGGTGGCGGAAGGCCACCGGGTGACCGGTTCTGATGCCAACGTCTACCCGCCCATGAGTACCCAGCTGGAGCGCGCGGGCATTGAGCTGACCGAGGGCTACGACCCCGCACAGCTGGATCCGGCGCCGGACCTGGTGATTATTGGCAACGCGTTGTCGCGGGGAAATCCCGCGGTGGAAGCGGTACTGGAGAAGGGGTTGGCCTACACCTCCGGGGCCCAATGGCTGTGTGACCACTTCCTCGGCGGGCGCTGGGTGCTGGCGGTGTCCGGTACCCACGGCAAAACCACCACCGCCAGTATGCTGGCCTGGGTGCTGGACTATGCGGGTATGGACCCGGGCTTCCTGATCGGCGGCGTGCCGCAGAATTTCGATGTTTCCGCCCGCCTGGGCGGCACCCCGTTTTTCGTGGTGGAGGCGGATGAGTACGACACCGCGTTTTTCGACAAGCGCTCCAAGTTTGTCCACTACCGTCCGCGCACCCTGATTATCAACAATCTCGAATTCGACCACGCGGACATCTTCGATGACCTGGCGGCGATTCAACGACAGTTCCACCACCTGGTGCGCACTGTGCCCGGCTCTGGCCTGATCATTGCCGCGCAGGAAGACGCGGTTACCCAGGTGCTGGAGCAGGGCTGCTGGAGCGAAGTACAGCGCTTCGACGTGGCCAGCGATGAGGATGTGTGCCTCGGCGACTGGTGTGCGGTCAATGTGGCCGCCGACGGCAGCCGGTTTGATGTGCAGCTGGAAGGCAGTACCGTTGCCAGCGTGGCGTGGGAGCAGACCGGGTTGCACAGCGTGAAAAACGGCCTGGCCGTGATGGCGGCTGCCCGTCATGTGGGCGTGGAGCCGGCGGTGGCGGCGGAGGCACTGGGCAAATTCGGCGGGGTGAAGCGCCGTATGGAGTGCCTCGGGGATATCCAGGGAATCCGTGTGTACGACGATTTCGCCCACCATCCCACCGCCATAGAGACCACACTCAACGGCCTGCGAGCCAAGGTCGGCGGGGACAAGGTTATCGCGTTGATTGAACCGCGCTCCAATACCATGCGTATGGGACACCATCAGAACCAGCTGGCGCGCGCCTGCGCCGGGGCCGACCTGGTGCTCTGGTACCAGCCCGAGGGGATGAACTGGTCCCTGGATGAGGTGGTTCACCATTCAACCGTGCCGGCGAAGGTTCTCCACAGTATCGACGCTGCGGTAGAATCCGTGCTCGAACTATCTGCCCCCGGCAGTCACGTTATTGTAATGAGCAATGGTGGCTTCGGCGGCGTACACCAGCGGTTGTTACACGCCCTGGAACAGAAATACGGCAAATAGCCCCGCACAGGGGCGTATATGGATACCTCTTTGGCTGAGCCGACATTCCCCAAAACCGTCACCCTGGCGATAACCGGTGCCTCCGGCGCCCAGTACGGCCTGCGATTGCTGCAGTGCCTGCTGGCGGCGAGGGTGCGGGTGTGGCTGTTACTGTCCGATGCCGCGCGCATCGTGATCGACACCGAAACCCCGGTTTCCCTGCCGGAGGATGAGGCGCGCACGGAAGACTTCCTGCGCGAACTGTACGGTGCCGAACCCGGGCAGTTGGTCCTTTTCGGCAAGCGCGACTGGTTTTCTCCGGTGGCATCCGGCACCGGCGCCGCCAGCAGCCTGGTCATCTGCCCGGCCAGTGGCGGCACGCTGTCATCCATTGCCTGTGGTGCCTCCAACAACCTGATCGAGCGCGCCGCGGATGTTGCACTGAAAGAGCGCCGGCAGTTGATCCTGGTCCCGCGCGAGGCGCCTTATTCGGAAATCCATCTGGAGAACATGCTGAAGCTCACCCGCATGGGTGCGGTGATCCTGCCGGCGAGCCCCGGGTTCTATCAGCGGCCGCAGTCCATCGAGGATCTGGTGGACTTCGTGGTTGCCAGGATTCTGAGCCAGCTGGGCATCGAACAAAGCCTTTTGCCCCCCTGGGGTGAGAGCTGATACGCAGACGCCAGATCAAAAATTATGCAAAATACCGTCACCATTCACTACTGCGTGCAATGTAACTGGATGTTGCGTGCCACATGGATGGCTCAGGAACTGCTGTACACCTTTGCCGATGACCTTGAGCAGGTTGCGCTCAAGCCCGGCAGCGGTGGTGTTTTCGAGATCCACGTGGGCGACACGCTGATCTGGGAGCGCAAGCGCGACGGGGGGTTCCCCGGACCCAAGGAATTAAAACAGAAGGTGCGTGACGTATTGTTTCCGGAACGCGACCTGGGCCACGTGGATAAATAGAAGCCCTGGCCAAAGAATGGCGCTCGCGAACGTGCAGCGCCGCAAGAAGTACATCCCCATTACGAATATAGCGAACTGATTATGCTGTTGGGCTTGAAGACCTGGTACGAGAAACTGGTACTCGGACACCCGAAAACCGTGCTGGCGCTGGTGGCACTGCTCACCATCGCCGCCGCCGCGGGTCTGCCGCGTTTCAAACTGGATGCCTCCGCGGACTCCCTGACCCTGGAGACCGACGATTCGCTGGATTTCTTCCGCGAAATCTCCGAGCGCTACAATTCCGGCGACTTCCTGGTGGTGACCTATCGCTACAAGAAAGGCGACCTGTTCAGCGATGAATCCCTGGCCACCATGCGCCGTCTGCAGGACGAGCTGGCAATGGTGCAGGGCGTTTCCGGCGTGCAGTCGGTCCTGAACGTGCCGCTGCTGTACAGTCCCAAGCAGTCGATTTCCGACGTGGCCGACGGTATCCGCACCCTGTCGTCCCCCGGCGTTGACCGGGAACTTGCGCGCAAGGAGTTCCTGGAAAGTCCCATCTACAAGGATCTGATTCTGAGTCCCGATGGCGAGACAACCGCCATGATGCTCAACCTCGACCTCGACAAAAAGGGCCTGGACCTGGTGCGCGAGCGGGATGCACTGCGTCGCCAGCGCAATAGCGAGGGGCTCAGTGAGGCCGAGGCTCAGCGGCTCGAGGTGGTGAGTGCCGAATACCTCCAGCACCGCACCGCCCAGGAAGCGGCAGCCCGGGATCGGGTAAAAGAAGTTCGGGCAATTCTCGCCCAGTACGATGACAACGCCGAGCTGTTCCTGGGTGGCCTTACCATGATCACCTCGGACATGATCGCGTTTATCGAGAGCGATCTGGTGGTGTTTGGCACGGGCATTCTCGCGTTTATCGTGATCACCCTGCTGCTGATCTTCCGCCAGCCGCGATGGGTGCTGTTACCCCTGGTTACCTGTGTGACCACGGCAGTGATGATGCTGGGTCTGCTGTCCTGGCTGGACTGGCGGTTGACGGTCATCTCCGCCAATTTCGTGGCCCTGCTGCTGATCATTACCCTCGCCATCACCATCCACCTGGCGGTGCGCTACCGGGAGTATTTCGCAGAATACCCGGAATGGGATCGCTTCCAGCTGGCTTCCGCTACCGTCGCGTTCATGGCCAAGCCGTGTCTCTATACCGGTCTCACCACCATGGTGGCTTTCATCTCGCTGGTGGTCAGTGGCATCCGCCCGGTAATCGACTTTGGCTGGATGATGAGTATTGGCGTGACCATGGCGCTGGTTCTGTCGTTCCTGATCCTTCCCGCAAGCCTGATGCTGCTGAAAAAGAGGGATGCAGGGCAGGGCCGAGACAATTCCCACGCGTTTACCCAGGTGTTCTCCCGCTTTGCAGATAACCACAAGGCCGTGGTGCTGGGCGTGGCTGTGATTGCGGCAGTGATCAGTGCCGTAGGGATCAGCCGCCTGAAAGTGGAGAACCGGTTTATCGATTACTTCGATGACTCCACGGAGATTCACCAGGGCATGCTGGTCATCGACCAGCGGCTCGGCGGCACCATCAATCTCGACGTGGTGCTGAACAAGCCCGAGCAGTCCGCACCGGCATTCGAGGGCGAGAGTGACGGGGAAGAAGACCCGTTCGCCGCGGACTTTGGCGGGGATGAAGTGGCTGAGGATGAGGCCGACCCGTTTGCCGCGGAAGACCCGTTCGCTGCGGATGACCCTTTTGCCAGTAGTAGCGAAAGCCAGGCGCCGGATGCCTACTGGTTTACGGTAGCCGGGCTGAACCAGATTGAGCAGCTGCACGACTTCCTCGAGGCGCAGCCGGAAATCGGCAAGGTGCAGTCGCTCGCCACCCTGTACAAGGTGGCGCAGGATCTGAACGATGGCGGCCTGAATGATTTCGAGCTGGCCGTGGCACGCCAGAGCCTGCCGGAGGAGATCAATCAGGTACTGGTCCATCCGTACTGGTCTCCGGAGCAGCAGCAGGCGCGGATTACCATGCGCGTGATTGAATCGGATCCGGACCTGAGCCGGGATGAGTTGATCCGTCGTATTTACGCGTTCGCGGAAAATGACATGGGTATTGCCGCGGAGGATATCCGCCAGACCGGTATGCTGGTGCTGTACAACAATATGTTGCAGAGCCTGTTCAAGTCCCAGATTTTGACCCTGGGGGCGGTGTTTGCGGGCATCCTGTTGATGTTCCTGGTGCTGTTTCGCTCCCTTTGGCTGGCGGTAATTGCACTGGTACCGAATATGCTGGCGGCCTGTGTGGTACTGGGTGGAATGGGGCTGGCAAATATTCCGCTGGACATGATGACCATTACCATTGCGGCGATCACCGTGGGTATCGGCGTGGATCACGCGATTCACTACCTGTACCGTTTCCGCGAAGAGTTTGCCAAAGATGGCGATTACGTGGCGACCATGCACCGCAGCCACGCAACCATCGGCCGCGCGATGTTCTATACCGCAATCACGATCATTGCCGGCTTTTCGATCCTGGCCCTGTCCAAGTTTGTACCTTCGATCTACTTCGGCCTGCTGACGGCACTGGCCATGTCGGCGGCGCTGCTGGGCTCGCTGACGTTGCTGCCGCTGTTGCTGGTGTTGATCAAGCCGCTGCCGAAACCTGAGGGGGAATCCCAGCCGGGAAAGCCGGCGACGGTGGCTGAGGCGTGCACTGGCTGATAGCGCAGACCAACCCCATCAGGTTTTAATCGTTTGATTTATCGGGCCCGCGGATTCAATCCCCGGGCCCGATTTTTTCTCCAGCGCCAGTTGCCTTCTAGTCTTATGGAATAGCTAAACCGGATTAACCCGAGAAGTGGATGGATGATGCAGAAAAGCCGTGTTGCGATTCTGATTCCCGGTATCTTTGACCGGGGCAAGTCAATGTTGCGTATGCAGCATGCTCTGGGAGAAGCGGGTTTTGTCGCGCGCACAATCAAGCTGAAAACCAACAGCGGCTGGTATGGGATGGAGCCCATGGCCAGGCAGTTGCGCGACCTGGTGGAGGAGGTTAATGGGAGCGGGGAAACATGCGCGCTGGTGGGATTCAGCATGGGGGGCATAGTGGCGCGTTACTATCTGCAAAGGCTGGGCGGCGCGGAAAGGGTGCACAAGTTTATTGCGCTCTCCAGTCCGCATTTTGGCAGTCTGTGGGCGCACCTGCTGCCCTACAAAGGCGGGCGCCAGTTGCGTATCGGCAGCGAGTTCCTCGATAACCTGAATCGAGATGCGCAAGTGCTTGAAGGGGTCGCCCCGGTATCCATCTGGACGCCTTATGACGCTACCATCGTACCCCACACCAGTTCCCGCCTCCCTGTAGGCAATACTTACCAGGTGCCGGTCAGTCTTCACCGCTGGGTTCCGCAGAATCCAGCGGTGATAAAAATCGTACGCAATGAACTGACCGAGGCGCTTGAGGGTGGGGGTTCCCGCTAGCCCGATCAACTCTCCTGCATAAAAAAGTCACGCAGATAGCGGAAGAGTTTCCGCTGGTTTGTCGGCGCTTTTTTATTGGCGATTTCCTTGTTGGCTTCGCGAATCAGTGTGCGCACTTGTTGATGGTCGGCGCCGGGGTATGCATCAAAGAATGCGCTCTGGGCCTCTTTGCCCTGAGTCAGAAAGCGTTCCCGCCATTCCTCCGCCATGCGGTCGAAGCGCAGGTGCAGGTGATCCTGTTCCTTGTGCTTTTCCAGTACGGCTTCGATGGCCTCGACATCCGCCTTGCGCATCAGTTTGCCTATGTACTGCAGCTGGCGACGCCGCGCCTCGCGGGACTTGATCCGGTGCATGGTGGCGATTGCTTCGCTCAGAACAGCGTCCATGGGGACTTCTGCCAGTTTTGCGGCATTCAGTTCCGTCAGTTGTTTGCCCAGCGCCTGCAGCTGGTGCATCTCTTCCTTGACCTGGGTTTTGCTCTTCGGCAGGTCGTCTTCAAATTCTTCGAAATCGTCGGAATTGTGCATGTAATGTCTCTGAAAAGTTTGCTCGCCGGGCCTGTATCAGGCAAAGAAGAGGGTGGCGAGACCAAGAAATGACATAAAGCCCACCACATCGGTCACCGTGGTCAGGGCGACACCTCCGGCCAGGGCCGGGTCGATACGCATGGCGCGCAGGGCAACCGGCAGTATGGCGCCGGCAAACGCGGCCGTGATCAAGTTAATGACCATGGCTGCAATGATAATCAGGGCAATGCGGGTATCCCCAAACCAGAGTGCGGCGATACCACCCATGACCGCAGACCACAGCATCGCATTCAGCGCCCCGGAACCCAGCTCTCGGGAGAGCAGCCAGCTCAGGTTGCTGCGACCCACCTGTCCCAGGGCCATGCCGCGGATCACTACCGTCAGTGTCTGGCTACCTGCTACACCGCCCATACTGGCGACTATCGGCATTAGCACCGCCAGGGCTACGACTTTGTCGATGGTGTCCTGAAACAGATTGATGACCCACGAGGCCAACAGTGCGGTGAGCAGGTTTATCCCCAGCCACACGGCTCGGCGCGGTGCGGTGCGGATCACCGGGGCAAAGGTGTCCTCTTCCTCGTCCAGGCCCGCGAGGCTCATCAGCGAGTGGTCGGCATCTTCGCGGATCACGTCCACCACGTCATCGATGGTGATACGGCCCAGCAGGCGCTTGCCCTCGTCCACCACCGGGGCCGTAATCCAGTCGTACTTGGCGAACAGTTGGGCGACTTCATCGTCCGGCATTTGTGCGGGAATCGGCTCCACATCCGTGATCATCACCTCGCGCACGGTGACCGAGGGATCGGTTGTGAGCAACTTGGTGAGCGGTAGCAGGCCGATAAACCGACCCTGCCGGTTGACCACAAAGAGGTTATCGGTGGACTCGGGTAGTTGTTCGTGACGTCGCAGATAGCGCAGCACCACGTCCAGGTGCAGATTGGGGCGGACGGACACGATGTCCGTGTCCATCAGGCCGCCGGCGGTTTCCTCGTCGTAGGCCAGTACGCTTTCCACCCGCTGGCGGTCGTGCTCGCTCATGGCGGAGAGCACTTCCCCCATTACCCGTTCGGGTAACTGCTGGAGAATGTCGGCCACATCGTCCGCATCCAGCCCCTCCATGATGGCCACCATTTCTTCGGTGTCCATAGTGGCGAGAATCTGGCTCTGTACATCGTCAGTGAGTTCCTGCAGGACCTCACCTTCTACTTCGCGGTCGATCAGCTCCCACAGAACCCGGCGAATACGCGGCGGGGAGCTTTCCAGCAATTGCGCAATGCTCTGGGGGGACAGGGAGTGCAACATACGCTGCACTTCGCGCCCGGTGCCGCTATCCAGCGCTGCATACAGCTCGCCGAGCTGATTCTGGGCGCGGAATTTGAAGTCGGCATTGACGGGTTTAGGCACAGAGTTACCTGCTGACTGCGAGCACTTTGAGGGGCGGTATTATACCGGGTGAAGGGCGGAGAGTGGCTACTCGTCCTATTCGCCTTCACCGAACCGGTCGTTGATCAGTGCACAAATAGTCTCGTGTGCGAGGTCTTCGTCGCGGCCGCAAATCTCCAGCTCTAGCTCCACGCCTTTACCTGCGGCCAGTAGCATCAGCGCCATCACACTCTTGCCATCGACGGCCTTGCCCTGGCAGTGCACTTTGACTTCGGAAGAGAAGCGCGCGCTGGTCTGGGCAAACTTGCTGGCGGCGCGGGCGTGTAGCCCGAGCTTGTTGATGATGGTGATGCGGCTTTTTTGCATGGACGGTTTTCTTCCGGGGGGAGCGGGGCTCGTTACTTCTGTTGTTCGCGATGGCGAATCTGGATGTTTTCAAACTGGCTGGCAAAGGTTTTGGCCAGCTGTTCCACCATATACACGGAGCGATGACGGCCGCCGGTACAGCCGATGGAGACCGAGGTGTAGCTGCGGTTGCTCTGTTGATAAGAGGGTAGCCAGCGCTCGAGGAAGCTGGTGATATCCCGCTGCATGTCCTCGGTTTCCTGGTGTGAGCGCAGGAATTCCGCCACCTCCGGATCCTGACCGGTCTTATTGCGCAACTCGGCGACCCAGTAAGGATTGGGCAGGCAGCGCAGATCGAAAACCAGATCCGCATCCACCGGCACACCGTGCTTGAAGCCGAAGGACTGGAACAGGATGGCCATGCCGGGGGAGTCTTTACCCACAACGCGGGATTTCACCTGATCGCGCAACTGATGCAGGCTGAGACTGCTGGTATCGATAACCAGGTCTGCCATGGCTGCGAGGGGCGCGAGCAGCTCTTTCTCGCGGTTGAGCGCCTCAAGCAAGTGGGTGCGGCTGTCGCTCAGGGGGTGTTTGCGGCGGGTCTCACTGAATCGCTGTACCAGCACCGGGGAGCGCGCATCCAGATAGATGACGTCACAGTCAATTCCGCTCTCGCGCAGATCGTTGATGACCTTGGGCGCCTGGCGTACGTCGTGCCACAAATTGCGCGCATCGATACCGAGCGCCAGCTGGGTATTTTCCTGGGGGGGCTGATCTGTTACCCGGCGGATGAGTTCCGGCAACAGGCTCGCGGGGAGGTTATCGATGCAGTTGAAACCCACATCTTCCAGCAATTGCAGTGCGGAGCTTTTACCGGAGCCGGAGCGGCCGCTGATTATGACCAGGCGCATGAAACAAGCACTCCTTGCTGATTCCGGGCGCTTTGCTGCGCGACCGGAATGGCTAACTTGGGCTGGTCATCCGGCGACGGAAACTTGCCGGATGCGTGCGTTGGCTATTATGCCGCGGCGGCGCTGTTGATTGCCAGTGCGTACAGCTCGTCACTGGTGCTGGCTTCGCGGAGTTTTTCACGCACCCGGCTGTCGCTGAATAGCGCGGCGATCTGCGCCAGGGTCTCGAGGTGCTCCTGTTCCGAGTCCTCTGGCACTAACAGGGCAAACAGAAGGTCCACAGGCTGGCGGTCGATGGCATCAAAGTCCACCGCAGGGGAGGTTGTGCACAGCACACCAATGGGCTTTTCACAGCCGGGCAGGCGGCAGTGCGGGATGGCAACACCCTCACCAATACCGGTGGAGCCGAGGCGCTCCCGGGCTACCAGCTGGTTGAAAACGGTATCGGAATCCAGATCGGGGTATTGTTCTGAAATCGCCTGGGCGATGTTGAGTAATAGCTTTTTCTTGCTACTCCCCGCCAGGTGGCAAAGGCTCAGGCGGGGAGAGAGTAGTGCGTCCAATGTCATAACTTACTGATGATCTAGCGGTACAGGCCAGCCGGTAACCTGATTGTGTTACGACTAGCGGTGACTGCGTAACTTTTCTTTGTGTTTCAGCAGCTGCCGGTCGAGTTTGTCGGCGAGAGAATCAATCGCCGCGTACATATCTTCCGATTCCGAATCTGCAAACACATCCTTGCCATTCACGTGAACCCGCGCTTCGGCTTTCTGGATGAGTTTGTCGACGGAAAGTATGACCTGTGTATTGGTGATCAGGTCGTGGTGGCGGGAGAGCTTGTCCAGTTTGGTCAGGCAGTAATCGCGAATGGCCGGAGTTACGTCAACATGATGGCCACTGATATTGATCTGCATGGATTTCTCCTCATCGGGTGCAACACAATTTGGCAGCACCCCCGCACAGGGCGGCAACCCTACTAGGAAGTGCGCCAGAATGGAAGGATACACTCAATGTCGGTGCATTGGTCGCTCAGAAAATGATCGCGGGAGGGTTGCAGTGCCCCGGCTTTGTGACCTGACTGGTTAAACCAGTCGTTTTCGCTCGCTGGAGGAGGGGATTCCCATGGATTCCCGGTATTTCGCCACCGTGCGTCGGGCCACCTTGATTCCCTGTGAATCCAGCTCCTGGGTGATCTTGTTGTCCGACAGGGGCTTGCGCGGCTGCTCGGCGTCGATCAGCTTGCGGATCAGTGCGCGGATGGCAGTAGATGAGGCATCCTCGCCGGAGTCGGTGCTGACATGGCTCGAGAAGAAGTACTTGAGCTCGAACACACCGCGTGGGGTGAGCATGTACTTCTGGGTGGTTACCCGGGAAATGGTGGATTCGTGCATGCCGATGGTTTCGGCAATGTTCGCCAGCACCATGGGTTTCATGGCCTCCGGTCCCAGTTCGAAAAATCCCTGCTGCTTTTCCACGATACAGCTGGCGACCTTGAGCAGGGTCTCGTGGCGGCTCTGCAGACTTTTCAGGAACCAGCGCGCCTCCTGCAGGTTGTCGCGCAGGTAGTTGTTCTCGCTGGAGTTGTCGGCGCGCTTGATCAGCGATGCATAGGCGTCGTTGATGCGTAGCTTGGGCGTTGTTTCGGGGTTAAGTTCCACCACCCAGCGCTGCTGTCTACGGCTCACGATGACGTCCGGCACCACATACTGGGGCTCTTCGCCGCCAAAAGCCTCGCCGGGGTAGGGCGTGAGGGTCTGGATCAGGCGCATGACTTCGCCCAGCTGGGATTCGCTGAGGCGGGTGCGGCGGCTCAGTTGGCGAAAGTCCCGTTTCCCCAGCAGGTCCAGGTGTTGGTCCACCACGATCAATGCCTGGGGCAACCACGGTGTTTCCGTCGGTTGTTGGCGCAGCTGAAGCAGCAGGCTCTCGCGCAGGTCACGGGCGCCACAGCCCACCGGCTCAAACTGCTGGATGGTTTTCAGGACCGCGAGAACCTCGTCGATTTCGACTTCGAGGGCCTCGGCCATTTCGTCCAGGTCTGAATCCAGGAAACCGTTGGGGGCAATGGCGTCGATCAGTGACTCGCCGATCAGCTTGTCGCCATCGGTTAGCGGAGTGAGATTGAGCTGCCACAGCAGGTGATCCTGCAGGCTCTCGGATACCGCGTTGCGGTGTTCGAGGGCGAAGTCTTCCCCGTCGCCGCCGGTGTAGCTGCCGCCGGTATAGATGTCGTCCCAGCGGGTATCCACCGGTAGGTCATCCGGGATCTCGCTGTTCCAGTCGCCATCGGCAGTGGACTCGTTCTTGGCCTCGAGGGCGCTCTCGCGCTCGGCGGCTTCGCGCTCCTGGCCTTCGGAGCTGGCGGGGGTGTTCTGATCCTGGTGTGTCTCGCCGGCGTGCTCGTCAAAGTCCGATTCCAGTAGCGGATTGCTGTCGAGCGCCGACTGGATTTCCTGTTGCAGGTCCAGGGTCGACAGCTGCAGCAGGCGAATGGCCTGTTGCAGCTGGGGCGTCATCGTCAGCTGGGTACCGAGTTTTAACTGGAGTGACTGCTTCATAAGGGGGTATGCCGGCAGAATTATCTGGCGTTGGTGCGCTGTACAGAATCTGTATCTGTTACGGCGGCGTAAAGCTCATTTCCTGCAGACTACCCCGGGGCAAATCGGAACACAAGAGGCAGGTTAAGCAATAAGTGTGCCGAAACGACTTTTGCTTCTGGTTGTGCCGGTATTATTTGTGATGGCTGTCTAGGATTGCGGGGGATTGAGCAGATGGATCCCCCGGATTTGGGTCAAATGGTGAACTCGTGTCCCAGATATACGTCTTTCACCTGCTTGTTCGCAGCGACGTCTTTGGGGTTGCCTGAGGCGATAATATGCCCTTCGCTGACGATGTAGGCGGTTTCGCAGATATCCAGGGTCTCGCGCACGTTGTGATCGGTGATCAGCACGCCGATACCTCGATCCCTCAGGTGGCGGATGATTTGCTGGATGTCATTGACCGAGATGGGGTCTACCCCGGCGAAAGGTTCGTCGAGCAGGACGAAGGCGGGGTTGGTGGCGAGTGCGCGCGCAATCTCGACGCGACGGCGCTCACCGCCGGACAGGGCCATACCCAGGCTGTCTCGGATGTGGGTGATATGGAATTCTTCCAGCAGTGCTTCCAGCTGCTGCTGGCGCTGGCTGCGGTTCAGGTCCTTGCGCGTCTCGAGGATGGCAAGGATGTTGTCGGCTACCGACAGGCGACGGAATACCGAGGCTTCCTGCGGCAGGTAGCCGATACCTTTGCGTGCGCGGCCATGCATCGAGTAGCCGGTAATGTCTTCATCGTCGATCAGCACCTGCCCGGCATCCGCTTGGACCAGGCCGGCGATCATGTAAAAGCAGGTAGTCTTGCCGGCACCGTTGGGGCCGAGCAGGCCGACGACCTGACCGCTGGAAACGCTCACGGAAACGTCCTGAACGACTTTGCGTTTCTTGTACTGCTTGGCGAGGTGTAACGCTTTGAGCGTCGGCATGTTGCAATCCGGTATCTGTAGGGCCGCTGTGGGCGGTCCGCTTGTTGAATATTGTGTGTCGGGCTGGCGGCGCTTACTGGTCGTTTTGTGCCGGTTTGGATTCCGGTTTCCAGATCATTTCTACCCGCTTCTGTTCTGACTGTCCCTGGGCTTGCATTTGCTCGCTATTGAGGTCGTAGTCGATGCGCTCGGCAGACAGGGTGTTGCCATCGCGGTCGACAAACGCTTCTCCGGTGAGTTGCAGGGCGTCGCTGCTGACCAGAAATTCGATGCGTTTGGCGCGCGCCTTGACCGGGGTGGTGCTTTCCTCAACCTGCTGCTGGAAGTGTGCAGGCTTGCCGGTGGCAACCACCTTGTTGATTTCACCTTTGGTATTGCCGTGCACCTCTACGCGGTCGGCGCGGATCTGCAGGGAGCCCTGGCTGATCACCACGTTGCCGCTGTACACCGACAGATTCTTGCTGCGATTGGCTTCCAGTTTGTCCGCGGAAACCTTGACCGGTTGTTCCCGGTCATTGGGCAGGGCCTGACTGTTGGCAGCAAATAGCAGTGTGGCGATCAGTGTCGCACAGGCTGCGCGGGCGATACTGCGCGCCGCAGGGTGGGTCGAGTTATTTGGCTTCATAGCTGCTTTCCACTTCAGACAGGATTTCTACTTTGTCTTTTTTCAGGTCGGCGCGCAGGCCTTTGCCTGTGGTGCGGTTCGGCCCGTCGGTAATGGTAACGCGTTTATTCGTCTCGGCGAATTCTTCGCGCGGCTTGATCGTAATGCTGGGGGTGCGCAGGGTAATACCCGGTTCCGGTAATTCCCGGATCGAGACATCGCCGCGCAGCACCACGCGCTGGCCGTTGTTGTAGGCCACGCCGGAGCGGGATTCCGTGCGCCAGCGGGAATCTTCGCCCTGATAGAACATCATGCGTGGCTCGGTGAGGTCAGCGCGGTCGCGGCGCGCGAACTGGAAAAAGGTTACGCGCTCGGCGTCCACTTCGTAGGCGAGTGTGCCCCCGGCGCTGAAATGGCGCGTGCGGGCGTTCCTGATGATGAGGTCCGCGGCCTTGTTGTGTTCCTGTTGGGTGGGGCGCTTGCCCATCAACTGCTCGGGCGGGCTTTCGGTAAACCACAGCCCGAGGGAGATGAGGGTGACAACAATGACCAGGGGTAGCCAGGTGCGCATTCGTTTTTCGTTTCCTTGAGTGGACAGCCAATTTCAGTTGGCCGCTCATTTAGTCTTCGCTGTGGCCTGTTGGTTCAGGCGATGGCGCTACGGACTACCTGTCGCCGTCGGCGAGGTAGGGTGCCAGTGCCGCGTTGAAGGTGTCCTGAGCATGCATGATCCGGTCGCACACTTCGCGTACCGCACCCATACCCCCGCTCCGCTCGGTGACAAACAGCGCGCGTTCGAGTACCGGTGGTGCCGCATTGGGGACCGCGATCGGGCAGCCCACCCGTGTCATCACTTGCAGGTCTGGATAGTCGTCCCCCATGTAGGCGATGTGCTGCATATCGTAGGGCTCGTTCGCGAACAGCTCCAGAAACGCCGTGTACTTGTCTTCCCGGCCCTGGATCAGACGGGTAATACCCAGGTCGTGCGCGCGCTTTTCCACCAGGGAGCTGCGTCGGCCGGTAATGATGGCCACGGCGACACCGGATTGCTGCAGCATCTTGATGCCGTGGCCATCCAGGGTGTGGAAGGTTTTCAGTTCGTTTCCATGGTTGTCGAAATACAGTCGGCCGTCGGTAAGCACGCCGTCCACGTCGAGGATCAAGTGGCGCACCCGGCTCAGTTTGTCGCGGATGTCCTGTTCTGTGTGCGGTTGCTGCTGGTTCACGGGGTGTCCCTTCTATCTATATAGCTATCGTTTTGTGCAGGTATCTGTACGCCCGGGTGCGAGGCTTGCGAGAGCCGGGTCAGATGACTCCGGCGCGCAAGATGTCGTGCATATGCAGGAGTCCGATGGGGTGGTGTTCAGGATCCTCAACGACCAGTGCCGTGATCTTGTTGTCCTCCATGATACGCAGCGCCTCTGCAGCGAGGGTGTGGGCACTGACCGTTTTGGGGCGGCGGCTCATCACCTGGTCCATGGTGGCGCTATCCAGCTCCTGCTTCTGGTCGATCACCCGGCGCAGGTCACCGTCGGTGAATACCCCCAGCAGCCGGCCATCGCTGTCGACCACGGTTGTCATGCCAAAGCCTTTGCTGGTCATCTCCAGCAGCGCTGTGGAAAGTGGCGTTTCCGGCGCTACCTGGGGTAATTCGTCGCCGGCGTGCATGACATCTTCCACTTTCAGCAGCAACTGGCGACCCAGTGCGCCTCCCGGGTGGGAAAACGCGAAGTCCTCGGCGGTAAAGCCGCGCGCTTCCAGCAGTGCCACCGCGAGTGCATCGCCCATCACCAGGGTGACCGTGGTCGAAGAGGTGGGGGCCAGGTTGAGCGGGCAGGCTTCGGTGTCGACGGCGATGTCGAGGTTCACATCGGCGGATTGCGCCAGCGGTGAGTCCGGCTTGCCGGTCATGCTGATCATGGGGATGCCGAGGCGTTTGAGCAGGGGCAGCAGGGTAAGCACTTCTGCGGAGGAACCAGAGTTGGAAATCGCGATGACCAGGTCCTGGCGGGTGATCATGCCCAGGTCGCCATGGCTCGCCTCGCCCGGATGGACAAAGAAGCTGGGGGTGCCGGTGCTGGCGAGGGTGGCGGCAATCTTGCGGCCTATATGGCCGGACTTGCCCATGCCGGATACGATCACGCGGCCCTTGCAGGACAGGATCAGTTCACATGCCCGTTTGAAATCGTCGCCGATACGGGCTTCCAGGGCAGCCACTGCCTCGGTCTCCATGGAGATGGTGCGGCGTCCGGCCTCAATGATCAGATCTGTTCCCATAGTAAATCTCGCCTGGGTTCGCTGGGGCGGGGCCCGTGAGAGTTGGCCTCGCTGCAGTTCAGTTTAGAGAAGCGTTGTCGTTTCAGGGCGCTGGCTTGTGGCGGTTCTTCTCCGCTGCCCCGTGGGCTGACGTGCTAACCTTTTAATGTCGGTCGCGCCGCAAATATCGTTGCGCAGCTAGACTCGGTAAGCGCTGATGGGATCCTGTTTTGGCCTGACCGCCTGGTTTGCCGATTCATCCCGGCTGCAACCATCGAGCCGGCGGATTGCGGGCGGGGGAGTGCGACCGCTCAGCATGGCGATAGTGACCCAGTGCCGCTTGTCCGAAGCGCCGCCATGGTATAGTTTGCCGCCGCTATTGTCAGCTACCGAGAAAGACCGAACGGGAAATCGGTCACTCCAGCCCACCAGCGAAAAATTTCGGCGTCGCCACGACACTTTTTCTTGTGGCGAGTATCCAAGGGACGAATTGCCAATGGGAGATATTCTGTGAGAACGCCCGCCATGACCATCCAAGCCCGTAAATCTGATCAGCGGATTACCGCCCGCGTTCGGGCATTGTTATCCGTTTTCTTGCTGTGTTGCGTGGCACCATTTGCCTCAGCGTCGCAGAACCCCTACACCGTGATCGAAGGGGTCTCCAACGAGCTGCTGGGCGTGATCCGCAGCGAGGGGAAAAGCGTTAACTCCAACCCGCAAGGGTACTACTCGGCTGTCGATCGGGTACTGGCACCGGTAGTGGATTTCGACTTTATCGCCCGCGGTGTGATGGGTAAGTACGCCAAGCAGGCGACCCCAGCCCAGCGCGCCAAATTTGCCAGTGCTTTCCGTCGCGATCTGGTGGCGACATTTGCCCGGGGTGTTGCCACTTTCGGCAATATGGACGTGAAAGTGCTGAATCCGGGGTCCGCCCCGAGCGGTAATCGGGTCAATGTACTGCAGGAAGTGCGCAGTAAAGAGGGTGTTACCAAGGTCTCTTATACCCTCGTTCGCAATCGCAGTGGTCAGTGGAAGCTGATTAACGTGATTCTGAACGGCGTCAACCTGGGTAAAACCTTCCGCGGCCAGTTCTCTCAGGCCATGCAGACGAACGGCGGCGATATCGACAGAGTCATTGCCAGCTGGTCTGCAGCGGACAAAGTGGGTTGATGTGCCCGAATGCGTGAGAATACGTAAGGGCCCGGCACAGTCGCGAGAATGGCGGCTGCGCCGGGTTACTTATTCCAGTACACTTGCGCGCTTTTAACACGACTGTAAGCCCCATCTATGCAACCAGATCAGATCAAAGCCCTGATTGAAGGGCAAATCCCCGGAAGCCAGGTTGAAGCGTCTTTCGAGGGCAGCCACCTCCAACTGACGGTTATCAGCGAAGCGTTCAATGGCCTGAGCCGGCTCAAGAAGCAGCAGCTGGTGTACGGAGCACTGTCCGAAAAGATCGCCGATGGCACCCTGCACGCCGTGCAGATGAAAACCCTTACGCCCGAAGAAGCCGGCGAATAAATGTAGTCCGGACACAAACCTGGTTTGTGTCCAGTTTTTTGCTCCGCAATGGGAAACCAGATCGAATGGACAAGCTGATTATCGAAGGGGGCAGCCCCATTTCCGGAACGCTAAAAATTTCCGGGGCCAAGAATTCTGCGTTGCCGATTTTGGCAGCAACGCTGTTGGCTGATGGGCCGGTGCAGATTCACAATCTCCCACACCTCAACGATATCACCACCATGATCACCCTGTTGCGGTGCATGGGAACTGAAGTCACGATTGACGAAAAGCTGGGGGTGGAAATCGATCCACGCTCGGTCAATGACCTGACGGCGCCCTACGAGCTGGTGAAGACCATGCGCGCCTCAATCCTGGTGCTTGGGCCACTGCTGGCCCGTCACGGGGTGGCAAATGTCTCTTTTCCCGGTGGCTGTGCCATTGGTAGCCGTCCGGTCGATATCCACCTCAAGGGCCTCGAGGCCATGGGGGCGGAAATCACCATTGATGAAGGATTTATCCGTGCCCGCAGCAATGGCCGCCTGAAGGGCGCCAATATTGTGATGGAAAAGGTCACGGTCGGCGGTACCGAAAACCTGCTGATGGCGGCGGCTCTGGCCGAGGGTACCTCGGTGTTGCACAACGCCGCACGTGAACCTGAAATCGTCGACCTGGCGGAATTCCTGATGGCCATGGGTGCGCAGATCGAGGGCGCTGGCACTGATACCATTCGTGTGCACGGGGTACCGCGCCTGGCTCCCTGTTCCTACACCGTCATGCCCGACCGGATCGAAACCGGTACCTTCCTGGCCGCTGCCGCAGCAGCGCGCGGCAAGGTGCGTCTGACTCATACCCGTGCGGATATCCTCGACGCGGTGCTGGTGAAGTTTGAAGAGGCCGGGGCCCATATCAGTATCGGTGATAACTGGATCGAGCTCGATATGAAGGGCAATCGACCCAAGGCGGTCAGTTTCCGCACCGCACCATACCCGGCTTTTCCGACCGATATGCAATCCCAGTTTACCGCCATGAATGCGGTGGCTGAAGGCAAGGGCACGGTGGTGGAAACCATCTTCGAGAACCGCCTGATCCAGGTGCACGAACTCAATCGCATGGGTGCAAATATTATCCTCGAGGGTAATACCGCGATTGTTACCGGCGTTGAAAAACTGACGGGGGCTCCGGTAATGGCCTCGGACCTGCGCGCTTCTGCCAGTCTGGTTATCGCCGGTATGGTCGCCGAGGGGACAACCATCGTGGATCGTATTTATCATATTGACCGTGGCTACGAGTGTATCGAAGAGAAGCTGCAGCAGCTGGGTGCCAATATCCGTCGCGTCCCTGGCTGATAGTCAGTTTTGCGGGGGCTATATGTTTCCCGTCTAGGTTTATTCTAGATTTTTATTGGCGCAGCTGTCTCTGAGCCGATAAGCTCCCGCGAGCATTGGGGGCTAGCCTCTTTCTTCCGGCCCGGCACTTGCCGGGCGCATCAGATAATCATAATCGTTATGCAGATCACCATTGCCCTGACCAAGGGGCGTATTCTCAAAGAAACGCTGCCGCTGTTGGCTGCCGCTGGCCTCGAGCCATTGGAAGACATTGCCAAAAGCCGCAAGTTGATTTTCCCTACCAACCAGGAAAATGTGCGCCTGCTGATTTTGCGTGGCTCGGATGTGCCGACTTATGTTCAGCACGGTGCCGCGGATATGGGTGTGGCCGGCAAGGACAATCTGCTGGAGCATGACGACAGCAATATCTATGAGCCGCTTGATCTGAATATTGCGCGCTGTCGCCTGATGACCGCCGGTATCAAGGGGGCCGCGCTGCCCAGTGGCCGTATCAAGGTGGCAACCAAGTTTGTGCAATCTGCCAAACAGTATTACGCGGCCCAGGGGCGTCAGGCGGATATCATCAAGCTGTACGGCGCGATGGAGCTGGCACCGCTGATGGATCTTGCGGATGAAATCGTGGATATCGTGGATACCGGAAATACCCTCAAGGCAAACGGCCTTGAGGCGCGGGACCATATTGCCGATATCAGCAGCCGCCTGATTGTTAACAAGGCCTCCATGAAAATGAAATACAGTGCGATCAGTGCGCTGATCGAGCAGCTGGCGCAGGCGGTAAACGCGCAGAAAGCCGACTGAGCCCATTCCGCAAACGCATCTTCGATCGAACGACTATGAATGAATTTTCCATCCGCCGGCTGGATGCCGGAAACCCGGGCTTTTCCGCAGAGTTGGACCGTCTCCTCGATTGGGAGTCAGTGGCGGACCAGCAGGTAGAGACTGCGGTTGCCGATATCCTGAAGCAGGTAAAGGTGCGCGGTGATGCGGCCGTTATCGAATACACCAACCGCTTTGATCGGCGCAGCCTGCAATCCGCGGCCGATTACTGCCTGGATAAAGCCCAGCTGCACGCCGCGCTGGAGCGTATTACCGCCGACAGCCGCGCGTCGCTGGAACTGGCAGCCAAGCGGGTGCGGGATTATCACGAGCACCAGTTGCAGTCGTCCTGGCAGTACCAGGAAGCCGACGGTACGGTCCTCGGTCAGCAGATTACCCCCATGGAGCGCGTGGGTATCTACGTGCCCGGAGGCAAGGCCAGCTACCCATCCTCTGTACTGATGAATGCCATTCCAGCAAAAGTGGCGGGTGTGGATGAAATCCAGATGGTGGTGCCCGCACCGGATGATCAGCTGAATGATCTGGTGCTCGCCGCTGCCGCCATCGCCGGGGTGGATCGGGTGTTTACCATTGGTGGGGCGCAGGCAGTTGCCGCGTTGGCCTACGGTACAGAAACCGTTGCGCAAGTGGACAAGATTGTTGGTCCGGGGAATATATTTGTCGCCTCGGCCAAGCGCGCAGTGTTTGGTCAGGTAGCCATCGATATGATTGCCGGTCCATCCGAGATTCTGGTGATCTGCGACGGCAAAACCGATCCTGACTGGATTGCCATGGACCTGTTGTCGCAGGCGGAGCACGATGAGCAGGCGCAGTCCATCCTGTTGTGCCCGGATGCATCCTTCCTGGATGCGGTGGAAGCTTCACTGCAAAAACTGCTGCCGACGCTTTCCCGGGAGGCGATCGCGGGTCGCTCCCTGGCTGATCGCGGCGCGCTGATCCTGGTGCGGGATCTCGAGCATGCCGTTGAAGTGGCCAATCGTGTTGCGCCGGAGCATCTTGAGGTATCCGTAGATCAACCGGAGCAGTATTTGCCAAGTATCCGCAACGCGGGTGCCATCTTCCTGGGGCGGTATACCGCGGAGGCGCTTGGGGATTACTGCGCGGGGCCCAACCACGTGTTGCCCACCAGTGGCACCGCGCGTTTTTCTTCGCCACTCGGGGTGTACGATTTCCAGAAGCGCAGCTCGGTCATCTACTGTTCGCCACAGGGTGCGGACACGCTTGGGCGCGTTGCTTCAGTATTGGCGCGGGGAGAGGGGCTTGAGGCTCACGCTAGATCTGCGGAATATCGGGTGGCGGAAGAGGGTTGATTGTCGCTTCTGGCTGTCAGCCCGACGTAGACAGGTAAAGTGCTAAAGCCGCGGTCCCGACCGCGGCTTTTTTGTTTGTCGCCCTGCCCGCGATTCAGGGGGCGGGTGAGGCGGGAATTTTGGTCGCCTGCCAGGCTACCGCGCGCCACTGGCCGTCGCGCTTGATAAATGTGCCGGTATTGAAATATTCGCTTTCCGGAGCGCTTGGGGTGCCACTGTTGGCTGCTGGTGCCGCTTCTGCGATCAGCCGAAACGCCACTATGGCAGTCTCATCAAACAGTCGAATATCGGTATCTTCAGCGCGATACCGAACACCGTTGGATTCGGCCTTCTCCCCCTCTTTTACCTCGCTCTTTGCGGAGCGCATGCCTTCGATAATCTTCTGCTTGCCGAACCGCTGCCCGCTGGAGCTGGTGTAGATCAGGTCTTCCGCCCAGAAGCGCTGGTGAACCCGGATATCGCTCGCGGCACCGGACAGGAACTGGTCGAGCAGGGCCTTCAGTTCGGCGTGGTCGTCGGTCTCGGCGCTGGCGGTACCGGTGAGTAGTGCGAGCAGCAGTGGAAACCACAGTGTTTTCAGCATGATCAAACCCTTCCGTGTATTTATAGATACTTGTTTTCGTTTCCCGGGTGGGCATTAACTTCCGGGGTTAGTCCCTGGCTTGGGGCTGCGGTTTCTCCGAAACCGTGGCCTGGGTGGTGCGCACCTCGCGGTCGCGGATATAGGTGATGTTGACCACTTCCCCGGGCCTCAGGGTAGCCATGGCGGCGACACCGTGCTTGCCGTCATTGATCGGATCCCCATTGATATGGGTGATCACATCGCCCGGTTTGAGGCCCGCCAGGGCGGCCGGTCCCTGATTGTAAGTGGCGGTGATGATGACACCGTTGGTGGAGGCCAGGTTGAATGAACGCGCCAGTTGTGGGGAGAGGGTCTGGGCCTCGATACCGAGCCAGCCGGGAACCACGCGGCCGAATTCGATGATGTCCTGCATGATCTTGAGAGCAATATTGGCTGGGATCGCGAAGCTGATACCGCCGGTGGAGCCGCTCTGGTTGAGGATCGAGGTGTTGATACCCAGCAACTTTCCGTAGGCGTCTACCAGTGCGCCGCCGGAGTTGCCCGGGTTAACCGCGGCGTCGGTCTGCAGGAAATTCTGCAGGTAGCTGCCGTTGCCGGTACTCGCGAGGTCGCGCCCGGTCGCACTGATAATCCCCTGTGTGACCGTCTGGCCCACACCGAAGGGGTTGCCAATAGCGAGCACCACGTCTCCCACCTGGGCTTTGTCCGGGTCGCCCACTTCAATGGCGGTAAGGCTGTCCAGTTCGACTCTGAGCACCGCCAGGTCAAAATCCGCATCCGAGCCCACCAGCTTTGCCTGTGCTTCGCGCCCGTCCGCAAGTACCACTGCAATTTCTTCTGCCCCGGAGACAACGTGATAGTTGGTCAGAATGTAACCGTCCGCATTGACGATCACCCCGGAGCCCAGATTGGACTGCATCCGCTCCTGTTGCGGCAGGTTCATGTTATCCAGCAGGCGTCGGTACAGGGGGTGGTTATAAAGTGGGTGCCTGCGTTGGGACACAACCTTGCGGGTGAAAATGTTGACTACCGCCGGGCCGGCCAGATTGACCGCGCTGGCATAGGATACCGGGCCCTGGAAGCTTCCCACCGCGGGCACTTTCTCGGTCTGGCCCCGCAGGTGGGGGAACAGCAGCAGTAGCGCTGCGGCCACCGCGAGACCGATAAGGGCTGGTATGGCCCAGTCTTGCAAGAAACGTTGTAATGACACAGGGACTCCTTGATTTGGGGCCATTATACGTCTTTGAGTTCTGGTGTCCTCACCAAGCGTTCTAAGCTACAGCCCCATTGGTGCTTGGTGTCAGCGTTGGAATTCGTATAATGTGGCGCTCAAAAATTTGATCCAATAATCTGTAACCAATCTCAGGAGTTCCGAATGTCCCTGGTTCGCCCACACGGCAGTGTCGAGCTGCAGCCCCGCTTTGTTTACGACAGTGAGCGCCATCATCAGCTGATGCATGAGGCGGAATCCCTGCCGTCGATCGTGGTCAGCTCCGCCGCCGCGGCCAATGCCGTGATGCTGGGGGCTGGTTACTTCAACCCGCTGCACGGTTACATGAACCTGGCCGATACCCTGAGTGTTGCAGAGACCCTGCGCACGGTAGACGGCCTCTTCTGGCCGGTGCCGGTGGTCAATATGGTGGAAGACACTTCCGCTATCGCTGGCGCCAAGCGTATCGCACTGCGCGACCCCAATGTAGAGGGCAATCCGGTGCTGGCGGTGATGGATGTGGAAGCCATTGAAACCGTCAGCGACGAGCAGGTAAACACCATTGCCGAGCACGTGTTCGGCACCCTGGACGATGCCCACCCGGGCGTGGCCACCTTCAAGGGCGCCGGTCGTCAGCTGATTTCCGGCCCGATCGAGGTGCTGAACTTCAGCTACTTCCAGGCGGATTTCCCGGATACCTTCCGTACCGCGGTAGAAATCCGCAATGAATTCGTTGAGCACGGCTGGAGCAAGGTTGTTGCCTTCCAGACCCGCAACCCGATGCATCGCGCTCATGAAGAGCTGTGCAAAATGGCGCTGGAAGCTGTAGAAGCGGATGGTGTGCTGATCCACATGCTGCTGGGTCAGCTGAAGCCGGGCGATATCCCCGCGCACGTACGTGACGCTGCGATCCGCAAAATGGTGGAAGACTACTTCCCCAAGAATACGGTGATGGTGACCGGTTACGGTTTTGACATGCTGTACGCTGGCCCGCGCGAAGCGGTGCTGCACGCGGTGTTCCGTCAGAACTGCGGCTGCAGCCACCTGATTGTTGGTCGCGACCACGCCGGTGTGGGCGACTACTACGGTGCGTTCGATGCCCAGACCATTTTCGATGAGAAAGTGCCAGAGGGCGCGCTGGAGATCGAGATCTTCCGTGCGGACCATACTGCCTACTCGAAGAAGCTGAATCGGGTTGTGATGATGCGCGATGTGCCGGATCACACCAAAGAGGACTTTATCCTGCTGTCCGGCACCAAGGTGCGTGAGATGCTGGGTAACGGTATCGCGCCGCCCCCGGAGTTCTCCCGCCCGGAAGTGGCACAGATCCTGATGGACTACTACCAGAGCCTGTAATTCTCTGGAAGCAGACACAAAAAAGGCGGGGTAGACCCCGCCTTTTTTGTGTCTGCAGTTTCGGCTGCCGGCCTGTGGCAGACAGCCTGAGCTTGTGGCTCAGCGGTTGACCGCGTCCTCTGTGGGTGGCGGGGTAACCGCGGGCGATGGCGCCTGGGCCTCTTTTTCCAGCCCGTAGTCTTCTGACAGAGTGCCTTTGGCCCCCGGCTCCTTCGGAGCCCAGTCGCGAGGTGGCAGTACGCTGAGGTTTTCGTCGTTGTCGCTCAGCTGGCCGCTGCCGGCCTCCAGCATCTGGCGACCGATATCCTGACTGGAAAGGCGCATGGCACTGTTGGCGAGATATTCGTGAACATCTTTGTAGCTCTGGGTCAGGTTGTGAACCAGTTGGGCTGTCTGGTCAAAGTGTTCATTTACCTCCAGCTGGAAGTCCTCCAGCTTGGTGTTCGCTTCTTTCAGGCGCAGTTCCAATTCCTGGGTGCGGTCGATGTTCTGGCGGCTGCGGGTAGCCAGAAAGGCCAGCAGGGCTCCGAGTGCGAGGCCGAATACGCCGACCAGAATTAAAACCGAAGTTGAGTGCACGTTACTTCCTCCTCAAGATAAATAGTGGCACCGGCCATCCATGACGGTGACCCTATTATACGCAATTACCCCGCGCGCGCCCCGTCCGGGTTTGTGTCAACGCGTGACGGATTTGGTAAAGTGCGCGCCATTGTGCCGGTATCCGGCCTTTCCAGCGGCTTTGGGGTTGTGTGCCCCCCGCATCCTTTCCGGCAATGTTGCCAGTTTCTACGAACGGTTTGAATGAATAAATGGTCACGGAACAGCACCCGTATGCGCCTGCGCACCTGACACCCATGGAGCGCTACCAGCGCGACCTGCAGCGGCCGGATTTTGTCGAGGATCCGGCCCAGCGCGCGGCGGTAGAAGAGTTGCAGGATCTGTACGAACGCCTGCTCGCGCTTCAGGGGGAAAGTGGCGGTGTGGTCGGTCGACTGCGCCGTTTGTGGAAGCGCGACAGTCGCCCGGAGAAGGGGCTGTATTTCTGGGGCGGGGTAGGGCGCGGCAAAACTTACCTGATGGACGCCTTTTTTGAGGCGTTGCCGTTTGCGCGCAAGCAGCGCACCCACTTCCACCGGTTTATGCGCGATGTGCACCGCCAGCTGAAATCCCTGGCGGGAGAGAAGAATCCGCTGGATAAGGTTGCGGATCGGATCGCCGAGCGAGCGCGGGTGCTGTGCTTTGATGAGTTTTTTGTGTCTGATATTACCGATGCAATGATTCTCGCCAATCTGCTGCAGGCGCTGTTCGATCGCGGGGTTACCCTGGTGGCGACCTCCAATATTATTCCCGAAGGACTATATAAGGATGGGTTGCAGCGGGCCCGATTCCTTCCCGCCATCGATCTGCTGCTGGAGCACACCAAGGTAGTCAATGTGGACAACGGGGTTGATTACCGCTTGCGGGCGCTGGAAATGGCGGAGCTCTACCATGCCCCGCTGGACAAGGAGGCCAATGAGAGCCTGGAGCGATCCTTTGCCAGCCTGATGGTGGAGGGCTGTGAGGTGCGGGAGCGGGTTTCGCTGGATATCGAAGGGCGACCGATAGTTGCCAATCGGGTTGCCGATGACGTCGCCTGGTTCGAGTTCGCCGAGTTGTGCGACGGTCCGCGTTCGCAAAATGATTACATCGAGCTGGCGCGGGAATTTCACACGGTATTGCTGGCCAATGTGCCGCATATGGATGGGCGCATGGAGAGCCAGGCGCGCCGCTTTATCAATCTGATCGATGAATTCTATGACCGCTGCGTCAAGCTGGTGGTTTCCGCGGCGGAGCCGATCGAATCCCTGTACGGCGGCCGCCAGTTGCGCTTCGAGTTTGACCGGACGATCAGTCGCCTGCAGGAAATGCAGTCGCGGGAGTATCTGGCGCGGCCCCACCGCCCGGAATAGGGAGGAATGCGTGCAGGTGTGGACGGTTCCCGCTGGTCACATAATGGTCAAATTTGGGCTTGAAATGCCCAGAGCGCTTATGTAGTATTCGCGCTCTTTTCGTGGGACGGCTCCATTCCCGGGGCCATATACAGGTGTTTTATAACATGAAGACTTACAGTGCCAAGCCGGAAGCGGTAACTCGCGACTGGTATATTGTTGACGCTGCGGATAAGACTCTCGGCCGTATTTCCGCCGAGATTGCTCACCGCCTGCGCGGCAAGCACAAGCCTGAATACACGCCCCACGTGGACACCGGCGATTACATCGTTGTGATCAATGCCGAGAAGGTCCGCGTGACCGGCAACAAGGCCAAAGACAAGATCTACCACAGCCACTCCGGCTACCCTGGTGGTCTTAAATCCATCAGCTTTGAGAAGCTGATCGACAAGGCGCCTGAGCGCACTATCCAAAGTGCGGTTAAAGGCATGCTCCCGAAAGGCCCTCTGGGTCGCGCCATGTTCAAGAAACTGAAGGTGTACAAGGGTAGCGAACATCCTCATGCGGCGCAGCAGCCGATTGAACTGTCGATCTAAACGGAAAGCATTCTCATGGCAACTACTCAATATTACGGTACCGGCCGTCGCAAGACCTCCACTGCTCGTGTATTCATTCAGCAGGGTGAAGGTAAAATCAGCGTAAACGGTCGTACCCTGGACGAATACTTCGGCCGCGAAGTGGCACGCATGATCGTGCGTCAGCCGCTGGAAATGGTCGACATGGTCGAAAAATTTGACATCAATGTCACTGTGAAGGGCGGCGGTTCCTTCGGTCAGGCGGGTGCTATCCGTCACGGCCTGACCCGCGCTCTGATGCAATACGACGAGTCTCTGCGTCAGCCGCTGCGTGCAGCCGGTTACGTGACTCGCGATGCGCGTGCCGTTGAACGTAAGAAAGTCGGTCTGCGCAAAGCGCGTAAGAAGCCGCAATTCTCCAAGCGTTAAGCGAGAATTACTTTATTTTGGGCCCGGCAAATGCCGGGCTTTTTTTTGCCTGCAGCGCTTTCCGCGCGGTATGTTGCAGGTCTCATTTGTTTAAAATGCCGCCAGTTCGCCGCGAGGTTACCGATGTTCCCTTCCGGTTTCGCCTTGTATAGGTTTGGCATTTTCTTTAACATTGCGCGAATTTCTATCCGCTTGCACTTGGGGTTTGGCTACTTTGTTCTATGGTCAAGCGAGCGGGCCAGTTGTAGGGGAGTTTCTGATTTAAGTCTCTGATTTGCAGTGGTGATTCGATTACCGCTGTGCGGGTGCTCTGTTCTCTCTGGTATTGAACCGTTGGGGCTGCACCGTCGCTGCCATTTGCGGGTTACCCTGAGTCACCGCACATGCTGGCCAGACAGATTTATCGCAGAAGGTTTCCGGAATTTTTGGGTTTGGGCCAGTCAGCCTCGGGCTTGCGTTGATGCAGGTTATGCGGGGCGCTGTGATGGGAGAACTACGTCATGAGTGATGACGGTGTAAATGTGGGGCGTCGCAGATTTCTGACCGCTGCCACCTCGGTTGTAGGTGGTGCAGGCGCGGTCGGAGTCGCTGTACCTTTTGTCGCCTCCTGGAATCCGAGCGCCAAGGCAAAAGCTGCCGGCGCGCCAGTCAAATACAATATCAGCAAACTGGAGCCGGGCCAGATGGTCACCGTCGAGTGGCGCGGCAAGCCGGTGTACGTGGTGCGCCGGACCCAGGAGTCCCTGGACAACCTCGTCAAAGTGGATCCGCTGCTGCGCGATCCCCAGTCAGCTGAATCCAACCAGCCTGCTTACGTCGATCCTGAAAATCGCGCGATCAAGGCCCAGACCCTGGTTCTGGTAGGCCTCTGTACCCATCTGGGTTGTGCGCCGATGTACCGCCCTGAAGTGGGTGCTGCAGACCTGGGCGGCAGCGAGTGGATGGGTGGCTTCTTCTGCCCGTGCCACGGTTCCAAATACGATTTGGCCGGCCGTGTGTACAAGGGCGTTCCTGCCCCGACCAACCTGGATGTACCGCCGTACTCCTATGAAAGTGACGACGTCATCGTAATTGGTGTGGATCAGGAGGGCGCCGCATGAACTGGTTAACCGCATTGGGTGATTGGGTCGATCAGCGCCTGCCGATCTACCGCGCGTGGGATACCCACATGGGCAAGTATTACGCGCCCAAGAACTTCAACCTCTGGTACTTCTTCGGCGTACTGTCGATGCTGGTACTGGTGAACCAGCTGCTGACCGGTATCTGGTTGGTCATGAGCTACAACCCTTCCGCTGAAGGGGCTTTTGCGTCCGTCGAGTACATCATGCGCGATGTCGAGATGGGGTGGATTATCCGCTACCTGCACTCCACCGGCGCCTCGGCGTTTTTTGTGGTGGTGTACCTGCATATGTTCCGCGGCCTGATGTACGGCTCTTACAAGCCGCCGCGCGAGCTGGTGTGGATCTTCGGCATGTGTATTTACCTGGTCCTGATGGCGGAAGCCTTCATGGGCTACGTGCTGCCGTGGGGCCAGATGTCCTACTGGGGTGCACAGGTGATCGTATCCCTGTTCGGCGCTATTCCCGGTATCGGTGAAGACCTGGTGCAGTGGATTCGCGGTGACTACCTGATCTCCGGTATTACCCTGACACGCTTCTTCTCTTTGCACGTGATTGCACTGCCGCTGGTGCTGGTGCTGCTGGTTGTGCTGCACATCCTGGCGCTGCACGAAGTGGGTTCCAACAACCCGGACGGCATCGAGATCAAAAAGAACAAGGATGAAAACGGCGTACCGCTGGACGGCGTTGCCTTCCATCCGTACTACACCGTGCACGACCTGGTTGGTATCGCGGTATTCCTGTTCGCATTCTGTGTGGTGGTGTTCTTCTTCCCGGAGATGGGTGGTTTCTTCCTCGAATACGCCAACTTCGAAGAGGCGAACCCGCTGAAGACGCCGGAACACATTGCCCCGGTATGGTACTTCACACCGTTCTACGCTGTGCTGCGTGCGGTGACCATGGACATCGGTCCGCTGACCGCCAAGTTCCTCGGTCTGGTAGCCATGGGCGCGGCCATCGCAGTCCTGTTTGTGCTGCCCTGGCTCGACAAGAGCCCGGTAAGGTCTATCCGCTACAAGGGCATTCTGCCGAAGGTTCTGTTGCTGGTGTTTGCCGCGGTGTTCATCATCCTGGGCTATCTGGGTGTGAAGTCCCCGACCCCCGGACGTAACTTCCTGGCGCAGGTGGCGACCCTGTTCTACTTCGCGTTCTTTGTGACCATGCCGATCTGGACCAATCCGATCACCCGCAAGGGGCTGGCGTCCTGGATCGTTAGCGGGGCCTTTGCCTTCATGTTCCTGTGGATGGCCTTGGTCAACTGGAAAGCGAGCCTGTTTGTTTGCGCGGTATCACTGTTGTTTGCGGCTTTCTTCGCGGTACTGCCGTGGCTGACCAGCCGCGATGCAGTGCACCCTGAGCCGGCGCGTGTTACCAGCCCGTCTGGCAGCAAGTCCTTCATTCTGCTGGTGGGTGGCTTTATCACTGTCGCTTTGCTGGCGTTTGTACCGATCAAGGCGGTAGGCGCGGAGAGTTCTGTTGAGCTGGATCACATCAATATTGATCTCAACGACAAGCCCTCCCTGCAGCGCGGCGCCAAGTATTTCGTCAACTACTGCATGGGTTGTCACAGCGCGAACTTTTCCCGCTGGGAGCGCGTCGCTACCGATCTGGATATCCCGAATGAGCTGATGCTGCAGAACCTGGTGCTGGGCGACGACAAGATCGGCGACCTGATGGAAATCTCCATGCGCCCGGATGACTCCAAGGTATGGTTTGGTGCCGCTCCCCCGGACCTGACCCTGGTTGCACGCGCACGCTCTCCGGAATGGCTTTACACTTACCTGCGAAGCTTCTACAAGGACGACAGCCGTCCTACCGGTGTGAACAACAAGGTGTTCCCCAATGTCGGTATGCCGCACGTTCTGATGGAGCTCCAGGGGCTGCCCGAATGTGCACCCGGCCCGAAGCGCGACCACGGCAAGGTGGTGCGCGATGAGCTGGGTAACCCCATCATGGATGCCAACTGCGGCAGCCTGAAGGTCAACAAGGTGAAGGGCTCCATGGACGATGTGGAGTACGATCAGGCAGTGTACGACCTGGTGAACTTCATGGAGTATGTTGCCGAACCCATGGCGGAGTCCCGCAAGCGCATCGGGTTCTATGTGCTGGCGTTCATCCTGGTGTTCTTTATCTTTGCCTGGCTGCTGAATCGCGAATACTGGAAAGATATTCACCACTAAGCGATAGCCAGCAGTTTTTCCGGGTGGTGGGCCGCCGGTTTTCCGGTTCAGCCCAGCCGCCCGGTTTCCGTTTTGAAAAGGGCCGGTTTAACACCGGCCAGTAGATTGAGGTAGTTCCACAATGGGTGTGCCCACCAACAAGCGCTCCTCCATGACCTTCTTTTCCGATGGTCGTTGTCACTTTAGCCACCGGGTGCGTATCGTCCTGGCGGAGAAAGGTGTTTCCGTTGATATCATTGATGTAGATCCAGACGACAAACCGTCGGAGCTTGCAGACCTCAACCCGTACAACTCTCTGCCCACTCTGGTGGATCGTGACCTGGTATTGTTCGAAACCAAGGTGATGATGGAGTATCTGGACGAGCGCTTCCCGCATCCGCCACTGCTACCGGTCTACCCCGTAGCCCGCGCCCAGAGCCGCCAGATCATGCACCGTATCGAGCGCGACTGGTGCCCGCTGGTCGACAAGATCCTCGCTGGCGGTAAAGACGTGGCGGCAGCTCGCAAAGAGCTCCGCGACAGCCTGGTGGGTATTGCGCCGATGTTTACCGACCTGCCGTACTTCTTTAACGAGGAGTTCTCGCTGGTGGACTGCTGTATGGCACCCCTGCTGTGGCGTCTGGACCAGCTGGAAGTCGCGCTGCCCAAGACCAAGCAGGCCAAGCCGCTGCTGGACTACATGGATCGCCTGTTCGCACGGGAAGCATTCCAGCAGAGCCTGACCGAATTTGAGCGCGAAATGCGCTCTTGAGGTGCTGATTGAATAAACCGCCGATGACCCCGAATCGCCCCTACCTGTTGCGGGCGTTTTACGAGTGGATTACCGACAACAAGTGCACCCCGTACCTGTTGGTGGATACCCATATGAACGGTGTGCTGGTCCCCCAGCAGCACGTGAATGAAGACGGGCAGATTGTCCTGAATGTCTCTGAAACCGCGGTGATGGGACTGACCATGGACAACTATGCCATCCGCTTCAACGCGCGCTTCGGCGGTGTGCCTACCGACATTCAGGTGCCGGTAGGGGCGGTGGTTGGTATATATGCCCGTGAAAACGGGCAGGGTATGGTATTCGAGCCGGAAGAGACGCCGGAACCGCCGGAGCCGACACCTCCAACCACGCTCAAAAAGCCCTCCAAAAAGCCCTCGCTACGGGTGGTCAAGTAACCTCTTGTGGCCCTCAGGCCCCGGCTGCTGCCGGGGCTTGCGACGGGCAGTTTTCCGCTCATTTGCTCCCTGTACTGGTGACCTGAAGGTCGCGTACTTCCTTGTCTGTTCCTGTTCTGTACATGCATCCTGCATGCTGGCGTAAAAATTGACGCCTTATTCCTGTTATTGATTGGTGAATTGGCGGTGGCCTTCCGATACTGCAAGCAAGCGGTGCTTAGGAGGGACCCACGTGAAATTACTAAGCCATACCATCGGCATTTTTACCAACCCGGATAAAGAGTGGCAGGCGATTCGCGCCGACAAGCACTCATTTTTGCAAGTGTTCTTTAGCCATGTGCCGATTCTGGCACTGATTCCCTGTATTGCAGGGTATATCGGCGTTACCCAAGTGGGGTTCGAACTCGGTGGGCACGTTTCCAAGCTCACACCCGCCAGCGGTGGTAGCCTCGCGGTGATTACCTATATCGCGCTACTGGTCGGAATTTACCTGGTAGGTGAGTTTATCAACTGGATGGCTAAAGCCTACGGGGTCGAGGGCGATGAGCCCACACGGCATTACGAGGGCACTGCGTTGGCGGTTTTCATTACCACGCCGGTGCTGCTGGCGGGGATCGTAATGCTCTACCCCCATCTGTGGCTGGTGGTGACCGTGATGGGGCTCGCGGGGATCTACTCGGTTTACCTCTTGTACGAAGGCATTCCGATCCTGATGAATATGAGCAAAGAACGCGCCTTTTTGTATGCGAGTGCAGTGCTCACCATCGGCCTGGTGGGGTTGGTCACCATCATGATCTGCTCTGTGATCATATGGACCATGGGGGTTGGCCCCGTGTACCAGCATCACTACACCTAGCGGAGGTGCGGTGCGGGCTTTACCTGCGGTGGCCCTATTCCAGCGTTTCGCAGAAATGAAGAAGCCGGCGTAAAGCCGGCTTCTTGCGTTTTGCCACCGTGAAATACTGTAACTGAGGCTCCTCAGGCCGCTGTTGTATCTGCGGCCGCTGCAGTCTTTGCGCTGATACCGGTGAGGGCAATCGGTGGCATGGGGCAATCCAGGCAGTCGGCAATTGCCCGCAGCAATTCCACCTCGGTGCCTTCGACAACCCCGTCGTGAGCCAGGGTCACGGCCAGGGATTTGAGGAATGCCGGCTTCTTCAGCGGCGCGGTGTCTGTGGCGATCGCCAGTGCCTTGTCCAGTCTCTGCAGGGTGATGTCGCTGCGGGCGGGCAGGGTGGTGGGGGATAGCCCCAGGTGTGTCTGACCTGCGTCGTAAGCGCGCCGGGCATCCAGATAGGCGTCGTGCCCCGCATGGGCCATGGTGGCCAGCAGGAATCTGTGCGCATCGCCGATGCCCTTGGCGCTGCCATTGCCTGCTTTGCGCTGAAAATCTGGTGCGCCCTCCAGGCCGTGCATCAGCACCCGGTACAGCGCCCATTCCCAGATCTCAATCTTGCCATCCGCGCGCAACAGCTTGATCACGTTGCGTTTGAATATCTGGTACTGCTGAGGTGCTAGCGCCTTGAGCGCCGGTACGCAAAGGTCGAGCAGTGGGAGTCGGCAATCCATTGGCAGTAGCTTGAGTGCCGGTTCCAGCTTGCCGTATTCCCGCAACACCGCCGGGTGTGCAGAGCGGGCCAGAATCTCCCTCTGCAGCGCTTGCTGTTCCGGTGCCATCAGCAGGCCGTATACCAGGGCGCGGGCCGCAAACGGGTCGTGGGCTGCGGTTTTGAGGTCTGCCGGAACCCGGGACAGCAGCTCGCGCCCCAGGGTCATATGCTCGGCGGAGGGGGCGGCGATATTGTTGTCGACGGTTTCCAGTACCTGGCCCAGCTGCGCCTGATAGGGGTTGCCGGTGTCCGCAGGCGCGGTAACCGGGCTAGCTTGTGTTGCCCCGTGCAGCTGCGATACCTGTTCGCCGGCGGCGGAGGGTGCCGCCTCAGTCGCATCCGAAGCTGCGGTCGGTTGCGAACCTTGCGCACTCCAGCCGCGCCAGTTCGGGTCCAGTCGGCTGATGCGCGCAGCTAGCGGTGGGTGTGTGGCGAACATGCCCAGCAGAGAATGTTTCAGGCTGCTGGCGAAATACATATGGCTGAATTCGCTGGCGTTGGCGGCGCTCAGGTTGGAGCCGGGTGTGTAATTGCCAATTTTTTTCAGCGCGCCGGCGATCCCCTGATTGCTGCGGGTGAACTGCACGGCGGAGGCATCCGCCAGGTACTCCCGCTGACGACTTACTGCCGACTTGATCAGGTTGCCGAAAAAAGTGCCGGTGTACCCGATCACTACCAGTCCGGCGCCGATGCCGAAGGCCACTGCGCGTCCCCGATTGTCGCGCCCGCCGCTCCAGTAGCTGCCGCGCAGCAACCAGGTGCCCAGCAGCCCGATGATCAGGATGCCGTGCAACAGCCCGACAATACGAATGTTGAGGCGCATGTCCCCATTGAAGATATGGCTGAACTCGTGTGCTACAACGCCCTGTAGTTCGTCCCGGCTGAGTTGTTCGATACAGCCGCGGGTGAGCCCGACCACCGCATCAGCGGGCTTGTAGCCGGCGGCGAAGGCATTGATCGCTGCGTCTTCAATGATGTAGACATCCGGCACCGGGGTCCCGGAGGCGAGCGCCATCTCTTCCACCACATTCAGCGCGCGCTGTTCGGCGAGGCCCGAGGGGGAAATGTTGATCTTCTTGCCGCCCAGTGATTCCGCCACTGCACGCCCTCCCGCTGCCAGCTGACGCAGGCGGAAAAAGCTCGCCACGGCAATAATCGCGGCGATGGTCACCGCAATACCGGCCACGGTGTCCCACCCCAGGGTGCCCAGCATGGCGCCGACGGAAGCCGGCGAGTCCTGACCGCGGGAGTAATGGGTGAGCACAGCGATAAACAGGGTGGTGATGGCGATCAGCCCGAGCACTGCCGCTGCAAACAGTGCAACCAGCAGCGTGGAGTTGCGGCGGGCTTTGTCCTGGTATTCAAAAAAGTTCATGGCAGCGCGTCAGAATTGGACCTTGGGGGCAGCCTGGAAGACTTCGGAATTGGCGAACTCCAGCAGCTTGCCGTTCTCGCGGTGACCGAAGAAGCCGGCAAAGAATACCGGGGGGAAGCTCTGGCGGAATGTGTTGTAGGCGGTCACCCCGTCGTTGAAAGCCTGGCGCGCAAAGGAAACCTTGTTTTCGGTGCTGGTCAGCTCCTCCATCACCTGCTGAACCGTCTGGTTGGCCTTCAGGTCCGGGTAGGCTTCCATGACCACGTTCAGGCGGCCCAGAGCGTTGGCCAGAACGCCTTCGGCGTTGCCGAGGTTTGCCATGGCTGCGGCGGAGCCGGGGTTGCTGGCGGCGGCTTTCAGGCCAGCCAGGGCCGAGTTGCGTGCACTGATCACCGCCTCCAGGGTTTCCCGCTCGTGCTTCAGGTAGGCTTTTGCGGATTCCACCAGATTGGGGATCAGGTCGTAGCGGCGCTTGAGTTGCACCTCGATCTGGGCAAACGCATTTTCGTAGCGGTTCTTGAGGGATACAAGCTTGTTGTAAATGCTGATGATGTAAAACGCCAGCGCAGCCAGAATTACCAGCCAGACGATGGTTGAAACTTCCATGGGTGCAGTCTTCCTGTTGTCAAAGGTCAGTCTTGTCGGGGGGATCGGTTTATCCCTAGATTGCGCCCGATACTACCATGGACAATACAACGAAAGGTGGATAGGCGAACGCCCCCCGGGATGGGGTATAATCTGCCGCGAAAATACGAGTCGCCGCAATGCTGGTCAGCTTTTTGTGGCGTTTGCCGTTAAATCTGGAGTGATTACAGCATGAGCGAGCAAGTTACAGACCCCGTGGTCATTGTAGGAATATCCCGCACACCCATGGGCGCGATGCAGGGCGCACTGTCGGGTCTGAGCGCCCCCGAGCTGGGCGCGGTTGCCATCCGCGGCGCGCTCACGGACGCCGGTGTGGCGGCAGGCGATGTGGATGAGGTTTTGATGGGTTGTGTGCTGCCAGCAGGCCTCGGCCAGGCACCGGCACGACAGGCCTCCCTGGGGGCTGGTATTCCTGAGGGTACTCCGACCACGACCGTTAACAAGGTGTGCGGTTCCGGTATGAAAACCGTGATGATGGCCCGCAATGCGCTGCTCTCAGGAGACGCAAAAGTGGTTGTGGCTGGCGGTATGGAGAGCATGAGCAATGCGCCCTACCTGCTGCCCAAGGCGCGTGCCGGTATGCGTTTGGGACACGGTGAAGTACTCGACCACATGTTTACCGATGGCCTGGAAAACGCCTATGACGGGCAGCTGATGGGCAATTTTGCCGAGTGCACCGCGGACAAGTACGCATTTACCCGCGAGGAGCAGGATGCGTTCGCGCTGGAGTCACTGGCACGCGCCAATGCGGCAATCGAGAGCGGTGCTTTCGAGCGCGAGATCACGCCGGTTACCGTCAGCTCGCGTAAGGGCGATGTAGAGGTGTCCGTGGACGAAGGCCCCGGCGGCGCCCGTCCGGACAAGATTCCGCAACTGCGCCCGGCTTTCCGCAAGGATGGTACCGTCACTGCGGCCAATGCCAGTTCCATTTCCGATGGGGCGGCGGCGCTGGTGCTGATGCGCGAGAGCGAAGCCAAGGCGCGCGGTATCCGCATTCTGGCGGTATTGAAGGGGCAGAGCCAGTTCGCCCATGAGCCGGAGTGGTTTACCACGGCACCGGTGTCGGCGATGGCCAACCTGCTAGAGAAATCTGGCTGGAGTGCGGCGGATGTGGATCTGTTCGAGATCAACGAAGCTTTCGCCGTGGTCACCATGGCGGCAATGAAAGAGCTGGACCTGCCGCGGGACAAGGTCAACGTCAATGGCGGCGCCTGTGCACTTGGTCATCCGCTTGGTGCCAGTGGCGCACGGGTGATTGTGACCCTGCTTGCCGCGCTGGAGAATCGCGACCTGAAACGCGGTGTGGCGAGCCTGTGTATCGGCGGTGGTGAGGCAACTGCGGTGGCTCTGGAGCGACCATAAGCCAATCGGGTTGCGGCCCCCGGATGTGCGGGCCGCAACCTGTATTATTCCCGCACCAATAAAAAACGGAGGCCTGAGCCTCCGTTTTTTATTGTGTGAACTGGTGGGAGGATCAGTCGATATACTCCACTGCCTTCACGACTTTCTGTACCCCGCCCACGGTGCGCGCCTTTTCTGCGGCATTTTCCGCTTCGTGGCGAGTGAGCAATCCCATCAGGTACACCACGCCATTCTCGGTGATTACCTTGATGCGGCCGCTGTCGATTTCCTTGTCGGTCATCAACACACTTTTTACTTTCGTGGTCAGCCAAGTATCGCTGGTGCGGGCAAGCATGGAAGTGGTGCCGCGCACCTGGATTTCATTGTAAACCTGGCGAACGGAGTGTACCTGTTGTGCGGTGCCCCCTGCCAGATTGCGCAGCTCGTTGCTGGACACCTGGCCAGTGAGCAGTACCACGCCATTGAAGCTGGTTACATCGATGTTTGCTGCTTTGAGTTGCGGGTGCGCCTTGCCGATATTGACCTTGGTGATGGTTTCCAGCTGCTGATCATCAATATAGGTACCGAAAGTGCGCTCACCCGGGTCCGGTTGAATCGGACCGTCGTGTGTGGCATCGAGTACCGTTGCGCAGCCGCTGAAAATGGAGAGGGCGCAAGCGGCAATGGTCAACTTCAGAGCGTTCAAAGATGGTTTACCTGTATTCAATTGCATGGATCATTCCTCGTATCCGCCAAACAGGCTGCTGTCGATAAGATCGCACAGACAGAACAGGGTTAGCAGGTGGACCTGGTGTACCTCGGATGCAACCGGAGACGGTACACGCAGTTCGATATCGTGCACATCCAGCAGGGCGGTGCAGTCGCCGTCTGTTTCGCCACCGGTGAGTGCGAGTACACCCATATCTCGATCGTGTGCCGCGCGCACGGCCTGAACCAGATTGGAATCACTGCCGTGGGTACTGATGATCACCAGCAGGTCGCCGGGCTGACCCAGCGCGCGAATCTGGCGAGCATAAGACTCCGCGCGACCATGGTTGCGAGCAACCGTACCGGTAGTGATGGCGTCCCCGTTCAGTGCGAGTGCGGGCAGCCCCGGGCGCTCGCGCTCAAAGCCGCCCATCAGTTGCGCGGAAAAGCTTTGCGCGAGGGCGCCGCTGAGGCCATTGCCACAGATCAGGAGTTTGTTTTCTGCCAGCAGCGTATGCACGATCATTTCGCTGGCTTCGGCAATCAGCGGTGCCAAAAGTTCACCAGCATTCATTGTTGCTTCAATGCTGTGGTGAAACAGCGTTACAACTCTCTGTTCCATTTACTCTGTGGTTTCCATCTGGATGAGCCTATTGCCCGAAGGCGTTTTGAATCCAATCGATATTCAGGGATTCGCTTTGTTTGCCCCGTTCGATGGTGATGACATCAAACCGACAGGGGCAATCAATTTTACGATATTGCAGATAACCGTTGGCGGTGGCCAGTAATTTGCGCTGTTTGCGGAAATCTACTGAAACCCCGGCGCCGCCAAAGCTGCGGTTGCGCCGATAGCGTACTTCAACAAAAACCAGCGTGCTGCCGTCGCGTGCGATCAGGTCAATCTCTCCGAAACGCCCGCGAAAATTGCGCTCTACAATGCGCAGGCCTGCGCGCATCAAATGCTGCTCGGCGACGGCCTCCATGTGGTTGCCAATACTGGTGGTATCCATGGAATTCCCTTTCTATGGATGGATGTCTGCAGTGTTTAATCGATACTCGCGCTGCTATCCGTAGCCATTACCCCGGTTTCACCTGTGGTGATCGGGACCGGTGCACCTTTTTCGATTTTGGTCCAGATCTGCTCGCGCACGATACGTCCGTCTGCACTCAGGCTGAGCGCGCCAGTCAGGCCGTAAACCTGTTGCTGCGGGAATTGACGCAGGATCGGCAGGCGCGGGTACAGGCGGAATGCGTCGGCACCCAGCGCGTAGAGTCGTGCGAATGCGGGCGCGGGGGCCGCCTGTTTGACGATGTTCTGCTTGGTCTTGTTGTCGTCTTCAAACAGCCACGGCAGTGCGGTAAAACGTACGCCATTGATGTCACGATCGCGCTGGCGGTCGACGTTGCCGGCGAATATCTGCGAAGTGGAGAACACGGGCAGCTCACCGGCGTAGAAAAATGACAGCATCGGCTTGATCTGTCGCGCCTGCTGGGGCTGCGCGAGTACAAACAGCATGTCCACGTCGCCGCGGCGGCGCGGTGTGAACTTCAGGGGCGCTGCCAGTTTGCTGCGCAGTTCCCGCTCGCGCTCCTTGCTCTCGGAGATCAGCAGCGAGTCGCTAACCAGCTGGGAAAAGTTGGTGTTGTCGCGATAGTTGCGGCTCTCGCTGACGGTACCGCCGAGGCGGTTCCACTCTTCGGTGAACGCCTCCAGGCCGCGCTGTCCCCAGCTGGATTCCGGGGCCAGGATCATTGCCTGGCGGTGCCCCTGGCGATAGGCCTGTCGCGCAACCTGGCGAGCTTCATCCTCGATGGCAAGCCCGAACTGCACCAGGTCGTCAGTGAGACGCCCCTGATCGCCGTAGTTCAGTGCCAGGGTCGGGACCGGCAGGGTTTCTGTGGCCAGTAGATTGGCGACTTTGCTCTTGTCCAGGGGGCCGATTACTGCCTGGGCGCCATTATTTACCGCCGTCTGGTAGATTTCCTCAAACTGCTGGCTGGTGCCGGTGTCGTAAACCTTTACCTGAGGTGTCGGGGCGCCGGCATCCAGGGCGCTGTAGTAGGCTGCCATAAAGCCATCTCGAATCGCGCGACCCGCATTTCCCAGGGGGCCGGAGAGTGGCAGCAACAGGGCGACATTCTGTGCCCGCTGGGAGGCCAGACGCTCCAGTAGCTGCAGCGCCTGTGGCGGGTGAGAGACGGCAGTGTGAGACGGCCATTGCTGGCGCCAGCGGCTGAGCGCGGTCAGCTGGGTGCTTATATCGGCCTGGGTGTCGCGCCCCAGCAGGGCGAGCTGGTACCAGGCGCGCATTTTCGAGTCCAGACTTTCCGCGGCGCGCTGTTTCAGTTCACTGGAGGGCAGCTGGGTGAGCAGTTGCCAGAGACCGTCGTTATTGATGGCGATGGCTTCGTCGTCCAGGGCCAGGGGCGCGATGCGCTGGCGCTCGGCGATGCCGCTGTCGATATCGCCCATCAGGCTCCACAGGTCGGCGCGCAGATTGCGCAGTGGCAGCGCTGTGTTTGCGGGAATCTGGAACCAGGCCTGCTCGAGGCGCGGTGCACTCACCAGGTCCAGCGCGGCGAAAAACTCGTCGTCTGCAGCCAGGGCGCTGCCGTATACCTGGGCGTACTTGGCGTACTCGGTATCGGTCAGCTGCTCCGCATCGATGGTACTGGCAGCTTGCCGGACCGTCGCGTTATCGCCCAGAGTGTATAGAATGGCGGCCGCCTGCAGCTGTGCCCGGTCTTTTTCCGGGGACGGCAACTGACTGGCGCTATTCAGCAGGCGGATAGCACTCTGGCGGTCCGCTACGGCGGGATTGCCGGTGTTGGCCGGAATCTGTGCGCCGGGCTCGGTGCTCGGGGTCTGGCACCCGGCCAGGGTCAGCGCCAGGGTGGCGGCTGCCAGGCTGTTGATAACGAAGGGGATTCGCCGGTAAAGGGCGGACATATTCTTCTCCCACAAAACTTATTCTGGAGTGAACTATGGGGCTGGATACAGCAGTGCTATATATCGTCGCGACGCCCATTGGCAATTTGGCGGATATGGTACCGCGAGCGGTCGAAGTTCTACAATCCGCGGATCTGGTGGCGGCGGAAGACACCCGTCACAGTCAGAGACTTTTTTCCCATTTTTCCATCGAAACCCCCCTGGTTGCGTACCACGACCACTCCGATGACCAGAGAACCGCAAAGATTCTACAGCGCCTGGAAGAGGGGCAGACGATAGCGTTGATTTCCGATGCGGGCACCCCGCTGATCTCGGACCCCGGCTACCGCCTGGTGCGGGAGGCGCGTGAGCGCGGCTTCAAAGTGGTGCCGATTCCGGGTCCCTGTGCCTTTGTGGCGGCCCTGTCTGCCGCCGGTTTACCCAGTGACCGCTTCAGCTTTGAGGGATTTCTGCCCGCCAAGTCACTGGCGCGGGAGAAGGCCCTGCAGGCGCTCGCCGGTGAAACGCGCACGATGGTGTTCTATGAGGCCCCGCACCGGGTGCTGGATACCCTGGGTGCGATGCAGCAGGTTTTCGGGGATGCGCGCGAGGCGGTCATTGCGCGTGAGATCAGCAAGGCATTTGAAACCATTCACCTGTTACCGCTGGCGGAGCTGGTGGACTGGGTGGCCGCAGACAGCAACCAGCAGCGGGGAGAAATAGTGCTGTTGGTAAGGGGAGCGGCCGAAGGTAAGGCGTCGGAGCTGGATGCCGAGGCTGAACGGGTGATGAAATTGTTGCTGGCCGAATTGCCGCCCAAGCGTGCGGCGGCGGTGGCGGCGGAGATTACCGGGGTAAACAAAAAGCTGTTGTATAACTGGTCGCTGGCGCAAAAGTAGGGCGATCGGCGAGATTGACGCGTGGGCCGGAGGTTCTGCTTGCATATGCCTGCAGCGGTCATTACTCTTCGCGCCGAGTCAGCCAGGCAATCGCTGTTTTGTCGTCTTCGGGCGATGGGATGGAGGAAAGTCCGGGCTCCATAGGGTGGGACGCCAGGTAACGCCTGGGGGGCGCGAGCCTACGGAAAGTGCAGCAGAGAGTAGACCGCCGATGGCTTCTTCGGAAGCACAGGTAAGGGTGAAAGGGTGCGGTAAGAGCGCACCGCGCGACTGGTAACAGTTCGCGGCACGGTAAACCCCGTTCGGAGCAAGACCAAATAGGCCCCCTTTAGCGAAAGCTAGCAGGTGTGACCCGCACTGGGGGCGGGTAGGTCGCTTGAGGTGTCTGGTGACAGGCATCCCAGATGAATGATTGTCCGCGACAGAACCCGGCTTATCGGCTGACTCACCAAATTCCACGCGTATGAGACCGCGGCGCTCGCGCCGCTGGTTGATTACCTGTGCCGAGCCCTAAGCTTCCCGCTTATTTCTGCAGCAGTAGCCCGCACTCGCGGTGCTCTTCACCCTTGGTCGGATCGAAGTACACGTCGTTGTCCGGCAGATCGTTTTCGTACACGTACTCTTCCACATCAATTTCCTTGAGGTGGAACATGGGCGCGACGCGGATGGTGCCGTGATTGCCCTTGGTGAAAATGTCGAGGCCCTTGCGGTGGGCGTTCTGGTCGTGGCGGATACCGTTCAGCCATACGTCCGGCTTCAATTCCTGCATGGCGCGGTTGAACGGCTCCAGCTTGACGGTGCGCGAGAAGAAATCGTGTTCCGGGGTATCCAGCGGGGGAATGCCGCCGTAGACCGCGTTGTAATGCGCCGCGGACATTTTCGGGGAGTAGGTGTACAGGTTCAGGTCGAGTAGCTTGATCACCTTCTCGATATGACGGTAGGTTTCCGGCGTGTTGTAGCCGTGGTCCACCCAGATGACGGGGATATCGGGTTTGGCGCGGGTGACCAGATGCAGGAATGCCACTGCCAGCGGGCGGAAATTGGTGAAGACCACCGGGTTTTCCGCTTCGGCGATGGTGAACTGCATGATTTCACTGGGCTTGCTGCCTTTGAAGCGCTGATTGAGCGCGTCCAGGTCCGCACCGTGATGGAAGGTGCGTGTGGTGGCGCTCTGTTTGCTCAGTCCTGCTGAAAAGCCCATTGCGGTGTATTCCTGATGAAATTTCGGATACGGCAAAGCTACAGTGACTCGACTCCCATTAAAAATAATAAAAGCTGATTTTTATATGCCCTGACGTTCTAACATAGCTCGCAGGTGCGCTTCTCCCTCCGATCCGGCGTGGCGGTACCCGCATCCCATCCTGTAGGTTTCTGGCGCATTTCTCCTTGTCTGGCGTCCAGCCCGGTTAGTGTTCACTCGCAAAGCGGGTTTTTGTTCCGCTTCAGGGTGCTCCCGCTCAAACTTAAAGTAACTTGTCAGCTTGCCAGAGTAAGTGCTTGCTTTGTTGCATATTTGCTCACCCACTGTTGCGCTCAAAATGTGAACACTTCGCCTGCAGGCCGCGAAAATACTGGGTTTTTTCTCTGGAGATACTGTCGATTTCCTTGACTTTATGCCGCCCAGATTTATAGTGTCGGAAGTGGAGAAAAGTGGAATTTTGTGGGGCTTGGTGGGATGAATGTGGTTGTGAGTGGTTAATCACGCATCCCGGTGGCAAATCGCGCATTTTTTCGCCTTTCACAATCAAAACCGAGCCAGGGGCGATCGCGGAAGCTGATCCATGTATCTGGGAAGTCACGCAATCAATATGGACGCCAAGGGGCGTCTGGCCATTCCGGCGCGAGTAAGGGACTCGCTGCTGGAAGATTGCGGTGGCCGGCTGGTCGTTACTGCGCATACGGAAGAGCGTTGCCTGCTCGTCTATCCTGAGGCGCAGTGGCGCGAAATTCTCCCTAAAATTGAAGCGCTGTCCAGTTTCAACAAGGTTGCGCGTCGCGCGCAGCGGCTGTTGATCGGCTACGCCTGCGAGCTGCAGGTGGATGCCAATGGTCGCGTACTGATTCCGCCGACCCTGCGCGAGTACGCCGGGCTGGAGAAAAAGCTGATGCTCGTGGGGCAGGGCAAGAAGCTCGAGCTCTGGAGCGAAGACCGCTGGATGGACTGGCTGGACGACAGCGAGGGCGACGGAGAGATGCCGGAAGAGATGGCATCTCTGTCTCTCTGATTGGGCTCCGGAAGCAAGTTTCACGAACGATTTTTCACAAATTTAGGAGAACGGGGTGTCCCAAGATCTGCATCGCAGTGTGTTGTTACGCGAGGCTGTGGATGCCCTGGTGGTAGATCCCGACGGCTTTTATATAGACGGGACCTTCGGGCGTGGTGGTCACAGCGCGCTGGTGCTGGAGCGGCTGGGAGAGGCTGGTCGTCTGCTGGCGGTAGACAAGGACCCTCAGGCCATCGAGTTTGCCGGCGAACGTTTTGGTAATGAGCCGCGCTTCGATATCTGGCACGGGTCCTTTGCCGATATGGATCAGGCGGCGGCCGGAATGGCCGGGCAGGTAAGCGGCATCCTGCTGGACCTGGGGGTGTCCTCACCACAGCTGGATCAGGCCGAGCGCGGTTTCAGTTTTATGCAGGACGGCCCGCTGGATATGCGAATGGATACCAGCCGCGGAATAAGTGCTGCGGATTGGGTAAATACCGAGTCCGAGGCCGAGCTGGCTCGCGTGTTCAAGGAGTACGGGGAGGAGCGTTTTGCGCGCCGTATGGCCGGAGCCATTGTGCGCCGGCGGGCGGAAACGCCTTTTGCCCGCACTCTGGACCTGGCTGAGGTGGTGAAAGCCGCCAACCCTGCTTGGGAAAAAGGAAAACATCCGGCAACACGGGTATTTCAGGCCATCCGGATTCACGTCAACGGGGAGCTGGATGATCTGAAGGCCGCACTGGAGAAATCTCTGGCGCTGCTGAAGCCGGGCGGTCGCCTGGTGGTGATCAGCTTCCATTCGCTGGAGGATCGCATAGTGAAGCGATTCATCCGCGAACAGGAGAAGGGGCCGCAATTGCCGCGCGGCCTGCCGGTAATGGACAGTCAGATTCACCGCACACTGCGCTCTCTGGGTAAGGCGGTGAAGGCCGAGGCCGAAGAAATCGGTGACAACGTGCGGTCGCGCAGTGCAGTAATGCGCGTGGCCGAGCGACTGGGCTGATGGCGGCGAGTTGAGGTGGATTTGAACGGAAACCGATGGTTACTGGCCGGTCTCTGGGGGCTGCTGATGGTTTCGGCTCTGGGCGTGGTGCACACCACCCAGCAAAGTCGGGCGCTGACCGCCCAGCTGGAAAAGGCGCAACACCATCGAGATGAGTTGCGCTACGAGCAGGAGCGGTTGTTGCTGGAGCGCGGTGCCTGGTCGGCCTACAGCCGGATCGAGCAGGTGGCCCGGGAGGAGCTGCACATGCGGGCTCCAACACCCGCAGAACGGGTACTGGTCAAATAGTTAGTCGCAGTAAGTAATAAAAGAAGCAAGAAGCAGAACGACGAAAGAGCAAGTAGATACAAGTAGATATAAAGGTGCGCGAAAAGCGCAGGGAATATTTCGATCATGGGTGCAGTGAAAAAACAGCAACAACAGCCGGGAATTGCCCGCTGGCGCTTTGCGCTGGTGGCCGGTTTGCTGTGCCTGCTCGCTGTGTCGCTGATCGTGCACCTGGCGGGCCTGCAGGTATTGCCGGAGCAGGATAAGGGTTACCGCTTCCTGCAGGATCAGGGGCGCGCGCGCACCATTCGCACCGAAGAGATTGCCGCCTACCGGGGTTCCATCCTTGACCGCAACGGCGAACTGCTCGCGGTGAGCACCCCGGTGCAGACTATCTGGGCAAACCCTCAGCTGTTGAAAGAAGCGAGCGCGGAAGAGCTGCGCGCGTTGGCTGCGGCCCTGGGTACGCCGCCGGCACGCCTTGCCAAGCGTCTGGAGAAGTATCGCAACAAAGGCTTCATGTACCTCCGCCGGCATATGACCCCGGAGCGTGCGGACAAGGTGTTGGGCCTGGATCTGGCGGGTGTTTACAGCAAGAAGGAATATCGCCGTTTTTACCCGGCCGGCGAGGTCACTGCGCAGTTGCTGGGCTTTACTAATATTGACGACCTCGGTCAGGAGGGGCTTGAGCTCGCCTACGAGCAGTCCCTGGCGGGCGAAGCGGGCAAGCGTCAGGTGGTGAAAGACCTGAAGGGACGCACGGTGCAGGATCTGGCTGTGAAGCAGGAGGCACGCCCTGGCCGCGATCTGCAGCTCACCATCGATATGCGCCTTCAGTACCTGGCATACCGGGAGCTGAAAAAAGCGGTGGCGGAAAACGGTGCCGCCTCGGGCTTTATGGTGATTCTGGATACCCAGAGTGGCGATGTGCTGGCGATGGCCAATCAGCCTTCTTTTAACCCGAACAATCGTCACGGGGTAAAGGCGGCGGCGATGCGCAACCGCGCACTGATCGACCAGTTCGAGCCGGGTTCCACCATCAAGCCCCTGACCGCGCTGGCGGCGCTGGAGACCGGGCGTTACACGCCCCATACCCGCATCAATACCAGTCCCGGCTATATCCGCCTGCCGGGCAAGACGCTGCTGGATCCGGTGAACTACGGTGAGATTGACCTGACCCGGGTGATCACCAAATCCAGCCAGGTCGGGATCACCAAGGTGGCGATGGACCTGGAGCCGGAAACTCTGCGTGAACTTTTTTACCGGCTTGGGCTCGGAGAGGCGGTTGGCAGCGGATTCCCCGGGGAGGCGCCGGGCATTCTGCCCACCCGGGATCGGTGGCATCCCATTGAATTGGCCAACTTTGCCTTCGGCTACGGTTTAACAGTGAATGCCGTGCAACTGGCCCAAGCCTACAGTGTCGTCGCCAATGCCGGGCTCAAGCGCCCGGTTTCGCTGATTTTGGCGCAGGGTAAAAAGCCGGTGGCTGGTGAACCCGTGGTCGAGCCTGAGCTAGCGCGTCAGGTCAGTGCCATGCTGGAAACCGTTATCGGCTCCGAGGGGACCGGCAAGCGGGCTGCGGTTGAGGGTTACCGGGTAGCGGGCAAGACTGGCACCGTGCACAAAGTGGGTAGCGGCGGTTATGCCGATAACCGCTACCGGTCGGTGTTTGCCGGCTTTATTCCTGCGGATAATCCGCGCCTCGCGGCGGTGGTTGTCATCGACGACCCGAGTAATGCCAAGTACTACGGCGGTGAAGTAGCCGCGCCGGTATTTGGCAAGGTAATGACCGGTGCCATGCGCCTGTTGCAGGTGCCACCGGAAAAAGTCGCCCCTGCTGAGCAGCAGTTGGCGACACAGCTGGACGAGAGAGGTACTGCATCGTGAACCAGCAGAATGCAATTCAGAATCGCAAGATCTCCCTGATGACCCTGGTGCCGGGTTACGCGGGGATTCCGGACATCGAGGTTACCGGCGTGGCGCTGGACAGCCGCCAGGTCAAAGCCGGTGACGTATTTATGGCCCTGCGCGGCACCGTGGTAGACGGTCGCAAGTTTATTGATACCGCCATCGACAGTGGCGCCGCCGCGGTGCTTGCGGACGGCGACGTGCTGGGAACTGAAGAGCGCAAGGGTGTTCAGGTTGTCACTGTCCCCGGGCTCGCCGCGCGTGTTGGCGAGATCGCGGCGCGTTTCTACGGACATCCATCGGAGGCCATGTACCTCGTCGGTGTAACGGGAACCAATGGCAAGTCCACCTGTGCCTACCTGGCCTCCCAGCTGCTGGCGAAGCACTTCGGCAGTGCCGCAGTGATGGGCACCATTGGCAACGGCGTATGGAAAGAGGGCGCGATCAGCCTGCAAGAGACGGGCCTGACCACGCCCGATCCGGTGCGCCTGCAACACGATTACGCGGAATTTTATGCCCAGGGCGCGCGCGCTGCTGCCATGGAAGTGTCTTCCCACTCCCTGTCCCAGGGGCGTGTACACGGGCTGGTGTTCGATACCGCGGTATTTACCAACCTGACCCGCGATCATCTCGATTACCACGGCAACATGGCTGCCTATGGCGCCGCCAAAGAAAAGCTGTTCGGTTTGCCCAAGCTGAAGCGCGGTGTGATCAATATTGATGATCCTTTCGGCGCGCAGATGGTTGAACGCTGCAAGCTGCGCGGGCTCAAGTTGATTACCTATGGACTGCAGTCCGGGGATCTTCAGGTGCGCAACCTGAAACGTCTCGACGATGGTTTTGCCGTGGATCTGATTACCCCCTGGGGCGAAGGAGAACTGCGTGCACCGCTGATTGGTGATTTCAATATCCACAATGCGCTGGCTGTGGTTGCCGCAGTGGGCGCTGCAGGTATGCCGCTGGCGGATATTCTCGCCGAGTTTCCCAATATCCAGCCGGTTCCGGGGCGGATGGAACGTGTCGCGAGTGAGGGGCAGGCCGCGGATGAAATCAATGTCCTGGTGGATTACGCACACACACCGGATGCGTTGCGCGCGGCGCTGGAGGCGGCTCGCCCTTACTGTCGCGGCAAACTCTGGTGCGTTTTTGGCTGTGGTGGTGACCGCGACAACGGCAAGCGTGCCCCCATGGGGCGTATTGCTGCAGAGCTTGCGGATCACGCAGTGGTTACCAGTGACAACCCGCGCGGGGAAGATCCACAGGCAATTGTCGATGACATCCTTACGGGAATTGAGGCTGACCAGTGCACCGTAAAAATCGATCGCGCCGAAGCCATCCGCTTTGCCATTGGCGAGGCGGCGGCCGGTGACACGGTACTGATCGCCGGCAAGGGCCATGAAGATTACCAGCTGATAGCCGGCGAAAAACTGCATTTTTGCGATCGCGAACAGGCTGCAGAGGCCCTCGCGCGCAGAGCCGAGCAGGAAGTGGAGGGCAGCCGCTGATGATTGCACCGCTCTCCCTGCAACAGTTACAGCAGCGTTTTGGTGGCGAATTGCCAAATGGCTCCGTGGACTTCGAGGCGGTGTGTACCGATACCCGCAAACTGGATGCCGGCTCCCTGTTCGTTGCCCTGCGCGGAGAGAATTTTGATGCACACGATTTTCTGGATCAGGTGGACGGAAAGGTTCTCGGCGTAGTAACCGAACAGGTCATCGAGGGATCGACGCTGCCGCAGTGGCTGGTGTCTGACACTACCGTAGCCCTCGGGCAGATTGGTCGATTGTGTCGCGAGCAGTTCGGTGGACCGGTCATCGGGATTACCGGTTCTTGTGGCAAAACCACGGTCAAGGAAATGCTCGCGGCAATTTTTGGCCAGCGCCACAAGGTCTGTGTAACCCGCGGCAATCTGAACAATCACTTCGGTGTGCCCATGACCCTGTTTTCCCTGGCGCCGGAGCACCAGGTTCTGATCGTGGAGATGGGGGCCAGTGGTCCCGATGAAATCGGCTACCTGTGCGGCATCGCTAAACCGCAGATTACAGCGGTAAACAATGTGATGCCAGCCCATGTAGAGGGTTTCGGCTCCGTCGATGGCATTGCTACCGCCAAGGGGCAGATTTACACCAGTCTTGAGACTGGCGGAATCGCAGTGATTAACGCGGATGATAACTACGCGGATTACTGGCGGGGTGAAATGCCCGAAGGCGTGCGCACTGTCGAGGTCGGATTTGGGCATCAGTGTGCAATCCACCCGGACAATATTGCGCTGAACGCACTGGGCTGTCCGTCTTTTGATCTGGTAATCGAGGGCGTGTCCCACCCGGTACAGCTGCAGTTGTTGGGTGAGCACAATGTGCACAATGCGCTGGTCGCTGCGGGCTGTGCCTACGCCGCGGGTATCCCGGTTGCAGAAATTGCTGCTGGCCTGAGTGCGCTGGCAGGGGTTGGCGGCCGTATGCAGTCGTTTACCGGCGCATCGGGAGCGGCGCTGATTGACGACAGCTACAACGCGAACCCGGGTTCCGTCAGCGCTGCCATCGAGCTGCTGGCGCAGCGGGAAGGCAAGAAAATACTGGTTCTGGGTGACATGGCAGAACTCGGTCCGGAAGCGGATCGCGCGCACCGCGAAATGGGGCAACTGGCCCGTGAACGCGGTGTCGATCAACTGTTTACTCTGGGAACCCTGAGTGCGGCGGCGAGCATCGAGTTTGCTGCCGGGCACCCCAACAAACAAAGGAATTTTTCCGAGCGCGAGGCCCTGGTTCGGGCATTGGCGCCGGAGCTGGATGGAAACACCACTGTGCTGGTGAAAGGTTCCCGCAGTGCGCGTATGGAACTGGTTGTGCAGGCACTGACCAACGGGAATCAATAAAAGGTTTTAACGATGCTGCTATGGCTGGCTGAATATTTACAACAGTTTGAGAAGGGCTTTTCGGTCTTCGATTACCTGACCGTGCGCGCCATTCTCGGCGCGCTGACGGCGCTGGGTATTTCTCTGCTGGTGGGCCCGCGCATGATTACCTGGCTTAACCGTCTGCAGGTAGGACAGGCAGTGCGCGACGATGGCCCGCAATCTCATTTGAGCAAATCCGGTACCCCGACTATGGGGGGGACCCTGATTCTTGCAGCCATTTTCTCCGCCTCTCTGCTGTGGTCCGATCTCAGTAACCGACTGGTGTGGGTAACCCTGCTGGTCACTTTTGTGTTTGGTGCGGTGGGTTTTGTGGACGACTACAAAAAAGTCGTGGAGAAGAACTCCCGTGGATTGATCGCGCGCTGGAAGTATTTCTGGCAGTCGGTTGCGGGGCTGGGCGCGGCCATCTATCTGTTTATGAGTGCGACTACGCCGGCGGAAACCCAGTTGTTTGTGCCGTTTTTCAAGGATGTGGCGATCAATCTTGGGCCCATCACATTTGTACTGTTGACCTATTTCGTGGTGGTCGGATCGAGTAATGCGGTCAACCTCACGGATGGCCTGGATGGCCTCGCGATCATGCCTTCGGTCATGGTAGGCGGTGCGCTGGGTGTGATTGCCTATCTGGTAGGGCACGTGGAATTCGCCACCTACCTGCATATTCCGTCGATTTCTGGGGCGGGGGAACTCGCCGTATTCTGCGCCGCTCTGGGCGGGGCCGGGTTGGGATTCCTCTGGTTTAACACTTATCCGGCCCAGGTATTCATGGGCGATGTGGGCGCGCTGGCACTGGGAGCGGCGCTCGGCATCATTGCCGTGATCACCCGCCACGAGATCGTATTGTTCATCATGGGTGGGGTGTTCGTGATGGAAACTGTGTCGGTGATTTTGCAGGTGGCCTCATTCAAGCTGACCGGAAAACGTATTTTTCGCATGGCGCCGCTGCACCACCATTTTGAATTAAAAGGCTGGCCGGAGCCGCGGGTCATCGTGCGGTTCTGGATTATTACCGTGGTACTGGTGCTCGCCGGCTTGGCGACACTGAAGCTGCGCTGATTTGAATTGAACACACTGGGATAAATGTAGAGCCAATGAGCCTCATCGCAACCTCAGAGAAAAAAGTGGTCATCGGACTGGGCGCTACCGGGCAATCGGTAGTGCGCTTTCTGCTGCGCCAGGGTATTTCTCCGGTTGTGGTGGACAGCCGGGAAGCGCCGCCGGCATTGGCCGCGTTCCGCGAAGAGTTTCCCAACGTGCCTGTTGAGTGCGGTCCCCTGAACCGGGAGACACTGCTGGCAGCCAGCGAGATTATTGTGAGCCCGGGTATCGGCGTGGCGGAACCGGCGATTGCCGCGGCAGTGGCGGCGGATATTCCGGTGATTGGCGACATCGAGCTGTTTGCCCGCGAGCTGGCAGTGGCCGAGCCTGCGCCCAAAGTGATTTCGATTACCGGCTCCAATGGCAAGACTACCGTAACAACCCTGATGGGATTGATGGCTGAAGCGGCGGGCGTGGACGTCCGTGTGGGTGGCAATATCGGTGTGCCGGTACTGGATCTGCTAGCCGGGCAAGAAAAGCTGCCGGAACTGTTTGTGTTGGAGCTCTCGAGCTTTCAGCTGGAGACCACTTACTCGCTGCAGTCCGAAGTAGCAACGATTCTAAATGTCAGTGCCGACCATATGGACCGCTATGAGAATCTGGCTGCCTATCACCGGGCAAAGCAGCGGGTTTATCGCCACGCGCGCCAGTTCGTGATCAATCGGGCGGATCCACTGACCCGTGGGCCTCTGTCGCGCGAAAGCTACGAGTGGAGTTTCGGGCTGGATCGTCCGGACCTGCAGCAGTTTGGTGTTATCTACGCCGATGGTGAGAGCTGGCTGGCACAGGGCGCCGAAAAGCTGATGCCGACCGCCGAGCTGGGCATGGTGGGCAGTCACAATGTGGCTAACGCGCTGGCAGCACTGGCGCTGGGTAAAGCGGTTGGCTTGCCGATGGCTGCCATGCTGGAGGTATTGCGCACCTTTACCGGCTTGGCCCACCGCTGTGAGCGGGTGGCGGATCGCGACGGCATCACCTTTGTAAATGATTCCAAGGGCACCAATGTAGGTGCCACCCGTGCGGCGCTGGATGGCCTCGTAGAGAGGGAGCGAAAAATCGTGCTGATCGCCGGCGGCGATGGCAAGGGAGCAGATTTCTCCCCGCTGGCGGCGGCCGCGCATACCTTGCGCGGACTGGTCACCATCGGTGTGGACGGCCCCAGAATCGCGGAAACCTTCGCTGGCAAAGTAGCTCATACCGCAGCATCAACTATGGATGAAGCGGTCGCGGCAGCGACTGCCATGGCGCACAGTGGTGATTTTGTTTTGCTGTCGCCGGCTTGCGCCAGCTTTGATATGTACCGCAATTTTGAGGCGCGCGGCGAAGATTTTCGCCGTGCGGTCAACGAGCAGATCGCAACCTCTGATAGCGACGCCGATACTGCGCAGGGCGCAGGAGGTGCGCAGTGAGTCGCAAGGATCAGACCAAATTGAAAGTGGCGGCCAATGATCAGAGTGATGAATTCGCCTGGGTCCTGCCGTTCTGTGTGCTGGCGCTGGCCAGTATCGGCGTGGTGATGGTGGCCTCGGCTTCCATCGCTTTTGCCACCGACGTGTACAACGATGCCTGGTACTTCCTAAAGCGGCATCTGGTGTTCCTGGCTGCCGGTGCCTTTGGCGCGCTGATAGTTAGCCGCGTCTCGCTGGCGACCTGGTCCAACCTGTCCTGGACGCTGTTGATTTTCGCCTGCGGCATGTTGCTGGTGGTGTTGATTCCCGGTGTAGGACGTGCAGTTAACGGCAGTATGCGCTGGATTGCACTGGGCCCGATTACCGTGCAGCCGGCGGAGATTGCCAAGTTTTGCTGCCTGATTTTTTTCGCCAGCTTTCTGACCCGGCGCCACGAAAAGTTGCGGCACTGGAGCAGCTTTATGGTGCCGATCTCTGTACTGGGTATTGTGGCAGTGCTGCTCTTACTGGAACCGGATTTTGGCTCAGTAGTGGTCATTTCCGGCACTGCTCTGGCGATGGTATTTCTCGCTGGCGCGCGTCTGCCGCATACGTTTTTGCTGGTAGGGCTCGCCGCCTGCGGGCTGGTGTTGATGGCGCTGGTGAGTCCGTATCGACTGCAGCGCCTGACGACATTCCTCGATCCCTGGGGCGAGCAGTATGCCGGCGGCTACCAGTTGACCCAGTCGCTGATCGCCTTTGGCCGCGGTGAGTGGTTTGGTGTCGGCCTCGGCAACAGCGTGCAGAAACTGTTTTATCTGCCGGAAGCGCATACGGATTTTGTATTTGCGATTCTGGCGGAAGAGTGGGGCATGTTCGGCGGTCTGGTGGTAATCGGCCTGTATGTGGTGCTCACCTGGTCACTGCTGCGGCTGGTGCGCAAAGCGCTGGTGAAGCAGGAATTTTTTACTGCGCTGCTGACTTTCGGCATCGCGGTACTGCTGGCGGGGCAGGCTTTCGTCAACATGGGCGTGGCTTCCGGACTGTTGCCGACAAAAGGGCTGACGTTGCCGTTTGTCAGCTCAGGTGGATCCAGCCTGGTGGTTTGTTTCGCCCTGTTTGGGCTGGCGTGGCGCGCGCAGAAAGAATTGAACAGTGACCAAAATGAATCGGAGGGCAGTATCGCCAAGATTCGACAGCTGCCTATTTTCAACCCTCTGCAACTGGGTGATCGAAAAACCGGGGAGGCGGCGTGATGGCAAAGTCTGACAACGCGCCGTTCACCGGCAAAAAATTTCTGGTGATGGCAGGCGGAACTGGCGGGCATGTATTCCCCGCGCTGGCAGTTGCACGGGCATTGCAAGCGCAGGGCGGCAGCGTCGAGTGGCTCGGTACCATGCGTGGCATCGAAGCGCAGTTGATTCCGGCTGCGGAAATCCCGCTGCACTTCATCACCGTGGAAGGGATCCGTGGCAAGGGCGCTGCAGCCCTGCTGAAAGCGCCCATCCAGATCAGCAAAGCGATCTGGCAGGCACGTCAAGTGGTCAACAATGTGAAGCCGGATGCGGTACTGGGGTTTGGCGGATTTGCCACCGGACCGGGCGGCGTTGCCGCGCGACTGGCAGGGATACCGCTGATTATCCACGAGCAGAACGCGGTAGCCGGTACCACCAACCGTTTACTGGCGAAAATTGCCAGTCGCGTGCTGGAGGCATTTCCCAGCGGTCTGCCTGCAGCGCAGGAAGTGGGTAATCCGGTGCGTGCGGAAATCGCCGAGCTGCCAGCACCAGCGGAGCGGGTGGGCAAGTCGTCACCGCTACGTTTACTGGTACTGGGTGGCAGCCTCGGCGCCGTGGCGATCAATGAGCTGGTGCCGCAGGCACTGGCAAAAATATCCGCGGACAAGCGCCCTCAGGTTGTACACCAGGCCGGTCAGCGTCACCTGGATCTGGCGCAGGAAGCTTACGAGCGCGCCGGTGTGGAGGCTCAGGTAGTTCCCTTTATCAGCGATATGGCAGGTGCTTACGCCCAGGCAGATCTGGTGATTTGCCGGTCCGGTGCACTGACCGTGTCTGAAATCGCTGCCGCGGGACTCGGTGCCATCATGGTGCCTTTCCCATTCGCCATTGATGACCACCAGACCAAAAATGGCGAGTGGTTGGAAAAAGCCGGCGCGGCGCGGGTAATCCAGCAGGATGCGCTGGACGCAGACCAACTCGCCGCATTGCTCGAGGAACTATTCGCCGAGCCGAAAAAATTACTGGCAATGGCAGAGGCTGCACGCCGTGTCGCCAAGCCCGATGCGACCGACCGGGTGTTGGACGTATGTCGCGAAGAGATGGGGTGTTGATATGTCTCGCGAATCAAAGAATTCAGAAACTGCTGAGAAAAATATGACTGACAACGGCGATCGTCGCTACCACGTGCCTGCCATGCGCCGCATTCGCCGGATCCATTTTATCGGTGTGGGCGGTGCGGGAATGAGCGGCATCGCCGAGGTTTTGCAGAACCAGGGTTACGAAGTCTCCGGATCCGACTTGCGCGAGAGCAAGGTGACCGAGCGTCTGCGCAGCCTGGGTATCAAGGTGCTGATTGGGCACAGCGCTGAAAATGTCAGCGATGTGGATGTCGTGGTCAATTCTTCCGCGATCTATGGGGATAACCCGGAGCTGATCGCGGCGCGGGACCACCGTATTCCAGTGGTGCGTCGTGCGGAGATGCTCGGTGAATTGATGCGCTACCGCTACGGTATTGCTGTTGCCGGTACCCACGGTAAGACCACCACCACCAGTTTGATCGCGTCGATCTTTGCGGCTGACGGCAAGGACCCCACTTTTGTTATCGGCGGACTGGTGAACAGTGCCGGTGCCAATGCCGCCCTGGGCGAGAGCCGTTATTTGGTCGCGGAGGCTGACGAGAGCGATGCCTCTTTCCTGCATCTGCAGCCGATGGTCACGGTAGTTACCAATATCGATGCGGACCATATGGAGACTTACGGCGGAGACTTCGAAAAGGTCAAACAGATCTTTATCGATTTTATCCACAATCTGCCGTTTTACGGCCTGGCGGTGGTCTGCGGGGATGACGCTAATGTGCAGGAAGTGATTCCGCGCATGGCGCGTCCGGTGACAACTTACGGCTTTGACGAGAGTAATGATTTCCGCATCAGCGATGTGCATCAGGAACCGCTGCGCAGTTTCTTTAATGTGCATCGCCCGGATGGCAGCGTGCTGGATGTGTGTGTGAATATCCCCGGAATCCACAACGTTCTGAACGCGACCGCTGCGATCGCAGTGGCAAGCGAAGAAGGTGTTAGCGACGCGGCAATTCGCGAGGGGCTCAAAGGTTTCCAGGGCGTCGGACGTCGATTCCAGATTTACGGTGAGTACCCGGTGAGTGATGCCAGCGATGCCGCACCGGTGATGCTGGTAGATGATTACGGTCACCACCCACGGGAAGTGGCGGCGACCATCAAAACCGTGCGTGACGGCTGGCCCGAGCGTCGACTGGTGATGGTGTATCAGCCGCATCGCTACACGCGTACACGGGATTTGTTCGAAGATTTTGTACAGGTGCTTTCTCAGGTCGACAAACTGGTTCTTCTAGATGTATATAGCGCCGGTGAAGCGGTAATTCCGGGGGCAGATGGTCGTACCCTTGCGCGCAGTATCCGCAACCGCGGCCAGATAGACCCGATCTTTGTGGAAAAGGTTGAGCAGGTCCCGCCGGTACTGGCGGATTTGCTGGAGCCCGGCGATATCGTCCTCACCCAGGGGGCGGGTAATGTTGGTGGCCTTGCTCAACAGCTGTCGGAATGGCGCTTCGGCGACAAGTCCGGCTCGGATCAGTAATCGGTCTCAATGGCCCGGTTTGGCGAAGCGTAAACGTGGCGAGAGAGAAAAAGGTCCAGCAGCAAAAGAAAGGTCGCGGTAAGCCGTCGCCTCGGGGTGCCCGCGCATTGCCGGACCCGAACGAGGAAACGGGCCTGCGCCCGTTGCGGCTGCTGCTGGCAGTGGCGTTCCTGCTACTGGTGGGATCGGGTCTCGGCTACAGCGCGCGCTGGTTGTGGCAGCAGGCTCCGGCGGTAGAGCTGAGCCGCGTAGATGCGCTGGAGAATGTGCGAGTAAAAGCGCCGTTTCGCGCGGTAACGGAGACGCAGGTCGAAGACATCCTGCTGCCGTATTTGCGCAAAGGGTTCTTCTCGCTGGACATCGGCGAAATGCGCGCGGCATTGATGGCCAACCCGTGGATTGTGAATGCTTCGGTAAGCCGCAGCTGGCCAAATGGTGTCGAGGTGGTAGTGGAAGAGGCTGAGCCTCTCGCTATCTGGGGCGGCGATCAGCTTTTGATTGCCAGCGGTGAATTGTTGCCGAGACCGGAAAATTTGAAGGAACTGCGTCTGCCGGAACTGGCCGGGGATGCGGAACTGGTGGAGCGGATCATGGCGCAGTACCAGGCGCTGGCCGGGCTGCTCACCACAAAAGATATGGAAGTACGCCGGCTGTCGTTTGACGACCTGGCGGGGTGGCAGCTCGAGCTGGTGAGTGGTATCCGCTTGCAGCTGGGGCACGATGAACTGCTGGAGCGAGTAGATCGCTTTCTCAGTCTGACACGCGGCGTACTGGCGCCGCATCTGCAGAAAATTGTGGGCGTAGATACCCGCTATAACAATGCAGTTGCGGTGCAATGGAAACAAAAAGACACAAAAGAAAACTGACAACAAAACAGGCAGATAAAAAGCTGGGCCCGGCCCTGATCTGACATGCTCAATGTGGATCGGCGCACTCGTCCAGCGAGGTTGAAAATCCAATGACACAAACAACTGAACCACGCATGATCGTCGGTCTGGATATCGGTACATCCAAGGTCGTGGCGATTGTCGGTGAGGTGACCGGAGACGGCGAACTGAATATCGTCGGAATTGGTTCTCATCGCTCTACCGGTATGAAGCGGGGCGTGGTGGTGAATATCGAGTCCACGGTGCAGTCGATTCAGCGCGCGGTTGAAGAAGCGGAACTGATGGCCGGCTGTGAGATTCACTCTGTCTATGCGGGGATTGCCGGCAGTCATATTCGCAGCTTGAATTCCCACGGCATCGTGGCGATCAAGGACCGCGAGGTTACCCAGCAGGATCTGGATCGGGTGATTGATGCCGCGCGCGCGGTAGCGATCCCGGCAGACCAGAAAATTCTGCATACCCTGCCGCAGGAATACCTGATCGACAGCCAGGAAGGGGTCAAGGAGCCTCTGGGCATGTCCGGTGTACGCCTGGAAGCCAAGGTACACCTGGTGAGCGGTGCGGTGAATGCGGCACAGAATATCGAAAAGTGTATCCGTCGCTGTGGCCTGGAAGTGGAAGACATCATTCTCGAGCAGTTGGCATCGAGCTATGCGGTGCTGACCGATGACGAGAAAGAGCTGGGCGTGTGCATGGTGGATATTGGTGGCGGCACCACTGATATTGCGGTGTTTACCGGCGGTTCCATTCGTCACACCGGAGTAATTCCGATTGCCGGCGACCAGGTGACTAACGATATCGCGATGGCATTGCGCACACCCACGCCGCATGCGGAAGAACTGAAAATCAAATACGCCTGCGCCCTGGCCAAGTTGGCGCGGGAAGGGGAAACCATCAAGGTGCCCAGCGTGGGCGACCGGGCGCCGCGGGATCTCTCCCGTCAGGCGTTGGCAGAAGTGGTTGAACCTCGTTACGACGAATTGTTCACCCTGGTACAGGCGGAGTTGCGCCGCAGTGGATTCGAAGACCTGTGTGCAGCGGGAATTGTCCTCACCGGCGGTTCTTCAAAAATGGAAGGCGCTGTAGAGTTGGCCGAGGAAATTTTCCACATGCCCGTGCGCCTCGCGGTACCGCAGGGAATTGCCGGTCTGACGGATATCGTCAGCAATCCGATTTATTCCACCGGTGTTGGTCTGTTGATGTATGCGATCAAGGTGGAAGACAACAAGGGTAGTAAGAGCTCCACGGTTCAGCGCAGCGAAAACCAGTGGTGGGACAAGGTCAAACACTGGTTCAGAGGCAACCTCTGATTCAGAAAATAATTACCGGGATCGATAATTAAAATTTGGACATGAGCAAAAAAGGGGAACAGCAATGTTCGAACTCGTAGATAGCGTACAGGACAAGCCTGTCATTAAAGTGATCGGTGTTGGTGGCGGTGGCGGTAACGCCGTCAAGCATATGATCGCCAGCGAAGTGAATGGTGTGGATTTCATCTGCGCAAACACCGACGCGCAGGCGCTGAAGGATGTCGAGGCACAGACCATCCTGCAGCTGGGTAACACCATTACCCGCGGTCTCGGTGCGGGCGCAAACCCCGATGTGGGTCGCCAGTCCGCGCTGGAAGATCGCGAGCGCATCGCGGAAGTTCTGACCGGTGCGGATATGGTTTTCATTACCGCGGGTATGGGGGGCGGTACGGGCACTGGCGGTGCACCGATCGTGGCGGAAATCGCCAAGGACCTGGGTATCCTCACCGTTGCCGTAGTGACTCGTCCGTTCATGATCGAGGGTCGCAAACGCGCCACGGTTGCCGAAGACGGTATTCTCGAGTTGCGCGACAAGGTCGACTCCCTGATTACCATCCCCAACGATCGTCTGCTGGAAGTGCTCGGCAATAAGATCACCATGAAGGCTGCCTATAAAGAGGCGGACAACGTGTTGCTGGGTGCGGTGCAGGGAATTGCCGATCTGATGATCCGCCCGGGCATCATGAACGTGGATTTCGCCGATGTGCGCACCGTGATGTCCGAGATGGGCATGGCGATGATGGGTTCCGGTGCGGCCATCGGTGAGAACCGAGCGCGCGAAGCGGCTGAGAAAGCCGTTCGCAGCCCGCTGCTGGACAACGTCAACCTGCAGGGAGCCCGCGGTATTCTGGTGAACATCATCACCGGTAGCGAAGAGGGTGGCTGCCAGGAACTGACTCTGGGTGAATACTCAGAAGTGGGTCAGATCGTTCAGGAGATCGCCTCCGATGATGCCACCGTGGTGATTGGCACCGCGGTTGACGACAAGCTGGGCGATGAAATGCGCGTAACCGTGGTTGCGGCGGGTCTCGGCGAGGCCACTGCCCAGGTTGCCCGTCCCACCAAGGTGGTGGACAACACTGCCCGCCGTCCGGAGAGCCGTGAAGCGGCGCGTCCGGCTGCGCCGGCAGATGCCTCCCGCGACACCCAGGAAGTCCGCGGAAGCCGTGTGGAGAAGGAGCGTCCGGCTCGCTCCATGCCGCCATTGAACCCGGCCGATCAGGATATGGAATACCTCGATATTCCCGCATTCCTGCGTCGCCAGGCAGACTGATTCCGTCCCGCACCCACCGGAGTCGTGGGGCGGAAACATCTGCTCATGTCTACACCCGGCCGTTCAGGCCGGGTCTCCGCCCGCTCCGGTGTGCGGTATCCGGACACGCCCCCTGTAAAGGGGGCTGTCTCGCGATATCGCCGGGCCAGGATGAAGTTGTGGACGCAGGGACGCTGCCACTAGGAGAAGTGCCCCATTCAGGATGTGTTCAGCCCGTCGCTGCACAATCCGGGGTACTGATCTGATTGTTTCAAGTCAATGCAAGTCATTACACGGCATTGCAGTTAAAGACGGTCACGCATAAATAGGGAATCATCAGTCGAAAGTCTTTTTCAGGTTCCCGCGCGAGTAGTTCCAGCCCGGTGTGGCATCAGAACAGCGCCAGAAATCGTGACCAATGCCCTGACTAATGGGTTTTGGCTTCATGGTTAACATTTTTTAACCACTGGCTGGTAGGTCAGGTCGTACAATTAAAGGCATTCCTGTGCGCTAGTTTGGCGTAACAGTCCTCGCACTGGGCTATGCTTAAAGGGATCAGAGCTGAAGCGCTCTGCCCTGGACTACAAGAATGACCGGGTCGTTATTTGTAGTTTTGGCGTTTATTTTCTGTTACTATCGCCGGCTCGCTGCGGTTCGTGCGCAGCTCACCGAATGGGAACCAAGACATAGATGATCAAACAGCGCACTCTCAAAAATGCCATTCGAGCCACTGGTGTTGGCCTGCATACCGGTAAAAAGGTCGTTCTGACCCTGAAACCGGCGCCGGTAAACAGTGGTATCGTATTCCGTCGGGTCGATCTGGATCCGGTGGTTGAGATTGAAGCGCGTGCTGAGAACGTGGGCGACACCCTGCTTTCCACCACCCTGGTGAAGGGCGATGTGCGTATTGCCACCGTTGAGCACCTGCTGTCTGCCATGGCTGGTCTGGGTATCGACAATGCGATCGTCGAGCTTTCCGCCCAGGAAGTTCCGATCATGGACGGCAGTGCCGGCCCATTCGTATTCCTGATCCAGTCCGCGGGGATTCAGGAGCAGTCCGCTGCGAAGAAGTTCCTGCGTATCAAGAAGCCGGTTACGGTAGAAGAGGGCGACAAGGTTGCCAGCTTCCTGCCTTTCAATGGCTTCAAGGTGTCTTTCACCATTGATTTCGATCACCCGGTTTTCCAGGGGCGTAACCTTACCTCCTCGGTGGACTTCTCCAGCACCTCCTTCGTCAAGGAAGTGAGCCGCGCGCGCACCTTCGGTTTCATGCACGAAATCGAATATCTGCGTTCTAAAGGCCTGGTGCAGGGTGGCAGCGTGGATAACGCGATTGTTATCGACCAGTACCGGATTCTCAACGAAGGCGGTCTCCGCTACGAAGATGAATTCGTTAAACACAAGATTCTCGACGCCATCGGCGATCTGTACCTGCTGGGCACCAGTGTGATCGGTGAGTTCAAGGCCTTTAAATCCGGCCACGCACTGAACAACAAATCCTTGCGCACCCTGATGGCGCAGGAAGATGCCTGGGAAATGGTGACCTTCGAGGACGAACAAGAAGCGCCTATCTCTTACGTCAAGCCGATTCTGGCGGTGTAAGAGGCGCAGACGCAAAAGCCGGCACAGAAATTGCCGGCTTTTTTACGTGCCTGTATAGGGTGCGTAGTAGGTTCCGGTAGCCAGTCGCTTTAAGGGGCTGGCAACCACTGGCCATGGGGATGGCCTTGGGACAGCAGGAAGCGACAGTCCCGCATCGGTCCGATGCCTTCAAAAGCCGGCCCGGTGACTAAACCAAATAAAACAAATAATGTCGCAATTCTTGCACGCCTGATATGAAAATTATTCTCGTCAATGAGCGTGGAGGTATCTCCCGCAGCTTCAACTTCGGAGGGCTCAGCAAAGCGCTGCTTAGCCTTTGTCTGTTGGGCCTGCCGGTTGGTGCCCTGTGGCTGGGTGCTAATCTGCCCACCGCCGAATCCGACGTTTTCGATGCCCGTGCGGTCAAGGCATGGAGCAAGGCGCTGCGCAAGCAGCAGGAACAGATCGACGACGCCGATCAGCAGGCGCGCGAGCAGCTTACCGCGCTCACGGTCAAGCTTGCGGAGATGCAGGCGCGTCTGACCCGCCTGGATGCCCTCGGTGAGCGTCTCACCACCATTGCCAAGCTGGACGAAGGTGAGTTCCAGTTCGGTAGCGTACCCGCAGTCGGCGGCCCGGAAGATCCGGGCATCAGTGGCGCCAGCGAACTTCCTTACCAGCCCCCGGAATTCCTCGAGGTGATTGGCGACCTGTCGGATCAGATCGAAGACCGGCAGATGCAGCTCTCCACCCTGGACTCCCTGATGGCGCGCCGTCAGTTGCAGGATGAACAGTTCATTGCCGGGCGTCCGATTACCCGTGGCTGGATGTCATCCCGCTATGGTTACCGCACCGATCCGTTCAGCGGTCGTCGCTCCTGGCACAAGGGTGTGGATTTCGCCGGTAAGAATGGTTCTGACGTGGTGTCTGTTGCCGCGGGTGTGGTGACCTGGGCGGAAGACCGCTACGGTTACGGCCAGCTGGTTGAAATCAACCACGGTAACGGCTACAAAACACGCTACGGTCACAATAGCGAGCTCAAGGTCAAGCTGGGCGATATTGTGAAGAAGGGGCAGGTCATTGCCCTGATGGGTTCCAGCGGTCGCTCTACCGGCCCCCATGTCCATTTTGAAGTCTACAAAAATAACCGTCCTGTAGACCCTGCCACCTATATCCGCCGAACCGGCAGATAACAACTATCCTCTATCATTGCGCGGCAGCGCTCGAAACGCTGCACCGCCTGGCGCCCTGTGCTTCATCAGGGCCCGGTGGTTGGCGTTGAATGGTTGCGGGCGTTGGCGCCTTCCTGTTTACTTGCACCCTTTCGCGCCGCCCCCTGAATCAGGGAGAGCGGGGCACACTCAGCATTAATGTGGTTTCTGAATAATGATTGGCAAACTGATAAAAACAGTCTTCGGTTCAAAAAATGACCGGGAACTCAAGCGTATGCGCAAGGTGGTCGCCAAGATCAATGCGCTGGAAGATGAGTACAAGGCGTTGGATGACGCCGCGCTGAAAGCCAAGACAGAAGAATTCAAACAGCGCCTGGCCCAGGGCGAGACCCTCGACCAGATTCTGCCAGAGGCCTTTGCCGCGGTACGGGAAGCCAGTGACCGCGCACTGGGCATGCGCCACTTCGATGTGCAGATGATCGGCGGTATGACCCTGCACGAAGGGCATATTGCGGAAATGCGCACCGGTGAGGGTAAAACCCTGGTGGCAACCCTGCCTGCCTATCTGAATGCGCTGGAGGGCAAGGGTGTCCATATCGTTACCGTGAACGATTACCTCGCCAGCCGTGATGCTAACTGGATGCGTCCGGTCTACGAGTTCCTCGGTCTGACCGTGGGTATCGTGGTATCCCAGCAGCACCCGGAAGACAAAAAGGCTGCCTATCAGGCGGACATCACCTACGGTACCAACAACGAATTCGGCTTCGACTACCTGCGCGACAACATGGTATTGCGCAAGGAAGATCGTACCCAGCGCGCGCAGAACTTCGCCATTGTGGACGAGGTCGACTCCATCCTGATCGACGAGGCGCGTACTCCGCTGATCATTTCCGGTGCCGCGGAAGACTCCTCCCAGCTGTATATGGCCATGAACAAGCTGGTTCCCCAGCTCGAGCGTGGGGAAGAGGGCGGCGAAGGCCACTACACCGTGGACGAGAAATCCCGTCAGGTAGAGATGACCGAAGACGGTCACCAGCTGATCGAGGACTTGCTGACCCGCGGTGGCCTGCTGAAGGAAGACGAATCCCTGTATGCGCCGGGTAACCTGGGGCTTCTGCACCATGTGAATGCCGCGCTGCGCGCGCACGTGCTGTTCCATAAAGATGTGGATTACATCGTGCAGAACGGTCAGGTGGTGCTGATCGATGAGCACACCGGCCGCACCATGCCCGGTCGCCGTCTCTCCGAGGGCCTGCACCAGGCGCTGGAAGCGAAGGAAAACGTTCAGATCCAGAGCGAAAGCCAGACCCTCGCTTCCACGACCTTCCAGAACCTGTTCCGCTTCTATCCCAAGCTGTCCGGTATGACCGGTACCGCAGATACCGAAGCGTTCGAATTCCGTCAGATCTACGGTCTGGATGTGGTGGTAATCCCCACCAATAAGCCCAAGCAGCGCGACGATCTGAACGACCTGGTGTACCTCACCAAGGACGAAAAGCTCGAAGCGATCATTGAAGACATCAAATACTGCCGCGACAAGAAGGCGCCGATCCTGGTGGGTACTGCTTCCATCGAGACCTCTGAAGAGATGTCCCGCATGCTGCAGAAAGCCAAGATCGAGCACCAGGTACTGAACGCCAAGTTCCACGAAAAAGAAGCGCAGATCATCGCCCAGGCCGGCCGCCCGGGTACTGTCACCATCGCCACCAATATGGCGGGCCGCGGTACGGATATCGTGCTCGGCGGCAACTGGGAAGCAGAAGTCGAAGAGCTGCAGGAGCGCGAGGGGCGTGAAGCAAGCAAAGATGAAATCGACGCGATCAAAGCCGAGTGGAAGAAACGCCATGAAACGGTGATCGAGGCTGGTGGCCTGCACATCATCGGCACCGAGCGCCATGAATCCCGCCGAATCGACAACCAGCTGCGCGGTCGCGCCGGTCGTCAGGGTGACCCGGGTGTGACCCGCTTCTACCTGTCCCTGGAAGACAACCTGATGCGTATCTTTGCCTCTGACCGGGTGAAGAACTTCATGCAGATGCTGGGCATGGAGCGCGGTGAGGCCATCGAGCACCGCATGGTGTCCAATGCCATCGAGAAGGCTCAGCGCCGTGTAGAAGGTCGTAACTTCGATATCCGCAAACAGTTGCTGGAATACGATGACGTGGCCAACGACCAGCGTCAGGTGATCTACTCCCAGCGCAACGAGCTACTCGAAGCGGATTCCATCAGCGACACCATCACCGCCATCCGCGATGACGTGGTGAACGAGCTGATTTCCACCCATGTTCCGCCGCAGAGCGTTGAAGAGCAGTGGGATATTCCCACACTGGAACAGCAGCTGGCGGCGGAGCTGGGCCTGCAATTGCCGGTTCAGCAGTGGCTGGACGAAGACCGCACCCTGCACGAGGAGAGCCTGCGCGCGAAGATCGTCGAAGAATCACAGCAGGCGTACCAGAACAAACTGGCGCGTATTGCCGAGAGCACCGGCGACGAGAACCTGATGCCTACCATTGAGCGCCAGGTGATGCTGCAGGTACTTGACCAGCTGTGGAAGGAGCACCTCTCCAGCATGGACCACCTGCGCGCGGGTATTGGCTTGCGAGCCTACGCCAACAAAAACCCCAAGCAGGAATTCAAACGCGAATCCTTCCACTTGTTCCAGAGCCTGCTGGATAATCTCAAGCACGAAGTTATCCGCGTATTGGCCCATGTGGAACCGATGACCCGCGAGCAGATGGAAGAGATGGAGCAGCGCCGACTGGAAGCCCAGCGTCGCCAGCAGCTGGAACTCCAGCATGCGCAGGCATCCGCGATTCCGGAGGCTGAGGCCCAGGCAGAGGCCGCTCAGGAGCCCGCACGACGCGGTCCGCGAGTGGGGCGTAACGATCCCTGCCCCTGTGGGTCCGGCAAGAAGTACAAGCAGTGTCACGGCAAGCTGACTTCTTCCACGCCGTCCTGATCAGTTCCGGCTGACAGAACAAAAAGGCCCGCATAGATTGCGGGCCTTTTTGTTTTCCGCCTGCCGTTTATATAATTCTGTTCGTTTCAATTATTCGAATGATCCCAGCAAGGTGAAGAACATGGCGCAGTCCCTGCCGCAAATTCCCGGTGTCCGTCTTTCTGCAGTGCCGGCGAAGATAAAAAACTGGCAACGCGACGATCTGCTTTTAATCGAGGTAGCCGAAGGCGCCAGCGTCTCCGCGACCTTCACCCAGAATGCATTCTGTGCCGCTCCGGTGCTGGTGGCGCGCAAGCACATTGCCGGTGGCAATATACGCGCGCTGTTAATCAACGCGGGTAACGCCAACGCGGCCACCGGAGAGCGCGGTTTGACGGATGCCAATCGCTGTTGTGAAGGCGTGGCAGAGGCCCTGGGTATCCAGCCGTCGCAGGTTCTGCCGTTCAGTACTGGCGTGATCGGTGAGCACCTGCCGGTGCAGAAAATTCTCGATGCAATCCCCACTGCTGCTGCCCAGTTGCAGTTCGACGCCTGGCAGACTGCGGCGCAGGCGATCATGACCACGGATACTCGCCCGAAAACTGCGAGCAGAACCGTCGAGATTGCCGGCGAAACACTCACCGTTGCCGGCATCGCCAAGGGCGCCGGTATGATCCAGCCGAATATGGCCACCATGCTGGCGTATGTGGCGACCGATGCGGCAATCCCCCAGCCGATGCTGGATACCCTGGTGAAAGAGGCTGTGGCAGCGTCCTTCAATCGCATCAGTGTGGATGGGGATACTTCCACCAACGATGCCTGCGTGCTGATCGCCAGCGGCGCTACCGGTGAGGTGATTGGAGACGCGAACAGCGAGGCCTATGCCAAGTTGAAAGCGGCAATCGTCGAGGTGCATATCGAGCTTGCTCAGGCCATCGTGAAAGATGGTGAGGGTGCGACCAAGTTTGTCACCGTGCAGGTCAACAATGCGGGCAATTCCGCCGAGGCTCTGCGTACCGCATTTGAGATTGGCGAATCACCACTGGTCAAAACCGCACTTTACGCTTCTGACCCCAATTGGGGCCGGTTGGTAATGGCCATCGGTAACGCGGGGCTGGAGAATCTGGATACCGGCAAGATTTCCATCTATCTCGACGATGTACAGATCGTGGATGCGGGTGGTCGCGCGGATACTTATACGGAGGAAGCGGGGCAGGCAGTATTCGACAAGTCAGAATTCACCATTACCGTGGATTTACAGCGGGGCGATGCCTGCGAGCATATCTGGACTTGTGACTTCTCCCACGAGTACGTGACCATCAATGCGGAGTACCGCACCTGATGGGAGGCTCCGGGATCAAGCAGATTCATGTGGCAGTAGGTGTAATCCTCGGCGCTGATGGTCGTATTCTCCTGGCCAAGCGCCCTGAGCATTTGCATATGGGCGGGCGCTGGGAGTTTCCCGGCGGCAAGGTCGAAGAGGATGAATCCATTCAGCAGGCCATGGCCCGGGAGCTGAAGGAAGAGCTCGATATCGATATCGATGTGAAGGCGATGGAGCCGTTAATCGAAGTCCGTCACGATTACGGAGACAAGCAGGTATTTCTGGATACCTGGTGCATTACCGAATTTGAGGGTATAGAGCGTGGAGTTGAGGGACAGGAATTGGCCTGGGTCTCGGTCGCGGAGCTCCCGGAGTATCACTTCCCCGATGCCAATCAGCCGATCTTAACGGCGTTACAAGCTCGCTTAAGTTAATTCCAGCCCTGCCAAGTTCTTTAGCTAGTTTGCTGGCAGGGAAGCACTGGGTGCGGGTTTTCAGGACCGCAGCGCCCAGTGCTTCCCTTTCACTTCAAATCACATCACTGCGTAAGTTATTCCCAATTGCTAGAGCAACGCTCACTATTTCATCTGAAGGTAGAGTGCCGGGTATCCATTTTCGAAAGCGTCGGCGACAGGGATGTCGCCGACGCAGCGTACAGGGACGTATTTACAGCGGTTTCGAAAATGGATACCCGGTGCTCTGCCGCCACCGCACCTTCTAACTGGTGCCACAAAGCGTGATCAAGGACTGATAAAAATCCCGCGCTTGTACAGAAATCTCAGCACCAGCCACTGCAGCAAAATCACTCCGCACGCGATCAATAATGTGCCCGCCGCGTCAGGTAGGGTAGAAGCAATCCCCCCAAACAGACTTTTACTGCTGTATTGCCAGTTCACCAGGCTGGTACCGATATACACCAGAATGGCATTGCAGCCGATCACCGCGAAAAAATAAGTGAAGGTTTTCCAGTGCCACATATCGACCACCAGATAGAAAACCCCCAGCAGTAACAGACAGCAGCCAGAGGTGATCAAAACAAAGGAGCTGGTCCACAGCTCCTTGTTCACCGGGTAAACCCAGTGCCATAAAAAACCTGCCAGCAGGCAGACCACCGCACCACTGAACAGACCTTTCAGGATGGCCCCGTGGTCCCCCGCATATCGCGCCAACCAGCGCCCGGCAAAAACACCAAACAGCGCATTGACGACAGCGGGAATAGTGGAGAGTACCCCCTCCGGATCGTAGGCGCGGTTCTGGTAAGTGATACCGGGCAGGAAGTGCTGGTCCACCCACGCATTGACCGATCCGTCCGGGGTCAAGGTGCCGACAGTGATCTGCAGCAGGCAGTAGCCAATCAGAATGGCGGCGGCAATGGCGTACTGGGTGCGCAAGCCAAAGTGCCACACGATCATCGCCGCGAAGAACCAGGCGAAGCCGATACGCGCCAGCACACTGGCGTAGCGGATTTCACCGATATCTGCGGGAATACCCGTGCCCCAGCCGTGGTTGTAAACGACTCCCAGCAGAACCAGCAGGAACAGCCGCTTCAACGATTTTCGATAAACCGGAGCCCGCTGGCTCAACGGTAATCCACGCAGAGACTTGTTGGCCAATCCCAGGGTTACCCCGGAGAGGAAAATAAACAGCGGGAAAATCAGGTCGTAGAAGCTGAACCCGTGCCACGGGGTATGCTGCATCTGCCCGTGCCCGAATTGAAAAATGGACCAACCGGTAAGCGCAAATAATGGAAGGAACAATGCCTCGCCACCGATGATCCAGAACATATCGAAGCCGCGCAGGGCGTCTACCGAAGCAAGTCTTTGTTTTTTGTTGGCCATGATTGTTACTGCTAATCAATTAAAAAAAGAAATCAATCTTTCTGTGAGCACCATGATAGGGCATCTGCCGCGATGAAATCACGGTGTCCAGAAACGAAAAAAGCCCCGGCCGAAGCCGAGGCGAATATAGGAGCATTTCCTGTACAGGAGTTTCCTATTAGTCACAACGCAGAGAGAGAACTGTATTTACCACTTATCTTGTAACCACCTTCCATCCTGTGAGATTGGCCGGCACTGCGTTGCCGGCCGTTGAGTTCCTTTCCTGAAAAGCTTAAATCGAGCAGACGAAAGTCCAGCTGCCGTCAGCGGTGCCGGGTACGGACTGGGTCCACCACTTGGCTTCGAACACGCTGCCGTTGTGGATAATCCGATCGCCGTTTGCAGCGTGGTTGCTGCGCGGCCATTCCGGATAAGTCACCAGGCCAGTGGTGCTGACACCTGCGTCGGCACAGGTTTCGCCGCCACCGCCGGAGGAGCTGCCACCAGAGGAGCTGCCGCCACCAGTGCTCAGCTCGGCTACCGGCAGATCGGGATACTCGAATGCCAGTGCATAGGTGGTGCCGTTGACCGTTGCGGTGTAGGCCTGAGGACCTGATACCGGCAGATAGTAGTTCAGGGTCATATCCCAGCTTTCACCGTCTGCCAGGTCCTGCCAGGCGGGCAGGCTGAAACGCACGCGGTGGAATTCATTCTCCAGACCGCCCACATTGCCGCCACCGGTATTGGCACCGTCTTCAATCACTTCGAGACCGGCACCGCTCTGGTCAGTGATGATATTGGAAGTGGAAGTTGGCATATCGAACTCAAACACGGTGCCGCCGGGCAGGGTGCCACCGGTGTTGTTGGTGATATACAGCTTCGGATTCAGCGGGTAGTTCTGGTCGCCGAGTTTGAACTCGGTGACTTCGATACCGATATCCAGCGCTTCTTGCGGTACTGCACGATCGGTGCGCAGGTGGCGATATTTGGACGCGTTGGCAAACTTGTCATAGGCCACTGTAGTAAGGGTGTCGCCCATGTAGTATTCGCCCTTGGCTGCATCCCAGTCATAGTCGCCGGCGAGCTCCCAGAACATGATGCCGCCTACACCCTGGTCGATCACGTACTGCACCTTGGCGTCCATGGACTCGGCGTCTTCGGTGGAGATGAATACGCTCTTGTCCGCGTTCCACAGCCACGGGGCTTCGGAGACGCTGTCGTAGTTGCGTACATAAGTACCGGTCAGCGCGTCATCCGGATCGTTGACCGGGTCCAGACCGTAGTCGGTCACATAGCTGCCGAGAATGCCGTTCTCCAGGTTCATGGCATGCCACATGGGGTTGGACCCGGCACCCATTTCGTTGCCGTTGCTGTCCTTGTCGTGCCACATGTTGTCGATACCGATGGCGCCGTTACCGCAGTCAGCGGCAGCACCGGTGCCTTCGGGACACTCGGACTGTGACGGCAGCGATGCCGAGCCACCGAGGCCGTTGGTACCACCGCTAACACCCTGCCAGCCGCGGGTGTAGTAGGGAATGCCGACGTTGATACGGCCCGCGGGCATGGAGCCGCGGAAGTACTTCACCGCCCAGTCGATATTGAGGTAGCCAATGCCACCGTACTGGGAAGTGCTGTACACACTCGCCGCCGCCAGTTCCGGGTCGTTGCCGTTGTCGAACAGCGCAGAGTTGTGGCCAACGTATTCATTCCACGCCCCGTGCAGGTCGTAAGTCATGATGTTGACGTAGTCCAGGTACTGGGTGATCTGCATGGTTTCCATGCCGCGCAGCAGATAGCCGGAGGAGGGGGAGGCAATGGTCAGCATGTAGTGCGTGCCGTCCTGCTCGCCCGCTTCATCCAGTTTTTCCCGCAGTACCCGCATCAGTTCCACGTAGGAATCCATCAGCGAGCCGCGCAGCGGGTTGGCGATACCGAAATCCATAGGGTTGCCGGCGTCGTTCATGGAGGTGGGGTATTCGTAATCGATATCCACACCGTCGAAGCCATACTGGCGAATGAACTCGACGGAGGAGTTGGCGAAGGCCTCGATGCCCTGGTGATTGATGCTGCCATCGGCATTGGTGGTCATGGTGTAGAAACCACCGTCGTTCACCCGGTCGCCGTTCTCATTGAAGTGACCGCCGGTCTCGGCCCAACCACCCACGGAGACCAGGGTCTTCACTTCCGGGTGCTGTTCCTTGAACTTGGACAGCTGGTTGAAGTGGCCCTTGTACGGGTAGTCCGGATCGGTTTCTGCGCCGGCAATACCGGGCCATTCCATACCGGTGGCGGGGTTGTCCGGGTTGTCGGTATTGCCGACAGATACGGAGTAATCGCTAGCCACGTGGGCGAAGGCATAGTTGATATGGGTGATCTTGCCCCAGGGAATGTCTTTCACCAGGTAGCTGGGCTGCCCGTTGGCGCCATTTCGCCAGCTGGTGAAGTAGCCGATGATGCGGCGCGGATGGTCTGCGCCCATATCCTCGCGGCCTTCCGCATCGTAGATGTCGCAGTAGTTGGGGGCGGTGCCCGGGGTAGTGTAGAGGCCATCCGGGCGACAGGGGTAATCGCCAGTAACTATCTGCTCATCTTCCACAGCGATGGTGGCTTCGGCGCTGTCGCTCAGGTCATCGTTGTCGGTGGCTACTGCTGAAATGGTGTGGCTGCCCAGAACTGCGGTCCATTGGGTGCTGTAGGGCGCACTGGTATCGGTGGCGATCAGGCTGCCATCGACAAAAAATTCCACCTTGGCGATGCTGCCATCACTGTCGGAAGCGTTTGCGGCAATGTTCAGGCTGTCGCCGGTAGTGTGACTGGAACCGTTCGTAGGGGCAGTCAATGTCACGCTGGGGGGCACCGGACCAACGATGACATCTTCCTCCACGGTAATGGATACCGGTGCGGTGGTGGTGGAGAGGTTGTCGTTGTCCACAACGCGTGCAGTGATGGTGGGCTGGCCGGCAATGGCGGTCCAGGTCACTTCCCACGGCGCTGCATTGTCGGTACCAACAAGGGCTCCATCGACGAAAAACTCCACCGAGCTCACCTGGCCGTCAGGATCCGAGGCGGAAACACTTAAGACAACGCTGTCATTTTCGGTTGCAGTGGTACCTGCTGTGGGGGCAGTAATTGAGCCCTCGGGCGGCAGCGGGAGTACTTCGCCGTCATCGCAGGCGCCCAGCAGTTTCCACTCCTGGTACTGGCCGGAATATTGTTCGGGATTCTGGTTTTGGGTCCACCACTTTGCCTCGTAGGCATTGTTGTTGTACTGGACCTGGGCACCGGTGGAGTAGGAGGGGCCCATCTCCCATGTGGGCAGGGAGGTGCAGTCTACGGCGGCGTAGCCGTGGCCTGCGGATAGCATTGCTGCGGTCACAAGACCAAAGCGGAGCTTGTTGCTGATCATAAAATGTTCACCTTGCGGCAGATTATTTTTATAGGAATTCGACGCTAGTACCTCGGCGCCACGAAATGACATCGCTGTCAAAAATAGCAATGGGGATGGGGGGAAGCAACACCGGAGCCTCTGAAATTTTTAGAAATCGGTGGTTTCTGCGCCAACTTCACGGTGATACGCGGGCTTTGTCACATTCAACGGCATACGCAACCACCGGTGCCGCATTGCGGCACAGTGCAGTTTTCGGGCAGTTGGCGGGGGAGAAACGAGAGGTGCGTGGGTTACATGTCCCACAGCGAGTTGGTGGCCATGGAAAGGGTGATGCGCTCCTTGTCCTGGATTTGCTTGAGGTTCTCGAATACCTCCTTTACCTCCGCAGACTCGATCGAGTCGTGGACCGAGTGATACAAGTCTGAAAAGTAGCGATCCACCTCCTGCCCCAGCTGGTTAATCTCTTCAATACTGGGTTTGTCGCTCAGGTACTGGTTTTTGACCAGGTCACCGGCACTTTCTTCCGGGGTGTATTGCAACCAGGTCTGCATGACTTTCTGCTGGGCGACGGCACCGTAGTTCTTGAGATTGTTGGCCATACGCAGCTCGTGCTCATGCAGGTGCTTCAGTAGCAGTTGAGTGCGATTGTCCTGGGCGCCATCCAGCAGTTGCTGATACACGCCGGCCATATCCAGGTGGAATTTCTGGGCGTTTTTGAGAACTTCGTGGGCCTGTTTGAACGTCTTCATCTCTGCGCCTTCTCGGTGGTTAGTGTAATTATAGTTTTCTCTGTGGGGCCGTTGGTGGGGGAAAGGGCATGTTTCTCTTATGGTTATAGTGCATATCCGCGGGCGTTCAAGTCCTCTCCTGCTATATCTAGTGGCTGTCGCCAATCGCCGGACATAAAAAAGGCGGCCTCTCGGGGCCGCCTTGAATAGAACTCTGGTCAGGCCGTAGCCGGCGCCAGGTGGAATTGCTCCATCATGATCTGCAGGCGCTTGCGCTGCATCTTGAGGCTGTATTCCAGTTCCTTTACCCGGGTGCGGATGGTGGCGTTTTCCCATTTGCTCACCAGCTGCTCGCGGGCATTCACATAGCGCTTCTGCTGGAGTTCTTTCCACTCGGAAAGCGAGGCAGAGAAGTCCTGGGCTTCGCGCTCGAGCAATTGCTTCCAGCTCTCTTTGTGTTTCGAGTGCTCAAGCTGCTGTTCCGCACGCTTGAATTGCATGGTCAGCATGGCGCGCTGGATACGCATTGCCGGAACGGTTTTCAGGTTGCGAGCCAGCCCCAGCCAGCTAGCGGTTTTGATCAGCCACTTGGTGGGATCCCACTGATACCAGCGGATACCGTTGCGGTAATCGGTCTGAAAAATATGGTGGTAGTTGTGGTAGCCCTCGCCAAAGGTGAAAAACGCCAGCAGGTCATTGTCCCGCGCGGTGTTCTCATCGGTATAAGGGCGGCGGCCCCAGATATGGGCGAGGGAATTGATGAAAAAGGTGGTGTGGTGGTTGACCACGATACGCAGTACACCGGCCAGCAGCAGCATGCCGATGACATCGCCGGTAAGCAGGCCCAGCACCAGGGGCACGCCCACGTTCATTGCCACGGTGATCGGCACATAGTGGTTGTGCTGCCACATGACGATCTTGTCCCGCTGCAGGTCCTTGGCGTTGTCGAAGTCCACCTCGCCACTGGGGTATTCTCGCAGCATCCAGCCGATGTGCGAAAACCAGAAGCCGCGCTTGGCGGAATAGGGGTCGTGATCGTTATCGTCACAGTGGCGGTGGTGACGGCGGTGGCCGGAACACCAGATCAGTGCACTATTCTGCAGCGAGGCTGCGCCAAACAGCGCAAAAAACAGGCGCAGGGACCAGTGGGCCTCGTAAGTACGGTGTGACCACAGGCGGTGGTAACCGGCAGTGATGGAGAAGCCACAGAAAGCGCCCAGTACCGCAAATGCCAGCCATTGGTACCAGTGGTAGCCCACAAGTACGCCGTACAGCGGAACCAGGATCAGTGCCGCCAGCGCCGTACTGGCGAACAATATCGTCGTCAGCCAGATGCGGGGGGCTTCGGGAGCAGCGTTCATATATACAACCTTGTCAGAATCTTCAGATAAGTCCGCCCGTATGGGCAGTGCGGCCGCGGGACAAGTGGAGCTCGGGCCAGAAAACAGATGCTACCGCAGTTAAGCCCTCTGAACACGTGCCGGAGAGGACCGCGATAAGCATTTTGAGGACGAATAGTCAGTTTATCGCCGATTGAATGGTGTATCGCACCGAAATGGTGCAGGTGAGGTTTTTTGCGTTCATTGTTGGGTCAAGCGCTGTCATTTTTCCGTAATGCACTGGGGTATAGCACAACTTCTCTCGTTAAGGTGGGACACTGCCGATCGAATTTTGTTCAAAAAAGACTGTGAAAGTGTATTTTTCGGTGTTTTTAAAAAGTTGGCACAGTGATTGCTAAACCTATTGTGTAGGCCAATTGGCCTGCGCTCCGGGAATCCATCACGGGTTATGGCAAATCGTAATAATGCGTGAATTCCCGTTTTCTCTCATCATCGCTATTTTGGGCCCCGCATTGCGGGGCCTTTTTTTATCCGTCGATAAGTGATTCACTAGCTGTAGATTACTCTGGAAAACTAGAGGTCAATGGCCAGTACTGGCCTGCGGTCCTGACGGCAAGATGGTGTCGAACTCTCATCCCCCCCAAATAAAAGAAGGCGGCCTAAATCTCGCTACTCCAGGCGAGCTCGAGGGCATGCAGCCGACGCAGGCACTGACCCAGGTGCAGTATCTGCACAGTCTTCTATTGAGTACCAATCGCGGTGTCTGGGAATGGCACCCGTCTACCGGTGTCCAGCGTGCAACCGGCAATCTGTGGCAGCGACTGCATCGGGATCCGGAATCCGCTCTGTGTGGCGTTTGGAGCGGTGATCTCTCGCTGGTGCACTCCGACGATCGCGATGGATTGATTGCCCTGCGCTCTCGCCTGTGCGAGCAGGGCACTTTTGTGGATACCTCCATCCGAGCCTATGCCCGGGACGGGCAACCCCTGTGGTTGCGTCTGTGGGCGCGCGCGCTCACCGCGCCCGGGGGAGAGCGGTTTTTCCTGGGCGGATGTACCGACTACAGCGAATCCTTTTCTTCCAAGTCTTTTTCCTATTTTTCCGGCGAGCGCTTCCACCATGCACTGGATATGGTCGGTGATGGACTGTGGGAGTGGGATTTACGTGCCGACGAGGTCGTTCTCGACAGCACTTGCTGGCGCATGCTCGGGTATTCCCGTGGGCAGAGTGATACGGGTGCGCGGGCCGCGCTTGCGCGCTGGAAGACCCATATGGTCGCCGACGATTACCCCGATGTGAAGCAAGCCCTGGAAGACAATGTCCGCGAGCAACTGCCCCTGGATGTGGAGTTTCGCCTGAAGCACCGCGAGGGCGGTATTGTATGGGTGCGTTGCCGGGGCAATGTACAGCGCAGTAGTGGCGGCGAACCGGTGCGGGTACTCGGCACGCTGCAGGATATTACCGCGAGCAAGAAAAAACAGTTGAAGCTGGAACAGGAATTGCGGCGCTTGAAACGGGAGAGTGTCGATCGCGCAGACTTGATTTCCAGCCTGAGTCACGAATTGCGAACCCCGCTCAATGCCATTCTCGGTTACAGCCAGATGGTGGAGCTGGATCAGAGCCTCAACCCGGATCAGCGCCGACGCCTGGCAGAGATCCGCAAGGCCGGGCAGCACCTGTTACACCTGGCGGGCGATGTGCTGGATCTGGCGCGTATCGACAGCCAGCGCCTGGCACCGTCCATCGAGCGGGTACAGCCGGCCACGCTGGTTGCGGACTGCCGCCAGTTGCTCGAGCCACTCGCGGAAACCCGCAAGGTGAGCCTTACCTTTGAGCCCCTTGGCTGGGAGCACGCCCATGTGCTGGCAGATCCCACCCGCTTCAAGCAGGTGGTACTCAATCTGATGGGCAATGCGATCAAGTACAACCGCGAAAATGGACGGGTTGTAATCACTTTTGCACCGCAGGCAGAAGGTTGGCTGCGCCTGAGCGTGCTGGATACCGGCAGCGGCATTGCCAGTGATATGCAATCCAGAGTGTTTGAGCCGTTCAATCGCCTCGGTGCCGAGCAGGGAAAGATCGAGGGAACCGGTGTGGGACTCGCGATCGCCAAGCAGCTGACCGAGGCCATGGGCGGCAGGATCGGTTTTGATAGTGAAGAGGGGCAGGGCTCGGTATTCTGGGTGGAATTCATGATGCACAATGCCCCGGAAGAGGTGCTGCAAATGGCTGCGCGCCCTGATTACACGCGCTCATTGCCGCCTTGTAAACTTTTGTACGTGACGGGCAGGACCGCTTCTGCGAGCCGCCTGAAAGCGGTATTGGCAGCGGTGCAACAGGTCGAGGTGCAGATCGTCGACGACGCCATGAAAGGCATTTTCACTGCGCGAACCGGTGCGCCGGATATCATCGTTTTTGATGCGGAGTTGCCCGGTGTTTCGCGGCGGGACTTTTCTGCGATCCTGTGCGGAGATGAGGTGACGGCACATATTCCGCTAATGGCGATTGTGGATCGGCGTTGTGAATTTGCCCACGTGTGCCTGCCCACAACCTACGATCTGGCCTCGCTTGCAGAGGGATTGCGCGATTGCCTGAGCCTTAAATCGGTGGCCGGTGGGATCGCAGCGCGCAATCGTACTGCATCGGAATAAATTGAAAGAGATACAACAATAGCCACCATCGACGGCGGCAAAGAATAAGTGCAACCAAAAGGACGTTATGGTTGATGTTCTCTCATTTCCCCAGCGGCAGTAAAACGCCCGAGATCGCAAGTATGCAAAGCCGCGCGCAGGCCAGTCCTGTGCCCGCTGCGCTATTGCTGGTAATTGGCACGTTTTTCCTGGCATTTATCTGTAAGAAGTTTCTTTCCGTCAATGGAGGCATCGCTGCGATCTGGCTGGCGGATGCGCTGACCATCGCGGTGCTGTACCGATATTCGTTCAAAACCTGGCCGCTGCTACTTGCAGGAGCTTATGTCGGCGCGGCTGCTGCATCCTGGTCTAGCGGCTTGCCAGTGCATGTCGCGCTGATGTATTCGGCGGCCGGTACAGCAGAGGCTCTTGTTGCTGCGGGGCTATTGCGCTTTTTTTGTGCCGATGGGGATTTTTTTGGCAGCACCTGGCGCTGGTTGAGATTCCTCTTTTTTGGTGCTTTTCTTTCGACCCTGGTGGGGGCAGGCGTAGGGGCGAGTGTCGCAGCACTGTTTCGCGGTCTGCCTTTTGGCGATGTATTCCTGTTCTGGTATCTGGCTGACACCATCGGTATCAGTGTATTCCTGCCATTTCTGCATCTGGTCAATATCGAAAGTGCGAAACGCATATTTTCGTTCCGCCCGCTGATACGTTTGTTGTCGGTATTGACACTGTCCCTGGCTAGTATTTTTCTGGTGCTACAGGTATTCCCCTATCCATTTGTATTTATTGCCCTGCCGTTAATCTGGGCTGCATCGCGGCTTGAGCTGGCGCAGACGCTGTTGCTGGTATTTACCGCGGTACTCGCGCTGCTGTTGGTGTTTATCAATGGCAGCCACTGGTTGCCCTCAGAACTGAATTTGATCCACAGCCCGCTGGATTTCATGCCGCTGTATGCCGGTGTGGTCCCCGCGTATGTGATGGCGGTGGCCTCGAGTGTCGAGCGCAAGCGCAGCCAGCGGATCGTCGAGGTGGAGAGCAGCTTCCGGACTGCCATGGAGTCATCCCGTATCGGTATGTTGCTGGTTTCCCTGGATAACCGGATCATCCAGACAAACCCCAGTTTTTGCCGCTTTATCGGTTATTCCGATGTGGAGTTGCGCGGGCTAAATATCCGCGAGGTGATCTGTATCGATGGCGGTGATGCTTACCCAGAGCCCCGTGACCTGGGGCGGGATCGCCTGTTATTCGATTTTGAGTTGGGGTATGTGCAGGACGCGGAGTGGCGCTTCCTGCGTAAAAACGGCGCACAAGTCTGGGGGCACTGGTCCTGTAGTCTGGCTAGAGGGGCCAAGAATGAACCCCTGTACGCGGTTGTGCAGGTGGAGGACATCGACTGGCGCAAGCGCAGCGAGGTGCAGCTCGCCAAGGCTGAAGAGCGTTGGAAATTTTCCCTGACGGTGACCGGACAGGTGGTTTACGACTGGGATCTGGTGAGCGGCAAAACCTTCTATTCAGAGTGGTTGCACAGCGGCGTGGGTATCGACTCTGCGGAGCTTGGCAGTCGACAGGATTGGTTGTCGCGGGTGCATATTGACGATCGCGAACTTCTGCTGCGAGCACAGCTGGCCCATTTTAATGGCGAAGAGCGGGATATTGATTGCCAGTACCGGGTGCGCACCGATGCTGGCGATACCCGCTGGATCCACGAGCTGGCGCGGGTGATGGAATCCGGCGATGACGGCAGGCCGTTGCGATTGATCGGTATCTTGCGGGATATCACCGAGAACAAGCAGATGGCGCGCTTTCTCGAGGAAGAGAAAGAGCATCTCCAGGTCACCCTCAATGCGATTGCCGACGCGGTTATCGCCACCGATAGCCAGCAGCGCATTACCTTTATGAACCCTGTGGCGGAACAGTTGACCGGCTGGAGCCTGGCTGAAGTGCAGGGGAAAAACATTCGCACGGTAATCCAGATTTCCAACGCCAGGGAAGGGGGGCCGGTGACCTGCCCGATTAGCGAGAGCCTGAAAAACATGACCCCCGTGTTCTCTTCGGAGGGGACGGTTTTGCATAACCGTACCGGGCGCAGTTATGACATCAAGTGCTCTGCATCTCCGCTGCGCACCGGCAGTGGTCAACTGCTCGGTGCAGTACTGGTCTTCCAGGACGTGACGGAGACCCGGCAGCTGATTCGCCAGCTGCGTTACAAGGCTCACCACGATGACCTGACCCATCTGCCCAATCGCGAGGCCTTCAAGCGCGATCTACTGGAAGCGGTGGCATCGGTGCGCAACAACGAAACCGTTCATGTCCTCGCCTACATGGATCTGGATCGCTTCAAGGTGATCAATGACAGTGCCGGGCATCAGGCCGGCGATGCGCTGTTGCGCAATGTGGCCCGCTTCCTCAAGGGACAGTTGCGGGAAAGCGACAGTGTGGCGCGCCTTGGCGGGGACGAATTTGGCATCCTGTTGCGTGACTGTAACAAGGAGCAGGCGCGAGTGCGCTGCGAGCAGCTGGTGCGAAAAATCATCGCGTTGCGCTTCCCCTGGGCGGGGCGGGTGTTCGACGTCGGTGCCAGTGTGGGGGTGACCGAGGTGCGCCGCGATAACAATCACGTGGCAGACCTGATGAGCCAGGCAGACGTGGCCTGTTATTCCGCCAAGCATGCCGGTCGCGGAGTGGTAGTGGTTTACGAGGCGGACAGCAGCGCTGCCGCCGACCAGCATCGGGAAATCCATATGGCTTCGCGTATCCGCGAGGCATTGGATGAAAACCGCCTGCAGTTGTACGCCCAGCCTATTGCCAGCGCGGTTTCGCCATCGGTTATCAGTCACTACGAGCTGCTGGTACGGATGGTGGATGCGGACGGCACACTGATTGCGCCCGGAGCATTTATACCCGCTGCCGAGCGCTACGGCTTGATGTTGCAGATAGACCACTGGGTAATGAACGAATTCCTGCACAATAAAGTGCAGGCAGCCATGCAAAGTGGCCTGAGCTTTGCCATGAATCTCTCAGCCGAGGCTATCGGCGACGGCGCTTTCCAGCAAAAACTGATCTCGCTACTGTCGGAATCCGCGCTGCCGGCCCGCCGTCTGGGGATCGAAATTACCGAAACCGCGATGATCAATGAAATGGAAAGCGCCAGCCAGTTTGTCGCCGCATTGCGGGAAATGGGTTGTAAGGTCGCGCTGGATGATTTTGGTAACGGTCTCAGCTCATTTAACTATCTCAAAGCGTTTTCGATCGATTACATCAAGATCGACGGCAGCTTCGTGCGGCAGGTGGAGTCCAATTTTGTCGACCTGATGATTGTGGAGTCCATCAATCAGGTGGCCCACCGCCTCAACGCCCGCACCATCGCGGAATTTGTTGAGGATGCCGCGACCGCGGAGCGATTGCGGAATATCGGTGTCGATCTGGTGCAGGGCTATCATATTGGCCACCCTCTGCCGCTGGACGAAGTCCTGGCTGGCGCGGTGTCCGGGCGCGAACATGCGGGGGCAGTTTTGTCGCAGCCGTCGGCGTGGGTGAGTGACAACGAGGTCGTGGAAGAAATCGTGGAAGTGGCTGGCACGGAGTTGGAAACCTGAACCGGCGCGTGGCACCGGTTCAGTGTTTGCCCGCCAAAGGAAGGGGGCAGGAGGGCAGGGTTACTAGCGAATCTTGCCCAGGTGTTTGCCCACGATTTGCAGTAGCGGCTTGAAAGTCTTGGGCGTCGCGCACACCAAATTGCCGGACTCCAGGTATTCGTTGCCACCGCGGAAGTCGCTGATCAGGCCGCCGGCTTCCTTGACCAGCAGGGAACCTGCGGCGATATCCCAGGTATTCAGATACATTTCCCAGAAGCCGTCAAAGCGGCCCGCGGCTACATATGCCAGATCCAGTGCAGCGGCGCCCGGACGGCGGATACCCGCAGTCTGGCCGGCAACTTCCTTCATCACCGCCAGGTAGGCGTCGATATTTTCCAGCGGTTCACCGTTGAACGGGATGCCGGTGCCGATCAGAGCGCCTTTCAGTCCCTGACGGCTGGATACGCGGATACGGCGTCCATTGAGCGCCGCACCGCGGCCGCGGCTGGCGGTAAATTCTTCGCGTTTGATGGGGTCGAGAACCACGGCGTGCTCGATCTGGCCGCGGTAGCGACAGGCGATGGAGATCGCGAAGTGGGGCATGCCGTGGATGAAGTTGGTGGTGCCGTCCAGCGGGTCAATGATCCACTCGTATTCGGGCTCGGCGCCTTCCTGGATGCCGCTTTCCTCGGCGAGAATGCTGTGCTTGGGGTAAGCCTTGCGCAGGTGATAGATGATCTCCTGCTCGCTGGCCTTGTCCACTTCCGTCACGAAATCGTTGCGGCCTTTTTCTTCAAACTTCATCAGGTCGCCGCGCTCCCAGGCGCGCTCGATCAGTTCACCAGCCTTGCGCGCCGCGCGCAGGGCAATATTCAGCATGGGTTCCATAGGAATTCCGCGATCAGTTGTGGTTGGTAAAAAGCAGTGCCGGGCGAGCCGGCGGCGCGATTGTATGGATTCCTGTGCAATTTTGCTACACTCCGCGCCCGTTTTGTAACAGGCCCTAGTGTAGCCACTCCTTGTAGTCACTCCGACCGGGTAAATCATATGGCGACTTCTCCTTCCGAAACCGCATCCAAATCGGCGTCCCCGAGCGCGTTGGCCGCGCTGGACAATATCCGCGTGGTGCTGGTGAACAGCGCCCACCCGGGCAACATCGGTGGCGCTGCCCGCGCCCTCAAGAACATGGGGCTGAGCCAGTTGTATCTGGTGCAGCCGCGGGAGTTCCCGGCCGCGAATGCGGTGTGGCGCGCCGCCGGTGCCGCCGAGCTGCTCGACAGTGCGGTGGTTGTGGAAACCCTCGAGGAAGCGGTGGCGGATTGTGGCCTGGTGGTCGCGACCAGTGCCCGCGAGCGCCGTATTCCCTGGCCACTGCTGACCCCGCGGGAATGTGGCGAACGCGCCGTGGTGGAGGCAAAGTCGCACCCGGTGGCGCTGGTGTTCGGGCGCGAGGACCGCGGTCTCACCAATGAAGAGCTGCAGGCGTGTAACTTCCACGTACACATTCCCGCCAATCCGGAATACAGTTCATTGAATCTTGCAACTGCGGTACAGGTGCTGGTGTATGAGGCGCGTATGGCCGCGTTGGAGGCGGATAAAGGGGAGGCGCTGAGCTATTCGGACTGGGACCGCCCACCGGCGAAAGCGGGGGATATGGAGCTCTACTACGATCACCTCCAGCTGGCTCTGGGAGAGCTCGGATTTATCGATCCCGACAATCCCCGTCAGACCATGACCCGTTTGCGAAGACTGTTCAGTCGAGTGCGTCCGGACGACATGGAGCTGGGTATCCTGCGCGGCATGCTGACCGCGATCCAGAACCATATCCATCGTTCCGGCGGTAAGGGCCGGCCCGACTGACCGGTGTTGCTATACCGGTATTGCTATATAGCCGGTGTTCAGCGGACGATAACTAAAGGGTCTAACCCGGCGCCAAATACCCGAGTGCTGCACTCGGCTATATACTTGACTGAACTAGTTGGTTATTCCATACTCGCGCCCCGATTCAGCAGTGCTGGTTCGGGCTTAAGGGCCCGCAAACCGGAGCGACGGGTGGGGGACTTTCCAGGAAAGAGCCAGGAGAGAGTATGCGTTTGACAACCAAAGGGCGGTATGCGGTCACAGCTATGCTGGATCTGGCATTGCACGCCGAGCGCGGTCCGATCAGTCTGGCGGATATATCAAAGCGCCAGGAAATCTCTCTGTCCTATCTAGAACAGCTTTTTTCCCGCCTGCGCCAATCCGGACTGGTGTCCAGTGTGCGCGGTCCCGGCGGCGGTTACCGGTTGGCCCGCACGACCGCCGAGATTTGTGTGGCGGAAATTATCGATGCAGTTAACGAATCCGTAGATGCCACCAGTTGTGGTGGTAACAGCGACTGCTCCGCCGGTGAGCAGTGCCTGACGCACTACCTGTGGACAGATCTCAGCCATCAGATTCACGGTTTCCTGAATGGCATCAGCCTGGCCGATATGGTCGCGCGTGCCGAAGTGCAGGAAGTGGCCCGTCGCCAGGACGGGCGTGCAGTTAGGGATCCGTTGGATCAGGTGGTAGAACAGAAAGTGGCGATTGTCGGCGGCTTGCAGTAAGGTGCCGGCCGCCCGGTCAGGCAAGCGGCCTGGCCAATGGAAATTTGAGCGCAACCCGCGAAAGCAGTATGGCGCCGATATGAAGTCGGCGAGTGGAGACCAAAGATTATGAAGCTTCCCATTTACCTGGATTATTCGGCAACCTGCCCGGTAGACCCGCGTGTCGCCAGTAAGATGGCGGAGCAGATGACCATGGAGGGCAACTTCGGTAACCCGGCCTCCCGCTCCCACCTGTTTGGCTGGAAAGCGGAAGAGGCGGTGGAAGATGCCCGTCGCCAGGTGGCGGAACTGGTCAATGCCGACCCCCGCGAGATTGTCTGGACCAGCGGTGCGACCGAGTCAGACAACCTGGCCATCAAGGGCGCAGCGCATTTCTACCAGGGCCGCGGCAAGCACATCATCACTTCCAAGATCGAGCACAAAGCCGTGCTCGACACCTGCCGTCAGCTGGAGCGTGAAGGCTTCGAGGTAACCTACCTGAACCCGAAGGAAGACGGCATCGTCTATCCGGAGCAGGTGGCCGAAGCGCTGCGCGATGACACCATCCTCGTTAGCCTGATGCACGTGAACAACGAAATCGGCGTGGTCAACGATATCGCCGCTATCGGTGAACTGTGCCGCGAGCGCAAGATCATTTTCCACGTGGATGCCGCCCAGAGCGCCGGCAAAATCGATATCGACCTGGCGGAAATGAAAGTGGACCTGATGTCCTTCTCCGCCCACAAGGTATACGGCCCCAAAGGTATCGGTGCCTTGTACGTGCGCCGCAAGCCGCGCGTGCGTATTGAAGCGCAGATGCACGGTGGCGGTCACGAGCGCGGTATGCGTTCCGGCACCCTGCCCACCCACCAGATCGTTGGTATGGGGGAAGCTTTCCGTATCGCCAAGGAAGAAATGGCTGCAGAGGCCAAACGTCTGCTGGCTCTGCGCGATCGCTTCTGGAGTCAGATCAGCGATATGGAAGAGGTGCACATCAACGGTTCTGTTGAGCAGCGTGTGCCCGGCAACCTCAATGTGAGCTTCGCCTTTGTGGAAGGGGAGAGCCTGATCATGTCTCTGAAAGACCTGGCGATCTCATCCGGTTCCGCGTGTACCTCCGCCAGCCTTGAGCCCAGCTATGTGTTGCGCGCACTGGGTGTGAACGACGAGCTGGCGCACAGTTCCCTGCGCTTCAGTTTCGGTCGTTTCACCACGGAACAGGACGTGGATACGGCTGCCAAAGAAGTAAGGCAGGCAGTGGAAAAACTTCGCGAACTGTCGCCCCTGTGGGACATGTACAAAGATGGAGTTGATCTCAGCACCATCGAGTGGGCGGCACACTAACGCGACTGCGCAGAAATCGAGAATTTTGAGAGGGTATTGTCATGGCCTATAGCGATAAAGTAATTGACCACTATGAACATCCCCGCAATGTTGGTCGCCTCGACGACAAAGCGGAAAATGTGGGTACCGGCATGGTCGGCGCACCCGCTTGCGGTGACGTAATGCGTCTGCAGATTCAGGTGAACGACGACGGTATTATTGAAGATGCCAAGTTCAAAACCTACGGCTGCGGTTCCGCCATCGCTTCCAGTTCCCTGCTGACCGAATGGGTTAAAGGCAAGAGCCTGGATGAGGCGGCACAGATCAAGAACACCGAGATTGCCGAAGAACTGGCGCTGCCGCCGGTAAAAATTCACTGCTCTGTACTTGCGGAAGACGCGATCAAGGCGGCGGTGAATAACATCCGCGAAAAGCGCGGTGAAAAAACAGAAGAAGCAGCGGGCTGAGCAAACGGCTCAGCACAGTGAATACCGGTAAGAGTGAAGATCGGTAAGGAGTAGCAATCGACATGGCAATTACCATGACCGAATCGGCCCAGGCCCACGTTGCCAAGCAATTGGCCAGCCGCGGTAAGGGGATCGGTATTCGCGTCGGCGTAAAGACCGCCGGCTGCTCCGGTATGGCCTACGTACTGGAATTTGTCGATCACGCCGAGGCGGAAGACGAAGTCTTCGAAGCGGGCGGCGTCAAGCTGGTGGTAGACCCGAAAAGTCTCGCCTACCTGGACGGCACCGAGCTGGACTTCGTAAAAGAAGGCCTGAACGAGGGTTTTGCTTTCAAGAACCCCAATGTAAAAAACGAGTGCGGTTGCGGCGAAAGCTTCCACGTTTAACACCGGGGCTTTCGGGCAGCAGACGGCCGGATGCCTGGTGCATGCCGGCCTTTTTGTTATTGGACCACTATGGAACTGCAACAAAATCACTTTGAAATTTTTGGTTTGCCCGTCGACTACGCCGTAGATCGGCAGGCGCTGGCCAAGCGTTATCGCGAGCTGCAGCAGGAGTTCCATCCGGACCGGTTTGCGGCAAAGTCCGAGCGCGAGCAGATGCTGTCCATGCAATATGCCGCGCAGATCAACGAGGCGAACAACACCCTCAAGGATCCGGTAGCCCGCGCCGCTTATCTGCTGAAGCTGTCCGGGGTGGAAATCAACCCCGAGCAGACTACCGCCGATGGTGAGTTCCTGATGCAGCAGATGATCCTGCGCGAGCGTCTTGAAGACGTGCGCAGCGCTGCCGATCCCGAAGGGGAGCTGGGGGAGCTCGACAGTGAGGCGGGCCAGTTATTCAAGGCCCAAGAGGCGGCCTTCTCCACGGCTCTGCAGGGCAATGCCCTGGAAGAGGCGAAAAGCGCGTTACTCAAACTCCAGTTTCTCGCCAAACTGCAGCGGCAGATTGAAGAGCTTGAAGAAGATTTACTGGACTGAACCGGATTAATTGTTAGCACTATGGCATTACTGCAGATTTCCGAACCCGGCCAGACACCTGAACCCCACCAGCGCAAGCGCGCAGTGGGTATCGACCTGGGCACCACCAATTCACTGGTAGCGACCGTGCGCAGCGGCGCTGCAGAATCGCTGCCCGCTGAAGACGGTCGTGTGATCCTGCCGTCCGCGGTTCGCTACACCGAAGCCGGGGTGGAAGTGGGTTACGGCGCGCGCGCCGCCGCCGGTGAAGACCCCTATAACACCCTGATTTCGATCAAACGGTTTATGGGTCGCGGTCTCGCGGATATCAAAAACTTTGGCGATCAGCTGCCATACCACTTTGCTGAGCAATCAGTTGGGGGCAGCGGTGGCATGCCGGCAATTAAAACGGTCGCCGGCACGGTAAATCCGGTGCAGGTTTCCGCGGAAATTTTGAAGGTGCTGGCGCAGCGCGGTGCTGACTCCCTCGGTGGTCCACTGGACGGTGCGGTAATTACCGTACCTGCGTATTTCGATGAGGCCCAGCGCCAGGCCACCAAGGATGCCGCCAAGCTGGCGGGTCTGAAAGTGTTGCGTTTGCTGAACGAGCCCACCGCTGCGGCCGTGGCCTACGGGCTGGATCAGCCGGATGACGGTGGTGATGTGGCGGACAAGACCATTGCCGTCTACGACCTCGGCGGTGGCACCTTTGATATTTCCATCCTGCGCCTGTCCAAGGGCGTGTTTGAGGTGCTGTCTACCGGTGGCGACAGCGCCCTCGGTGGAGACGATTTCGACCGCGCGATCGCTGAGTGGATTGCCGTGCAGGCGGGGCTGGGCACCGACCACGATGCCGCAACCCAGCGTAATCTACTGGATACTGCATGCGCCGCCAAAGAGGCGCTGGCGAGTGAAACTGTGGTGCCGGTCAGTTACGGGGACTGGTCCGGTGAGCTGAGCCGGGAAAAGCTTGCCGAACTGCTGGATCCGCTGATTGCCAAGACCTTGCGCGCCTGCAAGCGGGCCCTGCGCGATGCGGACCTGACGGCGGAAGAGGTTGCCGAAGTGGTGCTGGTGGGCGGTTCCACCAGAACCCTGCGAGTGCGCGAAAAGGTGCAGGCGTTCTTCGATCGCGAGCCCCACGCGGATATTGACCCGGATCAGGTTGTCGCCATCGGTGCGGCCCTGCAGGCGGACGTGCTGGTGGGCAACAAGTCCCGAGAGGACCTGCTGTTACTGGATGTCATTCCGCTGTCTCTGGGTATCGAGACCATGGGTGGCCTGACCGAGAAGCTGATCCATCGCAATACCACCATTCCCGTGGCCAAGGCCCAGGAGTTCACCACCTTCAAGGACGGCCAGACAGCCATGGCCATTCACGTGGTGCAGGGCGAGCGCGAACTGGTGCAGGATTGTCGATCCCTGGCGCGCTTTGAGTTGCGTGGTATTCCGCCCATGGTGGCCGGTGCCGCCCACATTCGTGTGACCTTCCAGGTGGATGCTGACGGGTTGCTGTCGGTCACCGCGCTGGAAAAGAGTAGCGGCGTGCAGGCGGAAATTACCGTCAAGCCGTCCTACGGCCTCGGGGATTCCGATATCACCCGCATGCTGCAGGACTCCTACGCCAATGCCGAAGAAGATATCGCTGCGCGCGCGCTGCGCGAGGCCCAGGTGGAAGCGGAGCGCACCCTGGAGGCCATGCTGGTGGCCCTGCAGGAAAATGGCGCGGAACTGCTAAGCGAGCACGAGTTGGGCGAGCTGGAGCGGGCGATGGAAGCGCTGCGTCTGGCCCACAATGGCGGCACGGCGGAAGAGGTCCGCAGCCGTATCGACGAGCTGAACACTTTGTCCGAGCCTTTTGCTGCGCGCCGTATGGACAAGTCCATCAAGCGCGCCATGCAGGGGCACAGCCTGGATGAATTCGACAAGCCCTGAGGGGCCATTCGACAAGCCCTGAGGGGCCATTCGACACCCCCTGAGGGCGGTCGCCGACTGAGAGAAGAGAGTATGCCGAAGATTGTTTTCCTGCCTCACGAAGAATTGTGTCCAGAGGGCAAGGTCATCGAAGTGGAGTCCGGTGTCACGGTTTGTGATGCCGCACTTCAGCACGGGGTGGAGATTGAGCACGCGTGCGAAAAATCCTGTGCCTGTACCACCTGCCACGTGATCGTGCGCGAGGGGTTCGATTCCCTGGGGGAGCCGGACGAGCTGGAAGAAGACCTGCTGGATAAGGCCTGGGGCCTGGAGCCTGAGTCGCGCCTTTCCTGTCAGGCAGTAGTCGATGAGGAAGATCTGGTAGTTGAGATTCCCAAGTACACCATTAACCAGGTGTCCGAGCGCCACTAACCATTCTGGACTGGCCGGTCTGGGCCGGCCTGAGAACAAGAGGATGCACCCATGAAGTGGACGGATATTCACGATATTGCCATCGAACTCTGTGACGCTCATCCGGATGTAGATCCGCTGCGGGTCAACTTCGTTGATCTGCGCCAGTGGGTGGTGGATTTGCCCGGATTTGACGACGACCCCGATCGCTGCGGGGAAAAGATCCTGGAGGCCATTCAGGCTGCGTGGATCGAAGAGAACGAATAGTCTCATCTACAGTACAAACTTCACTCGACTACGCGTATAATCCGCGCTCCGCGACCTGTGCTGGTTAATTAATCGACAGTTCGCGCGTTGAGAGAATTCAGGGAAGAGCAACGGAAGTTGCTCTTTTCGTATCTGTCTTAAGACAAATTTTTGCAAAACCTAGAAATGGAGAAAACCATGGCCCAGGAACGTACCCTGTCCATCATCAAGCCGGACGCCGTTGCCAAGAATGTTATCGGTGAAATCGAGAGCCGCTTCGAGAAAGCCGGCCTGCGCATCGTTGCGATGAAAATGGTTCAGCTGTCTCAGGAAAAAGCCGAAGGCTTCTACGCTGAGCACAAAGAGCGTCCGTTCTTCAAGGACCTGGTTGAGTTCATGACTTCCGGTCCGGTTGTTGTACAGGTTCTGGAGGGCGAGAACGCCATCCTGGCTAACCGCGACCTGATGGGCGCTACCAACCCGAAAGAAGCAGACGCTGGCACCATCCGTGCAGACTTCGCCGACAGCATCGACGCCAACGCCGTGCACGGTTCTGACTCTGCAGCTTCCGCCGAGCGCGAAGTGAACTACTTCTTCTCTGCTGAAGAAATCTGCGCACGTTAATTGCAACTGTTCTGCAATTAATCCCGTAGGAGCCTGCCCTGCAGGGCAGGCTCCTACAACGCACTTTATTCCGCATCGAAGCCGGTGCAAGGTGAATCCATGAGCGACGTACAGACTGCACAACCTGAAACTGTACAGACCGAAAAAGTGAACCTGCTGGGCCTGTCCGTCGACAAGCTCACGGACTTTTTTGCCGGTCTGGGCGAGAAGCGCTTCCGCGCTGTGCAGGTGCTCAAGTGGATCCACCAGAATGGTGTGGACGATTTCGAGCAGATGACCAATGTCAGCAAGGCCATGCGTGCCAAGCTGGCTGAAATCGCCGAAGTCCGCGCCCCCAAGGTCCTGAAGCAGATGGACTCCTCCGACGGCACCCGCAAGTGGCTGATCGAGGTATCCGGCGGCAATGTGATTGAAACCGTCTACATTCCCGATGGCGACCGCGGCACCCTGTGTGTTTCTTCACAGGTAGGCTGCTCCCTGGACTGTAGCTTCTGTGCCACCGGCAAGCAGGGTTTCAACCGCGACCTGACTGCGGCCGAGATTATTGGCCAGGTGTGGATTGCGTGTAAGTCCTTCGGGCAACTGCAGCCCAACGGTCCGCGCAAGGTGACCAATGTGGTGATGATGGGCATGGGCGAACCCCTGCTCAACTTCGACAACGTCGTCGACTCCATGAACCTGATGATGGAAGACAATGCCTATGGCATTTCCAAGCGTCGGGTGACTCTGAGTACTTCCGGTGTGGTGCCGGCCCTGGATCGCCTGGCAGAGGTGACCGATGTGAGCCTGGCCATCTCCCTGCACGCGCCCAACGATGAGCTGCGCAACGTGCTGGTGCCGATCAACAAAAAGTACCCCATCGCCATGCTGCTCGACAGCGCCAAGCGCTATATCGAGAACATGCCGGACAATCATCGCAAGATGACCATCGAGTACACCATGATCCGGGAGGTGAACGACCGCCCGGAACACGCGGAACAGCTGGCGGAATTGCTGCGCGATGTGCCAGTAAAGATAAATCTGATACCCTTCAATCCGTTTGAGCTGTCCGATTATCAACGGGTCAGCAACAACGCATTGCGACGTTTTCAACAGATTTTGTTGGACAAAGGCTATACCGTAACCGTGCGTACCACCCGGGGCGACGATATCGCTGCGGCCTGTGGTCAGTTGGCCGGTCAGGTGAATGACCGCACCCGTCGTTCGGAGCGCTACCGCAACGCCGAACGCCCGGTGAAAATCCTGAACCAGGTCTGATCTTTGCATCTCGCTTCGCCGAACGGACCCGGCGTGCGCTGGTAGTACGCACCCGATAACTACAAGGTGAGGCTAGTGTTAGCAAAAATTTCCAATCCGGCCATCATTGCCGGATTACTCGTTGTGCTGCTGGGGGGGTGTGTAACCACCGGTCCCGGTGGCAGACAGGTCGATCTCGACAAGGCCCGTGAAACCCACGTACAGCTGGGGCTGCGCTATCTGCAGAGCGGTGGCGACAATCGCGAGATGGCCCGTCATCACTTCCAGGAAGCCCTGAGGCTGGGTAAAAAAGATCCCCAGGCCCATCACGGTCTCGCATTGCTATACCAAGCCGATGGCGAGATCCCGGTAGCCGAATCCCATTTCAAGAAAGCCCTGCGCTATGACCGGAATTTCTCCATGGCGCGGGTGAACTACGGGGCATTCCTGTATCAGCAGGAGCGCTATCAGGAGGCCCGGGACCAGTTTCTCATTGCCTCCGAAGACCTGACATACAACCGCCGTTCCTACGCCCTGGCCAACCTCGGACGCGCAGAGCTGAGGTTGCACAACCTGGATGGCGCCGAGGGCGCATTCAAGAGGGCGTTGGCGCTGAGTTCCGATCTGCCTGTTGCGCTGCTGGAGCTGGCCGAGCTGAAGTTTGAAAAGCAGGATTACACTCAGGCCAAGCACTACCTGGACCGATTCAGCGAAAAGAATCGGCAGATTCCGCAGTCCCTGTGGCTGGGAATCCGCATCGAAAAAATCTTTGGCAATCGGGACAAGGAAAGGAGCTACGCCCTGGCGCTGAAAAATCTCTTTCCGTACTCGGCGGAGACCCTGAAATACCAGCAGATGATGGCCGAAAATGAGCAGCAGTAATCCGATGCCCGAACAGGAAAATACCCAGAGCGCGGAAAGCACCGCGGCGTCCGTCGGCGCCCTGTTGACCGCGGCCCGCGAGCAGGCGGGGCTGACCAGCGAAGAGCTGGCGCGCCGCCTGTGCATGACCACAGAAAATCTCGAAGCGCTGGAGCGGGATGCGTTTGACGCTTTCCCCGGCGCCACCTATATCCGCGGCTACATTCGCAATGTCTGTAAAGAGCTGCGGGTGGATGAAAGCGCTGCGCTGGAAGCATTTGTGCGCCAGGTCCCGGCAGAAGCGCCGCGCGTGGCTCAGCCTCCCAAGGGTTCCGTCATGGGCGGCAGTGTTTCCGGAGGCGGGGCGTCCATGTCTGGCCCAATGCTACTGGTGGCGGCGATTGCTGTAGCCGGTGGCTACTGGTGGTTCGAAATGCGCGGTAACGACGGTGCCATGCCGGCGCCAGCGGTCGCGACCCAGGCATCCCAGGATGTAGTTGAAGAGCCCGCCGCTACCGAAGTGGACGATATTGCTGAGGATGTGGCGGAGTCTGACAGTGCACTGGATGCGCAGATGTTGTCTGTAGCCGGTGCAGATACGGACGTCGCCGCGGAAGAGCCTGTGCCGGAAACCGATGCGCAACTGGCGGATGTTGCTGACCTGGCGAGTGAAGACGCCCAGGTAGAACAGTCTGTCGAGGCGCCTGCGGTGCCAGAAGTGAATGCAGAGCCTGTCGAAGCCGCGGTTTCCGAGCCAGTAGCTGCTATTGAAGAGCCGGCGGTTCCGCAGGAGGCGCCGAGCATTGTCGAGGAGGCCCCCGCCGGTGCCGTATCCAGCGCTGTGCTGTCGATCTCCTTCAGCGCGGAATCCTGGGTGGAGGTCACCGATGCCGCGGGCAACAAGCTGCTGGCAAAGCTTCAGCCAGCCGGCTCCAGTGTCGAGCTTGAGGGGCAGGCCCCGTTCAGCCTGATGCTGGGCAATGCGGCGGCGACGACCGTCAGCTACGCCGGGGAAGTGGTCGATAGCGCGCCCCTGGGCAATCGCCGCACCCGCAAGCTCACCGTGGGCGGCTGATAGCGCCATTTTGCGATTCTCTTCCATGGGCGCAGCCTCTGTAGGTTTGCGCCCAATCTCTCTATAATCCTCCCCGTTTTTGACCATCGGTATCAACCCGCTTAAAAGCCAACGCAGGTTCTCTCTATGCAATTCGAGTCACCCATAGTTCGCCGCGTCTCGCGCCAGATCATGGTGGGCAACGTGCCGGTCGGCGGTGGTGCCCCCATCTCGGTGCAGAGCATGACCAACACCGAGACTTGCGACGTGGCCGCCACCGTGGACCAGATCCAGCGGCTGGAGCGGGCAGGTGCCGATATTGTGCGGGTTTCTGTGCCGTCCATGGACGCCGCAGAAGCCTTTGGCGAGATCAAAAAGCAGGTGAACGTGCCGCTGGTGGCCGATATTCACTTCGATTACCGCATTGCGCTGCGAGTGGCGGACCTGGGTGTGGATTGCCTGCGTATCAATCCCGGCAATATCGGCCGCGAGAAGCGCATCCGTGCCGTGGTGGACAAGGCGCGGGACCTGAATATCCCGATTCGAATCGGCGTGAATGCGGGTTCCCTGGAAAAGGACCTGCAGAAAAAGTATGGCGAGCCAACCCCGGACGCGCTGGTGGAGTCCGCCCTGCGCCATGTGGACATTCTCGATAGCCTCAACTTCCAGGACTTCAAGGTCAGTGTGAAGGCCTCGGATATATTTATGGCGACCGCCGCTTACCGCAAGCTGGCGACCCAGATCGAGCAACCGCTGCACCTGGGGATCACCGAAGCCGGTGGTTTGCGCTCCGGAACCGTCAAATCGGCCATCGGCCTCGGTGCATTGCTGCTGGACGGTATTGGCGACACCCTGCGGGTCTCCCTCGCCGCAGATCCGGTAGAAGAGGTGAAAGTGGGCTGGGATCTGCTCAAGAGCCTGCGCCTGCGGACCAAGGGCATCAATTTTATTGCCTGCCCCAGCTGTTCGCGCCAGAACTTCGATGTGGTGAAAACCATGAACGAGCTGGAAACCCGTCTCGAAGATATCACCACGCCGCTGGATGTGGCGGTGATCGGCTGTATCGTGAACGGCCCGGGCGAGGCGAAAGAGGCGGATATCGGCCTCGCCGGTGGGACCCCGAGCCACGCGATTTACGTGGACGGTCAGCCGGACCGCAAATTCAAGAATGACAATCTGGTGCATGATCTGGAGCAGCTGATCCGCGAAAAAGCCGCGGCCAAAGAAGCGCAGGAAGCCCAGATTATCGCCAAAGAAACCACCGAATAACTCGAGATGCCGGTATTTGCCGGTACTACGATGTAACAGCTATTAAGGACGACCGTTGAAACAACTTCGCGCCATCCGCGGCATGAACGATCTCTTGCCCACCCAATCCCCCGTGTGGCAATACGTGGAAAGCACCCTCAGCGAACTCTTTGCCCGCTACGGCTACAGTGAAATTCGCACCCCGATGCTGGAGGCGACTCAGCTGTTCGCCCGCGCAGTGGGTGAGGCCACCGATATCGTCGAAAAGGAAATGTACACCTTCGACGACAAGAGTGGCGACAGCGTTACCCTGCGTCCGGAGGGTACCGCGGGTACCGTGCGCGCAGCGATCCAGAACAACCTGCTGATCCAGCCCCAGCGCCTGTGGTACTTCGGCCCCATGTTCCGCTACGAGCGGCCGCAGAAAGGCCGCCTGCGTCAGTTCCACCAGTTTGGTGTGGAGGTGTTTGGTATCGAGGGACCGGACATCGATGCCGAGATCCTGATGATGACCGCACGCATCTGGAAGCAGCTGGGCGTTGCCGAGCATGTCTCCCTGCAGTTGAACTCCCTGGGTAACAGCGAAAGCCGCGCGGCCTACCGCGATGCTCTGGTGGAATACCTGTCTGCGCGCAAGGATCAGCTGGATGAAGACAGCCAGCGTCGCCTGGAGCGCAACCCGCTGCGTATTCTCGACAGCAAAAATGCCCAGACTCAGGAACTGCTGGCAGAGGCGCCTTGTCTACTGGACTTCCTCGACGAGGAATCCCGGACGCACTTTGACCAGCTGCGGGCATTTCTGGACGCAGCCGGGGTGGCTTACGAGGTGAATCCGCGCCTGGTGCGCGGCCTCGACTACTATGGCAAGACCGTTTTTGAATGGGTGACCGATAGTCTCGGCGCCCAGGGCACCGTGTGTGCCGGCGGCCGTTACGACGGCCTCGTTGAACAAATGGGCGGCAAGCCCACTCCGGCGGTGGGCTTTGGTCTCGGTGTCGAGCGCCTGGTACTGCTGCTGGAAACCCTGGAAGTACTGCCGGACACCCTGGATCAGCAGGTCGACGCCTATCTGGTCGCAGTGGGTGATGTACAATCCGCGGCCCTGGCGGCAGCAGAGCAATTGCGCAGCGAGCTGCCCTGGTTGCGGTTGCAGACGCACTGCGGGGGTGGCAGCTTCAAGAGCCAGATGAAGAAGGCCGACAAGAGCAATGCGGATTTCGCGTTGATCATCGGCGAAGACGAGGCCGCGGCAGGGCAGGTGACCGTCAAATCCCTGCGCGCCGACGCAGAGCAGCAGACGGTTGCCCTGGCGGAGCTGGCGAAAGTCCTTCAGGCCTGAAGCACAGCGCAGAAACGCATTGCACGACTGAATTTACGAATTGGATTTAAGAATAAGGCGAATAAGAAATGGCTGACCATTTGACCGAAGAAGAACAGATTGAAACGATCAAACGCTGGTGGAAAGAAAATGGTTCCGGCATCGTCACCGGTATTGTGCTGGCACTGGCCGCGTATTTTGGTTGGCAGTGGTGGCAGGGCAAGGAGCGCAGCGACGCTGAAGCGGCCTCCAATGTCTACCAGGGGTTTGTCGAAGCGGTTTCCGCCAATGAGGGCAAGCCGGACAACAAGCAGCTGACTACCGCCCAGTCCCTGGCGCGCGAGCTGAAAGACGACTACGCCAAGCGTATCTATGCCGCGCAGGCCTCCCTGCAGCTGGCGGCGCTGTCCGTCGAGAAAAACGACCTGGAAGCGGCAGCCAAAGAACTGCAGTGGGTTGTGGATAACAGTAGTGACGACGCGCTGAAGCTGGTTGCCAAGCGCCGCCTGGCTTCCGTCAAGGCCGCCCGCGGTGAAACCAATGAAGCGCTGGCCCTGCTGAAAGGCGACGTACCGCCGGCCTTCGCTGCCCTCTACGCGGAAACCCGCGGCGATATCCTGGTTCAGCAGGGCGATAAAGACGCCGCCCGCGCCGCTTACCAGGAAGCGCGCGCGCAGCTGCTGCCGGAACAGGCGGCCGGTTCTCGCCTGCTGGACCTGAAAATTGAAGGCCTTGGCGAAGCGCCTCAGGCTGACGAAGAAAATGCACAGGACGAACCTGCAACTGAAGAAGCTGATGCAGAAACAGAGAAGGACGCGCAATGATAGGGACTTACATGGGCGTGCGCACAGGCGCGGGCAAGGCGCTTAACCGGATTGCAGCTGTGGCACTGGCCGCGGTGATCAGTGCCTGTGCTTCCAACGAAGAAAAGGAAGACACCGATCCCGTAGAACTGACTGAAATCAGCGAAAGTGTGCAGCTGCGCGAAGTCTGGTCGCAAAATATCGGCGATATCGATGCCCTGCGTTACGCGATGCTCAAGCCGGGCATCATTGACGGCAAGGTGATTGCCGCCAACAGCGATGGCGATGTTTACGCCTTTGATCGCGCCAGCGGCAAACGCTTGTGGAAAGTGGATATCGACCAGTCCATCGGCGGTGGTGTCGGTGTCGGCCTCGGTATCGCAGTAGTTGCCGATTACCGCGGCCGCGTGGTTGCGTTGGACCTGAATGATGGCAGCCAGCGCTGGGCAACCCAGCTGAGTGGCGAGGTTGTTGCTACCCCCGCAGTGGGATCCGGCATGGTGGTGGTTCAGACCGTTGACGGGAAACTGCTGGGCCTGGATGCCAGCACTGGCGAACAGCGCTGGCGCCACAATACGGTACTGCCGGTACTGACTCTGCGCGGTACCGCCAGCCCGGTGATTTCTGCGGGTGTGGTTTTTGCGGGCCTGGATAACGGCAAGCTGATTGCCCTCAGTGCCGCCGACGGTATTACCCGCTGGGAGCAGCGTGTAGCGATTCCCCAGGGCTCTGCGGAACTGGACCGGGTAGTGGATATCGACGGCACGCCGCTGGTGCGTGGTGATCTGGTCTTCGCCGCCAGCTATCAGGGGCGCGCGGTGGCACTGTCGCGGGAAGATGGCCGCGGTCTCTGGGCGCGCGACGCCTCAACCAACCACGGAGTAGCCGTGGGTGCGGGCCAGGTTTTCCTGAGCGGCGCCGATGGCAGTGTCCACGCCTACAATGTGGGTAATGGGCAAATTCAGTGGACTAACAGCGAGCTGCTGCGTCGACAGCTGAGCGGCCCGGCGTATTTTGGTGACGTAGTGGTCGTGGGCGACCTCGACGGTTACCTGCATGCCCTGGATCCCTCCAGCGGTCGCTTCGTGGGTCGTACCCGTATCGACCGCGATCCGGTGCGCATCCCGCTGCTGGCCGATGCTGACCTGCTGTTTGCGCTGTCCGATGACGGCGAGCTGGTTGCACTGCGCCTGCAGCGCTGATCCACCGATATCTGGCGGGCCTTCGGGCCCGCTTTAGGCGCCTGCCTGGCAGGCGAACCTGAACCGCCCGCACTCCTGCGGGCGTTCGTATTTCTGGCAAAACTGTTTTGCCCTGAGTAGATCCGATTATGTTGCCTGTAATTGCCCTGGTAGGGCGCCCCAATGTGGGTAAATCCACCCTGTTCAACCGGCTTACCAAAAGCCGTGATGCCCTCGTGGCCAACTACGCCGGCCTCACCCGCGACCGCAAATACGGTGAAGCGGAGTTCGAGGGCCACAAGATGATCCTGGTGGATACCGGTGGTATCAGCGGTGACGAAGAAGGCATCGATGCCGCCATGGCCCAGCAATCCATGCAGGCCATCGAAGAGGCGGATTTCGTGCTGTTTCTGGTGGATTGTCGCGCCGGCCTGACCCCGGCGGACGACATGATCGCCGAGCGCCTGCGCACCCGCTCCAAACCCACACTGCTGGTGGCCAACAAGGTAGACGGGGTAAACCCGGATATCGCCCTGGCGCCGTTTTACGAACTCGGTATCGGCGAGCTGTTTCCCACCACCGCTACCCACGGCCGCGGTGTGCGCACACTGATGGAGCGCCTCGTGCAGGGGCTGCCCGAGCCGGAAGCGGAAGAAGAGCAGGAAGAAGCGACCGGTATCAAGATCGGTATCGTCGGCCGCCCCAACGTGGGCAAGTCCACCCTGGTCAACCGCCTGCTGGGGGAAGACCGCGTGGTAGTGTTCGACCAACCGGGAACCACCCGCGACAGCGTGTATATCAACTACACCCGCGACGAAAAGCCGTACACCATTATCGATACTGCGGGCATCCGTCGACGCAAGAACGTCAAGGAATCGGTGGAGAAGTTCTCCATCGTCAAAACCCTGCAGGCTGTGGAAGATGCCAACGTCGTCGTGCTGGTGATCGACGCCAGTGAAGGCCTTGTGGACCAGGACATGCACCTGATGGGCAGTGTCATCCAGGCCGGCCGCGCGCTGGTAGTGGCGCTGAACAAATGGGATGGCCTCGACCCGGACCACCGCGACTTCGTAAAAACCGAACTGGAGCGCCGCCTGCGCTTTGTGGACTTTGCAGATATTCACTTTATCTCCGCACTGCACGGCACCGGCGTCGGTAACCTGTACAAGTCCATCGAGGACGCCTACCAGTCCGCTACCGACAAGCTCTCCACCAACCACCTCACGCGCATCCTGCAGTGGGCGGTAAGTGAGCACCAGCCGCCGCTGGTCAACGGTCACCGCATTAAACTGCGCTACGCCCACGCCGGCGGCCAGAATCCGCCGGTAATCGTGATCCACGGTAACCAGACGGCACAGGTGCCGAATCACTACGTGCGCTACCTGGAAAAGACCTACCGCAAGGCGCTGGACCTGCACGGTACGCCGGTGAAGATCGAATTCCGTACTGGCGATAACCCCTATGCGGGCAAGAAGAACAAGCTCAGCGATCGCCAGAAAGCCAAGAAACGCCGCCTGATGAAGTTTGTGAAGAAGAAAAAGTAAAAGCGCGGTTAAACCTCTGGTTGAAATAGGCACGGGGCGCCGCAATACCCTTTAGGTAAAGGCGATAAATTCGGCGCAAAGCTAAACTTGCCGGTTAACTGAACTTCGAATTGAAGGCGCAGCTGGCTGGGGCAACCTTGCCCCAGCCAGCTGCGCTGCCACGGAGCTCGCCGGCAACTAAAAGGCAAGGACCCAAATAATGCTTAACCTTAAAAATCCCGACCTGCTGCGCAAACAGTCCTATATCAATGGCCAGTGGTCTGATGCGGATTCCGGCAATACCCTGGACGTTATTAATCCCGCAAATGGCGAAGTGGTCGCCACCATTGCCAGCTGCGGCGCCGACGAAACCCGTCGTGCAATCGAAGCCGCCAACGCCGCCTGGCCTGCCTGGCGAGATCTCACCGTCAAAGAGCGCGCCAAGATCCTGCGTGACTGGTACAACCTGATTATCGACAACGTCGACGACCTGGCCGCAATCCTCACTGCCGAGCAGGGCAAGCCGCTCTCCGAAGCGCGCACCGAAATCACCTACGGCGCCAACTACCTCGAATGGTTCAGCGAAGAAGCCAAGCGCGTATACGGCGATGTCATTGCGCCTCCGAGCAAAGACAAGCGCATTGTCGTCGTCAAACAGCCGGTGGGCGTCACCGCCTCCATCACTCCCTGGAATTTTCCCAGCGCCATGATCGCGCGCAAAGTGGCCCCCGCGCTGGCCACCGGCTGTACCTTTGTGTCCAAGCCCGCATCGGAAACCCCGCTGTCCGCCCTGGCCCTGGCTGTGCTGGCGGAGCAGGCCGGCGTGCCCAAAGGCGTATTCAACGTGGTGGTTGGCAAAAGCTCTCGGGAAATCGGTGCCGAGATGACCGGCAACCCGCTGGTGCGCAAATTCACCTTTACCGGCTCCACCGCCGTAGGTAAAAAATTGCAGGCCCAGTGCGCCGAAACCATTAAGAAAACCTCCATGGAGCTCGGCGGCAATGCGCCGTTTATCGTATTTGATGACGCCGATCTGGATGAAGCGGTGAAAGGCGCGATCATCTGCAAATACCGCAATGCCGGGCAGACCTGCGTGTGCGCCAACCGCATATTTGTCCAGGAAGGTGTCTACGATGCCTTCGCGAAAAAATTCACCGACGCGGTCAATGCGCTGCAAATGGGCAACGGCGCGGAAGAGGGCGTGGAAGTCGGCCCCATGATCAATGCCGGTGCCGTGGAAGACGTCAATGCGCTGGTGGAAGATGCAGTCAGCAAGGGGGCAAAGAACCTGAATGACGGTGGCCCCAGTGACATGGGTGAGTGCTTCTATACCCCCACCGTGCTGACCGGTGTGGACGACACCATGAAGCTCTTCAAGGAAGAGATATTCGGCCCGGTCGCCCCGCTGTACAAATTCTCCAGCGAGGAAGAAGTGATCCGCATGGCCAACGATACCGAGTTTGGCCTGGCATCATACTTTTACTCGCGCGATATCGGCCGTATCTGGCGGGTGTCGGAAGGCCTGGAATACGGCATGGTCGGCATCAATGAGGGGATCATCTCCAACGAAATGGCCCCCTTCGGCGGCATCAAGGAGTCCGGTACCGGCCGTGAAGGTTCCATGTACGGCATCGACGATTATCTCGAAATAAAATACCTGTGCATGGGTGGGATTTGAACGCACCGGCGAATACCGAAGTGGACGCGCAGTTGAATATTGTTCCGATTGCGACCACTCACTCCTGCTTTTCGGAAAAATTTGGCATCCCCCGGCAGCCGTTGCTGGCGGATGCCAGCCGGGCTGCCATCGAATTACTGGCACCGTTCAACGATCCCGATGCCGTAGCCGGCCTGGATCAGCACACCCACCTATGGCTTACCTGGCAGTTTCACCAGGTCGCTGGCCAGTGGTCCCCCAAGGTGCGTCCGCCGCGGTTGGGGGGCAATAAAAAGCTCGGTGTGTTCGCCACCCGCTCTCCTTTCAGGCCCAACAATATCGGCCTTTCCGTGGTGCGCCTGATCGAAGTGCGTACGCACCCGAAGGTTGAGCTCATCGTTGCCGGGGCAGACCTGCTGGACGGCACCCCGATCCTGGATATCAAACCCTATATCCCTTACGCAGACAGCGTCCCCTCAGCCAGCAGCCAGCTTGCAGAGCAGCCTCCGCAACAGGCAACCGTGCATATTCCCGAAACCATTTTGGAGCGCGCACAGGCATATCGGGATAACCTTGGTACGGATCTTGTGGTGCTTATCCGGCAAGTACTGGCACAGGACCCCAAGCCGGCCTATCAGCAGCCGGATCCCGAGCGTATTTACGGGATGGAACTGTGTGGTTTCAATCTGCAGTGGCGCTATGTGCGAGGGGAGATAGAAGTAGTGGCGCTGGAAAAGCTCGAATATGAGCGCACACGATGAATAGGCAAAGCGCGCACTCGATTAACCTGTGGGGGAAGCTGCGAAGCGCGGCTTGGTCGCTGACGAAGTTTTTGTTGCTCGCTGTCCTGGTCGTTAGTGCGGTCTCCTGGTATCACAGTCGCAATATGCCCAAGGGGCAGGCCCCGCAACTGTTGCAGCAGACGATCGATGGCCAGTCCATCGATTTGCAGGCCATGACGGAAGAGGGGCCGGTACTGATCTACTTCTGGGCAACCTGGTGTGGTTTCTGCCGGATGGTGTCGCCTGCGGTCTCGGATCTATCGGACGGGTACCAGGTGATCTCCGTTGCCCTGCAGTCGGGCAGTCCGGAGGAAGTGGCCGCTTACCAGCAAAAGCATGGACTCAATTTCCCCACAATCAACGATCCCAGCGGTGCGCTCAGCAATCACTGGGGCCTGCGGGTTACCCCGACCATTGCTATCGTCAATCGGCAGGGTGAGGTCAGTACCGTGACATCGGGCATGACGTCTCGCTGGGGGTTGACCGCGAGAATGTGGCTCGCGGACTAGCGTAGGGCCGGTACTGGATTAGTGTCGCGTCTTGGTGGGATCCAGGTCGTCACTCAGCACATCGTCATACACTGGCTGACCCGGGATCTTGTGGCCCTCGCTGGCCCACTCACCAAGATCAATCAGTTTGCAGCGCTCACAACAGAACGGCCGATGTGGATTCTCGGGGCTCCACTCGATGGGCTTCTTGCAGGTGGGGCAGGCAACGGATGGACGGTCAGACATGATAAATACAACTTTCAGGCTTGTGCGGCGAGCTTGATATACATCTGGTGCAGGGTGTCCACCTGCGCCTCCAGCTCCGCCAGGGAGCCACTATTATCCAGAATATCGTCCGCCTTTGCACACCGCTCCGCCCGGGGCAGCTGTGCGGCCATAATCTTGCGGATCTGATCGGGACTGTTGCCGTCCCGCGCACTGGCTCGCTCCAGCTGGAGTAGCTCCGGGAGGTCGACCACACAGACCCGCTGTACCAGGGCCGACTGGCCGGATTCCACCAGCAGGGGAGATTCCAGGATCGCATAGGGGGCTGCGTGGGTGTCGGGGCTCGCCGCCAGCGAGGAGATAATCTCCTCCCGGATTAGCGGGTGGGTCAGCTGCTCCAGCCAGCGCCGCTCCGCCGGATTGTCGAACACCAGTCTGCGCAAAGCCGCCCGGTCCAGAATCCCGTCTGCCTGTATCACACCATCGCCAAAATGCCGTGCGATCTCGGCGAGGGCAGGGCGCCCGGGCTCCACAACCACCCGCGCAGCGAGGTCTGCGTCCACCACATTGACCCCGTGAAACCGAAAGCGCGCCGCAGCGGCGGACTTGCCGCTGCCGATACCACCAGTGAGACCGACCGTAAACATGGCGTTAGCTGCTCATCCCGGAAACACGGAAATACCAGCCCATAATCTGCTCACCCCACAGCATGGCGATCCAGGCCGCGCCGGCCAGGTAGGGGCCAAAAGCGATCGGCAGGTTCTTGTCGCGCCCGGAAACCAGCGTCCACAGAATGCCCGCCAGTGCGCCGACCGCGGCTGACAGAAGTATCACCAGCGGCAGCACCTGCCAGCCAAACCAGGCCCCGATGGCCGCCAGAATCTTGAAATCACCGGCCCCCATTCCCTCCTTGCCGGTCACCAGCTTGAAAATATGGAACACACTCCACAGCGCTAAGTACCCGGCAATAGCGCCGATCACCGCATCCTGCAGCGGCGCAAACACACCCCAGATATTGATCAGTAGCCCCGCCCACAACAGCGGCAGGGTGATATTGTCCGGCAGCAGCTGCTTGTCGAAATCAATCCCGGTCAGTGCCACCAGCGCCCAGGTAAAAAACACCCCCGCCAGCGCCTGCCAGGTAAAGCCCAGCTGCCAAACCACCACCGCAGTAAGAATGCCCGTGGCCAGCTCTACCAACGGGTAGCGCTTGGAAATGGCAGTACCGCAATTACCACATTTACCGCGCAGCAGCAGGTAGCTGATTACCGGAATATTTTGCCAGGGCTTGATCTCCGTCTCGCACTTGGGGCAGTGGGAGTGGGGCAATACCAGGTTGTAGGTCTGCGCCAGTTGCTTCTGTTCTTCTTCTGAAGGTGTTTTTTCGAAGTAACTGTAGAAGTCCCGCTGGTATTCCCGCTCCATCATGATCGGGAGGCGGTGGATGACGACATTGAGGAAGCTGCCGATTAGCAGGCCTAAAATAAAAGCGCTGCTTATTAGCAGCGCCTGGTGGGTTGTAAAATAATCGAGCATTTTAATTCTTAAATCACGTTACCCAGGTTGAAGATCGGCAGGTACATGGCAACCAGCAGACCACCGACGAGTACCCCGAGGACGGAAATGATCAGTGGCTCCATCATAGTCGTCAAATTTTCGACCAGGTTGTCCACAGCCTCCTCGTAGAAATCGGCGGCTTTACCCAACATTTCGTCCAGCGCACCGGACTCCTCGCCAATGGCTGTCATCTGGACAAGCATATTAGGGTAAACGTGTGAATGTGCCATGGCGGTGTTTAGCTGAATACCGGTGGCCACAGAGTCCCGGATTTTCAATGTGGCTTCTTCATACACAACATTGCCGGTAGCTCCCGCCACCGATTTCAGGGCGTCAATAAGCGGCACACCTGCTGCGAAAGTGGTAGCGAGGGTGCGTGCAAATCGCGCGGCGATCGAGTTGTATGTAATGGTGCCAAGGACCGGTAGTTTCAGGGCGATTTTGTCGAGAGCCTCGCGTACTTTTTTGTTACGCTTTTTGATCTCCAGTGAACCGCCGATACCAACTGTCAGGCCAATAAATAGCATCAGCCAGTACTCTTGCATCCATTCCGAAATCCCGAGGACAAACAATGTAAATGCCGGGAGGTCGGCGCCGAAACCCGCAAAAGTAGCGGCAAACTGCGGCACTACCTTGATGAGCAATACCGCGGTCACAAGTACCGCAACCAGGATAACCATGATTGGATAGGTCATGGCTTTTTTAATTTTTTTCTTTAGAGATTCTGTCTTTTCTTTGTAAGTGGCAATCCGGTCCAGCATCGTTTCAAGTGCACCGGACTGTTCACCAGAAGAAACCAGGTTGCAAAACAACTCATCGAAATAGAGTGGATGCTTACGTAAAGAATCGGCAAAGGATGTGCCGGAAGCGACTTCATCTCTGATTTTTAGAATCAGCTCTTTAACTCCGGGGTTATCTGAGCCGTCGGCAACAATTTCAAAGCTTTGAACCAGTGGTACACCGGCTTTCATCATGGTCGCTAACTGGCGCGTGAATAGGGCGATATCACCGGGTTTGATCTTTTTCTTGCCGCCGAAGAGTGGCTTCGGTTTCTTTTGCACCCGGTTGGCGATAATACCCTGGCGGCGTAACTGAGCTTTGATCAGAGCCGGGTTAGTGCCGGTGATCTCCCCATCAACCTTGTTGCCTTTGGTATCCACACCTTTATAAATATAAGCGACAGCGGTGGCAGCTTTGGCCATGGCATTTTTCCCGTTGGTCTTAAAGCGAAGCCAAGCTGGCCTCGCATGTACTTTCGTTTATGCGTTTCTGTTTTTTCGGGCTGGGCCTTGAGTAGAGATTGCCAACTTCAACGCCGAAATACGTTCACGCTCAGGAGGAGTGCTCCGGAGTTAGTCTTTGGTAACCCTGTTGGCTTCTTCCAAGCTGGTAACCCCCATTACCACCTTACGAAGTGCAGAAGTACGAAGATTATTGAAGCCTTCTTTTCTCGCTTGATCGGCAATCTGAATAGAATTTCCGCCTTCCATTATAATGCGTGAAATTCCATCAGTGATGCGAACCACTTCATACACACCTACGCGCCCCTTGTAGCCCTTGGAGCAGTGCTCGCAGCCCACCGGCTGGAAAATTTGCCACTCGCTCTTGGGCACGGTAACCGTATCAAACCCTTCTTCTTTCAAGACTTCGTCCGGTAATTGTGCCGGTTTTTTGCACTCGCCGCACAATCGTCGCGCCAGGCGCTGGGCGATGATCACGCTCACAGAGGTTGCGATGTTGAATGTGGGAACCCCCATATTCATCAATCGAGTAAGTGTCTCCGGGGCCGAATTGGTATGCAGGGTTGAGAGCACCAAGTGACCGGTCTGGGCCGCTTTGATCGCAATTTCCGCAGTTTCCAGGTCCCGGATCTCCCCGACCATCACGATGTCCGGGTCCTGACGAAGGAAGGAGCGCAGGGCCTCGGCGAAGTTCAGGCCCACCTTGTTGGAGACGTTTACCTGATTGATGCCCTCCAGGTTAATCTCCACCGGGTCTTCTGCGGTAGAGATATTGCGTTCCGGTGTATTCAGGATATTCAAGCCGGTATATAGAGAAACTGTTTTACCGGAGCCTGTTGGGCCGGTGACCAGAATCATCCCCTGGGGCTGGGCCAGCGCGTCCATGTAGATTTTTTTCTGGTCTTCCTCGTAACCCAGTGCGTCGATACCCAGCTGCGCGGAAGATGGGTCCAGAATCCGCAGTACGATTTTCTCGCCCCACAGGGTGGGCAGGCTGTTTACCCGGAAGTCGATGGCCTTGGTTTTGGACAGCTTCATCTTGATACGGCCGTCCTGAGGAACCCGGCGCTCGGAGATGTCCATTTTCGACATTACCTTCAGACGGGCGGAGATGCGGGTGGCCAGCTGGATCGGCGGCCGGGCTACCTCGTGCAATACGCCATCAGTTCGCAAACGTACACGGTAGCTCTTCTCGTAGGGTTCAAAATGAATATCCGAAGCCCCGGTGCGGATTGCGTCCAGCAGCACCTTGTTTACAAATCGCACCACTGGCGCTTCATCGCCGCCGGGTTCGTCGTCGTCTTGTTTCGAGTCACCGTTTTCAACGTCCAGGCCGTCCAGGTCTTCGTCATCGAGGCCAGCAAGGCCGCCACCGATATCGTTGTTGGACAGGAAACTCTCGATAGCTTTGCCAAGCTTGTCGGCTTCTACGAGTACCGCGTCGGTACTAAGGCCTGTATTGAAGTTGATCTCATCCAGACCGGCGAGATTGGTCGGGTCTGCCACTGCCACGAACAGACGATTGCCTCGCTTATATAAAGGAAGGGCGAAGTGCTTGCTGATCAGTTTTTCGTCAACAATATCCTTGGGGAGCAGGTCGAAGTTGTAGCTGGACAGGTCAAACAGTGGGCTGCCAAAAGCCGTTGAGGCAATTTTAGCCATCTCCCGGCTTTTGATCAGTTTAGCTTCCACTGCGTGCTGTGCGAAGGTCTGCCCCTCACGCTTGGCCGCCTTGATGGCAGACTGGGCTGTCGCCTCATCGATGGCATTGTCAGAAACCAGCCGCTTGGCCAGACCGCTAAGTGGAGTGCTGCTCATTGGGGACCGATAAATTTGCGTGCGTTGAAGGTTTATACTTGTTTAAATTTTGTTCTTAAGTGCCCGCCAGTAAAGGGAATTCCTTTGCGCGCACGTCTCAATATAGCGAATAACCCCCCGCCAGCCAATGATCCCGACGAGCCATTCCTGCAAGCTGTGAACTGGATAGCTTCCCTGCGATCACGTCAGAACCCGAATTCTGGTTCGGTTTTTGAGGAGAAGCCCGTGACATCAATCTGGCAACCTATGGAGTTTCGGGAAAGTATCCCATTGAGCGCTTTCCTTTATCTCCGGGCCACCTGACAATTTTCGTCACCAAATACCATCAGCTGTACAAAACTTGAAAAAGCTGGCTAATTAATGCGCGGCACCAACATGACTTTCCTCTCAAACTGGTTTGCGAGGGCAATTTACACGCTTGCGCCTTTTGCCACATTACGGGTATCGTAACTGTCGATTTCCTCACGGGATTTCACTCAAAGAACAACAGTCTGTATGGAGACGGTTACAATGAAGAAGCAACAGGGCTTTACTCTGATTGAATTGATGATCGTGGTTGCGATCATCGGTATTCTGGCCGCGGTAGCAATTCCGCAGTACCAGAACTACGTAATTAAAACCCAGGTTAACCGCGTAATGAGCGAAGTGGGCTCCCTGCGTACCGCTATCGAAGCTTGCATGCTGGAAGGCCTGGACGAGTCTTTCGTTAACGCAGAATCTGCGACCGGCGATCCCGGTGAGTGCAACACTGGTTGGACCGGCAGTAACCTGCTGGGCGACGACCTGCAGGGCACCGCGCTGACCCTGACCATGGGTGATGCCGGCGACGTGCAGATCCTGGCCACCTTTGGTGGTAACGCGGCTACCGCGATCGATACCCAGCAGCTGGCTTGGGACCGCAGTGTAGATGGCGTATGGGGCTGCTCTACCGATGTAGAAGCCAAGTTCCGTCCGCAGGGCTGCTCCGCAGACCTGGGTGACGCGCCGACTGTTGAAGAGCAGACGCCGGCCTAAATTACAAACGGATTCGATCCTTTTGTAAATTTGAAAAGAGAGGGCGCAGCCCTCTCTTTTTCGTTTCCCCGTCTATTTAAAGTCGCTCAAGACTTTACTTACGCACTGAATAGAATGATAAAGCGTTTAGTTCTTTACCCAACCATTCTGGTTAGCCTGGTACTTTTCGTTCATTTCTGGCTTACACAGCCACTTTTCTGGAAATCCATCCCCTATCGCCTGCAAGCCTATAAGCTCGCCTTCACGCAAGTTGAATGTGATCCGGGAGCCCCCGACGGGCTGGCGGATTTGCTGAAGTATCAGGCACTCCCGAATTTTTCCCTGACCGGGCAGGTTGTCTATATCAATCGGAGTGGCAAGCGCTTTAGTTGTTCGGTGGTGGCGGAAGAAAATGGTGCGGTGGGGCGGTATCGCCTGGCGAGTATGACAAAGGCCATTACCGCGCACGCGATTCTCAGCCTTGCGAATACGGAGCAGTTAGACCTCGATAGCCAACTGCTCAGTTACTTTCCCGAAGTAGACCCCGGTAAGCTGCGTGATCCAAAGTTGAAAGCGGTTACCCTGGCGGAACTTCTCAATCACTCTTCCGGATTTGGTGGCCCCTACGGCTCCGACAACATGGTCAAGCAGGGTGAAACGCCCTGGTGTCCGCATGATTTTAGTCGCCTTGAATCCATACGCTTGGCGGGCGTTCCCGGTACCAATCACGTGTACAGTAATGTTGCGTATTGTCTTTTGGGGGAAGTCCTCGCCAGGGTCACCGGTGTACCCTATCGCGATTATATTCGCAGCCACTATCTAGACGGCACTTCGTTAGAGTTTGTTGATGGCGGCTATCTTCCCGATGAGCCTACTTACGATTTCAGAAACGAGCGCCGGTTTGAGGCGAGCTATGTAGACTGGTTGGACTTTCAGGCGCTTTCACCTGCTGCGGGCTTAATCGGCAGGCCTAGCGAGTTCGCAGATATGGTTTGGGAGCACTTACATGGCGATGCGGCGGAGATGTTGAGTGCGCCCCTGGTTCCCGGGTGCGGAAAAGATTTGATTGAGCGCTGCTATTCAATGAATTTTGAACTGGTCCGAGATGAAAGCAGTAAAGTCGCAACTGGAATTCAGCAGGGGTACCTACCCGGGGCGAGCTCATTACTTGCCATTACCGAGAAAGGTGAGGTATTGGTTTGGGTTTCTGCCGGAGCCCCTTTGCTTTTCGACTACAAACGTCAGCTAAATTTTGCAGTGCGAAGCTTTTTAGCTAGTTCTTCAAGCTAGCTCGTAATTTGGGCATATAGATTACCTTAAAAAAATTTTTAGTTTCTGCAACATTTTAAGGACTCCTCCAAATTGTTTGGTTTGGTTTGGGATGCTGCGCAGTATTGATCAATGCAATTGTGAGTGGTTCGGGATTCCTGTGTGAAAATCGGAGAAAAAATAAGTGAAAAAGCAGTCTGGTTTTACCTTGATCGAACTGATGATCGTGGTGGCGATTATTGGGGTTTTAGCAGCAACAGCGGTGCCACAGTATCAGGAGTATGTGGTAAAAACCCAGGTTGCTCGCGTGATGGGGGAGGTCTCAGTGCTACAAAGCTCCGTGGAACTTTGCATGCTCGAGGGTAGGGGGAACACCGATTGCTTCTTCGACTGGGGTAGCAGCAACCTGCTCGGTGCAGAAAGTATTGAGCTGCAGGATGGGCTCACAGTGAATATTGATCTGGCCAATAGCACGGCAGAGATCAACGCGGCTTTCGGAGCTAATGCCGCGACGGCAATTGCGGAGTCTGTATTGATTTGGCAGCGAAGCGAAAATGGTGTCTGGAGTTGTGCTACCGATGTTCGTGATCATTACAGGCCGGCAGGCTGTAACGGAGTGGTGTCTGAGGAAGGGTAGGCTGTAGCAGGTTAGGCGGCATCCTGCTCAGAAGTATAGCTGTCACCAGTTATTCGGCTCGTATTGCCATTCACGAATGCGAACCAAACTAAATAACTTGTTCGCGGTAATAAGTGCCCGATAGTTCTCTGCTGCTACCCTCCCGAAGACGGGCATATCCCGTGCAGTGGTTTTCAGTTTATATTCCGAAAATGGTACACATTGACCTATCAACCGGCAGGCTGGGTCCGTGCTGGCGCTGACACCACAATATATGTACCAATTTTTCAAGTTCTGATTTGTTCTGTATTCTGCTTTGCACAATGTGATTACGGATAGCAAAGTACGGAAAGGACAATTTCCCCGAAGAGGCGCTCTTCTTCGTTGCTGATGGTCATTACAACACCGATAAAATACTCGCGACTATTTATGGCCATTCGGCGGTTTCTGCCAAGCAACACTTCCTAAGCGTTAACTCTCACCATGTTGGTGGTGCCGTGCGTCCAGGGCAGGTGGTGATTATCACTCCACCAGATAGCGCAGCCTGCCAGAAGTGGGAGGTGGTGATACAGGAGGCTGTCCGGATACATGAATCCGAGCTGCGGGCTTTGAGTGAGCGTGAGAAGAAGGTTCTGGCGAGAAATTACGCGTTTCTCAGCGATGTTGCGGGCTATACATCACCAATGTAAGGGTGGCCGAATGGCTATTTTTCTCAGAAAACCAAGTTTGTCGAGAACTTGCTGGATCAGATGGATCGATTGTACCAGTCCAGCTACAGGACCCATGGTCACCTGAATTCCGCCCATTATTTTGCACGGCGGCGTGCTTTGGTGTGGTCTTTTGGTAGGTGCAGCGGGTAGCTATGCCGGATCCAAGTCGCTCGGCAAAGGTGGTGAGGTGCTGGGGGAATTTGCGTATGAGAGGGCCGCGAAATGACTTTGCTGCACGTGATGCTCGCGATGTTTTTACTCGGCGCTGTCCTTTTCGTGGCGGCGATAGTTAATGCCGTGGTTTTTTATCGTACATTCTACAGAACCCTTTCCGAAAAGATTGACGGAGAATACGTAGATGTTGGCTTTATCCTATCTGCGAGCCGTTTTATGCATTGGGGGCACTTTTGCTTAAGCGAGAAGCGGGCAAAGCGCTTTGGGGTTGAGACCTATTTTGCGGAGTTACCAAAATATGCACGCGCGCAATTAATATTCCATTGGTCAGTATTTATTTTTCTCGGAGTGCTAATGTTGCTGACCTGGGTGTGGCTGGAGTTTCGTGGGGATATATAGGATTTTTTTGTAACCAAGAGATTGCTTGTGACATCTCCAGATCGTAAGGGCAGCTCGTATACCATCAAGGGGCACATATTATGAAGTTTGCTTTATTTGCTGCTGTATTCACTATGTTTAGTTTTTCAGTCAACGCTCAGGACATTCGTCTCCCAGAAAAGCTTCCAGAATTAGCCGAAACCAAAAGTGCTGACCTGGGCAAAGCCGAAGTCGGTCTTAAGGTGGGTGATAACCCAACAGATTTCACTGTGCTCACCCACAAAGGCGAAAAGGTTTCGTTAAGCGAGTTGACCAAATCACACGCTCCTATCCTGGTGGTGTTCTACCGCGGCGGCTGGTGCCCCTACTGCAATGTGCAGATTCGCCAGTTGGCGGAGGCTTGGCCAGAGTTCGAAAAGCGCGGTATTACGCCGGTATTGATCAGTGTGGACAAGCCGGATGCCAGTGCCATGGCCAAGGCGACCTATGAGATTCCCTTCCCGGTACTGTCAGATCCTGAGCTCAAGGCCCATGAAGCGTTTGATGTGGTGGTGGAGATTGATGATGCCACGGCGGAGAAGTACAAAACTTACGGTATCGTGCTGGAGGACTGGTCTGGCAAAGATCATCACAAGATTGCGGCGCCGGGTATTTTCCTACTGGATGCCAGTGACACCGTACAGTGGGCGCATGTATCCAAGGATTACAAGACCCGCCCCAGCGTAACGCAGTTGCTTGAGATGCTGGATACGCGCGAATAAATGTTAATTTTCGGGCGGTGCTGGTCTCAGCCCGCCTCCCCAAATTTACCCACCGGCTCGATCTGCAGGGCCATGACTTCCGCCGTCTTCGCCGAGTTGTAATCCATGATTAACTGCGGCTCATCGGTAAAGACCCCATCTGCATTCATCGCTACCACCAGGCTCAGGTCGTGAGGATGGTTGACGGTGAACACGTAGCTTTTGAATCCCCGCCTGTGGCCGTCCGCGATGATTTCCGGGCAGACGAAATTTAGGCTGTGGTGGATGGAGTAGGCTTCCAGTGGTTCGCCACAGGCGGCAAGATCCAGCGGTACGCCGTCGATGAGCACCCCGCGGCGTACCTGGGGGATCAGTTTCAGGCATTCGTAGACCTGGCGATGATCAAACGAGGAGAGGAGGTACTGTTCGTAGGTGGCGCCGTTGTCGCGGATGTAGGACTCCAGCTCCTTTGCGGCCAGGGCCGCGCAGTTTGGCCCCTTGAGCTCGATATTGAGTTGTACGTTGTTGCCCACCAGCTCCAGCACTTCCCTGAGGGTGGGCACTTGCTCGCCGCCGGGTAGCAGCATCTGGCGCAGGGCGGCGGGGGCCATCTCGGTGAGAAGTTCCTGCCCCGCGAGTAGCCGGCCGAGACGACGGTCATGCTTGACGATCAACTCGCCACCCACATTCCACACGTCTATTTCCACGCCGTCGATATCAAATTCGAGGGCGTGGGTGATGGCCTGCAAGGTGTTCTCCGTGGCCCGCTTGGGATAGCCGCGGTGGGCAAAGCAGAAGAGGGTGTCGGTAGTGTGCATCTCGACGTCCACAGTTGCGGAGGCCTCTCAAGGGTGTCTGAAAAGTATGACTGGGAGGTGACAGCGACACAATTAATCAACGGGAAATCCGTCGAAATTTTTATATTGTTTGAGGCTGTAAGTGGGGATTTTTATAGCGACAGGTTTGTTGCCGGGGCAGAGCCACCTCGATAGTGGCTGACCCCGAGCGCATTACTCGCCGGCCAGGGCGCGGTAGCGGCCGCGATGGAAGACGAGGGGTTCGCCACCGCCGGCGCTGAATTCCAGCACTTCGCCCAGCAGGATGGTGTGGTCGCCACCCTCAATATTTTGTGTGCGGCGACAGTGGAACAGGGCGGCGCAGTCATCGAGCTGGGGAATACCTTCCGCACCGGCATGCCATTTCACCTGGCCGAACTTGTCGGCGCCGCGGCCGGCAAACAGGTTGGAGACGTGCTGCTGGTCGCCTTTCAGCACATGTACTACATAGCGTTCACACTGGGTGAAGGCGGCATAGCTGAGGGAGCTGCGGTCAATGCTCCACAGGATCAGCGCGGGATCGAGGGAGACGGAATTGAAACTGTTGACGGTCATTCCCACCGGTTGGCCATTGGCGTCCAGCGTGGTGACCACGGTGACACCGGTGGCGAATTCGCCCAGAGTATCGCGCAGGGCGCGGCTGCGCTCCTCTTTAGACTGGGTGGAGGCCTCGGCTGACTGTGTAGCGGACTCGACTGGGGCTGCGGGTTTACTGGATGCCGTCATACTTCGATCAAAATCTGTTCAATTTTTGTGCTGGCGGCCATTCTACGGGAAAAATGGCTGATTTGCGTGCTTTTCTTTGGGAAACCCCGGCTATCGCGGCGATAGCCGGGGTAATTGGGCCGTTTCAGTCGCGCATTAACGGCGCGCACTGGCGGCTCAGGGCGTCGCGCTCGGCAATGGCGCTGCCGGTGAGTGCGAAGCCGAGCAGGTTACCCTCCGAGTCCAGGAATTCGCCTTTTACGCCATCTGCACCGGTGGAGACTTTCCATTCACCGTCGCATCCGGGGCGCGGCGGGCAAACGACGGTGGGCCTCAGGGTGGTTTTCACTGCCACCGGCAGGCAGCCATACTGTACCGGCGTCGGGGTTCCGGTGAGGGTCTGGGCCAGGGCGCGGGCACTCTGGGTGAGCGGCGCCACGTAATACAGGCTGTGGCCATCGACTTCGGCACAGTCTCCCAGTGCGTAGATGTTCGCATCGCTGGTCTGCAGCTGCCGATCGGTGATGATGCCGCGGTTCACCGCAACGCCAGCGGTGTCGGCGAGTCCGGTATTGGGTTTCAGGCCGAGAGCGGCGAGGGCGATATCCGCTTCCACGGTGTCGCCGTTGGCAAGGGTTGCGCGAATGCCTGCGGGCGTCCTTTCCAGGCGCGTTACGCCTGCGCCCAGATGGAAGCGGGCTCCCGCCTGCACCAGGGACTGCTGGATATCGCGACCGGCAGCCTCGGGGAGCAAGTTGGCCAGGGGCCAGGGTTGCAGGTCGGTGATGTCTACCTGGTAGCCAGCCTGGATCAGGTCGTTGGCGAATTCGCAGCCAATCAATCCGGCGCCGATCAGCAGTACCCGTTTGCGGTTGGCCAGGGCGGTGCGGAAACGGTGGTAGTCGCCGAGGCTGTTGACCCGGAACAGGCGCGACAGGCCGTCGCCCTCAATAGCCGGCAGTGGTGCGCAATGGGCGCCGGTGGCAAATACCAGGTGGCCGTAGCGCAGTTCCGCCTGAATCCCGCCGCTGTCAGACACCGTGGTCAGCACGCGCGCCGAGCGGTCCACATCGGTGACATGGGTGTGCACCAGAATCTCCGCATTGAGTTCCCGGGCCATGGATTCAGCGCTGGCGGTGGCCAGTTGCTGCGGGGTTTTGCCGTGGGCAAGCGACGCGGACAGCAGCGGCTTGGAATAGAAGGTGCCATCGTCTGCGCTGATCAGTACCAGCGGGGTGCGCTGATCCAGCTTGCGGAATTCTTTGGCCAGATGGTAACCGGCGAGGCCGGTACCGATGATCACCAGCGGGTCGGTGTCGTCGAGTGGAGCGGGCTGCGGCGCAGCTGTGGCGTGCTCAGCTTCTGCCGATGCCGGTGCTTCCTGGACCAGCACCATGTCGAAGTCTTCTTTACCGACACCGCACTCCGGGCAGGTCCAGTCGTCCGGAATATCTTCCCAGCGGGTACCGGCGGGGATACCTTCCTCGGGCGCGCCCCTGGCCTCGTCGTAAACCCAGCCGCAAACCATGCACTCCCAGATTCGGCTGGCGGCAGCTTGCGGAGCGCTGTCAGCGGTGGCTGCTGGCGTGGTCGCAGAGGTTGTGGCGCTGGTTTCGGCCCGCGCAGTCTCTTTGCTGGCAACCGCGGCCAGCATCACAAACTCATCCTTGGTGGCGCCACACTCGGGGCAGGCCCAGTCGTCGGGGATATCCTCCCAGCGGGTACCGGGGGGTATGCCATCATCCGGAGACCCCTTGGCCTCGTCGTAAATCCAGCCACAAATCTGGCATTCCCAAACGCGAAAATCGGACATGAAGACCCCTGAATACTGCAAATTTCTGGTGTGCGGCCGGCCCGGCCCTTTGTTATTGAGGCTGTGGAGTGTAGGGAAAAATGGGGGAAAAGTTAACGGCGCAGATGCTGCGCCGTTCTATTTTATTGCCGCCAGGAGGTGGAGGGTTCAGCCTTCGGTGTGCTGGGCAATACTGGTGAGCGCGCGGTGATAGATCTCGCTGATCTGGTCGGTGTTATCCACAGTGATCTGCAGGTCGTTGACCAGCCCGTTGGACAGGCCGTAGACCCAGCCGTGTACCGACAGCTCCTGACCCTTTTCCCAGGCGTCCCGCACCGGCGTGGTCTGGCACACGTGAATGACCTGCTCCAGCACATTGAGCTCGCACAGCAGGTCCACACGCTGTTCTTGCGGAAAGAGTTCGATCAGTGTGTGGTGCTTGTCGCGTACATCCTTGATGTGGCGCAGCCAGCTCTCGATTAGCCCCAGGCGTGAATCCTCCAGCGCCGCCTTCACCCCACCGCAGCCGTAGTGGCCGACCACCATGATGTGCTTGACCTTGAGTACCTCCACGGCGAACTGGATGACGGACAGGCAGTTGAGGTCAGAGGGAACCACCACATTGGCCACGTTGCGGTGCACAAACAGTTCGCCGGGCAGCAGATCCACAATCTGGTTGGCGGGGACACGGCTGTCGGCGCAGCCGATCCACAGGTATTCCGGGGATTGCTGTTCAGAGAGTTTGAGGAAGAAGTCCGGCTTTTCCCGACGGGTGGATTCGGACCAGGCGCGGTTTTTCTGGATCAGGTCTTCGAGCTTTGACAAGGCATTCAATCCATTGGTGAGCGTTTGTGGTGCAGGATAGCCTGTTTGCCCTCGGGCGCCAATCTGAGCCGGCATCGATACTGCCCGTGGGACGGTGGTTGCCGACTGAAAATGCCACGGGCTTCTGCTAACCTGCGTCGATTCGTCCGCAAACAATTTCACCACACAGGGAATGGCGTTATGGGGCTTCGCAATTCGGTGATCCGGCGTCCACGCCGATTCAACAAGCAATCCGCGACCGCAGCGCGCCGGCGTAAAAAAGTCAGATGGTTATTGGCTCAGCGGGCCCGTGTGCGCAACTACCGGCGCTTTTTTCTCATTCAGAGTGAATTGACCGCGAGGGCCGAAATTGCACGCAGCGGCGAACAGCCGGAAAGCTCCGGGGATTAAGTGAAAAGAGGTTACCGATGATAGAAAAGCCTGAAAGCGCCACACTGACTACCGTTATAGCCGATTACCGGGATCGCAAACACGGCGCGGACCTGCTCGCAATGATGGATCACTACTCCCGCGACCCGTTTGGTGCCGGCGAGCCGCTGGCGGACGTGTGTCATCGCGAACTGCTGGGACGACTGGCGGAGTTTCCCGGGGCCTTCTCGGTGCTGGCGTATCGCGGCGACGAGGTGCTGGGGCTGACCAATTGCTTCATGGGTTTTTCCACCTTCCAGTGCAAGCCGCTGGTGAATATCCACGATGTGGTCGTACATGAAGCGGCGCGTGGCCTGGGTGTCTGTACCGCGATGATGGAGAAAGTGGCTGAAGTTGCCCGCGAGCGCGGCTGCGGCAAGATCACGCTGGAGGTGCTGGAGAAAAATTTGCCGGCGCAGGCGGCTTATCGGAAGTGTGGTTTCAAGCCCTATGCCCTGGATGAGGCATTCGGGCAGGCAGAATTCTGGCAGCGCTATTTATAGAGACGGATAGCGCTGCCAATTATTCGAGTTAGCGGTTCAGCAATCCTTTCACTGCATTGGGGAGATCCGCGGGCAGCAGGATGTTTTTGGCGTTGCTGGAGGTAGAAAGTTCTTCCAGCGCGTGGATATAGCGTTCACCCAGCAGGTACATGACCGGCATCTCTTTGTCGCCGATGGCCTGGGTTACCCGTTCGATCGCCTCGCGACTCGCGTCGGCCAGTACCACCTGGGCCTTGGCGTCGCGTTTGGAGGCTTCCAGGCGGCCGTCGGCCTCGAGAATCGCCGCCTGCTTTTCCCCCTCAGCGCGGGTGACCGTGGCGCGGCGCTGGCGCTCTGCGGCCGCCTGCTCTTCCATCGCTTTCTGCATGGTGGCGGAGGGATTGATGTCCTGGATTTCCACGGTTTTCAGGTTGATGCCCCAGTCCGCGATATCGTCAGAAATCCCTTCCTTGAGTTTCGCCTTGATCAGATCTCTGGAGGACAGGGCCGAGTCCAGCGACATTTCGCCGACAATGGAGCGCAGCGCGGTCTGCACCAGGTTCTGGATCGCTATTTCGTAGTCCTCCACCCCGTACACCGCTTTCTCCGGCGAGACGATGTTGATGTACGCCACAGCGTTGGCAATGATGGTGGCATTGTCCTGGGTGATGACTTCCTGAGACGGAATATCGAGCACGATATCTTTGGTGGTGACCTTGTAAGGGACCTGGTCCACGTAGGGGATGATGACGTTCATGCCCGGGTTCAGGGTGCTGTGGTATTTACCCAGGCGTTGCACTATGTGCTTGGAGCCCTGGGGTACGATGCGCACGCCCATGCCGATGGTGATGATCACCAGCACTACCAGTGCCAGTACTACGGATAATCCTTCCATGTTGTTTATTTCCCCTTGAAATCGAGTGTGAAGGTTGGATTTATTTTTTCTGTAATCAGAGTGGGTTGACCACGAGTGTGTTACCGGAAATGTTGATGACCTTTACCCGCTCGCCAATGGCGATTTCGCTGGTGCTCATGTACTGCCACTCGTCCTCGCCGAGAATGGGGGCGGGGAAGCGCATCCGGCCGCGGGGCTTGCCAATATTGGACTCGATCACCGAGCCCACCTGGCCGGCGAGGGCTTCCATCGCCATGCCGGAAGTGGTGCGGTCTTTCCAGTTGGGCTTGATAAATTTGAGCCACAGAAATACCAGTGCGATGGAGAGGCCCGCCCACAGCAACAGCTGAGCGGTAATGGGCATGCCCACGGCCAAAAGCAGGGCGCCCATAAACAGTGCCGAGACGCCGAACCAGAACAGGATAAAGCCGGAGACAAAAATCTCCGCGGTGATCAGAAGTAACCCCAGTACCAGCCAGTGCCAGTAGGCGATGTGTGTGTTGAGCCATTCGAGCATGCTGGCTTTCTCCCCGTAAAATTCCGTTGTAACAAACCCGTCGATTATGCCCTAAAGCGTGAGTGAACGGGCACTACAGAATTTTTCGCTCGCCGCTGCGCCCGAGCCACTTACCGCAGGGCTTGCCAAAGCGCTGGCGGGGCGCGGTAAGCCCTCATAAAAATTTCCCGCAAGCGTCACAAATCCGCAGCAAATTTGTACGCTTGTGCAATACTTTTTGCAGGCGAACGCGCTTCAGTTGTGCATCAATTTTGTGCGCGCGCACCAACAATTTCCTTCTCAGCATTAAGAGAAATCATGGACGAAGATCTTATGCGATTGACTGCTAACCTGGCCCAGGGGCGCTACCAGTACAGTTGCGATGGCAGAACCATGCCGGTGCAGGACGACTGGCAGCTAGGGCGTGATGAACAGGGCCGACAACTGCTGGTCAGCCGCCGAATGGTGGGCGAGCAGGGGCACGGTATTGAAGTGCGGGCACTGATGGCTGCGGGCCTGGTGACCGAATGCCGGGTAACCTGGAAAGACGAGGTGGATGAGGTTAACGCCCACTACCGCCTGACGTCGGCTTCCGGTCAGGCGCCGCATATGGGAGATGCAATCGAAGCGGAGTGGACCGGTCCCAACGGGCTGCAGCAGAGCGTGATCGAGGGCCACAACCGTCTGCTGTTTCCGCTGATGCGGGTCTTTATGGGGCCGCTACTGCTGCGCCTGTGTGATATGGAGTTCGGTTGTGAGGTAGTGTCCCCGGATATTGTCGATCCCTCCCAGCGCGGCAAGCTGCTGTCGCCCCGGGTCAGTCATCGCCGCGCGGCCATCATGCCGGGAGATGCCAATATCCAGGGCGTCCACGACCTGGGCCCGGATATCACCGCATTTTCCTATCAGGGAGACGAGGCGGAGCGCGACGCGCACTGTTTTGTGGATCCTCGGGGCTTGCTGGTGGGCTATGACTGGCCCAGCAGCACCGGGCGCCTGTGGCAGGTGCGCCTGCGTGATCTGGAGTGGGCGCCGGAGCTGAAGTCCCTTTGTTGAGCCGAGGCCAATACTCTGACCGACCCCACGCTATGAGTCTGTAAACCATGTAAACTGGCGCCCTGTATGTATTCAGGAGCGCCAGTCTTGCTTTTATCCCGTCGCTTTTTTGTTCAATTGTCGTCACCCGCTGTGGTTGTTGCAGCTCTCGCCTGCGTGCTTCCCATTGGGGCAGTTCAGGCGTCTGATGACACCGTAGAGACAGCCAGTGAGGCGCCGCCTACGACTTACGACGAGGTAGAGCTGTTGCAGATGGACGACTCCCTGCAAAGCGAGGAGAAGCGTCAGGAAAACTGCCTGCGGGAGCAGCTGGTAACCGCACCGGCCAATATCACCCTTGAGGAAATGCGGATCCGCTGTCGCTTGTCGGTCATTCGCGATGGCCGACAGATCGAGGAGTCGCCACTTTTTGCCTCGGTGCCGGAAGTGGAATCCCACGGCGAAGGCGAACCGCGTGCCAGCAAGCGCGCGCAGGCAATCCGGGAGGCCGCAGAAAACCCGTTTACCCTCGCTTCCCACAAGACCAATTACCTGCTCCCCGTAATTTATAACCCGTCTCCCAATAAAGCGGGGCTCGAGGGGGTGGAAGTGAATGGTGTCCCTATCGACCTCGACTCGATAGAGATCCAGTTCCAGCTCTCGGTTCAGGTGCCCGTGTGGCGCGGGTTTCTCGGCAGTGCCTCGTTTATGAGCTTTGCCTATACCAACCGGTCCTTCTGGCAAGGGTACAACTCCGACGACTCCGCTCCATTTCGCGAGACCAATCACGAACCGGAATTGATCATGACCTGGTTGAATGACTGGACCCTGTTCGGTTTCCAGAACGTCGCCAACCAGATTGCGTTCAACCATCAGTCCAATGGCCGCAGCGAACCACTATCGCGCAGCTGGAACCGGGTATACGCCAACTTTGTGTTCGAGAAAGACGAATACTTCCTTACATTCAAGCCCTGGTACCGGATTCCCGAGGACCGCGAAGACGATGACAATCCAGACCTGGAGTTCTATCTGGGGCACTTTGAGCTCACCGGCGGGATAGAGCGTGGCCGGCACAATATCTCCATGATGTTGCGCAACAATCTGCGCTCGGATAACAAGGGGGCGGTGGAGTTACGCTGGAGCTTCCCCATGGGGCGACGGGTGCGCGGCTTTGTTAAATATTTCAACGGTTACGGCGAGAGCCTGATCGACTACGATGAAACGGTGCAGACGCTCGGGATCGGTTTCGAGCTGGCTCGGGGCACCGGTAGCTGATTCAAACACAAGGTCCACGGATGGGTTTTGACGATACTTACAAACTGAGTGCACACGCGGTCATTTCCAACGACGATGGCGAGATCCTGCAGCTGCGCGCCACTTACGCGGATAAAACCTGGGGGTTGCCGGGCGGTGCACTGGATCTGGGGGAGACCATTCACGAGGCGCTGCTGCGGGAGTGTCAGGAAGAGCTGGGGCGGGACGTTGTGATCGACTATCTGAGTGGCGTGTATTACCACCGGGTCTATAATTCTCATGTGTTCATCTTCCGCGCCCACTTCAAGGGGAATGGCGACATCACCCTGTCTTCGGAGCATTCGGAATACGATTATTTCCCCGTCAATGAGCTTACCCCGGTGCAGCGTGTGCGGGTGCAGCAGTGTTTGCAGTTCAACGGAGAAGTTCAGAGCGCAAAGTTCTGAAGTGCCGGTATTTCCCGTACATTGATTTCGTATCCCCGTAGTTTTTCCGAAGTTATCGCCAATTTCTCCTGCCTACCCCACATCGTCTCCTGCCTCCTTTAGTATCCGCCTTCTATGCTGAAAGATAAGAAGAAACGTTATGGGTGTAGAACTGACGATGCCTGACCTGGGCAATCTGTGCGAACAGCATCAGCCACTGGAGTGCCGTGTGGCACTGGTCAGTAATGACCGCGATCTCAGCAGTAGCTGGGTCGGTGCCCTGAATGCGACCGCCGCACAGCACGAGAACCCTTTCGGGTTGCGCTTCGAGTCCGTTGCTACCAGTGCGCTGGAGAAGTGCCTGCGGGAAGAGGACCGGCTGCAAGCGCTGATCATCGACGGTGGCTGTAGCCCCGATGAGCTGAAAGACGCCGAACTACTCGCGGATCGTATGCACAACCTGCGTGCCCAGCTGAATGTATTTTTGGTGGCGCAGGATTCATTCCTGAATGACCAGGGCGGCGCTCCTGCGTCCGTGCGCAAGCGCTTCGACGAGCTGTTCGACCGGCGCGAATGCAATTTCAATCATATGTTCCGACTGGTGCAGGCATTTATCGCCCGCCGCGCATCCACTCCCTTTGCCGATACCCTCAAGGAATACGTGTTCTCCGCACGTGACGCGTGGCATACCCCCGGTCACTCCGGTGGCGACAGCCTGCGCAACAGTCCGTGGGTGGGGGATTTTTACCGGTTTATGGGAGAGCACGTTTTCAATACCGATCTCTCGGTATCGGTACAGGTACTGGACAGCCTGCTGGAGCCCCATTCGGTGATTCAGGAGGCCCAGGACCTGGCGGCGCAGGCTTTTGGCGCCCAGCAGACCTTCTTCCTCACCAACGGGACATCCACTGCGAACAAGGTCGTGATCCAGCAAATCCTTGGGGGTGGCGGAAAAATTATCGTGGACCAGGCCTGTCACAAATCGGTACATCACGCCATCGTGATGAACCGTGTGGAGCCGGTGTATCTCAAATCCACCCTGCATCCCCAGTTCGGGATCTACGGCCCGGTGTGTCGCAGCGATATTGAAGTGGCCCTCGACGAGCACCCGGACGCGGGCCTGCTGGTGATTACATCCTGCACGTACGATGGCCTGCGCTACGATCTCAAACCGATCATCGACTACGCCCACGAACGCGGGGTGAAGGTGTTGATTGATGAGGCGTGGTACGCCCATGGCTATTTTCACACCGAGCTGCGGCCCACGGCACTGGAATGTGGCGCCGACTATGTGACCCAGAGTACCCACAAGATGCTGTCGGCCTTTTCCCAGGCCAGCATGATCCATGTACAGGACCCGGACTTTGACGAATTCCGCTTCCGCGAAAATCTGAACATGTACGCCTCCACCAGCCCGCAGTACTCCATGATTGCGAGTCTGGATGTGGCTCGCAAACAGATGGTGATGGAAGGCTATGGTCGCCTGCGGCACTGCGGGCAGATGGTGGCAACCCTGAGAAGAGAGGTGGATGCCACTGGTGTATTCCGCGCGTTGACACTGGAAGACCTGGTGCCCGCGCCACTGGCCAATGACAATATTCGTCTCGATCCCACCAAGGTCACCATTGATGTTACCGCCAGTGGTTACTCCGGCAAGGAAATCCAGGTCAAGCTCTTCGACCAGTTCGGTATCCAGGTGGAAAAAACCACTTACAACACGATTACCGTGCTGGTCACCTTGGGCAGCACTGAGAGCAAATTGCTACGTCTTGTGCATGCCCTTAAACAGTTGGCACGTCACCCGCGCAAACGCAGCCACGTGGGTACTGCCCGTCAGTTGCCGGAGTTTACCCATCTCAACTGCCTGCCCGCAGATGCCTATTTTGCGGATACCGAAGAGCTGCCACTGATGGACAATGGCATCGCGGCGGAGAAAAAGCTGGTGGGCCGCACTTGTGCTGACGAAATTGTGCCTTATCCGCCGGGTATTCCCGTGCTGGTGCCGGGGCAGGAAATTTCCGCGCAGATCGTCCAGTTCCTTCAGCAACTGTTGCAAGGGCAATCATCCACAGAAATTCACGGGCTGATTTTCCGTTCAGATGAGCCCATGTTGCGGGTGATGAAGAAAGTCGAAAAACCTTCGGCGGCGACCAAGGGCGGTAAGTCAAAGCAATAACGGTAAACAAATGTGCAGGCGAGTAGGCAGGGAAGCCAATGCAGCAGGCAGAAAACACACCGCCGGAAGTAATTCTTGTCGCCGGGGCCGGCGGTGGTCTCGGTATAGCCCTGGTCGAGGAGTTATCGCGGCGGTTTCCACAAGCCAAACTGCTTACCATCAGTCGCGCACACAGCGCATCTTCTGGCGGACAACACAGCCACTATTCGGCGGACCTCAGTGATCCCGATACTACGGTCGACGTTGCCGACTGGCTGCGTTCTGAGCCACTGCCGAACTGGGTGATTCACTGCAGTGGTATTCTCCACTGGCCGGATCACCTTCCGGAAAAAAACTTGCAGCAGTGCACGGATGAGGCCCTGTTGCACAGTATTTCCGTCAATGTACTGAGTCATATGCATTTGGCTCAGGTGCTGGCGCCGCTGTTACAGAAACGTTCCCCCCTGACCTGGGCCTCGCTGTCTGCAAAGGTGGGCAGTATCGAAGACAATCACCTGGGTGGCTGGTACAGCTATCGCATGAGCAAGGCCGCATTGAATATGCTGGTGCGCAACCTGTCCATAGAGTGGGGCAGAAAGCTCGACAGTTGTCGAGTGGTTGCGATTCACCCGGGTACCACTGATACCGCACTTTCCAAGCCTTTCCAGCAAAATATTTCCGCGGATAAACTCTACACTCCGGCACTGAGCGCCGATAGAATCGTGTCCGTTCTCGAAAAGCTAAGTGATGCTGATACCGGCAAGCTGCTGTTCTGGGACGGGTCACAAATACCCTGGTAATTGATTGACGGGATGGAGAGACGTGCAGGTGGATTGGGAAACGTATCGCGCAGCAATCTGGCGACCGAAGACAGCGACACTGAAGCCGGTGCGTCGCATGGACCCGGTATCCGCTGACCTGTTAGTGGGAATTGATACCCAAAAGCAGGCGCTGTTTGATAATACGCGCCGCTTTCTACAGGGGAAGCCTGCGAATCACGCATTACTTTGGGGCAGTCGCGGTACCGGAAAGTCCAGCCTGATCAAAGCGCTGCTGAATACCTTTGCCGATGATGGATTGCGTTGTGTCGAGGTGAACTTCCACGACCTCGATGATATCCCCGAAATTATCGATCTACTGGATAGCGAGGAGGCACGTGAATACCGGTTTATCCTGTTCTGCGATGACCTCGCTTTCGAGCGCGGGGATGCGCGCTACAAAGCCCTGAAAAGTATTCTCGAAGGTTCCCTGGAACTGCCGCCGGAAAACGTATTGCTGTACGCAACGTCCAACCGCCGTCATCTGTTACCGGAAGATATGGCGGCAAATCGGGATACCCGAATTGTCGAGGGCGAGTTGCATCACGGAGACCAGGTCGAAGAAACCCTTTCCCTCGCCGACCGCTTCGGCCTGTGGTTGAGCTTTTATCCCGCCGACTGGGATACCTACCTGCGGATGGTCGACCAGCTCTTTACCGACTACGTTGGTGATCGCGCAGAACTGCATACAGCGGCCAAACAGTTTGCCATGCTGCGCGCAAGTCACAGTGGCCGTACCGCACAGCAGTTTCACCAGAGTTTCTCTGTTTAGTTTTTCAGGAGCCAGCGCCGATTAATTTCTGTCTGCGGTCAATATCTCGCGTGGACTAAAGCCGAACATTTTGCGAAATGCCGTGGCAAAGTTGGCGGGGCTGCGAAATCCTGCCAGCGCGCTCGCCTGCTGGACATTCATGCTTCTCGAGCGCAGCGCGTCCAGCGCCCGATTCATGCGCAGTCGACGGGCATATTCCATCACACTCATCCCTTCCAGTTTGCGAAAAAGTCGCTGTAGGCCGGTAGCACTGGTTCCCGCTGCGCGCGCGATTTCTGCAACGCTTAGCGGTTCACTGGCATTCTGCAGGATCATTTCTCTGGCGCGCAGGAAGCACTGTCGCTCCCTTGTGGTCGTCCCCACGACCAGTGATCGTGCTGGATCGGATAACTCTTCGGTGGCCGCTGTACTGGCCAAAAGCGCAATTACCTTAGACTCCAGCAGCAGCGGGTTGGTTTGGGGGACTCTGCTCAGCTGCTGAATGATTTCCCATACAAGCAGTTGTTTCTGCTGCGAAAGACTCTCGCTAAAGAAGCGTGGCGGCACGAATTTATTGTCGCTGACAGAGTATTGGCCGTTGCTAAATCGGCTTTTCAACCAGCGTTCGGAAGCGGCGATAGAAAGATAGCGTACCTGTTGGGGGCCCCTGGAGATGCGGTGCATTGTCTGCGGAGATCCCGAGTACATGGTGAGCAGCTTTTTCACGCCGTTCTCCATGCGGGTTTCGTCAAACCGGTGATGAAAATCCGCAATGCGAATTTCAATGTCTCCGCGTAGAAAAATGACACAACACAGGCCGGCATCCAGTTCGGCAGTGGCTGTATAGGCACATTCTTCACGACTGTCACCAAAGCGTAAGACCAATCCTTCACCAAGAGCTCGTTGATGGAAATGCCCCTGCATCAAAACACTTTGTGGAGAGATGCTGGCATCGGCCAGCTGCAATTCGACACCCGGCCGCCGCCTGAAGTCGTCCACTTTTATCACCTGGTGGGGAAGGGTAGTGCTAGGGGCAGGAGCTCCTTTGAGCTCTTGTTGGGGGATGATTGCCATAGGAGTGACGTCACATGCCGCTGAAAAAGGTGAATAACTGCGCAATTCGTAAAGATTGGGCGCCAGGAAAAGTAATCCGGTTGTCTGGCAAAGGTGTCGCCGTTGCCAGGGGACTGCCACCTCATTAAGATCCGCCACCAATTTAAACGCGAATGATAATGTGTATCAACTGCGTTTTTGGTGTGGGCTGCTTTTCATACAGTTCATCTGTATGACTAGTGGTTCAGGCTAAATTTTAATCAATGGGGGATTTATGAACGTACGCAGATCAGCGCATACCTGCCTGTTGGCAGCGTCTTCACTGTTGGCAATCGCGGTAGCCCAGGCAAATGCGCAAGCTCAGGACAAGACAGGGGCGGACCTTGAGGAAGTCGTTGTGACCGCAACCGGTCTCTCTTCGGCCGCTTCTACTGCCAAAACGGGCATTCCCATTATGGAATCACCGCAGACCATCTCGGTGATCAGTCGCGAAGAGATCGATCTGCGAGCCGCGTCCACCATTGCCGACGCGCTGTCGTATACCGCGGGCGTACAACCCGAACCATCCGGTATCGACAGCCGCACCGACGAAATTTCTGTGCGCGGCTTCGGTGCAGGTGGTTTCTCCTCCAACAACAACTTTGTCGATGGCTTGCGCCTGCCCGCTGGCGGTCAGTGGACCCGTTTTGGGTTCGACACTTTCGGCCTGCAGCAGGTGGAAGTACTGAAAGGCCCGTCGAGCGTGCTCTACGGCCAGGCGGCGCCGGGCGGTATGGTGAATATGGTCACCAAACGTGCCGGTGCGGAGAGTCAACAGGAGTTGCTGGTGCAGGGGCAGGGCTACACCGATCTGGACAACTTTTCCGGCCGTATCGCCGGTGATTTCAGCGCTACCCTGAATGAAGCAGGCACCTTGCACGGACGTCTTGTCACCGTTGCCGAAGACGGCGACACCCAGGTGAATGAGGTTACCAAGAGCCGCTATTACCTATCGCCGAGTGCGACCTGGAGCCCCAGCGAGGATACCACCTGGACCTTCCTCACCCAGTACCAGCGCGATGAGGGCGGCGCTACCTTCCAGTTCCTGCCGTCACTGGGGACCCTCGAAGCATTCAATGGCCAGTACATCGACAACGACGCCAATATCGGAGAGGTTGACTGGAATACCTTTGATCGTGACCAGCTGCTGGTGGGATCTTTCTTCGAGCACAACATTAACGACAACCTCACTCTGCGAAACAACGCGCGCTACACCCACATCGACACCCTGTACCGGGTGACCGTGCTGTCCGGTGATACGGTTACCGATTGTGCCGCTTCCCCTTACGGCGAACAGTGTATCGACGGCCAGACCATCGGCCGTCGCGCGGTGCAGGGCGATGGTGAATCCGACGGCTACGCCATCGACACCCAGCTGGAAGGGCGCTTCGAATCTGGCAGTGTGAGCCACACCCTGCTGGGTGGACTGGACTATTTCCACACCGATTGGGAGCACTACCGCGATCTGGTAAGCCTGCCGGACGCGCCCCGCGGCCAGGTCGATCCCCTTTGGGATATCTTCAACCCTGAATACCGCGGTGCCGAGGATTATGTCGAATACATGGGCCCGCAGATCTACGGCGCTTCTACCAGCAAGCAGACCGGCCTGTACCTGCAGGACCAGATCAGTGCGGGCAAGCTGCGGGTGAATGTCGGTGGCCGTTACGATTGGGCCGATGACGACAGTGAGGACCTGCAGACCGGCGAAACCTTCTCCACTAAAGCGGACGAGTTCACCTGGCGTACCGGTGCGGTTTACCTGTTCGACAGTGGCGTGGCGCCCTATGTCAGTTACTCCGAATCCTTCCTGCCGCAGGTTGTGGACCCTTCGCAGACCCTGGGTGGTGTGCTATTTGAGCCGACCACCGGTGAGCAGGTGGAAGCGGGTATCCGCTACCAGAGCGGCAACAACGTTTACGTGAGCTTCGGTGGCTTTGAAATTACCCAGGAAAATGTTGCCACTTCCGACCCCAATGGTGAGCTGTGTGGTCGCCGGGTGTGCCAGGTACAGGCGGGTGAAGCGCAGGTACGCGGTATTGAACTGGAAGGTCGCGCCTCTCTGGCTGGAGGCACCACACTGATCGCTTCCGCCTCCCGTCTGGATGCGGAGATCACCAAGTCCAATGATCCGATCGTCGGCAATAGCATGTCGCAGGTACCGGATGTGCTGGCCTCTCTGTTTGTCGATCATCGCATTGAGCAGGGCTCTCTGGCGGGACTCGGCTTCGGTGCTGGTATGCGCTACACAGGCGCGAGCTATGGCAACACCACCAACACCATCAAAATCGACGATTACACCCTGTTCGACTTGCTGATGCGCTACGACCTGGGCGTTGCCCGTCCCGCACTGGACGGCGTATCCGTATCCCTCAATGCGCGTAATCTCAATGACGAACGGTACCTGGTGACCTGTACTACCAGCCAGTCCTGCTTCTATGGCCAGGGCCGGGTTGTCACAGCGCGACTGCAGTACCAGTGGTAAGGATCTAATTTTTCCAGCGAAGTATTGAGGCCCGCTTGGCGGGCCTCCTCTTGTCTGGGGTCTGGCGAACAACGGAGAAATTTCTGTGACCGCGCTTTTTCTAATTTCCGCCGCAGCACTGTTGGTGCTCGGTTCCATCCTTTTGTACCTGGCGAGTGCCAATCAGCGGCTGTTCTCAACAGTGCCGTCCGCGCGAACGCTCGTATTTACCGGACTGCTACTGCTGGTGTTTGCTTTGGTCTTGCTCCTGCAATATTCCGGTACTGGCAGTGCTGTATTTATTCTGGTGACCGGAGTGATGTTTATGTGGACGGTACCACCCATGGCGATCGCTTATCTGAGGCATAAAGGGGAGGCGCAGCGGTGACACAACGGCTACCCAAAGCGCAACAACTCTCCAGTACAAACTGGTTTGGCAAGGCCAGCGCCGGTGTGATTGCAGGCTACCTGCTCACTATTGCCATCTGCGGTATTTTTTCCCGTTTTGGTCCGTTGGAAGTGGGGTTTTTCTCCGCGCAGGCACAGATCACCATGTGGTTGGTGGCACCCGTGTGGGCGCTGATTTTGAGTTTCTGTTTTCTTTTCCAAAACGGCCGACGCGCCTGGGCCTGGCTCGGTGGGGCCAGTGTGGTTTTGTGGGGCATTCTTTTGCTTTCCAGATTTTTCGTCGGTTAAGGCTGGGGCTGGGCAACAATTATGAAAATACGTAGTGACATTATTCGCATGTACCGCGATATCCACAGCTGGGTGGGTATTGTTTGCGGTCTTGCACTTTTCATCGCCTTCTATGCCGGTGCCATCACCATGTTCGAGGCACCGCTGAATCGCTGGGCATCCCAACCGGCTGTGTTCAGTGAGCACACCCCGTTGGAGAAAACCCAGGAACTTATTGAAAAAGTACTGGCGGATTACCCGCAAGCCGCGGGCCGCTATGAGGTTACCCTGGATGCCGGATTGCAAGACCGTCCGGCACGAGTGATGTGGAGTACCGGCCCCCGTGGTAGAGGCACCACTTACTACGCAGAGTTGGCGGAAGACGGTTCGCTTCAGGTGCATACACAAGGGCCCTCTGCCGTGGGGCAGCTGGTGGATGACTTGCACCAGCAGGTGGGGATTCTGCTGGACCATGAGTTGGTTATGCCGCTGGTGGGTGCTATTTCCCTGATGTACTTTATCGCGCTGGTATCCGGTGTAATCGTACTTTTGCCGACGCTGGTCAAAGACCTGTTTATTCTGCGCATTGGAAAAAACCTGAAGCGCATGTGGCTGGATTTACACAACGCGCTCGGCCTGTTCAGCTTGCCATTTCATATCATCATGGCGTTAACGGCGGTGGTGTTTGCGTTTCACGATCTGTTCTATGCCACCCAGTGGACATTGCTGGAAAAGAACGGCCGGCCGGAAGCACACGAAGTATCGGCTGGTCACCGTGAACCATTGGCGCCGCATCAGATTGTTGCCCGCCTGCGGGAACAGACACCGAACTTCAAACCGCTGTATATGCAGTTCCATGCTGAGGAAGATCACGGTCTGGAACTTCGTGTGTCCGGGAGTAATCCCCGCCATGGGTCTCGGGCTCCGGGTTACGGCATTGCCGGGGTAGATCCCTATACCGGTGACCTCACCTCCATGGATTACATGCCCGGCGAGCAGGATGCCTGGTACGCGACACTGACCAGCTTTTTCTCTCTGCATTTCGGTAACTTTGGCGGTAACCCGATCCGCTGGACCTACTTCCTGCTGGGACTTGCCGGCGCCGTGCTGTTCTATACTGGAAACCTGCTGTGGATTGAGTCCCACCGCAAGAAACGCCGCAAGGGCTACGAGCATCTAGATGTACAGCAGACAAAGCCTTCCATCATTCTGGGCGCGCTGACCGTAGGGATTTCCCTCGGCTGTATTGCGGGAATTTCCACAACCATCGCCGCGGCCAAGCTGTTGCCACTGTGGACGGATGCACTGGCTGCGTGGCACATGGGGATCTATTACACGGTGTTTTTCCTTTCGGTGGTATGGGCCTTTTATCGCGGTGCAGCAAGGGGCGCTGTGGAGTTGCTATTTACCTCTGCTGTGGCCACATTGCTCATCCCCGCTGTAAGTCTGCTTTCTGCTCTGTTTCCCAGCGTTGGCTGGAATCACGGGGGGAATACCTATTTGATCGATGTGATGGCAATTATCGGTGCAGGGTGCTTCGCATTCCTTGCGGGCAAGACCGTGCAGCGGATTCACAACGCGCCGGAATACAGTATCTGGTATGTGGGGGAAGAGGTATCGCCAACGCAGATCCGCTCATTACCATCTTCTGGCCTGACGTGACGACGTATTCAGCTGGGAAGAATGATACCTCCAACGGTGAGTTGCGCATTGCCGGTTGGTAATGCCACAGAACGCGTTTCAAATGTGTTGTCGGTGATCGATATCCGAATGAGCACCTCATTTGCAGTAATGATGCGCAGCATTGAGGTACTCTCGCGTTTTCTTTCGCCACTTTTCTGGCTCGCTAATGTCGCTATCCAGCAAGTGTGCAGCCGAGAGCTGGGCGCGAAGCAGGGCGCGTTCGGCGCGATAGAAATTTGACAGGATCTGCGCTGGCCGGTCGCCGCTCGATCGATAGTAAAATTCAACACACGCCTCTCCCAGTTCCGCGTGTCCCAGTAATTCGCACTCGAGCGCGAGATAGCTCAGTTCATCCACCGGGTCGACGCAACGCAGGTTGGGGTCAAATTCCAGGCAGTCGATAATTTGCGGCGGCTGGGTCAGGAAGCAGTGTTCCGGTCTCAGATCACCGTGGCCCTCGACGATTTTCCCCTTCGCCGCGCGTTCGCCGAGCAGTTCCGCTTCGCGCAGGATAAAGTCCAACAGGGTGTTTACCAGCTGATCGATTTCCTTGGCATCCAGAGACATTTCGGGGGCTTTCAGCTGATTGCGCAATTCCCTGCAACGATGGCGCAGTCTTGCCAGATACTGCTCGGGCTGTATGGGAACTGGTTCTGCGGTCCGATAAAAGTCACACAGTCGCTGGAGCAGTGGTGCCAGTTGTTGTGGTGTGGCGCTGTCTATCCGATATGGAAGCGAGGCGTCTTCCCGTAGACGGCGCATTTTGACCAGCCATTCCACTGGCAAGCCCCGCTCATCGAGGTTCAGCTGCCCGAGCTCATCGACTCGCAGCGCTACCACATCCAGGTAGGTTCCATCGGTCATACGCCGGTTCAGGCGCAGTTCTTCGCGGCAGATGACATAGCGCTTTTCCAGACTGCTGAAATCGAGATAACTGGAGCGCACCGGCTTTTTCATTTTGTAGACGTAGTGGTCCGTGAGAAACACTCGGGCCATATGGGTCTCTATGAGCCGCACTGTTTCCGTGCCCTCGGGGTAGCTACTTGGAGATAGCAGGAAGCGGGTCTTCTCTTCAAGTCCAGGGTTTGTGACGTTGGAGTCGGTCATGGCGCGCTTTGTCGTTGGGCCTGTTTGCTAGTCTAGTTTTATTAGACATGTATTGAGCGCATTCCGGTTTGAGATCTGTATTTTGTCAGTCATCGAGGTGTGAGTCGTGATGACGCCGTTTTATGATCGCGTGGAAGCGGGGCGTCTACTAGCGGAGGCGCTGCGCTCCTCTTTGCCAGATGACGCAAAATATCGGGGTGCCATCGCGCTGGCGTTGCCGCGTGGCGGTGTGCCTCTCGGTCTGGAAGTGGCGCGTGCGCTGCATATTCCTCTCGATTTGATGCTGGTGCGCAAGCTGGGAGTGCCGGGGCACAGAGAGCTGGCGATGGGCGCGATTACCAGTGGCGCGCGGGTAGTGAATGAAAGCGTAATCGCGAACTGTGGTATTAGTGATGAAACGCTGGACGCCGTGACGAGCGAGGAGCACTTAGAGCTCGAGCGGCGCGCCAGACGGTACCGCGGGGACCGACCCTGGCCCGACCTGAAAGGTCGCTGCGTGATTCTGGTGGACGACGGTATTGCCACCGGTGCCACTATGGAGGCCGCTGCGCGCGCAGTTCGTCTGCAACAACCGGCTTCCATTGTTCTCGCCGTGCCGGTTGCGCCGCCAGATGCCCTCGCGCGCTTTAGCCCACTGGTGGACGAGATTGTGTGCCTGGCCACCCCGGAAGCTTTCTGGGCCATTGGCGCCTGGTATCGGGATTTCTCTCAACTGACGGATGAGGAAGTTATCGCGATGATGCGCGAGGCTGACTCGCTGGCGAGGGGGGAAGATGAATAGGCAGGAGGTGTTGATTGATGCCGCCGGAGAGCAGCTGGAGGGCTTTTTGACCCTGCCGGCTACGACCTGCTCGCTGGTGCTCTTCGCACACGGCAGTGGCAGTAGCCGCTTCAGCCCGCGGAACAATGCGGTCGCGGCGGAGCTGAATCGAGCTGGAATCGGTACTCTGCTGTTCGATCTGCTGACCGCTGATGAGCACCGGGTCGACGAGATTACCCGGGAATACCGCTTCGATATCGAGTTGTTGGCTCGGCGGCTGATTGCCGCACTAGATTGGGCGGTGGTTTATAAGGAATCTGCGCCATTGAACATCGGGCTGTTCGGTTCAAGTACAGGAGCCGCCGCCGCTCTCATCGCCGCCGCGGCGCGGCCACACGCGGTAAAAGCGGTTGTGTCACGCGGCGGCCGCCCGGATCTGGCGGATACTGCCTTGCCCCTGGTACGGGCGCCCACGCTGCTGGTGGTTGGCGGTGAGGATTATCAGGTGATCGAGTTAAATCGGCGTGCGGCAGCGAAAATGGACTGGCTGTCTTGCAACGCGGAGGGGCCCAAACTGGAAATAGTCCCCGGTGCTACCCATTTGTTTGAGGAACCCGGCACTTTGGAGGAGGTGGTGCGCCTTGCCATTGGCTGGTTCCAGCGGTACCTGATTGATGACCGGTCTGAAACTGTTTAGCCTCGAAGCCGGTGCTGAATTCGCTCAGCGTGTATCTGCCGCGCTCGGTGTACCGCTTTCTGCCCACGAGGAGCGCGACTTCGTCGATGGCGAACACAAGATCCGTCCTTTGGAAGAAGTGGAGGGCGATGATGTCTATGTGGTGCAATCCCTGTATGGCGACGCGAGTATTGGCCTCAACGACAAACTGATACGTCTTCTTTTCTTTATCGGCGCGCTAAAAGATGCGGGGGCTGCCAGGGTTACCGCCGTTATTCCCTACCTCTGTTACGGTCGTAAGGATCGCCGCACCAAACTCCACGACCCGCTTTCCAGCCGCTATCTGGCGAGTTTGTTTGAATCCCTCGGCACTGACGCGGTCGTGACGCTAGACGCCCACAATCAGTCCGCATTTGAGAATGCTTTCCGATGCCGAACCCTGCATCTGCCGGCGCAGCGGTTGTTTGTGGATTTCGCAGTACAGCAGCTGCAGGGGGATCGCCATCCTCTGGTGGTGGCTTCGCCGGATGTCGGCGGAGTGAAACGCGCTGAAGCCATGCGTCAGGCGCTTCGTGAGCGGTTGGGGCGGGAAATTGGCCGCGCATTTGTTGAGAAATACCGCAGTGCAGATCAGCTTTCCGGTGGTACGTTGATTGGCGACGTCGACGATGCCTGTGTGCTGATCGTTGACGACCTGATTGCCGGTGGCGGTACCATCACCCGCGCGGTTGCCGCGATTCAGGGCGGTGGTGCCGCCCGCATCTGGGCGCTGGCCAGTCACGGGCAATTCTGTGGAAATGCGCTGGCGGGGCTGGGCCAGTTGCCACTGGAAGCCATCGCCGTGACCAACTCGCTGCCACAGGCGGTAGCGCCGTCACTCCAGGTCGTGGACTGTGCGCCTTTGATTGCAGAGGCGATACACAAATTACATCACGGTGGCCCGGCAACCCAGCTTGGCTTTGATTAGCGCGCCCTGGTGAATTCTTTTGGTGTCGCCTGTGCTGGCGTTGGCTTGGAAATTTGCACGCAGGTCATATAGCCAGTGGGTTGCCGCGCTCGATAATCGTCTTTATATCCACTCCCGTCGGTAAAGTCCCAGTATTTCCTGTGCCGCGAGTTTCTAAACGCGAGGCGATAAATCCCTCGGCGACGGCACTATTGCCCGCTTGCATCAGCAGGTGACTCTGCATCGTAAGTGCCAGCTGGTCGACGATGTGTCGTGCGCGGTATTCGATATTGTCCATCTCCGAGAGCTGGCTTTTCAGGTGTGCCACTGCTCGATCAAAGCGCAGGTCGTTGCCTTTGCTTTTTTCCAGTTCGTCATACCAGTTGGTGAGTACCTCTGGTGTCTTCGTCAGGGCCCGCAGCACATCCAGTGCCTGAATATTGCCGGATCCTTCCCAGATGGCGTTGATCGGCGCATCCCGGTAAAGACGGGCGGTAATAAAGTTTTCAATCACACCGTTGCCACCCAGGCATTCCATCGCTTCATAAGCGTGGTGCGGGGTGCGCTTGCAGATCCAGTATTTACCCACCGCGGTACCGAGACGCATCAACAGTTTCTGTTGTTCTTCGTCCAGATGATCCATTGCCTGCGCCATACGCATGGTCATGGCGATGGAACCTTCCACCTCCAGCTGCAGGTCCGCCAGCACATTCTGCATCAGCGGTTGATCGATCAATGTCTTGCCGAAGGCGCTGCGCTGACTCGCGTGGTAGATCGCCTGCAGGGTTGCCTGCCGCTGACCGCCGGAGGAACCGATCATGCAGTCAAAGCGGGTGGCGGAGACCATTTCTATGATTGCCGGTACACCGCGGCCTTCCTCTCCGACCAGCCAGCCGATAGCGCCGCGCAGTTCGATTTCTGAGGAGGCGTTGGAGACATTGCCGGCCTTGTCCTTGAGCCGCTGTACCTGTATCGGGTTTTTGCTGCCGTCCGGGTGCCAGCGCGGCACCAGAAAGCAGCTCAGCCCCGCCTCGGTCTGGGCCAGCATCAGGAAGGCATCGCACATGGGGGCCGAGGTAAACCACTTGTGGCCGACCAGTTCGTAGCTGCCGTCGCCCAGCGGTGCCGCTGTCGTGGTATTGGCGCGCACATCGGAACCTCCCTGCTTTTCGGTCATTCCCATACCAATGGTCAGGGCGGATTTTTCCGTATGCGGGCGGTTGCTGGGATCGTAACCGCGGTCGCAAATTTTTGGCAGCCACTCCTTTGCCAGCGCCAGACTGAGCCGAATTGACGGCACCGAGGCAAACGTCATGGTGACGGGGCAGCCGTGTCCCGCTTCTACCTGGCAGTGCAGGTAATACTTGGCGGCTCGCACCACATGTGCCCCGGGTTTCGGATCGGTCCAGGGCGCCGAGTGCAATCCCTCAGACAGGGCAAGTTGCATCAGCTGGTGGTAGGCCGGGTGGTAGTTGACCTGATCCACCCGGTTGCCAATGCGGTCGTGGGATTCAAACTCAGGTTTGTAGTGATTGGCCTGAAAGCCGCGCTCAATCCATTCAGGGCGGCCGCAAATCTCGCCGTAGCGCTGCAGATCGTCTTCTCCCCAGTGGCCGCCGTTGCGCTGTATCGCTTCGCACAGTGCAGTGTCATTGGCGTACAGGTTGTGGCCCTGCAGGGGGGCGGGCTGGTTTAACACCGTGTGTGTGTTGGCCAGAACGGATGGGCCTTGGTCTTTGCTCATGGATTATCTCTCTGTAGACCTGCAGACGGATGCCATGGGGGTGGCACAGGCTTTAGGGTAGTCAGCCGCGCATTCTTTTGCTGTTTATCCTACCGGCTTATCGCCAAAATCAATTGCCTTTTGCGGTCGGCGGTCTTGTCGACTTGCGCCAATCTCCTGCGCGTCTCGTGCGGTGCACAAATCCTATCCTGGGCTGTTAAGAGAAGTTGTGACAGCGTTGTCATTCCTGGGCGTTCAGCGATAGTATGCGAAATCCGATTCGATCAATAAGGGAAAGGGGAAAGTTATGGCGCGTTGTTCTGTGGGGTTTCTGCGGTTGTGTGTGAGCGCGTGTCTCGGTGCATGGTTGGTATTGGCGCTGTCGATCGGGTCAGTCGTCGCGAAGGAATCTGATGGTGTGGCTGCACCTGTCAGCCCGGATCAGCTGGCGGTAATGGGGTATTACACCGGTGATGGGCGCGACCTGGATCGCTACGATTTCAATAAGTTGACGCACCTGATCTACAGCTTTGTCTACCTGGATGGAAATAAAGTCAGTTTCCGCGATGCCGCAGCCATCAATGACTACCGTCGTTTACTGGCGCTGAAGAAAACGTATCCACACCTGAAGGTGATGCTGGCGCTTGGTGGCTGGGGAGGTTGTGAACCCTGCTCGGATGTTTTCTCCTCCGCGGAAAACCGGCAGGTGTTTGCGCGCTCCGTAAAGTCGGTGCTGACTGATATTGGTGGAGATGGCCTGGATCTGGACTGGGAATACCCGGCCATCGAGGGACACCCCGGACACCCATACAAGCCGCAGGACCGGCAGAATTTCACCGCACTGGTGCGAGCACTGCGTTCCACCCTGGGGGATGAATCTCTGATTACCGTGGCCGCCGGCGGGTTTGACGAGTTCTTGCAGAAGTCTATGGAGTGGCAGGAGATTGCGCCTCTCATCAATAGCGTCAATCTGATGAGTTATGACCTGGTGAATGGCTTCAGCACGGTGACCGGCCACCACACGCCTTTGTATTCCACTGCGGACCAGAAGCAGTCCACAGACAATGCGGTGCGCTTTTTACTGAATGCCGGATTCCCCGCACAGAAGATCGTGATCGGTGCCGCGTTCTATTCTCGGGTTTGGGAAGGTGTAGCGGAGGAGGATAACGGACGCTATCAGTCCGGGCGTCATGTACCTGGGTTGCGTTATTCACAATTGGCTGCGGAATATCGCTCCGAAAACGGCTATCGGCTGTTCTGGGATGAAGACGCTGTGGCAGCCTATGCCTACGACGCGGAAAACCAGCGCTATGCGACCTTTGATACACCGCACTCCCTGACGCTGAAAACCCGCTATGCAAAAGAGCTGGGCCTCGGCGGCATCATGTTCTGGGAGTTGCCCGGGGACACCGACGAGGGCGCTATGGTCAAGGCAATTTATGCAGAAAAAACCGCAGATTAAATTCCGCGATCAGATACTGCGTTTGCCAGACAGGTTGAGCGTCAGCTCCAGCAGCCCCGCCCAGGGATCCATTTCTTTGCCGCCCTTGATGGCATTGTCTACGGCGCGGGCACGCAGCAGGAAATTTTCCAGGTGTCTGGGGTGCAGGCGTCGGCAGGCGGCCTGTACCGCGGGCTGACGTTTCTGGATGCGCACCAGCCGGTTGATGGGCTGGCCTTCGTCGAGTTTTTTCTGGATGTCGATCAGGCTGCGGATTTCGCGGGCGATGGCCCAGAGCACCACCGGTGCTTCCACGCCTTCGGCGCGGAGTCCCTGCAGGGTTCTGACAGCGCCGGCGGCATCGGCGGCGAGGGCTTTGTCGATCAGGCCGAAGACATCGTAGCGCGCGGAGCTGGCGACGGCGTTGTTCATGGTGTCGGCGGTGATCACGCTGTCGCTGGCGAGCAGTTTCAGCTTTTCAATTTCCTGGCTGGCGGCGAGCAGGTTTCCTTCCACGCGTTCTGCAAGAATTTGTATCGCTTCCGGTTCCGCTTCGAGTTCGGCACTGCGTAAACGCTGGTGTATCCAGCGGGGCATTTCTGCGGCATCTACAGGCCAGATCTGAACCAACACGCCTTTGGCTTCCAGCGCCTTGACCCATTTGCTGTTGAGCTGGGAGCGGTCGAGCCGCGGCAGCACCAGTAGCAGCAGGGTGTCGTCGTTGGCCATGCTGGCGAACTCTTGCAGGGCTTTGCTGCCTTTATCGCCGGGTTTACCGCCAGGGAGACGCAGTTCGATGACTTTTTTGTCGGCGAACAGCGACATGCTGCCAGCGGCGGATAGCAGTTGCCCCCAGTCGAAGTTGTGCTCGCCGTGTAGCAGGTCGCGCTCGTTAAAACCGTGCTTGCGCGCGGTTTCGCGGATGCTGTCGCAACACTCCTGCACCAGCAGCGGTTCGTCACCGGTGACGACGTAGATGGGGGCGAGGCCCTGACGCAGGTTCTGGGGCAGTTGCCGCGGGTTGATTCTTGCCATGATTGCCGCGGTTCCTTACGGGGAGGCGGGGTCGTCGGTGACCGGGCTGCTGATTTCTATGCGACGCAGGCGGTCGATGATGCGGCTGATGAGTTCACGGCGCATTTCTTCCCGCTGCAGGCGCTCTTCTTCCCCTTTACTCACGACTTCGTTGTCGTCCCATTCGAGGGTGCGGTACACGTCTGCCTTGGCCATGGTGAGCAGGTCGCGGCCGGTTTTGTCGCGCACGCTGTATTCGGCGCTGGTGATCAGTTCGTATTCGGAGGCGCGGCCCTTGGAGTCGACGGAGACGGTGCGTTTGGTTTCGGTCTCTTTGTGAATCGTGAGGGTGAAGTCGGCCTCGGTGGGGGCTTCGGCCAGGGGCAGGCCACTGGTCTGCAGCAGACGGGTGATACTTTCGGCCAGTTCGCTTCTCGGATCTTCGGTGGTGATGTAGAGCTTGCTGCCGGGCGGGAAGTTCTTCGGTGCGCCGCGGAGGTGCCAGCCGCAGGCTGCGATGGTGACGGCCAGGATTACTGTCAGGGTGCGCAACATTGTAGTTTTCATCGAGGTCCGTTGAGTTCTTTTTTATAGGAAGTGGCGGCCGGGTGCCGGAGCCGGGTTTTCAGGACCGCTGTAAATACGTCCCTGTACGCTGCGTCGGCGACGTCCATGTCGCCGACGCTCCTGAAAACCCGGCCCCGGCACCCGGCCTTAGCATCGTGTTTTGATGCTTCGTAAGCCGGGAGCGCAATACTCTAGCTTTGTGTTTTAGTTGGCGACGATATTGACCAACTTACCCGGTACCACGATGACCTTGCGTACGGTTTTACCATCGGTAAATTTGAGTACGTTCTCATCGGTCAGCGCCATTTTTTCCAGGGTTTCCTTGTCCGCATCTGCCGGTACTTCCAGCTTCGCACGCAGCTTGCCGTTCACCTGAACGACCAGGGTGATACTGGAACGCACCAGGGCTTTTTCGTCGACCTGCGGCCACTGGGCATCGACCAGTTCGCCGCTGTTGCCCAGCGCATTCCACAGTTCGTGGCTGATATGCGGGGTAACCGGAGCCAGCAGCATGACGGCGGCCTGCAGGGCTTCGCGTTCTACGGCAAGGCCGTTGGCGGAATCTCGTTCTGCGATCTTGGCGACTTCGTTCAGCAGTTCCATCACCGCGGCGACGGCGGTGTTGAAGGTCTGGCGGCGGCCGTAGTCGTCGCTGACTTTCTGGATGGTTTCGTGGGTTTTGCGGCGCAGCTGCTCCTGTTTTTCAGTCAGGGCTGAGGTGTCGATCGCAGCGCTGCCGTCGCCGGCTTCGATATGGCCGTGGACGGTTTTCCACAGTTTGCGCAGGAAGCGGCTGGCGCCTTCCACGCCGGAGTCGTGCCACTCGAGGGTCTGTTCGGGGGGCGCGGCGAACATGGTGAACAGGCGCACGGTGTCGGCTCCGTATTCCTGTACCGCGGCGTGGGGATCGATGCCGTTGTTCTTGGACTTGGACATTTTGACCACGCCGCCGGCAACCACTTCTTCACCAGTGGCGCGCTCGATGGCTTTGATCGGCTTGCCCTTGTCATCGCGCTCTACGTCTACCGCGGTGGGGGCGATCCAGGTTTTGTGGCCGTTTTCTTCTTTGTAGAAGGATTCGGCGAGCACCATGCCCTGACACAGCAGGCGCTTGAAGGGCTCGTCGCTCTTCACCAGACCTTCGTCGCGCATCAGTTTGTGGAAGAAGCGCGCGTACAGCAGGTGCAGGATGGCGTGTTCGATACCGCCTACATACTGGTCGACCGGCAGCCAGTAGTTGGCGCGGTCCGGGTCGAGCATGCCTTCTTCGAAATCGGGGCAGGTGTAGCGGGCGTAATACCAGCTGGATTCCATGAAGGTGTCGAAGGTGTCGGTTTCGCGCTCGACCGCTTCGCCGTTGTATTCGTCTTTGCACCACTCCGGATCGGCTTTGATCGGGGAGGTGACGCCGTCCAGCTCCACGTCTTCCGGCAGCAGGATCGGCAGTTTTTCTGCCGGTACCGGGATTTCGCTGCCGTCGGCCAGGTTGAACATGGGAATCGGTGCGCCCCAGTAACGTTGACGGGACACGCCCCAGTCGCGCAGGCGGTAGTTGGTGGTGACGCGACCCTTGCCGGCAGCTTCCAGGCCATCGGCGATAGCATTGAAGGCGGCGTCGAAGTCGAGGCCGTCGAAGCCACCGGAATTCACCAGTACACCTTTTTCGGTGAAGGCCTCTTTTTCCAGATCGATGGCTTCGTCGCCCGCGGGTGCCACCACCTGCTGGATCGGCAGGTCGTATTTCTTGGCAAATTCCCAGTCGCGCTGGTCGTGGGCGGGCACTGCCATCACCGCGCCGCTGCCGTAATCCATCAGCACGTAGTTGGCGACCCACACCGGGACTTCTTCGCCGGTGAGCGGGTGGATGGCCTTGAGGCCGGTGTCCATGCCTTTCTTGTCCATGGTGGCCATATCGGCCTCGGACATGGATTGCTTCTTGCACTCGGCAATGAAGGTCTTCAGCTCTGGATTGGATTCGGCCAGTTCCAGGGCAATCGGGTGCTCTGCGGCGAGGGACACGTAGGTGACGCCCATCAGGGTGTCCGGACGGGTGGTGTAGACATCGAAGTGGTCGACGCCGGCAATGGTCTTCGGCAGGGCGAAGGCCAGCTCGACGCCCTTGGATTTGCCGATCCAGTTGCGCTGCATGGTGCGCACCTGCTCCGGCCAGTCGGGAAGCTGGTCCAGGTCCTTGAGCAGTTCTTCGGCGTAATCGGTGATCTTGATAAACCACTGTGCCAGCTCGCGGCGCTCCACGGTGGTGCCGCAGCGCCAGCATGCACCGTCTTCCACCTGCTCGTTGGCCAGTACGGTGGCATCGTGGGGACACCAGTTCACGGCGGAGTTCTTCTTGTACACCAGGCCTTTCTTGTACAGGCGGGTGAAGAACCACTGTTCCCAGCGGTAGTAGGACGGCTGGCAGGTGGCCAGCTCGCGGGACCAGTCAAAACCGAAGCCGAGAGCTTTCAGCTGGCCCTTCATGTAGTCGATATTGGAGTAGGTCCACTTGGCCGGTGCGGTCTTGTTCTGGATCGCGGCGTTTTCCGCCGGCAGGCCGAAGGCGTCCCAGCCCATGGGGTGCAGGACGTTTTTGCCCTGCATGCGCTGGTAGCGGGAGATCACATCGGTGATGGTGTAGTTGCGCACGTGCCCCATGTGCAGCTTGCCGCTGGGGTAGGGGAACATGGATAGGCAGTAGAACTTGTCCTTGGCGGGGTCTTCCTTTACCTCGAAGCTTTTCTGCTCGGCCCAATGGCCCTGGGCGGCGGCTTCGACTGCTGAGGGGTTGTACTGCTCTTCCATCTGTGGGGAACCTATACTCTGTGACTCGATCTATTGGGAAATTCTGACCAGAAGACGCGCTTGCGGTTCGGTCGGAAAACGGCGAATTATAGGAGGGATGGGGTGAGTAAGAAACCTAAAGCGGGGTCGAAAGCCGATCCAAAAGCCGCACAACCGGTGGATAACCCCGATCTGCTGCTCGAAGACGAAAAAGTTACCGCCGGGGTGCGCCAGGATCTGGAAAGATTGGTCGAGGATGAATTGGCGGTGGAAAAGCTCACCGCCAGCAAGGCGGCCTTCCTGCGCGCCTGGCTCAAGGACGATGTGCACCGGGCAGAGGAGTATCTGGAGGATCTGGGCGGCGAGCTGAAAACCCTCGAGGAGCGCACCGGCGACTGGCTGCTGGATGCCGCGGACCCGACCAAGTCAGCCTGGCCTGCATTGATGTACTGTATCCGTCACGGCGAGCCCTGGGCGCTTGCCGGGGAAGATGTGGGTGAGGGGGAGGAGTTGCAGTGTCTGGGCTGTGGCTACCGTGCATTGCCCGATGCAGGCGCTCAAATTACGCCCTGTCACCGCTGTGGGTTTGGATGTTTCCGGCAGATCAGCGGCGGCCTCGAAGAAAATTGAGTGATCGCTGCTCAGGCAGCGCCCTTGATCCTCGCGCACCATATTGGTGCGAGCGTGTGTTTCCCCAATAATAATATTTCATTCTGCAAACAGGACCGCTGCCACAAGATGGAACTGCAAGCCGCTCTGGCAACCCTCATCATGCCGCCTTTCGCCCCGCTGGTCGGGCTGCTGTTGGCCTTCGTATTCTGGTTTTTCCCTGCGTCTACCCCCGTAGCCAAATTGTCACTGCCGCTAGCTATCCTGTGCTTCATCACTCTGTGGATTTGCGCGACACCGGCGTTCTCCGGCTGGCTGGGACAACGCCTGGTCCATTCTCTTCCAGACACGCCGGATATGGAGCCGACGGCGGTTGTGGTGCTCGGCGGTGGGCGCTACCGGGATGCGGATACCGGGGCTGAGCGGCTTTCTGCCGCCAGCCTCGAGCGCGTTGCCTGGGCGGCGGGAGAGGCGCCGGAGAAGCTGCCGATCCTGGTCTCGGGAGGGCGGGTTTTCAGTGAGGAGAAGGCGCCAGAGGCAGACCTGATGGCCGATGCGCTGGAAAACCTGTTCCGGCGCCCGGTGACTTGGCGTGAGAATTGCAGTCGTACGACGGCGGAGAACGCGACCAACTCCGCGGCACTTCTGCACGATTCGGGAGTCGAAGGTGTGCTTCTGGTGACGCACTGGTGGCACATGCCCAGGGCTGCGGAAAGTTTTGCCCGCGCCGGAATTCAGGTGCGGCCTCTCCCGGTCGGGAGTGCTGGAGAGCTAGTGCCGCGGGCCGAGAGCGGCCTGCTGCGCTGGCTTCCCAGTGCGGCGGCGCTGTTGCGCAGTCAGATGTACTGGCGTGAGCTGGTGGCGGACCAGTGGTATCGCTGGCGTCCACTGCCCTCCCGGCGGGTTTGCTGAACACTCTGTAGGCGCTTTCGCCGGGCGGCAAGTTGACCGACGGGCCGGTTTGATTCCGGATATGCGCTTGATGCCCCCGGTGTGAATAACTAGTATGGGCGCCTTACAAGACGGTTACTCCTGAAACCATCGGGCGCCCGGTTGCATCGTCAAACAGCGATCAACCTGGCTACGTGGATCGACGCGGAAGTCCCAAATAATAGGTAGTGGAGTAAGTTTCGGATGATGGAGCATCTACGCGGCGGCTTCGGCCATATCGCGCACAATAACAAGATAAAAATCGAGGTAACCTCCAGATGACGGGTATCCCAGCATCCTTTTCCCCCATTCAGTTGCACAATCGCCTGAACCGTCCGGTATGGATCGGTCTAAAAATGGCCCGCCGCGGCACACGCCAGCTGGTGATGTTGTCTGCGGGTGAGGAAAGTGCCGCCAGGCTGAGCAAAAACTTCGAAACCTTCGTCGGGCAGATCGTCCGCGAGTTCAAACTGGACCCGGAGCAGACCGATTTTGTGGAGCTGCGCCAGGAATCCAGTGATAGCTGCGAGAGCGATACCGAAGCTCACAACTGGTATCGCTGGCACGCACACTGGGTCGGATCGGCTCCGGTGGAGTGCAAAGCCGAACCCGTGACCTCCGACGGCGCGCGCAGCTATCTGGAGACGATATTGACCCGCAACACCGCGGCGGCCTGAACACCAGTCTGTCTAACCGACTTCGGCAATACCCATTCCTCGAGCCCGCCCAGTGCGGGCTCGTTTGCATATTGTGTTTGTGTTTTTTGGGGGGTGGGCGCGTGTACAGCGGCTAGCGAGATCGGGATGAAGCGTGGGCCTCGCCGTTTTGAGGTGTGCTGCCCAGCAGGTCGGCGAGGGCTTTCTCTAACGTCGGATACTGAAAGCTGTAGCCACTGTCCAACGCCACACGCGGTTCCATTCTCTGGCTGGCGAGGAGTAGCTCCTCCGCCATTTCGCCGAACATCAGTCGCAGTGCCCATGCCGGCGTCCGCATCAGACAGGGACGATGCAGCTGTCTTGCCAGCAGTCGGGAGAAGCTGTTGTTGGTGACCGGTTCCGGGGCGCTTGCGTTGAAGGGGGTGCAGATGCGCCGGTCGATGGTATGTAACATCAGGCCGACGATATCTTCTTCGTGAATCCAACTCATCCAGTGTTCACCGCTACTCATGGGACCACCGACGCCAAGTCGGAAGGCGGGCAGCATCTGCGGCAGGGCACCGCCGCGAGTGGATAGTACGATGGCGGTACGCATGGTGCCGACGCACAGCCCCGCCTGCTGCAGGGGTTGGGTCGCAGCTTCCCAGTCCCGGCACAGTTCCGCGGCGAATCCGCCGCCGGGCCCGCTGGTTTCCCTGAGCAGATCACCGCCGCGGTCACCGTAATAACCCACCGCGGAGCCGGAAAGGATGTATTCGGGGCGCTGCTCCCTGGACAGGATCCACTGCACCAGCTGGCTGGTGGTCTCCAGCCGCGAGCGGCGGATTTCCTGTTTGCGCGCGCTGGTCCAGCGCTTGGAAATGGTCTCTCCCGCCAGATTGACGACCACATCTACCGGGCCTTCGACCTGTTGCAGTTCGCGTACGCCCTGGGCGGATTCGCCACAGAGTTTGTGCACCTTCTCGGGAGAGCGGCTGAGTACCGTGAGGCTGTGGCCTCGCGCCAACCATTGCGCACAAAATAGACGGCCTATCAATCCAGTGCCGCCAGTAATTAAGCAATGCATAAATCTGGCATCCGTGCCGCACATTGTCTGGTCTGTGCATGAAAAACGATTGCCCGGTCTATTTGGCGCATCTTCAGCGCGGGAACCGGGAGCAGGCTCGACTGCCTGCCGGGCGAAATGACCGGATCAATACTGCGCGGGGGGCTTTTTCGCCGGGTGAATATCTCACGATAATAGCAGGCTGCGGGCGGCTTGCAGGAAATGCCGGGCAAGAAATCCCGGGGATTGTGAAAGGCGTGTGAAAGCAGGCGGCAAACCGGGGCAATCACCGCCCCGGCCTGCCTGCTCCATCAGTCTGCGGCTTCGCCGCCAAGTACCGCGGTATTTTCCGGGGCTGGGCGACGTTGTAACAGGGCTGCAAATACCAGCATCAGCGCGGCCAGCGCTACCAGCCCCCACACACCGATCAGCATGAACGGCGTGTAGCCGCTGCGGCCCTGCACTTGGCCGGTCAGGGTTGCCTGTTCGAATTGTGGTAATTGCTCGGTGATGCTGCCGTCGGGCGCAACAATGGCAGTTACCCCGGTATTGGTGGCGCGCACCAGATAGCGACGGGTTTCCAGGGCGCGCATCTGTGCCATCTGCATATGCTGTAACGGGCCAATGGAGCGCCCAAACCAGGCGTCATTGCTCAGGGTCAGCAGAACCTGCGCATCACCGCTGCTCTGCGATACCAGTTGCGGATAGACGATTTCGTAACAGATCAGCGGTGCCCAGCTTACGCCCCCAGCCTGGAGCGGCTGCTGGCCCTCCGGTCCCGGGCGGATGACGGAGGTGGGCAGGTTGAAGAATTCGATGGTGCCGCGAATCCAGTCCTCCAGTGGCACATACTCGCCAAAAGGTACCAGGTGGCGCTTGTGGTACAGCTGGGATTCAGTGCCGAAGACCACCGCGGAATTGTGCACCACGCGGCGGTAATCTTCCTCGGTGTCGTAGAGGATGCCGGTGATCAGGTCGGTGCCGGTTTCCTGCGCGCTGTTTTGCAGCGCATCCATCAGGTTGGGCGCGTGGTGGTAAAGCAGCGGCAGCGCTGCCTCTGGCCAGATCACCAGATCCACTTTTTCGCGGTGGAGTGCCTCGGTGGCACTCTGGTAGCGCCTGATCGTCTCGCCGCGGAATTCCGGCTGCCACTTTTTGTCCTGAGGAATATTGGCCTGTACCAGGCCAACGGTCAGCTCCTTGCCCGTATTTTCCGTCCAATCCACTTTCGACAGTAGCAGCCCGGCCGGCCAGGTCAGCAGGGCGGCAGCCACTAGCGACAGCGCGCTGGCGGACTTCCAGGAGGCGAAGGTGCGGCGCATAAACAGTGCCAGCACAGCAGCGGAAAACGCCAGTAACAGGCCGATACCGTAAACACTGGCGATGGGTGCCCAGCCGGAAAGCCAGGTGTGAATGTGGCCATAGCCGGCAAACAACCAGGGGAAGCCGGTAAACAGCCAGGTGCGAACCCACTCGCTGACAAACCAGAGCGCGGCGAATCCCAGGGCAAACGACACGGGGTTTGCACGCAGGCGTGCTAGTAGCGGGAAGGGCAGGGCAAATGCCAGTGCCAGCACGCCCACAAAGGCGCCGGTGAGGATGACCCCCAGCACAGGGGAGGAATTGCCGAAGTCGGTGATCGAAACGTATACCCAGGAGCCACCGGTGGCAAACAGGCCGATACCGTAGCAGAGGGCGATCTGAAAGATTCCCTTCCCACTGCTGGCCTTTTCCAGTTGATGGCGACCGGGTGCCAGCAGCCAGGCAAACAGCGCGAGGGACAGCAGCCCTAGCGGCCAAAGGTTATAGGGAGCAAAAGAAAGAGTCAGCAGGCCGCCCGAGAACAGGGCGGCCCAAAAAGGCACGAATTTACGCATCAGCCATCTTCTGTAGCGGGCCTGTCAAATCGACTTACACGCAGCAGGTGAATCTGCCGGTTGTCGGCGTAGAGGACGCGAAATTTGAAATCTCCGAGCTTGGTCATCTCGTCGCGCCCCGGCAAGTGGCCAAAGGACTGCATGATCAGACCGCCGATGGTGTCGAACTCTTCATCGCTGAATTCACACTCAAAGTACTCGTTGAAGTCCTCGATGGGGGTGAGCGCTTTCACCACAAAATCGTTGTCGCTCACCTTGCGGATAAAGCTATCCGCTTCTTCCTCGTCGGTCTCGTCTTCGATCTCGCCGACGATCTCCTCAAGGATATCTTCAATCGTCACCACGCCCGAGACACCACCATACTCGTCGATCACGACAGCCATGTGATAGCGGTTCTCGCGGAATTCCCGCAGCAGGATATTCAGGCGTTTGCTCTCGGGAATGATATTGGCGGGCCGGATATGGTCCTCGAGGCGGAATTCGTCCACGCCTTTCAGCACCAGCGGCAGCAGATCCTTGGCGAGGAGTATGCCGCGGATATCGTCGATGCTCTCGCCCACCACCGGGAAACGGGAGTGGCCGGATTCGATGATCTTGGGCAGGAATTCTTTGGGATGGTCTTCAATGCTGACCACCACCATCTGCGAGCGCGGAATCATGATTTCCCGCACCTGCTGGCTGGATACATCCAGCGCTCCCTCGATGATGGATAGCGCTTCGGCGTCTACCACCTTGTTTTCTGCGGCATCTTTGATGATGTCCAGCAGCTCATCGCGGGACTTGGGTTCTTGTGAGAAGGCACCCAGTATTTTCTCCAACCAGTTCTTTTCACCCGATCGCGGGCGGTTGGAGGAGGAGCTACTTGGGGGTTCGTCGGTGGTCATGGATGTGGCCATACTCCGCGTTACTCGTCGGTTCCGTCTGAAATTTTTTCGGCCGGCGCACCTTGCGCCGGCTCATCTATGGGGCGGTAGGGATCGTCGATTCCCAGACCTGCCAGTATTTGGGTTTCGAGATTTTCCATAATCTCGGCCTCATCGTCCTCGATATGGTCGTAACCCAAAAGATGCAGTGTGCCATGGACCACCATGTGTGCCCAGTGTGAGGAAAGGGCTTTGTGCTGCTGTTCCGCTTCCCTGGCCACTACCTGGGCGCAGATCACCAGGTCACCAAGCAGGGGCAAACCCAGTTCTTCGGGGATATCGGCGGGGAATGAGAGCACATTGGTGGGCTTTTGCTTGCCGCGGTACTGGCTGTTGAGCGCCTCGCTTTCGTCTTCATCGACGATGCGCAGGGAAATCTCGGCTTCTGCCCGATGCCCGCCCACGGCGGCTGCCGCCCAACGGGCGAGTTCGTCGTCGCTGGGGAGTTCGGGAAAGGAGGTAGCCCGCTGAACATCGAGGGCGATGTCAGCGGGTTCGAGCGGCCCGGATTGGGCCCCGCTCTCGGATTGGCTGGTGTTCATGGGCGCGGCATCAGGCCGCATTTTCTCCAGCGGCTTTGCCGGCGGCGGCTTCCAGCGCTGCGGCCTTGCGCGCTTCGCGCTCGGCTTCCACTTCCGCTTCGTGAATGTCGTAGGCCTCCACAATGCGCTGGACCAGCGGGTGGCGGACCACGTCCTTGGCGCCAAAGTGCGTAAAGCTGATGCCGTTGACGTTATCCAGTACCTCGATGGCGTGGCGCAGGCCAGAGGCCTGTCCGCGGGGCAGGTCGATCTGGCTGGGGTCGCCGGTGATCACCGCGGTGGAGCCGAACCCGATACGGGTCAGGAACATCTTCATCTGTTCGCGGGTGGTGTTCTGGCTCTCGTCCAGAATCACGAAGGCGTTGTTCAGGGTACGGCCGCGCATGTAGGCCAGCGGCGCTACCTCAATCACGTTGCGCTCGATGAGCTTGCCCACGGTTTCAAAACCGAGCATTTCAAAGAGGGCGTCGTACAGGGGGCGCAGGTAGGGGTCTACCTTCTGGCTGAGGTCGCCGGGCAGGAAGCCCAGTTTCTCACCTGCTTCTACCGCCGGGCGCACCAGCAGGATACGTTCCACGGAGTCCTTGAGCAGGGCTTCCACGGCGCAGGCCACGGCGAGGTAGGTTTTACCGGTACCGGCTGGGCCGATGCCGAAGTTGATATCGTTGCTCTGTACCGCGCGAACATATTTGCGCTGGTTGATTCCCCGGGGCCTTACGGAACACTTCTTGGTGCGGATCAGCACTACCTGGTCGCCTTCACCTTCCTCGATCTTTTGCCCGCCTTTGACCAGTTCGACGTCCGACTGTTGCAGGGCGAGGTGGATTTCGTCCGGGGTCAGGTCGTTGTTGGATCCGGTTTCCTTGTACAGGTTACTCAGGATCTCACCAGCGGCGCGGGCCGAATTGGCATCGCCGTAGAAGGCGAACTGATTGCCGCGATTGCGGATCTCAATTTCCAGTCGCTGTTCTATCTGGCGCAGGTGTTGATCAAATTGGCCACAGAGGTTGGCCAGGCGGCGGGCGTCATTTGGCTCAAGGGTGATGCTGTGAGCGAGGGCTTGTGTTTCCAAATTGGTTTCCATGCACCTTTAGTCTGGGGGTTCAGTCTGTAGGTTATACCCATTTACCTGATAGGGGAAAGGTCGGTTTGTGACGAATGGGTTCTAAACAGTCTCGGGGCTTATAACAGAGGAGTATGACGGTTTGTTGTTGGAGGCACCGTCGCGAGTTCTCGAGCTTCGTAGCTTGTTGTGAGGCGGCGCTGCTACCGATAGCCCTTTGTGAGACACGAGCTAGGCGCCCCCCCGATAACCCATCCATGGGGGCTCTTCCGCGAGGTCCCTCTCGCGGAAGGTCTCACAAAGGGCTATCGGTATCAGCGCCTTAGCCCAGAATTACCAGCAATTTCGGCCCGATGTTGGGCGGGAATGAACTTAACTTGGAGGCTAAGGCGCTGATGTCGGGATTCGTTTCCGGGACCGTACGCGGCCATGGATGGCCGTGTCCGAGCGCACAGGGATGTGCTTGTAGCGTGTCCCGGAAACGAATCCCGACAGCAGTGCCGCCACGGAACCACCTAATTGGCTGCCCCGATAGTCGAATCAGCTCAGCGGCCCATCCAGCTCGGAAGCCACCAGCGTGCCCCGCAGCGAGTTAGGAAGTGCTTCCTCAATCAATACATCGGCAAATTTACCGATCAGTTCCATTTGGTCGCAACGGAAATTGACCACCCGGTTGTTTTCGGTCCGTCCCTGCAGCTGGCCCGGGTCTTTTTTGGATACACCACTGACCAGAACCCGCTCCACGTTACCCACCATGCGGCGCGCGATCTCCGCCGCCTGCTGGTTGATGCGGTGCTGAAGCAGCTGCAGACGCTTCTTCTTCACCTCTTCCGGGGTATCGTCCGGCAGGTCAGCCGCCGGGGTACCCGGGCGCGCGGAATAGATGAAACTGAAAGAGATATCAAAGCCCACGTCCTGAATCAGCTTCATGGTCGCTTCGAAATCCTGCTCGGTCTCCCCCGGGAAGCCGATGATAAAGTCAGAAGACAGGCAGATATCCGGGCGGATCGCCTTCAGGCGGCGGATCTTGGACTTGTATTCCAGCGCTGTATGGCCGCGTTTCATCGCCATCAGGATGCGGTCGGAGCCGCTCTGCACCGGCAGGTGAAGATGGTTCACCAGTTCCGGCACTTCGGCGTAAACATCGATCAGTGCATCGGAAAACTCTACCGGGTGCGACGTGGTGTAGCGGATTCGGTCGATACCGTCGATGGCCGCTACATAGGTGATCAGCTCGGCGAAGTCCACGATCTGGCCGTCTTCGCCCGGTGCGCGGTAGGCGTTCACATTCTGGCCCAGCAGGTTCACCTCGCGCACGCCCTGGCCAGCCAGGTGTGCCACTTCTTCAAGTACATCCGCTACCGGGCGGCTGACTTCTTCACCGCGGGTGTAAGGCACCACACAGAAGGTGCAGTATTTGGAGCAGCCTTCCATGATGGATACAAACGCGCTCACGCCGTCCGCTTCCGGTTGCGGCAGGCGGTCGAACTTCTCGATCTCCGGGAAGGACACGTCCACCACGATGGCGCCGCTCTGCTGTTTCCTGGTTTCCATCATTTCCGGCAGGCGGTGCAGGGTCTGCGGGCCGAATACCAGGTCCACGTAGGGCGCGCGCTTGGCGATCGCTTCGCCCTCCTGGCTCGCCACGCAGCCGCCAACGCCGATGACCAGTTCGGGATTCTTTTCCTTCAGGTGCTTCCAGCGACCCAGCTGGTGGAACAATTTTTCCTGCGCCTTCTCACGGATAGAACAGGTGTTCACCAGCAGTACATCCGCTTCTTCCGGGTCATCAGTGGGAACCATCTGATGGGATTCGCCCAGCAGATCCCGCATACGGGCGGAATCGTACTCGTTCATCTGGCACCCGTGGGTCTTGATAAAGAGCTTTTTCACCGGTTTTTCGGACAGTTCAGAAGACATAATGCGCCTGGTTAAAATTTGGTCAATCTGCAAAGGTGGGGCATTATACCGGCCGCTCCAAGAGCTGCATAGACGCCGACCTACTTGAATGCTACTCTTCCGCGCTTTTCGCGGCAGGGCCCGCGAATTTACTGATTCGACACTAGAATTCACGGGGTATTCCTGTTCCGCCCCGGCCGATTCTTTCCCATTCCAGAGAGATCTATGTCTAACCCGATCTACAAAGTGATTTTCCACAACCAGAACCAGGTGTACGAGCTCTATGCCCGTGCCATCTACCAGAGTGAAATGTACGGTTTCATCGAGGTGGAGGAGTTCGTGTTCGGTGAGAAGTCGCAGCTGGTTGTGGACCCGAGTGAAGAGAAACTGAAGACCGAGTTTGCCTCGGTGAAGCGCTCCTATATCCCCATGCACAGCATTGTGCGGATCGACGAGGTGGAGAAAGAGGGCACCGGCAAGATTGTCGAGGTAAAAGGTGACAAGATCGCCCAGTTCCCCTTCCCGGCACCCATGCGCCATCCGGGCGATAGCGAGTGACTGCTTGCTAAATCATCCATAAGAAAAGGGCCCCGCGGGGCCCTTTTCTGTTTGTGCCTGAGTATCCGGTTACTTCTCTTTACCGCCGCTGCGTCTCTTCTCCTCGGCCATGGAATGCTTCTGCAGCATCTGCTCTTTTTTACTGTCCTTCTGCTTTCCGCTCGCCCCGCTGTTGATCAGTCCGTTCAACCAGTTCTGGTACTCCGCTTCATAGTTGCTTTCCCAGCTGTTGAGGTAAGCGGTATAGCTGCCGAAATCGTTGTTCTTGAGTGTATTGGTCATCGCGATCACTTCATCGTAGTGACGCTCGAACAGGAAGCGGATGGCAAGGTAGCTCCAGCGATATACCTGATCGGTTTTGTCGCGGTAGGTGGTCGCGAACACAGACGCCAGGCTGGGTTTGCGGTGGCGCGGTTTGTGGTCCCGGGCGACCTGTACCGCCTCCGGATTATTATTGCCCAGGGATAGATACTCAGCGAGCCCTTCGGACCACCAGACCATATTGCCCGGGTAGTGATTGAAGCCGCCATAGGCAACGAAGCGCCCGTCCAGATAGTGCACATATTCGTGCTCCAGGTTCCAGATTGAAAACTCGGGGCGCAGCCATGAGGCTTCGTGGGCGTAGAAGCTGGCCTGGTTACCCGGGTTGGAGGGCGTGCCTTCGATATACATACCACCATTGTTGGTGTTGATGCCAAACAGGTCATAGCCGTAGGTGTCGTACTGGTTGTAATCGTCAAACACCACTACCCGCAGGTCGGTGTTGTAGTCATCGGGCACGGGGACCTGGTTGGTTTGCAGGCGCTGGTGAAAGAGCGCTTCCTCCGCAGACAGGTCCGCACAGGTGGCGTTTAACTGACTGCCGGTCATATCCTGGGCGCGAATTTTGAGGGTGCTGCTACAGCTGTGCTGGATCGGCAATACCTGGTCGATATCGGCAGCGGAGACATGTACGGCGGCAGAGACCGTCAGTGCGCATAGTGAAGTCAGGGCGATCAGTCGAGAGTGGAGCATGGTGGTTTTCCCGTTGTTATCGTTTATTCGCAGGAGGCGCCAGTTGCGGCGCGAGTGCAGGCCTTGATTGTTATTGCATGCCAAAGCATTTAAATCTTAGGGTTAATTTTACTTTGGGCGCAATATCTTTTTCTGGGTTGGCGCGAATTGCCACGAGGCTGGGTGGGCAGGTCGGGTGGAAAGGAGGTTATGACAGGAATGGGTGAAATTGTGGCGCCTCTTTGAGCGAATGGATAACGCTTCGTCGCATCGACAACAAACGGGCAAGTGGAGAGCTATTCTCAAGTAAGGGTTTCTCCAACACTGGACTGAACTCTGTCTGGTGCCTTTCGTGCCAGGGAGTAGGGGAAACGCCAAACCTAAAATGTAGTGGAAGTTTTTAGGTGACAGCATGACTTCAATACCGGCCACCAAAGCCGCCATCTCGGCCCTCAAAATTGAGCAGCGCGTAGAGCGCGATGTGAAAGCGGGCATCCCGGAACACGACCGCCGCAACCATACGGAGAGCGAAGAAGGCCTGCGCTCGTACGTGGTGCGCGAAATCATCGGCCGGGTCCATGAAAACCGTCAGAATGAACTGGATAAAGAACTCGCCGACCGGAGCGAAGTGGAAATTCGTCAGTTGTTCCAGGACCTGAAAAATACCGATGCCCTGGTGGACAAAAAGATCAGTAGCCGCATGGCGAACTTGGTGAGTGGGCTCAAGCGCAGCGCGCAGGACTACTCGGCGGTGCGCATGGACCTGGAGATCTTCCGTCATCGCAATGGCCTCACCCGCGAGGCGGTATATCGGGAATCTCGGATCCTGCATCACTCGGTAATTTTCTTTATCGTTATTCTGGAAACGGTGCTCAACGCCTTTTTTCTTTCCAAAGGCAGCGATCTGGGGCTGGTAGGCGGGTTCTTCCAGGCCTTTATCATCTCGCTGATCAATCTCGGCTTCGCTGCGTTTATGGCGTTTTCCCTGCGTAACTGTTTCCACCAGAACCTGGCGAGGAAAGCGGGAGCGATGCTGTTGTGTACGGCTGTGCTGGCCACAGCCGTGACCTTTGTGCTGGGCGTTGGGCACTACCGCGAGGCGCTCGAGCAAAATCCGTTTACCGCATCGCAGCTGGCAATGACCAGCCTCTGGAGTCAGCCCCTGGGTATCCAGGACTTCAATTCTTGGATAATGGTGGTGGTGAGCGGTATCGCCCTGGTGTTGCTCACGGCGAAGTTCTTCGTGGTGGATGATCGCTATCCTGGATACACGGCAATTACCCGCCGGGTACGCATGCTGCAAAAAGCCTGGGGAGAAGCTTTCGAGGATGCCATCGAAGGTGCCAATGAACTCGCCGAGGATATTCACGAAGTGCTGGCGGAGAAGGAAAAAACCATCCGCGCGCAGTTTATCCAGTTCAAGGCCAGTATCGAGCGCAGCGAGGAAATCCATCGCCACTACCACGAAGATATCGTTAAGGCACAGGGGTTGCTGGATGAGTTGATCCGCTACTACCAGTCCTACTCCGCGCGTATGCTGAACCGGCGCGCGGCGTATTTTGGCGAGCTTTTGCGATTTGAACTGGACAAGCTGCCGCGCCTGAATACCACCGGGCTGGAACAGCACCAGCGAGACCTTGCCGCCTTTGAAGCGTTGATGGATGAACTGGACGAGGTGTACACCGGGGCGATTGATACGGTGAATGCACGCTGTGAATCAGCACAGGAGTCACTCGCTACCCTGGTGGACAAGCTCGAGCTGGATTACGGCCTGCGGAGGGCGTAATGACACTTTGGAGTCGCGCGCGCAAGCGCCGCACATCGGGACGGCGCCGCGGGCTTTCCGGTGAGGATAAAAAGGGCATTGCCGTTTTTTCCCTGTGCGCTGCAGCCCTGGTGGCGCTTGGTATTTTCACCCTGCAGGTTGTGCGGGCCCCGGAGCGGGATTACGACAAGGTAACCCTGTGCAATCCGCACCTGCCGCGGTTCGCCCAGCATATTGTGGTGATCGACGCTTCCGATACGCTCTCACCCCACCAGACCCATTTCCTGGATACGCACCTTTCCGGCTTGCTGGCATCAGCGGCAGTGAATGATCGTTTCTCCATCTTTGTATTGGATGATCACTACAACGGCCTGTCTGAACCTGTAGTGGACCTGTGCAAGCCACATGCAGGTGAGGATGTCAGTGCGCTGACCGCGAACCAGCAATTTGTGCAGGCACTCTATCGAGAGCGGTTTGAGCAGCCGCTTGACCTCGCCATTGCGCGTGCAGTTTCCGCCGGCGAGCAGCCGGTCTCACCGATCTACGAGGCGCTTTCTGATGTAGCCGCGCTGAATCACTTCGACCCCGCAGCGGAGAATGTTCACCTCACCATCGTCAGCGATATGATCCAGAACTCCCGGGCCGGCTCCGTCTTCAAGCGGGGCTCGGCGGCCATCGATCAGTTGCCTCTGATCGATCTGCGCCGGGCCCAAACCCGTGTGTTCTGGCTGGACCGGGAAAAATACCAGCGCTACCAGACTGCGGAACTGGAGGCGAGCTGGCAGGACTACCTGGGCAGTGTTTCCCGTCTGGAGCGGATACAGCGGGTGCGGGATTAGAATCTGGTTCCCCATTTTCCTGGGGAATGTCACCGGCTTCCTCTCCAGCGCCCGCCTGACACAGAAGCTTCAAGAAACAGCCGTCGCTTTGTAAAAAAACTCAAGCAAAGTTTCCCCCATCAACATGGCCGCAACCTATGATGGGACTTGCCAATGAGTAACCGCTATCGCGCACTGTGGATTTCCGATGTTCACCTGGGCAGTCGGGACAGCGAGCCGCAACGGCTGGCGGATTTCCTCGCCCAGAATTCGGCGGATACGGTGTATCTGGTGGGCGATATCTTCGATATGAAAGCGCTCTCCCAGGGCAAAGGCAGCTGGTGTCACGCCTCTAGTCTGCTACTCAGCATGCTTTCTGAAATCAGCTGCAATACCCCCGAAGTTATTTACGTCCCCGGCAATCACGATGCCCCCATGCGCAGCTGGGCGGGCAAGCGCCTGGGCAATATTCGTGTGGAGCGGGAGTGGACCCACACCGCCGCGGACGGCAAACGCTACTGGGTAACCCACGGCGACCAGTTCGAACACCACATCCAGATCAATCCAGTCAGTTACCACATTGGTGATCAGAGCTATTACCTGATGCTGCGCTTCAATCGCTGGATCAATTACTGGCGGAGCCGCTTCGACAAGCCCTGGTGGTCCCTCGCCAACCATGTAAAGAACCGCGTAAATGCGGCGCGCCGTATGATGAACAAGTTCGAAGAAGTGGCGATTCGCGAGACCGGCAGACGGGGTTTTGACGGCGTCATCTGTGGACATATCCACCGTGCGGGTATCCGACACAGCGCGGTGCAGGACAGTGCGGTCACTTACGCCAACTGCGGGGACTGGGTGGATTCGATGACCGCGGTTGTGGAAGAAAAAAGCGGGGCGCTGAATATCCTGCACTGGCATCGCACGCCCAAACTTGCTCGCATCATGACAGAGGCGGTAGCCGCATGATCCAACTGGAAAGCCTGTTACAGAAAAACCCCTGGTACAGTGCGGCCCCGGGAAGCCCGGCGCGGCGTCTGGTTTCGGCCACGGTCAAGAAGATCTGTTGCGAACAGCAACTGCAGCAGTTCGGCCGCGAATTCCCCCACCTGGGCGGGCTCGACTTTATCCGCCAGGTGTTCCGCTCGTTTGATTTTCACTACGACGTCAATCTGGCGGAACTGGAGCGGATTCCCACGGAAGGGCCGTTGGTGATCGTTTCCAACCACCCTCTGGGCAGTCTCGACGGCCTTGCTCTGATCGACATGGTGGCGCGGGTTCGCAAGGATGTAAAAGCGGTGGCCAGCCAGCTGCTGTGGAATATCGAACCACTGCGAAGCTACTTGTTGCCAGTGGATAACTTCAATGGGCGCACCCGCCGTGAGGATGTGGACGGAATATACCGTCATCTGCGTACCGGCGGTGTCATCATTGTCTTTCCCGCCGGTGAAGTCTCTCGCCTTACCCCTCAGGGGGTGCGCGACGGCCGCTGGAACCCGGGGTTTATTCGCTTTGCCGACAAGACCAATGCACCCATTTTGCCGGTGCAGGTGCGCGGCAGAAACTCCCTGTGGTGGTACGGCCTGTCCATGGTGAACAAGCCGCTGTCGACCCTGTGGTTGATCCGGGAGATGTTCAAACAGGTGCGCAAAGGCATCGACATCCGCATCGGTACGCCGGTAACGCCGGAGCACTACCGCGATTGGCCTATGGCGCCGCGTGCCCAGGCCAAGCTGTGGAAAAAGCAGGTTTACCGACTGCATAAAAACCCGCAGGGGCTGGCGCCGGACCCCATTGCCGGTGCAGAAGTCGCCTCCGAGGTCGCCGCCATACTGGCGAGCTGCGAGACCCTGGTGGCACAGGGTGAATTTGAGGTAAAACTCTACCGCCAGCAATCCGATTGCCCGGTAATGCGCGAGCTATCGCGCCTGCGGGAAATCGCCTTTCGCGCAGTAGGGGAGGGCACTGGTAATAGTCGCGACTGGGATGCGTTTGATGCCTGGTACGACCATCTGCTGTTGTGGGACAGGGAGCGCCAGCAACTGGCCGGTGCTTATCGCCTGGTGAGTACCGATGGTCTGACTGCGGACAAAATCTACAGCACCACCCTGTTCAATTATTCCCGCGCACCGGAAGAGTGCCTGCCGGCCTCAGCGGAACTGGGGCGTAGCTTTCTACTGCCGGAATACTGGCGCAGCCGCGGGTTGGATTTGCTGTGGGGTGGGATCGGCCAGTGGATTCTACGCAACAACCGCCGCTACCTGTTTGGTCCGGTATCCATGCCCGGCAACTTTTCCCGCCGGGCAAAGTCCGCCATTGTGCGTTACTTCCTGCACCACTTTGCTACCCGGCAACCCATGGGCAACGCGCGCCTGCCATTTATTGAAGCCCGCGATGATCTGCCGGAGCTTACCGGCAGTGCCACTAACGATATGCTGCAGTTGAAGCAGGTTCTGAAAGAAGAGGGCGTAGTCTTGCCCCCGCTTTTCAAGAAATACACCGCCGTAACCACTCCCGGCGGTACCAGCTTCCACGCATTCAATATCGACCCGGATTTCTGCGATTCGGTGGATGGCCTGGTGGTGGTAGATCTGGAGAAAATGGATCCCAGGTTTGCGCGACGGTATTTTGCGCAAGGTTAATGGCGGCAATTTGACGACGCACGTGTATCCGGCGGCTCAATCCCTTTAACCTAGTTTTGTTCTGTTACGCTTGTATCTCCTTTCCCTCTTTCGCACCCGGGATAATGGTTATGAACAAGCGGTTGTCGAAAGGAGTATTCGTTTACCTGCTGCTTTTGGTGGCGCAGGTTACGCCGTTGTGTGGTTTTACTCAGGAATCCGAAACGCCAGAAAACAGTCCGCATATTGCGGAACTTTCCATCAATGGTCCCATTGGGCCGGCCACCACGGATTATCTGGTTCGCACCAGTGAAACCGCCCGCGAAAATGGCGCACGTCTGTTTGTTGTGAACATGGATACGCCGGGCGGCCTGGATGCCGCGACTCGCGATATTATCCAGCATATTCTCGCTTCCGATATTCCTTATGTAACCTACGTCACGCCCGCAGGCGCCCGCGCTGCCAGCGCCGGCACCTATATTCTTTACGCCAGCCATGTGGCCGCCATGACGTCCTCAACCACACTGGGCGCCGCTACACCGGTGCAGATTGGTGGTATGCCCGGACAGCAGGAGCCGCAAAAGCCGCCGGGGCAGAAACCGGAGAAGACGTCACAAGAGGCCGAGCCGGCGGACTCTGCGGATACGGACGGGGAGAGCGAACCCGAAAAGCAGGGCGGCACTGCGATGGAGCGTAAAGTCATCAACGATTCGGTGGCCTATATCCGTGGACTGGCCAACCGCCACAATCGCAATGCCGACTGGGCAGAAAAAGCGGTGCGCGATGCGGCAACCCTGACGGCGAAAGAGGCGCTGGCGGAAAATGTGATCGATGTGGTGGCGGACAACCAGCAGCAATTGCTTGCGCAGTTGGCGGGTCGCGAGGTGGTGATGGCCTCGGGAAAGCAGCAAATCGCCGCAGAAACCACAAGGCTTCCAGTAGTGGCCTACGAGCCGGACTGGCGTAACGAACTGCTATCCCTGATCACCAATCCCCAGGTGGCCTACATCCTGTTGTTGGTCGGTATTTACGGCCTGATTTTCGAGGGCTACAGCCCGGGGGCCATTGTGCCGGGCGTGGTTGGTGTTATTTGCCTGCTGCTCGCGTTTTACGCGCTACAGGTTTTGCCGGTCAACTATGCGGGGTTGGCATTGATTGTGGTCGGCGCACTGCTGATTGCCGCGGAACTGTTTGTGCCGAGCTTTGGCGCACTGGGTATTGGTGGGGTAGTGGCTCTGGTCATTGGCTCCGTGCTGTTGATAGACAGCGATGTGCCGGGCATGCAGGTGTCCAAGGGTTTGATTGGCGGTATTGCTGGTGTCAGTGGCCTGGCTCTGCTCGGGATTCTGTACGCGGTAGGCAGCAGCCTGCGTAAGCCTAAGATTGCCGCTAATCAGGCGATGGTGGGGCGAACCGCGGTGGTTACAGAAGTTGAGCCCAGATTACTGGTGAAAATCGATGGAGAAATCTGGAGTGCCCACTGCGACAACTTGCTGACGGAAGGACAGCTGGTGCAGGTCGTGGCGGAGCAAGGATTGGTGTTGCAGGTACAACCGGAATAGGGACGAACGGGAGCAGGTTTATGGTGAGCTATTTTGCGAGTCTATTAGCGCTGGCGGTTGTATTGCTGGTGATGTATGCCATCCGCGTGCTGCGTGAGTATGAGCGTGCGGTGGTGTTTTTCCTGGGGCGCTTCCAGGCGGTAAAGGGCCCGGGTCTGATCATTATCATTCCCATCATCCAGACCATGGAGCGTGTGGATTTGCGCACGGTGGTGATGGATGTGCCTACACAAGATGTGATCAGTCGGGACAATGTTTCGGTAAAGGTAAACGCCGTTGTGTATTACCGGGTAATTGATCCACAGTCAGCGATTATCAATGTGGAAAACTATCACGAGGCGGTGAGTCAGTTGTCGCAGACGACCTTGCGTTCAGTGCTGGGTAAGCACGAGCTGGATGAGATGCTTTCCGAGCGGGACAAGCTCAATGTGGATATCCAGAAGATCCTCGATGAGCAGACCGATGCCTGGGGCGTGAAGGTTACCAATGTCGAGATCAAGCATATCGACCTGGATGAGAGCATGATCCGCGCCATTGCCCAGCAGGCCGAGGCAGAGCGTTCGCGGCGGGCGAAGGTGATTCATGCAGAGGGGGAAGCCCAGGCGGCGGCAAAGCTTACCGAGGCCGCGGATCAGCTGTCCAAAAACTCGAATGCGATTACGTTGCGTTATATGCAGACGTTGATTGATATTGCTGGGGAACAAAATTCCACGATTGTGTTCCCGCTGCCGATGGACTTGATCAAGCCGTTGTTGGAGCAGCAGGCTCGGAAGATTGATTGAGTATGGTTGTTCCGGTTAGATGATTGGGTGGCGGCAAAGGTAATGGCTTTGCCGCCACCGAGTGACCTCAATGATTGCCACCAAACTCGTGTTTATTTAAGAAGCAGTTTCATCAGGTGTGCAGTAGACCCATCCCAATCCGCGGGAATCTCACCCTCGATCGCATCGTGTACCGCGTTGCCGAGTACCTTGCCCAGTTCCACGCCCCACTGATCAAAAGGATTGATATCCAGCAGGCAGCCGAAGGTGAATACCTTGTGTTCATACAGCGCCAGCAGGCTGCCCAGATGGAAGGGATCCAGCTTCTCCAAAACCAGGGTATTACTTGGGCGGTTGCCCGGGATCACCTTGTGCGGCGCTAGCTGGTGGACTTCCTTGTGCGTGTGTCCAGAGGCCTCCAGCTCCTTGCGGGCCTCGGCGAGTGATTTGCCACGCAACAGCGCCTGGCTCTGGCTCAGGCAGCAGGAAAGCAGCCACTGGTGTTGCTCCTCGAGCTCCGACGTAGGCTGTTTAATCGCCACAAAATCCGCCGGAATCATATCCGTGCCCTGGTGCAACAGCTGGTGGAAGGAATGCTGGCCATTACTGCCCTCGGCACCCCAGATCACGCTGCCACTCGGATAGGGTAGCGGTTGGGCATCGCGGGTCACGCTTTTACCCAGACTCTCCATATCCAACTGTTGCAGCCACGCCGGGAATTTTGCCAGGCGCTGTGCGTACGGAAGTACCGCGAGGCTGCCGGCCCCCCAGCACTGGCGGTACCAGAAGTGGATCAGCGCCATCAACACCGGCAGGTTCTGTGCAAACTCCGCTTCTGTGAAGTGGGTATCCATGGCGTTGGCGCCTTTCAGAAGATCGCTGTAGACGTCAAAGCCGCAAGCCAGGGCGATGGGCAGGCCAATGGCGGACCACAGGGAATAGCGGCCGCCAACCCAGTCCCACATGGGGAAAATATTCTGCGCAGCGATGCCGAAATCCTGCGCCGCCACAATATTGCTGCTCACGGCCACAAAGTGTTTTTCCAGGTCGGATTTTGCACAGCCTGCGTCGAGCACCCACTGACGCGCTGAGAGTGCGTTCTGGCGGGTTTCCAGGGTCGAGAAGGACTTGGAGGCGACGATGAACAAAGTCTCGTCAGCGGGCAGGGAGGCAATGGTATCGCTCAGGTCGGCACCGTCGATGTTGGCGACAAAGTGCACCTTGAGGTCATCTTTGTGCCAGGGGCGCAGTGCCTCGCATACCATGCGTGGACCCAGGTCGGAGCCACCAATGCCGATGTTTACCACATGGCGAATGCGCTTGCCGGTAAAGCCGGTCCAGCCGCCGTCGTGGACCTGTGCGGCGAACTTTTCCATCTGCTCACGGCAGTCTGCTACTGCCTGCTCGTGTTCGGTCTTGGGCTCGCCCTGAAAGCGCAGCGCTGTGTGCAGAGCGGGGCGATGCTCGGTGTTATTGATGGGAGCTCCTGAAAACAGCGCCTCAATACCACTTTTCAGTTCGGCAGTATCGGTATATGCGAGCAGTAACTGCAGGGTCTCTGCACTCAGCAGGTTTTTGCTGTAGTCGAGGTAAACCCCCGCAACTTCGGCGCTGAATGCCTGTGCCCGGTCGGGAGTGGCTGCAAACAAGTCTCGCAGTGACCAGCGCTGCTGGTCTTTGTGCTGTTGCAGTTTGGAGATGGCGGCAGACAGGGGAAGAGCATCCATGATCAATAATTCTTCGCTTTCAAAAAGAAGGGTGTAGGCGCAAATATTAACGGCATTTGCCCCGTTGGGCCAATTCGAGAGGGGAATGCTGCGGGCGCGGCAACAGGGCACAAGAAGGCAACATCATCGTGTAATCGTGCACTTTTTTAAGGCGGGGGAATCTTGGGGGTGTACCTGAGGGGTACCTGATAATCAGGAGATCGGTTAGTCGTTGGAGGGTGGTTTGAAAGAAGTGGTGGGTAAGGCGTAATTATGGGGAGGCCAGAAATGCAAAATGCCGCTTCGAAAAGCGGCATTTGCATGAACCTGGTACGAGAGTGATTATTTAACCACTTTCATACAGCGCACATTATCGGATGCCATCCAGCAATCCGCGTCCGCAGGACAGGCCATGGAAGTCGGAATTTGTTCTGAGCCCGGAGGGCAGGCGGCCGGCATCGGAGCCGGTGCACAACAACCTGCGAGGACCAGTGCACATATAATTCCGGTTAAGTACTTGGCTGGAGTGAAATTCATCCCCTAACTCCTTTCCGTTGATGTTAGTCAATAGCATAGACAATAAAACGTCACCTGTTTGGTGTGCTTTGTAAAAATCTTTTCTACAAACATACCGCCCAATGGAGTGTAATAGGCGTGCGGTTAAAATAGCCGCCAGAGGTGAATTCAGGATAAAACGGCCGCCAGTTTGTCGCGCGTGTAAGCCTGAATTTAAGGGGTTATCCGCCAAATTGCGCCCGGGTTCACTGCAGAGAGGACAAGAATTATTTTTCGCGGTGTGAAAAAGAATTCTTTTTCCTTCCCAGCCGAAAAAATACGCTGCATCGTGCGCCAAAGCTGCGATAAAACGACGCCGTGACCTGTTACAAACTCGATGAATTGCGCGCATATTTTTATGCGCGCTGCGAATACAGGGTAGAAGGGGGAGAACTTTGGCGCGTGAATGTTGCTCTACTTAGTTTCCGCTGGGCTGCAGGAATTCGCCAAATGCGTGCGCGACGGACTCTTTTCGCTCCGGATTGCGCAATACGCCCAGCAGCACGTTGCGCAACTGGGGGAGGAACAGCAGGTCGGTGAGCAGCAGATTAAAGGTCTGCTGGGGCTGGCTGGCGCTGAGATTTTCCAGCCAGAGCTGTGCCAGCTCTGGAACCAGAAGGTCTTCACTACAGCGACTGCCGATGGCTGCGAGCACTTCACCGTTGGTGGCGGCATCACTTTGCAGTAGCCGCAACAGAAACTGTTGGCGCATACCGGTGGCGATACTGTGGGACAGGCCGCGAATTACTGCGGTAACCAGGTTCAGGCCATTCTGCTCGGTGGCGCCGCCAGCGAGTACCTGTTCCGCACGCAGGATCAGCGGTTCCGCCAGATGGTGGTCAATGGCTTCACTCTCCAGGCACTGGCACAGGGGGATCAGCGCCGGTGCTGCGAAACGCGGGATGCTCCCCGCGAGCCGGTCTCGCTGTTCTTCCCAGCGCACTGCGAGGTCAGCAATGCCCTGCAGGGCGAGCTGATCCCAGGGAAATGACGCCGGATCTTTGGCGTAGGCCTGGGCTGCTGGGTAGTGGTCACTGGCAGGCCGCTTTAGCTGTTTAGCGGCCTTGGCGTGGAATACTGCGCGCTTTTCTTCAGGCGGGGTGAATACCAGCCCGCTGTCTTCCAATGCCTGTTGCAGGTATTTGGCCGGATCCTTTTCCCCGTTGCCCTCCGGATACAGCGCCTGTTGCAGTTGTTTCAGGAAACGGTCGCGAATGGGCAGCAGCAGTTTGCCCTGCTCATCCAACGGCAGGCGCAGGAACCACACTACCGGATCGCCGCCCGCAGTCTCATCCGCTGGCCACAGCAGCAGGCCGCACCAGGCCTGGCGAAGATACGGGTGTGGCCATGGGGCCGCGCCTTCTTCAAACGCTTGAGCGGCTTTTTTGCTCACTGGCTGGATTCGGCGACCGACGTCAAACCAGCGCAGGTTAAAGTCCGCGGACGCTATCAAGTCGGAGAGCGTGGATGCCGGCTGTGAGCCGGGCTGGGATTCGGAAACGGGGGGCTTCTGGTTCACGGGGCAGATGTTCTTGATAAAAGAGAAATATTACACGGTGTGGGCGAAGCGCGAGGAACGCTTCGCCCGGTACTGCGGGAAATAGTGCGGTGAGGGGGGGGGTTATCCGCGCGCCTCAGCCACCGGCAGTTGCACCTGCTTGCCCAGCGGCATCTGCTTGAAGTGCAGCCAGCCATAGGCGATGGCAAGCAGGGGGCAGATGATGTTGAACAGGGCGAAGGGGGCATAAGTGAACGTGGCAATACCCAGGGTCGCGCTCATATAAGCACCACAGGTATTCCAAGGGATCAGCACGGAGGTGATGGTGCCCGAGTCTTCCAGGGTACGAGACAGGTTCAGGCCGTGCAGTCCCTTGTTCTCGAAAGCCTCGCGGAACATGCGTCCGGGAATGATGATCGCCATGTACTGGTCGCCGGCAGCGGCGTTCATGCCGAAGCAGGTAAATACAGTAGAGGTGATCAGGCCACCCACGGTCTTCACGCCGGACAGCGCCCAGTTGACGATGCGCTCGAGGAAGCCCGCGCGCTCCATCACGCCGCCAAACGCCATGGCGGAAATGATCAGCCAGATGGTGTTGAGCATGCTGCTCATGCCACCCTTGGAGAGCAGCGAGGCGACCGCCTCATTACTGGACGTGGATTTGTAGCCATCGAACAGGCTGTGCCAGGCGCCCTTCAGCAGGCTCAGGGTGCCCTCGCCGCCGGCGAGCTGACGGGTGGCATTGGGTTCGAAGATGATCGCGATCAAGCAGCCCACCAGGGAACCGATAATCAGTGTCGGGTAGGCGGGAATTTTCTTCCACGCCATAAATAGCAGCAGTGCCAGGGGCACCATGCTGATGATGGAAATATTGAACTCGGCCTGCAGGGCACCCAGCAGCTGCTGGATATCTTCCGCGGAGGCCTGGCCCGTATCAGTACTAAGACCGATTGCTGCGAAGATCACCAGCGCGATGGTAAACGCGGGGATGGTGGTCCAGAGCATATGACGAATATGCAGGAACAGGTCGTTGGAGGTTACCGCGGCTGCCACATTGGTAGTGTCGGACAGGGGGGACATTTTGTCGCCAAAGTAGGCGCCGGAAATGACCGCACCTGCGGTAATCGCCGGATTAAGTCCCAGTGCACCGGCAATTCCCATCAGGGCCACGCCCAGGGTGCCGGCAGTGGTCCAGCTGGAACCGATACTCAGGCCGACGATTGCGCAGATGATACAGCTGGCCGCGTAGAACCACTGGGGAGACAGAATCTGGACCCCGTAGTAGATCATTGAGGGGACGGTGCCCGCGAGAATCCAGCTGCCGATCAGCGCGCCGACGGCGAGAAGGATCAGGATGGCGCCGAACACCAGGCCGATGCCGTGCAGCATGCCGCCTTCCATTTCCTTCCAGGTGAATCCGTTTTTCATACCCACCAGGGCGGCGACACCCGCACACAACAGCAGGGCGATCTGGTTGGGACCGTACGAGGAGTCGGCGCCATAGAAAAATACGGAGAGAGAGAGTAGGGCGATGAGTATCAGTAAGGGGATCAGTGCATCCAGCAGGCTGGGGGTGCGGTGCGACTGCTGCGGGTCTTGCGGGTGAGACTCGCTGGCATTGCTGGAACTGGTCTGGCTCAAGGTGCTCTCCTATTGTCCGGCCAAAGTTTGACCTAAGTGGGGCGGCCCCGCTTTTGGCCGGGCTGCCGGGTCAGATTTTTGTTATGTGCGACGCAAAGCGCCCTATTCTCGGGGCGGGGCCCGTAGATGTCTATAGGCGCCGGAAGGAGGGGGCTGGCGCCACGGGATAACTGCCGGGTCCGTCTTGGTGCTGGCAGTTCTTCCCTGCATCCGGTATGTTCTGCGCCGGTTTCGCCCACAGCCGCCTCTTTATGACGGCATCTGGGCCACTATAAGAAAAAGCCAGAGCGCAGCGACCGCAGAGATCGCGCGCTGGGGTTGGCAGGTAGTTGAATTCCATGAATGCGAGAAATCTGGACACTAGTCAATTCGAAGACATCCGCCCCTATCGGGACGACGAGGTCCGCCCGGCGCTGCGCCGTCTGGTGGAAGACCCCGAAATGTCCCGTGTGGTGGCACACTTTCTGTTGCCCGGCATGGCCGGTAAGCTTGAGCGCCCGCTCGCCTGGCTGGTGCGCCAACTGGTGCGTTTTGAGTTCCGCAACGCCAACAATGTGCGCGGGGTACAGGACGTAATTGCCAAGTATCTGGAGAAGGCGGTCAATCGCACCAGCTGCGGCCTTTCCATCTCCGGTCTGGATACCCTGCCCAAAGATCGCGCCTGCCTGTTCGTCAGTAACCACCGGGACATCGCCATGGACCCGGCGCTGGCAATTCTCGCCATGTACAAGGAAGGCCACGAGACCTCCCGTATCGCCATTGGTGACAACCTGCTGTCCAAGCAATTTGCCACCGACATCATGAAACTGAACAAGTGTTTCGTGGTGAAGCGCAGCTCCGGCAGCCGCCGCGAGAAGCTGATGGCGGCGACCACGCTATCCCGTTATATCCATCACTCGATCGTGAACGAGAACGAACACGTGTGGATTGCCCAGCGCGCGGGCCGAGCCAAAGACGGCCGCGATCGCACCAATCCGGCGCTGGCGGCGATGTTTGGTATGGCCAAGCCCAAAGAGCAGGCTTTTGCGGATTTCTGGCGCGAGCTGCACATTGTGCCGCTCTCTATCTCCTACGAGTGGGATCCCTGTGATCGCTACAAGGCCCGTGAGCTGTATATCACGGAGCATCAGGACGAGTACCAGAAAGAGGCCCACGAGGACCTTGGCAGCATCGCCAAGGGGGTTGTCGGCCAGAAAGGGCACGTCCACGCAGCATTCGGTACTCCGATCGAGAAAGATTTTAACGATGTCACTGCGCTGGCGGATGAGATCGATCGCCAGGTTATCGGCAATTACGTGTTGCATCCCACCAATCTGATTGCTTACCAGATGATCTACGGTGAGGCTCCGCAGTTGCCGGTAGGCTATCCGGCCAAGCCCTGGCATCCGGACGAGCATCAGGAAATTCGCGAGAAATTCGAGCAGCGTATGGCGGCCATCGACGAGCGCTGGCGAGACAAGGCCATTCAGGGGTATGCCAATCCGGTGGTTTCCCGGTTGGCTTACGAGCAGTAACGATTGCTGATCTTGTGTCGAGAGCGGGTGCTCTGTTCCGCGCCTGGTGGCGGTCGGGCACTGGGTATTCGTTTTCGAAACCACTGTAAATACATCCCTGTACGCTGCGTCGGCGACGTCCATGTCGCCGACGCTTTCGAAAACGAATACCCAGCGCTTCGCCGCCACCGAGGCGGGAATATCCGAGGCGCATAGAATCCGGGTTGGCTAAACCCTGAGCAAGCGTGGATAATGGCCGGCTGATTTAACCCTCAATGCGAATCCAGCCGGTCCCCAGTGCTCAGCGAAAAAGACAAAGAATCCATCCAGAACGCCTACCGTCAGTTCCTCAACGGCCGCGATCTCAAGGCCCGCTACGGCCAGAAACTGATGATTGCAGCCATCGCCCGTGCCCTCGGCGGAATCGAGCGCAACGGCGCCGGCGAGCGAGACCACGGCAAGACCGACGGGCAACACATCTGTGTGGTTGAAGCGGGTACCGGTACCGGTAAAACCGTCTCCTACCTGCTCGCCGCCATTCCCATGGCCATTGCCCACGACAAAACCCTCGTCGTCTCCACCGCCACGGTGGCCCTGCAGGAACAGATCATCAACAAAGACCTGCCGGAACTGATCCGGCATTCGGGGCTCAAGTTTGAAGTCTCCCTCGCCAAGGGGCGCGGGCGCTATCTGTGTCTGTCCAAGCTGGATCAGCTGCTCACCGAGCTTACCTCCAGTGGTGTCGGCGCCTCCATGGCCCTCTACGAGGACGAAAAGCCCCAGGTGGACGATGTCGGTATCAAACTGTACCGGGAAATGGCCGACCAGCTTGCCACCGGCAGCTGGGACGGGGACCGGGACAACTGGAAAGACACCATCGAGGGCGAAGACTGGAGCCGGGTCACCACCGATCATCGCCAGTGCAGCGGCCGCCGCTGCCCCCACGTGAGCACCTGCAGCTTCTTCCGCGCCCGCGAGAGCCTGGGCAAAAGTCGGGTTATTGTCGCCAATCACGATCTGTTGCTGGCGGACCTCGCCCTGGGCGGCGGCGCGATCCTGCCGGCACCGGAAGACTCCATCTATGTGCTCGACGAGGCCCACCACCTGCCGGACAAAGCCCTGAATCACTTTGCCCACCACAGCCGCGTCGGCGCCACTACCGGTTGGCTGGATCAGGCGAACAAGAACCTCAGTCAGCTGCTGGGCGAGATCGGCGACGGCGCAGAGCTGGATCGGGCAGGGGAAGAGCTGCCGGCGCTGTTTACCGCCGCCAAGCAGAAGCTCGAGATGGCCTGGCCTTTGCTGGAAGACCTGTGTGAGTTCGATGAAGACCGTCGCGGCGGTGGTTCTGGCCCCGGGCGCAGTGCCCGTCACCGCTTTGAGGGCGGCGTGGTGCCGGAATCCCTGATGCAGCTGGCCGACCAGCTGCGAGAAGATTTCGACGAGATGGAAGTGCTGCTGGGCAAGATGGTGCAGGTGGCCCAGCGTATGATGGAAGACGCCCACAGTCCGGTACCTATTGTCGACCTGGAGCGCTGGTATCCAGTGCTGGGCAGCTGGCATGGCCGCGCCGAAGCCAACCTGGAACTCTGGGCCAACTATTCGCGCGAGGATCAGGGCTCGGTGCCTCAGGCGCGCTGGGTCACTCTGGTGGACTGGGGCGGTTCGTTTGATTTTGAGGTGTGCAGCTCGCCGATCCTGGCAGGCAAGACCCTCGAGTACAGCCTGTGGCGACGCTGCTACGGTGCCGTGCTGACCTCGGCCACCCTCACCGCACTGGGGCGCTTTGACCGCCTGAAAATGCGCGCCGGTACCCCGGACAACGCCAGCTACGAGATAGTACCCAGCCCGTTTGATTTCTCCCGCGCGGAGCTGCGGGTGCCGAAGGATGCAGTGGAAGCCAACAATGCAGACCTGCACACGGATGCGGTGATAGCCGCACTACCAGGTCTGCTGAGCGACAACGGCGAGGACGGCGGTGGTGGTGCTCTGGTGCTGTTTGCCTCCCGCCGACAGATGGAAACCGTGTATGAATCTCTGCCGGGCACCTGGCGCAATCGCATTTTGATGCAGGGGCAGCAGTCCCGCCAGCAGCTGCTGGATAGTCATAAGAAGAGCGTCGACAGCGGTGGGCACAGTGTCCTGTTTGGCCTCGCCAGTTTTGCCGAAGGGCTGGATCTGCCCGGGGACTACTGTCGCCAGGTGGTGATTGCCAAATTACCCTTTGCGGTGCCGGATGATCCCATCGAGGCCGCGCTGGCCGAGTGGATCGAGGCCAAGGGCGGCAATGCGTTTATGCAGATTACCGTGCCCGATGCCGCGCTCAAACTGGTGCAGGCCTGCGGGCGCCTGTTGCGTACGGAACGGGATAGCGGTGTGATTACCCTGCTTGACCGGCGGATCGTCACCAAGCGTTACGGACGTGCCATGCTGGATTCACTGCCGCCCTTCCGGCGCATGATCAATTGAACTTGTTGGAACCTATGAAGTCGATTTATCCCGATATCGCCACCCTGTTGCTGGAACTGGAAGCGGAAATGCGTGCCGTGGAGTTGTGGGACGCGGAACCGCCGTCTGAGGAGGCGCTGGCCAGTACCCAGCCGTTCTGTGTCGATACCCTGACGTTGCCCCAGTGGCTGCAATTTGTATTTCTGCCGCGTATGAGCCAGTTGGTGGAGTTGGAGCAGCCGCTGCCGGGCAAATGTGGTATTGCTCCCATGGCGGAAGAGTATTTTCGAGGCACCGATCTGCCCATCGCTGGCCTTACCCGCAAGCTGCTGGATATCGATAAGCGGCTGGAGCGGGGCTGAGGGCGCCGCTGTTAATCCGTTGTAGCACGTCATTTTATCCTGCAGTCGGTGCAGTCGTCCGGCGTATAGGGTAATATCCGTGCTTTAAAAATTCGGGCGAACATGGACTGCCCGACCGAGATACCGCCAGGATTACTTAAAAAAACAGCGCGCGGGGCTGGTTTCCCGCCCCTAAGGTAGTAATAAAACAGATGCGGTTTTTGCCTTCAATTTGCCTGTTATTGGCCGTTCAGCTGCTCGCCGGTTGTGAGAGCTTCTCCTCTGCCGGTCCCCAGAGCCCGGTTGCCGAGCCTCAGCCGCCCGCCGAAACACCCCTGGAGCCTAGCCAGTGCCCGCCCGCGGAAACCGTGGTGTGCGCGGAGCCTGAAGTCAAAGTGGTGGAGCGGGTGATCGAGCGCAACTTTGAAAAGGTTGTCGAAGTTCCCGTAGCCAAAGACAAGCTGGTCCTCGGCTCGGAAGAGTTCTTTACTGTGGAGCCGGGTGATATTCGCCTGCTCGCCCTGGTGGATACCGGTGCAGCCACCTGTTCCCTCAGCGTGCTGGAACTGACCCGCTTCGAGCGGGATGGTAATGAATGGGTGCGCTTCAAGCTCGGCGATGGTAGTGATGCCGAGCCGAAAAAAATCGAATTGCCGATCAAGCGCCATGTGCGGGTTGCCCGTCCCGGGTTCGACCGTCAGCGTCGCCCGATTGTGGATATGAGCCTCACCGTGGGTGAAGTTACCCATATGGTGGAAGTGAACCTGGTGGAGCGCGGTGAATTCGAGTTCCCGCTTCTGGTGGGGCGCAACTTCCTCAAAGATGCGGCAGTGGTGGATGTCAGCCGCAAGCAGGTTCAGGGCAAGCCAAAGCTCCCTTCCTTCAGTAAATAATTCCTCCGAAACGTGAAAATGTGGGCCGGTCACTGGCAGATCCTCCAGTAACCGGCAAAAATAGGTGGCCAAAAGCTACTTACAATCATTAATTGGGGAAATGGCGAATGTCGCCACGGGCTCAGGTCTATATTCTCGCCGCGCTACTCGCTCTGATGGGCGCCGGCCTCACCATCTACAAAAACGTCGAGCTGGGCTTCCCGCTACTGCCGGGGGAGTACCGCACCGTGTGGACCATCGAGGCCAAGGTGCGCTTCAATGCCGACGGCGGTCCGGCCAAGGCGGCGCTCACGCTGCCCCGCGCCCAGCGCAATATGGAAGTGCTGGGGGAAACCTTCAGTTCATCCGGCTACGGTTTCAACGTCATCCGCGAGGATGACGAATACCGGGCCGTGTGGGCCAAGCGCCAAGCCTCTGGCGGGCAGTCGCTGTTCTATCAGCTGGATGTGCACCAGACCCCGGGCGCGGCTCTGGAGCAGCCACTGGACCTGAGTACCCAAGTGGTACCGCCACTGTTGGGCGCGCGCGAGCAGGAAGCCGTACGCCAGGCAATCTTCTCGCTGGTCGGCACCGCGCGCGAACGCTCCTCCGACACCCGCACCTTTACTTCAGAACTGCTCACGGCCCTGGGGGATAACCGCAACCAGGACCGGAACCTGATCTTCGGTTATTACAAAGACCGCTCGTTTGTGGATGTGGCGCTGCTGGTACTGGCAGCGGCGGAAATTCCCGCGCACCGGATTCGCGGCCTGTACCTGGAAGATGATCGCCGCCGTCTGGACCCGGAAGACCTGCTGGAAATCTACGATGGCAAGCGCTGGGTGGTGTTCGAGCCCCTCAGTGGATCCCCCGGTGTACCCAAGAACTTCTTTATCTGGCAGCGCGGCGGCAAGAGCCTGCTGGACGTCGAGGGCGGACGCGATTCCGGGGTGACTTTCTCGGTAATCTCCAACGATGTACCGGCGCGGGATGTGGCCATGCTGAGTACCAGCCAGGAAAAAGAAGCCCTGGTGGATTTCTCTATTTACAGCCTGCCCATCGAGCAGCAGAGCATCTTCAAGTTGATCCTGCTGGTGCCGGTCGGGGCGCTGGTGGTAGTGCTGTTGCGGGTGTTTGTGGGACTGCGGACTTCTGGCACCTTTATGCCGGTACTGCTCGCCATCGCCTTTATCGAAACCCAGCTGTTTACCGGTCTCGCCATTTTTGTACTGATCCTGATCCTGGGCCTGTGGATCCGTTTTTATCTCAGCAGGCTCAACCTGCTCCTTGTGGCGAGGATCGCCGCCGTCGTGGTGACGGTGGTGATCCTGATGGGGGCGATCAGTGTGGTGAGCTACAAGCTCGGTATCGAGCAGGCGCTGACCGTCACCTTCTTCCCCATGATCATTCTCGCCTGGACCATCGAGCGTATGTCCATCGTGTGGGAAGAGGATGGCCCTTATGAAGTAGTGATACAGGCTGGAGGCAGCCTGCTGGTTGCCGTCCTCGCCTGGTGGGTGATGACTAACCGCTATATCGAGCACTGGACCTTCAACTTCCCGGAACTGCTGCTGGTATTGCTGGGCTTCATCATGATTGTCGGCAACTACACCGGATTCCGGCTCGGTGAACTGGCGCGGTTCCGCCAGCTGGTGCGCTGATGCAGCTTCCGTCTTTCTTACGTGGCGGGCTGGTTTCGCCCTTCCAACTGCGCAGGCTTGGCGTGTTGGGTATGAACGCGCGCAATGTGCATTACATTGCGCGCTACAACGATCGCGATAAATATCCCATCGTCGATGACAAGCTCAATACCAAACGCCAGGCCAAGCGCTACCGTATTCCGGTGCCCGAGCTGATTGCCGCCTTCGAGACCCAGCCCAGCCGCACGCGCGTGATGGAAGTCATCGAACCGCTGGAAAAGTTTGTGATCAAGCCCGCCAGGGGCTCCGGTGGTAAGGGAATCCTGGTGATTGTCGGGCGCGATGGTGATGAATACCTGAAACCCTCTGGCAGCAAAGTCACTGCGCTGGATATCCAGCGCCATGTCAGCAATATCCACAGTGGCCTTTACAGTCTGGGCGGCAAGCCGGACCGGGTGATGATCGAGGCGCTGGTGGATTTCGATCCGGTTTTCGACAAGTACTCCTTTGAGGGGGTGCCGGATATCCGTGTGATCGTGTTCCGCGGTTTTCCGGTGATGGCCATGCTGCGCTGTTCCACCCACGATTCCGATGGCAAAGCCAATCTGCACCAGGGCGCTGTCGGTGTGGGGGTGGATCTTGCGACGGGTAAATCCTGCCATGCGGTGCAGCGGGGCATTCGAATCGACAAGCATCCCGATACGGAAATGCCATTTTCCGATCTGGTGGTGCCGGGCTGGCAGGAACTGGTGCGGCTGGCGGCCAGCTGCTACGAAATGACCGGTCTCGGCTATCTGGGCTGTGATATCGTGCTCGACCGCAAACGCGGCCCGCTGCTGCTGGAGGCGAATGCGCGCCCCGGCCTCGCAATCCAGATTGCCAATGGCGTTGGTCTGCGTACGCGGCTGGAACATATTGAAAAGATGGATCTGGAACAGCTGGAAAAGAATGTGGAGGAGCGGGTGGCTTACTCCATGGATTATTTCTCAGCGAGCCCACTGGATTAGGTCTTATCAGTCTTTACGTATTTGGTGTGAATATAAAAATGGCGAGCCACGGGCTCGCCATTTTTTTGCCTGTAGGATGTAGTGCGTGGCTGGTGGAAAAGGTGCCAGTTTCACGCTGCTTATGAATCAATTTCGAATATCCTGATTCGTATACAGCGAGATTACTGGAGTTTGCACCCGACGCCCCGCCTTGAACAGCCCGAATCTTATCCTACAGTAAGGGGTGTTTTTAGATTACATCCGAGGATAGAAAGCATGGAAGCAAAATTACGTCAAAAAGCGGGCTTCCTGCATGGGGTGATCGCGATCATCTTATTCAGTGGTTTTGCTGCCAACTCCCTCGCGCAGGAATCCCAAAGTGAGAAAGACACTTTGGGTACCTTTGCCGGCAGCTTGCTGATGGCAAGCGATTACATGTTTCGCAGTATTTCCAATTCTAATGGTCGCCCTCAGGTACAGGGCGACTTCAATTGGTCCCACGATGGTGGCCTGTATTTAGGCTTATGGGCGTCAAACACGGACTTTGGCGGCAACGGTAATAGTATGGAACTCGATCCATATATCGGTTTTACCAAAGACATCGGCGACAGCGGTTTCAATTTTGACATCGGATACTGGAGCTATAACTATCCCGGCTCTGAATTCAGGCTGGATTACGCCGAGGTCTATACCTATCTCAATTACTCCAAGGATAAATTTTCTGCCAGTCCCAGTGTCTGGTGGACGGATAACTATTTTGGCGATGATTTTCTCGATGGCGTGTCTGCGCTCGCCTACGAAATAACGCTCGGCTACGAAGTGTGTCCAGGATTGACGCCGTCACTGCGCGTCGGCGAGCAGACGTTTGGCTCCGGTAACGACAACCTGGATTTTACCTACTGGGATATTGGTGTGGATTATGTTGTCGATGACTGGAGCTTCGGGCTGCGCTGGTACGATACCGACGGTGTGGATCCCTTTCTCGCCAACCCGAAGCTGACCGACGGTGATCTTGTTATCGGCGTTACTCGCAGTTTCTAGCCATTTTCCTGGTACTGAGTGCTCATGGTTTTTTGAGTGCGCAGTGTCTTCAGGTGATCACAGTTATTAGGAATCTCACCAGAGGTGAGAGGAAAGGATGCCGGATATGGACGATCAGTTACTCTGGATTCACGGTGAGTATGTGACCCCAGAAAAAAGCCAGTTCTTTGACACCATCAACCCCGCGACCGGTAAGGTTATTTGCCGGGTTGCGCAAGCCGGGCAGGCTGAAGTGGATAAGGCCGTCGCGTCAGCAAAGCGCGGGCAGGCGGAATGGTCTGCATTGAGTGGGGCTGAGCGCGGTCGCGTACTGGTAAAGGCGGCCCAGCTATTGCGGGACAACTGTGATGAATTGGCGCGCCTCGAGTCTCTGGATGGCGGCAAGCCACTAGCGGAAACGCCGGAAGCCGACATCGGTTCTGCAGCCGATTGCCTTGAGTTTTTCGGCGGGCAGGCGGCGTCATTGCAGGGGGAGTACCAGGCTGTTCCCGGAGGCTTCTTCTACACCCGGCCCGAGCCGATAGGTGTCTGTGCCGGCATCGGCGCGTGGAATTATCCTATCCAGATCGCCGCCTGGAAGTCCGCTCCCGCATTGGCTGCTGGCAATGCCATGGTATTCAAGCCGGCAGAGCTGACACCGTTATCGGCGCTGAAACTGGCTGAAATCTACAAGCAGGCGGGCCTGCCTGACGGGGTATTTAATGTAGTTCAGGGCATGGCGGATACGGGGAAAATGCTCACCGCGCACCCAGGGATCGCCAAGGTTTCACTAACCGGGGAAGTCGGCACCGGCAAGGCGGTAATGCGTGCTGCTGCGGACTCCCTGAAAAGCGTGACCCTTGAACTGGGGGGTAAGTCACCGCTGATTGTGTTCGAGGACGCGGACCTGGATAACGCGGTTGGTGCTGCACTGCTCGGTAATTTTTATACCCAGGGACAGATCTGTACTAATAGTACCCGGGTGTTTGTACACGAATCGGTTCGCGAGAAATTCGTGGACAAACTGGTGGCCCGCACCAAAAAACTCAAGCTGGGGGATCCTCTGGACCCAGATACCGACGTGGGGCCCATGATCAGCGCAGATCATATGGCCGGGGTACTGGGCTATATCGAAAAAGGCCAGCAGGAGGGGGGCAAGTTACTCACCGGCGGTGGGCGCGCGAAAGTCGCGGGCTGCGAAGGGGGTAACTTTGTCGAGCCCACCATCTTTGATGGTCTCGACGATAAGATGACAATCGTGCGGGAAGAGATTTTCGGCCCGGTACTGTCGCTACTGGGCTTCAGTTCTGAAGACGAAGTGATTGAACGGGCCAACCAGACCGAGTTCGGGCTCGCTGGTGGTGTCTTCACCAAAGATATACAGCGCGGCCATCGTGTCGCCGATCGTCTGGATGCAGGCATCGTTTGGATCAATGCCTACAACCTGACCCCGGTGGAAATGCCGTTTGGCGGTTTCAAGCAATCGGGTATCGGCAAGGAAAACAGTCGCCGCGCCTTCGAACACTACACCAAACTCAAGACGGTTTATGTGGCCGAAGGCGATGTAGAAGCGCCCTACTGATTCAGCGGGCTCAGCGCTGCGGGGTTTTCTCTCGCTGGCTCGTTTGCCAATCCTTGGCGGTGTAGCTGTCTGCATCGGAGGCGGGCAGCATGCCTTTTCCTCGAACATGGTCCGCGCCTTTTTCCCCGATCATGATGGTGGGGGCATTCAGGTTGCCATTGGTGACCGTGGGCATGATGGAGGAGTCGATTACCCGCAGGTTTTCCACTCCGCGTACCCGGCATTCCGGATCCACCACGGCCATGCCATCTGTCCCCATGCGACAACTTCCGGCCGGGTGGTAAGCGGTTTCAGCGGACTCTGCTACCCAGCTATCAATCTCATCGTCACTCTGAACATCCATGCCGGGCTCAATCTCGCGGCCGCGGTAGGGATCCATGGCGGATTGGGCAAAGATCTCCCGGGTAAACTGCAGCCCCGCGCGGAACGCCTGCTTGTCTTCTTCCCGGTCCAGATAGTTAAAGAACATCTCCGGCTGTTGCCGTGGGTCGCTGGATTTCAGTTTCACCCAGCCACGGCTGAGCGGTTTATTACAGCCAAGGTGTGCCTGGAAACCGTGCCCCTTGACCGCGCTGGAGCCATCGTAGGCGATGGCGCCGGCCAGGAAGTGATACTGAATGTCCGGCCATTCCAGCCCCTCGCGACTGCGGATATAGCCGTTGGATTCGAAATGATTGGAGGCACCGAGGCCGCGCTTGAACAGCAGCCACTGGAGGCCGATCCAGGCCTTGGATAGGGGCCCCAGCACGCCGTTGAGGGTGATATTCTGGGTACATTCCTGCTGTACCCAGACTTCCAGATGATCGTGCAGGTTTTGCCCGACGCCTGGCAGGTCGTGGACCACATCAATACCGTGCTCTTTCAGGTGTGCCGCGGGGCCGATACCGGAAAGCATCAACAGCTTGGGAGAGTTGAAGGCGCTGGCGGAGAGAATGACTTCACGTTTCGCGCGCGCACGAAATGTTTTGCCATGTTGCTCGTACTCGACCCCGATGGCTTTCTTGCCTTCCATGATGACCCGCGTAGTGAGGGCGTGCATCTTCAGCTCGAGATTACGGCGCGACAGGGCTGGCTTGAGATAGGCCAGGGCGGTAGAGCAGCGGACGCCGTCGCGTACGGACATATCCATACGCCCGAATCCTTCCTGGCGATAGCCATTGTAATCTTCGGTATAGCCGTAGCCCGCTTGCTTGCCCGCCTCGATAAACGCGCGGTAAAGCGGGTTTTGCATATTGTTGCCATTGCAGGCAGTGATGGGCCCCTCACCGCCGCGATAATCATCTTCGCCATAAACACAGGTTTCCGAGCGCCTGAAATACGGTAGTACATCGGCATAGGCCCATCCGTTTGCGCCGAGCTGTGCCCACTCTTCGTAATCGCCTTTGCAGCCGCGCACGAAGGCCATGCCATTGATCGACGATGAACCGCCGATGACCTTACCGCGAGCCTGGTGAACACGCCGGCCCTTCAAGCCCGGTTCCGGCTCGGTATAAAACTCCCAGTCGTACTTCGGCATATTGAGCGGGATTGACAGTGCCGTGGGCATGCGTATGAAAATGGAATTGTCTTTGCCGCCAAATTCCAGCAACAGCACGCTGGTATCGCGATCCTCGGAGAGGCGGCTGGCGACGACGGCACCGGCGGAACCGGCACCGACCACGATGTAATCGAAAGTTTGGTCAAAATTGGATTCGGTCATTGCGGTTCTCAAGCGGGGCCGGGTTCATCTTCTTCACCGGGGGTGCGCGTGGCGAGTTCTCGCCGCATGTGCAGGTATTGCAGGTGCGCCTCGAAGTGATCGACGATATCGCCGATCACCTGCTCGCGGGTATAGCCCATGAGGTCATAGGTAAGGCCGCCTTCGCGCAGGTGCGGTTCAAGCCGGAAATAGCTGGATCGGGGTTGCTCGGCACGCAGGGTGAATGCAGGCATGGAACACTGTCGCGGCCATACCTGATAGGTGAAGTCCACCTCCTCACCCAGTGTTACATCCAGCGCGAGGTGCAGGTCATCACCGCCGCCCTCAGTGATGGTTACCGGATACCCTTTCTCGGAAAGCTCCTCTTTTACCGCCTCGAACGCGGGCCGCACGGTGCGCTCGATAAACTGTTCCACCTGTTTGAAGGTAGGGAAGCTGATGGCGCGGGCAAGTCGCTGACTCCAATTGCTGTGTCCTTCGCGGGATACGGTTCGGCCAGATAAATGGCCGGACAAGGCATCCTGCATGCTCGCGGATTTAAGACCTTCCAGCCGCAGTGCCTTGGAGAGGCCGAGCATCATCAGAATCAGGACGAAAGCAAAAGGCAGCCCCATGATCACCACGGCACTTTGCAGTGCTGCGAGTCCATCGGTCATCAACAACGCCAGGGTAACGATGCCGATAATGGCCGCCCAGAGCACGCGCATCCAGGGGGGTGCATCGTGATTGGGGTCCTCCAGCCGACAGGTGAGGTTGGACAGCACCAGTGAGCCGGAGTCGCCGGAAGTGACGAAGAACACAATGGAGAGAATGGTGACCGCAATGGTGGTCAGCGTGGTCCAGGGCATCTGCTCCAGGAACAGGTAAATGGCAGAGCCGGGATTTGCTGTGGCCTCCTTGCCGAACTCTGCCGCGCCCCCCAGCACCATATCGATAGCGGCGTTACCCATGATTGCCATCCACGCGGCCATAAACATAAAGGGCAGTATCAGCGTGCCGGCGACAAACGAGCGGATAGTGCGGCCGCGGGAGATGCGCGCGAGAAACAGCCCTACAAACGGTCCCCAGGCAATCCACCAGGCCCAGAAGAAGATGGTCCAGGCGTTGAGCCAGTCCTGTGGTGGATCGAAGGCAAACGTATTGAAAGACAACTCGACAAAGTGCTGTATGTAATCGCCGAGGTTGGTAACGAACGCATCCAGCAGGAAGCGGGTTTTGCCACTGAGTAACACAAACAGCATCAGCGCGATGGCGAGCAGCATATTGAATTCAGACAGTCGTCGAATGCCGCGTTCGACACCGGTAGCGGCCGAGATTGCTGCAAACACCACGATCAGCACCGCGAGCACTGCCTGGGTCGCGGTACCCTCGGGTACGCCGAACATATATTTCAGCCCGAAGTTGAGCTGGATGATGCCAATGCCGAGGCTGGTGGCAACGCCAAACACCGTACCCAGCACCGCGGCAATATCCACGGACGTTCCGATCGGGCCGTAAATACGCTTGCCAAACAGGGGGTAGAGTGCCGAGCGGATGGTCAGGGGCAGTCCGTGGCGATAACTGAAAAACGCCAGTGACATGCCTACCAGGGTATAGACGCCCCAGCCCGATAATCCCCAGTGCAGGAAGGTGATGGCCATGGCCTGACGAGCGGCTTCAATGGTGCCGCCTTCGCCCGTTGGCGGAGCGATGAACTGGGTGAGTGGTTCGACAATGCAGTAGAAAATCAGGTCGATACCGATGCCCGCCGCGAACAGCATGGCCGCCCAGGTGACCACATTGAACTCTGGCTCCGCATGGTCCGGCCCCAGTTTAATATCTCCGTATTTGGACAGTGCGACCACGATGACGAAAACGAGGTAAGCGACGATTGCAAGAAAGTAAAGCCAGCCGAAGCTGCCTGAAATCCACGCGAGTACGCCGTAGATGACTTTGCCGGCCTGCTCGGTGAAAAACATGGCCCACAGGGAAAAGAGCGTGATGCCAATGACGGAGCTGTAAAACACCTGGGGTTTGAGGCGCGCCTCATCAGCGGTGGCTTTGGATGAATTCTCCGAAGACTTTGGGTTATGCATAGACGTAGCCCGTTTTTCTGGAAGGGCGGCAGGAAAAGGTTGTCCTCAGGATAGTCCATACATCGTTGGTGAACGCGCCGGCACAAGGAGTGGGGCGCCCCGAGTGTTTAACTTATGGACAAAATCGCCAGCAGAAGGGAATTGGCATAGGAGAACCGGAGAGCGCGAAGAACCGGTAAGGAGAAACAGGGGGAAGAAACTGGGAAGAGGAGCGGGAAAGCGGGGGCTTGCGCCCCCGCCAGTATCACCTGTGCAAATCGGTCAACTTACGACAGCTGGCTGATTTCCTCCAGCTGCTGCTGCAGGCGAGAGCGAGCGCTCTCGAATTCGACCAATCTGTCTTTTTCCTTGTTGACCACGGCTTCCGGAGCCTTGTCGACAAATTTCGGGTTGTTCAGTTTGCCGTTAACCCGCGCAATCTCTTTGTCCAGCTTGTCGATTTCCTTCTGCAGGCGCGCACTTTCTGCCGCCACGTCAATCAGACCAGCCATGGGGACCAGCAACTCCAGGTCGCCTACCAGTGCGGTGGAGGAGGCCGGTGCAGTAGCACCTTGCTCCAGCCATTCGATGGAGTCGAGGCTGGCCAGCTTGGTAAGCAGGCTGCGGGTCTGCTTCAGCAGATCTTCGTCCCGTGCGGAGCCGTTGCGCAGGATCAGCGGGATTTTCTTCGCCGGCGAGATATTCATCTCACCACGAATGTTCCGTACACCCTCAATCACGCCCTTGAGCCAGGCGATGGCCGCTTCGGCATTTTCGTCGATGCGGTGTTCGTTGGCTTCCGGGTAGGGCTGCAACATGATGGTGTCGCCGGCCTTGCCGGCCCGGTCCTTCACACGCTGCCAGATTTCCTCGGTGATATACGGCATCAGCGGGTGCAGCAGGCGCAGGATGGTTTCCAGCACGCGGATCAGGGTGCGACGGGTGCCTTTCTTCACCGCATCGCTGGCGTTGTCGTCCCACAGTACTGGCTTGGACAGTTCCAGATACCAGCTGCAGTACTCACCCCAGATGAAGTCGTACAGTGCCTGGGAGGCGAGGTCGAACCGGTAGTTGTCTACCGCTTCTTTCACTGTGATCTCGGTGCGCTGCAGCAGGGAGATGATCCAGCGATCGGCGATGGTCAGTTCGAAATCATCGCTGCCATCCTGGCCGCAATCGTGACCATCGCAGTTTTGCAGCACATAGCGGGATGCGTTCCAGATCTTGTTGCAGAAGTTGCGGAAGCCCTCGATACGGCCAACGTCGAACTTGATATCGCGACCGGTGGAGGCCAGTGAGTAGTAGGTGTAACGCAGCGCGTCGGTGCCGTAGGCGGCGAGGCCTTCGGGGAATTCCTTGCGGGTCTGCTTCTCGATCTTTTCGCGCAGGTGCGGCTGCATCATGCCGGTGGTGCGCTTGGCTACCAGGCTTTCCAGGTCGATACCGTCGATCAGGTCGATGGGGTCGAGCACGTTGCCCTTGGACTTGGACATCTTCTGGCCGTGGCTGTCGCGCACCAGACCGTGCACGTACACGGTGTGGAAAGGCACTTCCTTCTTGAAGTAGAGGGTCAGCATCATCATGCGCGCGACCCAGAAGAAAATGATGTCAAAACCGGTGACCAACACACTGGTCGGGTGGAATGCCGCCAGCTCCGGGGTTTCTTCCGGCCAGCCCAGGGTGCCGAAGGTCCACAGGCCGGAGGAGAACCAGGTGTCGAGCACGTCGTCGTCCTGACGCAATTCGATATCGCCCAGGTTGTGCTTCTTGCGCACTTCTTCTTCGCTGCGGCCGACGTAGACCTTGCCTTCGTTGTCGTACCACGCCGGAATGCGGTGCCCCCACCACAGCTGGCGGGAGATACACCAGTCCTGGATATCGCGCATCCAGGAGAAGTACATGTTCTCGTAGTTCTTGGGCACAAATTCCACGCGGCCGTCTTCCACGACCTTGATGGCTTCTTCTGCCAGCGGCTGGGTTTTCACATACCACTGGTCGGTGAGCCACGGCTCGATCACCACGCCGGAGCGGTCACCGCGGGGGACTTTCAATGTGTGCGGCTCGATTTTTTCCAGCAGACCGAGAGCATCCAGGTCATCGACTACCTGCTGGCGCGCGGCGAAGCGCTCCATGCCGCGGTATTTCTCCGGCACGTTGTCGTTCAGGTTGGCGTCCTGGTCGAGGATGTTAATCATCTCGAGATTGTGGCGCTGGCCCATCTCGTAGTCGTTGAAGTCGTGGGCCGGGGTGATTTTCACACAGCCGGTACCGAACTCCAGATCGACGTAGTCGTCGGCAATAATCGGAATTTCGCGGTCCGCGAGCGGCAGCTTGATGGTTTTGCCGATCAGGTGCTTGTAGCGCTCATCTTCCGGATGCACGGCCACAGCGGTGTCGCCGAGCATGGTTTCCGGGCGGGTGGTGGCGACTACCAGGTGGCCACTGCCGTCAGTGAGCGGGTAGCGGAAGTGCCACAGGTGGCCCTGTTCTTCCTCGTTCAGCACTTCCAGGTCGGAAATCGCGGTGTGCAGCTTCGGATCCCAGTTCACCAGGCGCTTGCCGCGGTAGATCAGGTCGTCTTCATACAGGCGGATGAACACTTCCTGCACGGCCTTGTAGAAGCCGTCATCCATGGTGAAGCGCTCGCGGGACCAGTCTGGGCTGGCGCCGAGGCGACGCAGCTGGCGGGTGATGTTGCCGCCGGACTCTTCTTTCCACTCCCACACTTTCTCGATGAACTTGTCGCGGCCCAGCTCGTGGCGGGACTTGCCTTCAGCGGCCAGCAAACGTTCCACCACCATCTGCGTGGCGATACCGGCGTGATCGGTACCTACTTGCCACAGGGTGTTGTTGCCTTTCATGCGGTGGTAGCGAATCAGGGCATCCATGATGGATTCCTGGAAACCGTGGCCCATGTGCAGGCTGCCGGTGACGTTCGGCGGCGGAATCATGATGCTGTAAGGATCGGCTTCGGTATCACCGGACGGCTTGAAATAGCCGTTTTCTTCCCAGGTTTTGTACCACTGCTGTTCGATGGCGTTGGGCTGGTATGTCTTGTCCATGCGCGGGGGAATGCCTTGCTTTGAATCGCTTTGCCGCCCGGGGCCGGATACACGGTCACACCGGGGCGATGAAATGAATGGATGAGTATATAAAAAGGGGCGGAATTATACCGCCGGGGCCGGTCGGGGCAAAAGGTTGCCGGGGATTTCCTGGGGTGGCGCCTCGAATCGATTCGAAATGCCACTCAATTGGCCGAGCCGGGTCACTCGGCTTCAAATTCTTCCGGGTAGATCTCGTTCACCATCCGGGTGATATTCACGCGCAGTTGGCGCTCCAGCTCGGGCAGCTGTTCGGCCATCAGCTGTTCTATGAGACGCTCGCGATCGCTGGGGCCGGACTCTTGTTCTTTGCCTGTATCCGCGGGTTGCTGGTCCAGTGGCTCCGCTGCTATCTCGGGCTCTTCCTCTATGGAAGGCTTTGCCTCTGCTGCTTGTTGAGCGGGTTCCGGGCGGGGAATCCTGCCACCTGTCAGGCGTGCGCGGATATGCGGCGGCAGGAAGGGGTTTTCTGACATCGCTGCTGGCAGCGGCTTCCGCTCGGTCCGGGCTTTTCGCTCAACCGCGGGGGTGTCAGGTGCGGAAGAGGGGGCCACCTCTAGTTTCTCCGACGTCTCTAGCGTCTCCAAAGTCTCATCCAGCTCTTCCGTCACCGACATCTCTCTGGCGGGCTTTTGCTGGGGATCGAAGAGGCCGGGCTGGAATTCTTCCCGCGCCGAGGCGCCATTGGGTTCCTTTTTACCGGAGGCTTCTTCGGGTGTGGTTTCGGTACTGAGGGCGTTGCTCTCTGCGGGAGCCTGTTGTTTGTCGGTCAGCGGGCTGTTGCTGCGCGGCAGGTTTTGCAGTGGGCGCAGCAGTTCCCGGTCGGCATCGCTGAGCAGCGGGGCGTATTCCTCTGCGGGCTCCTCATCCACCGGGCTGAACAGGATGGGCAGATCGGCCTCCTGCAGCGGACGTTGGGCCGCTACGGGTGCACGTTGTGGCTTTGTGGCCGGCGGCGCGCTTTGGGTCTGTTCGGCTTGGTTAGGTCCGGCGACCTGGTCGAGCAGCGGAATATCCGCTTCCATATCGCTGCCGAGGAGCTCCCGCAGGGAATTGAGCTCACTGAGTAGCTCGTTCGGGGGCTGGCCGTGGCGATGCTTTCTGTTTTTCTTGCGACCGGACATGGAGCTGGCTTTCGTTTCCGCTGGGGTCAGTTGGGTATCTTGTGTGATTGTAACGGATATCCCCTGTCACGGAAGTGACTGTATCGCGTTCTCGAGCGGGCGAGGGAGTCCGGGTGCTGGCAGACGATTTCTGCGAGACGATCGAACTGGCTGAACCAGGTGGGGATTTCACCGCGCAGGTTGATGAGCAGGCCATGGTGCTGGGCGGGGTCTTCGCCGCTGTTGATCTCGATAGCGGCCTGCTGGTCCAGGTTCTGGGGCGCATGGGGCAGGAAGCTGTCTTCCCGGAAGGTCCACAGAAGTTCGTCCAGCTGTTGTGCCTGCTGCTCGCCATCGACGGCAATCAGCACGTGCAGGCCATTGCGAAAGGCCTTTTCGGCGAGGCGACAGGCGAAAACGGGGATTTCATCCTGGTTTTCAGAGGGTAAAACGTAGAAATCTATTCGAGTCATCGATTCGGGCCGTTGGGCGCGGGAGGTTAATGTGAAGGTGCCGATACCCGGTAAAGCCTTGTGAGACCTTCTGCGAGAGGGACCTCGCAGAAGAGCCCTCCATGAATGGGTTCACGGCGTGTCTCGCAAGGCTTTACCGGGTAGCGGCGCCGCCACTTCATCATTTCAGAGCACTGAAGCTGGTCTTGAGGCGGTCCCGCTGCCGGAAACGGTGCGCAGGACACGCCGTGAACCCATCCATGGGGGCTTGTCGAAAAGGTCCCTCTTTTCGACAGTCCTGCGCACCGTTTCCGGCAGCGGGACCTTCGCCTCGGAGATTTGGCTTCGTATTAGATACTAGATTCGTTTATTTTTTGTTCAGGATGTATTGCAGCAGCAGCGGTACCGGGCGTCCGGTAGCGCCTTTGGCCGCGCCGGACTTCCAGGCGCTGCCGGCGATATCCAGGTGGGCCCAGTTGTAGTCTTCAGCGAAGCGCGCCAGGAAGCAGGCGGCGGTCACGGAGCCGGCTTCACGGCCACCGATGTTCTGCATGTCGGCAAAATTGGAGTTCAGCATCGGCTGGTATTCGTCCCACAGGGGCATGCGCCAGGCGCGGTCGCCGGTCGTCTCGCCGGCAGCAAGCAGCTCGTCGGCGAGCTTGTCCTGATTGGCATAGAGGCCGGTTGCGTGGTTGCCAAGCGCGATGACACAGGCGCCAGTCAGGGTCGCCACGTCGATCACCACGCTCGGTTTGAATTTGCCCGCCCAGGTGAGGGCATCGCACAGAACCAGACGGCCTTCGGCATCGGTGTTGAGGATCTCGATGGTTTTGCCGCTCATGGAAGTGACAATATCGCCGGGCTTGCTGGCGCGGCCACTGGGCATGTTTTCTGCGGCGGCAACGACGCCGACCACATTGACCGGCGCATTCATTTCTACCAGGGCGTTCATCACGCCGAAGACACTGGCGGCGCCGCACATGTCGAATTTCATTTCGTCCATCTGCATGCCGGGCTTGAGGCTAATACCTCCGGTATCAAAAGTGATGCCTTTACCCACCAGAACAATCGGCTTCTGTCCGGTTTTGCCACCCTTGTAGTTCATCGCGATCATCGCGGCGGGCTCGTCGCTTCCCTTGGCGACGCTCATGAAAGCGCCCATGCCCAGGGCTTCCATCTTTTTGTTGTCGAGCACGCTGGTGGACAGTTTCGGGTGTTTTTTCGCCAGGGCTTTGGCTTCAGACGCGAGATAGCTCGGTGTACAAATATTGCCCGGCAGGTTGCCCAGCTCCCGCGCCACGTTGCTGCCCGATGCCTGGGCACAGCCCAGATCGACGCCCTGTTGCATGGCCTTGAGCTGCTTTTTGTCCGCGGCGTGAACGGTGAACTTGGCCAGTGGGTAGGGCTTGGCATCGCTGTGGCAGCGAGTGAACTTGTAACCGGCGAGGCCTGCGGCCATTGCCAGCTGTTGCGCCTGCCAGCCGGCATCGGCAGCAGTGACGGACACTTCGCCCAGGTAACTGGTGGCATCCTTGAGGGATTTGACCGCGGTGGCGCTGGCGCTTGCCAGCTTGCGGAATTCCGCCTGGGAGACCGGCGTCTTGCCGGAGCGCACCAGCAGGACCCGCTCGGCGCCGCCTTCAAGGGTGGGGACCATGAGGGTGCTGCCAGCTGCGCTGCCGAGATCGCCGCGCTTTAACAGTTTGGCCAGGTTGCCGCCATTGGCCTTGTCGAGGGCGCTACCGCTATCGGTGAAGCGGTTCTTGTTGTCGACGGCGATAATGGCGCAGGCGCTGCGCTGTTTGCTGATGTCGGTGACCTTGGCGTTACACTGCATGTAATTGGTTCCTTGATGTTCTGGTAAGTCCGCGGCTTGTGCGTATCGATACGAGCAGGGTATCTGTCAGTCTGGTTGTTCTGAACCGAGACATTGCCGGGCTTTTTAGTGATAATGCGCCGCACAAGTTTAACCCGAGAAGGATCGGATTGCTTGATCCGGTGTCCTATGCTGACACCGCTTGTATCTAAACCGGAATCTCGACTTCCATTCGCCATTTCTTCGAACTGTAATCAGGGAAGCTGGTCGTTCAGTGATTATTTTCCGCTACCTCTGTCGCGAACTACTCGGCGCGACACTTGCCGTCAGTGCCGTGCTATTGCTGATGGTGATGAGTGGCCGTTTTGTGAAGTATCTGGCCGAGGCGGCAGCGGGCGATCTATCCGCCGGCATCCTGTTTTCGCTGATGGGGTATCGCCTGCCTGGCTTCCTGGAGCTGGTGGTGCCGCTGGGCTTTTTTGTGGGTATCCTGCTGGCCTACGGTCGACTCTATATCGAAAGTGAAATGACGGTACTGCACGCTTGTGGCTTCAGTGAGCGCCAGCTGTTGCGGTATACGCTGGTACCAGCGTTATTGGTGGCGGCTTTTGTGGGGGCCATGAGCCTCTATCTGACTCCGACCGGCATTGAGCGGACCTCCCACCTGTTGACCGCCGATAAAACCCGCAATGAGTTTGATCACCTGGTGCCAAAGAAGTTTGTTGCCACAGGCGGCGGCCGCGCCGTGTATTACGCAGATGGCCTGAGTGGCGACAAATCCACCATGCACGATGTGTTTCTCGCTGAGTTGGGGAATTCCCGCGGGAACATGGAGACGGATCACCAGATCGTTACCGTGGCGCGGGAAGGGGTGCAACAGATTGATCCGGAGTCCGGCTTGCGATACCTGGTACTCCGCGACGGATACCGTTACGAGGGTGTGCCGGGCCAGAGTGACTATCGCCAGATGGCGTTCGACAGTTATGAAGTGTTGCTGGAAATACCGCGCCTGCGCTCCAAAGCCAGCGAAAAACTGCAGTCCATGTCCACCGCCGCGCTGTGGAAGAGTGACAACCCGCGCGAGCGGGTCAATCTACACTGGCGCTTCAGCTTGCCCATATTGGTGCTGGTGGTGGCAATTCTCGCAGTGCCGTTGAGCCGCACTAACCCGCGCCAGGGGCGTTACGCCAAAATGATCCCAGCGGTGCTGCTGTACATTATTTACCTTGTTGCCCTGCAGGGGGTTCGCGGTGCCATTGAGGATGGCAAGATCGAGCAGGCCTGGGCCATCTGGCTGGTGCACCCGCCATTCCTGATTCTCGGGTTGCTATTGCTCGGCGGGCGCAACCGCAAGCCGCGCAAGCCGCGCAAACCACGTGGTGGCCCGGATGTCGGTGGTGATTCCGGCATCGGCGGTGGAAGTGGAGGTACCAATGTCACGGCTTGATCGCTATATCGCCCGCACAGTGACCATGGCGATTCTCGCCGTATTGATGGTGATTCTCGGGCTGGATCTGATTTCCGCGATCGTCGATGAGCTCGAGGATCTCGGTGACAACTATCAGTTTGTCGATATTCTGGAGTATGTCCTCTGGACCTTGCCCGAGCGCATATACAGTCAGCTTGGGTTCTCGGCGCTGGTGGGCTGCATGGTTGGGCTGGGTACTCTGGCCAGTACCAGTGAGCTGACCGTGATGCGGGCCTCCGGGGTTTCTATCGGCCGAATTACCTGGGCGGTGATGAAACCGGTTCTGGTGTTGATCGTGCTGGGGCTGATGCTCGCTGAACTGGTGATCCCGGTCACGAACCAGAATGCCGAAAGCCGCAAGGCCATTGCCCAGGGCGAACTGGAGAACTCCGGTCTTGAGCAGGGGCTGTGGCTGCATGACGGGGGCGAATTTGTTCACTTCAACGCGGCACTGCCCGGTGGCACCCTGTTTGGGATCACCCGGTACCGTTTCGATGAGGATCGCCAGCTTCAGCGGGTAGTATTTTCCGAGCGCGGCCACTATGAAAATGACCGCTGGGAGCTCCAGAACAGTCGCCAGACACGTCTCACGCAGGAGCGCTCGAGCAGTAGCGAGGAGGCGCGTTCTTACTGGGACTCGGATATGTCTCCGGACCTGTTTTCCCTGGTGGTGCCATTGCCGTCCGATCTGTCGCCGCGCAATCTGTGGTCTTACGGCAACTTCCTCGACCGCAAGGGCGAAGAGTCCGCCCGTTACTGGTTGGCTTTCTGGAAAAAGGTGTTACAGCCGCTTACCATCGCCGGCCTGGTGATGATGGCCATCTCGTTTATATTCGGGCCCTTGCGGGAGGTGACTACCGGTTTGCGGGTATTTACCGGGGTGATTGTGGGAATCGTATTCCGGACGGTACAGGACATGCTTGGCCCTTCGTCCGTGGTGTTCGGGTTCCCGCCGTTTATTGCGGTGATCATTCCTATTCTTGCCAGCTTCCTGCTCGGTTGGTTGCTGCTAAAACGCGCTCGCTAGCACTTCTTGATTGGCCGATAACGGGGGCTGGTTGAATGAACCGGTCCCCCCTCAGTAGCCAATGATCAGTTCAGTTTCTTTTCCTTCTTCTTTTTGGGCAGGCGCCTGACCTCAGAATCCGATGCCAGATCGTGCCAGCTGGCGCCATCGTTGCGGAAATATCCCCACAGAAAGCCCAAACCAAAGCAGCCTAGTGAGATGGGGCCTACCAGGGCGCGGATAAAGCACTGGTACCAACTGAGCTGTACACCGTTGCTATTGGCGACCATCAGTCGCCATGCGCGCATGCCGATGGTTTGGCCAGCCACGCGCCAGGACCAGAAAAAGTATCCTGCAGTCACCAGCACCAGTCCCAGCTGGTACAGCGGACCGCCCACGCAGGGGGTGTAGTCCACGTGCTCTGGTTGGCATTGCAAGCCGCCGAATGTGGATACAACCAGCATTGCGAGAAAGCCGTACACCATCCACAGGCCTGCCAGGATCAGGGCATCGTAGAGCAGGGACATCAGGCGCGGCAGGACGCCGGCGTAAGGAAGCTGGTTAAACTGGGTGGGCGTTTTGACTGGATCGGGCACGGGAATCTCCGCCGGTAAGAACTGGCGGGGATTCTAGCAAAACTGATTGCTTGGCGGGAAAACGAAAAGGGGGCACAAGGCCCCGCTCAGAACTGGTATTCGAAAGTGAAGCGGAACTTGTCGTCAGATAGCCGGAAGTCGTAATCCAGGTTCTGGTTCAGGTTTCCGTTGCTCTGGGTATAGCGCAGCAGTGGGTGCTGTTTGTTGCGCTTGTGCTGCGCCATGTAGGTCTTGAAGCCCATTTTCAGAATCTCGTTCACGGCGCGGCCGCCGGTCACATTGTTGGATTCGTCTGGATGGGTATAGAGCTCGAGCCACTGATGGTTCAGACGGCGGTGCACCATGCCCATGGAGTTATTGCGCAGGTTTTCTGCGGACTCGTACAGGGCGTGGTTGTCCATGCCAAAGGCACTGTCGATGAAGAAGGCATTGTCCGCCTGAAGGTTCAGTGCGGTGTTCGAGTCTGGGATAAAAATGCCGTCGGCGAGAACTGAGGAGGAGGCGGGGAGAAACACGAGCGCGATCGCTGCCGTCCGGCAGGATGCTAGGTATTTGTTGGAACGAAACCGGTTACTGCGAGTTTCCATTTTTCCACCCCGGGGCGTTTTACTTGGTTCAGTGCGCCGATGAACAGCTACTGAATTTATTATGGCTCACCCTTAATAAACCGTTGTATCTCACAAATCCGCGTACTTTTCCACTGACGTCAGTGAATACTTCTGCGCTATCGGTCATTTTATCCCGAGCCCCGTGATTGCTGGATGTCTAGAGTTTTGCCCAGCTGGTGCGGGTTGTGCAGAGGTTTCCGCCAGTATTTTTTAAGACCAAAACCATTGGGTCAAAATTTTGCTTATAAAAACTTTGTCTAGTGATCGTGAGCTTGGATCACTAGGTTCAGGGGTGGTTCAGTGGTCATTTTATGATTGGCGTCAGCATTCTCCTGTTGAGCGGTGTTCGCTGAATCTTCCTTTTGCGGGCCTGGCAGAGGTGGAGACTGGGGCTGGCTGGGCAAGGGATGCACAATCTGTTGACAGCGCTGTCTTTTGCGTTAAGGTGGACGGTTAACCGGTATAGGAAACCGGCCCGATAACATAAGAAGCCAACCGTGCATCCTTGCGGGATGTACCCACCGATAAAGAGAAGATCGATGAAGCGACTTCCCCTATTTGCCAGCCTTGCACTGTCTGCCTTTATTACCTCCTGTAGCGACTCGGAATCCGTCAGCCCGGAGGGCGCTACCGCGCGGATTGCCGCCAACTTTGATGTAACCCAGGAAATCCTGACCAATTTCCAGGGGGTGGACGCGGATTTGCGTGCGCAGTGCAAGCAGGCCGGTGGTAGTGAGGCGACCTGCTCCACCTACCGCATCAGCCTGATCAACAATGGACCGGCGATCGGTGCCGAAGAGCGGGATTGGACACTCTACTTCCACAGTGTGCGCCGCGCGCTGGCGCTCCTGAACAGTGACGAATTCACCCTCGAACGGGTCAATGGCGACCTGCACCGACTCACGCCTACAGATGCTTTTAGCGGTATTCCCAGCGGTGAACCCCTGGCTCTGGACTTCCTGATCGAGAGCTGGATGCAGTTCGAGTCCGACTTCCAGCCGCGTCTGTTTGTGGTTGACGCTGACGGACAGGCGCAGGTGATCGAGTCCACGGATACCGACGACCTGCAGGACATCGTCCTGCCAATCACCAAGAACGACCCGGACAACTGGAAACGGGTCGCCAGCGATGCCAATACACTGGCCACCGCGGCCAGTCGCTTCCAACGGTTTACCGCCGATACCGAGATCATCGGCGATGCAGGGGAAAACTGGCGCGGTCGGATTATTCCCCAACCGGTCTCTACAACGTTGCCGGACGGTGCGCCAGTGAAGCTGGATAACGGGCTCACTCTGACGGCAAATGGACTGCCCGAAGGCAGCGTGGCGGCCCTGAAACAGCGGATCGAACAACTGGGCCTTGCGAAGGGCAGTAATGAGGCCTATCCGGTCGAGGTAGCCGTCGCGCCCTCGTCCTTCGGTGGGGCGGTGGCCGGTGCGTATCGCCTAACCGTAGGTGAAGACGGTGCGACAGTGACCGGCGCAGACGAAAGCGGTGCTTTCTACGGCGTTCAGTCGCTGCTGGCACTGGTGGACCTGAAAAGTAAAACCATGCCGCTGGCGGAGGTAGAGGATGCGCCGCGCTTCCCGCACCGCGGCATGTTTCTCGACGTGGGCCGCAACTTCCACAGTAAAGAAGTGGTGTTGAAACTGCTGGACCAGATGGCGGCTTACAAGCTCAACCGGTTCCACTTCCACCTGTCCGATGACGAAGGCTGGCGCCTGGAAGTTCCCGGATTACCCGAGCTGACTGAGGTGGGCAGCCAGCGCTGTTTTGACCTGGAAGAAAATCATTGTCTGCTGCCGCAGCTGGGGTCCGGCCCCAATGCGGATAACTTCGGTAGCGGCTTTTACAGTGTCGATGACTATGTAGAAATTCTGCGCTACGCGGCGGATCGCCAGATCGAGGTGGTCCCGGAGTTTGACATGCCCGCTCATGCGCGCGCTGCAGTGGTGTCGATGGAGGCCCGTTATCGCAAGCTGAAAGACACCGACCCGGCAGCTGCCAGTACCTATCGCCTGATCGATCCCAAGGACGATACCGAGTATCTGTCGGTCCAGTTTTACAATGACAGCTATATCAATCCCTGTATGGATTCCACCTACCAGTTCGTGGGCAAGTTGATTAGCGAAGTGAAGGCCATGCACGATACTGCCGGGGTGCCGCTCGAAACCTGGCACTTCGGTGGTGATGAGGCGGTGAATATTCTCGCGTCAGGATCGTTCGAGGTGGGGCCGGGCGACGATCCGGCGAAGGGGAATGTCACTGCGGAACAGCGCAACAAACCCTGGGCCAATTCGCCCCAGTGCAAAAAGCTGATTGCCAGTGGCGAAGTAAAAGCCATTGACGAGTTGGGTGAGCTGTACGCCAAGCGTGTAAGCAAGCTGGTGGCCGACGCTGGTATTCCCACCATGGCGGCCTGGAACGACGGCGTGAAAAAAATTGCTGACGCCGATACCGAGCTTGCCACCGAGCACAGTTATGTGAATTCGTGGGCGCCTTTGTTCTGGGGCGGTGGTGACGAGAGTGTGCACTTCTACGAGACCGGTTTTGACCTGGTGCAGTCCCACTCGGATTACCTCTACTTCGACATGCCGCAGGAAGTGGATCCGGCGGAGCGCGGTTACTACTGGGCGTCCCGCTATACCGATACCCGCAAAACCTTCAGCTATACACCGCTGAATACCGCGCAGTTGGCCGAGCTCTATCCCAACCGCGATGGACAAGGCTGGACCGCGACTTCACCTGCGGCAGAGTTTGCGCATAACGTAAGCGGTATGCAGGGGCAGCTGTGGAGCGAGGTGGTGCGTACCGATGAAGCGGTGGAATACCAGGTGTTCCCGCGTCTGCTGGCACTGGCGGAACGCGCCTGGCACCAGGCGTCCTGGGAACTGCCAATTCAGGAAGGACAGGTATTCTCCGCCGAGACCAAGTTTATGGACAAGCAGGCACTCGCTCGGGATTGGCAGACCTTTGCCGCTGCTCTGGGTAACAAGGAACTGCGCAAGCTGGACCGCGCCGGTATTGCGTACCGGGTGCCCGTGCCCGGCGCGGTGATTGATGGCGACGTGGTAAAAACTGCACTGCCATATCCTGGATTGGTGCTGGAATATTTTGACGGCGACAGCTGGCAACCGCTTACCGATGCTGTGGCAGCACAAGCGGTGCAGTCGATTCGCGCACGCAGTGCCGACGGCAAGCGTGCCGGTCGTGCGGTTTCTCTGGAAACCCCGAAGACGTTGACCGCCCGCTGAGCCCGCCCTTCTAGTAGCGATTGTCCCACAAGAATGTGGGGCAATCGCCGCCTTCCTCTTGGCATACCACAGATGCCGCGCTCATCGCACAATCACCTGCTAACTCACTCATCGATTCATCTCCGAGCCGCGCTCTGCAGTTGCTCACGCTTCCTGTTAACCGACAGGTCTACAATTGCCGAGTCGACAGCCCGATTTTTCGATTGTTGATGGCACGGTTATCTTCCCCTGGCTCAGGTTGTGGCCCGGCTTTTTCGAGTCACGGGGGCGTGCTTGTTGCCGTCGATATCGGTAGCCCTTCCGGAATGTGTTGTAATCACTGAAGATGGGCTACTCGGTTTGCCGTCTCTAACCGTCTGCGATGACGAGCGATAAGAAGCATAAGGTTGAATAGAGGGAACTATGGCGAGATCCAAGGTATACGATTATGTGATCGTGGGGGCGGGGTCTGCCGGCTGTGTACTGGCTAACCGTCTCAGCCAGGATGAGCAGAACCGGGTTTGTCTGCTGGAAGCGGGGCCTTCAGATCACAACCTGATGATCCAGATGCCTGCGGGTATCGGCTATCTGGTTCCCGGTAAGCGCTTCAATCGTCACCACTACACCGAACCGCAGGCCAGTCTCGACAATCGTCGCCTGTTTTGGCCACGCGGACGCGTGCTTGGGGGGAGCAGCGCCATCAATGCCATGATCTACACCCGCGGTAACCCCGGTGACTACAACTCCTGGGAAAAGGCCGGTAACCCCGGGTGGGGATGGTCAGGTATGTTGCCGTATTTTCTTCTGTCTGAGGGCAACCAGCGTGGCAGCGATGCTTATCACAGTGGTTACGGACCGCTGGCGGTTTCCGACCTGAAATGGAAGTCGGCCGCAGGGCAGGCATTTGTAAGCGCTGCCCGCGAGGCGGGACATCGCCTCAATCACGATTTCAACGGCCATCACCAGAATGGCGTGGGCTTCTATCAGGTGACCCAGAAATTTGGCCGGCGCTGCTCCTCTGCCACTGCTTATCTGTATCCGGTGAAAAACCGCCCCAATCTCAGTATCTACACCAGCGCGCCGGCGGCCGGACTTGAGTTCAAGGGCGATCGAGTAAGTGCGGTGCGGTTGCAAGACGGCACCCGAATAGTGTCCAACAAAGAAGTAATCCTGTGCGCAGGGGCAATTCAGTCGCCGCAGCTACTGATGCTGTCGGGGATAGGCCCGGAGGGGGATCTGAAAAAACTCGGCATCGTACCCCAGTGTCACCTGCCGGGTGTGGGGCAAAACCTGCAGGATCACCTGGATATTACCCAGGTGGTGGAGACCGACCGAGCTGTCGGCTTTAACGATGCGTTATGGCCCAAACTCAAGGCTGCGCTGACCTTACCGCAATACCTGTTTCTGAATCGCGGCATGCTCACCAACAATATCGCCGAGGCGGGCGGATTTGCCAGTTCCAGTCTGGCGGGAGAGTACCCGGATATTCAATTCCACCTGAGTGCTGTTCCACTATTTAATCACGGACTGATCAAGCGACCGGGAGATGGCTATTCCCTGCACGCCTGCGCACTTCGCCCCAAAAGCCGCGGGTCTATCTCCCTGGTCTCGCGCGATCCCAAAGCCTCCCCGAGCATTCAGCCCAATTACCTGTCGCACCCCGATGACCTTCAGGTGTTGCTGGAGGGATTTGAAATGGCACGGGAGATTATTGAGAAATCCTCACTGAAAACATTGCATAAACGCTGGTGGTTGCCGGGCGAAGCCTTGTCGCAGCGGGATGCGATCGCCAATTTTATTCGCCAGTATGCGGAAAGCATTTATCACCCGGTTGGCACCTGCAAAATGGGACAGGATGAAATGGCCGTGGTGGATAGTGAGTTGCGGGTAAGGGGCGTGGATGGACTGCGGGTAGTGGATGCCTCCATAATGCCCACCCTTATCAGCGGTAACACCAACGCCCCGGTGATAGCCATTGCGGAAAAAGCTGCGGAATTAATTCTCGACAAGCCCGCACTTCACAAACAGCAGGAACTCAGCGAAAACGCATGATCTGGCAGTGTCCCCATTGCAAACAGTCTCTCGATTTACAGGACCAGAGCTGGCGTTGCGCCAGTGGCCACAGTTTTGACCGCGCGAAAGAGGGGTATGTCAATCTGCTGCCGGTACAGCAAAAACGCAGCAAGGAGCCGGGTGATTCGGCGGAGATGCTCAACGCGCGGCGGCGTTTTCTGGAAGCAGGCCATTACACACCGCTGGTGGAGGCAATCTGTGCGCAGATGTCGCAGAAGCTAGGGGAGAGTAGCCGGCTGCTGGATATCGGCTGCGGTGAAGGGTATTACACGCGGCAGTTGGTGGGAAATGGCTGGCGGGCCGCGAATATTTTCGGGATCGATATCGCCAAGCCCGGGGTGCGCCTCGCGGCAAAGAAACTACCTGATGCGCACTATGCGGTGGCGAGCAGCTATCACCTGCCGGTGTTGGATAACAGCGTAGATACAATTTTACGTGTGTTCGCTCCCGGGCCGACAGAAGAGTTGCTCCGTGTATTGAAACCGGGTGGCGTGCTTTTGGATGTCTCGCCTGGCCCGGATCATCTGTGGAGCCTGAAGCAGCGCTTGTACGAAAACCCGCAGCGTCACGAGGCACCCGCACCGCTGACGGGGCTCACACTACTCAGTGAATTACGCTGTGAATTTTCGTTGAATATCGAGAAGAATTCCGAGCTGCGCGACTTCCTTTCCATGACGCCATTTGCCTGGAAAGGGCGCAAGGAGTCTCGCGAAGCACTGGAGCAACAGGACTCACTCAAACTGGAAGCAGATTTTTTGTTGCGCAGTTTCAGCAAAAGCGATTGATGGTTTTTTCCAAATGGGAAAAATCAAACAGAACCAGATACGGATAAGGGAACGACAAAGTGGCAACGCCGCGGGATTACATGTTTATGCAGCAGGCGCTGGCGCTCGCTGCCAAGGGCGCGGAACTTGGGGAAGTGCCCGTGGGAGCGCTGGTGGTTCTCGATGGTGAGGTCATCGGTGAGGGATTCAATCAGCCTATTTCCTCGTCTGATCCCAGTGCACACGCTGAGGTTAAGGCCTTGCGAGATGCTGCATCCCGGCAAAATAACTACCGCCTTCCCGGCGCTACTCTGTATGTCACCATCGAGCCCTGTACCATGTGCTTCGGTACCCTGATTCACGCCAGAATTGCGCGCCTGGTCTACGGCGCAGCCGAGCCCCGTGCCGGGGTGGTGGCCAGTCAGTTACAGCTGGCCGAAAAGACATTTTTTAATCACAAGATTGAAGTAGAAGGTGGCGTAATGGCTGCGGAGGCCGGCGCCCTGGTTCGGGAATTTTTTCAGAAGCGACGCTAACAATGTTATTGGCTGTCTTGATTAATTCACTACTGGTGGCGGTGGCAGTCGTCATTCACCACGAGGCGCTGAACTTCCTGTTCTGGCTGGGACGGCAAGTGAATGTGCGTCGTAATGTGGGCGTATTGATTGGCGTTTTCGGGGCGCTGGTCGCCCATGTCGTTGAAATCTGGATGTTTGCGGTGGGTTACCTGTTTATGTACCACTCGCCTTTCTTCGGCACCCTGGAGGGGAACTTTAACGGTTCCCTGATGGATTGCGCCTATTTCTCGTTTACCACCTACACCTCACTCGGGGTCGGCGATATAGAGCCTCACGGCGCCCTGCGGTTTACTGCAGGGCTCGAGGCGTTGACCGGCCTGGTATTGATCACCTGGACCGCTTCGTTCCTGTTTCTCAAAATGCAACGTCACTGGAAGCGTGGCCCCGACCAGTAAGCGGCGGGGCATCCAGTTACCCATCCATCAAGCGGCAGATTTAGCGGCAGTCGCGGTTACGGCGATTGCCTCCAGGGTCTCTTTCACAAGGGCGCTGAGCTGTGCAGCCATCGCCTCATCGATCATCCTGCCGTCCTCGTTGAACAGATTCATCGCGCCCGGTACCGCAAGCATGGTCGGCGCAATCCAGGTGCCGAGGGGTTGCAGAATATCGCGCAGGTGGTTGAGTCCACGCATTCCACCCAGTCCACCGGGTGAAGTGGCGAAAAGTGCCGCACGGCGCCCCAGAAATACCTCGGCGCGGCCGTAGCGGTCATCCGGGCGGGATACCCAGTCGATCAGGTTTTTCAGTGCGGCGGTCACCGAGCCGTTGTATTCGGGGCTGGCGATCAGCAGGCCATCAGCACTGGCGAACAGGTCCTTCAATTTACTCACCTGTTCGGGGACTCCTGCCGCCTCGATATCTTCGTCAAACAGGGGCAGGGGATAGTCGCGCAGGTTCACCTCGATCACTTCAGCACCGGCGTCACGGGCCATCTGTGCCGCGGCTGCAGCCAGCTGGCGATTGTAGGAATCCTGGCGCAGGCTGCCAGCGAGGGCCAGCAGGCGGGGTTTCTGGTTGTTGCTCATGGGGCACATCCTATCGGTGATTCGGGTTTTGGACCGCGGCCTCCAGGTTCGGGGCATCGGTAGGGTTGAATGGCTGTCATTGTGTCGAATAGTGGCTGGAACAAAAATAGAGATTCTGCAATGCTTCTGTGCATATATGCACAGAAGTTGGACGCTTCGCCCAGGGAGGCGAGACCCGGTACAGGGAAGAGGACAATGGCGCGGAATTCGGTAAAGGACTGGAATAACTTGCACTACGCACTGGCGGTGGCCCGGGCCGGGACCCTGTCCGGCGCTGCGCTGGAGCTGAATGTGTCACATTCCACGGTACTGCGACGCATAGACACGCTGGAAAAAGCGCTTGATACCCGCCTGTTTATTCGCCATCCCCGCGGTTATGTGCCAACGGAAGCGGGGCAGATGCTGATGAATGCTGCGGAGAATATGCAGGATCAGCTGGATCTGATGGTGGGAAAAATGCAGGGGGTGGACGAGGCACTCCACGGCACTCTGGTCATCACTACCGTCAATACCCTTATTCCGCTACTGATGCCGATCATCCGCGGATTTCAGGCGCAGAATCCTCAGGTTCGATTGCAGCTGGTGGCAGATCGCAGGCACCTGCGCCTGGAACATGGAGAGGCGCATATCGGTATTCGCCCGGGGGCGAGACCGACGGAGCCTGATTATGTCGTGCAGCCGGGCGCCTCGCTGCAGAATACACTCTACGCATCCCAGTCCTATCTGGACGAGTGCGGTCCATTTACGGGGCGGGATCAACTCGACGGACACCGCTTTATTGCGCCCATCGAGGCGTATGACTTTATACCCAGTCTCGATTGGATCACCCGCGAGGTGCCGGAAGAGCAGATTGTATTTCGCTGTAACGAATTTTCCGGTTTTGAAGACGCCGCGCGTTGCGGTGTCGGGATTGCCGCACTGCAGAGCTGGTGTGCTGAAGTGCGGCCGGGGCTTGAGCGGTTGATTGACCCGCCCCCGGAGTGGCAGACAAAGCTGTGGCTGGTAACCCATCGGGATATGCACCGCACGCGCAAAGTGCAATTATTTCTGGAGTGGGTAAAAGAAGCGCTTGCCAAGCTGTCGCCGGAGGTCGGTGTGGTTCCGTGACGCTGGTAGCATGTTCCTTTCCTTTATATGGTCGGCTGGTGTCCGTTGCCGGCCGGCGTGTATCGTTAGCCGAAGTTCAAACCACACTACCCAAGGGGCTTTTGTGAGAAAAATAAACGCCATCGTGATTCTTCCTCTCTTTCTATGCGCGCTCGCGGGCTGCGAAAAGAAATCAACTTCAACAGCGGAGGACGAATCGTCCGTAGTGGAGCCGCGCCCTCTGGACGAAGCCAAAGGCCAGCAATCGGACAAAGACCCGGAGCTGGATCAGCTGGCAGAGGATTATGTACGGCTGGTGCTGACACTGGGCAATCACGACAAGAGCTACGTGGACGCCTACTACGGCCCTGAAGCGCTAAAAGCGGAAGCCGAGGCCGACGATGCCTCCCCGGCGGAACTCGCCAGCCGAGCGGAAATGTTACTGGCCAAGCTGCCGCCGGAGATCGAGCCAGGCGGCGACCTGCAGACCCTGCGTAAGCACTACCTGAAAACCCAGCTCACCGCGGTTGTCGCCCACGCGCACCATATTGCAGATGCGGGCTTTCGTGATTTCCAGCGGGAGGCAAAAGCGCTTTACGATACAGAACCACCCATACAGACCTACGCCGAGTTTGAGCCGGTACTGGCGCAGCTCGAAAAGGAGCTTCCGGGCAGTGATCCCCTGCATATCCGCGTACAGCAGTTTCAGCAGAAGTATCAGATTCCAGAAGACAAGCTGGAGGTGGTGTTTGACGCCGCTATTGCCGAGTGCAAGAAGCGCACCGCGGCGCATATCAAATTACCCGATAACGAAAGTTTTAAACTGGAGTATGTACAGGGCAAGCCCTGGAGTGGCTACAACTGGTATCAGGGCAACGCGCACAGTCTGATCCAGATCAATAGCGAGCTGCCGATCTATATCGACCGCGCTGTAGATCTCGGCTGCCACGAGGGTTATCCGGGGCACCATACCTACAATGCGCTGCTGGAGCAGAAACTGGTCAAGGACCTGGGGTGGCAGGAGTACAGTGTCTATCCGCTTTTCAGCCCGCAATCACTGATTGCCGAAGGCAGTGCGAATTACGGTATCGAGCTCGCCTTTCCGGGAGAACAGAAAACCCGCTTTGAACAGGAAACGCTTTATCCCCTTGCTGGCCTGAAACCGGAAACCGCGGAGAAGTATCACCGTGTCCTGGCATTGAAGGCCCAGCTTAAGTTCGCAGAGAACATCGTCGCGCGGGAATATATCAACGGCAAGATTGATCGCGATGAAGCGGTTGAGCGCTTCCAGAAGTACACTGCCATGAGTCCGGAAAAAGCCGCACAGCGTGTCAGCTTTGTGGATACCTACGGTGCCTACGTCATCAATTACAACTGGGGCAAGGCACTGGTGCAGGAGTATGTTGAGCAGGACGCGAATACGAGCGATGACCGCTGGGAAAAGTTCTCCAGACTTCTGTCTTCTCCGCGTCTCCCGTCTTCACTTTACTGGTAAGTTTTTCTCAGGGATGGTTGCTCTGTGCGCCAGAGCGCCATCCCAACATTTCTTTACGCTTTCTGCGGTTCCGCTTTTTTTCTGACCTGAATGTCGCCTTAAAGGTTGACGGAAATTTTCCTATTCCGATTTGCCTGACACCGAGTTTTCCACAGGGTTGGCATTGAAATGATTTTCTGTGGATATGTTTGGCGGTAAAAATTGCGCATATGGCGCATGAATCACCATTTAAGCCGCCGTTTTTTATGGTGAGGATTTTTGTGTCTGGCACGTGAATATTTTAAATGGAAGTGTGTGGCGACAAGATTGTGCAAAAGTTCCACAGTTGAAGTTTTTTTTTGGTTGTTTTTTCTACAAGCCGTTGTTTGCGTGTCTAGACTGACAAGTGATTGGGTTGATTGCTGTTTAATTTGCCGAATACGATGGAGTTCTCAATGAAAAAGACACGCGTTCTGACACCGCTTGCAATCGCTGTAGCCGCTCTGATTAGTGCACAACAAGCTGCCGCTGATATGTGGAGTGATGGTGACTTTATTATTCGCGCCGGTGCCAGCTGGATAGATCCAGATGACGATAAGCGTCAATTCCGCCTGAGCGATAATTACTACGGTGCCGGTTTTAATGTTGATGCAGATACTACCTGGAATATCTCCGGCGCCTGGTTGCCGGTAGAGCACTGGGGAATGGAGCTGATGCATATCGGCAGCACCAAGCACAAGTTGGGCATCAAGGACATTCGCGACGGAAACGTGACTTACACCACCGACCGCTATCGCGCGGGCCGTTTCGATGCGGCTTACTCCAATGCCTATCTGAACTGGTATCCGCTTAGCCGCGATTGCCTGGGACAGCCCTATGTTGGTATCGGTGTGAACTATACCGATTTCAGCAATGAAGGCCTGAGCCGCAAGCTCCGCGATCGGATTAACGACCCGGCTCTCGGGTTGGATATCCGCAATGTGGATCTGGGCCTGGGGCATTCCTGGGGCTTTACCAGCCAGTTGGGTGTGGATTTCCGCTTCGGTCGTGAAAGTGCATTCCTGGTCAACGCAGCGGTGCTTTACATCGATGCCGACACCGACCAGACCATTTACTTTAACGATACCTCGCTGCCAGGAAACCCCAGAGCTTCCGTTAAAGAAAAAGTTGACTACAGCCCATGGGTATTCAACCTGGGTGTAGGCTACTCTTTCTGATCACCTTCTGGTGACGCAAGGGTAACGTTCAGGGATGAACGGAAAAAGGCACCTTCGGGTGCCTTTTTTATTGCGCTGACTTTGGGCTAGCTTAATAACTTGGAAAATCTGAACAGAACGGGGCGGGTTGCGTATGGAGTATCGTGACTATTACCAGATCCTCGGCGTCGAGCGTGAGGCCGCACAGGATGAAATCAAAAGGGCGTATCGAAAACTGGCGCGCAAATACCATCCGGATGTGAGCAAGGAAGGCGATGCGGAAGATCGTTTCAAGGAAGTCAGCGAAGCTTACGAAGTACTGAAAGACCCGGAAAAACGTGCCGCCTACGACCAGCTGGGGAAAAACTGGGACAGCGGCCAGGACTTCCGGCCGCCGCCCGATTGGGACCAGGGCTTTGAGTTTCACGGTGGTGGCTATACCGAGGCGGATCCGGAAGCCTTCAGTGATTTCTTCGAGAGCCTTTTTGGACGCGGTGGTTTCACACACGGCGGATTTCGTCGAGGAGGGCAGCAGTTTCACGCCCAGGGCGAGAATACCTATGCGCGTATCGCGATCGATATAGAAGACAGCTATCGGGGCAGCAAGCGCCAGATCACTTTGAAGCACTCGGTGTTGGGCGCCGATGGGCGTCCGGTGATCAAAGAGCGCAAGCTCAATATCACGATTCCCAAGGGCGTGACCGAAGGGCAGCAGATTCGTCTGGCCGGACAGGGGGAGCCGGGAATAGGCAGCGGTAAACCCGGCGACCTCTATCTGGAAATTATCTTCAATCCGCATTCGCGATTCAGCGCCGAAGGCAAGACGGTGTATCTGGAGTTGCCGGTGGCCCCGTGGGAGGCTGCTTTGGGTAGCAAGGTGAAAGTGGAGACCCCGGATGGCCCGGTCAATCTCACATTGCCGCCCAATAGCAAAAGCGGTAGCAAGTTGCGCTTGAAAGGGCGGGGGCTACCGGCAAAAGAGCCCGGTGACCTGTATGTGGTGCTGGATGTGGTCACTCCGTCGGCAAATACCGAGGCAGAAAAAGCCGCCTATGGCGCATTTCGCGATGCTTTCAAGTTTGATCCGCGTGCGGGCGTGTGAGCGGTTTTAAGTGCCGGACAAGTTTCAGGAGAGGGATGGTATGACACCAGAGCATGAACAGGCAGAGGCGGTAGCGGTAGTTCTGGATGAGGGCAGTCAACTGACGCTGCGTGAACTGTGTATCGCGTGTGCGTTGTCCGCAGAACAGGTGATGGCACTAATGGACGAGGGGGTCATTGAGCCGCAGGCTATAGAGGGTGCGTTAACGTTCAGTGGCGTCTGCGTCAGGAAGGTGAGGCGGGTGGTCAGACTGGAGCGTGATCTCGGCGTAAATCACGCCGGTGCTGCGCTGGCACTGGAGCTGCTTGAGGAGATCGAGCAGCTCCGTGCGCGAATTCGTCGTCTGGAGCGACGCTAATTCTGGCCCCGCGATCAAAGCGCCTTGCTGGTGATCTGATAAATCAGGTAGCCGGTGTAAACCACGTAAGCCAGTAGCAGCGCGGCCCCTTCAAAGCGATTGATCCGACCCTGCCTGCCACGGAAGCCGTAGCCGAAAATAAACAGCGCAATGGTCAGGCCCATTACCATCGGCCAATCGCGGGTGATCAGTTCAGGCGGCACGATGGGCATGGGCGCGATGGCGCCGGCGATACCTACAACTGCCAGCAGGTTGAACATATTAGAGCCAACCACGTTGCCGATGGCGATATCGTGCTCGCCCTTGCGTGCTGCGGCGACGGTGGCCGCAAGTTCAGGCAGGGAAGTACCCAGTGCCACAATGGTGAGGCCGATGATCAGGTCACTGACACCCAGCTGCTGGGCGATGGTGACTGCGCCCCAAACCAGCATGCGCGAACTCACGATCAGCAGTATCAGGCCCGCCACGACCCAGAACAGCGCCTTGCCCAGTGGCATATCGTGCTCTGCCAGTTCGGAGTCATATTCGCCTTCGATGGCATCCCCTTTGCCTCTCAGTGCAGAAAAGACTGACCAGCCGATCAGGCTGAAAAAGCCTGCCAGTAATATCACTGATTCGGTGCGGCTGAGGCCTCCGTTCCAGAAGAATGCTGCGGTGATACAGGTGATTACCAGCAGCAGGGGCAGCTCTTTGCGGATGATCTTACTGTTGACGGAAAGCGGAATCACCATCGCGGTCGCGCCGAGGATAAGTCCGGTGTTGGCGATATTGGAACCATAGGCATTACCCAGTGCCAGGCCGGGGCTGCCGTCCAGTGCCGCCAGGGCAGATACCACCATTTCCGGCGCCGAGGTACCGAAGCCCACAATCACGATACCGATCAGCAGTGATGGCATCCCCGCATGTTTGGCAGTGGCGGCGGCGCCATCGACGAAGCGGTCAGCGCTCCACATCAGCAGCACAAATCCGGCAAGTATTGCGAGCAGGGCAAGAATCATGGGGGTCCTTAATCTCAGATAGCAGTCTTCTAGATGTTCAATTCGCCACCGGCGGGGCGAATCGGGGCCGATTGTAGCGACATTACCGCGGGCTTGCAGGTTTGATTCTTACTGTGCGCGCTGGTGGCGCCAGATACCGGACCCTAAAGTTTGGGCTGATTTTGATACTGGCAGAGGCCGTGGCGTTATGAACAAGAAACTGCTCCTGGGGGCGCTGATTGGCGCGGGTATGTCGATGTTGAACAAGAAGATTCGCCAGCAGTCCGCCCCGGCGCCCGGCACACCGCCACCGGACTTCCATCGCCCTGATTTCAGCAAAGTGCCGCCGCCAGAGCAGACCGGCGGCGCTGGCGGCCCCAACCTGGACGACATTCTCGCTCGCGCCGGGCAGCCGGGCGGGTGGAATCCCGGTAATGGCGCCGGAGGTGGGCAGGGGCCGGGTGGGGATATCTTTGGCGGCGCGGTTCCCGCCGGCGCCGGTGCCGGCGGCGCAGCGGTTTTGATGGAGATTGCGCGCAGGATCTTCGCGCAAATGCAGCAGTCAGGTGGCGCAGTGCCCGGTGGTGGAATGGGGCGTGGCTCTGGCGCTGGAATGGACGGTGGGCTCGGGGACGTACTCGGGCAGATCTTTGGTCGCGCCGGTGGCAAGTTTGGCCAGCAGGGGCCTCAGGGCCCCCAGAGCGCGCCGGGTAACTGGCAGAATGCATCGCCCCGCGGCAAGGGTGGGCTGTTCGGGTTTGTGAATACCGCCGACGAGGGCGGATCGGATGCCGGTGATGGTCAAGAACAGGCCGATGCCATGCTGAAGGCCATGATTGCTGCCGCCCAGGCGGATGGCCGGATCGACGAGGCCGAACAACGCAATATCTTGCAGGCCCTGGATGGCCAGCTGGAGGCGTCAGCCCTGGACGCTTTTCGACAGTTTCTTGCCCAGCCGGTGAGTATGGATGATGTGGTATCTGCTGCGCACGATCCGGCCACGGCGTTCAACCTTTATCTGGTCTCGGCGATGACCATCAACCCGGACAATGCTCAGGAGAAACAGTATCTGGAAACTCTGGCTGAAAAGCTGGGGATTTCCGAGCAGGCGGCGCACGCCGTAGAGCAGCAGTTGCCGCGTTAGTTATGAGGGAATGACTCTGGCATCGCACGGGCAGGACTAGATGGTCCGGTGGCGGCGCCGCCACGAGACCATCTAATTGCTTTCCTGCTAGCTGTAACAGAGATGCCAATGTTTCTCAGGGCAGGAGCTGTGCGAAATTTCTGCCGGTGGGGTAGTCTCCCGAGCTCCAGCCAAGGCGGACAATCACCGTATCGGTCGAAGGCGAGATCATTACCGCCTGCTTGCGGTTGCCCAGCATAAAGTAGCTGTCTTGCGGTAGTTCGGGATAGCGCAGGGATTCCCCTGCATCATTCAGCCAGAACTGGTAGCCATAGCCAGAATCGTTACTGCTGCCGTTAGGGCTGCTAGCAGCGGTTACCCATCCCTCCGGGAGCAGCTGCTCGCTGTTCCACTTTCCATCCTGCAGCATCAGTAGACCCAGCCGGGCCCAGTCGCGCGCCGAGGCGTAAATGTAGGAGCTGCCCACAAATACACCGCTGGCATCTACCTCAAATGTGGTGTGTTGCATTCCCAGCGGGGCCAGGATTTGCTGGCGGAAAAAGTCCACATTGGACTGCGGGTTCCCTCCGAGCTGTTCATAGATCCAGCGAGCCAGCAGGTTGGTGGTGCCCGAGGAATAGGAAAAATGGGTGCCGGGGGAATGCGCGAGCTGGCTCTGCAATGCAATTTCCGAGGCGCTGTGTGCATTGAACAGCATACGGGTGGCGTCGCTACCCGGTGCATAGGTTTCGTCAAAATCCAGCCCCGATGACATCTGCAGCAGGTTCTCCAGGCTCACCTGCTGGCGTTCGTCGCGCCACTGGGGAAACAGCGGCGACGTTACTTCCAGTTCCGGCTGCAGTGCGTGTAAGCGGCCCAACATCATTGCCGTGAGGCTTTTGCCCATGGACCAGCCGAGCAGGGGTGTTTGCGGGGTTACCTGCGCACCGTAGGACTCGGCCACCAGCTGTCCACTTTGCACAACCAGCAGTGCGCGGGTATTGAGGCCTGCCCGATTGTCTTCCGCGAGGATGCTGTCGAGGGTGCGCTGTAGAGCCGGGTTGATATGGGCAGGGTTTTCCCCGGTCGGCCAGTCCCCGGCTGTGCTGGCAAGCGGCGCTGCTACTACCTGGTCGAGTGCGCGGGTATCGCCGACATCCAGTGTACAGCCGAGTCCGGGGCGGAAGGTGGCGGTAGTCTCGCCCAATCCAAACAGTGTGGCCGTCACGCGCTTGCCCTGGTTGTCATAGTGCAGGTCCAGAAACTGATTTGCCGGGGAGTAGGAGGCGAGATCATCGAGGTTGCGCGCCTCGCTGAAGCCGGAAACAAAGTACCCGGAGCAGGCGAGCTTTGCCCCCATACCGGTGGCCACCCTGACCGCGCTGCCCAGCTGGGTGATGGAAAAACCGAGCAGGCTCGGTGCCAGCAGGGCCAGCAGAAGGAGCAGGCCGGCGAAGCCCGCGAGCAAGGTCAGGATGGTCTTTTTCATGAATTGGCGGCCCAATTGATCAGTAGCCCCGGATTTTAACAATCTGTTCCGAACTCCCGGCAGGTTATCGGAGGTCAAAGGTGAGGAGAGATGGGAGGAGAGATGGGAGGAGAGATGGGAGGAGCGAGCGAAAGCGGGAAGGTGACCGGCAATAAAAAAGCCGGTGCCCGCGGTAACGCGGACACCGGCTTTTCGATCAGGCTAGATCGGCGTGCTTAGCCGTTGCTCGGGAAGGTGAACTGGGCACCCTCGCGCACACCGCTGGCGGGCCAGCGCTGGGTAATGGTCTTGCGCTTGCTGTAGAAACGCACCGCATCCGGGCCGTATGCGTGCAGGTCGCCAAACAGGGACTGCTTCCAGCCGCCGAAGCTGTGATAGGCCACCGGTACCGGCAGCGGCACGTTGACGCCTACCATGCCCACCAGAATATTGTCGGCAAAGTAGCGTGCTGCTTCACCGTCGCGGGTGAAAATGCAGGTGCCGTTGCCGTACTCGTGGGCATTGATGATATCCATGGCTTCCTGCATGGTATCGACACGCATGACGCACAGCACCGGACCAAAAATTTCGTCCTGGTGAATGACCATGCCTTCCTTCACCCGGTCAAACAGGCTGGCGCCGAGGTAGTTGCCGTTTTCAAAGCCGGGTACTTTCAGGCCGCGGCCATCTACCACCAGTTCCGCGCCTTCCTCGACGCCCTTGGCGATATAGCCTTCGATCTTTTCAAGCTGTACACGGGTCACTACCGGGCCCATGTCGTTGTTGTTGTCCATGCCGTCGCCAACCTTGAGATTCGCGATCTGTGCCTTCAGCTTTTCGATCAGCGCGTCGGCGGTGGCATCGCCCACCGCAACCGCCACGGAGATTGCCATGCAGCGCTCACCGCAGGAACCGTAGGCTGCACCCATTAGGGCACTGACGGCGTTGTCGAGATCCGCATCCGGCATCACGATGGCGTGGTTCTTGGCACCGCCAAACGCCTGTACCCGCTTGCCGTTGCTACAGCCAGTTTCGTAAACGTATTTGGCGATGGGGGTGGAGCCCACAAAGCTGACTGCGTGCACACGCTTGTCGCTCAACAGGGTGTCGACCGCTTCCTTATCGCCGTTGACCACGTTCAGAACGCCAGCGGGCAGGCCCGCTTCCAGTGCCAGCTGAGCAATCAGCAGGGCGGAGCTCGGGTCGCGCTCGGAAGGCTTGAGGATAAAGGTGTTGCCGCAGGCAACCGCCATCGGCCACATCCACAGGGGTACCATGGCCGGGAAATTGAACGGCGTGATACCGGCGCAGACGCCCAGCGGCTGGAACTCACTCCAGGAATCGATGGCCGGGCCAACGTTCTTGCTGTGTTCACCTTTCAGCAATTCCGGTACGCCACAGGCGTACTCGACGTTCTCAATACCGCGCTGGAGTTCACCCAGGGCATCATTCAGTACCTTGCCGTGTTCGCGGGTAATCAGCTCGCAGATTTTGTCCGCGTTCTGCTCCAGCAGGTCTTTGAAACGGAACATGATGCGCGCGCGTTTGATCGGCGGCGTGTTGCGCCACTCCGGGTACGCTGCCTGGGCGACAGCGATCGCCTCTTCGACGGTGGCCTTGCTGGCCAGCGCAACTCGTCCTTCTACTTCGTTGGTAGATGGATTAACGATGTCCTGGTAGCGGTCGTCGCCTGTTTGCATTTCGCCGTTGATCATATGGCCGACGGTATTCATGATTTCTCTCCCGAGGGATTGCTCCCAATTCGAATTCAATTCTCGGCAGCGGCGTTGCCGCTGCTCTGCTATTGCGCTTACTGGATTTCCTGAAGAATATCCCGCAGGGTCTCGGCGATCTCGGTGATCTGATTGCGCTCGATAATAAAGGGCGGTGCAACGGCGATGGTGTCGCCGGTCCAGCGCAGCAAGATACCGCGGCGGTAAGCTTCCAGAACCACTTCCATAGCGCGCTTGCCCGGTTCACCTTCGCGGGGTTGCAACTGAATAGCGCCGGCAAGTCCGTAGTTGCGGATATCCACAACGTGGGATGCGCTGTTCAGGCTGTGCAGCGCTTCTTCAAAGTAGGGCGCCATTTCTTTGACGCGGTCGAATAGCTTTTCACTTTCATAAATATCCAGTGTCGCCATGGCCGCGGCACAGGCTACCGGATGTGCAGAATAGGTATAGCCGTGTGCCAGTTCCGGAATGTGTTCCGGGCCCTGCATAAAGGTGTCGTAGATGGCGTCGCTGGCGAATACCGCGCCCATGGGAATGGCACCGTTGGTGATGCCTTTCGCGGTGGTAATGATATCCGGCTGTACGTCGAATTCCTGCGCGGCAAATGCGGAGCCGGTGCGGCCGAAGCCGGTAATAACTTCGTCAAAAATCAGCAGGATATCGTGCGCGGAACAGAGTTCGCGTAGCTTTTTCAGATAGCCCTTGGGCGGGAGAATCACACCAGCGGAACCGGCGAAAGGCTCAACCATGACCGCGGCAATATTTTCCGCGCCCTGCAGATTGATGATATCCAGCAGGCGATTGGCCATGAGCTCGCCACCGTTTTCCGGCAGGCCGCGGGAAAAGGTGTTTTCCGGCAGCAGGGTATGCGGCAGGTGGTCTACATCCAGTGCCGGGCCAAAGGTCTTGCGGTTGCCGACCATGCCGCCCACGGAGATACCGCCGAAGTTGACCCCGTGGTATCCCTGCGCGCGGCCTACCAGGCGGATTTTCTCCGGGCGACCCTTGGCTCGCCAGTAGGCGCGGGCGATCTTGAGCGCGGTGTCGGCAGCTTCAGAGCCGGAGTTGCAGAAAAATACCCGATTCAGGTCGCCCGGGGCCATATCCGCCAGCCGCTTCGCCAGTTTGAAGGCGGTGGGGTGGCCGAACTGGAACGCGGGGGAGTAGTCCAGGCTGGTGAGCTGGCCGGCAACGGCGTCGGCAATTTCCCGGCGGCCGTGTCCCAGGTTGCTACACCAGAGGCCGGAGAAGGCATCCAGCACCGAACGACCGTCGGCGGTCGTGTAATGCATACCCTCCGCGGCTACAAACAGGCGCGGGTCGGATTTGAAATGGCGGTTGCCGGTAAATGGCATCCAGTGGGCTTCGAGCTCTTCGGGGCTCAGGCCGGCGAGGCTGTCTAGATCAGCCATGGTTCACCTCGTGACTTCAACGGTGTTTATTGTGGATTAGTTGTTGCGGATCAAATGAGATGAAGTGAGTTTAGGGGTGATCAATAAACTTTACAATAGTTGAGTTAAGCTTCGGTTACTTGGGTTTTAGCGACCTTATTGTCTATATTTTGTTCGATATGACTGGGTATTCGAGTTTCTATTGGTTTGTTGTTAAATATATTAACCGCTTGTTTGCGCGGCGGAATCACCCTCGAATTCCTGCAGCAGCGCGAGAAACGGCTCGCCAAAACGCGCCAGTTTGCTGTCGCCAATGCCGGATATTGCCAGCATCTCGGCTTCGTTGCGCGGTCGTGCGGACAGCATTTCCCGCAGGGTTGCATCGTGAAACACGACATAGGGCGGCACACCGCGCTCTTCGGCGAGGGATTTGCGCAGGGCGCGCAGTGCATCCCACAGGGGGATATCCTCGTCGGCGATTTCCACCGGGGCGCGGGAACGGGAGTCCACCGCGCCTTTGGCCGTTTTTGCCGGCGTCTTGGGCAGTGTGCGCAGCTGCAGGTTTTCCTCGCCGCGCAGCACTGGCCGGCACTGTTCGGTGAGCTGCAGCGCATTGAATGCTTCGGGGTTCACCTGTAGATAGCCGCGTACCACCAGCTGTCGGGTGACTGCGCGCCATTCATTGCCACTGAGGTCCGCGCCGATACCGTAGGTCGACAATTGAGAATGTTGAAACTGGCGAATCTTTTCCGTGTCTGCGCCGCGCAGTACATCGATCACATGGGCGGCGCCAAAGCGCTGGCCAGTGCGGTAGATGCACGACATCAGTTTGCGTGCGGCATCGCTGGCGTCCCAGGTGGCGGGAGGCTCGAGGCAGGTATCGCAGTTGCCGCAGTCCGCGGTGAGTTCTTCATTGAAGTAGCGCAGCAGTGCCTTGCGACGACAGCTGGTGATCTCACACAGGCCGAGCATGGCGTCCAGCCGCTGCCGCTCCTGGCGTTTGTGCTCCTCGCTGCCTTCGGAGGTGGCGGCCATCTGACTGAGCTTGACCACATCTTCCAGGCCGTAGAGCAATAGGGCCGTTGCAGGTTCACCGTCACGCCCGGCTCGACCGGTCTCCTGGTAATAGGCCTCGATACTTTTCGGGAGGTCCAGGTGGGCCACGAAGCGTACATCGGGCTTGTCGATTCCCATGCCAAAGGCAATGGTGGCAACCACAAGGACGCCCTCTTCACGCAGGAATCGACGCTGGTGCTCTGCGCGCATGTTGGCGGAAAGCCCTGCGTGATAGGGCAGGGCGTTGAAACCCTGCTGCTGCAGCCACTGCGCGGTGGATTCCACCTTGTTGCGGGAAAGACAGTAAATCACCCCGGCATTGCCCTGCTGTTCCGAAGTCAGGAACTGCAGCAGTTGTCGCTTGGGGTTGTTCTTGGGGGCAATTCGGTACTGGATATTCGGGCGGTCGAAGCTGCTCACAAAGTGTCGGGCTTCGGCCAGGTCCAGACGCTGGGCGATTTCACGGCGCGTGCGCTGGTCCGCGGTCGCTGTCAGTGCCACCCGCGGCACCTGCGGAAAGCGCTGGTGCAGGCAGGAGAGTTGCAGGTAATCGGCGCGGAAGTCGTGCCCCCACTGGCTGACACAGTGGGCCTCGTCGATGGCGAACAGGGCGATCTCGGCCCGTTCCAGCAGATCCAGTGTGCGGGGTTGCAGCAGCCGTTCCGGGGCGAGGTAAAGAAGCTCCAGATCGCCGCGCATCAGCTGGTCTTCAATGTCCTGGGCTTCCCGGAAGTCCAGTGATGAGTTCAGGAAGGCCGCAGATACCCCTGCGGCGCGCAGGGCTTCCACCTGGTCCTGCATCAGGGCAATGAGAGGGGATATCACGATTCCGCATCCCGGGCGCGCCAGGGCGGGTATCTGGTAACACAGGGATTTGCCGCCGCCGGTGGGCATCAAAACCAGCGCATCCCCGCCATTCACCAGCGTGTCGATAATGGTTTGCTGGTCACCGCGAAATCCGGTGTAGCCGAAGGTGTGTTCGAGTATGTAGTGGGGTCTGCGGTCGTCTCGGGTATTGGCGACCGGGGATGCGGTTGTGTCTGTCATGGGCGGCAGTATACCCCCCGAGGCTCGCCAGCGGCGAACTGGTACGGGCAATCTGCTGTCCAATTCTTGGCGTATGATTCGTTATAAAGTCGTGACGATGATCTATAATCCCACCACCGCAGACATAGACAGGGATAAAGCTATGTGCGTAAAGACAATGAAGTCTGTGCTGATCTTCAATACGCTGCTATCCGGTGTATTGCTCTTGCTTGCGGGCTGCACTTCCCAAGCGCCGGAACCCATCAATCCCCGCAATCTCGCCCAGTCCGCCGTAGCGGACACCCACCTGGGGTGGAAGCCGGCGCCTGCCAACCAGCTCAATTATTCCCTCGCCACTTCCAGCGGCATCGCGCGTATGGAAATGCGGGAGTTGCCCGTCGATTTACAGGCAGTGACCATCGAGTTACCGGGTATGCGCAATATCGAGGGTATCCAGTGGCGTGGTACTGGCGGTGACAATGCCATGCTGTTCGATGGTGTGGAGGGCATGGACGGGGTAACGGTAGAGCGCCAGCACCGGGGCTATCTGTTGCAGGTCCGAGGGCGTGCCCTGGAGTCCATTCGCAGCGGCGGTTTTCTCACAGTGATCGATTACTATCGGAACTAGTGTGAATCACAGTGGGGCGGGGCGCTAAAACCCCAACCCCTCGGGGCGGATCAGGTAGAGTTTCGGCCAGAGCTTCCCGGTAACCCAGAGTCCATTGCGCGCCTCATCCCAGGCGATGCCATTGGCCACCGCATCCACATGCCGGCGCCCCTGCAGGCTGTCTCTGCGCAACTTTTCCAGGTCCAGTACCCCCTTCACCGCGCCACTCTCCGGGTCGATGGCGATGATCCTCGGATCCTGCCAGATATTGGCCCAGATGAGTCCGTGCACATATTCCAGTTCGTTCAGGCGCGACCATTGCTCGCCACCACCTGTGACGGTCAGCTGTCGGGTGACGGCGAAGGTGTCCGGGTCGCGAAAGGTCAGCGTGTCGCTGCCGTTGCTCATGATCAGCTGCTGCCCGTCACTGGTGAGTCCCCAGCCTTCTCCCCGGTAGCTCAACACCTTTTCCAGGGAGAATGCTTTGCGGTGGTAGATCTGGACCTCGCCCGCGCGATAGGTGAGCAGATACAGTTTGTCCCCCAGAACTGCGAGCCCTTCCGCAAAGCGGTCGCCCGCCAGCCATTTGCGCCTTACGGGATTGCCCCCGGGGTCGGTATACTCCGCGAGCCAGGAGCGGCCGTAGAGTCCGCTGCTTTCCAGCCAGCGTTCGCCGTCAAAATAGAGCCCTTGGGTAAAGTGGTCGGCGGGCCGGGCCTTGCTGTCCAACAGCTCGTACTCCACGGGGACTGTGGCACAGGCAGTACTGCAAGCCAGCAGTAGGGACAGGAAGGTAGTGATGGCAGTTTTCATGGCGGGTTAGCGGTATCCCTGTTCAACGCGAATAAGATCAGTGCAGTAATTTATGACCAGAATAAAAGCCTTTGTCACTCTGACACTACTCGGTGGCCTGGCAGTGGTGTTGCCCATCGTCATTTTTTTCTTGCTGTTTCAGTGGCTGTTTGGCCAGATCAGCGAGATGGTGGCGCCGGCGACCCAGTGGATGCAGGCACATACACAATTCAAGGATAACTTTGCGCGCCTTGTGGTGATAGCACTGATCCTCGGCTTGTGTTTCCTGATTGGTCTGCTGGTGAAAACCAGTGTTGGCCGCTGGGCGCACCGGCATCTGGATTATTGGCTGGGCAAGCTGGCGCCGGGCTACACCACGATCAAGGATCTGGTGCTGCAGTTTATCGGCGGCGCTGGCAGTGAGGGTGTATTGTCCGGACCGGTTGCCCGTGCGCGCATTCACGGAAAGGACAACCCGCTCTCGGTAACCGCGATTGTTACCTCCCAGCATGCCAACGGAGATTACACGGTGTACGTACCCACCGCGCCGGTACCGACCTCGGGCTTTGTTTACCACCTGCCACCGGATTGCGTTGAGATCCTCCCCCATGTGACCGTGGAAGCGGCGATGAAATCGATCGTGGCCTGTGGTTCCGGCAGCGGTCCGCTGTTGGCCGGGCCGGGCTGAAGGCTGGTTTATTCCTCAGCCGTTCTTCGACAGGATCAGTCCATTATTGCCCGGTTCTTGCCCAGTGCGCGGATGGCAAAGCGCATTGGGTGCAGCGCCTTCACCAATTCTTCCGAAACCGGCATCACCTCTCCGGCAATCCATCCCGCAAGTACTTCCGCGGCCAGCGGCGCATAGGTGAATCCCCGCGAGCCCAGCCCTGCGAGTACGTAGAGGTGTGGCTGATAGGGCGTGCGCCGGTCAATCCGTTGCTTACGGTTCTTGCGCAGCGCCTGATAGGTGCCTTCCAGCTGATCCCAATCCGCGACCGGGCCGGCCATGGGCAGATAGTCCGGCGTCGCCGCACGCAGGGCGGCACGCCCCTCGAGAGGCTGATCCTCGAACGACTGCGCGATCTCCGGGAGCAGGGAGGCCAGTGTGTGCAGGTTTTCCCGGTGTTCTTCTGCGCGAAGCTCTGTATCGGTCTGCTTCAGTTTGAAAGTGGCCCCGAAGCTGTGGCGCGGGCTGCCATCGCGCGCCGCGGCGGGGGCGATATAGCCTTCGCCGCACAGGGCCAATTTGAGCTTCCGTGATTCCTCGGTTGCTTGAGCAAAGGACACCTGGCCGCGTATGGGCTGCAGGGGCAGGGGCGAGGTCTGGGGGAAATGGCGATTGAAATTGGCGGTGCACATTATCAGCGCATCAAATGAAGCCGCTGCACTGCTTCCCGCGACTGCCAGTTGCCATTGATCGGCGGTATAGCGCGCGTCTTTTACCGGCGTGTTAAAGCGGGTTTCAATATTGGGGTGTTGCAGCAATGCAGAACAGACCTGCCTTGGTTGCAGCCAGCCCGCGCTGGGGAAAAACAGCCCGGGCGCCTGTAGTGGTACGCCGGCCAGTTCACTGGCCTGTGCGGCCGATACCGGTTGCGCAAGCGCGGCGTCCCCATCCAGCGAGAGCTGCTCGACTATCTGTTGTTGTAGTTGCTGTTCTTTTTCCGTCTGGGCCAGTTGCAGCAGTCCATCAAAGTGTACCGCCTCCGGACATGCCGCCGGGTAAAAACGCTGGGCAAACTGCAGCGCAAGCAGGTTGAAGTCTCCGTTAGGTCCCGGTTTGGGGGAGAGCTTCGCATAGAGGATGCCCTGGTCATTGCCGGAGGCGCCGCTGCCCGGGGCCTCGCCCTGTTCAAATACGGTAACGCGGATGTTCCGTTCCGCCAGCGCACGCGCGGCTGCGGCGCCGGCGATGCCCGCGCCGACAATCGCAACGGTGTCTGGTGTTTTGTGTGTGACGGGAGGCAGGTGCCACGGGGTGACACGATGTGTGTGCGGGTGGGCTACTGGCGAGGGGGTGAATTCGCCCCGCAGCATTTCCCGTTTGCGCCCAAACCCGGGCACTTTCTGTAAGGTAAAACCCGCGGATTTCAGGCCGCGCTTGACGATGCCCGCGCAGGTAAAGGTTGCGAAGGTCGCATTTGCAGCGCTCAGCCTGGCCATTGCCTGAAACAGGTCTTCGCTCCACATGTCCGGATTTTTCGACGGGGCGAATCCATCCAGAAACCACGCGTCGACCAGGCTGTCCCTATCTGGATCGTCGAGCTGCAACTGTTCGAAGCCGCGGCTGGCTTCATCGATCACCAGTGTCAGGTAAACGCCGGCGGAAAAGCGCAGCCTATGCACCCCGGGTGCCAGGTAGGAGGGGTACTGAGCGATCAGCTCGCGGCTCAGCTCGGCCAGTTCCGGCCACATCGCCAGGGCCCGGGCCAGGTCGCGAGGGTGCAGTGGGAATTTTTCTACGCTGATGAAATGCAGGCGGGCGTTTTCCGGGGCGCACTGCCGCCACAGTTGCCAGGCCGCGAGAAAGTTGAGTCCGGTACCAAAGCCGGTTTCGCCGATGGTAAAACAGGCGCCGGGCGACAGGCTGGCCCAGCGCTCTGGCAATCGGTTTTCGCCGAGAAATACGTGGCGCGTTTCCTCAAGGCCGGAGGCGGTGGAAAAGTAGATGTCGTCAAACGCACTGGAAACTGGCTGGCCGTTTTCGCGCCACTCCAGCTCGGCGTGATGAATCGATGACCTGTTCTGTTCAGGCATGGGCGCGGCTCACTGGAGCCCGAACTCGCGCATGATCTGTGCGCACCATTGGTCCAGGCGCTCGTCACTGCGGTCAAATTCGTTTTCTTCATCCAGGGCGAGGCCGACAAACTGGCTGCCATCTGGCGTCAGGCCTTTGGATTCCTCGAACTGGTAACCATCTGCGGACCAGTAGCCCACCGCTTTGGCGCCAACCGCGACCATCTGCGCGTGCAGGTAGCCAAGGGCATCCTGATACCACTGGGGATAACCTTCCTGGTCACCCAGGCCATACAGGGCGACGGTTTTTCCGCTCAGGTTCAGTTGCGCCAGCTGGTCCCAGCAGTTTTCCCAGTCCTCCTGCAGTTCGCCGTAGTCCCAGGTGGGGATGCCGAGGATCAGGAAATCGTATTCCTGCATCTGGGTGATATCGTCGTCGGCGACATTGTGCAGGTCTACCCATTCTTCTCCGAGACGATCGCGGATTTTTTCCGCCGCCATTTCGGTGTAACAGGTGCTGGATCCGTAGAAAAGTCCGATAGGTGCGCGCATAACGTATTGAGAGTTGATTCAGCCTTGGGCGTTGACATAGCCAAGCTGTCGCCAGGCTTCATAAATAACGATGGCCGCAGCATTGGAAAGATTGATGCTGCGGCTATTGGCGCACATGGGGATGCGCAGGGTGTGCTCCTGGCCCGTCCGGGCGAGAAATTCCGCGGGCAGGCCGCGGGTCTCGGGGCCAAAGACGATGGCGTCGTCGGCGCGGAATTCAATCTCCGAGTGCCTGCGACTGCCCTTGGTGGAAAGTGCCAGTACCCGCTTGGGCTGTTCCGTTTCCACAAACGCATCCCAGTCCCGGTGACGTACCACGCGGCTGTATTCCGCATAGTCCAGTCCCGCCCGGCGCAGGCGCTTGTCATCCATGGTGAACCCGAGGGGTTCAATCAGATGCAATTCGGCACCGGTATTGGCACATAGGCGGATGATATTGCCGGTGTTGGGGGCAATTTCCGGCTGGTAGAGCACGATTTTGAACATAGTTGTGGTAACTGAGCCATAGAAGGCGAACACATTGGTTTGCCTGCATAGGTTTGGGCGAAGGTGTCGATACCGGGTACTGCCTTGTGAGACCTTCTGCGAGAGGGACCTCGCTGAAGAGCCCCCATGGATGGGTGCACGGCGTGTCTCACAAGGCGGTACCCGGTAGCGGCACCGCCTCTGAACTGTCCGTGCCCAACCTCTCGGCTCGGCAAATTGGCGGGGATTATAGCGCGGAGGAGGTTTCTTCGCAGTCGATCTCGACTCCCAGTTCGTCGGCGATCTCATCCAGCTCGTCGTGCAGGCCGTCGATACTGACATCTTCGGAGACACTGATGGTGCACTCGGCAGTAAACAGGGGCTCCCCACTCCAGGGAGTGCTGCCGTAGCGGGTATCCAGGGTTTCCACGTTGATCCGGCGGGCGGCCAGGGCGCGGGAGATTTCCTTGACGATCCCGGGGCGGTCGTTGCCTACCAGTTTGAGTTGCAGGGTCTGGCGGCCGTCGGCAGCCACCGCGAGCGCATCCTCGATCTGAAGCTTGAAGTCGCTACCGGCAAGGCTTTGCAGGGCGTCCTTGAGGCGAGCACTGTCTTCTGCAGCCACGCTGAGACGCAGGATACCGGCGAACTTGCCGGCAAAATGTGCCATGCGGCTGTCTTCCCAGTTGCCACCATTTTCCGCTACTGCGGACGAGAGCATTTCCACCACACCGGGCTTGTCGTCGCTGATAATGGAGATGACGAGGTGCTGTTGCATGAGGGCTTCCTTACTGACGCTACTGAACCTGTTATAGGTCGGGGTGTGCTGAATTGTAGCCAGTGTGGTGCCCGCTGGGCAAAATTCTCGTTAATGGGATACGTGGAACCCAGATACCGTCGAGCTGTCTTTACAAGACGATTCTCGCGGTGTTGAATCAATGGTCGGAGAACATAATTCTAAGCAGTCTCTCATAAGGAGAAACCCATGAAATTGACCCATTGGCTGGCCGGTATGGCCTGCACTGTGGCCTTTGCCGGCGCGGTACAGGCGGATCCTTTGAAAAATGCCGTTGCGGACGAGCACCGCACCGAAGCTTACGCAGAGCGTGACCAGTATCGTCACCCTGCGGAAACCCTGGCATTTTTCCAGGTGCAGCCGGACATGACCGTGGTGGAAATCTGGCCGGGCGGTGGCTGGTATACCGAAATTCTGTCCCCGCTGCTGAAGGCTGAGGGCACCCTGTATGCGGCGCATTTCCCCAAGGACTCCGAGGTGGGCTATTTCAAGCGCTCCCGGGAAAACTTTGAAAAGTGGCTGAAGGAAGAGAAAGATACCTACGGCGGTATCAAACTGACCGAATTTGCACCGGGCAGTGACAGCGAAATTGCGCCGGAAGGTTCTGCGGATGCGGTACTGACTTTCCGCAATGTGCACAACTGGATGCGCGGGGAAAAAGAACAGGCGGCGTTCGAGACTTTTTACAAAGCGCTGAAGCCGGGCGGTGTGCTGGGGGTGGTAGAGCACCGGGCGAAGCCGGGCACCAGTCGCGAGGATATGATGAAGAGCGGTTATATGACCCAGGCCTACGTCATTGAGCTCGCCAAGAATGCGGGCTTCGAGCTGGAGGAAACCAGTGAGGTCAACGCTAACCCGAAAGACACTGCGGATCACCCAAAGGGTGTCTGGACCCTGCCGCCGTCCCTGGCGCTCGGTGAAGAAGATCGGGAAAAGTACAAGGCGATCGGCGAAAGCGACCGTATGACCTTGCGGTTCCGCAAACCCAAGTCCTGATATTTTCGCCCGAGCGAAGTTAGAATGCCCCGGAATTCCCGGGGCATTTTTTTTCGGGGGTTGAAAATTTATGCGCAGTGCTCGACTTTCGATTCAAGAGTTTGTGCTCTTTATACTAACGCTTAACCCGTAATTACTTGTTATAGGTCCCCATGATCATCCCTCATCGCCAAATAGATCCGGAAGCCCTGCAAAACCTGCTGGAAGAATACGCTACTCGCGACGGTACTGATTATGGTGAACGCGAGGTAAGCCTGGAGGACAAGGTGGCGAGCCTGCGCCGTCAGCTCGAAAACAAGACGGTGGTGATCTGGTTTGAGCCCGGCGAGGAATCGGTCAACCTGATTCTTTCGGAAGATATTCCCGCGGATGGCGAAGTCTGATGGGGGCCGGTCAGGACTGGATTGTCGACACCCCCGAGCAGGAGCCTGTCGCCTGGTTTCTGTTCGCCCACGGCGCCGGTGCGCCGATGGACAGTGACTTTATGCAGGCACTGGCAACTATGCTGTCGGGGCAGGGCATAGGTGTGGTGCGCTTCGAGTTTCCGTATATGGCGGAGCGGCGAGAGTCCGGCAAGCGGCGTCCGCCGAACAAGATGGACGTATTGCTGGCGTCGTTTCAGGAACAGATCGACCGAGTGCGTGCGGAATTACCTGAGGCTCCGCTGTTTATCGGCGGCAAGTCCATGGGCGGGCGGGTGGCGAGTATGCTCGCTGAGGAAAACTTTGCGCAGGGAAAGGTTGCCGGCGTCGTGTGTCTCGGGTACCCGTTCCATCCACCGGGCAAGTCGGAAAAGTTACGCACCGAACATCTGTTGTCCCTCGCCTGTCCCGCGCTCGTTGTGCAGGGTACGCGCGATAAACTGGGGGATGCAGATGAGGTGGCAGGGTACGGGCTGTCGTCGGCAATCCAGGTTTACTGGCTGGAGGACGGCGACCACGACTTCAAGCCGCGCAAGGCCAGCGGCTACAGCCAGCAGCAACACTGGCGCACCGCCGCTGACCAGATAGCGGCGTTTATGCGCGCTCGAGAATCGTGATGCGTTCTTCGTGCGCGAGCATGGGGGCCAGTTGCGCCATCTGATCGCGGCGTTCTTCGCTGTTGTACCACTGCTGCCAGTGCAGCACGGACTTCCACTTGGACAGGGTGAAGCGGCGGCGACGGTTGTCCAGTTCGGTATAGGTGTGGCCGTCCACAAATCCGGTGGTCTGGTAGGCGTTGGTCAAGAGCCTGCGGGCGGCTTCTTCGTAGGTGGTCTCCAGATCTTCAGCAACTTCTCTTTCGATCAATACGTAAATCATTACTGCTTTCTCGCTTCTACTCGATCGCAATCGCGGGTGCTACCCGTGTCTGCAGTTTAGTCTTTCCGTGGACGTCTGCGGTGGACCGAGCGCTTACCGGTGCCATTGCGGTGGCCGCATGGTCCACTTTAAAGATGACGAATCGTGACAAATCTCCGACAATGTCGACACTAAGAATCTCATGAAAGGTACTATGAAGTCACACCACACGCTCGATGCCCGCGGCCTGCTGTGCCCGGAGCCCGTCATGATGCTCCACGCTGCAGTGCGCAAGGTAGCTGCGGGAGAGGTATTGCAGATGTTTGCCACAGACCCCTCGACCCAGCGGGATGTACCGAAATTCTGTCAGTTTCTCGGTTACGAACTGGTGAAGCACGCGGAGGAGAACGATGAGTTTGTGTACTGGATCCGCAAGGCGGATGCCTGATTAGTGTGTGTGATTTTCACGGGCTGGAATGTAACAAGGGCGACCACTGGTCGCCCTTGTTGTGTGTGATATTGAAGGAAATATTCAGGGCGAAGTGACAAGCGCCGCGATCGCAGCGAGGGCCTCCGGGTCCTCAGATTTGATCTTGTTGGCGATGTGGTGTTGGAAGAAGTAACGGAAACATTCCGACTCCTGTGCCGGGTACAGGCAATCGTCCCCGGGAAGAACCGGTGTGGTCTCGACACTATTGTGATCAATCAGCATGCCGTGGATCTCACCGCTGGCAAAAAGGCGCCAGCTCACCACTTCGGTAAGGGTCAGGTTCTCCTTGCCAGCATCCATAAATACCGCGTGGGTACCAATGGTGTCGGGGATCTCCTGGACAACCTCATCCGCCTGATTGCTTTCGTACTCGAAATATTCCGCCGCAGTCTCCAGCTCGACGATTTTATGGATGGGGGCCTCGTGGAAAATTTCCTCGATACCCGGGTCATAGTAGCCTTCGAACCGTCCATCCAGGGGATCCTGGATATCCGGGCAGGCCACAATTGAGTTCAACCAGGGAACCAGTCCGACAATCTCACCGTTGGCACGGAGGCCCCAGCATAGGATTTTCAGACTGTAGAGGTCAGTTCCACTCGAATTGTTGGAGTAGAGCATTTCCAAGCCATCCAGCTCCGGAGACAGACGGATAAACCGCAGATTCTCTGAAGTTTCGATTGGCTTGCCGGTGAAGAGGTCAACCACGTTGCTGGTACTGTGGTCGGTCATGGAGCACCTCCTTGCAGGGCCGGTAGTAGGGCGGGAAGGTCTTGTACTACTTATGAAGTGCAACCGGCGTAGGGATGCCGAGCGAGGGCCGGGCGGCCAATCGCCGAATCCAGACTCCGGGAGCGCCTTTTTGCCTCCCTGGGAAGCCGGTACCGCAACCGAAAACAACCACTCACAGCTCTCGGGACGATGGCGCTGAGCGGCAGCTGGTTTCCGGTATCCCTATGTTCAAAGGTATATTCTGATCCGCAGAAATACAACCAGCGGAATAGGGTTCTTTGCCTGGAAGTTCCTCCTTATTGGTTGAGTTGGGTGAGATCAGCACAAACGCTGGCCACAACCTGTCGCAGCCGGCGCCGGGGCTGGTCTTGATCCCCCCGCGCCCGCTGTTATAGTCCGCGCCAGCCGGGCACCGGCGGCGAGTATCGCCTCCGGGTGCCAAACCCCGTTGCAGGAGCCTGTGGTGTCAGATACAGCGCCGATCTCATTTCAAGAAGAGCAAGTTCCGTACCATCTTGCTCGCGTCCACGTCGACTCAGGCAGTTCGGTGACTGAACGTATAGTCACGGTCTTCGAACGCTGCTTTTCTGATGCCGAGGGACTGAATACGCGCCTTGTCGGGGGGCACGAAGAGCCTTATTACCGCCCCGCAGACGACGCACCGGGCAGCGTTCACCAGATCGAGTTCACCCGCGACTATGCCGCCAGCGCCCTGCACGAGGCCGCACACTGGTGTGTGGCCGGAGCCGAGCGCCGCCGTCAGCCGGATTATGGCTACTGGTACGCTCCCGATGGCCGCAGCGCCGCCCAGCAGGTGGAGTTTGAACGGGTAGAGGTAAAACCCCAGGCGCTGGAGTGGATTTTCTCCGTCGCCTGCGGTCTGCGCTTCCGGGTGAGCGCGGACAACCTGGATGCCGGCCTCGGCCCCAGCCCGGCCTTCAAACGCAATATCTGGCAGCAGGTGCAGCGTTACTGTGAGTGTCCGGGAGTGGGGAAACCTGCAATCAACCACCGCGCCATCACCTTTGCGCGCGCGCTGGCCCGCGCCTTTGGCTCCCCCGATCCGCTGCGTGCAGAACGCTACCGTCTGGAGGACCTGGGATGAGCGATGTCTACCTGGTCGATGCCTCGGTCTATATTTTCCGCTACTACTTTGCCCTGCCTCCCAACTGGGAGAGCCGCTCCGGCTACAGTACCGAAGCGGTATACGGTTTCAGCAATTTCCTGCTGGACCTGCTCGCCCGCCAGCCGGGGCATATTGCCTGTGCTTTTGACGAGTCCCTCGGCAACTGTTTCCGTAACGACATCTATCCGGACTACAAATGCAGTCGTGCACTGCCTGATGAGCCCCTTGCCTACCAGCTCGCCGCTTGTCGTGAGATGGCCGAGGCGCTGGGGATAGCGAGTTACGCCAGTGATCGCTACGAGGCCGACGATATCCTTGCGACTCTGACCGCGCGTTGTGTGCGCAGTGGTCTGTCGCCGGTGATCGTCACCCGGGACAAAGACCTGGGGCAGTTACTGGATCGCGGCGCTACCAGCCTGTGGGATTTTGCCGCGGACCAGTATCTCGGGCGCGCCGAAATACAATACAAGTTTGGTGTGCGTCCTGCGCAGATTGCCGACTATCTGGCGCTGGTGGGGGATGCCATCGACGATATACCGGGCGTCCCCGGAATCGGCGCCAAGACGGCCGCGCGCCTGCTGGCTGAATTTGACAGTATCGAAGCGCTGATTGCCGGAGCAGGTGAGATAGCTGGCCTGAAAATCCGTGGCGCCGCCGGTATCGCTGCCAAGGTCACGACCCATGCCGAACAGATGCGCATGGCCCGCCGTCTTGCTGAGCTTGAATATGCGGTGCCGCTAGCAGGTGAGACCGGCGACGCGGCCATTCCCAGTGCGCTGGTGCGCAAACCGGTACAGCCCGAGCTGGCCATTGCCCTGGCGGAAGAATTCGGTATCGGCGGACTCGCCGGAAAAATTCGACGCACCCTGGAAATTGGCCAGAAAAATTCCCAGGAAAGTTCCGCAGAAGTGAGTATCGCGACCCCATGACAACCGACTCCGGTGTAACACCCCCTTTGAATATCGTTGCCGACGAAAATATCCCCGGGCTCGAAACCTGGTTTGCTGACCTGGGTACCATTACCCGGGTTCCCGGTCGCAACATGAATCGCGCACAACTGGCTCAGGCGGATATTTTGCTGGTGCGCTCGGTGACCGAAGTAAACCGGTCTCTGCTCGAAGACACACCGGTGCGTTTTGTGGGCAGCTGCACCATCGGTACCGATCACCTGGATATCCACTGGCTGGAGCAGCAGGGGATCTCCTGGAGCGCCGCGCCGGGCTGCAATGCGAATTCGGTGGTCGAGTACGTGTTCTGTGCGCTGGCGGCACTCAATGTGGACTGGCGGGATCGCAGTTTCGGTATCGTGGGGTGTGGCAACGTGGGCGGCTCACTTCAGCGGAAACTGCGTGCCCTGGATATTCCCTGCAAAATTTACGACCCGTGGCTGACGGATAATCCGGACGCGGCGGAACTGCACAGTGTCCTGCAGCAGGATGTGATCTGCCTGCACGCACCGCTGGTTAAGGGTGGGCCGCACCCGAGCCTGTATATGTTAGATAAAAACACGCTCGCGGCAATCAAGCCCGGCGCTGTACTTATCAGTGCCGGGCGCGGCTCGGTGATCGATAACGCTGCATTGTCAGAACTGCTCCATGACCCGAAACCGTTTACCACCGTGCTGGATGTGTGGGAAAACGAGCCCGACATCAATCTGGAACTGCTCGCAAAAACTGATCTGGGCAGTCCGCATATTGCCGGATACAGCCACGACGGCAAGCTCGCGGGAACCCGTATGATTCGCGAGGCGGTGGATACGGCGTTGTCATTGCCTGCAACAAACAAATCCGAAGCTGGGGAGGTCGCAGACACACAACCTCGCCATCTCACAACGGCAGCCACTGGCTACGCCGCCATACGCGAGCTGTTACTGGCTATGTACGATCCGCGGGCCGACGATCAGCGGCTGCGCACGGCGGCAGACGCTGCCCGCAGCGGCACACAAACCATGGCGGAATCATTCGATCTGCAGCGCAAGCGGTATCCCAAACGCCTCGAATTTTCGCACTACCGTATGCAGGCACCGCAACTGGATGCGGCGACGCGCAAGCAACTGGAGATACTGGGGCTCAAGTGAAACTCAAGAAACTTGGACTGATTATCAATCCCTGGGCGGGAATTGGCGGGCCGGCGGGGCTCAAGGGCAGCGACGGGGAAGAAACCGTCGAGCGCGCGTTAGAGGCGGGGATTCAGCCGCAGTCACACAAGCGCGCAGCGATTGCACTGCAGGCATTGATTCCGTTTGCCGGCGAACTGGAAATCGTCACCTTTGCTGGCGACATGGGCGAAGCGCTGGCGTGCGAGCTCGGCTTTACCGTCAGCGTGGTAGGTGCTGCGGCATCCGGACGCTCCACCCCGGCGGATACGGAGACTGCGGCGCAGTCTATCCGTGACGCAGGAGCAGATCTGATTGTATTCGCCGGAGGCGACGGTACCGCGCGCAACATGGTCAATGCACTGGGGGATACTTTCCCGGTTCTCGGAATTCCCGCCGGTGTCAAAATGCACTCCGCCTGTTTTGCCATTTCCCCGAAAGCCGGCGGCGAAGTGTTGCGCCGGCTGATGTCCGGTGAGCTGGTAGACCTGCATCAGCGCGAAGTGCGCGATATCGATGAAAAGTCCTTTCGCGAGGGGCGTGTGAGCACCCGCTACTACGGCGAATTGCTGGTGCCGGAAGAAGGGCACTTTCTGCAGGCGGTTAAAAATGCCGGTCGTGAAGTGGAAGAGCTGGCGGTGGCCGATATCGCGGCGCAGATTGTTGAAGACATTGAAGAGCAGGATCCGCAGACCCTGTATATTGTCGGCCCGGGTTCAACCACCCTGGCAGTACTGTCTGAGCTCGGCGCCGACGGCACGCTGCTCGGGGTGGACCTGTGGCAGGACGGTGAACTGCTAGCGGCGGATGTGAATGCGGTACAGATCGCTGAGGCGATTCAGCAGCATCGCAGCAAAACGCAGGATGTCCCGGTAAAAATTATCCTTACCGCGATTGGTGGCCAGGGCCATTTGATTGGCCGCGGCAATCAGCAGCTGACGCCGGATGTTCTGCGGGCAGTAGGGCGCGCACAACTGATGGTGGTGGCAACCAAAACCAAAATTACCGAGCTGGGTGGGCGGCCGTTACTGGTGGATAGTGGTGATCCTTCACTGGATGCCGCCTGGAGCGGGTTTATTCCCGTGGTCACCGGTTATCGCGATGAAATTCTTTACCCGCTGTCAGGGGATGGCAGTGGCGAATCCCCGGCACCCGTGACAGCAACCCCCGCGCCCTCAGCGTAGAAAACAGGCGAGCATTACATTGAATTGGGAATCCCTGCTGCAGGTTGTGCGCAGCAAAGTTGAAGAGGCGCATGCCGCGGAAAACTGGCTGGACAGCCGCCGTCTGTTCCATGGCCGCGGTAATTGTTATCCGGGGTTCGAGCGCGTCTGTGTGGATAGCTATCACCCGGCAATTCTGGTGACGCTGTTCGAAGAATACGAAGCGGAAGACGAGCTTGCACGGCAACTGTGGGCGTTGCTGCAGCCGTTCGGCTATACCGGGCTTGCGGTGCAGCGCCGATACCAGCCGCGCGCGCCCATTGTGTGGGAGTGTGGTGAGCTGGTGGAGGCGCCGGTTGCGCGCCGTGGCACACTGCAGTTTCCACTGACCTTTGATCGCCAGAATGTGGGTTTTTTCCTGGATATTGAATCCGGGCGGCGCTGGCTGGAGCAGCAGGTACGGGACAAGGCCGGGCAGCTGGATAACCTCAAGCTCCTTAACCTGTTCTCTTTTACCTGTGCGTTTTCGGTGGTCGCGCGGGCGGCGGGTGAGCTGGAGATCCTGAATATCGATCTCAACAAGGGCGTTCTGAAGCGCGGACAGGCGAACCATCAGTTTAATCAGTTGCCCATGAAGGGCGTCCGCTTTGTCGCCCGGGATGCATTGCGGGACTTCAAGCGATATGACCGCAGTGGTCCCTTCCAGCTGGCAGTGGTGGATCCGCCCACACGGCAGCGCGGTGCGTTTGAGGTCGAGACGAACTATGCCAAGTTGCTGGAAAAACTTCCGGCGTGTCTCGCCAATGAAGCAGACCTGTTATTGGTACTGAATTCACCGGCACACAGTGAGGCGTATTTCCGCGAAATGGTTGCTGCGGCCAACTCGGGGTATAGCGTGGTAGAGCGCCTGCCGCAGAATCCGGACTTCCCTGACAGTGACCCGGATGGGGCACTGAAGATGTTGCACGTGCGGTTTAACCGCAGCGGTTAATGTTCGAGGCGCTTCATCAGCGCCACCATCAGCTCTTCGAGTTGGGGCGACGAACCCTCACGTACTATCCGATCCAGTTTCTCCGCATTACTGACACCGTCCTCACCGCGGGTGACCATCAACAAAAAGCTGTGGTGGGAGAGGGCCGCCTCTTCCACCGCTTCCTGGCGAACCAGTTGGGAAAAACGGATATAACCGCACTCCTTGAGCCAGGTCATGGCGCCAAGGCAGGCGAGGTGGCGGGGGGAATGCAGGCCGAATTCATCCGGCGTGTCCGGCCCCGCGATATCCTCCACGTACAGCGTGGCAGGTGCGGGGAACTGCTGGAACAGCGCCAGCAGAATACGCCCCGCATCGCGGTAGAAGTCGTGGATATGTAAATCGTCCAGCATGCTCTCTTTTCGTCGCCTGGGGTTTACTGCGTGTAGCGCTCGAGGAAATTGCCGAGGCGATCGATCGCATGGGAGAGATCGTCGGCGCGGGGCAGGAATACGATCCGCAGGTGATCCGGGGCATCCCAGTGGAAGGCACTGCCCTGTACCAGCAGGATTTTTTCCTGGCGCAGGAAGTCGAGCACGAACCGTTCGTCGTTCTCGATCTTGTGCCGGTCCAGGTCAATGCGCGGGAACAGGTAAATGGCGCCCTGCGGTTTGACACAGCTCACCCCGGGAATCTCGTTCAGCATACGGTGTGCGAGATCGCGCTGCTGGCGCAGTCGGCCGCCGGGCAGTACCAGGTCGTTGATGCTCTGGTAGCCGCCGAGGGCGGTCTGTACCGCGAACATGGCCGGGACGTTGCCGCACAGGCGCATCGAGGAAAGAATATCCATGCCCTCGATAAAGCCCCGCGCGCGATGCTTTGCGCCGCTCACAACCATCCAGCCCGAGCGGAATCCGGCAAGGCGGTAGGACTTGGACAGGCCATTGAAGCTCAGGCAGAGCACATCTTCGGCGAGGGTGCCCATGGGGGTAAACACGGCGTCGTCGTACAGGATCTTGCTGTAGATCTCGTCGGCAAAAATGACCAGGTTGTGCTGGCGTGCGACTTCCACGATCTGTTGCAGCAGTTCCTTCGGATAGACTGCACCGGTGGGGTTGTTCGGGTTGATCACCACAATGCCGCGAGTACGGGGAGTGATCTTGGATTTGATATCTTCGATATCCGGCAGCCAGCCCGCCTGCTCGTCGCAGCGGTACAGTACCGGCTTGGCTCCGGTGAGATTGGTGGCCGCCATCCACAGGGGATAGTTGGGCATCGGCAACAGCATTTCATCGCCGGTGTTCAGCAGCGCCTGGGTGGACATGGAAATGAGTTCGGACACCCCGTTACCCAGGTAAATATCGTCGATATCCACTCCGGGAATACCCAGTGTCTGGCACTCCTGCATGATCGCCTTGCGCGCAGCAAACAGACCTTTGGATTCCACATAGCCCTGTGCCTGGGACAGGTTGTAGATCACGTCCTGCAGGATTTCATCGGGCGCGTCGAAGCCGAAGGGCGCCGGGTTGCCGATGTTCAGCTTCATGATCCGGTGGCCTTCTTCTTCCAGGCGGGTTGCCTGCTCCATGACGGGCCCGCGAATCTCGTAACAGACGCCGTGGAGTTTTTCCGACTTGTGAATATCCTTCATTGCTGTGTTCTTTAAATAGGCTTTCAACAGTAAACCGGATGTCTGTCTAGACAAACCAGTGGGCAAATTCTTCTAATTGGTGCCTGACTTTTAGTAGGCTTTGCTACCAGTCATGGAACCGGGTTGGCCAACGTCCGGTTTTTAGGGCCGGTCACGATGGGTATGACACCATGGGTAAGAGAAGGTGCTGCCGCTAAGCGTTGTGCCGGGCAGGGTAATGCCGCTGGATACTGACTTATCAGGCGAAAAAGGAGTCACAGTATGTCAAAAGAAAAAGACGATAACTACTGGCGCGAGCGCCTGACCGATGAAGAATTTCGTGTTTGTCGCGAGGCCGGTACCGAACGTCCGTTTAGTGGCGAGTACTGGGACCTGTTCGAGGATGGTACCTATCGCTGTCGCTGCTGCGGCGAGCCCCTGTTCCACTCCTCGACCAAATTTGATGCCGGCTGCGGCTGGCCGAGCTTTCACAGCGAGGTGGAGAAGGGAGCTATCGAAGAGCGGGTCGACAATAGCCTGGGAATGCGTCGTATCGAGATCCTCTGCGCCAATTGCGGCTCTCATCTGGGGCACGTGTTTCCGGACGGGCCGGCGCCCACCGGCTTGCGCTATTGTGTAAATTCCCTGTCGGTAAAACACGACCCGGACGAAGGCGCCGACTGAGAGGCGCAGCCGGGTCACAGAATGCCGGATACCGTCCGGCAGCTGCACGCTGACAGTTCCACTAACCCTAGCGTGGAGATCTGTAATGATTCGATCCGGGCGACCGCGCCACTGGAGCCGCTGGCTGTACCGTGTGCAGTGGCTGCTGCTGTCTCTCATCGGTCTCGGTGTGGTCGGTGTGCGGGTGGGGCTGCTGGACCTGGATTCCGCCTATGCGCTGTTTGGTGCGCTGGGGCTGGCAATGATCGCCGTGGCGCTTTTTTCTATGCTGGTATTCCTTTGGGGGCTAGTGCGACGGCACGGGGAGGCGCGCACAGCGGCCCTGTGGGCGATGGTGCTGGGGCTTGTGCCGGTGGCGCTGCCCCTGTTTACCGTGGGCCAGCACAACCTGAATTCCCCGGCGTTGTACGACATCACTACCGATACCGTCGATCCCCCCCAGTTCGACCTGTTGCTGTCCCTGCGCAGGGAGGGTGACCACAGCCCAGACTATCCGGGCCCCACCTCGGCGAAGGTGCAGCAGGCTACCCCGGCCTACAGCGACATCCAGCCGCTGATTCTGTCCTTGCCGGTGTCCGACGTACTGACCCATGCGGAGGCGGTGGCGCGGGAGCTGGGTTGGCGTGTCATTGCGGTCAAGGCGGGGCAGGGGCGCCTGGAAGCGGTGGACAGCACCCCGATCCTGGGGATTACCCAGGACATTGTGGTGCGGGTCAGGCCGGTAGGGGAGAGCACAAAGCCAGACTCCTCAGGCACGGGCACAGAGACCGGGGCCAAGGACGCAAAAGGCGCCGATGCGAAAGAGGCGGCGGCAGGGGAGGCCGGCAGCGCTGATGTGCGGGTGGATATGCGGTCTGCTTCCCGTATCGGCAACCGCGATCTGGGAAGCAATGCAGCCAGAATCCGCAAATTCATGCGGAGACTGGAGAGGCGTGCCGAAGGGGCGCGCTAATCTACGTCCGCATCGTCAGCTGGATTCCGGGGGCGCGAGCGGTCGTTTTGTCGGCGGCTTTGTAAGTGCCTGTATGCAAAGGAAAAATTTCTTAATATTTTTTCATTCGGGTGTTGACAGCCCCCCGGGGTCTCCATAGAATGCGCCCCACTTCGACGCAGTACTGACTTACGGAAACGTGGTTGGCAACGCTGAGAAGGATTCTGGGTCCCCATCGTCTAGAGGCCTAGGACACCGCCCTTTCACGGCGGTAACAGGGGTTCGACTCCCCTTGGGGATGCCATTGCGGGAATAGCTCAGTTGGTAGAGCGCAACCTTGCCAAGGTTGAGGTCGCCGGTTCGAACCCGGTTTCCCGCTCCAGTTCCTATGTCCCCATCGTCTAGAGGCCTAGGACACCGCCCTTTCACGGCGGTAACAGGGGTTCGACTCCCCTTGGGGATGCCAATACAGCAGGGTCGCAACGTAACGACGATCTTGCAAAACCGGGCCGGAAGATTTAACTTCTGGCTCGGTCAAATTCGCGGGAATAGCTCAGTTGGTAGAGCGCAACCTTGCCAAGGTTGAGGTCGCCGGTTCGAACCCGGTTTCCCGCTCCAAATAAAGAAAGCTGCTCAATTGAGCGGCTTTTTTTATGCCTGCTATTCGGCGCCGGGCAAATATCCCCAATTTCTGTGCGGTTGCAATATCTGGGGCGAGGGCGTTGAATAAGCGCCCTTACCGTCTGGAGGAAGTAATGACAGCTGCACTGTCCATTCGCAATCTCGAAAAAACCTACGATAACGGTTTCCAGGCACTGAAGGGCATTAGCTTTGATGTGCAGCCGGGAGACTTCTTTGCTCTGCTGGGGCCCAATGGCGCCGGCAAATCCACCACTATCGGCATCCTGTGTTCCCTGGTGCGCAAGACCGCCGGGGAGGTGTCGATCTTTGGGATCGATATCGACAAGGACTTCCCCAAGGCCAAGCAGATGCTCGGTGTTGTGCCTCAGGAGTTCAACTTCAGCCAGTTTGAGAAGGTCTTCGACATTGTCTGCACCCAGGGCGGCTTCTACGGTATGCCGCGCAGTCTGGCGGAAGAGCGTACGGAGAAGTACCTGCGCAAGCTGGGGCTGTGGGACAAGCGCAACACCCAGGCGCGGATGTTGTCCGGCGGTATGAAGCGGCGCCTGATGATTGCCCGCGCACTCATCCATGAGCCCAGGCTGTTGATTCTGGATGAGCCCACCGCAGGTGTGGATATCGAGCTGCGCCGCTCCATGTGGGAATTCCTGCAGGAGATCAACAAGCAGGGCACCACTATCATCCTCACCACCCATTATCTGGAAGAGGCGGAGAGCCTGTGTCGCAATATCGCCATCATTGACCAGGGCGATATTGTGGAAAACACCTCGATCAAGTCCCTGATCAAAACCCTCAGCCGGGAAGTATTTATTCTCGATGTGCGCGAGTCACTCGGCGAGGCGCCGGACTTCGGCGAGTTTGATGGGCGGCTGGTGGACGAGCACAGTCTGGAGGTGACTGTGGAAAAGGGGCAGTCACTGAGTGACCTGTTTACCCTGCTGAGCGCGCAGAACATTGCCGTGACCAGCATGCGCAACCGCGCCAACCGGCTGGAGGAGCTGTTTGTCTCCCTGCTCACTGAGAACAAGAAACAGAAAGCCGATGGAGAGGAGGGGTAGTTATGAGCCTGCAATTAATCTGGACCGCCTTCTCGACCATTTTTCGCCGGGAAGTGCGTCGTTTTATCCGTATCTGGCCGCAGACCCTGGTGCCGCCAGTCATCACCATGTCGCTGTATTTCGTGATATTCGGCTCCCTGATTGGCAGCCGTATCGGTGAAATGGGCGGTTATTCCTATATGGAGTTTGTGGTGCCCGGTCTGATCATGATGGCCGTGATTACCAACTCTTATGGCAATGTGGTGTCATCCTTCTACAGTGCCAAGTTTCAGCGCAGTGTGGAGGAATTGCTGGTATCACCCACGCCCAACTGGGTGGTGATGGCGGGCTATGTACTCGGCGGTGTTGCCCGCGGGCTGATCGTTGGGCTGGTGGTTACTCTGATCGCTCTGGTTTTCACTTCGCTGACGGTCCAGCATATCGGGCTGACGGTGCTGATCGTATTCCTGACCTCGGTGCTGTTCGCGCTGGCCGGGTTTATTAATGCGATTTTTGCCAACAGCTTTGACGATATCTCTATTATCCCCACCTTTGTACTGACGCCGCTGACCTATCTCGGTGGGGTGTTTTATTCCATCGAGCTGTTGTCGCCCTTCTGGCAGGGGCTGTCCAAGCTGAACCCCATTCTCTATATGGTCAACGCCTTCCGTTACGGTGTGCTCGGCGTGTCCGATATCAGCGTGGGCTGGGCATTCGCAGGTGTGCTGGTGTTTATCGCTGCACTGTCCGCCTGGGCGCTGCACTTGATGCGTCACGGCAAACGCCTGCGGCACTGATTGAATATTGATGGTTCGCCTGCATGGCAGGCGAACAAATGCGTGAGTCAACACATGAATCGAGAAGACTGGCAAAACCTGCCCCTGGGGCAGGAGACCCGCTACGAATCCAGCTATAACCCCTCCCTGTTGCATCCGATCCCGCGCTCGGTATCCCGGGCCCAGTTGGGGTTGGAGGAGGACGCGCTGCCGTTCAGTGGTGCGGATGAATGGTGGGGCTTTGAATTGTCGTGGCTGAACCCGAAAGGCGTGCCGCAGGTAGCGGTGGCGCGCTTCCGGTTCGCCGCCAGCAGTCCGTTCATGATCGAGTCAAAGTCCTTCAAGCTATACCTGAACTCCTTTAACCAGAGTCAGTTTGGTACTGCCGATGACGTGCGCGCAGTACTCGAGAAAGACCTCAGTGCCGCTGCGGGCAGCGACGTGGCAGTAACGTTATACGACGTTGAAGACGCAGCGCTGGATGTGCACAAGCCGGTCGGAACCTGTATTGACCAGCTGGATATCCAGGTGCAGACCTATCAGCCGGATGCGGAGCTGCTGAAGTTGCGCGAGGGCAATGACGTCGTAGAGGAGGTGCTCTACAGCCACCTCTTGCGCAGTAACTGCCCCGTCACCGGGCAGCCTGACTGGGCAACGGTTTCCATTGATTACCGGGGGCCGGCGCTGGAAAGGCAGGGGTTGCTCGCATACATCATTTCATTCCGCGAGCATCAGGATTTTCACGAGCACTGTGTGGAGCGGATGTATTGCGACCTGCAGAAGCTCGCGGACTTCGAGAAGCTGACGGTGTGCGCCCGCTATACCCGTCGCGGAGGGCTGGATATCAACCCGCTGCGGACGTCTGCGGGTGAGATTGAGTTTCCGGGAAGGTTTGCGCGGCAGTAAGCCGCGCCTTACTGTACCGGATATCTAGATGATGACCTTGCTCTTGAGGCGTGCCTGCGCCTTTTGCAGGGCCTGCAGCACTTTTTCCTTGTCGTAGTTGCGCACCTTGTCCAGATCCAGATGCATGGCGAATCCGGGAGCATGTTCTTCCAGGTAGCTCTGCTGGCCGCCGAGGTTCTTGCGCAGGTCGGTCACCGAGTACACCTTCACCGGAGTGCTGAATCCTTTCACGCTAACGTGGCCCTTGTCGCGGCACATGACCGTCTGTTTGATCATCGCCCAGGTTTCGTGGCTAATCAGTACCTCGCCCGGCTCCGCAGCGCTTTCCAGGCGGGCCGCCAGGTTCACGTGGGTACCCATCACCGTGTAAGTCTGGTGGTCTGCAGTGCCGAACACCCCGACCGTGCAGTAGCCGGTATTGATGCCCATACGGATCTGCAGCGGGTGGGAGATCCCCTGGTCGTACCATTCCTGCATCATCTCCCGCACGCGTTTGCGCATTGCCAGCGCCATGGCTACGCAGCGCAGCGCGTCGGATTTGGGGCCCTTGCTCTGGTCATCCCCGAATACCACCATCACCGCGTCGCCGATAAATTTGTCGATGGTTCCGCCGTAGTGGGCCACGATGCGCGACATTTCAGTGAGGTAGTTATTCAACAGGCCGGTGAGGGTTTCCGCCTCCATCTCTTCGGTGAGCTGGCTGAAGTCCTTGATGTCGGAGAAAAATACCGTGAGCAACTTGCGCTCGGTGACGATCTCTTTGTCCTTGCCTGTCGTCACCGCGCGCCACAGGCGTTTGGGCAGGTAGCGGGAGAGCTTGTAGCTGGCCAGGTTGGCTATGCGCTGTTCTTTTTCCAGCTTCTGGTTTTGCTCCCTAAGGCGCGCAAGCTGTTTGTGGGTGTAGAAGGCGTAACAGCAGAAGTAAGTAAACACCCCGATCAGGCTGGCAGCGCTGATATTGAGATCGGCATTGACCACCAACGCAGGGCGGTGCACTACATAGCCGAGGCCTACGCCCATTAGCATGGCGGTGTTGTGTTCAAACCAGCAGCGGCCGCCGCCCTGGGTGAGGGCATTGAACTGGATCATGGTCAAAAACAGCAGGCTGGGCAGCAGGCTGAAATTGGCCATGGCCATAGCCATGCCGATCAGGAGGGCGTCGGTAAAGGAGAGCCAGCGGCGAACCTGTTCAGCGGTTTCCGGTACGCTGCGGCGGGAAATCTGGTGTGCAACAGGGATGTACGCCAACAGCAGCGCTGCCATCGCCAGCTGCAACAAGGTGCTCTGGGTGATAAGCGCCGACCAGTTGATGCTGTTGAGCAGCGTGCCGGAAGCTGCAAAACAGATCAGGGCGCGGAAATAGAGCGGATACCGGGAATCTTGCTGGCGGCCGCGGGTTTCTTCTGGCTGATTCTGCATGAACGCGGGTCTTATCGATAACTGTATTGATCCGGGAGCATTTTGTTCTCATCTCGTCCCCGTCAATTACTGGCGGACATCAACTTCTATTGCCGTGCGAAGGGAAGTACCGCCAGAGCCTCAGCTTTTTTCATTATAACGAGGCCTGGATCACTGACAGGCGCAAAGTTTAACCTCTTGCCGCAGTGAAAGCGACGGCATTTGAGGATAAGGTTCTAAGTGGTACGTTCGTACAGCATTTGCAGCTAACACATTTGGGGTAGAATCCCCGTCCCCCTCGGGGGAGTTATTTCGTACCGTTCAATATCAGGAGGCAATGGATGGACGCGCTGGAGGCACTGCACAACCGGGTATCAATTGGGGTTTTGGGCGAACCAGCACCGAATAGTCAGCAGCGGGAGGCCATTTTCCGCTCAGCCCTGCGCGCCGCCGATCATGGCAACCTGCGCCCCTGGCGCTTTCTGGTGGTAGAGGGCGAGGCGCGCGCCCGCATGGGGGAGATTTATCTCGAGGCCAGTCAGTCTGGCGAGCCCCTCAGCGAAGCCCAGCGCGAACGCACCCTGGCCATGCCCCTGCGAGCACCGCTGGTGGTAGTTGCAATCACTCGCCTGCAAGAGCATCCCAAGGTACCTTACAACGAGCAGCGCATGTCTACCGCCGGTGCGGTACAGGCCATGCTGACCGCTGCCTTTGCCGAGGGCGTCGGCGCATACTGGCGCACCGGCGCGCTGGCCGAGAACCGGGCGGTCGCCGAAGGCCTCGGCCTCGCTGAAAATGAAGAGATCAGCGGCTTCATCTATATGGGCACCCCACAAAAGCCCCCGAGACCGGCACCAGACCTGGCTGTAGCGGACTTTTTTGCCGACTGGACCGGCGAGTGAGTCAAACCCGGATGTGCGGCTGGCGGGATTTTTTGCGAAATGCACTTGCACCCGCCGCTGCCTTTCTGTAAAGTTCGCGCTCGCTGATCGGGAGCTATGTTACTGATTAGCAAGGCAAAACGCCGACGAGCCCGCAGGCGTGCGGATGAGGCTCGCTAAACAATTCACAAACAACGCAACAATCAGTTTCGGTGAGGTGTCCGAGTGGCCGAAGGAGCACGCCTGGAAAGTGTGTATGTCGAAAGGCATCGAGGGTTCGAATCCCTCCCTCACCGCCATTAAACAAAAAAGCCCGGCTAAAAGCCGGGCTTTTTTGTTTAACGACGATGAGGTCGGGTGAGAACCCTCGCGGGGTTCGATCAACTCGCCAAAGCGAGTTGAGACCGAGGCGAAGCCGAGCCCGCAGGGGCAAAACATGCACTAGCGTGTTTTGAGTCAATCCCTCCCGGTTTTTGAATTAGCTTCACAAGTGCAACGAAGCCAACCCCTTCCTCATCTCCACCCCCTCCCAAAAAAATAAAAAAATGAACACGCAAAAGCCAACCCTCGCACAACAAGTCCGAGCCCAAAAAATTGCCAGTGTGTACCGACACACCTGGACACTTTCTATCAGCCACCCGATCGCCGGCGCCTTGCTGGTTGCCAATTTCTGGGACGTTGCCCACCCGTTACCGCTCCTGGTGTGGCTCGCGGCCGTGATTCTGGTGGCAGTAATACGGGTGCCGCTTTACTGTCACTACCGCAAGAACGAAAAAGATGTCGCCCAGTGCCGGCGTTGGGGGTATTACTTTGCCGCCATGTCGGCACTACAGGGACTGCTTTACGGGGTCGCCTGGGTTGCTTTTGTTCCAGCGGGAGACCCGTTTTATTTGTCAGTGGTATGCCTGTGGGTGATGGGGTTGAGCGCCTGTGCGGTCGTGGGGTATGCGGCGGAACCGAAGACGCTGCTGGCATTTTTTATCCCGGTGGTGGTGCCGGGCGCCGTGCTGCTGGTGCTCGATGGAAGTGAGCGCATGCAAATCCTCGCGGCCGCAATAGTACTGTACGGCGTGGTGATCTTGCTGGCGTCGGCACCGGTATATCGTTCCATCGTACGCTCGATAGAGTTGAATATCCGCCTGCGGGAACTTTCCGAGCAGGACGGTCTTACCGGCCTCGCTAACCGACGGCATTTCGATGAAACCCTGCAAAAAGAGCTCGACCGCGCTGCACGGCGCGATCAGCCGCTGTCACTGCTATTGCTGGATATCGATCACTTCAAGGCGTACAACGATCACTACGGGCATGTTGCCGGGGATCACTGCCTGCGCCTGGTGAGTGATGCCATTGCCGGATGCGTTCGCCGCAGCGGCGAACTGCTGGCGCGTTACGGTGGGGAGGAGTTCGCGCTGCTGTTACCGGGTACCGACAAGGCTGAACTTGCGGTTACCGTCGAGCGGCTGCAGCAGGCTATTCGGGAGTGTGCCATTCCTCACCAGGGTAGAAACGATGGGAAAGGTATTGTTACCGCCAGTATCGGCGGAACTACCGTGGAGGGCATACACGGGGGATATCCGGCGAGCCCGGAGCGCTTGATCGACAACGCCGATACGGCGCTGTACATGGCGAAAAATCACGGCCGCAACCAGTATCACTTTTTCTGCGGAAGATCCGGGCAATTGGCCGAGGCAGAGCCCGGTACTATTGCGTAGTGTCCACCGCTTCGCAGCGCTTTTCCTTCATCAGAATCCAGGCATCGCATTCTTCGCCATCCGGTGAGATACAGGTGGCGACCTGGTCTCCGGAGGGCAGTGTCCTGGTCTTTGGAATACCGCCCATTTCCGCACAGTGTTCCGCAGCGGGGTTTGGCATGTCGACGGGCTTGCCTTTGCCACTGCCGCCCTGTGGGATGCCATCGCACGCTACCAGACAGGAGAGTGCGAAGGCGGAGATTCCTACAATAATGTAGCTCTTTCTGTTCATACCAGCAGGCTTCCTTGCATCGCTTGGTAATACTCTAGTCCGCAGACCACCGGTGTCGGCAATGGGGTGGCTTAAAACCGGTCCAGTTCGTCGCGCAGATCCTGCTCGAGATCCTTTGAATCGGTGATCCACACGCTGTTGTCGGCTCCCGGAAACACGCCTACTTCGATTCCGTCTTTATCCAGTCCCGGCAGCCAGCGATTGAGGAACTGGGGCAGGGGAATACTGCGGGTGGTGAGATCGCTCTCTCCCTCGGCATAGGCCTCGGCGAATGCCTGTGACGGCCACAGGGGCAGGTACTCGAAGCCGCCCTGTTCGTCGGAATGCAGTTTCAGGAAGTGCTCATCGCTGTTGATCAGAATCCAGACTTCACGCTCTTCTCCGGTGACATCCAGAAAGTATTCGTAACGGGCTTCGCAATCCAGTTCGAGAATTGCCTGTAGTTCTTGTGCGCTCATGGTTTGCCCTTTTGGTAAATCTTGGCTGGTGGTGCAAGCGGCTGGCACGGAAGTGATTTGGCGCCATTGCTGCCTCCCGGGTTCCAGGGGGCTCTCTACACCGGTATTCACTTTATACGGGATTGTACAGAACCGATAGCCGTCCGTTCCCTCGTGTAATTATGAGTCATTGAATTCCGGAGACGATTCGTTAACTTAGCATCAGCGCTCGAATAATTATCTCAATCGGCAAGCCATCTCTATGCAAGAACTGATATCGAACCCAATGGCCCTGTTAGTAATGGTGGGGATCGTGTCGATTGCGTGCCAGTATCTGGCGTTTATGCTCAAGTTGCCGGCGATCCTGCCGCTGCTGCTGGCGGGGATTGTACTGGGGCCGATGACCGGGGTGCTCGATCCCGACGCGCTGTTTGGCGATCTACTGTTCCCGCTCGTATCGCTGGCGGTGGCCATCATCCTGTTTGAGGGGGCGCTTACCCTCAAGTTTTCCGATATCGCCGGGCACGGCACCATGGTGCGCAACCTGTGCACACTGGGCGCCCTGGTAACCTGGGTAATCGCCACACCGGCCGCTCATTATGTGCTCGGCATGCCCCTGCATCTCGCGGCGCTATTTGGCGCCATTGTCACCGTAACCGGGCCAACGGTGATCGTTCCCATGTTGCGCTCGGTGCGCCCCAACACCCGTATTTCCAATATTCTGCGCTGGGAAGGCATTGTTATTGATCCCATCGGAGCGCTGCTTGCGGTGCTGGTGTACGAGTACATCGTGGCGTCGCAAAATGCCGTCGAGCACACCCTGGTCATACTGCTGAAGGTTGTGGCCATCGGTTTTGGCCTGGGTTCGCTGATGGGCTACTTCCTTGGCACGCTGCTCCGGAACAACTGGGTACCGCACTACCTGCGCAATACCGCCGTCCTCACCCTGATGCTGGGCGCCTACGCCGCATCCGATCTGATGGCCCACGAATCCGGCCTGCTCACGGTAACCGTGATGGGTATCTGGATGGCCAATATGAAGAACCTGGACGTCGACGATATTCTCGAGTTCAAGGAAACCCTCAGCGTATTGCTGATTTCCGCGCTGTTTATTCTGTTGGCAGCGCGGGTGGAATTCTTCACCCTGGCACAGCTGGGGTGGGGCGCGCTGCTGGTGCTCGCGGCGATTATGTTTGTCGCCAGGCCGCTCTCTGTATTTCTGTCTTCTCCGGGTTCTGGTCTCAACTGGCGCGAGCTGGCAATGCTCAGCTGGATCGCCCCGCGGGGTATCGTTGCCGCTGCGGTATCCGCGCTGTTTGCCCTGAAACTGGAACCCTTCGGATTGCCAAAATCGGAACTGCTGGTACCGATGGTCTTTCTGGTGATCATTGCCACTGTCGTCCTGCAAAGCCTGACTTCCAAGCCGATCGCCAAGTTGCTCGGGGTGCGCGCCCCTTATCCCAATGGGTTCCTGATATTTGGGGGCAGTAAGTTTGCGCGCATGCTGGCGAAAGATCTGATGGAAAAGGATATTCCGGTCAGGATTGCCGATACCAACTGGGATGCCATAAGCGAGGCGCGCATGGAAAATATCCCCACTTATTACGGCAACCCGATCTCGGAACACGCGAGCCTGACCATGGACCTTTCAACCATTGGCAAGGTTCTCGTCCTGTCGCCTTACAAGCAGTTGAATCCGCTGGTCACTTATCACTTCGAACATGTGCTTGGCGAAGGGGCGGTGCTGGGGTTGAGCCATGGCGGCCAGGAGGGGCGGGCCAGCCACCGGGTTTCGGATGACTACGCGAAGAAGCTGGCGCTGTTTTCAGAGAATGCCACCTATAGCCGCATCGCCAGCCTGGTAGCGAGAGGCGCAACCATAAGGACAACACGCATTACCGAGGCTTTCACTTTTGACGATTACAAGGAAACCTACGGCAATCGTGCGACAAAGCTTTACGCCTTAGACCCCCAGGGCAGAGTGCATATTTACACCGTTTCACACGATATTGCGCTCAAGGAGGATTGGCAGATTGTCAGTCTGATTGCACCCGAAAAGGTGGTGGAGCAGGCAGCTGACAGCGCCCCACTGGCAATCAGTTAGCGGGCTCTGACGGACTGGCGCCGTCAGGTTCCAAGGTGCCCACCGCTGCGTCGAAACCCATAGCGCGAAAACTGACTACACTCTGTCCGGGATGCTACCAGTTAAGCTGTTGAGCTAATCAAGGGTAAGTGCGCGAGAGGCTGCTATGGGACGGAGTTTAAAGCGGGTAATTGCAGTAACCATGGTTACCTGCATTGTCTTTTTGCCGGAGGTTTTTGCGCAAAACGTTGACCAAGCCGACAACGGGACGTCTCTTTGCTCTCGTCCAGCCTTGTTCGACTGTCCCGGCGGGGCGAGGCAAACCTTGCGAGATCGCGGGGTAAACATCGATGCCAGGCTCACACAGTTTTCCCAGGGCGTCCTCGATGGTGATGGCAGTAAAAGTTGGCAGTACGGCGGCAAGGGAGACCTGATCGTAAATCTTGATATGTCGAAGCTGGGATTGTGGCGCGGCTTTTCTGTCAATGTGCACCAGGAATGGATTTACGGGGAAGATGCCAACAACCCGGGGAATGGAGAGCTGTTTCCGTTCAATACGGCGCTCGCCTATCCGCGACTGGGGGGGAGCGATAGTGAAACGGCACTTACGCTGAGACAGCAATTCGGGGACAGTACATCGTTAAGCTTTGGCAAGTTCAATATGTTGAGCTTCGCCGCCAAAAAACCTCTCGCCGGCGGTGGTGGCCTCGATACGTTCATGAATATCGGGCTCGCTGCTCCGATTAGTGGCGTGACGCCGCCATACCTATTTGGCTTTATTGGCGCGCACAAAACCGAGCACGCAGCCTTCACACTCATGGTCTACGATCCGCGCAATTCACAGGATCAGGAGGTCATCAAAAACCCTTTTTCGGAAGGCACAACCACCAGTATCTCGGCGACGTTCCCGGTGAAAGTCGCGGACAACAAGGGTTTCTACAGTGTGCGCGGCGTCTACAGCTCAAAATCGGGGTTTGACCTTAATTTGATACCGGCCCTGCTTGATCTTCCGCCCGAGTCTGAATCTCTGCTGGCGAAAAAAGGCTACTGGTATTTAAGCGCCGCTGCGCAGCAATATCTCTACCACACGCCAGGTAATCCGGATGCCGGTTGGGGGCTTTTTTTAGAAGCGGCTGCATCCGATGGCAATCCCAACCCGCTTAAATGGCATTTCCTGGTTGGTCTGGGCGGTCAGGGGCTGCATCCTGACCGACCGCAAGACCGGTGGGGAGTCGGTTATTTTAAATACGGTTTGAGCAAAAAACTGGTCGATGGGCTGGCAATCATCGGCAATACCATTCCATTCGATCCTACCTTTTTCATCCGTGACGAACAGGGCGTAGAAATTTTCTACAATCTGCACGTAACACCCTGGCTGCGTATTACCGCTGACCTGCAAAGGGTTAAGCCGCACGAGCAGGGACGCCCCGATGTAACTGTTGGTGCGGTGCGAGCGCAAATTCGCTTCTGACTGGGGCGGAGGTTAACTACGACCATCTATATCCAGCCTGCGCGCGCGCCAGTAGCGACTGTTCCAGTAGTGTTCCGATAAGTGGGAAATGGTCACGCCCCTGGAAACAGAGGCGTGAAGGAACTGCCCATTCTCGATATATATCCCCACATGCCGACCCCGGCGACCGGTCTTGAAGAACACCAGGTCTCCCGTGCGCAGCTGGTTGCGTTTGATGGCCTTGCCGGCCTGGGCCTGGTATCTGGTGGTACGGGGAAGCTGGATGCCCATGTGATCGCGGTAGGTGAGCAATACCAGTGCCGAGCAATCGATGCCGCGCTTGCTCATACCCCCGAATTGATACCGGGTGCCCTTCCACTCTTGATACTGCTTGTAGAGGCGTGTTTTGACTAACTCAGAGGGCGAGGGGGATGGTTTGGGCTTGGATTGAGGGCGTTTGGCTTGGGGGAGAGGGTGTTCTTGTGAGGCGCGGGGCGTGTCTTGCGGCGAATGCTGGTAGGGAGCCATGCTGCATCCGGCGGTGGTGATGATCGCAGTTATATGGAGTAATAGCAGTCTTCTTTTCATTGGGGGTACATCTGTGCGATCACGGCAATCGACGCGGAGGGGTGGCGCCCGGATTGAATTCTTCTAATGCACTATCGTACCAGTTGAAACTGAATAGACGCTGAACTCTGTTTTGGGTAAAAATTAACCAGTTTTGCTGTCTTGTTGAAGTGTCGACCAGGCCCGCATCGGGCCAAGCTGTTCGTGCAAACGACCTCAAGATTGCAGTAGGCACTGCCAGTAACCCACATCTACCCACTGATCGAACTTTCGCCCCACTTCTTTGAAGTGTGCCACTTTCTGCATACCAAATTTCTCGTGCAGCGCCACACTCGCTGCATTCGGCAGTGCGATACCGCAGATCACCGCGTGAATGCCGCGCGACTTTAGTTGTCCAAGTAACGCCTGATACAGTGCGGAACCCCAACCTTTAGCGGTAGCGTTCGGATCCAGGTAGACGGTGGCTTCCACTGAATATCTGTACGCGTTGCGGCTTTTCCATTTCGTTGCGTAGCAGTAACCAATTAACTGGCCATCGTTTTTGGCCACCAGCCACGGCAGTGCATTGCTGCCACATTCTTCGATACGGCGCGCTATCTCGTCAGCAGATACCGGCTCTATTTCGAAGGTAATACAGGTATGTTTGACATAGTGGTTGTATATCGACGCGATATTTTGAGCATCTTCTATATGCGCGTTTCGTATCATTCTTCGCTCCCTGCTCCGCTTCACATTCACAGTGTTTTTCTTTGCCGCATGTCACAGTTTTCGATAAGCTTTGCGCTCGATGATTTTCGCGCCAGCAGGAACTGTATCAATGGATTTTACCGGTTATCTCCGTGTACTCGCCAAAAATGATGGCTCTGATCTCTATTTGAGCACCGGCGCGCCGCCCTGTGCCAAGTTCCAGGGGGTACTGAAACCCCTTAGTAAAGAGCCCCTTGGCCCCGGGGAGATCGAAAAGATCGCCATGGATATCATGGATGACGAGCAGCGCGATGAGTTCAAGCGCGAGCTGGAAATGAATCTGGCGATGACCATCCCCAATGTGGGTCGCTTCCGGATCAATATTTTCTGGCAACGCAATCAGGTCTCCATTGTTGCGCGAAATATCGTCACCGAGATTCCCAAGTTTGATGACCTCAAGCTGCCGCCGATCCTAAAGGACGTGGTGATGGCCAAGCGTGGCCTGGTGCTGTTTGTGGGGGGGACCGGCTCCGGTAAATCCACCTCGCTGGCAGCGCTGATCGATCACCGCAATACCAACAGCGGTGGCCACATCATCACCATCGAAGACCCGGTGGAGTATGTGCACCGACACAAGAAGAGCGTGATCAACCAGCGCGAGGTAGGTGTGGACACCCGCAGCTTCCATGCCGCGCTGAAGAATACCCTGCGCCAGGCACCGGATGTGATACTGATCGGCGAGATCCGCGATCGCGAGACTATGGAGCACGCCATCGCCTTTGCCGAAACCGGCCACCTGGCAATTTCCACCCTGCATGCCAACAACGCCAACCAGGCCCTCGACCGGATCGTAAACTTTTTCCCTGAAGAGCGTCGCCCACAACTGCTGATGTCACTGTCGCAGAATATCCGCGCCTTCGTATCCCAGCGCCTGGTGCCCACGGTGGACGGCAAGCGCTGTGCCGCCGTCGAGATCCTGCTGGGAACACAGACCATCAACGAGCTGATCCTGAAAGGCGAGTTCCACAACATCAAAGAAATGATGGAAAAGTCAGAAAACCTCGGTATGCAGACGTTTGACGGCGCGCTGTTCAAACTCTACGTGGAAGGCCGTATCAGCCACGACGAGGCGATCAAGAACGCGGACTCTGCCAATAACCTGCGTTTGCGGATCAAGATGTATGAAGAAGGCAAGAAACCAAAAGTGGTGGCCGCGGAAGCAGAAGGGGAAAGCAGCGGCAGCACAAAATCCGGCGGCGGCCTGTCGTTGTCTCTGGAGTCCATAGAGGACGAAGAGGAAGAGGTGATGCAATTCTGAAGGGGCGAGGGATCCGGAGAGTGCAAAGCCGGTAGATCATAGTGCCCCGTGGCAGCGAATCAGATCGCTGCCACAACGCCACCGAGTAACAGGGTAAGTGCAATGGTGAGAAGGCCCTGAATAATTGCGATCAGAATGCCTTTAAGAAACCCGGTTCCCAGCACCAGCATATAGGCGATGGCGGCGAGGGGGATGGTGATCAGCAGGCCGAGCTCTTCAGTGACGCCGGGAATCATCCCTCCGACGAAATGTTGGATGATTACTGCCAGCAGCAGGGCAAACAGACAGGAGAAAACCCCAGTATTACGCGCTCCCAGCATGCCGGCGGCCATTTTCAGTGGCAGCACCAGGATTGCCACCACAACGATGAGGAGGATCAGAAATTCCATAGACTATCCCGCGGATGTTTAGGGTGAATGTGTCCTGACTATAGCGCGACAGTATCCCCTTAGCACCCGTTCTTCCGTGAAGTCCCTGCGGAACAGTTCTCCAGGTTCCATCAAATACGGCGCGGCCCCTCCGGAACAATCCCTGTGGGATTGAGCGCTTTGATCGAATAGTAGCCCGCCTTGATATGCGCCAGCTTCACCGTTTCCTGTACGCCCTCTAATTCGAGCACCCGGTGCATATAGCGGTGCAGGTTTGGCATTTCCTTGAGCGTATTGCGATTGCACTTGAACAGGCCGAAATACGCAGCATCAAATCGCACCAGCGTGACAAACAGGCGGATATCGGATTCGGTGAGGTCATCGCCGAACAAAAATTGTCGGCCGTCGGCGAGTCGCGATTCCAGCTCATCCAGTGTGGCGAATACACGGTTATACGCCTCTTTATAGGCAAATTGGGTAGTCGCAAAGCCGGCCTGGTAAACGCCGTTGTTCAGGTTTTCGTAAAGGTAACCGTTTAACGCGTCGATATCCTCTGCCAGTACGGCGGGGTAGAGGTCGGGTCCGTGGTTACCCAGATGGCTGAAGGCGCTGTTGAGCATACGCACGATATCAGCGGACTCATTGTTGACGATGGTCCCGGTGTGCTTGTCCCACAGCACCGGTACCGTGGCGCGCCCGGTAAAGTTGGGATCGGCGCGGGTGTAGAGTTGATGCATGTAGTGCGCGCCATTCAGTGTGTCCTCGTCGGCGCCACTAAAGCCGCCGAACGCCCAACCCTGATCGGTAAGCACCGGGTTGACCACCGACACACTGATGACCTCCGTCAGGCCCTTCAATTGACGCGCCATCAGGGCGCGGCTCGCCCAGGGGCAGATGTAGGCCACGTACAGATGGTAGCGGCCGGCCTCTGCCTTGAAGCCTGCTCGGCCCGTGACACCGGCTGAGCCGTCAGCGGTCACCCAGTTGCGAAAGGATGACGTCTGCCGAATAAAGCGGCCATCGTCGTCTTCCTGTTGCACCGGTTGCCAATTTTCCTGCCAAACGCCATTTACTAACATGCTGTCACCACTTCTCGATATGTGTGCGCCCCCGGCTGGGGGCGCAAGAGGGGATTGTCAACGTTTGCTATCAGGCAGTGTGGCCTGTGGCTTGCGCCACTTGCAGATCGCGATCGTCGGCCAGGAGGTTGCTCAGGCCGTTATCCACCGAGAAAGCGCCGCCACCCTGGATGGCCAGGGCCAAGGTCGCCCCGAACAGGGCCAGAGCATATTCATAGCCGTTGTTGGTCAGGAAGAAGCCGTTGCTGATATGGGCGCTGAAGATCGCCACCAGCATGGTGACGGCACTTACCGCAGCGGCCGGGCGGGTAAGCAGGCCGAGTATCAGGGCGAGGCCACCAAAGAATTCCGCACTGCCGGCCAGCAGGGCCATCAGGTATCCGGGCGCCAGGCCGATGCTTGCCATCCATTGGCCGGTGCCTTCCAGCCCGTATCCGCCGAACCAGCCAAACAGTTTCTGGGCGCCGTGGGCGGCGAGGATGATCCCCACCGGTAAACGCAGGGCGAGCGCGCCCAGTCCAGCGTTAGAGTTCAAAACCTTGTTGATCACTTGCGTAGTCATAACCGTTCTCCGAGTTGTTGGGTTTGGGCTTGGTGTACAAACCTCACCAGCTTGGAAATCAGTTTAATGGCAACGTGGTGGGGTATAAACGTGCAGTTTGTTGGTCTACTATCAACATATTGTTGGCAATATGGTTGGTTATGCTGCTATGGACCGGATTACCGCGCTGAACGCCTTTGTGGCGGTCGCTGACGAAGGGGGCTTTAAAAAGGCCGCAGACAAGTTGGAGCTGTCGAACCAGCTGGTCAGCAAGTACGTGTCACAGCTCGAAGAACACCTGAAGGTGCGCCTGTTCAACCGCACCACGCGGCGGGTGCATCTGACAGAGGAGGGAGAGCAGTGCTACCAGTTCGCCGCGCAGATCCTGGAAAGCCTCACAGACATGGAGAGCCAACTGGGACAGATGCAGAGCGAAGCCCAGGGACTGCTGCGCATCAGCGCCCCGGTCACTTTTGCCACACGCCACCTGGCACCGCTGATTGGGGAATTTAAACAAGACCACCCGTCAGTAGGCATCGAACTGCAGCTTAATGACCGCAAGGTAGATGTGGTGGAGGAGGGGTTTGATCTGGCGCTGCGTATCGGCAACTTGAAAAGCTCTTCGCTGATCGCCCGGCGGCTGGCGCCAATACGCCTGGTGGTATGTGCATCCCCTGAATACCTGGCGCGGGAGGGCGTACCGGAGACCCCGGAAGACTTAAATCCGGAACACTACCTGCGCTACAGCTATATGGAGTCGAGCCGGGGGGATTCCCGGCTGATGACCGCGCTGAAAAGAAGCCAGCCTGTTGGTGCGGCGGGTATCGCGTGCAATAACGGTGAAATCCTTATGCAGGCCGCTATTGCCGGACAGGGTTATGTATTACAGCCCACTTTTATTGCGGGCGAAGCGATCAAAGCGGGTAAGCTGCAAATCATCCTGCAGGAGTTTGAACCCGAGCCGCTGGCACTGTATGCGGTATATCCCCACAGGAAACTGCTGGCCACCAAGCTTCGGGTGTTTATCGATTTTATCAGCAGTTACTTTGGTGATCCGCCGTACTGGGATGGGTTTGATGGCTAGCCGCCCAAGCGCGGTCGGTATTTAAAACTGATCCAGGATCCAGTTGGCGGCGTAGTAAGGGCGAATACATCTCGAATAAATTGGGCCGAACTATGAGCGAACTTATCCGGCTGGTCTATGCCAGCCGTGCCGCCTTTGAACCTGTGCCGGTAAAGCAGGGCGTTGAACCTTCCGTGGGGCGTATCCTGATGCAGAGCCGCAGGAACAATGCACATGCCAATATTGGTGGCGTGCTGTATTTCGGCGATGGTTACTTCTTTCAGGCGCTGGAAGGCGAGCGCCAGGCCGTCAATCAGGCTTACCAGCGCATTGCGGCGGATTCGCGACATCGGGACGTGACGATTCTGTCATTGAAGACGGTATCGAAGCGGTTCTTTGCCGACTGGTCGATGAAGTATGTCCCGGCGGAAGACGCGGTAAAGCAGTTTATCCGCAGTAGTAACTACCAGCGCTTCGAGCCCCTAAAATTCCAGGAGGCTGAGGCCGAAGCGCTGATCGAACTTTTCCACGAGTATGGCGATGCTGGTGCCAAGACAAAGAAAAAGGGCAGTGGCTGGTTTGGCTGGCGAAGGCTGTTTGCGTCGTAAACCGAAGCCCGTTCACAGAATATCGTCAAGCACGGCCTGCATCACCAGATCCTCGCGGTTCAGGTAGGCTTCCCAGGTATTTTCCACCGGCAGGTCTACCTCGAACGAGCCGATCTCCTCCAGAAAAAGCTTGTTCGGTGGCCAGCAGTCGTCAAACCAACCGCATCCATCAGCGAGATCCGTCCACGCCTTGGTCAAATACAATTGAATGCCAGATTTTGGCAGCGTTGGATAGAAACCCTCGGCGCGAAAGCGCAGCGCGTCTCCGATTTCACTACCCACCACTGTCAGCCGCTCGGGCAGGTACCGCTTGAACTGGCTGGCGGCGATAATGCCAGCAGAAAAAGTATTGGGCCCCACCAGCAGATAGAGCCTGCCTTCTGCGGGCACCGCGGCGGATAGCGATCGGACGATAGGTAGAACCTTGGTGTAGTCACCGCCCCTGTTATAGCGAAAATCCACAATGATATTGCTCGGCCGCTCTTCGGCTACAAGATTGGCAATACGCTGCTCGAACTGATCGAGAGACTCCGATTTGTCGGCAAAGCTCGCATTCATGCGCACATAGACTGCCTCGTGCTCGGGGACTTTCCGCAGTATGTGGAGCTTCTCCGTTTCCTGCAGGTATAACGGCAGTTCCTGGTCACTATGTAACAGCGAAACCCACCCCTCGGTATTGAAGTGCTCGTCGTCCGGGAAAATATTGCGAAAGTCCCAGAAGGGATCGCCAGGCATGGTGTTCTCGTCTGCGGCAAGTTCGATGCTGGTTTTATTTCCCAGCGTATCCACGGTACGGATTTCGGTGGACTGAAGTTCCGCTTCCGCGCCCAGAAAGGAAAGAGCACTGGGGGCGGAAAACAGGAACTGACTGCGGTAGCGCTGCCAGCCCGGCGTACCGCCACCGGTCAATTTGACGGTATCTTCAAGCATGGTCTCGGGCGTCTTGCCGCCGAGGGAAAGCACCCGCTGGCCGAGAAGGTGGGCGTACTCCGGTCGTGACTTGATGACAATCAGGCCATCAGCGGTCCAGTGAAAGCGCAGCGGCAGCCGGTACATTCTGGTGGTCAGTACCGTCGTGTGGGCGTTGTCGAAAACCGCCAGCGCCTTTAGCGCGGTGAGCGTCAGGTCATCCTCGGTCGTTGGTGTGGGGGCAGTCTCGATAATACTGGAGAAGCGTGCCGCCTGCTCAGGGGTAATATCCTTTTCATTAGCGAGAACGACGTCGTGAAAAAATTCCAGGTCAGACTGCAGTGTTGGCTCGGAAGCCGTCGGTGGAATCTCCGGCTTTTGCAGCATTTGCCAGCCACCGACAGAAATAAAAACTGCGGCCAGTAGCAGGTTGAACAGAATATACCCGGCTAAAATTTTTACTAGGATACGCTTCATTTTCTGGCCGCTCTCTAAGATTGTCCGTGGGGGATCGAGTATTTATTGTTCTTTGATTCTAAAATCCACATACAGGTCTGCTTCGTACTTAACCTCATCGAATGAGGGTGTGGCGGTAGAGATGGCTGGTTCCGAAGCATAATCACTTTGTGGCTTTCGAATACCTGTCACCACGACTTCCTCAAGCATCATGGCGCCGCGGGTAGCGTGTTGACGGATTTCGGCAGTACGGATACCCACTGGAGTCAATTTGATCCCGAGAACCTGTTCATAGTCAGCCTTTTGCGCCATGACCTTGGCGAGGGCTTCCGCTTTGACTTTCTTGTTGAATTCCTCCTTTAACGAATGTTCGAAGGTGGTATCCGACAGGTTTACTTCCTCATTCTGATCCGCCAGTCGCGCAATGGTCTCGAGCTGGTCCTCATGCTCAATGGTGACCGCCACCCGGTTGATTACCTTGTAACTACTCGGCGTCTTTCCAAGCCAGCTGTACTGGGGGGAGGAGGAAAATTTCGAGTTCTTGATGTTGTCCTGGATGATCCCCGAGCTGTTCAGCGCTTTTGCGAGCTGATCCCGCAAGGCACTGTTTGAGGCAATGGCATCTGCCAGTTGATCTTCCTCTGTGGTCACAACCATGCTGACGATGGCACGATCGGAGTAGGCAGTTTCTTCGGCGCTGGCACGTATGGTGACGATCTTTTCTTCAGGATGCAGCAGGCTTCTCAGGTCTTGCGGGGTCCCCTTCAACTCAGGCAAAGCGAAACTAATACTGGAAAAAGCGAAGACAGATATGAATAAAAGTGAGCGTTTCATCATTGGGATCCTTGTCGTTATATTTATGTTGTTTTCGTGATAAGTCGTGGGCTCATCCTGTGCGAATTCGGTACAGGGCAACGCGGGCTTGAGTAAACTCCCCAGCCTCAATTCCGCCCTTGTTAAATTCCCTGGTCATTTCCGCCAGTAGCTCGTCTCGCGGCAGAGCAGAAAAGAGGTTGAAGATCACATGACGGTTCGCGGGGGTGGATTCCCGCAAGGCCAGATTGACGACCCAGGGGATATCGCTGCTGCTCAGGTGTGGCGAAAGGGCATCTACAGCAGCCGTGATGGCTCCCCAGCGGGCACGTAGCTTCGACAGGGTGGTGAGAAAAGTCTTCAGTTTCTCCTGTGACCGTGCATCTCCCCAGGCGCCGAGTGTCTTTGCGGCACAGACCTGTATCCCTTCGTATTTGGACTGTAGTGCCTCTTCGACCTCTTGAATATAAATAGTTTTCGGCTTCTTGGTGGAAAGTACACTCAGGCGGTAACTGGTTTTCTGCAAATCCATAGGCTAGGTAGACTCCAAAATCTTTCGCGTGCAGGCGCTGCTGACCGGATTTTACTCGTCGTGGCTGGTCTCTCTCACTTTCTCGTGAGAGCCAGGAAATTCGTCGTGCTGGGGAAGGGTATCGGGTATCTCATACCATGGCGATTTGGAGCCCACAAAGAAATGCCCCTCGACCTTGTTGCTCGGCGCCTGATCCAGGCCGCCCAGCGGGATGCCAATCTTGTCCGGGCTCTCGTCGTATGTACTGATCAGGCTGGAGCCACAGATCGAACAGAAAGTTTTGACGGTGTTTTCCGATGAATGGTAGCCGGATAAATACTCTTCGCCCTTGATCCATTTGAACTGGCTGGACTTGATGGTGGCCCTGGTTCGGAACGCGGCACCGTGCCAGCGGCGGCATTTCGAACAGTGGCAATTGAATATGGGGCCGAGCTCACCCGTAATTTCGTACTCAATTGCTTCGCACAGGCAGCGGCCGGTTAATTTCTGCATGTTCCCAATCCCTGGATGATAAGCGTCGTTTGGAAACGATTGAATTTACCACAAGTTCTGGTAAATCCGTTGAAGGTCTATTGTCAGCCTCACGGGAAGGCTCGATTCGCGATCAGTAACCGTGACGAGTTGTTCACGGGTTTTGAGTCCCTGATCACTGCGTGATCGCAGCTGTGTGAGGGGGCGCTTTGGGCGACAGGACTGAGATTTACATCTCAGACTGGATAAGACGGCATGTAACCCATCCGCGGATAATAGCGTGACCAACTAACCTGTCTCCGTTCACCGCATTAAAAAAATAAAGTCATAAATATGATGATCGGAGAAAACACAATGCATAAAGCCAGTCTTTTTGTTTCCCTCGCCATTACCTCTGCGCTGTGGTCCATGAGTACCCTGGCCGCGCCAGCCAAAGGCACGGCCGCGGGTGACAGCATCACCATGGGGTTTGCGGCCGACTGTACCGGCAATACGTTCTTTACTGGCGGTTTTTTCTGCCTGTTGGGCGGCGACCAGCCGGAGCACAGCTGGTTCGATGGTTGGGACGGTAGTGTCAACAGTGTCCACGACAAATACAAAGCCATAGACCCGAATGTTGCCGCCAACAAGAATGCCGCCCGTTCCGGTTCGGAGATGCGCGGCGGCAGTGACAATTTCAGTGTGCAGGCGGACCGGATCCTTGCGGATACGCTGGTTGCCGATCACGTGGAAGTGGTGCTCGGCGGCAATGATATCTGCAATCGCGACTGCGTCGATCCGGCCAACTGTTCGGACCCGCTGTTGACGGAAAACCAATGGCGCGGGGCGGTGAAAGCCGGGCTCGACAAACTGGTGGGTGGCCTGCCCAGCGGCTCGACGGTAGTGCTCGGTTCGGTACCCCGGGTGCAGGATCTGCGCGCGGCGGGTGTCGCCAAGCAGAGCGGTAACTGGCGGGTTAACTGTGAAAGCGTCTGGTCCACCTTCGGTATCTGCCGGATCGCCACCAACGGCGGCACCATGAACGGCGAATCCTTTGCCACACGTTACGCCGGCATCAATGCTGCACAGCGCCTGTATAACGAGGTCCTGCAGCAGGAGGCCGCGGCCTACAACGGCACCAATGGTGTGGAAGTGGTTGCGGAATACTCCGGGGCGAACCAGACCAATGTGGGCACCTTCACCTTCGGCAAAGATGATATTGATGGTGGGGACTGCTTCCATCCCAGCGTGCGCGGCCAGAACACGGTAGCGAACCTGATGTGGAACGGTAACCCGGACAAGTAAATCGCGGGCGGTGAACAGGGCTCCACACGGAGCCCTCAACATTTATCGCCGCAAGTTAGCCCGGCGTCAGGCCTCGGCCCGTCGACGCTAGTCGGAATCTTTATCTTCGCCGCTGTTGTCCTGGCCGTTGTCCTCGCTACTCTCCTGCTCGAAATAACTCTCTTCCTCGACAACGTATTGCACCCGCTCGGGTAATCCGTTGCGCATGAAGGTCACATCGACCACCTCGCCACTGGTCAGTGCATCCCAGAGCTGGTTCTGGCCGCTGTGAACCCAGGTGTCATTCACCCGCACCACCACATCGCCTTCCTCGAAGCCCAGTGCAGTGAAGAACTCGCTATCTGCGATGCCCTCGAGTCGCAACAGGTTGTGCCCGTCGACCACGTGCTCCGCGGGGACGAATTTCTTTTCCAGCTCGGCGCGGTTCTGCAGCTGCTCTTCCAGCCACGCCTGCCCCAGGGTCAATACGCCGGAAGGCGGGATCAGTTTGCGGGATTCACCGTCCGGTTGCTCAATGCGTCGCATGGTGGCCTCGTCCCGCTGTGCCGTGGTGGTCATGGGCACCCGCACATAATCGCCATCCTCTCCGCGCAGGGTCAATCGCTCCAGGTGGTCGCTGACCTGCAGGATGGCGTAGCGCTCGTGTACTCGCTTGAGGGTGACGCCGTCCATCAGTGTATCTCCGGGGGAGAATTGCCCGGCAGAGGCATCGCGGATGCGAATCAGGGCAGTGGACTGTTCGGGCTGGGAGGAGACACTGGTGCCGTTTAGCCGCAGCGGCAATTCGGTCTCGGCGATCCGCTCGCCGGACTGTCGCCAGCGGGCGGCATCGGCATGGACGCTCGCCGGATCGTGTCCCAGGCGTTGCAACTCCTGGTCAATCCACATGGCGTAGTGTTCCAGGGGCCGCGGGCCTTTGACGTAGAGCCCGTTCACAAACACCACCGGCACGCTCTGCAGGCCCAGGGAGCGGGCGAGGGTGGTATCGGCGGCAACCCGATCACTACCTTCGGGATCGTCGAGGCAGCGGTTGAACGCATCCTGTGACAATCCCTGCTGTGTCGCGAGCTGGCTGAAGGTCTCCCCGTCCATTGTTTTCGCCTGCGTGTAGAGACCATCCGCGTAGGCCCAGGGTGTATCCTGCAGGCCGGCGCAGTGCACTGCCGCTGCGGCCTGCGCGCCCTGCCGGTGGTAGTGCATGGGGAAGTCAAAAGGCACCACGGCAATCCAGCCGGCATAGCGATCCAGCAATTCCCGCAGCACCAGATTGGTGGTGGCGCAGTGCACCGACTGGTAGGAGCAGAATACCGCGAGGGTTACCGGGGCTTCGGGGTTGCCGCGCAGGCGGCGGTCGCCACTATCGATGTCCAGTCTGGGAGGTTGGGGATGGGGCAGCAGCCACTCCACCGTGGGTGCGTCTCCACCGGAGGCCTGCGACGGGCGCTGTGCTTCCACCATGGATTTGAGCGTATTGAAGCGCAGCTGGTACTCGGCCAGTGCCAGGTCGTGCCGTTCCAGGCGGATTTTTTGATCCACCTCTCGCAGGGTGATCGCGCTATCGCCGACGCGCGCCACTATTTTTTGGTCTTTTTGTTGTTGATCGTATTGTCGATCTTCCTGATGTTCGCCGCTGTCGGATCCGGGCTCCCTATCCGTATCAAAGCTGCAGGCGGAGAGTAGCGCGGCCAAGCATATCGGCAGCAGCCGGGCAGGGTGGTTATACCGCTTATCCAGTTCATCCATGGCGTTCGATCCACTCGTTATTATTCTGTGAGCATTTCTAGCACATGGGCTCTTGAGTCTCTACCAACCCCGTAGCGCACAGCGCATTGTGGCGGGGAAGATAACGCCGCCTATCTGGTGCCGGGTGAAAAAGATCCGCTTCTGCATACTTGTGTCGCGAGTACAGCGAGTGAAACGATAGTCCCACCTAATAATCGAATCGCGAACTCTATTGCATAAATAACCCGATATGAATCACTAATTTTTCAGGCCTAAAAAATATTCCGTTAAGACTAAATTCTAATGCCGTATTTACTGCCAGTATTTCCTCTGCGCGATAGAGAATAAAAACCGCGTGGACTATAAAAAGGGCTCGCATTTCCGTTTTTCAATTTTTCACCCACGGCATCAAAACCATAATCTGACTTGTGCTGGATAGCCGAGTCACCGGAGGGACGACAATGAATAAACACCTGGAAAATGTCTTACCACGCATTAACAAAACCTCGATATTCTCTCTTTTCTTATTTGTCGTAATTGGATTTTTTCCACTCAATAGCACGGCACTGGAAATCAATCTGGTATTTGATCCCGATGGGCCTGGTGCCGTTGATCCCTGTGATGATGGGCTTGCCGCATGTGGGCATACGGAAGAGCTTATTCAAATCGTGGGGTCAGTAGCGGATCATTTTGAGAGCATTATTCAAGATGAGCACGAGATGACCATCCGCTTCTGGTGGCTGGATCCCGCCCTGGGCGCCCCGGATGCGTTGATTATCGAGAGGGACGAAGACGGCAAACCGATTGAAGCGAGAATCCGGATTTCGGCGGACCTCGATTATTACTACGACACCTTTCCGGATTTCGACTCTGAATTCGTTATGCGCCCAAAGCTGGCCAGAACGGTACCGGATTTCGAGGTGGCGGAAGCCTTTTCCGGTGTGGCTCCGGAAATTTACGAGGTCGCGTATAACGGTAAGGAGATCGACCCGATAGGCGGCCTGGATCTGGTAACTGTTGTGTCACACGAAATGGCACACACCCTCGGTATCAGTTCGGACGTGAGTACCGCCTGCAACGAGGCAGACAATCCACCTTTTTACCTCGTCGATCCGGAATTTGACGGCAGTGCATCACTGGGCGTCAAGGCCTATGAATTTCTGAACGAGGGGGAAACAGACTTCGACTGTGCACATCTGGCACTCGGCGGCCTGAACATGTGTAAGCCGGCAGACCAGCAGGATCAATCGGTCGGTGAACTATTCGACGACCCCAGCACCGTTGAGGGCCTGACGGTCGGGGAATGCGCCTCCCACCAGGCGTTGAACTGGTTTGCGTTTTATCCGAAATCGCGCGCCCGGCCTTCCATCAACGGTATTCTTGTGATGCAACAGGGGGGGAACTGGGAGCAGATCAATCTGCCGCGCCTCTACAGTCTCACCGGCGGGGACTGGTCAACCCCATCCAATTGGCTGGGTAGTGAAGTGCCCAACGAAACGGACGAGGTGTTTATTGTCAATCAGTTGCCCCTGTTCTTCGTGACCGAGATAGAGGTCACCGACAGCCGCAATGCAAAGAGCCTGTATATCGCTGATGAAAATAAACTGACCATTCACGGCAGCTCGGAACTGGCGGTTGCTGGCCCCGTTACCGCTGCCGGCCCCAATTCCACCACCGGCCCCCTGAGGCCGATTATCCCGCCGATGGGCGGTGAGCCGCCCATCGGCACCGAGGGCCCCTTCACCACGGTTGAGGTGGAAGCTACCGGGGTGTTCAACGCATTCGATCTGAATATCGAACCCGAGGCCAGGTTCCTGGTAAATACCAGCAGCGAGACCAACCTCGGCAACCTGGAAAGCTTCGGCCTGATACGCGGGGCCGGTGTCATCAACGTGTTTGTCCTTGAAAACGCCAGAAGGATAACCGCTGACTCCGGTACGCTGATCTTCGCAATCCCGGAAGGAGATCCCGACGACACCGTCGTGGTCGGGCCGCCGCGGCTGGATCTTGACGGCCCCAGCTTTGTTGGCGATGCCGATGCCGCCTTGTCTGCTATCAATGGCGACCTGATTTTCGATGGCGCCATTGCAGACAGCGTACAGGCGCAAATTACTGTGGGCGCGGGGCGCTTTATCGAGTTTGTCGACGGATGGGAGCAGGGCTTTTCCGGAAATGGATTCCCCAAGCATGCGCTGATACTGGACGGCGGCCCCAGCGGAGCCGAAGTGCGCGGTGAAACCTCGCTCGGAGGGCGCGTACAGGTCAATGGCCTGGGTGTTTTCACTGACGATGCGACATTCGAATCCCTTTCAGAAACGGATTTGGATATCGGCGGCCTTGCTCCGGGGCTCGAGCACGACCAGCTGAATATGCAGAACGTCCAGTTCAATGGCACGCTCAACGTCGAGTTTAACGAGGGCTTCGCGCCCGGCTTCCAGGACAGCTTTGCGCTGATCACCTACGCGAGTCACCTGGGCGAATTCAGCAGCATCGAGGGAATCGATCTCGACATGGCGCTGGAGGGTGGGCTCAAGCTGTTTCTGGAATATGGCGACACCGAACTGTCTCTGCTTGTGGGACTCGATGGTGGTTCGCCCGGCGAACCCAATTGCTCAGGCCAGAGCATTGCCACACAGGCAGCCATACACGGTGGCATCGCGGCAGCGGCGGCCTTCCATGGCTTCGCCAGCGTAAAGGCCTTTAAAGACGCGATTAAGGATTTTTGCAATATGTAAGTGACCAGGTGCGCACGTGTCACCCGATGGATAGTCTAAGCGCAGATCCAGCCGTGGCGCTGGTCTGCGCAGGTTTTACGGAGCCTGAATCTATTGATTGCGTGCCACAATCTCGCTTACCAGCTCGGCAGGAAATAAGGATTTGGAAAGATACTGCTGGCCTCCGGACTTGGTGACCAGAATCAGCCCCAGATCGGTTTCAACAACTCGCTCGATTTCTGACCACGAGAGCGTTGTTTGTGTGTGGGTGCTCTTTGTGGTTATTCCATCGTCATCAATCGTTAATGCCACTTCCGTATTGGCACTTCTCCCCAACATCTGACGAGCCAGCCACCAGGCGCGCCGGAATCGAATATGCAGCAGCTCCAGAATGCCGAGGGCGACCAGCAGGTAGCCCAGGACTTTGGGTTGCTCGGTAAACATCAGTGACCCGGAGCCCGTTGCAAGTAATAGGGCCGGCAACAGGTAATTGGGCTTTGCTCCTTTGCCGTGGGGGAGAGACTGATCAAAACACTCGGCGAGGTATTCTCGAGATAGGGTGAACTGTGTCTTGAATGGATGCATAGAGACCGCTTGTTTGGGTGGTTACTTGTATGGCTGAGGCAAATCGGGTCGAGCTTTCAGCGGGAAGCGAGTGGCCGCTAACGATCGCTATCAATCTGAATGGTTTGTCCACTGGCCGCACTTTGCCGCGCCAGATGGATCAGGCGGATATTCCACAGGGCCTGCTCCGCGCTCACCGGTACTTCGCTACCGTCCAGAATGGCACCGGCCAGCTGATGATAGTAATGCTGATAGCCGCCGGTTTCCGTGGGGATTGTGGTCACTTCGTCGGCCGCGTACAACTCACCGTATTGTTCGGGGCGCTCTTGCGCCCAGTCGGCGGATAGCGGCAGCTCGCCGGATTTCAGGCGGTCTTCCTGCGGGTCCAGGCCGTGCTTGATAAAACTTCCGGCCTCGCCCTGTACCTCAAAGCGCAGGTTCAGCGCCGCGCAGAAAGGGCTGCTGCGCAGCACGGCTATATGCTCCGGGTAGTGCAGGGTCAGGTGGAAAAAATCATCCACTTCCGCCTGTGGGCGCAGCGTCTTAACCTGTGCGGTGATCGCCGTGGGTGGGCCAAACAGCTGCAGCGCCTGATCCAGCATATGCGGCCCCAGATCGAACAGGATGCCGCCACCCTCTACATCGGACTCGCGCCAGCGCTTGCGCACCTCGGGGCGGAAGCGGTCGAAGTGGCTTTCAAAATAGCGCACCGCGCCCAGGCGGTTTTCGGCAATCAGTTTCTGTACCGTGAGGAAGTCACCATCCCAGCGGCGGTTGTGGTAGACGCTCAGTACCCGCTGCTGCTGCCGCGCCAGCGCGATCAGCTCCTCGCCCTGTTCGACACGGGTAACAAAGGGCTTCTCCAGCACCACATGCTTGCCCTGCTGCAGGGCGAGCTTGGCCAGGGCAAAGTGCGCTTCATTGGGGGCGGTGATGATCACCAGGTCGGCATCGCACCGGGTTAGCAGTGTTTCCGCATCGGTATAGACCTCCACCTCCGGGTGCTGCTGTTGCACCTGCTCACCCTTGGAGGTGCTGACCGCGGTGAAGCGGAAGGGCGGCAGGTTGAGGATAAACGGCAGGTGGAAGGTGGTGGCGGAAAAACCGTAGCCGATGATGGCGGTTTTGATTCCGGTTGTGGTGGTCATGGGAAAGCGGGCTCCATGGTGCTTATCTGAGAAATCGTATCCAGCGCCACAGTCTCAGTACATCCAGCAGCGCGCCGGCCACGTAGGTGAGGGCGCAGGCCTTGAGTACACTGTGAGCCTTGCTCAACAGGTGTTCCGGCAGGTAGCCCTCCCTGAGTATCGGCAGGGCCTTGTTGAAGCTTGCATCGTACTCTTCCGGCAGTATCGCCACATACATCAGCGCGGACGCGAGCATGGTAATCACCGCCACCACGCCAATCCACAGGAATATCACCGGTGACTTGATCAGCAGGGTGAGAATAGGGGCGGCGATCAGGATAGAACCGCCTATTTTCTGGATTTGCCCGGCCCGGCTCAGATACTTGTCCCGCAGTTTGGAGATGGGCTCCCCGCGACAGAACTGCATCGCATGGCCCACTTCATGGGCGGCCACCGCCACTGCGGTTACCGACTTGCCGTGGTAGACCTCCGGGCTCAGCGCCACGATCTTCTCCGCCGGCGAGTAGTAATTCTGGTCCTTGCCGGCCTCGATCACCTTAACGCCGTCGAGCTGGTAGCGCTCGATCAGGTGCTTGGCCAGTTCCGCGCCGGAGCCGGGCATATCGCCGATTTCGGTGGAATGCCGCCACAGTACAAAGCGTACCCACAGTTGAGGGCCGACAATGAGGGCGACTATGGCCAGGGTGATCAGTACGTAAATCATGGGTTCTAAATCAGCTCTTTTTACTTCTTCGAATATCCCTGACCAAGTATGACTTACCCTGACCTCGCTTCAACTCGAACAGATCAATGGCTCGGAACAGGCTGCTCAGATTCTTGAAACCGTAGTTACGGCAGTCGAATGACGCCCGGTTGGAAATATTGGAGCCGACGGCACCGAGATCGGCCCAGCCGTCATCGTCCTCGGTGGCCTCAAGGGCCTGCCGCAGCAAGGTGATCAGTTTGGTGTCCGATTTGATGTTCTTGCGCTTTTCACCGTTAGTTTCCTTGACCGTTTCTTGCTGGTCGAGGAAGAGGAACTTGGAGCAGGCATTCACGAACGGCGGCGGTGTCTTGCGCTCGCCAAACCCGAGTACCACCTTGCCCTCCGCCAGCGCCCGGGTCACCATCGGGGTAAAGTCACAATCCGAGGAGATAAAGCACATCACGTCGATATCTTTGGTGTACATCACATCCATCGCATCGATGACCAGGGCGATATCGGAGGCGTTCTTACCCTTAGTCAGATCGTACTGCTGCACCGGCTGGATGGCGTGTTCGTGCAGCAGTTCTTCCCAGCCCCTGAGGGTGGGTGACTTCCAGTTGCCATAGGCCTTGCGAATGGTGACCACGCCGTATTTCGCGACCTCGCTCAGGACGTCCTCAAACTTCGCCGCCGGGGCATTGTCCGCGTCGATGAAAAGGGCAATCTTCTGCTTTATTTCGTCCATCTTACTTCCATGATTGTCCTGCAGTTAGGGCGACATATGTGTCAAAAATTTGATATGACCCCAATTATTTTCTCAGTATATCCCGGGGATCAACCGATAGCGCACGCGCCGTGCATAGTCCCGGTAGCCGGGCAATTCTTCCTGTAGCGTCTGGTCTTCAAGTGCGGTTCTAATCACCGTGATGATTGTTGCCACCGCCGCAGGAATCAGTGCCCACACCGAGCCCAGCGCAAGAACAATACCGAGCAGCGGAAAAATATTTCCAGCATAACCCGGGTGCCTCACAAACCGGTACGGGCCACTGTCACACACATCGTGCCCTCGATCTGCCCGAATGCACACCACGCTGAAGAAAAAGCGGTTCTCTGCCAGTGCCCATGCCGCGAACGCGTATCCGAGCAAGATTAACGTGAAGCCGATCACGATGAGCCATAGCGGGAATTCGGGGGACCAGTGATAGCGGTGGTCCAGCCCTGCCACTATGACCATAGGGAACACGAGACTCACCGCCATCAGCGGAGCAAGTACTTTGTCCCAGGCTTTTGCGTTGTGGAAATTTTCACTATTTTGCCGTTCGGCTATCAATCCGGGATGTCGCTGTTCCGCCCATATGCGCCCCCCTATACCAGCGGCAAAGATCAGTAGGGAATAGAGCCACGCCTGCCACCAACCGAGATCCCCACCGCATATCAGTAAAACCAGCGGGATAAGGAGGTACACCACAACCAATCTGACCCACTGGCGAGGGGATACTGTTTGCGCTGCCTCTTCATTCACTGTCTTCTCTGACATGTCATTCCCCAAAACTAAACGTGGGTAAGTCTTTCACCTAATGCCCATGGTAGGAGCAGCCGAGGCACAGTGTAGGCTGTCTCGCGGAGGCGGCGCTATTTTGCGGTCTGAGCGCAATAAGTGGGGAGCAATCTTTGCGGGATGTTGTTCTGGTTAGTGCACCGGAAAATTCTTGCTCAGAGCCCACATAGTCTTATGGGTAGGTCCCCGTGCCCATTACAACGTCCATCCGGTTTTCACCTGTTCCCATGGAGAAGGGTAGGGTTACCTGGATGTCGGACAGGCCTGCGGCCCTGAAAGCGGCTGCGATGTCCTCACGGGTAAATCCGGTATCTTCGTTACCGTCCTCCCTGAGCCAATCCCACTGAACCAGGCGCCCATTGCTATTCAGTAGCTCAGCCAGCAGTCGTACTGTGTCCGTGTAGTTCGGGACAAAAGCGAGTGCGGAGGAAGCGACGATCAGGTCGAACTTGTCCTGCAGGTGCCTGTTCTTGTCGATCAGCTCCCGAGTCAGGCTGGATTGTATGGTAGTCACATTGCCCAGTTGCTTGGCCTCCAGTACGGCAAGCATTTTCCCTGCTGGATCGAGGGCGACGATGCTGCTTGCCAGTGGAGCGAGACGTTCCGTCAGCAGGCCCGTGCCGCAGCCGAAATCCAGGATTCGGGCGCCTTTGCAGTCCAGGGTGTCGGTAAGGGACCGGAAGGCGCGCTCCGAATAGGTGATGACATCGCTATTACTGTCCCATCCTTCGGCATAACTATCCCAGCTGTTGTCGGTCATTGCGGGTTACTTCTCCAGTGAACAGTGCGAGCTCAGGGGCGTCGGTAGCCGGTCAAGTGTGGGCAGGTGAAGCTATTGGCACATCTTTGTATTGGGTGGTTCGATGCCAAAAGGTTGATCTGACCCCAATTATTCCTTTCCGTGAAGCTAATGCTTTGTTTCAGACGCTCGGCGTCGGAGCGTCGCTCTGTAGGCGCCTGTTAAGCACCACCTTCGGCCTCTCTCAAGACTTCGACCCTCGGCTCTAACCAATCCACCAATGGGCGCACAAAGTTCTCCCAATTCGCTGAATTTGAGAAAATCTCAGCGATGCGGGAGAGGCCGACTCGGTCATCTAGGCCAAGTCTAGTCAAAATTTCGCTTAGATAATGATGGTCGTTTGCAACAACTCCAACTTCCTGCGCGGCTTCAATAATTTCGTTGTGAGCCTCATTTTCTGTCGCAGGCTGTTGACAAAGCGAAGCGTGAAAGTACCTTTCTGGTTGCTGCCCCTCGGGAAGGTCAAAACTCAATATGAGAGCTTTGGCTGCGTGCCTGATTTCATCAATATTATCCCCATGTCCGGTAACGACACGGTTTACTTGGGCTTCTATATCTTCTTCGCTGCGATAGAGGTCGCCGTCTAATACGAAGCACACGTTTTGGCAGTTTTCACCTCTCAGGAGTAACCCTCCAGCCATACTAAAAGAGTTTATTGCAGCACCAAATTTCCCAACAGAAACCCATTTGTTCGCTTTCAATCTCCCTAGGATTACGCGAACGATTGCGGAAGCGAACTCATCTTCCACAAAGATTTCAATGGGCTTTGGTTGTGTGCCAGTCAGTCTTGCAATCGCGTCCGGTTTCGTCTGCTCGAAGCAATAGGTTTTTTGTGGTCCGGTAAACAGATGACGAATATTTACCTCTCCCTCAAAGTCAACCAAACTTTCACGGTGAGTTGAAAAGACAACTTGAAGATTCTTCGCTCTAGCCCGTTCATTTATGACAATTACGAGCCTTTTTAAAGATTTTTCATGCAATAGCAAATCTAGTTCATCAAGAAGTATCAGAGAATAGTTTGGCGCCTTAAAAACTTTCTCTAAAACATAGAAAACTTTCTGCTCACCTGCACTCATGCTAAGCGCAGAGTATTGAACACCTTCTAGACCTACACCGATGAATTCCTTCCCCTGGGCGTTGTGCCGGTTGAAAGCGGTGTAGTGTCGGTCGAGAACATAAGAAGCTTTTTCTAGGATGGCTATAACGATTGCTTCGGTGATTTGTGTCGTTTGATAGTTAATTCGCACTTGACGATTTTCTGATTCGATCATTGGGACACACTTATCAATACCAATATAGATCAAGTCTCTTTTTGGCCTGTTTGCATACCTCGGTGTCCAGCGATCACTCGCCTTAGAATATATTCGAGTGCTATTGTTATGGACAACTTGACCATCGCGATAAGAGTGCGTCAGGGTCATCTTGCTTCCTTCCCAAAGCGCGTCAGTGCTCGGAAGAAAAAAACTACTGAATTTGTACCCTTCTCCTTGATCTGTATTTGGTTCGAAAGCACAAGCTAACGCATGGAGTACCGTCGACTTGCCGCTACCATTTGGCCCCAATATCGCAGTTAGTGGGTGGTCGACAAATGAGATATTTACATCTTTCAGGACTTTAAGTTGCTCGATTTCTAGACTTATCAACCGTTGTTGTGTGATTGGCATTATTTTCTCAAATCTCCGACGGCTGTTCGTGGTGCATTACGTTTATATCTTGGGCCCGGAGACCGATATCATTGCGACTGATATCCTGGCCAGTTGTGGTCCTGATGATTGCGGCTGGCCAGCTGATTTTGTTGAGATCCTTGGCTATGTACCCATAGGGTTGGTAATGGCATTCTGCGGGGCGGTTTTCCTGACGGACAAACAAAAAAAGCGGGCTTTCGCCCGCTTCAATACCTCTCTTCCTGTGAGCGACTCTTTGTTGTAGTAAATCCTTTTCTACAGTCGATGTGTCTGGTGTTTTACCACTGCAGCGCACCGCCGGTCTGGTATTCGATAACCCGTGTTTCGAAGAAGTTCTTCTCCTTGCGCAGGTCCATGATCTCGGACATCCACGGGAAGGGGTTCTGGGCGCCCGGGAACTGTTCTTTCAGGCCCAGCTGGCTCAGGCGACGGTTGGCGATGAAGTGGAGGTATTCCTCCATCATGGCCGCGTTCATGCCGAGTACGCCGCGGGGCATGGTGTCGCGGGCGTAGGCCACTTCCAGTTCCATACCTTCCAGGATCATCTGGGTCACTTCCTGCTGGAACTTTTCGGTCCACAGGTGCGGGTTTTCCAGTTTGATCTGGTTGATGACGTCGATGCCGAAGTTCAGGTGCATGGACTCGTCGCGCAGGATGTACTGGAACTGCTCGGCAACGCCGGTCATCTTGTTGCGGCGGCCCATGGACAGGATCTGGGTGAAGCCACAGTAGAAGAAGATGCCTTCGGTAACCGCGTAGAAGGCGATCAGGTTGCGCAGCAGTTCCTGGTCGGTTTCCACGGTGCCGGTCTTGAAGTTGGGATCGCTGATGGAGCCGGTGTGCGCAAGGCTCCAGGCGGCTTTCTTGGCGACGCTCGGTACTTCGCGGTACATGTTGAAGACTTCGCCTTCGTCCATCCCTAAGGACTCTACACAGTACTGGTAGGCGTGGGTGTGGATGGCTTCTTCAAAGGACTGACGCAGGATGTACTGGCGGCATTCCGGGTTGGTGATGTGGCGGTAGATGGCCAGCACCAGGTTGTTGGCTACCAGGGAGTCGGCGGTGGAGAAGTAACCCAGGGAGTATTCCACGATGCGACGCTCGTCCTCGGTCAGACCGTTGGGGTCTTTCCACATGGACACGTCTTTGTTCATGTTGACTTCCTGCGGCATCCAGTGGTTGGCACAGCCGTCGAGGTATTTCTGCCAGGCCCAGTCGTACTTGAACGGTACCAGCTGGTTCAGGTCGGCGCGGCAGTTGATGATGCGCTTCTCGTCTACCTGGATACGGGCGGCGCCCATTTCCAGTTCTTCGAGGCCCGGGGCCGGGTCCAGATCGCTGACTGCGGCGCGCGCGGCTTCTACTGCAGAAGAGGAGCCCGCCTGGGCCGCGGTCGATGCCGGGGCACTGCTGGCGCTATCTACCTGGTAGTTAGCGCCGGGTTCGGTGACTGCCTGCTGCTCGGATTGCAGTGCGCCCGGCACCGGTTGCGGTTCGGCTTTTTTGGGTTCGGGTTTGGCTTGAGTGTCGATATCGTCCCAGCTCAGCATGAGTGCTCCCCTTGTCTTTTGTGCGATTCCCCGTCTAAACGGGCAATCCAGCGAGTGTTTGGTGTGCGGCCTGCACCCGGCGCGGACGTTTACTCTTGTTGGGAGTAATTCGCCCGGTACCGGGGCGGCGCTTATGGTCTTGGTTGCGTGGGGCCGCTGTTGTCGGCGGCTCCACGCGGTGCTCTCCCCCGAGAGTCTTTTCGAATCAATTCCGCGAGCTTGGCTCGCGGTTCGCCTGCAGGCAGGCTCGTACCTGTTACTGGCAGGCTTCGCAGTCCGGATCGTCCAGCGAGCAGGCCGCGGGTACGGCTGCAGGTGCTGGCTCGGCTTGCGGTGCCGGGGCTGCGCTGGCAGCCGGTGCGCCGCCGGCGCTCACTGCATTCAGGGTGCCACTGGTCACGGTGGATTTTTCCGTAGAGGTGGCGGCCAGTGCGCGCAGGTAGTAGGTGGTCTTCAAGCCGCGGTACCAGGCCATGCGGTAGGTCAGGTCCAGCTTCTTGCCGTTGGCGCCGGCGATGTAGAGGTTCAGGGACTGGGCCTGATCGATCCACTTCTGGCGGCGGCTGGCGGCGTCCACGATCCAGCGCGGCTCCACTTCAAATGCGGTGGCGTACTTGGCTTTCAGGTCTTCCGGGATACGGTCGATCTTCTGTACTGAACCTTCGTAGTACTTGAGGTCGTTGACCATTACCTTGTCCCACAGGCCGCGGGCTTTCAGGTCGTGTACCAGGTAGGGGTTCACCACGGTGAATTCGCCAGACAGGTTCGATTTCACGTACAGGTTCTGGTACGTGGGCTCGATGGACTGGGAAACGCCGGTAATGTTGGCGATGGTTGCCGTCGGGGCGATGGCCATCACGTTGGAGTTACGCATGCCCTGGCTGGAAACCTTCTTACGCACCACGTCCCAATCCAGGGTGCTGCTGGTGTCCTGGTCGATGAACTGCTCGCCGCGGTTCTTGGCCAGGATTTCGATGGAGTCGATCGGCAGGATGCCCTGGCTCCACAGGGAGCCTTCGTAACTGCCGTAGCTGCCGCGCTCTGCCGCCAGGTCACTGGAGGTGGAGATGGCGTAGTAGCTGATCGCTTCCATGGTGGTGTCGGCGAACTGTACGGCTTCATCGCTGGAGTAGGAGATGCCGGCCTTGTACAGCGCGTCCTGGAAGCCCATCAGGCCCAGGCCCACCGGACGGTGACGCATGTTGGACTGACGCGCGGTTTCCACGGAGTAGTAGTTGATGTCGATAACGTTATCGAGCATACGCACGGCGGTCTTCACGGTGCTTTCCAGCTTGCCCATGTCGAGCTTGCCGTCTTCGCCGATGTGCTGGGACAGGTTTACGGAGCCCAGGTTACATACCGCGATTTCGTCGTTCGCCTTGGTGTTCAGGGTGATCTCGGTGCACAGGTTGGAGCTGTGTACCACACCGGCGTGCTGCTGCGGGCTGCGCAGGTTACAGGCGTCCTTGAAGGTGATCCAGGGGTGGCCGGTTTCAAACAGCATGCCCAGCATCTTGCGCCACAGGTCGAGTGCGCGCACTTTCTTGAACAGCTTCAGCTTGCCTTCGGCAGCCAGTTTTTCGTAGTGGGTGAAGCGCTCTTCAAAGGCATCGCCGAACAGGTCGTGCAGGTCCGGGCAGTCTGCCGGGGAGAAGAGGGTCCACTCCTTGTCTTCGAATACGCGCTTCATGAACAGGTCCGGCACCCAGTTGGCGGTGTTCATGTCGTGGGTACGGCGACGGTCGTCACCGGTGTTCTTGCGCAGCTCGAGGAATTCCTCGATGTCCAGGTGCCAGGTTTCCAGGTACGCACACACGGCGCCCTTGCGCTTGCCGCCCTGGTTCACTGCTACCGCGGTGTCGTTGGCCACTTTCAGGAAGGGCACAACACCCTGGGATTTACCGTTGGTACCTTTAATGTAGGAACCGAGAGAGCGCACCGGCGTCCAGTCGTTACCCAGGCCTCCGGCCCACTTGGACAGCATGGCGTTGTCCTGGATGGCACCGTAGATGCCGTGCAGGTCGTCCGGCACGGTGGTCAGGTAGCAGGAGGACAGCTGCGGACGCAGGGTGCCGGCGTTGAACAGGGTCGGGGTGGAGCTCATGTAGTCGAAGGAACTCAGCAGGTTGTAGAACTCTACGGCGCGCTCGTTCGGCTTCTCTTCATTGATGGCGAGGCCCATGGCAACGCGCATGAAGAACAGCTGCGGCAGCTCGAAGCGGACTTCGTCGGAGTGCAGGAAGTAGCGGTCGTACAGGGTCTGCAGGCCGAGGTAGGTGAACTGGTGATCGCACTCGGGCTTGATCGCATCGCCGAGTTTTTCCAGGTCGAAGCTGGCCAGTGCCGGGTCCAGCAGTTCCAGTTCGATACCTTTTTCCACGTACGCGGCCAGTGCCGGCTTGTACAGGGTTTTCATTTCCTGCTGGGTGGCGGACTCGGCCACACCCAGGAAGCGCAGGGCTTCGGCGCGCAGCTTGTCCAGCAGCAGGAAAGCGGTGGCGTAGGTGTAGTTGGGCTCCTGCTCAACCAGGGTACGCGCGGTGATCACCAGTGCGGTATTGATGTCGGTTTCGGAAACGCCGTCGTACAGGTTCTTCAGCGCTTCGTTCAGGATCAGGCTGCCGTCTACGTCGGTCAGGCCTTCACAGGCTTCGCTGACGATGGTGCGCAGGCGCTCCATGTCCAGGGCGACCAGGCTGCCGTCTTCCATTTTCACGCGGATACTCGGGTGGGTATCGGCGGCAGGCTCGTCGGCGGCCGGCTTCTCTTTTTCTTTTTCTGCACGCAGGCGGGCGTGCTCTTCGCGGTAGAGCACGTAGTCGCGGGCAATCTTGTGCTCGCCGGCACGCATCAGTTCCAGTTCTACCTGGTCCTGGATTTCTTCAATATGGATGGTGCCGCCGGAAGGCATGCGACGCTTGAAGGTGGCGCTGATGTGGGACACCAGGTCGGCCACGCGTTCGTGGATGCGGCTGGAAGCAGCGGCGGTGCCGCCTTCTACCGCGAGGAACGCCTTGGTAACGGCCACGGAGATTTTGCTGTCCGCGTAAGGCACGACGGTGCCATTGCGCTTGATGACGCGGATCTGACCGGGGGCAGTGGCAGCCAGTGAAGTATTGCTGCTGGCCTGGTCTGTTACCGATTCCTTGGTAGTGCCGTTTGGCACAGACTTAGAGCGCCCTGTCTCTGTGTGCATGAATTTCTCCGTAAAGTTTGCGCGCGTGTCTGGTCGACTTGCTTTGGTTTTTGCTTTGGTTTTTTTGCGATCAATCGGCTTGTGGCCGTAAAACCTTTGTGCCGTACCGGAAGCATCGGTTCAGAGGTTCAGCAGGCGCAAGCGCTGACGGCGAAGCCTGGGCTCCGCTCGGATAACACTTGAGGGGTACTGCTTGATACTGCGTCTGAACATGGATGCCGTCCCGTCGCCGGATTGCCTCGCTGGGGAGGGCAGTTGGTGGATATGTGTACTGGCGACTGCATTCGCGCGAACTTATCCACCGTTCCGGCGCCAGCCTGTGGGCTGGCTTCAGCTTGAAGCTTGTTGGTACGGACGAGGGCAAACACAACATATTGTGGTTCGGTGGGGGCGCGGTGCGCCGGCTTCCCTGGGGATATTAGTCCCTTTTTTCTGCCAGAACCCTATATGTTGGGGTATGACCTCGGATGAGCAACAAGATAATGCGATTGAGGGGCTAATTCAAGGCGGATAACTTTGGGGTTACTTGTGGATAAAGTGTGGGTAGCAGGGGCGACGTGGATTTTTCCCCTCGCCAGCGCCCGCCATTACTGGCCGGGTATAAAAAGTGAACAGGGGGTAGGGGCTGTGGGCCGTTTTAAGAATATTTTTTAATAGTAAACAGGTCTCAAATTAAGCGGGGCAATAACAAAATGCGGTTGATTATTCCCTGATCAAACCGGCACCTGCTGGTCAATCCGGTTGCCGGAAAGTGGTGCATTTTCCCGCCTGCCGCGCGCCGTTTGTGGGCGCTCGCCTTTTACCGGTCTGGAAGTAAAAAAGGGCGCCAGAATGGTGGCTTCCGGCGCCCTTTGTGGATATCGCCCCGCCGCGCACGGGGCGCGATATCAGTTGCTGCTGTCCTGCAGGAACTCCATCAGGGCTTTCTGTGCGTGCAGGCGGTTTTCCGCCTCGTCCCAGACCACCGAGATCTTGTCGTCTTCCAGCAGCTCGCCGCTGACTTCCTCGCCGCGGTGGGCGGGCAGGCAGTGCATGAACACGGCGTCGCTGTTGGCGTGGCTCATCAGCTCGTGGTCGACGAGGAAGCCTTCAAATGCTTTCAGGCGAAGCTGCTGTTCGGTTTCCTGACCCATGGAGGCCCATACGTCGGTGGCAACCCAGTCAGAACCGCGCACCGCATCCACCGGGTTGCGCAAAATGGAAACGCGGTCGCCGGCGGCGGCCACAATGCTCTCGTCCGGGTCGTATCCTTCCGGGCAGGCAATGCGCAGCTCGAAGTCGTACTGACGTGCAGCATTAATATAGGAGTGACACATGTTGTTGCCGTCGCCGACCCAGGTCACCACTTTGCCTTCGGGGCTGCCGCGGTGCTCGACATAGGTCTGCAGGTCCGCCAGCAGCTGGCAGGGGTGGTAGCTGTCGGACAGCGCGTTGATCACCGGCACCTTGCTGTATTCGGCAAAGCGCTCCAGCACGTTGTGGCCGAAAGTGCGGATCATCACCATGTCCACCATGCGCGAGATGACCCGCGCACTGTCTTCGATGGGTTCGCCGCGGCCAAGCTGGGTGTCGCGGGGGGACAGGAACAGGGCGCTGCCGCCCATCTGTGCCATACCGGCTTCAAAGGAAACCCGGGTGCGGGTGGAGGATTTTTCGAAAATCATCCCCAGCACCTTGTTGCGGAACGGCTCGCTGGCCACACCCTGGTTGCGCAGGGCCTTGAGCTCGATCGCGCGCTCAATAATACCGTGCAGCTCTTCCTTGCTCAGGTCCAGGAGGGTAAGAAAATGTCTGACTGCCATGGGTTATTCCTCCGTAGGTCAGGCGGCCTGTTGGGCGAAGTCGCGCACCAGGGCGGCGACAGTGGTGGAGATCTGGCTGCACTCGGCGTCGGTCAGGGTCAGCGGCGGCAGCAGGCGTACTACATTGCCGGCGGTGACATTGATCAACAGGCCTTGCGCGCGCGCCAGATCCACCAGTTCGCCACAGGGGCGGTCGAGTTCAATACCGATCAGCAGGCCGAGGCCGCGGATCTCTTTTACGTGGGCGCAGCCCGCCAGTTCGCTACCCAGCTGGTCCAGCAGTTGGGTGCCCAGCTGTTGCGCGCGTTCGATCAGCCACTCGCTTTCCAGGGTATCCAGTACGGCGAGGGCGGCGCGGCAGGCCAGCGGGTTGCCACCAAAGGTGGAGCCGTGGCTGCCAGCGGAAAACAGTTCTGCGGCCTTGCCGCGCGCCAGGCAGGCGCCGATGGGCACGCCATTGCCCAGCCCCTTGGCGGTGGTGACCACATCCGGCAGCAGGCCGTCGCAGTGCTGGTAGGCGAACAGCTTGCCGCTGCGGCCGTTGGCGGTCTGGATTTCGTCCAGCATCAGCAGCCAGTCCTGTTGGTCACACAGTTTGCGCAGGCGCGGCAGGTAATCGGCATCGGGAATGCGGATACCGCCTTCGCCCTGCACCGGTTCTACCAGGATGGCGACGATGTCGTTGTGCGTGTCGATCAATTGCTCGATGGCCGCGACATCATTGTACGGGACGCGCAGGAAGCCTTCCGGCAGCGGCGCGAAGCCCTGTTGTACCTTGGGGTTGCCGGTGGCGGTGAGGGTGGCGAGGGTGCGACCGTGGAACGCACCTTCGGTCACAATAATCTTGGGGCAGGCCAGGCCGCGCTCGTTGCCGAGCTTGCGCGCCAGTTTGATGGCTGCCTCGTTGGCCTCTGCGCCGGAATTGGAGAAAAACACGTTGTCCATACCCGACAGGGATACCAGCTTTTCGGCCAGTTGCTCCTGGGGCGGGATGTTGTACAGATTGGACACGTGCAGCAGGGTGTTGGCCTGCTCCTGGATGGCCAGGGTGACTGCCGGGTGGCAGTGGCCGAGGCCGCACACGGCAATTCCGGAGAGGGCGTCGAGATAACGTCGGTCACTGTCGTCCCACAGGTAGTTGCCTTCACCTCTGACCAGGGTCAGGGTTCTGTTACCGTAGTTTTGCATTAATGCGGGACTGGCCACGTTAAATCTCCTCTGTAAGTGGGCCATGGATTGGGAAACCGCAGAAAATACGTCTTTGACGTAATCTGACCGCGCTTTTCCCGGGAAGCCGGCCAATATAGGGCCTGTTAATCCTAAAGTCGATAGGGGGTAGTACCACCTCCGAGGCGTGCGCGCGGGGCGGAATCGGGTACAATGCGCGCTTTCGAGACGGATTGGCGCCGAGCGCCTGTGCCGGAAATTTCCCAACCCGAGGTTTGCTTCCACTATGGATACTCTGGAAAACATCAAGCAGCAGATCGCCGACAACGACATTCTGCTTTATATGAAGGGCAGCCCGAACGCGCCCCAGTGCGGCTTTTCCATGCGCGCATCCCAGGCCGTGATGGCCTGCGGTCAGCGCTTCGCCTATGTGGATGTACTGTCCAACCCGGATATCCGCCAGGAACTGCCGAAGTACGCCAACTGGCCGACTTTCCCGCAGCTGTGGGTAAAGCAGGAGCTGGTCGGTGGCTGCGACATCATCATGGAAATGCATGAGAGCGGCGAGCTGAAGACCCTGATCGAAGAAGCGTCCAAGGGTGCTGGCGAAGGCGAGTGATTCACTCTCCCGGCCCACAAAAAAACCGCGGCATTGACCGCGGTTTTTTTATGCCCGGAATTTCTTCCGGGCTTTCGGTAGCAGGCTGGCTGCTGCAGCTCGGCGTTATTCTTCCGAGGCGCTGGCCATCTGGGTCTGCAGGTAATTCTGGATGCCCACCTTGTCGATCAGGCTCAGCTGGGTTTCCAGCCAGTCCACGTGCTCTTCTTCAGAATCGAGGATTTTTTCCAGCAGCTCGCGGCTGCCGTAGTCGCGTACGGATTCACAGTAGGCGATGCCGTCGCGCAGGTCTGGAATGGCTTTCTGCTCCAGCTTCAGGTCGCACTTGAGCATTTCCTCGGTGTTCTCACCGATAAGCAGCTTGCCCAGGTGTTGCAGGTTGGGAATGCCTTCCAGGAACAGGATACGCTCGATCAGCCAGTCGGCGTGTTTCATCTCATCGATGGACTCGTGATATTCCTTGTCGGCCAGTTCCTTGAGGCCCCAGTCTTTGAACATGCGCGAGTGCAGGAAGTACTGGTTGATGGCGATGAGTTCATTACCCAGTGCTTTGTTCAGATGTTCGATGACTTTGGGATCGCCCTTCATGGTTGTCTCCTTGAGCCGGATGGCTGTGTCCTGTGCGGGATTTTATTAATTGGTATTTGTCGGTAATCAATTAATCGGCCGCGAAAACTCGGTCGGTACCAATAGTTGGGCACCTTTGAAATTGTAGAGTCGCCGCGCGAGATTGGAGGGAGTTTGCGTTGCAGAAAACCACAAGTCAAGCGCCGAATGTCGGCGATCTTGCGTGAAAAAAGCGGGAAAATTAACGGGAAAAAGGCAGAAAACTACAACGAGAACGATTGCCGTTTAGATTGTTCGTGGAGTCGCAGGTCTTGAGGCAGTTGAGGCGTCAGCTCAGGTTTTTTCGCATGGCGGAAAGCTGTTTCTGCAGGGCGGTGTTATCGAATTTGTCATCGACGCTGTTTGCGCAGTCTTCCATCAACCGCTGGATCAGAAATTTCATTGCGTGGCGGTCCTCCCGTTGGGTGCAGAGCTCCGCCAGTGCATTGAGCGAGTTCAGCAGGTGGCGCATCACCACGCCGCTATCGCGACCGTACTCGCGGATTTCATCCAGTGCCGCCGCCAGCACATCGGCAAAATCCAGTTCGCTGGTCACCAGGCGCAAGGTTTCTTCATCGTCGTAGAAGCAGTTTGGCAGGGGCGGGCGCTGCAGGATGACGCCGATACCATCGATGAGCCTGTCGATACAGGTGTAAGCGGTAAACGGGTCGTTGATGCCGGGAGACAGGGCGCGCACCGCGATCTGTGCCAGCTGGCGTACGGAAAAAATGACATCCTGTTCCGCGGTTGGCTGCGGTCCCAGGGTGATGGCACCCTGAATGGCGTCGGAGATACGCTTGCTGTCGATCTCCCGCGGTGGATCAAAAACCCGTGCGACACAGCTCCAGTGAAAAAGGAAGGTACCCGGGTGGCATTCCATACGAATACTGCAATGGTGTTCCGTGGCCCAGTCGATCAGTTTCTGGCGATCGATACGTTGCACGTATCCCCCGCTTTTTGCTGGTACACAGATACAGTCCTCGCCTAGATTGACCTCGCGCAGATCCTTGCGGTGATTGCGCGGATCCCTGCACTCTTCCGTCGGGTAGATCGCGTCCAGCGCACTGCGGAACTCCTTATTGATCTGAAACGTAATGTTGTCGACCTGGATCGACTGGGCGACGTTGTGAATGAAGTAAATAAGGTAGGCGATACACGCCAGCGCCAGCAACAGGGCGAAGCTCACCACCAGGGTCTGGCGGTTGTCTGGTCCGCGGGCGTCGACACCGCGCATGACCAGCAGCGCGTACACAAAGGTCGAAAGGAATATCCCCAGCGAAACCTGAGTGCGGCGGTCGCGGATAAAGTTGCGTACCAGGCGGGGCCCAAACTGGTTGGAGGCGAGGGTCAGCGCCACGGTGGTGATGGAAAAAACCGTACCGGCGACGGTAATGGTGGAGCCGGCGATGGTGGAGAGCAGGGCGCGGGCACTGTCCGGGTCGCGCAGGCGCAGCCAGCTCAGGCCGGGAATATGGTGAATATCCCAGCGCTGGTCGATGGCGAGGAACGCCTGCGCCAGGATAATCGCGGCGATCATCATCAACGCCGGGATCACCCAGAAGCTGGCGCGCAGGCGTTCGGAAAGATGCAGCAGCTGTTGTCTCATGACGCCCCGGAACAATTGGCAAGCGATAGCCGGCAGTGACTTTGCGGCAGTGGCTTTAAAGATAGGTCAGGGCTGCGGGGTTGCCAGAGAGTTGCCAGAGACAGGCAGTGGGGATAAGTACGGTTTGGTTTGGAGAAAATAAAAAGGCACCGGAGAGATCGGTGCCTTCAGGGGCGCGTCGTGCGTTTCAGATCCGTGTCTGTACGGAAGCGACTTAGCCCGCGGAATAGAAGAGGGCGCTGTTGGCGCTCGCCATAACACCGGCGGTCATGGTCTCGTCGATGATTTCCTGGGTCAGCTCGGCACAGCGGCCACACTGAGAGGAAACACCGAGATGGCGGCGCAGGGCTTTCACGGAAGTAGATCCGTCGTAGACGGCTTCCTTAATCTGGCTGTCGGTGATGCCTTTACAGATACATACGTACATCGCGGGTAACCCTGGCGCAAAAATCAATGTTCAATGAAACGTGCGAGTGATCTTATTGTTAATGAGAATAAGTGTCAATAAGATTCTTCGGTTGTTCAGTAAATATTCTAGTTGTTGATCGCGCAGTCAGTAGTGGTTTGCCTGACTCGCTGGTCGATTGCATTTGTTGCGTGAAAACGGGGCTGAAATGGCGGTGTCTGCGGTGGGAGGGGGTGTGGCGCCTGCTATCGCCTTTATATAAAAATTTAATGGGACTGGCATAGGCGCCTGTGTATCATAGCGGCCCCCTATCAAGCTTTTATCAATCTATAGCCGAAGGTTATAAATTGAACAATTCCATAGTAAATCATATATCTCATTGAGGAGGTTCTCATGGCCGTATTAGTAGGCAAGCCCGCTCCGGATTTCACTGCAGCTGCAGTACTGGGCACCGGCGAGATCGTTGACACCTACAACCTGGCGGAAACCATCAAGGGCAAGAAAGCGGTTATCTTCTTCTACCCGCTGGACTTCACCTTTGTATGCCCGTCTGAGCTGATCGCCTTCGATCACCGCCTGGAAGAGTTCCAGAAGCGCGGTGTAGAGGTTATCGGTGTTTCCATCGATTCCCAGTTCTCCCACAACGCCTGGCGTAACACCCCGGTGAACGATGGCGGCATCGGTCCGGTCAAGTACACCCTGGTTGCCGACACCAAGCACGAAATCTGCCAGGCCTACGACGTTGAGTCCGAAGGCGGTGTTGCTTTCCGTGGTTCCTTCCTGATCGACGAAGAAGGTGTTGTTCGTCACCAGGTAGTAAACGATCTGCCGCTGGGCCGTAACGTTGACGAAATGCTGCGCATGGTTGACGCGCTGGCGTTCCACCAGGAGCACGGCGAAGTTTGCCCGGCTGGCTGGCAGGAAGGTGACAAAGGCATGAACGCTTCTCCGGAAGGCGTTGCTGCTTACCTGAGCGAGAACTCCGACAAGCTGTAAGGCCTGTTTGTGAAGGAGGGCAGTTGCTGCCCTCCAGCGCTCGAAAAACCGCCGCGAGGCGGTTTTTTTGTGCCCGCAGAATCTGCTGCAAGCGAGCCCTGTGGGGGGCGATGAGCATTGGCGTTTTGTGACGGGAGACGGGTACGAATTGCGTAACAGTGCGCGTTTGTGCCAGTTTTATTACAATGTGCGCGCAGCTGCGACAGGACCTGCGGGCGCCGGCGGCTGAGGTGTGGAATAAGTGGCGTTCGCGGGCCCGGCAAAAAGGTGCGATCGCCAAGAATTTTTTCCGGGGCTGCTAGTCTTAATACAAGTTCCACGACAAATATTCGGCAGGGCCGCTTCCTCTTAACGGGTAGCTGCCGCCGGGCAGTCTGCAGTACGGCACATGGTGTTTTTCACGGTGATTCAGGGTATATCCAGCAGTTTCCGGGTCCTCCGGGGTAGATTGATGCCGTTTCTGGCGATGTTGTCGCTGCTGGCTGCGGGCCAGGCGGTGGCAGATGCTGCGCGCCAGGAAAAAACCGCGCGCACCGCAGGCAAGGCGGTAAGCAAGGATGTTCAGGCCAGCGCCAAGGAGTTTGATCGCTACTTCCGCCAGTTGCTGGAGCAGCACGGGATTCCCGGTGCCGCCTACGTGATCGTCGATCATGACCAGGTGGTGGCGATGAATACCTACGGGGTGCGGGTAAAGGGCAAGCACGCCAAGGTCACTACCCACACGGTGTTCCGCCTGGCTTCGGTGTCCAAAACCTTTGCCGCCAGTATGGCTGCGGTGCTGGAGCACGAGCAGAAGTTCAGCTGGGGCGACAAGGTGGTGCGCTATGTGCCCAAGCTCAGCTTCAAGACGCCGGCGCTGTCCATGCAGCTGCAGGTGCAGCACCTGCTGAGCCATTCCTCCGGGTTGACGCCCAACGCCTACGACAATTACCTGGAAGACAATCGGCCGCTGTCCAAGATCCTGCCGATGTTTGCCACCATCGATCCCCACTGCAAGCCGGGCAAGTGCTACGGCTACCAGAATGTACTGTTCAGTCTGATTGAGGATGTGATCCAGAAGGCCACCGGGGTACCTTACAGTCGCCAGCTCAAGGATCGCTTCTTCACGCCGCTGGAAATGGAAGACGCCTCCCTGGGTTGGGAGAGCTTTATGGCGGCCAACAATCGCGCCGCCCCCCACGTGCAGACCGGGCGCGGCTGGCGCCCGGTGAAAGTGGAGAAGGAATACTATCTGGCAGCACCGGCCGCGGGTGTGAATGCCAGCATCAGCGATATGGGGCAGTGGCTGAAGGCGCAGATGGGCTACTACCCGGATGTGCTGTCCCACGACGTTATTGATGATCTCACCACCGAACGTGTGGAAACCCGCCGCCACCTGCGTCACCGGATCTGGCGTGACTATATCGACCACGCCGGTTACGGCCTCGGCTGGCGGCTTTACTCCGTGGGCGATGACCGCATCATCTTCCACGGCGGCTGGGTTGCTGGCTTCCGCGCCGCGGTGGCTTACTCCGAGAAGCGCAAGGTTGGTATCGCGATCCTGATGAACGCCGAGTCTCGCGTTATCTCAGACCTGACCGGCAATTTCATTGCCGATATCACCGGTCGTGGCAAGCTGGTCCAGGCGATCGCCGCGGCGAAAAAGTAGACGTCACCTCCCCAACGACTCCCTCCCCGACAGGTGGGCCGCAATCAGCGCTTGAATTGGCTGATTGTGGCCCAATATCACCTCTCCTGACCTGATCTGCTGTAGATGATTTAAATAGGGGAGAACCGATTCATGACAGTTGAGGCGCATAAAGAAAGCCACGGCTTCCAGACAGAAGCCAAACAGCTGCTGCACCTGATGATCCACTCGCTGTACTCCAACAAGGAGATTTTCCTGCGCGAGCTGGTTTCCAATGCATCCGACGCCGCGGACAAGCTGCGTTTTGAAGCCCTCTCCAAGCCGGAACTGCTGGCGGAAGATCCGGATCTGCGTATCCGCATCGAGTTCGACAAGGACGCCGGCACCCTCACCATCAGCGACAACGGTATCGGCATGAGCCGTGACGAGGTGATCGAAAACCTCGGCACAATCGCCCGTTCCGGCACCGCCAGCTTTATGCAGAACCTCACCGGCGACCAGAAAAAGGACGCCCACCTGATCGGCCAGTTCGGGGTTGGTTTCTACTCCGCATTTATCGTCGCCGACAAGGTGGACGTCTTCACCCGCCGCGCGGGCTCCGATGCCAGCCAGGGTGTGCACTGGGAGTGCAGCGGTGAAGCCGAGTACGCCGTCGAGAACGTCGAATGGCCAAACCGCGGTACCCGCGTGGTGCTGCACCTGAAAGATGAAGCCAAAGAGTTCGCCGACGACTGGCGCCTGCGCTCCATCATCAAGAAGTATTCCGATCACATCGCCATCCCGGTGGAGATGCTGAAGCAAGCGCCTGCGGCGAGTGAAGAGTCGCCGACCGGGGAAGACGACAGCAAAGAGGACAAGGCCCCTGAGTTTGAAGCGGTAAACGCCGCCCAGGCCCTGTGGACCCGCCCGCGCTCCGAGGTGAAATCCGAGGAGTACAAGGAGTTCTACAAGCACATCTCCCACGACTTCGACGATCCCCTGACCTGGAGCCACAACCGTGTGGAAGGCAAACTGGACTACACCAGCCTGCTGTACATCCCCGCGCGCGCGCCGTTCGACCTGTACCAGCGCGATGCCGCCCGCGGTCTCAAGCTGTACGTACAGCGCACTTTCATCATGGACGACGCCGAGCAGTTCCTGCCGCTGTACCTGCGCTTCGTCAAAGGGGTGCTGGACTCCAATGACCTGCCGCTGAACGTTTCCCGCGAGATCCTGCAGAAAGACCAGAACACCGATGCCATCAAGAGTGCGCTGACCAAGCGTGTGCTGGATATGCTGGACAAACTGGCGAAGAAAGACGCGGACCAGTACCAGCAGTTCTGGGACCTGTTCGGTTCGGTGATGAAAGAAGGGCCGGCGGAAGATTTTTCCAACAAGGAAAAAATCGCCAAGCTGCTGCGCTTCTCCACCACCCACACCGACAGCGACAAGCAGGACCAGTCCCTGGAAGATTACGTGGGCCGCATGAAGGACGGTCAGAAGCACATTTACTACGTGTGCGCGGATAATTTCGCTACCGCCAAATCTTCCCCCTACCTGGAAGTCTTCCGCAAGAAAGGTATCGAGGTACTGTTGCTGACCGACCAGGTGGATGAGTGGTTCGTCGGCCATATGCAGGAGTTTGACGGTAAGCAGTTCCAGGACGTGGCCAAGGGCGCGCTGGATCTGGGCGAAGCCGAAAACGAAGACGACAAGGCCGAGCGCGAAAAGGTAGAGAAGGAATCCGGTGCGCTGGTAGAGCGTGTGAAGGAAGTACTGGAAGCGCGCGTGGAAGACGTGCGTGCTACCACGCGCCTGGTGGACTCCCCGGCGTGTCTGGTGGCCAGCGACAACGATATGGGGCTGCAAATGCGCCGTATCCTGGAGCAGGCGGGCCAGTCCCTGCCGGATGCGAAGCCGATTTTCGAGCTGAACCCGAGCCACCCGCTGGTGCAGCGCCTGGACCAGGAGCAGGATGAGGATCGCTTTGCGGATCTCACCAATATCCTGATGGACCAGGCCAATCTGGCGGCCGGCAACCAGCTGGCGGATCCGGCGGATTACGTGCGTCGCCTGAACGCGCTGCTGCTGGAACTCAATCGCTAAGCGATACGTTAACGCCCGGCTGGCGCTGTCCGGCCGGGCGTTTTTCTGACTCTTCCCGTCTGTTTCCGGGTTCTTATACCCGCGCAGCCCGTGTACTCTGGGCTATATTTCCCTCATCAATTTCTTGCCGGTTTTTTGCACGAAATGGCCGTTATCAGGCGGTATTTGATGGTTAACTTGGCAAAAATGACCAATTTGTTACCGAGCCGTTGGGCCCCGCCGCGAGGCTCCGTATAATCCCCTGCTGCACAGCAAACAACACAGAGTGTTATGACCCAGAGAGACGTATCCTCGAGCGCCCCGGAATCTCGTAAATCCATCGCTATCCTCGGTGGCGGCAGCTTTGGTACTGCCATCGCGAATATCGTTGCCGGCAATGGCCACGATACCCGTCAGTGGATGCGCGACGCGGAGCGTGCGGCCACCTGTATGGCCCAGCGCGAGAACCAGTACTACCTGCCGGGCGTGGCCCTGCACCCGGACCTGAATGTAACGGCGGACCTGGAGCAGGCCGTCTGCGGCTGCCAGATTGTCTTTGTCGCAATCCCCAGTAAATCTTTCCGCGAAGTGGTGCACCGTGCCGCGCCGGTACTGGACCCGGGCACCATGCTGATTTCCCTTACCAAGGGCGTCGAGCACGACAGCTTTCACCTGATGAGCGATATCCTGCGCTCTGAAACCGAGGGCATGCGTGTGGGGGTGCTGAGTGGCCCCAACTTTGCCAAGGAAGTCGTCGCCGGCCACTACACCGCGACGGTGATTGCCAGTGAAGATGAATCCCTGTGCACCACCATTCAAAAGGTTCTGCATTCCGAGACTTTCCGCGTCTACTCCAGCAACGATGTATTCGGTGTAGAGCTGGCGGGTGCGCTGAAGAATATTTATGCCATCGTCACCGGTATGGCCGTGGCTCTGGGGCGGGGGCAGAACACCACCAGCCTGCTGATCACCCGCGCCCTGGCGGAAATGATGCGCTTTGCCGAGGCGGTGGGTGCGGACCCGATGACGTTTATCGGCCTGGCGGGGGTCGGCGACCTGATCCTCACATGCTCGTCCGATCTCAGCCGCAACTACCGGGTGGGTTACCTGGTGGGCAAGGGCAAAAAGCTCGACGAAGCCGTGTCTGAGATCGGCCAGGTAGCGGAAGGGGTAAACACCGTTCGTCTGATTAAGGCGAAAGCCGATGAATTAGGCGTCTACATGCCCTTGGTTTCTGCAATTCACGCCATATTATTTGAAGGTACCCCGATTCCTACGGTCATCCGCGAGCTGATGTCTGGCGAGCAGACGTTTGACGTGGCCTATTCGGCCAAGCCCTGAATCGCACAGCTCAAAATTTCTACTGATAGGACGTACCATGAATAACGAACAGCTGAAGCACAATCTCACCTCTGCCGACCACTGGCTGCGGTTGCTGTTTATGGTGTTGTTTGTGATCCTGCTGGAAGTCGCCGGGGTAGTGATGCTCGCCGCGATCGTACTGCAATTCCTGTTTTCGATCGTATCTGGCGGCCCGAACGACAACCTCCGACATCTCGGCAACCAGATTGCATCCTATATTTATCAGATCCTGCAATTCCTGATTTACAACACTGAAGAGAAGCCATTCCCGTTTGCGGAGTGGCCACAGCCCTGACATTTTTCCGATCTATGATCGGCCCTTTAACGTAGTACCCGCGGCCGGCAGCTGCCGGCCAATCCATTTTGTGGTGCCCAACAACGGACTGGTGATCGCCCAATGAGTAATGAAGAACTGAAACAGAACCTGACCTCCTCCAACCAGTGGATGCGCCTGCTTTATATGGTGCTGTTTGCCGTACTGCTGGAGATTGCCGGCTTTGTCATGCTGGCAGTGGTTATTGCGCAATTCCTGTTTGCCATCGTCTCCGGTGGTGCCAATGACAATCTGCGTCGCCTGGGTGACCAGATTGCCTCTTATATCTATCAGACCCTGCAATTCCTGATTTACAACTCCGAAGAGAAGCCGTTCCCGTTTTCCGAATGGCCCGAGTCTGAGGAAGAAGATCTTTCCACCTACGAAAGCGCCGAGGAGCTCGATGGCGAAGTCATCGCCGAGGAAGAGCAAGCGGAGGTTGCCGAAGAGGCAGCCGATGTAGCGGCGGAGGCAGAAGAGGCAACCGCGGAAGCGGAGTCCGTCGTGGAGTCGGAAAAGACAGAAGAAAAGCCCGCGAAGCGCAAATCCGCCAAAGCCAAAAAATCTGAGAAAGCCGAGAAAGCCGAAGATGAAACCGTGATCGAGCTGGGCGCTGACGCGTCAGAGGATACCGCCGAGGCAACCGAGACGGCATCTGCAGAGGGGGAAGACAAACCCTCCGGTGAGCGCAAGTAATCGGGTCGCTTTTGGTCCGCTGTATATGAATTGACGGGAGACGGTAGTGCTGTTGTTTGTCATGCGTCATGGCCATGCGGAGCCTTTGAGCAAAAGCGATGAAACCCGGGCGCTGACCGAAGAGGGGCGTGCGGAGGTCGCCGCGGTGTGTAAGGAGCGGGCATCGGAACTGGCGCAGGTGAAAACCATCTGGGCTAGCCCGTTTGTGCGTACCCGGCAGACCGCCAAGATAGTCGCCGAGACTTTCGGTCTCGAGATCGAGTTTCAGGAGCTGCTCACCAGCGAAACCCCGCTAAGTGCCTTGCTGGAAGCGCTCGGGCAAGCGGATGAATCCCTGTTCCCGATGATGCTTGTCAGTCACCAGCCTCTCGTCGGTAGCCTGGTTAACGGTCTCTGTGGCAGCGGCAATGAGCACCCCATGGGCACTGCCAGTCTCGCCTGCCTGAGGGCCGATGTCTGGGCGCGGGACTGCGCCGAGCTGGAATGGCTGCAACACCGGCCGTAAATCGCGGCCACTCAATCTGAACCCTGCGGCCATTGAGGTCGCGGGGCGCCGCTGTCAGCATTTATGCCAACGTCAGACAGTGCTGTATTCCCCATGAACCAGTCTCCGCGCGAAATCACTCTCGATATCCAGGGCAACACCATTGCCGGCCGCCAGTGGGGTAATCCCGACGGTGTGCCAGTACTGGCGCTGCACGGCTGGCTGGACAACTGCGCCAGCTTTGATGCCATGGCCCCGTATCTGGATCGCCTCAATCTGGTGGCGGTGGATCTCGCCGGCCACGGCCAGAGCTATCACCGTCACCGGGATGCCAATTACAACATCTGGACGGAAATCGAAGATGTTTTCGGTATTGCCGATGCCCTGCAGTGGGAGTCGTTCTCCGTACTGGCCCACTCTCGCGGTGCGGTTATTTCCACGATTGCCGCAGCGACTTTCCCGGAGCGCATACATCGCCTGGCACTGATCGATGGGCTGGTGCCACCTCCCACCACCGATGCCGAGGCGCCGGAGACGTTGCGCCGGGGTATTGAGCAGCGCGCGCGTTATCGGGGACGAAAGTCAAAGGTGTTCGAATCGCTGGAAGTGGCGGTGGCTGCGCGCAGAAACGGCCTGTTCAAGCTGACCGATGACGCTGCCCGGCGCCTGGTTGCGCGGGGCGTGTGTCAGTGTGAGGGGGGCTACACCTGGAGTAATGACCCGCAACTGATGGCCAGTTCACTGGCCAAATTGAATGAGGCGCAGGTGCGGGCCTTTCTGGAGCGGGCCACCATGCCAATTTATCTGGCATTGGGTGAGGACGGGATTCAGGGAATGATCGAGCGTATCCGTCCGCTGGCGGAGTTGCATGCGAATATCACGATCCGCGAATTTCCCGGCGGTCACCACCTGCATATGGAGGATGGGGCCGAGGCAATTGCACACTGGTTTCTGCCGTTCCTGGAGGGGACTGGTTAGCAGGTTAACCCGGTTAAAAGGGAACCTGGTTAAAAGGGAACCCGCTTGGAGTAGCTCGCCTTTTCCATCTCACGAATTTCCACTGAAATTTCCGGCACTTCCGGTGCCGCTTCGCACAGGTAGTTGAAGATGGCCGCACTCAGGTCTTCTTTCTGCTTCAATGTGCGTCCTTCCAGAATTCGCACTTCCGCGTGGATAAACAGGTCGCTGGAACCCTCGTGGCTCTTGCCGAGCACGAAATCCCGGTAGGGCAGGGCGCGGGTTTTGATCGCGCCCGCGTTGAAGAGTCCGGTATCGCTCATCGCCTGTTGGCCATTGCTGACCAGGGCGGGGATGGAAATGCTGTCTTCCAGTTTTTGCGAATACTCAATCACCAGATGTGGCATTGCCGGACTCTCCTTGCGTACGTGAAGGTTAGCGGATCAGGGACAGGAACTCGTTGCGGGTGGCCTGCTGGCTGCGGAAGGAGCCCAGCATGGCAGAGGTTTTCATCACCGAGTTCTGCTTTTCCACGCCGCGCATCATCATGCACATGTGTTTCGCTTCGATGATCACACCCACGCCGGCGGCACCGGTTACCTGCTGGATGGTTTGCGCAATTTGCACAGTCAGTTGCTCCTGAATCTGCAAACGGCGGGCAAACATGTCTACAATGCGCGCCACCTTGGACAGGCCCACTACTTTGCCATCGGGAATATAGGCCACATGGGCCTTGCCGATAAATGGCAGCAGGTGATGTTCACACAGTGAGTACAGTTCGATGTCTTTGACCAGTACCATCTCGCTGCAGTCAGAGGGGAAGAGGGCGTCATTAACGACCTCGTCCAGGGTCTGCTGATAACCGCGGGTGAGGTACTGCATGGCCTTGGCGGCGCGCAGGGGAGTGTCTTTCAGACCCGGACGATCGAGGTCTTCACCAATGGCTTCGATAATTTGCGCGTATTGTTCTTTCATGTCTGTCAGCTTCCAACGTCTCGCCCCGGGACTAACATAGCGTTGCCAGCTCGCCAGGCACACAGACACTGGAGATGATGGGGCGTCGATATCGCCGGTAACCCGGCGGCACAGAGGAGTCACGGAGACTCCGAAGGGTGCGCTACCCTAAGCCTTTGTGTAGCGGTAGTAAAGCGCCAAAATTCGAGGAATCAGGCTAATGATAGAGAAACGTGAGTCCAATCTGCACGAATTGTGCACCGTGTTGGACTATGTACGCTGGGGCGCCAGCCGCTTTAATGAGGAAAACCTGTGGTTTGGTCACGGAACCGACAACGCCTGGGACGAGGCAGTGTTGCTGGTTACCCATGCGCTGCACCTGCCGGTAGATAGCAAGCCGGAGATCCTGCAGGCACGCCTGACCATGGACGAGCGCCGTACAGTGATGGAATTGCTGGATAAACGGGTAGAGCAGCGCCTGCCGTCTCCCTATCTCACCAATGAGGCCTGGTTCTGTGACCTGCCGTTCTATGTGGATGAACGGGTGCTGGTGCCCCGTTCCCCCATCGGCGAGCTGATCCGCCATCGCTTCGAGCCGTGGTTGCAACAGGAGCCGCTGGCGATCCTCGATCTCTGCTGTGGCAGTGGCTGCATTGGCATCGCCTGTGCGGAGACATTCCCCGGCGCGCGGGTAGACCTCAGCGATATCTCTCCCGATGCCATTGAAGTGGCCCAGATCAATATCAACAACCATCAGCTGAATGATGAGGTGCGGGCGGTACAGTCGGATCTTTTTGCGGGCCTGAAGGACTGCAGCTACGACCTGATTGTCAGTAACCCTCCTTATGTGGATGCCCGGGATCTGGCGGAGATGCCGGCGGAATACCACGCGGAGCCTGGGTTGGCGCTGGGTTCCGGCGACGACGGCCTCGACTTCACCCGCCGCCTGTTGCTGGAGGCACCGGACTATCTGCAGCCGGAAGGTGTGCTGGTGTGCGAGGTGGGCAACAGCTGGGAAGCACTGGAGGAGGCCTATCCGCGAGTGCCGTTCTTCTGGCCGGAGTTGGAGGACGGAGGCCACGGGGTGTTTGTGCTGACGCGCGAAGATCTGCTGGCCTGTCGTGAAATGTTTGAGGCGGGTGCGTCTAGTTAGGTTGCTTCTCCAGCAAGATGGGTGGCGGTGATGCTACCGGGCGCAGCCTTGTGAGACACGCCGTGAACCCATCCCTGGGGGCTCTTCTAAAACATCCCTGTTTTAGAAGGTCTCACAAGGCTGCGCCCGGTATCATCACCTTCGTGTCCAGTTCTCTGTTTTACCCCAAGCCTAAGCCCACGGAATCCTCTATAATGCGCCCCCTTCAACGAATAATTGACTAGAGGTAGGGAATACCGGATATGTCGGGCAACACTTTTGGCAAGCTGTTTTGTGTAACCACGTTTGGCGAGAGCCACGGCCCTGCGCTGGGTTGTATTGTGGATGGTTGCCCTCCGGGACTGGAGATCACCGCCGAGGAAATCCAGCTGGAGCTGGATCGCCGCAAGCCGGGTACCTCTCGCTACACGACTCAGCGCCGCGAAGCCGACGAGGTCAAAATCCTTTCCGGTGTATTTGAAGGCAAAACCACAGGTACGCCCATCGGCCTGCTGATCGAGAACACCGATCAGCGCTCCAAAGACTACGCCAATATTGCCGAGCAGATCCGCCCGGCTCACGCCGATTACACCTACTGGGCCAAATACGGCCTGCGCGACTACCGCGGCGGCGGTCGCTCCTCCGCGCGGGAAACCGCCATGCGCGTCGCGGCCGGCGCGATTGCCAAGAAATGGCTGAAGCAGCAGTTTGGCATCGAAGTGCGTGGATACCTGTCCCAGCTGGGGCCGATCAAGGTTGAGAATCTCGACTGGTCCCAGGTAGATCAGAATCCTTTCTTCTGTCCGGATGCCGCCAAGGTGCCGGAGATGGAAGAATATATGCAGGCGCTGATCAAGGAAGGTGATTCCATCGGAGCGCGTATCTCCGTGCATGCCAGCGGCGTGCCCGCGGGTCTCGGCGAGCCGATCTTCGATCGCCTGGATGCCGACCTGGCCCACGCGCTGATGAGTATCAATGCGGTAAAAGGTGTAGAGATCGGTGCAGGCTTTGCCTCGGTGGAGCAGAAGGGCACCGAGCACCGCGATGAAATTACCCAGGAAGGTTTTCAGTCCAACAATGCCGGTGGCGTACTGGGCGGTATTTCCAGTGGTCAGGAGCTGATCGCACATATTGCACTCAAGCCTACCTCCAGCCTGCGTATCCCCGGCAAGAGCCTGGATACCAATGGCAACCCCATTGAGGTGGTCACCAAAGGGCGTCACGATCCCTGCGTTGGTATCCGCGCAACGCCGATCGCCGAGGCAATGATGGCACTGGTGCTGATCGACCATGTGATGCGTCAGCGCGCGCAGAACGGTGACGTGGATTTTGGTCTCAAGATTCCCGCTGGCCAACCCGAGTAAACAGCGTCTGATTGCGGAATTGCTTCCGACAAATAAAAAAGGCGGAGCGCCGAAAGCGCTCCGCCTTTTTTTGTATCTGCTCGTCTGTAATTACAGGTGCAGATTCAGGCCCAGGTAGGGACCTTTGATTTCCAGATCGCTCTGGAAGGAATCCAGTTCTTTCACATCCAGAGTCATGGAGCGATAGCCGGCTTCGATGGCGAAATCCAGTGCAGGAACAAAGTCCCAGCGCACTTTGGCGGTCAGATCAGTGTGGCTGTCGCCGTTGTAGCTGGTGCCGTTGCCCTGCGCGATGATGGACCAGCCGGTGAACGGCAGGTCGAAACGGGCCTGGCCGTAGACCATGGGCAGAACACCGGAAAGTTCGATGTCTTCAGACTGGAAGTCGCTGGTTACGGACATGTCACCACTGTACATACGGGCTGTCAGGCCGACATCCAGGTTTACCCAGTTGTCCAGGATCTCGTAGTAGAGGGTGGCGTCGGTGTGGGTGAGGTTGATATCACCATTGATTTCGGAGCCAACCAGAAAGGTCTCGTCGCCAAAGGTGACGCTCTCGCTCAGCATGGCCTCGCCGTTGGTTTCGATGCTGCTGTGGGCCACGAGGATATTCGGGACCAGCGGGATCGGATGTTCCAGGGCCGCCTGGATGAAGGTGACGTTGTCTTCAGCGAGGGTGAACTCGTCCACGTTGAAGTCGTCCACGCCCACGGCGCCACTGTAGGCGGGTTTCCAGGCGCCCAGGGTGGCGTCAAAGCCGAGGATGGTGTCAGCGCTGGCGGAAACGGAAGCCAGTGCGGTGCAGATAGCCAGGGTTATTTTTTTCATTTGGAGTCGCTCCGGTTGAATTCTGCGGCAGATTCTACAGGGATTTCATGAAATTTCCCTGAACCTGATGCGGTTTGGTCCTGTTTTGGGTCGATTTTGCGCACTGCTTGGCGTTCTGGCGGAACCTGAGGCCTCTTATCGATCGGTAATTAGAGGCCCCGCGCCTCTTTGAACAGCAGTTGCTGCAGGGCATTGGCGGCATTGCTGAGCGTGCGGTTGCGGTGGTAGATGATGCCCAGGTTGCGCACGATGCTCAGCTGCGGCATGGGCAGTTCGGCAAGGCTGTCGTCGATCAGGGTCTTCGGCAGCACGCTCCAGCCGAGGCCGACGCCGGCCATCATTTTGATGGTTTCGAGAAAGTTGGTGGCCAGTTTGGCGGTGAGTTTGAGGCCGTGGGCGTCGAACTCGCGCTTGATCAGACGCCCGGTATAGGTGTTCAGATCCGGCAGAATGGCCGGGTAGCGGGCGAGTGCGGGCAGGTCCAGTTCCGGCATCTGGGCCAGGGGGTGGTCCGGCGCGGCTACCACCACGCAGGGGTCGGGCCAGATGATCTGGGCATTGAGGTTGGGATAGTCCTTGAGGGCGAGGGTGACCACGGCGAGCTCGTATTCACCCGCCATCAGGGCCTCGTAGGCCTGCTCGGAATCGACAAAGTCGATATCCAGGGCGACGTCGGGGTAGAGGTTGCTGAATTCTCGCAGTACCGGCGGCAGGTGGTGCAGGCCGACGTGGTGACTGGTTGCGATACGCAGGCTGCCGCCGATGGTTTCCCCCAGGCTGCGCAGCTCGTGTTCGGCATCGCTCACCTCATTGAGGATGTGACGGGCGCGGGGCAGCAGGGCGCGGCCGGCGTTGGTCAGCTGCAGCTTGCGGCCGATGCGGTCGAACAGCGGTGTACCAAGTTGCTGCTCGAGGGAGGCGAGGCGTTTACTGACGGCGGGCTGGGTCAGGTGCAGCTGCTCGGCGGCCTCTGAAACGGAGCCCTGTTCGGAAATGGCAAGGAAGGCTCTGAGCCACTGGATTTCCATGATGCTTTCTCTGTAGCGCTGCTCTCAGGTATTCCAAAAGCGAATGCGCCATATAATAAATATAAATTGATGTTATTCAATGCCCCCCATAGACTCCGGCATGTTATCCATAGAGGAGATGGGGCTAATGGGCCAGCAAGAGCACAATAAACAGACGCTTTACGACAAGCTCTGGGAAGACCATTTGGTCAAGAGCCGCGATGACGGCACCGCACTGATTTATATCGATCGTCACCTGATTCACGAAGTGACCTCGCCCCAGGCCTTCGAGGGACTACGTCTGGCCGGCCGTAAGCCCTGGCGCACGGATTCCGTGGTTGCCACGCCGGACCACAACGTACCGTCCGACGCCGCCGAGCGTGCAGGTGGTATCGCTGGGATCCAGGATGAGGTTTCCCGTATCCAGGTGCAGACCCTGGACGAGAACTGCAATGAGTTCGGCATCGTCGAATTCGGTATCAACGATCCGGGGCAGGGCATCGTGCACGTGATCGGACCGGAGACCGGTGCGACTCTGCCGGGTATGACCGTGGTTTGTGGTGACTCCCACACTTCCACCCACGGCGCCCTGGGTGCGCTGGCACACGGTATCGGCACGTCCGAGGTGGAACACGTGATGGCCACCCAGTGCCTGATCCAGAAGAAAATGAAAAACATGCTGGTGCGCGTGGACGGTGAACTCGGTCCGGGCGTAACAGCGAAAGATGTGGTGCTGGCGATTATCGGCAAGATAGGCACCGCGGGCGGCACCGGCTATGCCATTGAGTTTGGTGGTGAGGTGATTCGCAATCTGTCCATGGAAGGTCGTATGACCGTCTGCAACATGGCCATCGAAGCCGGCGCGCGTGCGGGCATGGTGGCGGTGGACCAGATCACCCTGGACTATGTAAAGGGCAAGCCCTACGCGCCCAAAGGTGAGATGTGGGACAAGGCAGTGGAAAACTGGAGTCGTCTGCACTCAGACGATGGTGCCCAGTTTGATGAAGTTGTCGAGCTGCGCGGTGAAGAAATTGAACCGCAGGTGAGCTGGGGTACTTCCCCGGAGATGGTGGTGCCGGTCAGTGCGCTGGTGCCGAGCCCAGCGGACGAGGGCGATGCAACGAAAAAAGCCGGTATCGAACGCGCGCTCGAGTATATGGGCCTCAATGCCGGCCAGAAGATTACCGATATCAACCTGGATCGTGTGTTTATCGGTTCCTGCACCAACTCCCGTATCGAAGACTTGCGCGCGGCGGCAGCGGTGGCCAAGGGCCACAAAAAAGCTGACAGCGTAAAACAGGTACTGGTGGTGCCGGGTTCCCAGTCTGTAAAGGCGCAGGCGGAAAAAGAGGGGCTCGACAAGGTATTTATCGAAGCCGGTTTCGAATGGCGCGAGCCTTCCTGCTCCATGTGTCTGGCGATGAATGCCGACAAGCTGGGGGCTGGTGAGCACTGCGCTTCCACTTCAAACCGCAACTTTGAAGGGCGCCAGGGCTACGGCGGCCGTACGCATCTGGTGAGCCCGAGCATGGCGGCGGCTGCGGCGATTGCCGGTCATTTTGTGGATGTACGTGATTTTCAGAAGGAGGCGAGCTGATGAAAGCTTTTACCCAGCACAAAGGTATTGCCGCTCCGATGGACCGCGCCAATGTGGACACGGACCTGATTATTCCGAAGCAGTTCCTGAAGTCCATCAAGCGCTCCGGCTTCGGCCCCAATCTGTTTGATGAGCTGCGTTACCTCGACGAGGGCCAGCCGGGGCAGGATCACAGCAAGCGCCCGGTGAACCCGGAATTTCCGCTGAACCACCCCCGTTATCAGGGCGCGTCAGTGCTGCTGGCGCGCAAGAATTTCGGTTGCGGTTCCAGTCGTGAGCACGCCCCCTGGGCGCTGGACGATCATGGCTTCCGCGCCATCATCGCGCCGAGCTTTGCGGATATTTTCTTTAATAACTGTTTCAAGAACGGGCTTTTGCCGATCGTTCTGGAAGAAGAAATCGTCGAGCAGTTGTTCCAGGAGATGTATGCCGAGGAAGGCTATGAGCTGACGGTCGACCTGGAAGCGCAGGTGGTGATCAAGCCCAACGGCGAAACCCATGCCTTTGAGGTGGACACTTTCCGTAAGCACTGCCTGTTGAACGGCCTCGATGATATTGGCCTGACGCTGGAAGATGCAGACGATATTCGAGCCTACGAAGCCAAGCGCCGCGAGCAGGCACCCTGGCTGTTTGATGCAGTGAAATAAGCGGCCAACAGAATAACTGGAAGAACGATGAGCAAGAAAATCATGATCCTCCCGGGCGACGGTATTGGCCCGGAAATTGTCGAGCAGGCGGTTGCGGTACTGAAAACCGTCGACGAAAAATTTGGCCTCAACCTGGAGTTCAGCGAAGGCCTGATCGGTGGTGCGTCCATCGACGCCCACGGTGAACCCCTGACCGACGCGGAACTGGCCAAGGCCGGCGAGTGCGACGCGGTGCTGCTGGGTGCGGTGGGTGGCCCCAAGTGGGATACCCTGGATCGCGCCATTCGTCCCGAAAAAGGCCTGCTGAAAATTCGCAGTGGCCTGGGTCTGTACGCCAACCTGCGCCCCGCGATTCTGTATCCGCAACTGGCCGATGCCTCTTCCCTGAAGCCGGAAGTGGTATCCGGTCTCGACATTCTGATCGTGCGTGAACTTACCGGCGGTATCTATTTCGGTGAGCCGCGCGGTATCAAAACTCTGGAGAATGGCGAGAAGCAGGGCTACAACACCTACGTTTACAAAGAATCCGAAATCGAGCGCATTGCCCGCACCGCGTTCGAGGCTGCCCAGAAGCGCGGCGGCAAGTTGTGCTCCGTGGACAAGGCTAACGTACTCGAGGTCACCGTGCTGTGGCGCGAAGTACTGGACCGCCTGGCACCGGAATATCCGGATGTAGAGCTGTCTCACATGTACGTGGATAACGCAGCCATGCAGCTGGTACGTGCGCCCAAGCAGTTTGATGTCATGGTGACCGGCAACATGTTCGGCGACATCCTGTCTGACGCCGCCGCCATGCTCACCGGCTCCATCGGCATGTTGCCGTCCGCGTCCATGAACGAAAGTGGCTTTGGCCTGTACGAGCCCTGTCACGGTAGCGCACCGGATATTGCAGGGCAGGGTATTGCCAACCCGCTGGCCACCATTCTTTCTGCCGCCATGATGCTGCGCTATTCCCTCGACATGGGAGAGGCAGCCGAGGCGATCGAAGCAGCTGTCAGTAAAGTGCTGGATCAGGGACTGCGCACCGCGGACATCTACACTGAAGGCTCGAAGAAAGTCTCTACCGCAGAAATGGGCGCAGCAGTGGTGGCCGCTTTCTAGTAACTCTGCTTGCCACATCGCTGCATTTGCCCCCGGTTGTCCGGGGGCCAGAAACTCACAGATTTAACAGGGTAATGAAATGAACAAGGTAGGATTCGTAGGCTGGCGCGGTATGGTCGGCTCCGTTTTGATGGGCCGCATGCTGGAAGAAAACGACTTCGCACATATTGCCGAGCCGGTATTTTTCTCCACGTCCAACGCCGGTGGTAAAGCGCCGGAGATTGGAAAAGAGGTTGCGCCACTGAAAGACGCCTACGACCTCGACGCACTGGCCGAGCTGGATGCGGTCGTCAGCTGTCAGGGCGGTGACTACACCAAGGAAGTTTTCGGCAAGCTGCGTGAAAAAGGCTGGGACGGCTACTGGATCGACGCGGCCTCCAGCCTGCGTATGAATGACGACGCCATCATTGTGCTGGACCCGGTCAACCGCGACGTAATCGATCGCGGTATCGATGCCGGCGTGAAAAATTATATCGGCGGTAACTGCACCGTGAGCCTGATGCTGATGGGCCTGGGCGGCCTCTTCAAGGAAGGCCTGGTGGAGTGGGTTACTGCGCAGACCTACCAGGCAGCCAGCGGCTCCGGTGCCAAGCACATGCGCGAGCTGATCTCCCAGATGGGCAGCATCCGCGACGGCGTTGCTAGCGAACTGGCAGACCCGGCGAGCGCGATCCTTGAAATCGACCGCAAGGTGGCTGAAAACATGCGCAGTGCTGACTTCCCTACCGCGCAATTCGGCGAGCCGTTGGCGGGCAGCCTGCTGCCCTGGATCGATACCCAGCTGGAGTCCGGTCAGAGCCGTGAAGAGTGGAAGGCCCAGGTAGAGGCGAACAAGATCCTTTCTACCGAGAGCACCGTACCGGTCGATGGCACCTGTGTACGTATTGGCGCGATGCGTTGCCACAGCCAGGCGTTCACTGTGAAGCTGAAGAAGGATCTTCCTCTGGATGAGATCGAGAAGCTGATAGGTTCCGCCAACGACTGGGTGAAAGTAGTGCCCAACGACCGCGAAGTAACCCTGAAAGAGCTGACCCCGACCGCCGTTACCGGCAAGCTGGACATCCCGGTAGGCCGTCTGCGCAAGCTGAGTATGGGTGGTGAATATCTGAACGCATTCACCGTTGGTGACCAGCTGCTGTGGGGCGCCGCCGAGCCCCTGCGCCGTGTACTGCTGATTCTGCTGGGCAAACTGTAAGGCACCATTAAAGTCTACTGTGTGTGGGCCTGGCGGTGTCCGGCGGTGCTCGAAATGCTCATGTATTGCATATACATTGCGCTTTCTGTGCTCCGGCGGACGCCACCAGCCACCCGCTCGCTACAATTTTAAACGGTGCCTAAGCTTATTTTTGGGCCCAATTCGCCGCCCCGGTCCCGGGGTGGCTTCCCCCCGCACGCTCCCTGAGTATAATCCCCCGCATTTTCAGGCTGTTTATTCGCCGAACTGGCGCAGAAGCAACCGAATCAGCTCATGAGAACTCAATATGACAGAATCCACCCGGGAACTGGTGATCGTAGGTGTTGGCACTGCGCCGTTTGATGCGTTGCTGGAGATCCTGGAAGAGCGGGAGACAGTAACGCCCGCGCAGTTGAAGCTTATTACCGCGGATGAGGCCGAAGCGGATCCTCAGGTGTTCGCCAACCGCAGTGTGTCGGTGCAGTCACTGAAAGATTTTGTGTTTACCCCGGAGCAGATCGTCTTGTTACTGTCGGCGGGTGAAATTGCAACCGAGGCACTGGCCAAGGCAGAGAGTGCCGGTGCCTGGGTAGTGGACGCTGCGGGGATCACTCGCGGTGATGAGAGTGTTGACCTGGTGCATCCACTGCTCAATGCGACCTCGCTGACGGCGCGCGATGAGCAGGACCGCAAGGTGATCGCGGTGCCCGGGCCCGGTGCGGCGATGATCGCGGAGGCGCTGTTCCCGCTGAAGGACCAGCTGCAGTCTGTTGAAATCGTGCTGAATCAGCCGGTGTCGGCACTGGGCAAAAGCAGTGTGGACGCGGCGGCGGCGCAGACCGCTCGCCTGTTCAATGGGCAGGAGCCTGATGTGGATGAAGCGACTGGTCAGCGCCTCGCGTTCAATCTCCTCAGTTCTGCGGAAGCGTTGCTGGACAGTGGTCACAACTTCAGCGAGCTGGCACTGGTGCTGGAACTGCGTCGGTTATTGGGTGATCAGGTGGCGCTGGATGCCACCATCAATACCGCATCGGTGTTTCACGGTCAGCTGGCCAACCTGAGTGTACAGCTTAGTGCGGAGCAGCCACTGGACACCGTGCGCGGATTGCTCGCCAATGGTGCGCGTTTGGAAATGCGTGAGCGGCCCTCGGCGCAGGATGCGGTAGGCAGTGACAATACCTTGCTGGGACGGCTGCGCAGTGGCCTGATCAACCCGCGGCAGGTCGTTTTTTGTGCGGCATCCGACAATTTGCGCAAAGACGTCGCAATTAACTGTGTACTGATTGTCCACTTGTTGCTAAAAACCCATTGATATTTAATACTTAGCGGCCTTTCTGAAGGTTTCTTCTTAACTTTGCCCGCACTCGGGCACCGGTAATGCTTGGGGGCAAGCTCGGGAAAAGTGGGGAGGAGCCGGATGGGCCAAGTCTTTTTCGGGGGGCGACTCTTTCGTGGGAGAGTTTCGCTGGAGAGTAGAGCCTGGTGTCTCAGCACTGGTTCTTGTGAATAATTTTTGTGCAGAACGATGGCTGCACAGACCTGGTGCCTGCATGACCCTTTGGGTGTTTTTTATGCAGGTTCCGGTGAGATTCTAACAATAAAGGGAATCGGATATGCGTGTGCAAAAGCTGGCACTAGCGGTAGGTCTGGTCAGCGCACTGGGTGGCAACGGGGCTCTGGCGCTCGGTCTGGGTGAGATCAAACTGAACTCGACCCTCAACCAACCTCTCAATGCGGAAATCAAACTGCTGCAGACACGCGGCCTTGGTGAAAGTGAAATCAAGGTGCGCCTGGCCAGCTCGGAAGATTTTGACCGCGCTGGTGTCGATCGCGCCTACCTGCTTGACGAACTGCGCTTCGAAGTGGACTACTCCAGTGGCCAGCCCGTTGTCCGAATCTCCAGCCGCACGCCGATCCGCGAACCATTTCTGAATTTCCTGGTAGAGACCCGCTGGCCCAGTGGCCGACTGCTGCGGGAATATACCCTGTTGATGGATCTGCCCGCTTTCTCCACCAATACTGCCTCCCAGCCGGTGCGTGCCGCCGAGCGTGAGCGTCAGCAAGTGCGCCGTGAAGCGCCGGTACAGAAGCCGCTGCAGCCCATGGTACAGCGCACACCAGAGCCGGTGCAGGCGCCTGTCGAACAACCGGCAAGCGAACCCGAAGCGCCGCAAGAGACCGTTGCCGCTGAGCCGCAGCAGCCGACTTACGAGGCGCCGGCGGAAGAGCCGATTGAATTCCAGTCCGAGACCACTGCCGATAGCGGTAGCCGCGTTTACGGGCCGGTGGAAGCGAACAAAACCCTGTGGGAAATCGCCCGCGACAGCCGCGAGTCCCGCGATCTCTCCGTGCAGCAGACCATGCTGGCGATTCAGCGCCTCAACCCCGAAGCGTTTATTAACAACAATATCAATCTGCTGAAGAAAGGCTCGGTACTGCGCCTGCCTACCGCAGATGAAGTACGCAACCTGTCCCTGACCGAAGCGGTCTCCCAAGTAGCCACCCAGAACGACGCCTGGCGCGAGCGCGTGGGTACCGCAGATGTTACCGGCGCACCGTTGGATGGCCGCGCCGCAGCAGAAGAAACCGTTGAAAGCGATGTGCTGGAAGGGCGCGTATCCCTTGCCGCCCCAGGCGACAACGAATCCGTATTGTCCGGCTCCGGCAGCGGTACCGGTGAAAGCGAAGCCCTCGAGGGTGAGCTGGCGGTTACCGAGGAAGAACTCGACAAGTCCCGTCTGGAAAATACCGAGCTGCAGGACCGTATCGGTGAGCTGAACGAGCAGATCGATACCATGGAGCGCCTGGTAGAGGTCTCCAATGACGAGCTGCAGGCAGTGCAGGCTGCAGCAGAGCAGACGGCAGATGCATCTGAGTCCGGCGAAGCTGCTTCTGATCTTATCGGTGAAGAGGTAGACGCAGAGCTGGAAGGCTTTGCCGCCGAAACTGGTGAGCAGACCGGCGAAGATGTGCTGGGTGATGTTGCGGAAGAAACTGCCGATATTGACGCGGTAACCGAGTCCGAGCCGGATACTGTTGAGGCCCCTGTAGCCGCGGCCGAAGAAACCGCTGAAGAAGACGCTACCCGTAACCGTGTAGTGGTGCAGACCCGTCCCGAGCCCACTCTGATGGAGCGGGTGATGGATAATATTGTGGTGATCGGTATTGGCGCGGGTGCACTGCTGGCAGGCCTGTTTGGCTTCTTTACCTGGCGTCGTCGCAAGGAAGAAGAGGAGGCTATCCGCCAGGTCGAGGCAGAAATGGCTGCCGAGCGCGAGCTGGCGGCAGCACCGGAAATCGGCGAGATGGATGACAATCTCAGCGCCGTGGAAGAACTCGAATCCAACGAAAGCTTCGACCTGGACCAGCTGGGAGAAGTTGAAACCGACGATCCGGTAGCGGAAGCGGAAATCCACCTCTCCCTGGGTCAATACCAGGAGGCAGAATCCAAATTGCTGGCGGGCCTTAAGAGCGCGCCGGAAAATATCGATGCACGCCTGATGTTGCTGGAGGCTTATGCGCACCAGCAGAAAGGCGCAGAGTTCGATGATCACTATCGCCAGTTGCTCGGATATAGCGATGGACCGGCTGCGGACCGCGCCGCGCGTCTGCGTGAAACCATCGCCGGTATCGGTCCGTTTGAAGCGCCTGAAAACGACTTCTCCAGTGAGTCCCTGGAAGCGGCGCAGCTCGACGACATGGGTGCGGACTTCGGCAGCGAGGCGAGCTTCGGCGACCTCGAGGAGTTCTCTGCAGACCAGACCGTTGTCGCCGCGAACGTGGATGCCGGGGATGACGAAGACGATTTCGGCCTGCTCGACGATCTGTCTCTGGACCTGGATGACAGCAGTAGCAACCTGAATGCGGGCACTGAAGCTGCCGACGAAGACAACTTCTCCCTGGATCTCGACCTGGGTGATGACCTGGAAAGCGATCTGTCTGCGGCGCAGACCGAGACTGACACCGCTGCTGCGGAAGAGCCGACTTTTGATCTCGAACTGGATTCCGGGTTCGAGTCCGATACCAGCAGCGCGACCGAAGAGGACAACTTCGACCTCGACAACCTGATGGCCGATGGCGACCTGGATCTGGACAGCCTCGATAGTCTGGACCTGGATTCCGATTTCAGTGTGGATGCGTCTACCGAAACCGGTGCTCTGGAGCAGTCGGATTCCATCGCGGTTGACTCGCAGAATGCGACTGCGGAAGCGGTAGAAAACAGTGGTCTTGAATTCGACCTCGACCTGACGCCGATGGAAGACGGTGACGACCTCGATTCGGGTGAAACAGCTGTGCAGTCCACTGCTGCTGATGCATCTGAGGACGAGCTGGACAGTTTCTCGGATGACCTGGGCGGTGATAATGATTTTGACAGCCTGGACCTGGACTCCATCGATCTCGGTGAGCTGGATCTCGACAGTGGCGACCTGGATTTCGATAACGGTAACTTCGCCGCTGACGCGTCCACCGATTTCGAGCTGGAAGGTGATCTCGCTGTGGCCGAAGAGCCAGTAGCCAAGTCCGAGCCCGCCCAATCCGGCGCGCAAAGTTCTGCCGAAGACGCGGAGCTGGGTGATCTGAGCTTTAATCTGGAGAGCGATCTGGATTCCGAGCTCAACCTGCTAGAAGGGAGTGACGAGGTCACCACCAAGCTGGAGCTGGCCCAGGCCTATCTGGATATGGGAGACAAAGATGGCGCGCGTGAAATCCTCGGCGAGGTGGTAGAAGAGGCTGCCGGTGAGCACCAGCAGCGCGCCAAGGATATGCTCGAGCGTATTGGCTGAGCCCGCTGTCGATTTTTCACGCTATCTACAGCGACAACACTTTGACCCCGCCTCGCGCGGGGTCTTTCTTTTTCCGGGAAGACATACTGCCGGTAGCTGAGGGCGAATACGGGCGCCGCGGCTTGCCTGTGCGGAGTTCTGGTAAGCGATGAGCAGGATTTACGAATACAAGCCGAACGGAGAAGTACCGCCGGGGGAGTCCCTGCCGGAAGGATTGCGGCGGGTAGCCTTGGGTGTGGAGTATTGTGGTACCCGGCTGCGCGGCTTCCAGAAGCAGAAGCACGACCCGCAGACGGTGCAGGAAACCCTCGAGAAAGCGATATCCAAGGTGGCGGCGGAGCCGGTTACCCTGGTGTGTGCCGGGCGCACCGATGCCGGCGTACACGCCACCGGTCAGGTGATCCATTTCGATACCCGCGCCCAGCGCCCCACCAAAGCGTGGGTGCAGGGGGTGAACACCCAGATGCCATTTGATGTGCGTGTGCAGTGGGCGCAGGAAATGCCGCCCCAGTTTCACGCGCGGTTTTCCGCTCGCAACCGGACCTATCGCTACCTGATCCACAGTGCGCCCACCCGTTCCGCCCAGGCCGCCAGCGAGGTGACCTGGACCGAGCGTACCCAGGACCTCGCGGCCATGCGTGCCGGCGCCCGGCATCTTATCGGTGAGCACGACTTCAGCAGTTTCCGAGCGGCACAGTGCCAGGCCAAATCTCCCGTGCGCCGACTTACCCGGCTGGATATTGGCAGGGTGGGGCAGCTGATTGTTCTGGAGATCAGTGCTACGGCCTTCCTGCACCACATGGTGCGCAATATTGCCGGCGTCTTGATGGCTGTGGGAAGAGGGGATCGCGATCCCGCCTGGGTGCGCGATGTGCTCGAGGCGCGGGACAGGAGCGCCGCCGGGGTAACCGCGCCACCCCATGGCCTCTATCTGGTGGATGTGCGCTACCCGGATGAGTTTGCGATGCCGGTGCGCGAGCCTGGTCCGTTGCTGGTACCCTTGCCGTTGGGCACCATCGGTGCCGACGGATCCGCCTGAATTGGGCGACTGCCGCGTTTCGCCTAATCCCCTGATCTGCTAGTATCGCTGGCTCTCCGATATTTCTCTGCTGCCTGCGCCCCGGATAGATGGCGGTCTACACCATGGCAGTATCAGCGGTGTATGGATTATGCGCGTAAAGATCTGCGGAATTACCAGTGTCGAAGATGCCCGCCTCGCGGTAGATGCCGGCGCCGATGCGCTCGGCCTTGTCTTCTATCCGCCCAGTCCGCGCAATGTCACCCCGCAGCAGGCCGCAGAAATCGCTCGGGCCGTGTCCCCGTTTGCGGTGCTTACCGGCCTGTTTGTCGATGCCCACCCCGAGCAGGTGGAGGCCGTGCTGGAGCAGGTGCCGCTCAATCTGTTGCAGTTCCACGGCAGTGAAAACGCCCCCTATTGTCGCCAGTTCCACCGTCCCTATATCAAGGCGCTGCGGATGAAGCCTGAGCTGGACCCGGTGGAGGCGATGGCGGCCTTTCCCGATGCCCGCGGCATTCTGCTGGATGCCTATCGCAAGGGGGTCCCCGGCGGTACCGGAGATACGTTCGATTGGCAGCGCGTTCCCGCGGACAGTGGCCGTCAGATTATTCTCGCCGGCGGCCTGAATCCGGGCAATGTGGCCCAAGCGATTGCTGTCGCCAGTCCTCACGCGGTGGATGTCAGTGGTGGCGTCGAAGCGTCACCGGGACGAAAAGATGCCGCAAAAGTGCACGAATTTATCCGCGCCGCCCGCGCAGCCCAGAGTGGCAGCGCCCGCAGTACAGAATTGACACAAGGAGTTTGAGCAGTGAGTAAACCCGCATCCCCCGTCGATTATGGGGCTTTTCCGGATGCCAAAGGGCATTTCGGGGAATTTGGTGGGCGCTTTGTATCGGAAACCCTGATCAGCGCTCTCGATGAATTGCAGGAAATGTACCAGCGCCTGAAAAACGATCCCGAGTTTCAGGCCGCTTTTGACTACGACCTGGCCCACTATGTTGGACGTCCGTCCCCGCTGTATCTGGCGGAGCGGTTGACCGCGGAGGCGGGCGGTGCACGTATCTGGCTCAAGCGTGAAGACCTCAACCACACCGGTGCCCACAAGGTAAACAATACCGTAGGGCAGGCGCTGCTGGCCAAGCACAGCGGCAAACGCCGGGTGATTGCCGAGACCGGTGCCGGTCAGCACGGCGTGGCCACGGCCACCGTCGCAGCCCGTTTGGGTCTCAAGTGCGCGGTTTACATGGGGGCGGAAGACGTCAAGCGCCAGTCCCCGAATGTCTATCGCATGAAGCTACTGGGCGCAGAAGTGATTCCGGTGGAGTCTGGTTCCAAGACCCTGAAAGACGCCATGAACGAAGCCATGCGCGACTGGGTCACCAATGTGGACGATACCTTCTACATCATCGGCACCGTGGCTGGCCCGCATCCCTATCCGCAGCTGGTGCGGGATTTCAATTCCGTGATCGGTCGCGAGGCGCGCCGCCAGAGCCTGGAGCAATTTGGCCAGCTGCCGGACGCATTGGTAGCTTGTGTGGGTGGCGGTTCCAACGCCATCGGCCTGTTCCACCCGTTCCTCAGCGACGAATCGGTAAAAATGTACGGTGTTGAAGCTGGTGGTGATGGCCTGGAAACCGGGCGTCATGCGGCACCGCTGAATGACGGTGTTCCCGGAGTTCTGCACGGCAATCGCACCTACCTGATGGAAGACGAGGACGGCCAGATCATCGAGACCCATTCGGTCTCTGCGGGGCTGGACTACCCGGGTGTGGGACCTGAACACGCCTGGCTGCGGGACATTGGTCGTGTGGAATATGTGACGGCCAATGACGACGAGGCCCTGGCGGCATTCCGTACCCTGACCCGCAGCGAGGGTATCTTGCCCGCGCTGGAGTCGAGCCATGCGGTGGCCTATGCCCTTAAGCTGGCGGCAACCATGTCACCCGAGCAGAATATCGTCGTGAACCTGTCCGGTCGCGGCGACAAGGATATTTTCACTGTGGCCGCCATCGACGGCATCGAAGTGTAGGGAGTGACACGGTGACAGAAGAACAAAACAGAATTGACCGTCGCTTTGCCAAGCTGCGCAGTGAGGGCCGCAAGGCGCTGGTGACTTATATTGTTGCCGGTGATGGCGGCCTGGAAAACACCGTGGACCTGATGCATCAGCTGGTTGCCAGCGGCTCCGACCTGATTGAGCTGGGGGTGCCCTTTTCCGATCCCATGGCCGAAGGGCCGGTGATCCAGAAAGGTCACGAGCGCGCGCTGGAGCACAAGGCCTCCCTGCGTAAATGCCTGGCGCTGGTACAGGAGTTTCGCGCCAAGGACGCAGACACGCCGGTGATCCTGATGGGGTATGCCAATCCCATTGTCAAAATGGGCTTCGAGGCATTTGCCGACAACATGCGTGAGGGCGGTGTGGACGGCGCGCTTACCGTCGACCTGCCGGCGGAAGAGGCGGGACCTCTCAACGAGCTGCTCAAGGCGCGCAACCTGCGCAACATCTTCCTGCTTACACCCACTACCAGTGATCAGCGCATCGCCGAGATCACCCGTCTCGCCAGTGGTTTTGTCTACTATGTATCCCTGAAAGGCGTCACCGGGGCCGGCCATCTGGACCTGGATTCCGTGCGCGAAAACCTGGCGCGTATCCGTCGTCACACCGATCTGCCCTTGTGCGTCGGTTTTGGTATCAAGGACGGTGCCTCCGCCAAGGCGGTGAGCGCCGATGGCGACGGTGCGGTAGTCGGTAGTGTGCTGGTGTCTGCGGTGGGTGAGTCTGCCGATGGTGCGGGGGCCAAGGATCGCGTTGGCGCCCTGGTATCGGAAATGCGGACTGCGCTGGATAACTGAGGCGCCAGCGCAGATTGGCCAGAAAGCCTGATTCGGCGGCTTATCTGGCCAAGAGCAATTTTTTTGAAAGTGGTTTAATTCGCGGTTTTAGAATTGCCGGTCATTTAAGCTATGCCTCTATCCCGGGGCGGGCGTCCCGGCAAGTTAAATTCTGCAAGCATCGGATTTTGGAAACAGAATGAGCTGGTTAGAAAAAATTGTTCCCTCGGTCATTCGTACCGAGCGTCGTGCCGGTGCCAGCAAGGTGCCGGAAGGGGTGTGGAAAAAGTGCGTGAAGTGCGATTCCACCCTTTACCTGCCGGAGCTGGAGCGCAACCTGGACGTATGTCCGAAGTGCGAACACCATTTCCGTATCGGTGCCCGCCGTCGCCTGGATATGTTCCTGGATACGGAGCACCGTGAAGAGCTGGCTACCGATGTTGAGCCGGTGGATCGTCTGAAGTTCAAGGACGTCAAAAAGTACAAGGATCGCCTGACCCAGGCCCAGAAAGCGACCGGTGAAAAAGATGCACTGGTTGCCATGCAGGGCCTTCTCGAGGGCAAGCCGGTTGTTGCGGTTGCGTTTGAATTTGCTTTCCACGGTGGCTCTATGGGCTATGTGGTAGGAGAGAAGTTCACCCGTGCTGCGCAACGCGCGCTGGAAGAAAATATCCCGCTGGTGTGCTTCTCCGCTACCGGTGGTGCGCGCATGCAGGAGGCGCTGATCTCGCTGATGCAGATGGCGAAGACTTCGGCGGTGCTGGAAAAGATGCGCATGGCGGGCGTGCCCTACATCTCGATCATGACAGATCCGGTGTACGGTGGGGTTTCTGCCTCCCTGGCGCTACTCGGTGACATCAATGCCGCTGAGCCCGGTGCCCGCGCTGGCTTTGCTGGCCCAAACATCATCGAGCAAACCATTCGCCAGAAGCTGCCCAAAGGCTTCCAGCGCGCCGAGTTCCTGCTGGAGCACGGTGCCATCGACATGATTATTCCGCGCAAGGATATGCGCAACACGGTTGGTCGCCTGCTGGGTAAGCTCACCAATAACTGATCCCGGCCGCATCCATCCTGAGATCCCGGTAGCCGGTGTTGTTATAACGCTGCTACCGGGGTCGCTCCCCCAGCCCGTCCCCGGGCCTTGCAAATCATCTCTGTTTCCCTTTCTTCTTCCCGACTAAAATCCTCACACCAGACTAACAACCGGTGACCCGATGCGAGACCTTCAATCCTGGCTTTCACGCCTGGAGCAATTGCACCCCTCTGAAATTGAATTGGGACTGGAACGGGTTTCTTCCGTTGCCGGCGCGCTCGATGTGCAGGTGCCCGCGCGGCGCGTGTTTACCGTAGCCGGTACCAATGGCAAAGGCAGTTGCGTGCGCACCATGGAAGCGCTGTTGCGTGCTGTTGATCATTCGGTAGGGGCGTACAGCTCGCCTCATCTGCTGCGGTTTAACGAGCGGATTCGGATCGATGGGCATGAAGTAGACGATGTGCAATTGATCGCCGCATTCGAGGCGGTGGAGCAGGCCCGCGGCGAGACCAGCCTGACGTATTTCGAGTTCACCACGCTCGCGGCCTTCTGGCTGTTCAAGCAGGCGGATGTGGAGTTTGCGCTGCTGGAAGTGGGGCTCGGTGGCAGGCTGGATGCGGTGAATCTGGTGGACCCGGATGTCGCAATCATCACCAGTGTGGCGGTGGATCACGAAGCCTGGCTGGGGAGTGATCGGGAGGTGATCGGGCGCGAGAAAGCAGGGATTCTGCGGGCGGGCAAGACATTCGTATGCGCGGATCCGCGACCACCGGCCTCTGTCATCGATGTGTCGGGCAAGCTGGGGTGTGACAGTTATTTTATCGACCGGCATTTTTCGCTGGTGGATGGCGTCTATCGGCTGGAAGCCGAACCCGAACTGGTGCTCGGACTGCCCGAGTTGCGGCTGCCGCCGGCGAGTGTGGCAGCAGCGATTACCGCGCTTGCGGTGGCGGGTGCACTGCCCGGAGCGGACCAGGTATGCACAACCCTGGAGCAGCTGCACATGCCGGGGCGCTGTCAGGCGCTCATCATGCGTGGGCGTAACCTGGTGTTGGATGTCGGGCACAACCCGGCGGCGGCCGAGTATCTGGCCAGCTGGCTGAAACAGCATCCTGTGCCGGGACGGACGCTGGCCCTCTTCGCGGCCATGGCAGACAAGGACCTGGCAGGTCTGCTGGCGCCACTCAGGTCCTCCATTGACCACTGGTATCCGGCACTGTTGCCGGATAACCCCCGGGCCGCGGGCGCGGAGCAGGTCGAGGCGGCGCTGGCTGCTGCGGCTGTCCCGGCAGAGCAGGTTTCTACCCCGAGTATGGCGGTGAAGTCGCAACTGGAGCGTGCTTTTGGAGAGTTAGGTGAGGACGACAGGTTGCTTGTATTCGGTTCTTTCTTTACCGTTGCAGAGGTACTCCAGCTCACAAGAGAACAACAAGATGCCCAGCCGGAATAGTGATTCGGACTCTTATTCCCCGGAAAACCGGCGCGCTTCACGCCGTCTGAATGACGGGGTCAAGCAGCGCATTGTGGGGGCGCTGGTACTGGCTGCACTGGCGGTCATCTTTCTGCCGACCCTGTTTGACCGTGAGGGCGCGCGCTATATCGACGTGACCAGTCAGATCCCTCCCGCTCCGGATATCAAGCCGATTACCATTGCAGAGCCAGAGCCCGTTGCCGATGTGGAACCGGCCCCCCCGGTAAACGAGGTGTTTCAGCCGGAGTTTGTCGAGCCGAAATCCCCCGCGCCGGATCCGGAGTCCGTCTCCCTGAAGGCGGAGCCGGAAGGCGAGTCGCGAGCCCAGGTAAAAACCGAGACAAAAGTGGCTGCGGTTGAGCCCAAGCCCGAGCCGGAAGTGAAGTCGGAATCCGCGAGCGCGGTGCAGCTACCGGCGGAGAAGACCCAGCTGGACGACCAGGGCCTGCCGGAGGGTTGGGTGGTTCAGGTGGCCGCCTATAAAGAGGCTGCCGGAGCCGAGCGGATGCGGAAAAAACTGATGGATGCCGGTTTTCGCGCTTACACCCGTTCGGTGGACACTGCCAAAGGACGGTTTGTGCGGGTATTTGTCGGACCCAAGCTGAGCCGGGTGGACGCCCAGTCGGACAAGCAGAAACTCGACAAGCTGCTCAAGACAGAGACCCTGATTCTGCGCTATCGGGCGTGATACCGCGCCCCTGCTTACCACGCTACGCTATACCGTTCTGCATTCGAAGCCGGCCGCGAGGTGTCATTTGACGTGTTTGACCGGTCAGTTCAATAAGTTCCCGCCCCCTGTCCGCGGATTAACTTGGCGGGATTCGGTGAACTGCTTCACGGGCCCCGGTCGGTAAGTTAGAATGCGCGCTCTTCGCGGCAGCCGCCGCGTAGCAGGTAGGGTTGAATGAACTGGGCTGACTGGACCATTCTGGCAATCGTTGCCATCTCCACGCTGATCGGCTTGAGCCGAGGCTTCGTGCGCGAAGTCTTGTCGCTACTCACCTGGGTGGCTGCATTTGTGGTGGCAATGATGTTTCGCGACCAGCTGGCGCCACTGCTCTCCAACCTTGTCGATACACCTTCACTGCAGGCCATCGCCGCCTTTGCCATCCTGTTCATATTCACCCTGTTGGCCGGAGCCGGCCTGAACATGACCCTGTCCGCCTTTGTAGAGGCCACCGGCCTTTCCGGCACGGATCGGGTATTGGGGATGGTATTTGGATTGTTTCGCGGCTGCATCATTGTGATGGCGCTGTTGATCTTCGCCCCGGCGCTGGCGCCGGTCAACGAAGACAGCTGGTGGCAGGAATCGACCTTGATACCGCATTTTCTAGAATTTGAGGATCGCGCGCGCGAAGCGGCTGGCGCGATCAAGGATTTCTTCGCAGGGCAACTTGATTGATCGCTGGGCTGCAGGATGCGGCACAGGGGCACCATGACCATTTCGAAATGACTGGGGTTATCTGAAGTATGTGTGGCATCGTTGGAATCGTCGGTAAAAGTGACGTCAATCTGCAGTTGTACGACGCGCTTACCCTGTTGCAGCACCGGGGCCAGGATGCCGCGGGTATCGTCACCTGTGATGGTGACCGCCTGAATCAGCAGAAGGCAAATGGCTTGGTGCGCGACGTGTTCCGCGCGCGCCATATGCAGCGCCTGACAGGCAACTTTGGCATTGGCCATGTGCGCTATCCCACCGCCGGCAGCTCCGGCCCCGCACTGGCCCAGCCGTTTTACGTCAACTCCCCCTACGGCATCGCCATGGCCCACAATGGCAACCTCACCAACGTCAACGAGGTGAAGGAAGCGATCTTCCAGCAGGACCTGCGCCACATCAACACCGATTCGGATTCCGAAGTGCTGTTGAATGTGTTCGCTCACGAACTGCACAAGCAGCACAAGCTCCAGCCCAAGGCAGAAGACATCTTCACGGCCATGCGTGCAGTGCACAAGCGCGTGCGCGGTGGTTACGCCTGTGTGGCAATGATTGTCGGCTACGGTGTTGTTGCATTCCGTGATCCGAACGGCATCCGTCCGCTGGTTTACGGCAAGCGCGAAACCGACAAGGGCACCGAGTACATGGTGGCCTCTGAGTCTGTGGCACTGGATGTACTGGGTTACACTCTGGTGCGCGACGTGGCGCCGGGTGAATGTATCTATATCGAGCTGGACGGCACCGTGCACTCCGAGCAGTGTGCGGAAGATCCTCAGCTGCGTCCGTGTATTTTTGAGCACGTGTACTTCGCCCGCCCGGACTCCATCATGGATGGCGTTTCTGTTCACAAGGCGCGTCTGCGTCAGGGCGAGCACCTGGCGGAAAAGATTCTGCGCGAACGCCCGGACCACGATATCGACGTGGTAATCCCGATTCCAGACTCTTCCCGTTCTGCCGGCCAGATGGTTGCACACCGTCTGGGTGTGAAGTTCCGTGAGGGTATGGTGAAGAACCGCTATATCGGCCGCACTTTCATCATGCCGGGCCAGAAGCAGCGCAAGAAGTCTGTGCGCCAGAAGCTGAACCCGATCGAGCTGGAGTTCCGCGGCAAGAATGTGTTGCTGGTGGACGACTCTATTGTGCGCGGTACTACCTGTAAGCAGATTATCCAGATGGCCCGTGAGGCGGGTGCTGCGAAGGTGTACTTTGCGTCGGCGGCGCCGGCGGTGAAGTACCCGAATGTTTACGGTATCGATATGCCGTCTGCGACTGAGCTGGTTGCGCATAATCGTACTACTGAAGAAGTGTGCGAGGAAATTGGTGCGGACTGGCTGATTTATCAGGACCTTGATGAGCTGATCGTTTCGTCTTCCGACGGCAACCATGACATCAAGGAATTTGATTGCGCGGTATTCGATGGCAAGTACATCACTGGTGATGTCACTAAAGAATATCTCGACAGTCTGCATGCTGCGCGTAACGACAACGCGAAGACGGGCAAGGGCAACGAAAGCTCTTTGTAAAAAGTAGTTTTTCTGCAGTCTCATCGCTCCTTCGGCCCACCATAGTGTGGGCCGAAGTGTTTTTATCCGATGAGAAGGTGTCGATGCCGATGGTTGTTTGCGAGACCGTACGCGGCCTGGACGGCCGCGTCCGAGCCCCCAGGGATGGGTTCACGGCGTGTCTCGCAAACAACCATCGGTAGCGGCGCCGCCACCGAACTATCTACGAAGCTCCCTGATCCGTGCCTCTTGGTTTTCGGTCTGCCAAAACTGCCTTGATGGGGTAAGATTACCGGTCCAACTATTTCTAACCCGGGACGGTTAATCCATGTTTGAAGACGACGGCTACGCACTGGAAACTCTGGCGGTACGTGCAGGCCAGAGCCGGTCGGCAGAAGGCGAGCACTCCGAATCCATTTACGCCACCTCCAGTTACGTCTTTCCCTCAGCGGCAGAAGCCGCCGCGCGCTTTTCCGGGGAGTCACCCGGCAACGTCTACTCGCGCTACACCAACCCCACCGTGCGCATGTTCGAACAGCGCATCGCCGCCATGGAAGGAGGGGAGGCCGCCGTCGCGACATCCAGCGGCATGGCCGCCATCCTCAGCCTGTGTATGGCACTGCTGAAAAGCGGCGACAAAGTTATCTGCTCGCGCAGTGTGTTCGGTACCACCACCGCACTGTTCACCCGTTACATGATCAAATTCGGCGTCAAGGTCACCTTCGTCGACCTCACCGATTTCCAGGCCTGGAAAGACGCGCTGGACGGCGACACCAAGCTGCTGTTTATGGAAACGCCCTCCAACCCCCTGTGTGAAGTGGCTGATATCCGCGCCATGGCGGATCTCGCCCACAGCGCCGGCGCGCAACTGGTCGTCGACAACTGTTTCTGTACACCGGCGCTGCAGCGTCCGCTGGAACTGGGGGCAGACATCGTCGTGCACTCCGCCACCAAATTCCTCGATGGCCAGGGACGTTGTGTCGGCGGTGTGGTTGTTGGGAAAAAAGAAGTGATGGACGAGATTGTCATCTTCCTGCGCACCTGTGGGCCCAGTATGAGCCCGTTCAACGCGTGGGTTTTTCTCAAGGGGCTGGAAACTCTGAAGCTGCGTATGCAGGCCCACTGCACCAGCGCACTGGATGTGGCATGGTGGCTGAAAGAGCAGCCGCAGGTGGAGAAAGTCAACTACGTCGGTCTTCCCAGCCACCCCAATCACCAGCTGGCCGCGGCCCAGCAATCCTGTTTCGGCGCGGTATTCAGCTTTACCGTGAAAGGCGGGCGCGAGTCTGCGTGGCAGGTGATCGATGCGTGCAAAATCTTCTCGGTTACCGCCAACCTGGGTGACGCGAAAAGTACCATCGTCCATCCCGCTACCACGACACACGGTCGCCTGAGCGAAGAGGACAAGGCCCGGGCCGGCATCAGTGAAAACCTGATCCGGATCTCGGTAGGACTCGAGAATGTGGAAGATTTGAAAGCCGATCTGGCGCGAGGCTTGTCGACCCTCGCATAATACGGTCACAATGGCGCGGAATGTGACATGATGAATGGCCTCGTTAACTGCGAGGCCTATCATTAATGGCTAGTGAAGAAAAACTGAGCAGTAATGGATTTGCCGTGCAAAAAATCATTTCCGCGATTGTTGCCGATATCGGCAAGGTCCTTCTGGGTAAAGAGCATCAGGTAAAACTGGCTTTGGCCTGCTTGCTGGCCCGCGGGCATCTGTTGATCGAAGACCTGCCCGGTATGGGCAAAACCACATTGGCGCACGCGTTGGCACAGGTCCTCGGCCTCAGCTACAAGCGCGTCCAGTTCACCAGCGATATGCTGCCCGCCGATATTCTCGGCGTGAGTATTTTCGAGCGCGACTCCGGTCAGTTCCGCTTCCACGAAGGCCCTGTTTTCAGCCAGTTGCTGCTTGCTGATGAGATCAACCGCAGCTCTCCCAAAACCCAGAGTGCGCTGCTTGAAGCCATGGAAGAGCGTCAGGTCAGTATCGACGGCGAAACCCGTGCGTTGCCCGAGCCCTTTTTCGTCATCGCCACCCAGAATCCACTGCAGCAATCCGGTACTTTCGTATTGCCGGAATCCCAGCTCGACCGCTTTCTGATGCGTATCAGCCTCGGGTATCCCACCCGTGAGGCCGAGCGCGCGCTGTTTCAGGGTGTTGACCCGCGCGCACAACTTGCCCAGCTCGAACCCCGTATCAACAGCGAAGGGCTGCGCAAGCTGCAGTCCCTGGTGGGGCAGGTAAAGGCATCCGAGTCCCTGCTCGATTATCTGGAGCGCCTGGTGCTGCACAGTCGTCAGAGCCCCGAATGTGCGGTGGGCCTTTCCCCGCGTGGGGCCCTGGCCCTGCTGCATGCGGCCCGCGCCTGGGCCCTGATCCACAACCGCGGCCACCTGCTGCCGGAAGACCTTCAGGCCGTTTTGCCCGCCGTTGCAGGTCACCGCCTGCAGACGGATGGCACCGACGGCACACAGCTGGTGGAACGCATGATGCACCAGGTGGATATTATCGCCGCCTGAGGCCCTTGACGTGCTCGAAAAACGCTTTGCAAACAGCGGCGACGCACCCACGGAAACCGGCCAAACGGCAATTCGGCCGTTGTTCCGCGCGCGCTGGTTGCGCTGGCTGGACCGCCGACTGCCCGCCGCCCGCCAGGTTACTCTGGATCACCGCAAACTCTTCGTACTGCCCACCGGCGCCGGCATGGGATTCCTGCTGGTGATTTTCCTGCTGTGGCTGCTCGGCACCAATTACGAAAACAACCTGGTGTTTGCTGTCGCATTCCTGCTTGTTGGATTGTTTGTGGTACTGCCGGTACACACCTTTGCCAACCTGTCTGGCCTGAAACTGCAGTTGCTGGATACAGAGCCCGCGTTTGCCGGCGATTTCGGGCGGGCCAGGTTGGCTTTGCACAAGACCGGTAAGCGCAGCCACGAGCGCGTGCGCCTGGCATGGCCTCCGGAAGAAGGCATTATTACCGACGTTATTAAAAGCGATACCCGGGAGGTCCACCTCGATCTCCCGCTGGTACAGCGCGGGCGTGTGCGCGCACCGCGAATCTATGTGCACAGCCGTTTTCCGCTGGGGCTGTTCTCATGCTGGAGTTGGGTCGACCTGGATGTGGAGTTTCTGGTGTATCCACAACCCAAGTCCGCTGGACCACTGCCTTTTGGCGCCAGTGTTGGGGAGGGCGAGCAGCTGCAGGCCTTTGCCCGCGGTGGTGACGACTTTGCCGGACTGAAAAATTATCAGCCGGGGGACTCCCTGCGGCATGTGGCCTGGAAACAGTACGCCGGGGGGCGGGACCTCTACAGTAAGGAATACGCCTCCGGCAGTGATCAGCATCTGTGGCTGGACTGGGACCTGCTGGGAGGCCGAGATGTGGAAACCCGCCTCAGCAACCTCTGTGCCTGGGTGCTGGAGGCGGATCGCGCGCAGGTCCCCTACGGCTTGCGTATCCCCGGGCAGACCATAGCGCCCGACCTTGGCACCGCGCATCGGCAGCAGGTACTCACTCGCCTGGCGTTGTTCCCGGTTCAGGGGATCAGTCAATGAGCGGGGGGGGTAGTCAGCTGGAATCACTGCTGCCGCGGGAGAGCCTGCTGTGGATTTTTGCCGCGCAGCTGGTGGTACTCCTGCCGCATTCTGCACACTTGCCTCTTTGGCTGCTGGGTGGCTGGTGCCTTGCCGTTTACTGGCGCCTGGAGGTGTTTCGCGGGCGGCGCGAGATGCCCGGGCGGATGGTCAAGCTGCTGGCGGTTTCCCTGGCACTGGCCGGCCTGGTACTCACTTACCGGCGCTGGTTTGCCCTGGAGCCCATGGTGGCGCTTCTGGCGGTATCTTTTACCTTAAAAAATATCGAGCTGGTGAGTCGGCGGGACGCCCTGTTGAGCCTGCTGCTGGCGTATTTCCTCGCCGCCACCCTGTTCGTGTTTGAACAGACGATTCCCTATGCGCTGTACGGCATTCTGTGTGTTGTGATCATCACTGCTGCGCTGATCGCGCAGCAGGGCCTTGGCAGTGCGCGCCCGGGCAGGGCGTTAGGATTGTCGGCCAAGCTGCTGGCGCAGGCGATGCCGGTGATGCTGGTGCTGTTTGTAGTGGTGCCGCGCCTCGGCCCCCTGTGGGCGGTGCCTCAGAACAGTAACTCGGCGAGTACCGGCATCAGTGACTCCATGAGCCCCGGGGACCTGAGCGAATTGTCCAAGTCCGCCAAGCCGGCCCTGCGCATCAGTTTTGACGGTCCCGTGCCGCCACCGGAACAGCGCTACTGGCGTGGGTTGGTATATACCCACTTCGACGGCCGCAGCTGGAGTGAGCCCGACGCTGACAGGGGCGGGCTCTGGGGGCGTTCGTGGCAGGGTAACCGCGGTCATGGGCGCAGCCTCCGCGGCGAGGATACCGACGCCAGTGAGCGACCACTTCCCGCAGTGGGGCCGCGATACCGTTACCAGGTTATTCAGGAGCCCAGCAACTCTCCCTGGTTGTTCGCTCTTGCCCGGCCGCATTCTGAGACCCGCGGCGTGCGTGAGACCGGCGACGATACCCTGGTGTACAAGACACCGGTGGCAAGCAGGCTCGCCTACGATGTGCGCTCCTGGCCCCGCGACAACGCCGCTAGCGATATGCAGCTGGGCGCCCTGGAGCGACGCAGCCATCTGCAGTTGCCCGCGCGGGGTAATCCCCGGGCGCGGGCCTGGGCACGGGCGCGGCGCGACGAGGGGTTGAGTGCCGAGGCCATTTCCGACGCCTTGCTGAATCTCTACAACCGCCGCTTCACTTATACCTTGCGGCCACCCACCTTGGGTGACGACAGTGTGGATGAATTCCTGTTTGCCACCCGCGAGGGCTTCTGTGAGCACTTTGCCAGCAGTTACGTGTTTACCATGCGGGCGGCTGGGGTTCCGGCCCGTGTAGTCGCTGGCTATCAGGGCGGCGAGTGGGTTGAGCAGGAGGAATATTTGCTGGTGCGCCAGTACGATGCCCACGCCTGGGCGGAAATCTGGCTGCCGGCACGGGGCTGGGTGCGAGTGGATCCGACGGCGGCGGTCGCACCGGAGCGGATTCGCGATGGTCTGCAGAGTGCTGCCGCGGACGAATTTATGCAGGATTCGCTGGTTCCGCTGCACAAATTCGCGTTTGTCTCCCGGCTGCGGCTGCAGTGGGACATGGTCAACTATCGCTGGTACAAGGCGGTAGTGAGTTTCGATAGCGAGCGGCAGCAGGGATTACTGCGAAGAATACTGGGAGAGGTTTCTCCCCTGCGGATGGCGCTGTTTATCGGGTTGCCCATGCTGCTGGCGCTGGTGTGTTTATTCGTGTGGCTGAAGCTGTCCAGCCGCGGCCCGGCACTGCCTACTAGCAGCCGGCTGTATCTGCGTTTCTGCCAGCGCATGGCGGGTGCCGGGCTGGCGCGCAATTTCGGTGAAACTCCGGGGGACTACGCGCGCAGGATTGAGCGCGAATTGCCGCGCCTCGGTCCGATGGCTGCGCGCATTACCAGTGCATATGAAAAAGCTGCCTATGGGGATGACGAGCAGGCGGAAAAACAGTTGCGGCGTCTGTTGAGAACCTTCTGGCCTCTGCGTCTGGCCCGGGGGGGGCTGCGGCACACCGACAGCCCCACGGAAGGTCAATCTGTGGGACAATAGCGCCCCCTCGGGTGGGCGCTGGTGCCCGCCTGAACTGCGCCGGGAGCAGCGCAGGATTGCGGCTGGGAACGCAATCCAGTCCTCCGGTGGCAGCGCGCAAACGCATTTCCGGATTCTGTAATGGCATTTCCCGCACTGGCCGCACGGCTGCGAACATTTCTGCTGGGCTATAGCGGCACCTCCCTGGCCACCGGCCTGCAGGTGGTACTGCTGCCGTGGATCGCGGTGGCGCTGGTCGAACTGCCAGCCCTGCAGCTGGGTTGGGTCCAGGCATCGGTGCTGCTACCCAATCTGGTTTTTCTTCTGTTTGGCGGCGCACTCGCGGACCGCTTCGACTCGGCGCGTGTGGCGGCACTGTCCTGTATCGGCCTGGGCCTGTGTCATACGGCGCTGGCTTACTACCTGTTAGATCGGCTTCCCAGCCTTCACCTCCTATTGCTGTACGGCGTGAGCCTTGGCATCTGCACCGCATTCCTGCAGCCGGCCCGGGACAATCTGGTGCAGCGGTGCGCGCGCACACCTGAAGATGGCAGCTCACGTCTGAGCGAAGCGCGGGTTCAGCATACCGTGACTTGGATGATGCTGGCCCAGTACGGTGGCCAGGCGGTAGGAATGCTGCTGGCAAGCCGCTTCGATCAGTGGGGCGCGGAACTGTTGTTGATGATCCAGGTAGGCGTTCTGCTCGCCGCCGCACTGTTTTTCTTTTCCCTGCGTCATCTGGGGCCGGCACCACACGCGGCCCGTCAGAAGCTGCCGCGGGCATTGCTTGAGGGGTTTGCCGAGGTAAAAAACAGCCGTGCGATTTTCGAACTGGTACTGCTTGTGGGATTCAACGGCCTGGTACATATCGGCGTATTCCTGGTGGTGCTGCCACTGATGGCGGAAAGCTACGGTCGCGGAGCCAGTTATTACGCGACCCTGCAGATTGCATTTGTACTGGGAACCGTCGTGGCGACCGTGACCATGTTGCGCCGGGGGCAGGGTGATACGCCCGGGCGCGGTGTGCTGATGTGCCTGCTCTACAGCGCTGCATTACTGATCGCCATAAGTTTTGGCCCCACGGTCTATGGGCTGATGTTCCTGTGTGCTTGCTGGGGCGCGGTAGCTGCTGCCTCTGCGGCGCTGGGCAAGTCGATTGTGCAATTGCTGGCTCCAGAGCAGGTGCGCAGCCGGATCATTTCGATCTATCAATTGTCGCTGTTCGGGTGTGCGGCGATTGGCGCGCTGGTGGCGGGCGCTATCAGTGAGTTTTCCGCCCCGCTGACTACCCTGTGGTGGGCCGGTATTTTCAGCCTGGTGGCTTTTGTACTTGCCTGGCTCAGCGGTGCCCTCCGTCAACTGCGTATCCATCAATCTGATTCTGCAGAGAACTGATTTTCATGCTTTCCCAATTCAACTGGCGTCGCCCGGAAATTCTGTTACTGCTGCTGGCGCTGGCAATGCCGCTTTCCTTCGGTGTGTGGCAGGCGCTACTGAACAATTTTGTGATCGAGCGTGCGCAATTTAGCGGTGCGGAAATCGGTCTGCTGCAGAGTGTGCGGGAGATACCCGGATTCCTCGCGTTTACCGTGGTATTCGTGCTGTTTCTGGTCCGCGAGCAGCGCCTGGCTTTTATCTCATTGATCGCGACCGGGGTGGGGGTAGCGCTGACCGGCTATTTTCCTTCCACCCTCGGTCTGCTGTGCACTACCTTGTTGATGTCGGTGGGTTTCCATTATTACGAGGCCCTGAAAACGTCACTGGCCCTGCAGTGGCTGCCCAAAGAGACCTCGGCCATCTGGCTCGGGCGCATTGTGGCGGTCGGCTCTTTTGCGTCTCTCGTGGCGTACGGGCTGGTGTGGATTGCCTCGGACATGCTGCAACTGGATTACACCTGGATTTATTTGCTGGGTGGCGGGATCACTGTCGCGATTGTTGCTGCGCTTTGGCTGATGTTTCCTGCATTCGAACAACCCCATGTGCAGCATCGCAAGATTATTTTGCGTAAACGTTACTGGCTGTATTACGCGCTGACTTTTATGAGCGGTGCCCGCCGCCAGATATTTGTGGTGTTTGCCGGATTTCTGATGGTGGAGAAATTCGGCTACAGTGTGGCGGAGATAGCCCAGCTGTTTATCGCCAACCACCTGCTTAACCTGTATCTGGCGCCCAAGATCGGCCGATTTATTGTGCGTTTCGGCGAGCGTAGGGCCCTGACACTCGAATATATCGGACTGATTATTGTCTTCGGCGGTTACGCGATCGTGGAAACGGCCACTGCGGCCGCGGCGCTGTATATTATCGACCACCTGTTTTTCTCCATGGCCATCGCGATCAAAACCTATTTCCAGAAAATTGTGGATGACCGGGATATCGCCTCGTCTGCTGCGGTGAGCTTTACCATCAACCATATCGCAGCGGTGGTGATTCCGGTGATGTTCGGTTTGATGTGGTTGGCCTCGCCGGCCGCGGTGTTCTGGTGCGGTGCGGCCATGGCCGCGGGGTCTCTGCTGCTGGCTCAGAATATTCCGGCGTTACCGGCGGCGGGGAATGAAGTGCGCTGGGGGCGGGGAGCGACTTCCGCCGCGGTATAGAACCGCGGCGGTAGTGAGTTGGGCCCAGGAGAACCCTACTCTCCGGGGCGTCGCACACGGTTTACCAGCGGTTGCTGATCCACAGGGTCTGGTAGGGATCCAGGGTTAGCGTGGCCAGCATATCGTGGAAGGTGACATCACTGATCAGGTCTTTCCATTCGTCGGTGCCAATCAGGTTGATGGCGTTGAGCGAAATGGTCTGTGGTTGGTCGGAGATATTATTCAGGCAGAAAATACTCTGCCTGCGATCCAGGCTCTGGCGCCAGAAGGCAAATACCTGATCCCCCAGGTGCAAAGTGAACTGTGTGGCGTTGGGATGGAAGGCCGGCTGATCCCGTCGCAGCTGAATCAGTTTGCGCAGCTGGTGGAACACATGGTGGTGGTGGCTTTCCGGGTCCGCCAGCACTTCGTTCAGCTCATGTTCCTGCCACTGGCGGCGATTGATCGCACGGTTGTGGCCGTGCTCTTTCATTCGCTCGTAGTCGTTGGTGGTGCCCATCAGACTGTGCAGATAAAACGCGGGAATCCCCTCCAGAGCCAGCATAATGGCATGTGCGCAGATAAAGCGTCGCAATTGCCACTCGTCTTCACCCTCGGTGGTCCCTTTGAGGGCATCAATCAGCGAAATATTGATCTCGTAGGGCTTGTTACTGCCGTCATCCAGGGCGCGCCAGGAAATCTGGCCGCCAAAGTTTTCCATGGTCTGGATCAGTGCTTCCTGTTCACTGTCTTCGAGTAGCCCCTCTACCGGACGCAAGCCGATGCCATCATGGGAAGCGATGAAATTGAAATAGGTGGTGCCGTTCTGTGCCGGCGGCATGCTCATCAGCCAGTTTTTCAGGTACCGGCAGTTGCCGGTGACCAGTGTGTTGACCAGCAGGGGCGGCAGGGAGAAATTGTAGATACAGTGCGCTTCGTTGGCATTGCCGAAGTACGAAAGATTCTCCTGGTTGGGAATATTGGTTTCGGTGATGATCACCGCATTGGGGTTGGCGTGTTCGATCAGCGTGCGTAGCAGGCGCACGATCTCATGGGTTTCTGCCAGGTTCAGGCAGTTGGTGCCCAGTTCTTTCCAGATAAACGCCACCGCATCCAGCCGGAACACCCGTACGCCCATGTCCAGGTACAGGCGGATAATGTCGACGATTTTGGCCAGCACCTTGGGGTTGGCGAAGTTCAGGTCGATCTGGTCGTGGCCGAATGTGCACCACACGTGGCGGGTACCGCGGGGGGTAGTGGTGGCTCGCAGAAGTGGGGTGACCCGGGGCCGAACCACTTTGCTGAGATCTTCCTTCGGGTCCATCTCCACGAAGAAGTCACTGCCGGGTTCCTCTCCTTTCTGGTAGTTCAGGAACCAGTCGTGCTGCGCCGAGCAGTGGTTGATGACGAGGTCCGCCATCAGGTGGAAGTCCGTGCTGATACGCAGTATGTCGTTCCAGTCCCCGAGCGGAGGATCCACCTGCTTGTAAGCAGATACCGCAAAGCCATCGTCACTGGTGTAGGGGAAGAACGGCAGAATATGCACCGTATTGATCAGCATCGGGAAGTGCGTATGCAGAAAATGGTGCAGGGTCTTCAGTGGGGGCTGGTTGCCGTTGATGATGCTGTTGCCGTAGGTGATGACGGCAATATCCGTCTGGTCCCAGAGGTTTTTGTGGGCCAGGGGGCTCTGGCAGTCCTCATCCAGACGCATGGTGCGGATCAGATCCTGCGCAATGGGCTCGATCTCCAGCTGCGGATAGATAAAGGTCAGGTGGTCCACCACCTTCTGGTGGAGAACCTCCTTGATTGGAACTTGAGAGTTGGAATGGCTCACGATATCCCCCCGGTTTCCAGGTATTTTTTATTGGGCTGTTGGGTCGTCATTGACTGGATCAGACGTTGTACTCTTCGTAGTCCGTCTCCACAGCCTGTTTTAGCTGCTTCAGGAAGCCCGGCTCGGCGCTGGTAATCCGGTTCCAGCTGGGAATGAATGGCGTCTCCATCGGGTTATCGAGAAACGCCTGCCCGGCTTTCACCAGGTTGCTGGCGAAGAGTTCCACTGTCTGCTCTTCCTTATGGATATCAAAATTCAGGCCATTAATGATGGCGTCATTGCGATAGGTTTCCACAAAGTCCAGGGCCACACGAAAATAGGTGGCCTTGATGCTGCGGAAAGTCTCTGACGAGAACACGGTGCCCTGGGTGGCCAGCTTGCGGAAAAACGACTTGGCGATGTCGATGGACATTTTGGACAGGCCGCCGTGTTCATCGTCGAATGAAACATCCTGGTGCTTGTGATCGTAGGCGTGGGCAATATCCACCTGGCACAAGCGGTTGGTTGAGTAATTGCGGTGCATTTCCGAGAGCACGCCGATCTCCAGCCCCCAGTCACTGGGAATCCGCAGGTCATTGATTACGTCGCGGCGGAAAGAAAACTCACCGGCGAGGGAATAGCGGAAGCTGTCCATATATTCCAGGTAGGGCGTGTGTCCGTAGATCTTTTTCAGGGTACGGATCAGCGGGGTGACCAGCAGTCGACACACTCGGCCATTGATTTTGCCGTTGGCCACACGGGAGTAATACCCCTTGCAGAACTCGTAGTTGAAGTTGGGGTTTGCCACGGGGTAGAACAGGCGCGCGAGCATGGCGCGGTCGTAGGTGACGATATCGCAGTCGTGCAGTGCAATGGCTTCCCCCCGGCGCGACGCCAGTATGTATCCCAGGCAATACCATACATTGCGGCCCTTGCCAGCATCCTTGGGCGCCAGCCCGTCCCGCTGCAGCTGCGCGTCCAGTTCCCGCAGGCGCGGACCGTCGTTCCACAGTACCCGCACATGCTGGGGCAACACACTGAACTGCTTGAGTGCGTCGCGATACTGGGATTCGTCGGCGCGGTCCAGGCCAATGACGATTTCTGAGAGATAGGGTACTTCGGAGAGGATTTTCAGAATCTTTGGCAGGGCCTCGCCTTCCAGTTCCGAATAGAGCGAGGGCAGCAGCAGGGACATGGGGCGATGCTTGGAGAAGCGGATCAGGTCCGCCTCCATATCTTCCAGGCTGCGGTTGGAGAGGTTGTGCAGGGTCGTGATGTCGCCATTCTGAAAAAAGTCGGTCACGGTTCACTTCCTATTTTGCGTTCTGAATTAAGTGCGGGCCCGCTCTGTGGACGCGGAGTCCGGGGCGAAAATTTCTGCAATGGCCTCCGCCCAACCCCGGGGCCCGGTTTCGCGGGTGACGATCAGCGAGGGATGGTGGGAAAGGGTAGGGGGCTGGTGTGCGGGAGAGCGCACAATGATGGCGATATCTGCGACCTTGAGCATGTCCAGGTCATTGGGGCCGTCGCCACTGGCGATAAGTTTGCAATCTCGATCGGTGTATTGCTGATAGGTTTTTTTCAGCAGTTTGGTAGCCAGGCCTTTGTCCGTCTGGCCCAGTACATGCAGGAAGCGGCCCCCCTGCAGGGTGGCGAATCCGGAGGCATTGGCGCGCGCGGTAAAAGCGAGTTTCTGCTGCGTATCTCCCTGCCACAGCAGGGGTTCGGAATAGCCGCGCTGATTGGCCTTTTCCGCTTCCCCCTGGGAGAGGCCAGTGGCGGCCACAATCTCCGCGGTGGATGCAGCGGCGAAGTTTAAATAGGGAGCGCCGTGGGCCTCGCTATCCTGTTTCAGGAAGTCGAGGATACAGTCCCGGCGTGCACCGGGTTCCAACACCCAGTAGCCCGCTTCTTCACGGGCCCGTTCCGGCTTATGGGGAAAGTAGCCGCGGGGAATGAAAATCGCCGATCCATTTTCCACGATAAACGGATGCTGGTTGTTCAGCACCCGGCGCAGTTCTAGCATCTCATCGCGAGTCTTGCTGCTGTTGAGAATGACCGGGATCCCGCTGGCTTCGAGTTCGGCCAGGGTGGCATCCGCCGGTTGATGGGAGTAACTGAAGTGGTCCAGCAGGGTCCCATCCAGGTCACTGGCGATCAGCCACTGAATTTCGGTGGAAGGGTACGGCGCTTGCTGTTTGGCAGTCATTGAAATCCGGGCTGGTGGGAAATTTATCGATTAGTCATTTGCGTACTACCAATACCTCAATCCAAAAATAGTGCCAGTCGGCGAAAAGTGAGCTACGACGGTGCTTTCAGGCCATTGATTGGCGAAGAATTCATTATGTTGGGTCGGTGCCCCTGGGGATAGTGGCGAAACTGCGCCAAATTGGGGCGCTTCGTGCTCCGAGATATTTTGCGTGCGGCAAAGTGGTGCGACTGGTGTCGGGGGCGGTGTCGGAGCAGTATCGTGGGGATGAGAACAGCGCCAGCCCTCACCGGCAATACCGGCGGGGCGGACGTTCAGGGGGCTGCTCAGGGCGCGACGCAGCTCATGCAGCGTACATACAGTGCTCGGGGATCGCGGAAGGTTTTCAGTTCTGCCAGTGGTTGCAGCGCGGGTTGCAGGCTGCTGAACCAGGCTCCCAGCGGCAGGTTCTGCTCGACGCTGGCGGCAACTCTGGCGTCTACGTTATCGGCCAGCGCGCGCATCAGCTTTTCACTGGTGGTCAGTTCGCGCTGAATCTCCACGATTTCGTAGTCTTCCAGGTTGGCGACCTGTGCCGCGTCGGCAATGGCGTCCTTCAGGTTGCCAAGCTCATCCACCAGTCCCAGTTTATGGGCAGTGCGTCCGGTCCATACCTGGCCCTGGGCAATTTTATGGATTTCCTGCGGTGTACTGTTGCGGGCTTCCGCTACCAGTTGCAGGAACTGGCTGTAAGTATGCTCCACGCCCTGCTGCAGGATATCCGCGGCAGCTTCCGGCAGTGCGCGATCCAGGCGCATGGTGCCGGCCAGCTCGGTAGTGCCCACACCGTCGTTGTATACACCCAGGTGCTCCAGGGATTCCTCAAACGTGGGGAAGGCACCAAACACACCGATGGATCCGGTGATGGTGGACGGGGAAGCCCAGATGCGGTCGCCGCCGGCGGCGATCCAGTAGCCACCGGAAGCGGCGACACTGCCCATGGAAATGACTACCGGGATGCCCGCTTCACGGGTGGCGAGCAGTTCCTGGCGGATGGCCTCGGAGGCAAAGGCGGAGCCGCCGGGGCTGTCGATGCGCAGCACCAGGGCCTTGACCTTTTTCTCGCGGGCCTCGGCGATCAGGTCGCCCAGGGTGGCACTGCCGATCTGCCCGGCGGGTGCCTCACCGTCGACGATGGCGCCGGCGGCACTGATCAAACCGATCTTTTCTTTGTGCTGACGGGGATCCGGCAGGTTGGTCAGCTTCATATGCCGCAGGTAGTCCATGGCATTGATAGCCTTGTACTGGGATTTGTCGGCTTCGTTGACCCCAACCAGCTCCTGCAGCTCCGCCACTGCGGCGCGACGGGTGAGCAACTTGTCCACAAACTTGTTGGCGAGCGCTGCATCCGCCCAGCTACCGCCTTCAGCGCGCAGGTTTTGCGGCAGGTCGGCGATATAGGCGTCCACCGCATTGGGCGGCAGGTTGCGCAGGCCGGTGACCTGTTCCGTGTACTCGCTCCACAGCTGGTGCAGCCAGCGGGCGTTGTTTTCCCGCGATGCCGGGCTCATGTCGTCACGGGTGTACGGCTCAATAAAGTCTTTGTAATCGCCGACCCGAAACACGTGGAAATTGATTTTGAGCTTGTCCAGGGCACTTTTGTAGTAATTGCGATAGCTGCCGAAGCCGGTCAGCAACAGAGAGCCCATGGGATTCATGTAGACCTTGTCGGCGTGGCTGGCGAGGAAGTACTGGCCCTGGGTGAAGTTGTCGCCAATGGCGTAGACCGGCTTGTCGCTGGACTTGAAGCGGCGTACGGCCTCGCCCACCTCTTCGAGCTTGCTGAGGCTGGCGCCACCGAGGTGATCCAGTTCCAGCACCAGCGCGGCGATGCGGTTGTCGTTGGCAGCGCGGTCGATGGCGTCGACCAGGTCTTTTACCCGGGTCTCCGGGGGTGTAGCCGGGCCGCCAAAAAATGCGGGCACGCCACTGGGCTGGCTCACTTCGTCCACCAGGTAGCCACCCGGTGCGACTTTCAGCGCAGCCCCCTGGGGCACGGTGATGCGCTCTTCACCGCCAAATATGGCCATGCCAATGAACAGTAACAGCAAAAGGAACAGCAGGTTGGTGAATACCCGGCGCAGCCAGGTGATGGCGCCGCCAATGGCACCAAAAAAACTGCGGATGGGACCGCGGTGACGGGTTGCTTCGGTCAAACCTGAAACTCCTTGTGTCGGTCTGTTGTAGTTCTAGGTGTTCGCGTTGTGCAATTGCACCTGCCAGCGGCTGGTCATCATTGCAGATACAAACAGGATAAGGCTGAGGGCGGTTAATACGCCATGCTGCCAGCCGCGCCCAGGCATCATTACGTCGACGATTCCGGCGGTGATGTACAGCAGCAGGATAAAACACAGCCATAAGTAGCTGCGTTGACGCTGCTTGAGCAACCCCGGCAGCACCAGTAGCAGAGGCACCGTCTGTAGCAGCCACCACTTAATGGAGCCGCCGAGAAACAGGTTCCATACAGCGAACAGTAGCAGAAGGCCGCCATAGCAGACCCAGTTGAGTTTGCGGGCAATTTCCAGCTTGCGAGCAACGCGCACCGGGTCGATGGGTTTGGCTTTTTTAGCCATGGTGATCTCCCTGTTCCTGGCCGGGTTTCACCAGCAACTGCTGGGCGAGGGTGCCGATGCGCTGGCCGAGAGCGCGACACAGGATGGTTTCGTCTTCGCTCAGGTCGCTGGTGTCGCTACCGCTGGCCCAGTGGGATGCGCCGTATGGGGTGCCACCGGTGGTGGTGTGCATCAGCGCGGCTTCAGAGTAGGGGATACCGGCGATGACCATGCCGTGGTGCAGTAGGGGCAGCATCATCGAGATCAGCGTGCTCTCCTGTCCGCCGTGCAGGCTGCCGGTGGAAGTGAATACCGCGGCAGGCTTGCCGGTTAGGCTGCCATCGAGCCACATGTCACTGGTCTGGTCGAGAAAATAGCGCAGCGGGGCGGCCATATTGCCGAAGCGCGTCGGGCTGCCGAGCAGCAGGCCGGCGCACTGGCGCAGATCGTCCGTTGTGCAGTAGGGCGCGCCACTGTCGGGCACCGGCGCCAAGCTTGCTTCGGTATCCGGGGAGACCGGCGGCACGGTACGCAGGCGTGCGCTCATTCCCTGTTGCTCGACGCCGCGGGCGAGCTCGGCGGCCATTTTGGCGGTTGCGCCGCTGCGGCTGTAATAGAGGATCAGAATGTAGGGCGCTGTGGCCATCAGATCAGCTCCAGCACATTTTCCGGCGGACGGCCGAGAACAGCCTTGTCGCCTTTGACCACGATCGGGCGCTCGATTAGTTTGGGGTTCGTCACCATTGCCTCGATAAGGGCATCGTCGGCCAGGGCTGCATCTTTCAGGTTCAGTGCCTTGTAGGCGTCTTCGCCCTTGCGCAGCAGGTCGCGTGCGCCGATGCCCAGTTTACCCAGCAGGCTTTTGAGTGTGGCGGCATCCGGCGGTGTTTCCAGATACAGCACCACCTCCGGTTCGATATTGTTGTCCTGCAGCAATTGCAGGGTCTGGCGGGATTTTGAACAGCGCGGGTTGTGATAGATCGTCCACATTGAAGGGGTATCCTGTTAAGGTTTGGCGTATTCTAACAGGTGGTGGTGGGGCGTCCATGAACCCGCCGCATTCGTCGACTACGCTGAGGTATGGCGTACTTTTTAGACAGAATACACGGTTTTCTGCACGGAACCCGTACGCGGTTCCGGCAGTCGTGGCTATATAACAAACTGAGAAGACCCATGACTGAAATGGTGCATCGCTGGCGTCGCTTTTTTACTTCCCTGTGGACGGTATTCAACGAAAAAAACTGCCGACAGAATGCGGCGGCGCTCACCTACATGACGCTGTTTGCGATTGTTCCCCTGGTAACTGTTAGTTACGCCATGCTGTCGTTGTTTCCGGATTTTGCCGGTCTCGAAAGCAAGATCCAGCAGCAGATTTTTTCCCACTTCGTGCCGGAGAGCGGGCGTGATGTGCAGGAGTACATCAGCAGTTTTTCTTCCCAGGCCCAGCGCCTCACCGGTGCGGGTATCGGCCTGCTGTTGTTGACCGCCGGATTCATGTTGAAAAACATCGAGGCCACGTTCAATGCCATCTGGGATATTCCCAAGGGGCGTCGCGGGGTTTCCAGCTTTCTTTTGTACTGGGCAATTCTGAGCCTGGGGCCGATCCTGCTCGGGGCCGGGATGGCCGCAACCACTTATCTGTTTTCACAGAAAGTTCTCGCGCAAAACGACAGCCTGGGGCTGTTGCCTGTGGTATTGCGGATTCTGCCATGGGTGTTTACCGCAATTGCCTTCACCCTGCTGTTTGTCGCCGTGCCCAACTGCCGTGTTCCCCTGCGCCACGGTCTTGCCGGCGGTGTGATTACCGCCTTTGCGTTTGAAGCGGCCAAGTACCTGTTTGGTGCCATCGTCGCGCGTAGTTCGGTACAAGCGATTTACGGTGCCTTCGCATTCGTGCCGCTGTTTCTGATCTGGATTTACCTGATGTGGATGATCGTGCTGGCGGGCTGCGTGCTGGTACGGACCCTGTCTGCCTATCACGCTGCGGCCCAGGGGCGAAATTATTCTGATCTGGTGGCCACCCTGTCGTTGCTGTGGAAGTTCTTCAGCAATTATCAGAAGGGGATGCCGGTATGCGAGCAGGATATTTCCCGCGCGGGTATCCGGCCTTCACAGTGGCGGCATATCCGCGAGGTACTGCAATCCAACCGGGTGATTTCCCAGACCGACCGCAACGACTATGTACTGGTGCGCGACCTGGATTCCATCACCCTGCAGCAACTGGCAGACTGGCTGCATCCCACGCCGCTGCCGGAAAATGCCCACCGCGAACTGCAGCAGCGGCCCTGGTACCGGCAGGTGGATGCGCGTTTCCGCGAGGCGCGGGAATATTCCCGCAAGCAGTTCTCCCAGAGCCTGGGGGATCTGTTCCGGGAATCCATGGCTACGGAGATGCTGGAGAAATCCGTGGATACCGCGGATGCGGAGCCCGCGCTGCCGCCACCGGAAAGCAGTGCGGCGGCGGAGCAGAAGGACAGCAAGAAAACCAATAATAAAGGGAGTAGCCGCAATGCCCGCAGTGGCAAGTCGACAACTAAAACAGCCAAGTCCTGAGGTCCGCCGGCGCGCTGCGGGATTGCCATATGCCGCGCTGTTTTCAAAGGTGTGGGTAGCGTTGCTGGCGGTGTCGCTAATCGCCGGTTGCGGCAAGTCCCCGGGTGGAATGCAGGCACTCAGTGGCGAACCCCTGGCCGGCGAGGGCAAGATCCTGCTGGTGAACTATTGGGCAGAATGGTGCGCACCCTGTCGCGAGGAAATTCCCGAGTTGAATGCGTTCTACCGGGAGCACAGCGAGCAGGTGCTGGTGCTCGGTATCAACTTTGATCAGTTACCGGCAGAGCAGGTGCGCCAGCAGGCGGACAAGTTCGGTATCCAGTTCCCGCTGCTCGCGGCGGCTCCCCAGGGGCGTTGGGGGCAGCCCATGCCGCAGGTTTTACCGTCTACCCTGATTATCGGTCGCGACGGGGAGTGGCGGCGCACACTGGTGGGCCCGCAGACCGTTGAATCCATTGCCGAGGCGATTTTCGGCGTGGATCAGGGCGCAAACTTCTAGGGCTATAACTAAAGTGTCTTTAAAGGAAAACTGCGCCAGCTGTTAGGATGCGGTCAATTTTCTAACCGTAAAGTTTGTAAATTGGGACTCAAATTCCGTGCAGCTTAGTGCGTTTCTTCTCCTCGCGTTTTACCTCTTCCTTATCTGGCCACTGGCGCGCTGGCATCGCAGCCGCAATTCCCTGGCGCCGGCGGTGTTCGCCGGCCTGCTGCTGGGGGTGCTGTTTGGTGGCTTTATGCACCTGCTGCAGGGGTGGGGCGTAGACACGCCGTGGGTGCTCGACTGGGTGGGTCTGATTGGGGATGGCTACGTCAACCTGCTGCACCTGCTGGTAATGCCGCTGGTGCTGGTCTCGATTCTCAGTGCGGTGGTCAAAGTCAGTGACACCCGCTCTCTGGGTAAAATCAGTGGCTCGGTACTGGCGGTGCTACTGGGTACTACGGCTATTTCTGCATTCATCGGCGTGGTGATCGCTTGGCTGTTCGGGCTATCCGCTGAGGGGCTGGTGGAAGGTGCGCGGGAAGCGGCGCGTGTCGAGGTGCTGAACGAGCGTATCGGCCGTGTCAGCGACCTGAGTATCCCGGAGATCCTTACTTCTTTTATCCCGCGTAATATCTTTGCCGACCTTGCCGGTGCGCGCGACACTTCGGTGATTGCGGTGGTGGTGTTTGCGGTATTGCTCGGCCTCGCTGCACTGGGCGTGCGGCGGGAAAACCCGGAGCAGGGGGCGGCCATCGAGCATTTCGTGTCCGTGGCCCAGGCCTGGGTTATGAAGCTTGTCCGCCTGATCATGGCGTTCACCCCCTACGGGGTGATGGCGCTGGTCACTGCACTGATCGCGAAATCCAGCTGGGCGGATATCTTTAATCTGTTCAACTTCGTGATTGCCTCATTTGTCGCCATCGCCCTGATGTTTATCGTGCACGGGATACTGTTGCTGGTGAACGGTATCAGCCCGTTACACTATTTTGCCAAGGTATGGCCGGTGCTGGTGTTCGCATTCAGTTCCCGCTCCAGTGCCGCCACTATTCCGCTGAATGTGGAAACCCAGATCGACGAACTGAAAAACTCCCCGGCGATCGCCAACTTTTCTGCCTCCTTTGGTGCCACCATCGGCCAGAACGGCTGCGCGGGTATCTATCCGGCGATGCTCGCGGTGATGGTGGCGGTTCCCATGGGTATCAATATCTTTGATCCGGTATGGCTGACCTCGCTGATCGCAGTGATTGTGATCAGCTCCTTCGGTATTGCCGGGGTCGGTGGCGGGGCGACGTTTGCCGCGCTGGTGGTGTTGCCCACCATGGGGTTGCCTGTACAGATCGCAGCCCTGCTGATCTCCGTGGAGCCGCTGATCGATATGGCGCGCACCGCGCTCAATGTGAATGGTGCCATGACCGCAGGGACGCTCACCCAGCGCTGGCTGGGCCCGAAAAGCGTATCCGCCGAGGTAGCGTAAGCACTCCGTAAAAAGTTCCACCGAGTTCAGGAAGGATTCAGGCTACCGGGATTAAAGTGCTCCCATCGGCTGGAAAGGCCGTTTAACAGACGCGGATTGCCGTACCCGGAGCGGGCGGCGGCCGCCAGCGGGCATCACAGCCCGGGTCTCAGGGAGCACTGCACATGATCAATATTCAAAGACTTATCAAGCAACTGGCCTTTGCCGGCCTGACCGCGAGCCTGGTGGGTGTCAGTGCCCACAGCAACGCCGGTGAGAGCGGTTACTACGAGGGCCAGGACGGCTACGATTACGCCATCGTCACCGGCGTGACCCCCATCTACAACGATATCCAAGTGGTCGAACCGCGCACCCAGTGCTGGGACCAGACCGTTACCTACCAGCAACCTTCCCCTGCGGGCGCCATCATCGGTGGCCTGATCGGCGCCGCCGTCGGGCGCGATGCCGCCCGTGGCTATCGCCATGGGCGCGGCCGTCACGGTCATTACCATCGCGGCAACAAAGGTGCTGGTACAGTGGCGGGTGCGGCAGTGGGCGCAATGATTGGCAGCGCCGTCAGTCGCCACAATGCACCGGTGCAGTACGGCACCCAGCAGCGCTGCCAGGTTGTCGAAGAAGTCAGCACCCGTCGGGAATTGGTAGGATATGACGTAAACTACCGCTATAACGGTCAGGAATATCTAATTCGCACTGACCGGCATCCTGGAGATAGAATCCGGGTACGCGTAGACGTCACGCCGGTCCTTTGATGGAGTCCGACCGGTGTATTCAGAATAACAGGAGCTGCATTGTGAAATTTCCCGCTACCCCAAAAGCTGTGATGGTACTGGTGACCGGCCTGCTGGTCGCGCTGATTGCCTCTCCGCTCTATGCCGGGCAGCAGAAGGACTTGCGGGCTGCGGTTGCGGAGCCGACACAGCGCGGATTGCACTATCTCAATGTGCAGCCACTGGCCACCGTGCGAGTGCAAAAGCGCAGTATTTCCCGGGACCAGGCGGCAGCCATCGTGAAGAAGCGTTACGGTGGCAAGATCCTGGCGATCAGTGAAGTACAGCGCAATGGTCGCAGCATGTACCGGGTGAAGGGACTTTCTGACAAGAGTCAGGTCTATGTGGTGTATGTGGACAAAGCGAGCGGGCGTATTTCCCGCTGAGTGCCACACCGATAGATAACAGGCAGAGGATATTTTATGCGCGCACTGTTGGTGGAAGACGAGTACGCCCTGCGAGAACAATTGGCTTCATCCCTGCGCAGTGCAGGTTACACGGTAGATGATGCCCCGGACGGGGAGGAGGCCCTTTATCTGGGCCGCGAGTATCCCTATGACGTGGCCGTAATGGATCTCGGCCTGCCCAAGATCGACGGCATCCAGGTAATCGAAACCCTGCGCAAGGAAGGGCGGCATTTCCCGATCCTGATCCTTACTGCCCGCGGCCACTGGCAGGAGCGGGTGCGGGGACTCGAGGCCGGTGGTGACGACTATCTGACCAAGCCTTTCCACACCGAAGAATTACTGGCGCGCCTGAACGCGCTGGTGCGCCGCTCTGCCGGTTTTTCTTCCCCCACCATTAATGCCGGCCCCATCGAGCTGGATACCAGTGCCCAGCGAGTGAAAGTCTCCGGCAGTGAGCTGGAGCTCACTTCGTTCGAGTACAAGGTACTGGAATACCTGATGCTACACCCGGACGAGGTGGTGTCGAAAACCACCCTCACCGAGCATATTTACGAGCAGGACTGCGATCGCGACAGCAATGTGATCGAAGTGTTTATCGGCCGCTTGCGTAAAAAACTGGACGCGGCGGGCGGTGTAAAACCCATCGAAACCCTGCGCGGTCGCGGCTATCGATTCACCGCTGAAGCGGGCTGACTCCATGCTAGCGCGCGGGCTCCAGTCGCTTTCGCGACGTATCTCGTCGATGCCCCGCGCGCGTATATCCCTCTCGCGCTGGTGGCACTCCCTTTCCGGCCGGCTCTCCCTGGTAGCGACCTTGGTTTTGCTGGTGTTTCTGGCGGTACTGTCCGGCGTGCTGGAGCGCGCCTACCGGACCTCGCTGGACGAAGCCAAGGCGCGTGAATTACAGCTGCATATTTACACCCTGCTGGCAGTGGCGGAACCGGATGGAGACACCCTGCATCTGCCGCTAAACCTGCCGGAGCAGCGTTTCAACCAGCCGGATTCCGGTCTGATCGGTGCGGTGATGGATGCCCGGGGGCGGGTAATCTGGCGTTCCCAGTCGGCCCTCAGCCTGCCTAATTTTTCTGCACTGCCACTGCCGTTGCCCCTGCGTCAGGGGCAGCAGGTATTTGCCGAAGTCCAGCTGCCGGACCTGGATACGCCGTACACCAGTTTCCGCCAGGGCATTGCCTGGGGGCTGGAAAATGAACTGCAGTTTACGTTTGTGATTCTCGAGGACGCGGCGCCGCTCTACGCCCAGGTGAACCAGTTCAGTGGCACTTTGTGGCGCTGGCTGGGAATCGGCGCGCTGGCACTGATCGCGGTCCAGCTGCTGGTGTTGCGCTGGGGACTGGCGCCGTTGCGCGAGGTGGCGCGGGCACTGAAGGAAATGCAGCAGGGCGGTAGCGATACCCTGCAGGGGCGCTTTCCCCGCGAGCTGGTGCCGCTCACCGACAACCTCAACTTGCTGATCGAAAACGAGCGCCGCCAGCGGGAGAAGACCCGGCATACCCTCGGCGACCTGGCCCACAGCCTGAAGACGCCGCTGGCGGTATTGAAAGGGCTCGACACCAAAACCGATCCACAAAGTGCCCAGGCTGCGCTGGCCGAGCAGGTCCAGCGCATGGACAGTATTATCAGCTATCAGTTGAAACGCGCGGTAGCGACTTCACCCAAGTCGATTTTACGCGGGGTAAAGGTGCAGCCACTGGCGGAAAAGATTCTCTCGGCCCTGGACAAGGTCTACCGCGGCAAGTCTGTGGATGCGGAGCTGCTGTGCGATGATTCGGTACTGTTTTACGGGGATGAGGGGGATCTCATGGAGATGCTCGGCAACCTGCTGGACAACGGCTACAAGTACGGCGGTGGCAGCCTGCTGGTCAAGATCGAAAATACCGCGGATCAACGCGGTCTCGAGATTCTGGTATCCGACAACGGCCCCGGACTCAGTGAAACCCAGTGGCGGCAAGTGGTGCAGCGCGGGGTGCGCGCGGACCAGCAGCAACAGGGGCAGGGGATCGGACTTGCGGTGGTGGTGGATATTGTGGAGAGTTATCACGGTAAGATCGCCACGGTGCCTCCAGAGGATCGTGGTGATGCGGATCTCGGCGGCTTGACCCTGCGGATCAGCCTCTGACACGGCGCGGCCTGGACGGGGTGTTCCAGGGCCTGGTAAGGGAATTTATAAAAGGGAATTTAAAAAAGGGAATTTAGATGCAAACTCCACTCTTCGGGAAACTACTCGCTGCCACGCTTGCCCTGTGGTCAATAGCTGCTGGCGCAGAGCAAAACTCCCCGTGGCCCGGGGGCGCAGAAGTGGCCGTGGTGCTCACCTATGACGATGCCCTGGATTCCCATCTCGACGTCGCCATCCCGCAGTTGAACCAGCTCAACCTGCCCGGCACTTTCTACATCAGTGGGGCGCGCCCCTCCATCCGCTTGCGTATGCATGAGTGGCGGCGCGCGGCCGAGCGCGGTCACGAGCTGGGCAACCACATGCTGTACCATCCCTGTCGCAAATCCCTCTCCAACCGCAGCTGGGTAAAGCCCTGGCAGGATCTGGACAATTACTCCCTGGAACAGTTTGCTGAGGAAGTGCAGGCTACCAACAATATGCTGGAGGCGATCGATGGCAAAAAGCAGCGCACTTTTGCCTACCCCTGTGGTGACATGCTTGCTGGCGGTGAGAATGTGGTTCCGGCCCTGAAGAAGCTGGTCAGCGGCGCACGCCTGTATTCCGATGACGGCCAGCACCAGCGGGACAACACAGATCTATATCGTCTCGCGTCCTTCGACGGGGCGGACAAGAGCGCGGAAGAACTAATTGAAGTGGCAGAAGCGGCGCGCGATAACCACAGCCTGGTGGGCTATATGTTTCACGGGGTGGGCGGAGACTACATTGAGGTCACGTCCGAAGCGCACCAGCAGTTACTGGATCACCTGGCCGCGCACCCGGACCGCTACTGGGTCACCACCATGCGTGAGGCAGTGGCGCACCTGAAGCGGGAGCAGGCGCGCCACAACCTCTAACGCGGTGAATGGAGGGGGGCTGATTGACCGCGGCGGGTAATCAGAACCACTCCTGCTGCATGTCGAAAGGCACTGAATTGGCCGACTCCAGCAGCGCGATTTGGGGGGTGATCTCCGGCAATTCCCACTCGATATAAAAACGTGCCGCCTGCAGTTTACCCCGGTAAAAACCCTCATCCTCGGCACTGAGTGCAGGGTCTTGTGCGAGCTTTTCCGAGGCAATGGCGGCCTGTCTCAGCCAGATCCAGCTCACCACCACGCGCCCGAAAACATCCAGGTACAGCGTGGCATTGGCCAGGCCCCGGTCGGGGTCTGCAGACATCTGCAGTAACAGGTTTTCGGAAATACCATTCAGCTGATTCAGTCCCGAATTCAGCCCTTCCACCAGTGATTGCAGAGCCTTGTCTCCAGCACAGGCAGACAGGGTTTTGTGAATTTCCTGGGTCAGGATCTGGTATCCGGCCATTCCTTTTGCCGGCACTTTTCGCCCGAGCAGGTCCATTGCCTGGATGCCCTCAGTGCCCTCGTGGATGGGATTGAGGCGGTTGTCGCGGTAAAGCTGTTCCAGCGGATACTCGCGAATATAGCCGGAGCCCCCCAGTACCTGGATCGCGAGATCGTTGGCCTTGAGGCAGTATTTGGACGGCCAGGACTTTGCAATGGGGGTGAGCAGGTCGAGCAGCTCCGCTGCCCTTTCCCGCTCTACAGGCGTTGTGGCGCTGTGGGCGTCCTCCACCAGGGAAGAGGCGTAGAAACACAGTGCCAGGCCACCCTCCACATAACTTTTCTGCATCAGCAGCATACGCCGCACGTCGGCGTGCTGGATGATCGGAACCTGCCTGGACTGCGGATCGCGGTTGGACGGCATACGTCCCTGGGGGCGTTCCCTGGCGTATTGCAGGGCGTGCAGGTAACCGCGGTAACCCAGTACCGCCGCACCGCTGCCGACGCCAATACGGGCCTCGTTCATCATCTGGAACATGTAGTGCAGTCCGCGGTGGGGTTCGCCCACCAGATAGCCGACCGCGCCGCCTTCGCTACCCGCATCTTCGCCAAAACTCAGCACTGTTGAAGTGGTGTTGCGATAACCCATTTTGTGCAGCAGGCCGGCGAGTTTTACATCGTTGCGGGCATCCGCTTCGCCGTTTTTACCGGGAATGATTTTCGGCACCAGGAACAGGGAAATCCCCTTTACCCCGGGCGGGGCATCCTTGATGCGCGCCAGCACCATATGCACGATGTTTTCCGTAATTGACTGATCGCCGCCGGAGATAAACATCTTCTGGCCGCGCAGCCGGTAACTGCCGTCGTCGGCGGGGGTGGCGGTGGTGCGGATGTCTGCCAGGGCCGACCCCTGGTCCGGTTCGGTCAGCGCCATGGTGCCGGCGTAGCGGCCATCCATCATCGGTGGCAGGTAGGTGTCCCGCAGTTGTTCACTGGCGAAGCTGCGCACCAGATTGGCGGCGCCCAGGGTAAGGAACGGGTAGGCCGCGGTGCCGACATTTGCCGCGCTGATATGGGCCATTGCCGTGCGCAGGATCACTTCCGGCAACTGCATGCCGCCCTCGTCGAAATCATAGTGGGCGGCGAGAAATCCGGCTTCGGCAAAGGCGTCCCATGCCTTGCGGGTCTCTTCGATCAGGGTGACCTTTTCGCCATCAAACGTGGGTTCGTTGGCGTCCCCCTTGGTGTAGTGATCAGCGAAATACTTCCTGGCGATGGTCTGCGCGGTTTCCAGGGTCGCGTTGAACACCTCCCGGGAGTGCTCACTGTAGCGCGGGCGTTGCAGCAGCGCTTCGGTATCGAGAAATTCGTACAGCAGGAATTCGATATCCCGGTTGTTCAGCAGTTGCTCGCTCATCTTCACTACATCCTTCGCAATCATCAATTACTGTCGCTCAGGCCAGATTATGGAGTGGTGTAAAAACGGGCAATGACATTGCAGGTAATGGCTACTGGCATCTGTTGGTGGCAGGGCTATCTGGGACTGATCCATGGCGCCGGTTCACGTGCTTTCGCTACCCTTGATATCCCGTATAGCCTCCGTTCGCCCCGTGGCTTGGGGGCTTTGCGAGCCCGAAGAAGCCGTGGCCGCGTTGCCGGGAATTACGGCCTCCCACAAGCTTTCGGCAAGCTCCTGAGGGCTGTTGCGGCGTCCATTGGCCAACCAGTAGACAATCGCGCCGGCCACGTCTGGCCAGCAGATCCGCACGCCCACAGGGTGTTTCTCCAGCCAGTGACCGATTGTCGTGGCATCGAACTGGGGCACCACAGTGGCGAGCTGTAATTCTTCCAGCGCCAGCGCGTTGGCTTCCTGTTCAAACTGTCCCTTGAGTGGACGCGTCAGTATCGGCTTGCCTAGGGTCAGGGTCTCGGCGATCAGCTCGAAGCCGCTGTTGCAGATCACGGCTCTGGCGGTGGCCACGTCGTGGCGGAAGCCGTCCACGGACGGGGCTTTGAGCGTGATATTTTCGGCTTTTGGCAGGTCGGTGGGCAGTCCGTACACGATAAACCGCTGCGGTACCTGCGCCAGCTGTTGCAACAGCGGTTGCGCGTGCTCGAACGGCAGGTAGACCAGCACGTGCTCCTGCTGCGCGGGCGCGGGCTCCTCGTGCGCGTGGGCAATCGGCGGCAGGATCGGATGGCCGAAGTGGTGCCAGTGCATCCCCAGGCTTACCTGTACCGGTGCGAACATTTTCATGATCGCGCGCGCGGCCCAGCCAAAGGAAGGCGTGGGAATGGAGAAGTTGAACGCGTACTGGTGACCGAGGCCCAGGCTCGGGTGCTTGCGTTTCTTCGCCGCCCAGGCAGTGACCGGTTCGAAGTCGCTGATCACCAGATCGAAATCCTGCACCGGTAATTCGCGTATGTCTTTCAGCAGGCGGCTCAGGTTGAGCTGGCGGCCGGTGGCAAACTGGTCGATCTTGCCTTCTTTGTGCACAAAGGTGAGCCCCTCGCGCCACCAGTAATTACCGAATGCTTCCATGGCGAAGAATTTTTCCGGGGGACGGCCACTGAACAGCCACTGGACTTCCAGGTCGGGGAACTGGCGAAACGCCTCTGCCATGGCCCGGGCGCGGGACAGGTGCCCGTTACCGGTACCCTGAACGCCGTAGAGTATTTTCAAAGTTTTTCTCCGATTGAGCAGACAGGTTTTTGCATGTGGGTTGGGGGGCTGTTCGCGCAGCGAGATGTCGGCGTTAGATCGCCGTTACATCACCTTCAGATCGCATTCACACAAGAGTACCGCTGACCGCAAAGCCCACACAGGTTCCGAGGAGCGCGCCCGCGCACACATCGGTGGGGAAGTGGACACCGAGCCCCACCCGCGACATGCCCACACCGGCGGCCCAGAAGTAACCCAGGGCCCACAGGGGGTTAAGGCACTGGCTCAGCACGGTGACAAACAGAAAGGCGCCGGAGGTGTGGCCGGAAGGCAGGCTGAATCGATCATTGGCGACGATGATCGAGCGCAACCCGGGAATGGCTTCCGGCGGACGGTTGCGTCGGGTGGTGTTCTTGATGGTCCAGTAGAGTGAGCGTTCAATGGCGTAGGCCGCGGCGCATGCGTAAAAGAATCGCAGTGCAGCGTCGGTATCCACCAGCGCGATCAGCAGGGGGGAAAACAGATACAGCCAGCCGTCGGCAGAGCGGGAGAGCAGCAGGTAGTTCCTGCGGGAGGCCGGCCGTGTCGCCCGTTCCGCCATACGCAGGACCAGGGAGACATCTACCGTTTTCAGAGTGATAGGTAAGCTTCGCATACGGTAAAAGTACGAAGCATTTGTTGCGCTGGCTTGAACGAATTGTGTCAGGTCCGTGAAACCTGCCCGCTAGGGTGCAGGAGCCTGTAAGGCAGGCTCCTGCAAAGCGTGTTCAGTCGATGCCGATCTTGATCGCGCCGGATCCGGGCAGTTTTTCCACCAGCTCCTGGCCGCAAAGTTTAGACGGGGTGTAGTAGCCGCCAAGCCCCATATAGCCCAGCAGGTGTTGCGCCACGGCAATAGAGCCGTGCACGGTCACATCGTAACCATTGGCGGTAACGACACGGCCCACCCGGCGCTCGCCGCGGCGATCGTTGCGCACTTCGCCCCACACCCAGGTCTGTTGCTCCGCGCGCTTGTTCTCCGAGGGACCGCGCACTTTCTTGTCGACCTTGCCCTTGAGCCAGTTCTGTACCCAGTTCATACGCAGCAGCCAGCGGAACTTGTTCAGGTGGCCCATCTTTTTCGCCCGGCGCGGGCTCATCGGGATGTATACCTCGATATTGGGGATCTCGGTGGTGTAGTAGGCGGTTGCCACATCGCCCCACGGGATTGCCACCGCGAACTTCTCGCCGCGGCCAAAGTTGATCTTGCGAGTCAGCGCGGCGTGGGGAATCACCTCGATCTTGCCATTGCGGCGCACCGCGCCGCCCACACCCAGGCTCTCGATGGAGGTCTTGGCCGTGCCGGGACTCAGGCCGGAATCTGAATCAAATCCGAGGGTGAGGTGCGTTGCGCTGGTCATGGCCTTGTGCAGGGCTGCCGCCAGACAATCAGTGGGGATCACATCAAAGCCGGTACCGGGGCACAGCACGATACCCGCGGCTTTTGCCTCGGCTTCGAGGGCGTGGGCCTGCTGGTATACGGCCATTTCGCCGGTGATATCCTGATAGTGGGTGCCGCTGGCGATGCAGGCGCGCATCATCGGTTCTGCAGTGGCGGAGAAGGGGCCGGCACAGTGGATGACGACGGATACATCGCGCAGGGTACGCACCAGGGTTTCTTCGTCGTCGAGACTGACGGCAATGGCGGGCAGGTCCAGCTCGTTGGCCAAAGGCTGCAGCTTCGCCGCGCTGCGGCCGGAGAGAATGGGTTTCAGGCCCTGGGCCACCGCCTGGCGTGCGATCAGCTCGCCGGTATAGCCGTAGGCACCGTAAATCAGGATCTGCTTGTTGTTCACCGATTATCCTTATTGTGTCCGGTCTTGTGGACCTTGTTTTTCTGGTTTTGGAAGTGGTGTGGGGCCGGGTCAGTCCAGGGCTTTTTCCAGCGCAAAGCGCGGTATCGTCTGGCCGTCTTTCTCCACGGTTTCTGAAAACATCGCCAGGGGGCGTGCCCACACGCCGAATTCATCATACAGAGCCCGGTAGATGGCCAGTTGTTCCCCGGTTTCACTGTGGGTGGCGATTTCCATCAAATGGTAGAGATTGCCCTTGTAGTGGCGATAGATGCCTTTCTGCATATTGGTGTCTTCGTCTGTATCGGGTTGCGGGGCGTCAGCTCATGTGGAACGGAGACAGCTGGATCTGGCTCACGCGCTGGCCGTGCAGCACCGCGACACCACCATAGCGGCGCTCCCCGGTAGAGGTGAATTCAAATTCGTACTGTCGCTGCAGGCGCACCTGGCCACTGCGATCCCGCTTCAGGCGGGTGCGGGCGAGCATTACGGTATCGTCCAGCAGTTGTACACCGGTGTCCGCACAGTGGCTCTTGACGATGCGGCGCACGCGATCCTTTGCCGCCATGCCGGCCCAGAAGTACCAGGCCGCCAGGCCGATCAGGAATAGCCACACGAGGTCGCCGAGTGAGTAATACATAGGTACTTTGATTGCTATATCATCTGAACGCGCAAGAATACCACCAGAGGAGGGAGTATGCCCGGCACGATTCTCATCACCGGCTGTAATCGCGGTATCGGTCTGGAAATGACCCGGCAATTTGCCGCGGATGGCTGGCAGGTGGTCGCCACCTGCCGCAATCCTTCAGCTGCCTGGGAGCTCAGCGAGCTCGCCGAGGCCCACGACAATATCGAGATCCACGGCCTGGACGTGACCGATTACGCGCAAATGGCCGAGCTGGCAAAGGACCTGGAGGGCCGCTCCCTGGACGTCGTGGTCAGTAACGCCGGCTACTACGGCCCCAAAGGGGTAGGGCTGGGCAGTGTGGATGCGGAGGAGTGGCGCAAGGTACTGGAAGCCAACACCATCGCCCCCTACAAACTGGTGGAGACTTTTTACCCGCATATGGCGAACGGGCACTATAAGGTGGTGGGAATCCTCAGTAGCAAGGTAGGCAGTATCAGCGACAACGGTTCCGGTGGTGGTTATATCTACCGCTCCTCAAAAACCGCGGTAAACCAGGTGGCAAAAAGTCTCTCCATTGACCTCGCGGAGCAGGGTATCAAGGTACTGGCATTGCACCCCGGCTGGGTACAAACCGATATGGGTGGCCCGAATGCGCTGATATCCGTAGAGGACAGTGTGGCGGGATTGAAGAAAGTTTTGCTGGAAGCGGACGAGACTAGTAGTGGCCACTTCTATAATTACGATGGCACGACCATTCCCTGGTAACCCTCCCCCAAAACTTCTCTCAGGAAAGCTGGCCCGTTAGCGATCAACTGCTCTTTTTTGCGCTTGGGCCAGCGCTTGATTTCCACTTCCAGTTTTAAGGCATCGGATTTGCTGCGCATGGCGCAGTGAAAGGCGAGCGTCAGTGGTCCGCGCCCGCGCAGCGCCTTTGCGGCTTTCGGGCCACCGCTGTTGTGCTCCTCGAAGCGGCGTGCCACGTCCCGGGTAACACCGGTATACAGGCTGCCATTTTTGGTGCGGATCAGATAAACAAACCAGCCAGACAAAACAGTTTCCCAGATTAAAAAAGGCTCTGCTGATCGCCGGACTGAGGCGGCAGAGTGAACCGAGTGCAATCCAGATCCAACTTTCGTTCGTTCAGCCCCAGTTTGCGACAGGTTACCCGAAAGCGCTGCTGCAGTAACTGCGCGAATACTCCCGTGCCCCGTTGTCGTTGTCCAAACTCGCTCTGATTGTCCTTGCCGCCACGACTCTGCTGCACAATGCTCATGACGTGCTCCGCACGTTCCGGGTAATGCTCTTGCAGCCATTGTCGGAACAGTGGCGCCACTTCAAAAGGCAGCCGCAGCAGGATATACGCCGCGTGAATCGCGCCGGCACCGTGGGCGCTGTGTAGTATTTTTTCCAGCTCGGCGTCGTTCAGTGCGGGGATGATGGGGGCGGCCATAACTGCGGTGGGTATCCCGGCAGCGGCCAAAGCCTCGATGGTACGCAGGCGCGCCGCGGGCCCGGCGGTGCGGGGCTCCAGTTTGCGCTTTAACCCGTTATCCAGGGTGGTCACACTGATGCCCACATGCACAAGGTTGTCCTGGGCCATTTCCGCGAGTACCGGCAGATCGCGAAGAATCAGCTGGCTCTTGGTGACGATGGTCACGGGATGGCGGTAGCGTTGCAGGGTTTCCAGTATCTGGCGGGTGATCCGCTTGTCTTTTTCCAGTGGCTGGTAGGGGTCGGTATTGGTGCCCATGGCGATGGGACTGCACCGGTAGCCTTTTTTACGCAGCGCTTTTTCCAGCAATTCGGCTGCGTTGGGTTTGTAAAACAGGCGTGTTTCGAAATCCAGCCCCGGTGACAGGTCCATATAGGCGTGTGCCGGACGGGCATAACAGTACACGCAACCGTGTTCACATCCACGGTAGGCGTTGATGGACTGGGTAAAGGGGATATCCGGCGAGTTGTTGGTGGCTATGATCGACTTCGCCTTCTCCTCGATGGCCACGGTTTCGATCCGTTCCACAGGCTCCAGCGCCATTTCCCAGCCATCGCTCTCGCGGCTGCTCACCTGGTCCACAAAGCGACCGGCCAGGTTGCTGACGGCACCCCGGCCCTTGAGGGTACTGCGGGGATTACTTGGTGAATCGTTGGCCATGTCTTTCGTGGGGTGCTGTATGTTTGTACAGTTTATTGCCGGTCCCGGGACTGTGCAAGAGGGGCCGTGAACACATACAATGACCGAATAGTTTTGGGTTGTGTTCAAGTGGTTTCAATGTAGGGAACAGGGAATGGATCTTCAGGCTGTTGCGGCGATATACGCGTTTGCCGTCAAGGTATTGCAGGTGTTTGCGATGCTGTTTGCCTTCGGGCTGGTGGTGCTGGTGCTGTACGTGGTGTACCTGTATCTGTCGGATGTGAGCCAGACCAAGCAGGCCATCCGGCGCAATTTTCCGGTGCTGGGGCGGTTCCGCTATCAGTTTGAACACCTGGGCGAGTTTTTTCGACAGTACTTTTTTGCCCTCGACCGCGAAGAAATGCCGTTTAACCGCGCCCAGCGCAGCTGGGTGTATCGCGCGGCAAAAAACGTGGATTCCACACTCGCGTTTGGTTCCACCAGGCCCCTGAATCAGCCCGGGGATATCGTATTCCTCAATCACCCGTTTCCCACCCTGGCCAAGGATGCGGTGCCGCCCCGTGAAGTGACCGTCGGCGAGGGTGTGGCCCGACGGCCCTATACCACCCGCTCGATTTTCAATATTTCCGGTATGAGTTTTGGTGCGCTGTCGGTGCCGGCGGTCAGCGCGCTGTCCCGGGGGGCGGCCAAGGCGGGCATCTGGTTGAATACCGGTGAGGGTGGGCTTTCTCCGCATCATCTGGAAGGCGGTTGCGACATCGTATTTCAGATCGGTACCGCCAAATACGGTGTGCGCGATGAGGAGGGCAGGTTGTCCGATGACAAGTTGCGCGCGGTGGCGGCGCACGAACAGGTTCGGATGTTCGAGCTGAAACTCTCCCAGGGCGCCAAGCCCGGTAAGGGCGGGATTCTCCCAGGCATCAAGGTCACGCCGGAAATTGCCCATGTGCGCGGTATCCCGGTGGGTATGGATTCCATCAGTCCCAACGGGCACCCGGAGTTTCGGGATGTGGGCGGGCTGTTGGATATGATTGGCCACATCCGCGAGGTGACCGGCAAACCCACCGGGTTCAAGTGCGTGATCGGCAACAGCGACTGGTTGCACGAGCTGTGTGAAACGATTCAGAAGCGCGGACCGAATTCTGCGCCGGACTTTATCACCATCGACAGTGCCGATGGCGGCAGCGGCGCGGCCCCCCAGAGCCTGATGGATTATATGGGGCTCCCGATCAATCGCAGCCTGCCGATGGTGGTCGACCTGATTACCCAGTATGGATTGCGGGAACGCATCAAGATCATCTGCGCCGGTAAGCTGCTCACCCCATCCATGGTGGCCTGGGCGCTGGCCATGGGTGCGGATTTCGTCAATTGTGCACGGGGCTTCATGTTTGCGCTGGGTTGTATTCAGGCCATGCAGTGCAACAAGAATACCTGTCCCACGGGCGTTACTACCCACAACCCGGACCTGCAGCAGGGCCTGGATCCCATGGACAAGGCGGAGCGGGTCTACCATTACGCGCACAATATGGAACACGAGGTGGGTATGCTGGCCCACTCCTGCGGTGTGCCGGAACCGCGCCAGTTGCGACGCGCCCATGTAGAGGTCATCAACGAGCGCGGCACACCGGTACCTCTGTCCGACCTGGTACCGGAAGTGCCACCCAAATCCCTGATCGCCTCGGATCGCGGAACCCAGTAACCGTACAGCGGGAGAAGACCATGGAAGGGGTAACCACTCTGGTGGGGCAGGGCCTGTATATGGCGGTGGCCGCGGTAGTCGGTTTGGCCATTGCGCGGATACTGAAGCGCGGCAATACACTGGGCTGCCTGATTGCCGGTGTGCTCGCCGGTGTTCTGCTACCGGTACTCGATTACGACACCGGGCTGCGTGCTGAGAATATTCACCAGATGGTGTTTTTCGTGATCCTGCCGGTGCTGATTTTTGAATCCGCCTGGAAAATTGACCCGGATGTTCTGTTCCGCTGGCTAGGGCCGATTTTACTGTTCGCCACGCTGGGGGTGCTGATTTGCGGGCTGATCACGGCGGTGTTGGTGTACTACGGTGTCCATCACCCCACAGGCTTCCCCTGGATCGCGGCGTTGCTCACCGGTGCCATTCTCGCGGCTACCGATCCCGTTTCGATTATCGCGCGGATGCGCCAGAGCCATGCCAATGAGGAGTTGTTGACCCTGGTGGAAGGGGAGAGCCTGTTCAACGATGCGGTGGCAGTCGTACTGTTCTCTTTTATTCTGGGCATTGCCAGTCACAGTGTGATGGAAGGTGCGGTGGCAACCGGCGAGACGGTTGCCGGTGCCGGCAGTTTTGCGCTGTATTTCTCGGTACTGTTTTTTGGCGGCCTGGCGGTGGGCACACTGTGTGGCCTGCTCACTGCAATCGTCATTCTTTTTTTGGGGTCGGCAGGTGCGGCGTTGGTGGTGCTGGTGCTGGCCGCGTTCGGTAGCTTTTATCTGGCGGAGCACGTGGTGGGTGTTTCGGGGATTCTTTCGGTAATGGTCTGTGCGATTGTTTCCCGGGCCTGTTTACGCGAGCAGCAGGAAACCTATTTAACCCACGCGGCGCCGACCTGGGAGTGGCTTGGCCTTTTATTTAATGCGCTGATCTTTGTAATCATGGGCCTGGTGATTACCTTCAAGATGTTTAGCGATCAATGGTTGGCGATGATCATCGCGATTGTGGCGGCAATTGGTGCGCGGGGATTGGCGGTATTTATGCTGGCCCCACTGGCTCGCTTCGTAGGGCCGCCCATTCCGCAGAGTTGGCGCTTGATTTTAAGCTGGGGTGGTTTGCGCGGGGTGATTGCGGTGGCGCTGGTACTGTCGCTGCCAACAGAGTTGCCCTACTGGTGGACAGTACAGTCGATGGTGTTTGGTGTGGTGCTATTTTCCCTGTTGGTGCAGGGCACGACCAGCACGCGTCTGATCAGGAAGCTAGGGATTTAATGTCGCTTCCAGCAACATGATATTGCAAGTGAGGCTGGATATGACTGGTTTCTTCACGGCTTTTATTTTTGTAAAACAGGTGACCTGCCAGGCCGAGAAGGATTAGCGCGAAGATCAGTACACCGATGACTCTGAGCATGGTTGTGGCTCCACAAATTGGACTGATGTCAGATGCGAAGGGGGAGTGCTGGGTATTCGTTTTCAAAAGCGTCGGCGACAGGGATGTCGCCGACGCAGCGTACAGGGATGTACTCATAGCGGTTTTGAAAACGAATACCCAGTGCTCGCCCGTCACCGGGCTGTACCGGGGGTGCACCCGGAAAACCCGAACGTCGTTTTACTGCCAGTTAAGAATAACTTTGCCCGATTCACCCGAACCCATGGTGTCAAAACCAGTCTGGAACTCATCTACGGAAAACTGGTGAGTAATGATCGGGGAAAGGTCGAGGCCAGACTGAATCAGGCTGGCCATTTTGTACCAGGTCTCGAACATTTCCCGGCCGTAGATACCTTTCAGGATCAGGCCCTTGAAGATCACCTGGCTCCAGTCGATCGCCATTTCACCCGGGGGAATCCCCAGCATCGCGATCTTGCCACCGTGGTTCATGGCGGAGAGCATATCCCGGAAGGCCGCGGCAACGCCGGACATCTCCAGGCCAACATCAAAGCCCTCGGTCATGCCGATATCTTTCATCACATCGGTGAGCTTTTCTTTGCTGACATTGACGGTGCGGGTCGCGCCCATTTTCTTCGCCAGATCCAGGCGGTAATCGTTGATATCGGTAATCACTACATGGCGTGCACCCACATGACGGGCAACGGCTGCGGCCATAATACCGATAGGTCCGGCACCGGTAATCAGGACATCCTCACCCACCAGATCGAACGATAGTGCGGTGTGCACCGCGTTGCCGAACGGGTCGAAAATGGAGGCCAGTTCGTCGGAAATATTGTCCGGGATCTTGAATGCATTCAGTGCCGGAATCACCAGGTACTCAGCAAAGGCACCCTGGCGGTCCACGCCCACGCCGTAGGTGTTGCGGCACAGATGGCGGCGTCCGGCGCGGCAGTTACGACAGTGGCCACAGGTGATGTGGCCTTCGCCGGAAACGCGGTCGCCCACTTTGAAGCCGGCCACTTCCTGGCCCATACCGACCACTTCGCCCACGTATTCGTGGCCTACAACCATCGGAACCGGAATAGTCTTCTGTGACCACTCGTCCCAGTTATAGATGTGCATATCGGTACCGCAGATGGCGGTCTTGCGAATCTTGATCAGCAGGTCGTTGTGCCCGGGCTCCGGTACCTCGACATCGGTCATCCAGATGCCGGGTTCAGACTTGAGTTTGGATAATGCTTTCATAAATACCGCTTAGATAATCTCGAGTTCTTTGCCGACTTCAATAAATGCATCGATGCAGCGATCCAGCTGATCGCGGGTGTGCGCCGCGGACATCTGGGTGCGGATACGGGCCTGTCCCTTGGGCACAACGGGGTAGAAGAAGCCGACCACGTAGATACCTTTCTCCAGCATCTTGTCGGCCATTTTCTGGGCCAGGGCGGCGTCGCCGATCATCACCGGGATGATGGCGTGGTCGGCACCGGCGAGGGTGAAGCCCGCTTCGGTCATGCGCTTGCGGAAGTACTGGGAGTTTTCCTGCAGCTGGTCCCGTAGTTCTCCACCTTCCACCAGCATGTCCAGCACCTTCAGGGAGGCGGTGACGATAGCGGGCGCCACGGAATTGGAGAATAGGTAAGGGCGCGAACGCTGGCGCAGCAGGTCGATGATTTCCTTGCGGCCGGAGGTGAAGCCGCCGGAGGCGCCGCCCAGGGCTTTGCCGAGGGTGCCGGTAATGATGTCGACGCGCTCGACGACATCGCAGTATTCGTGGGTGCCGCGGCCGTGCTGGCCGAGGAAGCCGACGGCGTGGGAGTCATCGACCATGACCAGGGCGTTGTATTTATCCGCGAGGTCGCAGATGCCCTTGAGGTTGGCGATGACGCCGTCCATGGAGAAGACGCCGTCGGTGGCGATCAGCTTGGTTTTCGCGCCGGCGGCGTCGGCGGCTTTCAGTTGCTCTTCGAGATCTGCCAGGTCGTTGTTGGCATAGCGGAAGCGCTTGGCTTTACACAGGCGCACGCCGTCGATGATGGAGGCGTGGTTGAGGGCATCGGAGATGATCGCATCTTCCGGGCCCAGCAGGGTTTCGAAAAGGCCACCGTTGGCGTCGAAACAGGAGGTGTAAAGGATGGTGTCTTCGGTCTGCAAAAATTCCGACAGCTGGAATTCCAGAGCCTTGTGAATGTCCTGGGTGCCGCAGATAAAGCGCACGGAGGCCATGCCGAAGCCGTACTGGTCGAGGCCATCTTTGGCGGCCTGGATCAGGTCGGGGTGGTTGGCGAGCCCGAGGTAGTTGTTGGCGCAGAAGTTGAGTACCTGGCTGTCGTTGTTGACCTGGATCTCGGCACTCTGCTGGGAGGTAATAATGCGCTCGCGCTTGTAGAGACCGTCGGCTTCGATCTGCTTCAGTTCATCGCGCAGGTGCTGGAAAAATTGCTCGGGCTTGGACATGACGTTGTTATTGGCTCCTGTAGTGCTTTTGGCAAAAGGGCTATGTTCTGGGGAGGTCTTCCCAATTAACGACTGTTATGGCGGCGACGCTGGCGGGTACAGCTTTGTGAGACACGCCGTGAACCCATCCATGGGGGCTCGGCTGCGGCCGTCCTGGCCGCAGACGGTCTCACAAAGCTGTACCGGCCAGCGTCACCTTCGCGGAGAGTCCGCCGGTGAACTGCCGTAAGTGTAGGTTGGGGCGTCATCTATGACGATCACCCGCCTTTTTGACGAAAATAAGTTATCCAACCAGCTCACAGGCCTTGTGGGCCGTGACTGGTGCGTCGCTGGCTCGGCAATGGGTGGCGAAGGCCAGCGCATCTTCCGTCGAGTCGAACAGCAATTGCCACAACAGTTGTCGATCATTGCGTTTGACCGCCCGGACCGCTGTGCGACTGCGCTGCGGGGCAATCTGGATTTCGATAACGTCGGTGCTGGTAATCTGGAATTCGGACATGTTCCCTCCAAAAATTCTGGAGGGCTGACGGCGGAAGAGACGATTGAATAAATCGTATCCCGGTTGGATTGCACAGCTGGTCCGAACAAGTCGGTTACCAGCAAGAGCCCCATCCCCTGCACATTCTGTGAAGGGAAACCACCTTGCCCCGGTAGGCAGGTTGGCGTTGGCGTCAGCCACTCTCTTGATGTCGGGAGCAAAGATAGCGATGGCGGAACACTCAGTCAACCGCGCCGCCACTATGGGCGGCGCGTCAGAGCTTTATGCGGGAAGCTGCACGGATTTCAGTTCAATAAACTCGTCCAGGCCCGCTGCGCCAAATTCACGCCCATTGCCAGAACGCTTTACGCCGCCGAAGGGGGCGTCGTAATTGAATTCACCGCCGTTGACGAAGCAGAGGCCCGCTTCAATGCGGCGTACGACGGGCATGGCTGCCTCGGTGTCTTTTGCCCAGACGCCGCTGGAGAGGCCGTACTCGGTGTCGTTGGCAATGGCGATGGCTTCGTCCAAGTCCTTGTAGGGAATCATGCAGGTGACGGGGCCGAAGATTTCCTCGCGGGCGATGGCCATGTCGTTGGTGACGTCGGCAAATACCGTCGGTTTCACGTAGAAGCCGCTGGGGAAGTTTTCGGGGGTGTCACTGCCACCGGCCACCAGGCGGGCGCCTTCGGCGACACCTTTGTCGATATAGCCGCGCACGATGTCGCGCTGGCGGGCGGAGGAGAGGGGGCCCATAAAGTCGTCGCTGCCGGTACCCAGCGCGACTTCTTCGGCGACCTTCTTGGCGATACTTACTGCTTCCTCGTAACGCTCTGCGGGTACCAGCATGCGGGTCAGGGCGGTGCAGGTTTGCCCGGTATTGATGAAGACATCTTCACAGCCCCAGCGCACGGCGGCTTCCAGGTCCGCATCGGGGGTGATAATCAACGGTGACTTGCCGCCCAGTTCCTGGGTAACCCGCTTGACCGTGGGGGCCGCGGACTTGGCCACTTCGATACCGGCGCGGGTGGAGCCGGTGAAGGACACCATGTCGATATCCACATGGCTGGACAGCGCTGCGCCAACGATCGGCCCGGCACCGGGTACCAGGTTGAAAACACCTGCGGGCAGGCCGGCGGCGTCGATGATTTCTGCCATCACGTAATCCTGAAGCGGGGTGAGTTCCGAGGGCTTCTGGATCATGGTGCAGCCGGCGGCGAGGGCCGGGGCCACTTTGCCCACGAACTGGTGCAGCGGGTAGTTCCAGGGGGTGATAAATCCGCACACGCCTACCGGTTCTTTCAGTACCACGGAGTGGCCGGCTTTTTCGGTTTCTTCCATCAGTGCGGCGCGGTCGGCGTAGTAGCGCATAGCGTAGATGGGGCCATCGATATGCAGCCATTCGGTAATGTGTGGCGGGCAGCCAAGGGCCTGGGATACGGCGTCTATCAGGTCCTGTTTACGCGCTTCCATGCCGTCGGCGATGGCGTGCATCAGGGCCTGGCGCTTGGCGGCGCGGCTGTGGCGCCATTCCTTGAACGCCGCTTTGGCGGCGGCTACTGCATCATCCACATCTTCGAGCGTACCCTGGATTACCTCGCACAGGGCTTCTTCGGTGGCGGGGTTGATGACGGGATGCAGGCTGCCGCCCTTGGAATCGCGCCACTCGCCGTTGATGTAGAGCTGTTTCGTGTTGAGTTTTGATACGTCCATTGCGTCGTTTTCCGGTATTGAATTTTGGCTGAGCAGATGCCGCGGTGAAGCGCATATCGGCTCATTGAATAGTTTCTATCGCGATGCGCTGATCATCGCATTCAGGGCGCGGTGAGCTCGATCAATGTCGGGCCCTTGCGCGCGAATGCTTCCGCCACCGCTTCGCTCAATTGTTCCGGGCGATCAATGCGGCAGCCCTCGGCACCGAAAGCGCGGGCGAGGGTGACAAAATCCGGTGCGTGCAGATTGACGCCTTCCTGTTCAACCTCGGCTTCATCCATAAAGTCGCGGATCTCACCGTAGCCGCTGTTGTTCCATACCAGGATTGGCAGTGCCAGTTTCTGCTCCACCGCCGCAGCCAGTTCACCGAGGGTGAACATGATACCGCCGTCGCCAATCAGTCCGATCACCGGGCGCGGGCTCGCCAGGGCTGCGCCGATGGCGGCAGGCAGTGCGAAACCCAGCGTGCCGTAGCCGGTAGTGCAGGTGATGTGGCTGCGCGCCTGGTACAGGGGCAGGGCGTGGTTGGTGTTGTAGGCCAGCTGTGTGGAGTCGGTTACCAGAATGCCCTCTGCAGGCAGCGCATCGCGCAGGGCCTGTACCCAGGGTAAGCGCTCCTCGGATCCCGGCCACCACTCTGTGCGACACGCATGCAGCAGGGATTCCACTTCCGCCGCGGCCGACTGTCGGCGGGGTTCCCCGCTATCGGTGACCGCATCAGTGAGACTCGCGAGGGTGATACCCGCATCCGCGCAGATAGCGAGGTCTGGCTGCGCATTGCACACCAGTTGCGCGGGGTCGATATCCACCCGGATTAGTTTGCCGCGGAACTGGTAGTTTTCACGCACCAGATTGCGGTCGGTTTCCGCCAGCTCGGTGCCGACGGCGAGGACCACATCGGCAGATTCGATGCGCTCGCGCACGCAGGCAAAGCTCAGGTTGGCGCCGCCACACAGGGGATGGCGTTCGTCTACGATGCCTTTGGCAGCGAGGGATTCGAATACCGGTGCGGCGAGTTTTTCTGCCAGTTCAGTGGCGGCCTTGCCGCACCGCTGTGCGCCACCGCCAAGCAGGATCACCGGCTTTTCTGCAGAGCTGAGCCAATCGGCGGCGGTGGCAATCGTATTGCTTTCCGTGCCCGGCAGGCTCGGTGCCGGGGCGGCGCGGTAATCTGTCAGTTGCCCGGGCATGGGCGCCGGAAACAGGTCGATGGGGATTTCGATATGCACCGGGCCCGGTCGACCGCCGCGCATCAACTGGAAAGCACGCGCGAGCACTTCCGGCAGTTGCTGTGCACTGGTCAGTGCGTGCTGCCAGATGCAGAAACCGCGGCTCACGTCCTGCTGTCGCGGCAGTTCGTGCAGGCGACCGCGGCCCATGCCGAGGTCCTCGCGACGGTTGACGGCACTGATTACCAGCATGGGAATGGAGTCGGAGTAGGCCTGCGCCATGGCCGTTGCAGCATTGGTTACCCCCGGGCCGGTAATCAGGAAGCAAACCCCCGGGTTGCCGCTGGCACGCGCATATCCATCCGCCATAAAGGCTGCACCCTGTTCGTGGCGTGGCGTGATATGGGTCAAGCCACTGCCGGGCAGGCCCCGGTACAGTTCGATGGTGTGCACGCCGGGAATACCGAATACGGTATCGACGTCGTACTGGCGCAGCAGGTGCATCAGTACCTGGGCGCAGGAGGGGTTTTGTGGATCTTGATGTTCAGCCGTGTGCATGGACGATACCCCGACTCTCTTGTGGGTTTTTATCAGTTGGATGATCAGGTTTTCTATCAGATTTGCGCCGGAGCCTAGCGGGCCAACATGCACCCTGCAAGCGTCCGCAGACTCTGCGTTTCCGCCGGGGAATACGCCGGATAATTGAGTGTAGTCACAGCCTGTGACGGGGAAAATTGCGCAAATTGGGATTTGGCACACAACTGCGTAAACTTGCAGGCAGACTTTTCAGAAACAGCCAATGAACCAGTGGTAAGGATATGACAGCGATGGAAATTGATCAGTGGCGACGGGACTACCTGCGCGGCGGGCTGCAGCGAAGCGATCTGGCGGAGGATCCCATCAGCCAGTTTCGCGCCTGGCTAGAAGAGGTGGTGAAGGCCGATATTTCCGACCCGAGTGCAGTGTGCCTGAGTACCGCAGACGCGAGCGGCCAGCCGTCTCAGCGCATTGTCTTGTTGAAGGGATTCGGTGAGCACGGCTTCGTTTTCTATACCAATCTGAAAAGCCAGAAAGCGTGGGACATTACCGCCAATCCCAAGGTGTCGCTGCTGTTTCCCTGGCATTTTCTCGAGCGCCAGGTGATTGTGCGCGGCACCGCCGAGCTGTTGAGTGACGCTGAAGCGGATGCGTATTTCAGCAGCCGTCCGCGAGACAGCCAGATTGCCGCCTGGGCGTCACACCAGAGCGATGCCATTGTTTCGCGAAAATTGCTGGAGGAAAACTTTGAGGCCTGTCGCCAGAGATTCGATGGACAGGACGTACCGCGCCCCGAATTCTGGGGTGGCTACCGGGTACAACCCCATGCAGTGGAGTTCTGGCAGGGGCGTGCGTCGCGCTTGCACGACCGTTTTGTGTACCGTGCTTTGGACGGTGGCGAGTGGCAGATCGAGCGGTTGAGCCCCTGAGGCATCTAGTTTCGATCCTTCACGGATCAGAAGAAAGGCGGCCCCACAGGGAGCCGCCTTTTTTGTGGTTATCAACTTTGCTGAAAAAGCGTCAGGCTTTGATAAAGCGCTGGGTGTGAAAATCCGTGCTGCCGAACAGGTGCTGGATAGTGGTGAGGCGCTTGAACAGGTGTGCCACATCCAGCTCGTCGGTCACCCCGATACCCCCGTGTATCTGAACAGCTTCCTGTCCTACATGACGGGCGGCTTTACCAATGCGGCTTTTGGCTGCGGAGACCGCCTTTGGCGCAACCCCGTTGCCGGCGTCCAGTTCCATGGCCGCCATCATCAGGATAGAGCGGGCCTGCTGACATTCGATAAACATATCTGCCATGCGGTGCTGCAGGGCCTGAAAGCTTGAGATGCTGACGCCGAACTGCTTGCGGGTTTTGCTGTATTCCACGGTTTTTTCAAGCGCGCTCTCCATGGCACCGACCGCTTCGGCACAGATGGCGAAGGTGGCCCGATCGATGATCTTCTCGATAACGGGCAGCGCCTGGCCCTCGGTGCCCAAGAGATTGGCACGCGGAACCCGTACCTGATCGAAATAGATCTCTGCGGCGTTGTGGCCGTCCACCGTTTTGTAGTTATTGCGGGTGACGCCCGGCGTCTCCGCATCCACCAGCAGCAGGCTGACACCATTGTTTTCGGCCGTGCCTGTGCGGGCGGATACCACCAGGGTATCTGCGGCAGCGCCATTCAGTACCACGGTTTTGTGGCCGTTCAGGATCAGGTCATCGCCATCCGCTTGTGCGGTGGTGTCGAGTCGGTCCAGGTCAAAGCGGCTTCGCGATTCGGCAAAGGCAAACGCCAGCTGCAGATTGCCCTCCATCAGGGGCGTCAGCCAGTCGTTTTTCTGGGGCTCGCTGCCCGCTTCCGCGATCAACCCACCGGCGAGAATGGCGCTCGCCAGCAGCGGTTCAACCACCATGCCTTTGCCGAATTCTTCCATCACCACCATGAGGTCTACGGCCGAACCACCGAGGCCGCCTTCGTCTTCGGAGAAGGGCACCAGCAGCCAGCCCAGCTCTGCAAACGTCTGCCAGTATTCCCTGTTGAAAGGCGCGTTACTGGTAACCGTTTTCTGCCGGGTTTCAAACCCGTAGTCCTGGCGGATAAAGCGGGTGACGCTGTCGCGCAGTAGTTGTTGTTCTTCGCTCAATGAAAAATCCATATCTGCGTCCTCCGGTTACAGGCCCAGCACGGCCTTGCAGATGATATTTTTCTGGATCTCGTTACTGCCGCCGTAAATGGATGATTTGCGGTTGTTGAAGTAACGCAGCCAGCTGTTGATGGCGCTATCGGTGCCCACCCGCGCACCGTCGAAGTCATCCTCCAGCTGCCATGGGGCATAGGGCAGTCCGCCGTATGCGGCTATCTCTGCGTGCAGTTCGTCGATGGCCTGCGCCAGTTCGGTGCCTTTGATTTTCAGAATCGAGGATTCCGGGCCTGGTGCCTGCCCGGTGCGGATCGCGTCCAGGGTGCGCAGCTCGGTATATTCGAGTGCCAACAATTCAATTTCGATTTCTGCAAACTTGTGCGCAAAGATCGGGTTGTCGAGTAAGGTCGCGCTGCCGTCCGGGGTTTCACTGGCGAGTTCGCGGGCGCGCTGTAGCTGGCAGCGGGACTGGGCCACGCGGGCAATATTGGTGCGTTCATGGGTAAGCAGGACTTTGGCATAGGTCCAGCCTTTACCTTCTTCGCCGATCCGGTTTTCCACCGGTACCCGGACATTGTCGAAGTGCACTTCGTTGACTTCCCGATAGCCGTCCAGGGTGAGAATAGGGGACAGGCTGATACCCGGTGTTTGCATATCGATCAGCAGGAAGCTGATCGCGGTCTGGTTTTTTTCCTGCGGTCCGCCGGTGCGCACCAGACAGAAAATCCAGTCCGCGTGCTGCGCCAGGGTGGTCCAGGTCTTGGTGCCGTTCACCACATAGTGGTCACCGTCGCGGTGTGCCGTTGTTTTCAGGGAGGCGAGGTCGGAGCCGGCATTGGGTTCAGAGTAGCCCTGACACCACCATACGTTACTGGCCAGAATATCGGGCAGGAAGCGTTGTTGCTGCTCTTTACTGCCGAAGGTGAAAATAACCGGCGCCACCATTTTCATACCGAAGGGGACGACCTCGGGGGCACCCGCCAGGGCGCATTCGGTTTCGAAGATGTTCTTCTGGGTTGCGGTCCAGCCGGTTCCGCCGTGCTCTTCAGGCCAGTTCACCGCGGCCCAGCCCTGCTCGTGCAGAATCTTCTGCCAGCGCACGCAGTCTTCCTTTTCCAGATGCATGCCCAACAGTGTCTTTCGCTGGATATCCTGCGGTAGTTTGTCCTTGAGAAACTGCCGCACTTCACTGCGAAATGCCTGCTCTTCCGGCGTGTACTTATTGTTCACGTTCGGTATACCCCTGTAACTGTTTATCTTGACAGGGGCACAGGTTGACGTCGGCGGGGGATGCTTGCCACTACCGCCGGGGTAATGGAAGTCAGGGGTATTGCCGGGGAATATTCAGGGCAGGTGGTGAAGCCGGGCCCCATACCGGATCAGGCCAGGCAGTGCGCTGAGGCATTACCGGTGAGGTTATGGCGCACGGGGGTATCCCGGCACACACTCGGTAGTGTCAGCAAGCCATTAGTGAAACGGATACCTGATATTTGTTTACTTAATTTGGTACGGCTTGCGAAGTGTTACCGTTGGAATCAATTTGCTTTGGATCCGCCACGGTACCGGTGGTTTGGAGAATTTAGGGAACGAATTCTGACGTGACTCGAGTGTGACGCTGTAGTCATTTAGTTCTCGTTTATTTCTGTGGTTGTCATTTCAGGCCCTCGGGAATAAGTAGAATGAATTACTCAAAAAATAAACTTTTGTAACGGAAAAACCTCTTGTAGTCTTCTCCTGTCAGCCCCGGCACAGGGGCGGCAGAAGACAGCGCGGTTGCTGGCCGGGTCGCCTGAGCGTGTGGCGGCAAAGTGGTACCGGTCGCGGTAGTTCTGTTGCTGAAAAATACATAAAAATAACTCGGTGCAATGGAGAGAAAACAATGGGAAGCCAATCTGACGCTTTCAATAAACACCAATTTACCCTGAAAACGGTAAACAGCAGAGGCAAGAACCTGGTTCTGGCTTCAGCCTGTTCGTTTGCGGCCATGTCTCTGGCCTGCGGTGTGGGTTCGGCCCACGCGGCAGAGAATTCCATCAATACCCTGCTTGAAGAAGTGGAAGTCGTTGCGCGTAAACGCGGGGACGCCGAGCGTCTGCAGGACGTACCGGTTGCCGCGACTGCATACTCCGGCGACCAGCTGGAAGCACTGCAGACCCGCGACCTCGAAAGCCTCGCGTTCAAAATGCCCAACGTGCAGATGGACGATGCCGGCACCATTAAAAGCACCGCCAACTTCACCGTGCGCGGTCTTGGGGTAAACAGCTCCATTCCCTCCATTGACCCCACCGTAGGTGTGTTTGTCGATGGCATGTATATGGGGATCAATGCGGGCGTGATCCTGGACCTGTTCGACCTGGAAGGGATCGAAGTGCTGCGCGGCCCTCAGGGCCTGCTGTTCGGACGCAACGTGACTGGTGGCGCGGTGGTGGTTAAGACTGCCAAGCCTACCGAAGAGTTTATGAGTAAAGTGCGGTTCTCTACCACTGCACAGCAGGAAACCAATCTCGCCGGTACCGTATCCGGACAAATCAGTGAAAAGGTCAACGGCCGCCTCACTGCCTATTACAGCGATGACAAAGGCTGGTTTGAGAACAAGGCAAACGGCAACGATAACCTGGGTGCCTCCACCACTTGGTTTGTGCGCCCGAGTTTTACCGTGGACATCGGTGAATCCGCCGACCTGATCGTACGTCTCGAGTCAGGCCATGTAGATGCCGATGGTCCGATTGGTCAGAACCGTGGAGATTTCTCCCAGGCAATCGCGGCCTCGGTCGGTGTTACCGACTGGGATAACAGCGAAAACTCCTTTGAAGTGGCGATTGACAATGAGGGCTGGGCGGAAACCGACTGGAACCAGGCCATCGCCGAGTACAACCAGGATGTGGCTTTCGGTAACGGTACCATCACCAATATTCTTGCGTGGCGTGATTACGAGACTGCAGGCGAGGGGGACATCGACTCTCTGCCGGTACACCTGTTCCATTCCTACAGCCTGATCGATCAGGATCAGCTGAGTAATGAGTTGCGGTACTCCGGTCGTTTCGGCAATACCTCTGTGACCAGCGGTGTCTACTGGTTTACCCAGGACCTGAAATATATTGAAGAACGCAACCTGTTGGGCGGCGCCCTGGTTATGGCCGGCGGCGGTGTTCAGGACCATACGGCCAAGGGGGTATTCACTCAGGCAGATATCGACCTGAACGAATCCTGGGTGCTGACCCTGGGCGGTCGCTATTCAAGCGAGGAGAAGTCTGCGGATATTGCCTCCATCATCCCGGGCAATGGATGTGATCGGGACGCTTGTCCTGCCTACGACTTCAACGATACTGAATCGTGGAGTGCCTTTACCCCGAAACTGGGTATGCAGTGGTTGCTGAGTGATTCCGCCCAGGCCTACGCGGTGTGGACCAAAGGCTTCCGCAGCGGTGGTTACAACATGCGCAACACCGCATTTGGCGAGTCTCCGGGACCGACCGATCAGGAAGAGCAGAATAGCTTTGAGATTGGTGCCAAATCCCAGTGGTTGGGTGGTCGTGTGAAAACCAATATGGCCGTGTTCCACAACACCATCGACGATATGCAGCGTGAGGTTAACCTGCCCAGTGAAACTGCTGGCGTGGCCCAGCTCATTCGCAATACCGCGAACGCAACCATCCGTGGTGCTGAATTTGAAATGATGGCCGGTTTGACCGACTCACTGCTGATGACCATGAATCTGGGTTATGTAGATGGTGAATACGACGATATCTGGCTGGACCTGACCGGCGACGGTGTCGTAGACGGTGCCGATTACGATCTGGAGATTCCGCGACTGGCTCCCTGGACTTACGGTGTAGGCCTTGTCCACGACCTGCAGCTGGGCAGCTGGGGTGCGCTGACCTCCCGCATCAACTACAACCATCGCGACGCCTCTGCCTACACCGACAACAACGCCGGCATGCTGAGCGAAGTGGAAATGGTGGACTTCAGCATCGGCTTCAGCCCGGATTCCGGCAACTACCGCCTGGCGCTGTTCGGCAAGAACATGCTGGATGAAGTCAGTGAAGGTAACGATACCCAATTGCCAGGTATGCTCGGCCCGGTAACTCTGGGGCCGAACTCTACCTTTACCCCGATCAATCGCGGTCGCATTGTTGGTATCGAGCTCAATTACGAAATCTGATTTTCCTCACCTCCTTTCAGTCTTATCACTTGCCCGGCCCAGCGCCGGGCTTTTTTTGTTGTGGGAATCCGCTAAAGTCTTCTCTCAGGATAAGGAGATGACCTATGCGATTTATTGATCTGCCGGAACATGGTGGCCCCGAAAATCTGGTGGTTACCGAAGGCGACAAGCCCACTCCAGAGGCTGGAGAAATATTGATCCGTGTGGCTGCTGCCGGGGTCAATCGCCCGGATGTTGTTCAGCGCGCTGGCTTCTATCCACCACCGCCTGGTGCCTCGCCGATTCTCGGATTGGAGGTGGCGGGCGAGGTTGCTGCGGTCGGACCGGGCGTAGAACGCTACGTTGTTGGCGACAGGGTCTGTGCGCTGACCAATGGTGGCGGATATGCAGAGTATGCGCTGGCTCCGGAGGGGCAGTGTTTACCTGTGCCCAAGGGACTGACGATGGTGGAAGCGGGGGCATTGCCGGAAACTTTCTTCACCGTCTGGAGTAACCTGATCCACCGCGCGAAGCTGGCTACCGGTGAGACCCTGCTGGTCCACGGAGGCTCTTCCGGTATTGGCACTACAGCGATCCAGCTGGCCCATGCCATGGGGGTGAAGGTGCTTACCACCGCCGGTAGCGATGAAAAATGCCGAGCCTGTACACAACTCGGTGCTGATCTTGCAATTAATTACCGGGAAGTGGATTTTGTCGAGGCCGTGCAGCAGGCCACCGATGGTCGCGGTGCCGACGTCATTCTTGATATGGTCGGCGGGGATTATGTGGATCGAAATATCCGCGCAGCGGCGAAAGACGGGCGTATCGTCAATATCGCGTTTCTTGGTGGGGCGAAGGTCGAGGTCAACCTGTTACCGGTGATGCTGAAGCGGTTAACGCTTACTGGCTCGACCCTGCGCCCGCAGCCCCCGGAGGTGAAAGCGGAAATAGCCCGCGACCTGGAGGCAAAGGTATGGCCAATGATCGAGGCGGGCAAGATTCGCCCACTGATTGCCGCCACGTTTGCGCTGGACGACGTGGCGGACGCACACCGGCTGATGGAGTCGAGTAATCATATTGGCAAGATCGTATTGACGCCATGATGTTCGCCAGCGGTTTCCCGCGGAATGTCTGTGAGCCTTTGGCGATATCACCGCTGGCCACATTCGTGTAAGCCTGGTACAGATTGCTGATCTTGCGCACGTAGGCGACGGGCTCTGAGCCGCGTACATAGCCATAGCGCGCCTTTTCAAAGTAGCGCGGTTCAGAGAGCTTCAGCATCGCTACCTCGACGTTGTCAAACCACTTGTTGGGATCAAGGCCGAGTTTTTCCGCAAGACGCTGGGCATCCAGCAGGTGGCCGAGGCCGGCATTGTAAGACGCGAGTGTAAACCAGAGCTGCTCACTGACAGGCAGGGGGTCCTTGAAGCGATTGCGGACCCATCTCATGTATTTTGTGCCCGCCTGGATATTCTTTTCCGGATCGAACAGTGGCGGTGGATATCCCATGTCTTCACCGGTACGCGGCATGACCTGTAACAAACCCTGAGCACCGACAGGGGATACTGCTTTGGGGTTGAAGTTACTCTCCTGCCACATCTGCGCGACGATCAAGCGCCAGTCAAAGTTATTTTCGAGTGCCGATGCCTGAACCATCTTGTCGAAGGGAGACAGCGCTTGGCCGGGGATTACCCGAGCAGAGATTTTTTGCACCAGGTGTTTGTCGGGCTCGAAGTAAGCTACAAGTAGCTGGTCGAACTCCTTGCTTCGGCTAAACCGCTTTAAAAACCGGTTAACCTGTCGCAAGAGGTCTTTGTGCCCGTCTTTGATCATCCATCCCTGTTGTTGACCTTCGCTGACCTGTAGGCCGATCACCAGCTCTGGACGCAGGGCCGCCTGAATATCGGCAATATAGCCGTCCTCAATGGTTGCCTCAAACTCTCCTTCGGCGACTTTGTTTAACACCTCCTCAAACGACATTTCAGAAGGGGCTACCTGGATATCTATATCCACACCGTGATCGCGCAAGGTGCGTGCGGTTTGAATAAATGATGAGTATGCGCGCAAGGTAACGGTCCGTCCGTTCAGATCGGCGAGGGTTTCGATCTTGGGTAGTTTGCGGTTGCTGATGATTTTTTCGGTAGTTTCGATGAAAGGAGTGCTGAACGCGATTCCTCGGTCAATACGCTCCTGGGTTATCGTGGATGATGCCCCGGCAATATCGGCGCGGCCGTCTACTATCCAGTCCACCAGGTCGTCTTCGTTGGGTACTACGATAACCTGCAACTGCAGTTTGTGCTTGTCGGCGAAAGCTTTTGCCATTTCGTAGTCAAAGCCACGCAAGACACCTTTCCACAGATAGTAACTTGTAGGGCCGTTGTAGGTTGCAAAGCGCAGCACGCCGGACTTCTTGATTGCGTACCAGTGAGAGGTTCGCTCTGGTACTTCTGTGACCAGCGTTCGGGTTAGGAAGTTATTAATGCGGTTCTTTAGCCGTGTCGAGTCCCTGCGAATCGCCCAGGCAATATTTTCCGTGGTGCCCACTGTCGTACCTATCTTTAGATCATCACGGTACTTCAGGGTTTCCTCTGCCAGGTTTCTGTGCATGATCGTAACCGCATTTTCCACCTCGGAAACCATATCGAACAGCGTGTCCCGTTCGTCCATCAGGTACACTTCCCGAACCGATAGATTCGCATCGGGATGGTTGGCCACTAATTCCTGGGCGCGTTCGGCGTAAGTGCTACCCGCCAGGACAATAAATTCCGTACCCGTAAGGTTTTGGATATCGCTGATGTCCGGTCCATTTTTACCTGAAATCAAAACGTCCGAGGTCTGTAAAATGGGAATACTGAAGTCCACAATTTCCTGGCGTTCTGGGGTTATGCTCATATTTTCTGCGACGATATCTGCCTCGCCATCATTTACCATCTGGAGGGCTTGCTCGGGTGTTTGTGCAATGAACCAGCGCGTGGCAAGGCCGATTCTTTTGGCAAAATCTTCTGCCATTTGTCGGTGCGTTTGGTTGACGATTGCTTCGCGGGGCAGGATCGGCTGATTGTCACCAGTCATGCTGACGAACCGGATTACACCACGTTTTTTGATCGCTGCCAGATCCCCCGTTTCTATATAGTTTTCTACTTCAGAGGCTTCCTTTGCGGCCGGTTTCTCGGCTCTGGGATCTCCGCTGCCCCGGTCGTCCGTCAGTTTCAGATCTGGGGTAGCTGTTGACCCGTGAGGTGGTGCATCCTGGCGATCACATGCACTAAAGCAGAGTGTAAGAAAAAGCACACAGAAGAGAACTGTGTGGTAATTCAATCTGGTTATAAAGGTTGCGATTTCTTTAGCCATAGACACGCCTGAACGCCTCAGTGCCAGATAGTTTAAGGTCGCGGCGGGTAGATCAGCTGATCTACCAGCTTGGCACTTTCGGTGGTCACGTTGGTGGGGTAGGTCCATGGTCCGTTTGGGCCACAGCGGTGGGGCAGATTGAAATGTCCTCCCGCTGATAGGTTCCAGTGACCATGTTGACAAGGGTGACCTTTTCTTGATGGCTTGACTTGAGCGCGAGTGAAGTCTGGAAGATAGCGCAGTCGCAGCGCGATTTCTCCAGGAGTAATCGCTGTGTAGGCGCGATAGAGTTTGCTGATGTTACGTACGTATTGAACGGGCTCTGCGCCGCGTACATAGCCGTAGCGCGCTTTGTTAAAGTAGCGCGGCTCTGACAGCTTGAGCATTGCCTTTTCGACGTTGTCGAACCAGATATTGGGGTTAAGCTCCAGGGTTTTGGCAAGACGCTGTGCATCGTATAAGTGGCCGATACCAGCGTTGTAAGCGGCGAGGGAAAACCACACCTGGTTTTCAAGTGCAATGTCCTCGTCGAAGCGGTCTCGAATCCACCGCAGATATTTAACTCCAGCTTCGATCCCGCGCCCGGGCTCGAACAGAGGTGGGGGGTACCCAACCTCCTCGGCAGTGCGGGGCATAACCTGGAGGAGACCCTGTGCGCCCACTGGTGATTCAGCCTTGGGGTCGAAACTGCTCTCCTGCCACATCTGTGCCACGATAAGCCGCCAGTCGAACTCATACGCGCGCGCGGATTTTTTAGCGAGCTTGTCATAGGGAGAGAGATCTTCGCCAGGAATGATTCGACTCATCAGTTTTTTCCCAGCCTGCTTGTTTGGCTTGAAATAATAATTGACCTTTTTTTCGTATTTCTTGGATGCTTTGAATTCCTTGATAAATTCGTCAAGTTTTTTCTGCAGGGAATGGTTATCCTTCGTCACCATCCAACCTTGGGGAAGCGGGTCGCTTACCAGCGGGCCTGCCACCAGTTCATCTCGGAGTGCCGCACCGATTTCTGCGGCACTGGCATCGACAATAGTGGCATCGACTTCTCCTTCTGCGACCATGTTGATGATCTGCTCGTAACTCACTTGCGGATCGGCCAATTCAATCTTGACCTGAATGCCACTCTTCTGCAGTGACTTTGCGATCTCCTCAAAAACCGAAAATGCACGTAGGGTTAGAGTGCGCCCATTCAGGTCCTGCAGGCTCTTGATCGCGGGCTTGCTGCCGTTGCTTAAAATCTGCTCCCCCATTTCGATATAAGGGATAGTGAATGCCACTCCCTGTGCCTTGCGTTTGTCGGTAATGGTGATGGATGCGCCGGCGAAATCTCCTCGTCCCTCCTTAAGCCACTCGATCAGTTGCTGATCGTATGGAACGACGATGACCTCCATCTCCAAGTCGTGCTTTTCCGCAAATGCCTTGGCAAGATCGTAATCGAAACCCATCAGTGTACCTTTCCACATAAAGTAGCTGGTGGGACCGTTGTAGGTTAGGAAGCGGATCAGCCCGGATTTTTTGATCGCACCCCAGTCTGATGGCCTGTCGAGGGGTACGTCGATCAATTTTGTGGTAAGGAAGTTATTGATTCGCAGTTTTAGTTCGGGGGAACCCTTGCGCATTGCCCATACAATGTCCTCCTCATCGCTGACAAATACACCCGCTTTGAAGTCGTTCCGGTAGCTTTTAAGTCCATCAATAATCGTGCTGTCGACAATGGTCACCACATTTTTTCTGCGGTTGATATTGTCAACCAGGCGGTCGACTGTATCGTCTTTACGCAACTCGCGCATTTCAACTTTGGATCCAGGGATTTTCTTCTGCAGGGCGTTGGCAGTAGCAGCATATGTGCTGCCGGCCATAACCGAGATGATCACATCTTTGAGTTTGTCCGGGTGATTGACATCCGGCCCATCTTTACCGGTGACGAGCTGTTGGTGGGAGGTGGAAATAGCGTCCGAAAGATCAAAATTCTGAGCGCGTTCCTTGGTCTTTGCCAAATTGCCGGTGAAAACGTCGGCGCGCCCACTTTTGATCAACTGCAGTGCCTTTTCTGGCGATGCTGCGGCAATCCAGTGGGGGGTTAGCTTGAGTTGTCTGGCGAGATCTTTCGCCAGTTGATAGTGCAAGCGGGAGACAATCATTGCGCGGGGGAGCAGGTCGTCTTCGCTGCTGGCGAGGGTGACAAAGCGGATGGTGCCGCGTTTTCTCAATGCACTCAGATCCCCGGATTCGTTGTAGTTTTCGAAGCGGGTATCACTTTCCCGCTTGAACTCCTCGGGTGGAGTTTCCGGGGAAGGCTCCGGTGGGGCGGGCTTACTTGAGTTCCACTCGAACCCTAAAAATAACCCGCTCAGGACAAGCATCAGGAGTGGCAGCAGTAGCTGCTTGGAATTCTGGGGCGCCATGGATGACTCCGCTTTCCGCAAAACTACGAGCTGCCAATCGTAGAGTCGCCGCGGAGAAATTGTTACTGACGGGGAAGTCGGGTGCTGCAGCGGTTACTCAACCACTGCAGTAATTTCCCCTTCAGAAAGTCGGGCGTGGATTTTCTGTCCGCTGATCACATCCTGCGCACGACGAATGACCTGTTTTTGCTCATCCTGGACAATGGCGTAGCCACGGTCGAGTACCGCCAGCGGGCTGACGCTATTGAGCAGTTGCCCGGCATGGGTCACCAGTTCGCGCTTGTGCTGTAGCGTGCTATCGATCGATTTTTTCAGACGTTGAGCCAGCTGTGAAAGCTGGGTTTGTGCCAGAGCAATTCGCTGGCGCGGGTGCACATGGTTTAGTGCCCTCTCCACTTGCGCCAGACGCTGGGTGTTGGCAAGCGTGCGGCTGCGCACAGCAGTCTGTAGTCGCATTTCCAAGTGGTCGAGGCGTTGCGCGCGGTTTTGTAGCTGTTCCTTTGGATGGCGGATACGGTTGCTCACCAGCTGGACTTGCTGTCGCAAGTGGCGCAATTGCAACTCCATTGCGCGGGTCAGGCGCCAGCGGGCGCCGTCGACTTCCTCGCTGAGTGCCGCGGCATTGGCACTGGCGATTTCTGCCGCTGCCGATGGGGTTGGCGCGCGCACGTCCGCGACAAGGTCCGCAATCGTGGTATCGGTTTCATGACCGACCGCTGAGATGGTGGGGATTGGGCACGCCGCCAGCGCCCGCGCAACGATTTCCTCGTTGAAAGACCACAGATCCTCCAGGGAACCGCCGCCACGGCCGACGATCAGCAGGTCGTGACGTTGCAGTCGGCCGGCGAGGGCGATGGCATTGGCAATCTGCTGCGCCGCGCCTTGTCCCTGAACCGCGACCGGGATCAATTCGATTTTTGCCGCAGGATAGCGGCGCCCCAGTACCTGGATCATATCCCGCACCGCGGCGCCAGTGGGGGAGGTGATGATGCCGATGGTGGCAGGCAGATAGGGGAGGGGCTTTTTGCGTTCTAGCTCGAACAGCCCTTCCGCCTGTAGTTTCGCCTTGAGCATTTCCAGCTGGCGCATCAGGGCGCCAAATCCCGCTTCTTCGAGATGCTCGATGATTAGCTGGAACTCGCCGCGGCCCTCGTACAGGCTGACCCGGGCGCGCGCCAGCACTTCCCGGCCGTTACCGGGCTGGAAGCGCACACTGCGATTGCGGCCGCGGAACATGGCACAGCGCACCTGGGCGCGGGCGTCCTTGAGGGTGAAATACCAGTGTCCAGAGCTGGGGGCGGCGAAGTTGGAGATCTCCCCGCTGATCCACAGCAGCGGCACACTACCCTCCAGCAGGTGCTTGACCTCCCGATTGAGCTCGCTGACAGACAGCACAGGGCGGCCGTCGGTGGGCAGAGGGTTGGCTACGCCCGGGGGAGTATTTGGCATTTCGGCCTCAATTCGTTCGATTTGGGCGGCCAATATTGCAAGGATGCCCGCCGAGGTAAAGAGATTTGCCATTCTTCACGAAATAGGCTTTTGTTTCCGGGATCGTTGCGGCTATAATCGCGCCGATACCCAATCCCGCTCCCTAGAGGTTTGAGTGTCCATGTCTGAATCTCTGCGTATCGCACGCGAAGCCCTCACTTTTGACGACGTCCTCCTTGTGCCCGGTTATTCCGAGGTTACAGCCAAAGACGTTTCCCTGAAGACAAAACTGTCTCGCAATATCACCCTGAATATTCCGTTGGTGTCCGCCGCTATGGATACCGTGACCGAATCGCGTCTGGCCATTGCTCTGGCCCAGGAAGGCGGTATCGGCATTATTCACAAAAGCATGAGTATCGAAGAGCAGGCGCTCGCGGTACGTGCGGTGAAGAAATTTGAAGCCGGTGTCGTAAAAGACCCAATTACCATCGAAGCTGACGCCAGTGTGCGCGAGCTGATCGCCCTGACTACCCACCACAACATCTCCGGCGTGCCGGTGATGGATAAAGGTAACCTGGTCGGTATCGTCACCAGCCGTGACGTGCGCTTCCAGACTAACCTGGATATTCCGGTGGCGCAGATCATGACCTCGAAAGAGCGACTGGTGACCTGCGAAGAAGGCGCCGCACCGGAAATGGTGCGTGAGCTGTTGCACAAGCACCGCATTGAAAAGGTGCTGGTGGTCAACGACAGATTCGAACTGCGCGGCCTGATTACCGTCAAGGATTACAACAAGGCTGAGCAGTACCCCAACTCCTGTAAAGACAGCGACGGCCGTCTGCGCGTAGGTGCCTCCGTGGGTACCAGCCCGGATACCGATGACCGCGTGGCGGCACTGGTTGAAGCGGGCGTGGACGTGCTGGTAGTAGACACCGCGCACGGCCACAGCAAGAACGTGATCGATCGCGTGCGCCGTATTAAGGAGATGCACCCGCAGGTGGATGTGATCGGCGGCAACATCGCCACCGGCGAAGCAGCGACCGCGCTGATGGAAGCCGGTGCGGATGCGGTGAAAGTCGGTATTGGTCCCGGTTCTATCTGTACTACCCGTATCGTCACCGGCATCGGTGTACCGCAGATTTCTGCCATCGCAGAAGTGGCCAAGGCCCTGGAAGGTACCGGCGTGCCGCTGATTGCCGACGGTGGTATTCGCTTCTCCGGGGATATTTCCAAGGCCATTGTGGCCGGTGCCTATTCGGTCATGATGGGTTCCATGCTCGCGGGTACCGAGGAAGCACCCGGTGAAGTGGAGCTGTATCAGGGGCGTACCTACAAGTCCTACCGCGGTATGGGCTCCCTCGGTGCCATGTCGCGCACCCAGGGTTCCTCCGACCGCTATTTCCAGGACGCGAGCAAAGGCGCCGAAAAACTGGTGCCGGAAGGTATCGAAGGTCGAGTGCCGTATAAAGGCCCTATCTCTGTCATCGTGCACCAGATGATGGGTGGCCTGCGCTCTGCCATGGGCTACACCGGCAGTGTCGATATGGACACCATGCGCAGCAAGCCGGAGTTTGTCCGGGTGACCGCCGCAGGTATGGGTGAGTCTCACGTACACGACGTACAGATCACCAAGGAAGCGCCAAACTACCCGGTTGGCGGGCGTTAATAGCCGCGTCTGAGAAATTGCGCCCCGTCAGGGGCAACCAAAAACAGAAGTGCACTTTCAAGTGAACCGCAAACGGACCTCTCAGGGTCCGTTTGCCGTTTATAAAACTGTTACGAGTAAGCCATGAGCCAAGATATCCATTCCAGCCGAATTCTGATCCTCGACTTCGGTTCACAGTACACCCAGCTGATCGCCCGCCGTGTGCGCGAGCTGGGCGTATTCTCCGAGATTCGCGCGTTCGATATGAGCGACGAGGAAATTCGCGAGTACAACCCCCAGGGCATCATCCTCGCCGGTGGCCCGGAATCCGTGCCGGAAGAAGGTTCTCCACGTGCGCCCCAGGCCGTTTTCGAACTGGGTGTGCCAGTACTGGGTATCTGTTACGGCATGCAGACCATGGCGCACCAGCTGGGCGGCGCCGTGCAGGGCAGTGATGTACGTGAGTTCGGTTACGCACAGGTAAAAGTGGAAGGTAAGTCCGCGCTGCTGCACGACATCAGCGATCACCTCGACGAGAGCGGCAGTGCGCTGCTCGACGTGTGGATGAGCCACGGCGATAAAGTGGTAAAAATGCCGGAAGGCTTCGAGCTGATGGCCTCCACGCCGTCGTGCCCGATTGCTGGAATGTACAATGCGGAGAAAAATTTCTTCGGCGTGCAGTTCCACCCGGAAGTCACCCACACCCTGCAGGGCACCCGGATCTACGAGCACTTTGTGATCGAGCTGTGTGGCTGCGAGAAGCTGTGGACCCCGGCCAATATTATTGAAGACTCCATCGCCAAGGTGCGCGAGCAGGTCGGTGGTGCCAAGGTTCTGCTGGGTCTTTCCGGTGGTGTCGACAGCTCTGTGGTGGCGGCGTTGTTGCACAAGGCGATCGGCGACCAGCTGACCTGCGTATTTGTCGACAATGGCCTGTTGCGCAAGAACGAAGGCGACCAGGTAATGCAGATGTTCGCCGACAATATGGGGGTCAAGGTCATCCGCTCTGATGCGGAGGAAGAATTCCTGTCTCGTCTGGCTGGTGTCGATGAGCCGGAAGCCAAGCGCAAGATTATTGGCAATACCTTTATCGAGATCTTCGACAAGGAAGCCGCGACACTGCAGGATGTGAAGTTCCTGGCCCAGGGCACCATCTACCCGGATGTGATCGAGTCCGCCGCCGCCAAGACCGGCAAGGCTCACGTGATCAAGTCCCACCACAATGTGGGTGGCCTGCCGGAAGATATGGCGTTTGAGCTGGTGGAACCGCTGCGCGAACTGTTCAAGGACGAGGTGCGCAAGATCGGTCTGGAGCTGGGGCTGCCCTACGATATGGTCTACCGTCACCCCTTCCCGGGCCCGGGACTGGGCGTGCGTATCCTCGGTGAAGTGAAAAAAGAATACGCGGATATCCTGCGTGAGGCAGACGCGATTTTTATTGAGGAATTGCACAATGCCGACTGGTACCACAAAACCAGCCAGGCATTTGTGGTGTTCCTGCCGGTCAAGTCGGTGGGTGTAGTGGGTGATGGTCGTCGCTACGAATACGTGGTGGCACTGCGCGCGGTGGAAACCGTCGACTTCATGACCGCTCGCTGGGCGCACCTGCCCTACGAGCTGATCGAAAAGGTTTCCAACCGGATCATCAACGAGATCGAAAATATCTCGCGTGTCGCTTATGACGTATCCAGCAAGCCCCCGGCCACTATTGAGTGGGAGTAACCTGGCAACAGTTGCTGGCACTAGTGGCTGAAGGCCACAAACAAAAACCCGGCATTATTGCCGGGTTTTTTTCAATGGAACTTTTGCTTTACGCGGTAATTAACTCGGTTACTTCTGCCGCTCAACTGCCGATTGCCGCAAGGGTAGTCTGCGCTTCAAGGTATCCTTGCTTACGGTGTCGATAGGGCTCGCAGGTTCTGGAGCACTTTTTCGGCACGCGCAATATTGGACTGCAGTTCGAGATTGTTGGGGTCCAGTACTCTGGCGTCGTGCCATACATGCAGCGCGCGCTCGATATTGCCCTGACTGTACAGGTCATTACCCCGCTTTATGGCTGTTTCGACCCGGCTGTTTAACTGCGTCTGAAATTGCTTTTGCAGAGATGGTAGTTGGGGATGTTGCGGAGACATTTCCTGTATGTGGGCTAACTGATTTCGAGCATTGATCAGGTCGCCAGCCGCCAGCGCCTTTTCCAGATTGGCAATGGGGATCTGCAGGTCTTTTTTCTCGGCAGTTTGAGTTCTGGAATCTTTTTTCTGTGAGGCGATGGTTGTCTTTCGCTTGTGCTGGCGAAGTGCCTGATTGGCGCGGGCGAGATTGCGCGCTAGCTGTTCCCGTTGGTCTTCATCCTGCTGAAGGTCGTCCCCGTAAAGGCCTTTGGCTATCGTCAGCGCGTGTTGCGCCAGGGAGTAATCCTGTCGAGTCATTGCCAGTTCGGCGTGCTCTTGTAGAGACTCCGCAGATGCGCGGCGCTTGCGCTGAAAATTTTTCAGCTCCAGCCATGTGAGCACTCCGGGGCCTTTGAGTTGCCGTAAGCGTCGGTAAGTCTCGGTATCTTTCAGTAATTGCTCGCCGCGATGGATTTCCAGCTCCATGCGCACACGTGCTTCCCGCAAACGACGTCGCTCGGCTAGTTGTTGGCGCGCTGTTAGGAGAGCCTCGCTGGCAGGTAGTATGCGTGCTGCTCCAGTTAAAACCTGCTCTGCGCCGTGCCAGTCACCCTGCTGTTCCAGGCTGTTGGCTGTGCGGATTGCGCTGCGCTCGAACTGCTGCAGGTCGGTGCGCAATTGGTCAATGAGTCGTCGTTGGGTTGGGGTTTTGGTTTCTAGGGTCTGTAGCTTATCGAGGTTTGCCGACTGCTCTCGGGCCAGATCCACGGTCTCTGGGGAAAACCCCTCCAGGGTCTGTTGTTGACTAGGCATCAGGCTGCAGCTGGGCAGCAGGGGCAATAGCAGAAAGCAAAATAACGCTATCCGGCAATCAGGCATGTTCGGCGGTCCGCTCGCTCGGTTGGGTGGTTCTTGTATTCAGTACTTTGCTCAGGTTGGCCCTGAGCGCTGGCTGGTAGTCACGGTGTATATCCTGGACGGAGTAAACACCCACCGGGGTGGATTTACCGCGGATGGGTAGGGTCTTCCCGGCCTGCGCGACAATGCGTGGCTGCAGCATGCTGTACAGCTGTTCGCGGATGATGATCTGATCCGGTTGCGCTTCGCAACACAAACGGGATGCCAAGTTGACTGCATCGCCGACCACGGTGTATTCCATTCTTTCTTCAGATCCCAGGTTGCCCGCCAGCATGGCCCCGCAGTTTACACCAATGCGGAAATGGATCTCTGGTCGGCCGTCTGCTCGTCGTTCTTCGTTTAACTGCGCTGCCAATTGTTGAATCAGTACGGCACAGCTGACGGCGTTGAAGGCATGGTCGGTGTCGTCTTCCAACACGCCGAACACTAGCATCGCGCAATCGCCAATAAATTTGTCGACGACCCCACCGTACAGGGAGCAGGCGCGGGAGATAAAGGAGAAGTATTCATTGAGCAGTTCGGAAACCTGGCTGGGCTGCAGCTTTTCCGACATGGCGGTAAAGCCGGTGATATCTGCAAACAGGACCGTTGCTTCAATGGGGCGGTCGACCAACCGGACTTCATCCAGGTTCGCCAATACCTTGTCGGCGACGTTTTTTGATACATAGCGGGAGAAGACCTGTTCGACCTGGGACTTCTTCAGCAGCCCTGCCGCCATATTGTTGAATCCTTCGAATAAAAAGCCGATTTCATCATTGCGCTGCTGATCGATACGGATAGCCAGGTCGCCGCGGTCGATGGCGCGGGTCGCCTCCATCAGGTGGTGAATCGGCAGCGACAGGCGTCGGCTCAACCAGTAGGCCAGCAAAGACGCCAACACCGTCATGGCAAGGGTAGCGTAGATGATGGCATCGCGTGCCCGCACCGCTGCCTCATCCATCAGGGAGGCTGACAGGGTCACTACGACAGAGCCCACCTGCACGCCCTGATAGGTTGCAGGGGCGACAAAACTGATCATCCGCTCCCGGGACCCATCGGTCGCTTGTCGGAATAAGGGCTGGGAAGTGACGCTGTTCGATTGGAAATTGCGCTCGGCCAGATCTGGCTGAATGCCGGTGGCCGAGAGCAAGCTGCCGTCATGCCCGTATATCCCTGCACCGAGAATTTTTTCGTCCAGCCCCAGGTTGGTTGTCAACATACGCAGGTTCAGGCTGTTCTCAGACAGAATCGGCTCACTGGCCTGTTTGGCCAGCTGCAGCGCCATGCTGCTGCCGAAATCGTGCAGCTGGGTACGGATTAGGCGATTCTGGTTGTCACTGATAAACAGGCCGAGACTGGCCATACCCAGCACCAGCAATAGCGTCATGACCAGAGCCAGCTTGAATGCAATCGGCACATGGCGGGGCAGCAGTCGTGCAAGACGCAGCTGCAGACCGTCAGCGATGTGCCGCAAGGTGGCTTTGGTCTTTTTGATCAACAGGGGCTCTCCATTCACAGTCACTGGGCGTTGTCACCGGCGAGCGGGAAGGGGACTATACCAGCAATTGGGTAACGATTGACCGCCTTCTACACTGGGGCGGCCGTTTGGGGATGGGGGATTCGCTGAATAGTTTGTGCGCGGATCCTGATATCCCAACCTATTCGGCGCGGATCAGCACCTAAATACCGGTTTCATGATCGGTATGGAAAATTTATTGCATATAGGCCGGTATGTCGCCGTTTCGCGTGCCGCCTGCGGACTATGTTGACGCAGGGTTCACTTTTCCAGGGTGGGCCCGATAGCATTGGACTACTTCGGCGACTTTTTTCCCGATTCCATGCATCGAGGGGCATGTATCGGCGGCTTTGCACGCTTTTGTCCTGATAGGCTGCTTCAGCTCCCGGTCTGTGTCGCCCAGATGCCTGATAGCCGGTGAAGCGCTTGATGCTCCTCTATTTGAGACCGTTCAACTTGATATTCTTCAAAATGATCAGTCTGAGAACCTACTTGCTGGTTTTCACAGCCATAGTGATGTTAATAGTCACGAGCCTTTACTGTTTGGCGGGAAAATCAATTTGGAGCCCGGGCTTATCCAACCTGGATCTGCCGGAGAATTCGAATTACCTGAACGCTTCTCCCTGGGGAGTCGCGCCGTCCCACACCAGTGCGTGGAATATCAATCGTTGGAAAGATGCCATTTACAGTGCTGGTATCAAAAATGTCCGGGGGTTTCGTGTAGATCAACCGGATATTGTCGAAAGCCTGCGTGATACCGGTTTCGAGCTAAACGGCATTTTGCAGTGGAGCAGCACGAAGTCGCCGGGAAGTGTGCCTGCAGATGATCTGGATGGCTGGGAAGTATATATCAGAGAGACCGTTGCAAAGTTTCCCTACGTCACCCACTGGGAGGTTTGGAACGAGCCCCCAAATTTCACCCATGACAAAACGCCCGATTCATACGCCGCAATCGTGGCGAGAGCGTATGACGTTATTAAGACTATTGATCCGGGCTTACAGGTTGGCTTGGCTGCAAAAAGTACGCACCTGAACTACATGGCGCAGACCATTCACGCCGGGGCACGTAATAAATTTGATTATATAACACTGCATCCCTATGAAGTCCTGGATCTGGTTAAGACTGGGTACGACGCTCTGTATATGAATATTGCCCATGGAACCCGCAAGATGTTGCAGGAATTCAATCCCGAAAAGGTATCTGTGCCCATTCGATTTACAGAAGTGGGAACGGAGCTGGAAGATCCCTTAAATGGCGAAGATGCGCAGGCGCATCAGGCGGGCGTGCTGGTAAAGGCAATGACAATGTCCCTTGCCCAAGGTATCGAAAAAGTTTACTGGTTTGAGCCTATGGATACAGAGGGGCTCACACTGGGGTTGCTGGAAAGCCAGAGCACTCCGCGGAAAGCACTGCAGGCATTCGAAAACCTGGTGCACCTGATTGGAGATTACCCGGTTTACCTGGGTTGGCATCGCCCGCAACAGGGGGCGATGCAACTGTTCTTCAGGAATAAAGAACAGGTCGTATCCATCAGTTGGGCAGATTCCGATACTAGCTTCCGGCTCGCCATAGGAGAAAAAGGGGCAAAGGTGGTCGACCTTGTATCCGGTGAATCCCAAGCCCCGCCGGGGCCGGCTGTTGTCGTGGGGGCTGAGCCGGTTGCTGTGGTATACCCGATTACCACGACCGGCATCGTTGATACCGTTCGATCTGCTTTGGAGAATCGCCGCCGACCCTTGCTGCCATACAACGGGGGCTTTGGCGAAGTGGAAATGATCTCGATTACCCCCGACTCGGAAAACGGCATCCGGATTCTGGGCGATCCTCAGATCGTCAGCGCGGGTGTTGAGCGGGCTTTTGATCTCTCCCGACAAACATCCCTGATGGCAGTGCTATCCCCCAGTTTCTTTAATACATTCAAGGAAGATGTAGAAGTGACGCTGGAAGTCCGGGCCAAACCGGGGGCCACTGCGACACCGGGATTTAACCTAAAACTCGACTCCTATAGCACCGCTGAGGTTGTTGCCGGCGAAAACTCCAGCCCTGGCTGGAATTCTATCTCCAGCATCGAGTTCTATCGGAAAACCTGGAAGATTTATGATTTGACCAGTACCGGATCCTTTGGGTATCAGCTTCGCTTCGAGTCAGACTCAAGTGAGCTGTCCCAGTATGAGGTGAAAAAGCTTTCCGTGAGAAGGCTTCAATAGATCACCTCAGGATTGGATGTCCTCGAGCCTTCAGGAGTGTCCCTGGGTTGCTAGGTTGGAAAACGGGTGATACTGGTAGAGACCGAGAATTTCCGGGGGAAGTTCGGTAAGATCCACCACCCGACACACTTTACCTTTTATTACACCGGATCTGTTTGAGCTTGGCGTTGATAATAAGTATCATTTACCCAAAGTTTGAACACTGGGAATGTCCTATGCAATCTATCTCATTAGTATCCTTGGTACGGAAGCATCGCAGCCTGGCATTCGGCCTGTTTGCCATGCTGGCAGCCGGTCAGGTATCCGCCAACGGCGCCATTGGCGATCACGTCAACGATCTCAAGGGGCATCTGGAGCAGTACTCTGAAGAGGTAAACTGGCTGGTATCCAAGTACGACGAAGTCGTCGATACCTATGAGAAGCAGGGTAAGAAGGCGGCCAACTCCAATGTCATGGTGGAATACTGGGAAGAGGTGGATTTCCACTCCGCTATCGAAACCAATTATGTGCCGGTTTACGCGAATATCTGGCAGGGTATCTTCGGTGTTAAGCAGGCGATCGACGCCGGTGAACCCATCGCCAAGGTGCGCGAAGAGCAAGCCAAACTGAATCAGGCTCTGTGGCAGGCACTGGGAGCGGTAAAACTGGCTTCCCAATATCAGGAGAAAGGCCTGTTGGCCAAGGTGCAGACCACCGAAGCTGAGCCGACCTCCATGCCGGAGACCCTGGAAGACATCAAACACCGGCTGGATCGTGTTGTGGCAAAATACGCAGAGCAATTGCCAGAAGCCGCTACCTCCATTGTGCACGATACCTACTTGCACCGTTTCGAAGGTGTAGAGGGCGCGCTGATCGAGCAGGACGCAGCGCTGGTGGAAGATCTGGAAAAAGACTTCAACGTAACCTTGCCGCAGGCGCTGGATGGCAAGTCCAGTGTGGACGACGTACGCAAGGTGGTGGAATCCATGCAGGTCAAGCTGGATAAAGCCAAGTCGCTTCTCGAGGAAGCGGAGAAAAAACGCAAGGACGTTTTCTAAGTCTCTCTGAAGACGTCACAGTAAGGACAATAAGTGCAGCGCAGAGCTTTTCTACACAATCTGGCCGCGGTTGGGGCCATCAGCTGTTTACCGCTGTCGATCCAGCGCAGTTTGGCGGCGGAGGCCGGAGCGGTCTCTGTCGATCAGTTGCCGAAGCTGGAAGGGGATATCACCCTCTATCTCGGACGAGGTGAGGGCGGCCTTTACGAAAATGTGCTCGAAGCCATTCGTAAGCGCAATCCCAAGTTGAACCTGCAGATCCGCCGCGGTTCCAACGCGGCACTGGCCAACAGCATTGTGGCCGAGGCCAAGGCCGGTGTGCGGCGCGCAGATGTGTTCTGGGCCGTGGATTCCGGCGCAATTGGCCTGGTCAGCGATGCCGGTCTGGCACGGCCATTGCCCGCCGACCTTGTCGGCCAGCTGAAACCCGGATTTCAGTATCCCCAGTGGGCACCGGTTACCGGGCGTATTCGCACCCTGCCGTATAACACCGATCGCCTGACGCCGGCGCAGATCCCCGAGAGTGTGATGGCACTGGCGGACAGCGATCTCGCTATCGGTTGGGCGCCGGCCTATGCTTCATTCCAGTCGTTCGTCACTGCCATGCGCCTGCTCGAAGGCGAAAAGGCTACCGAGGAATGGCTGCGCGGTGTTAGTCGGCACGCTACCAGTTACGCGGGGGAACTCGGTGTGGTGATGGCAGTGGAGCGCGGCGAAGTGGACCTGGGCTTTGCTAACCATTACTACACCTTGCGCCTGAAATCCGGAAAGCCGGACGCGAAGGTTGATCTCGCCTTTACCAACAATGATGCCGGTTGCCTGGTGAATGCCTCGGGTATCATGGCGTTGACAGAAGGCGATCTGCCGATCAACTTTATCCGCTACCTGCTTTCCCGGGAAGTGCAGTCCTACCTCGCTGCCGAGGCGTATGAAATTCCGCTGGTGGACGGCGTCAAGCCGCCAGAAGGGCTGTCTGCGCTCAGCACAGTTTCTCCCCCTAAAGTGGACCTGACGGAACTCGCCGACCTTCGCCCCACGCTCAACCTGATGCGTCGTGTCGGGGTTCTATGAGCCTGTGGCCCGGTTCAAGGTGGCCTGCGTCCTACCCGCTGGCCCTGGTGATCGCGCTGCTGGCATTCGTGCCGGTAGGTGTGCTGGTGGGGCTCGCTTCTGACGGCGGTCAGCTTTTCGATGCGCACAACCTTAAGGTTCTCAGCAATACACTGTTGTTGATGCTGTTTACCGTTCTGGGGTCCGTCGCGATCGGTGTGCCACTCGCACTGATTACCGCCTACGTCCAGTTACCCTGGCGCAGGCTGTGGCTCGTTGTGCTAGCGGCTCCACTGGCCATTCCCAGCTATATCGGTGCCTTTACCCTGTATGCCGCGTTCGGGCGTGGCGGGGAGATCCAGCAAATGCTGGGGGTGCCGATGCCCGCGGTCAACGGACTTGCCGGCGCCACCCTGGTGATGACGCTCTATTCCTACCCCTTTGTAATGCTGACTACCCGGGCGTCCCTGTTGAGCCTGGATGCGAGTCTGGTTAATGCGGCACGCACATTGGGTATGACTATCGGTGCCAGTTTGTGGCGAGTGGTGTTGCCCCGTGTGGTGACGGGAATCGCCGCGGGAGCACTGCTGGTGGCCCTGTATACCCTGTCGGATTTCGGAACCCCCGCGATCATGCGCCTGGACACATTTACTCGGGTGATTTTTGTCGAGTACAACGCATTCGGTCTCAGCCAGGCGGCAATGCTCTCGCTGCAGTTGCTAGTGATTGTGGGGTTAGTCCTGTTTCTGGAGTCGCGCGTGCGCGGCAGCAAGGAAAAGCCTGGGCGTCACCTCACGCTCTGGCCATCCCGCGCGCAGAGATGTTTGATGGCGCTGGCGATAGCGCCGGTGACCGTGCTGGCCATTGTGTTACCGCTGCTGGTGTTCAGCATCTGGCTGGTGCGCGAAGGCACGGCAGGTTTCGAATTTACCTATGCATGGAATTCTGCCCACGCCTCTTTCCTCGCTGCGTTGGTGGCCGTTGTACTGGCGATTCCTGTTGCGCATGCGGCGATTGCCGGTCGCGCAGGTCGCTTTATGGAACGCCTGACTTACTTTGGTTTTGGCGTGCCGGGTATCGTTATGGGAACGGCGCTGGTGTATGTCGGTTTGAAGTTGCCCTTCCTGTATCAGACCCTGGGGTTGCTGGTACTGGCATATGTGCTGCGGTTTCTGCCGCTTGCCGTCAGTTCCGTGCGTTCCACTGCCGAGGGGCTGGATCCCAGTCTGGTGAAAGCGGCGCGTCTGTTGGGGGCCAGCCCGCGCGAGGCATTTCAGCGAATCACGCTGCCTCTGACCCTGCGCGGGATGGTGGCCGGTGCGGCGCTGGTATTCCTGGAGGCGATGCGGGAGTTGCCCGCCACGCTGATGCTCGGACCCACCGGGTTCGAAACCCTGGCGACCTATCTGTGGCGGGTTTACGAAGCGGGTTATTTTGGTCGGGCGGCGATTCCGGGCCTGCTGCTGGTATTGATGTCTGCGTTGGGGCTCGCCCTGATGTTATCCGGCGAACGCCGGGCCGAATTTGATGTTACTGGGAAATAAGCGCAGCCATGCTGAAAGTAAGTAACCTGTCTGTTAATTACGGTTCTACCCGCGTGGTGAAGAATCTGGATCTCGCCCTCGGGGACGATGAAGTCCTGATGCTGGTGGGCCCCACGGGTTGCGGTAAAACCACGATTCTGCAGGCGCTGGCCGGACTGATTCCGATTTCCGAGGGTGAGATACAGCTAGGTCCCTGGCGTTCGACGGCGAGCAAGTCTGTTCCGCCTGAAAAGCGCAACGTGGGAATGGTGTTTCAGGATTTTGCCCTGTTTCCGCACCTTACCGTGCAGCAAAACGTGTGCTTCCGGCTGACTGACACCGCGCTCGCGGACCACTGGCTAAAGCTGCTCGGCCTGGATAACTTCCGCCACGTTAAACCGGCAAGCCTGTCTGGTGGGCAGAAACAGCGTGTGGCGCTGGCGCGCACACTGGCTCATGAGCCCGCCTTTGTCCTACTGGATGAGCCTCTGTCCAACCTGGATGCGGCGCTCAAGGACAGTCTGCGCTGGGAGATTCGCGAGGCGCTTAAGGCGGCCGGAATTCCGGCGATCTGGGTGACCCACGATCAGGAAGAGGCGCTTTCCATTGGCGACCGCGTGGGGATTCTGAATGCCGGTCAGTTGGAGCAACTGGACACCCCGGAGCGCTGTTTCTCAGAGCCCGCCAGCCGCTTTGTGGCGCGGTTCCTCGGTGAGGCGAGCTTCCTGCCAGGGCAGCTTGAGTTGGCGAGGGTGGAAACCGAGTTGGGCCTGGCACCGGGTATCCCGATCGATGGCGCCAGCGGTGACGTCGATTTGTTGGTGCGGCCGGATGACCTCTCGCTGATGCCCGCCGAAAGTGGCAATGGTGTAATCGACTGGGTGCGCTATGAAGGCTGTTCCCGTCTCTACGCGGTGACTATTGGCAGTGGTTCACAGGTGCGCGTGCGCACCAGTCATGAGGTACACGCCGAGCCCGGCGATCGCGTACAGTTGGGGATTATTACCACTCACCCGCTGGCAGCTTTTTCTCGTGCTATTCAGGGCTGATAATCTGGTCTGACCAGGTTTTATCGGTTTCCTCTTGCCGATTGCATGGCGGGTCGATACGAGAGGTCGATGCGCCAATTTGGCCCCTTCGCCGATCCTTCCTGCAAACCGTGCTTCTCTGCTGTGCAAATCCCTCTTTCCCGTCACTTATCCCGTATTCGGCGTCAATTTCAGTAGCCCCAAAGGGCTAACGCAAAAAGCTTTCCACAGAGTAGGGTGAACGTTTTGGCGCATTCAGTTACAGCTGGAATTTGTCAATAGTGTTTTGAAGTTCTCTGTAACTTATTGATTTTAAAATGAAAATCTATTTGGTTAAATTTTCCTCACAAAGTGGTTACAACGGTGTAATGCGGGCTGGCGGCGTTTTCCCGAGTGTTGTTAACAGACATATCCACAGATTCTGTGGATTGTGAATAAAAAAACCGGCAGATGCCGGCTTTTGTGCTACCCGGGTAATTAGATACCCGGGGTTCTCAGATTGTTCGCAGCGCGAAGTGCGTTGACCATCTTCTCGCCGCTGTCATACCGGATCAGCGGAAGGTCAGTTCCACCCGGCGATTTTGTGCGCGGCCTGCTTCAGTCGCGTTGGAGGCAACGGGCTGTGTTTCCCCATAGCCTTTGGCAGTAATACGGCCGGCACTGATACCGCTCTGCACCAGATAGCGACGCACGGATTCGGCACGCAGTCCGGAGAGGCGCAGGTTGTAGCCATCGTTACCCTGGCTATCGGTGTGCCCGGCGACTTCTACCTGTGTATTGCTCTGGTCCCGCAGGGACTGCACCACGCTATTCAAGGCGGCTTCCGCTCTGGGAGTCAGTTTTGCGGAATTGAATTCAAACTGGATATTCTCCAGGGTGATGGTCTGATCCGCTACTACGCAGCCGAATTCATCCACTTCTGCCCCGGGCAGGGTATTGGGGCAGCGATCGTTCTGGTCCAGCACGCCGTCGCCATCGCTGTCCGTATTGATGATTTCCTGTTTGGGTTCCGGCGGTGGTGGCGCGACCACCGGGGTTGCCACTGGCGGGCAGTTGAGGGGAATGCTGAGCCCGATACCAAATTGCCAGTCATTCATATCGTCGGCGAAAAAGTCGCGGAAATAGCGGACTTCAGCGCGAACCTTGAGGCCGTGACGGCCGATGGCGCCACTGGTGATACCGGCACCGAAATTCACAAAAGCATTGGTTTCCTGGATGCCGTAGTCGAACTTGGTGTTGTTATGGGAGGCGCCGACACCACCCAGCAGGTAGGGGGAGTACCCATTGCGACCGTTGAAACTGTAAACGGCGTCCATACCGATACCTGACAGTTCCAGGTCTCCGGTGGGCGTTAGCTCGCCGGTGTAAACGTAGGGGGTGTTGGACGGAATGATGACTGGTTGCGGTGGGTTGGCAAAGTTATTGAAATTGTCGTCCAGCATGGCACCGAAAATCTGTACCTCGGTAAACCAGTTCCCCTGGGTCTGCCAGCCGTAGGCAGCGCGCATGCCCGCGCCCTGGCGCTCGGTATTGCGATCTTCATCGACGCGGGTAAGGAACGGCATGATGTCGATGTAGCGATCTTCCTGGGCCATCACCGGTGTACTGGCCGCCATGGCGGCAACCAGCGCAAGCCCCACAGTCATTTTCATCGGCTCGGGTGTGTAAGGCATAAAAGGCTTCCTTGTCTTGATGATCTTGTCTTTATGGTTCATTGGCTCTGTCTGGAGAGCAATTGTCAGAAGTCGGGTTGCGGCCAGTGTTCTGGCAGATAGTTCCCGGGTAAACCGCTGTGCTCAATTTATGACCGAATGCGGGATCACGGTTTATACCCGTTACTTATTAGTTGATCTTGGCGACTTTTCCAGTCTTGTCGCGGGTGGTTGGGAAATTAATGGCGGGAATCTGTTTATGTTGTGCAGGTGAGCCCAAATAGGGGGCCAGGATGGCAGAAGTTTGCCTGGAGCGCGGTGAGGAGAGGGGTGAGGAGAGGGGTGAGGAGAGTGGTGAGGGATTCGGGGAAAGGCTGCTCGCGAACACACCAAAAGACGGCCGGCTCGCGAGCCCTTGTTCAGTACTGGTGGCGGAAGCTGATCAGCGCTGCAGTGATGGCGACATTCAGGCTTTCCACGCCATTTTGCATGGGAATGCGCAGGCGGTGCGTGCAGGCTTTTGCCACTGCCGGGCTGACACCGTGGGTTTCGTTTCCGAGTACAAACACTGTCGGGGTCTTGTCATCAATGGTGCGCAGTGTGTCCTCCGCGTGGGAAGACAGGGCGCAAACCCGTGCGCCTTGTTCGGCAAACTCCTGCAGCACCGGTGCTAGCTGGTCGCAGCGGAGTATGCGGGTCTTGAACAGGGTGCCCACGCTGGCCTTGATCACCAGCGGGTCTACCTGTGCGCACCCCTTGCGCGGCAGGATAATGCCGTCGATACCGCCGGCACACGCGGAGCGAATGATCATACCCAGGTTTTGCGGGTTGGTGATGCCATCCAGTGCCAGCAGCTCAAAGGTACCATCGCCGGACTCGCGCAGAAAACGTTCCGCGGTGCCGTAGTGGGGTAGTGCGAGATCCAGTGCCACCCCCTGATCCTGGCGCGCGTTTTTTGAAATGCGCGAAAGGCCTTTGCGATCCCAGTGGGCGATCTCAATATTGCGTTCCGCGGCCAACTGTTCGATTCGGGAGATCAGCTGATCCTTGCGGTTGCTGTCGGCCAGGTGCAGTTTATGCACCGGCAGGCTGTCGTCTTCCAGTGCTTCCAGCACCGGCTTGCGCCCGTAAATGGTCAGCAGACTGTCAAAAAAAGCGCGTTTTTTCAGGTATTCAGGGGAGTCGGTCACGGTTTCTGTTCGTTGAAAAGAGTGTGGAGTTTTTGCGCACTTGCGGCGTCCAGTCCGGCCTTCTGGGCCAGCGGTAGGGCCGCATCGCCGAGCGTGCGGTAGACCGACGCCAGCGAGGTGCGCGCGGGATCGTGTTCCGCACTGGTGAGCGCCGAAAGCGCTTCCAGCTGGCGGGCCACGGTGCGGATATCCCCGCGTGCCAGGGGGCCGGTCAGTGCTTTTTGCGGTCCCAGGGTGAAGTTATTTTTTGCCGTCTGCATCACGATTGGCGCAAGCAGTGTGCGTGCAGTGCTCTCGTCGATACCGGCGGCGGCAAATGTCTGCAGGCTGAGATCCATCAGCACCGTCAGGTAATTGCAGGCCATCACCGAGCCGGTGTGATACAGCACCTTTTGCTCGGGGCTTAGTGTAATGCAGGCGCAGTCCAGCGCGTTGAAAGCATTGTCGAGTAGCTCTCGTCCGGCGGCGTCCCCTTCCAGGGCGACGACAGATCCCGGCAGGTCCTCGAGCGAGCGCACCGGATCAGCAAAACTGTGCACCGGGTGTGCACTGGCGAGAGCCGCGCCGGAGCATGCGGAGAGTGCACTGGCCGGTAACGCGCCGCTGCAGTGGAAAACCACGGGGCTGGGTTTGGCGGCGGACTCATGTGCAGATTGGGGTTGGAGGTGCAAAGCCAGCGCTGTGGCGGTGGCCTCGATGGCGTCATCCGCGACAGCAACCAGCCAGCAATCCGCCGGCGCCATGGAGGAAATATCGGCAACCGCTGTGCCGGCGCCGATAAACGCTGTGGCTTCAGTGGCGCTAGCGAGACTGCGGTTGCAGATATTGCCAATCCGGAACACCCCGCGCTCGGACCACAGTCGCGCCAGGGTGCGGCCGAGCTTGCCGCCGCCGATGACATTAAGTGTGAGCAATTACTTGCCTGCCAGACAATTGACGTAGGCTGCCACGGCATCAGCGAGCCCCATGCTGATTGCATCCACGGTCAGTGCGTGGCCAATGGACACTTCCTGCAGGCCGGGTAGGGTGCGATAGCGGGGCAGGTTAATCAGGTTGAGATCGTGCCCGGCATTGATACCGAGACCGAGGTGCAGGGCGTGTTCTGCGGCGGCGCAGTGTGCGGCAAAAATGCTTTCAAGGTCGCCGCTCTGGCGCGCAACCGCTTCCGCATAGGGGCCGGTATACAGTTCGATACGATCCGCGCCGACTTCCTTGGCGAGACCAATCTGGGTTTTATCCGGGTCCATAAACAGGCTGACACGAATACCCGCATCCCGCAGTTGCTGGATGATGGGCTCCAGTCGGGCGCCGTCCTTGTCCAGGTCGAAGCCGTGGTCCGAGGTAAGCTGGTCATTGCTGTCGGGAACCAGGGTGCACTGCTGTGGTTTGGTCTCCAGTACCAGCGGCAGCAGGCCGGGGTAGCTGCCCATGGGGCCAGCGAAGGGGTTGCCTTCTACATTGAATTCGATATCACGGGATGCGCACAATGCAGAAAGATCGCGCACGTCGTGGGGGCGAATATGACGCTGGTCCGGGCGCGGGTGCACGGTGATGCCATCCGCTCCGGCGTCCAGGCAAGTGCGCGCGTGGGCGACCACGTCCGGGTAGTTACCTTCGCGGGAGTTGCGAATCAGGGCGATCTTGTTGAGATTGACGCTGAGTGCAATCACTGGCTTTTGCCTCCGGTGGCGTTGGTTTGGGGGGCGGCCGGATTGTGTTCCCGGCTGTCGTCTTCGGCGTCTGGCTGCGGGTTGCTGCTGGAACCGGTGTCTTTGCGGGTGGCTTTCAGTATACGCACTGCCGTATTAGGTGCATCGCGAAAGGCTTTGTGCTGGCCGCGGGGTTCCGCGGCAATCTGCTGCACCACGCTCATTCCCAGAAGGACTTTGCCAAACACCGTGTAGCCGGGTTTATCGGCGCTGCCATCCAGGCGGCTGTTGTCTGCCAGGTTGATAAAAAACTGAGATGTTGCGCTGTTTGGCTCGCTGGTCCGCGCCATGGCGATGGTGCCGCGTTCATTGGAGAGGCCGTTGTCTGACTCGTTCACCACCGGGTCGTTGGTGTCCTTCTCCTGAAAATCGAAGGTAAAACCGCCGCCCTGAGCCATAAAGCCCGGGATCACACGGTGAAAAATCGTGCCGTTGTAGAAACCGCTATCGACATAGTTGAGGAAGTTCTTCACTGTTTCTGGGGCCTTGTCGGCGTACAGCACCAGCTCGATGGTGCCCAGGTCGGTTTCCAGTTCCACCCGCGGGTTATTGGTAATGGCCAGGGTGAGGCCGGAAAAGCACACCAGAGTGGCGGCGAGCAAGGCGCGGAACACGGTGGGGATCTTCATGCAGTAGTCACTTGTTTTGGTTCTTCGGTAACTGACACCGGAAATAAAAAAGCCCGGTCGGTGACCGGGCTTTGTGAGCCGGTTATGAAATTCTAACCGCTGCTCAGTGGTGTGGGAAAGGCGTTAATTGGCCCATCCCGTGTTGCGTTTACGCGGACGGAAGTGGGGCGCGATCATGGCGAGGATTGCGCCCATCAGTACCGAGATGGCGCCATACATATACCACTTCTGTGTTTCGCTGCTGGAGAGGCGCTGGATTTCCGCCTGGTTCATGGACTGCTTCTGCTTCAGTAGCTCGTGCTGGTTGAGCAGCTTCTGGTGGCGCTGGTTGAGTGCAACCGCGTCAGCAGACAGGGACTTGAGCTCCTTGAGCTCCTTGGAAAGGGCATCCGCGCGTTCTTTTTCCGCCTTCAGTGCAACGCTCAGCTTGCCGTTGTCTTCTTCGAGCCGGCGCACTTCGCCGCCCAGGTTTCCCTGTAGGCTTTCAATATGCTCCAGGCGGGCTTCCGCCTGAGCCAGTTTGATTCTGGCGACCGGCTCGGCCTCCAGGTACTGTCTGCGTACCCAGCCTTCCTCTCCGCCTGGGGTGCGTACCTGGGCCCAGCCGGTATCCGGGGAATCCTGCAGCAGGGTGAGTTTGGTTCCGCTGGGCAGGCCGCGGTGCAGAATACGGAACTCATTACCCTGGCCCGAGCGCATCGGAACATGGAGCTCGTCGGTGATGTAGCGTTCAGAGCTGATGGCCTGGCTGTGGCTGGCGCCGAGTGCGATCAGGCCGGCGGCGACGGTGTGCAAAAACTTTTTCATGGTCTGGAACAAATCGGGTACTGATGTACTTTTATCGTGACTGATGGTCTGCAATCCGGCTCTGCCGATCAGGGCAGAACCAGTTTGTAGGGCTTTACGGTTACCGCGGCGTAAACACCGGCTTCCACATAGGGGTCGGCATCTGCCCACGCTTTAGCTTCCTCGAGGGATGCAAATTCTGCAACTACGAGGCTGCCGGAAAAGCCGGCTTCACCCGGGTCTTCACTGTCGATGGCTGGGTGGGGGCCGGCGATCAGTAGACGTCCCTGGTCCTTGAGCGTGTTCAGGCGCGCAATATGTTGCGGGCGGGCAGACTGACGCAGGGGCAGGCTGTTTTCGACGTCTTGGCTGATAATGGCGTACCACATAATGAATTTCTGTTTCCTGAGTTCCGTTTTTATAAATTCGGGTTTTATGCCGCAGATTACTGCTCGACATTACCCGATGTTGTTGTCCTTTAATGGTGTCGCAGCGGTCACTGCTGCACCAGAATTTCTTCCAGCTTGAGCCCGGTCAGTTTGCCGATGCGGCGAAACAGGAATACCAGTACCAGCATCAGGATAATGGTTGCCGGAAGGGCTATTACCGGAAAGCTAAGCGCGGTCATCTTGCCCAGCTCCTCATTGAACGCCTCGGTGCCCGGAGGGCTCTTCAGGAGTACCTCGGCGAGGATGTAATTCAATGTGGAGGACAGGAAAAACGAGCCGGCAATCATCCACGATGCTTGTTGCAGCGTGCGATCGAAAGCAGACGCGTTACCGTTGGAGGACAAGGTGCGGGCAATCTTGTGGGTGTCGAGAATGCGATCGTTGTAGATCAGTGTGCGCACCAGCGGCCAGCGAGTATAGAGACTGGCGATGGTAGCGATGCCGAGCAGGCCGGGAATGGCTGCTTCCTTGATTGCGATATATTTCGCATCCAGCTCCAGCAGGCTCATGCTGCCGGTCAGCAGGATACTGGTGATGCCGAGAGCAGAAAAGAAGTTGACCTTGCCGGAACGCAACAGGTCGCGCAGGCCGTAACCGAGGGGGAACGCCAGGGCGACAACAATTGCCCACTTGGTACCCAGCCAGCTGTCGCCGGACAGCTTGGTGAGGATCACGGTGGGGATGACAATATTGAGTAGCAGATTGGCCAGCAGGCTCTCTTTCTGTGGTGCTTGCTGGGCAGTATCGGCCGGCAATGAGGCCTGTGCCGGGTCTGCGGCGGTGCCTGCCTGAGAGGCTGGATTGCTGTGATTACTATCGGTCATGGTCTGTTCCGGTGATAATGCCCGCTGGCTGACTGTACAGCTGTCAGTGGCGATAGTGGATCCCCGTTCGCGGGGCCTTATCCCTGAAACCGGTGAGCCGGTCTGGTGCGTCGAGCCATGTCATCTTGCCATGCCATGGGATGCCGAATGCCAAAGTACTGGGGCAGCTTGCTCAAGCTGCACTGGTATATGACGGCAATCCGGCGGGAAAGTTCCTTTCCATGCTGGCCCGCTTGAAATTGCGGCCGGGAACATTTCGAATACCCGGAGGAGTCAACAAGGTTGTTCTATAAATTGCGCACTATCCAGAACACGGTTTTAAAAACCAGCGGTAACCAAAATGAACACAGAGTATGGACCCTGAACATTCCCTTGGTCGTCCTTTGCTGACTGAGCAAGCGCTATCTGGTCAAATTGACCTGCACTGCCACAGTACCGCGTCTGACGGTATTTTAAGCCCTACGGCGCTGGTGTCGAGGGCCAAATCTGCAGGTGTGACACTGTTGGCGCTCACAGACCACGACACCGTTGCGGGAATTGATGAGGCGGAAGCGGAGGCGCGTGCGCAGGGACTGACCCTGTTGCCAGGCATTGAGCTGACTGCCCTCTGGGGGCGGCGGGTAGTGCACATCGTCGGGCTGAATGTAGACCGACGGGCCACGGCACTTGTCCAGGCGATCCGGCTGCGTGACCAGTTGCGCCGGGATCGGGCGCAGCAGATTGCCGAGCGACTGGAAAAACGCGGTTTTGCGGGCGCGCTCGCCGGTGCCCGGACATTTGCAGGGGAGGGGGTGATCGGGCGACCGCACTTTGCCCGCTGGATGGTCGAGGCAGGACATGTCAGTGACAGCGGGAAAGCATTCAAGCGCTATCTGGGCGCAGGCAAGATCGGTGATGTCGCCGTGCCCTGGCCGGATATGGCGGAAACCATTTCTGCGATCCGCAGCGCCGGCGGTGCCGCCGTGCTGGCGCACCCGCTCAAATACGGACTGACTCGCACCAAACTGCGGGCCCTGCTGGCGGACTTTTGCGCTGCCGCGGGAGATGCGGTGGAAGTGGTGTGCGGACAGCAGAACCCGGTACAGACCCGCGAAATTCTCAGCTTGCTGGATCAGGTGACAGTGCCCGCAGGGGAGCCACGCGGACCATTGCTTGCCTCTCTCGGCAGCGATTTCCATCAGCCCGACCAGCCGTGGCGGGCGCTGGGCTGTGTGCGCCTGCCAGCGGGCGTCGAGCCGGTCTGGAATCTGTGGCAAACTGGCGCCAATCAGATTCAGTAGCCTTGTGTCTTTTATAAAACGTCTTCAGGGGGTAAAAGTGGCGCAGTTCTTCCAGATACATCCGGAAAATCCTCAGGCTCGTCTGGTCACTCAGGCGGCGGATATTGTCTCCTCCGGAGGTGTAATCGTGTTTCCTACGGATTCCGCTTACGCCATCGGCTGCCGGCTGGGCGACAAGCTGGCTGTTGAGCGGATCCGCGCCTTGCGCCAGCTGGACAAGGACCACAATTTCACCCTGATGTGCCGGGACCTCTCCGAGCTCGCCAGCTACGCCAAGGTGGATAATCAGATGTTCCGCCTGTTGAAGAACCATACACCGGGTCCGTATACCTTTATTATGCCGGCCACTTCCGAGGTGCCGCGCCGACTATTGCACCCCAAGCGCAAGACCATTGGCCTGCGGGTACCGGATAACGCCATCGTGCAGAGCCTGATTTCCACCCTGGGCGAGCCGCTGATGAGCTGCAGTCTGATCATGCCCGGCGAGGAGCAGCCCCTCACCGACCCCTATGACATTCGCGATACCCTCGAGCATCAGGTTGAGCTGGTGATCGATGGCGGTTTCTGCGGCCTCGAGGCCACTACCGTGGTAGACCTGACCGGAGATGAAGCGGTTCTGGTACGCCAGGGCTGTGGTGCGATTGATGAAATTCTCGGCTGACACTGATGTATAATCGCCCGTTTGGTTGTGCCGAAGGACTGCAGTGTGTCCAGTGACGATATAGAAGAAGCGATCGCGGTCGCCCCCGGTGAAGCCGGCGGGGCGGAGCACCCTGTAGCCGATCCCGACGCCGAGATCGCTGCGCCACCCGTGGACGCGGTCGAAGCTGCTGCGGCGGAAGTGGACGCAGCCTTGAATGCCGAGACTGACGCTACTGCAGAGATTGCCGGCGTCGGTGAGCAGGCCGGCAGCAGCGGCCCCCGTCAGGGGGAAATGCCTTTTGCCATGGTTGAGGGCAAGGCATTTACCGACCTGCCCAGCGACCTGTATATCCCGCCGGACGCACTGGAAGTCATTCTTGAGGCCTTCGAAGGCCCTCTGGACCTGCTTCTCTACCTGATCCGCCGTCAGAACCTCGATATTCTCGAGATCAATGTCGCCGACATCACCCGCCAGTACATGGCCTATGTAGAGATGATGAGCGCGATACGCTTCGAGCTGGCGGCGGAATACCTGGTGATGGCTGCCATGCTGGCGGAGATCAAGTCGCGCATGCTGCTGCCGCGTCCGCCGGAAGCAGAGGAAGAAGAGGGTGAAGATCCACGCGCCGCGTTGATTCGCCGCCTGCAGGAATACGAGCGCTTCAAGACTGCGGCGGAAGACATGGACGAGCTGCCCCGTGTGGGACGCGAGATCCACCAGGCCAGCGCAACCGGTCCGGATCGCAAGCTCACGCGCCCGGAACCGGAAGTCGACCTGAAAGAGGTGCTGGTTGCTCTGGCGGATGTGCTGCGCCGCGCCGACATGTTCGAGAGTCACCAGGTGGAGAAGGAAAAACTCTCTACCCGTGAACGCATGACCCAGGTGCTGGATAAAATCCGCCACCGCCAGTTTGTGCCTTTTGTCAGCCTGTTCCGCGCCGAAGAGGGCCGCCTGGGAGTGGTTGTCACCTTCCTCGCGGTGATGGAACTGGTCAAAGAGTCACTGCTGGAACTGGTGCAGAACGAATCTTTCGGTCCCATTCACGTGCGCGCCCGCGGCGAGGTGGAAGAGTCCTCTGATGAGGGGCAGGGCGAGGATGAGAGCGAAATCGCTGACGGCGACGTAGCGGATGCGTTGGACTCCGAAGACTATGTTCCTGAGGTAAGTTTTTCTGAGGTAAGTTTTTCTGAGGTAAGTGTTTCTGAAGAACAGGTTTCTGAAGAGATTGCCGAGGAAGGCTTTGAATCGGCCGATGCGCCGGCTGTGCAGGGCGAACCGATCGCGGAAGCGAGCGACGTCGAGCCCGACAGCGAACAAGAACCCGATGCTGAGGCGACAACTCCGTCGCTGTTCAGCTGATAGCAAGTGAACGCCATTCAATGAGTATTGCCCCGGAATTATTGCGCCGGATCGTGGAAGGCGCTCTGCTGGCAGCGGCACAGCCGCTGTCGGAAGATCGTCTGCTGTCCCTGATCGATGAGGGTGAACGCCCCGAGAAAGCGGCTCTGCGCGAGGCCCTCGAACAGATCGCGGAAAGCTGTAGCGAGCGCGGTTTTGAACTGAAACAGGTCGCCAGTGGCTGGCGCTTCCAGGTGCCCGAAGATCTGGCGCCCTGGGTGAACAAGTTGTGGGAAGAGAAACCGCAGAAATACTCCCGTGCCACCCTCGAGACCCTCGCCATTATTGCCTATCGCCAGCCGATCACCCGCGGTGATATCGAGGAGATTCGCGGGGTTGCAGTGAGCTCGCATATTGTGAAAAGCCTGTCCGAGCGCGGCTGGATCAAGGTGGTGGGGCATCGCGATGTGCCGGGAAAACCGGCGCTTTACGCAACCACTCGTGAGTTCCTCGACTATTTCAATCTAAAGAGCCTGGATGATCTGCCAACCCTGGCCGAGATCCGGGATATCGAAAGCCTCAACGCAGCGCTGGATCTAGGTGAGGGCGGTGCGCCGTCACAGGCAGATAATGAGGCCGGCGCCGATGCGGAAAGCGGCGCGGATAATGACGCGCCAGCGGTGTCTGCAGTTGATGCAGACGAAGACGTTGCTGACAACACTACTGCCGAAGCCGAAGCCGAAGCCGAAGCCGAAGCCGAAGCCGAAGCCGAAGCCGAAGCCGAAGCCGAAGCCGAAGCCGAAGCCGAAGCCGAAGCCGAAAGTACCGAACAAACCGCGACCGAAGACTACGCTGTAGAAGCGGAAGAAGCGGAAGAAGCGGAAGAAGCGGAAGAAGCGGAAGAAGCGGAAGAAGCGGAAGAAGCGGAAGAAGCGGAAGACATTCAGTCCGCTTCGGACGAGGAGTCGTCGGATTCTGCCGACGGCCCAGAAGAATCACCGGCAGCTCGGGAAGAGCCCCAGGAGGAAACAACCAATGAAGACGAACACAAATCCCCGGAAAACCTCAATTCATGAGTAATGACGCGGCGCCAGCGGGCGAAAAACTGCAAAAAGTATTGGCCCGTGCGGGCATGGGTTCGCGCCGGGAAATGGAACGCGCCATTGAGGCTGGCCGTGTCACGGTGAACGGTGAAGTGGCCGGCCTGGGTGAGCGGGTAACCGAAGAAGACCAGATCGAATTTGACGGTAAACGCCTGTCTGGCGGTGAAGACAACCGCCTGCGGGTGATCCTGTACAACAAACCCATCGGGGAAATCTGCTCACGCCACGACCCGGAAGGTCGTCCCACTGTTTACGACCGGTTGCCGCGCCTGAAAAGCGGCCGCTGGATTTCCGTGGGGCGTCTGGACTTCAACACCAGCGGTCTGCTGTTGTTTACCAACAGCGGTGAACTGGCGAATAAGTTGATGCATCCATCATCGGTCATCGACCGTGAGTACCTGGTACGTATCCAGGGCCAGGTAGACGACGATATGAAAAAGCGCCTTACCAGCGGTGTATTGCTGGATGATGGACAGGCGCGTTTTACCGATATCGTAGAGAGTGGCGGCGAAGGTACCAACCGCTGGTTCTACTGTGTGGTGATGGAAGGGCGCAACCGCGAGGTGCGTCGCCTGTGGGAATCACAGGGCGTGCGGGTCAGCCGACTCAAGCGTGTGCGTTACGGCAGTGTGTTTATCCCGTCCCACGTGCGGGTTGGCCAGTGGATCGAGATGGAACCCAAAGAAATCGACGACCTGTGCATTACTGCCGGGCTGCCGAAGCTGGGCCAGCGACCACTGACGCAGGCTGAAAAAGAAACCCTGCAGCGTCAGCGCCGCAAGCTGCGCAAGTCCACGGCATCTCCGGGCGGGCGCACTCCGGTCAAGAGTGCGGCGCCCAAGGACGCCAAAGGCAGGGATTCCCGCGCAAAAGGCGCGAAAGAAGATACCCGCGGTCGCTCGGCACCGAGAAAAGGCGGCGCCAAACCCTCTCGTCGCGGGTAGGGCGCGGCGGGTCTCGTTGACCTAAAGCAGAAACGAAAAAGGCAGCCAGTGGCTGCCTTTTTTGTGCGCGAGTGGTTGTCTATTGCAGCTTATGGTTGCTCTTCCTCAAATTCCTCCAGCGCATCGCCATCGGTATCTGGCTCTTCAATTTCGTCACCCTCAATAATCTGGTTTTCCATACCGGGGTCGACATTCTCGGGCTCCAGTGTACCTGGCTCTGTGGGCGTGGGCGCTGCTGATGGGGCGTCGCTCGTTCCCTGTCCGGCACTTTCGGATTCCACCAGGGTTTTGAGTTTCTGCAGGCCGTCTTCGTAGGATTTTCCAACCATTCTCGAAACCAGTAACCCCATCCAGCGGGCGATGGGGCTGCCGCCCATCTCCGAAGCAAACGTCCAGGTCACATTGGTGCCGCTCCCCTGCGGCTGCAGTCTGAATTCGGCCTTGGCTTTGCCCTGTGGCCCGAAATCCAGAGCGGTGGCGATCCGCGAGTAGGGCTCGCTGGCGGTAATGGTCTGTGAGCCAGTGCCCACGTTGGGGTTTTCACTGGTCCACTTCATGACCGCACCGTTGCCTTCCGGAAAGCCCTCGTAGGTGTACTCGGTCTCCGGGTCTATCTGATACCAGGGCGACCACTTGTTGAAGTTGCGAAAGTTGTTCAAGTAGGGAAAGACCACTGCCGGTGGCTCGGCGATATACACACTGCGCTCGGTCGTCGCCACGCGCGGGAACAGGAAGCCTGCGAGCACCAGCAGGGCCAGAAAAATCAGAATGTAGAGTATCCAGCGCATGCGCTATCCCCCGATCGATTTCCCGCAAGCCTGTCTGGAGACGGCGTTAGCAGGTGGTTGTCGTTGTCGCACCCCCGCGGAGGCGGGGTTACTTTTGGTACAGCTGTTGGCTTGAAAGTGTACTGGCTGGCGCAGAGGTTCGCCAGTTACCCCGACATGGAGAATTTTGTTGCGCGTTTTTCGCTGCCGCTCTCGATTAGCTGATCAATTAAAAATTCGCATCAACACAGGGCAACTTGATGCGAATGGCAAGGCCCGCACCCGCTACATTGAAGGCTTCGATACTGCCATTGTGCTGTGCCACCGTGCGCTGCGCGATGGCGAGCCCGAGTCCAAAGCCACCGCTCTCCCGGCTGCGGGCCTCATCGGTGCGATAGAAGGGGCGGAAGATGGCCTGCAGTTCTGATTCCGGCACGCCGTTGCCTGAGTCGGTTACCTGTATCTGGCACTGGTCGCCGCTGTGCCCGATATCCACTGCCACCTGGCTGCCAGCGGGGCTGTACTTGATCGCGTTGCGCAGGATGTTTTCCAGTGCGGCGGTGAGCGAGCTTCCGCGTGTGGCTACCAGCAACTCGCGATCGTCGCTGCGGATATCGAAGCGCACCTGCTTGCTTGCTGCCTCGTCTTTCAGGTCGTCGCGCAGTGCCGCCAGCAGGCTGTTGATTTCCACCACATCATCCAGAGGTCGCTCATCGTTGCCGCTTACCGGCAGGGACAAGATGTCCGCAATGATATCTTCGAGGTAGTCGGCGGCCTTGCCGATTTTATCCAGCTCCGGGTCCAGCGCCTGCACATTTTTCTGGCGGGCAATGCCCAGAGCCACCTGCAGGCGGGCCAGGGGGGAGCGCAGTTCGTGGGAGACATCCTTGATCAGGCGTCGCTGTTCGGCCATGGATTCCTGGACCTGTGCGGTCATGGAGTCAAAATCCGCCGCCAGTTCCCCCAGCTCGCGGCTGTGCCCGCGCAGGGTGGGGGTTACCCGATAGCTGAGGTCGCCTGCGGCAACCCGCCGGGTGGCGGTGCGCAGGTTGTCCAGCGGTTTGCTCAGGTAGCGCGCCAGCCAGTAACAGGCGAGGCCGGAAGCGAGTGTGGCGAGCACCAGAATCGGCCAGAAGCTGCGCAATACAAAGCGCAACAACAGCTCTTCCTTACTTTTACCCGCAACAAATACCACGCTCAGGCTTTCACCGCCGCGCCGCGGGACGAAGAATGCCACGCTGGGCTTTTTGTCGACCAGCCCCCGGGCCTCGCGATTGCGGTAGCTGAGTGCGGCAAGCAGCGGTGCCATGGACTGGGGGACGGTACGCGCGAGTATCTCATTGCCATCGCGGTCGATGGCAAAGATCCGTTTCTGCACATCGGCGGGCTGGCGTTCCAGCCAGTGGCGGAAGTGCTCGATACCGTGCCGGCGGGTCATGCGCAGGTTGTGGGTGATTTCGCGGAATAGCTCGGGGCCTTCCCAGCGATCTTTCTGGGCCGGGTCGCCAAACTCGCGGATATGGGTGATGTATACCGCGGCCAGTACCATGATCACCGCCGTGAGCCAGGCGCCGAAAAACATCCGGCCGAAAAGACTGCTCATGGCGATTACCCCTGGCTGCCGGTGAGCATATACCCGGCGCCGCGGATATTGATGATCAGCTCGCGGCTCGCCCCCTGTTCTGCAAGTTTCTTGCGGATATTGCTTACATGGACATCAATGGAGCGGTCGTAGGGCATCAGTTTGCGGCCGAGGGCTTTCTCCGTGAGGACTTCCTTACTGACCACTTCGCCGGCATTTTCCACGAGCACCTTGAGCACCGAGAATTCGGCGCCGGTCAGGTTGACGCCCTGGTCTGCCCAGAAGCACTGGTGCTCCCGGGGCAGCAGGCGCAGGGGGCCACTGGTAAGGTTGTCGTCACCGGTCTCTACTTCCGAGCGTCCGCGACGCAGTATGGCCCTTAGGCGGGCGGCCAGCTCCCGCGGGTTGCAGGGTTTGGGGAGGTAGTCGTCGGCGCCCATTTCGAGGCCTACAATACGGTCCACGGTGTCGCCCTTGGCCGTCAGCATCACTACCGGCAGTGAATGTCCCGGGTTGCTGGCGTCCTCGCGCAATTTGCGCAGAACGTCGAAACCATTGTGTACCGGCAACATGACATCCAGTACCAGCGCATCGAATGGCTGGCTGCGAGCCAGCTCCAGGCCGCGGCCTCCATCGTTAGCGACAGTTACTGCAAACCCCTCTCCCACAAGAAACTCTTCCAGCAGCTCTGTCAGTTCGGTGTCGTCGTCGACCAGCAGGATATGGCTCATGAATCTCGAATGTCCCGTTTAATCTCTATTGTGCAATCAACTATGTGTGAAGGGATTATATGCCCAGCGGTAACCGCCCATGCGGGAAGGTATTGCGTGTTTTACCGTTCTTAACAAATGTTTACCGCAGTTATCCCCTGTTTACACTGGCTGAGCCTAGTATGCATCTACCGACTCGGGAATCACCAGACAACGGTTGTCGCCGACCGGTATCACCAACCAGCATCACTTGAGGATGAACCTATGAATAAATGGAAAGCACTTGCAGGTAGCCTGGTACTGGGCAGCGCACTGACCACCTCGGGCATGGTTCTGGCGTTCCCGGATGAAGACCAGGGACATCGCGGGCACAAGGGACACCACGGAGGTCACCACAAAGAACGCATGTTTGAGCATCTGGCAGAGAAGCTTGACCTGACCGAAGGCCAGAAGGCGCAACTGAAGGCCAATCGCGAAGCGGGTAAAGACGCGCGCAAGGCGCAACGCGAGGAATGGCATACACTGCGCAAACAGCTGCGCGAGGCTATTGAATCCGGCGCCGACCAGGCGACCCTGGACAGTCTGGGAGCCGAGCTGGGCAAACTGGAAGTACAAAAGATGCAGCGCATGCATGAGAAACAGGTCCAGTTCGAATCCATCCTTACCGATGAGCAGAAGGCCAAACTGGCGGAAATGAAGGCCGAGCGCATGGAGCGTCACGAGAAGCGCATGCAGCGCTGGAAGAAAGACGAAGGCTAATATGGCTCGCGGGTCACCATATGATGGGGCCACGCGCTTTCCTCTGAATCAGTCACTCACCCCGGGCTGCCGGCTCCCACCCCAACCGCCGGCAGACCATCCTCTTACGCCCCCGCCATATCCGGGGGCTTTTTTATATGCTCTTTGGCCTATGCACTGACTATTCCTGAGCTGTTGCGTTGTCGCTCTGCTCCTTGCCGTACCTGCCCTTTGTTGGGAGAATGCCCGCCCCGACCCGGTCCGTTGAAGTCCCGGCAATCTACTCGTCATTCCGCCACTGGTGTGGAGTCGGGGTAGTGAAGGGCGGGGCAGTATCTGGTATTTGAGGAGAGACAGTGAGCAAGATCGGCCTGTTTTACGGTAGTGATGAAGGTAACACCGAAAGTATCGCCCAGCGTATTGCCGCGCGGCTGGGGGAAGAGCGTGTGGATATCCACGATATTGCCGATGTTACCCAGGTCGAGATCGGGGACTATGATCAGTTGATTTTCGGGATTCCCACCTGGGACTTTGGCCAGATCCAGTCCGATTGGGAAGATTTCTGGGAAGATGTCCAGGAAATCGACTTTTCCGGCAAAACCGTGGCCCTGTTTGGCCTCGGTGACCAGTTTGGTTACGGGGATTACTTCCTCGACGCCATGGGCATGCTGCACGACGTGATTGTCGCCAACGGGGCGGCCATCATCGGTCACTGGCCGACCGCAGGCTATGAATTTGAAGCTTCGAAGGCGGAGGTCGCGGGACAGAATATTTTTGTCGGCTTGGCCATCGACGAAGACCAGCAGGAAGAAATGACCTGCGCGCGCCTCAACGACTGGTGCGAGCAAATTGCGGAAGAGTTCGGTCTGGAAGGCGGGGCTGAAAGTGTCGCCCGGCTAGAGGACTGATCACCTATGCCGCACGCAGACTCTCTGACACTGCAGGATTTCTGGCCCTGGCTGGCCGATCACTGCAACTGCATCCTACGCACCGGCACACCGGATTCCATCCTGTACGACGATGATGACTTCCACTGGCGTTTCACCCAGGAAAATGCCAATACGCTGCTGGTACAACTGGTGCGGGGCAAGCGTCTGATCGGGGAGGTCTTTATCGAGCCGGACCTGGTTAGCTCGGTGCGTATGACGCGAGGAGAAAAGGAAGAGGTGATTTTCGACCTGATGGCGGAGGCCGATGGTCAGGAGCAAGTGCTGTATTACTTCGTAATGGCACATGGTTTCGATGAACCCGAGCCCGAGGTGCCCGTCGCCCGCCACGGCAGACTGCACTGATTCCCGTGAAGGGAAAGTAAAAAAACGCGGCCAATGGCCGCGTTTTTTGTTTTCCAAGAGCTCGCTATATTTTCTTAGCGCGCTAATAGGCCCACGAGGATTTCCCGGTACATGTCCTTTACCAGATCGAGATCATCAGCTTTCACGCACTCATCCACCTTGTGGATGGTGGCGTTTACGGGGCCCAGTTCCACGACCTGTGCGCCCGTCGGGGCGATAAAGCGGCCATCGGAAGTGCCGCCGGCAGTGGACAGTTCGGTTTCGCGGCCGGTGATCTTGCGAATGGCGGCCTGTGCGGATTCCACCAGAGGCCCTTCGGCGGTGAGGAAGGGCTGGCCGGACAGGTTGAAGTTGGCTTCGTACTTCAGGCCGTGCTTGTCGAAAATCGCTCGGGCGCGGTTCTCCAGTTGTTCCGCAGTGGTCTCGGTGGAAAAGCGCCAGTTACATACGACTTTCACATCGCCGGGAATCACATTGGTGGCTCCGGTGCCGCCGTTGATGTTGGAAACCTGAAAGCTGGTGGCAGGGAAGAAATCATTGCCCTGGTCCCATTCCTCGGCGGCCAGCTCGGCCAGTGCCGGTGCCAGTTTGTGTACCGGGTTTTCTGCCAGGTGCGGGTAGGCAACATGGCCCTGGATGCCGAATACGGTAAGCTCCAGGCCCAGTGAGCCGCGGCGGCCGTTCTTGATGACGTCGCCGGCGAGGGTGGTGCTCGAAGGTTCACCCACCAGGCACCAGTCGATTTTTTCTCCCCGTTCTTCCAGCCATTCGACCACTTTTACGGTGCCGTGTTTTGCCGGACCTTCTTCGTCGCTTGTGATCAGCAGGGCGATACGACCTTTGTGGTCGGGGTGGGCGGCGACAAATTCTTCGCAAGCCACAACCATGGCGGCGAGGGAGCCTTTCATATCCGCGGCACCGCGGCCGTAGAGCATACCGTCGACGACTTGTGGCTCAAATGGCGGGTACTGCCAGTTTTCTTCGGGACCTGTGGGCACGACGTCGGTGTGGCCGGCAAAGGCGAACAGAGGGCCCTCTTCGCCGCGTACCGACCAGAAATTATCGGTATCACCGAAGCGCAGGTGCTCGGTTTTGAAGCCGATTTTTTCCAGGCGTTCGAGCATTAGTTCCATACACCCAGCATCTTCTGGGGTTACGGATTTTTTGCTGATCAGGTCGCAGGTAAGTTTTACAGTTGGAGTCATGGGAGTTTTTACCGGCTCCCTGGTTTTGGGGAGCACTAGTCCTGTTATGTGGCGGTCTGGCTGGCGGTGGCTTCTCGCGAGACACGAGCTAGGCGCCCCCCCGTTAACCCATCCATGGGGGCTCTTCCGCGAGGTCCCTCTCGAGGAAGGTCTCGCAAGGAGTCCCCGCCAGCTGGGCCTTCGTATCTACGTACAGAGTTTCATCGGAGCTAGATGGAGTTACCCATTACTCCGGGCGAAGCACATGAATATGGTTGAAGGCAAAGTACCTGGTGGAATATTTCGGAACCGTCGGTGCCAGGGATGGCACCGCCGGAGCGTACAGGGATGTATATACAGCGATTCCGAAATATTCCACCAGGTGCTTTGCCGCCACCGGGATACGATCAGGTGGACCCGGTAGCTACTCGCAACATTAGTTGCTATGCAGTTCCGCATTCAGCTCAACTGCACTTTTGTTGGTCAAACACTCAACCGCACCGGTGCTGGAGTTGCGACGGAACAGCAGGTCGGATTTGTTCGCGAGGTCGCGGGCTTTGACGGATTCGGCAACTTCACCCTTGTCATCCAGCACGGCAACCTTGGTGCCCGCGGTGATGTACAGGCCGGATTCCACAGTGCAGCGGTCGCCCAGAGGGATACCGGTACCGGAGTTTGCACCCAGTAGGCAGCCGTCGCCGAGCGCGATCACGATGTTGCCACCACCGGACAGGGTGCCCATGGTAGAGCTACCGCCGCCCAGGTCAGAGCCAGCGCCAACGAATACACCCGCAGAAATACGGCCTTCGATCATGCCCGGGCCTTCAGTGCCCGCGTTAAAGTTTACAAACCCTTCGTGCATGATGGTGGTGCCTTCGCCCAGGTATGCGCCGAGACGCACACGGGCAGTGTGTGCAATACGTACGCCTTTCGGTACCACGTAATTGGTCATTTTCGGGAATTTATCCACGCAGGAAACTTCCAGCAGCTCGCCTTTCAGGCGCGCTTCCAGTTGGCGCTGGGGAAGCTCTTCGAGATCGATCGCGCCCTGGTTGGTCCAGGCAACGTTTGCCAGCTGGCCAAAAATGCCGTCCAGCTTGGTGCCGTGGGGCTTTACCAGACGGTGTGACAGCAGGTGCAGTTTCAGGTAAGACTCCGGAACAGACTGCGGTGCATCGTCGCTATGCAGGACCACGGCCACCAGCGGACGCTGGCTGCCGGCGAACTGGCGCAGAATCTCCGCCTGCTCGTTGGCGCCTGCGTTTTCCAGCTGGTCTGCAAGCGGCTGCAGCTGCGCCTGCTCCAGCGCGACAGCAACATTGCCGTCCTCAATATTCAGGGTGCCGGTCACCGCGCTGGCAACTTCGTCTGCCGGGTTCAGCAGGGGTTGCGGGAAGTAGACTTCGAGCCATTCGCCCTTGCTGTTGCAGGTGCCGACGCCGAAGCCGATGCTGTATACGTTGCTCATGATGGTTTCCTTTTCCTGAGTCTGAATTTTTTCAAATGGTTTGATGTGCGGTAACTCGGTTGCTTCGCGTGCGTTACTTGACGAAGCTGGCGTAGCTATCGGCCTTGAAGCCAAACAGGGTGTTATCGCCTTTGGTCATTACCGGACGTTTGATTAGGGTGGGAGTTTCGCTGGCCAGTGACTCGGCGCTGCCGGTGTCCATTTCCGATTTTTGCGCGTCGCTCAGCGCGCGCCAACTGGTGGAGCGTCGATTCAATACCTGCTCCCAGCCGAATTCCTGTAGCCATTGGGTGAGGGGAACATCGCTCATGCCGTCTTCGCGGAAGTCGTGAAAGCGGTACGCCACATCGTTTTGCTCAAGCCACTTGCGGGCTTTTTTTACGGTGTCGCAATTCTTGATGCCGTAAAGCGTAATCATGGAATTTCCTGTATCAGTGCTCAATATCCTGAAACCGTGTTCAGGCTTTGTTGATTTTTTTCGGGTGCTTGCGTGCGGGATAGCAGGTGGTACAGATCTCGCAGACAGTGCCATCGCAACCGCGGGCAGAGCAGAACTCCCGGCCGTAGAAAATGATCTGCAGGTGCAACTTGTTCCACTTTTCTTTTGGGAACAGACGCTTCAGGTCGTTTTCTGTCTGCACCACGTTTTTACCCGAAGTTAGACCCCAGCGCTGGGCCAGGCGGTGGATGTGGGTGTCCACCGGAAAAGCGGGATGGCCGAAGGCCTGCGCCATCACCACGCTTGCGGTTTTGTGGCCCACACCGGGTAAGGTTTCCAGTGCTGCCATATTTTCCGGGACCTGGCCGTGGTATTCGTTGACCAGAATTTCCGAAAGCTTCTGAATCGCTTTCGATTTTTGTGGAGAAAGGCCACAGGGGCGGATGACCTCGCGGATTTTTTCCACCGGGACCTTCGCCATATCGTACGGATTGTCCGCCAGTGCCCACAGGCCGGGCGTGATCTGGTTGACCCGCTCATCGGTGCACTGTGCCGACAGCAGCACCGCCACCAGCAGGGAGTAGGCGTCAAAGTGGTCCAGCGGGACCGGCGTTTCCGGATAGAGCTCTTCCAGCCGGTTGAGCACATATTCCACGCGCTCTTTTTTCAATAGGTTCTTTGCGGTCATTGTCGATTCGTTTACAGCGTACGCTTATCGGCAGAACTGCTTGATGCGTTTTGCCCCTTCGATGCATTCATCCAGGGTGGCGACCAGGGCCATACGGACATATTCCGCACCGGGATTGACGCCGTTGGCTTCGCGGGCGAGGTAGGCGCCGGGAAGCACGGTGATATGTTGCTGGCGGAACAGCTCGCGGGCGAAGGTTTCGCCGTCGCCGACTCGCGGCCAAAGGTAGAAGCTGGCTTCTGGTTTCTGTACATCCAGGCAGCCATCGAGAATATCCAGTACTGCATCAAACTTCTGTCGGTACAGCGCGCGGTTCTCTTTTACGTGCTGTTCGTCCTGCCAGGCGGCAATAGACGCGTACTGGGTGGGCACGGGCATGGCGCAGCCGTGGTAGGTGCGATAGAGCAGGAATTTTTCCAGGATCTCCCCATCGCCGGCGACAAACCCGGAGCGCAGGCCGGGGAGGTTGGAGCGCTTCGACAGGCTGTGGAACACCACGCAGCGGCGGTAATCGTTGCGGCCCAGTTCCGCACACGCCTGTAGCAGGCCCACCGGCGGATTATCTTCGTCAAAGTACAGCTCGGAATAGCACTCGTCGGAAGCAATGGTGAAGTCGTATTTGTCTGCCAGTGCAATCAACTTCTTGAGGTCATCGATATCCAGCAGCGCACCGGTGGGGTTGCCCGGGGTGCACAGGTAGAGCAGGTCGCACTGCTGCCACACGGATTCGGATACCGCGTCGAAGTCCGGCTTGAATCCGGTCTCGACCCGGCAATTGATAAAGTGGGGTTCGGCGCCGGCGAGGAAAGCTGCCCCTTCGTAAATCTGGTAGAAGGGGTTGGGCATCAGGACCTTGGAACCTGGGGATACCACGGCCTGGGCGAAAGCGAACAGCGCCTCGCGGGTACCGTTCACCGGGATTACCTGGGAGTCTGCGTTCAGGGTATCCAGCTGGAAGCGCTCGCACAGCCAGCGGGCGATAGTTTCGCGCAGTGGATCCAGCCCTTTGGTTACCGGATAAGCGGCCAGCTTGTCGAGGTTGTCGATCAGTTCGTCCCGTACAAACGCCGGTGGTGTGTGTTTGGGTTCGCCAATCGACAGCGCAATATGCGCAAGCTCCCCGGGGGCTTCCACGCCCGCTTTCAGTTTGGCGAGCTTGGCGAAAGGGTAGGGCTGCAGCTGTTGCAAGTTAGGGTTCATGATTGTTCTGTTTGCCTGGCTGTTTATTCTGGGAGTCTGGTGCCATTACCCGGTCATGGCTGCGGGGGCAGTGTCGCCTGGTGGGCGTCCAGCTCCTGGCAGATGGCCTGTTCCAATGTTTCGATCAGTTGCTGGTCGTCCAGCGGTTTGTCGTCGGCGTCGGTGATATGAAAGATATCTTCGACGCGCTCCCCCAGGGTAGAAATCTTGGCGTTGTGCAGGCGCAGATCGTGGGTGATGAAAATGCGCGCGATACGGGCCAGCAGGCCGGGGCGGTCGGCACTGGTGATTTCCAGGGTGCTGTAAGTGTCTTCTGGTTCGGTGGAAATGTGGGCCTGGCTGGGCAGGTGGAACATCTTGAGGCGGCGCGGTGTGCGGCGCTGGATCACCTTGGAGTAGTCCTCCACCAGCTTCAGTTCCTGCTGCAGGGTGTTGCGGATCTGCTCCAGGCGGTGGGGCTCGTCCAGCAGCGGTTGGCCGGACTCGTCCAGCACGTAAAAGGTATCCAGGGTGTAGCCGCCAGCGGAACTGTACAGGCGTGCGTCGTGGATGTTCAGGTTGAGCATGTCGAGGCCGGTCACCACGGCAGCGAACACATTCGGGCGGTCCGGGGTGTAAATGAATACCTCGGTTGCGCCGTCGTGCTCGCCCGGGCCGGAATTGCGGGTAAGCACCACGGTATCGCTGTCGGCGTCCCGTTCAGGGTCCTTTTGTAGCTGGTAAATGGCGGCGGTGTGCCAGGTGATGCTGTCGGCGCTCTCGCGCACAAAGTAGTCCTCACCCATTTCCGACCAGATATCTTCCACTACATTGCTTGGCAGCCCCATGGCGCGCAGCATATTGCGCGCCTGTGCCTGGGTTTCCTCGTAGATTTCATCGCGGTCGATGGGGTTTTCCAGCCCCCGGCGCAGGGCGCGCTGGGTGTGCTGGTAGAGCTGGCGCATCAGGCTGGCGCGCCAGCTGTTCCACAGGTCCGGGTTGGTGGCATTGATGTCTGCCACGGTCAGTGCGTACAGGTAATCCAGGTGTTCGCGGTCGCCCACTTCCGCGGCGAAGGCGTGTACCACCTCCGGATCGGAAATATCCTGTTTTTGCGAAACCGCGCTCATCAGCAGGTGTTTTTCCACCAGCCAGCACACCAGTCGGCGATCCCGGGCTGAGAGACCGTGGCGACGACAGAAGGCATCCGCATCAGCGACCCCGAGTTTGGAGTGATCGCCGCCGCGCCCCTTGGCGATATCGTGATACAGGCCACCGATATACAGCAGTTCGGGTTTGCGCATGCGTGACAGAATCTCGGCTGCGAGCGGGAACTTCTCCCAGGCGTCTTCGCCGCGGAAGCTGCGCATATTGCGAACCACCTGCAGGGTATGGGCGTCCACGGTATAGATATGGAACAGGTCGTGCTGCATCTGCCCGGTGACGCGGCCGAACTCGGGCAAGTAGCGACCGAGAATGCCGTAGCGGGTCATGCGGGTGAGCTGGGTGGAAAGCCCGCGCGGGCTGCGCAGCAGTTGCATGAACAGCCGGGTGTTGGCCGGGTCTGCGCGGAACTCATCGTCGATCAGGTGGCGATGTTCGCGAATCAGGCGGATGGTGGAAGCCCGGACACCGTGGATTTCCGGGTTATTGGCCATCAGCACGAAGATTTCCAGCAGGGCCGGCGGGTGCTCAATGAAGGTGCGGGTGACCGCGGCCTCGATGGTGTTGCCGCGCAGCTGGAAGCGTTCATTGATTGGGGTGACCGGCAGGTGTTTGCCCCGTTGCAGGATCACTTCATCCAGGAACTGCAGCAGCACATCATTCAGCTCGCGCAGCGCCATCACGATCCGATAATAGGTGTGCATGAACTGCTCGACCGCCAGGTGGGTGTCGTTGTCTTTGTAGCCGAACTCCCGCGCCAGCTCGCGCTGGTAATCGAACAGCAGTCGCTCTTCAGGGCGGCCGGCCAGCAAGTGCAGGCCGTAGCGCACCCGCCACAGGAAATCCTCACCGGATTGCAGGATGGCGAACTCTTCCTCGGTAAAGAAACCCTTCCCCTGTAGCTGCTTGAGGGTGCGCACCTGAAAGTAGCGCTTGGCGACCCAGTTGATGGTCTGGATATCGCGCAGACCGCCAGGGGCGTTTTTGATGTTGGGTTCCAGGTTGTACTCAGCACCCTGCTGTTTGCTGTGACGGGCTTGCTGCTCGCTGTACTTGGCGCTGAAGAAGGCATCGGCCGCCCAGATCTTCTCCGGGGTCATACGCTCGTTGAGGGCTTCGCACAGGGCCGGATTGCCGACCACCGTGCGGCATTCGAGCAGGTTGGTGGCAACGGTAATGTCCTCGGCCGCCAACTCCATGCAGTGGTCGATGGTACGCACGGAGTGGCCGATATCCAGCTTCAGGTCCCACAGGAAGGCGACCAGCCGCTCGATATTGTCCACTGTGGCTGCGTTCGGCTTGTCCTCGCTAAGTATCAGCAGGTCGATATCCGACTTGGGGTGCAATTCCCCCCGTCCATAACCGCCGACGGCGAGCAGGCTGATGTTGTCGGGCCACTGGAACTGATGCCAGGCATAGTGGAGCAGGCAGTCCACAAACAGGGCGCGCTCGTACACCAGGGTGCGGACGTCTTCGCCCTCGCGAAAGCGGCGCGCCATATGGGTGTCGGCAGCGCCCACGGCGTCCTTGAAAATTTCCAGAGTAGGGCGCTTGCCCTCGTTCAGATCGCGCCGGAAGCGCGACTGATCGAAGAAGAATAGAGGCTTCTGAAAGTGCGGGATGTGGGCCAGCTGCATGGAATTCATCTGTGTAGATTCCGGTTCGGCACCGGGGAATGCCCGGTCCGGTTGTTCCTTCCCTGGCCGCTAGAGGCCATGTTCACGCGATTGTGCTGATCGCAGTGCGAGTCTGGGGGTAAAGCGCTTTGTCCAGGCTCGACTTAAAACGACTCTTCCTTGCGCGCGGTCAGGATTTCGACACCATCCGCAGTCACGGCCATGGTGTGTTCCCACTGGGCGGACAGACGGCGGTCGACGGTGACGGCGGTCCAGCCGTCCCGCAGTACCTTACTGCCGGGTTTGCCGGCGTTGATCATGGGCTCGATGGTAAAGGTCATGCCTTCTTCCAGCACCTGCCCGGTACCCGGCTTGCCGTAGTGCAGAATCTGGGGGTCCTCGTGAAACACGTCGCCGATGCCGTGGCCGCAAAAATCCTTGACCACGGAGTAGTAGTTCTTTTCCGCGTGTTGCTGGATCACGTGGCCGATATCTCCGAGGGTGGTACCGGGGCGGACGATCTCGATGGCCTTGTACAGGCACTCCTGGGTCACTTTGACCAGGCGTTCTGCATGGGGAACAGGTTTGCCGACAAAGTACATCTTGGAGGTGTCGCCATACCAGCCATCCTTGATGACTGTCACATCGATATTGATGATGTCGCCTTTCTTCAGCACCTTGGATTCGGAGGGAATGCCGTGGCAGATCACCTCATTGACCGAGGTGCAAATGGATTTGGGGAAGCCGCGATAGCCGAGGCAGGCGGGGATGGCCTTCTGCACATCAACGATGTACTCGTGACAGCGTCTGTCGAGCTCCTCGGTCGTGACCCCGGGGACCACATACTCGCCGATCATTTCCAGCACCTCTGCAGCCAGGCGGCCGGCGGTGCGCATTTTGGCGATCTGTTCAGGAGTCTTTACAGCGTTGGTCATGGATTTTCCCGGAAATTCTGAGCATTTATGGGCACATTTGGTGCGCGCCGAACGCGTCGGCGGCCCCGTGCGGCGCGGTATTGTAGCGGAATTGCCGCGTCCCGGCATTAATGTACGTGCCGCAGTATTTTTTGGGCTAGCCGCTGGTGTCATTCTCCGGGCGTCAAGCGGGCGTGGGGACGTTATAGTCGCAAAGACCTCCGGATTCGAAGGCGCTTGTCCGATTCCGTTGATCGCTTGCGGCTCTGTGCGACAACTTGCGGCTCTGTGCGGGAAGGGCTCCAGGTCATAAAGGCGTGGTAGTAGGCGTATTTGGGTGCTCGTCACACTTCCAGCCTCTCCGGGAATATGGTATAAAGCGCGCCGCTTTGGGCAGTGCCCAGGGTGAAACCAATCAACGGGGCGGGGTTTTCCCTTTGCTCTGAACAAACGCCGCACATACTACCGGCACATTCGCCTGGGTGTCTTCATGGTCATATTTATGATGGTGGGGATTGGTGAATGGGGGGTATGGAGGATGTAACCCGGGAATCGGTCGACATTATTAAGGCTCGCCGATTCCATGTGATAACTGAGGTTTATTATGCCGCAAGTCAGCATGCGCGATATGCTGCAGGCTGGTGTCCACTTTGGTCACCAGACTCGCTACTGGAACCCCAAGATGGGTCAATTCATCTTTGGTGCCCGCAACAAGATTCATATCATCAACCTGGAGCACACTGTTCCGGCCTTCAACGAAGCCCTGCAAATCATCAAAGGCATGGCTGCGCAGAAGAAGAAAGTTCTGTTTGTTGGTACCAAGCGCGCTGCGCAGAAGTCCATCAAGGAACAGGCCGAGCGTGCAGGTCAGCCTTACGTCAGCAACCGCTGGCTGGGTGGTATGCTCACCAACTACAAAACCATCCGCGCTTCCATCAAGCGTTACCGCGATCTCGAAGCCCAGTCTCAGGACGGTACCTTCGAGAAGCTGACCAAGAAAGAAGCCCTGATGCGTACCCGTACCATGGAGAAGCTCGAGCGCTCCATCGGTGGTATCAAGGACATGGGCGGCCTGCCCGACGCGCTGTTCGTGATCGACGTTGAACACGAGCGCATCGCCATCCAGGAAGCGAACAAGCTGGGTATCCCGGTAATTGGTATCGTTGATACCAACAGCAGCCCGGAAGGTGTTGACTACGTAATCCCCGGCAACGATGACGCGATTCGCGCTATCAAGCTGTACACCACTGCGGTGGCTGACGCTGTAGTAGCTGGTGCTGCCGAAGCCGGTGGTGCTGCTCAGAGCGAATACGTAGAAGCGAACGACGATCAGGCTGCAGCTGATTCCTGATCACGGAATCCTAGCCGCAGGCTACTGGCGGTGTAACACGAATGGGTTACGCTGCAGGGAAAAGGGGCCACTTATCCGGCCCCTTTTTTTCAAATCCATCAAAGAATTTGAATCTGAACCCGAGGATTGAATCATGGCGATTACCGCGTCAATGGTAAAAGAACTGCGCGAGCGTACCGGCCTGCCGATGATGGAGTGCAAAAAAGCACTGACCGAGGCCGATGGTGATATCGAAAAAGCGATTGAAGATCTGCGTAAGGCCTCCGGCCTGAAAGCGGCCAAGAAAGCTGGTCGTACCGCAGCTGACGGCGTTGTTGCCGCAAAAGTTGCCGAAGATGGCAGCTACGGTGTTCTGGTAGAAGTGAACTCCGAGACTGACTTTGTTGCCCGTGATGACAACTTCCAGGCGTTTGTTGCCAAGGTTGTCGACAAGGCATTTGCCGACCGTCAGGAAGACGTTGCTGCCCTGATGGCGGGTGAGCTGGAAGACGCCCGTGAAGCACTGGTTCAGAAGATCGGTGAAAACATCGGCGTACGTCGCATCCAGGTGGTAGAAGCGCCCAAAGTTGGTGCCTACGTACACTCCAACAACCGTATCGCAGCGATTGTTGCCCTGAGCGGTGGCGAAGTTGAAGTTGCACGCGATGTGGCCATGCACGTAACCGCGGTTAACCCGCAGGTTGTGAAGCCGGAAGATATGCCGGAAGACGTGCTGGAGAAAGAGAAGGAAATCATCAAGGCGCAGCCGGATATGGAAGGCAAGCCTGCCGAAATCGTTGAGAAGATGATGGGCGGCCGTATCAAGAAGTTCCTCAAGGAAAACAGCCTGGTGGAACAGCCTTTCGTTAAGAACCCGGACGTTACCATTGCCAAGCTGGTTAAAGATGCCGGTGCGGACGTGGTGAGCTTCGTGCGTTTCGAAGTTGGTGAGGGTATCGAGAAGGAAGAAGTGGATTTCGCAGCAGAAGTGGCTGCACAGGTAAAATCCAGCTCTTGATGCCTGAGATTGCCGGCGGCCTTTGTGCCGCTGGCGCCAGCGGGGTGCTCCCGGTGTGTTCATCAGAATACTGCCGGGGCGCCCCGTTGTGGTATCTGGCCTACCGCAATTTGTGCTTAGAATTTGAGCAGTTGGGCGCTCTGCGAGGCCCAATATAGAGTTTGAGGGGCTGCCGAAAGGGCAGGGCCATAGGTAAAGCGCCGAATTTGTTGTAATGTTCGGCGGGCGCCCGACGGAATGTCGGCTGCGTCTCAACACAGAATTTAGCCCGTGACAGTTGAGGAACAATGGATGCCAGGTATTAAAGACCGCAAGTACAAGCGAATCCTGTTAAAGCTCAGCGGAGAAGAGCTGATGGGCGAGCAGGGGTTTGGTATCAGCCCCAAGGTGCTGGACAAAATGGCACTGGAAATTGGCCAATTGGTCGGGATTGGTGTTCAGGTCGGCCTGGTTGTCGGAGGTGGCAACCTGTTTCGCGGCGCGGCCCTGAATGCGGCTGGTCTCGACCGGGTGACCGGCGACCACATGGGTATGCTGGCCACGGTAATGAACGCCCTCGCTCTGCGTGACGCGCTGGAGCGTTCGAATATTTCATCCCGCGTGATGTCGGCGATCCAGATGAGTGGAATCGTGGATCACTACGATCGCCGCGCGGCCATCCGCTATCTCGAGCGGGGTGAGGTTCTGATTTTCGCCGCCGGTACCGGCAATCCGTTTTTTACTACCGACTCTGCAGCCTGTCTGCGCGGTATTGAAATAGAAGCGGAAATGGTACTCAAGGCCACCAAGGTTGACGGTGTGTACTCCGCCGACCCGGTACTGGTGCCCGACGCTACGCGTTATGACCGTCTCACCTACGATGCGGTGCTCGACAAAAAGCTCGGGGTTATGGATTTAACTGCAATTTGCCTCTGCCGCGAACACAACATGCCAGTGCGGGTTTTCCGCATGGATAAAACCGGCGCACTGCTGAATATCGTTGTCGGCGGTGAAGAGGGCACACTTATTGAAGAGGACGTGAATCAGTGATTGAAGATATCAAGAAAGAAGCAGAAGGGCGCATGAAAAAAGCCCTGGAGGCCCTGGGCGGCAACTTCAACAAGATTCGTACTGGCCGTGCGCACCCGAGTATTCTCGACGGTATCCAGGTGTCCTACTACGGTTCTGACACCCCGCTGTCTCAGGTGGCCAATGTCACTGTGGAAGACGCGCGCACCCTGTCAGTGACGCCCTGGGAGAAGAATCTGGTGCCTGATATTGAAAAGGCCATCATGAAGTCTGATCTCGGTCTCAACCCGAGCACTGCCGGTGCGGTGATCCGCATCCCCATGCCGATGCTCACCGAGGAAACGCGTAAAAACTTCATCAAGCAGGCCAGGGGCGAAGCGGAAAGCGCGCGGGTATCCATCCGCAACAACCGCCGCGACGCGCTGGCGGAAGTGAAAGCGCTGGTCAAGGATAAGGAAATTTCCGAAGACGATGAGCGCCGTGCAGCGGATGAAATCCAGAAGCTGACCGACAAATACGTTGCTGAGGTTGAAAAAGCACTGGCAGCAAAAGAAAAAGACTTGATGGAAATCTGATGTCTACTGGCGGTACCGGTGTGGCAGCGCACGAGCAGTTGGGGCCGCGGCACGTCGCCATCATTATGGATGGCAACGGCCGTTGGGCGGCCCGTAGGGGGTTGTCCCCATCCGCCGGACATAAAGCGGGCGTCGAACGGATTCGCGATCTGATCGAGGCCTGCCAGGAGCGCCATATCGAGGTGCTCACGCTGTTTGCCTTTTCCAGCGAGAATTGGCAGCGTCCCCCCAAAGAGGTGGAGCTGCTGATGACCCTGTTCCACTCCTATCTGCGCCGCGAGGCGCGCAAAATGCAGGAGCAGGGTGTGCAATTGCGGGTGATGGGGCGCCGCGACCGGTTTTCCCCTCGTCTGCAGCGGGCGATTGCCGAGGCTGAAGAGCTGACCCGTGAGGGCGGTAATGGCACGCTGGTGATCGCTGCAGATTACGGTGGCCAGTGGGATATTGCGCAAGCCGCCCGTTCGCTGGCGGAAGAGGTTGCCCGTGGTGAGCGATCCCCCGAGTCGATTGACGATAAGGCGCTGGGGGAGCGTGTGCAGCTGGCGGACCTGCCGCCGGTGGATCTGTTGATCCGCTCCAGCGGCGAACAGCGAATCAGTAACTTCATTCTCTGGCAGGCTGCTTACAGTGAGTTCTATTTCACTGAAACACTGTGGCCTGATTTCGGGGTTGAGGAATTGGATAGTGCTCTGAATGCATACCGGCGGCGGGATCGCCGCTACGGTGGCCGGAGTGACGGTGGCCTGGAAGCGCACGCCTGAGGCCAAGGCAAGAAACTGGAATGTGCGCTGGATGACTGGGTGCCGTGCTCAGCCAGCCACCAGAATAAATAGATCAAGGGTTTAACGGTGCTAAAACAACGAATAATTACCGCGCTGGTGTTGGTCGCTTTTTTCCTCGGGCTGCTCTTCTGGGTGCCTCTGCAGTGGTTCTCCCTCGCCGTTGGCGCGATCATCGTGCTCGGTGGTTGGGAGTGGGCCAATCTCTCTAACCTGAATCGCGCATTGCGGTTCGTGTTCCTGGCAGCGCTGGGTGCAGCACTGGTTGCTACCGCGCGCTACGTTTTCAATTTTGATTTCTCCAGCCCCGATACCGATCGCGCCCGCCAGATTCTGGCTGTAGCGTGCGGTTGGTGGGCGCTGGCATTTTTGTGGGTGCAGGGGTACCCGGCCAGTGCCATGTTGTGGGGCAATCGCTGGGCTCGGGGTCTGATCGGGCTTGTGGTGCTGGTGCCGGCCTGGCTGTCTGTGGTCATTTTGCAGGGGCAGGATCACGGTGCCTGGCTAGTACTGTTCGTGGTGGCCATTGTAGTCGCTGCGGATGTGGGCGCCTATTTCGTGGGCCGCAAATTCGGTAAGCACAAGCTGGCGCGTGAGGTAAGCCCTGGGAAATCCTGGGAGGGTTTCTTCGGGGGGCTGGCGGCCTGTCTGGTGCTGGCGCTGGCAGTCTCATACGCCTTCGATCTGCCGACCAAAAACACCATATTGTTCACTTTTGGTGTGCTGGTGACCGCCTTGGCGTCGGTGATTGGCGATCTGGTCGAAAGTATGTTCAAGCGTCATCGCGGTATCAAGGACAGCAGTCGTATCCTGCCCGGGCACGGCGGTATTCTTGATCGGCTCGACAGCCTCACTGCAGCGCTGCCGGTATTTACCATGGCGGCGCTTGCCAGCGAACTGCCCAAATATCTGTGATAAGTATTCAGGCGTAGCGCATATTTTGCTTGTGATTGTCCCTGCTACTGCACCGTCGACGAAAATTGGCCCTGCGACCGGATCTGCCGGATTCGTGTGCAGGGCACTGAGGTAATTCGTTTCCATGCATTCCACCATTCCACAACCTGTTTGTGTTCTCGGGTCCACCGGGTCCATCGGCGTCAGTACGCTGGATGTGCTTGCGCGTCACCCGGATAAGTACTCGGTGTTTGCCCTTACTGCCCGTGATCGGGTGGAGGAACTGGCGCAGCAGTGCCGCAAGTACGCACCGCGCTATGCGGTGGTTCTCGAGAAACAGAAGGCCCAGCAGTTGCAGCTGGCATTGAGCAGCGAAGACCTGCCCACCGAAGTGCTGTGGGGCGTGGATGCCCTGTGCCGGGTGGCGTCCGACGCCGAAGTGGCTGTGGTAATGGCCGCTATTGTAGGTGCGGCGGGCCTGCAGCCGACCCTCGCCGCCGTGCGAGCAGGTAAAAAGGTGCTGTTGGCCAACAAGGAATCCCTGGTGATGGCGGGGCCGCTGTTTATGGCTGCGCTGGCGGAAAGTGACGCCCAGCTACTGCCCATCGACAGTGAGCACAATGCTATTTTCCAGTGCCTGCCGTATCCGTGCGGAGACCTGCAGCAGGCGGGTGTCGAACGCATACTGCTCACCGGGTCCGGTGGCCCTTTCCGCACCACCGCGCTCGAGGCACTGGACAGCGTCACGCCGGATGAGGCGTGTAACCATCCCAACTGGTCTATGGGTCGCAAAATCTCCGTAGATTCCGCGACAATGATGAACAAGGGGCTTGAATTCATCGAGGCCTGCTATCTTTTTCACGCCACCCCGGCGGATATCCAGGTGGTGGTGCATCCCCAGAGTATCGTCCATTCCATGGTGCAGTATCGCGATGGCTCCCTATTGGCACAGATGGGCAATCCGGATATGCGTACCCCTATTGCCCACGCGCTGGCTTTCCCTGAGCGTATCGACAGCGGGGTTTCGGCCCTGGACCTGATTGCCCAGGGGCGACTCGACTTTGAGGCGCCGGATGAGGCGCGTTTTCCCTGTCTGCGACTGGCGCGGGAAGCGATGGAGGCCGGGGGCAGTGCACCCACGGTACTAAACGCTGCCAATGAGGTCGCCGTCGATGCCTTTCTTGGGGGCGATTTACCCTTCCCGGGAATTGCCCGGGTAATTGAAAAGGTCATGAAAACCACCCCTGTGGTTGAACTGACAGACCTGAATGCAGTCGAACTCGCTGACCGGATCGCTCGCGAGCGGGCCTGCGAAGTGTTGGAAGAGCTGTACGGCACCCACAAGGGCATGCCGTGCCCGCAATCGAGATCAATGTAAACTGACCCCATGCTAGATTTTTTACAGACTGCAGTCTGGGCCCTGGTTGCCCTCGGTGTGCTGGTGAGCTTTCACGAGTTTGGCCACTTTATTGTGGCGCGCTGGTGTGGGGTCAAGGTGCTGCGCTTCTCCGTCGGTTTCGGCCGCCGTCTGGTGTCCCGTTACGACCGTCACGGCACCGAATTCACCATTTCCGCCATCCCGCTCGGCGGCTACGTCAAGATGCTTGATGAGCGCGAAGGCACCGTGGCGCCAGAAGAGTTGGACCAGGCGTTTAACCGCAAGAGTGTCTGGAAGCGGATGGCCATTGCGGCCGCGGGCCCCGTTGCCAACTTTCTGCTGGCGATTGTTCTGTTCTGGGGTGTTTTCCTTGGTGGAACTTCCGGGCCGGTCCCGATCGTGGATTCAGTAGAGCCGGGCAGCCTGGCGGCTGTGGCGGGTCTTGAATCCGGCCAGGAAATCCTTGCCATCGACGACCAGCCCACGCCGACGTGGCAGGCGCTCAACTGGCAGCTGGCCAACCGACTCGGCGACTCCGGGGATATCAAGTTTTCGGTGCGCTACCCGGACTCCTCGCTCGAGTACCACATGTACGCAGATATCGAGCGCTGGCTGGCGGGGCGCGAAGTGCCGGATCCGCTGGAAGAGATTGGCGTAAAGCTGTGGATACCCTCGGTGAGCATGAAGCTCGCCCGGGTAAACCCGGACACTCCTGCAGAACGCGGTGGTCTGCAGGCGGGCGACGAAGTGGTCGGCAGCGACGGGCGCAGCTTCGATACCTGGGAAGCCTGGACGGACTATATCAAGGCGCACCCTGAGCAGCCGGTGGAAGTGGCGGTAATGCGTGATGGTGCGGAGCAGCGGGTGTCGATTACCCCCGATGCAGTGAAACTCGACAATGGCGAGACCATAGGGCGCATAGGTGTGCTGCCAGTGGCGGCCTCCTGGCCGGAAGACAAGGTGCGCCGGTATCACTACAGCGTGTTCGGTGCGCTGAATAAAGGGCTTGAGGAAACCTGGGGTAAGACGGTCTTTACTCTCGAAAGCCTGAAAAAACTGCTGTTCGGGCAGCTCTCTACCCGTAACTTGAGCGGCCCAATCACCATTGCTAAAGTGGCCGGCACTTCAGCGGATGCAGGCTGGCAGTCTTTCCTGTCACTGTTGGCGCTGCTGAGTATCAGTCTCGGCGTGTTGAATCTTCTGCCTATCCCGGTTCTCGACGGTGGGCATCTCCTTTACTACGGTATTGAGGCCATCAAGGGCTCTCCGGTATCGGAGAGAGTGCAGATGATTGGACTGCAGGTAGGTATGGCGATGGTGCTCGGTATTATGGCGCTGGCGTTGTACAACGACATCTTGCGTCTTTAGGGTTCTGCCTCGATAGGTGAGGTGGAATAAGAACGGGCAATCTGGCCCGGCTGGAATTGCGAATAACAACTCGGAATTAGTAGATGAAGAATTTCCTGAAAGCGGCTTCGCTTGGCCTGGCACTGCCAATTGCTGCCTATGCCCAGTCGTTTGTGGTCAACGATATTCGCGTTGAGGGCCTGCAGCGGGTTTCTGCCGGTTCAGTCTTTGCCGCGCTGCCTGTACGGGTGGGTGACCAGATCGAAAGCCTGGATATCCAGAGCGCCACCCGCGCGCTGTTCCGTACCGGATACTTTCAGGATATCCAGATAGGTCGCGAAAGTGGCGTGCTGGTGATTACCGTGCGTGAGCGCCCGGCGATTTCAAAAATCGAAATTACCGGTAACAAGGCGATCAAGACCGAAGATCTGCTCAAAGGTATGAACGACAATGGCCTCGCGGAAGGCCAGATCTTCAAGCGCGCCACCCTCGAGGGTCTCGCTCAGGAACTGCAGCGCCAGTATGTTGCGCAGGGCCGCTACGGCGCCAGTGTGAAAACCGAGGTTAAAGAGCTGCCGCGCAACCAGGTTGAACTGAAGGTTGTGGTGGACGAAGGCTCTGTTGCCGCTATCAAGCACATTAATGTTGTCGGCAACCGCGCATTTTCCGACGATGAGCTGGCAGAGATTTTCGAGCTCCAGACCACCGGCTGGTTGTCCTGGCTGAACAGTGATGACAAATACTCTCGGGAAAAGCTGACCGGCGACCTGGAGCGGCTCGAGTCCTACTATCTCGACCGGGGCTACCTGGAATTCAAAATTGATTCCACCCAGGTTTCATTGAGCCCGGACAAGCAGAGTGTATTCATCACCGTGAACATTACCGAAGGCGATGTATACACGGTTTCTGATGTGGAGCTGGCCGGCGATCCAGTGGTTTCCGAAGAGGAGATCCGCCGCTTGCTTCTGGTGCGCAAAGGGCAGACTTTTTCTCAGGTGCTGATGACCACCACTTCCGATTACATTACCAAGCGTCTTGGTAATGAGGGTTATACCTTTGCCGAAGTTAACGGCATGCCGGAAGCGAATGAAGACGACAAAACCGTAAAAGTGACTTTCTTTATCGATCCGGGTAAGCGCGCTTATGTGCGCCGGATCAATTTCCGCGGCAACACGCGCACTTCTGACGATGTGCTGCGCCGTGAAATGCGCCAGATGGAGTCTGCATCGGCATCCTCTGCCCGTATCGAGCAGTCCAAGGTGCGTCTCGAGCGCCTGGGTTACTTCAAGGAAGTTCAGGTGGAAACCACCGAGGTTCCCGGTACTTCCGACCAGATCGACGTGGAGTACACCGTAGAGGAGCAGCCATCCGGTACCATCGGCGGTACTGTGGGTTACGCGCAGGGCAGTGGCCTGGTGCTGGGTGCCAATGTTCAGGAAAACAACTGGCTTGGTACCGGTAAATCCGTTGGTTTTGCGGTGAATACCTCCAGATACCAGTCGGTGGTGAACTTCTCCTATACGGATCCGTATTTCACGCCGGATGGAGTCAGCCGCGGTTTCAATGTGTTCTATCAGGAGCGTGATTACTCTGAGATCAACCTCTCCAGCTATAACACCACCACCTATGGTGCAGGTCTGAGCTTCGGTTATCCGATCTCTGAGATCTCCCGTGTCGGTCTGAATGTCGGGTTTAACCACCTGGAATTGAGCACCCATAGCAACTCCGTCCAGGAGATCGTGGCGTCACCGCGTCCGTTGAGTAACGTGACCGGCCAAATCGATCTTAGCGATCGCCAGGCAGTACTGGATGAGCTCGGTGTGGCCGTTGAAGATGGTGTTGCCCTGGATCTGAGTATGCCCGTTGAGCCAGGCCTGCTGAATACGGACTTCAATGGTTTTGTGGATCTCTACGGAGACGAGTTCGATTCCTGGTCCCTGACCACGTCCTATGCGCGTTCCACTCTGAACCGCGGGATTCTCGCGACCCGGGGTGCTTCACAGCGCGCCTCCATGGAAATAGCCCTTCCTGGTGGTGACCTCGAATATTACAAGTTTATTTATACCGCCCAGTATTTCCGTCCTCTTACCAAGGATCTGACCCTGCGTCTGCGTACGCGCCTCGGTTATGCGGAAGGGTATGGTGATACTGGTCAGCTGCCGTTTTTTGAGAACTTCTACGGCGGCGGTTTCGGCTCCGTGCGTGGATTTGAGCGGAACTCTCTGGGGCCGCGCTCAACCCCTGCCGAATCTTACCTGAGTGAGGCATGTGCGGTGGACGCCGAGGGCAACGTGAGCAAGCGTTGTTATCTGCTGAACACCGCAACCGATGAGCTGGCGACCCAGTCAACCGGTCGCAGACCGGATCCTTTTGGTGGCAATATCCTGGTCGAAGGCAGCGCGGAAGTCATCTTCCCGATCCCCTTTGTGAAAGACCAGCGCTCAATGCAGTCTGCGTTCTTTATCGATGCGGGTAACGTTTTCAGCTCGAACTGTGGCGTAACCCAGCTCAACTGTTACGATATTGACGCCAAATACCTCAATGTTTCAGCGGGTGTTGGCCTGACCTGGATCACCGGATTTGGTCCGCTGACCTTCAGCCTTTCCAAGGCGCTGGAGCAGAATGAGGATGATGAAATTGAAGTATTCCAGTTCTCACTGGGTAACAGCTTCTAATTTATGGATGTAGTCCCTGTTAATTTTCCCGGTTGCGCAAGTTGCTCAACCGGACGGGACAAACTCATGGAAACTAGCGCCAATTCTCGATAGGGTTGCAGCCCCGGGAAGCGGGTAGAGAAATTGATAATAATCTGCGCTCTGGTTAGCGCGGGAAACGGACAGAGATACGGAGAATAATCGTGTTCAAATTTGTAAAAGCAAGTGCAATTCTGCTGGCGGGCCTGTTGTTCACCGGTGCGGCGGTAGCGCAATCCAAAGTCGCGGTGGTGAATATTCAGGCTGCGATCATGAGCACTGAAAAAGCCTCGTCCAAAATCAACGCCCTGAAAACCAGCTCCGAATACTCGCAGCTGCAGAACAGTGCAGAGAGCATTCGCTCTGAAGTGCAGAAAATGGCCGAAGACGCCCAGAAAAATGGCGTTACCTGGTCTGAAGAAAAAAAGGCCGAGCACCAGCGCAAGATGAATTTCAAGCGCTCCGATTTTGAAACTGCGGTTAAGAAACTGCGTGCGATGGAAGGTCAGGCCGTTCAGGATCTGCAGAAGGACCAGCTGCCGAAAGCCAAAGCTGTTCTGGAAGAACTGATCAAAGAGCGCAAGCTGGACCTGGTTCTGGATGCGACCGCTGCGGTTTACGCCGGTACCAATGCCAACCTCACCGAAGAGTTGGTGAAGCGCCTGAACGCGGCAAAATAAGCCGTCCCAGTTAGCGTTTGGAGCTTTAACATGAGCGAGCAGCCAACACTGGCGCTGTTGGCTGAAAAGCTGGGCGCAGAATTGCGCCTGGCGGCGGGGGGCAGTGCAGATCTGGTTCCCACCGGGTTGAATACCCTGCAAGATGCCAATGAGAGCCAGGTCAGCTTCCTGGCTAGTGCCAACTACCGGCGCTTCCTGGCCGGAACCCGTGCCTGTGCGGTGCTGGTGACTGAAGAGCAGGCGGAATCCTGTCCGGTTTCGGCACTGATTGTTCCCAATCCCTATCACGCTTTCGCGCAGGCGACAGCCATCTACGATACTACTCCCGGCTATGCTGCCGGTATCGACTCCACTGCGCGGGTGGATGTCACCGCACAGGTGCATCCCAGTGTGTACGTGGGGGCCGGTGCGGTAATCGAGGCGCACGTTAGTGTCGCGGAAGGCTCGGTAATCGGTCCCGGTTGTGTGGTTGGCGAGGGAAGTACCATCGGCCCACGTACCCGCCTGTTTCCCGGTGTGGTGATCTATCACGGTTGTGCCATCGGCGCCGACTGTACCGTTCACAGCAATACCGTGATTGGTGCGGATGGCTTCGGGTTTGCCCCTAGTGACGGCAAGTGGACTAAAATCCACCAGTTGGGTGGGGTAGAGATCGGAGACGAAGTGGAGATCGGAGCCAACACTTGTATCGATCGTGGCGCCTTGGGCAATACACTGATCGGTCGCGGGGTCAAGATCGACAACATGGTACAAATCGCGCACAATGTGCAGATTGGTGACTACTCAGCCATGGCTGCATGCTCGGCGGTTGCCGGCAGTGCCATCATAGGCAAGCACTGTACGATCGCCGGCGGCGTGGGAATTGTCGGCCATGTGACCATTGCTGATCGCACACACGTCACTGCGCGCACCCTCGTCACCAAGTCCATCGAGGAAACTGGCTCCTATTCCAGTGGCATACCATTCTCCGATAGTCGTTCCTGGCGCCGCAATGCGGTGCGCTTCGGGCAACTTGACCAGATGGCACGCCGCCTCACTGGCGTTGAAAAAGCGCTGCAGGAGGCTGTACAGGAAAAGGCTTCTCGGGAAGACGTTTCAGACAGTACGCCGCAAGGTGGAGTGGACTGAGGTCGGTTTTTACCGGACTCGGTTCTTAAATAGATATTTATCAGTTAATTCGGGGCGTTTGGCGCCCCGAAGTGGTTTCTGGGGACAAATCGTCATGATGGACGTACAGGAAATTCGTCAATACCTGCCGCACCGCTATCCTTTTCTTCTGGTAGACCGTGTCGTCGAACTGGAAGAGGGCAAGTTGATCAAGGGCTATAAAAATATCTCAATTAATGAAGAGGTATTTAATGGCCACTTTCCGGAAGTGCCGATTTTCCCGGGGGTCATGATCGTTGAGGCCCTCGCACAGGTTTCTGGAATTCTTGGGTTCAAAACCCTCGGCCAGAAGCCCGAAGACGGCTATCTCTACCTGTTTGCGGGTATCGACAATGTGCGCTTCAAGCGCCAGGTAATACCGGGAGATCGCCTGCAACTGGAATCTGAGGTGGTTTCCGAGCGCCGCGGTATCTGGAAATTTGCCGGAAAGGCCAGTGTCGATGGCGAGCTGGCGGCGTCAGCGGACATCCTTTGCGCTGTTAAAAAGATCTGATTCCGCAGAAAACCCTGTCTGGTTGCGATGGGCCTGGCTCATTGTGACCAAATTGTTTTTTATATTCGCCGTTCGTGGGTAAAGTAGCAAAGTTGTCTGCGCTGCCGGTTTCGGGTCTTTCTCGACTGTAGGCCAGCGCACGCTTAACTGAGCCGGTGAGGAGAAGACCACAGAATGCAGACCAGTATTCACCCGACCGCCATCGTCGACGATTCGGCGAAAATTGGTGAGGGCGTGAAGATAGGCCCCTACAGCGTCATCGGGCCGGACGTGGAAATCGGCGATGGCTGTGAAATTGCCTCCCATGTTGTTCTCAGTGGACCGACTACGCTGGGGAAAAACAATCACATCTATCAGTTTGCCACCGTAGGGCAGGATACGCCGGACAAGAAATACCAGGGTGAGGCCACGACCCTGGTGATCGGCGATAACAACGTCATTCGTGAAGGTGTCACCATCCATCGCGGTACCGTGCAGGATCGCGGCGAGACCACTATTGGCAATGACAATCTGCTGATGGCTTACGCGCATATCGGTCATGATAGTGTCATTGGCAATCACACCATTCTGGTCAATAACGTGGCCCTGGCAGGTCATGTATTCGTGCGCGACTGGGCAATTCTGAGCGGTTACACCCTAGTGCACCAGCACTGCACCATCGGTGAACATGCATTTACCGGCATGGGTGCGGGTATCGGCAAGGATGTTCCCGCTTATGTGATGGTGGCTGGCAACCCGGCTGAGGCCAAGACCATCAATGCGGAAGGTCTGCGTCGCAGGGGCTTCAGCAGGGAAGAGATTTCCCTGATCAACAAGGCCTACAAAATCGTTTATCGCCGCGGTCTGACTACCGACGAAGCGCTGGAATCCCTGGCCAGCCTCCGGCAGGAGTCGGCGGTCATTCAGCCCTGGATCGATTCCCTGGAAAACTCCACCCGCGGCATCGTTCGCTGAGGTAACTGCGTGTCTGAGCGAGAAGTGTTGCGCATCGGTATGCTCGCCGGTGAGGCGTCGGGAGATATTCTCGGTGCGGGCCTGATAGCGGCGCTGCAAAAGCGTTTCCGCCAGATAGAAGTGGTGGGTATTGCGGGGCCCCGCATGCAAGCCCTCGGTGCCGAGTCTCTGTTTCCAATGGAGCGGTTGTCGGTTATGGGGCTGGTGGAACCGCTCAAGCGCCTTCCCGAGCTGCTGAAGATCCGTCGCTCACTGCGCCAGCACTTTATTGCCAATCCCCCTGACTTGTTTATCGGCATCGATTCGCCAGACTTTAACCTGGGTCTCGAAGAGGCGCTGCGCTCCGCGGGAATTCCCACCATGCACTACGTCAGCCCATCGGTATGGGCCTGGCGTCAGGGGCGGATAAAGAAAATCGCGCGGGCCGTCGACCATATGTTGACCCTGCTGCCTTTTGAGGCCGAGTTTTACCGGGAGCACGATGTTCCTGTGACATTTGTGGGCCACCCGCTGGCAGATGAAATTCCACTGGAAGTCGATGTTCAGGCGGCAAGGCGTGCCCTCGGGTTTGCCGAAGACGACCAGGTGGTGGCTCTGCTGCCGGGGAGTCGCGGAGGAGAGGTGCGATTACTGGGGCCGCTCTTTCTGCAGGCCGCGCAATGGTGTTACCAGCGCCGCCGCAATCTCCGTTTCGTGTTGCCCGCTGCCAGTGCCGAGCGCAAGGCGCAGTTACAGCAGCAGGTTGCCGATCTTCCAGGTGCGGAGGAGTTGCCGCTGACGATTCTCGATGGCCAGTCCCAGCAGGCGCTGGCGGCAGCAGATGCCGTGCTGATTGCATCGGGTACCGCCACCCTGGAAACCATGCTGATGAACAAGCCCATGGTGGTGGCCTACAAGATGGCGAGCCTGTCCTACGCCATTTTTTCCCGCATGTTACACACGCCCTGGGTATCCCTGCCCAACTTGTTGGCACAGCGCGAGTTGGTGCCTGAAATTCTTCAGGACGATGCCACCCCGGAGGCTCTGGGTGCGGCATTGCTGAATTATTTTGACGACCCATTACTTGGTGATCAGCTGCGCAGAACCTTCAGCGAGATGCACCAGGAGTTGCGCCGCGATGCGTCCGAAAAGGCCGCGGACGCGGTATGCAATCTCATCAAGCAATAATCCCTACAGAATCCAGCCATCATGAAAGCCAAATCTTCCCTGCCTCCCTATGTCTGCAGTTACACCGGTGATCTTCTGGCGGGTGTCGATGAGGTGGGGCGGGGCCCGCTTGCGGGTGATGTGGTGGCGGCAGCGGTCATCCTGGATCCTCAGAACCCGGTGGTGGGGCTGGCAGACTCCAAGAAATTGTCCGAGAAAAAGCGCGAGGCACTGTTTGACGAAATCCGCGAAAAGGCGCTGGCTTTTGCTGTTGCCCGCGCCACGGTGGCGGAAATTGATCAGCTCAACATTCTCCATGCCAGCATGTTGGCTATGAAGCGAGCGGTAGAGCAGTTGCCGGTGCAGCCCGAATACGTGCTGGTAGATGGCAACCGCAAGCCGCAGTGGCACTACGAGTGCGACACGGTGGTGAAGGGGGATGACAGGGTTGCTTCGATTGCGGCGGCGTCGATTCTGGCAAAAGTGACTCGGGATAGGGAAATGGTTGAGCTGGATCAGCAATATCCCGGCTACGGCCTGGCCGGCCACAAGGGGTACCCGACCAAGGTGCATATGGAAGCCCTGGCACGGCTGGGTGCAACGCCGGTGCACAGGAAAAGCTTTGCGCCGGTGCGGCGCCAGCTGGAGCTGATCTGAGTCCTGTCAGTTTCGGTCAGCTGACGGCGGTGCCCTCTGGCCGCACCTTCAGGTGCGGGCCTTTCTGATACGCGCGCTGGTAATCATCTTGTCGGACACTTCCACAATCTCGATCAGATAGTCCTGGATGTAGAGGCTGATATTGCCCTCCGGAATACTTTCGAGGTGTTCCATGATCAGTCCGTTAAATGTCTTGGGGCCGTCAGTGGGTAGGTGCCAGTGCAGGGTGCGGTTCATCTCCCGGATGGAGGTGCCGCCGTCTACCAGGTACCAGCCGTCTTCCTGTTTGACGATTTCTTCATCATCGCTGGGCACTGGGCTCGCGGTGAAGTCGCCCACGATCTCTTCCAGCAGATCTTCCAGGGTAACGATTCCCATCACCTCGCCATACTCGTCCACCACCAGGCCCATACGGCGCTTCTTCTGCTGGAAATTCATCAGCAGGGTGGGAAGGGGGGTTGCCTCGGGCACGAAGTAGGGCTCGTTGAGGTGGGACTTCAAAGTTTCCGCGGTAAGGTCTTCCGGCCCATCGCGCAGTATCTGAGCCGCGCGGCGGAGGTGCAGTATGCCGACTACCTGGTTGATGTCCCCGCGGTAAACCGGGAGGCGGGTGAAGCTGCTCTCGGCCAGCTGCTGCAGGATGGCTTCTGCGGAATTATCCAGGTCTACACCGATCACCTCGTTGCGCGGGATCATGATGTCTTCCACGGTCGCCTGGTCGAGGTCCAGAACGTTAAGCAGCATGCCTTTGTGTTTGGTCGGCAGCAGTGCGCCGGATTCAAACACCACTGAGCGCAGCTCTTCCGGTGCCAGGTGTTCTGCCTCAGACTCCTTGCCCGCTTCCACGCCCACCAGGCGGGCGAGGGCGTTGGATACGCTGCCCACGAGCCAAACGAAAGGTGAAAGTAAGAAGAGAAGTGGGCGCAGCAACAGGCTGGCGGGGAATGCGATCTTTTCCGGATGCAGGGCGGCGATGGTTTTCGGTGTGACTTCCGCGAAGATCAGTACAACTACGGTCAGCGCTGCGGTGGCGTACCAGACTCCGGCCTCGCCGTAGAGTTTGGTAAACACCGCGCCCGCGATTACTGAGGCGAGGATGTTGACCAGGTTGTTGCCAATCAGGATGACACCGATCAGTTTGTCGGGGCGTGCGAGCAGCTCCATGGCCCTTTTGGCGCCGCGGTGTCCACTTTTCGCTTGATGACGCAGGCGATAGCGATTCAGCGCCATCATGCTGGTTTCGGAGCTGGAAAAGAAAGCGGAAATAACAATCAGCAGGCCTATCAGTGCAAATAACAGGCCGGGCGGCAGGTCGTTCAAGGGGGAGCTCTTTCTGTTGAATCAGGGCGATATTGGATCAGAACGGCGCATGCCGCAAGTCAGGCGGCTCAGCCGCCGGAAAAAATGACTTCCAATGCCAGTTTGCTGCCGAAAAATGCCAGCAGCAGAACGGCAAATGCGGAGAGTGTCCAGCGTACCGCGGTGTTGCCGCGCCAGCCATTTTTCCAGTGTCCCCACAGCAAAATGCTGTACAGGATCCAAGCAAAAATCGACAGTGCGGTTTTGTGAACCAGGTGCTGAGCGAAGAGGTCATCAACGAACAGGGCGCCGGTTATCAGGGATGCGGTCAGTAACAGCTGTCCGAACGCGATCAGGCCGAACAGCAGGCTTTCCATGGTTTGCAGTGGTGGCAGCATCCGGCTCATACCAGCGGGGCGGTGGTTGTGCAATTGCTGGTTGAGCCAGTACAGGTAGATTGCCTGCAGGGTCGCCAGGGTGAGCAGTGCATAGGCCGAGATGGAAAGCAGCGCGTGGGCCGCAATCCCCGGTGAAATCTGCGAGCGCGGTATAGCAGTACCCCACGCGTGTACCGCAGCGAGCTCACTGAGGGCTGCTAGTGGCGCAATTGCGAGTATCAGCAGTGTGAGCTGGTGACGCAGGGAGAGGCACAGTAGAAGCAGGGCGACAGACCAGGTGATCAGCGACAGCATCGCCAGCAGGTCAAAGCGGAAGCCGTTGTCAGCCAGCAGGGTGAATTTCAGGGAGATGGCGTGGGCCACCACGGCGCCGGTGAACAGCCCGAGCAGCAGGGTGCGCCTGCGGGACTGGGATTGGCGAGACAGGGTGACAGCCGCTACTACTGTAGTGGCTATATAGAGTGCAATTGCCATCCAGTGGGCGAATGCCGCCATTAGGGTAAATCCGTCTTGCTGATTCATTATGTGTTCCGGGCAGGCAGTGTGTCACAGCGCGCCTGTGCTGGAAAGCCCGCCTGAGCTATACTGCCGCGTTTTTGGGGTACCGGCGGTAGGCCGGGCCACTACGGCATTTACGATTTGAGAAGGTGATATGTTCGATAACCTGAGCGACCGTCTGTCGTCGGCACTGAAAAAAGTCACAGGTAAGGCTCGCCTGACAGATGACAATATCCGCGACACCCTGCGCGAAGTGCGCAAGGCTCTGCTGGAGGCGGATGTGGCGCTGCCGGTGGTAAAAGCCTTTGTACAGCAGGTGCGTGCCGCGGCTGTGGGCCAGAAGGTCAGCAAGGCGCTGAACCCGGGCCAGCAGTTCGTCAAGATTGTCCAGGACGAGCTGGTCAAGGTCATGGGGGAGGCGGCCACGCCGTTGAACCTGGCGGTCAAGCCGCCGGCAGTCATCCTGATGGCTGGCCTGCAGGGTGCGGGTAAGACCACCAGTGTCGCCAAGCTTTCCAAGTACCTGCAGGAGCGGGAAAAGAAAAAGGTTATGGTGGTGAGTGCCGACGTCTATCGTCCGGCGGCTATCAAGCAGCTCGAAACCCTTGCGGGAGAGGTTGGGGCGATCTTCCACCCCTCCGAGCCGGATCAGAAGCCAGTGGATATCGCGCGCGGCGCGGTAGAGGCGGCGCGCAAGCAGTTCGCCGACGTGCTGATCGTGGATACCGCGGGTCGCCTGCATATCGATGACCAGCTGATGGACGAGATTCGCGAACTTCACGAGGTGCTGGACCCCGCGGAGACCCTGTTCGTGATCGACGCAATGATCGGTCAGGATGCGGTCAATACCGCCAGTGCTTTCAATGATGCGCTGCCGTTGACCGGTGTGGTGCTGACCAAGGCGGACGGTGACGCCCGCGGCGGTGCGGCCCTGTCCGTGCGCCATGTGACTGGCAAGCCGATCAAGTTCATCGGTGTCGGTGAAAAAACCGATGCGCTGGAGACCTTCCACCCGGATCGTATCGCCTCCCGGATTCTGGGGATGGGCGATATCCTCTCGCTGATTGAGCAGGCCGAGCAGAATATTGACCGTTCCAAGGCGGAAAAGCTGGTCAAGAAAGTGCAGAAGGGCAAGGGCTTTGACCTTGAGGACCTGCGCGACCAATTGCAGCAGATGCAGAACATGGGCGGACTTGGCGCCCTGATGGACAAGATGCCCGGTATGGGTGGTCTCGCCCAGGCCGCACAGCAGGCGGATATGGGTAAGGAATTCCGCCGCATGGACGCACTGATCAGTTCCATGACCCCGGACGAACGCCGCAACCCCGACTTGCTGAACGGTTCCCGCAAGCGGCGTATCACCGCCGGTTCCGGCACCCAGATCCAGGATCTGAACCGCCTGCTCAAGCAGCATAAGCAGATGGGCAAGATGATGAAGAAGCTCAAAGGCGGCGGCATGGGCAAAATGATGCGCGGACTGGGCGGATTGCCCGGCATGGGTGGTGGCGCCGGAGGTCTTGGTGGGTCCGGTGGTATGGGTGGAATGCCGGGCGGCCTGCCGCCGGGTTTCCGCAAGAAGTAAGCCGGAATCACCCACGATCCTGGCGGTGTTATTCGCTGCTATACAAACCGTAAAGGGTGCATTAGAATACGCCGCCTTTCAGCTGGCCCTTGGCCGCTGGGCATTGATTTAAAAGCAGATTTTTGTCTCGGCAAATGTCTGAAATACCGCCGTGAGGCGGGATATGCCGGTCATAAAGTGTGACCGGTGAGTGTTGAAACTACAGGATAGCTACATGGTAACCATTCGTTTGGCTCGTGGCGGTGCAAAGAAGCGCCCGTTTTATCACCTGACTGTGACTGACAGCCGCAAATCCCGCGACGGTCGTTTCATTGAGCGTGTTGGCTTCTTCAACCCGGTAGCCCGTGGTCAGGAAGAGCGTCTGCGCATCGACCGTGAGCGCGTTGAATTCTGGGTAGGCCAGGGCGCACAGGTTTCTGATCGCGTCAGCAAGCTGCTGAAAGAATCTGCCTGATCCCTGATTTTGCCCATTTGTCTGTATCCGGGGTATGGCTGTGGCTGAGCATTCGGTAAATAGCGAAGAACTGGTCACAGTCGGACGTATCACTTCGGTGTACGGCGTCCGGGGCTGGGTCAAGGTGCACTCCTTTACCGAGCCAATGGACAATATCCTGCATTTTTCCCGATTGTGGCTTCAGGCCGTCGGGGCGCAGGGTGAAGGGCAGTGGCAATCTCTTGATATCGAAGAAGGCAAGCGCCACGGCAAGGGCCTGATCGTACATATCAAGGGTGTGGACGACCGCGATCTCGCGGCGCAGTTCTGCCAGAGAGATATTGCAGTTGCCGGCAGTGAAATGCCGCAGCTGGAAGATGGCGAGTACTACTGGCACCAGTTGCAGGGGCTGCAGGTGGTGAGCCAGTTTGAAGGTCGTGAATACCGCTTCGGCGAAGTGGTGCGACTGATGGAAACCGGTGCCAACGATGTGATGGTGGTGCGGGGCGGTGACGACGGGCGCGAGCGCCTGATTCCGTATCTGCCCGGTGAATTCATCACAGGCGTCGATCTCGACGCGGGCCAGATTACCGTCGATTGGGACCCCGAGTTCTGATGGCGGCCAGGCGCGTGGCCCTGGTGAGCATCTTTCCGGAGATGTTCTCCGCACTGACCGACTACGGTATCAGTGGGCGGGCGGTCAAAGACGGCCTGCTGGAAGTGCGCTGCTGGAATCCCAGGGATTTCACCAGTGACCGGCATCGTACTGTGGACGATCGTCCTTACGGCGGTGGCCCCGGCATGGTTATGTTGGCTGAGCCGTTGTCCCAGGCGCTTTCCGAAGCGCGAGCCTGGGCAGAGGAGGCGGGTCCCGCGCGGTCGATTTATCTGTCACCCCAGGGGCGACAGCTGGATCAGGCCGGAGTCGAGCATCTTTCCCACAGCGGTAACCTGGTTCTTTTGGCCGGGCGCTACGAAGGGGTAGATGAGCGGTTAGTGGACGCCCTGATTGATGAAGAGTGGTCGATTGGCGACTACGTGCTCAGTGGTGGCGAGCTCGCTGCCATGGTGCTGGTGGACGCGGTTACGCGTTTGATACCTGGCGCCCTTGGGCACGACCAGTCGGCAGTGGAAGACTCTTTCGCTCAGGGGTTGCTTGATTGCCCGCACTATACTCGCCCGGAAGATTTTCGCGGCGAAAAGGTGCCGGAGGTTCTGCTTTCCGGTAACCATGAAAAGATACGCCGCTGGCGACTCAAGCAGGCCTTGGGTCGCACGCAGCAGCGCCGGCCAGACCTGTTGGAAAAGCTGGCGCTGACTCCGGAACAGGCGCAACTGCTGGATGAGTTCCTGCAGGAAATGCCGCCGGAGCAACAGAATTAATATCGAATTCGCCGGGAGGCGGGAGTAATTCGGTGATCTAGCCGTGAGGCTACACAAAACCCTTTTGGAGAACTCCAAATGACCAACAAAATCATCCAGCAGCTGGAAACTGAACAGCTCAAAGCCGAACTGCCTGAATTTGCCCCGGGCGACACCATTGTCGTTCAGGTAAAGGTAAAAGAAGGTAACCGCGAGCGTCTGCAGGCGTTTGAAGGCGTTGTGATTGGCAAGCGTAACCGCGGCCTGAACTCCTCTTTCACCGTGCGCAAGATCTCTCACGGTGTTGGTGTTGAGCGTACCTTCCAGACCCACAGCCCGCTGGTAGATAGCATTGCTGTGAAGCGTCGTGGTGACGTTCGCCAGGCCAAGTTGTACTACCTGCGCAACCTGACTGGTAAGGCAGCTCGCATCAAGGAAAAGCTCGGCTGAGTTTTCCTGCGACACGAAAAACCGGAGCTTGTCTCCGGTTTTTTTATGCCTGAAGAAACCGCACGGGGAGGCCTGTGCTTTAATGGCGCAATGAGCAACTTCCACAATCCACAAGGACTGATTACCGCCTGGCTCGATATGCTGTGGGCCGAGCGCGGGGTCAGTGAGCACACCCGTGCCGCTTATGGCCGCGACCTGAAGGCATTTGCCGAATACTGTACCAGCGTCGGCAAAGACCTTGGTCAGATTATTCGCGAGGATATCCTGACCTATCTCTGCGCTCGCCACGAGGCGGGGCAGTCAGCGCGCTCCAGCGCCAGGGCGCTGGCCGCACTGCGCAGCTTTTATCGCCACTGTTTGCGCCAGGGGATGATAGAGCACGACCCGGTGGCGCTGGTGGACAACCCCAAGATACCCAAGCCGCTGCCGAAATCGCTGTCTGAGAGTGATGTCGAGCTGCTGCTGGAGGCCCCGGATACCGAGACCCCGATTGGTCTGCGGGACAGGGCCATGCTTGAGTTGCTCTACGCATGCGGGCTGCGAGTCAGTGAGCTGGTAGGGCTTAGCCTGTCGCAACTGAATCTGCGTCAGGGCGTGGTGCGCGTGTATGGCAAGGGGCGCAAGGAGCGGCTGGTACCCATGGGGCGCGCGGCTGAGCGCTGGCTGGAGAGATACCTGGGTACGGCCCGCCCGCAGCTGCTGGCAATGGGTGAGAGCGACGCCTGTTTTCCCGGTCGCGGCGGGGACGCCATGACCCGTCAGACGTTCTGGTACCGTATCAAGCACTGGGCAAAGGTTGCCGGTATCGAGAAACCGCTGTCCCCGCATACCCTGCGTCACGCTTTTGCCACCCACCTGCTGAATCACGGCGCGGATCTGAGGGTTGTCCAGCTGCTGCTGGGGCACTCGGATCTGTCCACAACTCAGATCTACACCGCGGTGGCCCGGGCCAGATTGCAGGCTCTACACGGCGAGCACCACCCCCGCGGGTGATTGGTGCGTGGTAATTGTGTCCTGCATGTAGTAAAACGCGCACTAACTGCTCGAATACAAGAGACAGGTGCCATACTGGGCTGAACCCACGACCGCAAGCGCTGTCGAAAAATGACGAATAATCTGGAGCGAACCGAATCATGACCTTTCTTGCCAAGCCACTCTCTGCGCTCGTCGCTACCGCATCTTTATTGTTGGGGCAGGCTGCCGTTGCGGACGTGGACGCCGCTACAGCCAAGCAGATCAAGGCCAAGCTTGCTGCGGGGAATCCGCAAGCGAATTTCGGGGATGTCCGTGAGAGCCCGGTTCCCGGCCTGTACGAGGTGGATGTGAATGGCGGCAATGTGCTATTCGTTTCCAAGGATGGTGGTCATTTTATTGCTGGCGACCTGTTTGAGGTGGGTCCGCAGAAGGTGGTGAATCTGTCCGAGCAGCGTCGCGGTCGCCACCGTGCGGAGGTGATGGGAGAGCAGGACCTGAAAGATATGATCGTGTTTTCCCCCAAGGGAGAAACCAAGGCGCATATCTACGTGTTCACCGATGTAGACTGCGGTTATTGCCGCAAGCTGCACGACGATGTCCCCAAACTGAACCGCATGGGTATCGAGGTGCGCTATCTGGCGTTTCCCCGCGCGGGCCTGAATTCCGTGGGCTACCGCAAGATCGCCACCGCGTGGTGTGCTGACGATCCCAATCAGACGCTGACTGACCTGAAGAACCGCAAGAATGTGCCCCTGGATGTATGCAAGAACAATCCGGTGGCGGCCCAGTACAAAATGGGTAACGAGGTGATCGACGTGCGCGGAACGCCCACGATTGTGATGGAAGACGGTACCGTGGTGCCCGGCTACCTGCCGCCGGACACCCTGGCCAAGGCGCTGGGCATCTGAGCCCGGTGCCGACGGAAAGACCCTGAAAAGACCCTGAGAAGGCCGGCAATCGCCGGCCTTCTGCATTATGGGATACGGGTGGAGTAGCGCGGTGGTGGATATTTGACCGCTCTGCGCAATTTAATTGACAATTTCCCCCTGATCTCAGTAAGGTTGTCGACCTTTTTTTGATTTAAACGCCAGTTATTGCGCTGTGTTCCATTAGAGTCATGCGCGGAGGGATGTTGTGAGCGCATTTGCCGACGAAGCCACCAAGGTAGTAGAAAATTCAAATTCTGTGGGCAGCCTGCCCGCGGTACGTATCGGTATTTGTGGTCTCGGGACCGTAGGTAGCGGTACGGTCAATGTCATGGCGCGGAACTGTGAGGAAATCGCTGCGCGCTGTGGCCGCGCTGTAGAGATCGTCCAGATTGGCGCGCGGCGCGACAACCCGGATTGCGATACCAGTGGCCTGAACGTCACCCGCGAAATATTCGATGTGGTCAACAACCCCGATGTCGACGTTGTGGTTGAGCTGATCGGCGGCACCACCGTGGCCCGCGAGCTGGTGCTTACGGCCATCGCCAACGGCAAGCACGTGGTTACCGCCAACAAGGCTTTGATTGCCGAGCACGGCAATGAGTTGTTCGCTGCAGCCGCCGACAAGGGCGTCACCATTGCTTATGAAGCCGCTGTCGCCGGTGGCATCCCGATTATCAAATCCCTGCGCGAAGGTCTTGTCGGTAACCGCATCCAGTGGCTGGCGGGGATCATCAACGGAACCGGCAACTACATCCTGACCGAAATGCGCGAGAAGGGTCGCAGTTTTGACGAGGCGCTGGCCCAGGCCCAGGCACTGGGATACGCCGAGGCGGATCCGACTTTTGACGTGGAAGGTATCGACGCAGCGCACAAGCTGGTGATCATGGCGTCGCTGGCCTTCGGCGTACCGCTGGCCTTCGACAAGGTGTACACCGAGGGAATCAGCGGTGTTGCCAAAGAGGATATCCAGTACGCCGATGAACTGGGTTACCGCATCAAGCATCTGGGTATTGCCCGGCGCACCAACGATGGTGTGGAACTGCGCGTACACCCGACCCTGATTCCCCAGCGTCGCCTGATCGCCAATGTGAACGGTGTGATGAACGCGGTGCTGGTCAATGGCGATGCGGTGGGTCCGACCCTGTATTACGGTGCCGGCGCCGGTGCCGAGGCGACAGCCTCTGCAGTGATCGCGGATATTGTCGATGTGGCGCGCACCCTGAATGTACGTCCCGACCAGCGCGTACCGCTAGCGGGTGTGACCCAGGACAGCCAGGGTAATCTGGACGATGTTCTGCCCATGTCTGAGACCGAGACCAGCTATTACATGCGCATCTCTGCGTTTGACAAGCCGGGTGTCATGTCTCAGGTGGCAAAAATCTGCAGTGATCAGGGCATCAGTATCGAGGCGCTGATCCAGCACGAGCCGGCGGAAGATGAAGAGCTGGTGCCGGTGGTGCTGCTGACCAGCCGCGCGCGTGAAGCGCAGCTGCAAGAAGCGGTCAGCCAGATCGAGGCGCTGGACAGCATCCAGGGTCCTGTGGTCCGCATCCGCGTCGAGCCCCTTGGCTGATCCGATTCAGCACTTTATGTATTTGAGGTGGGCGCTGCGCCCACCTCATTCCCCCTATCAAGAATTATCCAGATCAGTACAACACCGTGAAATTTGTCAGCACCCGCGGCCGTGCGCCGTCTCTCAGCTTTGCCGATACCGTCCTCACTGGCCTCGCCAGCGATGGCGGGCTTTATGTTCCCGAAAAACTGCCCACCTTCAGCCGCGAAGAAATTGCGGAAATGGCGGGGCTGGATTATCGGGAGCTGGCGTTCCGCATCATGTGGCCGTTCGTCTCCGAAGATCTCACTGAAGACGAAATGCGTGGAATTATCGACCGCGCCTATGCCAATTTCCGCCACACTGCGATTGCGCCGCTGGTGCAGACCGATCACAACGAGTGGGTGATGGAGTTGTTCCAGGGGCCGACCCTGGCGTTCAAGGATTTCGCCTTGCAGTTCCTGGGGCAGTTGTTCGACCTGTTGCTGAAAAAGCGCGGCGAAAAAGTGGTAGTGCTGGGTGCGACGTCCGGGGATACCGGTTCTGCAGCGATCGAGGGTTGCCGTCACTGCGAGAACATCGACATCTTCATCCTGCATCCGCACAACCGGGTATCCGAGGTGCAGCGCAAGCAGATGACCACGGTGCTGTCGGACAACGTCTACAACATCGCGCTGGAGGGCAATTTCGACGATTGCCAGAATATGGTCAAGGCCAGCTTTGCGGATCAGTCCTTCCTGCCCGATGGCCGCCGCCTGGTTGCGGTGAACTCCATCAACTGGGCGCGGATCATGGCCCAGATCGTCTATTACTTCTACGCGTCGCTGAGTCTCGGTGGTCCGCACCGTCCGGTGAATTTCTCTGTGCCGACCGGCAACTTCGGGGATATTTTTGCCGGTTTCCTGGCGCGTGGTATGGGGCTGCCGATCAACCAGCTGGTGATCGCCACCAATGCCAACGATATTCTGCACCGTTGTATCAGTGCCAACGATCACTCCCCCAAGCCGCTGGTGCACAGCCTGTCGCCGAGTATGGATATCATGGTGTCCAGCAACTTCGAGCGCCTGCTGTTTGATCTCTACGATCGCAATGGCGAGTCGGTAGCGGAGCTGCTGGCAGATCGCAGCGCGCCGCTGAAGCTGGATGACAGTGTTCTGGAAAAAGCACGTACCCTGTTTGCCTCCGAGCGGGTAGGGGACGAGCGCACTGTGGAGGTGATTCGCGAGGTGTTCGAATCCACCGAATACCTGCTGGACCCGCATACCGCCATCGGCGTGGAAGCCGGGCGGCGCGCACGCAAGTCCAAGGCCGAGCCGATGGTGTGCCTGGCAACGGCGCACCCGGCCAAATTCAGCGAGGCCGTGGACAAGGCGCTGCCGGGTACCCAGGTTCCGCTGCCTCACCATATGCAGGACCTGCTGCAACGGGAGGAGCGGTTGCAAGTTCTGCAAAACGACCTTTCTGCGGTACACGATTTTATCTCAAGCGCTCTGGGCTAAGCGCTGCTTGAGCCGCAGCCGGTCGGCGGTAGAATGGCAGTTTGCCGGGGAATACCGGTAAACTCAGGAACCATAAAACCGACAGCGACCGGATGCGATGAACGCGATTATTCGAAGACGGCCAGTGGATTTGTCCTCTGGCCGTTTTACTTCCTCTACACCAGAGATTCTGCAGCGGGTATTGCTGGGGCGCGGCGTCGCCAGCGATGACGAGTTGGATCATCAACTGACACGATTGCACAGTCCCGTTTCCATGCGCGGGGTCGAGGCGGCGGTCAACCTGCTGGTGGACGCCGTGCGCGGTCAACAGAAAATCCTGATCGTCGGCGACTTCGATGCCGATGGGGCCACCAGCAGCACCCTGTCAGTACTGGCTCTGGGGGCGCTCGGTGCCGGACCGGTGGACTTCCTGGTGCCCAACCGCTTTGAGTTCGGCTATGGCCTGACCCCGGAAATTGTCGAGGTGGCGCGGGAATACAATCCAGACCTGTTGATCACCGTCGATAACGGCATCAGCAGCATTGATGGGGTGACCGCCGCGCGCGAAGCGGGCCTCAAGGTCATTGTCACCGACCACCATCTCCCCGGCAGTGAGCTTCCCGATGCGGATGCCATCGTCAATCCCAACCAACCCGATTGCGATTTCCCGAGCAAAAATCTCGCCGGGGTCGGTGTCATTTTCTACCTGTTGAGCAGGCTGAAAAGTGTATTGCAGGCCCGGGGCTGGTTCGAGGAAGCCGGTATCCCCGCGCCCAATATGGCGGAGTACCTGGATCTGGTGGCGCTGGGTACCGTGGCGGATCTGGTGCCTCTTGATCACAACAACCGTGTGCTGGTACATCAGGGGATCGCGCGAATCCGCGCCGGTCGCTGCCGTCCGGGTATCCAGGCGCTAATGGATGTGGCGGGGCGGGATCGCTCACGCCTGTCGACCACGGATATCGGGTTTATTCTGGGGCCGCGTATCAATGCGGCGGGTCGCCTGGATGATATCGGTACCGGCATCCGCTGCCTGTTGACCCGGGACCCGGAAGAAGCCCGCGAGCTGGCGGCGGAGCTCGACAGTCTCAATCGCGACCGCAAGGCCATCGAGGCGGGCATGCAGCGGGAGGCAATGGCGGCACTGGAAAAACTGCAGCTTGCCGAAGAGGGTTTGCCGTGGAGCCTGTGCCTGTATGACGGCGCCTGGCATCAGGGTGTGGTGGGGATTCTCGCCAGCCGTATCAAGGAAAAATTCCACCGTCCGGTGATCGCGTTTGCCGATGGTGACAACAACCTGATCAAGGGATCTGCACGTTCCATTCCCGGTTTGCATATTCGCGATGTGCTGAGTGACGTGGCGGCGACCCACCCGCAACTGATCAGTAAATTTGGCGGCCACGCCATGGCTGCCGGGCTGAGTTTGCCGGCGGAAAACCTGCCGGCGTTTACCGAGGCTTTTGAGCTGGCAGTGCGCCGGCGTCTCAGTGAATCGCAATTGCAGGCGGTAATAGAGACAGATGGCGAATTGCAGCCACAGGAATTCTCCATGGAGACCGCGGCGATACTGCGCGCCTGTGCACCCTGGGGGCAGGCGTTCCCGGAGCCGGAATTCGATGGCGAGTTTCTGCTGTTACAGCAGCGTATCGTCGGCGAGCGGCACCTGAAAATGGTGGTTGCACCCGTGGCCGCGCCTCAGCAGGCGCTCGATGCGATCGCATTCAACATCGATACGGATTTCTGGCCGGCGCAGGTGGAGAAAGTCCAGCTGGCATTCAAGCTCGATATCAATGAGTTTCGCGGCCGGCAGTCCCTGCAGCTGATGGTCAGCCATATCCATCCCCTCTGAACATCAGCGGGTTTTCCAAATTATTTCTTTCAGCGGGCGCGATGGGTGCGCCCGCTATTTTCCGGTGAGTGGTATGAATCCAAAACAGGCGAGAGCCGAGCTTCTGTTATTACTGGCCGCACTTTTCTGGGGCCTCGCGTTTGTGCCGCAGAAAATTGCCATGGAGCATATAGAGCCGTTGGCTTTCAATGCCTGGCGCTTCTTCCTGGGCGGGCTTTTGCTGATCCCCATCGTTTACTGGCTCTCTTCGCGCCGGGATGTCCAGCCTGGCGAGCAGGACGGCACGCCGGTAAACCATCGCTGGCGTAAATGTCTGCCGGGCGGCGCGGTGCTCGGTTTCTGGTTGTTTCTCGGTGCGGCATTGCAGCAGGTCAGCCTGTTGTATACCACGGCGGGAAGGGCCGGGTTTATTACCGGGTTTTACCTGTTGCTGGTGCCGGTTATCGGCTTGTCCCTCGGGCACAAGACCAACCGCTGGACCTGGGGTGGAGTGGCCCTGGCGCTGATGGGGCTGTACTGGCTCGCGGACTTTTCCGAAGAGGCGCAGTTGATCGGCGACCTGATGGTGTTTGCCAGTGCCTTTGTATTTGCGATACAGGTGCTCTCTGCGGATTATCTGGTACACCGCTACGATGCACTGCGACTGGCTGCGATCCAGTTTCTGGTGTGCGGGTTACTGTCTGCGTTGGCATCGCTTATGGTGGAGCAGCCTACCGTGCAGGCAGCCTGGGATGCCGCCTGGCCGATCGCGTACATGATGATCTTCTCCACTGCGATCGCCTTCACTTTCCAGCTGCTGGGGCAGCGCAATGCCGCTCCGTCCCACGCCACGGTGATCATGAGCCTGGAGTCTGTGTTTGCCGTGGCTGCGGGCTGGTTGTTCCTGAATGAAATGCTGAGCGGGCGCGAACTGATTGGTTGTGGCCTGATGCTCGCAGGCATGTTCGTCAGCCATTTTGGGAACCACCAGGGCACCCATCACTGAGCCGGATGCAATTGAGGAGTATCGAATGCTGGACTGGTCTCTGCTCGCATTGTTTGTGCCGACGTTTTTCTTTGTCTCCATAACCCCGGGAATGTGCATGACCCTGGCGCTTACCATGGGAATGGCGTTTGGTGTGCGTCGGACCTTGTGGATGATGCTCGGTGAATTGTGTGGTGTGGCGCTGGTGGCCATTGCCGCGGTGCTCGGTGTCGCCGGCTTCATGCTCAAGTACCCGGCGGCTTTTCAGGTGTTCAAATACTGTGGTGGCGCCTATCTGGCATACCTGGGCATCCAGATGTGGCGCGCGCGCGGGCGCATGGTTCTGGTAGAACCCTCGAGTGGTGAGCAGCCGGCAATTCCCCCGTGGTCCCTGGTTAGCCAGGGGTTTCTGACAGCGGTGGCAAACCCCAAGGGGTGGGCATTTTTTATCGCGTTGCTGCCACCATTTATCAATCAGGGGAAACCGCTGTTGCCGCAGATGGTGGTACTGTTGTGTATCATTCTGGCACTGGAGTTTATCTGTATGCTTATCTACGCCAGTGGCGGTCGCACTTTGAGTCGCTTGCTACACCAGGGTGAGAATGTGCGACTGATGAACCGGATTGCCGGCACTTTGATGCTCGGCGTCGGTGGCTGGCTCGCGCTAAGCTGAAACATGCAGGTTTCACGCACGGGCGGGAGAGCCTGAGAATTCGGTAAAGCGGGTTCAGAAATGGAAATTCGGCAAAAGGAGAGCTTTATGTGTCATACATGGCTAAGAGTCGCCATTGCGGCCGTGTGCTTGATGGCGATCGGTGGGTGTGATTCTTCGCAAAAGCCAGCGCCGGAAACTCAGTCTTCAAGTGAGTCTTCAAGCGGGTCTGCAGGTGAGCAAAAGCCCGAGGGCGGGGCGGAGCAGCCTGAACAGAGTGCGGCGGGCGCAGACGCTGGTGCCAGTCAGCCGGCGCAGGACAATCAGAGCCTGTGGGTGATGGAGGCGCGCGGTAACAAGCAGTGCGAAGGCGGCGGCAAAAGCCTCGCTGCCAGTGGTGCAGAGCTGGCGCAGAATGGCATAAGGGTGCAGGAGTCCCGCTGCGCAGTGCGAACCGATCGCATGTATCCCGCGGTATGTGGCGGTGCTACCGGCGACGTGCTGATGCATCGGATACCCGCCAGTTTCCTCGACGCGGCGCTGGAATTGGGTTTCGATCCGGCCAAGGAAGGCCAGTACCAGTTTACCGATTGCGCGCAGGCAACCTCGGGCAGTGCGCCGCAGCAGCGCTAGCCCGAGTGCCGTCTTGACCTTCCCCTTACGGTAACCTCCAGAATTTCTGCAAATGGACAGGATTGCTGTGAGGACTTCACCATGAATATTTCACAAGCGGCCCAGCGTGCGGGGCTTACGGCAAAAGCGTTGCGGTATTACGAGTCGATAGATCTGCTGGTACCGCAGCGCAATCCCAATGGTTACCGGGAGTACAGCCAATCCGATGTGGCTACGCTGCAGTTTATACAGCGCGCCCGGGCCTGTGGCTTTACGGTTGAGGAGGTGCGCGAACTGTTGGCGCTGTATCGAAACCCTGGTCGACGCAGTCACGACGCCAAAGTGCTGGTGGAAGAAAAACTGCTTCAGGTTGAGCAGCAGCTGGAAAGCCTCAGGGCGATGCGCAGTAGTCTGCGAGGGCTTGCAGACGCCTGTGCCGGAGACGATTCGCCCAAATGCGGCATTCTGGATCATCTCGCCAGCGGCGAATAAAGCGCTGGCGAGTTTGATATATGGCCATTCAGAAAGACGGTTGCCAGCCCGCCAGAATGCGATCGCGGGTATAGGCTTCCGCTTCCGCATCGCTTAACTGGCGTCGCAGAGGGTGTGACTTGGCGCCGGGGCCGTGGCTTTGATACTCGAAGAATCGCGCACTTTCCGGTGTGAATACCGTACTTTTACTGCCGTCTCTACTGGTTCCGCGCATAGACGCCCAGCCGCCTGCAGTGATGTGGTCATCCATGTAGGAATTGATAAACACCGCGGCACCAATGGCATTCGGGTCCGCATAGCGGCCATCGGGGAAGGTCGTCGTGGGGTGCCAGGGGCGCCCAAGCGGGGACGAGCTGGCAGGCACGCCGGGCGCCTTCAGTAGTCTGCAATTTAGAAATACCAGTCCAAACGCGTTGCTGATATCGGTGCTCGGTGCCGTCACGTAACCCACATTTTCCCGTTCTGTACCCCGCGGGCGCGTCACGATATCGCTGTCCTCAAACAGTGCCTGCCCGGCGCCAAAGATAAAATCCACGTTGCCTTCGATCACGCTGTCCACAAAGTAACTGCGCCCTCCCTGAACAAACAGCGTGTCCTGATAGCCCAGCAGGCGCACATTGCGAAACGCTGAGCGATCGCTGTTAAGGCCGGTTTCCAGTGCAACCGCCTGCGTGCCATTGACCTTGTCGGTGTGATCTTTGGGTAGGGCATCGGTGGCGAGGAAGTCGAAACTGTTTTCAATGGTCAGGTTTTCGGCGCGGAAGTCCTTGGCCTCCACCGTCAGCGTGGCGGTGGCAAAGGTCCCCATCTTTTCGCCAGAGCCCGGTTTGGCATCGGGGGCCGGCATGCCCGCGTAGTCGCCGTAACTGATGACCGTCTTGTCGCGGTCGGCGCCAATCAAATGCACGTTGGGTTTATCTACCAGTACTTTTTCCCGGTACTGCCCGGCAGGGAGATAAATTACGTACGGTTCATCGCCCTGCGCTGGAGCCTGCGCCAGGGCCTCCGCAATCGTGGGGTAGCTGGCCTGTGCGATATCCCCGGATGTGGCCGCGACTACTGCGTCGTACTTCCGCTGCTGGGCCTCCGTGCAGGCAGAGACCGCGAGGACTGCCAGTACCAGGCCCACAAGGCCGGTTCGCGCCCGGGATAGCGTGGAGGCGCGACTCGGCAAGCGAGGCATGAGGGGAGGGGTGGGGTGGGTATTCGTCGCCATGACATCAGCTCCGTTCAAAAATTGGTCTGATCGTTATCTTTTTTGGTCAGGCCATTCTAGCGCTGTCGCCGCCGGCGTCTCAAGATGTCATCGCGTCTACACTGGGCATCGGCCGGCGACTCGAAGACCGTTGTGGCCAATCACCTGCGCCGGTGGCTTGCCCCCTTATTTCTCGGGGCTGGCTGAGGTAGAATGCGCGCCCGATTTAACCGACAGAAGCCGACGCATCTATGGAAATCAATCCGCTTCTCAACCAGCTGAAAGACCTCGAAGAGCGCACCGACGTTCTTAGGGGGTATCTTTGACTACGCTGGCAAGAAAGAACGCCTGACCGAAGTCGAACTGGAACTGGCCGAGCCCAGTGTCTGGGACGACCCCGACCGCGCCCAGGACCTGGGTCGCGAACGCTCCTCCCTCGAAGCCGTGGTAAAGACCATCGATGACCTCGACAGTGGCATCAGCGACTGCCGCGAGCTGCTCGATATGGCCGTGGAAGAGGACGATGAAGATTCCGTAGCGGAAGTCGCCAGCGAACTCGAAGGACTGCAGGAACAGCTGGAAACCCTCGAATTCCGCCGCATGTTTTCCGGCGAAACCGACGCGAACAACGCCTATCTGGATATCCAGGCCGGCTCCGGCGGCACCGAAGCCCAGGACTGGGCCGAAATGCTGCTGCGCATGTACCTGCGCTGGGGCGAAGCCCACGGCTTCAAAACCACTCTGGAAGAGGCCTCCGCCGGTGAAGTCGCGGGCATCAAAAGTGCCACCATCCACTTCCAGGGCGAATACGCCTTCGGCTGGTTGCGCACCGAAACCGGTGTACACCGCCTGGTACGGAAATCCCCGTTCGACTCCGGCAACCGTCGCCACACCTCGTTCACCTCCGTTTTCGTCTCTCCCGAGATTGACGACAACATCGAGATCGAAGTGGACAAATCCCAGGTGCGTGAAGACACCTACCGCGCCTCCGGTGCCGGTGGTCAGCACGTGAACAAAACCGACTCTGCCGTGCGTTTGACCCATATCGAATCCGGCATCGTCGTTGCCTGTCAGAGTGAGCGCTCCCAGCACCAGAACCGCGACAAAGCGTGGAAGATGCTGCGGGCAAAACTCTACGAGCAGGAAATGCAGAAGCGCAACGCCGAAAAACAGGCGATGGAAGAGAGCAAGTCCGACATCGGCTGGGGCAGCCAGATCCGCTCCTACGTACTGGACGACCAGCGCATCAAAGACCTGCGCACCAGCGTTCAGACCAGCAACTGCCAGGCAGTGCTGGATGGGGACCTGGACCAGTTTATTGAAGCGAGCCTGAAGGCAGGCCTCTAAGGTCTAGTTTGCTTTCGTATCCTGCTAACGAAGTAATTTGGTAGGAAGCGAAGGGCAAGTGCCGGGGATTAAGTTTCGAAAGCGTCGGCGACAGGGACGTCGCCGACGCAGCGTACATGGATGTATTCATAGGGGGGCGCCTAGCTCGGTTTCGAAACCGAACCCCGGCCAGTGCTCCACCGCCACGGACTTCAAAGAACAGCTCCCCATAGCTGGCCGCGAAGTCCGCAACACACCCAAAAAACATGTGATAGATCATGAGCAACACACCAACTCAGCAAGACGAAAACAAACTGATCGCCGAGCGCCGCGCCAAACTGAGTGCCATGCGCGAGAAGGGCAATGCCTTCCCGAACAGCTTTCGCCGCGAAAACCTCGCCGCCGACCTGCAAAAAGAGTTTGGTGAAAAATCCAAGGAAGAACTGGAAACCGAAGGCAATACCGCCTGCGTTGCCGGCCGTATCCTCGCCAAGCGCGGCCCCTTCATGGTCATTCAGGATGTCACCGACCGCATCCAGCTGTACGCCGACAAAACCGCCCAGAAAGATATCAAAGAGCGCTGGGGCACCTGGGATATCGGCGACATCGTCGGTGTAAAAGGCCAGCTGCATAAATCCGGCAAGGGCGACCTCTACGTCAACTGCGAAGAATACAGCCTGCTCACCAAAGCCCTGCGCCCGCTGCCGGAGAAATTCCACGGCATCGCCGACCAGGAAATGCGCTACCGCCAGCGCTATGTAGACCTGATCGCCACCCCGGAATCCCGCGACGTATTCCGCATTCGTTCCGAAGTGATCAGCTATATCCGCAGCTACCTGAACAACAACCACTTCATGGAAGTGGAAACCCCCATGCTGCAGGTCATTCCCGGCGGTGCCACCGCGCGTCCGTTTGTGACCCACCACAACGCACTCGACATCGACATGTACCTGCGTATCGCGCCGGAACTCTACCTCAAGCGTCTGGTAGTCGGTGGCTTTGAACGCGTGTACGAAATCAACCGCAACTTCCGCAACGAAGGTCTCTCCACACGTCATAACCCCGAGTTCACCATGCTCGAGTTCTACCAGGCGTACGCGGACTACAACGACCTGATGGATCTCACCGAAAACATGATCCGCGGCATCTGCACCGATGTACTGGGTAGCACCACTGTCCAGTACCAGGACAGCAGCTACGACTTCGCCAAGCCGTTCGATCGTATCAGCGTGTTCGACTCGATCCTCAAGTACAACCCGGAACTGAAAGCCTCCGATATCGACAATATCGAGAGCGCGAAGAAGGTTGCGCAAAACCTGGAAATTCCGCTCAAGGACATCTGGGGGTTGGGTAAAATCCAGATCGAAATTTTCGAGAAAACCGTTGAGCACCGTCTCGACCAGCCGACCTTCATCACCGAATACCCGACCGAAGTATCGCCACTGGCGCGTCGCAACGACGATAACCCGTTCGTGACCGATCGCTTTGAATTCTTCGTCGGCGGCCGCGAAATCGCCAACGGGTTCTCCGAGTTGAATGACGCGGAAGACCAGGCCGAGCGCTTCAAAGCGCAGGTGGCTGAGAAGGATGCCGGTGACGACGAAGCCATGCACTACGATGCCGACTATATCCGCGCGCTGGAATACGGACTGCCGCCGACCGCTGGTGAAGGTATCGGTATCGATCGCCTGGTAATGCTGTTGACCAATTCTCCTTCCATTCGCGACGTACTGCTGTTCCCGCATATGCGCCCGGAAGTTTCTGCAGAGTAAATCTCGCGGAAAGCGCTGTTTAAGAAAGCAAGAGACAGCAAAAACAAAAAAGGCGATGGTCACTGACCATCGCCTTTTTTGTTGAAAGAGAGGGGGGGTGACTTACGCTAGCCGCGAATACCGAGCGGGCCCGCGGGGAGATAGATGGTTTCCGGAGCCGAGCTTCCCTTGCGCTGAATCTCCACCTCGACCGATGTCCCGGGCTTGGCCTGGTAGACCTGGGTGCGCAGGTCGCCCATATGGTAGATACGCTCGTTGTTGTAGCGGATGATCTTGTCGCCGGGTCGCAGGCCCGCCTCATACGCCGGCGTGCCGTCCAGCAGGTCGCCAATTTCCATTTCCGTGCGCCCGCCAAAGGCCTGCAGATACTGTTCGAATTCAGCGTCCGTCAGTTCATCCTCGAATACCCGGCGCGGGTTGCTGTAGGTCTGCATCTTTTCCTGCAGAGCCTTGGCCTCCGGCGAGCGCTTGTCTTTCATGTGGTGGTATTCGTAACTGAACTGCATCTGTTCGTACTGAATGCGCTCCTGCTTATCTACGATAAAAGCGGCGCGCTCGGGACTGAATCCCTCTTCGGTAAGCTGGCGGATCTGGTTTTCACGCATGCGGTCGTAGCGGTTCTGGTGATGGTTTTGCGGCGGTTCGCGGGAAACCATATCGTGCTGCGCGGGCGCGATGCCTGCATGGCGGGTCCCTTCTTCGCCCGCACCGGGCTCGAACCTGCTGTTCAGTTCATTGACCAGCTCCAGCAGCTGCCCCTGGATCTTCAGGGTCTGTTCGAGCGTCTTTTCCAGTTGTTGTACCCGCTCTCCCAGGTTTCCCTTGGGCGCGCCGGGCTGGCTAGCAAAAATTGCTGGTGTGGAGGGGGAGTCAGAACCTATCCACTGGCCTACGGCCGCGCCGACTGCAAGCAGGGAGAGGGCCGCCAGGGGGAGGGTATATTTGCGCAACATCATGGGGTCACCAATCGACTTCGGTTTGCCGTTAGTAGCAAATTATAGGAGTACCAGGTGATTGGGTAGTTCGTTCTTGATAGTCGTGGCGGGGGCGGCTTCCTCGAGTAGCTCGCCACATTTTTCTACACAGTGCACAAAGGCCTCGCCAGTTTTCCCCTTTTTGACCTCGTGAATAAAGTTCTCAACGATCTCCTGCCAGCTCTCATTGGTAATCTGTTCCGCGAGGCCGCGGTCGGCGAGAATTTCGACATAGTGCTCTGCCTGGGAGACAAAGATCAGTAGCCCCAGGCGGTGCTTGGTACTGTGGAGCTCGTGTTCGAGAAATTGTCTGCGGGCGAGATTGGAGGCGCGCCAGAAACGCACTTTTTTCGGCACCAGCTTCATGGTGAGCGGTCGCCAGCGGAACAGTACTGCAAGCACGATGAACAGGATCCACTGCAGGGTGAATGCCTGCTGGTATTCGATCCACCAGGGCAGGAACTGCATCAGGGGCGCGAGTAACAGAGACAAGAATGCGGCCCACAGGGTCGAGATATACAGGTAGTTGTCGGACTGGCGTGCGAGTACGGTAACCACCTCGGCATCGGTGCGCGACTCTACCTCCTTGATGGTATCGGTAAGTTTGCGTCTTTCGCTTGCATTGAGCATCGTCATATTCCGTGTGACCCGGGTCCGAATTACCAGCCGCCGGAAGCGCCGCCGCCGCCAAAGCCGCCTCCGCCTCCGCCGAAACCGCCGCCAAATCCGCCACCACCACCGTAGCCGCCGCCAAAACCGCCACCGCCATAGTAGCCGCCGTAGCGCCCACGGCGGTAATTGCTGCCCCCGGCGGGCGCGCCGAGCACTGACGCGCCAAATATCTGCAACATGACAAACAGCAGGAAAATACCGACCAGTAGTGCGAGCCGGCGGTTCTCATTCGTTTCCGTTGACTCTGCTACATATTCATTTTTGATTGCCGCGATAATGGACTCGACGCCCGCGGTCACGCCGCCATCAAAATTGCCATTGCGGAACTGGGGCAGGATTTTGGTGTGGATGATATTCGAAGACAGGGCATCGGTTAGCGCACCTTCCAGTCCGTAACCCACCTCGATGCGCACCTCGCGTTCCGCCGGTGCCACGATCAGCAGGGCGCCGTTGTCCTTGTCCTTCTGGCCGATTTTCCAGTGTCGGCCCAGCTGGTAGCCGTATTCTTCGATGGTCAGCCCCTGAAGGTCGGGAAGGGTGACCACGACGATCTGGTTGGAGGTATCCTTCTCCTGCTGTTGCAGCATCTCCGTAAGCTGGTAGCGGGTGCTCTGGCTCAGCAGGTTGGCATTGTCCACCACGCGCCCGCTGAGCGGCGGGAATTTGACTTCGGCGACCGCTAAGCCGGTCCACACGAGGGCCGGACAGAGGAACAGAAGTAGGGCGATCCGTCGGATCGTCATGCAGGGCCCCGCTGGTTACTGGAAGTCGACTTCAGGCGCCTTGTCAGCATCCTGGCTGGTAGCCTCAAAGGTATCGCGAATGGGCATGTCGCTGTACAGGATGCTGTGCCAGATACGTCCCGGGAAGGTGCGGATTTCGCGGTTGTAGCGTTCCACCGCGGCGATATAATCCCGGCGGGCCACACTGATGCGGTTTTCTGTGCCTTCCAACTGGGATTGCAGTGCGAGGAAGTTCTGGTTGGCCTTGAGATCCGGGTAGCGTTCCACCACCACCATCAGGCGCGACAGGGCGCTGCTGAGTTGGGATTGTGCTGCCTCAAATTGCTGCAGCTTGGCCGGATCGTTAATGATCCCGGAATCTACCTGCATCGAACTTACCTTGGCGCGCGCCTCGGTAACCGCTTCGAGGGTTTCCCGCTCGTGCGCGGCATAGGCTTTGACGGTTTTCACCAGGTTGGGAATCAGGTCTGCGCGGCGCTGGTACTGGTTCTGTACCTGGGCCCAGGCGGCCTTCACATTTTCATCGTAACTGGGAATATTGTTGATGCCACAGCCGCTCAGGCCGAAAACCAGTAGTGAGAGCAGCAGGGTTTGCCACAGCCGGCGCAGGGAAAAATTCGGTTTGCCTGAGAGTACAGAATTCATTCCATTCATCCATGTTGGTCCTGAACAAGACAATAATAGTCTCCAATCTGTCGGCATCCGGCAAGTTCGTCCTGCCAACCTAATCAGAGAGCAGTAATGGCATTAAAAGCTACCATATTCAAAGCCAGGCTTCAGATCGCCGATATGGATCGGGATTATTACGGGGAGCATCTGCTCACCGTGGCGCGGCATCCGTCCGAGACCGATGAGCGTATGATGATCCGCCTGCTGGCCTTTGCCCACAATGCCAGTGAGCAGCTGGAATTTACCCGCGGGCTGTCCAGTGACGACGAAGCGGACCTCTGGCAGCACAGCCTCAGCGGTGAAATTGAAACCTGGATTGAAGTCGGGGTGCCTGCGGAAGATCGGGTGCGCAAGGCCTGTGGCCGCGCGCAAAACGTCATGGTATATGCCTACGGGCAGCGCACCGCCCCGGTATGGTGGCAGAAGATGGAATCTGCTTGCGCCCGCTTCGACAATCTGCAGGTGTTTTTTCTGCCCGCCGAACAGTGCGCACAACTGGCGGCGCTGGCGGAGCGCAATATGGATTTGAGTGTCACCATCCAGGACGGGCACCTCTGGCTGGCCGCCGCCGACCAGAATGTAGAAGTCCTGCCCCAGCGCTGGAAATAAAATTTTCATACTGCCCGCACAGCTGCGGGTGCTTTGTCGTCCAATTTGAATTTAGTAATTTGTAAGTGGAGCCAGATAATGCCTTCTTTCGATATCGTATCCGAAGTAGATAAACACCAGTTGACCAATGCAGTGGACCAGGTGAATCGCACTATCACCAACCGTTTTGACTTCAAGGGCGTGGATGCCGAAGTGGAAATGTCGGACTTTGCGCTGACACTGCGCGCCGAGTCGGAAATGCAGGTGACCCAGATGGTGGACATGCTGCGCGCGGCCCTGATCAAGTGCGATATCGATCCGTTGGCTATGGACGTGGGCGACGAAGAGCAATCCGGCAAGCAGGTGAAAGTCGCGGTCACCCTGAAAAATGGCCTCGACAAAGAGTTGGCAAAAAAGATCGTCAAGATCATCAAGGAAGAAAAGCTCAAGGTGCAGGCGTCTGTTCAGGGCGACCAGGTCAGGGTCACCGGCAAGAAGCGAGACGACCTGCAGCAGGTGATTGCCATGTTGCGGGGTAAAGAGCTGGAGCAGCCGTTGCAGTTCAATAACTTCCGCGACTGAGTCATTTCCCGACCTCGACCAGATGCGATTGCGCGGGGGATAGTTTGCCAGTTCTTACCAGGTTCATACGCCGCTTGTGTAGCAGCGCAGTCGTGGGTATGGGCATATTGACGACGCTTGCTACCGGAGCCTCGGTAAGGGCATCGAAAGCTCCGGATATCGCACCGGTACCGGTGATGCCTGCGTACTTACTGCACGCCTGGTGGATCGATGGCAGCGAAGGGCTGGATGTCTCCGGCCTGAGTTTCTGTAACGGCGATCTGCTCGCGGTTGCGGACAAGTCGTCCGAGCGGATCTATCGGCTTTCTCCTGAGCCCGGACGCAGGTCTGTGCAACTCTTCTCTTTCGCGGACTTCTCCCGCCCGCCGCTGCCCGATGATCAGCCGGTTACGGCAAAAGCGCGGGCGCTGCATTACGCGAGCAAATCACTCAGCATGGATTTTGAAGGGATCACCTGTGATGACACGGGCATTTACCTGTTGAGTGAGCGGTACAATCGTATTGCCCGGCTTGATCTGAAGGATAACGCCGGGCACTGGTTGCCCGTGCGTTGGTCGGAGTCCGCGCGAAAGCGCGGCTTTCTGCAGCTGTTCAATGCCGAGAGCGAAGGTCTGGTCAAGGTTGCCGGCGATTTCTGGGTGGCGTTGGAGCGGGATCCGCGCGGGCTGTTAAAGCTTGCAGCGGGCGACCGTGTCGGGCAGCGATTTTATCCGGTGCCAGCGGTGCGCGGACTGGACTTTCGCGGTCGCTCGGAAGACCTGACTGGGCTGGCTCTTTACGACGGGTCGCTATTCACCCTGGAGCGCAATGCGTTTGCAGTGTGTCGGCGAGACATCGATACCCTCGAAGCGGACTGGTGTATTCAGTACCGGCATGTGGAAGAGGGGGAAGAATACGTCTATCGCAAGACCCGGTTCGGCAAGGGCGAAGGGCTTGCGGTAAACCGGGACGGGATTTTCGTGGTGCTCGACAATAACGGTGTGACGCGCGCGGCCGCGCCGCAGGATAGCCGCGGTCTGCTGATGCAGCTGGCGTTTCCTGCCGCGTCGGGCGAGTAGGGGGTGGCCCAGTGGCAGGATTAGTGGTGAGACACCAGTGAGCGAGCGCGACCTTGAACTGTTGCTGAAAGAGGTGCGCGGCTGTCGATTGTGCGAGGCTCACTTGCCCCTGGGCCCCCGGCCGGTTTTGAGTGCCGCGCGCTCGGCCAAGTTGTTGATTGTCGGGCAGGCGCCGGGAACGCGGGTCCACGAGACCGGCATCCCCTGGAATGACCCGTCCGGTGATCGCCTGCGCGACTGGTTGCAGGTAGACCGCGATACTTTCTACGATGAATCCCGCATCGCCATCATACCTATGGGGTTCTGCTATCCCGGGCGCGGCAAGGGCGGAGACCTGCCGCCACGACCGGAATGCGCAGCTGCGTGGCACCGCCAGTTACTGGAACAGTTGCCGAATATCCGGTTAACCCTGCTGATTGGTCAGTATGCCCAGCGCTACTATCTACCGCACTGGTATGGCAGCATTACCGAAAACGTGCGCCACTATGCGGATGCGCTGCCTCACGGCCTGTTTCCGCTGCCGCACCCCAGTCCTCGCAATACCCTGTGGTTGAAACGCCGCCCCTGGTTCGATGAGGAAGTGGTGCCGGCACTGCGCACGCAAATTCACAAATTTTTATAGAAGTTATCCGGCTGAAACCGTGCGCGGTGTTCCGTCGATTGAAACTGGACGATCAGGTTATGCAGGCTCCGGGCAATATCAAAATTCACCCCAGTTGGTTTTCTGTGTTGCAGCCGGAATTCAACAAGCCGTATATGGCAGAGTTGCGACAGTTTCTGCTGGAAGAGAAGCAGGCGGGGAAAAGCATTTTTCCCCCGGGCGGGCAGATTTTCAACGCCTTCAATTCAACGCCGTTTGATCAGGTGAAAGTGGTCATTCTGGGGCAGGATCCCTACCACGGTGCGGGCCAGGCACACGGGCTGTGTTTTTCGGTCATGCCGGGCGTGCGGGTTCCGCCGTCATTGAAAAATATTTACAAGGAACTGCAGTCGGATCTGGGTATTGAACCGCCCAATCACGGATGTCTGCAGCCCTGGGCGGAGCAGGGTGTACTGTTGTTGAATGCGACCCTGACCGTTGAGGAGAGCAGGGCGGGCGCCCATCAAGGGCGCGGATGGGAGCAGTTTACCGATGCCGCGGTACATGCGCTGGCGGAGCAGCGCGAGGGCGTGGTATTTATCCTCTGGGGTAGCTACGCGCAGAAAAAAGGCAGCTTCATCGATGGCCGCAAGCACCTGGTGTTGAAAGGGCCCCATCCATCTCCATTGTCCGCGCACCGGGGGTTTTTCGGTACCCGGCCATTCTCCCAGGCGAATACCTACCTCCAGCAGCGGGGCGATGTGCCGATCAACTGGGCGCTGCCAGCAGCCAGCGAACTGCACCGCGTTGCCGTGGAAATTGGATAGCGCGGTTTATATCGTTTGCGTCAGGTAAGCGGGTCGGCATCCGCGTCGTAGGGCAGTTCCTGTAGCTCGAGCACGCGTCCGTCTTCAAGCTGCAGCGGCTCGCCATCGGCCACTTTGCTTTTGGTGAGTACCGCCAGCACCTCGATATCGTCTCCAGAGCGACACGCCTGTACCAGATTGCCGATACTCGAGCTGCCACCCGGGACGAAAATCTCGTCGCCTGGTTGTGGCAGCGCCCCTCCATCAATCGTTGCAAGATACATACGCCGCTTGGCGGCGCCCAGGTATTGCATGCGCGCAACCACTTCCTGTCCCGTATAGCAGCCTTTTTTGAAGCTCACGCCGCCCAGCAAGTGCAGGTTCAGCATCTGCGGGATAAAACTTTCGCTGGTGGCCTGGTGTACCTGTGGCAGCCCGGATTCGATCAACTGCTGCTGCCAGTTGGTGTAGCTGCCGGCCACTGCGGGGCCTGCGGTCAGCTTCTGCCACAGGTCCGGCGCCTGTTCCGCGGGAAGCTGCACCACCACATTGCGCTCACTCACACAGGCTGCAAGAGCGCGATGGCCGTTGTGATCGAAGGTGCGTAATTGACCGGGTACCAGGTCGGTCTCGGTGCTGTTCGATAGATTGAGCAGCTGGCTGCAGGCCGGGCCGGCATCGCGGCCGACCAGGCCAAACCAGTGCTGCTGGTCGCTGATGTCGGTCAGTTCGGCCTTGAAGAAGACCGAGTATTTTTTAAGCGCGGCGAGGGCAATGGCCGTCAGGTCTCGAGGCAGGAGCAGGACAAACTCGCTCTGGTCGATTTTCAGCGCGTGGAAGGCACTGATCATGCGTCCCTTGGGATTGCAGTGACTGCCGAGTGTCAGGTGCTCGTCGGGCAGGTTTACCAAGTCACAGGTGAGTTGCCCCTGCAAAAACTTCTGGCTGTCGGGCCCGACAATGGAAATGGCGCCCATAGGGCTCAGGTCGATTAGCTGCAGGTCGGTACTGGCGCCGGTATCGAATTCCGCTGTGCCGTCAATCCATCGGGCTCCCTGGCTGCTGAGATAATCCTGCCACTGCTGTTGATCCATGCTGAACTTACTACCTTTGGCGCTGTTTCGTGTGGTGCAGTATCTGGGGTTTTGCCGCGGGATTTCAACTACCGGTATACTGCGCGCAATTCGCAAATTAGGTTTGAGAAAGAAGTATGGATCGCAACCGTCTGTTTTGGGCCAGCCGCCGCGGCATGTTAGAGCTGGATCTGGTGCTGCTGCCGTTTCTGGAAAATGTTTACGAGACGCTTTCCGAAGAGGACAAGCAGCGTTATATCAGGCTGCTGGATGAGCAGGACCAGGATCTGTTTGCATGGTTCCTGCGCCGGGAAGATCCCGAAGATCCGGAATTGAAGAAAATCGTGCAGATCATCCGTGACAACACCGGTCTGCAGGACTGATCCCTCTATTCGCAGCGCGGCCTCCAGCTTTCGGGTAAGGGATGGCGCTGCGAAACCCTCCCGATCACCTGGTGAACGCAGTGCCAGGCTGGCCTGTGATTTCACGCCTTCCCGCGTCCTACAGACGTCTCTGGTACTGCTCGTGATCCAGAGCTGCCTGTTAGTGTGTTTCTCGCGTCTTTCCTGGATGCTCGTTGCCCTGATGGTCCCCGCTATCCTGGCTTTTTCACTCTATGAATGGCGACGCCTGCTGCGCGGAGCCGGACGGCTGTCCACCGCCGAACGACGCTGGTACTGGCAGGCCAAGGGCGGAGCCAAGCGGGAGTTCAGGTTCACTGGTGAACTGACATTGTGGCGCTGGCTGATCGTAATCAACGGCCGCGATCTAGACGGCCGTCGAATACGACTGGTGTTGTGTCGGGATAGTGCCGACGCCGATGAATGGCGTCGGCTGCTGGTGGCACTGCGCTATTCCCGCTAGCGCGGGAGTAGGCGGATCAAGCCTGGCTGGGTACGTCGATAAATGGCCGCTGGTTGGCGAAGTTCTCCGGTACCAGAATGGTATCCATGGCCAGTTCCCGCAGGCTCGGATAGTCCAGGGAATAGTGCAATCCGCGACTCTCGCGCCGGTCGAGTGCGGAGCGAATGATCAATTCAGAAACCACCGCCAGGTTGCGCAGTTCAATAAGGTCACTGGTGATCTTGTAGTTGGCGTAGAACTCGAGGATCTCCTGTTGCAGTAGTTTCACCCGGTGTTCCGCCCGCAGCAGGCGTTTGCGTGTGCGCACGATGCCGACAAAGTCCCACATGAACCGCCGCAGCTCATCCCAGTTGTGTGAGATAACCACGTCTTCATCGGAGTCGGTGACACGGGAAGCGTCCCAGGCCAGTGCCGGTCTCGGGGCGGATATTTCACCCAGAGTCGCGTCGATATGCATGGCCGCGGAGCGTGCGTAGACCACGCACTCCAGCAGCGAATTACTGGCCAGGCGATTGGCGCCGTGCAAGCCGGTGAAGGTGGTTTCACCGATGGCGTAGAGCTGGTCCAGGTCTGTGCGACCGTTCTGGTCGACCATCACGCCGCCACAGGTGTAGTGGGCCGCAGGCACTACCGGGATAGGCTCCCTGGTGATGTCGATGCCGTACTCCAGGCACTTGCGGTATACCGTGGGGAAGTGCTCGCGCACGAAATCCGCATCCTTGTGGGAGATGTCCAGGTAAAGGCAGTCGGCCCCCAGGCGTTTCATCTCATGGTCAATCGCGCGCGCGACAATATCCCGCGGTGCCAGCTCGCCGCGTTTGTCGAAGCGGTGCATAAAGCGTTCGCCGTTGGGCAGCTTCAGCTGGGCACCTTCGCCGCGCAGCGCTTCGGTGATGAGCATCGACTTGGCTTTGGGGTGGTACAGGCAGGTGGGGTGGAACTGGTTGAATTCCATATTCGCCACCCGGCAGCCGGCGCGCCATGCCATGGCAATACCGTCGCCGCTGGCACCGTCCGGGTTGCTGGTGTACAGATAAGCCTTGGAAGCACCGCCGGTGGCGAGTACCACGGCGCGGCCCTGGAAGACTTCAACTTCCTCGGTTTTTTTGTTGTAGACATAGCTACCCGCACAGCGGAAACGGCCAGTGGCAGAATCCGGCTGACGGATCAGGTCGAGGGCAATATGGTGTTCGAAGCAGTCGATATTGGGTGTGTTGCGCACCCGCTCGATCAGGGTGCTGTGCACAGCACGGCCAGTGGCATCGGCACTGTGGATGATGCGTCGCTGGCTGTGTCCGCCTTCTTTGGTAAGGTGGTAATCGCCATCGTCCTCGCGGGTGAAGTCCACCCCCTGGTTGATCAGCCAGTGAATGGCGTCCCGGCTGTTTTCCACAGTAAAGCGCACCGCGTCCGGGTGGCAGAGTCCGGCACCTGCATCTAATGTATCGGCTATGTGGGCTTCGACTGAGTCCGACTCGTCCAGTACCCCGGCGATACCGCCCTGGGCAAACCAGGTGGAGCCATCGCGCAGGCGTTGTTTGGAGAGCAGGGCCACGCGGTGGCGCGCGGCCAAGTGCAGGGCCAGGGTGAGGCCTGCGGCGCCACTGCCGATAACCAGCACGTCGTAGTCATAGTGGTTCTTGTGGGCCATATCGCCGGTGCTGGTTTTGATGCTCTCGTCGGTGCTCAAGGGTAATTTCGCCTCTTCGCTCATGGAGTTTTATTCGTGTTGAGGGGCGCGTAGTATACGCCATCTTCAAAAATTACCGATTTGTCAGGAACTTATGACCAAATTTCGGTGTCTTGGACACAACAGAATAATCCTGGACTCCGGGCGGAATTGCCCCGGGGCCGCGGTTGGGAGTAGGGGATGACAGGGCAACAGGCGTCACCAAGTGACCGCCAGCTGGTAGAGCGGGTTCAAAAAGGTGACAAGCGCGCCTTCGACCTGCTGGTGCTGAAGTATCAGCACAAAATCATGGCCGTGGTCAGCCGGTATATCAATGATCATGCAGAAGTAAATGATGTGGTACAGGAGGCCTTTATCAAGGCCTACCGGGCGTTGGGTAATTTCCGTGGTGAAAGTGCCTTCTATACCTGGATGTACCGCATCGCTATCAATACCGCCAAGAATTACCTGGTTTCCCGCAGTCGCCGCCCGCCATCCACGGATGTGGACCTGGAGGATGCCGAGTTCTACTCCGGTGCCGACCTCCTGCGGGACAACGAAACCCCGGAAAACCAGCTTTTCCGCGACCAGCTTGAGGCTACCGTGCACCGGGCTATCCGCGAACTGCCGGAAGATCTCCGTTCCGCAGTGACCCTGCGCGAGATGGAGGGGTTGAGCTACGAGGAAATTGCCGAGGTAATGGGGTGCCCGGTAGGTACGGTGCGTTCCCGTATTTTCCGCGCCCGTGAGGCTATTGACCGGGCGGTTCAGGCCGCCATGGCAGGCGAGCCGGAGCCGGTGGATGGGCGCGGCTAATATTTAGTCAGTTTTGTTTTATCGAGGCCTCGTTTTCGAGGTAGTAGATCTAACTGGACGGTATGACCGGGACGACAGGTAGTATTTTCGACGAATTCACACAAATTTTGCCTGCTGGGTAAAACTTTTTCGTCAAAGCCCGGTCTCAGAAACCAACACACAGGGTGTGAATTTCGCGCCCACTGGATTGCACTTAAAGAGGGTTGACCCGTATGTCCCACGGGAATCATCAACAGCGTTTGAATGAGTCGCTATCTTCCCTGATGGATGGCGAGGCCTCCGAGCTGGAGATTCAGCGCCTGCTGAAGGAGAGCGATGCCTCTGGCGGCGATCTCCAGCAGCGCTGGTCGCGCTATCAGCTGGCGGCCAATGTCATGCGTGGTGAGCAGGTAGCACCGGTAGATCTCGGTCTCGCAGCCAGTATTTCTGCGGCAATCGCCGATGAGCCTTCGCTGGCTGAATCGGCGCAGCCCGCTTCTGCCAACGATGCCGGCAACAGCGCGGCACGCAGTCGCTGGTGGCGTCCGCTGTCTCGCGGTGCGGTGGCTGCTACGGTAGCGTTTGCCGCCGTGCTGGGGGTGCAGCAGATGCAGTCCCCGCAGCCTGCCGGAGAGCTGGTGGCTGAAGTGGAGCGCCCTGCGCAACAGCCGGTACAGTCTGTGCCGCTGCCCAGTGGATTCGCAATGCCCTCGCTGAATACCCGTGCAGTGAGTACTGCACCCCAGTTGGTTCCCGATCAGCGCATGGGCCCCTCGCCCCAGGTTCAGGTGATCCCTTCACCCGAGCTGATGCGTCACCTCAACCGGGTTATGATTGAACACTCTGAGGAGGCCGCCCGGGTGGGTAGCCAAGGGATGGTGCCCTTTGCGCGCGCCACTTACGGTGAGCGACCAGCAGAGTAAAGTGGAATAAGGTCGGAGTAGAGAAGTCGGGGCGGCATGATTGTTCGCCCCCAAGTTATTGAGCTCCCGGTATAAGAAATGAACATGGCGAAAGTTTTCAGTTATTCCGCCCCCAAAGCCAACAGCTCGCTGTTGGCTTTTTTGCTGTTGGCGATGTCTCTCCACGTACCTCTGACCAGTGCCCAAAGTACTGACCGGGGAGGGGAAAACCCCAACCCGCCTGAGAGCGCGCAGACCGAGTCATCGGCGCCAGGCGCGGAAGACCCGGTCTATGTATCGCCGGCAACGGAGCTGGAGACCCAGGCAATCCTGGCCAAACTCGCCACTGCAGTGACAAGCCTTGAGTACCGCGGTCTGGTTACCTTCGAGCATGTGGGGGTGATGGAAACCCTGGAAGTGGTACACGGTGTGCGCAACGGTGAGGAGGTGGAGCGGATTCGCTATCTCACAGGAGCGCCACGAGAGCTGGTGAGTCGTGGGCACGGCGCCCAGTGCCGGCGAGATGGTAGTCCGCTGTCTCGCGCGGGGCTCTGGAGTAGTAGCGGTCTGCAGAACGTACAGAGCAATTACCAATTTTTGATTCGCGGTGAAGAGCGCATCGCGGATCGTGAAGCGGTCGTGCTGCAGGCGCGTCCGCGGGATCCACATCGCTTTGGTGTTGTGATCAGCGTCGACAAGGAAACCGGGCTGCCGCTAAAGTCCATTCTGGTGGCGCCCGCGGGCCGCGTGCTGGAGCGCTTCCAGTTTGTCGAACTCGATCTGTCTCCCATTGAAGACAGTGATCTGCAGCCGCAGTCCGATTCAGCGCGCGAGAACGATGGTTCCGGGCACTGCGGGAGCCTGGTGAGCCGCTGGCAGCTGGGCTGGCTGCCGCCCGGTTTCAAGGCGGTTGCAGCGCGTGAACTCGCGGATGGTGAAATGCTGGTGTACAGCGATGGCCTCAGCGCCTTTACCGTGTTTGTGCAAAAGCTCGGGCCGGAAATGAATTACAAAGGGCGCGCAGTACGCGGAGCTACCGTCGCCTATATGGATCATATTGAAGTGAACGGTGATCGCTATACCATTACCGTGGTGGGCGAGATTCCTGACAATACTGCTCAGTTGGTCGCCCAGGCCGTGGCTACCAGAAATTGACCCGCGACTTAACGCGGATAATCAGCGAGCCAGAGCAATGATTGAAGAGCGAGGCAGGGTGGTGGCCCTGGACGAAAGCGGTATCTGGGTGGAAACCGTGCAGCGCAGCGGTTGCCACGGCTGTGCTGCCAAGTCCGGCTGTGGTACCGGGCTCCTCGGCGACTTCTGGGCAAAGGCGTCGCAAGTGCGCGTGTCTGCAGCGCCCGAGACTCTCTCCCGTGTCCAGCTGCACGATACTGTGGTCATCGGTATTGCCGAGAATACCCTGGCGAGCAGTGCACTGCTTGTCTATCTGGTGCCACTTGTGACGCTGGTTCTGGGCGCCCTGGCGGGGCAAGCGTTAGGCGGCGTGTCAGGTGGCGAGCTGTGGGCCATTCTCGGTGCCCTCGGTGGTCTCCTTCTGGGTGCAGTGTGCGTGCGTCTTTACAGCCATTTGCAGCGCGACAATCCGGCAATGGCGCCCCAGTTTTTGCGCCTGGAACAGGGCAAGCCCTGCGTAATTCCCGTTACTCCCGTGCTCTGACACGTCATTTGCCGCGCTCCCAGAGCGCCTTCATTTTCTCCCTCCCGGTTTCTTTATCGACCCGCAAGTGCCCCCGGTGGGCTTTTTCGCCATTCCTTCCCGCCGTATGCGGATAACTTTCTACACTGAATGCTGACCTGTGCGGCGTGATGCCGATGAGGAGCATATGGATGTTTGAAGGGCGTTGCTATGCCGAGAGCTGGCCCCTACGCACGGCTTTTGTTATTTCCCGCGGTGCGCGCACCGAAGCGGAGGTGGTGGTCGTAGAGCTGTCGGCTGAGGGGCTGACCGGTATAGGCGAGTGCACGCCCTATCCGCGCTACGGAGAAAGCGTTGAGTCGGTGCTGGCGGAGGTGTCGTCGGTGCTGCCGTCGCTGCGCGACGGGCTGACCCGCGAGCAGTTACAGGAAGTGATGCCTGCAGGGGCGGCGCGCAATGCTGTGGACTGCGCGCTGGAGGACTGGCAGCAACAAAAATCCGGACGCGGGTTTGGCGGTCCCACGTGGCTGCCCACGGTGCAGACGCTGGTGGTCGGGGATGCTCACGCCATGGCGGAGGCGGCGCGCGCGGCAGCGGATAGGGGTGTGTCGGTACTCAAGTTGAAGCTCGATCACGAGCGGGTGCTGGAGCGGGTAGCGGCGGTGCGCGCTGCCGCTCCGGAGTGTCAGCTGGTGATCGATGCCAATGAGTCCTGGTCGGAAGACGGCCTGCCAGCGCTGTGCGAATCCCTGGCGAAGCAGGGGGTGGCGATGCTCGAGCAGCCACTGCCCTCGGCCGAGGATCAGCTGTTGGCGCAGTTTGAGCACCCGCTGCCGATTTGTGCGGACGAAAGTTGCCACACCCGCGCGGACCTGCCGCGGCTGAAGGGCCGTTACGATATGGTGAATATCAAACTGGACAAGACTGGCGGGGTCCGGGAGGCGTTGTTGCTGGAGCAGGCGGCTTCGCAACAGGGGTTCCAGATAATGCTCGGCTGTATGCTGTGCACCTCCCGGGCGATCCGGGCTGCCTGGCCCCTGGGCAGCAGTGCGCGTTTTGTGGATTTCGACGGCCCTACCTGGTTGGCCAGGGATGTCGATCCACTGCGTTTTGCTGACGGTCGGGTCTACTGGACCTGAGCACTTGTGATAGTGCGTTGCCCGCTAGGGCTCAAGTCGCAGTAAGTCGGTCATGACTGCCAGATATTCCTCGCTGGCCACGTCTGCAGAGATGGGCGGATATTCCAGGGTGATACACGGGTACTGATGCTCTGCGCACCAGGTGCCGAAGGAGCCGGGCGTCTGGTAGCCGAGTTCGGTGACCAGCGGCAGCTCGAATTGCTCTGCCAGCCATTGCCCGAGCGGGCTTTGCAGGGGATCTTCGACACAGGCGAGTGGTTCGTGGATGGAGATCATCCACGCAGGCTCGAGTTCGGTCACCAGACGGCACAGGGCCTGGGTTTCCGGCTCCGAGCCGGCGCGGGTGCCCGTAGAGAGATACACATCGCGTTCCTCCGCGGCGCTGTTCCAGCGGTATACGGTGCCATCGGGTTTCCAGTTGATGGTGGCAAAGTTGCGGTTGAGGTCCACGCCGCGGGCATTGGAGCGGGTTCCCAGCTGGCAGCCGTCGGGATTGACCGCGAGTATTACATGATGGCGCAGTTGTCCGGCCTCCAGCGAGCGCAGGGCGCAGGACAGGGTGACCACTGCGGCGACTTCGTCGCCGTGGGTGCCGGCCATCACGATGCCGGTGTTTTCATCGCAGGTGTCCGCCGGGAAATAGAACAGCGGTGCGCCCAGTACCGACTGCCCATACTGGAGTCGTTGGGTGCGGAACAGCCCTCGCTGGGTGCGGGGGCGCAATATGGCGCTGGCGGGCGTTTGATGGGATTGTGTCATGAAATCCTTAACACTGTTTTACACTCGGTTGTGAGAACTTTTCCACGAAATTCCTAACTAACAGTGTGGTACTGGCCGACCGGTATTGCCCGGTAGCATAGGCCAGCAGAGATACCTGTCACGGATAACACCAAGTGATAACCGCGCAGGTGACCTTTCGGAATGCACTTTTTTGAATATTAGTAAAAGCGCTTATCAGGGGTAATAAAGATGGTTGCACGCTACTCGCAGTTTTTGCTTGCACTTTGTTTTCTTGTTTCAGCCGCCGCAAGCGCGCGCGGCCTGCCGGAACTGACGGACCTTATCGAGCAGAACTCCCCGGCAGTGGTAAAAATCAATACCGTGGAGCGCAGCCGCGTCTCACGCAACGCGATTCCTCCGCAATACGAACAGCAGATTCCGGATATCTTCCGTCACCTGCTGGAGCCCCGCCAACGGCAGCAGCGGCCTGTGGCCAGCATGGGGTCGGGATTCATCATCTCCAAAGATGGCTATGTGGTCACCAATAATCACGTGGTAGAGGGTGCCGACGAAGTGCGCGTTACCCTTACAGACCGCCGCGAGTACGACGCCAAGGTAGTGGGCACCGACCCGCGCTCCGACCTGGCACTGCTCAAGGTGGATGCGGATGGTCTGCCCACGGTGCGATGGGGAGATTCCGAGCGGGTCAAAGTGGGTGAGTGGGTAGTCGCGATCGGCTCGCCGTTTGGCCTGGATTACTCGGCCAGCGCGGGCATTATCAGTGCCATGGGGCGCAGTATTCCCAACGAGAGCCGCGAAAACTATGTGCCATTCATCCAGACCGACGTGGCTATCAACCCGGGTAACTCCGGCGGTCCACTGTTCAATCTGGATGGCGAAGTGGTAGGTATCAACTCCCAGATTTATACCCGCAGTGGCGGCTCCATCGGCTTGTCGTTCGCGATTCCCGCGAGCCTGGCCCAGGACGTGGTCGCGCAGCTGAAAGAGAAAGGGCGTGTCGATCGCGGTTGGCTGGGTGTAGGTATCCAGGACGTGGACCGCAAACTGGCCACCGCTATGGGGCTGGGTAAGCCGTCCGGTGCACTGGTGGGCCAGCTCGAGGCCGGATCTCCGGCGGACCAGGCTGGCATCAAGGTCGGTGACATCATTACCCACTTCGACGGTGAGAAAATCAATATGTCCGGCGACCTGCCGCATGTAGTAGGGCAGATCCGCCCGGGTTCCGAAGTGCCTGTGGTCCTGATGCGCGAAGGCGATCAGCGCAAACTGAAGGTGCGCGTGGGTGCGCTGCCCGGCGATGACGATGGCCAGCAGGCGTCAAGTGCGCCCGCCAGCTCCGATGTGGGCGGCCGCCTGGGGCTGGTGGTGGATGAGATTCCGGAGAGCCTCAAGCAGCGCCTCGGCGTGGAAAGTGGCGTGCTGGTCAAGCAGGTAGTCCCCGGCAAGGCTGGCGCCAATGCGGGCCTGCGCGGCGGCGATATCATCGCCCAGCTGGGTTTTGACCAGGTGGAATCTCTGGCGGACTACCAGAAAATCGTCAAGAAATTGCCCAAGGGTGAGCTGTTGCCGATCCGCTTCTTCCGCGGCGGCCAGCCCACTTTCCGCACTATCCAGATCGAGGAGGATTGAGACCGGTGAGCGGACGGGCCCCGCAGTACACGGGGCCCATTAATGGCCTGTAGCCCTTGAATTACCGGGGCTCCGCGCAGATCGGATGCACTTTTCCTGCAACCTGTTAGACTTGCGCCCACAGCGCGGCCCGGTCCGCTCATTAACTCACTGATTTTTAAAAGGTTTTATCCTCGCAGTGGCCACTGATCTCTCCCATATCCGCAACTTTTCCATCATCGCTCACATCGACCACGGAAAATCCACCCTCGCCGACCGTTTTATCCAGGTCTGCGGCGGCCTGACCGACCGCGAGATGGCCGCACAGGTGCTCGATAGCATGGATATCGAGCGGGAGCGGGGCATTACCATCAAGGCTCAGAGCGTGACTCTGGACTACACCGCTCGCGACGGTAAAACCTACCAGTTGAATTTCATCGACACGCCCGGACACGTGGACTTCTCCTATGAAGTATCCCGCTCTCTGGCCGCCTGTGAGGGCGCGCTGCTGGTGGTGGACGCGGCCCAGGGTGTTGAAGCGCAGTCCGTAGCCAACTGCTACACCGCCATCGAACAGGGCCTGGAAGTGATTCCGGTACTGAACAAGATGGACCTGCCTCAGGCGGAACCGGAAAAGGTGGCCGAGGAAATCGAAGACATCATCGGCATCGATGCCACCGACGCGACCCGCTGCAGTGCCAAATCCGGTATCGGTGTCGAGGACGTGCTGGAGGATCTGGTGCGTCTGGTACCGCCGCCGGAAGGTGACGTGGAAGCGCCGCTGCAGGCACTGATTATCGACTCCTGGTTCGATAGCTACCTCGGAGTGGTGTCGCTGGTGCGCGTGGTGCAGGGTACGCTCAAAACCAAAGACAAGATTGTTACCAAGTCCCTCGGCCGTCCCCATGTGGTGGACAACGTGGGCGTATTTACCCCCAAACGCAAAGAGACCGGCGTGCTGCGCGCCGGTGAAGTGGGTTTTGTGGTGGCGGGTATCAAGGATATTCATGGTGCCCCGGTAGGTGACACCCTGACCCACGCCAAGGGCGCCGAAGAGGTGCAGATGCTGCCGGGCTTCCAGAAGGTGAAGCCACAGGTCTACGCGGGCCTGTTCCCGGTGAGCTCTGACGATTACGAGGCGTTCCGCGATGCTCTGGACAAACTCTCACTGAACGACGCCTCGCTGTTTTATGAGCCGGAAACCTCCGATGCCCTGGGCTTTGGCTTCCGCTGTGGCTTCCTCGGCATGCTGCACATGGAGATCATTCAGGAGCGCCTGGAGCGCGAGTACGACCTGGATCTGATCACTACAGCGCCCACTGTGGTTTACGAGGTGCAGCTGACCAACGGTGATCTGGTCAATATGGACAACCCCTCGCGCATGCCGGACCTGGGCATGATCGAGGAAATGCGCGAGCCGATCGTCGAGGCAAATATCCTCGTGCCCCAGGAGTACCTGGGTAATGTGATCACCCTGTGTGTGGAAAAGCGCGGGATCCAGAAAGACATGCAGTATGTGGGTGGGCAGGTTTCCCTGCGCTATGAGCTGCCGATGAGCGAAGTGGTCATGGACTTCTTCGACCGGCTCAAGTCGGTAAGCCGTGGTTTCGCCTCTCTGGACTACAACTTTGTGCGTTTTGACCCGGCAAAACTGGTTCGTCTTGATATCCTCATCAACGGTGAGCGCGTGGATGCGCTGGCGGTGATTCTGCACCGGGACAATGCGCAGCAGCGTGGCCGCGCGCTCGCAGAAAAGATGAAAGAGCTGATTCCGCGTCAGATGTTTGACGTGGCCATCCAGGCCGCCATTGGTGGTCAGGTGATTGCGCGTACCACGGTAAAAGCGTTGCGTAAGAACGTAACTGCGAAGTGTTACGGTGGTGACGTCACCCGTAAGAAGAAGCTGCTGGAAAAGCAGAAAGCGGGTAAGCGCCGTATGAAACAACTGGGTAGGGTCGAAGTGCCGCAGGACGCATTCCTGGCCGTGCTCAAGGTTGATAACTGATTTCATAGTGCCGAGACGCCCCGGCAGGTGCCGGGGCCCGGAAAGCATTCGATAAAAACCAGTCAGAAAGAGACTTTTGAATGGATATCAATTTCCCCCTAATTTTGCTGTTGCTGGTGGTGGTGACAGGGGTAATCTGGCTGTTTGATGTGCTGTTTCTGGCGCGTGGGCGTAAAGCGTTGGCCGCGAAGGGACAGCAGCCGCAGGAGCCTGTGGTGGTGGAGTACGCCAAGTCCTTCTTCCCGGTGTTGGCGATTGTTTTTGTGCTGCGCTCCTTTCTGGTCGAGCCTTTCCAGATCCCGTCCGCTTCCATGGACCCCACTTTGCAGGTGGGCGACTTTATTCTGGTTAATAAATACGCTTATGGTCTGCGCCTGCCGGTTTCCCGCACCAAGGTGGTGGATATCGGCGAGCCCAAGCGTGGGGACGTGATGGTGTTCTTCCCGCCTCATGCCAATGAGACCTATTACATCAAGCGTGTTATCGGCCTGCCGGGGGATGAAATCAAGGTGGTTAACAACCAGCTGTTCATCAATGGCAAGCCCGCGCCTCAGGAGCTGATTCAGGCGTTGCCCCCGGGTAACCCGCAAAAAGAATTCCTGTGGGAGGACATCGATGGCCAGCGTCACCTGATGGCCAAGCAGGTCAATCCGAGCATTTACGGCAATATCCGCACGCTGGTCGTGCCCGAAGGCCACTATTTCATGATGGGTGACAACCGGGACAACAGCCTGGACAGCCGTAAGTGGGGATTCGTGCCGGAGAAGGACATTGTCGGCAAGGCCTTTGCAATCTGGATGCATTGGGACAAACTAATGAGCCTGCCCAGCTTTGACCGGGTGGGTGGCATCGAGTAGGACTCGATAAATACCACAAATACTTAAACCATGGACCGGCTTTAAATAACGATAAAACGGTACTACGCAATGACATTACAACAACATTCACCGCTGGCCGCACAACGGGGCATGAGTTACTGGGGCTGGCTGTTTGTGATTGCGGTGTTCGGTTTCGGCCTGACGATTGTGTCCAAGTTGGGACCGGCCTACATCGATGCGCACTTTGTGGAGGAGGGGTTGCACAGTCTGTCCCAGAACAGTGGTATCCGGGAGATGAGCAACACCGAGATCAAGCGGGAGCTCGACCGGTTCTTCACCATCAACAATGTGCGTGGTGAGCCGACCCAGTCGGTAAAAATTATCCGCGGTGCCGACAGCACCCTGGTCAGCATCAATTACGAGCTGCGTCAGCCGCTGTTCCAGAATGTGGACGTGGTGATGAAGTTTGATAAACAACTGAATACTGCCAAGCCCGAGCTCTGTTGCGAGCCACTGGTGGACCTTGAGCAGTTTCGCAAGCGAGACGATTACTAACCGGTGACAGACCTCCACCTGCAACGACTTGGCAACCGCCTGGGATATCAGTTTACCCGGGCGGATCTGCTCACTCTGGCGCTCACCCACCGATCCCACGGCAGCCGCAACAACGAGCGGCTGGAATTCCTGGGGGACTCGATCCTCGGGTTTACCATCAGCTCCGCCCTGTTTGAAAAATTCCCGGAAGGTCGCGAAGGCCAGATGAGTCGCCTGCGCGCGCAACTGGTCAGTGGCGAGACACTTGCCAAGCTGGCGCGGGAGCTCGAGCTCGGCGAGTGCCTGCGCCTGGGCGAGGGTGAGATGAAAAGTGGCGGACACCGCCGCGCCTCCATCCTTGCCGATGCGGTAGAGGCAATCATCGGCGCGATATACCTGGATGCGGGTCTGGAAGCGGCGCGTGAGCGAGTGCTGGCGTGGTTCGGGCCTCGTCTCGACCAGCTGTCACTGGAAACTGCCAAAGACCCCAAAACCCGCTTGCAGGAGTGGCTGCAGGCACGCCAGAAGCCGCTGCCGGCCTACAAGGTGGTGGAGATCGGTGGTGAGGAGCACTCCCAGCAGTTCGTGGTGGAGTGCAGTGTGCACGGGCTGGACAAGCCGGTGCGCGGTACCGCCGGCAACCGGCGCGCGGCAGAGAAGGCCGCCGCCAGCGAAGCCTACGCTCGACTGACCGGGCAGGGCTGACTCTATAATCGGCATCATTATCAATTGCCCACGTTTCAGGCTCGTTTAATGGCTTGCGGTGGGACGGCCCCAGGGCCCCGGAGAATTTCCTTGAGTGAATCAAACAACCCACCTTCCCGCTGTGGATACGTGGCCATTGTCGGCCGGCCTAACGTGGGTAAATCCACGCTGCTGAATCATGTGCTGGGGCAGAAAATCTGCATCACCTCGCGCAAACCCCAGACGACCCGCCACAACATGCTCGGTATCAAGACCGAGGGCAGTAACCAGATTATCTTCGTGGATACTCCCGGGCTGCACGCGGGCGAAGAAAAGGCGATCAACCGCTACATGAACCGCGCGGCCATCAGTTCCACCCGGGACGTGGACGTTGTGGTGTTCGTGGTGGAGCGGGCGCGCTGGACCGAAGGTGACGAACTGGTGGCGCAGAAGTTGCGCGGCCTCAAGTGCCCGCTGATCATTGCCGTCAACAAGGTGGATCAGCTTGAGGACAAGGCGGAACTGTTGCCGCAGTTGCAGGCCCTGTCCGAGCGCTTCCCGGATGCAGAGGTTGTACCGCTTTCCGCGTTGCGCGCGTCCAACCTGCAGGCGCTGGAAGACGTGATTATCGAACGTCTCCCCGAAGGTGTGCACTTTTTCGAGGAAGATCAGATCACCGACCGCAGTTCTCGCTTCCTGGCCGCGGAAATCATTCGCGAGAAGGTCATGCGTCAGCTGGGTGCGGAAATTCCCTATTCGGTGACCGTAGAGGTGGAAGAGTTCGAGCAGGAGGGCAAGATCCTGCATATCAGCGCGGCGATCCTGGTCGAGCGCGACGGGCAGAAGCGCATCCTGATCGGCACCAAGGGCGAGCGGATCAAGCAGATCGGCCAGCAGGCGCGGCTGGATATGGAGCGCCTGTTTGACAGCAAGGTCATGCTGAACCTGTGGGTGAAAGTGAAATCCGGCTGGTCCGACGACGAGCGTGCGCTGCGCAGCCTTGGCTACGTGGACAAGCGCTGAACTGAACCCTGAATCACCGTGCAGCAGCTGCCCCCGCAACCGGCTTATATTCTGCACTCGCGTCCCTTCCGGGATTCCAGCCTCATTCTTGAGTTGCTGACCCCGGATTACGGACGCATCTCCTGTATTGCCCGCGGGGCGCGCCGTGACAAACAGCGGCGACAGCGGGCTCTGCAGCCTTTCTCCCCTCTGCTGGTGACCCTGCTGGGGCGTCACAACCTGAAAACTCTTGGACCTCTGGAAAGCGCCGGGCAGTCCCTTTGGCTGAAGGGGAGGGCCGTGTATGCTGGCTTGTACGCCAATGAATTGCTGGTGCGCTTACTGCCGGAGGGGGAGAGCCTGGTGTCAGTATTCGCGGCCTATCAGCGACTGCTGGATGCGTTGGCGGCGGTGTCAGGTGACCACAGCTCGGAGCTTGAAATGCCGCTGCGCTGCTTTGAGTTGAGCCTGTTGCAGGCACTGGGCAGTTGTCCGGAGTTGGATTACTGTCCCATGGACCACGCGCCGATACGTGCCGACGCCGTGTACAGGTTGACCCAGGAAGAGGGGTTTATGCCAGTGGTTGTGCCTCCGGGGCGTCCACTGCGCACCGGGGAATTTCAAGGTGAGCAGTTGTTGCACATGGCACAACTGATGAACTTGGAAGCCACAGCGGCTCCGGATAGTGAAACCCTCTCCGCGACCAAGCGACTTACCCGCCTCCTGTTACAGCCGCTGCTCGGCAGTCGTCCACTCAGCAGCCGCGAGCTGTTTCGCCAGGTCTACAGCGAAAGCTAATAGCCTGGCTGTCATTTTTTACTTTGCTGCGGGCTCTGCTGCTTTGTTGGGCTCCTCCGAATCTTCCTCCGAGTCGTCCTCCAGTCCAAACAGGGCCTCCAGGTCCTGGTCGGCAGCCCAGTCGCGCAGGCTGCGAATCTCTTCTCTGACCTTGTCGTAAGCGCTCTGGTAAGCCTTCTCGTCGAACTGTGGCGTGTGCTGGTCTCGTACCGGGCGTAACAGCTCCTGTAGTTGTTCTGTTGCCGCGCGCAGGCGCGGTACACCGCAGTAGCAGCAGCCACCGTGCAGGCGGTGTACCCGCTCAAACAGGCCTTGATGGTCTTTTTCCCGATGCAAACGGGACAGCTCCTGCTCGTCGTCGTGCAGCCCCTTCAGCAGCATACCCAGCAGGTCGCGGGCCAGGCCGGAATCCTGGTTGGCAAGGTTCAGGCTGTCACTGATATCTACCAGTCTGGGTCCTTTGAGTGGGGACTGAGACTCCGCCGAAGCCGGTGGGGCGTAAACTTCCATCCAGCGTTTTACGGTGTGGGTGAGCTGGGCTTCGCTGACGGGTTTACTGAGGTAGTCGTCGAGTCCGGCACTGAGTAGGCGGGATTTTTCCTCGGTGCCCACGTGTGCGGTCAGTGCAATAATCGGTGTGCGTCGGCCGGATTCTTCCTCTCTGATTTTCGCGGTCGTGGCGATGCCGTCCATACCGGGCATCTGGATATCCATGAAAATCATATCGAAATGCTGTTCCCGCCAAAGCTGCAGTGCTTCCTCGCCGCTCGCAGCCACGGTCACCTCGACATGCTGGGCGCTGAGAAATTCGCTCATCAGCAGGCGATTCGCTTCGTAATCATCCACTGCCAGTACTCGCGGCTTGGCTGGCCAGGGAAGAACCGGGAAGCTGTCGTTCTGGGGGCGGGACTGGGCCTGATTGGGGACCGCACGCTTGAGCGCGCGTAATAGCCCTTCACGGCTCACCGGTTTGCCCAGGAAGGCGAGTACCCGCGAGCGCAGCGCATCGTAGCAGCGGCGCAAATCCACCGGAGAACCCTGGATGATTACGCGGCACTGATAGGTATCCACGAGCTGCTTCACGGTGCCAATAAATGCTTCGAAATCGTCTTCCGCCACCGAGGTATCGATAATCAGGGCGTCCGGCAGAGCGTCGTGTCGCCACATCTGCTCAACGGTGGGTACCAGATTACTGCTGTCGCTGTGCTCCAGAGGCTCCGCCTGCCAGTACGTCAATTGCTGATAAATCTGCTGGCGGGTCATGGGGTTGGGGTCTACAAGCAACAGGCGGCATCCGGGGAACTGTTCGCGGGTGACCGCCGAGCGGTTGCGGTCGATCGTCAGGGGCAGTTGCACCCAGTAGGAGCAGCCTCCCTGGTCGTTGTCTTCGATGGCCAGTTCTCCACCCATAGAGTGGACCAGGCTTCGGGCGATACTCAGGCCCATACCGTTGTTGGTCATCTGCTGCGGCGGATTATTGCCGAGTAACTGCTTGAGTTCGCGGCGCCCCTGTTCGTCACAGCGCGCACCGTTGTCGACGATGTTGATGCTCATCATCAACTCGGATTCCTTACCGCTCTGTACAGCAATGCGGACCGGGATGCTGCCGTTCTCCGAGCAGCGAATGGCAGTGCTGACCAGGTTGGTCAGGATCTGCTTGATTCGCAGCGGATCACCGATCTGCGATGGTGGTAATTGTGGATCGACAAAGGGCACCAGCTCCAGGTTGTGCTCGTAGCCATAGGGCGCGAGGATCTGCAGGGTTTCTTCCAGAACCTGACCGAGGTTCATGGGGCTGTGATCCAGCACCAGATTGCCGGACTCGATGCGTGAGAAGTCGAGAATGTCGTTGATGGTGGTAAGCAGGCTTTCCGCTGAGCGCAGGATGGTCTGCAGATAGTCCTGTTGCAGCTGGTCTACTTCGGTTTTCAACAGCAGGTTGGTAAACCCGATGATCCCGTTCAGTGGGGTGCGTATCTCGTGGCTGGTATTGGCCAGGAAGGTGGATTTCACCCGGCTGTTTTCCAATGCCTTTTTGCGCGCGAGTTCCAGCTCAATGTTCTGTTCTTCCATGGAATCCAGCGACTGGCGCAGGTCTTCCATGGACTGGTGCAGGCCGTCCTGGTAGTCCCGCAGGAACTCCGCCAGGTTGTCCGCCATCAGGTTGATTTCCTCTCCCAGCTGGGACATCTCCAGATTGCCGGACTTGGCCGCGCGCGCGGTAAATTTCCCCTGGCCGATTGCGCGCAGAGAGTCTTTGAAGTGCTCCAGGCTGCGGGATGCGCGTTCGGAAAGTGCCACGGCCCACACCAGTGCGATCAGTGCGCACACGATCAGCCCGAGCAGGCCAACCAGTGCCACCTGGTAGGTGCCCACGAGGAAGTAGGGGCGGTGTAACTCGATGGTTAGCCAGCAGTTGGTGTCCTCCCCACGCAGCGGGTGGAGCACCTGCAGGCTTTTCAGGTCTTCGTAAATATGGGCCTGCTTGCCCCGCAGCTCCTCTGCTTTAAATGCGGTGCGCGGACGCGGACCAACGCTGGATATCAGGGTGAATTCTTCCTCGCCGGCATCGTTGCGGTCGGCGCGGTACAGTTGAACCGAGCGGATCATATCCCGCTCCAGCATCAGTGCCAGCAGGCTTTTATCCAGCCACTTGATACGGTCTTCGAATGAATGACCGTCGCTGAGGTGAATGAGCTCCACCAGTTGCTCCGCGCTGGCCCGACCGTGACTCAATAACAGGTCACGGCGGTCGCTCATCTGCTGCAGGGTAAACAGCATGCTCAGCAGGACCGAAATGATCAGGGCTGGCGCCATGGTGTAGCGGAACATAATCGCCCGCAGCGACAGCGGGCGGTTGCCAGTGCGTCGCTTGTGGCTTCCCTCTTGCGACGACTTGGCCAGTGGTGGCTGAGGCGCGGAGCGGGAATGATTGGGGGGAGCGTAGGCCATGATTTCTGCGGCAGTTGTGTTATTTTTGTCCGATTCTACGCCTGCTGGCCACAGAAGCCACCCCAAAATAGTCGGTTTTTACGCGGAATCTACTGCCTTCCAGTGATGTGAAGTCGCAGCCGCGCCGCCTCGGGGGTAGAATGTGCGCCGCCATGTCCCTTGAATAGTCCGATGGATCAGATGTTGACTATGGAATACCCGACCATTGCCGATTGCATTGGCAACACCCCCCTGGTGCGGCTGCAGCGCCTTCAGGGAGAGACTTCCAATACCATCCTGCTCAAGCTGGAGGGTAATAACCCCGCGGGATCCGTAAAGGACCGCCCGGCGCTGTCGATGATCAGCCGCGCGGAGGCCCGAGGTCAGATCCAAGCGGGCGATACGCTGATCGAGGCCACCAGTGGCAATACCGGTATTGCGCTGGCCATGGCAGCGGCGATCAAGGGGTACCGTCTGATCCTGATCATGCCCGAAAGCGCTACGGAAGAGCGCAAGGCAGCAATGACCGCTTACGGAGCCGAACTCATTCTGGTGAGCGCGGAACAGGGTATGGAAGGTGCGCGAGATCTGGCATTACAAATGCAAGCGGAAGGGAAGGGACTGGTGCTGGATCAGTTCTCCAATATCGACAACCCTACCGCCCATATCGAAACGACCGGGCCTGAGATCTGGCGTCAGACCGGAGGCCGGATCACACATTTTGTGTCTTCCATGGGAACCACCGGAACCATCATGGGGTGCGGTCGCTACCTGAAACAGCAAAACTCGCAAGTCGAAATTATCGGTCTGCAACCCACAGAGGGCTCTGCCATCCCGGGTATTCGCCGCTGGCCTCAGGCTTATTTGCCGAAAATATTTGTACCGGATGAAGTTGACCGGGTCATGGATATCAGTCAGCAGGAGGCGGAGGAGATGACCCGTCGCCTGGCCCGGGAAGAAGGCATCTTCTGCGGGGTATCGTCCGGCGGTGCGGTTGCCGGCGCCCTGAAAATTTCCCGGGAAGTAGAGAATGCCACGATTGTGGCGATCATCTGCGATCGCGGTGACCGGTATCTTTCTTCCGGTCTGTTTAACGCCGAAGCTACGGCTTAAACGCCTAAGCACATTTTTCCGATCATTCTGACCGCGAGTTAATACATTGGTACAAGTCAGAAAAAATTACCCGCGACTGGCCGACGGCACTCTCGATAGGGAAGCCTGGCTGCGCCATATTCAGGCGTTGGCAAAGCTGGACGGCGGGACTCTGGTGACCCTCCGCAAGGCCATTGAAATCAGCGAAGAGGCAGAGCATCGCTCTATCGATGCGCAAAATATCTGGGCGGAAGGGACCAGCAGCTTTCTTACCGGCCTGGAAATGGTCGAAATTCTCGCGGACCTGCAGATTGATGGTGAAGCCTTGTGTGCGGCCATGCTGTACCGTGCGGTACGTGAAAATCGCCTGTCCCTTAAGGTTGTCTCCGAGGAAATGGGAGAAACCATCGCCAAACTGATCCGCGGTGTCCTGCAGATGGCGGTGATCCGCAATCGCAGTGCGGATACCGGCGAGGAAAACCAGAGTGGTGCGGTAGAAGAGCATTCGGAAAATATCCGACGCATGCTGGTAGCGCTGGTGGACGATGTGCGCGTGGCGCTGATCAAGCTGGCGGAGCGCACCTGTGCCATCCGCGCCGCGAAAAAGGCGGATGAATCCAAGCGGCGCCGGGTCGCGCGGGAAGTGGCTGACGTATATGCGCCGCTTGCCCACCGCCTGGGTATCGGACATATCAAGTGGGAGTTGGAAGACCTTTCCTTCCGCTATCTGGAGCCCGACGATTACATGCAGATCGCGCGGTTGCTGGATGAAAAACGTCTGGCGCGGCAGGACTATATCGACGATGTGCTGGACATGTTGCGCAACGAACTGTCCAAGGCGGAGATCGAAGGCGAAGTATTTGGACGGGCCAAACACATCTACAGCATCTGGCGGAAGATGCGGCGAAAAAATATCGGGTTTTCCCAAGTCTATGATATTCGCGCGGTGCGTATCCTGGTCCCCACGGTACGGGACTGTTATGCGGTGCTCGGAATCGTGCACAACCTTTGGCGCAACATTCCCAACGAATTTGACGATTACATCGCTTCGCCGAAAGAAAATGGCTACCGCTCCCTGCATACCGCGGTCATCGGTCCCGAGCGCAAAGTGCTGGAAGTGCAGATCCGTACCTTTGCCATGCACGAGGAAGCCGAGTACGGCGTGTGTGCGCACTGGCGATACAAGGGAACCGACAAAAAATCCGGCCAGCTGGATGGTCAGGACGGCTACGAGCAGAAAATATCCTGGCTGCGCCAGGTGCTCGACTGGCACGAAGAAGTGGGGGGCAACCCGCTACAGGACGATCTCCAGGCTAGCGACGTCGACACCCGAATTTATGTATTTACCCCGGATGGCCACGTGGTCGATCTTCCCCGCGGCGCCACCCCGCTGGATTTCGCGTACAGGATCCACACAGAAATCGGGCATCGCTGTCGGGGGGCCAAGGTAGACGGGCGCATTGTGCCCCTCAATCACGAGCTGCAAACCGCCAATCAGGTGGAAATCCTCACCGGCAAGCGGGAGTCGCCCAGCCGTGACTGGATTTCCCGGAGCATGGGTTACATCACCACCTCGCGGGCCCGGGCCAAAGTCATTCACTGGTTCAAGCAGCAGGCGCGGGATCAGAATATCGCGGAAGGACGCACCATTCTCGATGGCGAATTCAAACGACTGGCGCTAGCGGATTTCGATTTCGAGAAGCTCGCAAAAAAACTCAACATGCATTCCCTGGACGACCTCTACGCGGCGGTTGGCGCCGGCGATATTGGTGTCGGCCAGGTGCTCAACTCAGCTCAGCGCATGGTGAAAGTCGAGAGCGGAGAGCCGGTAGTTTCCCTGACGGCGCCGGTTGCCCGGGAAGGGCAGGCGGATGTCTATATCGACGGTGTGGGCAACCTGATGACGCAGATCGCCCGTTGCTGTAACCCGTTGCCGGGAGACGACATCATGGGCTACATCACCCAGGGGCGCGGCGTTTCCATCCACCGCAAGGACTGCGCCAATATGCTGCGCATGCAGTCTGATGAGCCGGAGCGCATCCTGCAGGTGGAGTGGGCGGAAAAACCCAGCGACCTCTATTCGGTGGAAATCATGGTGGAAGCATACGACCGTCACGGCCTGTTGCGGGATATCACCGCCATGCTGGATAGCCAGCGTATCAATATTACCGCCATGCAGACCCGCTCTAACAAGCACAAGCACACGGTAGATATGGTAATTACTGCCGAGATCCACAATTTCGAAGAGCTCAGTCAGGTGCTGCACCGCATCAACCAGCTGCCGAACGTTGCCTCGGCCAACCGGCGTATTCTTCACTGATTTTGTAACCTGATGGCAGACATGAAAGAAACCTATACCGTTGAAGACCTGCAGTTTCTGATGTCACAGCTGCGTGACCCGGATGGCGGTTGCCCCTGGGACCTGAAGCAGACGTTCTCATCCATTGTTCCCTCTACGATTGAAGAGGCGTACGAAGTGGCAGAGGCCATTGAGCTGGAAGATTTTGAGCACCTGCATGAAGAACTGGGTGACCTCCTGTTTCAGGTGATTTTTTATGCCCAGTTGGGACAGGAGCGGGGCCATTTCGATTTTCCCCGCATTGTCGACACCCTGGTGCGAAAACTCGTGCGACGCCATCCCCACGTGTTTCCTTCCGGCGATCTGCATGGGGACAACCAGGCCCGCGAGATCGACGAGCAGCAGGTGAAAGCCAACTGGGAGTCGATCAAGGCAGCGGAGCGGGAAGCCAAGGGAGAGAGGGGCACTCTGGACGGTGTGGCAGCGGGATTGCCGGCACTGACCAGGGCCGCCAAACTACAGAAACGTGCGTCTCAAGTGGGTTTTGACTGGCCCGAGATCGATGGCGTATTGGCCAAGGTCGAAGAGGAGTTGAGGGAATTGCGCGAAGCCATTGCCAGTGGAAATAGCGAACATTCCCGCGAAGAATTGGGAGACCTGCTGTTCTCTTGCGTCAATGTCGCCCGGCATCTGAATGAGGATCCGGAGGCGGCTCTGCGCCAGTGTAATCGCAAATTCCAGCAGCGTTTTGGCGCGGTGGAATCTGCACTGAAACAACGGGATTTACAGCCCTCAGACGTCACTCTGGAAGAGTTGGACCAGCTTTGGGAAGAGTCCAAGAAGTAGTTTTGAGGACCGGGCGGGGCCGGTCGCAGAACGGTAAGTGGCGCTAAACTCCTGAATCCGGAATAAAATGGCCGAGTTTTGTAAAAAAATTACCGAATTCGGCCAGGCCACATGCGGACTTGTTCTGGCATGGGGCAAAGTGTAAGGTAGCGCTCTTTTTACGGTGGCCCGCCGCAATGACTGCGCTGCGCCTCGGCATGATCTGGAGATTATCTCTTTATGCGAATCATACTTCTGGGCGCTCCGGGCGCTGGTAAGGGTACTCAGGCCCAGTTCATCACCGAGAAGTTTGGAATTCCTCAGATTTCAACCGGGGATATGCTCCGGGCGGCGGTCAAGGCGGGTACCCCGCTGGGGCTGCAGGCCAAAGACATCATGGCTGCCGGCAAATTGGTTTCCGATGACCTGATCATCGCTCTGGTCAAAGAGCGTATCGCAGAGCCGGATTGTGCTAATGGATTCCTGTTCGACGGCTTCCCTCGCACCATTCCCCAGGCCCAGGCCATGCTGGACGCTGAAGTAGCCATCGACCACGTGCTGGAAATTGCCGTGGACGACGAAGAAATCGTAAAGCGCCTGTCCGGCCGTCGTGTACACGAGGGTTCTGGTCGCGTTTACCATCTGGTGTACAACCCGCCCAAAACTGAAGGCGTGGACGACGTGACCGGAGAAGCGCTGGTACAGCGCACCGACGACAGTGAAGAGACCGTACGCAATCGTCTTTCCATCTATCACGAGCAGACCGAGCCTCTGGTCGGTTTTTACCGCGAGTTGGAACAGCGCCAGCCCGAGTCCGCACCCAAGTACAGCAAGGTAGAAGGTGTAGGCTCTATGGATGCTATCCGCGACCAGGTGATTGCAGCCCTGAGCTGAGCATCCCCTGAACGGGTCGAAGTCCTGCGATAGCGCGCGGGCAAGAAGCTTCTTATCATTGCTTCTTATCTAAAAAAGCTCCTTCGGGAGCTTTTTTGCGTTCTGGTAACGCGATTCTGGGCTGACGGTGAGCGGAACCATGTTTGTGTAATTGGCGCAGACTATCTGTGCGTATAAGCAGCCTGCTAAATACATTTCTGTCAGTTTCTGAAATACTCCTGCCCCACAACTCGACTTGATTCCGAAATGCCGACGGGGCAGGGCCGGGCTGGTTGTCCTCGCCGGGCGATTCCGGGTCAACCACTGATGCCTGTTGTTGGCCACTGATTACCAACTGGAGTGTGGAACGAATATGGCTCACGCGATCATTCTGATGAACCTTGGCACGCCTGCGGAACCGACGCCGGCGGCAGTACGGCAATTTCTCCGTGCGTTTCTGTCTGATCCCCGTGTGGTGGAAATACCGCGGCCATTGTGGCAATTGATCCTTAACCTCTTCGTGCTGCCCCTGAGGCCGAAGCGAATTGCGCCGGCCTACGAAGAAATCTGGAATCAGGGACTGGACGGAGAGGCGGTAACCGGGTCCCCGATTACCTATTACACGCAGCGGCAGGTGCAGCTGTTACAGCAGCGATTGGATGCTGTTTCCCCAGACCAGTTGCTGGTTGGCTATGCGATGACTTACGGTGCTCCCAGCCTCAAGGACACCATCTCGAGGCTGGCGCAGGAGGGGGCCACCAGTTTTACGGTGATCCCCCTTTATCCGCAGTACTCCGCCACGACCACTGGCGCCATATATGATCAGGTGGCGGATATCATCCGCAGTTCACGCAACGTGCCCGATATCACTGTGGTCCATGACTACTGGCAGCACCCTCTTTATATCGAGGCGCTGGCGAACTCGGTACGGGAACACTGGGAAAAGAACGGTGTGGCGGAGAAACTGATGATGTCATTCCACGGTATTCCCAAAGCGAATACCCGCAAGGGCGACCCCTATTACCTGCACTGTTGCGGTACCGCAGAGAAACTCGCAGAGGCGTTAAACCTGCCGCGGGAAAAATGGGAAATCACTTTCCAGTCCCGCTTCGGGAAGGCGGAATGGCTGCAGCCCTATACCGACAAAACCCTGCTTGAGTGGGGCCAGGGTGGCGTATCCAGTGTGGATGTGATCTGCCCGGCGTTTGCTGCTGATTGTCTGGAAACTATCGAGGAAATTGCGGTAGAGAATCGCGCTAATTTTATCGAGGCGGGCGGCCGGGAATATCGATATATACCTGCTTTGAATGCGCGCGAAGACCACATTCAGTTGCTGGAAGCGATTGCCCGGGAGCGAAGTCCGGGAATACCGGCGAAGTAATTTTTTCAGTCCGATTTGCCGCACAGCCGGGAAAAACCTTAAAACATCCACCGGCTATCAAAAAAAACCGATTTTCTTCCGAAAATTCGGTTTTTTTTGACCCTTTTTCTTGCAAACCCTATTTTTTTTATTAACTTTGATACAACCGTGTCATTTTGAATGGCTGGGTTGCCCGAATTTCTGTGAAATTAAGGCAGTCTTCCAGTCGATGATATCGGTCCAGGCACCACTGCCGGGTATCACTGTCAGGCACTACAGCGAGGAATCACAATTTCCCCTGGCCTATATCAGTGAGCGAGGTTCCGGCGGGGAGGCTCTCAGGGTTTTTGCCGCATTCGAGAGTGGCGGGACATTTCCGGAGTCCACGTGGTTGCCGGGAGCAAAACAGCTCCCGCAAGTAATCAAACTGGATTGATCTGGAATGTCGGTCAGCACGTAGTTCTGTGTTCAGGGTGACTTCTTTTACAGAGAAAGAGGAGACAAGGGATGGCACGAGTCGCAAAGAAAAAGGCCAAGGCAAAACGTGTAGCCAAAGCCAAGCCGGCAGCCAAGGCCGCCGCGAGCACTTCACCGGTGGTAGCCAAGGCGCAGAAAGCCGTGGATTCCGCTGCGAAAGCAATGGATGCACAACTGGATCGTGTGGGGAAAGCCCGCGCGAGGGTTCAGAAAACCGGTTCTGCTGCCGCCAAACAGTCACTGAGTTCTGCCAATAGCAAGTTGCGTGAGCAGCGTGCCAAGCTGGCTGAAGCCAAGGTCGGGCTGGCCAAGGCCAGCGCAATGGACGCAGTGCGTCAGGCCGAGGAGTCCGCCAAGCAGAAAGTGAAGGAAATGGCTGAAAAGCTTTCTGCCAAGGCGGATAAAGAGCTTGAGAAGGCGGTGAAAGCTTTCGAAAGCCGCTGGAAAAAAACCCGCGCCAAGGCCGATGCCAAGAAGGTGAAGGCAGCAGAGAAGAAGGCGACCGCAAAAGTGAAGGCTGCGGCGAAGAAGGCTGCAGCCAAAGCCAAGGCGCTGGAGAAAAAGGCCGCAGCCAAAGCCAAGGCTGAGGCAAAGAAAGCGTCCAAAGCGGCGAAAAAGAAGAAAGCTGTTAAGAAGTCGGCGGCCAAGAAGACCCCGGCGAAAAAGTCTGCAGCCAAGAAGCCTGCGGCCAAAAAGACAGCCGCCAAGAAATCGCCGGGCCGTCCCAAGAAGGCCGCGGCCAAAAAGGCTGCTACCAAGGCGGTCAAATCGGCCCCGAAAAAATCTGCTCGCCGCGGGCGTCCGCCCAAAGCTGCGGCCAAGAAAGCGGGCGTTCGCCGAGGTCGTCCACCGAAGAAGTCCTGATTCCGGGCGATATCAGCGTTTGCCCCGTGCAGTCCACTCAGCCCCGGCCACTATGGCCGGGGCTTTTGTTTTGGATGATTGGCAAAGCTGGAATGCCCATCTGGGCGCCTGTGATCCCAAAGGGGGTGTTCGGACCGCGCCAATGGAGCCAGTTGCGTTTGTCGCTGGGCATGCCACAATTCGCCCCTGATTTAGGCCTGGCTCCCTCCATGTCCTGTAAATTGCGGGTATTGGGGAGTGGAGGTGGGGCCGTCTCTCCGCTATTCACCACGGATTCCAAGCTTTGAAACTTTTGGCTGTTGATACCACGTCCGGCGCCTGCTCTGTGGCGCTGTACCAGGATGGCCGCGTCTGCGAGCAGTTTGTTCGCGCCGAGCGCGACCATACCCGTCGCCTGCTGCCCATGGTGGAGTCCGTGCTGGCACAAGCCCAGAGTTCCCTGGCGGAGGTAGACGCTCTCGCGGTCAGTCAGGGCCCTGGATCCTTTACCGGCCTGCGCATCGCCATCAGCTGCGTACAGGGCCTGGCTTTTGCATCGGACAAGCCCGTGGTTCAGGTTTCCAGTCTTGCGGCGATGGCTGCGGGGGCAGTGCGTACACAGTCGGACTGGAGCGGCGCTCCGGTACTGGCGGCGCTGGATGCGCGTATGCAGGAGGTATACTGGGGACTCTATTCGTCAGATCGCCCGGGGGAGGCAATTCTGGCGGATGCGGTATCCAGCCCGGAGCAGGTCGTTGCGGTCCTGGAGAAAGGCGGGTTTCTAGAGGCTGCTGGGGACGCATGCCCACTGTATGCAGCTGGGCCCGGCTGGCAATATCCGCAGCTTTCGGCGCTGAGCCCGCTGGGAATCTGGCAGGATGCAGCCATCCATGCGCAGGATATTGTCACGCTAGCGGCAGATCTGTGGCAAAAGGGTGAATATGTCACCGCCGATGCTCTGGAGCCGGCATACCTGCGCAACGAGGTGACCTGGAAAAAGCGCGAGCGTATTCGCGCGCGCTGACAGACCGCCGTATAACAATTAACAAATGCCAGCGCAGGGCACTTGCCGCTGGCGAATGTAGTAAACAGTATGGAAACCTTTCAGACCATTATTCTCGCCCTGATTCAGGGCATGACCGAATTCCTTCCCATTTCCAGCTCTGCGCATCTGATTCTGCCCAACCAGGTTCTGGGATGGCCGGATCAGGGGCTGGCGTTTGACGTAGCGGTGCATTTCGGCTCCCTGATTGCCGTGCTGGTGTATTTCCGCAAGGACGTCTGGCAACTGATAGTCGACGGGTTAGGCGGCTTCAAGACCGGCCAATTCAGCGACGAAGGGCGCCTCGCCTGGCTGATTGTGCTGGCAACCATCCCCGCCGGGCTCGCTGGGCTGATATTCAAGGACTTTATCGAAACCCACCTGCGTTCCTCGGCCGTGATTGCCGCCACGACCATCATCTTCGGTGCGCTGCTGTGGTGGTCGGATGTACACGGTGCCCGCCGGGACGAACTGGGCAAGCTGGATTGGAAAAAGGCGCTGATGATCGGTGCTGCGCAGGTGCTGGCACTGATTCCGGGGACCTCGCGCTCCGGTATTACCATGACCGCCGGCTTGATGCTCGGCATGAAGCGTGAAGCAGCCGCTCGCTTCTCTTTCCTGATGTCGATACCGGTAATCACCCTGAGCGCATTGCTGCTGACCCTCGATCTGCTCGATACAGATGTCGTGCCCTGGGGAAATATTATTCTCGGGGTGGTGCTTTCCGGAATCAGTGCCTACCTGTGTATCCACTTTTTCCTGCAGTTTATCAGTCGTATTGGCATGGGCCCGTTCGCCATTTACCGCTTCTTGCTTGGCGGCGCGCTGATCTGGTTGATCCTCTCCAGCTGACGCCTCAGACTCTAATGTGAATGCAGCAGTAACATATATACCGCTGAATGTTTTTTCTGATCGGGTATTTCTATGACAACCACAGTGGCGTTTATCGGACTCGGTGTAATGGGTTTCCCCATGGCGGGCTACCTGTCGCGCGCCGGCTACCGGGTACAGATCTACAACCGCACCGGTAGCCGGGCCAGTGAATGGCTGGAAACCTACGCTGGTGAAGCATTTGCGACACCCGCTAAAGCCGCCAGCGGGGCGGAATTTGTTTTTGCCTGCGTCGGAAACGACGATGACTTGCGACAGGTGACCACTGGCAGTGACGGTGCTTTTCACGGGATGGCATCCGGCAGTGTTTTTGTCGACCACACTACCGCATCAGCCAATGTTGCCCGTGAACTGGCAGCGGCGGCCGCTGAGCGGGGCATCGGGTTTCTCGATGCGCCGGTATCCGGCGGCCAGGCGGGGGCGGAGAACGGTGCCCTGACCATTATGGTGGGCGGCGATGAAGCCAATTATCAGCGTGTGACGCCGTTGTTAAATAGCTATGCGCGGGCACTCAATCTGATGGGCCCGGTAGGCAGTGGACAGCTGTGCAAGATGGTCAATCAGGTGTGTATTGCGGGGCTGGTGCAGGGGCTTTCCGAAGGGCTGCATTTTGCCCGCGCTGCCGGGTTGGATCCCGAGCAGGTGGTGGAGGTCATTTCCAAGGGCGCCGCCCAGAGCTGGCAGATGGAAAACCGCTATAAAACCATGCTGGCCGGTGACTATGAACACGGGTTTGCGGTGGACTGGATGCGCAAAGATCTGGGAATCGTACTCGATGAGGCCCAGCGCAACGGCGCATTACTCCCGGTTACCGCGCTGGTGGATCAGTTTTACAGTGAAGTGCAGGCACTTGGCGGTGGTCGTTGGGACACCTCCAGCCTGTTTGCACGTTTGACCAACCTGCGGGACTTTGAAAACAACGGGTCTTGATTTGCGTTTCCGCCGGTCGTTCGGCCGGCGCCGTTTCCCCATTCCACCCTTGAACCTTCAGGTAATTCCGTGAAAGTGCTTCTGCTTTCCGCTTACGATGCCGACAGTCACAAGCGCTGGCGGCGCGGTCTGGTGGCCGCCATTCCCGACTGGCAGTGGACGGTGCTCAGTCTACCGCCACGTTATTTCAGCTGGCGGGTGCGCGGCAACAGCCTCAGCTGGGGCAGGGGAGAAGCCCTGTCGGTCCTGCGCCAGCCCTGGGATTTGATTGTAGCCACGTCGATGACGGACCTCTCTTCCCTGCGCGGGCTGGTGCCAGAATTGGCCAGAGTGCCCACGGCGGTGTATTTCCATGAGAACCAGTTTGATTACCCGCGCAGTGAAGATGCGGTGTCCTCGGTAGAGCCCCAGCTGCTTAACATTTATACCGCGCTGAGCGGGGACCTGCTGTTGTTCAATTCTGAATACAACCGCAATACCCTGCTGCAGGGGGCGGAAGCACTGCTGCAAAAATTGCCCGACCATGTGCCCGCAGGTATCTGCCGGGAGATTGCGGACAAATCCAGGGTGCTTCCGGTACCGCTGGAGCGCGACGCCTTTATGGTCCCGCCGGACAAGCCGGCGCGCCCAACCTTCATCTGGAATCACCGCTGGGAGTACGACAAGGGCCCGGATATCCTGCTGGCCGCAGTGCGGCGTTTCGGGCGTCAGCAGATTCCATTTACCCTGCATGTGGTGGGGCAGCAATTCCGGCGGCAACCGTCGGAGTTCGCCCATATCCGGAAGTTGCTCGACAAGCTGGGAGCGCTGGGTGCCTGGGGGTATCGACAGAGCCTCGGGGAATATCGCCAGCTGCTGGGACAGAGCCACGCCGTGATTTCCACCGCACGGCACGATTTTCAGGGGCTGGCGGTACTGGAGGCGGTGGCGGCGGGGTGCCAGCCGCTGGTGCCGGATAATCTCGCCTACCCCGAGTGGTTCGGGCGGCGGGGCTGGCGCTTCTCCGACGATGTGGAGTCCTGTGCAGCCAACCTCAGCAGCGCCATGCTGCGCTGCGCGAAGGGGATCGAAGCCGGTGAGGTGGCGCCGGTACCGGATATCTCGGATTTCAGTTGGGACCAGATGAGGGTGCAGTACCACACGCTGCTGAGCGAGTGTGCCAGTGGACAGGTGAAATCGACCTGAACATACAACCCCTCGCGGGAAACGGGTATCATTCGGCCCTGATTCGCCGATTGACGATTAGCAAGAACGGAACCTCTAGGATTTATGAGCAAGCAGCGTGTACTTACCGGCATTACCACTACTGGCACTCCCCATCTGGGTAACTATGTGGGCGCGATTCGCCCGGCCATTGCCGCCAGCCAGGAAGAAAATAACCAGTCCTTTTATTTTCTGGCGGACTACCACGCGCTGATCAAGTGTCAGGATCCGGAACAGGTTCACCAGTCCACCCAGGAGATCGCCGCTACCTGGCTGGCCCTGGGGCTGAATACCGACAATGTGGTGTTCTACCGCCAGTCCGATATCGTCGAAATCCCCGAGCTGACCTGGCTGCTCACCTGTCAGACCGCCAAGGGCCTGATGAACCGCGCACACGCCTACAAGGCTGCGGTGGATGCCAACCGCGATGACGGTCAGGACTCAGACTTCGGAATCAATATGGGGCTGTACAGCTACCCGATCCTGATGGCCGCGGACATCCTGATGTTCAATGCCAACAAGGTGCCGGTAGGCAAGGACCAGATTCAGCATATCGAAATGGCGCGGGATATCGCTGCACGTTTCAACCACCACTACGGCGAGCACTTTGCGCTGCCCGAAGCGGTGGTCGATGAGCATGTTTCCGTATTGCAGGGCCTGGATGGCCGCAAGATGAGCAAGAGCTACGGCAATACCATTCCGTTGTTCCTGCCGGAAAAGAAACTGAAAAAGCACATCAACAAGATCAAGACCAACCTGCTGGAGCCGGGTGAGCCGAAAGATCCGGATACTTCTACGGTATTCCAGATCTGGCAGGCATTTGCCACACCCGAGCAGACCGCGGAAATGCGCCAGGCATTTGAAGAGGGAATCGCCTGGGGTGAGGCCAAGAAGCAGTTGTTTGAACTGATCAACGAACAGATTGGTGACGCGCGCGAGCGTTATGAAACCCTGCTGGCCAACCCGGCGCAGATCGAAGAGGAGCTGGAGAAGGGCGCTGAAAAGGCGCGCACTTATTCACGTCCTTTCCTCACCAAGCTGCGCGAAGCGGTGGGTATCCGCAAGATCGGCTGATACGTCGATCGCGCGCTGTACCCTTGAGCCCACTACCCAGTGGGCTCATTTATTTTGCGCGCCACCATTTTTGGATCCGCGCTCACTCTCCGTATTAGTGGCCTGTTTTTCTCTGCGGTTTGCCGGGGACGCAGGCCAGCCCTCCCTCTGTTCACCCGGTTTGCCATCAGATTCGTCGGTCTGGTCGTGGAACAGGTGTACCTGGGTCTCAAACGGCATGTCGATACCCGCTTCATCCAGCGCTTCTTTTACCGATTGAATGACCCGCGCCCGTATATGGGTGACGTCGGTCTGGGTGCTGCTGGTCCACCAGCGGGCGCGGATGGTCACCCAGCTGGCGGCGAGTTCCCACGGCAGTGCTTCCGGTGCCGGTGACTGCTGAACACCTTCCACTTGTGTCACTGCATTGCGGATAACGTCACACGCCTCGCCGATACTATCGCTGTAGCCAATCCCGATCTCGAAATCGCTGCGTCGTTTGGTGTGGGCGGTTTTTACCAATACGGCATTGGTGTAGATGTCGCTGTTGGGCATGACTACCCGCTGGCCGTCGTAGGTGTCGATGAGGGTCGCGCGGGTTTCTATACGGTGTACGGTGCCCTCGAAGTCCGCGACTTTAATCTGATCGCCGATTTCAAAAGGTTGCCGCACGAGAATCAGCAGGCCAGCGAGCCAGTTTTGCAGAATATCTTTGAATGCAAAGCCAATGGCCACAGAGCCCACGCCCAATCCGGCGATCAGGTCACCGGGTTTGAGGCTGGGCATGACAATGGTGGCGGCGAGGAGAAAGCCCACCAGTATCACGCACCACTTGACCAGGCTTCCCAGCACCTCTCCCAGATTACTCCGGTCTCTGCGGGTGAGATGCCGTCGCACAACAAGCCGCAAAATACTGCCAAGAATAAAGGCAATCAGTAAAACCAGCAGGGCGACGGTGAAGTTGGGTATCAGTTTGATCGCACCATCCACCCAGCTGTCGACCTGGTCTATGGCGGCGCTGTAGTCCGCAGAAACACTATCCTGCGGTCCGGCTTCGCTAGTTTGAGCACCTGTGTTCTGCATCGTGAAAGGTCTGCGGCAAATGGTAAATCAGCCTGGGTTACTCAGGCGTATATCCAGGGCAAACTCGGCACTCTCTCCGTTCTGAGCGGCGCTGCGCATCAGGTAAATCAGAACCTTGTAGGTACCGTCTCGCGGCAGGGTCACGGAAAAGCGCGAGTACTGGCCGTGGCCCCGGTGTAGTGCGCGAGGGGCCGCAGGTGCGGTAATGCGGTAGCCCGCCCGGGTATTGCTGCTGTGCACGTCAAGCTGTAACGATTGGCCAGTTTTGGCATCGATCAGGTATTCAATGGCCTGGTGGCCATTGATGGTCGCGGTAACCCGCGCAGTCTGGGTTTGGGGGACGGATGTGAGGGTGTCGCTATGCAGTTCCACTCTTTCCCGCAGGGCATGGCTGCCGCTGGTATCGGCACCTGCGGGCAGGGTGTACGACAGCAGCTGTAACAGCAGCGGTACGCAGAGTGAATATCGGAGCAGAAGGTTTATTTGCACTGGTAGCCCTGACAAAGGATCAAGCAAGGCAACCAGTGTAGGTTCGCGGAGGGGCTAATAGTCGTTCTGCCAGCCGTTCTGCGGCAGATTCATGCGCGAAACAGGCTTTTGCGGACTATACGTCGCTATGCTGCTCCGTCTCCCGCTGGAAACGGCCATGCTGGAGATAGTGGATTACCTGCTGGATGACCTTAGGGTTTTTCATCATGAAAACGTGAGTCACCGGCATTTCCAGGTGATCCTGCATTCCTTGCAGGCGCGTGCGTGCTACGGTGACCTTTCCGTCATCCTTGCCCGGAAGCATACCGGAGAGGATCGGGTTGATACTTTTGGTGCCGGCGATGATACCGACATCAAAATTCGCGTCCCCCAGCTTGTTCGGAACGCTCATTTTGCCACTGCCGAGCTGCAGCCCCGCATCGCCGAAGATAAAGTGGAATCCGGGGAAACTGCCCAGCTTGTCCACGACTTCACTGCCCTGATTGGGCGGGCCCAGCATGACCACCCGCCCCAGGTTTTCAATGTTCACCCGGCTTAGGTACTGACGCACCAGAATGCCACCCATCGAGTGGGTGACAAAGTGCACTTGCGACGCTGGCACATTGTCGTCGCCTGTCGCCCGGGCGCATTCGTCCAGGGCGGGGGCGATTGCTGGGCCGGCGAGCTTTTCGATGGGGAAATCGGTCGAAGGGTAATTCACATTGACCGCGATATACCCTGCCTTGTCGATGGCCTGTTCCAGCTTCTCCATCGAACTTTCGGACTTTGCCAGCCCGTGCAGCAGGATCACGCAGTCATTGATTTGGGAGGGGGCGCCCAGCGCGGGCTTGGCAAGCGCCGCCAGCAGGCCGCATAAAAACACCGCGGAGATTTTACCGATAGGGAAATACTGCGTTTTGAAGCGAGTAGCCATAAATGGAAACCGGTGTCTGAATGAATCAACACCGATTCTACCCGTTTCAACCACCATAAATCACGGCGTCTGGAATCAGGTAGTACTCCTGTTTCCCCGCTGCCAGCCACCAGTTGTCTCCCTGGCGCTGCCAGTTCAGCGGACTGCCGTCGTCGGTGCTGAAGCGGTCGTTGGCAAAGTAGAGCACCCGCTGGCCATGCTCTTCTATTGGTTTGCGGGTTCTGATTTCCGCCGCGCCGGACGCGCGTTTGACCTGCATTGGGCACTGACGGCGGAAGTTGGGTTCTCCCGCAGAGCAGGGCAGGTATCCGCTGGCGTCGTAATCCCAGGCGATGCGACTCCGACCGCGTTCGGAGCTGGAGTCGCTGCTGTTAGCGCTGTCGATATCCACACGCAGCTTGAAGTCCGCCGATTCATTGCGTCGCGCAGCGCTGCGCATCATGTAAACCTGGATGGTATAGGTCCCACTCTTGGGGAGTGTGGCAGCGTAGCGATCACCATTGGTGGAGCCGATAAATATTGCGGCATCACCGGGGCCACTACCCGGCGCATAAACATTGAAATAGGTCGCCGTATGGGAGGTAGAGAGCTTGACCACCATTTGCTGGCCCGCCTTGGCGGTCACCTTGTAATTTACCGTGTTGTAGCCGGTGATATTGCTGGAGACCGATGTTCCGGTGGCGCCCTTGGAAAAGCGCAGGACTTCGGTGCGGGCTTCATCGGCCCAGGTGAAGTTGCAGAGCAGGGCAAAAATTAGCGCACTCACGAGCTTCGATGGGGTCATAAACTGCATACTTCCTCCCGCCAGTGGCGCGGTCAGTCGAAATAACATCACTGGGTTTCAGTGTAGTTCAGCGCCAGCGAAACGCTGATTATTGGCAGTGCGCTGAAAGCCGGACTGTTATCTGAGGTATTAATTCGTGTCCGCGTCGCGAGCGAGCGGGTGCAGTAGATCCACAAACTTTTGCGGATTGTCCGGTGTGACCACTATGGTGCGGATGGGAAGTCGGATAACCACCGTGTGGGAAATGTCGGTAGCAAAGGCGCGGTAGCGCCCCAGTTTCTGATTGCGAAACAGGCCGGTAAAGCCAAACAGGCCACCGTTGCCAAAGATCCGGATGGATCCCCGGGTTGCATCCGGCTGATGTGAGACCGACTGCAAATCCTCCAGGTTGACCCGCGTGCGCCAGCCCGGCCTGTGCACAATAAGATAGTGATCCTGCAGACTGTAACCGCGCACGGAAAAAAGCGCACATAGGGCGAATATGGCCAGTGGCATCCAGGTACCCACCTGATACATCCAGGGGGGATTTTCCGGCGCTCGCGCCAGCAATACCGCGCTGATGCCAATCAGGATGACACCGCAAAGGGACGTGATCAGCACCAGATGGCGCCCCCAGGGAGCAGAGAATAGGTGCGGGGCGGTTGGCTGCGCAGTCATAGGCTGTATCCATCGGGATGAAAGTGGGTTTGCACCGATTGTAATCCCTGGCCGGGAGCGGAGAAACACCCGGTCACCCCAGCGGCAAAATCCGCCTCCCGGCGCGGGCTTCGGGTTGCTATACTCCGCCCGCTTCAAATTGGCACCATTTTTCTGGAGAGATTCATGTCAGATGCACTTTGCGATATCGGTTTTATTGGCGCGGGGGTCATGGGGAAAAACCTGATACTCAACCTCGTCGACAACGGATACCGCGTATGCGCGTTTGACCTGGACCACGGGCGGCTCGAGGCGTTGCTGGAGCAGGATGCCAAAGAGCGCGGCGACCAGCCGGCCCGGGTTGAAGTCTGCAATTCCTACACTGAGCTGCTGTCGCGGGTGAAAGCGCCACACCTGGTGATTCTCTCCGTTCCCGCCGGTGCGCCGGTAGATGACGTGTGCAACAAGCTGCTCGATGCCGGGCTGCAGGCGGACGACATCGTGATCGATACCGGCAATAGCCTGTGGACCGACTCCGTTGAACGCTGCAAGCGCTACGAAGGCAAGTTGATCTTCTTTACCACCGCCGTATCCGGCGGTGAAGTGGGCGCTCGTTTCGGGCCGTCGTTGATGCCCAGCGGCGACCGCTATGCCTGGGCGCGTATTGAGCCGGTCTGGCATGCCATTGCCGCCAAGGTGGATCCTGCAACCGGACAGCCCATCGAGCGTTTCGAGCCGGGCAACCCGGTGGTGGAGGGCGAACCCTGCGCTGCATACATCGGCCCCATCGGCTCCGGGCACTTTGTGAAAATGGTGCATAACGGTATCGAATATGCCGACATGCAGATGATCTGCGAAGTCTACGACGTGATGCGCAGTGCCCTGGAAATGAGCCCGCAGGAAATCGCTGCAGTATTCCGCGAGTGGAATAAAGGGGTGCTGAACAGTTACCTGATCGACATCAGTGCCGAAGTGCTGGACACCCTCGACTCTGAAACCGGTAAACCGCTGGTGGATGTGATTCTCGATCGCGCGGGGCAGAAGGGAACCGGCCTGTGGACCGCGGTTGGCGCACTGCAGGTGGGCTGCCCGGCGCCAAGTATTGCGGAAGCGGTGTTCGCCCGCTCCCTCTCTACGCGCAAGGTGTTGCGCACCCGTGCGGCCAAGAAGCTGGTGGGACCGGACGTAGCACCGTTGCCCCAGGAGAAACGCGAGGAAGTCATCGCGCAGCTGCACGACGCGCTGTATTGCGCGAAAATCTGCGTGTACGCACAGGGATTCGACCTGATGAAGCTCGCGGCTCGGGAGCAGGGCTGGGAGCTGAATTTTGCCGAGATCGCCAGAATCTGGCGGGCAGGCTGTATTATTCGCGCGGTATTCCTGCAGTCCATCAGCGATGCCTACGAGCGGGATACCAAGCTCTCGAACCTGCTTCTGGACGACTTCTTTATCGATCAGATCGCAAGCCATCAGGGCAACTGGCGCCGGGCCGTGGCCGATGCCACCATCGGCGGTATTCCTGTGCCGGCACTGTCTTCCGCGCTCAGTTATTACGATGCATTCCGTCGTGAATCGCTGCCGGCCAATCTGTTGCAGGCGCAGCGCGACTTCTTTGGCGCGCACACTTTCTCACGTGTGGATCGCCCGGAGCAGGAGAAGTACCACGTGCTGTGGAGTGAAACGGGAAGGCCGGTCAAAAAACTCTGAGTCCCGGCCTTCAATATCAATCTAGTTTTTCGGCTTCAAAGCGCAGCTTGGCCTCCCGTTTCAGGGTGGCCAGGAATTGGTTGAACGGTTCAATTTCCTCTACTGGAACATAGCGAGCGGGTATTTCCAGTCTGGAAATGACTTCGAGTTCCTTGGGGGATATTTCGTGAACGGACCGTGAAAGTGAACCGTACTTGTGTTTCAGGTCCAGTGTCTGCCCGGGGAAACTCAACGCCCAGAGTTTTCCCAGGTCAAACGCATAGCGGGATTCCACGCTGAGACCGGGAAACTGGTAGCCATAGTGCTCGTTGTCGATGACCAGGCTCTGCAGCTCGTCCCGCATCCAGCTGTCATATTCGGTATAGGCCAGATTCGCTTCCGGATCCGACAAGGGTTCGTATTGGACTTCGGACTGAATCAGTAGCTCTGGCGCGATCTGGTCGGAATGGGTAAATGAAAACTGCGGTTCCTTATCGGAGCTATAGACTTCCTGATACTGCTTCTGCGCCCATTCAATTCGTTCCTCCGGTGCTCGGGCAGAGAGTATCGAACGTATCGAGCCCGCATACTCCCCGGAGTACTTTCGCGTCGTCTTTTCTATTTGCCCGCCTTTCTCGTCGAATGCAATTTCCGTATTGGCATCCATCTTCCAGCGATACTTGTTCAGCGGCAGTGTCACTGGCTCCGTGACTGGTTTAATCGGTAGCGCAGCGCTGCCCTGAATCCAGGCGGGAAGCGCACTCCAGTCGGTGTCTGTATCGGTGGCGTCGATACAGAAATTCATTTCCGGCTGGTCATTACATACGATCACGTGGTCGAAGTAATTCGTTGCGGGAAGTGTCAGGTTTGCCAGGCTTTTGCGCTCGGTCGCCACAAGAACCGGAATGGGATTCAGTCCAAGTCTCTGCAATAGTTCCAGCAATAGTGCCGATTTGTCCTTACAGTCTCCGTAGCGATTGTGCAGGGTCTCGTGAATATTGTGCGGGGTGATCGCATTGCCGAGCCCGGACATGGAGTTGTAGCGGATTTCTCGGGAGACAAACTGGTGGATTGCAGAAATCTTTGCTTCCAGTGAGGGCTGCTCTTCTGTGAGCGTCGTAAAGAGCTTGTCGACCTCCGCCGAGGACACCCGGGCATCATCGAATTTGTTTTGCATCAATGTGGCGATATCTGTCCAGGGTAAATCCCCTTCGGTAACCACCAGCTGATTGATCACGTCCCGCCAATAGACGGTGTTATCTCGCTTGAGTGCCGCTATCTGTTTGGCTGCGCAGGTAATGGTGCCGGATTCGGCGCTGCAGTTAAGTGCATCACTGGTGTTCCGGTACTGCAGGTCGACTCCGGGGGCGCTGCTGACCTGAACGTGGTAGTTCTGGTACTCATAGGTGCCCCGGGGATAAAAAATTCTCGACCATGGCGCTTCCAATTGCGACTTGTCCGTGATGACTTCGTAATCGAGAAAGCTGAGGCCGCCGCTGGAAAGCCCCGGTATTGGAATCACCGCTATTTTTGTGTCGGTGAAGGTATTGTATTGATTCGATTCCACCACCTGGATATTGGCCGGGTCGAACACCTGGATGTTCCCATCCGGGGAAATGGACCCCGCGGAGTGGATGGTGACCTGCTCATTACCCCGGTTGAAGTAGATGAGCTCGTTTCCCTGGTCTTCAATTTCACTGGAAGTAGCATAGTAGGTGACGGTCTGGATTCTGGATCGGACTTCCGACTCGCCAACGTGGATATCCGCTCGGAACCCCGCCAATGTGTATCTGGATGGGACATCGCCAAGCAGATACTCCTTCGAGAAATCCATCAGCGCCTGATTAGTCTCCCCGGTCCAGCTGATGTTGTCTTTGGGGGATTCCGCAGCAGATACATCGGAGCTCACCGGCAATACGATTGCCAGCGGCAGCAAGAAGGTGGTTACGATCGATTTCATAGTGGGCGAAATCCTTTCTCCGTACTTTGATAGTCGGCAAGCGAGTGCGCGAAATCGGCTTTCGTGGCAATAAGTTGTCCGTAGAGTTCGTAAATTCCCTGATCTGTTTCGATGGATCTGCTGGTTACAAGCACCTTGTTACCCAGTAGTGACCCTTCGCAGGTGAGGGAAGCCATAATTTGGCTGCCGGTATGATCGCCACCATCGAGGAACTCGCGATTTTCCTTACAGCTTGTTTGCATAAACTCGGCAGAGGCCTCTTCGGTGCGAAATGCCGAGATCTGATCTAGCGATGATTCCTTTCCATGCGGGAAAACCACGAAGTAGGCGTCGGTATTTGCACCTTCCAATTCCATAAGTGCCGTCCCGTCTGAGTGGGAACCGATTTCTACGCGCGCCCAGTGGTCACCCTTAACTTCAATGGAAAACGGGTGTCCCTCTTGTGAAGCAATGTCCCCGTTGTTTAACTGCTGTAATTGGTTCCCGCCAAAGAGCTGTGTGTAGAACAGCAGAACGCACAGCAGTACGGTGGCAACCGGCAGGCAGACTACCGAGATGACCCACTCAATCGCATGGAAGCGTCGTGCAGGGATGGGATTTTCCGACAGCTGTTCCCAGTAGGCGCTGCGGATACGGTTTACCCGCGTGTGCAAGACCGAAAAGAGGACAGTACCGACGAAGAAAACAGCAACAAACCATTGATCGGAATTGGGTACTTTGTCGGCGATATTGATCAGCAGGGTTACTACCCACATACCGATCAGCCAGGCTTTTTGCCATCCGCCCCAGGCGGGCGGCAGTTGGCAGCGGGTTTCCGCATTCTCGAGCAACCGCAGTAGTCGGGGGTAGGCGAAGAATTGAGCCAGAAGGAAGTAGGGAGTGAGAATCCACCAGCCGGGAGAAACCGGTTCTCGATTGATCGTACGGCAGTCTTTCGTCAAGCGGTATAGATAGTAGGAGAAGTAAAGGCCGAAGGTGGCTATAAATAGCACAAGCTCCCAACCCACTGCTCTCGGCCTGGCGACACTTTGGGGATCGATATTGTCGAGCTCGGTTTGCGACAGGCCGCTGCGGTCAGCAACCTGCTTGGAAGCGTCCCAGCCGGATCCGGGGGGGACTTCTGGAGTGGAAGCCGAGGCATTGGTGGACATGAATAGTCTTCCTTCCCTGATTGTTATTTTTGGCTGTCCCCGAGTATCTCAAACCTCGATCTTTTTTGCGATTGGAGGGGCAAAAGCATAGCAGCCGAGACCAAACTAGCAGCCATCCATGGCCGTGTTGCGTTGCCGCAGTTGCTATGTAACCAGGTGGGAATGAGCCTACTTAGAGCACTTCTTCCACTTCCGCCGCCAGCTGTTGTTCGCTGTCTGCACGGGAGGCGCGGGCGACGATCTCGTCGACGCTGGCAGTGTCCGTATTGAGGCCGCCAAATGCGGTCAGCAGATCCTTGAGCAGGGCGGAGATCTCCAGGGTCATCACCGAGAATTCGATGTCAAAACGTTGGGCTGCGTTGTCTGCGTCCGCGTTGTCGGCCTTTTCGGTAACCGCGTCGCTGAACTTCAGGCGCTTGATGGAAAGTTGGTCATCCACCATCAGCTCGACACCTTCTCGCCATACCAGCCCGAGCTTGTGCACCTGCATGCCCGCCACCAGGTGGTTGTGGATCTCCTCTGCGCACAAATCCTGGTTTTTACAGCGGATCACGCTGCCGGATTCCTGCGGATCGCGCAGTTCACATTCGTGGCCGAACTCGAAATTGGGCGGCGCTTCCGGCGCAGTGAGCCAGTGGGTCATGGACTGCTGGGGAATATTCTTTGCCGCCAGTGGTACCACGGAGAGGCTGCTGATGGCTTCCCGCAGGTTCTCCAGCAGCTCTTCTGCGGCCTTGGCGGAAGAGGCGTTGACCACGATCCAGCCATCCTTGGGATCGATATAGGCAAATTGCAGACGGGAACGGGCGAAGGCCTTGGGGCGCATCTCCAGCAAAACCTCGTCTTTGAGGTTCTGGCGTTCCTTGCGGCCGACACTGCGGGCTTCTTTCTCCGAGATGGCCAGGGCCATCTCCTCTACCTTCTCATTGACCACCGCAGCGGGGATCACTTTTTCCTGCTTCTTGGCACATACCATCAGATAGCCGTTGGCGGCGTGTACCAGTTCGCTACCGTGACGCCCCAATGGCGGAACCCAGCCGTAGCGCGCCATGTCCTGGCTGCCGCAGGGAGTGAAGGTGTCGGGCTCCAGCAGTTCGTTCAATTTTTCAGCAGAAAGTGTGAATTCGCGGGTAAGTCGGTAGACGCGCAGGTTTTTAAACCACATACAGCAGGCCAATTGTCGGGTTGAAAATTTGGCCGCGCATTATGCGATGTATACAACGCGGGAACCAGTCAAAGTCGAGACCGGTGGTTCCCGGTCAGTCTCACGCAGCCGTATAAAATTTGAACGTTCTGATTACAGGTCCAGGCTGCCTTTCTGGCTTTGTGCGTAGACGGTATAGGGGAGCGCGACGGTGTCTGTGGCGGCCGAGAATACGCTGTCGACCAGATAAACCCCGACCATCGGCAGGAAATAAATGGAGCTGCCATTGGAATTCAACTTGCACATATTGTAGGCAACGCCGCTATAGACGCGGGGCACACTGACGCATCCAGAGTTTTGCTTTTTAAGGTTGCTGGCAATCTCGGCATCGGAGCTGCTCAGGGTGGTAACCGTACCGCAGCCAGACAGTACGATGAGGGACAAAGCAACAAGAAAATATTTCACAGGGCTTCCTTTTTTGTTGTTGTGGGTCTTCGGACATCAGCCGTCAAACAATGTTCAGAATTTCCGCGGGATGGGCGAACAGGTGCGCCGGGCCGTGCTCGTCGAGCTCCGCGCGGGAGCCATAGCCCCACAAAACCCCGGCACAGGGGAGCTGATTTTTTGCAGCGGCGGACAGGTCGAAATGGCGATCGCCAATCATCAGTGATCGGGTAGTGATCCTGTTCTCTGCGAGCAATCCCTGCAGCTGCTGCCACTTGGCGATTCCCACATCACCGCCGCTCACAAACTCGAAATAGTGATAAAGGTCGAATTGCTTGAGGATACGCTCTGCAAAGTCAGCGCGTTTGGAGGTGCACACCCCGAGTCGAATACCACCAGTCTGGCTGAGGCGTTCCAGCATCTCGGTGATACCGGGATACAGGGAGTTTTCTGCGTAACCGGTATCCGAATAACGTTCCCGGTATTTGTCTACCAGGGCCCGGATATGCGTGCTGTCTTCCGAGCCGGTGAGCTTGGCCAGGGTAACTTCCAGCGGCGGGCCGATATATGGCGTCAACTCGCTGGCAGTACGCGGCGCGTAATCGTGAGCGAGCAGCGCATGATTCATGGAATTCACAAAGCCTTCCGCCGGGTCACTCAGGGTTCCATCCAGGTCAAAAAGCAGCCATTGATAAGCAGGCATAAGTCTCCTTGCAGGTTTAGTGGGCGACGCTACTGGCAGAGGTTGGCAAAGGTGCCGCGCGTCAGTGCGAGCAGGTCTTGCGGTGCGAGTTCTATCTCGAGTCCCCGGCGGCCGGCGCTGACGAATAGGGAATCATGGGATTTTGCCGAATCGTGCAGGAAGGTTGGCAGGGGCTTTTTCTGTCCGAGGGGACTGACGCCGCCAAGTACATATCCGGTGGATCGCTGCACAAGCTGCTTGTCCGCCATTTCCGCTTTTTTGGCACCGGCGGCCCTGGCGATCAATTTCATGCTGAGTTGGGACTCGACCGGGATAATCCCTACGGCCAGCTGTAACCCATCAAGGCTGACTACCAACGTCTTGAAGACTTGTGCTGGATCTACTTTTAGCTTTGTCGCAGCTTCAAGTCCATATGACTCGGCGCCGGGATCGTGGGCGTATTCGTGAATACGGTGGCGAATTTTGGCCTTTTTGGCTCTGTTGATAGCAGGGGTCATATTACTTGCCCGTCAATTTTCTCCCATTTTGTCCGTATTTCTCGGTGAATACAAAAAGCCCGGCACTAATGGCCGGGCTATGAGTCACTTGCGATTCGCTATCAGCGCTGAGGAATGGCTTCAACCACCTTGAGGAAGTATTCCCAGAAGTTGCCCACGCTTTTGATATGTACCCGCTCTTCTGGAGAATGGGCGCGGCGGATGGTGGGGCCGAAGGAAACCATATCCCAGTGAGGGTAGGGTTTGGCCAGCAGGCCGCATTCCAGGCCAGCATGAATCACTTTTACTTTCGGATCTGCGCCTTCCATCTCTTTGTACACGTCTTTCATCAACGCCAGCAGCGGGGACTGCATATTCGGCGTCCAGCCCGGGTAGGCGTTGTCCAGAGACGCTGCGGCGCCGGCGAGTTCAAATGCCGCCGCAACGTTGAGGCCGTGCTGGTCGCGGGCGCTGTCGGAGAGGCTGCGCACCAGGCACTGGATACGCACGCGGCTGGCGCCGTCTTCGGTCTCGGTCACCACGCGTGCCAGGTTGTTGGAGGTGTCCGCAATGCCCTCCAGTGCGGTGCTCATCCGTTCGACTCCGTTGGGGCAGGCGCGCAGTGCGAGGATCAGCTTGCGCTGGCTGGCACTGTCCATAACGCTATCGGGTGCTTCGCACTCCTCCAGGGTGATATCCAGTTTGGCTTCGTTGTCGAGTTCTGCCTTGATGATCGCGATCTGCTGCAGGGCAATCTCCATCAGGCGGGCGGCATTGTCCACAGGTACGGTGATGACGGTAAAGGATTCGCGCGGAATCGCATTGCGCAGGCTGCCGCCGTCAAGGCTCGCAATGCGCAGGGCCGCCAGTTCGGTTTGTGCGGCGTCGATAATACGGTTGGCGATTTTGTTAGCGTTGCCGCGGCCCTTGTCGATATCCAGCCCGGAGTGGCCGCCGCGCAGGCCGCGCACGCTCAACTTGAAGGCTTTGTGGTCTGCAGGCACCGGCTCTGCGGTGTAGGGCAGGGCGACGTTGACGTCCACGCCGCCGGCGCAGCCCACGTAAAGCTCGCCTTCGTCTTCGGTGTCCAGGTTCAGTAGCAGTTCCGCTTCGAAATGGCCCGGCTGCAGGTTCTTGGCGCCGGTCATGCCCGCTTCTTCGTCGATGGTCAGCAGGGCCTCGAGCGGCGGGTGGGGAATATCAGTGGATTCCAGCAGTGCCAGAATGGCCGCGACACCGATGCCGTTGTCCGCGCCCAGGGTGGTGCCCTCGGCTGTCACCCACTCACCGTCGATGTAGGGCTTGATGGAATCTGTCAGGAAGTCGTGATCCGTGTCCGCATTTTTCTGCGGCACCATATCCACGTGGCTTTGCATCGCCAGTATTTTGCGATCTTCCATACCCGGTGTGGCGGGTTTCTTGATGATGATATTGCCGATCTTGTCCAGCTTTACATCGAGGCCGCGGGCATTGGCAAAGTCCAGGATATACGCCACCACCTTATCCTCGTGTTTGGACGGGCGCGGGATTTCACACAGCTTGGCAAAGTGTTTCCACAGGGGTTGCGGGTTGAGTTCGGCAATGGTCGACATGGTGGTTCCTTGATCTTGACCGTGGATAGGTAAATCCGGATGGTCCGGAGACGGCCGCGGAGCTTTTGGCTCCGCAGCTGGAAGTCTAGTCTGGGGGCGAGCGATACCGGTTACCCGGAATCATGGGCTAGCGAGATTACTCGGCACTGATACTTTCGTTAGCCAGGTCAAAAGCAATGCGACGCTTTTCGGTGTCGACCGCTGCTACTTTCACCTGAACCTGTTGATCCAGCTGGAATGTCTCTTCGCCGCGGGTGATACGCAGGCGTTTGCCATCGAACTCGAACGGGTTCTTTTTACTGTTGAAGCGGACAAAGCCATTGATGCCGAAGTCATCCAGGCGCACGCCGATACCGGCGCCGTTGACCAGGGTAATGGTGCCGGTGAACTCCTCGCCGGTTTTGCCTTCCAGGAACTGGCAGAACAGCCACTGCTGCAGGGCGCGATCTGCCTGGCGGCCTGTGCCGACACTTTGCTGCAGGGCTTCGCTTTGTTCATCGTTCAGGGCCGGCTGGGTCTCTCCCTGCTGGGCGGCGCGCAACACCCGGTGGTTGTGCAGGTCGTTGAATTTGCGGATCGGTGAGGTAACGGTCGCATAATGTGCCAGGCCGAGCCCCAGATGTGCGGCGGCACTATTGCTCAGTTCACCCGGGCGCAGCATGCGCTTCAGTACCGCGAGAACGTTGTGCATTTCCGCATCGGTGTGGGATTCAAGCTCCTTCACCAGCTTCAGATAGACGTCCAGCTGATGCAGGTCCTGCTCGGCGTACTCGGGCAGTGTTTCTTTCAGCAGTGCGCGGATCTCTGCCATACGCTCGTCGCGGAAACCCAGGTGGATGGAGAAGCAGCCACCCCCCAGCTCGGCGAGCTTTTCACCGGCACAGATATTCGCGGCCAGCATGGCTTCTTCCACCATGCGCTGGGCCGCAGTGCGTTGCTGCTTTTCAATGCGCTCGATTTTGCGCTGCTCATTAAGGATGAGGTCGTAATCCGGACGATCCTCCATTACCAGCGAGTGACCGGCGCGATAGGAAGCGCGGGCTTTGCTCAGGGCATCCAGGCGACGGAGGCTGTCGTGTTGCTCAGCGGGTACTGCAGACGCATCGCCCTCGATAAATTGCGCTACCTGGGCATAGCTCAGTTTGTGCTGCGAGCGGATGGCGGCAAACTCGTAGTCGAAGCCTTTCAGTGCGCCATCTTTCCCCACTTCAATACGCATCACCAATACCGGGCGCAGTTCACCGGCGATCAGGGAAAAACTGTTTTCGCACAGGTTTGCGGGCAGCATGGGCAGGGTTTCGCCTGTCAGATAAACGCTGTTGGCCCGCTTGCGGGCTTCTTTATCCAGCGCAGACCCTGCCTTGATCAGGCTGGAAGGGTCGGCCACTGCGATGTGCAGGGTCCAGCCGTCGTCGGATTCGGTGACGGCAAGGGCGTCATCCATATCTTTGGTGGTTTCCGCATCGATGGTGACGAAACCCAGTGCTGACAGGTCGTTGCGCTCGGCACAGAGTGCATCCAATTGTGCCGGGATGGATTCCGCCTGTTCCAGTGCTTCCTTTCCAAACTGGTTGGGCAGTCGATACTGGGCGACCACAAAGGCGTGCTCGATACCGGCGTTATCCGGCTTGCCGATTACGGTTTCCACTTTCGCCTGGGACTTTCCGTCCTTGAACGGGTGACGGGTGACCGAGCAGGCGATGAATTCACCCGGCTGTGCTTTGCCGCGGGCCTTTGGGGGCAGGAAAATCCAGCGCGACAGGCCGTGTTCGCTGGGCTGGATGAAGTGGCCTTGGCCGCGTTGGACGTACTGGCCCACCAGATATTTGAGGTTGGACTCGACCAGCTGATCAAGTTCTGCGGAAAGCTTGCCGTTGTCTTCTTCGGTCAGGCTGACCCTTACCCGATCCCCGGGAAATACCCGGTCCATCTCCGCCGGCGGCAGGAATGCCTCGCGCCCGTCGTCCAGCACCACAAACCCGAACTTGCCACTACTGCCACGTACGCGCCCTTCGGCAAATTCCTTGGTGGAACGGATGTCGGTCTTCAGCTGGGACAGCTGTTTCAGGGCGTCAGCGTTGAGCATGGAAGTTTCTCTGTTACTCGAGGTAGGTCTGTTAGGGCGCGGATTCTACCAGACGGGCGGTGACAGGCCAGCGCAGTCGCCGCTGGTTGGTGGTTGTGGGGAGCGAGGAGTGGTTCGCGGTGTGGGGCACCAATGTTGTGCGAGAAGTGACCAGTGCGCCGATTTGGTTTTCACGGGTATTCTCATCCCAAAAAATATGAAATATTAGGATGAGCTTGATACTTATTGGTCTGTGACTGCAAAGAATGCAATGCCCATAAGTGCCCAGTGGCTATATTCTAAGAGCCTACAATAAAACACGGTTGCGGACAGAGCTGACACAATTGGCCGCGTCTGGCGCCGACGTAAAACCGGCCTCCGGAGAGGATTGTTATGAGTATTTTTTCCCACCCCGCGTACGATAATCACGAAGAAGTCGCCTTTTATCACGATGCAAAAAGTGGTCTGAAAGCGATTATCGCGGTGCACAACACCAATCTGGGGCCGGCACTGGGTGGTTGTCGCATGTGGCCCTATGCGGACGACTCCGAAGCGCTGAATGATGTACTGCGTCTGTCACGCGGAATGACCTACAAATCTGCCATGGCCGGCCTGAAGCTGGGTGGCGGCAAGTCCGTCATCATCGGTGACCCCCGCAAAGAGAAAACCCCCGAACTGCTGCGCGCCATGGGCGACTTCCTCAATACCCTGGGTGGTCGCTACATCACCGCGGAAGACTCCGGCACCAGTGTTGAGGATATGAAAGTTATTGCCGAGCGCAGTAAGTTCGTTTCCGGCGTTATCGCGGGCCAGGAACACGGTGGCGACCCGTCCCCGTCCACCGCTTATGGCGTGTTCGTGGGCCTGAAAGCGGCTGTTGCACACCGCTGGAACCGTACCGACCTGAACGGTCTGAAAGTTTCCATCCAGGGTGTGGGCAACGTGGGTTTCCGTCTGGGTAAATTGCTGAAAGATGCGGGTGCGGAACTGTTCGTTACCGATATTTTCCAGGACAACATTGACCGTGCGGTAAACGAGCTGGGTGCCACCGCTGTTGGCGCCGATGAAATTTTCGACCTGGACGTTGACCTGTTCGCCCCCTGTGCCCTCGGCGCAATCCTCAATGACAACACCATCGACCGCCTGAAGGTCGGCGCCATCGCCGGCGCAGCCAACAACCAGCTGGCCGAAGAGCGCCACGCACAGGTGCTGAAGGATAAAGGCATCCTGTACGCGCCGGATTACGTGATCAATGCCGGTGGCATCATTGATGTGTACTACCAGCAGATGGGCCAGGAGCTTGGCGAATATAACGCGGCGCAGGTAAAGGCGCATATCGAGACCATTGGCACCACCATGGAAGAAGTTTTCCAGCGCGCCGATGAATCTGGTGAGACTACTGCCCATGTGGCCGACCGTATCGCTGAAGAGCGCTTCGGCCACAAAGATGCGCTGAATAAGGCAGACTCCGCGGCGGCCTGAAAGGGGCGTTGAACTCTGTGCTCTATAAAGCCAACTGTTAAAGGTTCAATACGTTTGACCGGTAAGGCCGCCTGGCGGCCGATCGAATCTCCCTGGCGATGACATCGTCTCTCTGTGAAGTATATTTCGGGCGCCACGGCGCCCGTTTTTTTTGCCTACACTTGCCTGCATTGAACGGATGCAAAATCAGGATAAGTGACAATGAAATTGCGAAGTGCCCTGGGACCGGTCGGCTTGTTCGTCTTATTGATGTCGGCCGGGATGGCCGGTTGTGACCGCGATGGGGAGGGCGGTGAGCGTTCCGAAAATGTGCACAAAGCCCTGCGCATGGATAAGGAAGCTGCTGCCAGTAGCAAAGCCGCAGCCAGTGGTAAAGGCGCTTTTGTACAGCCGCCAAAAATCGATTTGCCGTATCACAAAGAAAAGTTGAAAAACGGCCTAACCGTAATCGTGCACGAGGACGATAAGGCGCCGGTGGTGGCCGTCAATATCTGGTACAAGGTCGGCTCGAAAGACGAGGTCCGCGGCAAAACCGGTTTCGCTCATCTATTTGAACACCTGATGTTCAACGGCTCGGAGAATTTCCCCGGCGAGTACTTCGAACCCTTCCAACGCTCCGGTGCCACCGATATGAATGGCACGACCAGCAACGATCGCACCAATTACTTTGAAACCATGCCAGTGGGGGCACTGGACATGACGCTGTGGATGGAGTCTGACCGAATGGGTCACTTCAAAGGCGCCATCAGCCAGGAGAAACTCGACGAGCAGCGCGGGGTAGTGAAGAACGAAAAACGCCAGGGAGAGAACCGTCCCTACGGTCAGGCATTTGACTTGATCGCCGAGAATACCTTCCCATCTGACCATCCATACTCCTGGACCACCATCGGATCCATGGAAGACCTCGACCAGGCCAGCCTGGAGGACGTCAAACAGTGGTTTTCCGATTATTACCAGCCCGCCAATGCCATCCTCGTTATCGCCGGCGACATTACGGTCGAGGAGGCAATGAAGAAAGCGCGCGAGTATTTCGGCGATATCCCCAGCACCTCGGTCCCGGACGAACTGAAGAACTGGGAGCTGCCGATCCAGGTCAACAAGCGCCTGGTAACCACCGATCAGGTGCCGCAAACCCGCATTTACAAAGTGTGGAATGTACCGGCGATTGGCAGTGAGGAAGAAGACGCACTGGACCTGCTTACCTCCCTGATGGCCAATCGCAAAAATTCCCTGCTTTACCGCCGCCTGGTGCGTGACGAACAAGTGGCCACCAGTGTCAGTGCGTTTTACTACGCGCGTCAGCTCGCCGGCCAGATCATCGTGATGGTGGATGTGAAACCGGGTCAGTCCGTGGAAGAAGTCGAGAAACTCCTCAATGACGAGCTGCGCGAGTTTGCCAGGACGGGTGTGAGCGAGGAGGAGTTGCGCCGTATCAAGCAGAGTGAGTTTGCCAGTCTGGTGAAAGGGCTGGAGAAGATCGGTGGCTTTGGCGGCAAGACCGATCTGCTTGCGCGCTCGGAGTTTTATTACGATGACCCGGGAGCCCTCCTCAATGGGATCCAAGACTACGCCAAGGTGTCCGTGGATGATGTACAGGATGTGGCGCAGAGGTGGCTGAAGCCCAACCATTTCACCATGATCATCACGCCGAAAGAAAAGTTCGAAGTCACCGGTGAGGATGTGGATCGCAGTAAATTGCCGGCGGTAGACAAGACGGTCGAGCTGGATCTCCCGGAGCAGCAGTCCTTCACTCTGGATAACGGCCTCAAGGTGGTGCTGGCAGAGCGGCACGATACCCCGGTGGTGTTCATGCGCCTGCAATACCGCAGCGGTGCCTCTGCCGATGGCGAGCAGCCGGGACTGGCATCGGTGGTGGCGCGTATGTTGAGCGAAGGGGCGGGGGATTTTGACAGTCTCGCGTTCAGCGCACGCCAGGAAGAGCTGGGCGCGGCTATTGGTGCGAGCAGTGGTCTGGATTACAACTCGCTCAGTTTCAGCGCCCTTAAAACCCAGCTCGAGCCGTCGCTGGAACTGTTTCGGGATGTGATTTCCAGTCCCCTGTTCCCGGAGGAGGACCTGGCCCGGGTGAAATCCAACTGGCTTGACTCCATTCGTCAGGAAGAGGCGCAACCCCAGGGGCTGGCCATGCGCAAGCTGCCGCCGTTGCTGTTTGGGGAGAATCATCCTTACGGCGCGCCCCTTACCGGCTCCGGGACGCCGGAGGCTATCAAGTCGATTACCCGCGAAGACCTGGTGAAGTTTCACAAAACCTGGCTGAGACCAGATAACGCGCAACTGACGGTGGTGGGGGATGTCACCAGGGACGAGATCCAGAAACTGCTGAACGATACCCTCGGTGGTTGGGATGCTCCGAGCGACCCGCTACCGGCACTGGACATCCCTGTGGTGCAGCGCCCGGAAAAAGCGCGTATTTTCCTGCTCGACCGGCCAGGTGCGCAGCAGAGTTATATTATGGCCGGGCTGGTCATGCCGCCGTGGCAAGCGGAGGGAGCTGAGGCGTTTGATGCGATGGCCTCAGCCATAGCCGGCAAATTTACCTCGCGGATCAATATGAACCTGCGCGAAGACAAGCACTGGTCCTATGGTGCGCGCGCGGTGTCACTGGATGCCGAGGCGCAGCGGCCGTATATCGTGTTCGCGCCGGTGCAGACCGACAAGACGGCACCCGCGATGCAAGAGTTGCTCAAGGAATACAAGGCGTATCTGGGCAAGCGCCCGATAAAAGAGAGCGAACTGAAAGACTATCAGGACGATGAAGTCCTGAAGCAGAGTGCGCGCTTCCAGACCAAGGGGCAGTTGCTATCCAGTATCGCCTGGCAGATAGAGAAAGGATTGCCCGCGGAATATATCGCCAACTACCCGCAGCGGGTCAGCGCATTGACCCAGGAGCAGGTGGCGGCAGCGGCCAAAGAGTACCTTGCGCCGGGCCAATTCACCTGGATGGTGGTGGGTGACTTGAGCAAGATTCAGAAGCCCATCGAGGAGCTGGGAATCGGTGAGGTAGAGGTGCTCCCAGCAGCGGAATAGCGCTTCTTCGTGGAGTTGTAAAAGCCCGGCTCTTTGCGCCGGGCTTTTTTTATGGCCGTTGGATACGGTAAATTGTGTTGCCGCGGCGCTGTGACCTCATACCTGCCATAGCCTGCGAGCAATACAATAAACAGGGCTTGTCCCATTTCGCCCGAAAAACTGGATACTTCATGATCACACCCAAAATAATTTCAATGCGTGCGAAAGGTGTATTTCACGGCCTGCTGGGAATGTGCCTGGTGGCATTTGCGTCCCTGGTCCAGGCAGAGAATATTGCCGTTCACGCCGGCTGGTTGTTCGACAGCGAGGCTGGTCGCTTGCTCGAAAAGCGCACGGTACATGTGGTGGACGGCAAGGTGGAATCGGTAGAGCGGGGGTTTACCCAGCGCGATGGCGAGCGCGTGATTGACCTCAGTGGGTTTTCCGTATTGCCGGGGTTGATGGATATGCATACCCACCTGGCCTACGAATACGGCCCGCGTACCTATACCGAGACCTTTACCTGGAACCCGGCGGATTACACCCTGCGCGCGGTCAATACCGCTGAGCGGACGCTGATGGCCGGTTTTACCACGGTGCGGGATCTGGGTGACAACAGCAATGTCACGGTAAGCCTGCGCAATGCCATAAATCGGGGGGAGATAGCGGGGCCCAGGGTATTTACTGCGGGCAAGTCTATTGCGACTACCGGTGGTCATGCAGACCCTACCAACGGCTATCGCCATTCGTTGATGGGTAGCCCGGGGCCGGCGGAGGGCGTCGTCAACGGTGTAGCCAGTGCCCGGCAGGCGGTGCGACAGCGCTACAAGGACGGCGCGGACCTGATCAAGATTACCGCAACCGGCGGTGTACTGAGTGTGGCAAAAAGTGGCCAGAATCCGCAGTTCATGGAGGATGAGGTTGAAGCGATTGTCGCCACAGCAAAAGACTACGGGTTTACCGTAGCGGTACACGCCCACGGCAAAGAAGGAATGGAGCGGGCGATACGCGCGGGTGTTGATTCCATTGAGCACGGCACCTACATGGACAACAAAACCATGGCGCTGATGGTCGAACACGGCACCTGGTATGTGCCGACATTGATGGCCGGAGACTGGGTGACCCAGAAAGCGGCTATCGATGGATTCTTCCCGGAGATGGTACGCAGCAAGGCCGCGAAGATCGGTCCGCTGATTCAGGACACATTTTATCGCGCGCATCGCAAGGGGGTGAAAATCGCCTTTGGCACCGATACCGGTGTCAGCCGTCACGGAGACAATGCCAAGGAGTTTTCGCTGATGGTGCAGGGCGGGATGAGCCCGGCCGATGCCATCCGTGCGGCCACCTGGAATGCGGCGCAGCTGCTCAACGCCCAGGATGAGCTGGGCAGCGTGTCAGCGGGGAAATGGGCCGATATGGTGGCGGTCGTGGGCAACCCGCTGGAAGATATCTCTACCCTGGAGAAGGTGCGGTTTGTGATGAAGGGCGGGGTGGTTTACAAGCAGCCGGAATAGGCGGGAGTATTACGGTTTTCCAGATAGTACCCATGGCTAACACACAGAAATCCCGGCAATTGCCGGGATTTCTGTGTGTGAAACTGTCATCGCGGGATTTATTTTTCCAGCTCAAACACCAGTTCCATATTTACTGAAACACTGCTCTCACCCGGTGCGATGGGGGTACTGGCACTATCCTTGGCTGCGGCCATTTCCATGCGGGCCATCGGTCGCGGCATGCCGCCGTGGCTGCCCTCGGAAATACTGACGATTCTGCGCACCTTGGTGCCCAGGGACTCCGCATAGGACTCCGCGCGGGCCTGCGCCTGCTTCAGCGCTTTGTCGCGCGCCTTTGCCAGCAGGGGTTCTGGCTCGCCAATGGAAAAGCTGGGGCCGTGTATCTGGTTGGCGCCGGCGGCTGCCATTGCATCGATCACTGCGCTTAGCTCATCCAGCTTGTGCACGGTAATACTGACGGTGTTGCGCGCCTGGTACGCGATGATCTTGCGCTCACTGTTGGGTTGGTAATCGTAGCGCGGGTTGAGGCTGATGCCGCTGGTCTGAATATCTTTGTCCTCGATGCCGGCCTTTTTGATGGCTTGCATCAACGCTTCCATCTGCTTTGCATTGGCTTGCATTGCCGCATTGCTGTCATCGGCCTCGGTCACGACGCCCGCAGACAGGTTAGCGATATCCGGAGCCTGGCTCGCTTCTCCCTGCGCGGAAATGGAAATCAGGGTGCCGGAAGTGCGGTTTTTATCATCGCTGCCGCAGCCAGAGGTGAAAGCGACGAGTCCGGCCAGCAGGCCAGCGGAAAATAGTTTCAGGGTTCTTTGCATGGCGAATCCTTAATATTGCCAGAGATACTTCATAGCTGCTTCTTAGCTATGGAATCCATTGTTACGTTACGAAGATGAATATCAGGTGAACGGTGACAACTCATTCACAAAATATTCGCGCAAAAGTTTCCTCTTCCGGATGATAGAGGGCGAATCCGAGTCGCAACAGCTGCTGTCGGCGATCGCACAGTACATTTTTTTCACGCAGTTGCGATTGCAGTAATTCAGCGTTTTCCGCACTGCCACAGCGGAAGGTGAAAAAATGTCCATGCGCGTTGTCCAGATCGTGAGCAATCAGGTTGTCGCGGTTCAGCAACGGGTGCTCTGCTGCATCCATCGCGGCGAGGAAACGGCGCTGGTTTTGCAGCACATAAGCGTGGATGGAATCCACCGTAATACCTTCCTGCTGATACAGATCCAGTACCGCAAGCGCCTTGTAGAGCGGGGAGTAATCCATGGTCGCGCCAGCAAAACGCAGCCAGTCGTTGCCAAAGCCCACACCCTCCGTGCGATTTTCCAGCTCTGCCATTTCCGCGAACCAGCCGGTATTGAGCGGCCGCAATTGGCAGTTGCGCGGAATGCTCATAAAGCACATTCCCTCGCCTGCGCCCAGGTATTTATAGGAGCCTGCGGTATAGAACACCTTGTCGGCGATGGCGCTGAGGTCGGTGGGGCGGGCGAAGAAAGCGTGGTAACCATCAATCACCATCTCGGTACCTTCCGGCTTGCGCGCGGCCAGTTCCAGCAGGCCGGGGAAGGCTACCCCGGAATCGAAAAATACCTGGCTGGCGTAGGCCAGCTGGTAGTCTCCGCTGTGCAGTGCCTGCTCAAAGCGCTGGGGCAGGGTGTCGAAGGGTTTCGTGGGAATGCGTTCCACCTCCACATTGGGCAGTTCTTCAAGGCGCATCAGCTGGCGGGCAAAGCTGTAGAATTCGCCATCCGTGGTCAGGATGCGCAGTGGCTTGCTCAGGTCGAAAGCGCTGAGCAGCCGATAGATCAGCTCGTGGGTGTTGGGCGCCAGGGCAACCTGTGCCGGATCCGGGAGGTTCAGGGTGCTTGCTATACCGCGCTGGAAGGCCGGTATCTTTTCTCCAAAGATCTTGTCCCATTTGCTGTCTGCCATCTCGGCGGCGTCCTGCCAGTAGGCGTTGACGGCGTCGAGGGTCACGTCGGGCCAGTAGTGGTGGGAGTGGCACGCCATGTGCAAAACCGGTAAGTCGCAATCCGGAGAGGCCGCCTTTTGGGCAGCCTGTAAAAACTGTCGATAGTATTTTTGGTACATTTCGCTCTGGTAACTTTGTGGCGGGTGGCTAAAGTAGTCATCCTGATTGATGTACTGGGATTGTAATCCCCCAAAGGAGGCGATGCAGTGGAATATTTGCACACGATGGTGCGAGTCACCGACCTTGAGAAATCTCTGGAATTTTATTGCGACAAGCTGGGCCTGTACGAGGTCACCCGCAATGATTACGAAAAAGGGCGCTTCACCCTGGTATTTCTTGCCGCTCCGGGCGACGCAGACACTGCCAATGGCGACAAGCGCCCGTGCCTCGAACTCACCTACAACTGGGACCCGGAAACCTATACCGGCGGCCGCAACTTCGGCCACCTGGCATACCGCGTGGACAATATCTACGAAACCTGCCAGCGCCTGATGGATATGGGGGTGACCATTAATCGACCGCCCCGCGACGGTCATATGGCTTTCGTGCGCTCTCCGGACAATATCTCCATTGAGCTGCTGCAGAAGGGCGATGCGCTCGAGCCGCAGGAGCCGTGGGCTTCAATGGAAAACACCGGCGAGTGGTAATCACTGGCGAGCGGTAATCACGAAAGACAGTAGTTTGTGAGCGCAAAGATGGCGAAAGCGAAAAAATTCGAGAATTGTGTTGTGCTGGCCGGGGCCAGTGCCGCGCGCAGGGTGCGCGAGGAAGGTCTGCAGCAGCAGATGGTGTCCACCCTGGTGGGCGCCTCCGGCGGCCCCAAGTGGCTGTCCATTAGCCAGCTCGATCGCGTGTTGATCGGCGAATTTTTTCGCGGCCGCAAGGATCCCATCGCGACACTGGGGTCTTCCATCGGCAGTTTCCGCAATATGTGTTACGCCACCTCTGACCCCATGGCTTCCCTGGAAAAGCTGGAATACGGCTACGTAAACCAGGCCTATGCCAGTGAGCGACCCACGCCGGGTGAGATTACCGCTGCCGGCGAGAAGATCCTGCTCGATGTTCTGGGGGAGGAGGGTGCAGCCCAGGTGGCGGCCAATCCCGTATGGCGCAGCCATTTTGTCACCGTGCGGGGACGCGGCCCCCTTGGCAGCGATAACAAGGCCGTGCTGGCACCGGCGCTGCTGGCATCGGCACTGGCCAATGCCGTGAGCCGCCGCACCCTGCGAGCCTTCTGGGACCGGGTTGTGTTCCACTCCGGCGAGGCGCCATCTGTCGCCTTCCGCAACCTCTCTACGGTCAATACGCCACTCGTTGCGGAAAATGTATGTCCTGCGGTGCTGGCATCGGGCTCCATCCCGCTGGTAATGGCCGGCGTGCCCACCCCGACGGGGGCACCGGCGGGCAATTATCGGGACGGCGGCATCACCGACTACCATTTCGACCTCGGCTTCCAGCACCCGCAGGGGCTGGTGCTGTATCCGCACTTCTTCCCGTATATGGTGCCGGGCTGGTTCGACAAGAGTTTCCGCTGGCGCTGGGTGCGCGGTGGGGCCATGGACAATGTGATCCTGGTGGCACCCTCTCCCGCGTGGGTGGCCAAATTGCCCTTCGGCAAGATCCCTGATCGGGACGATTTTGTGAAGCTTTCGACCGAGGAGCGCCTCAAATACTGGAATGCGGTGACCGAGGCCGGCAAGCAGGTAGCGGAGGATTTCTTTGAAATGTGGCAAACTGGTGCCATTGCCGATGCACTGATTGCGGTCGGCAGCGATCAGGCGCCACACAAGTTGGCCCTGGCGATGTCTGCCTGAGGGGTGCGGCGAGCACTTCGGGGCACTTTTACACCAGTACTACGGGGCCGCCATTGAGAAACGCCGAGTTTACCGAGCCGCAGGAAGAGTTTCGCACCACCCAGGAGCGAGTCTACTATCAGGTGCGTGACGCCATACTGCGCGGCCAGTTCCTGCCGGGCAGGGCGATTACCATTCGCGGTCTCGCTGCGGATCTGGATTGCAGCCCGATGCCGGTGCGAGAGGCATTGCGCCGGTTGACCTCTGAGCGCGCGCTGGAGCTGTCGGATACCCGGCGTGTCACTGTGCCGACCATGACCCGCGAAAAGCTCGATGAAATCTGTGCGGCGCGGGTGGCACTGGAGTGTCAGGCCGCGGCCCAGGCATTGCCGTTCGTCGGTGAGGAAGAGCTGGCAGTATTGAAGGCCCTGGATGACCGGGTGACAGCCTCTCTCGATAAAAAAGATATCCAGGAATATGTCACTGCCAACCTCGAATTTCACTTTACTCTCTATCGTCTCGGCCGCCCGCACATCATTCTGTCGCTGATCGAAAGCCTGTGGCTGCAGACGGCGCCGCTGCAGCATCTGGTATTTCAGCGTTTTGGTGTACAGGAGCTGCCGGACCGACACCAGGACCTGATTGCCGCCATCGCCAGTGGCGATGAGCAGAAGGTCCGCACCGCCATACGCCAGGACATCGAAGAGGGCCTGGGTTCTATTTCCGCCGAAGAATTGATGCCGTCTTGATGTTCAGCTATATCCATATTGTTTTACATGTCCTGATTCCACTGGCTATCGCGTGGTTTTTCTTTCGCGACGACTGGAAAAAGGCGGCACTGGTGATGCTGGCTGCCAACCTGGTGGATCTCGACCATTTACTGGCTTCCCCGATTTACGATCCAGGCCGCTGCAGTATCAATTTTCACCCCCTGCATAAAATGTTTCCCATCTCTTTCTATGGGGCCATGATGTTTTTGCCCTGGAAGCCTATACGCTGGCTGGGTATCGGTCTGGTCACACATATGCTGCTGGATGCGCTCGACTGCGGTATTTGATTCCGCGCGGCAAACTGTTCTGTTTTTTCCCAAACTTGACTGTTTTTTCCCATCGGCCCCGAATTCGATGTTCGGGGTCGATCCCTTGGGTACCCTTGTTCGGCAATAAAAATAAACAAGCCTCAAGGAGCCAATCATGGGAAGTAAACTGATACCTGTATTGTTGTTTTCCGCGTTAAGTAACGGCGCATTTGCCTGTGTGTCTGCGGAAAGTGAATCAAATGACGCCGAGTCCGATGCCGATGGCCCGCTGTGTTCCGCCCAGGCGGTCGCGGGAAATATTGCCAATCGACGCGATCAGGACTGGTACTACTTCAATGTCGATTCCCCAGCGAATCTGGACATTTCCCTGGATCATTCCAGTGGCGATGACTTCGATTGGCACCTGTACGATGCCTCCCAGCGACTCTACAGCGCGGAAACCGGCGATCGACCGGAAGCTGCCAGTGTCTATGTCGATGGCAGCGGGCTGTATACGCTCAAGGTAACCCGCTACAGTGGCCGCGGTGATTACACCCTCACCGTCGACGGTATCCCCGATGCCGGTGGAAGTAGTGGGGGAGGAAGCAGCAGCGGTGGCAGTAGTGGCGGCAGCAGCGGTGGTGGTACCTGCGAGCTGGGTGCGCGTCCCGATAAACCCGGCGGCCTTACCCGTTATATGACCGGCAGCGAAGCGGATGTCTGTGTGGAGCAGGGCGCTGGCGGGCTTCTGGTAATGGGCGGTGGCAGCGATGTGGATGCGGCTTTTACGCGCAGGGTTGAGCCGTTGATTGGCGGTGGCGACGTTGTGGTGCTGCGCACCAGTGGCAGCGATGGCTACAACGATTACCTCATGGGGCTGCTGAATGCGGATTCCGTGGAAACCCTCATTGTCGATCGTCCTCAGCACGCCAATGATGATTATGTTACCTGGGCGGTGAGTTCTGCAGAATTTGTCTGGATCGCCGGTGGAGACCAGTCCGACTATCTCAATCAGTGGCAGGGCACTGCGCTGCAGCAGGCGTTGGATCAGGTGATGGCCCGTGGCGGCGTTCTTGGGGGCACATCGGCCGGTGCCGCGGTGCAGTCGGAATCCATCTACGATCCCGATGGCGTGCTCGGCGCTTATTCGTCGGAGGCTGTCACCGACTTGTGCCACGAATACGTCAATATTTCTTCAGGCTTTCTGAGTGCTGCCATCATGCAGGGCGTGATTGTGGATACCCATTTTACCGAGCGCGATCGCATGGGCCGGCTGATGGCATTTATGGCGGGCCTTCCCGCAGGTATTCAGGGGATCGGTGTAGATGAGGCGACCTCTATTTTCTTTACCCCGGATGGCAGCGGGGTAGTGGACGGGGCTGGTAACGTCTACGTTTTGCAGGAGGATGCGCAGACTTCCCGGACCCAGGCGCAATGTGGATTGCCAGTCGTTTATGAGGATGTGTTGCGCTATAAGCTCAGTGAGTTCGACCAATTCAATATATCCACTGGAGCGAGCAATGTTACGCCGAAGCGTGTCGGGATAGACGGTCGTTCGTCCAATTTTTATCTGAATCAGCCCTACCAGTAAGTCGCGACTTTCTCGAGTATTAAAGTGTGGGCAAACCTGAAGACCGGGAAGGCTATTCCTTCCCGGTCTTCTTTTGTGGCCTGAAATTCCTTTTGTCTCCGCGAAAGAAAGTGCTCCTTTGGCGCGGGTGTGTTGCAGTTAATTCGGCTGTCTCCGGGATCTATGTGCAGATAAAATTACTCAACGGAAATGCTTTACAGTATTTTTTCAGCGTGATAAAAATTAGATCAAGATTGGCTGGTAGGTGTAACAGCGGCTGATCGGGCTTCAACCATCAAGCGCAAAGTGCAAGGCATATAGAGCAAAATGAATAATATTGCTGCCATTGAGCGCTGCTCCTCCAACTACTACCTCAGCGAGTGGTTTGACGAGTAGCTTCCCCGCCTCGGTTTAACCGGGGGCTCCGCATTTTTTGAGCTTTCCTGTCTGGTTTCTCCTGCCTATTGTTGCGAATGTTCGTTGCGAACGTTTTCGTATTCAACAGCAAATCCAAGATAGCCATAGCCATTAAAAATGTATGCGGGCGCGAGGAAGCTATAAGTCGGATTTATCCGTTCTTAAATCTCCTACCCAAATTACTGTGTCAGTCCGTGGCGTATTTGCGTGCGTCGTTCGCGCTGTACGGTGACTGGGTTGCACTGCAATGCCGCCGGTTTTCTTCCTCAACGAAATCGCCAGGTGTCGATGAACGGCGCTGGTCAAAACGAAGATCACAGAGAACCAATAGAGACAGGAACCAGGTTCCTGGAGGGCATAAAATGGATAACAGAACCCAGCTGAAAAAATCTCCCCTAAGCAAGGCCGTAAAATTGGCTGTCGGTTGCTCCCTGATGGGCGGCAGCGCGCTTGTTATGGCGCAGGGAGTGGCGCAACCGGCGGAATCCGCCGTAGAAGAGGTGGTGGTTACCGGTACTCACATCAAAGGCCTGGATACCGAAGGCGCGGTACAGGTAGTACAGATCAACCGCGATGATATCGAAGCCTCCGGCGCTACGTCACCGATCGAAATTTTGCAGCAGTTGAGCCAGACTGGTGGCGGAAGCGGTACCTTTTCTACAGCAACCGGTGGGCCGCTATCCAGCAATACCCCGGTCGGCGCCGCCGGTGTTTCCCTGCGTGGCCTGGGTGCCAGTTCCACTCTGGTACTGGTCAACGGCCGCCGTGTATCCGTCAGTTCATTTGCCAAAGGGCAGGAGTCCTTCGTCGATGTGAACTCCATTCCCCTGTCTGCTATCGAGCGCGTGGAAGTGTTGCCCAGTGGCGCCGCTGCCACCTACGGCGCCGACGCAGTAGCGGGCGTGGTGAACTTTGTACTGCGTGAAGATTTTACGGGTAATGAAGTCACGCTGACCCACGGTAACTCCACTGCTGGGAGTGATGAAGGCAAGTACAACCTGAACTGGGTATGGGGCCGCGAGGGCGAACGCAGCCATACCATGGTGGTAGTGGACCTGTTTTCACGCAATGCGATGTACGATCGCGACCGTAAATTGACGGCGAACTCCGTGCGCCCGAGCCAGCAGGGTATTTACCCGAGCTTCAATGATTTCTATTCGATGTACTACGATCAAACCCAGTCTCCCGAAGAGGACGGCTGCCCTGCGGATCAGTTTGGTTTTGGTGATTTCGGTGAATACTGTGCGTTCAATACCAACGCGATTGCTGCGACTCAGGATGAGTACGAAAGTGCGAGCGTAGTTGGCACCTTCAATTACGATATTTCTGACAATCTCGAGTGGTTCAATACCTTGATGCTGCAGACAACGGCATCTCGCGGTACGTCTTCTCCTGCCAACTTTTCACGAGCGCCCTTTGATCCGGAGAGCCCACTTTGGCCAGAGCAATTGAAAGTGGATATCGTGGAAGAGGGTTCTTTCAGTCTTGACGCGCCTACCAGTGATTTTTCGGATTTCTATGGCTATCCGATTTTTGCTTACGGGAAGTTCCCGGACGCAAGGGCAGTTGAAGTCGAGTCGCAGTCGACTCGTCTGGTAACTGGCTTGCGTGGCGAAGTATCCAGTTGGAACTGGGAAGTGGCGGCCAACCTGGGACGCAGTGAATCGGAACAGCGTGGTATTTCTGGTCTTTACAACTCCGAAGCTTTTTACAACGCCAGCTTGGGCAACTTGTGTACTGACGGTACGGTCGTGAATCGTTGGGACCTGGATCTGGTGCGTCCTAGCGCGAGCTATGGGGCGGGCGAAACCTGTGAAGATGTTGGCAAAACCACCGCCTGGTACAACCCGTTCAATGGCCAATCTGAGCAGGTGGATGCGATTGACGAGTTTGTCCGCACCGATGCCAAGCGCAGTGGTAAATCCAGTCTTTACGCGATTGACGGAAATATTTCCGGAAGTTGGATAGAGCTTCCTGCCGGCGCGATTCAGGTGGCAATTGGTGGTGAATTCCGCCGCGAGACGGTTAACGATATGCCGGCTGCCGATGCAGTATCCACGACCTATAACCCTGAGCCGATTCTCGGATTCAGCTCCACTTCCGCCAATGCCTCGCGGAACCAGTGGGCAGTGTATACCGAGCAGATGATTCCATTGGCGGCAACTACCGAGCTCCAGTTAGCACTGCGATACGACTATTACGACAGTTTCGGTGGAGACGCCAACCCGAAGGTTGCGCTGCGCCACGCATTTAACGATGCAGTTATTTTCCGCAGTAACTGGTCTACTTCGTACCGAGCGCCTTCGCTGGCGCAGGTGGGTGCTGGCACCTTGCTGTCCAGCTATACCGTGGATTGTGAGGCAACGCCGGGTGCCTGTGATGGCGACTCCACTGCCGATGGTCAGTCCTTGCTGTCTGAAGATGTGAGCAATGACGATCTGAAGCCTGAAACCGCCACTACCTGGGGCGCAGGCTTCCTGCTGAAGCCGACGGAAGATACCGAGATCAGTATTGACTACTGGAATATCGAGCACGAAAACCTGATCGGCATTGAGCAAGACGACTTTATTTTACGCGCACTGGCTGGAGAGTATCCGATAGTGGAGGCCGGTGAGCTGTTGCCCGGTCAGCCAGGCCTGGAAGTGGTTGGAAATATTGTTGTGGATGCCCACTTCCAGTTGACCAATCTTGGCTGGCAGAAGACCAGCGGTGTTGACCTTGCCTTTACGCAACACCTGGATACCGAAAACTGGGGCAGCTTCCGTTTTACGCTGGACGGAACCTATATGGCGCAATTTGACAAGCTGCCGTCAGAAGTCTCCGGCGTGATTAGTGAAGCTGGTGAATACACCTATCCTCGCTGGCTGGCAAACAGCTCCCTGCGCTGGCGCTACGAGAACTGGTCTTCCACCCTGAGTGCCAGATACACCCACAGCTATGCCGATGATCCGTCTCAACGCACCCTGGATGCGTTGATGGAGCCGGGTGCTGAGTACTTCCTGTCAAAAGTAAACATGGATGAAAACGGCGGAGTGGAAGTCGACAGCTGGCTGACCTTCGACCTCAGCGTTAGCCGAGACTTCGACAGCGGTAGCTGGCTGAGCCTGCAGGTCAAAAACCTGCTGGACGAAGAGCCGCCTCTGGTGCTGGGTACCAGTGCTAACGTGGATAACTTTAACCATAACGCCATGGGACGGTTCTATACCCTGAGCTACGGCCACGCGTTCTGATCGGCGTCTCACAGGACCTGATCCCGGCGGGCGCGCAGTTTGCGCCCGCCACCCCTTTTTCTTTTACTGCGGTGTATTCCTATGCAGACAAGCGATACCCATTCCTCCTGCGCCGATGTTGCGGATGCAGAGGGACAATCGGTGAACAAAGCCTGGGCAATGCCAGATACTTATCTGATTTTGCTGGCGGTAGCACTGTTGGCTTTCGCTCTGAACTTCCTGATTCCCGCAGGTACCTTCGAAACCGTCACGCAGGTGGTCAACGGTGTCGAGCGCAGTGTAATTGACCCTCAAAGCTATCAGAGGGCATCGGATGAGCCGGCGGGTATGTCGCTGTTTGCCGAGGGCGGTGGTATCGGGTTTCTCAACTTTGCCTTCGAGGGCATGGTGTCCGGTAGCAAGTGGGGGGCATCCATCGGTGTATTTGCGTTTATTCTCCTTACCGGTGGCGCATTCGGTCTGATATTTGCCAGTGGCTCTGTAGAGCGCGGCCTGTTCCAGGTAATTGCGCGTAATCGTGATGCCGGGCACTGGTATCTCGCGATTCTGTGCTTTCTGTTTTCCCTGGGTGGCGCTGTCTTCGGAATGGGGGAAGAGGTTATTCCTTTTACCCTGATAGTGGTGCCACTTTTGGTCTCCATGGGGTATGACAGTATCACCGCGTTGCTGGTGACCTATGTTGCCACACAGGTGGGTTTTGCCACCTCGTGGATGAATCCGTTTGGTGTGAGTATTGCCCAGGGAATTGCCGGCGTGCCCCTGATGTCCGGTAGCGGCTTGCGTATGGCCCTGTGGCTGCTGGCGACCTGCGGGCTCGCGGGGTACACGATCTTTTACGCGCGCCGGGTGCAGCGGCAGCCCTCGCGGTCTCTGGCCTATGAGTCTGACCGCGTATTTCGGGATAAAGCGATTTCCGCAAACGCCCTACAGACTATGGTGCGTGGTGATGGCTTGGTGCTGTTGCTGTTCTGTGCCGGTATTGCCTGGATGATCTGGGGCGTGGTGGAGCGCAGCTATTTCCTGCCTGAAATTGCCAGCCAGTTTTTTACCCTGGGTATCGTTATCGCTGTGGTGGCCATCGGATTCGGCCTCAATGGTTTGACCGCGAACAAAGCGGCTGCAGCGTTCAAGGAGGGGGCTCAGCAATTGCTGCCCGCCGCCATGGTTGTGGCATTTGCCAAGGGTATTGTGCTGTTGCTGGGGGGGGATGATCCCCAGGGGGCAAGTATCCTGAATACGATTCTGCACACTGCGGGCAACAGCCTTGCGGATGTGTCTGGTGCTGTCTCAGCCTGGTTTATGTTGGCTTTTCAGACGGTATTCAATTTCTTTATTACTTCCGGATCCGGCCAGGCGGCGTTAACCATGCCGATCATGGCGCCGCTCGCCGATGTGGTGGGAGTCACGCGACAGACGGCGGTGCTCGCATTTCAGCTCGGCGATGGACTTACCAATATTGTGGTGCCCACCTCTGCGGCGCTGATGGGTTGCCTGGGTGCGGCGCGTTTGGACTGGGGCATATGGGTGCGCTTTGTGCTGCCCTTGCAGGGAATGTTATTCCTGTTTGCATCCCTCGCGGTGCTGATCGCCGCGGTATCCGGTTTTTAAATTTTAAGCAGTTTTTATGTCTCAAATCACTCTGATTAAAAATGCGGAAGTTTTCGCCCCGCGCAGCCTCGGCCGATGTGATGTCTTGGTGGCCGGAGATCGCGTGGCAAAGATCGACCAGCATTTGACCCTGCCGGAATCTGTCGGCCAGGTAGTAGATGCTGACGGTGCCTGGTTGATGCCGGGCCTTGTTGACACTCTGGTACATATCAGCGGCGGTGGTGGCGAGGGCGGATTCGGCTCACGTACACCGGAACTGGATGTGCGGGATGCGATTGCCGCGGGGGTAACCACCGTTGTGGGCGCTCTGGGTACCGATGCGACTACCCGTACCCTGAATGAACTGTTCGGCAAGGCCAAGGCCCTTGAGGCGCAGGGTATTACCTGCTTTATGCAAACCGGTTCCTACCAGGTGCCGGTGAATACGCTGACCGGCAGCGTACGCAGCGACATCATGCTGGTGGACAACATTATCGGTGTCGGCGAGCTCGCCATATCCGATCATCGATCTTCGCACCCCTCGCGGGATGAGCTGATCCGCATTGCGGCAGACGCTCGGGTTGCCGGCCTGCTGAGTGGGAAGGGCGGTGTGATCAGCGTGCATGTGGGCGATGGTTCGGGGCGTCTGCAGCCGCTGTTCGATGTGGTGGAACATTCTGAGATTCCCATTTCCCAGTTTTATCCCACACACATGAATCGCAATACTTCGCTACTGGAGCATGGTGTGGAGTTTGCCCGCGCCGGTGGTTTCATCGACTTCACAACGTCCACGACCGAGGAGATCCTGGCCAGTGGTGAAATGCGCGCGAGCCAGGCGCTGGCAATGGCGCTGGAGCAGGGCGCTCCAGTGGATCAGTTGACGTTTTCCTCCGATGCCCAGGGGTCCCTCACAAACTTTTGTGATCTCGGCGAGCTGCGCGATATGGAAGTGGGCGCCATCGCCAGTCTGTTTGACGAGTTTCGCAGTGCGGTACAGCGCGAAAAGGTAGAGATCCCCCGGGCACTGCAGGTGGTGACCAGTAACCCGGCGCGTGCCTTGGGTCTCAAGCGCAAAGGGCAGGTAGCTGCGGGTCGCGATGCCGATCTGATCCTGGTGGATCCGCAGCGCTTTCAGATTACGCACGTGATGGCAAAGGGGCGCTGGCAATTGTTTGATCGCCAGCCGCAGACAGCGGAGCGTTCCGACTAACGTCTGGGGAAATCCTGTGGCAGCAATGCAAGACCGACACCTGTTCGACGAGGCCCTGGCGCTGATGCGCAGTAACCTTTCCGAGCCCTTGCAAACCGGCGAGCTGGCGGCTTATCTCGATATCTCCGTCAAAAAACTCGAGCGGATATTCTGTCGACGGAGAGGTGTATTGCCAGCCCGCTTTTATCGTGAGCTGCGGTTGCAACAGGCGCGCAAGCTGTTGTTCGAGAGCAGTTTGAGTATTGATGCTATTGGGCAGCAATGCGGTTTTCGCTCCGCTTCCCATTTCAGTCGCTGTTTCAAAGAGTATTGCGGAAGAAGCCCGCGCGAGGAGCGGATGCTGGGCGAGCGAGAGGTGGTCACAACAGACCGGTTCCGCCTGAAAGTATCTGCATCTGATTTTTTTCGAGTGGAAAGCAGTTTATGAAATTTTCAACGATGGCAATGTCATTCCTGGGTATGTTGCTGTTCGCTACACTGGGTTGTGCCGGTGAAGATGACGAGGCATTAGCCAAAGAGACCACTGGCCGCGCACAGGAAGCGGGGCTTGAAGCGCTTGATGCGTCGCGACAGTCGGGTAGCCTGCTGATTGTCGGTGGTGCCTTGCGCAGTGACAACAGCCGGGTATACGGCGCATTTATCGATGCTATTCCCGCCGGATTTCCGAATGTGGCAATCGTGCCGGCGGCATCCGGAAGACCGGCTTATTACGCGCGGCAGTTTTCCGAGGATCTGCGCCGCTATGGTTTTGCCGGTGATATCCGTGTGCTGCCCATCGCGGTAAAAGATGACCCTTCCACGGGGTCCGTGGATGAAAGTCAGTGGCTGCAGGGTGGCAACGACCGGGCATTGGCAGAAAGCCTGGAAGACGTGGGTGGCATCTGGTTTGTGGGCGGTGACCAGATGCGGATTACCGGTACGTTGCTGGATGCGAAAGGCGAGGATACCCCTGTATTGAAGGCGATTCGTACCCAGTTGTCGCAGGGCGCAGTGGTCGGAGGTACCAGTGCCGGTGCGGCCATCATGAGTCATACCATGATTGCCGCCGGAGATTCACTCAGCGCACTGACCCTCCCCAGCGTGAGTGAGTATGCGGGGATGGAAAGCCAGGAGGCCGGCCAGTTGCTGCTCGCCCGCGGACTGGGATTCATGCCGGTAGGGATCGTCGATCAGCACTTTGATCGCAAGGCGCGTCTGGGGCGGCTGGTGCGTGCCCTGGGGCACAGAGCCGCAACGGGCGAGCGACTGGGGTTTGGTGTGGATGAGGACACCGGTGTGTTGGTGAACCTGGACGCGAAAACCCTGACCGTTGTGGGCGCCGGCAACCTGGTGATTGCCGACGGCCGCGCTGCGCAGTTTGCGTCCGGGGAAAGCGCATTTTCCGTGAACGGGGTGCAGCTCAGCGTGCTGAGTGATGGTGACAGCCTTGCCTGGGATAGCCTGGAAGTGTCGGCGAAAGGCAGCGCAACCGCGGGCAAAGAGGCATTTGGTTATCGTGCTACCCAAGGCGCCGGTATGGCCCTGGCGAACCAGCGACTGGATCAGATGCTCGGCTTCTCACTACTGGACAATAGTGAAATGCAGCTGCTGCGACGTTACACCTTTGACGACCAGACCGGTCGTGGCGTCATGTTTCGCTTTCGCCAGACTGATGATTCCAGGGGGTACTGGCACTACGGCTCCGGCACCAAGGACCAGTATTCCGTGGTTGGGGTGTTGCTCGATATTGAGCCGGTATCGGTATCGATCCAGGCGTCAGAATAGGGCCGTTACAGAGGCACTCGTATGGGAGTTCCTCGCAGGTAGGCACATTCAGGGCAGGGCCCACACCATGGTGACTCGCTGGTTCTCACTGTCCGTGGCGCCTTTCCACCATGCTTTTCACCACCTCGGGCCGGTTTCCGGCCCTTTCTCCTTTCCTTTAATTCCCCCGGTTCCCCTATGCCAACCCGCGCGACCACTCGCTCTCAATTGGCACTACGCTTGATTTATCCATGTGTCGATGCGCCTGTTGCGAATACCAGTTGCACCATCTCCGTTCTTACCCCTAAAATGTGATCACATTTTTGGCCCCGCTGCGCAGGGGCGTCTCTGACGCAATTTGATTCAGGAGTGAGTTCATGAACAAGAGCCAGCTACAACAGCATGACCGCGAGCACCTGCTGCACCCGTTTACCGATTTTCACGATCTGGGTAATCAGGGCACACGAGTGATCACCAGCGCCGAGGGCGCCTATATCACCGACATTGATGGCCACAAAATGCTCGACGGCATGTCGGGCCTGTGGTGCTGCAACCTCGGCTACAGCCGTCGTGAAATCAGCGAAGCCATTTACGAGCAGCTGAACAAGCTGCCGTTCTACAACAGCTTCTTCCAGTGCACCACGGTTCCGTCCATCGAGCTGGCGGACATGCTGGCAGAAGTGACCCCGGCTGGCATGAACAACGTGTTCTTCACCGGTTCCGGCAGTGAGGCCAACGATACCAACCTGCGTATTATCCGCCGCTACTGGGACCTCAAAGAGCAGCCCGAGAAGCGTATCGTTATTTCCCGCAAAAACGCCTATCACGGGTCCACCATCGGCGGCGCCAGCCTCGGTGGCATGAGCGGCATGCACAAGCAGTTCCAGAGCCTGGACTATATCGAGCACATCCAGCAGCCTTACTGGTTTGGCGAGGGTGGCGACATGTCCCCGGAAGAATTCGGTGTACATGCAGCGCGCTGTCTGGATGAAAAGATCCAGGAGCTGGGGCCGGAAAAGGTAGCTGCGTTTATTGCCGAACCAATCCAGGGTGCCGGTGGCGTGATCATCCCGCCGGAAACCTACTGGCCGGAAATCAAGAAAGTACTCGATCAGTACGACATTCTGCTGGTGATGGACGAAGTGATTTTCGGCTTCGGACGGACCGGTGAGTGGTTCGGTGCCGATTACTACGGTATGAAGCCGGATCTGATGACCTTTGCCAAGGCCGTGACCAACGGCTACTTCCCGCTGGGTGGCACCATGGTCAGTGACCGTGTTGCGGAAGTGATCAAGGCCAAGGGTGGCGAGTTCACCCACGGTTACACTTATTCCGCGCACCCTGCGGCCTGTATGGCAGGTATCGCTACCCTGAACATCCTGCGCGAAGAAAAAATCATCGAGACGGTTCGCGACACCACCGGCCCGTACCTGGCCAAGCGTTGGGCGGAACTGGCGGATCACCCGATCGTTGGCGAAGCTCGTACTCTGGGACTTGTAGGTGCGCTGGAGCTGGTGAAAGACAAAAACAGCCGCGCACGTTTTGACGACGATTGCACCGCGGGTGGCGTTTGTCGGGACATGAGTATCAAGAATGGCCTGGTGATGCGTGCCACTGGCGACACCATGATTATCGCTCCGCCGCTGATTCTCACGATCGAGCAGATTGACGAGCTGGTAGAAAAGGCGCACCGTGCGCTGGATGATACTGCTCGCGCCATGGCGTAAACTCGTCGCATAGGCCCCGAGCGTATTAAATCCTCGGGGCCGAACCTCCCACCAATGTGAATCTTTTTATGGCAGCACAAAAACAATATCAGCCGTCTTCTGAGTTGCTCGCGGATTCGGATGCATTTCTCGACGGACACCCCGATCTCAAATGGATCGAGGGCTTTGTGTTTGATATCAACGGTATCCCCCGGGGCAAATGGTTGCCGGCTGACTCAGCGAAAAAACTGCTGGCCGGTGGCCTGCAGATGCCGCGCAGCGCGGTAAGCCTGGATATCTGGGGGCGCGATATTGAGAACAGTCCGCTGGTGTTTGCCAGTGGTGATAGCGACGGTGTCTGTCAGCCGGTTTCCGCGATCTCGCTCGCGCCCTGGCATCGCGAGCCGACTGCACAGCTGCATATGCAGCTGTTCGAAGCCGATGGAACAACGCTCTACGCAGATCCACGTGCACAGCTGCAGAAGGTGGTCGAGCGCCTGGCTGGCCTGGGTTACAAGGCAGTATGTGCCACAGAGCTGGAGTTCTACCTGCTGCGGGAAGAAGCCGATGAGTTGGGGCGCCCGCGCCCGGTCAGTGACAATGACTCCGACCTGGTGCCTTCCACTGATGTGTACGACCTGGCGGAACTTGACGCCCAGCGGCACTTTTTTGCCGACGTGCGTGCGGCTTGTGAAGCGCAGGGGATCCCCGCCGACTCCATTTTGTCCGAGTGTGCGCCGGGGCAGTTCGAGATCAATCTGCTGCACTGTGATGATCCGGTAAAAGTCGCCGACCAGACCCTGTTGTTCAAACGCTTGCTGAAAGGGGTTGCCCGCAGCCACGGCCTGCGCGTGAGCGCGATGGCCAAGCCGTTTGGCGAGCTCGCGGGCAACGGCATGCACGTACATATGAGTCTGGTGGACAAAGACGGCAACAATGTCTTTGACGACGGCAGCGACATGGGCTCTGAGCTATTGCGCCACGCGGTAGCGGGCATGATGACCACGGCCAATGATGCCATGGCAATCTTTGCACCTCACTCAAACTCCTACCGCCGTTTTCAGGAAAGCAGCCACGCGCCGCTGAACCTGTGTTGGGGGTATGACAATCGCACAGTGACCTTCCGTATTCCGGCTAGTGAGGCCAAGGCGCGGCGGATCGAGCATCGCATTGCCGGTGCAGACGTCAACGCCCATCTGGTGCTGGCAGCGATTCTGGCCGGGGTTTGCCACGGCCTGGAGAATAAATTGCAGCCACCCAAACCTGTAGAAGGGGATGCCTACCAGGTCGAAAGTGAGCAGTTGATCAACACCTGGAATAGTGCGCTTGACCGCTTCGCGGAAAGCGCCTTGTGGCAGGAGTACTTTGATCCCGAGTTCGTTGACTTGTTCGTATTGCTCAAGCGGCAGGAACAGGCAGAAATTGCGGCTCGGGTAACCGATGTGGAATACCAGAGTTACCTGCAAAGGGTATAAAGGGATGCCGGTTTTTTTCCGGCGTGGATTGCGACCAGTAAGCAACGGCTTTGATGACAGGGTATGTAGCGGGTGGAAATGGTCTGCTATACCTAAGTCAGACAGCTGTGAACTTGCGTACACAGTGCGTCGCAAACTCTCCTCCTGAAAGTGTGTTCGAGAAAACTGGCCCGCCTTATGGCGGGCATTTTTTTTGAGCAAAATATTTTTGCAGAAATTTCTTCCTATATGCAGGTCAATGCATAGGCAGTACTTGCTGTTTTCCAGAAAACTCCGCCTATACTGAAACTAACCGCACGCACGGGTCACTTTTTAATGGACGACCCTCCTGCGGCTATGGAGCATTTCAGAGTTACAAGGAGTTACCCATGCGAACCAAGTCCCTTCTTCTGCCGTTGGCCGTTGCTGCCGCGGGTGCAACTTCGCCGGCCTTTGCCGACTTTAATGGCGGTGATCTTATCTTGCGCGTCGGTGCCGCCTATATGGAAACCGATGACTCCGTTTTTTCAGAGTCTACCGTCATTGATGTTCCGGATCCCGATGATCCCGACGTATTGATCCCCGTGCGAATCGGTGATTCTCTGAATCTGGATAGCGATACCACTTGGTTTGTTAACGGTACTTACTTTGTCGCCGACCACTGGGCCGTCGAGCTGTATCATATGAATGGCGCCAAGCTGGATGCGGACTACAACACCTACGCGGTTTCCGATGACTTTGATTTCTTCAGTTCCGATAGCCTGGGTAATTTTGAAACCAACGTAACCAGTTTTTTTGTCGACTGGTACCCGGTTTGTGTTGAGTCCTGGGTACAGCCCTATGTGGGACTCGGTGTGAACTATACCGACATCAAGCAGGACTTTTTGCGCCCGGTATTTGTTCAGGATGTGGTCAATGCCAATGGCGCAGTTGTTGACCGGGTGGATCGTGGTCTGATCAACTTTGGTAGCTCCTGGGGCTGGACTGCGCAGGTAGGTATCGATATTGAGTTCGGCCGCAATGCCAATTGGTTGTTTAATGCATCTGCCATGTATGTTGATGCAGACCCGGAAATCGAAGTGGGTGTTGATAATGTGGTGCTAAGTAACGGCATCGTAGTTGACTCCATTCGTTACAAAGACAAGCTGGAGTATGACTCCTGGATTTTCAATCTGGGCGTCGGTTACAAGTTCAGCTTCTGATCTGATTGATGCTCCAGACACCATTGCCCCGGTACTCGCATCTGTTGCGAGGCCGGGGTTTTGTGTTGCGGGTCCCATTCTGGCCATTCAACTGGGCTAATGCCTGACCCTTGCAAAACGGACTGAGTAGTCTGGCCTTGGTGGTGGACGGATTCTGTCTGGCAGTCATTTCTTTGCCGGTGTATTCTTCGCCTTTTCCGGCGCCCGATTTTGTGTTCGCCAAAACAATAACTACGGGGAAACTATGACCGCCTTGGGAAATCGTACAGACGGTCCACCGGCCGGTTCGCGGCCATTGAATATCTGCCTGCTGGGCTATCGCAGCCATCCCCACTGCGGCGGGCAGGGGATTTACCTTCATTATCTGAGCAAAGCGCTGGTAGAGGCCGGGCATCGAGTTGATGTGATTTCCGGTCAACCCTATCCAGAGCTGGATCCGCGTGTGCGCCTGATCAAGATGCCCGGGCTCAACCTGTATGAACACCCGCACCCCACACGCGCCCTGAAACCGAAACATCTGCTGAGCTGGGCAGATTTTTACGAGTGGTGGGGCAAGCTCACCGGTGGCTTTGTCGAACCCTATACCTTTGGCCGCAGGGTTGCGCACTACCTGCGCAAGAAGGGCAAGGACTACGACGTAGTGCACGACAACCAGTCTCTCTGCTATGGCCTGCTGGATATTGAAAAGCAGGGCTTGCCGGTGGTGGCGACGATTCACCACCCGATCACCCGCGACCGCCAACTGGCGATCGATGCGGCGCCGGACTGGTTCTATCGGCTCCTGGTGCGGCGTTGGCACAGCTTTCTGGGAATGCAGATCAAGGTATCCCGCCGCCTTAAGAATATTGTCACGGTATCCGCACAGTCATTGCAGGATATCGTCGAGCAATTCGGTGTCGCACCGTCCCAGCTGAAGTTGATCTACAACGGTATCGACACGGAAGTGTTTGCGCCTCAGCCGCAAATCATTCCAGACCCGTTTCAGATCATGACCACCGCCTCGGCCGATCAGCCGTTGAAAGGGCTGCGCTTTCTTTTGCAGGCACTGGCGTTGCTGCGTGCGCGTTACCCGCAACTCAAGTTACTGGTCGTTGGTCGACTGCAGAGTGGTGGCGCGACAGAGAAGTTGCTTGAGGAGCTGGATCTCGCGTCGGCGGTGCGGTTTGTATCCGGTATCTCCAATCGGGAGATGGTCGAGCATTACGCTGCTTCCGGTATGGTTGTCTGTCCCTCGCTCTATGAAGGCTTCGGCTTGCCTGCGGGAGAAGCTATGGCCTGCGGTGTGCCGGTTATTTCCAGTGATGGCGGTGCCTTGCCTGAAGTGGTGGGGGATGCGGGTATCGTGGTGCCAGCTGGTGACAGCGGTGCGCTGGCCCGGGCCATAGAGCAGCTGCTCGGCGACAACGCGCTGCGCGAGTCACTGGCAGCTGCCGGACGAAAACGCATCGAAGAACAGTTCTCCTGGCGGGTTGCCGCCTCTCACCTGGTGTCTTACTACCGCACTATTATCGGCGACGCGGACAGGGCGCGCCCCCCCGTTTCCGGGGAACATCCGCCGACGGTGATAACGGCACAAGAATCTGCCAATAGCGCAGCCGCCGGTGCGGCGGTGAGTGTGTCTGACAGCGCGTGCGCTGCGGGCAAGAACCGCGGAGAGGCAGCCTGATGATTACTGTAGATCCCGCGTTATTGAATCTGAAACCCGGACAGCGGGTACTGGATCTGGGGTGTGGCGAAGGTCGCCACGCCATTCATCTGATGTTGACCGATGCGGTGGATATTTTCGGTATTGATCTGAGTTTGCGGGATATCACTACTGCCAGTGAGCGCGCTCAACCCTTTATTGCTGCCGGGCAGCAGGCGGGGCGGGTGCAGTTCGGTGTAGGAAATGCGCTGCAACTGCCGTTTTCTGATGATTTTTTTGATGTGGTGATCTGTTCTGAGGTGCTGGAGCATATCGAGGATTACCAGGGCGTGCTCGGTGAGATCAATCGTGTGCTGAAACCTGCCGGCGTATTCGCGGCCACAGTTCCGGCGTTTTTCCCGGAGTGGGTGTGCTGGAAATTGTCCGATGCGTACCACGAGGTAGAGGGCGGACACATTCGGATATTCCGTGAAAAGCAGCTCCGCAGCACCATCGAGGCGTTGGGGCATCAGTTTTTTGCCCGTCACAAGGCCCATGCACTGCATGCGCCTTTCTGGTGGCTCAAGTGCCTGTTGTGGGGGCGCGATGCGCATCCGGCGATTGCTGCCTATCATCGGTTCCTGGTTTGGGACCTGATGCAGAAGCCGCGCTTGACCCGCTGGCTGGAAAAGCTGTTTAACCCGATTCTGGGTAAAAGTATCGCTCTGTATTTTGTGAAGCCTGGACAGTCTGAGACACAGGTGGCTCCGGTGCAGGCCACGGAGAAAGCATCTGCAGAGCGGGGGATTGCCGCATGAATAATGCCTCGGAACTACAGATTGTGGAGGAGGCGCCTGCACTATTTCCGGCGGACTTTGTCCGGCGCAGTGCGGATTACATTATTTCCCAGCAGCTGGAAGACGGTTGTATTCCCTGGTTCAGTGGTCACTATGCGGATCCCTGGGATCATGTAGAAGCGGCCATGGGGCTCAGTATTGCCGGTGAGTGCCGGGCGGCGGAAAGTGCCTACGCGTGGCTGGCCAGTATGCAGTTGCAAGATGGCAGCTGGTGGGCAGCCTACAAGAACGGGCAGGTGGACAATCGCGAGCGGCGTGAAAGTAATTTTGTTGCCTATGTCGCCACCGGTATCTGGCATCACTTTCTGATTACCGGCGACCGGGATTTCCTGTTGCGCTTCTGGCCGACGGTCAAAAAAGCGATCGATTTTGTTCTGGCGCTGCAATCTGAGCACGGTGAAATACAGTGGGCGGTAAATAGTCAGGGCGAGCCTTTGCAGGATGCTCTGATTACCGGCTGTTCCTCGATTTACAAAAGCCTGGAGTGCGCGATCAACATCGCTGCGGTGCTGGCATTTCCCCAGCCCAATTGGCGGCGAGCGCGCACGTTACTTGGCGAGGCATTACGGGAAAAGTCCCATCGTTTCGACCGTACCTGGGAGAGCAAAGCGCGCTTCTCCATGGACTGGTTTTACCCGGTGCTAACCGGGGTGTTCGATAGAGCCGGCGCACGCCTGCGCCTGCAGCAGAAGTGGGATGAGTTTGTAGTGGCCGGGCTCGGCTGCCGCTGTGTGAACGATGAGCCCTGGGTAACCGTGGCGGAATCCTGCGAGCTGACCATGGCTTTGCTGGCCGCGGGTGATACCGACAGGGCAGAAACGCTCTACCGCGGCTTGCACCGTTGGCAGGACGTGGACGGTGGTTACTGGACCGGATACGTTTACCGCGACAGCGCGGTCTGGCCGGAAGAAAAAACGACCTGGACGGTGGGAGCCATGCTGTTGGCGGCGGATGCGCTGGCGGGGCTTACTCCCGCCAGCGGTCTGTTTACGCAGGTGAACTTACTGGATTCGGCGCAGGATGCCGAGGGTCTTGACCATCTCCACCACTTCGAATTGACCGGAAGCCAGCGCTAACTTGTAGATTTCATAGGGCGCCTGACCGCCATCCTTCGGGTCGGGAAAAATGTCGTGGATCGCCAGGAATCCGCCGGGCACGATATGCCGGCTCCAGCTGCGGTAATCGGTGAGTGCGGCTTCCAGGGAGTGGCCGCCATCGATAAACACCAGCCCGAGCGGGGTGTTCCAGTGTCGCGCTGCGACTGACGATGGGGCCACAACCGGCACGACGTGATCTTCGAGCGCCGCCGCGCGCATATTGCTGCGGAAGTTATGGAAGCTGTCCATCAACTGGCTGCGATCGTCGAACAGGTCGCTATCGTGATACTCCTCACCGGGCTGGTGTTCCTCCGATCCGCGGTGATGGTCTACTGCAAACAGGGAGTTGTCCATCAGTTTGCATGCACTGCCAAGATAGACGGTGGACTTGCCGCAATAGCTGCCTACTTCCAGTACCGGGCCCCGATCGCTGGCTTCTGCGGCCAGACGGTACAGAGCTTCACCTTCTTGTGGGTCGAGAAAGCCTTTGACGGTTTCGATGTCCAGGGGTAAGTCGAACGGGATTGAGGTTTCCATTTTTCTGTTCTGTGATGACTGATAAAAGTGCGCTTGACAGTACCGGCGCGCACAACGCTTTGCAATGTGCTGGTAGCGCAGATCCCGTGACAAAATGATTGCGTGGCTGGGCCCCAATCCAATAACAAGATTTCAACCAACAACATGAGCGGCCTCGATAGACCATGCGCAAGGATCATAGACCATATTGGCTGAAGCGCTTGTTGCTCCGGTTTCGCAACTGGCGCAGTCGCCACTTCCTTTTGCCGCAATTTGATGCGGTCGGTCGCGAGCCGGAAATTATGCACCCTGCGTCGGTCAAGGTGTTTGGCAGCAATATCCGGCTCGGGAATTTCCCGCACCTGATCTCGACACCGGATAACTGTATCCGGCTTACTGCCATGGGGCATCGCGGTGGTGAGGCGCACATTACGATTGGTGATTACGTGCTCATCTCCCCCGGCGTGCGTATTTCTGCCGGCCTGTCTATTACCCTTGGCGACGCCTGTATGCTCGCTGCCAACGTTTACATTTCCGACTCTGACTGGCATGGCCTGTACAACCGCACCCGACCATTTCGCTGCACCGAGCCGGTCTCACTCGGTAACAACGTCTGGATCGGCGACAGTGCCATCATCTGTAAGGGCGTTACTATCGGCGACAATGCGGTGGTGGGGGCGGGCAGCGTGGTGACCCGGGATGTGCCAGCCAACGCTGTGGTTGCGGGCAATCCGGCGCGCGAGATCAAGCAGATCAATCCTCGGCGACGCATGATCACGCGCGAGGCACTGTTTGCCGACAGTTTCCGGCAGGCGCACAATCTGGATGAATTGGATAAAATGCTGCTCGCGGGCAATGGCCTGCTGGGTTGGCTGCGGTCGCTGGTGCTGCCGCGGCGAGGAGACTGAGGGGCACGCCCCGTATCGGGTCTCACAAAGCGTCTAATAGGAAGTCTAATAACAATGCATAAGCAGGGCAGTGTTGTACTGATCGGAATGCCGGGTGCCGGCAAAAGTACGCTGGGGGTTTTGTTGGCGAAGGAGCTCGCAAAAGATTTTGTGGATACGGATGTGTTGATCCAGCTGCGGGAAGACAAAACCCTGCAGGAAATCATGAATGAAAGCGATTACCTGAATCTTCGTCGTATCGAGGGGGAGGTGATTGCCGAGGCACAGCTGCCCAATCATATTATCGCCACCGGTGGCAGCGCCGTGTATAGCGAAGAAGGCATGCACAACCTGCTGAAATTCGGCCCCGCGGTTTTCCTGAATTGTTCCGCAGATGAATTGCGTCGCAGAATCCACAATTACGAGAGCCGCGGTATCGCCAAGGCGCCGGGGCAAAGCTTTGAGGAATTGTTCGAAGAGCGGCAGGCGCTGTATCGGCGATACGCGGATATCGTGATCGACTGCGATGAGCAGACTCTTGAGCAGGTGCTGGCTCAGGTGGTCAGCAAGCTGCAGTCTCGCTAATCGGTTCTTCAGACAAGACTGCTGTACAGGGTGCAACGAGGCACCCTGTACAGCTTTAGGTCGTGCGCCGGTTAAAGCGGCAGCTGGGTGGTGTACTTGACCTGTTTCAGGGCGAAGGTGGAATTCACCGACGCGACATTGGGCAGGTGTACCAGCGAGCGCTTCAGCAGCTGCTCATAGTGCTCTACGCTGTCTACTACCACGCGCAGCACGTAATCTTTGTCTCCACTGGTGGAGTAGCATTCCACCACTTCCTGCACATCCTGTACCGCCGACTCAAAACTGTTCAGGGATTCTTCGTCGTGGTTGTGGATGGTCACATAGCAGTATACTGTGACTCCGAGGTCAAGTTTTCGCGGATCCAGGAGGGTGACGCGGCCACGGATGATGCCTTCTGCCTCCAGGCGCTTGATGCGACGCCAGCACGGCGTGTGAGACAGGCCCACTTTGTCTCCGAGCTCAGCCATGGAATAATCGGCGTTCTCCTGCAGCGCCCGCAGAATCTTGCGGTCGAAATCATCCAGGTCGGTTGAGCGCTTCATATAAACTCCTGTCCTACAAATTCTTGTTTGGCCGAGATGGCTGTCATAATTTTACGTGCAAACTTGTAAATAAAGCAATGTTTCATTGAGCTTTAGGCTCTAGTATGACTTGACCACGCCGTCGCTATTTTGGGTTGCCACAGAATAAGTCGTTTAAATCAGCGCCTGAGACTGCGACGCGCGCCTCGAATCACAATAATTAGCGGACGTCCCTTTCAGTAGTGGACCACCACATACCAGCGAGTAGAAGTAGGCGTATGAGTGAGCAGAAAGTGAATACCGATTCTCAGGCAGTCACTACCAAAAAAGTCTCCCTGGACGACAGGTACACCATTCTCAAGGGCAAGGTACTGCTTTCGGGCATCCAGGCGCTGGTGCGCTTGCCAATTGATCAGATGCGTATCGACCAGGCGCGCGGCCTCAATACCGCCACTTTTATTTCCGGTTACCGCGGATCTCCCCTCGGTGGCTACGACCAGCAGTTGTCCCGTGCCAGCGGACTACTCGACGAATACAACATCCGCTTTGTGCCCGGTGTGAATGAAGAGCTGGCGGCGACTTCCGTATGGGGTTCCCAGCAGGTGGGCCTGTTTGAGGGCGCCGAAGTCGATGGGGTCTGCGGTATCTGGTACGGCAAAACCCCCGGCGTAGACCGCTCCTGCGATGCGTTTCGCCACGCCAACGCCGCGGGTTCTTCCCCCAAGGGCGGTGCACTGATCATTTCCGGGGATGACCACGGCTGTAAATCCTCGTCCTATCCCGGGCAATCCGAATTCGCTTTCGTCGATATGCATATCCCGGTGCTGAACCCGGCCACGGTCCAGGAAGTGCTGGATTACGGCCTGTATGGCCTGGAGCTATCTCGTTTCAGCGGCTGCTGGGTGGCGATGATTACCCTCGCAGAAAATATGGACAGCGCCTCCACCGTTGAAGTGGATCCGTCTGCGGTCTCATTCCAGTACCCGGAAATCGAGCGCCCCGAGGGCGGCCTCAATATCCGCAAGCAGGACAATCCCCTGGAGCAGGAAGAGCGCCTGTGGCGCTACAAGCGTCCCGCTGCGCTGGCGTTTGCCCGTGCCAACCAGCTGAACAAGCTGGTACTGGATAACCCGGAGGCAACACTGGGTATCGTCACTGCGGGCAAGGCGCACCTGGACCTGATGCAGGCCTTTGAGGATATGGGGATTGACGAGGACGGTGCCCGCGCGCTGGGAATCCGGATTCTCAAAGTGGGCATGACCTATCCGCTGGACGTACCCGGTATCCAGGAGTTTGCCCGCGGCCTCGATTCACTACTGGTGCTGGAAGAAAAGCGCAGCCTGATGGAAGTGCAGTTGAAAGAAGAGCTGTACAACGTCCACCTGCGCGACCCGCATTTCCCGCGCATCCTCGGCAAAGTCGACGAGCACGATAATCCGCTGCTCCCCATGTATGGCGAGCTCTCCCCGGCAGTGGTGGCCCAGGTGCTTGGCTACCTGCTGGGTGAGGACAACCTGAACGAGCGCGCCAAGCATCGCTTGATGCGGCTCGATGCACTGGCCGAGCGTATCTCGGCCCAGGCCGGCTCCAGTGTTGCGCGCCTGCCGATGTTCTGTGCCGGCTGCCCCCACAACCGCTCCACTCGCGTGCCCGAGGGCAGCCGAGCGCTGGCGGGGATTGGCTGTCACTACATGGCGCAGTGGCTCGACCGGGAAACCTACACCTTTACCCAGATGGGCGCTGAGGGGGTCAACTGGATCGGCCAGGCGGCCTTTACCAGTGAGCCCCATGTATTCGTCAATCTCGGTGACGGGACCTATTTCCACTCCGGGATTCTCGCGATTCGCGCCGCAGTGGCGGCGAAGGTGAATATCACCTACAAAATCCTGTTTAACGACGCCGTTGCCATGACCGGTGGCCAGCCCCACGACGGCGAACTGCTGCCGGACATGATCTGTCGTCAGGTTCTTGCCGAGGGCGTAAACAAGGTGGTGTTGGTGATGGACAACACCGACAAGTACAAAGGAAAACTGAGCTTCCCCGGTGAGGTGGAAATCCGCCACCGGGATCACATGCCCGCCGTGATGAAGGAATTGCGCGAGGCACCGGGCTGTACCGTTATTGTTTACGACCAGACCTGTGCCACGGAGCTGCGCCGCAAGCGCAAACGTGGTCTGTTGCCGAAAGCGGAAGGGCGCCCGTTTATCAACGAACTGGTGTGTGAGGGCTGTGGCGATTGTGTTACCCAGTCGAGCTGTATCGCCGTGGAAAAAGTCGATACCGCCCTGGGCGACAAGCGCCGTATTAACCAGACCACCTGCAACCAGGATATGTCCTGCGTAAACGGTTTCTGTCCGTCGTTTGTCACGGTGAAGGGTGGCAAGTTGAACAAGCGCGCCGGTGTCGGCGATACCCTGTGTCAGGAAGCGGACAAGCTGCCGGCACCGCAACTGCCGGACCTGAGTGAGCCATTCAACCTGCTGGTGACCGGCGTCGGTGGTACCGGTGTGGTGACCATTGGCGCGTTGCTGGCGATGGCGGCGCATATTGAAGACAAGGCCTGCAGCACCCTGGACCAGACCGGTCTCGCGCAGAAGGGCGGGGCGGTGTACTCCCATGTGCGTTTTGCCAATAGCCCTGAAGCGCTCAAGGCCGTACGCATTTCTGACGGTCGTGCCGACGGTCTGATGGCCTGCGACCTGATCGCTGCCGGTAACCTGTCTGCGAGTCTCGCCAAGCTGGATGAAACCCACAGCCGCGCAGTGGTGAATACCCATCTGAGCCCAACTGCGGCATCTGTGCTGGGGCGTGAGGACATTCATTCTCCACAGGCGGTACTCGATACCATCAAGGACGCGGTTGCGGAGCTGGAGGTTGTAGAGGGGCACGCACTGACCAAGGCGGCACTGGGAGACACCCTGGCGGCGAACATCTTCATGCTCGGTTACGCCTGGCAAAAAGGACTGATTCCGCTGGGGCTGGATGCGATCCGCGAAGCTATTCGCCTGAATGGTGTCGCCGTTGAGGGCAATCTGCAGGGGCTTGCCGCTGGACGATTGGCGGCCCAGGACCGCGCGGCGTTGGATCGTCTGCTTTCCCGCGACGAAGAAAAAACCTTGCCCCAAGGGCTGGAAGAAATTGTTGCCCATCGCACTGCCCATCTCACGGGCTATCAGAATGCGGCGCTGGCGCAGCGCTATCGGGCGCTGGTAGACAAGGTCAAGGGGGCGGAAATCCTCAAGGTGCCGGGTAGTGAAGCACTGGCCGAGGTGGTTGCACGCAACTACGCGAAATTACTCGCCTACAAGGACGAATACGAGGTTGCGCGCCTCTACAGCGATGGCCGTTTCGTGGAATCCCTGCGGGAAAACTTTGCCGGTGACTTTGAGCTGGAATTCAATTTGGCGCCGCCGCTGATCAGCCGGTTTGATAAAAACCTCGGGCGGCCGCGCAAAATCAAGTTCGGTGGCTGGATGCACAAGGCGTTCGGTGTACTGGCCAAATTCAAATTCCTGCGTGGCACCGCTCTGGATGTTTTCGGGTATACCGCCGAGCGCAAGATGGAGCGCTCACTGATTCGTGAATACGAAAAGCTTGTCGATGAAGTCGTTGGCCGTTTGAATGCGGAGAACCACGCTGCAGCCATCGAGCTGCTGGGATATGCGGATCAGATTCGCGGTTATGGCCCGGTCAAGGACCGCAATGTCGACCTGGCTCGGGAAGCGCGCGATCTGTCTCTACAACGATTCTACAACCCGAAGGAGACAGTGCAGGACACGCCCGCCCAAGTGGAAGTGTTTGACCCTGCCAAAGCCCAGCAAGTGGGTTGATGCCCTGGTTTCGCGGCGATAGTCGCGAAATTGAGTGGCACAAAAAAAGCGAGCCAATTGGCTCGCTTTTTTTGTGGATCACATTTCTTGGTGACCCTGTCGGCTTTCGGGGTTGGCTAGTGCCAGCCCCTATCAACCGTTTTACCAGCCCATTTGGACTCGCAATCCCAGCTGGTTGGTTTTGTCACCGGTAAACTCGTTGTCGCCAAAGATCAGGTTCAGCATCACGCGCACGTTGCGATTGGCATAGTAGTTCACACCAACCTGCGCACTGTTGGCTTTCAGGTCGCGAATGTCCCGGTTTTCCATGGTGTCGTAACGGGCGGTGAGTTCCCAGGCGCCGCCCCAGAGGCCATCACCTGACGGTCTGGCGGAATTGAAGGCGCCGCGCTTTTTATTGTACGTCTTGTGCTCTCCGGTCAGCATCCAGCTGCCCTGGACATACCAGGTGTGTACTGACTGATCCTGGATATAGCAGCCGAATTGCGGATCGCAATAAAAGGGTGCCGGTGCGCCAAACTCGTCTTCGAAATCGGCCTCACTCAGAAAGTAGTCGGCCTCAAAATCACCGATGACATATTCCGACTGTACATACAGGGGACCGTAGCTGCCTGCCAGCTCCAGTGCAGCAGTGGTTACATCTCCGCCAAGGTCGCCGGGGGTGAGCGCCATCAGCTGGGAGGGGCCGCGGCGGCCAGCGTAGTCAGCCTCGGCGGTGAGGTCGCTGGAGTTCTGGTTGGCGTTCTCGTAGTTGATGGACGTGCCCAGGTGGAACGTGGCCATATCGGTATTGATCGGGGCCCAGGCCAGGCGGCCAGCAGTGCCGATACCGGCGTTGCGAGGGGTGCTGGCGTCGCGCAGGTTGAACGCCATCAAGCCCATGGTGAAGCAGTCCATTACCCCGGTCCAGCCGATGCCCTGCTGGAACTGGTAGTCCTCGTAGAGGCCCGTGGCACTGGAGAAGGGGCGTTCCAACATGGTGATTTCGTTGGAGCTGGTCATCTCAGCCATGGAGCGGAAAGGCTTGAACTGCCCGATGCGCACTTCACCGTTCAGGAATTTGTGGGCGATAAATACATCGCGGAAGCCGCCGGGAGTGCTGCCGCCGGTAAAGTCCTGCTCCAGCACGTATTTCCAGTCGTAGATACTGCCCTTGAGGGTGATGCGCGCCCGGCGAAAATCCGTGGTGCTCACCGGATCTTCGATATCGGTATCGAACAGGTAGGTGTCAAAGTGAATGCGCCCACCCAACGAGGCGGAAAAGTTTCCGTCATCGGAGGTGATTTTCAGGCCGCCCTTGGATTCCGCTTCATCTGCCGCGGCAGCTCCAGAGAGCAGGCTGGTCATGGTTAAGGCCATCAGGCTCTTGTGGAAGGGTTGCATGTACAGTCCTATTTTTCTGCGAATTTATGGCCGCGGAGTGTATCAGCATCATCAAACTGTCAGAAATTAGAAACATTTCTGACATCTTAGGAATCCATAAAATGATTTATGACCAACTGTAATAATGTTGTAACAAACACAGGGTATAGGCTTGTCGGTCTGACACTTGTGGGCCTGGGGCGCAATTGGGCACTGAAAGGCAGCTGCGATAGCTTGCAGTCATTACTCGAGGGAGTATAGGCAGCTCGCACGTCAAGTGTGAGCTGCCCCGGGATAGGTGGGGTGTGAAAGGGTGTCTGAGATCGCTTGCGAAGGCAACCCCGAGATTGTTCAGATTTGTTTGATACTGAATCCGGACTTTTCCAGCAGCTCCGCAACGGACTTGTTTCCCACTAGGTGTCCGGCACCCACCACCACAAACAGGTTTTTGTAGCGCTGGCTGAGTTTGTCGATGTTCTCGGCCATTTCCCGGTTGCGCTGGTAGAACAGCAGCTCATAGAGCTGTGCAAATTCCGGGTGTTCGTCCAATCCTTCCTTGATTACCAGCTGGTAAAGGGCCTGTTGGTCTCCCGATTTCCAGGCCTTGGTCATGCGTGGAACAAAGGTGTCCATTTCCGATACCTGCTCCAGGGTCTGTTGTAGGAAGAGTTCTGGCTTTTTCAGGCTATTCAGCATGCGCAGCTGTTGCAGCACGCTCTCCAGTTCCAGGATCTGTTTTCCTTCCCGGTGTGCCTGATTCAGGAAGTGGCGGTCGATACCGGCCTTGGGGTCGAGACCGCGCATCTGCATTTCAATCAGGCTAAGAGTGATCATCGCGATGGCGGGACGCATGCGATTGAAGTTGGCCTCGGGTATCTGGCGTTTGTGTAACCACGCCTGCAGTTGTGCATACACTTCCGGGGAAATGTTGTCTTTCAGCTGTTGCCCGGGAGGATACAGGGATTCCAGCATGACTTTGCTCTGGAGCTCAGGATCAGACTCCATCGCAATGACATCTGCCTCTACTACCAGCGCGTCACTATTCCGGTATGCCCGCTCAATAGTCTCGCGCAGAGGATAAAAACTGTCGTCGGCGAGATGGATTGAGCCCAGCAAGTAGACAATGTTGGCGCCTTTTTTTGCCTGCAATAGCAGTCCGCGGTCGCTTGCTGCCAAGGCGGGGGTGCTGCACAGGGCCAGCATTAACGCTATGACAGTAAACAGTCCGCCTACATAGGTCTGGAGATTGTATGGAGAGTGGCTGGCTGCCATAGAAGTCCGGGCGTGCATAAAAGTTCCGTCGTATTGTAGTTATGAACTGCTCGCTTCGTGTTCATATGAGACGCCGAAAACGAGTCAGGCGGCACAAAATTCTACAGGATTCCGCGCGACTTGTGATTTACATCGCCAATGTGGAAATTGTGCGCCGTGGCGCAGAAATCAGCTGTACAATCGAGATTCTCTCAATGGCTGCACAAAGTCCAGTCTGCGAGAAAGAATTCGAATGATTTACAGGGATTTGAGGCGTTAGCAGTTATGCGGATTGTTCAACTGGTGCCATCTCTCGATGAGGGAGAACTCGCACAGGAAGCACTGGAATTTGCTGTTGAGCTCGCCCGTCTGGGGCATGAGTCTGCGGTGATATCCGCCGGCGGGACGTTAGTTTCTCGGCTCACGCTGCATAACTGCCAGCATTTCGAGTTGCCCCTGAATCAGCGGCGATGGCTGAACGGACGCTTGCATCGCAAGTTGCGCCAGCAGGTGCAGGCTTTGGATGCTGAGATCCTGCTATGCCGTGGTGCTCAGTGTGCCTGGCATGGCGCTCAGGCGTGGAAGCGCCTGCCTGCCGGAAGTCGTCCGCGGCTGGTCACCAGCGTGCACCAGTGGCCAACCACTGGGCTGTTCCGCAAGCGTCGTGCCAATGCTGCATTGGCACAGGGGGAGCTGGTTCTTTCGGCCTCGGATGATCTGGGGCAACAGTTTTCACAGCGTCTTACGGATACCGCCAAGGTCCGCACACTATATCGCGGCGTGAATACCCGCGAACTGGATAAAAATGCATCGGTTTCTGGTCACTGGCACCACCGCCTCCTGAATGATTTCCCCCAGCTGGAAGAGCGCAACTGGCTGCTGTTACCGGGGCCCATAGGACCGGGAAGAGGGCAGGAGCAATTTCTGGAATTACTCGCAGTACTCAAGCAAGAGCGACAGGATATTTTCGGGTTGATCGTGGGCGAGATTTTGCCGGGGCAGGAGAAGTTTGTCCGTGCCCTGGAGCGGCGTGCAGAGACCATGGGGTTATCGGAATATGTCCTGTTTCTTGGGCCGCGGCGGGATATGCGCGAGCTCTATGCCAGCGCGCGTATCACGTTTGATCTCTCTGGTGATCATGGGGCAGGGCAGCGCTCCAGTGGGCGGGTTGTGGCGGAATCCCTGGCCATGGGCTGCCCAGCCGTGGCACTTGGCGGCACTGGTGCTGAATTGCTGAAGCGCTGTTTCCCGCAAGGCGCTGTGGCCGATTCAGGTGCAGGTAATGCGAAAGACCGTGTGGAAGCACTGGCAACGGTTGCCGTGGATATTCTGCGGCGTTCCGGCCCGCTGAACTTTTCAGGCCTCAGCCTCACTGAGACAACATCCCGTGCGGTGGAGTGGTTTAACGACCTTCAGGCTGTCAGCGCTGAGTAGACTTGCCAGGTTGCCTTGGCCATGGAATCCAGAGTGAACTCTTCCGCGGCCTGTGCGAACAGCCCGGAAAATTCTTCTTCTATGCAGGCTTGCGATAGCGCCCGGTCAATTTTGTCTGCGATGTGTTGCGGCTCCAGGTTCTCGAGCAGATAGGCCTCAGGTAAATACTCGATTGCACTGCCGCTGCCATTGGCTATCACGGGTTTGCGATGTAGCAATGCTTCTAAAAGCGTATAAGGTGTTCCTTCTGCCGCAGCTGGAATGATGACGAGATCTGCCGCCTGCATGAAGTTGGCTACCGGGTTGTCGCCAGTAAAAAACGTTACGCGCTCTTCAATTCCAAGCTCTGAAACCTGTTTGCGCAGGTTGTCTTTTTCCGGGCCGTCCCCCAGAACCATCAAGCGATATCCCGCTAACAGCGGCATGGCGGCAATCAATAAATCCACATGACGTGCCTTGATCAGCCGGCTGGCCACCAGCAGCCTGGGCTTGTCATCCGGCAGCGATTGCATGAGCGGTGTATTTGCAGCGGGTGCGGCCAGCTCAATACCGTTGGGGATGATATTCCAGTCCAGTTTGGAGTTGGCGACGGTGGCGCGACTGATGGCGATACGTGCGTCGAATGCACTAGCCAGCTTGTCCCGCGGGTGCCGCACGTTGTGTCGGGTAATCACTTGCCGGGTTTCGGTATAGGGTTGCACTGCGGCCAGCAATTGTGCGGATTTGGAACCGTGGCCGTGTACGATCTGGTATTCGCCCTTGCGGATCAGGTTGGCGAGTCTCCAGACCAGATTGGGATGATGCCGACTGCGATCGGTATTGAGCGGAATAAATTGAATTCGGTCATCGAGGGTAGTGAAGTATCGGGGGTGGGCGATTACTGCTACCCGGGCGTCTGTATTGCGGGCCTGCCAGCGCGATAAATCGGCAACGTGCTTTTCCAGGCCACCGTGTTCCCGGCTGGCAATCAGGTGGCAGATAGTCTGAATCATGGGGCTACACGTCCGCTGTTTCTGGCGCGCCGCCCAAGAATTCCAGTCAATTCAGGCAGGATATTTATGAGGTCTTAATATCGGTACGGCGCCCGGCTAATCGCCCGCACTGGGCATTCGGTAAGGCATTATTCTCAACCACTGGTATGACAGGAGTTTTATTGATATATGACTGTTTTGTTGCGTTTTTAGCAGCGAGCAAGAGCAGCGAGCAAGTTTAAAACTTGGTGTGCCAGTTCAGTGATGCAAAGTCGAATCCGGGGTTGGGGGTGTTGGTATAGCCGTTGGAGAAATGGCTGTAGCGGAGAGATAGCGTGTTACCACTCTGCAGGGTATAGCCCGCGGCAAAGTGCAGGGAGAAATTGAGGTTGGTAGACAGCTCCACAGCGCCAAAGCTGCGCTCGTCCAAATAGGCCGCGCCCACACCGACTTCACCGAAAAATCCCTGCGCTTCTCTGCGTGGATACCAGCGGAGCACCGGTTTCAGTTCCCAGATATGCTGCTTTTGATCCCGTCCGCGATAGTCCCGCCACATATAGCTGTAGCTGACCTGGGCCCACCACTGAAAGTGGTGCTGGCTGGGGTAGTCGTAAAACAGATATGACCAGTTTGCGCCCACCAGATCTGCGCCGGCAGTGGAGTCCTGCTGGATCAGGGCACTGCCGATGCCTTTACCGCCGCTCAGGATCAGCTCCTGGGACCCTTCCTTGAGCCAGCCCTCGGCATGTGCAGAAGGGCAGGTGACTGCGCTGGCAATACCGGCAAAAAAAACACCCGGAAAAAGACGGAATGCCAGAATGGCCGCAGGTCGAGAGAGGGGCATAATCCAAATCGCCAGTTATCGCTGTTAGAGGCTGGTCATTGCAAGATTAGCCGGAAATACAACATTGGCAAGCCCGGGACCTCGGTGGGAGGAGGTCCCGGACTTACTCGGTTCTACCGGTTTTTACCGTTTTTGGATCCTGCGTGGGTCAGCGCCACTGTCGTTTCAGTTGCCTGAGTGCGTCTGAATGCAGCTGTCGAGCGCGTTCCTGGCTCAGGCCGAGCTGCTCGCCGATCACGCGGAAGGAGCAGTCGCGGTCGGAAATCAGGCCGTAGCGCAGGCTTAGAACCGTGCGTTGCCTGGGTGGTAATTTGGCTACGGCTTCGCGCAGGCGCTGCGCCAGTTCCTGATTGGATACCAGCTCATCGGTATTGAACAGTTCGTTGGCCGGTGCGTAGTCCAGTCTGGTGCTGCTCTGGTCATCGGAGATCGGGTCGTCCAGTGAGCCGGTTGGCCCCGGCAGTTTTAGCAGGCTCTGTACCCGTTCCAGATCCAGCCCAGTCTGCTTGGCGACGTTCTCGTCCGATGCTGGCAGCCCTTCGGCACGCACCTGGTTGATGGCCCGGTAAATGTTGCGCAGGTCATCCTGCACATTGGCGGGCTGGCGAACCAGGTCGTCATTGCGCCGCAGGGTGAGTTGGATTTCCTGCTGGATCCACCAGTAGGCGTAAGTTGAAAAACGGTATCCCATTTGCGGCTTGAAGCGCTCGATGGCCTTCATCAGCCCGACGTTACCCTCCTGAATCAGATCGATAAACGGAACCGACGGATTGCGGAAGCGCTTGGCGATAGCAATGACTAGCCGCAGGTTGCACTGGATGAGCTTTTTGCGCTGGGCCTTGAAGCGCTTCATCAGGTTTTGCAATGAGCTGCGGTCCCGCTGGGAGATTTTCCCGGTTTCCAGCAGCTCTGCCGTTTTGGCAATGATCAGGCCGTGATCGTAGGCACCGGTACTGCCGCGCTGTTCTACGCCCTCGCTGCGCAGGTCTACCAGGGTGACGCCGCGCTTTTGCAGTAGCGCGATAATTTTGTCCTCCAGTTCACGGAGCAGACAGGTGGTTGCGTTTTCCTCTTCCGGAGTCAGCAGATCGAGCCGATACAGGTGTTTGAGGTAATTCTGCATCGGCGTGCTGACACTTTCTGTCGTCGATTCGCCGGATGAGGATTCCTCTTCGCGAGGCTCCGCACGGGTTTGTATGGGTTGCACCGGATCTTCCTGAGAGAGGTCATCTCCGGCGAGATTGTTGCTATTTTCCTTCAGCCACTGGTCATCCCTTGAGTCGATGTTTACTCGGGACAAAGTCTGAACCTTATGCTTTTGGCAGGGCGGTGTAGCCTTTGTGACCGCCTGCCTGCCGTAAACCACCGGCGTCGTCCTTTCGCAGGATCGAGACATGGCGTACAAATTGCCATGTAGACAAGTTGAATATAGATGACGGTTGAATGTTGCGCCGGAAAAAGACCGACCAGCAGGTTTCCTGAGTGAAATAACCGGACTAAGACAGCGCTGACAGAGAAAATGGAAGTGAAGAAAGAAATCGGTAGTTGTTTTCGTTATAACCACGCCGCTCTGACGTGGTCATAAATGTCAGTTTAGTCATGTGGTGAAGGCTCGTTATTTGACCCGCTTTACCTTCATAGTGCGGCCGCCGGTAGTCTTGCGCATCCGGAAAGAGCCTAAAGCACCGCGTTCGACGGTAACCTGATCGCCATCCCTCAATATGGAACGTTTGGTATCCGTCTGGCGCCACACCTGGCCGTTATCGAGGGTGAAGATGAATTTGCCGTAGGCACCTTCTTCGGCTTTGGTAATGGTGGCGGTGATGGATTCAGGTGCTTCCTCAACTGCCTGCTTCTGCTCCTGGCCGAATTGTTGTTCCGCGTGTTCCTGTAGGCTGCCGGTGAGCTTGTCGTAACAGGCGAGACGCTTTTTGTCGTCGCTAAACTGGCTGCATTGCTGTAGCTGTGCCTGCAGGGAATCGGCGTTGGCAATGGGGGCGCAAGCGAGCGTGGCGATGGCCGCCGCACTCAGTATCAGGGAAGTGGAGAGAGTCTGGGTTTGTGTAATCTTTCGCATAATGTCAGTTGTGATCGTTGAGTTCTAATGATTCTGCCCCAGCGGCGGGCGTCGCACAATCCAATTTGAGCTGCTGGTCACATTCACACCTCGCGTGGCATGGAAAAATGGCTGTGCTGCAGTTTGAAAATAATCATAAATCAACACTTTCAGGGGTTGGAAATGAAAAAACTTGTCGTTCCCGCCATAGCCATTGCCGCCATCGGTGGTTACTTTTATTACGCGAATCTGGATAGCACTGCGCCAGAAGCGGTCACAACGGAAGAGACCATTGTCGAAGAAATGGAAGCGGCGGTCGCAGAGGCGGAAACCGCCGCTGCCGAGACAGCTAAGTCTTCCGAAGAGATGATGGCATCCGTCGAGGGGGATGTGTTTGCCGATGTGCCTGAAGCCATGGGGCATGCGCTCGACGAAACATCTGAAGCTGTTGAAGAGGCTGCGGATGATGTTGCAGATGAAGTTGCCGAAGTCGCCGATGATATTGAATCCGCCGCGGAGTAATCGGCGTCGCTCTTATTAGGCTCACTTCTGCTTTGCAGGCAATAAAAATACCCGGGTTTCCCCGGGTATTTTTATTTAGAGCGTTTTTAAGGTTTTGATTGAGCAAACTTTTAGAGAGTGCCGCTAGGGCGGCCCCCCGTTTGCTCCCAGGTTCTGTAGCGCCAGGCGAAGGAATCCATCTGCATTTTCAAGCGCAGTTTCTGCCGGCGCGCGTTCCAGTCCACTCAGGATCATCATGATCGCCACTTTGGCGTTGTGGTCGCACTGTTCCAGTATTTGGTCCGCTTCCTCATAGGAGACGCCGGTGGCCTCGGCGACGATGCGGCGGGTGCGATCCACCAGTTTCTGGTTAGTTGCCTTCACATCCACCATCAGATTGTAAAAACTTTTGCCGATGCGGATCATGCTGGCGGTTGTGATCATATTCAGCACCAGCTTCTGTGCTGTACCTGCCTTCATGCGGGTGGAGCCGGTGAGCACCTCGGGCCCGACTTCAGGCAATATCGCGATATCCGCGTCTTTGGCAATTACCGCCGATTTATTGCAGGCGAGGGCGATGGCAGTGCAGCCGAGACTGCGGGCATAGCGTAAACCGCCGGTAACGTATGGGGTGCGCCCACTTGCGGCGATGCCGATCACTACATCTTTGCTTTGCAGCTCGATGGCTTTCAGGTCTTCTTCGCCAAGCTCTTGACTGTCCTCTGCCCCTTCCTGGGCCCGGTGCACAGCGGCCTCACCACCGGCAATCAGCGGAATGACCATTCCTTCCGGCACGCCGTAGGTCGGCGGGCACTCCACGGCGTCCAGTAGCCCGATACGACCGCTGGTACCCGCGCCCATATAGATCAGGCGGCCGCCGTTTTTAAAGGCGGTGACCACGGCATCCACAGCGCGGGCGATATCGGGGAGGCATTGGCGGACGACAGCGGGCACGCCGCTGTCAGCATCATTGATTTTCTCGAGGATGCCCATGGTAGGCAGCAGGTCGATATCCTGCGTATCCGGATTGCGGGATTCGCTGGCCAGGGAACCGAGTTCGTTCGCGAGTGACGTGTTCATATCCCCCTCGCCGATTGGGCGCGATGATTAAATGGGGGCGCGGCGGGCAGGTAGGGATGCAGCCGGGCCTCGGAAAGTGTAATCACGGGGTTTCCGCGCCACCACCCGGGGCCCGATGGGATTGTGATAAGTGCGAACGGGGTCTCTTACCCATGTGTTGCCAGACCGCAGTCTGGCGCGTGGGGTCAGCCCTGCGCGTTGAACTGCTTGCCGTTGACACCGATGCTGTCGTCACCCATCAGGTAGAGGTAGGTGGGCATGATGTCTTCCGGGGTGGTTACACTTTGCGGGTCTTCGGCCGGGTAGGCTGCGGCGCGCATATTGGTGCGGGTGGCGCCGGGGTTGATGCTGTTGACGCGGATATTCGATACGCCTTCCACTTCATCTGCCAGCACCTGCATCATGCCTTCGGTGGCGAACTTGGATACGGAGTAGGCGCCCCAGTAGGCGCGGCCCTTCAGACCGACGCCGGAGCCGGTAAAGATCACCGATCCGGCCTTGGATTCCTCCAGCAGCGGCAGCATGGCTTTGGTGAGACCGAAGGCGGCGTTCACATTGATCTGCATTACCTGCTGCCAGGTGGCGTAGTGGTAGTTGGCAATTGGTGTGCGTTGGCCAAGTACGCCAGCATTGTGCAGCAGTCCGTCCAGGCGGCCGAATTCCTGGTCCACACCCTGTGCCAGGTACTCCAGTTCTTCCCATTTCACGCCGGCCAGGTCCACTGGCAGGATGGCGGGCTTGGCGCCGCCCGCGGCTTCAATTTCATCGTACACCGCTTCCAGCTTCGGCACGGTGCGCCCCAGCAGAATTACGGTGGCGCCGTGGGCTGCGTAGGTTTTCGCGGCGACACGGCCAATGCCGTCTCCGGCGCCGGTAACGAGGATGACCTTGTCTTTCAGCAGGTCTGCGGGTGCGGTGTAGTCGGTGATGGTTTCAGACATCAATGATCGAGCTCGTTTCTTTTATTGCGGATTTTGATGTTCACATGCCGGGAGGCGGCAGCGATCATGGCTTGTTCAGATAGTGTTGCTGGATCAGCGGCCAGATTTCGCTGGCATTATGAATCAGGTGGTCGGCGTTCCAGTTTTCCGGGTCGTCACCGCTGTCGACGTAGCCGTAGCTGCAGGCAACGGTAGGCATGCCCGCGGCGCGCCCGGCCTGGATGTCGCGCACATGGTCGCCCACATAGATTGCTTCAGACGGCTCGCAGCCGATCCGTTTGCAGGCAAGCAAAATGGGCTCAGGGTCCGGTTTCCGGTTGGTGACATCGTCCGGGCAGATAATCGCGCCGGGCGTGGGCAGGTGCGCAAATGCCTGCAGTAGCGGAATGGTGTAGGCGGAAGGCTTGTTGGTGACCACGCCCCAGGCAATTCCATATTCTGCCAGTTGGTTCAGCAGCTTTTCGATACCCGGGAAGGGCACGGTGTGCTTGGCGAGGTGTGCTAGATACAGGTCGAGGAGCCGCTCGCGCAGCTGGTCGAACCCGGTCTGGCCCTCGTCGACACCGAAACCCAGCCGCACCATGGCGCGGGCACCGTTGGACACCACCTCGCGAATGGTGGTGTCCGCCAGTGGTGGGAGTTGCTCCTGTTGGCGCAGCTCATTGAGCACCACCACGAAGTCCGGGGCGGTGTCGAATAGGGTGCCGTCGAGGTCGAACAGTACAGCTTTCATCAATAGGTACTTCTGGATTTATTCTGCGGGTCGGGTGGTGTGCATCAGGTAATTGACGTCTACGTCCCTCGGGTTGAGTTTGTACTGCTTGGTGAGGGGATTGTAGGTCATACCGGTGATGTCGCGGCTTTGCAGTCCGGCTTCGCGCACCCAGCGGCCGAGTTCTGACGGACGGATAAACTTGCCGTATTCGTGGGTGCCCTTGGGCAACAGGCGCAGCACATATTCGGCGCCAACCACGGCAAATAGCCAGCCTTTTGGGGTGCGGTTGATGGTGGAGAAGAACAGGTGGCCGCCGGGCTTGACCAGTTTGGCGCAGGCGCGGATAACGGAGGACGGGTCGGGCACGTGTTCGAGCATTTCCAGGCAGGTGACGATGTCGTAGCTACCGGGTTCCTTTTCGGCGAGCTCTTCTACCGGGATCCGCCGGTAGTCGATGCTGACGCCACTCTCCAGCGCATGCAGCTTGGCCACATTGAGAGGGGCTTCGCCCAAGTCGATGCCAGTGACTTCTGCGCCGCGCTGGGCCATGGCCTCAGTGAGGATGCCGCCGCCGCAGCCGACGTCGAGCAGTTTCTTGCCGGCGACGGGGGCGCGCTGGTCTATATAGTTGGCGCGCAGGGGGTTGATCTCGTGCAGGGGCTTGAATTCACCCTGCTGGTCCCACCAGCGGCTGGCCAGTTGTTCGAATTTGGCGATTTCTGCCGGATCTACGTTGGTCATTTGGGCCTTAATGTCTGTGTGGGATCCATTTCTCCCACCTTTGCTGGCGCTGCCGCTCCCGGAAACGGTTACCGGGACCACCAGCTTCGATTCTTATTGTCTGACTACGTCAGCACCTGCCTAGTTCAGGCGACCCGCGATTCTATCACGCCATACCCCGGCTCGTTGCCTGAGTTCCTCCTCGTTCAGGGTGGTCAGTTCGCGCTCTTTCAGGAGCTGCTTTCCCGCCACCCACACGTTGCGCACATTGTGCCCGTTGGCGGTGTAGATCAGCTGGGACAGCGGGTCGTGCAGCGGTTGCTGCTCCAGCGCGCTCAAATCCACCGCGCACAGGTCTGCGGCCTTGCCGGCTTCCAGGCTGCCGGTTACATGGTCGATACCCAGGGCGCGGGCGCCGTTGATGGTGGCCATGGCGAGGGCCTGATGGGCGGGAAGGGTGGCGGCGTCGCCAGCGACGGCCTTGGCCAGCAGGGCGGCGGTATTGGTTTCCAGCAGCATGTCGAGTCCGTTGTTACTGGCTGCGCCATCGGTGCCGATGGAGACGTTGATACCGGCCTCCAGCAGTTTGCCCACCGGGCTGAACCCGGAAGCGAGCTTGAGGTTGGAGCGCGGGCAGTGGGCGATGTGGGCGCCGGTTTTCTGCAGCAGGGTGATGTCGTCGTCGTTGAGTGCGGTCATGTGCACACACAGCATTTCCGGAGACAGCAGACCGAGGCGGTGCAGGCGCTGGGTAGGGCGCTCGCCGGTGTCGCTCACGGCGCGTTCCACCTCGCCGGCGGTTTCGTGCAGGTGCATTTGTACCGCCATGCCCAGCTCACCGGCGTATACGGCGATTTTCTCCAGGGTTTCGTCGCCTACGGTGTAGGGTGCGTGGGGGGCGAAGGCGAGGCCGATGCGCGGGTGGGAACGGTAGTCGTCGCGCAGGGCGAGCCCTTTTTCGATGGCATCGAAGCCGTTGCGCGACCAGGCGTTGGGGAAGTCGATCACCGGAAAGGCGATCTGCGCGCGCATGCCGGCGTCGCGGGCGGCCGCAGCGGTGGCTTCCGGGAAGAAGTACTGGTCGGAGAAGGTGGTGGTGCCGCTTTTCAGCATTTCGGCAATGGCGAGGCGGGTGCCGTCACCGACAAACTCCGGGGCAACCCATTGTTGTTCCGCTGGCCAGATATGTTTCTCCAGCCAGGTCATCAGCGGGTGGTCGTCGGCAAAGCCACGCAGCAGGCTCATGGCAGCGTGGTTGTGGGTGTTGATCAGCCCCGGTATGAGCACCTGTTCGTCCAGGAAATGCTCTTTCGAGGGGGCAAAACGGTGCTGCGCTTCCGTCCTGGGCAGGATGGCGACGATGACGCCGTCATCAATGGCTAGCGAGCAATTTTCATACACGCGCTGTTCGGGGATCACGGGGATAATCCAGCGGGCGTGTATCAGGGTGTCGATCGGTTGTTTTTTGTTCGCGCTGTGGGGCTGATCGGGGGTATTTGCGGTAGCCATTGTGTGTTTTTTGTTCCAGAGGAAAGTCGCAGACTTTAGCTGCGTAGCTCGGTGTGAACAAGTCTGCACAAGTCGTCCTACGCGGCGCCAGTTGTGGTAGAATCGCCCGCTTGATCGGGGCTGTGACCAGTGAGCCCCGCCTGTTTCTCAGCCTCTGGCTGTGCTACCCGATGTCGGGTACGCCGTCTGGGCATTGAGGGGGCCAGCCCTTGCTGGCGGCGTTAACGATAAGGAATGCCTGAAAATATGGGCGAAATAGCCAAAGAAATTTCTCCGATCAATATCGAAGAAGAGCTTAAGCAATCCTACCTCGACTACGCGATGAGCGTGATTGTGGGCCGTGCGTTGCCGGATGTGCGCGACGGACTCAAGCCGGTACACCGGCGCGTGCTCTTCGCCATGAACGAACTAAAAAACGACTGGAACAAGCCCTACAAAAAGTCTGCTCGTGTAGTGGGCGACGTGATCGGTAAGTATCACCCGCACGGCGATAGTGCGGTCTACGATACCATCGTGCGTATGGCCCAGCCGTTCTCCCTTCGCTATATGTTGGTCGACGGCCAGGGCAACTTCGGTTCCATCGACGGCGATAGCGCGGCGGCAATGCGTTATACCGAGATCCGTATGGATAAGCTCGCCCACGAGCTACTGTCGGATCTGGATAAAGAAACCGTCAACTTTGTCGATAACTACGATGGCTCCGAGCAGATGCCGGAAGTCCTGCCATCGCGGGTGCCCAATCTGCTGGTAAACGGTTCCTCCGGTATTGCGGTTGGTATGGCCACGAATATTCCGCCTCACAATATGAGTGAAGTGGTGCGCGGCTGCCTGGCGCTGATCGATAACAGTGAGCTGTCTATCGATGAGCTGATGGAATATATCCCCGGCCCGGATTTCCCCACGGGTGCGATCATCAATGGTCGCGCCGGTATCCTGATGGCCTACCGCACCGGTCGCGGACGAATCTATATCCGTGCCAAGGCGGAAGTGGTGCGGGACGAAAAGTCCGGCCGCGAAACCATCATCATCCACGAGATTCCCTATCAGCTGAACAAGGCGCGCCTGATTGAGCGTATTGCCGAGCTGGTAAAAGACAAGAAAATCGAAGGCATTTCCGAGCTGCGCGATGAGTCTGACAAAGACGGCCTGCGTGTGGTTATCGAGCTCAAGCGCGGTGAATTGGGTGATGTTGTCCTGAACAACCTCTATTCCCAGACGCAGCTTGAGAGCGTATTCGGTATCAACATGGTGGCGCTGGTAGACGGTCAGCCAAAACTGTTGAACCTCAAGCAGCTGCTGGAATACTTCATTCGCCATCGTCAGGAAGTGGTTACCCGACGCACTGTGTACCTGTTGCGCAAGGCGCGCGAGCGCGGGCACATCCTGGAAGGTTTGGCGATTGCCATTTCCAACATCGATCCGGTGATCGAGCTGATCAAAGCTTCCGCGACCCCGGCAGACGCCCGTGAGGCATTGCTGGCTAAGGGGTGGCCGGTAGGTGAGGTGCAGCAGTTCCTGGAGCGTGCCGGTGCCGATGCGTGTCGCCCCGACGACCTGCCGCAGGAGTTTGGCCTGCGCGACGGCAGTTACTACCTGTCTCCGGCACAGGCTCAGGCCATCCTTGAATTGCGCCTGCACCGCCTGACCGGTATGGAGCACGACAAGCTGCTGGCGGAATACAGCGAGCGTCTCGAGCAGATTGCCGAGTACCTGGAAATTCTGGGTAGCCCGGAGCGCCTGATGCAGGTGATCCGCGAAGAGCTGGAAGTGCTGGAAAAAGAGTACGGCGATGCCCGTCGCACCGATATCGTCGCTTCCCGTCAGGACCTTTCCGTAGAGGACCTGATCACCCCGGAAGACAAGGTGGTGACCATCTCTCATGGCGGTTACGCCAAGAGCCAGCCGCTGGCCGACTACCAGGCGCAGCGTCGTGGTGGCATGGGTAAATCTGCCACTCAGGTGAAGGACGAAGACTTTGTCGAACACCTGCTGATCGCAAATTCCCACGACACCATTCTGTGTTTCTCCAACCACGGCAAGGTGTACTGGCTGAAGGTCTACGAAGTACCTACTGCCGGGCGCGCGTCTCGCGGTCGTCCGATGGTGAATATGTTGCCGCTGGAAGAGGGTGAGCGCATCAGCAGTATGATGCCGGTATCCGAGTACGACGAAGACCACTTTATTTTCTTTGCCACCGCCAACGGCACGGTGAAGAAGACCCCGCTTACCGCTTTCTCCCGTCCACGCAGTGTTGGTTTGCGCGCGATCGAGCTGGAAGAGGGGGATCGCCTGGTAGCCACTGCGATTACCGATGGCAGCCGCGATGTACTGCTGCTGACCAGTGCCGGCAAGGCTGCGCGCTTCTCCGAGCAGAACGTGCGTTCCATGGGGCGTGTGTCCCGCGGTGTGCGCGGTATCCGCATGGCCGACGAGGTTTACGTCATCGCCATGGTGATCCCGGAAGAGGGCGGCTCGGTGATGATGGTTACCGAAAACGGCTACGGCAAGCGCACTGCAACTGCCGACTTCCCTACCAAGGGACGCGGCAACCAGGGTGTTATTGCCATCGCTGAGAGCGAGCGTAACGGTGCCCTGGTTGGCGCCTGTCAGGTTCACCCGGGCGAGGAAATTATGCTGATTTCCGACCAGGGTACTCTGGTGCGGACCCGTGTTGACGAAGTGTCGATCCTGGGTCGTAACACACAGGGTGTTCGGGTTATCCGCCTGAAGAGCGGTGAACACCTGGTGGGTCTGGCGCGGATTCAGGAAGCAGATGACCCCGAAGGTGAGGGTGAAGCGGCCGCTGACGGCGCCGCCGAGGAGTGATGACTGAATCTGCTTGACCCCAAAAAGGCTGCGAAATCTCGCGGCCTTTTTTGGCTTTGTGCGGTCAGTATTGTTTCCGAACGAAAGGCCTGTAACCCCCGGTGATATGTTTTGGGTTTGGGGGTTTCGACATTGGCCCATCTGGTGAATTTTTAATTCAGGGCGCCCCGGTTTGCTCCGGGGTGTACATATATTTGTTTTCTTCTGTGGAAGTACGTCGATGAGGAAGTTTAATTTCTGTGCGGGTCCTGCGGCGCTGCCGGAGCCAGTATTGCGGCAGGCGCAGGAAGAGTTGTTGGACTGGCAGGGTGTGGGTTGCTCGGTAATGGAGATCAGTCACCGCTCGCCAGAATTTACTGCGGTGGCGGAAGATGCTGAACAGGATCTGCGGGACCTGTTGAGTATTCCCGACAACTACAAAGTGCTGTTTTTGCAGGGCGGCGCCACGGGCCAGTTCAGTGCAATCCCCTGGAATCTGTTCGGTGCCGGCAGCAAAACCGCCGACTACATCCACACGGGGCAGTGGGCGGAAAAGGCCATCAAGGAGGCGCGACGCTACGGTGAGGTGAATATCGTGGCCTCGGCGGAAGATCGCAATTTTTCCTATGCACCAGCGGCGGATGCCTGGCAGGAGAGCAGCGACGCCGCTTACTTCCACTACACGCCCAATGAGACCATTGGTGGTGTCGAGTTTTCGTACATTCCGGAGGTGAAAAGTCCGCTGGTGGCAGATATGTCATCCACCATCCTGTCTCAGCCGCTTGCGGTAGAGAAGTTCGGATTTATTTACGCCGGAGCGCAGAAAAATATCGGTCCGTCGGGTATCGCCGTGGGTATTGTGCGCGATGACCTGTTGGATCGCGCGCTGCCGGATATTCCGCGCAGTCTAAGCTGGAAGGTTGCCGCAGATGGTCAGTCCATGGACAACACCCCGCCCACCTTTGCCTGGTACCTGTCCGGGTTGGTGTTCAAGTGGCTGAAGGCCCAGGGCGGTGTCGAGGCAATGGCGGAGCTGAGCCTGAAAAAATCCCAATTGCTGTACGGATTCCTCGATCGCAGTGATTTCTTCTCCAGTCCGGTGTCGGTGGAGAGTCGCTCGCGGATGAATGTGCCGTTTGTGCTTGCGGACGACAGCCTCGACAAGAAGTTCCTGGTGGAGTCCGAGGAGGCCGGCCTGCTGGCGCTCAAGGGGCACCGCTCCGTGGGCGGTATGCGCGCCTCCCTGTACAACGCAGTTCCGCTGGAAGCCGTGGAAGCGCTGGTGGCCTTTATGGCGGACTTCGAGCAGCGCAACGGTTAATTCGAGTTTTGAATCAGAATTTAGGCGAGAGATATGTCTGAACAAAAGCCGCCGCAGGACGAGCGTTTGCTCGAACTGCGCAATCGCATCGACAATATCGACAGTGATATCGCACGGCTGATTTCCGAGCGCGCCAATTGCGCGCTGGAAGTGGCAGAGGTGAAAAAGAGCAACGGCGAAGATGCGTTGTATTACCGCCCCGAGCGCGAGGCGCAGGTATTGCGTCGCGCTATGGAGCGGAATCCTGGGCCGCTGACCGGCGAAGAAATGGCGCGCCTGTTTCGCGAAATCATGTCTGCGTGCCTGGCCCTGGAGGAGCCCATTAAGGTGGCCTACCTCGGTCCCGAGGGCACGTTTACCCAGCAGGCGGCGCTGAAGCATTTCGGCCACTCTGCGGTATCCAAACCGCTGGCGGCCATCGATGAGGTGTTCCGTGAGGTGGAAGCCGGCGCGGTGAATTACGGCGTGGTGCCGGTTGAGAATTCCACCGAGGGCGTGGTGAACCACACCCTGGACAACTTCATGACCTCAAACCTGAAGATCTGTGGTGAGGTGGAGTTGCGGATTCACCAGCACCTGATGATTTCGGATATCACCCGCAAGGAATCCATCACCCGTATTTATTCCCACGCCCAGAGCCTGGCGCAGTGTCGCAAGTGGCTGGATTCCTACTACCCCAATGTGGAGCGGGTTGCAGTGGCGAGTAACGCGGAAGCGGCCAAGCGGGTGAAGGGCGAATGGAATGCAGCGGCCATTGCCGGCGATATGGCGGCGGAACTGTATGGCCTGAAAATCCTGAATGAAAAAATCGAGGACCGCCCGGACAACTCCACGCGGTTCCTGATTATCGGCTCCCAGGCCGTACCGGCCAGTGGCGATGACAAGACCTCCTTGATGGTTTCCATGCGCAATGAGCCGGGTGCACTGCACGACCTGCTGGTGCCGTTCCAGACCCACGGCATTGACTTGACCCGGGTGGAAACCCGCCCGGCGCAGACTGGCAACTGGACGTACGTGTTCTTTATTGATTTTGTCGGTCACCGTGAAAGCGACAATGTGGCGGCGGCGTTGAAAGATGTCGGTGCCTGCGCATCGGATATGAAAGTGCTCGGTTCCTACCCTCGCGGAGTGCTGTAAATGTCGCAGGTGGAGGAGTGGGGCAGGCAGGAAGCCTCGGGCGGCACAAGTGCGAATGGCCCTGTAGTGGGGCGCCTGGTCGTGGTTGGTATCGGCCTGATTGGCGGCAGTCTTGCGCTGGGCCTTAGAGCTGCCAGCGGTTGTCGTGAGGTCATTGGCGTGGCGCGTCGCGCACAGACCTGTGAGCAGGCTGTGGCGCTCGGTGTTGTGGACCGAGCGGTTACCGATATTGCCGAGGTGCTGCCGGAGCTGCAGGCGGGGGATGTGATTTTTGTCTCCGTGCCCACCCTCACCGTAGAGGCCGTTTTCGCCCAGCTGAAAGACCGCCTTCCTGCTGGTGTTACCGTCACCGACGGTGCCAGTGTAAAGGGCAGTGTGATTGCCGCAGCGGAAAAGGTGTGGGGTGCGGTGCCGGAGTTTCTGGTGCCTGGGCATCCGATTGCCGGTTCCGAGCAGAGCGGTGTTACCGCCGCACGCGATGATCTTTATATAGCCCACCGCATCATCCTCACCCCGGGGAAGAGTACCGGGGCAGAGCATGTCCTGCGGATTCAGGCGATGTGGCAAGCGGTAGGCGCCGAGGTGTTGAACATGCCGGTGTCGGAGCACGACGAAGTGTTGGCCGCCACCAGTCATCTGCCGCATGTGATTGCCTTCGGCCTGGTGGATACCCTGGCGCACGACGCGGAGAATGAAAATATCTTCCGTTACGCCGCCGGTGGCTTTCGCGACTTTACCCGTATCGCCTCCAGCGATCCGGTGATGTGGCGGGACATCATGCTCGCCAACCGGGATGCGATTTTAAAATCCGTCGATCTCTACACCTCCAATCTGGCGTCCCTGCGCAGTGCCATTGCCAGCGGCGACAGCGAACACCTGATGGGGGTTTTTACCCGTGCCAAGGCGGCGCGGGATCACTTTACAAAAATGCTGGCCAAAAAAGCGTATACAGAAACTATGGAAGCGAAGGAAGTAACTTTTATCGCCCAGCCGGGTGGTGCTGTGAATGGTGATCTGCGAGTGCCGGGCGACAAGTCTATGTCGCACCGCTCAATCATGCTGGGCTCCCTGGCGGAAGGGGTCACCGAAGTAGAAGGATTTCTTGAGGGCGAGGACGCACTGGCCACACTGCAATCTTTCCGCGATATGGGCGTAGTGATCGAAGGGCCGGTCAATGGTCGGGTCACTATCCACGGTGTTGGTATGCACGGTCTGCAGGCGCCGCCTGGACCGCTGTACGTCGGCAATTCCGGTACTTCCATGCGCCTGCTGGCTGGGCTGCTGGCTGGTCAGAAGTTTGATGTGACCCTGACCGGCGACGAGTCCCTTTCCAAGCGCCCCATGAATCGCGTGGCTAATCCGCTGCGTGAAATGGGTGCCGAGGTGGAAACCGGCGAGGGTGGCCGTCCTCCGCTCAAGATCAAGGGTGGCAAGGCGCTGAAGGCGATCGATTACGCTTTGCCCATGGCGAGTGCGCAGGTGAAATCCTGTGTGTTGCTGGCCGGCCTGTACGCCGATGGCGAAACCAGCACCACTGAGCCTGCTCCCACGCGGGATCATACCGAGCGAATGCTGGCGGGCTTTGGCTACGAGGTGCAGCGCGATGGCGCCCGCGCCAGTCTCGTGGGTGGCGGCAAGCTGTCCGCGTGCCAGATCGATGTGCCTGCAGATATTTCTTCCGCGACTTTCTTTATGGTGGCGGCCAGCATTGCGCCGGGCTCCGATGTGTTGCTGCAGCACGTGGGGATCAACCCGACACGCGACGGTGCCATCACAATCCTGCGGGAGATGGGTGCCGACATTACCCTGGAAAACCGTCGGGAAGTGGGTGGCGAGCCGGTTGCGGATATCCGCGTGCGCTACGCTCCCCTCAAAGGTATCAATATTCCGGAAGATCAGGTTCCTCTGGCGATCGATGAATTTCCGGCAATTTTTGTCGCCGCTGCCTGTGCTGAAGGTGAGACGATCCTGACCGGCGCTGAAGAGCTGCGGGTCAAGGAGAGCGACCGCATCCAGGCGATGGCGGACGGCCTCAAGATTCTCGGCATTGATGCCGAGCCGACCCCGGATGGCATTGTGATTCAGGGTAAGGGTGGTAGTGGTGACGGCGCTGTATTTGGCGGCGGTGAGGTAGACAGTCTGGGAGATCACCGCATCGCCATGTCGTTCGCTGTGGCGGCCCTGCGTGCCGGCGCGGATATTCGCATTCAGCACTGTGCCAACGTGGCGACCTCGTTCCCGAACTTCGCTGAACTGGCCACCAATGCGGGTATGAATCTGGAAGTGCGCTGAGCGCGCCTCCAGCCTATACCGCTAACTAGAACCCGATCCACAAGATTAACGCGAGCAGTACCGATCGTTATGACAGAAGCTACCATCAAGGCCCCAGTGGTCACCATCGACGGCCCCAGCGGCTCCGGCAAGGGCACCATCGCCAAGTTACTGGCGGACAAGCTGGGCTATGCGTTGCTGGACTCCGGCGCGCTGTACCGCCTGACCGCACTGGCGGCCCTTAATGCGGATGTGGATCTGGCAGACGAGGCGCGTGTGGCGCAGATTGCGGCGAACCTGGATATTCGCTTCGACATCGCGGGTGGAGAGGTCAGTGCAATGCTTTCGGGCAAGGATGTCAGCCGGGATATCCGTATGGAGCGGGTGAGTATGGCAGCGTCTCAGGTGGCGGCGATTCCGGCGGTGCGCTCGGCATTGTTGCAGCGCCAGCGGGACTTCCGCGCGGCCCCGGGTCTGGTGGCTGACGGTCGCGATATGGGCACCACGGTGTTTCCCGACGCGCCAGTCAAGATATTCCTGACCGCCAGTGCGGAAGAGCGCGCCCGCAGGCGTTTTGATCAGTTGCGGGGCAGGGGTGTTTCTGTTAGCCTCCGCGACCTGCTGGAGGACATCCGCGCCCGGGACGACCGGGATATGAACCGCGCAGCCTCCCCACTGGCACCGGCGGAAGACGCCACAGTGCTGGATAGCACGGACATCGACATAGACGGTGTTCTGCAAAAGGTGCTTGAGTTGGTACAAAAGCGTATCGCCTGAGCCGGACTGGCAAACAGTTCCTACAATCAGTTTTTTAACAACAGCGGCCGGGATCAGCCAGAATCGCCCGGCCGCTGTTGTAATCCGACCCGCGTGCTGGCAGCGCGGTGGGGTCTGAGCTGAAGATTGACTACCTTTTACAGTCATCCCCGGCCGGGCCTGCCCCATATAGGTATGAGTAATGACCGAGAACTTTGCTGAGTTATTTGAAGAGAGCTTGAAGAGTGTTGAGATGGCGCCTGGCGCTATCGTGACCGGTATGGTTATCGACATCGATAAAGACTGGGTAACCGTACACGCGGGCCTGAAGTCTGAAGGTGTTATTCCGGCAGAGCAGTTCAAAAACGAGAAAGGCGAAGTCGATCTGCAGATCGGCGACGAAGTACAGGTAGCTCTGGAAGCCGTTGAAGATGGCTTCGGTGAAACCCGTCTGTCCCGCGAAAAAGCCAAGCGCGCTGAAGCCTGGAAAATCCTCGACGCTGCACACGCTGCAGACGAAGTGGTTAAAGGTGTTATCAGCGGCAAGGTTAAAGGTGGCTTCACTGTTGACGTTGCCAACATCCGCGCGTTCCTGCCGGGCTCTCTGGTAGACGTACGTCCGGTTCGCGACACCGCGCACCTGGAAGGCAAAGAGCTCGACTTCAAAGTGATCAAGCTGGATGCCAAGCGCAACAACGTTGTTGTTTCCCGCCGTGCGGTAATGGAAGCAGCGAACAGCGAAGAGCGCGAAGCACTGCTGGCCAGCCTGCAAGAAGGTATGGCGATCAAGGGTATCGTGAAGAACCTGACCGACTACGGCGCGTTCGTAGATCTGGGCGGTATCGACGGCCTGCTGCACATCACCGATATGGCTTGGAAGCGCATCAAGCACCCGAGCGAGATCGTGAACGTTGGCGACGAGATCGAAGTAAAAGTCCTGAAGTTCGACCGCGAGCGCAGCCGCGTATCCCTGGGTCTGAAGCAGCTGGGCGAAGATCCTTGGGTCTCCATCAAGCAGCGTTACCCGGAAAACAGCCGCGTGAAGGCTGTTGTAACCAACCTGACCGACTACGGCTGCTTCGCAGAGCTGGAAGAAGGTGTGGAAGGTCTGGTACACGTTTCCGAAATGGATTGGACCAACAAGAACATTCACCCGTCCAAAGTTGTCAATGTTGGCGACGAGGTCGAGGTAATGATTCTGGACATCGACGAAGAGCGTCGTCGTATCTCCCTGGGCATCAAGCAGTGTCAAGAAAACCCGTGGGATGCCTTCGCGCGTAAATTCGCTAAGGGCGACAAGATCTCCGGTAAGATCAAGTCCATCACCGACTTCGGTATCTTCATCGGTCTGGACGGCAGCATCGACGGTCTGGTTCACCTGTCCGACATCTCCTGGAACGAAGCTGGCGAAGAAGCCGTACGCAAGTTCAAGAAAGGTGACGAGCTGGAAACCGTTATCCTGGGTATCGACTCCGACCGCGAGCGTATCTCCCTGGGTATCAAGCAGCTGGAATCCGATCCGTTCTCTGATTACGTAACCAACAACGATCGCGGCAGCATCGTAATGGGTACCATCAAAGAAGTGGACGCCAAGCAAGCCATCATCACCCTGGCGGACGAAGTTGAAGGCGTTCTGCGCGCTTCCGAAATCAGCCGCGATAAGGTTGAAGATGCCCGCAACGCTCTGAAAGAAGGCGAAGAAGTAGAGACCAAGATCACCAGCGTGGATCGCAAGAACCGCGTGATCAGCCTCTCCATCAAAGCCAAGGATCAGGACGACGAGAAGCAGGCGATCAAGGATCACAGCAAGAAGCAGGCTGAGCAGGTTCAGCCGGCGACTATCGGTGACCTGATCAAGGCTCAGATGAATAACAAAGACTAATAGATCCTTGCTATTCATGGCTTCGGCTCAATGAGCTGAAGCTATCCGAAAGCCGGACTGGGGTTGCCCAGTCCGGCTTTCTATTAGATGATTGCCGCTATTCCAGAATAATCAATGACTTAGAAAGGATTGCGGACTGCATGACCAAGTCTGAACTGATCGATAAGATAGCTCTGAGGTTGGATCAGCTGCCGGTAAAGGATGTGGAGCTGGCGGTCAAAGTCATGCTGGACACCATGTCGGGTGTGCTGGCGGAAGGTGAGCGGATAGAAATACGCGGATTTGGCAGTTTTTCCCTGCATTACCGCGCGCCGCGAACCGGGCGTAACCCCAAAACCGGGGATTCCGTCGAACTGGCCGGGAAGTATGTACCTCACTTCAAGCCGGGAAAAGAACTCAGGGACAGAGTAAATCAGCAGATGCAGCGCGACGAGTATGAAAACGCTTGATTGCTGAGCTGATTGCAGTGGGCTAACACTGTAACGGATTATAGATATTGCACTCCTTACGGAGTCGGAGGTTCATTTGTCATTTCTGCGCTGGATATCTCGATTACTGTTTGGGGTACTCGCTCTCGCCTGTATAGCATTGGGCGTTTATTTCGCCGTGGACAATCCGGAAAGCATTACCCCGAGATTCGCGGGATATGACCTGTTTCCGGGGAGCGTGGGGTTCTGGCTGATTGGCTTCTTGCTGATCGGTGCCTTGCTGGGCTTCCTGGCCAGCCTGTTACCTTACTGGACCGAGCGTCGCCGGGTAAAAGCATTGGAGCGTCAGTTGCTGCGTACCGAGCGCGAGCTGAATACGGTTCGACGCCAGGTTGCCGGAGAATGAGTTGAGCGACCTGACGTTTTTCATTTTCATTTTTGCCGCCATCGGTATCGGCTGGTATCTCGGTCGCAAGAGTGGCAAAAAGAAAGGTGCTAAAAACAATCAGCACCAGGCGCTGGCGCAGTCCTATGCGCAGGGCCTCAATTACCTTCTCAGTGAGCGCCACAACGATGCCATCGAAAAGTTTATCGATGCGTTGGAAGTCAGCAGCGCTACCTTCGAAACCCATCTGGCCCTGGGTAACCTGCTGCGCAAGCGCGGCGAGCACGACCAGGCCATCCGCGTACACCAGAACCTGCTTGCCCGTCCGAGCCTGAACCGGATCAGTCAGCAAAAGGCCCAGTTGGAACTGGCCCGGGACTATATTGCCGCGGGATGGTTGGATCGCGCCGAGCGCCTGTTGCAGGAGCTGGTAGAAACGTCTTCCGAATTGCGCAGCACCAGCCTGGAATACCTGGTTGAGGTATACCGGGATGAGCGGGAGTGGGCCAAGGCTATCCACGCGGTCAACTTGTTGCACAGCCGCCGGTTCAAGAAGTTGCCGGAAGAGTGGGCCCCGATCCAAGCGCATTTCTGTTGTGAACTGGCGGACGAAGCGATCAATGGGAAGGATTATCTGAGCGCGCGCAAGCATATCGATGCCGCGCTGGGGTACGACCGTCATTCGGTGCGTGCAAACCTGTTGCTCGGGCGCCTCGAATACCTGCTGGGGCGACCACAGAGTGCCATCAAGGTGCTGGAGCGGGTACCGAAGCAGAACCCAGACTATATTCCTGAAATCCTCGAGTTGCTGATTACCAGCTATGAAGCGGTGGGCGATGAGTCTGGCCTCGTGGATTACCTGGAGCGATTGCTCAAAGAGCATCCCTCCAACAGTGTGCTGATCGCTTTGACCGAACGTATACATCAGCAGAAAAGTGAGGCGGATGCGGCCGCTTTTATTGGCAAACAGCTGGCCCTGCGTCCATCTCTGCGCGGACTGGGACATTTTCTCAACCTGCACGTGGATAGCACCCAGGGCCGTGCGCGGGAAAACCTGTTCCTGCTGAAAAACCTGATTGACCAGCTTATCGCCAGCCGGCCCCATTACCGCTGTAATAACTGTGGTTTTTCCGGTAACCAGCTGCACTGGCTTTGCCCCAGCTGCAAACGCTGGGATAGCGTGCGCTCTGTGAAGGGCATCGAGGGCGAGTGACCTTCTGCCCGCAGCGCACACTCTTCAACGTGTTTTTGACTTTTGAGGTGTTCATTGACTGACTCAGTTTCCTCTCCGGTGATCGTGGCGCTGGATTACGACAATGCGGAAGCCGCACTGGCGATGGCCGCGCAACTTGATCCCTCGGTGTGTCGGGTAAAGGTCGGCAAAGAGCTGTTCACCATTGCGGGGCCGGACCTGGTGCGCAAGCTGGTTGAGTCCGGGTTTCAGGTATTCCTGGATCTGAAATTCCACGACATTCCCAATACTGTGGCGGCAGCGGTGCGTGCGGCGGCCAACCTTGGCGTATGGATGGTCAATGTGCATGCCAGCGGCGGCGAACGGATGATGCGCGCGGCTGCCGAAGTTCTGGCCCCGCTGGGGGACAAGCGCCCGCTGCTTATTGGAGTCACTGTGCTGACAAGTACCGCGGAAGATGAGCTGGCGCCGGTCGGTGTCGTCCGTCCTCTCGCCGATCAGGTGGTTGCGCTGGCCAAGCTCGCTCAGGGAAGTGGGCTGGACGGCGTGGTGTGTTCCGCGCAGGAAGCCGAAAAGCTGAAATCTGAATGCGGAGCGGATTTTGCCCTGGTGACACCCGGTATTCGCCCGGCGGGCTCTGACGCGGGTGATCAGCGGCGTATCGTGACTCCGGTACAGGCGCTGAAAAATGGTTCTGATTATCTGGTGATTGGCCGCCCGATTACCGGAGCGGACAAACCGGCAGAAGCGCTGGCAGCGATCGTGGAAGAAATTCAGAAATCGGAACGGTAAGGCCCCGGGGCTCGGGTTGGAACGGCTGTTCAAGTTTGAGATCGGGTGTGCCGCGCTGTAATAGTGTGTAATGGTGATTCGCTCAAAAATCCCCGTTGTAGATGGTAGAGTTTTGCGGGCCTTGGGGAGGTTTGTCGTCCCTCGGAATTAAAAGGAGTGTAAACCCAAAACTACCAAAAGGATTTTGCCATGAAATTTTTCCGTATCCCGCTGGCCGCAATTTTTGCTATTGCGCTGTTGGTCACTAACGCGCCGATGGTGAGTGCTGAAGAGGCTGTTTCTCAGGAGCAGGTGCAGACACTTGTCAACCTGAACACCGCCACCGTGGAGGAGTTGTCCGAGGTGCTTGAAGGCGTCGGCCCGGCAAAAGCGGCACTGATCGTGGAGTACCGCGAAGCGAACGGAAACTTTTCCAGCATGGAGCAGTTGCTGGAGGTGAAAGGGATCGGGCTTGCCACACTGGAAAAGAACAAGGATCGGATCCAGCTGTAATGATCTCGCCGAGACAGCGCCACAGGGCGCTGTCTTTTTTTGTGAGATTAGATCGAGCTGGGCTCAACCGAAAAACATAGAAGGTAGAAAACGTAAAAATGCGCTGGGTGGTAATAGGCAGCTCGGGATATATCGGTTCGGCCCTGTGTCGCTACCTGGTTGAGGACGGCAACGCGGTGCTCTCCGTATCTCGTGGTGCGGCCGGTCCGCAGGGGTGTAGCCACCTTCAGATTGGGGAGTTTATAGCGGGAGCGTTTGCTGGTGTATTTCAGCCGGGTGACATTGTGGTCTATGCGGCCGGGATGTCTTCCGCAAAAGATTGCCGTAAGAATCCCGCACTGGCGGACACGCTGAACAATCAGCTGCCATGCACATTGCTGTCCCTCGCTGACAGGGCGGGGGTGGATCAGTTTATATACCTCTCAAGTGTCAAGGCGGTGCGTGCGCCCGCTGGAGAAGTTGCCGGAGAAAGTGCCGGACAGCCAGCCACCGATCCCTATGGGCAGAGTAAGTGGCGCGCAGAGCAGGGGTTATTGGCCCAGCAGTGCAAGATGCGAGTGAATATTTTGCGTCCGGCGGCTGTTTACGGGCAGTTTTCCGGAGATGTGGGGGGAGGGCAGCCGACCCCGCGCAAGCGCGCGTTTGTATGGCGGAACCGGTTGAGACGGTGGTGTAAGCTGGTTCCCGTGGTGCCGGCAACCGGATACCGCAGTTTCGTAGCATTGGAAGATCTGCTGACCGCCATAGCGATACTGGCGGGTTCCAGCTGTAATCGTGAGGTGTTTATCGCCGCTGAGCCTCGGTATTACAACCTCGCGACGATCAGCGCGGCAGCCAGTGGGCGCAGTGTAAAAAGTGATCGCTTTTTCGCCGGGTTGCTGCTGTTGCCATTTCGGCTGCTTTCGGCTCTGGGAGTTAAGACTGGCGTCCTTGAAGTGGCGAGGAGCGAGCTTTATAGTGCTGGGCGCCTAAAATCGCGGCTCAACTGGCGGCCGGAAGGGCGTTACAGTCAATTCTTGAGGGGTGAATAATGGGGGCGGTAGTGGAAGTTTGGCTGACCCCGTTGTTGGTGTCTTGTGTAGTGACCGTGTGTATTCTGCGTGTGCTGCTTGCCCGTCTGGGGAACCTGGCGCTGGATACGCCAAATCATCGCTCCCTGCATGAGACGCCGGTGCCGCGTACCGGTGGCTGGGCACTGATTGCCGGTGTAACCTCCGGTATTGTGGTCAGTGGTATGACGCTCTCCATTGGCACCGTTTTTGCTTTTCTCCTGTTGTTTTTAGTGTCACTGGTAGACGATTTACGTCAGTTAGGCGCCGGCTTGCGCTTTGCTGTACAAACTTTGTCCGTATCGTTGCTATTGTATTCACTCGCGCCTCAGGTCGAACCCTGGCTTTTGTGGCCCGCTCTGATTTTTGCCGGTGTGTGGTGCATCAACCTGTACAACTTTATGGACGGCATGGACGGTTTTGCGGGCAGCATGACCGGTATCGGCTTTGCCACATTGGGCATTGTTTGCGCTTTGCAGGGGGCGACCGCCCTGGCGGGTATTTGTTTTCTGATTGCCATCTGTAGCGTCGCGTTTCTGTACTACAATTGGCCGCAGGCGCGTATCTTCCTCGGGGATGCGGGCTCTACCGTAATTGGCCTGGCGGCATTTGCGGTGAGTGTGTCGGGTTGGCGGCAAGGGGTATTCCACTGGCTGGTGCCGCTGTTGGTATTTTTGCCGTTCTGGCTAGATGCGACAGTGACCTTGATTATCCGGGTGTTGAAGAGAGAGCGCTGGTGGGAAGCGCACCGGCAACACCTGTACCAGCGAATGGCTTTGGGGTTTGGGGTAAAAACTTCACTTTTTATCGAGTTGTCCGTGATGCTCTGCACGTCCCTGGTGGCGTTGCTGCTGGTACTATCTGGAGTAGCTTGAATTATTCCATCGGAAGGTGAGATGTATTTGTTTAGGGAATGGATCGCTCCGATCCGGGACCGGATCATATTGGGGGAATAGTGAAGCGCTTTTACAAGGCTGCGCAAAAAAACTACAAGCCGGTTTTAATGCTGTCATACGATTTGCTGATGTTGACGGCGGCATTCCTGCTGGCGATGACCATCCGGTTCAATGGGGCCGGTCTGGTTACCGAGCCGGCAATGGCGCTGTGCCTCGGGATGACGCTGGTCTCCAGTAGTTTCATCTTTCTGCGGTTGGGCTTGTACCGCACAGTAATCCGCTACATGGGTCAGCAGGCGATCGTCGCTGTGCTCCAGGGGGTTACCGCCTCGGCGGTGGTGCTCGCCGTCGCTTCCTACCTTACTTACGCGGGTGTGCCGCGTTCAGTTCCTGTCATTTACTGGTGTTTCGCGCTGATTACCGTAGGTGGCTCCCGCTGGTTGGTGCGTATCTATTACCAGATGGCGCTGGAAATCCACAAAAACCGGGTGGCTATCTACGGCGCCGGCACCGCGGGTCTTCAGCTGTACAAGGGGCTGATCCACGGCGAGATGTACAAAACCGTCGCCTTCTTCGATGACAATGCCTCCAAGCAAAATACCCTGATCGATGGGGTACTCGTATACAGTCCCGCCAATATTCTGGAAGTCATTGCCGATCGGGATATTTCCGAGGTACTGCTGGCCATGCCCGGTGTGCCCAAGCGCCGGCGCCGGGAAATCACCCGCAGTCTGCGAGAGCGGGGCGTGGTGGTGAAAGTGATTCCGGGTATGGAAGAGCTGGTGGACAGCGCCGGACGCGTTTCCGATGTCTCCCAGATCTATGAAAACATCCTCGGCCGTGCGCCAGTAGAGCCCCAGAAAGAGCTGGTGTCCTCCTCCATTGCGGGCAAAGTCGTACTGGTGACCGGGGCGGGGGGGTCCATTGGATCCGAGCTCTGTCGGCAGATCATCCAGTGGGGGCCTGCGCAGCTCATCATGCTGGAGGCCTCGGAATTCTCCCTTTACCAGATCGAGCGGGAACTGCGCCAGCAGCAGCTGGATGAAAACCTTCAGGTGGAAGTGACAGCGCTGTTGGGCGATGTGCGCAATCGCACCCGGATGGCGGAGATTATCCAGTCGTTCAAAATTCACACGATCTATCACGCGGCGGCCTACAAGCATGTGCCGCTGGTAGAGCAGAACGTCGCAGTGGGCGCCGAGAACAACGTCCTGGGCACGCTGTCTGTACTGGAGGCTGCCGAGGCCTCAGGCGTTGAGCAGTTTGTGCTGGTCTCCACTGACAAGGCGGTGCGCCCCACCAACGTGATGGGGGCAACCAAGCGCCTGGCAGAACTGATCTGCCAGGATTTCGGGCGGCGCTTTGGCCGCACCCGGGTGTGCATGGTGCGCTTTGGCAATGTACTCGGCTCATCGGGTTCGGTTATCCCCCTGTTTACCGACCAGATCAATGCCGGTGGCCCGGTAACGGTGACCCACCCCAAAGTAACCCGATTCTTTATGACTATTCCGGAAGCTGCACAGCTGGTGCTGCAGGCGGGTAGCATGGGGCGCAAAGGCGAGGTTTTCGTCCTCGATATGGGAGAGCCGGTGCGTATTCTGGATATCGCCCGGCGCCTGATCCAGATTATGGGGCACACCGTACGCGACGACGCCAATCCGGATGGGGACATCGAAATCCAGATCACCGGATTGCGCCCCGGGGAAAAACTCTACGAAGAGTTGTTGCTGGGAGATAAGGTTGCGGGCACTGATCATCCGATGATCATGCGGGCAGAAGAAGAGCGCCTGTCCAGCGACCAGTTGCAGTTGTTTATTGGTGAGCTGCGTGAAGCCTGCGCCCGTCAGGACGCGGAAAGTGTCCATCGCATCCTGGTTGAGGCGGTGAAAGACTATGCGCCGAAACAGGAGCTGATCGACGTGGTCTGGAATCAGTCCATCGCCACGGCCGCAGAGCGGGGCCTGCCGACGATTGCGGCCGAGCGCGGTGCGGAAGTGAAGCAGCTGCCGACCGGTGGCCGCAGCAGAGTGCGTCGCCTGACCGGGGAGATGCCTGAGGTGTGATTCTGGCTGTGCGGGGTGATAGGTCTGAGCGCCCGGAAAGCTGACAGAAGCCCTGTGCGTCGCGCGGGGCTTTTTATTTTTTGGCGGTAAGCCCGCTGTGCAAGAAAATCGGGTAATAAAAAACCCCGCAACCTTTTCAGGTGCGGGGTTTCTTTATTTGGCTCCGCCTGCTGGGCTCGAACCAGCGACCCAATGATTAACAGTCATTTGCTCTACCAACTGAGCTAAGGCGGAATTTTGGGGTGGGGCCTGTTGGTGAGGACGCCCGAATAGAGCATAGCTCTAAATAAAAACCCCGTAGCCATTGCCGGCTGCGGGGTTTTTGAATTTGGCTCCGCCTGCTGGGCTCGAACCAGCGACCCAATGATTAACAGTCATTTGCTCTACCAACTGAGCTAAGGCGGAACTGTGTCTGATCGGTCCGGAAAAAGTCGTCCCGGTCAGATGGCGCGTATCTTATAGAGCACCCCAGAGTAGGTCAACCCCTTTATTTAAAAATAACTCTTTGATTTTGCAGTGTTTATTTTCTCGCCGATGCTTGTGACCGAGGTGGCGAGATTTGTCGCCGTGGTGGTCATCCGCCTACAATTTCCTTCTTGGATGCGCGCGCCGCGCGTGCAGAGCTTATGAGTGAGTAGGGTATATGGAATCGCGACCATTTGAAGTGGTGAGCAAGTACGAGCCGGCCGGTGACCAGCCAGCCGCAATCGAGGCGCTGGTAGAAGGCATCGGCGACGGTCTCGCGCACCAAACCCTGCTGGGTGTGACCGGGTCGGGCAAGACCTTCACCATGGCCAATGTCATTGCCCAGGTGCAGCGGCCCGCTATTGTCATGGCCCACAACAAGACCCTCGCGGCGCAGCTCTACGGCGAGCTCAAGGAGTTCTTCCCGCGCAACGCCGTGGAGTACTTTGTTTCCTACTACGACTACTACCAGCCGGAAGCCTATGTGCCGTCGTCGGATACCTTTATCGAGAAGGATGCCTCGGTCAACGAGCATATCGAGCAGATGCGTCTGTCCGCCACCAAGGCGCTGATCGAGCGCAAGGATGTGATCGTGGTGGCGACGGTGTCCGCCATCTATGGTCTCGGCGATCCGGACAAATACCTGAAAATGGTGCTGCACCTGGATCGCGGCGATATCGTCGATCAGCGCACCATCCTGCGCCGCCTGGCAGAGCTGCAGTACACCCGCAACGACGCCGATTTCCGCCGTGCGACCTACCGGGTACGCGGGGACATTATCGATATTTACCCCGCCGACTCGGATATGGAGGCGGTGCGTCTGTCCTTGTTCGATGAGGAAATAGAAGAGATCACCCTGTTCGACCCGTTGACCGGGGAGGTGCTACACAAGGTGCCGCGGATCACGATTTTCCCCAAGTCCCACTATGTGACGCCGCGGGAAACCATCGTCAAGGCCATCGACCAGATCAAGGACGAGCTCAAGGAGCGCCTCGAACAGCTGCGCGACAACAACAAACTGCTGGAAGCGCAGCGCCTTGAGCAGCGCACCCGTTACGACCTGGAGATGATGCAGGAGCTGGGCTACTGCAACGGGGTGGAAAACTATTCGCGCTATCTCTCCGGGCGCGACGTGGGCCAGCCACCGCCCACGCTGTTCGATTACCTGCCGCACGATGCCTTGCTGATCATCGACGAGAGTCACGTGACCGTGCCGCAGATCGGCGGTATGTACCGCGGCGACCGCTCGCGCAAAGAGACCCTGGTGGAGTACGGATTCCGCCTGCCGTCGGCACTGGATAATCGCCCGCTCAAGTTTGAGGAGTGGGAGAACCTGTCGCCGCAGACGATCTTTGTATCCGCGACGCCGGGCAAATACGAGGCGGAGCACGCCGGGGCTGTGGTTGAGCAGGTGGTGCGTCCCACCGGCCTGGTTGACCCCATCGTGGAGGTGCGTCCGGCGGCTACACAGGTGGACGATACACTTTCCGAAATCCATCGGTGTGTGGATGCGGGGCAGCGTGTATTGATTACCGTGCTGACCAAACGCATGGCGGAAGATTTGACCGAGTACCTGAGCGACAACGGCGTACGTGTGCGCTACCTGCACTCGGATATCGACACCGTAGAGCGGGTGGAAATCATCCGCGACCTGCGTATTGGTGAGTTCGATGTGCTGGTGGGGATCAACCTGTTGCGAGAGGGCCTGGATATGCCCGAGGTTTCCCTGGTCGCTATTTTCGATGCCGACAAGGAGGGCTTCCTCCGCTCGGACCGCTCCCTGATTCAGACCATTGGTCGCGCCGCCCGTAACCTTGAGGGCCGAGCAATCCTGTACGCGGACAAGATTACGGATTCCATGCAGCGGGCGCTGGATGAAACCCAGCGTCGTCGGGAAAAACAGCTGGAGCACAACAAGGAGCACGGTATTACCCCGAAAGGTATCTTTAAAAGCGTTGCCGATATTATGGAGGGCGCCATCGCTCCGGGCGTTCCGGGCCGTGGCCGTCGCAAAGTGGCGGAGAAAGGCGGTACCTATAAAGCCGACCAGAAGCCGCTCACCGATCAGCAGCGCTGGGCCAGGATCGAAGAGCTGGAAGAGCAGATGTACCAGCACGCCAAGAATCTCGAGTTTGAAGCTGCGGCGAAACTGCGCGACGAGATCACCCAGCTCAAGGAGCAGCAGTAGGTGGACACAGATTGCGTCGTCTGGGGGGATTCGGTAACCTGCAACGGTATGTAAATATCGTATTACATAAGCCGGCCTTTGCCGGCTGACAACGGACTGGCGCGTGATAAGAATAAAAGAGTTGCGCAGGGAGTATGGCGACGGCGATGCCAAAGTGACGGCGCTGCGCGATGTTTCCCTGCATATTGAAAAGAATGAATTTGTCGCTGTGATGGGTTCGTCCGGGTCCGGCAAGTCGACGCTGATGAACATCCTGGGCTGTCTGGATCAGCAGACCGCCGGCCAGTACTGGCTCGACGGCCGCGAAGTTTCCAGTTTCGACGACGAATCCCTCTCCGCTATCCGCAATCGCCATATCGGCTTTATCTTCCAGACCTTTCACCTGTTACCGCGTCTTACCGCTCAGCAGAATGTCATGTTGCCGCTGAGATTTGCCGACGCAAGCGGCGCTGAGGATGCCGGTACACGCGCCGCCGAAATGCTTACCCGGGTGGGGCTCGGCCACCGTATTGACCATCGTCCCTTTGAAATGTCCGGTGGTCAGCGTCAGCGTGTGGCCATCGCACGGGCGCTGATCAATCGTCCCAAGGTCATTTTTGCCGACGAACCCACCGGCAACCTCGACAGCAAAACCTCCGAAGAAATTCTCGAACTGCTTTGCGCCCTGCACAGCGAAGGCCAGACCATTGTGATGGTGACCCACGAGCAGGAAGTGGCTAGCCGCGCACAGCGCATTATCCGGATGAGCGATGGCGAAGTGGTGGAGGATTCAAAATGTACCGTATAGCGCTGCTTGGACTGCTGTTCGCGGCAAACCCGGTGATGGCCCTGCAAGCGCCGCTGCTGCTAAGCGGAGAGTTGCGGGCGGAAGAAAGCCAGTCGTTTATGTCGCCCATGACCGATAACTGGCGAGTGGAAGTACAGTGGTTGATGCCAGAGGGGCAGGTGGCAAAACCCGGCGAGATTGTTGCCGTGTTTGACGGCGCGACCATTCAGGGGGAAATCGATTCGGAAATGGTGGCCCTGGAAACTGCCGAGGAAAAGCTGAAGAAAGACGACAGCAAGTTCGAGCAGGACGTGCTGGAGAAGAAGTTTGCCTTAAAGCGTGCGGAGCTATTGCTGAAAAAGGCCGCTATCGATGCCGCGGTACCCGAGCAGTACCTGAGTGCCTACGAGTTCGAGTCCTACCAGGTGGCCAAGAAGGAAGCCGAGTCCGCGGTGCGCAAGGCGCGCAAGGAGTTGGCGCAGGCTGAGCTGACCCGCGAAGTGGCGGCGACAAAGCAGCGGGCCAAAATTGCCACTTCGCAGACCCGGCTCGAGCACAAGCGCGCACAGCTTGCGTCCATGTCCCTGCGTGCCGAGCGATCGGGTCCGGTTCTGTACGGCAAACATCCCTGGACCGGTGAGCGGGTATTTGTGGGGATGACGGCCCAACCGGGTTGGTTGATTGCGGAAATCCCTTCCCTGAGCGACCTGTACGTTGAAGCCTGGCTGCATGAGGTGGACGCAGACCGGGTACAAAGCGGGCAGGAAGCCGAGCTGGTATTTGATGCTTATCTGGAACGCCGTATTCCCACACGGCTTGCCGAAGTTTCTACGCAGCCGCAAAAACGACAGCAGTTGGGGCCGGGACTTTATTATCGCCTGGTATTCAAATTCATCGAAATGCCAGAGGTTGAACTGCTGCCGGGCATGGGTGCGCGCATTGAATTTGCGGGGGCAGCCCAATGAAAAAGATGGCCGCGTTACTCACCTTACTGCTCACCGCCTGTAGTGGCGAGGAAATCACGGAAACTACGCATCGGTCGGCGCGCACGTCGATACTGCCGATTGCAGGAGAGCTGGAATCGGCGCGCTCGGTCATGGTGGCGCCACCTGCGATCGACCGCATGTGGCAGTACAGCATCAAGCGCATGGCGCCCGAGAACAGTCATGTAGAAGAGGGTGAGGTAGTGGTCGCGTTCGATGACAAGGCGGTGCGCGAACGGCTGATCGAAAAGAAGTCCGAACTCAAGCAGTGGCGCAGTGAACTCAACAATACTCTGCTCAAGGAAAAGCAGACCGCAAAAGACGATATTCTGGCGATCGAGGAAAAGCGCGCGGAGTTCGAAAAAGCGGAGCGCCGAGCCAAGATCCTCGATCAGTCCATGTCGAGAATCGAACGGGAAAAAGCCGCAATTGATTTTGAAATTGCCCGCAACGACCTGACCCTGGCTCGCAAGCTCGCGGAAATGCACAAGCGCACGGGTGAGCTGCGTATCTCCATGGCCAGGCATAAGGTCGCGCGCTCCGAAGGGGAAGTGGCGGTGCTCGAGTCCGAAGTGGAAAAGCTCAAGGTCAAAGCGTCTATCTCGGGCCTGGTGCAGTATGTCGCCAACTGGAAGGGGGAAAAGCCCTCGGCGGGTGAATCGGTTCGATTTGGTCAGCCAGTGCTGCAGATTTCCGATCTCAGTCAGATGCGGGTACGCGCGCAGGCCGATGAGGTAGACAAGGCATACCTGAGTATCGGTACAGGCGTAGCCGTGGCCATCGATGGTGCGGAAGCGGTTACCTTGCGCGGCGAGATTCTGGAGCTTGGAAGGGTAGTGCGCGACCGCGCCACCGGTGACCGGCGCCGGGTAGTCGATCTGCTGGTGGGGCTTGAGGAAACTGGAGGCTCGTCATTGAAACCCGGCATGACTGCATCCCTGTCCCTTGGCGATCCCGCGGGGAAAAAGCTGGCGTCGGCGGAGGAGGTGCTGTGAAGTCAAAATCCTCGTTAAGTATCCTGCTTTTGTGTCTGTCCACGGTGCTTGGCGCCTGCGCAGAAAAACAGTCGGAACCGCTGCTTTTCGAAGTTCAGTACATCGAAAGGGCAGGGCTGGTGCCCGCGCGGGGTGAGCTGCAAGCGGAGTCCGCCACCGCCATTCAGGCACCGTCATCGGGGCCGCCGAAATTCATTGCCTGGCTTGCGCCGGAGTATTCGCTGGTGAAAAAGGGCGATGTGATTGCCCGTTTTGATGGCGAGTCGATGCGTCGCCGCCAGAGCTACGCGGCAAGTGAGTTGACCCAGGCAGAAGAAGACCTGCGGGAAAAGCGTGGCCTGCTGGATACCGAGCAGGTGGCGATTCTCGCGGATATTGACCAGGTGGCGGTCGAAAAGGGCTTTGCCGAGCGTTTTTCCGTGGACGATGATCGACTCAAGTCGCGCCTGGAGATCCTGGAGGAGCAGCTGGATACCCGCTACCTGCAATCGAAACTGGATTACCTGGACTGGAAAAGCGAGCGCTTCGCGACCGGTGCCGAGGGCGAGCTGGCCGTGCTCGCAGTGGCACAACAAAAGCACAGCGCGCAGATAGGGCGTTTGCAGGAGGGGCTGTCAGAGCTGGAAATTGTGGCGCCCCATGATGGCATCTTGACCTATGCCGCCAACTGGCGCGGGGACAAACCCAAGGTGGGTGGTCAAGTGTGGCCGGGGCACAAGGTTGCCGACCTGCCGGATACCAGCGTGATGCAGGCAAAGCTGCAGGTAGCAGAGCGCGAGGCGATTGGTCTCGCGGAAGGGCAGGCGGTGAGCGTGTGGTTCGAGACGGATCCCGCAAAGCGCTTCGCCGCCAAAGTGAAAACTGTCAGCGCGGCGCCCTCGACCATCGAGCGGGGCAATCCTCAAAAATACTATCAGGTAATGGCGGCGTTTGATGAGCAGTTTCCCCGGCAATTCAAACTCGATCGCGACGTGCGCGCGCAGATCCTGGTGGTGGATGCCAGTCCGCGCCTGGAAATCCCGGCGCAGAGTCTGTTCCGGGATGGCGCGGGTGCCTTTGTCTATCTCTACCGCGATGGGCGCTTCCAGCGTCGCAATGTCACCACAGGGCAGGTGACCCCCACGCACATTGAAATCACCGAAGGCCTCGAGCCCGGTGAACGGATTTCCCTCTACGAGGTATCTCCGGCAGGCCGGATGTCGCAGGAGGCAGATACATGAGCGCGCAAGACAACGCGGTAGGGGCGTTTGGTAGTTCCCGGTTTGCACAGTTTGTTGCGCTGTTCAAGCTGTCCCGTGGCCGCGGTGCGCTGCTGACCAGTTTTCGTGAAGCGTTGGCAGAACTTTCCCAGCACAAGCTGCGTACCCTGTTGACTCTGCTGGGCATGATCTTTGGCGTCGGTGCGGTAATCGCCATGCTCAATATCGGCAAGGGCGCCGAGCGCGAAGCCCTGCGCATGATCGAGACAATGGGTCTCAACAACCTGATTGTGCAGGGGCCGGAGCTGGAGAAGGAGGAGCTGTTCGAACAGCGCAAGCAGTCCGCGGGTCTCAGCCTGCGCGACGGCGAGGCGGTGCTGGCTACCCTGAATTTTGTCGAGGCCTTCGCGGCCCAGAAATCCCTGGAAACCTACGCTCTTTATAGCCGTTTTGGAAAAAGCGAGGCCGCGGCTACCGGCGTCAGTCCCGCGTATTTCCGCATGTCTCCGTTTGAGCTCGCTGCCGGTCGCTTGATTGAACCCGAAGATGAGCAGTATTTCGCCCAGGTGGCGGTGCTGGGGGAGTCGGTAGCGCGGCAACTGTTCCCCGGGCGCTCTGCGCTGGGGGAGCGGATCAAGATCAATCAGCTCTGGTTTACCGTCGTCGGTGTGCTCGACTCGCCGTTTGTGGCAGGTTCTGAATTTGAGGGGGTGCGTCTCGGCGCGGAGCAGGATCAGGTATTTATTCCCCTGTCCGCCGCGATGCAGCGCTTCCCCGGTGAACCGCTCGCCGCGGAAGTGACCGAATTGAAATTCAGGCTGGTGGACGGCACCGATGCCGGTGAGGCGGCGCGGGCCATTGCCCATCTGCTCAATCGCCGTCACAACAGCGTCAAGGATTTCACCATGGTGGTGCCGGCGGCACTGATGGCACAGAAGATGGAGACCCAGGCCATCTTCAATATCGTGATGTCCTGTGTTGCCGGCATCTCCCTGCTGGTCGGGGGTATCGGCATTATGAATATCATGCTCGCCACGGTTCTCGAGCGCACCAGCGAAATTGGCCTGCTGCGGGCCGTAGGTGCCACACGACGGGATATCCGCAGTCAGTACCTGATCGAAAGCTTCACCATTGCCATTCTCGGCGGCTTGCTGGGTATTCTGTTCGGCGTGTTGCTGTCGGAAGTGATCGCGCTTTATGCGGGATGGGCCGTGTCCTGGTCGCTGAGCGGGATACTGCTGTCATTCAGTGTATGTGCGGCCATCGGCCTGCTATTCGGGGTGTATCCGGCAATCAAGGCTTCGCGCCTCAATCCCATCGATGCGCTGCAGAGTGATTGAGAATCTGACTGGGCGGCAGGCGCATGCGCCTGCGCGTTCTGGTTTGGCCTGCACTCACGGCATATCGTCAAACAGCAGCTTGATGCCGGCACTCCATGACTGCCGCAGGCGGTTGAAATAATCATCGTCCGCTTCGATCCGCTCCATGCTGAGTTCCAGCGCGTCATTGCGATACACGGCAATATCCAGCGGCATACCCACCGATAAATTCGAGTGCATGGTCGAGTCGAAGGAGATCAGGGCGCATTTTACCGCCTGGTTCAGGCCGGTATCGTAGTGGATGATCCGGTCCAAGATGGGCTTGCCGTATTTGCTCTCGCCAATCTGCAGATAGGGGGTATCTTCGGTGGCCTCGATGAAGTTCCCCTCGGGGTAGATATGGAACAGGCGTGGCGCCTCGCCGCGAATCTGTCCGCCGAACAGGACGTGGCTGCCAAAGTCCACGCCGGCATTCTGCTGTCCCTGGGCATTGTGAGAAATAATCGACTTCACCTGTTCGCCGATGAGTTCCGCGGCGCGAAACAGGCTGCCGACGGTAAACAGGTTAGGCTCCTCCTTTTCTTCGATCTGGATCTGCAGGCGGCTGATCAGGTTCTGGGACGTGGCGAGGTTGCCGGAGGTAAGCAGGGTAAAGCAGCGTTCCCCCGACTGCTGGAAAAGGTGCATTTTGCGAAAGCTGGCAACCTGGTCGACACCGGCGTTGGTGCGGGTGTCTGAGGTAAAGACCAGTCCCTCGTTTAATCGCATGGCAATACAGTACGTCATGGCAATCCTGTGCGCGTGTTGTGCGCAGGAAAGGTAGCACCAGCCGGGGAGCTTGTCATGAGTCTGCTCACTGCTGCGCTTGCTCTTCCGCCGTGCGGCGATCCACCTGGTCTACCAGGGCATAGGCGCGCATGCTTTCCGCGCCGCCACCCCAGCGAATCCCGCGTACCGGTGACGCATCCAGATAATCGATGCCGTGGGCCAGTTTCAGGTGGTGGTTGGTGGCCGAAAGCCCGTTGCTCACATCAAAGCTGTACCAGGCATCTTGCACCCACGCCTCGGCCCAGGCGTGGCTGGCAATATGCTGGTCGTCTCCGGCGTGAACATAGCCACTGACATAGCGCGCGGGAATACCCAGCCAGCGACAGCAGGCGATAAAGATATGGCTGTGATCCTGGCACACCCCGAACCCCTGGGCGAAGGCGTCGGCCGCGCTGCTTTGAGCGTGGGTCATACCGCTGCGATAGGGGATGCGCTCCAGTAGCGCGGACATCAATTCAATCAGCTGGTGCCGGCCCGCTTGCGCCTGCGTGCCTGCAGGACGAAAGCCCCGCGCGAATTCCCGCATGGCATCGCTGGGTTCGGTGAGCGGGGAGGTGCGCAAGAAAACCTCCGGCGGTATCCGGTTTTCACGTTCCGGTTGCTCGTCTTCACCGATCTCCGCGGTGCCCTGGGCGCGAATGGTGATGCCCTGGTGTGGCTGGTCCACGGTGCATACGTGCAGAATGTTGCCGTAAGTATCCAGGGTGCGGTGCACGCTGCCCGGTGCGTCCAGGTGCCATTGCAGGATTTGCTGTCCGGCGGAGGGCTGGGGTGTCAGTCGCAGATACTGGATGCTGTGGGTGACTTCGGTGTCGTAGGTGAAGTCGGTGACATGGTCAATGCTGAGCTTCATGCGCCCTCCCAGTAACTGCGGTGAATCTCGTCGCCGATGGCGTGAATACGCCGCAGCAGGTCGTTCAGGTAGTCGTTCAGCCCGAATCGGATGATGAACTCCACCTCGCCATACTCCAGGCGTGCATGCAACTCGGCGCACAGACGTTTGGCTGCCTGGCCCTGATCCCCCTCAATGGCAATCAGCTGGCTCATCAGCGCACCAATGCAGTAGCGCAGGGAGCGCGGCAGTTCCGCGGAGAGAATTAGCAGCTCGGTAACATTGCGGGTGGTGAGCCCGCCGGTGTATTTATCGTGGTAGGCCTCGTAGGCACCGAGGCTCTGTAGCAGGGCATTCCACTGGTAGAAGTCGATGGCGTGATTGCTGTTGTGCTGCGATTCCATCACCTCGAGTTTTACCCGCAGGATGCGCGCGGTATTGTCCGCCCGTTCGATGAAGGTCCCCAGGCGCATGAAGTGGAAGACATTGTTATGCAGCATGGTGCCGTAGGCGGCGCCGCGGAATTCGTGGGAGCGCTGCTTGATCCAGTCGATCAGGCTTTTTACGCCCTCGTGGTTGATGCCGCGCTGGCGGCGGTGCCGCAGCTCCAGCCAGGTTGCATTGATACTTTCCCAGGCCTCTGAGGAAAGTTTGTCGCGCACGCTGTGGGCGTTGTCGCGGGCGGATCGAATGCTGCTGAATATGGAGCCGTCATTGCTTTCGTCGAACAGGAAGAATTCCAGCAATGCTTCGGCATTTAGCTGCGGATAGGTTTCGCGGAACTGATCCAGGCGGCCGGTGATGGTCAGCGGTGCCAGCAGCTCCTGTTGGCCGCCCTTGGAGTTCGGCATCAGCGACATGTTGTGGCTGACATCCAGCAGACGGGTGAGGTTTTCCGCGCGCTCCAGGCTGCGGGCCATCCAGTAAATACTGTTTGCGGTGCGGCTCAGCATGGGGCGCCCTCCAGTACCCAGGTGTCTTTGGTGCCGCCGCCCTGGGAGGAGTTGACCACCAGGGAGCCCTCGCGCAGCGCCACCCGGGTGAGCCCGCCGGGCACCAGTTTTATTTCATTGCCGCTCAACACAAATGGCCGCAGGTCGATATGTCGCGGTGCGATTCCCTCGTTCACCATGGTCGGGCAGGTGGACAGGCACAGGGTCGGTTGCGCGATGTAATTGGCCGGGTTGTTGCGCAACAGCTGGCGGAAAGTGTCCACTTCCTCTCGGTCTGCCTTGGGGCCGATCAGCATGCCGTAGCCGCCGGCGCCGTGCACTTCCTTCACCACCAGTTCCTCAAGGTGCTCCAGCACATAGGCCAGATCCTCTTCCTTGCGGCATACCCAGGTCGGTACATTATTGAGGATGGGTTCCTCGTCCAGATAAAAGCGGATCATGTCCGGCACGTAGGGGTAAATGGATTTGTCATCGGCGACCCCCGTGCCCAGGGCGTTGGCGAGAATGACATTGCCGTCGCGGTAGGCGGTGAGCAGTCCCGGTACGCCGAGCATGGAGCTGGGATCAAAGGCCAGTGGATCGAGAAACGCATCGTCGATGCGGCGGTAAATCACATGCACCTGACGCGGGCCGGTAGTGGTGCGCATGTAAACACAGCCGTTGCGCACGAACAGGTCTGCGCCCTCCACCAGGGGGACGCCCATCTGCTGCGCGAGAAAGGCGTGCTCAAAAAAGGCGCTGTTGTAACGTCCCGGGGTGAGTACCACCACGCAAGGATTGTCTGCATCGCTGGCGCCCTGCAGGGTTTCCAGCAGCAGGTTGGGGTAGTGTTCTACCGGTGCCACGCTTTGCGCCAGAAACAGTTCCGGGAACAGGCGCATCATCATCTTGCGGTTTTCCAGCATGTAGGAAACGCCGGACGGGGTACGCAGGTTGTCTTCCAGTACAAAGTACTCGCCGTTGTTGTCGCGAATCAGGTCGACGCCGGTGATGGGGATGTAATTGTGCCCGGGCAGGTCGACGCCGAGCATCGCCACCTGGAATTGCTGGTTGGTCAGAACCTGGTCGGCGGGAATGATGCCCGCGCGGAGAATTTCCTGGTCGTGGTAAATATCGTGCAGGAAACGGTTCAGGGCGGTAACCCGCTGGCGCAGCCCGAGTTCAAGATGGGTCCACTCGGAGGCGGGGATAATACGGGGGATCAGGTCGAAGGGAATCAGGCGTTCGGTACCTTCTTCTTCCCCGTAGACATTGAAGGTGATTCCGAATCGTCGGAACAGGGTATCGGCCTCGCGGCGTTTCTGTTCCAGGGTGGCGTCCGGCGTATTCTCGAGCCACTGCAGGTAGGCCTGGTAGTGCTCGTGAACGCCGTCGCTACACAGCATCTCATCGTAGAGGTGGGGTGCAGGTTGTTCAATTGCCGTCATCCATGGGTCCCCGTTTTATTTTTTGTCAATTTACCCCTATAAATTTGCAAGCACCGTGCCAGTGCCTGTGAGCCAGAGCGGGGCGCGGCTTTGCCCAAAACTGGGGTGTGCCGATGAGGGGTGTGGGGAATATTCCGGAATTGGCCGGGAGAGCGGGCGGAAATGGGGCGACCGCGCGCGGGGTTGCGTCGCGGTGCCCCAGAGCGGGGATGAATAAGGCGCTGGCGGTACTGGGCTAGCGGGACTGGGCTTCCGGTTTTTGCGGTATTTCCGCCGTCGCCACCGGTACGGTCTTTATCCCATTGACCTTTTTCATCGCCAGCAGGCTGCCGAGAATGATCGCCATTCCCGCAAAATGGTAAACGGAGAAGGGTTCGCCCAATACCAGTGCCGCCGCTATCAGGGTGATTACCGGGCCTGAGGTGCCGATTGCGCCGGTGCTGGCCGAGCCGATCTGTTGGATGGCTGCACTCATCATCAGTGACGGCACGACCGTGCACACGAAGGCGACCGTCAGCGCGTAGCCATAGACCGGCCACGGCTGATGGAGCCGGCCCCAGTCGGCCTGTACCGCAAAGTGCAATGCGATCGCTGCACTCGCTACCATCATCGCCAGCGCGGTAAATTGACGGCTGCCGAGCTGGCGGATCACACCCTCACTGAATGCCACATAAATGGAAAAGCTGAGTGCGCTGCCGAAGGTCAGCAGTGCGCCCCAGCTGATTGCATCCAGGTTGACCCAGGTCGGGGGCAGAGCGCCGGTGCTGAAATTCTGGTCCTGCCAGTAGATCAGCAAAATGCCCGCGTAGGCACCCAGGATGCACAGCAGCTGCGGGATGGATATCCGCTTACCGAGAAAACACCAGCCCAGGAACAGCACCAGGGTGGGGTAGAGGTAGATGATCAGGCGCTCAAAGTTGGCGCTGATGTAGCGCAATCCCTGCAGGTCGAGATAGCTCGCCAGGTAATAGCTACAGAGCCCCAGGATCACCGTGAGCAGAAGATTGCGGCGGCTGACCGGGCGCCACGCCTGCTGTCGCTTCAGCAACATAAGAATTGCCACGTAAAACGGCAGCGCCAGTGCCATACGTAGCAGGATGAATGTCTCCACGTCCACGCCGTGGCGGTAGGCCAGCTTAATAAAGATGGCTTTGATGGAGAAGAGGGCAGCTGCGCCGAGCGCGAGCAGGAAACCGTTAGTGTTCGTGGAGGATTGGGTATTTTCCATGGCCTTGTGCCTTACTACTTGATTGGCGCCTTAAGGCCGGAGGGTTTGACGAACAACCAGGGCCTTGCGGCGCGGCTGTTGTCGTTCGTGACTGGTGAAATTCAGGCAGGTGACAGCAGGCCGACGCGATGAGTGCGTAGCTTTAGCCAGACTGTTTTGACTGCCATTTGGGAGAGCATGAATCGCCTGCGGTTCATTCCGGGGGAAGCCACATTAAGCCATACGGGTGGACGGTCGGTCTACTCGGTACCCGCTGAGGCGGGTAATTGCGGCGCAAGAAACTTCGCCCTTATTACCTGCTCTGGAGGGATGCTCTCACAAGCGGGAAATGGCGGGAAAATAATTTCTTCAAAGCGTGTTGAAATGGCCAAAAGCTGGTGCTAAAGTTCGCGTCCTCTGCAGCGGGGCCTGTCTTATTGAATGTTCCCAGTCTGCCAGTCTTTAGACCCGTAGCTCAGTTGGTTAGAGCGCTGCCTTGACATGGCAGAGGTCAGCAGTTCAAATCTGCTCGGGTCTACCAATTTCCCGTGAGTCTTCTCTAATGCGCTAGTTCTGCTAGGCTGATTTGACTCGCTTCGGGCTTTCAGCCCGCCATCACCATAAGTCATGCGGTCTTTCGTAGGGATCGCCACTGATAGATAAGGAAGTGCAATGCCTGTTGTCACCCTCCCTGACGGTTCCCGTCGCGAATTTTCCGATTCCGTATCCGTATTCGACGTTGCCAATGATATTGGTCCCGGCCTGGCGAAAGCTGCCCTGGCAGGTGTGGTCGACGGTAAGGAAGTGGATACCAGTTTTGTTATCGATCACGACGCGGAACTCGCCATCGTGACCGATCGCCAGCCGGAAGGGCTGGAAATTATCCGTCACTCTACCGCGCACCTGCTGGCCCAAGCCGTCAAGCAGCTGTACCCCGGTGCCCAGGTCACTATTGGCCCGGTGATCGAAGACGGCTTCTATTACGACTTCGCTTACGAGCGTCAGTTTACGCCGGAAGATCTCGAGAAGATCGAAAAGCGTATGGAAGAGCTGGCCAAGGAAGATATTCCGGTCAGTCGTCGCCTGCTGCCGCGGGATGACGCGGTCAAGTATTTCCGCGAACTGGGCGAGGAATACAAAGCGGAGATTATCGCCAGTATTCCCACCAACGAAGATATCTCCCTGTACCGTCAGGGAGACTTCGAAGACCTGTGTCGTGGTCCGCACGTGCCGTCTACCGGCAAGTTGAAGGCGTTCAAGCTGACCAAAGTGGCCGGTGCCTACTGGCGCGGCGATGCCAACAACGAAATGCTGACCCGTGTTTACGGTACCGCCTGGTCCAACAAGAAAGAACTCAAGGCGTACCTGCACCGCATCGCCGAGGCAGAGAAGCGCGATCACCGCAAGCTGGCGAAGAAATTCGACCTGTTCCATATTCAGGAAGAAGCGCCGGGCATGGTGTTCTGGCACCCGAACGGCTGGACTGTATACAGCACCGTTGAGCAGTACATGCGCGAGCGCCAGCGCGAGCGCGGCTATAAAGAGATCAAGACCCCGCAGCTGGTGGACTTCTCCCTGTGGCAGAAATCCGGTCACGCCGACAAGTTCGGCGACGACATGTTCACCCTGACCAGCGAAGAGCGTCAGTTTGCCATCAAGCCCATGAACTGCCCCTGTCACGTACAGGTGTTCAACCAGGGCCTGCGCAGCTACCGCGATCTGCCCCTGCGTCTGGCGGAGTTCGGCTCCTGTCACCGCAGTGAGCCTTCCGGTTCCCTGCACGGCCTGATGCGCGTGCGCGGCTTTGTGCAGGACGATGGCCATATCTTCTGTACCGAAGATCAGATCCAGTCCGAAGTATCCGAATTCATGGACCTGCTGCACGCGGTCTATAAAGACTTCGGCTTCGAAGAGGTGATCTACCGTCTTTCCACCCGTCCGGAACAGCGCGTCGGTTCCGACGAAAGCTGGGACAAGGCAGAAAAAGCACTGGCAGACGCGCTGAACGCAGCGGACCTGCCGTGGGAAGAGCTGCCGGGTGAGGGCGCCTTCTACGGGCCCAAGATCGAATTCTCCCTGAAAGACTGCCTCGGCCGTGTATGGCAGTGCGGTACCATTCAGGTGGACTTCTCCATGCCGGGCCGCCTGGACGCCCAGTATGTGGCGGAAGATGGTTCCCGTCAGACCCCGGTGATGCTGCACCGCGCGACCCTCGGGTCCTTCGAGCGCTTTATCGGTATCCTGATCGAGAACTACGAAGGGGCCTTCCCGACCTGGCTGGCTCCCCAGCAGGTGGCAGTGCTGAATATCACTGACCGACAGGCCGATTACTGTCGTGATCTCGAGTCCAAGCTGGGGGCCGAAGGCTTCCGTGCTGCAGCTGACTTGAGAAACGAGAAGATCGGCTTTAAAATCCGCGAGCACACGCTTCAGCGTGTTCCTTATTTGCTGGTGATCGGCGATAAGGAAGTGGAAAATCAGACGGTCGCCGTGCGGACACGTAGCGGTGAGGACCTCGGAACCATGACTTACGAGTCATTCCTTGAGCTCCTCAGCCAAGATGTGGATCGCCGCGGCCGTTCGTCTATTGAGAGTGCTAACGAGAGCGCTGACGCCTGAGCCATCTCATAGACATTTTTATAAATCATCGGAGACGAGTGTTATTAAACGAGATATGAAAGGAAAGTCCAAGAAGGCCCGTATCAATGATCAGATCGAGGCGTCGCAACTGCGACTGATTGGTGCGGATGGTGAACAGGTAGGTATTGTTTCTCTGGAAGAGGCGCTGGAAGAAGCGCAAAAAGCCAGCCTGGATCTCGTTGAAATTGCCTCGGACTCCGATCCCATCGTCTGTAAGATCATGGACTACGGGAAGCACATTTTTGAGGCCAAAAAGGCCAAAAATGCGGCTAAAAAGAAACAAAAGCAGCAGCAGATCAAGGAAATGAAGTTCCGTCCCGGTACCGATATCGGCGACTACCAGATCAAGCTGCGCAACCTGACCCGCTTCCTGGAAGCCGGGGACAAGGCGAAAGTATCCCTGCGCTTCCGCGGCCGTGAAATGGCCCACCAGGAGCTGGGGATGGAAATGATGCAGCGCATCGAGAAAGATCTCGAGGAGCTGGGTACTGTGGAGCAGCGGCCAAAAATGGAAGGCCGTCAGATGATCATGGTCATCGCGCCCAGTAAAAAGAAAAAGTAAGGCGCAGGGGTAACCCTGCACCTTCTTTTCGGGAAGTGATCGGGCGACGGCTGCCTTCTCACTCCCGCACAGTCGCAGGCCCAGGCCTGTGGCCTATTAACAAAGCCCATTTATGGGCCATTATTCACTTTGGAGTACAAAATGCCGAAAGCAAAAGTACATTCTGGCGCTGCCAAGCGCTTCAAGAAGACCGCTTCGGGCTACAAGCACAAGCACGCTAACAAGAGCCACATCCTCACCAAGATGACCACCAAGCGTAAGCGTCAGCTGCGCGGCACCAACACTTTGAACAAGTCCGATGCCACCCTGGTCGATCGTATGTTGCGCGCCAAGTAATTGGCTGCAAACGCAAAGTTTTAAGAGGATATTGATATGGCCCGTGTAAAACGTGGTGTAGTGGCGCGTCGTAGTCACAAGAAAATTCTGAAGCAGGCTAAAGGTTATTACGGTGCGCGTTCTCGCGTATTCCGCGTAGCCAAGCAGGCAGTCATCAAAGCTGGTCAGTACGCTTACCGCGACCGTCGCGTTAAGAAGCGTAACTTCCGCGCTCTGTGGATCACGCGTATCAACGCCCAGTCCCGCGCTGAAGGCCTGAGCTACAGCCGACTGATTGCCGGCCTGAAAAAGGCGGATATCGCTCTGGATCGCCGTGTTCTGGCTGATCTGGCGGTATACGATAAAGCCGCTTTTGCTGCCGTAGTTGAAAAAGCCAAGGCAGCCCTGGCAGCTTAATTAGCGCCTGCAGAATAAATCGGCCCGCAAGGGCGGATTTGTGCTTTAAGAATAGGGAAGGGCTGTTTGGCTCTTCCCTATTTTTTTATCAGCTTTTGCTAAAAATAATTCTGTCGCACCCGGTGTGTACTATCGATACCGGGGCGGCCAAAACTTCCAATTGTCACTCATCGATCAGAACGAGAAGGTTTCAATGCAAGAATTGCAGTCCCTCACCGAGCAGGCGCTGGCACTCGTAGAAGACGCCAGCGACCTCGCGGCTCTGGACCAGGTGCGGGTAGATTACCTGGGGAAAAAAGGTCAGATTACCGCGCTGCTGAAAAGCCTGGGCAAACTGTCTGCGGAAGAGCGCCCGGCAGCGGGGGCCAAAATCAACGAAGCCAAGCAGCAGGTGCAGGCAGCGATCAACAGCCGCCGCGAAGCGATGGAAAAAGCTGCCATCGAAGAAAAGCTGGCCAAAGAGACCATCGACGTCACCTTGCCTGGCCGCGGTGAAGATCAGGGCAGCATGCACCCGATCACCCGCACCCTGCGCCGCATTGAGGAAATCTTCCAGCGCCTCGGATTCTCCGTAGAGCAGGGGCCGGAAGTGGAAGGGGACTACTACAACTTTGAAGCCCTGAATATTCCCGCGCACCATCCCGCGCGCGCGATGCACGACACCTTCTATATCGATCCCTCCACGGTACTGCGTACGCACACCTCTTCCGTGCAGATCCGCACCATGGAGAAGACCAATCCGCCGCTGCGCATCATCTGCCCGGGCCGTGTGTACCGTTGTGATTCCGATGTCACCCACTCGCCGATGTTCCATCAGGTAGAAGGCCTGGTGATCGACGAGGGCGTGAGCTTTGCGCACCTGAAAGGCTGTATCGACCAGTTCCTGAAAGCGTTCTTTGAAGCGGATGTGCCGGTGCGTTTCCGCCCGTCCTACTTCCCGTTCACCGAGCCCTCCGCCGAAGCGGACATCCAGTGCACCAACTGTGGCGGCGAAGGCTGTCGCGTGTGCTCCGGCACCGGCTGGCTGGAAATCCTCGGTTGCGGCATGGTGCACCCGAACGTATTCGCCTCCTGCGATATCGACAGCGAAAAGTACTCCGGCTTTGCCTTCGGCCTCGGGGTAGAGCGTATGGCCATGCTGCGCTACGGCGTGAACGACCTGCGCCTGTTCTTCGACAACGACCTGCGCTTCCTCAAGCAGTTCTAACGCGAATCCCATAGGTAGGAGCCTGCCTTGCAGGCGAACAGCGCAAAGCGCATAACAGAATTCAGAATTAGAGAACGATTATGAAATTCAGCAATGCCTGGTTGCGGGAGTGGGTAAACCCGGACCTGACAGCACAACAGCTGGCCGACCAGATCACCATGGCGGGCCTGGAAGTAGACGCCGTAGAGCCGGTCGCCGGTGCGTTTTCCGGTGTCGTGGTAGGTGAGATCGTCGCCTGTGAACAGCACCCGGACGCTGACAAGCTGCGCGTGTGTCAGGTGAAGGGCCACCCGGAAGGCGACATGCAGGTCGTCTGCGGTGCCCCGAATGCCCGCGTCGGCATCAAGATTCCATTTGCACTGGTCGGCGCCAAGCTGCCCGGTGATTTCAAAATCAAGAAAGCCAAGCTGCGCGGCGTCGAGAGCTTCGGCATGCTGTGCGCCCAGACCGAACTGGAACTCGGCGACGACAGTGACGGCATCTGGGAGCTGCCCAGCGATGCCCCCACCGGCACTGACCTGCGCGAATACCTGCTGCTGGACGACAGCGCCATCGAAGTGGACCTCACCCCGAACCGTTCCGACTGCCTCGGCGTGGCCGGTATTGCCCGCGAAGTGGGTGTGCTGAACCGCTGTGCGGTCACCGAACCGGCCATTGAGCCCGTCGCACCGGTGATCGAAGAGAGCTTCCCGGTATCCCTGATGGCCGAAGACGCCTGTCCGCGCTACGTGGGCCGCGTGATCCGCAACATCAACATCGATGCGGAAACCCCGCTGTGGATGCAGGAGCGCCTGCGTCGCAGTGGCCTGCGCAGCATCGATCCGGTGGTGGATGTCACCAACTACGTGTTGCTGGAGCTGGGTCAGCCCATGCACGCCTTCGACCTCGCCAAACTGACCGGCGGCATCAAGGTGCGCATGGCAGAGCAGGGCGAAAAGCTCACCCTGCTGGATGAGCAGGAAGTAGAGCTGAATGCCGATACTCTGCTGATTGCGGACGAGAAGGGCCCGCTGGCCATCGCCGGTGTAATGGGCGGCCTGGATTCCTCCGTCACCGATGCCACCAAAGACATCTTCTTGGAGAGCGCCTTCTTCAGCCCGCTGGCCATCGCCGGCAAGGCCCGTTCCTACGGCCTGCACACGGATTCCTCCCACCGCTTCGAGCGCGGCGTGGACTACCGCCTGCAGGAAAAGGCCATCGAGCGCGCCACCCAGCTGCTGCTGGATATCGTTGGCGGTGAGCCGGGCCCGGTACACCTGCGCGAAGTGACTGAAGCCATGCCCGCAGAGCGCAGAATCAACCTGCGTCGCGCGCGCGTACAGACCGGTCTCGGTATTGATATGCCGGACAGCGACATCGTCGAGATCATCACCCGCCTGGGCCTTGAGAAACTGTCTGAAGACGCCGAGGGCTGGACCTTCCTGGTGCCCAGCTTCCGCTTTGATATCGCCATCGAAGCCGACCTGCTGGAAGAGCTGGCCCGGGTATACGGCTACAACCGCATCCCCAGCGTGAGCATGAAAGCCTCCCTGGACATAGTGCCGCGCAACGAAGCCATCGTCGCCCAGTCACGCCTGGAGCAGACCCTGCTGGCGCGCGGTTACCAGGAAGCCATCACCTTCAGCTTTATCGATCGTGAAGCCTCCGCCAAATTCGATCCGGAAGTGGAGCCGGTGGCCCTGCAGAACCCGATCAGCGCGGAACTCTCCGTGATGCGCACCACCCTGATGGCAGGGCTGGTCAAGGCACTGCAGTACAACCTGAACCGCCAGCAGGACCGCCTGCGCCTGTTCGAGACCGGGCTGCGTTTCGTACCCGCCAGCGATGCCGGGGAAGCCCTCAAGCAGGAGCGCATGATTGCGGGCCTGATCTACGGCACCCGCCAGCCAGAAGGCTGGACCGGCAACAAGGACCTGGTGGACTTCTACGATATCAAGGCCGATGTAGAGGCGCTGCTGGCGCACTACGACGCCGATGCCGAATTCACCTTCGCGCCCGCCAAGCACCCCGCGCTGCACCCCGGCCAGTGTGCCCAGGTACTGCGTAACGGCGAACCGGTGGGAACACTGGGTGCACTGCACCCGCAGCTGCAGCAGGCGTTTGATTTGCCCAAGGCCGCGTTCCTGTTCGAGCTCAGCCTGGACGGATTGGGGCAGGCGGTAATCCCCGCATTTGCTCCGCTGTCCAAGTTCCCGGAAGTGCGCCGCGACCTCGCCATTCTGGCGGACGTTGAGACCCCGGTAGGCCAGTTGGCTGAATCGGCGGTCAAGGCTGCCGGCGAATATTTGACGGACTTCAACATTTTTGACGTCTATCAGGGCAAAGGCATTGATTTTAATAGAAAAAGTGTCGCCATGGGCTTGACCTTTCAGCATCCCTCGCGCACCCTTAATGACGAAGAAATCAATGCCGCTGTAGAAGCGGTTGTTTCTGAACTAGAACAAAAATACAACGCCAGCCTGCGCTAAACCGGTCCGCTCCGGGATACGCAAGTTGACGAGCGTATCCCGAGAGCGTCTGCCTCCGGGTTACAAGCCGCAGCGGTACCAGGCTTAAAAACCGGGAGTCGACGTCTCTGAATCTATTGGGCAGGAACCAATGACAGAGGCACTGACCAAGGCCGGGCTCGCCGAGAAGTTGTACGAAGAGCTGGGTTTCAACAAGCGCGAAGCTAAAGAAATCGTCGAATATTTCTTCGAGGAAATCCGCAACGCCCTTGAAAATAACGAGCAGGTCAAGCTGTCGGGGTTTGGCAATTTCGACCTGCGTGACAAAAGCCAGCGTCCGGGAAGGAACCCAAAGACTGGTGAAGAAATCCCCATTTCCGCGAGAAGGGTAGTCACCTTCAAGCCGGGGCAAAAACTCAAGGCACGAGTAGAAGAAGATGCTGGAAGCGAGTCATAACAGCGAACTCCCGGTTATCCCGGGAAAACGCTATTTCACCATCGGTGAAGTGAGTGAGCTTTGTGCAGTCAAACCGCATGTACTGCGCTACTGGGAACAGGAATTCCCTCAGCTCAGCCCGGTAAAACGTCGAGGAAACCGACGTTATTACCAGCACCAGGATGTCATCCTCATCCGCCAGATCCGCGCACTCCTGTACGAAGAGGGCTACACCATCGGCGGCGCACGCCTGCAGATGGAAAGTGGCAGCTCCGAAAAAGTACAGACCGTACAGCTGCAACAGGTGATCCCACAGATGATCGCCGAGCTGGAAGGGGTGCTGGATTTGCTGGAAATTGATGCCTGAGTCATCCAGAGTCAAAAAGGCGCAAAACGGGCTTGCATTCCCTCCGTACTTCGGTATGATTTGCGCCTCATCGCCAAGCGATGCCCCTTATAAATCAAGCACTTACGCGATTTTCCCGCAGCTTGATTTGCTCTTATCGGAGTGTAGCGCAGCCTGGTAGCGCACCACACTGGGGGTGTGGTGGTCGTCGGTTCAAATCCGGCCACTCCGACCATAAAACCGTTGTAAATCAACGGCTTAGAAGCCCGCCACTTGAGCGGGCTTTTTTGTGCCTGAAATTTAAGTCCGTATTAAGTCCAGAGAAAAAGATCACACTACTTGGGTGTGTTACCAGGCAACTGGGGTAGGGCATGTTGAAATGGTGCTCAGAAAGTCTCTGGTTCGCTCTGATTAGGAGTTCAAGTCTGCAGTAATTTGGCCTTGGCTATATAGGCGATCAAACTCCTGCCTTGCGCGTTTTTTGTGACTTACGCATTCCACCATGTGTTGGTCTGACTTGAAGGAGTGACAGCCTTCGGGAGCCTTATAGTAATGAAACCAGGCTTTAAGCCTAAGTGCGTTCTCTGTCGCTTTCTCCTTCGCGCGTTGAGCTGCTATTAACTCGCGTTGCTTTTTCAGCTGAGCCTGCTCTTTCCTCTGGCGTTCGAGCATTGCTCTTCTTTCTTTTTGCCTTTCGATCTGCTCCTGAATTGCTTGCTGGGCCATGTGTGCTGTGTAGTTTACATACGCTAGCCTTAAACCAAGGGAGATAAATCCGGCCAGCAGAATTCCAGCGGCAATTTTAAGTATTAGTCCCATTTCAATCTCTGAAATATCGTTTGCTTATGAGGAAGGCCCAAGTGGGAGCTCTATATACATCTTATCGGCTGCTCCCTTGCTTCTCTATCGATTCCCTGAGCACCTTGAGTTCTTCAATAGAGTATGCGGGCCTTCTTTTGTGCAGCATTGCGTGACAATTTGGGCACACAGGCCTTAGGTCTTCTACAGGGTTGAGCTCATACTCTTCACCGATTTCCGCGAGTGGAAGTAGATGATGGACGTGGATGAACCCTTTTCCAATTTCGCCGTATTCCCGCTCGAAATCAAAACTGCAAACTGAGCAAGTGGTGCCGTGGGCTTTTAGGCAATCTTTCCGCGCCTGTGGGTTTCGCTCGTAAACATTGATAGAGATAGTCTTCGTGCTGCCTTCGATGTATTTCTCTGGCTCAGAAACTTCCTCTGCTAAAATGTCAGGTCGAGTGTCGGTGCCACTTCTAAAGCCCCATGTGATTTGCACTGGAGTTTCGTCTTTGTACTCTTTTGCATAAGCCTGGCCGGCAAAAATAAACGGTGATCGATCTTCTTCTCGGTAAAAAATGTAGACGTTAGTTTCGTCGCTTAAAAGTGATTGGATTGATCCTTGCTCAATATGTGATTGATTCTTTCCATACCAAAAGAGGTCATCACCAACGAATTTATTCTTATAATCATGGCCCGTACGCCCGGCAACTCCCATATTGCAGAAAATAAACCAGTCTTCTTCATAATTTGTATAGCCAGTATTCCAGTTTCCTTTTTGTTTATTTGGCGGAACACTGCAGATTGAGTAGATCTCATTCTTTGTGTAATTTTCACCAATCTTGAAATCGTAAGTTTTCATGACTTTGGGTATTGTAATTTAAGTTTCTTGTGAGTCGTCTGAAAATGCCGGATTGATTTTAGAGTTTTCCCCAATTTCTTATGGTTTTCTAAATTTAAATTCTTGCTTAAATCTGATTCATTTTCTTGAGTCGAATAATGCTATAGGGGATGTCCAAAATATTTTTGAACGTACATATCCAATCCTTTTGTTTTTTAGTTATGGAGTCAGTGGTTTTTACCTCTACAAGATGAGCAATACTATCTCTTATGGCGACGATATCGGGCCAACCACCGAAAAAGCTCCCTTCGTTAGATGCCGCTTCAAAGATGTTCAAGAGTTTTTGCGTGCCTACTGCCTCAATGAAGCCATAGATCAAGTCAAGTTCATCTGGGTCAAAGCCGATAGTGTCTTTCCGGCGTAAAAGGTCGCCGAAGTCCTCTAGATACTCAATAATCGAATCAATCGAGGCTTCGCTAATGATCGAGCGGAAATGTTCTTTCGTGAATTCTGCAGTAGGCGACATCGCAAAGCATGGTCTTAATAGTATGGTTCTATTTCCTGACTTGCTGGTCCTCGTCATTGAGCCATTTTGATGTTCTTCATGAGCTACCAAGCACATTAAAGAATGAACCATTTTAATTAGTCGACCCTCTTCGCCCATTACGGTGTAACCATGATCTTCCAAGAAGCACGTCAGCGCTTCTTCTGGTCTCAAGTTTTTCTTACTCTGGTACATCCAGCCTGATTTTCCGGAATCTTTTGCCAATTCGAGCGAATATTCTGGAACGTTCAATCCTAGGGCGTTCTCCTTTGAAAGGAGTAGGTGCTCTAGCTCAGAGAAGCTATTTCTTTTCATAGGTGTCATAAAAATTTCTTTAGCCTGGAGGTCACTCAAATTTTCGGGGTCTATATTTTGAAGAACTTGTCGTCCTCGGATAGTTCGAGGATTACTGAATGATCTTTGAAGGCCTTGAATTTCTCGCCGGAAATTTTATCGTTGAGGACTGAGACAATATATTGACCCTCTATTTTTTCTGAGCTTTTAAAAATAGAATAAACTTGGTTGATGTCTACGTCTTCTATGCTGTCATGAATAACGAAGGTCGGTCGTTTCAGTTTGTTTTTTCTGATGAAATTTATGTACGCCATATCGAATGCGCTCAACTCCCCTTTCTTTTTTCCTCCGGTTGAGTTTGGCGTTACACACGCAATGTCGAATTCACATTTTTCTTTCTCGGCATCAAATATCAAGTCAAAAATATAACGCTCACCATAAAATGACTTACTTAGATCGCCAAAATATCCGTTGAAAATTTCAACATTTCGATCAAGTGTTTCTCTGTTGTTGTAAATCTCGTCTACGACTTCGGTTTTTCTGAATTCTAATTTGGTGATAATTTTTTTAGTTTCTTCAATTTTTTCAAGCAATACCTGAACCTTACCTATTTCTTCTCGAACTGTAGATAAATCATTATACATCTGGCCTATTGACTTTAAGGCGCTAGGTTCCCTTATGCCTCTAAATATGCTGGACTCAGATTTTTGAAGGAGGTTGATATCTGATTTAAATTGATTCAGTTTTTCTATCGAAGAATGTAGCTCTTTTTCAATGATTTTTATCTTGTTGGTCAGGATTTTATTGTGAAATACGACTAGTTCTTCATATGAACGCTTTAGGTTTTCGCTTACCGATACGCCTGCGTCAGCGTAGACCTCGGAGAGCTCTTTTCCATTTACGTTTGTAGCGCTGCCTTTTAGTTTTTCAATTGACTTTCTTAAGTAGTTGACTTTATTTGTGGCGGATGAGTATTCAATTGTCAGGTCAGATATTTCAGACTGAATTTTAACAAGTTCTTTTACATCTTTTTCTTGTGCATCCTTGAAGTCAAATAATGAAATCCGATTTTTAAGTTGAGCCTCTTCTTTCTCCAGGGGTTTAATCATTTTAACCAAAACGCTTTCCCTGTGCGGATTTCTATACGCGGCTAAATGTTTTTTCTTTGTTGATATCTTATTGTTTAACTCTCCTTTTTCCTTGAGCAAGCTAAGCCCTGAGAATCCAAATAGAAATAAATATAGTTGATCATATACATCTGGTTTTGTATTTCCGTGCAAAAACTTGGTGGTGTTTTGCATTTTTTCATGAGTATTACGAATAAACTTATGGCTTAGACTCCTGATTGAGGGCTTTTCACTATTCAAGCCGAAAACCTGGGAGGCAATTATTTTTGTATATTCCCTTTTCTCAACAATTTCATTATTTATTAAGTAGTTAGATTTTTGAGGCTTCGTTGTCAGGGTGCGTGCGACAGAGTACCGGCTTTGGTCGAATCCAATGAAGGTGAGCTCTGCAATAACTTCATTTTCATTGATAAACTGCGAGACTTCGGGGATGACTTTTTTGAATTCTTGTTCGGTATAAATATCTTCGCCAGAAGACAAGAATATGTAATCAATAATTCGTGAAAGCGTCGACTTGCCGACGCTGTTCCCGCTTTTTGATTGGCTTGAGTCGGAGTTTATTATTAGGTTTAAGCCCTTCTTAAAGTTTACTTCTCTTAATATTTTCTTGTTTTTATAAACTATCAACTTTATCAGTTGCATACTCTATGAACCCATTTTCATTTAAGTCAACGGCACCAATAATGTAAAGCCAGTCTAGTGAGTAGGTAAATACTTCATATGAGGCCTCAAACTCACATTTTATATCTTCATATAGGTCCTCGATGGCTACCTGTGTATAGTCACTTTCAGATAGCTTGATTAAAATTCGAGCTCCAATAAATATGGGATTTATTTTGGGGTCTGAGTCAATCGTGATCATTTGGGTTTTCCAAAACAATACATTCAATTATTGAATAGCTAACGATTAGCGCGACGCCAAAATTGATGTCCTCATCGAAGTACCCATCTTTTAAATCAGAGGATGATTTCACAAATTCTGTAGTTTGGTTAATTACTTCTCTGACGATGTCATCGGACTTTGACTTTAACTTAGGGAGATCGAATGGACTGGTGGATATATTGTAATTGGATAGGGCAGAAAAATAGAAAAGCTTCATCTGCCGCTTAAGTTTGGTACTACCGTTGTTGATTAACTTATTGAGTAGCGAAATTGATTCGTCAACCATAGATGAGTTGTCAACATACTCATCTATCAGCCAGCGATGATTATTGATGTCATTGAAACTGATTTTTACTTCAATCTCAGCTGGGTCTCTATCTAGGTCGATTCTCTCCGAATCACTTGTGGCAATTATTTCAATAAGTTTTCCTAGAATTGTTGCCCGGGCCACTTGGCTGTCATTTTTTACAGTAATTGGACCTTGGTTATTTTCGAAAACTACACCTGCACCCATATCAGCCTCTATTATCTATGTGCACTGGGCCGGAGTTATCTTGGAAATATTGCGATTTATCACCCTGAGAAATTTTATTTCTATTGTCAGGGTTGTTTGTCCTAACTTTCAGCTCATTGTGCTCATTGGATATGTGAATCAGTTGAGCTGAAAGTCGGTCAACTTCCTTATTTGCCTTAGATTTTCCCACGGCCTGAAAAATTGCAATCGCGCTTGCAACAGCTGAAAGTGTGAAACCCAACAGGCCAACTAATGGGTTCGCTAGGAACTCTGAAATACTTTGTAACATGGTATTTTCCCTGGAACTGGACTCATTTTTCTTATCGTGTGAGGAAGCTTTCCTAACAATGACTGTTTATACCATATTTTGTGACGCAGTTTGCGTTTTGATGCTGTTGGGATGGTTATTTGAACGGTATCTGCTGGTTTGCATTAGACCGTGGAGCACTTGCACCGACGTACAGTTATTGACAGAACTCCAAGGGAGGGGCGTTAGCCCCTCCTATAGCTCTCGCTTCCGCTCCGCAACTTTCGAATTCAGCAACCGGTCGAACTGTCCATTCGTGAAAGCGCGTGATAACCCTGGATTTGGCCTGAAATAGAAGGCCGATCAATTTTTGAGCCTCTTGGCCGTATTTGCTCAGGCCCTCTTTGGCAACGTGGAGTGCCCGTAATGGCAGGCTCGCTCGTTCTGGAGTGGGGCCACCAGATAGTTCGGTAAAGGTCTCCCAGTCTCCTTTATCTGCGGCCTCAATGAGTCCTTTTAAAAGCTCGCTATCTATGGAGTCCAAAGCAGCTTCCGCATGCTCACTATGGGCGAGCCTGCGGGACTCTCGCCAAGCGGTCACGCTAGGGCCGCCGATCTGCTGGAACTGGCGGATCTTCCAGGTAGACGCCCAGGCTCGGATACGGATGGCACTCTCAATCGCGTTATGCCCATATAGGTCTTCGCCGACTTGCTCACCGTCGATATTCTTGGCTATGTATTTAGCGATATAGCCGGCAGCGGTACCTTTGTTCGGATCTATGTATTTGACGGTGAAGCGTCGTTTCTGGGCTCCGGGTTCGCTGCCGTCTATCTCCAACGCGTAGTGGCGGAAGATACTGAGTGCCTCCTTGACCTGCTCGGGCGCAATGAACAAGAGCATGTGCCAGTGCGGGCAACCGTCGTGATGCGGTTCAACCACGCGGAAACCATATGGCTGGATCTGGCTTCGCTTCAGTTTCGCCCGGATCTTGCCCCACTGTTGGTTGAAGTACGCCTGGACTTCGGCTGGAGTGGCGCCGTTGTACCGTGGGTTTGGCTTACAGTTGGCGGACAGGTGACTGTGGTACTTGGAGGGGGCGGTAAGAGTAAGGAATACGCCTTGCTCACCACGCTTGCGGGAGATCGCTTCAAACCCAGCCATGCGGGTCATGAGTTCGCTTCGCCGGTTGGCCAAGTTCGCTACACTTCGCTTCGCCACATCGAGCAAGTTGAAGACTTCGCCTAGCTCGTTCACCGCTTCCAAAGCGGCCAGCACCGCTTCATTTCGCTTCCATTGAGCGAGTTTTCGGTTCACCCCGTGGTTACTGGCATAGATGCCTGATCGTTTGTTGACCAAACCGAGCTCGATATGGACTGCTTCCAGGTAAGTGTCTTGAAGCGCACGAACGCCTCGCCGCCACCAGTCGGGGCAGAATACACGGGCGAGCGCTGGCATTATCTCTTGTTGGCTTGCCTGGAGCGGATCGGGATGGGGAAAGGTCAGCTGGCAGTTCTCGACGCTCTTAATCGCCTTGCGAAGTCCATTCCTGTATCGCCCGGCCTTGTTCTCCCTAAAGAACATGGCTTTAAGCATCTTGGCCTTGTGCTCGGCGTAACGTCGGACGTCCTCATCTGGGGATGTCATATGTAGCCCTTCAAACGACTTCCCGAGTTTCAGGGTTCCGTGGATCTTCCGTAGGGCCTGATTCGCCTTTACGTGCCCGTCGGCGAGGGCAATACGCTTATAGTAATGCGCGAGGGCTAGGCAGATGAATTCATGTGTCTTGAATATCTGAGACCTGAATGCGCGGCACTCGTGAGTCCCGAAGCCTTCAGTGATAGCAAGCGCCTCATCGACGTCGGAGATGGCCATGGCGAGACCCTAGGCCTGTCCCAGGTGTTCCAGCTTTGAAAAGCTGTTGAGCCATGTATCCAGGTCTTCGCGCAAGTACCGGACGGCACGTCCTATCTTGATAAAGGGTGGGGCAGGGGTGCGGTTATCCCGCCGCCCGTCCATGCGAGCTTGGGCGAGGTAAGAGCGGCTCATGCCAATGTATTTGGCAGCCTCAATCTCGGTAAATGCTCGATTGCTGTTTTGTGTCTCCATGGGCATTGCTATCCATCTGTGTTTGTCACGATGGACACACCCTATAGAGCGGTTCGCTTCACTGTGAAGAGGCTGTTTGGTCGCCGTTCGCTTAGTTCGGTTAAGATATTTTTAGATCAAAAAATGCTCAATGCGTCGAACTTCGCCGAATTCGGTTGCCGTTTTCGCTTCATCTTCGGCGATTAGACCGAAACTTTGATTTGGCAATTCTCGTAGAAAAAATTTTAAATTTTTTCAAAAAATATTGGCAGGTGATACGAAACTCTATGATTACTGAGCCTTTATCCGAGATGAAGGGGCGATCGCCCTCTCTCTTGGGGGGCGACTAAACATCAGATGCTGGCTATAAAAGAGGGGCGCGACGGGCTTCCAGGTGAATGCGGTTATGCCGTCTCCGGCAAAATGAGGCAGTCAGGAAAGGACATATGCAGTTTAGCGGTGTAGTCATCAAAAGCCCTATCTGAAGTGATAGCCGTCAGTAAATTCGCGGTAAGGCAGGAAACCGCGTTAGAGTGCTTTATGGCAATTTCAAGCTTCTTATCTGGAAACTCAACAGCGTGAGTGTGTAGTGCCAATGCGCCTCCATGTACCATTGAGCAGAGGGGCTTCCAAGAGGTGTCCTTAAATCCATATAGGTTCTGCAGTACATGTTCTGGTAGTTGTCCATGGGGCTGTTCCGAGGAAGGCGCTGCCAAGTCTTCAAGCATCTGGCTAAGAGAGGGCTGTTCCTTATTTAATCGGCTAAAGTTTGTTTGTGTGGGGGGGCAGATAGGGCGTCGACTTTAGATTCAGGTGCTGCGTGAAGTATCCATATGGCTTTCACTAGTGCCTCGTATTGCAGTCGAAATAAGCTTACTCCAGACGTTTTATTGCCGATTCCAATAAGTGATTTCGCCGAGGAAGCATGTTCGATAGCAACGCTGCACATTATTTTCGACAAGATTATACGATTAGAGTCTGCTGGAATGGGGAGGTCGAGTAAGCGAGCAATCTCTGTTTCGAGATGAAAAGAACGTTGTAGTAGTTGTTCCATAGTTTTCATATTTACTATCAGTTTCTCAATTTTTGTATCTCACCCAATTAGGGCTACTGCATCTGCCTTATGGTCGGGAGCAAGGTGCGCATATCGGAGTGTGGTATCGAGGCCTGAGTGGCCACAAAGCTCCCTGACTGTATTTAAGGGAACACCCTTCATTACTAGCTTCGAGGCAAAGTCATGCCGCATGTCATGCCAGCGAAAGCTGCTGATGTCGGCTGCTTTCAGAAGGTTACGCCAGGCTGTATTCACGTTATCGAGTCTACCGCCATCATCTGCCGGAAATACTCTACCAGTTCGAAGGGAGGCCTGCTGCCTCCATGCGAGAAGGCACTTTAGGGCTGTTGGTCCCAGTGGAATATGCCGAGTGCGCCGCGATTTCGCGGTTTCGGCTGTAACAGTGATGACTTTGGTCTCGAAGTTAACGTTCTCCCACGTCAGGTCAAACAATTCGCCCCGGCGCATCCCGGTTTTGAGGCTCAGGGTTACCAAGGGTGTCAGCCGATCTCCGTATGTAAATGGGAAAAGGTCGCTCATCAGCTCATAGCCACGAATAGCCCGGTGCTCATTCGCTCGCGCTCGGGCTTCCTTGAGCTTAAGGTCGCGTTCTTCCAGAGCGCTATAGAGGCGCTCTTCTTCGTCGCTGTTCAGATAGCGGACTTTGGGGGCGCTATCGACATGGAGTGCTTTGAGTTTGCGGAGAGGGTGCTCTTCAATGGCTTCCCACTCTACGGCCTTGGTGAGAATTGAGCGTAATGCGTTGACCAGGCGGTTGAGAGTGGCCGGTTTATTGCCATCCTTCAATCGCTGGACCCGCCAGCGCTCAATCCAGGCAACAGAGATATCTGCCATAGGGGTATCGAGGAGGTCGGGAAAACTGGCGTAGACACTCTGAATGGTCCTATCTGAGCTTTTCAGGTTGGTCTGGGCCCAGGGTCGGTAATGGTTCTCGGTGAATCGCTTTAGCGTCTTTTCCGAGGCTGCGCGGGCGGCCTTACGGGAGGACTGCTTTTCTTCCTGGATATCTTTGCCTTCGGCCACCTGGCCCGCATAGCGGGTAGCGAGATCTCGGGCTTGTTGGACTGTCAGTTGGGCACCGTGAGAGCCGATCTTGATGCGTTTCTTGCTCCCGCTTGCGGTGCGGTAGGCATAGTAGTAGGTCATGCGGCCGGTGGGCTGGACCCGGAGTAGGAAGCCCTTCACGTCTGTATCGACGACCTCATACGCCTTTTCGGCTGGCGCGAGATCCTTGATTGTCCTGCTGGTGAGTTTGGCCTTCATTACTACCCCCGTTTTGATGGGATAGTAAATTTAAGTCCATATTAAGTCCAATTGGAGTGAACTCGTGGGAAGGGTGGTAGGTTGCAGTGAACAATGGTGAACTTTATAAGGTGTTGATTTATATGGGTTTATTGGTGTTTCGGTATTCTTTCTTGTTCACTGGGGTTCATTGAAATTCACGCCAATTTCCCCCCGGGGGTGTGGTGGTCGTCGGTTCAAATCCGGCCACTCCGACCATATATAAAAAGCCCGCTTTATGCGGGCTTTTTTGTTTCCAAAACTATCTACTCTGCGCTGTCTATCCGATGCTGCTCCATGTGGCAGCTATAGGGGGCGCGAGCCTTCTCGCAGCTGGCGCGCGGTAAAAGCTGCCATTCACCAGCGTTTGGTTATCCGCATTATTTTCTCATCTGCCTCGATTAACAAAAGGTCGTAACCTTTCCCATATGCTGTTGTCATTGTCCAGTCAAGTCGCAGCAAGAGGTCCTCAATCCCATCACCATTGAAATCGCCCTTTGCCAGTGTGGTGAAATTGATATCCATGTCATCGAGTTGTACTTGTAATACTGAGGGGCTTATCTCTTGGGTTTTCAGGTTAGGGTAGGCCTTTTCCATCGTCTCATTACTTTCGGTAGGTTTTTCTCCACCTAGGTAGGGGATAGATGTGGCGGGGAGATTGCGAATGAACTCCGATGAGAGCATGTTTGGTAAGAAGGTTGCGGATGAATTCTGGCCTTTGAAGAATAAGTTTAGTGCTTGGCAATTCCGCACTAGCATTATAAAAAGTGGAAACTGATCCTCTTTTACGGATTCCTTATGCGTGTTTTCGACATCTGAACAAGATGTAAAATTTATTAGTGAACCGTCCTTTGCGTCCAATTCATAGTTTAGCGCGGTGGATTCATAGCTATTCCCTATAGTTTCCAATCCCGCAAATTCTTCTTCATTTAAAGACTTATTGATGTCTGGAGCATTTCGGGGGGAGCATGCGGCCAGAAAAATCGTAGCTAGCAGAGCTAAATATTTCATATTGTTTTTCAGGGTTGTGTAGTCGCTGATTTAGAGTTGGCGCTAAGAAATAGTTGATTCACATAGTTGTTTCGACTTGGGCTTACGTGAGGGCGATAGGATTCTATTCCGGCAGTTTTCCAATCTTCACTTTTAATAGCAGCGTTGAATTTAATAAATTGCCCTTTAAGTTTCGTGGCGCCCAGATTGAAGATCATATCAAAAAGCGCTATTTGGGCTGCTGCTGGGAACTGGTCGAACTCTTTCTGGAACCCTCTCCTGGTACTGTACAGTGCGATCAGCTCTTTGTAGAACGAGTCTATGTGGTGATCTCTTTGCCGATCGATATCGGCTTCTTGCATAACAAGCTTGCAGAACTGTTTGTACCAGCCGGCGCGATAGTTGCGCTTTTGTTTTGCGATCTGGTCAAACTCTGCTTGTTTCTGTGCGGCAGTGGCCGGGGTGGCAGGCAGGTTGTTTAAAACAGTAAATAGCGGCACTGAGCTAATGGCAAATTTGTTTGGGATCATGTGCCCAATACCTACGGTAACCTTACCCACGGTGTCTAGGTATAGGTGGTTATATCGCCCTTCGTATTCTTCTAGTTTCATTGCGACAGCGCTTTTGATTGCTGGGGCTAACGGCATTTTATATGTCCATTTCTGTCCGTTTGGGTGCCTTTGTCTTATAGAGGTGGCTATATATCGTGGCAAGGGAATTGATTCTACCGCGTAGAATTTTGGTTTGAAAATGAAGGTTGAAGTACGTTAGTACTATGTTTCTTCGGTAGTTCTTGGTGCTGCGAGTTTTGTCGAAAGGTTATGGCTGCTGCGTGCCAATCGGACTTTGATCACTGTGTGAGAGAAAGCCTGGTTGGGGAATTCCGTCACCGGGCTTTTTTATGGTGGGTTCGATCTGAAGCTCGCCATATAGGTATAGGGCCGTGCCTGCCCAAGGCAGACATGCCCATTCGGCAAGGCTTATTTATTCTTGGGAGAAATCCGCATGGTGATGTCCGCATGGAAGACCTCCTCGCCATTGGTATCAAACACACTAACGGGCATCACCACATCCTGCGCAGAATCCCATTGGAAGTCATCGACCCTGCACACTGCACGCAAGTCGGTCTTGGCCATCTTCAGGTATTGCACGGTCATGCCCACCGGAATCCAGCGGAAGTTGGCGTCTAGGGATACATCCAGGCACACGCCGCCCGCCAGTTCCGCGGCGTTGCACATGGCGATGGCGTGCACGGTTTTGATGTGGTTTTGCACTGCGCGGCGTTTTTTCAGTTTTACCTCAACCAGGCCCGGCTTTATCTGGGTGAAGCGCGGTTTGATCGAGCTGAAGTAGGGTGCATTGAAGCAGACAATCTTGCTCACCAGCCAGCGGCCAAAACCATTGCCACCGAGGGTTTTCCAGAGTTTCAGGATCGGACTTTTGGAGGGTACGTAGGTCATTTGCTATCTCGTGCCTGGCCGCATCAGTAAGACCCTCATTTTTGCACCTCTGTCGCGCGCAGATTAAGTATCAAACTGCCCGATAGGCTTGTCCGTATCGCTTATTGTTCCGCTGGCGGTATGTACTGAACCCACTATTGCTTTCACTTCCGCTCCGCTACTTCCGCGATCCCAGGCGGCGATCATGGCCCGTGTGTCGGTCAGCAGGAGGCCCAGAACCGCCGGCCTTGAACTTCGCCCCTGATACCAGTGTTGCTCAGGACAACTACAGCTTCAAACTGCAGAGCAGCGGCGTCGGCGGCAACAGCATCGCCTTGCCTGACATGCAGAAGGGCGCCAGTCTTGGACAACAAGGTACTCTAGAAGCGTTATTCGATATGGTTTTCCAAGTGCCCGAGAAAGGTGGCTCTGGTGACCACCTGGTCGCCGCGCTGCAAATAAAAGCCCTGATTCCACACATTCGCAGGTTTGAATAGCACGCCGGCAGCTGTGCCGGTAAGAATCAATGTCCCGCGGGGTATGACATGTTTTGGGAGTAGCTCCACCTGTTCATCGCCATCAAAAAATGTACGTGCTGCCTGAGCGAAAGCTTGGTGCACTATTTCATCCACATTCAGGATCATTTGGTCTGCCGTAAAGCGCTGTCGCGCCTCTCCGTTTACAGCGAGTTCAAGGGAAATCGTTTGGTAGAACGAAGCCGACTTCGGGATCACGAACAGGTAGCCAGTGGGGAGGAAAGAGGGGCGTCCTTTGCCAGCTGCGAAACCCGTGGTGCCCATTGGCGCGCGGAGATCAAGCTGCCGAAGTAGGGTCCAGCGATCAGTGAAGTCATTACAGAGTATGAGAGCGTACTCTACCTGGTCTTCAGGAGAGCCAATGTCGGAAAGAGGAACCATGGCGAGTTCTGCCTCGAAGTCGAGGCGCGGGTGGAAGTCTACTGGGTGGTTCCATGCGCTTGCTTGGGACAATTTGGGGAACAAGAACGGCGGATCGTCCAGATATACCTCTTTAGCGTGCTCATAGTAATTCGTACCAGCCGCAACATGAGGGTAGTGAAAGTCCGCAGGTACTGTTAATTCGGTAACCGGGACGACTACCTCGGGCCCCGTGACCTTTTCGAGCCCCTCGTACCCTAGTTGGGCATAGGCTTCGATCAAATCGCGGGCGTCGCCGAGCTCGGCTGTAATATCTATTCCTTCGATAGTGTCACCGTTGTGGCGCATGACCCTGATCAGCGACGAGCCAGTACGCGCAAATGTCAGGGCTGCTGCTGGATCTGCGATGACCTGAGGGCGTGTGGGTTCCCAAGCAGTATCCACGGCGGGGCGCGAGACATAGAAACTATAGGCGACAAAGCATAATGACACAGTGATGAGCACTATTACGGTGCGGGCAAGAAATTTCATGCATTTTCCTCAGTGTCGATGGTCGATCCTTGAGCTCGATGTCAGCTGAAGGCGTGATAGCCAAAGGTATCTCAGCAGAGAGGCGATGTCTGCTGTTGCTTGATTGCGGCCATTCGAAGTGAGGTCGATTGATCGCCAAATGTACAGCCGGGTAAAACTGTTATTCCTGCCCGTTTAGCATTGATCCCCGTGTATCGAGTCGGGCATACTTAAACGGTTCTGTTATACCTCCAAGGGCATCAAGGCTCTAACTCATTGATTTTTATAATAATACTGAGAGGTGTGTGTGGGGAAAGGGCAACAACCGGACATAGGTTCAAACCAAGATTCGTTCAAGCCGCGATCTACTGCCGTAATCACCCGATACCTTTACCGGATGTATGGGCAGGAAGGGCTCGATACTGCCCAGATTCTGGAGCGCTCAGGCATTGATCCCAAGCAACTCGCTGACCCTGTAGCGCGTATTCCCCATGAAAAACTGATTAAAATGTGGGAGGTTGCTGGTGAGCTGAGTGGCGATCCCCATTTTGGGCTTCACCTCGCCGAAAAAGTCCCTGTCATTCCATTTAATGCCGGCGACTATGCGGCAATGACAAGTAAAAACCTCCGCGAATCCCTCTACAATCTGTCTCGCTATATAAGAATTAGTAGCGATGCAGTAAAAATTGACATTCAATTTGATTCTGATTTAACCCATGTCTTCGCTGACTTGTCAGGTGGTGCAAAACCAAATAAACACCATACCGATTTCTGGGTTCTTTATTTGGTTCGCTATATCAAAGGATTGCTTGGTCTCTCCGTGCCGTTAGCGTCGGTTGGTTTTAATCATGAAGAGCCAGACGATACATCTGCGTATCAATCTGTTTTTAATTCAAAAATAAAATTTAACGAAAGAAATAGCTATATTTGTTATGAAAGCAAATATTTGGATGCTACTTCGGTGTGCGCAGATTTATCAATACACAAGCTTCATGAGTCGATGGCGCTTAAAGAGTTGCAAGCGCTCAATGATGTGGGGATTTTTCCCAGAGTCAAAAGAGCGATTAGCGACGCATTACCAGCAAAGGTCGTTGATATAAATGCTGTGGCAAGTGCTTTGAACGTAGCTCCGAGAACCGTTCAACGACAGCTTGCGAATGAAGGCGTAACCTTCAAGAAGTTAGTGGATATGGCAAGGAAGGAATATGCGATTTCAGAAATGGAGAATACAAGCCTATCTATTTCAGAGGTGGCATATCGATTGGGCTATCAGGATATGGGGTCTATTTATCGTGCATTTAAACGATGGACGGGGATGACTCCAGTTGAATACAGAGAGAACTTAAGAAGCGGAGAGTAGATTGAGTGCTTCACTTTCGAGTGCAAAGTAGTCTGTATGAATGGCTAAATAGCTTGGTATTTCTCAGCGTTTTAACGCAGTTAATTGAATGATTAAGTTTTGCAAGGCCCCAGCAAAGCGAAAAATCATTTTATCTTTCCATACAAAATATTAGCCCGGAGAATTTTTTCTGGGGTGATTCCTCTCTAAGAGCGCTGATCTGCGCTGTACAAATTTCCACAAATTATTCCCATTTGCCGTTCGTAGTCTGATTGAAATCGGGCCTGTGGCTCCGCGGCCAAAACCCACTGTCGACTGCGTATCACAGTGGCGTCTGCCGTCATAAGTTTGGCGTGTGGCGCCAGTCAATGGGCTTCTGGTTGTTGGTAGAGTGTTTCTCGAGTTACATAACTATGCACATGTGCGACCAGGCTGAAAACCGGTGCCAGAGAGGCTGTCTCGAGTCAGAAAAAGGTCATATAGGGTGGCGGGAGTCTCAGCATTACAGCTCTGATTAGGGATAGGGCAGTATTCTCCTCGAAATTCAGTGCATAGCTTTGGAACCATAAAACTAATAAAAAGAGAGAAAACAAACATGTTCAAACGCTTTCCAGCAAAGTGGGTGATAACCCTAATGGTGGCGGTTTCACTGCATTCATTTGCCGAGCAGAGAAAGCCGCCGCAGGCCTTCATCGAAAAAATGGCGAGCCACAAGTGGGGCGAAAATCGAACAATTACCCAGGTTTCTGACCACGTCTATATGTGGGGCTCAGACGATCAAAATGGTGCCTATATCGCAACGAAAGATGGCATTCTCGTAGTCGATGGCCATCACTGCCCGTCCGGCACGGTTCCCTGGTTGAAAAATGAGCTTTCCAGGCGTTACGAAGCTCCAATCAAATATCTCGTCCTTTCCCATGATCACCCGGACCATATCTGTAATTCAGATGTATTGGGTGAAGGGGCTGTGACCGTCTCTCACTCAAAACTCAGGGATAACCTTCTGGCCTACCAGCGAAAAGCGGCAATACCCGATGTAACCTTTGACGAAAATCTGACGCTCCATCTTGGTGACCTCGAGGTGAACCTTATCTACCTGGGGCCCACCCATAGCAATAACCTGATTCAGGTTCATATCCCAAAGGAAAAAGTCCTGATCGCGATTGACTTCGCTAAAGGGAAGAAACCTTTCCCAGATCTCCGGGATATGGATATAGACAATTCGATACGGGCCCTGAAAACACTCGCTGATATGGCGGATGTTGAGAATGTTATACCTGGCCACGGGCCCGTTACAACGCAAGAGAGCTTTCTGCAAAGCCGTGATTACCTGAAAGCGCTGAGAGATGAGGTTCGGTCGCTGATGGTGGAAGGTAAGAACCTTAAGGAGATTCGCAACCAGGTAACAATGGAAAATTTCAGTGACTATGAAAATATCGGGATAGTTCTGGATTGGAATATTGTGACCATGTACGACTACCTGTACCGCCAATTGGAACCGAATAATCCAACTACTCCATGGGAAGCGGCCGATTGCATTGAATTTGGGGTGCAGTGCAGGACTAACGATCGTATGGCTTCTCATTAGTGCTTTAAGTTGTCAGGAGTAGTGGTGATTTTTCATTACGGACTGAGATAACTGGAAGTGAAGTTGATGTTGGGTAATCGGTGGCGATTACAGCGCTCACCGGGTGGTATGGCTGATCGAAAATATTGTTTTGGGCTGGTTTGTAATAACTTTCGATTATCTGCGTCCAATTTTTAAAAAATAAATAATGAGAGAAGATAATAATAATGAAATTTAAAAAAACGTACCTCGCTATCTGTATCGCATCTCAGTGTGTAGTAAGTGCTGTTGCGGATACATCGGAATCAAACAATCAAGGCCGCACTATTGAAGAGGTAATGGTCACGGCCCAGAAAAGGTCGCAATCGTTACAGGATGTACCCATTTCAATAGCGGCAATATCGGGTGACACACTCGATTCACAAGTGATTCTTTCGTTCGATGAGCTGGCAGCTGACTTGCCCAATGTCGAGTTTGTAGCAAGTCCTGGATTGGACGGCGCAATTGGTATGAGAGGGGTATATACCTCCACAGGGAATCCGGCATTTGAACAGTCAGTAGGTGTATATTCCGACGGCATTTACATTTCCAGGGGGCGCCTATACAACCTTGCTTTTTTGGACCTTGAGAACGTAGAAATACTACGAGGACCGCAAGGCGTTCTACAGGGAAAAAATAGTGTGGCGGGTGCAGTCAACTTTATCTCAAGGAAGCCGACAGACACCTTTGAAGGTCGTTTGTCCGGGCACTATGAGCTTGAGCATGGGAGCTATTCGGGAGAGGCAGTTATTTCCGGCCCGCTTTCTGACCGCCTGAGGGGACGTATAGCACTGCAGGAACAATATACCGGTGGATATCTGGATTTCCCTCGTATGGGTGAAAAGGACCAGAACGAGACGGAATCAAGAGGAGTTCGAGTAAGTGTCGAATATGATTTATCGGAAAATTCTGAGCTTCTTGTTCGCTATGATCACCAAGAGACTGAAGCCTCGGGCGCGTCTTTTGGGCCGTATAAGTTTCAAGAGGGTGTGCGTGAAGCATATGAAACGCTCTATGAGTCGGTCGATCCGGACTTCGGCTATGTAACCAGCGGCGTGATTTCTAATGGGAAGCTGCTCAGTGTAGATGATGCCGGGAATATCAGTGCCACAAATAAGCTCCCTAGCCAGGGTGCAACAGTGGATATGCTTTCAGCCACGTATAACTTGCAGCTGCAGAATAGGGCAGAGATTACGTCTATCAGTAGCTATACCGATTATTCTACCCATAGTGTATTGGTAAATACGTTTAACGGCATCGACTGGCTGACGCAGGGTGATGATGATGAGGATGAGGCGTTTGATCAGTTTACCCAGGAGATTCGCTATGCGTCCCCTGGAGGTGAAACTCTAGACTACGTCGTCGGACTGTATTACCTCGCGCAATCCCTTGATGCAAGTACGGACGGAACCATAATCGACGCTACTGCACTAGGATATCCGGCGATGGCTTCGTTCGTACAAGATATCGGATTTGTGCAAAACACAGAGTCAATTTCTGCGTTTGGCCAGGTTACGTGGAATGTAAGTGATGTTTTCCGAGCGAATCTGGGGTTGCGGGAAACTTATGAGTCGAAAGAGGCGGATGGCTTCTTAACCTCTTTTACCCCGGACAGGAACGTTGTATTAGATCCAGGGTTTAATCCGCTCGTAGATCAATTTTCGACAAACTGGGAAAATAAAGACAAGCGTGTAGAGCGGAGCCTTGATCCGTCATTTTCAGTACAGTGGGATTTCTCTGAAGATGGGATGCTATATGCCAGCTGGACCAGTGCGACGAAAGCGGGTGGCTTTAATGCCGCGGACAGTCGCGGAGATAACTTCGAGTACGAAGAGGAGTCCGCCACCAGCTACGAAGTCGGCGCAAAACTATCTCTGCTAGAAAATAAAATGCAGGTAAATGTTGCAATTTTCCAGTCTGATTATAGTGATCTTCAAGTAAATGCCTGGGATGCAAGTGCCAGCTCTTTCAAGACTGGTAATGCGGCCGAGGCAACCATTGTTGGTGTTGAGGCTGATTTCATCTATCTGGTTACAAATAGCTTAAAGATCGGTAGTACCTTTGCCTATCTCGATGCCACTTATGATGACTACCCTGGTGCCTCCTGTTCTGTAGGTGAAAGTGAGGAGAGCGATTGTATTGACGGCAATCGTAATGCTTCAGGTGACGCGCTCAGGCAAGCGCCAGAATGGTCTGCGAATGTCTTTGCTGAATTATCAATCGACCTTTCCGACAGTCTGGAATTGATGTCCAGAATATCGGCTAACTCCACCGACTCCTACTTCATGTCTGCCACTAACGATCCATATCTGTTAGTAGATTCTTATAGCAAGGTAGATGGTCAGGTGTCACTGATCAGTACTGATTCGACCTGGTCCGTTTCTTTGCTGGCTAAGAACCTAACCAATGAAAAAGTTCCTTTTTTCGCCAATAGCACTCCGCTATTTGAAGATGCCTATTTTTCTTCTGTCGAGGTTGGGCGAGAAGTGTTTTTAAAGTTTGATTATGGCTTTTGACAGAGGGTTTGTGCTAGCGGAGTAGCGGAGGCGTTTATTGAAGGTTAGCCATTCCAGCACTGCCAGTAGTGTGTAAATAATCAATTGCCCTGCTGGAGTGCTTTCCCCTGATTTTTGCACTGGGTCGATTCGTTGTGATATCGGAGAAAGGGGAAGAATGGTAGATGGTTTTTTAGAAGTAATTTGCGGGTTAGTTGTGCGTATTTGCTACCCGTTAAATGGAGGTAATTAGTGAGAAATGCCGAAGAGTACATAAATAAAACGTCCAAGTTTATATCAGTTGATGGTATGCATGTGCACTATAGGCGTGAAGGTAGTGGCCCAGTGATTTTATTGCTGCATGGGAGTGGATCATCACTGCATTGCTTTGACCAACTCGCTGACTCTCTGGTGGAAACCTTTGAGGTTGTAAGGCTGGATCTTCCTGGGTTCGGATTGACGGGGCCTCGTCGGGATCGGGACTACAGGATTCAGACATTCTCAACTTTTACCGCTAGATTCATGTCTGCGCTATTAATCGAACGATTCAGTGTGGCCGGCAACTCGCTTGGAGGTAACGTCGCATGGAACATGGCTCTTGATTACCCGGACCGCGTGGAGTCACTGATACTGATGAACGCAACAGGATACCCGGAAAAATCAATGCCTTCAGCAATGCGCCTTGCACGTAATCCACTGCTGAAGCCTCTACTGCGGCGCTGGGCGCCTCGGAAGGCCACTGAAGATAGTGTCCGTAAACTAGTCGGCTCGAAGATGGCTAGTATCGATGATGCTTTGGTGGATCGCATACATGCGATGATGAGCCGTAAAGGAAACCGCGCAGCATTTGTCGATCTCGCCAATACACAGCAGGCAGATCGCACGGGAGATATACCTGGAATCAAAGTACCTACTCTCGTACTTAGCGGTGAAGGTATCGATGGCCAACATTTCGCACGTGATATTGCCAATAGCCGGGAGATTACCTTCGGTGGTGTCGGTCATTTGCTTCCGGAAGAAGCACCGGTATTAGCCGCCGAGGCCATACGTTCTCACCTGAATAATGTAGTGCGACGGTAAAAATCATGATTTCTTATTTCACTGCTCGCGGCGAAAGTAACCGCCTCGATGATTCGAGCCGTAAGAGTCTTAGAGGCAGCTTTGTGCAGCTATCGGATGGGGTGACTCATTTCGAGCTAAAAGGGCCAGCCGGTGGCCAGCTTGTGGTTCTGGTGCCAGGGTTGACAGTGCCCCTTTTTTACTGGGATAGCCTCGTACGAGAATTGAACGGATACGGGTTTCGCACGCTGGCATACAGCGCATATGGAAGAGGGTACTCCGACCGGGTCGAGGCATCATACGATTACGCTCTGTTCGTGCGCCAGTTACGTGACCTGATACATACGCTCGAATTGGACGGCCCTCGCCATGTTGTAGGCGCCTCAATGGGGGCCTTGATCGCCATGGCATGGGTGCAAGAGCAACCCTCTCTTGCGACATCGCTGACGCTGGTTGGCCCTGCCGGGCTGGAACATCAACTGCCACCTCTTGTTCGCTTACTGCGTTTTAACACCTTCGCGCACTATTTTGGCCGGTTCTTGGGTCAACGCTTGTTGCGGGCGCATTTGGCCAATGAGGTTGAGTCTAGCGAGCGCGCTGAGGTGCTTAGCGAGATGGTGCTAGATGCTTATACATACGAGGGGTCGATTTATGCGCTGTTCTCAACTCTGCAGTCATTTAACCTGACACGGCAACACGATTTGTATCGTAAAACTCGCTTGTCTTCAGTCCCAGTTCATCTCTTATGGGGGAGTGGAGATCGTGTGACACCGATTGATAAATTCGATGAAGCCCGGGCGTTACTCCAACCCGCAAAATCCTTTTCCTTTGCAGACTGTGGACATATGCCCCCGTTCGAGCTGCCTGAAGAAGTCGGGAAGCACATGGTTTCATTCTTTCACGATTTTGCAACCGACTCTAACATTATGAAAGTGGTCGACTCGGCTGCCGCACTACCGGAAGTACAGTAGGATTGAATATGCAAAATGAGCCAGAAGTAATCATTGTAGGTGCCGGCCCAACGGGTCTCACCTTAGCCTGTGATCTAGCCAGACGGGGCATTCGCTTCAGAATATTTGATAAGTCTGAACAAGCCTTTTCCGGCTCCCGCGCGAAGGGTGTACAGCCCAGAACCCAGGAAGTGCTTGACGACTTAGGCGTTATTGACGCCCTGAAATCAGCCGGTGCTCCTTATCCTCCAATGTGCGCACATTTGTGGAAATTTCGCTTTCGATGGCACATGCAAAAAGTGACCGATGTCACGCCTGATGTGCCTTTTCCCAACATCCTGCTAGTCCCCCAATGGCAGACAGAAAAGGTCCTTGGCGATGAATTGGAACGCAGAGGTCATAGCGTTGAGCGAGGGCTAGAAATTATTGCCCTGGACCAGGGCTCGGAGCGGGTTAGTATTCATTTGCAGGGTAAGAATGGCATAGAAAATGTGACCGCGCGTTATCTCGTCGCCGCTGACGGCGGTCGCAGTTTTGTCAGAAAGGCTCTGGACGTTGGCTTTGAGGGATTCAGCAGGGAAGAAGGGCGAATGATTGTTGGAGATGTCCGTGTTGAGGGCCTCTCGAGAGACGCCTGGCATGTGTGGCCAAAAGCCAAGGGTGGGCTTATCGGTTTGTGTCCACTGCCTCACACCGACTTGTTTCAGTTGATGATGCGGCTGAAACCGGGGGATGAACCGGAATTGTCAGAAGACGAGGTGCAAAAGCGCTGGTTGGCAGGTACGGGGCTCAAGTCTGTACGCCTACATTCACCCACCTGGCTTTCCGTATTCCGTCCCAATGTGCGTATGGTTAAGAAATACCGTGTCGGGCGAGTCTTCCTTGCCGGAGATGCTGCGCATGTGCATACCCCGGCCGGTGCTCAGGGGCTCAATACCGGGGTCCAGGATGCATACAATCTGGGATGGAAGCTGGCGATGTCGTTACGCGGAGCGCCGGATACCTTACTTGACAGCTATGAAGAAGAGCGGCTGCCAGTAGCTGCTGCTGTGCTCCAAATTTCAACAAAACTATATGGCACAGATAAGAAGCGCAGTGTACCAAAGATGAAGCGTGGTGATGCTGAGAGGCAGTTGGCGCTCAACTATCGTGGAAGCTCCCTCGCCATTGAAAATGGATCAGAACCTGGGGTTCTCCAGGCGGGCGATCGCGCCCCTGATGCACCATGTGAGGGCCAACCTGGAAAGTTGCGATTCTTCGATGTCTTCCGTGGCCCACACTTCACCCTGCTTGCTTTTGGAGAAAAGGCGGCTGTGGCGGTAAAACAGATAGAGCTGCCGACCCCGGAAATATTGCGCAGCTTTGTTGTGCTCCGTACAGGTCCGGCTCTGGACCGCAGCATGCTGATTGATGCCAGCGGGACGGCACATACGATTTATGGTGTTGGGGATCTGGGCGAGACGATTGTGCTCGTACGTCCCGATGGGTATATCGGGCTGATTGCCAGACGGAATTGGAAACAAGCCTTGGCAGATTATTTCAATAACCTGATTGGTATTGGAACCAGTGACAGAGACACGCTACAGGAAAGCAGTATGGAGATTTCTCTTGATCAATAGCAATACCGAAGTGCGTGTAAATCAAGGCTCTAATAGTACGCCCTTGATAGGTCTGATTGTACTTGTGATTATTTGGGGCGTTAACTGGCCGATCATGAAGGTCGGTATTGCTGGGATCGGCGCAGCGGAATTTGCTTTGCTTCGGGCGGTGTTAGGTGCAGTGACAATGTTCGTGATTACCGCCGCGTTGGGCGTATTGCGCTGGCCCCCCAAAGAGGATCGTCTGCTCATCCTGCATCTCGGGCTTATGCAGACTGGTGCTTTCTTGCTTCTTATAAGCTTGGGGGTCGATGCTGTTGGTGCGGGCAAGTCAGCCATCCTGGCCTATACGACTCCGATCTGGGTGGCGCCGTTATCTGTGCTGTTCCTTAAAGAGCGTCCATCAGGTGCGGCTATAGCCGGATCTGTGTTGGCATTGCTCGGCTTGTTCGTGCTTCTCGGCCCTGCTGAGATTGACTGGAATGACAAACAGGCGGTCACCGGAAATTTATTTCTTGTCGCAGCGGCGCTGGTTTGGTCATTAGCAATTGTGCATGTTCGTGGACACAGCTGGAAAAGTAGCCCGCTTCAGGCCGTGCCATGGCAGCTCAGTATCGCTTCATTGTTCCTGTTTGTTTGGTGGCTCGTCGTAGAGCCTGCGAGCGAGAGGCATTGGTCACCTGAGGTAATAAGTTCTTTGGTATTCAACGGCATAGTCGCCACGGGCTTGGCATTCTGGCTGATGACTGCTGCGAGCAAGAGGCTACCGGCACTGCTCACTTCACTAGTCTCACTCGCCGTCCCAGTAATTGGTGTGACAACATCTGCCTGGACACTTCAGGAGCCTGTGTCCGAATCAATGCTTATTGGAGGTTCTCTGGTTTTGGCCGGGTTGATGGCGCCGATATTTAATCTGATTATGCGCGAAACACGGCAACCCGCTACTTGATTTGATGGTGATGTGGAGGTTTGTTGAGTTAATAAACATGTCTTCTGGTAGCAGGGTAGATCCTGTGCATTTAACCGCTGTTGATTATTGCGGATTATGAATAATAAAAGACACAGGAATATGTGATGTCTGAAAATAAAGAAATACGCTTGAGCAATGCCAGGCTCATGGCCTTCGTTTCTCCCGAAGCCCCTCTTGCGGCATTTATCATGGTTTTTTTTGTCTTCGTGCCCCCATTTTATGCCAGCACTTTGGGGCTCGGACTGACAACCGTGGGGATCATCTTTGCAGTAACTAAACTCTGGGATGTCGTCACTGATCCCATATTCGGCTCCTTCTCCGATAAATGGTCTACACGATGGGGGCGCCGCAGACCATGGCTTGTAGTTGCGGTTCCGCTATTGCTTGTAAGTATATACATGGTTTTTATTCCCTCTGGAGACTCAGTCACCTGGATGTATCTAACCTTCTGGTTAGTGATTCTCTATATTGGTTGGACACTGGGCTCTGTTTCGCATGTTGCGTGGGCGGCCGAACTTTCTGCGGATTATCACGAACGCTCCAGAATCTCGGGTGTTAAGCAAGGTGCTGCTCTTATCGGGTCCGTGGCCTTGATGCTGATTATCGCGCTGATGGATGGAACGGGTGAGGCGAGCGAGTTTGATCGCCTGAAGCTAATTGGGTCAACGGTTATGATCGCTTTGCCGCTTTGTGTAGTGGCTGCGTTATGGGCTGCCAGAGAGCCGCCTGCACGATCAGTAAGGTTTACGGATAGCAGAAAAACTCTAGGCATTCTCTTGCGAAATAAACCCCTGCGCCGAGTTTTGGCTGCTAATACTTTGCTGACTATGTCCGCTGGTAGTATCGCAGTAATGTTCCTGTTTTATGTGGAAGATGTACTTTCGCTAGGTAAATGGGCATCTTTTGCCCTCATACCATGGATGCTTTCTGGATTGTTGTTTCTTCCTCTTTGTATGAGGCTGACTCGAAAGCTAAACAAGCATAGATCGCTCTGTGTTGTTTTGTGCTATCAATTGATTGTCAGCTTTTTATTTCTGGTTCTTCCTGAAGGTAATGTGATGCTGGCTTGCATCGCGTTTCTGGCAATGGGCGCTGTTCAAGCTGTTTTAACTTATATTCCAGCGGCGATCATGGCTGATGTTGTTGACGTTGATGTGGCGGAGTCCGGAAAGCAGAGGACAGGGCTGTATATGTCGATGTTGCAGACAAGTAGCAAAGTTGCATCAGCATTGGCTGTCGGTGTGAGTTATCCAATTCTGAGTGCTGTTGGTTTTGATGGAGGAAGTGTTGCCAATTATTCAGATTATGTGCTAGATAACGTCCGATGGGTAATGACACTTTTACCTGGATTTATGTTTATTTTGGTTGTTTTCATTATGTGGAATTTTCCACTTTGTGAAAAACGCCAGATCGCGCTAAGAAGACAAATCGATACTGCTCAAAGTAACGTTGGAGATTTTGTATAACAGGCTCTTCACGCCAATTTTGGTTGAGTTAAGGGGAAAATTGTTCGCACTATCCGATGTTGAATGCGTCAAATTGCCACGCGTTTCAAACCTAATAGATTGCGTCGCCCCACGGGGGCCGGGGATGCTGGCGTGGTTTGATTGCGTGGATAAATATCTGTTCTGACAGACTTTTGTATCCCGGGGGCGCCAGCCCTTCGGAATCGCTCTTCAATAGCCCCCGTAGGTTCACCGCCGGGGGCTTTTTATTTTTGGTCTCTGATAGAAATAATTCGGGCCAGACTAAAGTATTGCTTTTAGAAGCTTGCCATCAACCTCCTATTGCTCTCACTTTCGCTCTGCAGCTTTCGCGTCCCAGGCGGCAACCTTGGCCCGTGTATCGGCCAACAGGCGGTCCAGCGCCGTGCGGTCCTGAACCTGGCCGCGCAAGAGCACAGAGTGGATCGCGCGTGTGGCCTCAATATCCTCCAGCGGGTTGCGCTCCAGCAGCACCAGGTCCGCGACTTTACCTTCATCAATAGAGCCGTATTGGTCCAGCTGGCCGAACCACGCGGGTCCCGCGCGGGTTGCGGCGGACAGCGCCTGCGCCGGGGTCAGTCCCAGCTCGACAAACAGTGCCAGCTCATCGTGCAGGCCGACGCCCGGATAGTTAAACGAGTTCAGGAAGCCGGCATCGGTACCGGCCATGATGGTGACGCCCGCTTGCTGGAGCATAGGGATAACGGACGCGACGCGCTGGTAGCGGGCGTGTCTCTGTTCAATCTGTGCCGGCGTAACGCCGGCGGCACGCTGCACGCGCCATTCGTAGGTTTTTCTCAGCCCCGGGCCGATATAGGCCAGATACTCGTCGTCCTTGTGGTCGTCCTGGTCGAGATAGGCGATTACCCGTGAGCCATTCAGTGTCGGGGTAACGAAGACACCTTGTTGCGCCAGATGGCGATACGCGGCCATGGCGGTGTCGCGGTCGAAGCCGGTGTTCAGTCGCGCGCGGGCTTCTTCGCGGGTGAGGCGACCTGCGGCGAATTCGGCGGCGATGGTGGCTTCATCTTTTACCCCGGCGTTGTAGGCGTAGCCCAGGTGCTCAATGGAACTGAGGCCCGCATCCACCACCTGGCGCATGGGGATCTCCAGCGGAATATGGCCGGATGTGCGCAGTCCGGCGGCTCGTGCCTGCTTTACCGCGTAAAGGAAGAGTTCCGGGGTAAGGGTGCTGTCCGTGATCTTCACGAAGTCGACGTCGAGGGACTGTAACTGCGCAATTGCCTTGTCGACGTCGGCCTCCGAGCCGGCCTCGATGGTGCCTTTCCACACCGGCTTGATGCCTTCGATCTTCGGCCCTGAACTCAGCAGCCGGGGGCCGAACAGGGATCCCTCGGCGATTTCACGGCGCCAGTTCAGCACGTCCAGGGGGAGATCACCCGAGGCGTCGCGGATCGTGGTGACGCCGTTGGCTACGTACAGCGGCAGTAGCGCCCGGTTTTCTTCGATCAGGGCCTCGCCGCCGCCGAAGTGTACGTGCATGTCCCACAGGCCGGGGATCAGGTAGCGGTTGTGGCCGTTTACCGTCTGCTCGGCGTGCCAGTGCTTGGCTACATCCGCGTCATGCCCCACCGCAACGATACGGTTGCCGCGGGTGGCTACAGCCTGGTCGGGGAGTAGCTGCCCATGTTCGACGTCCACGATGGTGGCGTGGCGGATGATGACATCGGCCTGGTCCCGGGTGGCAGCCTGCAGAGGGCTGAAGGAAACGGCCGTAAGCACGGCCAAGGCGGCATTGAGCAGTGTTTTCATCGTGGGACATCCCTGATTAATTGGGGGCAGGGATGTATATCGCGCTGGCAGGTCATTATCAAATTAGATATCGTTATTCAAATTATCCATTTTCTTAATGGCTTTATGCTCGATCCCCGACTTCTCCGCGCCTTTGTCACCATCGTCGACGTTGGCAGTTTCACCGCGGCGGCCGACCGGCTGCACATGACGCAATCCACCATCAGCCAGCAACTCAGCCGGCTTGAGCAGGCCGTGGGGCGGGAGCTTATCGATCGCGCCGCGCGTCCGGTGGAGCCGACCGCATCCGGCGAGCGGCTCCTCGGCCATGCGCGGCGGATTCTTGCCCTGGAGGCGGAAGCTGTGGCGCTGCTCTCCGACCCGGCCGGAACTTCCGCCATCCGTATCGGGCTGCCGGACGATATTGCGACTTCGCGGTTGAGCCGGGAGTTTGCCACCTTCTCCGAACAGCATCGTGAGGTGCGGCTGGATGTGACAACCGGGTTGAGTCGCGATCTCAGCAAACGCTTTCGCGCCGGTGAATTCGATGTGGTGGTGGTAAAAGAGTCGACCGCCAGCGTTGATTGCCACGCGAGCTTTCCCGAAGCCGTTGGCTGGTTTGAAGGCGCGGATACCAGCGGGGAATGGCCGGACCCGATGCCCCTGGTGACTTTTCCGGTCGGCGGGCTCTACCGCGAGACCATGTTTGAGCGAATCGAGCGCGAACGGCGGAACTGGTATATCGCGTTTACCGGCAGTAGCCTGAACAGCGTGCTGGTCGCGGTAGAAGCCGGGCTGGGTCTTTCGCTGCTACCGCTGGGTGCAGTGGGCAATTCCCGGGTTCGGCTAAATGCGTCCCTTGGCCTGGAGCCCGCAATGGTGTTGTCGGTCTATGCCTGGGAGGGTAGGGGCTATGTGGGGGAGCTGGTCGAGCAAATCACGGAGGTTCTCGCGGACCGGTTCGAATCACAGGGGCGGCGGTAAAACCCATGTTCCCGCGTGTGCCCAGCCTGAGGCAAGACGAAGTTATCTACGACATATTTTTCTTCCCCTGCAAATTGGCGGTTGCAAAGTTTATTCGGCCCCCTAAAATTCCCCAATCACTCAGGAGAGTACCGTGACCAGATTACCCAGCGTTTCAAACCTCATAGATTGCGCCGCCCCACAGGGGACGCGGGCGTGGTTTGTTCGTGTGGAGAAAAATCTGTCCTGACTGCCTCCTGAGACCGGGAGGCGCGAGCCTTTCGGAAATGGCCTTCAACAGCCCCCGCAGGTTCGCCTCCGGGGGTTTTTTATTTCCGGTCTCTCCGGATTGTGGCTGATGAGTGTGCCCAGGAACTGTTTGTGAGACTTCATTTCGAGGCCATTTCTGATAGATCACAAGGAAGGACGATGAGCAAAAGATTGAATACGAGAAAGCACTAAGCGTATGAATTTGCGCTGCGACCGGCTTCCATACCCAGCTTTTTATGCCGAATTCACGGTAGGTAATCGATCGTCTGGAATATGTTTAAGTCATTGAAAAATATAGGAAAAATATAAATTTTAATCTTGCAAATAGAGTTTTTCGTGATAGCTTTAAATAAGAATTTGATGAGTAAGTTCGCTGAATTTTTTGAGAGCACTTGTGCCGCACTGCGGCACCAACGATTGGTAACGGAAATGTTAAACCTCAACCGCCACAAGGCCGCGATCGGGACACCCAAGAGCATTGGGTGCGAGCGGGGTGCCTGTGCCTTGCTGATGAGTGCCTTGCGTTGGCCGTCGTTGGATCTGCAGATACATGCAGATAAAAATTTTGGTGAGTACATGAAAACGTAGTTCGGCCTGTCCGGTCGGCTGCGTGCCAATCGGACTTTGAACACTGCGTGTGAGAAAACCCGGTTGGCGAATTCCGCCTTCCGGGTTTTTTTATGGCGGTAGCCATGTCTATGTCACCAACCAGATAGAGGGCTGCGTCTCTTCAACGCGGATCTGGCGATTAGGATTGCCTGCTCTAGTGGTGGCAGCGTGCCGGGCAGGTCCCGATCGGGGTGCGGAGTGAGTGCCCCGACGGTTCCACGCTGTAATCGCCTTTTTATTTAACAGGATTCCGTAGCTCGACAGGACCAGGGTGCAGGCGTTTGAAGCTTGTAGTTACCGGTTCAGACCCGGCCGGGATCACCACATAGCGAGGTGCCTTTATGCGCTTGATTATCGGTGCCCGTGACCACGGTGCGGGCCTTTCTGTAACGAATTATGTGAATGCAAAACGCTTTATGCGCGAATACCCGATTTCCATCCTGCAGGTGATACAGCCGGCGCCCAGCCGCGAGAACCTGATTGGGTTTCTGGCGTGGTGCAATGGCCGTCACCGCTTGCCGATGCAGGTAGTCATCAATCAGGTGGCGCCCATGGAGAGACAGCTGGCGATGCATTACCTGCTCGCCCGCGGGTATCGCACGGCCGATCGTGTGACATTTATGAAAATGTAATGCGCCGGTAGCGCAATGGGCGGACAAGGTAAAGCCCTGCTTAAATAAGTCAGAAACAGTTGACACAGAAAATTAAGACAATATCCTTTGCAGCAATTCATTCACACACAGAACAGGAGCCATGAAATGCTAAATCGGAGTTACAAACCAAGTTCTTACTGAACGGCCTTTCATGTGCTCGCGCTTGAAAGGTGATACCGCCTTTCAAGCCAGATCTCTCTGAAGCCCTGGCTATTGCCGGGGCTTTTTATTTTTCTTCCCGGCTATTCTGAAAGGCAATTGAAAAACTATGTGGAGAAATCCAGGGACGAGTTATGCCTGTAAAAATGGTACTCAACAGCAATGCGAGCGCCGGCACGGTGCCGGTAAAGATTTACACGCAGGACGTGGAAAATGCCGCATTGCAACAACTTAAAAACATTGCCCAGCTGCCCATCATTCACTCCCATGTGGCGGCGATGCCGGATGTGCATATGGGAATTGGTGCCACTGTGGGGTCTGTTATCCCGACGGTGGGCGCGATTATCCCGGCGGCGGTGGGAGTCGATATCGGCTGTGGTATGAATGCGGTGCGTACCTCCCTGCATGCCAATCAGCTGCCGGATAACCTCAAGCCACTGCGGGATGCCATCGAGCGTCGCGTGCCGGTGGGGTTTGGTCGTCACAAGCGGGTCAGTGCGCGGGAGGCGGCGGCCAGGAAACTGGCATCCGGGGCGGATCTGTTGTTCGCGAAGCACCCGCAGCTGCTGAAAAAGCTGCGCAGTCCGCAGGAAACCTGGGTCACCCAGCTGGGTACCCTGGGCGGGGGCAACCACTTTATCGAGATCTGTCTCGATGAGAACAACCGGGTATGGATCATGTTGCACTCCGGTAGCCGGGGTATCGGCAATGCCATCGGGCAACACTTTATCCAGTTGGCGAAGCGGGATATGGAAGGGCATATGCATAATCTTCCGGACCGCGACCTGGCGTACTTCAGTGAAGGCAATGGACACTTCGATGATTATATCGAAGCCGTGCACTGGGCCCAGGAATACGCGCGGGTGAACCGGCAAGAGATGATGAAGCTGGTTGTCGGTGTGCTGCAGCAAGAGTTGCCGCCGTTTACGCTGGAGTCCGAGGCGATCAACTGCCACCACAACTATGTGGTGCGGGAGCAGCACTTTGGTCGCGATGTATTCGTTACCCGCAAGGGGGCGATCAGCGCGCAGAAAGACCAGCTGGGTATTATTCCCGGGTCCATGGGCGCGCGCTCCTATATCGTGCGTGGCCTCGGCAATGCGGAATCTTTCTGCTCCTGTGCCCACGGGGCAGGGCGACGCATGAGCCGTACTGCGGCGCGCAAGCGCTTTACCCGCGACGATCTGGAGGCCCAGACCCGCGGTGTGCAGTGCCGCAAGGACAAGGGCGTGATCGACGAGATTCCTGCGGCCTATAAAGATATCGATCAGGTCATGGAGAACCAGCGCGACCTGGTGGATGTGGTACACACCCTGAAGCAGGTGATCTGTATCAAGGGCTGAAGATGGATTTAAGGAGAGTTTATTGAAGAGAAAATCTGAGCGGAAAATTTCTATCAAAATTTCCGCAAAAGAACAGCGCGCGCCGGGCAACCCGGTCGCGCAAAATCCGCTGTTGCGCAAAGGCGGCGCCCATGTGCGGGCAAAGTCCGCCGATCGCTTTGACAGCAAACAACAAACCAGAAAGGCAGCGCGGGAGTGGGACAGCTCCCGCAGCTGTAGTTTCTGAAATTCTATATAATTCCCTCGATTACTTGCGCAGCAATTTGCTGATCTGCTCGTGGTTTGCGCCACTCAGCTCCTGAAAGGCCGTTCTGGCCTCCTGATCATCACAGAGAAACCCCTTGAGAAAACTGCCAATGGCCTGGCCGGCAGTATCGCGCCCTTGCCCGGATTCCGCGGGAAGGTCAATGTAGCTGCGCCCGCAGGTATCGTCTGCGGGGGAACAGATCGAAAAGTGATTGGCATCATTCAGCAGCAGCAGGGTATTGTTGCCGCTGTTTTCGGGAACCGCCTGGTCAAAAGTCTGTTCGATGCGGGCGGTGGCGCTGGCATTGCTGGAGCCATAGCGGTGAGCACTGTGGGCGATACAGCCGTCCTGCTCGCCGCCAATCAACAATACCGGGATGTCTTCGCTCACAGGCAGCAGGGTTTCTTCCGGCCAGCCGAGCAGGGTTGAGGCACCGGTGTGGGCGCCATAGGAGAATACCGCCCGCAACGCGGGGAACCACTGGGGGTTGGCATTCAGCAGGGCGAGGGTGCCGCCGGCGCTGTGGCCGCCAAAGGCCAGGCGATCCAGGTCGAGCTTGCCCGCCAGTAACCCGCTGCCGTTGAGGCGTTCCAGCATGGTCAGGATGGCGGGCATGGCGAGTGCCGAGGGCTGCTTGCCAAACTGGTCTGGGGTCAGTGATTGCAGTTCGATCCCGGGCGTAGCGGCTACGTAGCCGGGCATTTCTTCGGCGACCAGCTGGTAGGTGACCGTGACAATGCCGGAGGCTGCCAGGGATTCCGCCAGCCACCGGTAGCCGGCGGGATCGATATTGATACCGTGAAACAGGATCAGTACCGGGCAGGGTGCCAGCGATTCATCCACGGGTACGGCACCGGTATTGCGCTCTTCGAAGGAGTCCCCGTACTGGGCTGGGTAGTAAATCCTGGCGATGCCCGTATCGTATGGGGGCTTCAGGGAATCTACTTTGAAAGCATCGAAAAGACAGCGGGTCATGTACATGGAGACTTGCCTGGTATTGTTATCTGAAAATGCGGGATGGCATTCCAAATTGAGGTTAGCGAGCCGCTCGGGGCCGCGGATTGATAATTGTCAATTCATGCGGTCAGCAGTTGGGGTATCCATGATCTGGAACTTCTGACCATGCGTACCGTGTAAGCATGATAAATTTAACCCCCTGTCTGGGAGTATAAAGAGTGAGAGCATTTCCTACCCTTGCGATTGTCCCGCTGCTGTTCGGGATGGCCGCCACCGTGCAATCGGCTGCAACCGATGCCTATCCGCTGTCCACCGACGACGCCTTCTGCGGACGTGTTCAGCAGTTTATCGCCGGTACCGATCTGGCCGTAGACAATGTGCTGTACGAGGAAGGCAGTTACTGGAACGCCTTCAAAAAATCCAAGGCGCTGGCGCAACCGCTGACCACACACCAGTATGTTGGCTACCAGTTTTCCGATGGCGAGCGTGCCGAATTTCCGGTATCCGTGGCCTGCAAAATGAAAACCGCCGAGCGTATCCGCACCGCCCATGCGTCCACCAGTGAACTTACTATTGCCGAGGAAGACCGCGAATGCCAGAAGTGGCAGGCGCGTATGCTGGATGATGTCTACCGGGCGCTGGAAGAGCAGGGGGCGACAACTCTGCCTCGGGAGCGCGTTGCCCTGGCCGAGGAGGAAAGCGTATTTATCGGGCCTTTCTGGCTGCGTCCAGAATTTTATCAGGTGGCCTACAGTGAGGATGAAACCCTGAAGCTGCGCACCAAGTCACTGCACGTGGAGTACCGCCGTTTTATGCCGGTACCGGGCAGTTTTATGGGTACCCACTACTGCACCATGATTGCACCGGAATATCTGGCCAAACTCCTGCAGGGAGAGGCGCAAGCGCCATCGCTACAGGAGTAAGCCGGGATAGGTCTTCAGGCCTGGGAGCCAGGCCTGAAGTTACTTCTCACCAGATACTTCAACTCACACTTCTAACGCGCGGCGCATCTGATCCTCACCCATACGCAGGGTCAGCATCTGCTGCACACCTTCTTCCCCGAATACCTTGGTTGCCAGTTTGTTCATTGGGTCGCGCTCGTAGCACAGGCGGCGCAGTTGGTGGTCGTCGCGCTGCAGGGTGGCGCGCTCGCTTTCTGCCAGCGGTTCGGCTTCGTCGTACCAGCGCAGCCAGTGATTGAGCATGCTGCGGGCATAGTTTTCCAGGATGTCGATATTCTCGTCGTTCAGGTCGCCCATCAGGCTCTGGGTGGACGGGTTGATCAGTGCGCGCATGTACGGACCGTGGCTCACGGACCACTGGAAGTTCTTGTGACCGCGCAGGGCCAGGTATTCGTCATTGATGGGCGCGTAATACTTGTCGAGGTAGTTACTGTCCACCAGCAGGTTGCGGCGCGGCATAAAGTCGAAATAGAAAAACAGCTTGGGGATGGTGCCGAAGACCATTACGAAGTGCGGTACATCGGTCTTCTGGCCCAGGTACGCGGTGGCGTTCATATCGAGGATGCTGGCCTTGCGATTGCCCAGCCAGGAGTTCACCAGCCACTCGCAGTCACCGCCGCTCCAGGCCTGGAAGGAGCCCTCAAATTCGCCGTTGGGAGAGGTGTAGTACTCGCGGTCGTGGCAGGACGGTTCCAGCTCCAGTCCGGTAAAGCGGCTGGCAATGGTCTGCTTAACATTGGTGAGGATACCCCAGCAGCGCTCCCAAGCTTTGCTGACATCCACATTGGGGTTCTCTGACAGAAACTGGTCGATGGTTTTCGTATCGGAATGCATAACTCGCCTCGTTAATCACTCAGGTGACTGTTGGTTATTGTTGTTGGAGTTGTCGTTCGTGCGTCAGGCGGGTTCGCCCTGTTGCAGGTAAGTAGCATTGGGATCGCCGTGGGCCACGCGGTAACCGGTGTTGTAGATCTTGTCTGCCGAGATCCTGCGGTTGGGTGCCTTGATCTGGTTGAGGAATTCCAGCCGGGTCAGGCCTTCCGCATCGCAGATGGCGTCGAACACGCGCGCGTTGGTGGCGGGGATACGTTCGTTGTCACACACATTGAAGGTGCCGCTGAGGTCGTGTTCGATGGCGTGGGCCACAGCGCTGACCACGTCTTCGAAGTGAATTGCGTAGAGCAGGGCATCGGCACCGAACAGCGCCTTGCCACCGAAATAGGAGTGCGCCAGCTTTACCCGCTCGGGGAAACTCAGGTCACCCGGCGCGCCGTACATATCGGGGAAGCGCAATACACAGCCACCGCTGCGGGAAAGAATTTCCTTTTCCGCCTGCTGGTAGTACAGGGAGGAGGGTTCCTCGTGGTTGCTGGTGGGGGTTTCTTCCGAGATGGGGGCTTCGCCTTCACCACCGTCGCCGTACACAGAGAAAGACGACAGGAAAATTAGTCGCTCACAGCTGGCGGCCGCGCTTGCGCAGGTTTCGACTAAAGCCTGGCGGTAGTGCTGGTGGCGCTCTTCCGGGGTGCGGGTATTTTTTACGTTGGGTGCGACGGTGACCACGATCAGGTCGGCCCCTTGTGCGGCCGCCGCGACCTTGTCGGATTCGTGGCCTTTCAGTACCACGACTTCATCGGCAAATGGTTTCAGTGCGTCGACTTTTTCCGGGGTGGTGGTGGTGCCGATGACCTGGTGGCCTTGTTCGCGCAGCCGGCTGCTGAGGGCTTTGCCCACATGGCCCATGCCCAGTATCAGTATTTTCATTATTGTCTCCCGCCGGGTGGTTTGGTTATCCCATCCGATACTAGGCGAGGCGGGAGGGGCCGCATTGACCATTGTCAATTCCGGCCCCGGGGTTGGCGTCAGATAGCCGCTTCCGTCGTCGGCTGTTGTGCACTGGTAACCCCATCGCGGGATTCGAAATACTGTACTTCCGCCAGTTCGTAGCGGGTCAGCATATATCCCTCTACCTCGGCGCGCAGCAGCAGGTAGTCGTCATCGGCGGTGCACCACACGTTGTAGGGCGGGTGTTCTTCCGGCAGGTCGGCGGCGGTGTCGGTCACTTGGAAATGGCGCGCGCGGAAGGTGCCGGCCTCGACGGTAATATCTGTTTCGCCCACATACACCAGGGAAAACCCCATTTTGAACAGCAGCGGGCCGGTGGCACCGCGGTGATCCGGTGACGACAGCATCATGTGCGGGAAATGCTGTTTGCCGGGGCCTTTTGAGAGATCGTATAGCCGCATCAGCAGGCCGTCGCCGGCGATCGGGTGGCACTGCATCCACTGCACCGGTGCGTCCAGTTCGATGCGCTGGCTGATGCGCCCGTCGCGATGGTTGAAGGTTTCACACTCCGCCACTTTGTCGGTAAAGCGGAACCAGCCGGTGCCCTCGAAGCGGTCGCCCACGGTGAGGCGCACCGAGCAGTCCAGCGGCGCCGAATCCGAGTGTCGCAGTGCCTGCACAATATCGCGGGTGACGCTGGGGGCGTCGTCGATTTCGCAGTGGGCCTGTAATACGTCATTGCCGTCCGCCTGCTGGGTAATACTGAAAAACTCGCGACCGCGCTCCTGACCCAGGCGGTCGGGTTTGCGGCTGGTATAGCGGATTTGTCCTCGGATAGTGCGGTAGGGCATAGGAATCTCTTTTTTACAGTCTTATTGTTTGTTCGGGCGCGATAGGTATTCGCGAGTGCGCGTTAATCAGCGCTCGATCAGTTCGATGCGTTCGCCGTCGTGGCCGTAAACCGTGCAGCTGCGCCGCCCCTGATAGGGCGCTTCACCATGGCAGTGCGCCTTCGCTCCCGTTGGCAGTTGATCAATCTCAAAGCTGACCATAGCGATACCACCACCCAGGGAATTGTCCTGACGAGGTGCCTCGGCAAGGTCGCCGAGCTGGTCGATTTCGATGAGGGTGTTGTCTGCCAGTTGCAGGGTGGCGAGAGGGTGCTGTTGTTCCAGTGGCAGTCCGCGCAGCTGGTTGATCACCGTTACCTTGGTGTCGAAGCTGAGACCGTGGTGCTGCGCCAGCTCCTCGTAAAGGGTGAGGGCAGCGCTGCGGTCGCGGCTCGCCAGCACCGGGATAAACAGGTGGTCGACGGCGCACTGCGCCTGTGGCAGCTGGAACGGCGGCACTTCGTCGGCGATCCGGGTCAGATACAGCAGTTCGCCGCAGGGGCCCCGTACTTGCACCGCACGGATCTTGTCGCTGAGCTCCAGGTCGGCGGCAGGGCGCAGTACCTCGAAGGGGGACGACGCGAGGGTGTCCGCCAGCGCATCGGGATCTTCCACCAGCACTTCCAGCGACATCCAGCCCGCGCGGGAAAGGGGCGCGATTGGCTGCGCTTGCGCGTCTTCAACAATACGCAACCACGGGCGCCCGCGGATATTGCCGAGCAGCCAGTAGCGTGTGCCGGCGAGGCCGGGGCAGCCCCATTGCTCGGCTGCCGCCGCGGTAAGCGTTTCGCTGGCCAGCACCTGGCACTGCAGGTGGCTGCAGTACTGGTCCACCAGTGCCGCTGCGTCGGGGCTGGCCAGGGTGGCGATGGTGCAGGGGCCAAGTGCGATTTTTGTCTCGGTAATGCTCATTGTTGGCAAATCACTGTTCTCAAAGATCTAATGTTATAATAATATATCAATTGATGAGATAAAAGATCTGGCCTGATCGCAGGGTACAGGAGGGCAGGAATTATGGCGATATCCGGTGCAAGTACGCTGTTCGACAAGTTGTGGTCGGATCACACCGTGTGTGATCTCGACAGTGGCGAAACTCTGATCTATCTCGACCGGGTCTTTCTGCACGAGAGAACCGGGTCGATTGCGCTGCAGAGTCTGCACTCTGCCGGTTACGCGGTGAGGGATGCGCGCCGGGTGTTCTGCACCATGGATCATATTGTCGATACCTTCCCCGGTCGCGGCGACAAAACACTGATGCCCTCCGGTACCGACTTTATTGTCGCCACCCGCAGTGAGACCCGCGCCGCGAATATCCGCCTGTTCGACGTGGATGACGAAGACCAGGGGATTGTCCATGTGATTTCTCCCGAGCAGGGGCTGGTGCTACCTGGTCTGTCCCTGGTGTGCCCGGACAGCCACACCTGCAGCCTTGGTGGCATTGGTGCCTTGGCCTGGGGGATCGGGTCCAGTGAGGCCGAACACGCCCTCGCCACCGGCACGCTGCGGGTGCGCAAGCCGAAGAACATGCGCGTGGTTGTCGATGGTCGACTGCGCCCCGGTGTGACGGCCAAGGACCTGATACTGCACCTGATTGCCCGCTTTGGCACCAATGGCGGGGCGGGGTTTGCAGTGGAGTTCAGCGGTTCGGTCATCAGCGAGTTGTCCGCCGAGGCCCGGTTGACCCTGTGCAATATGGCGGTGGAGTTTTCTGCGTTCACCGCGATCATCGCCCCGGATGAAAAAGTCGAATCCTATTTCGCCGGTCGGGATTTTGCGCCCAAAGGCCAGCACTGGGAGGACGCGTGCAGCTACTGGCGCACACTGCGCAGTGATGACGACGCGGAATTTGACCGCGAACTGATTATCGACGGCAGCGCCATTGAGCCCATGGTGACCTGGGGCACCAGCCCGGAACAGGTGGCCGGACTGCATCAGCGTGTCCCCGACCCCGCGGCTTTTACCGAACCCCACCGCCGGGAAGCCGCACAGCGCGCGCTCGATTACCAGGCGCTGGAGCCCGGGCAGGCGATTGCGGATATTGCGGTGAATGCGGCATTTATCGGCTCCTGCACCAACAGCCGTATCAGTGACCTGCGTGCCGCCGCGGCGGTGGTGCGCGGGCGACATATTGCGCCCGGCGTGCGCGGTGTGGTGGTGCCCGGGTCTCGCCGGGTAAAACGGCAGGCGGAGCAAGAAGGGCTGGATCGGATTTTTACCGATGCGGGTTTTGAATGGCGGGACTCCGGCTGCTCCATGTGCTTTTACGCGGGGGGCGAAACCTTCGGTGAATACCAGCGCGTGATTTCCAGCACCAATCGCAACTTCGAGGGGCGTCAGGGTCCCAATACCCGTACCCATCTGGCCAGCCCGGCCACCGTGGCGGCGTCGGCAGTCGCCGGGTATATCACTTCCGCCGAGACACTGGTCAACAGCGAGTCACTGATTGCATGAAGCCCTTTGTAAAACACACCGGTATCGCGGCGCCGCTGCTGCGACGCAACATCGACACCGATGCGATTATTCCGTCGCGGGAAATGAAGCGGGTCTCCAAGCGCGGCCTCGGTGAAGGCCTGTTTGCCGGCTGGCGCTACACCTTGCCTGGCAGCCGTGAAATCAATTCCGCCTTTGTGTTGAATCATCCTGAATACCAGGGTGCATCCGTCATTCTCGCACTCGACAATTTCGGTTGCGGCTCCTCCCGGGAGCACGCGGTGTGGGCGTTGGCGGAGTACGGTATTCGCGCGGTCATTGCCAGTGGCTTCGGGGCCATCTTTCACACCAACTGTATCCGCAATGGCGTGCTGCCGGTTCGCCTCGATGAGGGCGACATTGCGCTACTGGCGGAGCGTGTGCAGCAGGACCCACAGAAAAACAGGATCACCATCGATTTACAGGCATGTCTGGTGCAGTGCGGAGACCTGCAGTGGTCGTTTTCGCTGGATGAGAGCGCGCGCTACCTGCTGTTGAATGGCCTCGACTCCATCGCGCTGACCCTGCAGCAGCACAAGGAAATCAATGCATTCGAGCAAAAACGGCGCGAAGAGTACCGCTGGGCCTATGCACCGTTGGAAGAAAGTGTGGAAGGAGTTTTACCGTGAAGTTTCCCCCGACGCTGCTGCAACAGCTGGTGACCCTGCTGGAGCGTGATATTGATGGCGCAACCCTGGAGCGGGCGCAACAGCATCTGCTCGACTGGCTCGGCTGCGCGGTTTATGGCACGCGCAGCGATGTGGCGGCAAAACTGCGTAATTACCTGGTGCAGTGGAGTGGGGCCGGTGAAAGCTGGAGCCTAAACGGGATTGACCGCAACTGGCAGGACGCACTGCAGTACCACGGCGCGCTGGGCAGTATTGCCGAGATGGATGACCTGCACCGCACGTCAACACTGCACCCGGGTCCGGTGATTATCCCGGCGGCGTTGGCGACCGCGGAAATGGTACAGGCAACACCTCAGGCCTTGCTCGAAGCCATTGTGGTGGGCTACGAGGCAATGATCCGCATTGGTCGCGCCCTGGGACGGGATCATTACGCGCTGTATCACAACACTTCAAGTTGCGGCAGCTTTGGCGCTGCTGCAGCCGCGGCAAAACTGCTCGCCCTCGATCCGGAGCAGACCGTATGGGCGCTGGCCAACGCTGGTAGCCGCACCGGTGGCTTCTGGCAAATGCGGCACGAGGCAGTAGATACCAAGCATCTGCACAACGCCGCTGCAGGCCACGCTGGGGTGCAGGCGGCACTGCTTGCAGCCAGTAACCTGCGTGGGCCGTCGACCCTGCTGGAAGGTACCCAGGGCTTTTTTGCCGCGACATCGCCGCGGGCAATGCCGCTGGCGGTGATCGACAACGCCGCCGACAACTGGCTGATTTTCCAATGCAGCTTCAAACCCTGGCCGGCCTGCCGCCACACCCATCCGGCGATCGATGCTGTGCGTGCACTGGGTGATATCTCCGCTGCCGACGTTCGCACCCTGCAGATTGGCAGCTACTCCGATGCATTGCTGTTCTGCGACCGGCCGCATCCGGAATCACCGGCGGAGGCGCGTTTCAGCGTACAGCATTGTGTTGCGGTTACGGTGTTGTATGGCAAGCCGGAGATCGCGCACTTTGAGGAAGCGTACCTGCACAAGCCGGAAGTGGTGGCACTGCGCAACAAAGTTGTATTGCAGGAAGACGACGAGCACCAGCGTGCCTATCCCGGCCATTTTGGTGCCAGCGCCCAGGTCACTTTTCAGGATGACAGTGCGCGTGAAGTGGCGCTGCGAAACGCGTGGGGTGACCCGGAATGGCCGCTGTCGCAGGCGGATATTATCGACAAGGCGCGCACCCTGTTTGTCGCCGGCGGCGTCACTGCGGAGTCTGCGGAAGATGTGATTGAGATCGGGTTGAACCTGGTCAAGGAAAAAGATCTCGGCAACCTTTTTAACGCGCTGCGCGCACTGGGGATGCACCGTGTCTGAGTATGAATGGCAGCTGGTGGAGCATGTCGCCGGGACAGAATTTCATCATCTCGATGACGCGGCCGTAGAAGCCTGCAAAACATTCATTCTCGATTCCATTGGTGTTGGTATCAGCGGTTCGCGCCTGGAGTTATCGCAAGCGCTATTGGCGTCCGCCAGAGAGTGGGGCACCGCAGACGGCCAGCGTACCGCCAGTGTGTGGGGAACCGAGGCGCGCCTGCCGGTAGCCCACGCTGCGATGGTGAACGCCTATCAGATTCACAGCCAGGAATTCGACTGTGTGCACGAGCGCGCGGTGGTCCACCCGATGGCGGTGATCCTGTCCGCACTGCTGGCGGAAGCCGAAGCGCGCAGGTCCGATGGCCGCTCGCTGATACTCGCGGTCGCTCTGGCGGTAGACGTGGCCACGGTGCTCGGTATGAGTGCCAGTAAGCCCATGCGTTTTTTCCGCCCCGGTACCGCGGGCTGTATCGGTGCGGCCGCCGGTCTCGCCAGGTTGCGTGGTTACGACCGCGAGCAAATCCTGCAGGCCATGTCCATCGCCTACAGCCAGACCGGCGGCACCATGCAGGCGCACACCGAGGGGGTGGCGGTACTGCCCATGCAGGTGGCCTTCAATGCGCGCAATGCCATTACCGCGGCGGATATGGCCGGGTTCGGCCTGACCGGGCCGCGCGCATTTTTGCGCGGTGAATTTGGCTACTTCTCAATCATGGAATCGGACGGCAACGCCGCCGATGCGTTTTCCCGGCTTGGTCGCGAGTGGCAGATCGGTCGGGTCAGTCACAAGCCATTCCCCACCGGGCGGGCCGCGCACGGCACCCTGGATGCGCTGATGCAGCTGCGCAGTACGCACGGCTTTGCAGCCTCTGATATCGAGTGGGTACGCATCGAGGCGCCGCCACTGGTGCGGCGCCTGGTGGACAGACCCGTGCAGCCGGAGATGAGCGTGAATTATGCGCGGCTGTGTATCGGTTATGTGGCGGCGACCCTGCTGTTACACGGGGATGTGGGGGTGGAGGATTTCGATCCCGCCGCGCTGGCGGACCCGCAGCGTCGGGCCCTGGCTGCGTGTATCAGCATGGCGCCGTCGGACTGTGACGATCCCAATGCACTGGCGCCGCAAACTGTCAGCGTGCGTCTCAAGTGCGGCACCGAGTACCGCCAGGTGCTGACCGCGATTCTCGGCCATCCCGACAATCCGTTGGCGCGGCCGAGACAGCTGGTCAAATTCCAGCGCTGTCTCGCCTCTGCATGGACACCATTCGACGGCGAATCATCGCGCGCGATCATTGCCCGCGTCGAGGGTCTAGAAAGACTCGAATCCATTACCGAACTAACCGCGCTGTTGGTTGCCAAGCCGCAGGCGATCGAGGCTGTGACCTGAAATGAAAACGGCCCAACAACAATAAAGCATTAATCCAATTTATTTTTGATAGCCACAGTAAGCGAGCGCAGTTTTCATGCCTTACCCAAGTTATTTCGAGAGTTTTGATGTGCAGCAGGCGCTGGCGGATTACCCGCTGGGGGACGCATTTCTGGAAACCTACGCCGGTATGTCGCGGGACGCACTGAGAGAGCTGCAAAACCAGCGTTTTCTCAAGTTGATGGCGCGCGGCTGGCAGATCCCTTTCTACCAGCGTTTGTGGGGCGAGGCCGGGATTGAACCCGGAGATATTCGCAGTCTCGACGACATCGAAAAACTGCCGGTATTTTCCAAGTCTGACATCATGAGCAGCGTGGAACAGTTTCCACCGATTGGCGATTTCAGCGGGCTCGAAGGATTGGCGCCGGAGCAGCGGCCGCCGGTGGTGTTCCATACCACCAGTGGCACTACCGGCAGACCGCAGCCGATTATCTTCGGCCCGCGTGGACGCGAGATCCAGGCCATGCTGGTGGCGCGGGCCTACCGCTTTATGGGGCTCAAGCCCGGAGCAACGGTGCAGTCCACCTACGGCCACGGCATGATCAACGGCGGCCACTATATTCGCGAGGCGGTTACCCGCTATACCAATGCGATGTTCCTGTCTGCCGGCACTGGCCTTGAAACCCGCTCCGCCCAGCAGGTGCAGCTGATGCGGGATTTCGGTGTGAATGTGCTGGTGGGTTTTGCGGACTACATCAAGAAGCTCGCCAGTGTCGCCCGGGAGCAGGGCATGACACCGGGCGAGGACTTGCAGATCGATATGATCATCGGCCACCTGGGGCAGGAAACCCGCGCTGCATTGAGCGAGGCCTGGGGTGGTGTAAAGCTTTACGACTGGTACGGCGTGGCGGATACCGGCTGCATCGCCGCCGAGGGGCCGGACCAGAATGGTCTGTATGTGTGGGAAGACGCCCACTATCTGGAATTGCTCGACGTCGACAGCGGGCAACCGGTGGCCGCGGGGGATAGCGGCAACATGGTGGTTACCTGCCTGTACAAAGACGATATCTACCCGGTGATTCGATTCAATACCTGTGACATCACGGCGGAAATTCCCGGAGAAAATCCGTTTGGCCTGCCGTTCAAGCGTATTCGCGGATTTCTCGGCCGCTCCGACAACATGGTCAAGCTGCGCGGGATCAATGTGTACCCCCATGGTATCGGCGACATGCTGGCGGAACTGGACAGTTTTACCGGTGAGTACGTGTGTATCGCCGAGCGCGATGATGCTGGCCGCGAGACCATGACGGTACTGGTGGAATTCGGGGCGGCCGTGGATGAGCATCCTGCAATTGCCGCGCGCTGTGCGGACCTGCTCAAGCGCAAGCTGGGTATCGAGGTGGGGGTAGAGCCGGTGGCCGCGGGAGCGACCGCCAAGTGGACCGAAATAGACCGGCGCCAGAAACCCCTGCGCCTGATCGACCGACGTTTCGATTGAACTGGCGGTAATTTCCGGGAGATTTCTCATGCTTAAGCTCAGCGACAGCCATGTGCACGAGGATGCCACCGCTCTGGCGCAACGTTTACAGTGCGGTGAGTGCTCCAGCGAGCAACTCACGGCGCACACCCTGGCCGCCATCGAACAGACCCATAGCAGGTTGAATGCCTATGTGTTCGTCGATCGTGAGTCTGCGATGCGCGCAGCGCGTGCGTCCGATGCGCGTCGCAAAGCAGGCAACCTGTTGTCCAGCTTTGATGGTCTCACCTTTGCGGTAAAGGACAATATTGCGGTAAAGGGGATGCCCACATCCAATGGGCTTGGCTATCGCGGCGATGCCCCTACTTCCGAAGGGGATGCGGAGGCGGTGGCTCGGTTACGCAGCGCCGGGCTGATCCCGCTGGGTAAACTGAACATGCACGAGATCGCCCTCGGCGCCACCAACGACAACCCCCACTGGGGGCGTTGTGAAAACCCGTTGCGCGAAGGCTATACCCCCGGAGGCTCCAGTGGTGGCTCTGCGGCGGCGGTGGCTGCGGGGCTCTGTGCCTTTTCGTTGGGAACCGACACCATGGGCTCGGTGCGTATACCGGCCAGTTACTGTGGCGTCAGTGGGCTCAAACCGGGGCGGGGTTCAGTAAGCGCCCAGGGTGTCACCCGATTGTCCCGGCGGCTGGACACTCTCGGGCCGCTGGCGCGCTCGAGTCGGGATCTGCGCGGCCTGTGGCCTCTGCTGCGGCAGACGGCTCGCGAAGACCGCCTTGTTGGGCCCGCGGACCTGGCATCGACACGCTGGGCACTTGTAGCCGATTGCGAGCCACTGGGTGTGGATGCCGACATTGCTACCGCATTCCAGCAGTTTGTCGCGACACTACCCGGTTCAATCCAGCTTCAGCGAAAATTTGCCGATGCGGATTTTTCGGCCATCCGCCGCGCCGGGCTATTGATGTGCGAAGCCGAGGCCAATGTGACTTTCGCTGGAAAATTGTCCCGGCGCCCGGCACTTTTTTCCGAAGAATTACAGCGCCTGCTGAAATGGGGCGCAGCGCGCAGCGCACCGGATCTGGTACGAGCCGAGGATGTAGTGGAAGCGGCGGCCAGCTGGCTAAATACGCAGTTGCAGGGCGCGGACTTTTTACTGACACCGACCACATCGCAGACCGCATTTCCGTTTAGCCAGGCGGCCCCGGTCAATCAGGCCAATCTCACCGCGTGTGTGAATATGGCGGGGCTGGCGGCGGTGAGTATCCCGCTGGGAATATCCAGCGAGGGCTTGCCGTTCGGGGTGCAGATCATTGCCAGGGCTGGTGCCGAAACCACCTTGCTGGATACCTGTGTTGCGCTTGAAGCGTGGCTGCTCAGTAAATCCAATTCGAGCCATGAAATGGCGTGATGATGGACGGGGAGAAAACAGTATGACAACGGAAGCAGCTCAGGCAGCGACAGCGCATATCGGCTTTGCCGTTGAAGGCGGACTGGCCCGGATCACTATCGACAATCCCGCGCAGCGCAACGCCATGACCGTAGCCATGTGGGAACAGTTGTCGGATACGCTGGATCGCGTGGCGACCGACAACAGTATCCGCGCGGTGTTGCTCACCGGTGCTGGCGAGCGGGCATTCTGTGCCGGTGCCAATATCGATGAACTGGCGGCTGCAATGGAAGATCCGGCAGAAATGCGCCGGCAGAATACACTGATTCGCGATGTGCAGTTGCAACTGGAGCAGTTGCCGCGCCCAACGTTGGCGGTCATTCGCGGTGCCTGTTATGGGGGCGGTTGTGGCCTGGCGCTGGCCTGTGATATTCGCCTAGCAGACAGTGCGGCGACCTTTGCCATTACACCGGCAAAGCTCGGAATTCTCTACAGCCTGCTGGACACCCGGCGGTTGGTCAATGTGGTTGGCGCGGCCAATGCACGGGATTTGTTACTGACGGGTTTACCGGTATCTGCAGTGCGGGCGCAACAGATCGGACTGGTGCAGCACCTTGCCGAAGGGGCGGATGTGGAAGCGGTGCAGGGTGAGCTGGTGCAGAGCCTGATGCAAAACTCCCAGTACTCCCTGCGCTGGACCAAGGCCACGCTGAATTATCTCGGCGGGAACGGGGCGGAACTGGAATCGGGTGTAGAGACGTTGCAGCAGGCGTTTGACGATGCATTCTCTGGCGACGACTTCAAAGAGGGCAGTGCAGCTTTTCTGGAGCGGCGCCGCCCGGGATTTCGCTGGCCCGAAAAGTAACGGGCTCAGCTGGTCGCCAACTCCTCAATAAGCTCCTCAAGCTCGGTGGTCGCACTGACATTTTCCTTGCGTGCCTGTTGCCGTGCCTCGCGATCCTCGTCGAACTGTTCAATTTCCTGCTGGATCACTCGCAAAATGCGCGCGATAAATTCCTGGTGCCAGAGCCCGCGCTCGCGCGCGGCAGCGGTGTCTGGTTCGTAGCCTTCAATCTCAGCGCGCTCAAGAATGCCACGGGCTTCCAGCAAGCGCTCCAGGGTGTCGACGCGCTCGCGGGCGACCGCCAGTTCCCCGGCAACGGCCATCAGGATCGACAGCAGTCGGTCGGTATCCGTATCCTTGAAAAAGGCCGGGCGTTTGCCCCGGGCCTTGTTGCCCGCCATGTCGATCGGGTCAAATGTCATGGCATATCTCCGCTTGATGCTTGCGTTGCGGTTAACCGCTATTTACTGGCGATGTAGGTGTGCCAGGCTGGTTTACGTCCGTAGTCTTCGCTGTCCTCGGCGGCTTTCGCGGCACTGGGGAACAGGGTTTCATCCACCACTGCAAACAGGCCGCGGGTGGTAATGTTTTCCCGCGCAAATCCCGCTTTTTCCATCGCCTCGAAAAGATCCAGGTCGTGCAGCGTGCCCCAGAAAGGCTCGTTGTTGTTGCGGGTATCCCAGTCGCGCATGAACTGTTCGTAGGGGGGCATTTCCGGGGTGAACTGGGGTTGTTCGATGTGTATCGCCTTGCCGCCATCGGCGAGGAGACGATGGGTTTCCGCGAGAATGCGTGGCAGTGCGCGGCTCGAGGTTTCGTGCAGAAACATGGAGGTGATGATCAGGTCGAAACTACCGTCTTCCGCGGCAATGGCTTCGGCGTTTTCCTGGCGGAAGGTGATATTGTCGATGCCCAGCGAACGCGCCCGCGCATGGGCGTAACGCAGTACCGGTGCGGAAACATCGATGGCGAGGATCTCGGACTCCGGGAAGGCCTGCGCCAGCGGTACGATGTTGTGGCCGACGGTACAGCCAATATCCAGAATGCGCTTGGGGCGGAAGCCGGATTTGGCTTCTTCCCGCAGCCACTCCACCAGTGCCTGGCCGCCGCCGTCACTGTAGCGGCCGAGCATACCGGCGGTGGTGACAAAAATACCGCTGTCGTAGTTGGCGCCCGCGGCGATGTCGTCCTCGCAGTATTCGGTATGGTAGCTGCCAGGCATGCAATGGGTATCCACGGCACTGACATAGCGGGGGATTTCCACGGAGGAATCCAGCTGAAGACTGTTGCTGTCGCGGTTCAGTTGCCGGGCTTTTTCCACCAATTCTGGCAGCTGGCGAAAGACCATGGCGCGGCTGTTCTGCTGACGCATTTCCATGGTGTTGCGGCGCAGGCTGCTCCACAGCTGGTAGGTGGGCTCGCGCTTAAGCAGCTCGCCGACTTCGCGGCGGTTGGCGGGCGCGGAACCGTTTTCCACGCGACTGTCATAGGCCTTGCGCACGCCGGGGAGGACCCGGGATGCCAGGTGCATATTCAGGTTGGTGAGAAAATTGAAGCGCGCGATATCATCGTGATTGGCTTCCGGGAATACACCGTGGCGCCCAACCGCGTTCCAGGCGGGCGGTACCTGCCGATCTGTATCTGCCATGGCTAGCTCCGCAAATTGCGAGAATTTTCGCTAGTCTAGCGGCGCGGCATAAAGTGCCCATGATAATTGTCAACTTGCGCGGCACCCGTACAGGTGCGGACCTGTACGGGGCGGAAGCAGGGGAGGTTGGAGAGGTTTTGCGGAGCAGCCAGCGATCAGTGCACGCTGGCCAGTTCCTCGAGTACGCTGCGGTCGAGCACGCGGATACGATGGGCGCTCACAATTTCGATCAGCTGCATGGACTTCAAGCGCGCAAAGGCGCGGCTTACGGTCTCAATGGTCAGCCCCAGGTAGTCGGCGATATCCTGACGGCTCATGATCAGTTCGATGTCGGCGTTCTGCGCGCCGCACTGGCGGCGACCGATCTGGGCGAGCAGGAAGCACAGGCGCTCGTGGGCCTTTTTCTGACCGAGGGCAAACAGCTGGTCCAGGGTCTGGGCCAGTACATTGCCTCCCACCTGGCGCGCGTTGGCCTTGAGGGCAGGGAAGCGGTCCACCAGGGTCAGGAATTCCCGGCGCGGGAACACCTGTAACTCAGCCTCGCGGAGGCAGACCACGCTGTACTCATAGTCCTCGGTATTGGTGAAGCCGATATAGTCACCGGGGTAGGAAAACGCGATGACCTGGCGGCGACCAGAGCGCGACAGGCGCTCGATCATCAGGGTGCCGGCGACCACCACATACACATGCTGCGCCGCACTGTACTGGCGGATCAGCTGCTCGCCGGACGGCAGGCGGCGACGCTGGCAGATGGTGGTCAGCTCTGCCAGCTCCGCATTGCCGAGGCCGCGAAACAGCTTGGAATGGAAAAACGTTTCCGGAGGTTTCAGCGCAGGGCTGTTCACTGGGGCCTGTCCTCAGAATTTGATCTTCCAGCAGACTAATCGCAAAGGTGCCGGCTGTCTATGTCGGTCGGGGTCAGCTTTCTGTCGCTTCAACGCGGCTGCCCCGCAGCACCCCGTGTTCCATCAGGGCGTCGATCTGGGCCTCGCTGAGACCCAGTGAACGTGCCACCTCAGCACTGTGTTCCCCGGCCTTCGGCAGGTCCCGGCGCAGGCCGGGGCGGTGCCCGTCGAACTCCACGGGTAGTGCTGGCAGGCGTGCGCGCGCACCGTTCTCCAGGGTCACTTCCACCAGGCCGCCGGCGGCGTTCAGGTGGGGGTCGTCGAACAGGTCAGCGGGTTTGTTGATCGGGGCAAAGGGAATGCCGGCGCGATCCAGCCGCGATTCCAGCTCGTCTTTTGGCAAACTGGCGAACAGCGCATTGATCTGCGGCAGAATGCGGTCCCTGGCGGCGACGCGCCCGGCATTGCTGTCGAGGCTCGAGTCGGCGGCGAATTCGGTCAGCTCAAACTCCGTGCAAAAGGCCCGCCACAGGGTGTCGCTGACAACACCGACGAAAATGCGGTCACCTTCGGCGCTGTGGAAGATGTCGTATACCGACCAGGCGCTGCGGCGCACGGACATGGGGGGCGGTTCCTCTCCGGTCACGGCTTGCTGCGCCATGTGCTGGCCGACCAGGAATGCGGTCGTCTCGAACAGGGAGCTGGTTACGTGCTGGCCGCGCCCGGTATTGTGGCGCTGCTGCAGTGCAGAGAGAATTGCAATGACTCCGAACATGCCCCCGGTGATATCAATGACTGAAGATCCGGCGCGCAGTGGGCGGTCCGGCAGGCCGGTCATATAGGCGAGGCCGCCCATCATCTGGGTCACTTCATCCAGCGCGGTGCGGTGCTCGTAGGGGCCGCTGAGAAATCCTTTGAGGGAGCAGTAGATCAGGCCCGGGTTGCGCGCGCTTAGCGCCGGGTAACCGAAGCCAAGCTTATCCATGGCGCCGTGGCGGAAATTCTCGATCACCACATCCGCTTCACTCACCAGCTGCAGGGCGAGATCGCGGCCCTCCGGGGATTTCAGGTCCAGTGCCAGGCTGCGCTTGTTGCGGTTGTACATGGCAAAGTAGCCCGCGCCCGAGCCCTGTAGACGGCGGGTGTTGTCCCCCTGAAAGGGCTCGACCTTGGTGACCTCTGCGCCCAGGTCGGCGAGGATGCCGCCGGCGGCGGGCCCCATGACCATATGGGTGAATTCGACAACCTTGATGCCGGCGAGCGGCAATACTTCCTGATGCGCCATTGACTGGGCTCTCCACTGAAATGCTTTATCCGTGCAGCTACTGGTTGATATGATATAATAATATAACAATAGGTCAAGCTGGCGAGTTCGCTCGCCGGGCTGGCCAAGGTGAATCCAAGCGCAAACAGAAGAGGGTGTGCGAGTGAGTGATATCGATATCGAGATCAGTGAGGTAGGCCCTCGGGACGGCCTGCAGAGTATCAGCCGTATCATGCCGACCGCGGACAAGAAGCGCTGGATCGCGGCGCTTGCCGCCGCCGGTCTGCAGGAAGTTGAAGTCGGTTCGTTTGTGCCGGCAAAAGTACTGCCGCAGCTGGCGGACACCGCGGAGATCGTGCAGTTTGCGCGCACCATCCCCGGGCTCGCGGTAGCGGTGCTGGTGCCCAATTTGCGCGGTGCACAGAATGCAGTGGCGGCCGGTGCGCACAAACTGACGATTCCTCTGTCGGTCAGTGAAACCCACAGCCTGAAGAACCTGCGCCGGACCCACCAGCAGGTGCTGGAAGAGGTGCGCGGAATCCGTGCTTTGCTGAACGAGTTGCCGGCGGCGCAGCGGCCAAGTTTTGAGGGCAGTCTCTCCACCTGTTTCGGCTGCACCCTGGAAGGTCCGGTAGCGGAAGATGCGGTGCTGCGACTGGGAGAGGCGTTGCTGGAAGCCGGCTGCGATGAGATCGGCCTGTCGGATACCACCGGTTACGGCAATCCGGTACAGGTGCGACGGGTGATTCGTCGGGTCTGGGAGCACCTGGGGCGCGACGCGCTGCACGGAATACACCTGCACAACACCCGCGGTCAGGGGCTGGCCAATGTTCTGGCGGCGGTAGAGGAGGGCATTACAACGGTGGATGCCTCCATGGGCGGAATAGGCGGTTGTCCGTTTGCCCCGGGTGCCAGCGGCAATATTGTTACCGAAGACCTGGTATTTTTGCTGGAAGCCATGGGCTACCGCACCGGGGTGGATTTCGACAAGTTGATTGCAGCGCGCGAGATTCTCGCTTCAGCACTGCCGGACGAGCCGCTTTACGGTTTTGTGCCGGATGCGGGACTGCCCAAGGGGTTTCAGCGCGCAAAGGTTGCGCAGCCGGAAATGGCCTGATGTTTTTCTGAATTACTGCCTGTTGCCGCGCGATTTTGAAGACACTGGTCTTCGGTAAATTGCGTGGCATTTTTTTTGTCTGTGAAAAATAAAAAAACCGGCGGTTATGGCGCCGGTAAGGTTTCACATCAAGAGAAAAAAGTTTATGCAATACGCGCGTAACGGCCGCGATGAAAAATAAGCGGGGTGCGATCCTGTGTGTGCATGTTTTCGACTCTGCCGACCATGATCAGGTGATCGCCGCCATCGTAGCGCGCGGCAACGCTGCATTGCAGGCGTGCGCAGAACTCGTGCAGTAACGGAACGCCGTTGCTGTTTGTCTGGTAATCCACGCCCGCGAAACGGTCAACGCCGCGCTTGGCGAACAGCGTTGAGAGCGCTTCCTGATCTTCACTCAACACATGGATTGCGAAATTTTCACAGCGATTGAAGGCGTCGAAGCAACCGGTATTTTTTCCGATACACCAGAGAATCAGCGGTGGCTCGAGGGAAACCGTATTAAAACTGCTTGCGGTCATGCCCACCGGCTCACCGCTTTCGCTGCCAGTGGTGATAATGGTTACGCCGGTGGCGAACTGACCGAAGACCTGGCGCAACTGCATGGGCTCAAGAGCGTGCTGATGCGTACTTGGTACGGTAGTTAGAGGGGTTCTAAGCAGTTCCGCTTCAATCGACATGGTTTGCTCCCAGTATCAGGTCACCCTGTTCCCAGCGCAGCACGCCGAAGGTGGTGTATTTTTCTTTCTGTGACTGCATGAACTGCCAGGCGCACACCAGGGTGTAATCCTCGTCCACCTGGGTTTCCCGCGACCAGAGTTTGAAGGCTTCGCCGAAGACGTGACGCACGGAGTAGAGGTAGCGTCCGTAGGACATGCCATTGCCGAACATGTCCGGGCCGTGGTACTGGTGGTGGTTGCCGGTGCGGGTGCGCATCGCGGTCCACTTGGCATTCACCACACCGCTGATCTCGATGGTCTGCTCCGAGTGCAGCAGGTTGAGAGGCTTGTGATGAATAACCACATCGTTGTGGCCAACCAGTTCCTGTTTGTCGTTGTACACCTCGAAACGCCCGGAGAAGGTGCCCGCGTGTTTGACCGGCAGGTTGAACGGGCGCTTGGCATCCTGCTTTTCTTTTTCCAGGAAGGCTTCGACGCGCTTCTTGGTGGCCGGGTTGGTTTCGTGGTCCTGGGTGACAACATAGAGACCATTGAAAACGCCCACCAGTGTGTCCGCCTCAAACAGCTGCGAGGAATACACCTGAATACCCAGCTCCGGTACCACGTGGTTCATGGTGCGCAGGTTGACGTTCCAGCCCGGCGAGAAATAGTTGGAGTCCACCAGCAGACCGTAAGGGCGACCGCTGCCGATAAAGTCCGGCCCGGTATAGATGCGGTCCTGGTCCGAATCGATGACACCAAAGCGGAACGGGGTACCGATTTCGAAGCGGTCGTTCAGCGGGCCGGTGGCATCGAAGCGGGTGTTCATCCAGTAGGTGGTGCGACCATCTTCGAATTCGCTGGCACGGCTGACTTTGTTGTACCCCACGTGGGTGCCGTCGGCCTCGAACAGGGACGGGATACCGTGCCATTCGCCTTCAATCGCTTTTTGCCAGTTACTGGGTTTTTTATCGTTGCTCATACATGTTCTACCGGTTCTGCGTCATGCGCCGTCGTATCGCTGCACATGGACATTATTCGACGATATCTGCTGGTCATCCTAACCTGCAGATACCTGCGTGCCTTGCCAAATATCAATTCTCCATGACAGGCACGGTCTGTTCGCTAAGCGCGGCGGCCTGTTTGCTGGCGTCCCCTGCAAGGGAGAAGCCCAGCAGCCGCCCGTTGCGGTCAGTAAAGCGGGCGGCAACGCCCTGGGTATCGTTGCGTTCATACTGCCATTCGCCCTCTGCATCCCGCGGAGGGGGCGAGGTGGTCACCGGGCACAGGGTGGTCTTGATGCTGACCGGCATATTGCCGTAACGCACCGGGGTTGGGCTACCCGCCAGGGTTTGTGCCAGTGCCCGTGCGCCGGCCAGCAGTGGTGCCACATAACACAGATTGTGCCCGTCTACTTCCGCGCAGTCTCCAAGGGCATAAATCGATTCGGCGCTGGTGGCCAGGTACCGGTCGGTCACAATGCCGCGGGCGGTGTGGATGCCATTGCGCGATGCTAGTGCGATGCGCGGGCGCACGCCAATGGCACTGATGACCCGGTCTACCTGGATCTCGCGGCCGTCGGCCAAGCTGGCACGGATGCCGCCGTCCGCATAGTCCAGGCGCTCCACGGTCGTTCCCAGATGGAACTGCACCCCCGCGTCCGCCAGGGATTTTTCTACCAAACGGCCCGCGGCCTCTGGTACCAGGTTGCCGAGCACCTGTGCCTGCGGTTCGACCACATGCACCTCGAATCCCGACTGGATCAGGTCGTTCGCGTATTCACAGCCGATCAGGCCGCCGCCGATCACCAGCACGGAGCGCGCACCGGGCAGTGCGGTGTAAAAGCGCTGGAAGTCCTGCAGGTCATTGATGCTGAAGGCGCACCCCTGTGCCGCACCCGCGACCGGTACTTCGATGGGGTCGGAGCCCAGGGCCAGTACCAGCTTGCCGTAAGGCAGCCTCTGTTCGCGCGCGCCGGTTTGCAGGGTCAGTGTATTGGCGGCGCTGTCGATGGCCGTGACCTGGGTAAAGGTAAGAATCTGTGCACCGAGGGACTCGGCCATTTCCCGCGCGCTGTTGCCAACCAGCTGCTCGGGTGAGCGCTGTTTGTGGAACGCCGTACTCAGTTGTGGCTTGGAGTAGTGCGCGCCATCGTCGGCGGAAACCATGATCAGGGGTGTTTGCTGGTCCAGCTTGCGGAACTCTCTGGCCAGATGGTAGCCGGCGAGACCGGTACCGACGATAACCACCGGTGCGCGCGCGTGATCCACTGCCAGTGATGCCGCAATGGGAGAGGGCACTGATTGCTCTTCCGTTGCTGGCTCTTCCGCTGCCGGGGAAGCCGCGCCTTCATCAGTCTCTGCGGCAATGCGGCGAACCTCGATCATCTCGAAGTCGTCCTTGCCCACACCGCACTCCGGGCACTGCCAGTCTTTGGGAATGTCTTCCCAGCGTGTGCCCGGTGGAATGCCATCTTCCGGTGCACCTTTCGACTCGTCGTAAACCCAGCCGCAAACCAGGCATTCCCAGATTCGATACTCCTGCATGTGTCGCTTCCCGATCGTTATTACTTTGTTGTCGGTTAGCCCCGGCAGTTTGCCGGGGGTGAGGCGTACAGCATAAAAAGGTGCATTTCAGCAGTGGATGACAATTATCAAGCGGGTATCAAAGTAAGCATCGAGCTCGGCATCATTCTGCGGGGGACTGCACAAGATGCTGCCAGATGGAGGCGCTGAACGGAGCTTCATGCACCGGGCCCTCCGGGCCGCGGGGGTCCAGTGCATGGCGCCGGTCGCAGGTCGGCGACAGTCGCACACCGCGGGCAGTCAGGGTGCGCGTGGCGACGCCATCGCGGTAAAGCACGGTATGCCGCACCCGCTGGCCGGGTGCGGTGAGCATAATGAAGTCCGGCTCCATGTACACGTTGCAGGCTTCGTTCAGGCGCAGCGCGTTGAAGGTGAGAATGCCGACACCGCCGGAGACGCCGACGTTTTCATAGGCGCCCGGTCCCAGCGGATCAAATACCAGCAGGTTGTCGCGCAGCTGGCCGGTAAACGTTTTTGCGGTGGGTGTGCGGCCGCGAAAGTGCACGTTGGTCAGTTGCAGCCGGTGGCCGTCGAAATCCAGGTAGACCAGATTGTCGAACGGGCTCGGGCCCGGTGTGCCACTGCCCGCGGCAGTATCGTCTTCCAGGGGGCGGCCATCGAGGTGGAACAGCTCTACCTGGTCGTGCCAGGTCCCGCGCATCATCATCAGGTTGTAGCCCACGGAGCCGATGGGGAAGGTGGGGTAGCTGTCGGTGGAAACGGGGTTGTCGGCAAGGGTTTCGGGCATTTGGGGTATCGTCTTGCAATAAAAGTGTCAATGTTATAACAATAGCTCAAAATTGCGGGGGCAGCTAGTGCTGTCGCTCGATATCCAGCTTTGCAAAGAGGAGGGGATTTGATGAAAACGGTTGTGATTACAGGAAGTACCCGCGGCATAGGCCGCGGACTGGCTGAAAATTTTCTGGCCAGTGGCTGTCGGGTCATTGTCAGTGCGCGCTCGCAGGACAAGGTGGATGAAGCCGTTGTGGGGCTGCAGGCGAAATACGGTACCGACGCGGTGGCGGGGCTGCGCTGTGACATCACGTCGGAGCAGGAGCTGTCTGAATTGTGGGCATTTGCCAGCGAACGCGGGCCGGTGGATTACTGGATCAATAATGCGGGTATGAGTATTGTGCGCAAGCCGCTGGCAGAGCAGTCTGCCGATGACCTGCGTCGTATCGTCGACACCAACCTCACCGGGCTGCTGCTGGCCTGCAAGGTGGCCCTGGCGGGCATGCAGCAACAGGGTCACGGCCAGATCTGGAATATGGAAGGGTTCGGCAGTACGGGCCAGACCGCACCGGGCATGGCAGCTTACGGAGCCACCAAGCGCGCGCTCAATTATCTCAACAAGGCGCTGCAGAAAGAGGTGAAGGGGACGGCGGTGCAGGTCAACACGCTGAGCCCGGGCATCGTGGTGACGGATCTTCTGATCGGTGATTACGATCTCACGTCGAGCGAGTGGCAGAAGACCCGCAAGATTCTCAATATCCTCGGGGACACCGTCGACACCGTAACCCCGTATCTTGTGCGCGGTGTGCTGAGTGCGCAAAAAAGCGGTAGCCGCGTTGCCTGGTTGACCGGGCGCAAGGCCTTATGGCGATTCCTCACGGCAGGCTTCAACAAGCGCGACTTGTTTTCGGCTTACGACTCGAGCCCTGCCTGAAGATAACGCGCGGTCATGTAAAGAAACGGAGGCCACATGCTCGGTTCTGTATTTTTCGTATTTTCCCTGGCCCATCTGGGGTTGTTGATATGGAGTCTGCGGCAACCCGGTGCGGGTTTTCCTGTGGGGGTTCTGCGCTGCCTGCTGTTGGCGTTGGCATTCGATAACCTGGTGATTGCGCTGGGTCCACTGATGATAGAGCTGCCTCTATATCAGTTGATGAGTGCGCTGCGTTTCTGGGTGCATGCGATCCTGCTTCCGTTGCTGCTGGTATTTATTGCGCATGTACTGAAGGAGCATGTAAGCGGCGAACGTTTGCGAACCTGGCTGCCGCGTCTCGGTTGGGCTCTGGCGGGTATTGCCATTGGCTATGGCTATGTCACCGACCTCGCTGTACTCGATCTGGTGGCGGCCGATTACTACCCCCGACTGGTCGCTGCTGATGCGCAGCTTCCGCTCGCTACCATTGCGGTTAATATCGTTGTGGTTGTCGCCGGTATCTGGTTGTGGCGGATAGCGCAGTGGCCCTGGTTATTCCTTGGGGCCCTGCAGATTTTTCTGCTCAATGGTTTCAGTGCGGGGCGCGAGTGGGGTTTTGTGGTGGGTAACAGTGCTGAGCTGCTTTTTGTGTTCAGCCTGTGGGTTACCCTCAACGCGGTTGGGAAACCCGGCGATATTGAACGGCCGGAGTCGTTAACAGCGGTTTGATCGCTTCGCCGGTTTCCAGCTCAAACAAAAAAGCCCGCGGTTGCGGGCTTTTTTTTGCGTCGGATATGGCTCTCGGTACCGCTTACGCGACATCGACCACGAGTGGTGATTGCGCTTCCCGGCCTGCGGTACGTCGTTCGAGGATGATCGCCCACACCAGAACGAGGGCGGCGACGATGCTGAAAAAGACGAAGGGGCCGGATGCGCGCCAGGCATCGAACAGATAACCGCCCACCACGCTCGCCACCAGAATGCCCACCGCACCAGACAGGGTGAAGAAGCCGATGACCGCACCGCGGTGAGATTCGGGTGCCTGCTGTGCTACCAGCACGCCGCTGGTGATGATGCAGCCGATTTCTCCGAGGCCGATCAGCACCGCGCACAGAATCATGCCGGGGGTAAAGGGGTCGGTGATAAAGATGGTCGAGCCGTAGCCAATGGCGGAAATCAGTAGCGCGATGATCAGCGCGCGCACGCGGGTGATCTTGTCAGCCATGATGCCGAACAGGGGGGCGCCCAGCAGTGCGCAGCCCTGGGCAATGCCCACGATCATACCTGCGCGGGCCAGCGCGTCGGCACGGCTCATTCCCATTTCCGCAGTGCCGTAGTTGGTCACCCACAGGGTAAAGAAGGTGCCGACGATCATCAGGTTGCCGCGGGCTACAAACGAGGCGCCGTAAGCGAGTGCGATGCGCGGATCCCGTGCAGCGTGCAGGCCGTTGCGGGCGATGACCAGCAGGCTCTCACTATGTTCGCTTGGCGCGCGGGCGCCAGGCTTGAGGCCGATAAGCATCAGCAGGCCGGTGACGAAGGAGATTGCGGCAACCAGGCTGTAAGTCTGGATGCCCGCTTCGTGGGCAGTGGCACCACCGCGCTGGAGTATCGCTGGCAACTGCAGAAGCAGGAACACACAGATCATTGCACCTACACCGTTCATCACCCCCTGCAGGCCGGTGGCGCGGCCCCGGCTTTCATCCTGCACGTAATCGGCGACCAGGGCGACGATGGTGGTGGTGACTGCGGCAAGCCCCACCGCATAGGCAAGGCGCATCGCCAGTAGCTCACCAATAGTGGTGGCATGGGGGTAGAGCGCGATCCCCGCTGACATCAGCAGGAAGCCAAGCCCGGTGACCGGGCGGCGGCCAAAACGGTCCGAAAGCGGGCCGAAAATTGCGACCGCAATGATGATGGCAATTTCTGCCCAGAAGTTCAGTAGCCCGCTGACCATCCCGTGCCGCTCCTGCGGAATACCGAGGAATTCTGTCAGCAGAAACGGCTGGCTCTGGGGAATGAACGAGGCGAACATGATGGCGGCGAGGCAGGCGAAATAAAAAGTCAGCACATTCGGGCCGCTGACGTTCTCTGCGAGATTCAGGCCGAGAAACCTACGTTCCTGTTGACTGGCCATGGCTGTGTCTCCCTGGTGCGCAATAAATGCGTTTTTGTTATCTGAGATGAGCGTTGAGTCTGGTATTACGATGCAGGATCTTATTTGGATTATTGTCGAAATGATATAATGATAGTAGTTTATATCAAATGCATGAGAATAACTGGGCGGTGCTTCCGCATTGGGCGGGGAGCAGCTAGTCCTGGAGGTGGATTACAAAATGAGCAATAGAAGCATCCGCGTGGCCGCGGCGCAGTTTCACATTGGTACCGACGTTGATGAAAACCTCGCGACGGTGTTGCGCATGCTGGACCGGGCGGCGGAGGGAAGCCCGGACCTGGTCGTGCTTCCGGAATTCTGTAACCACCTCTCCTGGTACGAAAATCAGGAACACTGCGCGGCCGTGTCGGTGACCCTTGATGGCCCCTTTCTGGCGGCGGTTGCCGCCAAAGCCAAAGCGCTGAACCTGCACGTGGTGGTTAACTGTACCGTGTTGCGGGACGACGGCTCCATCACCGGTTCCAGTCTGCTGTATTCCCCGCAAGGGCAGCTGCTCGCGGACAATACCAAGCAAATCTATATCGGTCACGAGAATGATTTCCTGGAGCCCGCGCGTACTCCGGGACCGGTGGTGGAAACATCACTCGGCCGATTGGGTCTCTATTCCTGTATGGATGGGGTGATCAATGAGCCTCCCCGCACCCTGGCAATGCGCGGCGCACAGGTGCTCTGCAACAGCCTGAATTCCTTTGCCAGTGACGAGGGGTCACTGCACGTTCCTGTACGCGCGCCGGAAAGCCGGGTGTTCATCGTTGCGGCCAACAAGGTAGGGCCACTGGTGCCAGAACCGATTCTGGTACCGATCAGTGAGGCAACCGGGATTCCACTGAAGTTTCTCAATGGCGCGGGTGAGAGCCAGATCGTCGCCCCCGACGGCACTGTATTGGCCTGCGCCTCTTCGGATAAGGAGGAGGTGGTCTATGCGGATATCGATCCCTCTGCAGCCGATGACAAGCATCGCGCCGACGGTACCGATGTGATTGCCAGCCGCCGTCCGGAACTCTACCGGGCGATCGCCGAGGATCCCGCGAGCCAGTCTTACCCTGTATGGAAGGGCGCATCCGAGCTTGCCGCAGCGGTGGTCGATCCGCAGTCGAGTGGGCGGGATGGGTTGCGCGAGGCGCGCTCCCTGGTAGCGGAGGCCATCTCTGGTGGCGCTGTGTTGGTCGCGGTGCCGCCGTTGCTGGATGCGCAAGCCATTGCGGCAGACCTGCCCGCCGCGCTGGACTTTGCCGGTGAAGCCATCGAAACCCTGCGTGAGTGCTGCACGGCAGTCAGTTTCGTGGTCACCTCACTGCCGGTGCGCGGCGAGGACGGAGAGTCCCGTTACTCTGCGCTGGTGATTGGTGCAGAGGGTGTGCTGCTGTCCCAGGGGCAGGTGCACACCAGCGCGCGCTTTGCCTGGTCGGCGCCAGCGGCAGGGTTTCAGAATGTAGAGCTGCCGTTTGGTCGTCTCGCGGTAATGACCTCCGACGACAGTATCTATCCCGAGAGCTTCCGTTTGCTGGCGATGGCGGGCGTTGATACCGCGGTAGTGCCGCTGGAGCCGGTGGAAGCCTGGGAGCTGCGTACCGGGCTTCTGGAGCGCTCCGCGGAAAATCGCATCAACCTGCTGGTTGCCGCTATCGGCTCGCCGCTGGGGCAAGGTTTTGCCACGGCATTGCAGCGTGATTTTACCGTGATGACACCGTGGCAGGAGCGGCCGTTCGATGGACTGCTGAGCCAGCCCGAGTTACATCGTTTGACTGCGGGCGACAAGTTGCTGGAGGTGACCCTGTATCCGGCGGCAGCGCAAAACAAGGAGGTTTCCCGCAATACCGACCTTGTGACCAATCGGCCTTGGAAATTGTGCGGGGCAATCAGCGCGGTATCTCCAGAATAGTTTTCGCGGAATTTTTGGATACTGCCTTATTGAGAATTATCAATGTGGCATCGGCGCGACTTGCCGACAATCAAACTCAACAGAATAACAACGTCCGGAGTCCTTCATGAGCGCAGCTTCACGGCCGCAGGCGCTGGCACAGAAAACACGCGATCGGGTCATCGAAAAACTCGGGCTGACCGAGCTGCCCGGAGACGATGGCGGGCCTTATATGACACTCGAAAGCCATGCGCCCATGGCGCAGGGCAAGGTGGGTGAGGTTCGTGTTTATACCGGTGGTCCGCTGCAGCAGATGATCACCTGTGCGATCGTGGTGCCGCAGATTGGTCTCGACTCGCACATGCTCTTTGCCTTTACCCCCGGTGAAAGCCCGGTGCCGCACTTCACCCTGGACTCGGTGGGTGCAGGCGGTCACTGGGCATTTCATCTCGATTTGATTCCGCGCGTGGATCTCGGTGCGAACCTCGCCTACATGGATGAGGTGTTCACACCATTGACCGAAGCCTGCAAGTCTGGCCGCGCGATCGAGGGCCTCAGTGAGGCACAGCTCGATCCCCGCCAGCTGGCAGTAATGTCGCCGTGGATGCTGGCACACCGCGCCACTGAAGAAGCATTTGCCAATATCGATGGCACCGTCGATGCCTATCTCGAACACTGGTTCTCCTTGCTGGAAAAAGGTGTGAGTGAGGCGGCGCTGGATGATGTCGACAGTGTGCGGCTGGCAGAGCGCGACCGGCGCAACAGGGCGATTATTTTCGACCCGCTGGTAGACAAGGTCTGGAACCAGATTGGTGGTCTTATCGGCGCTGAAAGCGGCAGCGCACTGCGGACACTACTGAAAAATAATGCGTGAAAGATTCCGCTCCCAGGGGGCGGAATATTCGCAACAAAAAGACAGGGATCAACAGGTAGGGGATGGCGATGAAACTGACCGGTGAAATACTGCTTGAAGACATGAACGAGGCCGAGCGCGCTCGTGCGGAAGTGGTGGAGTCGGTTCTGCCGGCGGTGCGGGAGGCGGCGCGCGACGTCGACGCCAATGCCCAGTTTCATATGCCGCACGTACGTCAATTCAGTGAGGCGGGTCTGCTCGGTCTGATTATCCCCACACAGTATGGCGGTCTCGGCGGTGGGCTGCGCGATCTCGCAGCGGCCTGTTTTGCTATTGGTTCCGCCTGTCCGTCGACCGCACTGGCGTTCTTTTTCCATTGCAGTGCTGCATCGCGCGGTTTGCTCGCCATGGAGGCGCTGGAAGCGGGCCTGTTTGACGAAGAAGAGGCCCCGGTTGTTCGGCGGTTTGCGGAGCAGGTGCTGTACGGCATGGGCCGCGATGGTTTCTGGTTTGCCAACTTTGCCAGCGAATCGGTCAAGTCAGAAAAGTCCGCAGTCACCATCAGCACCGAGGCGCGCAAGGTCGAAGGCGGTTACCTGCTGAACGGGGTCAAGTCTTTCGGTACTGGCACCGGCGTTGCGGACAAGTATCTGGTGACCGCCAGTCTTGCCGGTTACGACACGGCAGAAGGGCTGTGCACCTTTTTTGTGGATCGCGATGGCGACGGCGTGCGTCCGCGCGTACCCTGGGATGCGATTGGTATGCGCGGTACCAGCTCCGGCGGTATTGTGCTGGAAAATTATTTTGTGCCGGATGAACTGGCGCTGGCAATTCCCGGCGCGTTTACCCGTTGCATGCAGATGAGTCGCGGCAGTTTTGTCGGCAACCAGATGGCCGCGGTTTGTGGCTATGCGGGTTCCGCCCACACCGCCTACCAGACCGTGTTGCAACACCTGACCGAGAAAAAGTTTGCGGATACCGGCAAGCCCATCGGTACTGCACCTTACCAGCAGGAACTGATCGGCAAAATGATGGTGGACCTGCAGACGTCGATCCTGTGGTTGCGCCGCCAGTTGCAGTTGGAAACCAGCGAGCCGCCCATTGCCTCCAAACAGGAAGTGGTCAAGCAGTGGCGTCTGTGCAAAGGCGTGGTGGCCGAATGCGGTTTCAGTATCGCCACCAACGCACTCAAGGCCAGTGGTACTTCCGGCACCATGGGTGATCCGGCGCGCTATCTGCGGGAATTGGCCATGGGAATTGTGCAAGCCTTCCCGGCGGAGCGCGGTCGCCTGATGGCGGCACAGATGGAAGTGGAAGGCGCGGAACAGAACCTGTTTGGCGTTGCAGAAAAACAGCCGGGCTGAACCATCATGGAAAACGCAAAAATGTTGATCGGCGGCGAGCTGGTATCCGCGGAGAGCGGTACCCGATTTGCGGTCACGGCACCGGCAACGGGCGCAGTGTTGGCAGAAGTTCCCCGCGCCGGCGCGATCGATGTGAACCGCGCGGTAAACGCGGCGGCCCGCGGTTTCGAAGACTGGTACCGGTTGCGTCCGGCAGAGCGGGAAGCCGCGCTGTTGCGTGCGGCAGAGCTGGTGGCCCGGGAAGGTCACGCGCGATTCCTGGATACCCTGATCGACGAGAGCGGTTCCACCATTAGCAAGGCCCGGGGTGAGATCGCCTACACGGTCGACCTTCTGCGCACCGCCGCTGGCGAGGCTCGTCGCCTCTACGGGGAAACCTTTCCCAACGACGATCCCCAGCGGATTTCCATGGTGTTTCGCGAGCCCCTCGGCGTGGTTGCGGTGGTTTCTCCCTACAACGCACCGCTTTCCCTACTCACGAAAATGTGTGCTTTCCCATTGGCGGCGGGCAACAGCCTGGTAATCAAACCTTCGGAAGAAACACCGCTGACGGCGCTGGCGTTTGGCCAGTTGTTACTGGATGCGGGCGTGCCACCGGCGGCGGTGAGTGTGGTCACCGGATACGGCGCCGAATGCGGTGCCGAACTGATCAATCATCCCCGCGTGCGCTGTATTGCGCTGACCGGCTCCACGCAGACCGGTATTGCGGTGGGGCAGTCGGCGCTGGGTAAGATGCGGCGTATGCAGCTGGAGCTCGGTGGCAAGAGTGCGCTGCTGGTACTGCGGGACGCAGACCCTCGGCAGGCCGCGAAGATCGCTGCCCAGGGGATATTTACCCATGCCGGCCAGATTTGTATGGCGAACTCGCGCATTGTGGTCGAGCGGGAAATTTACCAGCCATTTATCACTGCGCTAAAAGCGGAGGCGGAATCCCTGTATCTCGGGGATCTGCGCGATGAGCGAACCGTTTACGGACCGCTGATCAATGCACGTGCGGTGGAAAAAGTGCTGGAGCATGTGCGCGAGGCCATCGACGGCGGCGCTGAGTTGCTCACCGGTGGCGAGCAGCTGGCCGGATTGGTGGTAAAGCCGACGGTGCTGCTTGAGCCGCCGCGCAACAGTCGCGCATGGCGAGAGGAAAGTTTCGGCCCGGTCACCAGCGTGGTGGCCGCAGACGATCTTGATCAGGCGATCGAGTTCGCCAACGACAGCGAATACGGTCTTTCCGCGGCAGTGCTGACGCACAACCTGCAATGGGGATTGCACGCGGCCCGACGCATCGCTTCCGGTGCCGTTCATGTCGGAATGCATACATTTCAAAGCAACGCTCTGGCGCCCATCGGTGGCGTTGGGTTGTCTGGGATGGGGCGCAGCGGTGGCCACTACAGTACCGAGGAATTTACCGAGGTGAAGTGGATCAGCGCGGATGTCGGGAGCCTGCCGCGGTGAATGCGGTGCAGCGCGGCACCATTCGCCGCGGCTATCTCGATGCGGAAGTGGACGGCGAATCCATCCAGTTGCATTTTCGCAGCTGCGGTGATGAAGCCCGACCACTCTTACTGTTACTGCACCAGACGCCCAGTTGCTCTGCAATGTACGTTCGGTTGATGCCGCTGCTTGCGCGGGATTTCTTTGTACTGGCGGTGGACACCCCCGGATTTGGCAGCAGTGATCCGCTGCCGGGTGTGGTGTCCATTGCCGGCTTTGCAAAAGCCATCTACACCGCAGTAAGCGGGCAATTCGATCGCCCGGCACTGGTTTTTGGTCATCACACCGGTGCCGCAATCGCGGTGCAGCTTGCGTATGACCAGCCCGCATTTGTGCGTGCGCTGGCGCTCAGTGGCCCAACCCTGTTGAGCGATGAACAGAAAGCCGCGCTGCCCAAGGCTGCGGCAACCATACCGGCGGATGCAGATGGCAATCACTGGCTTCTCATGTGGCAGCGATTGCGGGGCAAAGACCCGGAAGCGGAGCTTGCCCTCAGCTTGCGGGAGACACTTTCCGCCTTTGCCTGCGGCGATTATTACGAGGCGTCCTATCGCGCCGTGGTCGAGCAGGATGTTGCCGGACAGATGGCGGTAATTCATTGTCCTGCACTGGTGTTTGCTGGTGGTCAGGATGTTTTGCGCTCGGCGGTTTCCCCGTCGGTGCGACTGTTGTCGGAGGGCAGGGCGGCAACACTCCCGCAGGAGTCGGGCACTTACGTATGCGATCGCCAGCCCGCCGCGGTAGCCGACTTGCTGCGCCCATTTTTTCTCGACGTCGCCAAAGCAGGCTGACGGAGACACCGGCCTCCAATAAACCCAATAAAAAAAGGTGCGAGCGGAACATGGATCTTGAGCGAAACAGTCTCGGTCTCGGCCAGCGCCCGGCGCTGCTGCTGGTGGATATGGTCGTGGGTTTTACCAGCAGTCGCTGTCCACTCGGTACAGATTGCCCTGATGTGGTTGAGGCCAACCGGGTTTTGCTGGATCGCTTCCGCGCCCTGGGATTGCCGGTGGTGTATACCACGGTGGTGTACCACCACGATCGCGAGGCGCGGGTATTTCGCGACAGGATCGAACACCTCAACCTGCTCACGCCAGATTCGGAGTGGGTACAGATCGACCCGCGTTTGGCGCCGCGCGACGGCGAGCCGGTGATCAGCAAGCAGTGGGCGAGCAGTTTCCACCGCACCAACCTCGACAGCTGGTTGCGGGAGCAGGGCGTGGACTCGCTGGTGGTCACCGGCCTCACTACCAGTGGCTGTGTGCGCGCAACGGTGGTGGACGGCCTGCAGTACGACTTTCCGGTAGTGGTGCCAGAAGAAGCGGTGGGTGACCGCAATGCAGAAGCGCACCGGGCAAATTTATTCGATATGCATGCCAAGTACGCCGACGTAATGGCGCTATCGGACGTGTTGGGACTGTTAGCAGAATTCCAGCCTGAAAACCGGGCTGAAACTGTCTGACGAAACCGTCAGTCAGTGAAATACTATTGAAGATAGGCGAGTCGTTATGTCTACACAGCAACCTGTGATTATCGCTGGTGCCGGCCCCAGTGGCTGCGTGCTGGCTCTGTCGCTTGCCAAGCAGGGTATTCCTGTGCGGCTGTTGGAAAAATGCGAAAGTCTCCCCATCGATCTGCGCGCCTCAACCTTTCACCCGCCGTCGTTGGAAATGATCGCGGATCTGGGTGATGGAATTATCGAAAAAATGCTCGCGCGCGGGCTCCATGCCGACCGCTACCAGTATCGGGATCGCGCTACCGGAGACGTGGCCACTTTCGATATGGCACAGATTGCCGACGAAACCCGGTTTCCTTTCCGCCTGCAACTGGAGCAGTACGAGCTTACCCGCTTTGTGTGTGAGGCATTGCAAGACTACGACTGCGCGGAAGTGCGCTTCGGCTGCGAGCTGCTGCGTTATGAGCAGGACGCCGACGGCGTCACCGCAACCGTAAGCAGTGAAGGCGCGGAACAGCAGTTGCGCGGTAGCTACCTGATTGGCGCCGAGGGTGCGCGCAGCGTGGTGCGCAAAAGTTCCGGCATCGGCTTTATGGGGTTTACCTACGATGAAAAATTCCTCGTGGTCAGCACCAGCTTTCCATTCGAGGAAGTATTCGAGGATTTCTCCTACGTAAACTATGTGTCGGACCCGGAAGAGTGGTGCGTAATCCTTCGCACCGACAAGCTCTGGCGGGTACTGGTGCCGGTGTTTCCGGCCAGCGCCGAAGAGGAAGCCTACTACCTTTCCGACGAATTTGTGCAGTCGCGGCTTAAGCGCTTACATGACCACGGTGCCGACTACGACGTCCACCACCGCAGTATTTACGCGGTCAACCAGCGTGTGGCCGAGACCTATGTGCAGGGGCGCGCGCTGCTGGTGGGGGATGCCTGTCATATCAACAATCCGCTGGGCGGCATGGGGATGAACGGTGGACTGCACGATGCGTTCAACCTGGCTGAAAAACTGCGCACAGTCATTCAGGAAGGCGCCGATCCGCAAGCGGCTTTTGCCCTGTATGACCGGCAGCGCCGCGAGCTCGCGGTGCAGTTTGTGCAGCGCCATACCATCGAAAACAAAAAACTGATGGAGGCGCGCGATCCCGATATCCAGCGCAAGCGTCAGCAGATGCTGATGGAAACCGCCGCGGACCCGGAGCGGGCGCGGGCCTTCCTGTTGGAGCGGTCAATGATCAATTGCGTGCGCGAGAGTCTGGCGGTCCAGTGAGACGCCAGGAAACCCTGAATACCAGCGGAATATTCCGCTGTTCTGTCTTCGGCCCGGAGAGTGTGTGAATGTCATTTCCAACCCAGATTGATCTGTCAAAAACCCGCGAGCGTTCGCAGCTGACCAATGGACATCGCGATAACTATATCGGCCACCGTGCCAAGATCGGTGTAGTGATCCCTTCCACCAATACCTCGGTGGAGTATGACTGCCAGCGCCTGTTGCCGCGTGGGGTTACCTGGCATACGACCCGTTTCATGATCGACCACCCCGATCTCAGCGACGATGCCAACTTTATGCGCTTCCTGGAACGGCTGCGCGAGACCATCGGCGACTCGATCGAGAGCCTGATGACCTGTAAACCCGATCACGTGATGATGGGGATGTCCGCGGAAACCTTCTGGGGCGGGATTCAGGGCAATGACGGCTTTGTGGACCGCATCCAGCAACTGGTGGGTGAAGACACCGGGCTGACCACCGGAGCCAATGCAGTGATTGCGGCCCTCGATGCACTGGGCCTGCCCGAGGGCTCGGGCAAGACGCTTTCCATTCTGACGCCTTACCAGCCGGTAGGGGACAAGAACGTGCGCCTGTTTTTCGAGGATGCGGGCTACCGCATCAAGCACCTGGTCGGCCTGCGCTGTGCCAACGCCCACGACGCCATCGCGCTGGTACCGGAACCGCAGGTGCTGGATATCGTGCGCGAAATCGATGGCGACGATGTGGATGCCATCGTGCAGGTGGGGACCAATCTCTCCACGCTGGGGGTATTTCCGGCGATGGAAAAGATGCTGCAGAAACCGGTGCTGCCGATCAATGTGGCCACCTGCTGGCACGCCCTGCGCAGCTGCGGTATTCACGATCGCTTCGACAATATGGGCTGGTTGCTGGAAGAGCACTGAGCCGAACCTGCATTGACCCCGTATTAACCATCGCCAGGAGGCGAAGCGACCATGATGATCGCCGTGTTTATCGTTCTGCTCGACATGATCGGCTTTGCCATCATGTTGCCGATCCTGGCGTATTACGCGCTGCAACTGGGGGCGAGCCCCGGTATGGCGACCTTCTGTATGGCGCTGTATGTGATAGGGATGTTTTTTTCCACCCCGGTGTGGGGGCGTCTCAGTGACCGTTACGGGCGCAAGCCGATCCTGATGATCAGCCTTGCCGGCGCTGTATTCGGCTACGTCCTGTTGGGGTTTGCCACCGCCGTATGGATGGTGGCGATATCCAGGCTGTTCAGTGGCTTGATGGCCGGAAACCTGTCGGTGGCCCAGGCCTATGTGGCCGACGTGACCACCGAGCAGGATCGCGCCAAGGCCATGGGTATGTTGGGGGCGGCGTTCGGGATCAGTTTCATCGTCGGCCCGGCCCTGGGGGGCTACCTCGCGGGTGACAGCTTCGCCGATGCCAATCTGCAATTGCCGGCGATGGTGTCCGGCTGTTTGTCCCTGGCTGCACTGCTGGTGGTGATATTTTTTCTGAAGGAAAGCCTGCCTGACGGTGGTGATCAACCTCGCTCTGCGCCGTCCTCGAAGGAAGTGCTGTCATGGATTGGGGGCCGGCGCAGTCTCTGCCTGTTGCTGGCGGCGGTGCTGGTGTACAACCTGGCCGCGGGGTTTGTCGAGTCGGTGTTCCCCATCTGGGCGGATGCCACGGACATCGCCCATGGGCCCAAGGACCTGGTGCCGGTACTGCTGGCCGCAGGTATTGCCATGGTGATCGTGCAGGGCGGGCTTATCGGGCCGCTGACCCGGGCCTTCGGTGAGCGCCGCCTGATGCGGGCCGGCGCCGTGGTATTTGGTATATCCGTGATTCTGGTGACCCTGGCGGGCTCAATCGCGAGCGTGCCCGCGGTAGCGGCAGCGCTGGTGGCGCAGGCGGTGGGTGCGGCGCTGGTGTTGACCTCGATGCAGTCACTGACCTCGAAGGAAGCGGTGGCCGGCAATCGGGGGGCCGTGATGGGGGTTTACAATGCACTGGGCACCCTGGGGCGGGGGTTGGGTACGGCGCTGACCGGCGCAGCCTTTGCGGGTATTGGTGTCCATTCCCCTTACTACCTTGGCGCAGCCCTGATGGGGTTGCTGCTGTTGATCGCCTTTATGTTGCGCACTCCGCGGGCAGAGACTGCAGAGCCTGTCTCTTCGCAAGCAGTCACCTGAGATTCTTGATAATTGTCATCCCGGCCCCCCTGAGGGGCCGGTATAACTTCTGGAAGTACATCCGGGAGTCAATATGGATAATTATCAGATCGCCCGCCGAGCGCAGATCGGCGTCATCATTCCCTCCACCAACACCGGGGTCGAGTACGACCTGCAGCAGCTACGCCTCGACGGCGTAACCTGGCATCCCTCTCGTTTCTGGATCGAATTACGCAACTGGTCAGACGAAGTTTCCCGCAGCGGAGATGACGAAAACACCGTGTTCGAGCGCTTCCTCGACATCATGCGAGGCGAGATTCCTGTATCAATTCGTAACATTCTTTCGGCCAAGGTATCCCACATCATGTTGGGTATGTCGGCGGAAACTTTCTGGGGCGGGCTGGAAGGGAATATCGCGTTCGAGCGGGAGATTCGCGACCAGATTGGTGACCTGGGGCTGACTACCGGCGCCGGGGCTACCAAGGATGCGCTGAACTGCTTCGGTGCCAAGCGCATTTCGGTGATCACGCCGTACCCCCAGGTCGGGGACGATAATGTCCGCCGTTTCTTCTCCGATATCGGTTTCGAGGTGGTCAAGGTCAAGGGAATGAACCGGCCGTCCGCTACCGCAATTGCAGAAACCTCGATCCCGAACGTCATAGATGCTGTGAAGGAAGTTGATGGCGATGATGTTGACGCGATCATTCAATGCGGTACCAACCTCTCTACCCTCGATCTATTCCCGACGCTGGAGCACTGCCTCCAGAAACCCCTGATCCCGATCAATATTGCAACAGTCTGGCATGCGCTGCGGGCCTGTGGCATTGAAGACCGGATCACGGGGAAGGGCCGTTTATTGGAAGAATTCTAAAAATCATGCGCGAAATTGGTGAATTAAGTCTGAAAATTAGGCCATAACGGGGCAACGTACGCGGCAGATTCTTATTTGGATCAGCATTTTTAAAAAATTGTTGAAAAGATATAAAAGTATAACATAATGTCTTTTCAGTGATCGCCATCCGGCGCTCGCGAATGGATGGCCGATCGAAGCTGTATCCGATTTGCCAGGTGACTAGCGGTAATCGAATAAAAACTATTGGAGGGGCCATGTTTACCAAGAACCAACTCTCTCTCGCTGTCGCCACCTGCGTTGCTGTGCAGGGCGCTGTGGCACAAAGTGATAATGATCGGGAAGTCGAAGCGCTACGCGGCGATAACTTTGCGATTGAAGAAGTCGTAGTGACGGCGCGTAAGCGCGAAGAGTCATTGCAAACCGTACCAGTGGCTGTGGACGTTCTGACCGCAGTGCAGCTGGAAGAAAAGGGCATAGCGGCACTGGAAGACGTTGCGCGCTACACTGCCGGGCTAGATTTCGAAACCGGCCTGATGCCCAACGATACCCGGATATCCCTGCGCGGACTTTCCAGTACCCGCGGTCGTTCCAACGTGGCGCTGCTGGTCGACGGTGTGGACGTGTCGTCGGAATCCCTGACCACGGGCGGTAGCGGCAATGGGCCGAATATGGACCTGTTCGACCTTGAGCGGGTCGAGGTGGTCAAGGGGCCGCAAAGTGCGGTCTACGGCCGCTCTGCTTTTGCCGGTGCGGTCAATTACATCACTAAGCGTCCTGGCGATACGGTGGAAACCCGCTTGTCCATGGACGTTACCGATGCCGGCTATAACAAATTCCAGGCCAGTGGCAGTCTGCCGATCGTGCCTGGGGTACTCGCCGCGTCAATGAATGTGGCCAGAACCGAGTTCGACGGCTTCTACCAGAACCCCAATACCGGCGGTGACCTGGGCTCGGTTGATTCTGACGGGATTGCTGCGGCGGTTTACTGGACGCCGAATAATGATTTCTCAGCCTACTGGCGCAGTGAGTACAGTGAGGCCGAATATTCCCAGCGCCCAGTGGTACAGCGCCACGCTGTCCTGCACACCGGCTCCTCTCCTGGTGATTTTGCATTACTGGGCTCTGTTGGTCCCAATGCGGAAGTTCGTCCGCTGGCAGGCACCGGGACCACTGCAGCAGATTGCGCATCCGCACCGGCTTACGGCTATTTGATTGGACAGCCTGCGGCCTGTGGTGCCGTGCTCGTGGGCGAGCTGGGTAGCGCGAGCGAAAGTGAGATCGATCTCTCTCCCAATCCCCTGACCGGCAAAGACTTTGCGGGTACCGAAGTGCGCGCTGTGAGTTCTACGCTGGAGCTGAAATACAATCTCAGCAACATTGAATTCCTGTCACTGACCGGCATTCATTACAACGACTCCCAGACGGAGTCGGACTTTGATCGCACCAATTTCACGGTTGAGACGCTGGGGCCGGGTTCCGGGATGTTTATTCCCCCGGGCTTTCCTGGTGACTACACCCAGTACGGTGTGAACGCCAACAGTAACACCAGCTTCGACGTCGAGCAGTTCAGTCAGGAATTTCGTTTGACCGGCACTGCGGGCAAGGTGGATTGGCTTGCCAGTGCGCTTTACTGGACAGAGACCATGGACGCCGTCATGGATCAGCAGTGGTGGCTGCGCGACGGTGTCAGTAAGGAGTTCTGGGATGCGTATCTGGACCAGTGGATGGGGGGCTTTGGCCTGGTGAATCACCAGACGGGTCCTACACCTCTGCCCATTCCCATGACTCGTGACACAGACCATGTGTCCCTTGCGTTCTCGCTGAACTACAACTTTGCGGACAACTGGCGTTTGACGGCGGAAGGGCGCTACCTTGAAGAGGATATTGAATACGTCAGCTTGCCGCTGAGTACCCAGTTTAATGGCCTGATGGGTATTCCGGTGCTGGACCCGATGACGTTCATGCCGACGACGGCTGAGTACCAGACTTACGCCCGCACAGACACTTCCTTTGTGCCGCGGGTAGGCCTTGACTGGCAGATGATGGACAGCCTGATGGTGTACGCCTCCTATTCGGAAGGCTTTAAGCCCGGCGGTATGTCCACAGCCGATGGCAATGGCGACATCACAAGTGGTGAATACAAGCCTGAGGAACTGTCGGTATACGAGACGGGCTTCAAGAGTAATCTGCTGAACAACCGCCTGCAGTTGAACGGAGCCTTCTACCTCTACGATTACAGCAATCAGCAGATCTCCCATTTTGTGACGGATCCGCAGACCGGTACTACCAATGCCGCGGTGGCCAACGCAGGGGAGAGTGAGCTGCGCGGTATGGAGCTGAGTGCGATCTACCGTCCGTCCGCCAACTGGACCTTCGGCGCCAGCTACGTGTTGAGTGATACCGAGGTCCAGGACTTCACCGTAGGGGATGTGGGTAACGTCAGTTCGTTCGACAAGCTGTGGACTCAGACCGCCGATGGTGACTATTCCGGGATGCAGTTCCTGAACTCTGCCGAACACGCCGGGCTGCTGTCCATCCGCTACGACGGTGAATTTGCCAGTGGCGCGGGCTACTTCACCGAGCTGATCGGCAGTTATGAATCCAAGCGTTACCTGGATCGCGGCAACAACGCCTGGCTGCCTTCCTATTGGCTGGTGGATTTCCAGGGTGGGGTGCGGTTCGACAGCCTCGACCTGGTGTTCTACGTCGATAACCTGCTGGATGACGACAAGGTCAAGTTCGGTCTGAGCAACGTGGATTACGGCTTCCTGCCGGGTGGGGCCATCACACCGCAGACTGTTGAGCTCTTCTTGCCGGAACCGCGCACCGCGGGCCTGCGGGTCAGCTATAACTTCTGATGAAAATGGCCGCCCGCGACCTTGTGTCGCGGGCGTTTCACGTATAAAAAGACAGTGCGCTTTAGCGGCTTTGGCTCATTGAGATACTGCGCAAAATAAAAACACAAGCAGTGGCTATGACCTGATAGTGCTAAGAAAAATTAGAAAATAAGTAAAAAGATAAAGAGGTAACGACAATGGCCGTCGCCGCGATTGAATATCCCTCCGGAATAAAATCCCGAATTTACAGTGCTCCCTATCTTGGCCTTCTGGCATTGACATGGATCGTGCTGGAAAAAATGATCGCCCATATCTATCTGGTGACGCTTATCTATGCGGGCATTCCCATGGCAATCTCTTACGCCGTGGCGTTTGTGATCGGTCTGCTGGGGTTGGTCATTGTGTGGAAGGGGTTGAAACACAACGAGGTCCGGGGCACCTGGATGGGGTTTGTGGGTGGATCACTGATCTGGGTGTTCTGGTTTGAGATGTACCTGCACTTTATTGGTGCTGAGAATAATTTTGCGCTGGCGCAGACGGACACTGGCATTCAGTATCTGGGTAAAGCGGAAGTCACAGCATTATTTTCCGGTGATACCTCGATTCCCCGGCCCTATTTTATGGGGGCGCATGTATTCCTGCAGAGTAGTACGCTGTTCTGCTTTATGTTGATGATCTACATGGGTCTGAACCAGGATGTACGTTGCCGCTTGATTCTGTGGGTGCGTAAATTGTTTGGCTTGCGACCGGGTAAGCCGACCAAGGGTTACAAGCCCCAGTACGCCCGCGTGGCGGCAGTCGAGCTGTTTTTTGTCAACTGGTTTATGTACACCCTGATGCTGATCGTGAACGACGAGCGGATTCTCGGCCTGCACCATATCGCCAACTATATTGCGTTTGGCGCTGTCGTCATCTGGTCGGCAATCATTATCGCCAAACAGCTTAAGCAGAAAGAGGCCGGTCTGGCGATCCGCTATGCGATCGCGGTAGGTGGGGTTTTCTGGTATCTGCCCGAGCAGGCGGTGCTGTGGGGCTGGTTCCGGGAACCGTGGGTGTTTTATCTGGAATATCCCATTACGGCAACAGCCATCCTGGTGGGATACTTTGCACTCATGTATCTGTTCTGGAAGACCCCGGTCAACCCGGAAACCGGCAAGTCCATCTGATTGCCAACGTCGATTTTCTCTCGCTGACCCGTGCCGGCTTTTGCCGCCGCGGGTCTTTTTGTTTTCAGATGCTGATTTCCGCTGTGAATCGCGCCGCTGACTCTATCCGAGCAGGCCGTAAAGTATTAAAATTATAACAATATACTTTATTGTGGTCTGATCGCTGATTTAGGAAGGAGTGGCCAATGAACAAGGCGCTGAATGGCATTCGAATACTGGACCTTACCCATATGTTGTCCGGGCCCTATGGGGCGATGATTCTCGCTGACCTCGGGGCGGATCTGATCAAGGTCGAACCGCTGGCCGGAGAGGGGACACGCAAGTTACTTGCGAATGATCCGGAGAACTCCATCGACGGCTTCGGTGCCTATTACCTGACCCTCAACCGCAACAAGCGCAGTGTGGCACTGAACCTGAAAAGCGAGCGCGGCCAGCAGGTATTTTACGATCTGGTAAAACAGGCGGATGTGGTGATCAGCAATTTTGGCCCCGGTGTTCCCGAGCGCCTGGGTATTGATTACGACACATTGAGTGAGATCAACCCGCGCATTATTACCTGCTGTGTTTCCGGCTTTGGTTCAGATGGACCCGGTGCCAAGCGCCCGGCATTCGATCAGGTGGCCCAGGCATACGGCGGCGGCATGTCGATTACCGGTGACGATCCCTCCAACCCGGTGCGTGCGGGTATTCCCATCGGGGACCTTGGCGGTGGCATGTTTGCGGTGATGGGGATTCTCGCGGCGATTGCCGAACGCGCTACCAGCAATCGCGGCCAGCACGTCGATATCTCCATGGTGGACTGCCAGATTTCCATGCTGAACTACATGGCGACCATGCATTTTCTCAGTGGTAAAAACCCGTACCCCATCGGCAACGCGCACTTTGTGCATGTGCCCTACAACAGCTACGCGACTTCCGATGGTTTCATCATCATCGCGGTGATAACCGACAACTTCTGGCAGAACCTGAAGCCGGTAGTGAATGTGCCGGAGTTTGATGATCCCAAGTACGACGGACAGCCCGGGCGGTTCGCGGACAAGGACCTTATCGACAGCAAGCTGGCGGAGGTTTTCGCCACCGACACCACCGATGCCTGGCTGGCACAGCTTGAAGCCCAGCGTATTCCCTGCGCGCCGATCAATAATCTGGAGCAGGCACTGCGCGATCCGCAGGTGCTGCACCGCAACATGGTGGTGGATATTGCCCACCCGAACGGGAAGACCACCAAGGCTCCGGGGAATCCTATCAAACTGTCCCGTACCCACGAGGATTCCTTCTCGCCGGCGCCGCATATTGGTCAGCATACCGATCAGGTTCTGAGTGAGCTCTGCGGTTATACACCCGCGGATATCGAGGCGCTCAAACAAGACGGCGACGCGGCGTGATGGTAAATGGCTTTTGAAGTGCGCAGGTAACGGGCGCAAGATAGGGATTACGGTATGCGTGAAAAGATACTGATCAATGATGTGGGCCCGCGCGACGGGCTGCAGAATCAAACCCGAATACTGTCTGTGGACCAGCGCGTACAACTGATTCGCGCACTGCTCAAGGCAGGTGTGCGATCGGTGGAGGCGGGCGCTTTTGTGTCGCCAAAGGCAGTGCCGGCAATGGCTGGCACCGATGCGGTACTCGCCGGTTTGTCGGCGGATGCCGGGGTGGACTTTCAGGTGCTCATTCCCAACCTCAAAGGGTACACATTGGCACGCGATGCGGGTGCCGGCACCGCTGTGCTGGTGGTATGCGCCAGTGAAACCATGAACCAGCGCAACGTGCGCATGTCGATCGAGGAATCACTGGCGCAGGCACAGGAAATTTGCGCCGCCGCCAGAACCGACGGCGTGCGTGTGGTGGCCTGCATTGCGGTAGCATGGTGTTGTCCTTTTGAGGGGGCGACCGAACCGGGCCGGGTGCTGGACCTGGCGGGGCGCTTGTTCGCCATGGGGGCGGACGATGTGAACATTGCCGATACCATCGGTGCTGCGAACCCGATGGCAGTGGGGCGATTGATGGGCGCACTGGCGCAGGAGTACGGCGCTGGAAAGCTGGCCTGTCATTTCCATGATACCCGTGCGTTTGGCTTGACGAATGTGTATGCGGCGCTCGAGTCGGGCATCCGCAAATTCGATAGTTCTATTGGCGGTATCGGCGGTTGCCCCTTTGCCCCGGGAGCCACGGGTAACGTAGCCAGTGAAGATGTGGTGATGTTGCTCGAGCAGATGGGGTTCGATACCGGAATTGATCTGCCCGCACTGATGGCGGCAGGCCAGCTGGTGGGCGAAATGCTGGGTGTTACCACCGGTGGCCGCGCGGATACCTGGCGTCGCTTGCAGCTTGAAAAAGAGTCGCCGCTCATCTGAGTACACCCGATGTACGTATCAACAAAAATGGCGCTGTTTCGGCCTGAAAGGAGAGCTGACCGATGAATTATCCAATACTGCGTTTCTTCCGTGCTGTACTTGTGGTGTTCACCTGCGGGCCGGTGTTTGCCAGTGCCGAAACGGCGAATATCAAACTGACCGTTTCGAATATTCAATCCCAGGTCGGGAAACTGTATATCGCTGTATACGACTCAAAAGATACGTTTCTCGGTGAGACCAAGTTCTACGCGCAGGAGGTGGGGCTTGAGAGTCTCGTGGATGGAAAGCTGGCCGTGGATCTGAGCCTGCCGTACGGTCAATACGCCATTAGTGTGCATCATGACAACAACGCCAATGGCGAAATGGATCGCAACTTTATCGGCATTCCGAAGGAGCCGGTGGGCCTCTCCAATGGCCATGTTCCCCGCTTCGGTCCACCGAAATTTTCCAAGGCGGTGATCCAGATTGCACAGCCTCAGCAGTTGGAAGAGATCTCGCTGGTCGATTAAATCAAGCGGCGCACCAGGGGAGACGCCTTAGCGTCCCCCGAGTGCATCCTGTGGCGATACGCCGATTACCCGTGCCCCGGTAAAGAACTCGATCGACTGGGCATGACCTTCCTCTCCGAGCCCTGACAGGCCCCAGGCACCGCGCGGGGTACCCTGGCCAATACTCAGCAGGCTGTAGCCGTTAATCTTCACACCACCCGTGCGCATGCGCCGGGCGAAAGCGAAGGCGCGCTCCGTATTTTCGCTGTACACATAGCCCGCCAGTCCCAGGTCGGTACCGTTTGCCAGCGTCAGGGCTTCCTCGTCGTTACGGAAGGTGTGTACCGCTGCCACGGGGCCGAAAATTTCCTCGCGGGTATCCGCTGGCTGGCACCCATCCACCAGGGTCGGGGCAATAAAATTGCCTTTCAGGTCCGGCAGCGGGGTGGAGCAAAGCAGTTGTCCGCCTTTCGCCTGTAGCCGCTCAATGTCGGCCTGTACCTGCTCGAAGTGTCCGCGGTGCACCAGTGGCCCCATATCGCTTTGTTCGTCGAGAGAGTGGCCGAGGCGCAAGCTGGATAGCAGGCTCAGTACCTTGTCGAGCAGGGCGTCCTTTACGGATTCATGCACCAGTAGCCGCCCCAGTGCGCGGCACCACTGACCATTGAGGTTGGTGAGGCCGTAGGCGATGCCGGTTGCGGCCTTATCCAGGTCCGCATCTTCAAACACCACCAGCTGATTGTTGCCGCCGAGTTCCAGTTGCGTGGGAATAAAGTCGTCGGCACAGGCGCGGGCAATAGCGCGACCGCCGGCCAGTCCGCCAGTGAACGACACAGCCTTGATGCGCGGATCCTCCACCATGGTTGCGCCCACTGTGCGATCCCCCAGTACCAGCTGAAATGTGCCTGCGGGTAGTCCGGCGCGATGTGCGGCCCGTGCCATCATCACTGCGGAGTGGGGAGTAAATTCCGATGGCTTCAGAATACAGGGAGCACCCGCTGCCAGGGCACTGGCAATCTTGTGGGAGGCGATGGCAGTGGGGCCATTCCAGGGAGCGATCAGCAGGGCAGGCCCCCAGGGGCGTCGCAGATACTCCACTTCACCACAGGGGCCGGGTACCTTTTGCTCCAGGTGTCCTTCGCGCAGATAGGCTGCAGCGCCCCGAAATACCATCGGGAGAATTTTGGCCATTTTGCGTGTGGTGCGGATGATGGCGCCGGAGGTAAGGCTATCGGCGGTACTGATGGTGTCCGCATAAGTCTCACCGCTGAGCTCTTCCGCGATGTTTTCCAGGACTGTAGCGCGTTCATGGGCTGGCGTTTCTTCCCAGGTGGCTTCGGCGTGGATCCGGTCTGCCGCTTCCAGCGCATTCGACACCTGGCCAGCGTCGCTGTTACGCCGCTCCTGCAGGGGTTCGCCGGAATTGGCATCGCACAGGTAATGTCCGCGGCTTGTGGTGGGCGCGCTGAATACACCGTCGATGTAATTGGTGAGTTCGGGCAAAGAGTAGTCACGGTTCATAAATCGGTACCGTTTATTCGTATTGGTATTCTTCGCTGGCTGCCAGCAGTTCATCGGCGCCAAGGAGATTGTTCACGGCCGCCAGGTCGATCATCTGCTTGCGCCTGGCCTGCAGGTGCCCGCTGTGGCGCAGTTCCGCCAGCATGTCCTGTGCAGCCGGAATGAACAGGTGCAGCAGGGAGGCGGGGTAAAGGGCGATGCGATAGTTCAGCGCGCGCAACTCTTCCAGGGTCTGTACCGGAGAGTTCCCCCCCTCGACCAGATTGTGAATCAGCGGCGTGCGCCCGCCGAGCTGCTCGCCGATAGCCTGCATCTGTTCCACGGTTTTGGGCGCCTCGATGAAGATGGCATCAGCGCCGGCTTCCAGATAGCGTTCGGCCCTTTCCAGCGCGTCGTCGAAGCCGTTGACGCCAAGGGCGTCGGTACGCGCGAAAATTAGCGTATTGGTGCTGCGCCGTGCATCCAGGGCGGCGTGAATCTTGCCGACCATTTCTCCACAGCTGATCACCTGCTTGCCCTGCATGTGCCCGCAGCGTTTGGGCATCAGCTGGTCTTCCATCTGCAGAGCGGATGCGCCGGCGCGCTCAAACGTTGCAACGGTGCGCTTTACATTGAGCGCATTGCCGAAGCCGGTGTCCATATCCACGATCAGTGGCAGCTCCGTGCGCTCGCGGATGACGGCCACGGTGTCCGCCACCTCTGACGCACTGACCAGTCCCATATCCGGGCGCCCGAAGCGTGCAAACGACAGGCAGGCACCGGACAGGAAGGCAGCCTCAAAGCCCGCCAGCTCCACCAGCCGGGCGCTGAGCCCATCGTAGATACCGGGCACCGACAGTACGGTGCCTTTCGCGACTAACTGGGGCAGCGTATCAGGCATTTTGCAGGTCCCGCCGTGGTGGAAAAAATTGCATCAAGTGCGCTCTTCTGCACACAGGATACGCACCAGGCGGTCGGCCAGGGGTTTGCCGACGAGACGTTCGGCGATCGGGTTGGCCGGGTCGAGGTGTACGATATTACGGCGGATCAGCTGGTCCCGTTGCTTCAGCTGCGCGCGTACTTCTGCGGACTCAACAGGCTTGGCTGCGTGCACCAGGCCCAGCCAGTGCTCAACATAGGCAAAAATCTTTGGTTCTACCTTTTCACGATAGAAATCCAGCGGCACGACACCGGCCAGCGCTACCGGCGACAGGGACGAGCGGATAAACGGCATGGCGGCGTTGAATGGCTTGACGCCGGCCTCGAACAGATCGTTCTGCAGTTCCATGTAAATGCTGTTGAGCGGCGCGAGGTATTTCTGCAGATAGTCCGGGTAGGACAGCGGCTCATAGCGCGGCATGGGGTCAATGTAGAAAAACGCATCGGGCAGGGTGCCGAAGGCCATTCCCAGATGGGGAATATCCACGCTGTCATCCATATAGATTGTCAGGTGAATATTGGTGAACGTTTTCTGCGGTGTGCCGATATTGGAGTGAATCACCCAGTCCACCGGTGAGGCATCACCGGTAAAGGTGCGTACGCGGCCGACATGTTCACCGTTCAGATCGTCAAAATTGTGCAGGTCCTGGCAGCGCAGGTCCTCTTTTAATGACAGGCTGTTCTGGATCATTTCCCAGATGGCGTCGCGGGTCGCCATGACTGTGTTGAAAATTTCACTGGTATCGATATGCGTATCACCGCCCAGATGCGCGGCGAATTCTTTGGTGAGATTTTGTGCGTTTTCCATATCAATAACTCATATTTGGCTGGTTGATATTGCTGATGCGGGAGCCTGGGTAGGTTCCGCTGTTTTATTGTTCAGTCTTTTGCGAAGCCACATGCTCCATACAAATACCGCAAAATTGAGTGCACCGAATAGTACAAAAGGGGCACTTGGAGAAATTTTTGCAAACAGCACACCGCCGCCAGAGGTGCCCAACAGAATCCCGAAGGCGCCGGCAACGCCGAAGAAGCCAATGGTTGCCCCGCGGTAAGCTTCCGGTGCCTGTTGGCCAACCAGGGCCTGGCTGCTGACAAAGGCGCTGATCTCGGCAATACCCATGACAAATAGCAGGCCGATTACCCAGTCTGCGGAAGGGTCGGAAATCAGGAACACGGCGCTGTACACTGCGGCGGCGAGCCCCGACGCCATGGCCACAGCGGTCACGCGGGAGGTGCGATCGGCGATGCGTCCCATGATCAGGGAGCCGAGCAGGGCGCCGGCTACGGTTGCCAGTACCCGCGGTACCGCCAGCTGGAACATCGCCTCGCTGGCGGTGAGTCCCAGTTCGCGGGTGCCGTATTGCACCAGCCATAAAGAGATGAACGCGCCGGTCACAGCGAGGTCGCCGCGGGATATAAACGCCGCGCCGTAAGAAAGAGCAGTTTGGGGATCGCGCGCAGCCCGCAGACCACCGAGTATTGTGTTTTTGAAGGACTCCCGTGCTGTGGTCGTTGCTTGTACAACTTTCGGAGCCAGACCGGCGAGGACCACAGCTGCGGCAACCAGGCCCAGCGCACCGCCCACCGCAAAGGTCCACTGCTGCGCGGCGAGTTCATCCAGTCCCTGGCTGCTGAATACTTTCGGCAAGCTTGCGAGCACCGGCGGGATAAAGGCCCCGAGGGTGGCTGCCAACGCCTGTTGCCCGTTGGCGCGCCCGCGGGAGCGCTCGGCAGCGTAGTCCGCTACCACTGTCACCATCATGCCGATCATGGCGGCACTACCGACCGCCACGAGCAGGCGGAACGCGACAAGCTGTGTAATGGAACTGGCGTGGGGGTACAGCGTGAAACCGATACCGGTAACGGCGAGGCCAAAAACGTAAACCGGGCGGCGGCCAATGCGATCGGAAAGCGCACCTGCGGCGCCGAGCAAAAGAATGAATACCAGCTCTTGCAGTGCCCCCAGATAACCAGTGAGCATGGCCTGGGTATCTGCCGCGATCCCCATGACATGTAATAGCCCGGGCTGCAGTACCGAGAGTGCGCCGGCATACCCCGAGGAAATGAATACAGCAAACAGGTAGGTGGCAAAGTTGCCGCGGGAAACCCCCGACGCTAGTTGGATACCAAGCCAGTGCGGTTGAGCCATCGTCGATTGCCTCATGTGTGCGGGATGCTGCCCGAGTGTTATTTTTTGCCGGTTTACAGTCCGTGCCGCGCGAACTGGTCTTCGCGCTTGCGTACCATACCTACCAACATGCGTGCGGCCATTTTCCCACCGGTCAGCCAGCGGATCTTTTCACCACTCTTGTTGCAGTCGAGTATTTTCCCAGCCAGATAGGCCGCAACGGTATCTACCTGATCCACCAGGTTGTTCATAAATTTCCGCGAGCGGGCAAACCGTTCCGGATTGGCCTTGGCTTCCCGGATGATCGCTTCGGTGACGACCATTCCCGGGCGTATTTTCCCTACCAGTATGCCACTGGGTTTCAGCTCCTTGGCGAGGGCATCGGTAAAATAGTCCAGGCCGCGCTTGGTACTACCGTAAATGCCCATTCCCGGGAAATATTCCCCGTCACTGCCGCCGCCAAGCATATTGAAAATCTTGCCGTGCCCCTGTTGCTGCATGCCGGTTGCCGCTACACGACAACCGTTGATGGTTCCCATCAGATTGGTGTGGACCATTGCCGAAATTTCTTCCTGGGGAATATCCAGGATTGACCAGCCAGTTCGCGCAAGGCCTGCATTGTTGACCCAGATATCCACGCTGCCGAGGGATGTGTGTGCAAACTGCCACAAAGCGTTTACCTGCTCCGGGTCACTGGTGTCACAGGCGAACCCCTGACACTTGCAGGCCGGTGTTTGCAGGCGCTCGAGGGCATCGCGCACGCTCTTTTCGCTGCGACCGCTGATAACAACTTTGTGACCGGTTGCGAGGAAGGCCTTGGCCAGGCCGAAACCGATACCCTTGGTACTGCCAGTGATGACGATGTTTGCCATATTGCGGGTTCCCGATGCCGTAGTGGAGGGGTGTGTTTTCGCTAGTGTAATAAAGATATAACAATAGTACAATTGTTGGGTTGATAGTAAATATCGCGGTTCCTTTACGCAATCATCGAATGGGGGAAACTATGCCAAGGGTTGCTGCATTGCAGTTCGCGACGGGTACGGATATCACCGACAACCTCAACACCTGTTTGCGTATGATCGATGTCGCCGCTGCAGGAGGTGCGCGCCTGATGGTGTTGCCGGAATTCTGTAATCACATTTCGTGGTATCGCGACCAGGAGCAGGCGTGGGACTGTGCCCTGCACCTGGAGGGTGATTTTCTAACCGCTATTGCCGAGCGCGCGCAGCGCTACCGCTGCTACATACTGATCAACGTTTCCCTGCGGCGTGAGGCACCGGCAATCACCGTTACCTCTCTGTTGTACGGTCCCGACGGGAGCCTGCTTGGCGAGGCGGACAAGCAGAGTTTGATGGGGCATGAAAATGACTTTTTTGTGCCGGCAACCCGTGCAGGCGGGCTGGTAGATACCGAGCTTGGAAAGATCGGCTTTATTGCCTGTCGCGATGGCATCAGCTTTGAGCCCGCGCGACGTCTGGCACTGGCGGGGGCAGACCTGCTGTGCAACTCCCTGAATTCTTTTGCTTTCGACGAAGCCAGTCTGCATGTGCGGGCCCGGGCTGCTGAAAATCGCCTGTTCCTGGTGGCGGCCAACAAGGTGGGGCCGCTGGTTCCCGCCGAGGAGATTCCATCAGTGAGTGCAATGACGGCGATCCCCGAGGCATTGCTGTACGGCGCAGGCGAGAGTCAGGTGGTCGGGCCCGACGGCAATGCGCTGGCAGCGGGTGCGCGCGGTCAGGAGGCAGTGGTATATGCAGATCTGCCCGAACGCGCTGAACGTCAACAGTTGAGCCTGGGGGCTTTGGCTCGCCGCAGGCCGTTGCTCTACGGGCCGCTCGCAGGGCAGGCCTGTGATCCGGCTTCTGATGCCGCCGAGCGTATTGAGATTGCCCTGCTGGACCCTGAGGGCGAGGGGCTTGGGGCCATTGTACGCGCGACAGACCTGTTGCGTGCGCTACCGCAAACCGTCGAGCTGGCTTTGCTGCCCGCGATATTCCCGGTGCGCAACGCTGCGCACGACTGGCCCCTGACAGCGGCACTGTGCCGTGAGGCGGAAGCGCAGATCGTGGAAGTCTGCCGGGAAAACGACATCCAGGTATGCACCACCATTATCGAGCGGGGGGAAAGTGGCTGGCAGCATACCGGGGTGTTGCTGGATGGTGGTGGCCGGCGCATGGCGCAGCCGCAGATTCATCGATGTCCGCTCGGGTTGCGACCGGCGGGCCGCGAGCTTCAGGTGGTGGATTTGTCCTGGGGACGCGTGGCGATCCTGGTGGGTAACGACAGTCTTTATCCGGAGCTGGCGCGTATGGCGGCCCTTGCAGGGGCACACTGTTTACTGGCGCCACTGTCGCCAGAGGCTGCGGGTCGCGCAGGATGCCTGCGTGATTTACCGTTACTGTTTTCCGCGCGCGCTGCGGAAAATCGCGTCTGCCTGGCTTCCTCGGCTCTCAGTGGTAGGGGGGGAATGCTTGCCAGTCTGGAGCGGGAATTTACCCTGATGACACCGTGGCCGGAGCGCCGCTTCGATGGCAATATCAACAAGCCGCTGGTCACTTTGCAGGCCGGCGAAGTCACCATCGGGAGCCTGCATCCGCAGGCAGCCGCCAACAAAATGATCTCCGCTAATACGCACCTGCTGCGCAGTCGCGCGCACCAATCTACCGCACGCCTGCTGGTGACAGAGGAAGCGACGCTTTGAATCGTTGCGGCGGGGAAGGTGATGTGCTGGCCCGGGGGGAATATGAATACCTGTGCGATGGTGTGCCTGTGCCGATTAGTGAATCCTGGGCGCTGTCTCGCAAGGCCGGCGGGTTCCGGCTTAGCAGTCAGCGCGAGATACCGGCCCTGTCGGTGGTGATATCCGCGCATGCTGAGGTGGCTGGTGGGGAGATCAAGCGCTGCGTGTTGCGCTGGCTTGATGTTGGGCGTAAGGCGTGTGTCGCTATGGCTTGCTACCGTGCCGGGGAAGGGTGCCATAACGATGGCGTCTACCGTTTTCGCAGTGCCGGAAGCCCGTCTAGAAGTATTGCGATTGCGGGGGCGCTGTATTTCCCGCTGCTGCGTATTTTTGCGGGGCAGTTACTGGGAAAAATGATGGCACAGGACGGCGGCGAGGCACGTATTCTGGTTCCCTGGATCCGGGAGCCTGCACAGACCGAAAAAATATTTACACCTGAGTTCTCCGGGCGTCGTGTGCGCTATTTAAACACTGAAGCCGGTGAGTACGCTGGCGGGTCACTGGACTGTTTCGAATACTCGGGCGGTCGCTATGAAGACGGTGTGATTTATCGCTTGCGACAGGGGCTTTTGCGGGAGTACTGCTGGCGGCAGGGGAGCAGTGAATGGACTGTCCGTCTGAAAAAACTGGAGGGGATTTGGCCGGGTGAGCAGCTCTGGCCACACGCCATTGCTTCCTCACCCTCAACGGTAGGTACTGTTACCTGACCGGAATCAGATTTCGTCTGCCTTCAGATCCATCTGGTATTTGAAGCGGTCGGGGTGGTAGAGCACATGAAGGAGATCCACCAGTTGCTCTTTGCCGTCGACCTTGCTGTAAGAGCGGCGGGTCAGGCTGAGTAACGGTGCCCCCACTGTGGTCGCCAGTTCGCGTGCGCTTTCACTGGTGGCCGCCTCGGCGCTGAGAGTCTGGGTGACGTGGGTGATTTGCAGGCCCTGCTTGCGGAAAATTTCCAGTCGCGGCGTTTTGGCAAATTGTTTGGCAGATACCTTGCGGGTCAACCCTGCCGTCCAGCTCACGTAGTAACCGAAGGGGGCACCATCGCGGGAACGGGTACGTTCCAGCAGCAGCGCAGTCTCGCCTGTGCCGAGGCCGAGTTCCTCGCGAATTTCTGCCGGAGGCTGCAACATTTCGCAGGAGCGGACATCCACGTCGGAGTGCCGCGCCATACTTTCGATTTCCTGCAGCATGCCTACCAGCGGAGCCTTTACCGGCTGCTGCTTGTACTCATAAATAACGTGAGTACCTTTGCCGCGGCGTCGCTCCACCAGGCTCTCTCCCGCCAGCTCATCCATGGCGCGCTTGGCGGTGATGCGGGAAACACCGAAAGCTTCAGCAAGTTGTAACTCGGTCGGCATCTGATCGCCACGCTCGAGCGTGCCGTTCAGAATGGCATTTTTCAGCAGGGCATACAGTTGATAGTAGAGTGGCGCGTGCGACTCTTCTGTCAGTGATTCCAGCTGCTGTTTACTGAACAGTGTTTTTACCGCATCCATAGCATTGTGTCCTTCGCCCGGTCGAAAGCGCATAATGATATATCATTCTATGTCAAATGCCAGTGGCACGTTATGCGGGCTCGAGTTCCGGCTGTGAACACTGTTGTAGCAGTGTGCTCGCAGGTGCGCTGAACACATCGTGCTGTGCGGTGATGAACTCCAGCACGCGCTCGAAATATTTGATCCGGTGCGGTTGCCCCAGCATCCACGGATGGACGTTGAGCGCGAGGATCCGTCCTCCCTGCTGGCGCGCCTCCGCGAGCAGGAATCGACAGGCATCTTCTATCTGCTCCGCGTAGGACGTTTCCGAATGGAGGTTGTTGCGCAGGATGAACTGGTCCTCCAGCTCGGTGGACAGCGGCATGGCCCAGAGGTCTCCACTGCCGGTGTGGAAGCGGTAGGGCATATCGTCATTGACCCAGTCACAGAAGTACTCGACCCCATTTTCTGCAAGCAGGGCTGGTGTATTTTCACTGTGAACCTTGCCGGGACTCAGCCAGCCGGTAACGGCTTGTCCGCTTTCCTTTCGCAGTGCGTCCAGGGTTTTACCCATCAGGTTTTTTTCTTCATCGAGGGGCTGGCCGCCGTAGTGGGGGCAGTCCATGTTCCAGCCGTGTGCAATGATCTCGTCGCCGCGCTCGCGCAGCATGTGCATCAGGTACGGGCTGCGCTGTGCGAGCTCCCCGTTGACCGCAAACGTCGGGCGCACGCCGTACCGATCCAGCGCACGCAAAATGCGATAGATGCCCACCCGGTTGCCATAGTCCCGCAGGGAAAAGTGGCGTAAATCCGGGTAGGGCATGGTCATGCCGCCGGGTGGAGGAAAGGGTTTGCCACGCTGGTTGAGCGGGAAAAACTGCAGGCTGACATTCACCCAAAGGGCGAGCTTTCCCTCGGCCCACTGTACCGGTTGCCGCTGCGTGAGCATCTGCCATGGATAGTGGTCGTGATCCATGCCGTAGTGGCGTTGCGGATATTCCAGATGTTCGGCCCCCAGGCCTTTCTGTTTGCTCATGGGCAGGTTACCTCCGGGCTGGCCGGTTCCCTCTGGGTGCTTTGGTTCTTTGTTTGAATATCCGCACGCGCGGTATCGTAATAGTGTTGGAGATAGTATTCGGCGATTTCACGGCCGGTGGTCACCCAGACATCGGAGTGGCCGGTAATGTATTCCAGCGCTTCTTCGAACGCGCGCATTCGATGCGGGCAGCTCACCTGGTAGTTATGGGTGGGGATGCACATCACGGTGCCGCTCTCTGCCCCCTCCTGGTAAAGCCGGTCGAAATTCTCTTTCAGCATCTGTCCGTAGCGGCGCGGCTCGACCTTGTTCACCACATAGGCGATGGTGTCGTTCATTTCCAGCGAGTAAGGCACCGAAACAAAGCGCTTGCCGCTGCGCAGGTTGATGGGAGTGGGTTGGTCATCGTGGAACAGGTCGCAGGTATAAAACCCGGCGTCATTCCCGAACAGCTCGGTGCCCACCTCCGCAAACAGGTCCAGGGTCTCTTCCGAGTGAGACAGTGCCGGCGCGAGATAGCCGGCACACTTCTGCCCGGTATGACGATAAATGGTTTCCATGGAGTCGCGGATCATGCTGCGCTCCTGTTCGGCAGACATGCCGTAGGTGTAGCGCGTGTTGTAAATCCCGTGACTGAAAAACTCCCACTGGCGCTCGCGACACAGCTCAATGATTTCCGGATGGTGGTCGCACAGGGCGGTGGACAGGGAGATGGAGCCGCGCACGCCGTATTTTTCCAGCAATGCCATCTGGCGCATGTGGCCGACGCGGTTGCCGTAATCGCGAATACTGTATCCCGGCACCGCCGGGCTCGGCTGTGGCCAGGCTTTGCGGTGGGGGTTGGCCGGCGGGTTCAGTTCGTAAAACTCGATATTGGGCGCGACCCAGAAAGCCACTTTGGCACCGTTTGGCCAGGTCAGCTTGGGGCGCTGGTGATAGGGCCAGTAGTCGTAGAAACCGGGGTCGGGCTTATGGGGGGTATCCGCTGTCATTATTCGCCTCGCTCCAGCCACTGGAAGACTTCGGCCACATCGACGACGTCGGCATATTTCAGTGACAGGTCGGTCAGGTTGGCGTAGTGGTAGCTTTCGTGCTTATCGGCCACGCACTCCTCGGGAACGATGGTTCGGTAGCCCCGGGAGAGGCTGTCCACGGCTGTCGCGCGGATGCAGCCGGAAGTAGAGCCACCGGTCAGAATGACCGTGTCCACCTGATGCCAGACAAGCAGGGATTGCAACTGGGTTTCAAAAAATGCACTGGGCATTTTCTTGCAGTAAATGACATCGCGCTTGCGGTCGATCTCCAGGCGATCGTCGAACTCGCTGCGCGTGGAGTCAAACTTGATGTTCTGGAGGGAGTCCGGTGTATCGGTGCGGGTTCCCCAGATACCGGCATCCTCCCCGGAATCCATGTACGCGACATGGGTCCAAACCACCGGCCAGCCCCGGGCGCGGAAGCCCTTGGCCAGCTCGTTGACATAGTGCAGCTGGTTGGGGTCGGTCTCGTAGGCAGTTTTGAACAGATCGGTACGGGTGTAGGCCTTTTGCGGGTCGATATTGACCAGTACGGCCTTGCGGCCGAATCCAAACCGCTTGCGCGCCGGATTGGCTTTGATTTCCAGGTAGAGTTCTTTGGCTGTTTTTGTTGTTGTTTCCATTGGGGCTCCCGAGCAATGACTGGCGGTGCTTGCTATTGTATTTGTTGTTCTAATGGTATATCAATATAACTAATGCGGCAATGTGGCTCCAGCGAGGCTTTTGCTTCCGACCACTTCGGGTGATTTTGTGGTCGGTGCGTTGGGCGCCTTTTGCCGGTATCGTTAACGCAATACCGTCTGTTCGATATTGTTACCTCAACTGATAAGAATTAACCAGCATGAGTACGTATCTGTTTGTAAAGCTCCTGCACAATCTGTGCTTTGTCTACTGGCTGGGGGGAGATCTCGGCACCTTTTATGCAAGTCGCTATGTGACCCGTTCCGACCTCTCGCCGCAGGCGCGCAATACCGCGCTCACGATCATGATGGGGTGTGACCAGGGGCCACGTTTTTGTATGCCATTGATACTGCCGCTGGGATTGCAGATGGCACATATGAGCGGGCAGTTCACGGTGGCCGCGGGATGGCTGTGGTTGGCGTGGGCCTTTTCTCTGGGGTGGCTGCTCATGGTGGCAACCTTGCATTTCGCCCATGGAAAGTCGTTTGTGCCGGCGCTGACCCGGTTCGATTTCTACTTTCGTGTAGGTATTATCGTCCTGTTGCTGTCGCTGGCAGTCTACGCGCTGATCAGCAACGTCATCTTCCCGTCGGACTGGCTGGCCATCAAACTCGGAATCTTTGCGCTGCTGGTGTTGTGCGGGCTGATGATCCGGATGAGGCTGAAATCGTTTGGTGCGGCCTGGGGGAAACTGATGTCCGGTGACGAAAGTGATTCGGTGAATCGATCCATTCGCAGTTCCATCGCCTCCTGTCGCCCCTTTGTCTACACCATCTGGGTGGGGCTGTTGGCCAATGCGGCTTACGGACTGCACCTGATTTACTGACTGTGGGAGAGAGCCCTTGAAACTGTATAGCCTTCCTCATTCCCCGTATGCCGCGCGGGTTCGAATCCAGGCCCGTCTCGAGGGGCTGCCGCTGGAAATTCTGCCGCCGCCGGTACCGCTGCGTACCGAGGCGTTTATGCAGCGTTTTCCTCTGGGCAAGGTGCCGGTGCTGGAGCTTTCCGGCGGGGAAACCATTGCCGAGAGTTGGGCAATCATGGAATACCTTTCTGAGGCGGGGATCGCAAACGGCGGTTCACTGGTTCCGGAGAGTGCGCTGGGCCGTGCGCAGATGCGTATGCTGGGCCGATACGCCGACCTTCATCTTGCAACAAATGCGCTTTTCCCTCTGTTCCGTGTTGCCATCGGGGCTGCAGGAAATACTGCGGAGATCGCCCAAAGCCTGCGTGCCGAGCTGCTCAAAGGCGAGCGGTTGCTGGCCAGTTTTGGTGGTGGCGAGCGTCCGCTGAACCTGGGGGATATCGCTCTGGCGCCCACGATGCTGTACTTGCAGGAGCTGGCGCCGCTGGTGGAGATGGCGGAGCCACTGGCGGAGTTTCCCGGTCTAGGGGCCTGGTGGACCTGGGTCAACAGCTTTGCTCCAGTGCAGGACGTGTTGCAGGAGGTGCGCACTGCCTACCACGCTTTTGTCGAGGGGCTTGCCGCCAAGGCCTGAAGCTCCCGTTTTCTTCCCTGTTCTCTCAACGCCGGTGCGCTCTCGGGCGCACACGGCTGCGTTTCCCCTTGCGGATTCCTTCCCTTCTTCAGCTGTCTGCGGGTATGCCCGCAGTAACCGGTCTCTCGTTGAACATCCAGGATGTGCGTGTCGCGTTAAATGTTATATTGACATAACATTAGCTCAAGAATAGGATGGTTACATCAATGACCATCAGGCGGAGGCGCTATCGTGACTACCACTATTGTTGTGCTGTTCAACCTCAAGCCGGGCGTTAGCCCTTCTGACTACGAGGAGTGGGCGAAGACCACCGACCTTCCTACCGTGCGCAAGCTCAACTCCATCGACGATTTTTCCGTACTGCGTACCACCGGTCTCCTGGGCGTGGAGGCGCCGGCGCCATACCAGTACGTCGAGTTGCTGGTGGTGAAGGATATGCAGCAGTTGGGTGCGGATGTGTCCAGCGAGACCATGCAAAAGGTTGCGTCGGAGTTTCAGCAGTTTGCGGATAACCCGCAATTCATGCTGACCGAAGCCATCTAACCAGACCCGTTTCAAGGAGGCGCAGCATGACAGAAGTGCAGGGCAAGTATCCGGAGCTGGCTGGCAAGGCGGCGGTGATCACCGGCGCCGGACGACGCAAGGGATTGGGAGAAGCCATGGCGAAACGCCTGGCACAGGAAGGCGTAAAAGTAGTGCTGACCGATATCGGTCACGCCGCCGGCGAGAACCTGCCGGAGCAGGCGGTGGGTACATCTGCCGAGATGGAAGAGATCGCCGCGGAAATCCGCGCAGTCGGTGGCGATGTTGCCACGGTTGCCTGCAATGTACTCGATGCGCAGGAGGTCCAGGCTGCGGCGGAATTCGCCCTCGGACATTTCGGTAGCCTGGATATCTGGGTCAACAATGCCGGAATCGGTTACCTGATGGATCCGGTCGTGGATATGGGCGTTGATAAGTGGGATGCGGTGTTGGGGGTCAACCTCCGCGGTGCCTTCCTTGGTATCAAGTACGCCGCCGAGATCATGCTGCGCCAGGGGTGCGGTGGTCGCATCATCAACATCGGCAGCCAGGCATCCAAATCCGGTTTTGCCCATGCATCTGCTTATACCGCATCCAAGCACGGGCTCATCGGCCTGACCCGCTCTGCAGCACAAGAGCTGGGGCCTGCGGGTATCACCGTCAATACCATCTGCCCGAACCACGTGACCACGGGCCTGGGAGCCTGGCAGAACGCGCACTTTTCCGAGGTAACCGGTAAGGGCCACGATCGCTATATGGAAGACATGCGTGCGCGCATTCCGCTCGGGCGCCCGGGGTTGCAGGAAGATACCGCCAAGGCCTGCGCCTTTCTCTGTTCCGATGAAGCTTCTTACATCACCGGCGAGGCGATGAATGTCTCGGGCGGTGAGGAATATCACTGAGCCAGTAAACGGAGTAATACCGGGCATGAGTAAAAGCGTTAACTGGCCGGGAGATGCCCGGCTTGCACTCTCGGTTGTGGTGAATGTGGAAGAGGGTTCCGAGAGCACACTGCTCGACGGGGATCGCGGCCCGGAGCCCGTGGACGAGCTGGGTGTGGCGCCGCGCAAGCCGATCCGCGCCCACGCTAACGAAAGCAATTACGAATACGGTATTCGCGAGGGCTGGCCGCGTATTCAGGTGTTGCTGGAGCGCTATCAGGTGCCGACCACTTTCTGCGCGGCAGCAGTGGCCCTGGAGCGGGCTCCGCAGATCGCACGCTTTATTGCCGAGGGTGAGCACGAAGTGTGCAGCCACGGTTATCGCTGGCAACACCAGTTCTCCATGAATGAAGAGCAAGAGCGGAAATTTATCCGCGATGCCATTGCGTCGATCAAGCAAACCACCGGGCAGCGCCCCCGTGGCTGGCTCAGCCGCTACCTGCATACGGACAATACCCGCCGGTTGTTGCAGGAGGAGGGCTTTGATTACCACATGGACGACTACAGTGCAGATGAGCCCTTCTGGGCCCCGGTGCTGGGATCGGATAAACCCATGCTGGTGCTTCCGTACGCGATCGACTCCAACGATATGAAATTCTGGACAGCGCCATCGCTGACCCCGCAGGCCTGGCTCGATTACGCCTGCCGCACACTGGATACGCTGTTGGCGGAGGGCGCAAGCCGCACGCGCATGATGTCGCTGGGCCTGCACCTGCGCATTATCGGTCGCCCGGGGAGGATCGGTGCGCTGGATGAATTCCTGCGTTACGCCGCCGCTCAGGATGGTGTCTGGTTTACCACGCGCGCGAGTATCGCCGACGCCTTTGCCGAGCAGGTGCCGCAACGTCAGGTGCGCGAACCATTGCGCGGCTGGGAGCACTTCTGATGTTTAACGCACGCAGCCTGTTGTTCGTTCCCGGGCACCGTCCCGACCGGTTTGAGAAGGCATTGGACAGCGATGCCGACCTGGTGTGCATTGATCTGGAAGATGCTGTACCAGTGGCACAGAAAGCGGATGCGCGCAGCATGGTGTGCGACTTTCTCGAAGGGTGTGATCCGTCTCTGCTTCAGCGCATTGTGATTCGTGTCAGCGCTGCAGAGAGTGATGAGGGTAGGGTAGATCTATACGCGCTTTCCAAGGCCCGATTGCCCGCGAGATTGATGTTGGCGAAAACCGAAAGCGCTGGCGATGTCGCCACCGCAGCAACCTTGCTGGACCAGCCCGTGGGGTGGATCGCGCTAGTGGAAAGTGCATCGGGACTGCTGGCTATGGAAGCGATCTGCCGCGATAGCACCCTCGATGCGGTGATGTTTGGCGGCGGTGATTTCGCCGCACAGCTGGGCGCGGAATTCGCTTGGGAGCCTCTGTTGTGGGCGCGTTCGCAGATGGCTGTGATTGCCGCTGCCTACCGCCTGCCGCTAATTGATGTGCCGTTCCTGGATGTGCGGGACTCTCTGGGGCTGGAGGCTGAAACGCGCCGTGTCGCCGCGCTGGGCTATGCCGCCAAGGCCGCCATTCACCCCGCGCAGATTGACGGGATTCATCGGGGTTTTGCCCCAACCGCCGAGGCCCTGCGCCAGGCCCGGGATATTGTCGATGCCTTTGAACAGGCCCGTGGCGGCGCCGTGGTGGTGAACGGCCGCATGGTGGATCAGCCCATCGTGGACAGCGCGCGCAGGCTGATTGCCCGTGGAAATACTGAAAAAGAATTTGTGTAAACCGCAGTGGAAAATTGCTATGGCTGGAGAAGTAAAGCAGGTTGGTGAAAACCGCTACCGTGAGACCTTTGGACGTTTCTTTGAGGATTTCAAAGTGGGCGATACCTATGAGCATCGCCCGGGGCGGACCATCACCGAAACCGATAACACCTGGTTCACCCTGTTGACCATGAATACCCATCCCGCGCACTTCGACAAGGTATATGCGGAGGGCACCGAGTTCGGCAAGCCGTTGGTGTGCAGCCCGTTCACTGTGGCCCTGATGGTCGGTATGAGTGTGACGGATATCAGCCAGAAAGCGATCGCCAACCTGGGGTGGGACGATATCCGCATGACCGCGCCGCTGTTTGTGGGGGATACCCTGTACGCCGAGTCTGAGGTTTTGGACAAGCGGGAATCCAAGTCGCGTCCCAACCAGGGCATCGTCACCGTGCGCACACGTGGCACCAAGCAGGATGGCACCGAAGTATGTTCCTTCCTGCGCAAGGTCCTGGTGTGGAAGCGCGGGTCGGAAATGGAAGACAAGGTGAACTATTGATCCAGGCGAGCAGTAACAGGAGACAGTAATGAGCTGGACTGCAGAAGATGAGGCCGCGATCCTCGATACCATAGACCGCTTTGTGGCCAACGATGTTGCGCCGATCGCGCGGGAAAAGGATCTCGCCGACGAGTATCCCCACGAGCTGGTGGAAACCATGAAGTCCCTGGGGCTGTTTGGTGCCACCATCGGTGAAAATTATGGCGGACTGGCCCTGTCTGCCAGCACCTATGCGCGTATTGTGCAGAAAATCTCTGCGGTGTGGATGGCCCCGGGTGGCATTTTCAATTCCCACCTGATCATGGCCGCTGCAGTGGAGCGCTTTGGCACCGAAGAGCAGAAGCAGCGCTTTCTGCCACTGATGGCTGAGGGCGCATTGCGCGGTGGTATCGCATTGACGGAACCCAATGCCGGTTCCGATTTGCAGGCGATCCGCTGCGTGGCAAAACGCGATGGCGACAGCTACGTGATCAATGGCAGCAAGATGTGGATCACCAACGCGGTCAATGGCAATTGTCTCGGCCTGCTGGTCAAAACCAATCCCAATGCTGAGCCCCGACATCGCGGTATGTCGCTGTTTGCCATCCGCACCAAAGATGATGCCGGTAACCTGTTGCAGGGTATCACTATCAACAAGATCAAGAAGACCTGTTATCGCGCTATTGATACGGCGGAGGTGGTATTCGAGGATTTCCGCGTTTCCGCTGATGACCTGATAGGTGGCGAAGAAGGCCGTGGATTCCATATGTCGGTGGGCGGCCTGGAACTCGGTCGTATCAATGTTGCCGCTCGCGGTGCCGGTATAGCTCAGGGCGCATTGAAGCTGGCCGTGCGTTATGCATCGGAACGGGAAACCTTTGGCAAGCCGATCATCCAGCACCAGGCAATCCAGCTGAAACTTGGCGAAATGGCAGCGAAAGTCGAGGCGGCCAAACTGCTGGTAGATCAGGCCGCACGCATGTATGACAGCGGTGAGCGCTGCGATATGGAAGCGGGCATGGCCAAGTATTTCGCCAGTGAGGCCGGTGTTTTCTGTGCCCAGGAAGCCATGCGTATCTTTGGCGGCTACGGATTTTCCACCGAGTATGAAATTGAACGCTACTATCGCGATGCCATGTTGATGTGCGTGGGTGAGGGTACCAATGAAATGCAGCGCATCATCATCGCCAAGCAGCTGGCAGCGCGCGAGGCGAATCTGTAATGCAGGATAAGCCACTGGCGGGAATCCGCGTTATCGCTGTGGAGCAGTACGGGGCCGGACCTTTCGGCTCCATGCAGCTTGCGGATATGGGGGCTGAGGTCATCAAAATAGAGAACCCGGCTACTGGTGGCGATATTGCCCGAAAGTCCGGTCCCTATTTTCTGGGGGATAACGACAGCGATTTTTTCCAGACTTTCAATCGCAGCAAGAAGAGCCTGACGCTGGACCTCAAGAGCGCGCAAGGTCGGAAAATCTTCGAGCGGCTTGTGCAGAGCGCAGACATCGTGATGAATAACCTGCGCGGCGACCAGCCCGCCAAACTGGGCCTGGACTACGACAGTCTCGGCGCGGTAAAGCGGGAAATTATCTGCGGGCACCTTTCCGCCTACGGCCGCGACAATGATCGCGCCACCTGGCCTGGATACGATTATCTGATGCAGGCCGAGATGGGTTTTATGGACCTCACCGGAGAGCCGGGCACACCACCCGCACGCTTTGGCCTGTCGATGGTGGACTTCATGAGCGGGGTGACGCTTGCCATGGCCGTGCTCGGTACGCTTGTCGGCGTTTTGCGCGGCGGTGCCGGTCGCGATGTGGATGTGAACCTGTTCGATGTGGCGGCTACCCAGCTGACATACCCGGCTACCTGGTACCTGAATCGCGATCACGAGACCACCCGTGTTCCCCGTTCCGGCCATCCGTCAACGGTACCCTGCCAGATTTATCGCAGTGCCGATGGTTGGGTGTTTGTGATGGCCATGACGGAGAAGTTCTGGCAGATCCTTGCCGAAGGCCTGGGGCGAGTGGACCTGCTTGACGATACGCGCTTCAGGACGGTCGCATCGCGCCGTGAGAACCGGGAGGTGCTTACGGAAATCCTGGATGCCGAGTTCTCCAAACATCCGAACACCCACTGGGTGAGTGTATTTGCCGGACGTCTGCCGCTGGCCCCGGTGAACAGCTTCGCCCAGGCCATGCAGAATCCCTGGCTGGCCCAGACCGGCATGCTGCAGTCACTGCCACATGTTGACAATAGTCAATTCAGGCTGCTCGCAAGCCCGTTAAAATTTGACGGAAACAGGCCCACTGGAACTGGCTGTTCTGCGCTTGGTGCGGACAGCGAGGACCTGCTACTCGGGCTCGGTTATTCCGCGGCAGAAATTGCCGCGTGGAGAAGCGGGCAGGTTATCTAAGCTGGGCGTCACTCTGTTCTGACCGGAGGCAATTCGCCCAATGAAGCTGCAAGGCATACGTGTCGTCGACCTTTCACTGTTCCTGCCCGGTCCGCACCTGACCATGATGATGGCGGACCACGGCGCGGAGGTGATCAAGGTCGAGCCTCCCTCCGGAGAGCCTACCCGCAACATCGGCTTGCGCAAAAATGGCGAGGCCGTCTGGTTTCGCAATACCCATCGGGGCAAGAAGAGCCTCTGCCTGAATCTTAAAGATGGGGAACAGAAGGCCCAGCTACTGGCCCTGATTGATGAGGCCGATGTGTTTGTCGAGGGCTTCCGTCCCGGCGCCATGGCCCGTCTCGGTTTGGACTACGCCACCCTCAGCGCCCGTAATCCCCGCCTTGTTTACTGTTCCATTTCCGCATTCGGCCAGTCTGGCCCCAAGAGTCAGAAGCCCGCCCATGATCTCAGTATCCAGGCTGAATCCGGAACGGTGTTTCTTAATGAGGGCGCCGATGGGGAACCCTGTTCTCCCGCGATGCCGGTGGCAGATATGGCCGCGTCATTGATGGGGCTTTCGGGCATACTGATGGCATTACTGCGGCGGAACGAAACCGGGTGCGGGGACTACCTGGATATCTCCATGCAGGACAGCCTGGTGGCCTGGTTGCCCAATGCGCTTGGCCCTGTGTTTGCGGAGAATCGCTCACCGGTCGTCAAGCAGGAACGCTCCTGGGGCGGCAATGCCATGTACCGTATCTACCGTACCGCGGACGGGCGACATCTGACACTCGGTGGCAGTGAAATCAAATTTGCCAAAAACCTCTTTTCCCGTTTGGGTCGGCCAGAATTGGCCGCAGTCTGCGAGCGTCCACCCGGCGATCAGGAAGAGGCAATTGAGTTTCTGAAAAAGGAATTTGCCGGCCGTACACTCGCTCAGTGGAGCGATTGGTTCGAAGGCTTGGATGTCTGCTGGTCGCCGGTTCGTCTTCTCGATGAAGCCCTGGAAGAAGAGCATCTGCGCGTTCGGGAAATGGTTTTTGAAGATGACGCAGGTAATCGGCATCTCGGGGTGCCGATCAAGTTTTTACACGAGCCGGCACAGGTAAATACCTGCTTGCCGAAACTCGGTGAACACAATCAGAGTTTTTTGGCCTCGGGTCAGGAAATTTGACAGAAAAAATTACTTATAAATACAAAATAAGTGATCTTGCTGTTGCCATATAACGTAAACAGATTAGATCAATAACGCACTGAGGTGGTAATCATGCTGACTAACCTTTGGTATGTAGCAGAGTGGTCCAAGGCGGTAAAAGACAAGCCCGTTCGGGTGAAAATGCTGGGACAGAATTTCGTTCTGTTTCGCGACAAAAGCGGCAAGGTGAACTGCCTGAGTGATGTGTGTATTCACCGGGGTGGCGCACTGTCCAAAGGCTGGACCACCGAACGCGATTGTGTGGCCTGTCCTTATCACGGTTGGGAATTTGACGCGGAAGGTAAGGTAAAGTTCATCCCTTCGCGGGGTGAGGATGCGCCGATCCCAGAGCGCGCGCGTATTGACGCTTATCCCACGGAAGAGCGTTACGGCATGATCTGGGTATTCCTTGGTGACCTCCCGGAAGAAGAGCGCTACCCGATTCCCGAGTTCCCTGAGTACGAAGACAAGGCCAACTGGCGCCCGGTTGAAGTCGAATACAACTGGAAGGGTTCGGTTGATCGGGTGGTCGAAAACGGTATCGATATCGCGCATACCTCCTTCGTGCATCCCGGCTTCGGCTACAAGGAAATGGCCGATAAAAACAAGATTCTGAAGGTGGATCGGGGTGAGTACTGGGGCTCTTCTGACAACGTGCTTTATCCGCCGCAGCTGCAGGGTAATTTCGGGCTGATGAAGTTCTTCCGTCGCGACAAGGAAGCGACGTATGTGACGCCGTCTTTCTATCTGCCGGGACACTGTGTGCGCCTGCATATCAAAGTGAACTCCTGGATGGAGATGATCATCTTTGACGCCAATACACCGGTAGATGAAAACACCACTCGCTCGTTTGCGGTACAGGTGCGGAACTTCTTCAAGTGGTCGATATTTGATAAGGGTGCGAAGAAGCGCACCAGCAAGGTCTTTGGGGAAGACGGCGAGATTGTTGCGGAACTTTCCCCCAACTACCTGCCCGAGTCCCTCGAGAACGAGGTGTCTGTGGAGCAGGACAAGTTTATGGGCGCCTGGCGTATGATCCGCAGGAAGCATATCGAAGAGAAAGGCTGGAAGATCGATACCAAAGCCATGCGGCCTTTCGAAGGTGAAAAGGTGTTTACCATTCCTTCTCCGGCGCGTCGAACCAATCCCCATTTCAAATGGGCACTGGATACGGTGCCATTGGTGGCGCCGACCCGACGTCCGGTGAATGTACAGGTGGAGCCTGAGCCGGAGACTACCTGATCGTTTTGCAGTGGACCTGAAAAAGGTCCAAAGATGATGAAATAAAAAGCCGCGCTTTATGCGCGGCTTTTTATTTGACTTCCTGCTGTCCAACCAGTGCCCGGTGGAGACCTTTATGGTTGTTTTACCTGGCGGGGTCCGAGGTGGTACGGGTGCGGAGTCTGCTGAGAAAGCGCTGGAATAACATGGGTGCAAGCAAAACTGCCATCGCAGCGGAGAAGGGGACGAGCCTCTCAGCCCAGTCACCAGGGGTGTTGGGGCGCAGGTAAAAGGCCACTGCGAGCACAAACCCGGTAATCATGGAGCGTGTGACATCTTTCGGGTAAATCGGTATGCCCGAGAGCCGTGCAAGAATCGTCGGCGCAAACGCAGATCCGATGGCAATCCACGCAAACAGCACGCGTTCGAATATCGTCGCCGGTAAAAACATGGCCACCAGCACTGCCAGTGTTGCAACGGCGACCATAGACACGCGCGACAGCAACAGCTCCCGGCCCGGCAGTAACCGCTGGAACTGCAGGTCATTGGAGATGGTGGCGGCAACCACGAGAAGCATGCTATCGGCAGTAGACATAATGGCGGACAGAACCGCGGCCAGCAGGATCGCGCCGATAAATGGAGGGAGCAACTGGCTGGAAAGCTCGAAGAATAAAGCCTCTGGATCTACCAGGTCCGGTAACAGAACTTTACCCATGAGGCCAAGGGCGAACATGCTGAGGAACATCAGCGATATCCAGCCAATCGCCAGTACCTGCGCAGTTTTAAGCGCGCGCTGATCCCGCAGCGCCATAAAGCGGTTCAGCAGGTGTGGTTGGCCGAGCGTGCCGATCCCCACCGCCAGATTGCCAGCGATGAAACCTGCGGCGGCAAGCCCTGCGTTCTCTCCCGTGAGTGTCAGAGACTGGTCAGTGAAAATGCCGGAACCCTTTATCGACTCCCAGCCGCCAAGATAGATAAACGCCGTACCCGGCAGCAGAATGGCGGCGATCAGCATCAATCCACCCTGCAATGTGTCCGTTATGCTGGCGGCCCAGAAGCCGCCGAGAAAGGTATATATGGTAATGATGGCTGCACCTGCAATCAGGCTTTCTGCCAGTGGCAGTCCGAACACGCTCGCAAAGGTGGTTGCTGAGCCCTGGAATTGTGCTGCGATGTAGAAAATGAATGAGAGCAGGATGATTGCAGACGCAATTTTGGCGACCTGTGCTGAATTCTCTGTTGAAGCTTGTTCGGGGTTCTCAGCAAGAAATTCCGTGAGGGTAATCTGGTTCCTGGCGCGGGTATATTGCATCAGTCGCGGGGCGATCCAGATCCAGGCGACAGCGCAGCCCAAAATTGCCCCCGCGGCTATCCAGATGGCGGGTAGGCCCAGCATGTAGGTAACACCGCTCATCCCGAGTAGCGTCCACGCAGAGGCACTGCTGGCGCCGTAGCTGATGGCCGCCACTACCGGTCCCAGATTTCGCCCACCGAGAAAATAGTCTTCGGTATCCCTGGTGCGTCTTTGGCTCCAGAAGCCGATGAATATCAGAATGATCTTGTAGATGATCAGGGTATATACAGCAACGGAAACGTCCATGGGGATTCCCCACTTGTATAGCGTGAGAGAGGGTTGAGTCAGAAAGGTATAAAAAATCTATAGATATAACAATAGATTTATTGTGGCGGGATCGTTTGCAGAGTAGGCGCGGTAACGTAGTGACTGAGGCCGAGGCGGATATCGTCCCAAGCTGTGTACCAGCGGTTTCAAACCTGCAGTCGGGGACCGGTGTATTCCGTCGCGGTCGCGCGCGTGACGGGCTGAACGTAAAGCGGGGCGCCGCCCGCCGTGGTATCCGGGCGCAAATAGGGTTCGAATGGATGGGTGTCCTCATCCGGCCCCAGCCACCGCGCAATAAATTCTTCGTTATCAGGCGCGATCATCGGGAAGCTCTTTTCGTGGTACCTGGCGGTATCCGGATGCGCATCCAGGGTGATGATGCTGCAGCTCAGGGTCTCGCCCCAGGTTTTATACAGCCCGCAGAAAAAGAACGGTTTGTGATCGCCAAAGGTGAATTCAACGGGGTTTTTACCATGCTGGCTTTCTACCCAGGCGGTGGCGGGAATCAGGCAGCGGGATTTTCGGTATTCCGGGCGCTGCCCCAGTTTTTTCCAGTTGCTGTTAATGGACCAGTATTTCTTGTGGGGTTTCCAGCCATCGCCATCGCGCTGCAGATAGAGGTGCCAGATGGCGTTCTCCACCGCGGGTTCTCCGTGGCGAGCGGTGACGATACTGATTTTGGAAGTAGGGCGCCGCCGGCGGCCGAATAGCATCTGCTGCGGGTGGTGGATGCCGTGCTCTTCAATAAATCGCTCCAGGCCGGCATCGTCATCTGCATCAAATAGGCTACACATGCGTCGATATCTGAATACTTGGTGGATTTACAGCTTAATTGCTTTCAGGGCTATTTGCATATTACTGATAGACCTAAGGTGCCGATTGGGTGGGCGCAGCACCGGTCGGAGCGGTTGCTGAATGGCTGTGGGCATGAGTATGAATGATCGGCCAGTCACGTTTTTGATAACTCCTGGTGATCTGCATAGAACGTAATGGGGCGGAAAGCGGAGGATATCCGGGATGTTCATAGGATCAGGCAAGGATTTTTAAGCTTTCAGATATCGTTGAAATTGCCATGAGCGCAGAATTCACTGGCCGGAAAGAAGTGAATTGGCTTTAAAGCGGAGCCACCAGCAATCTTTCGTGAGAGCAAAAGAGCGGAGGTCTGGAAATGAAAATGTTTAACGCGAAAGTCAAATGGGTAATCGGCGGGCCTGCCGACGCTCTGCGTTCCGCGGTTATTGAGCTGGGGCTGATGCGCGCACGTCGCATGCGGGCGGAAAGCGGGCAGGGATGCCGATCGTCGATACCGAGAGGTGCTGAGAATGTGTAAGCGCGTGTTGATCGCCACTTTGATGATGTTCGTTACCGCATTGGCCTTTACCGGACCGGCGGTATCCGAGCAGGACTTCCTGACAGAATTGCACAGCAGTCAGCTGTAACTCGTCGGGCTTCTACCCCGACCATCCCCTTGGGCCCTGAATCCTTTTCGTTAGTGACCACCCCATACTCACGGAAATCAGGGCCTTTTTTTTATTTCTGTAGTGCGAAACCCTATAGCGTCTAGTCCGAAGCGGGGAGCAACATCTCAATATTCGGAATCCCGTGTTCTTCAATAAATCGTTCAATGCCGGCGTGGTCATCCAGGTCCCAGAGGCTGTACATGGGCTTCCCGTCTTTCTGATTCGTGTTGTTGTTAGCATGTTATCGAATCTAACCGATTGCAGGTTTGCGAGCGAATTGCCAGGCAGTAGGTCTGTCATTATTCCAAAAATTAAAAAAATGGCGGCCACAGGCCGCCATTTCAATTTGACTAGCGGTTAACCTTACGGACTGGCCTGTGCCTCGAGGGTTACGCCGGAATACGCACGATAGCCCCGGACACTGATATACCAGGTGCCTGCCTGAGGGTTGTTGAAGTTGCAGTTTTCACTGTTGCCCGAGGTGTAGGGGCGGCAGTCGTAGCTACTGGTGGTTGGTTGCGAGCCGAAACGGACGTAAAGGTCTGCATCTCCAGTCCCGCCAGACATCTGCACATCAAGCGCGGACATCCCAGACGCCACATTCAGGGTGAAGTGCTGCCAGGAACTCCGGTTGCCGGAGAGATTGTTCTCTACCCAACCATCGCCATCGTTACCGCCGCCGGTATCCTCGTCGTAGCTGCCTACCAGGCTGACTCCAGAGAAGCTGCTGTAGGCCCGGACCATGACGTAGTAAGTGCCGGCCTGCACATTGGAAATATTGCAGGTCTCACTGTTGCCGCCGATATAGGGGCGGCAATCGTAGCTGGCGGTGGTGGGTGCAGAGCCGTAGCGCACGTAAAGATCAGCATCTCCACTGCCACCAGAGATCTGGAAGCTCAGGTTGCTCGCGCCAGCCGGTACATCCAGTGTGTAGTGGATTTCCTCGCCGGTGCTGCCGGAAAGGCTGCTCTCGGTAACCCCGTTTTCCAGTTCGCCGCCACCGGGGTTGCCGCCACCGCCGCCACAGCTGGCAGTGGATACGCCGACGGTATCAAATGCAGATGAAACCGCGGCAGCATCGTAAGCGAGGTCGGCTGTCGCCGACATAACCCCGCAAGCCGCATCGACGTAGTTAGAGGTGGAATTCCAGTACATCTGGTTCGCCAGTACGAATATGTCGAATGCCTTGCGCGTATCCCAGCCACTGGTGTTGGCGATCAGATAGAAGGCGCGATTGAAGACCCCAGAGCTATGATGCACGTCCATACCGGAGTAGTAGTCGGAGGCGTGCCCGATAGAGCTTCCATCCAGAGTGGGGTCTTCCATATACCGCAGCGCGCCGTTGGCCTTGTAGATGTCGGCACCTACCAGCCAGTCGTTGCTGCCGCGCATGTAAAACTCCGCGGCCTCACCGGCCATATCGGAAAAGGCTTCGTTGATGCCGCCGGACTGGGCGGAGTACTGCAGACCGGAGTTCTGCTCGGTAAAGCCGTGGCTCACTTCGTGGGCAGATACATCCAGGCTGACCAGTGGGTGGAATGTACTGCCGCCATCCCCGAAGGTCATCTGGCTGCCGTCCCAGAATGCGTTTTCGTAATTGTTACTGTAGTGCACGCGCATCCGCAGTTTCTGGGTTAGCGGTGCGGTGTTATACCAGTCGCTGTACAGCCCGAAAACCACGCCGCCAAAGAAATGTGCATCGTTTAGCGGTGAGTAAGCACCATTAATGGTTTTGTAATCGTTGTACGGACAGGTAAATGAGAAAATACTACCGCCGCTGGTTCGGTTGTTCATGTCGACGGTTTCAACGTCGGGTGTATCCATACGGCAGCTGCTGTCTACCTGCATGGCGGGAAAGTCTGTGCCGTATTCGTAGCGCCCGGTTTTCTGGTTGCCGCCAGGGCCGGTGGCATCCTGATGGGCAAGCCCATCCCAGTGCTCAATGACTTCACCGGTCAGGGCGTCGATGAAATAGAAGGGGCGTGACGGCTCATCCCCGTATTCCACCCAGCTTACCAGGTACGCAAGGCGTGCATGGTTTTGGCTATCCACATGAATATACAACTGCTGCTTCTGGTTTTTGGCAGCGAGTTTCAGTGCCGGCATCGACAGTGCGCCGTTGATCTCTCCCTGTTGTGCACGCTGGTTAACCATATGGCCCATGGCACGCTGGATGGCGTTGGAAGCCTGGATGGATGGTTTAGTAGACGGCACGTCCAGGGTCAGGCCCATCAAGACATCACCGCTCACCTGTGCAGATATCCCCTGGCCGGCACTGGTAACGGTTTGCCCCCATACGGGAATTCCCTGATGTGTCTGGCGGTATCGTTTAACAACCTTTCCGTTCGGCAGAGTGCGGGAACGGATTTCCTCTAGTGCGATGTCGGTGCCACTAGTCGCTGCGAGTGCTTGAGGGGAAAGCATGTCCGGGGTGGCCGGAACGCGGTCCGCCGCATGGGCGCTGATCGCAAGTGCAAGTGTGCAACTTATTCCTAGAAAACGCGTCATTGCAAATTATTCCTTATTGTTCGGATTGCTTTTCGAAATTCGAATTCCTGAGGGGTCGCCTCTGCAGCGCGCACAATACGAATGCGCGGCAAGTACGCGCGCACTGCCATTCGATTTCAAAAAAATGGAAGGTAAGACTGCAGAAGACGAACTTGAGTACGGGATACGCGAAGTGGAAGCAGGCAGAGGGGACTGACTGCTTACTGGGGGGCACTCAACTTTCTCAAACCGAAGATGCCCGGGGTTACCGGACTGTCTGGATAGTACCCCTCGTACTCACATTTACAATCTAGTGGTGATAGCGAGGCTAAGATCTCGCAGTTTTTTAAACTGTATTGAGGAATTGGTCGCACAAACGAGCTGACTATCCCGCCTGAAATAGTCAGTTTGTACGCTTGTACTGGTGGCGTATGGCGTGAAGAACTACTTGTAGGTAGTACGTCCGTGTTAACTCATTTGAGCGCGGGGCGCAGCATCTCGACATGCGGGATCCCATCTTCGTCGTAGGTTTCTGAACATTGCTCAAACCCAAGCGCTTCATAAAACCGCTTTAAATAAAGTTGCGCCGAAATACGAATGCGCGCTTTCGGATATTCTTGCAGCGTATGTTCAATCCCCAGTCGCATCAGTTCTCTCCCAATGCCTGTGCCGCGCACGCTACTTCGCGTTAGCACCCGGCCGATGGAAGGCTCGGCATATTTTTTCCCTGGCATCACCACACGCAGGTAGGCGAGGAGGGTGGGGGTATCGGCATCACTGTCCCAGCAGGCGAGATGCCAGGCAACGGGATCTTTGCCGTCTACGTCCTGATAGGCACATTCCTGTTCTACGACGAAGACCTCCTGGCGCGCGCGCAGAATTTCGTACAGTTCGGTAGATGTCAGCTGGTCGAAAGGTGACCAGCGATAGTGGTGCTTGGGTGTGGGCTTTGGCATGGGAGTATTGTAGAGAGTATTGGTCGATTCTTGTCTAGCTCAGGCTAAGCCCACTCTGCAGGTGCTCCGCAAGACGCATCGCGGCCTCACTGGGGCGGCGGTTCTTGAAGTGGAGCCCAATGGAGATCTCCCCCAGTTTCGGCAGGGCGCGGGAGGGGCGGAGTATGCGCAGGGACTCGGGCACCGTGCTGCGGGTGAGGGCGGTGATCCCCAGTCCTGCCTCCAGTGCTGACTGGATACCGTTCAGGTCGGGAATGGTAAACACATTGCGCGAGGCGATACCCGCAGACTGCAGCACCGATTGCGCCCGCTTGCGATAGATACACCCCTCGGGAGCTAGTACCAGTGGCAGCGGCTTCAGCAGGTGCGCCGAGTGCTTGTGGCTGGCGACCCACACCAGGTCGTCGCGTATTACCAGCTGTCCCTCTGCGGCGTCCGGTTTTTCCTGCAGCGCCAGTATCAGGTCAAACGTATCCCTGTGTCCTTTGGCCAGCAGATTGCGGCTGAGGTCACTGGTGACTTCCAGGGATACCTCCGGGTAGCTCTGGGAAAACTGGCCGATAATGCGCGGCAGCAGCACCGAGGCGAATTCACTGGGAATCCCCAGGTGCAGTTTGCCGGTTACCGAGGCGCCGCTGAACTCGAATACCAGCTCGTCATTGAGGGCGAGTATCTTCTTCGCCTGGTCGTAGACCCGCAGGCCGCTCTCGGTCAGGTTCAGGGTGCGCCCCGAGCGCAGCAGCAGCTGTCTGCCCAGCCGTTCTTCCAACTCCTTGATCTGCCGACTGATCGCAGGCTGTGTGCGTGCGAGCAGTTCCCCTGCCTGACTGAAACCGCCGCAGTCCACCACAGTGACCAGGGTGCGCAGCCATTCGGTGGGGAGATTCTTGTGGGATAGCTGCATAAGAAAATCTTATAGATGGATCAGAAGTATAAATTTAACAGATTCTATCGGCGGGGCTAGCATCGCTCAATACATAAGAATCAGGAGAGAGCCATGGACCCCGTAGAGACCCACCTCAAAGCCGTCGACGGCGAAGTATTTGCCGCAATCGAAGCCGAGCGCGCGCGTCAGGAAGCGCATATCGAGCTGATCGCATCCGAGAATTACACCAGCCAGGCGGTGATGGCCGCACAGGGCTCGGTACTCACCAACAAGTACGCCGAGGGCTATCCGGCCAAGCGTTACTACGGCGGCTGCGAGCACGTCGATGTGGTAGAGCAGCTGGCGATCGATCGGGCCTGCGAGCTGTTCGGTGCCGAGTACGCCAACGTGCAGCCACACTCCGGTTCCCAGGCCAATGCCGCGGTTTATATGGCATTGCTGCAGCCGGGTGATACCTTCCTTGGCCTTTCCCTGGATCACGGTGGGCACCTGACCCATGGCGCAAAGCCCAATTTCTCCGGCCGCCTGTACAACGCGGTGCAGTACGGTCTCAATCCGGAGACCGGTGAAGTCGACTATGACGAAGTCGAGCGGCTGGCGCTGGAGCACAAGCCGAAGATGATCGTGGCGGGCTTCTCTGCCTATTCCCAGGTGATGGACTGGACCCGTTTCCGCGCTATCGCCGACAAGGTCGGTGCCTATCTGTTCGTGGATATGGCGCACGTGGCGGGCCTCGTGGCAGCGGGGCTGTACCCGAACCCGGTACCGGTGGCCGATGTGGTCACCACCACTACCCATAAAACCCTGCGCGGCCCCCGCGGCGGCCTGATTCTGGCCCGCGATCCGGAGGGGCTGGGCAAGAAATTCAACTCGCTGATCTTCCCCGGTATCCAGGGCGGCCCGCTGATGCACGTGATCGCCGCCAAGGCGGTGGCCTTCAAGGAGGCGCTGGCACCGGAGTTCGTGGCGTACCAACAGCGCGTGATTGATAACGCAAAGGCCATGGCAGCGGTATTTATCGGGCGTGGTTTTGACATCGTGTCCGGCGGTACCGAAAACCACCTGCTGCTGATCGATTTGAGCAAGCGCGGTGTGACCGGCAAGGCCGCGGATGCGGCGCTGGGTGCGGCCCATATCACCGTCAACAAAAACACGGTACCCAATGATCCGCAGTCGCCATTCGTTACCAGCGGTGTACGTATCGGCACCCCGGCGATTACCGCGCGCGGTATGGGCACCGCAGAAGCAGAGCAGTTGGCCAGCTGGATGTGCGACATTCTCGAGAAGCTCGAACAGCCGGAAGCCCTGCCGGAAGTACAGGCGCGGGTGCGTGCTGACATTGAAGCACTGTGCATGCGCTTTCCGGTCTACCCGGCGCACGGAGCGGACTGAATATGTCGCTCAGTGTTTTTGACCTGTTCAAGATTGGTATCGGCCCGTCCAGCTCCCATACGGTGGGGCCGATGAAGGCTGCGGGCCTGTTTCTGCAATTGCTCCGCGACAGGGGCAGCTTCGCGGATGTAACGCGGGTGACCGCGCATATGTTCGGCTCTCTCGGCGCTACCGGCGTTGGTCACGGTACTACCAAAGCGGTGATGCTGGGGCTGGAAGGCGAACAGCCGGAGCTGGTGGATACCAATACCGTCGATGAACGTGTTGCTGCGATAGAGCAATGCTGCAGCCTGAATCTGGACGGCGAGCGGGTAATCGCCTTTGACCCGCAGCAGGACCTATTGCTGATCGGCGAGGAAGAGCTGCCACTGCACGCCAATGGCATGCGCTTTACCGCACTGGATGCGCACGAGCGGGTTCTGGTGGAGGAGGTCTACTACTCCATCGGTGGTGGCTTCGTGGTGACGGAAGCCGAGGCGCAATCGGAAAATGCGCTGGAGCAGGCGCTGGCGGTACCTTACGAATTCGATACCGCGGAAGAGTTGCTGGCGATTTGTGCGCGGGAAAACCTCAAGATCAGCGACGTGATGCTGGCCAATGAGGCTGCCTGGCGCAGCGAAGAGGAAACCCGTGCGGGCCTGATGAAAATCTGGCAGGTGATGCAGGACTGCGTGACCAACGGTATGCACAACGAGGGCATTCTGCCCGGTGGCCTCAAGGTAAAACGCCGCGCGGCCAACCTCTACCAGCAGCTGCGCAGCCGCCCGGAAGCCTGTCTGTCCGATCCCTTGTCGGCACTGGACTGGGTAATCCTGTATGCACTGGCGGTGAACGAGGAAAACGCCGCGGGCGGTCGTATCGTCACTGCACCCACCAATGGTGCCGCCGGCATTATTCCTGCGGTGCTGCATTACTTTATGCGTTTCTCCAGAAGTCCCACCGAGGAAGATGTTATCCGCTTCCTGCTCACCGCGGCCGCGGTGGGCATTCTGTTTAAGAAAAATGCCTCCATCAGCGGCGCCGAAGTGGGCTGCCAGGGCGAGGTCGGCTCCGCCTGTTCCATGGCTGCGGCCGGGCTGGCAGAGGTGCTGGACGGTACCCCGCAACAGGTGGAAAACGCAGCGGAAATCGCCATGGAGCACAACCTGGGCCTCACTTGCGATCCGGTGGGCGGCCTGGTGCAGGTGCCCTGTATCGAGCGCAACGCCATGGCTTCGGTAAAGGCGATCAGCGCTGCGCGCATGGCCCTGCGCGGTGATGGCGAACACTTTATCTCCCTCGACAAAGTCATTCGCACCATGCGCGACACCGGTCGCGACATGCAGGACAAATACAAAGAAACCGCGCGCGGTGGCCTGGCGGTGAACGCCATCGATCTGCCCGTCAGCGTTATCGAATGCTAAGGACTAGAAAACCATGAATAACGAAGTACGCAAGACCCCCTTGTACGACCTGCACAAGGAACTTGGCGGCAAGATGGTGCCGTTTGCCGGCTACGCCATGCCGGTTCAATACCGCGCCGGTATCGTCCAGGAGCATCTGCACACCCGCGAAGCGGTCGGTGTATTCGATGTTTCCCATATGGGCCAGCTGGTGGTCAGCGGTAGCGATGCGGCGAGCGCGCTGGAAAAGCTATTGCCTATCGACGTGCAGACCCTTGAGATCAACCAGCAGTGTTACGCCGTGATGACTTCGGAAACGGGCGGGATCCTCGATGACCTGATTATTACCCGCTGGGGTGATGATGAATTTTTCCTGGTGGTGAATGCAGCCACCGCGGCAGCAGATATCGCACACCTGCAGCAACACCTGCGCGGCTGTGATATCCGCGTGCTCGGCCAGCAGGCACTGCTCGCCGTTCAGGGCCCCATGGCCGGTGAACTGATCGGCGCGCTGGCACCGGCAACCCGCGCGCTGACGTTTATGCACGGTGCGCGCGTCGAGCTGTTTGGCGAAGACTGTTATGTGACGCGCTCCGGGTACACCGGCGAAGACGGCTTTGAAATTTCCGTTGCTGCCAGTGCCGTGGAAAAGATTGCCCGCAAACTGCTGGAAGACGGCCGCGTGCAGATGATTGGTCTCGGTGCCCGCGACACCCTGCGCCTGGAAGCCGGATTGTGTCTGTACGGCAATGATATGGACAGCGACAAAACGCCGGTAGAAGCGAGCCTGCTGTGGAGCATCGCCAAGTCCCGCCGCGCCGACGGCGCAAAGGCCGGTGGCTTCCTCGGGGCAGAGGTCGTAATTGGGCAGATTGCCGACGGCGTTGCGCACAAGCGCGTGGGCTTCTCGGTACAGGGCAAGATCCCGGTACGCGCCGGTGCCGACATTATCGACGAGGCCGGCAATGTCGTGGGCAAGGTCACTAGTGGCGGATACGGGCCCACCCTGGGTGCTGCTGTCGGCATGGGCTATGTGGATCGCGGCTACGAGAAAGTCGGCACCGACCTGCAGGCCCTGGTACGCGGCAAGACGGTACCGATCGTCGTGACCAAGACACCTTTCGTACCCCAGCGCTATTACCGCGGTTGAGCGGCTGCAACATCAAATTTGAATTTCAGGGAAAAAGAACATGAGCAACGTGAAATACACCGAAAGCCACGAGTGGTTCTCCGTCGACGGCGATGAAGTCACCGTAGGCATTACCGATTTTGCCCAGTCACAGCTGGGTGATGTGGTTTTTGTGGAGCTGCCGGAGGAGGGCGCCGAGCTGGCGGCCGGTGATGAGGTCGCGGTGATCGAATCGGTAAAAGCCGCAGGTGATATATCCCTGCCATTCGCCGCTACCGTGGTCGCGATCAACGGCGCACTGCCGGACGATCCGGAGCTGGTCAACAGCGATCCCATGGGTGAGGGCTGGTTTATGCGTGTGCGCCCGCAAAACCCCGCGGACCTGGACCAGCTGCTGAGTGCGGATGCCTATACCGCATTGATCGACGGCGAGTAATTTCCCGGAGCGGAGGAGACCCAAATGTTGCAAGCCAAGCAAACCCTGCGCGACCTGGAGCGTCGCGATGAATTTACCCATCGCCATATCGGCCCTGCGGACGGCGGTCTTGCGCACATGCTGAAGACGCTGGGGCACGACCGCCTCGAGGCGTTTATCGATGAGGTGGTGCCCGGCGGTATCCGTATGTCGGACGCCCTGGCGCTCGAAGAGGGCATGCCCGAGCACGAGGCGCTTACAGAGTTGCGTGCACTGGCAAGTGACAACAAGCCGTTCCGCTCCTTTATCGGCCAGGGCTATTACGGGACCCGCACGCCCAATGTCGTGCTGCGTAATATTCTCGAGAATCCCGCCTGGTACACAGCCTATACGCCTTACCAGCCGGAGATTTCCCAGGGCCGGTTGGAGGCGCTGTTCAACTTCCAGACCATGGTCAGTGATCTCACCGGTATGGACCTGGCGAATGCCTCGATGCTGGATGAAGCCACTGCCGCGGCCGAGGCCATGACCCTGTGCCAGCGTATGTCGAAATCCAGGGCGCAGGCATTCTTTGTGGATCGTGATTGCCTGCCGCAGACTATCGAAGTGCTGCAGACCCGCGCGGAGCCGCTGGGTATTGAGGTAATCGTCGGTGACCCCACCACAGAGCTGGATGCGAGTTCCGTGTTTGGTGTGCTGTTGCAGTACCCCGGTGCCAGTGGCGCAGTGCGAGATTACCGCGCGGTGATCGACACGGTACACGAGCAGCGCGGCCTGGCGGTGATGGCGGCAGATATCCTGAGCCTGGTGTTGCTCACCTCGCCGGGCGAGCTGGGTGCGGATGTCGCTGTCGGTTCCACCCAGCGTTTCGGTGTTCCCATGGGCTTTGGTGGCCCGCATGCGGCGTACATGGCGACACGCGCCTCCTACAAGCGTTCGCTACCGGGTCGTTTGGTCGGGCAGTCCATCGATGCCAATGGCAAACCGGCATACCGCCTTGCCCTGCAGACCCGTGAACAGCATATCCGCCGTGAAAAGGCCACTTCCAATATCTGTACCGCGCAGGTTCTGCTGGCGGTAATGGCTTCCATGTATGCGGTGTATCACGGTCCCCAGGGGCTGCGTACTATTGCCGCCCGGGTGCATTACCTGACCAGCGTGCTGGCGCTGGGATTGCAGGAGCTCGGATTCGAGCTGGATAACGATACCTGGTTTGACACCCTTACTGTGCGTGTTCAAGGCGGCAGTGCAAAGGTGCACGAAGCAGCGAAGAGCCGGGGGCTCAACCTGCGGAATATCGACGGCGAGTACGTGGGGATTTCCCTGGACGAAACCGCAACCCGCGAAGATGTGGAAGCGCTGTGGTCGCTGTTTGATGCGGATAACCGCTTAAGCTTCGACGCCATCGAGGCCCGCGAAGCACCGGTGCTGCCCGGCAACCTGCTGCGCAGCGGTTCGCTGCTCAGTCATGAGGTGTTCAACCGCTACCATTCCGAAACCGAAATGCTGCGCTACCTGCGCACCCTGGCGGATCGGGATATCGCCCTGGATCGCTCGATGATCCCGCTGGGCTCCTGCACCATGAAGTTGAATGCCACCGCAGAAATGCTGCCGGTAACCTGGCCTGAATTTGCCAATGTGCATCCGCTGGCGCCCGCAGAGCAGGTGCATGGTTACAGCGCGATGATCGATAGCCTGGAGTCCATGCTGTGTGAGATCACCGGCTACGATGCCATTTCCCTGCAACCCAATGCGGGCTCCCAGGGCGAGTACGCGGGGCTGCTGGCGATCCGCGCCTATCACGCCAGCCGCGGCGAAGCGGAGCGCGATGTCTGTCTGATACCCAGCTCTGCCCACGGCACCAATCCGGCCTCCGCGCAAATGTGTGGTATGCGCGTGGTGGTGGTGAAGTGTGACGAAAACGGCAATGTCAGCCTGGAAGATCTGCGCGCGAAAGCGAGTGAACACGCCGCGCGACTGGCTGCGATCATGGTTACCTATCCGTCCACTCACGGCGTGTTCGAGGAAGGCATCAGTGAGATCGCCGAGATCGTACATAGCCATGGCGGTCAGGTGTATATCGACGGCGCTAACCTCAATGCCATGGTGGGCCTGTGCCAGCCGGGCAAGTTTGGGGGGGATGTTTCCCACCTGAACCTGCACAAAACCTTCTGTATTCCCCATGGCGGTGGTGGTCCGGGTGTGGGGCCGGTGGCGGTTGGGGCGCATCTGGCGGAATTCCTGCCGGGCGCGGTATCTGCCAGCAGCAAGGGCATGGCCCAGGCCGGTCGCAACGGCGCGCCGGTTTCCGCAGCCACTGCAGGTAGTGCGAGTATCCTGCCGATTACCTGGATGTATATCCGCATGATGGGGCGCGATGGATTGCGCAAGGCTACCGAGCTGGCGATCGTGAACGCGAACTATATCGCCGCGCGCCTGCAGGACAGCTATCCGATTCTGTATCGCGGTGCCAATGGCCGCGTGGCCCACGAGTGCATCGTGGACCTGCGACCGCTGAAGGAAAGCAGTGGTATTTCCGTCGACGACGTGGCCAAGCGCCTGATCGACTACGGCTTCCACGCGCCCACCATGTCATTCCCGGTGTCGGGAACGCTGATGATTGAGCCTACGGAAAGTGAGTCGGTGGAAGAGCTGGACCGTTTTTGTGACGCGATGATCCAGATTCGCGAGGAGATTGCCAGGGTGGAGCGGGGCGAGTGGTCCCTACACAGTAATCCGCTGGTCAACGCACCGCACACTGCGGAAGTGTTGGCTGCGGAGTCCTGGGAGCATGCCTACAGCCGTGCGGAAGCGGTGTTTCCGCTGGAAAGCCTGCGCCAGAGAAAATACTGGCCACCGGTGGGACGGGTGGATAATGTCTACGGGGATAAAAACCTGGTGTGTTCTTGTCCGCCGATGGCGGACTATATGGAAGACTGAAAAAAAGCGCAGCCCTCGGGCTGCGCTTTTTTTACTTTTGTTTTTCCCGCGAGTGGTCAGTCGCGTGTAATCCGATAGCAGGGTACGTACTCCTTGCCTGGCAGTTTCATGCGGTGCTGTTTGGCAAAGGATTCCAGCAGGGTATCCATGCTGCGCATCAACTCCGGGTCCCCATACAGCTCGTAGGGACCGTTTTTCTCAACGTTGCGGATACCTTCGTCTTTCACATTGCCCGAGACAATGCCGGAAAAAGCCCTGCGTAAATTCGCAGCCAGCAGGTAGGGCTCCTGATTGGTGTGCAGGGCCAGGTTGCGCATGTTTTCGTGGGTGGGGGCAAAAGGCCTCTGGAACTCCGTGGAAACCTTCAACTGCCAGTTGAAGTAATACGCATCGCCCCCTTCCTTGCGGTATTGCCGCACAGCCTGGATACCTTTCGCCATTTGCCGGGCCACTTCCTCCGAGTCGTCGATGATGATCTGATACTTGGAGCGGGCCGCTTCCCCGAGGGTGGAGGCAATAAATTGGTCGATACGGATGAAATAGTCAGCGGCACTGGCCGGCCCCGTAAAAATAACCGGGAAGGGCTGGTTCCGGTTGTCCTCGTGCAGGAGTATGCCCAGTAGGTACAGGATTTCCTCGGCGGTACCGGCACCGCCGGGAAAAACGATGATGCCGTGGCCGGTACGTACAAACGCTTCCAGGCGTTTTTCGATATCCGGCATGATCACCAGTTCATTGACGATCGGGTTGGGTGCTTCTGCGGCAATGATACCGGGCTCGCTAATTCCCAGATACTGCCCGTGCCGGTAGCGTTGCTTGGCGTGGCCGATGGTGGCGCCTTTCATTGGTCCTTTCATGGCACCGGGACCGCAGCCGGTGCAGATATCCAGATGCCGTAACGCCAGCTGGTAACCCACGCGCTTGGTGTAGTCGTACTCCTCTTGAGAGATGGAGTGACCGCCCCAGCACACCACCAGTCTGGGGGTGCGGTCCCCATCAAAGGTGCCGGCATTGCGCAGGATATGGAAAACCGCATCGGTAACACCCTGCGCGGATACCAGGTCGTAGCGCGGGTCGCCGGTAATTTCGCTGTTGACGTATATGATGTCCCGCAGGACCGCAAACAGGTGCTCGGCGATTCCCTGGATCATCTTGCCATCGACGAACGCCGACGCGGGTGCGTTTTTTACTTCCAGTTTGACACTGCGCTCAGTGGGCACCACCGCAATATCAAAATCGGCGTACTTTTCCAGCAGTTCCTTGCCGTCATCCATGTAGTTTCCACAATTCAGAACGGCGAGGGAGCAGTTGCGGAAAATCTGATAGTGCGGGCCATGGCTGTGGCGGGTCAGTTTATGAATTTCGTATTTGGACAGAATGTCGAACTGTCCGGTGGGGGATACCTGTGCATCAACGAGATCTGTAGACATGCAAGCCTCAAGCGGCGCTGTAAGCTTCTACGGCGCAATCATTGCTGTACAGCTGTTATACCCAAATTATTGATTGCGCTTACTTTTACATTACGCCACTGGCGGGATTTTGCGCGTCAAGAAGGTGAAATTTGGCGCCAAAATTCGCACTCTGGCGATCATTTGTGCTGTATGGATACTAATTGGCTGGAAGTGGGACGGATGGTGGTGGTTTACCTGGACGAATAAGGGGGGCGCAGGGGCCGGGTGGGCTCCCTGCACGTTAAATCAGCCTCAGAAAGTGGCTGCATCAATCACGTAGCGGAAACGCGCTTTCTTGTTTACCACATTCTCCCAGGATTCATTGATCTGATCGGCTTTGATCATTTCAATTTTGGGCAGTACTTTGTTGTCTGCGCAGTAATTGACTACATCCTGAGTATCTTTCATACCGCCAATCAAGGAGGCATTAAAGTTAACTCTGGAAGCCGCCAGTGCGAGGTTGTTGAGGTTGATCTCGAATTTGTCCGGCATGCCCACGTAGGTGAAATCCCCATAGGGTTTAACCACGGAACTGTAAGCTGCGACATCGAACTGGTAGGGGATGGTGGAGATCATGTAGTCCAGCTTGCCTTTATAGGGGGCCAGTTTTTTGAGGTCGTCAACCACGATGACTTCTTTTGCACCGAAGGATTTGATGTCTTCGACTTTATCCGCGGAGGTGGTAAAGGCGTAAACGTCCGCGCCCTTGGACACCGCAAGCTTGACCGCCATATGACCCAGGCCGCCAATACCGGCAATACCGACTTTATCGCCTTTCTTTAGATCGGCCTTGAGAATGGGCGTGTAGGTGGTGATGCCGGCGCACAGCAGCGGAGCGGCTTCCTCGAAGCTGATATTCTCCGGAATATGCACGGCAAAATGGTCATTCACCACGATGTTGGTGGCGTAGCCGCCCTGGGTAATACCGGTTGGGGAGCGCTTGTCCGGATAGCCGTAGGTGAAGAGGGTGTCACTGTGGTACTGCTCTTCATTCTCCTTCATGTCTTTGCAATCCATGCAGCTGTCTACCATACAGCCAACGCCAGCTCGGTCGCCGACTTTGAACTTGGTGACATTCTTGCCTACGGCGGCAACCACACCAACAATCTCGTGGCCCGGCACCTGCGGGTATTGCTGCTTGCCCCAGTGCCCCTTCATCTGGTGAATGTCTGAGTGACAGATGCTGGCGTACTTGATGTCGATCAGTACATCGTTGTCACCGACCGGGCGACGCTCGAATTCCCAGGGAACCAGCTTGCCGGAGGTGTCAATCGCCGCATAACCCTTTGCCTTGATGTTGTTGTTTTGCGGGTTGTCCGCAGCGAACAGGCGCGAGGGGTTGGCCAGTAGCGCGCCGCCACCGACGAGTGCGCTCCGGTACATGAATTGACGTCGATTGAGATCTTTCTTTTCAGTCATAAACAATTTCCTCTCTAATAAGTATGCTCAGTCGAGGTTTAAGTGATTCGAAAAGCCATGTGGGGCTTAGTCGTCGCCGGCTAAAACCGCCTGAATAGCTTGCTGGGTTCTTGCGCCTTCCTCGGTGCCGACGTTGTCGCTCAGCACACTCGCTAGCGCGGTAAGCTGCTGCTTTGTCAGGCCGACATTGCTGGCAATGCCAATGTGAGATTTCAGCTGGGAGTCGACACCATCCATGCTTGCAAGGGCAGATACAGTGGCAATTTCCCGCCCTTTGTAGTCAAGAATCCCGCGGCCGAAGAGGTCGCCAAACAGATGGCTTTGCAGAAATATATTGATCGCAGGTGCGAAGTCGAACAGTGGCCCGGTCACCGGCTTTCCAACCAGTTCGGTCTGGACTTCCTCGCCATATTCCTGGCTGGTCTTGTTTGCCGGCAGGGCGGCCGCTTCTTCGCCTGTCTCGTCCTTGATACCTGCTGCCTTGCGGGCTTCGACGGTGTTCATCAAAGTGGCGAGGCCATTTAGCGCGCGGGGGAAGCCGGCGTAGGCGTAAAGGTGGATCATGATTTCTTTGAGTTCATTGACGCTCAGCCCTGCGTCCAGCGCTGCAATGATGGCGGCATCGAGGCGCTGCAGATCACCGTTCGCGGTAAACGCCGCAACTGGCACCATATGCTGTTGTTTTGACGTCAATGCATCTGCGCTTTTGTCGCTTTTCATGTTCACCTTTCCTTGATCGTTTCCCAGATATTCTGAATCCGTGACCTTTTTCTTCCAGACGACGTTCTCACCATCCTTGCTGCCGGTGACGACCAGATGTGTCATGGAGCTGCCGAGCGTTGCACCGTGCCAGTGGTCAATGTTGGGCGGGCACCAGAGGGAATCACCTTCCGTGATCTCGATGATTTTCCCGTCGCGGGTTCCGGTGAAGCCGGTACCTGAGGTCACCACCATATGCTGACCAGCGGGGTGGCTGTGCCAGGCGGTTCTGGCGCCGGGCTGGAAGGTGACGTAAGCCCCTGAATAGTGAGCGGTGTCATTGCCGGGAAACAGCATGTCCACTTTTACGTCGCCGGTGAAATAGGTGTCCGGTCCTTTAAAGGATTTTTGCTTACCAGCGGCGTACAGGGTCTGGGAGGTGGCCGATGGTTCGGCGGCGATAGCGAAGTTGGCCAGGTACCCGATCGCTGCAAACAGTACGGACCTGAAAAGCCATCCTTTCTTTTGCATGCGTCAATCTCCCTGTGCGTTGCGTTTATCGTCGAGTTGACCTGTGCTCTTTCGTGCTGAACACGAAGGCCCCGGGGCTCTATCAAGACTGACAACTACTATAGATAGTCCCGTCACGTGAGTTGTAGAACATTACTGCTAACCTCTTGCCTATTCCTTTAGTTTTCATGCAGAGGCGTGAAGCGCGAGACGGTTCAACCTGGTTGAGTCATAGGCCTTCTGGAACAGATCATCCCAAAAGAGAAATAGGCGAGGGGGTGGCCGGAATGTTCCAGAGCGATAGTAGGCCCAGGGTGGGAGGGCGTGTGATCAGTTGTCGGGGACCATTGATACGTCGATGGTGGTAGGGATGAAAGCTCGGCCTATCCTGTAGGCCTCGGGCATTCTCATAACCTTAATGTGGTACTACGCACACAGGCGAATAGCCGGTTAGCTTCCCGCCATTCTCTCTAGGTCCCACGATTCGGCGATGCCCCTCCCTGAAGGGGCGTTGCTACTGAGCTCTGCTGGTTGCGTATTTTCATGAGTGAAATGGTGGATCAGTAGAACATTGATCTGGTTTTCTTGCCTGATCCTATGGGTTGTTCGTGAAATGGTGGTCGTGGCCGGGGTGGCAGAGTAAAGTTGCTATTAACAGGAGGGATGTGTAAATGGCGAACCAAAACCCCACGAAAAAAGAGTCTGGCAAAGAGGTTGGTGCCCTCCATAAGTCCCTGGCGGGTGTGATTTCCCGCTGGGTAACCACGGAGGCAGACTTTTCCACGCCTATTCCAAATCTCAACTTTTTCCGGCGAGAGGCACCTTCGCAGCCTGACTTCTGTCTGATTGAGCCAAGCGTGGTGCTGGTGGTCCAGGGCGAAAAGAAGATCGCGATTGGCGGTGAGGAGTACCCCTACGATACGTCTCACTTCCTGGTGACATCTCTGGATCTTCCGGCTACGTCTCAGGTGATTTCTGCCAGCGCCGATAAGCCCTGTCTCGGGTTTGCGCTGAAACTCGATTTGCGCATGCTGGCCGAGCTGGTTGCGCAGGGGAACGTGCCTCCGCCGAGGGAGCGATTGGGAGCCAGTAGCATTGGGTTGGGCGCGGTGTCCGTAGATATTCTTGAGCCATTTAATCGCCTGTTGAAACTAATGGATGAACCTGAATCGATCAGCGTACTTGCACCGCTCATCGAGCGAGAGATTCATTTTCGTCTGCTGATGAGTGATCAGGCGGCGTTGGTGCGGCAGATTGCGTCCGTGGACAGCCATGGCTACCGGGTGGCAAAAGCCATCGACTGGTTAAAACTGAACTTTGCATCCGCGCTGAGAGTGGAAGAATTGGCTGCCCGGGTGCAGATGAGCGCACCGACGTTTCATCACCACTTCCGTCAGCTTACTTCCATGAGCCCGCTGCAATACCAGAAATGGCTGCGACTGAATGAGGCAAAGAGCTTAATGCTGAATGAGCATCTCGATGCAGCCAGTGCCGCATTCCAGGTCGGCTACGAGAGCCCTTCGCAGTTCAGCCGTGAATACAGTCGCCTGTTCGGCGCACCGCCGAAGCGCGATATCGAAAGGTTGCGCAATCAGGTCAACAATGTTGCCTGAGTCTTTTTAAATCGGCTCCGCTGAGCGATCCGGGGTCGGGAATGTCGGGAATGAAAGACGAGGAGAATTACCGATGGATATGCAAATTTACCGTGCGGGCTCCCAACCTTCAGTGTCTGGGCCCGAAGAGTTTTTTACCGGCCGAGTACGTATAGATCCCCTGTTCAACCCCGCAGATCCCGCGCGCACCTCGGCAGCTCTGGTGACCTTCGAACCCGGTGCCCGATCCGCTTGGCATACCCATCCGCTGGGGCAGCACTTGATCGTGACCGCTGGCGTTGGCTGGACCCAGTGTTGGGGTGGCCCGAAGAAGGAGATCCGCGCCGGGGATGTGGTGTATTGCAACTGTGGCAAGAAGCATTGGCACGGCGCCACAGACACCACCGCGATGAGCCATATAGCGATACAGGAATCGCAGGATGGCTCGGCGGTGGATTGGCTGGAGAAAGTCTCTGACGAACAGTACCAGTCGCCGGTGGAGCCGGACTAAGGGGTGTCAGCCGAAATTTCCGGCGTAAGCGTCCAGCCAAACTGCTGGATCAACTGCTGAAAACAGCCCTGGGGCTCGGCTTGCAACAGCATGGCCTCGCCGGTTACCGGGTGTTCCAGTTGCAGCCTGTGCGCATGCAGGAGTAGTCGGGCGCAGCCAAACTGATCGGCAAAGAAGCGGTTATGGGTGGACTTCCCGTATTTCGGACACCCGATCAGCGGGTGCGAAATATGCTTGAAGTGCCGTCGGATCTGGTGGCGACGCCCGGTCTTGAGTTGTACTTCCACCAGTGAGTAGCGACTCGTGGGATATCGATCCACGAGGTAGGGCAATTCGACGGTGCCGAGGCGGCGGAACAGCGTAATTGCATCCTGGCGGGGCAGCTCACTTTTGGGGCGTTTGCGCTGGTGTTTGAAGTCCGCAACCGGCGGCAGGGGATGATCGATCACCCCCTGTTCCGGGCAGTAGCCACGGCAGACCGCCAGGTACTGTTTGATCGAGCTGTCGCTGTCCAGCTGGGCCTGCAGGCCCGCCGCGGCCTCGCTGGTTTTACCGAATACGATAACGCCGGAGGTGGGCTTGTCGAGGCGGTGTACCGGGTACAGGTGAGCGCCGGCGAGATCCCGCAGGTATTGCAGCAGGATTCGGTTTTCGTGGGGATCTATCCCCGAGCGGTGCACCAGCCAGCCCTCCGGCTTGTAGGCGGCAAGCAGGTGTTCATCCTCAAACAGGATTGCGGGCTTGAGGTGGCTGGTCATAACGATGCGCGCCCGGTAAGGGCCAGTTGGCGATTCACGGCCAGGCGTCCAGCGGTGACACATACACCCAGCGCTTCTTGTTCAGTTTGAACAGGGAGATTTCATGCAGCGCACGCTCCTCACTTCCTGCACCTTCCTCGCTCTCATCACTGAACCACGCCTTGAATTCTACGATGGACTTTTTCAGCCCCTGTTTACTCTTGATGACTTCGAGTCTGGTCCAGCGCGTCTGCAGGTCTTGGCTGTCCAGCTCGGGACAGGTATCGGGGTGCCAGGTCTTGCGCAGGTAGGGGAGGTTGCCGGTCACGTAGGCACTGTAGCGGCTGCGCATCAGCGCCTCGGCAGTATTGGGGTAGGCTTTGCCGGAGAGGTAGATCTCGCAGCACTGGCTGAATGGCTTGCCGGAGCAGCAGTAACAGGAGGCTGACATGGTCGTTGAGGGGGTCCGTACTTCGTGGGCTTGGAATGGCTGGGCGTATGATAACAGCGGAAGGGGGGAACTGGCTGGTCAAACATTCTGGCCAAACTAGGCAATGAAACAGGCGCCGCAGCTGCTAGTCTCTAGGGAGTAGTGGGCACTTTTCAGGTGTTGAGATGAGTCGCTGTAATCGAACTTCCGGAGCCCTAGCCTTTGGTTCGCTGATTGTCGGGATACTGTCCGCTGTCGGGTACGCTATGGCACAGACGGAGAATCCTGGCCAGACGCAATTGGGGGGCGGGCAGAGCCCATACCTGAGCTTTTGTCAGGAGCGATTCTACGAGGAGGATGACGGGCTGATACGCTGCAACTGGGCGGTCAATTTCAATTACGCGTGTTTCGTTTCCTACCCATCCAACAAGGTCATCCAGCTCGGATCAAAAATTACCGAACCGGAAGTGGTGGGGGAGTGCGACAGCGGTGAAAAAGTCATCAAGATCATGCATTACTAGCGGCTGATTGTTTCGCCATCCCATGTCTACTATTCATCCATCGCAGATTCAGGACGGTTCCGCCTGTAGATGTCCTTCAGACAGCATGTCAGTGATTTTTCGCTGCAGCTGATCGTAGGTGAAGGGTTTCTTCAGGCAGTCAAGGATTCCGTCTTCCACGATTTCCTGCACCTTACTTTCCACACTGTACCCGGTGGCCAGCATGGCTTTGATATCCGGGTTGATCTGCTTCAATTCGGCAAACAACTGCTGTCCATCCATATGCGGCATGATCATGTCCAGTAGTACCAGATCAATATCCGCACAATTATGTCTATAGAATGCGATGGCTTCACTGGCGGTGGCGAAGGTGTCCACTTGGTGGCCGTGCATTTCAAACAGGGTTTTCGAGTAGCTGCGTACGATCGCTTCGTCGTCCACCACCATCATGCGAATGGGGCGTTCCGGTATCTCGTTGTCCTGTTTGTTTTTCAGATGTTTGCTGCAATCCCGGATGATGGGCAGGTAGAGATCAAAGCTACTGCCTTTGCCGATTTCGGATCGGCACTGGATGGCGCCCCGGTGCATGTGGGTGGTGCCGTAAACCGCAGCCAATCCCAGTCCGGCGCCGCGCCCGCTGGATTTGGTGGTGAAAAACGGCTCGAAAATTCTCTGGCGGACTTCTTCCGTCATACCCATTCCGTTGTCACTCACATGGATCTGCAGATACTGGCCCGGCTCCAGCTGGAAGTCGGAGATCGCCAGGGGCTCGTCCACGGTAATATTGCGGGTACTGAATTCCAGTACACCCCCTGAGGGCATGGCATCTTTCGCGTTGATTCCCAGATTCAGCAGGGCGCTTTTCAATTGCGCGGAATCCCCTTTGATATGGGGCAGCCCTGCCGACAGCTGTTGTCGGATGACGATTCTGCGATCAATGGTGCGTTTGAGCATGGCGCAGACGTCGCGCACGATATCGTGGGTATTGCAGTCGTTGAGCTGGTAGGAACCTTTGCGGGCAAAGGTGAGCAGTTGCTTGGTAAGTTCTGCGGCGTGGTGTGCGGTGGTAAGGATCTGGCTGGCGTACTGCGCAATCTTTTTATCGACGGTCATCTGGTGAATGACTTCGGCAAAGCCTGCGATACCGTGCACCATATTGTTGAAGTCGTGGGCGATACCCCCGGCGAGCTCACCGATGGCCTGCATTTTCTGGGCCTGGCGCAGTTCTTCTTCCAGCTGTCGCTGTTTGGTGATGTCGCTGCCGATACTGAGTACACCGATGGCTGAGCCTGTGTCATCGGTGAGGATTTTATTGGTCCAGGCTACCCAGGCACGAGCGCCGTCCTTGGTGATGTTTTCGTTGACGTTATAGCGGTGTTTTTCGGGATAGTTGCAGATGTGGTCCATGAGCGGGCGCAGGTCGCGGCCGGTACTTTCACTCTCGGGGACGATGGTCCCAACCACGTGTTTACCGATGATCTCTTCTTCACTGAACCCGAAAAAGTTCTGGGCATACTCGTTGAAGAAGGTGATGACACCGTTTTTATCCCAGCGCAGGATAATGGAGTTGGCGTGTTCCACCAGCTCCCGGTAGCGCTCTTCACTTTTGCGTAGCGCCTCATATACCTCTCGCGAATCTCCCTGTAAGCCGGGTTGTCCAGTGTGCACTGCAGGCTGAATTGCACCTGCATTCATTGGTTTTTCCATCCGTCCATCCTGGATTCAAGGAGAGAAGCTAAATTGCAACACGGTGATTTACCGTTGTCTAGGGCGGGTTCTCGTGCATTCTGTGACCTGCGGCGCAAACAGGATTTATTGGGCAGTACCAGTTGGCAGACTGGCGGATTCCTGAATTGCTGATAGCATGGGATCTGTTTATGAAAATTTCCTAATAACAGTAAAACAAGTAGGAGGGGCAATGCGGCCAGCTCTGGAATCGACAAAAGTGGTGCGACGTCTGTTGGCAACGGCCTGCAGTGCAGCTATGGCACTGACATTGACGGCTTGCGGGGGAGATGACGAAGCCAAGTCAAAAGGGGCTGATTTTTCCCGGCAGGATGCTTTCCCCTCTACTTATAAAGCAGACGAAGCCGGTCCGGTTCTGATCCGTGGTGCTACGCTGCTGACCGGCACCGGGGAGCAGTTGAACAATACCGATGTGCTGCTGAAGGACGGAAAAATCGCAGCGGTTGGTGAAGAGCTGAAAGTGCCCAAAAAAGGCATGGTGGTGGAAGGTGCCGGTAAGTGGGTAACCCCGGGCATTATCGATGTTCACTCCCACCTGGGCGACTATCCGGCGCCGGCCATTGAATCCTCCCAGGACGGCAACGAGATGACCGCACCGAACACCGCACAGGTGTGGGCCGAGCACTCGGTGTGGACCCAGGATCCCCAGTTCGCGCTGGCACTTGCGGGAGGCGTTACCACGCTGCAGATCCTGCCGGGTTCAGCCAACCTGTTTGGCGGCCGCGGGGTAACCCTCAAGAATGTGCCCGGGCGCAGTGTGCAGGATATGAAATTTCCCGGCGCGCCTTACGGTTTGAAAATGGCCTGCGGCGAGAACCCGAAACGCGTGTACGGTGGTAAGGGCACCTTGCCCTCCACGCGTATGGGAAATGTGGCGGGCTATCGACAGGCTTGGATCTCTGCCGCCGCCTACCGCGACAAGTGGGACAATTACCATGAGAACGGCGGTGAGGAGCCGGATCGGGACCTGCAGATGGAAACCCTGGCGGGGGTATTGAACGGCGATATCCTGGTACACAACCACTGCTATCGCGGTGAGGAAATGGCCATCATGATGGATATTGCCAAGGAATTCGATTTCCAGATTTCCACCTTCCACCACGCGGTTGAGGCCTACAAGGTCGCGGATCTGCTCGCCGAAAACAAGGTGTGTGCCGCGATGTGGGCAGACTGGTGGGGTTTCAAACACGAAGCCTTCGATATGACCGAAGCCAATATCGCCATCGTCGACCAGGCCAAGGCCTGCGCCATGATCCATTCGGATTCCGCCATCGGTATCCAGCATCTCAATGAAGAAACTGCCAAAGCCATGCTAGCGGGGCAGCGCGCCGGTTTCCATATTGAACCGCGTCATGCGGTGACCTGGATGACCCTGAACCCGGCGCGTGCGCTCGGCGTTGACGAAGTTACTGGCAGTCTGGAGAAAGGCAAGATGGCGGATGTGGTGGTCTGGTCCGGCAACCCATTCAGCGTGTACAGCAAAGCGGAAAAAGTGTTTATCGACGGTGTGCTGATGTACGACCGGGACAACCCCGAGCGACAGCCGCACAGTGATTTTGAACTGGGTATTCTCAACGCGGAAGGCGAACGCCTGCCGGAAGGAGGGCAGCGCTAATGGGTATTAAGCAGGTATTCAAAATTGGCGCCATCGCCTCGCTGGTTTCTGCGGTAGTCGCTGCACCACTGGCAACTGCACAGACACTGCTCATCAAGGACGCCAAGGTCATCACCCTGGGCGATCAGGGCACCGTGCAGATGGGGGACCTGTTGGTAAAAGACGGGCGTATCGAGCAGGTGGCCGAAGACCTCGGCAATCTGAATGCAGACCTGGTTATCGACGGCCGCGGCAAGGTGGTGACCCCGGGCATCATCGCGCCAAGCAGTGAACTGGGGCTTACCGAAATCGGCGCGGCGGCCTCCACCAACGACAGCGCGATCGAGGACGCGTCCATCGGTGCCGGGTTCAATCCATCGGTGGCTTTTAACCCGCACTCCACCCTGATTCCCTTCAATCGCGCCGGCGGTGTCACCCGCGCGGTTGTGGTGCCGAGCAGCCAGGAGAAGATATTTGCCGGGCAGGGGTTTGCCATCAAGCTCACCGGTGAATTCGACAGTGTTACCAATGATGCGCTGGTACAGAAAGTCTATTTCGGCGAGTACGGCGCGGAGCTGGCGGGCGGCAGTCGGGCCCGGGCCTACGAGCAGATTGAGGGCGCTCTGGCACAGGCGAAAGAATATGCCGATAACCGCGATGCCATCCGTCGAGGAGAGTGGCGGGAACTGGATTATTCCATTGATGATCTTGAATCCCTGCAGCCACTGTTGATAGGGGAGCAGTCCCTATTAATCACGGCGAACAGAGCCAGCGATATCCTGCAATTACTGGCGCTTGCAGAGCAGTACAAGCTGAAACTGATTGTGGAGGGTGCTGCCGAGGGCTGGATGGTGGCCGAGCAACTGTCTGCGGCGCGGGTACCGGTGATCGTGGATGCCATGGGGAATTCCCCGGATGCCTTTGAGAAACTGGGCGCGCGTATGGATAACGCAGCGCTGTTGCAAAAGGCGGGTGTGACGGTGGTGATCAGTGGGCCAGGTTACGCTGGGTCCCACAACAGCTATCTGTCACGACAGGGGGCGGGCAATGCGGTGGCGTATGGCCTGCCATTTGAAGAAGGGATACGTGCGATCACGGCCAACGCGGCTTCGGTATTCGGCCTCGAAGGCGGTGTGCTGGTGCCGGGCGGCGTCGCCGACCTGGTATTGTGGAGCGGAGATCCCCTCGAGGTCACCAGCTACGCAGAGCTGGTGGTGATTGATGGCAAGCCACAATCCCTGGTGAACCGCTCGACGCGTCTGCGCGACCGTTATCTGCATCCGCAGTCTGGTACCGGGCACGGTTACAAAAAATAACGATCAATCCGAAAAAACGTTAACAGGAGTTTCAAGCGAAATGGTGAGCATATGCTGAATATTGAGGTAACCGCACTTTACGCAGGACTTTGTGCGCTGCTGGTCATAGCCCTGGCGTTCAAGGTGGTCGCGTTCCGTCGCGGCAAGAAAGTGGGACTGGGTACCGGCGGCGACAAGCAGGGGGAGATTGCGGTGCGGATCCACGCCAACGCGGTCGAATATATCCCGCTGGCCCTGATCCTGATGTTGATTGCGGAAATCAACGGCCTGTCTCATCTGTGGCTGCACTGCCTGGGCGCTGCGCTGTTATTTGGCCGTCTGTTGCATGCAATCGGTCTGTCTGCGGGTAGCGGCGGCTATCACCCCGGTCGTTTTATCGGCACCTCGTTGACCTGGCTGGTCATTATCATCCTTGCGGTGATCGATATAAGTGCAGTGTTCTAAACCAGCTATTCCTACTGAACGCGCCAGGCAGAGGCTGCCTGGCACGGTATAAAAACGGTATAAAAAAAGCCCGGCAAGCCGGGCAGAGTACAGGGATGGAATTTCTGGGGAATATGCGCAACCGGTGGGGGCGCCGGCTGCGCGGGCTGCCAGAATTACTGGTTGGCAGCGAGTGGGGTGACGTTTTCACCACTGTTATCTGATTGCTCGCTGGTTTCTTCTGCGGCGAGCAGCTCCTCCGGCTTACCTTTACAAGCCTTGGCCAGCACTTCGCGGCGCTTGGCAAGCATCAGGCCGATTTCTTCGCTGGCTTCTTCAGAAACGCCTTCAATATTGCGCTCGATCAGCGCAGTAATATTGGCAGCCAGTTCCAGCATCTTGTCGTGTTCTTCGGCATCTTTTTTGTTGTCGAACATGGCTCCGTCTCTATCGCATTTCCAAACCGCTACTACCGCCATAATGGCCTCCTGTTGTCATATACAGTGATTCCGGGCTGAATCCGGACAATAACCGTAAATTGTTATTGAGTTGGATGAATGTACAGTATCTGTATGCCTGTCCAGTGTCAACCGTCAAATCTGCCACAGCAGACGACCGGCGAGGGCAATCAGCAGAATGCCGAACAGCTGCTGCAGGCGATGGCTCCAGCGCCCGGGGCGAATGCCCCTGCGGCGGCCAAAGTAGAGGGCTGCACTGACCAGCAGATACCAGAGTGTATCGATACCTGCGGCCACGCCGGCCATGGTGAACTTGGTGGCCGTGGCCTGCTCGGCGCCGACAAACTGGCTGAACAGGGCGGCGAAAAACAGCGCCACCTTGGGATTGAACAGGGCGATTCCGAAGCCCTGTGCCGCGGCCGCAGCAATGGATTGTCGTGGGGCGTCGGTCTCTGGAGTCGCCGCATCAGACGCCTTTGGCGCGGGCGCGCGTATGGACTTCCAGCCCAGATACACCAGAAACAGGGCGCCGCCCCATTGCAGGCCAGTGAACACTAGTGGGGAATTCGTCAGCACCAGGCTGAGTCCCAGGGCCGTCAGCAGCGCGTAACCGCCAATACCGGCACCGTGGGCGATGGCACAGGCGGCCCCGTGGGCAAAACCGGCACTGGCATTGCGCACCACAATCAGCAGGCTCGGCCCCGGGGACATGGCACCCAGGGCACAGACACCAGCGAGAGAAAGCCAGGCTAACCAGTCCATTAAAAGCCGCCCCCGTTGTCCAGCCATTCCTGCTCTTGCGGGGTATTCTCGCGGTCGAGCGCGGCGTTGCGGTGGGGGTAGCGTCCGAACTGCTCGATGACTTTCTGGTGGGCCACGGCGAAGCGATAGTAGTCCTCGGCCAGCCTGGCGGCCTGCGGGCCGGCATTGTCCTCGCTGTAATCCGTGCGCAACTGGTCGAAGTAGGCCACCGACTGGGCCTGTACCTCGGCCAGCTCCGAGTGCTCCAGTGGCATGCCGGCAAATGCGCGCTGGTGCAGCCCCAGCTTGCACTGGTGATTGTTGCGAATCATTGCCTGGGTGATCTCCAGCGCAATCGGGTCTCCGGCGAAGGCTTTGGGCGAACCTCGGTAGATATTGCGGGTGAACTGGTCGCAGAGAAGGACCAGGGCCAACTGGCCTTCGGCGGTGTCGCTCCAGCTTCCCAGCTCCCCGGCCAGTGCCGCGTCGATGGCTTTTTCGAAACGATTGCGGATCTCCCGATCAAATTCGTCATTGCGTTGGAACCAGCGGGCGCGCTGTTGCGCCGGGATTTCTCCGTCCAGCGCCTGGCTGCCGAACCAGAAAGAGAGGACTTCGGCCGGGTGGGTGATTGAGGTGACGGTGAGCGCGTCTGAAGTCATGAATACCCCGTTTTTGGTTATGTTGCGGCGATTGATCGGCCTCAGGCCCGGTCGTCAGGCCGGCAGAGCGGTCGTGATTCCGGGGCCGCTGAAATATTTGATCCGGCCTTGCATCTAAAGGGCGCATCTCCGGCGTCCATCAGGGGAAGGGTAAAGCCCGGCCAAGTCACAGTCAGTAAGGTAACCCGGAATGTGCCCCTGATACAGGGTGCTCAAAAAAGGTACACTCTGACGCGAGAAAGGTCCCGGGTCCCCGCACGGGGCCAGTTTACCTCGGGTCAGACTAGAAAGAGCGAGATAACACCAATGAGAGCGAAAGATTCAATTGTTGTGCGTAACCGACTGCCCGGCTGGGCGCTCGCGATCGCAGCGACCCTGGCGATGGGAGTCTCCGGAACTTTGCTGGCACAGGAAGACGCCGTAGCACCGCAGCCACCTGAGCCTCCGGCCCCTGTAGTCGCACCTGAGCCCCCTGCGAAAGACAAGGTAACCAAGCAGGTGCGGATCCTGCGCCAGGAAGATGGCCGTCTGCGGATTCATACGCGGGATGAACACGGCGAGAGCGCCAATGTGGAGATCGACCTCGGTGAGGAGTTTGGCGGTGCAGTTACCCGCCGAATCTACGAACAGCTCGTGGAGAAGGGTGTCCTCGACGACACGGGAGTGGTCGTAGATGAGGCGCTGGAGTCGGTGCCGCGCAATATCAGTATCGGGATCAATGCCGATATGGAGCGGGCCGAGCGCGCTAAGGAGCATGCCGAGCGTATGCACGAGCGCACCCACGAAATCCACGTGTCACAAGAGCGCGGTGGTCGTTCCAGGGGGCCGGATATGGACTGGCTGATCGGGATCGTCGCGATTCTCGCAGTCTTCGGTACCCCGATCCTGATCGTGTGGCTGGTGACGCGCAACAGCTATCGCAAGAAGCAGCTGGTGATGGAGAACATCAATCGCATGGTGTCCGAGGGACGCGATATCCCGCCGGAACTGCTGGATGCCCTGGATGGTCAGAACACCGTTACCACCAAGGACCGGGGGATCACCCTGATTGCCATCGGCGCCGCGATCTTTATCTGGCTGTCTGCCTCAGCGGGTGTTGGTGTCGGTAGTCTCGGGTTGATCCCCCTGTTTATCGGGATCGCCCGCTATATCAACTGGAAGCACGACCAACAGCAAGCGGGTTAAGGACAGCCATCCATGGACCTCAATGATGAGGATCTGATCAAGCGCGTCGTCGACGACGGGGACCAGCGGGCCTACGCCCAGCTGGTTCGTCGCTATCAGTCACAGCTGCGTTTCTCGCTCCGCCAGCTGTGCAATGGCGACCAGGGACTCGCCGACGACATGGCGCAAGAGGCTTTTATCAAGGCCTACAAGGCGCTGCCTGCGTTTCGTGGGGATGCGCGTTTCAGCACCTGGCTGTACCGCATCGCCTACAATCTGGTCATGAGCCACAAGCGTAAGAATGCACCAGATGTGGATCAGGAGGCGGTGGACCGTGCGCAAGCCCAGGAAAGTGTCGAAGAAGCACAGCAGTTGGGTATGGCCAGGGACCTGAATTCGGCAATGGGGGAATTGAGTGACGCCCAGAGACAGGCGGTGCATCTGTGTATGCAGCGCGGCTTTTCCCACGAGGAAGCGGCCACGATTATGAAGTTGCCGCTGGGCACGGTAAAATCCCACGTAAATCGCGCAAGGGCCAAATTGCAGACTCTGCTGCAGGCCTGGCGAGAGGAGGTAGCCAGTGGCTGATTCCCGAAATTTGAACAGTGATACTGCAGGTATTACAGGTATGGTAATTACAGACGGTGTTGTAAGGCCCGCTCCCGGTACATTTGGGGGTGATGAGCCGGACTTTGACACCTGGTTGTCCCAGCAATTGCAGTTCAATGAGCCGCACCTGGACAATGACGGCTTCTGTGAACGGGTGATGGCGGAGTTGCCGCCGGCGCCGGCCAAACGGGCCGAGCGCAGGGCGAACCGCTACCAGTACGGGGCAGTGGTTGCGGCCTCGGCGATTGTCTGCTGGCAATTTCCCCTGGAGGAAGTCCTCACCGTGATGGCTGCGCAGAGCATCAGTCTCTACAGCCTGGTGGGAATTGGTATTGTCAGCTCCATGGTCGCCATGACTGGGGGCATCCTGGCTGCGCGCCGCGGCTAGCGCCCGATAGCCCTGTCTTGTTTCTGCAGGCCGGTGATTCCACCGGCCTGCGCATTTCCTCTGATCTCACTTCCTGCGCATCAGCGCTGATATTGCCCCAGCTGAATGTTCCCCTGCTTACTGACCCGGATCGCCGGCAGGATAGACCGCTGCAGGCCCAGCTTCGCCTCCAGTTCGTAAGGCACCGTGTTCCCCTGTAGTCGAAGCAGCTCCGCGGCGGCCATAAATGACCCCATCAGGTTGGCCGAGGCGTCGACGCTGATCGCCTGCTGACCGTAGGCGGGAATCACCGGCAGGTTGCTGGAGGTGCCGGTGACCACCTTGTGGCCGGCCAGCTTCAGGGTGTAGTAGAGGCCGGACAGGGCGAGCTCGCTATTGTTGGGGTTGAATACACGCAAGTGGATACGAAAGCGCAGATCGCCACTGTGGTTGTTCGGTAGGGGTTCCAGTGCAGTTACCTGCACCTCCGGCTTCTCAAAGTCCGGCGAGAGCACGGCGCACCCCGGGAGCAATGTCAGGGGGAGCAGCAGGAGGAGGGCAACCCACAATCGTTTGCCTGTTGCCGGGGAATGCCCGGGCTGTTGGCGATTGTGAAGCCGTTTGCGGGACAGGGTGTGAAATGAGTGACGGAGCGAGTAAATCAAGCGGGTTCCCCTCAGGTAGCATGGCCAGTAGATCGGCAGTTCGGCAGTGAATTAGACGCCGGTACAATTTTTCTCGAGCAAAGGTTATTCTGAATCGACGCGATCCTCACGGAATTTTTGTTGCCCCAGTTCACATTAGGCGCGAACTTTTTCCGAGGATGGCGCCCACCGATAGACAGCTGTGGCAACAGTGGGTTCAACCCTGGAATCGGTCGGGCCTGGTCCTGTAAATTTTCGGAATGCCCCGGGGAAATGGGCGGACGGGATAGAACTATACTGAGGTCGAAAATTGACCTCTATCGTCAAGGTGAGGTATAGCCGGAAAGAAGACAAAGGAGCGTCTTGTGGAGTTTGCTGAGCTTCAATCGGACCTTCAGCAGTGGATGCGCGATGCGGTCAGGCAAGGCCAGAGCCAGTCCGCGATGATTGATGCGCTGCTGAAGGCGGGATATCAAACATCCATTGCGGGTGCAGTGGAGCAGTGTATTGCTGACTATCGGGCGGCGCAGCCCGCTAGTCGGCAACCTTCAGTGTCCGGCGGAGGGGTAGACACCGCAAGTGCCCCCGGCGCATCTGGCAAGTCGGATGACGGTGCGCGTTTTCGCCTGTTTGAGCCCACCAAGAACCTCTACGACCTTGGCGATCGCCAGATAGAAGTCCTGCTTTCGATCAAGCAACCCAATATCGTGATGTTCGGCAGTCTGTTATCGGATATCGAGTGCGACGCGCTGATCGAGATGTCGCGGGCAAAGCTCACCCCCTCCCGTGTAGTTAACGCCGATCGCGGCACCTATGACGTGGAAGCGGCGCGCACCAGTTCCGGAACCTATTACCGGCCTGGCGCCAATCCACTGATCGCGGGTATAGAATCCCGTATTGAACGGCTGCTGGGGATACCGGCAAGCCGCGGTGAATCGATGCAGATCCTGCACTATGAGCCGGGTGCCGAATACCGACCACATTTCGATTACTTCAATCCCGAGAGGGCGGGTACCCAGCGGGTGTTGTCCAAGGGCGGGCAGCGCGTTGGTACCATGATCATGTATCTGAATGATGTAGAGGCGGGGGGATCGACGGTGTTTCCGCGGGTGTCGCTGGATGTTCTGCCCAGAAAGGGTTGTGGGCTGTTTTTCTCTTACGCCAACGAGCACGGGGAGCTGGACCAGCGAACGCTACATGGAGGGAGTCCCGTTATTGCTGGTGAGAAGTGGATTGCCACCAAGTGGCTGAGGCTCGAGGACTATGTGTGTGACGAGGCGTGAATTACCCGCCCCGACCTGAATGCCCCCGGCTGGCAATTTGCTAGGCTGGTACAAGTTCGACTGAATCTGAGCGCGACTGTAACCGGCCATGTTTGTGACCCGCCTTTCTTTGACTGCTTCCGATCTGCTCTCCACTGGCGGGTCGATACAGTCCAATCCCACTCTGCCAGTAGACACCGATAAGGCGAAGGAGTTGGCGGAAACACTGGAACTCGCCAAGGCCGATCCATCATCGCTGTCAGGTGTAGTGGAAACCGTGATGACTTCCCTGGATAAAATCTGGGAGGGGTTTCTCGCGCATATTCCATTCTTTATTGCCAGTGTTTTGATGCTGGTGGTGACCTGGGGAATCGCTACCGTAGCGGGGAAATTTGCCCGCCGATTTGCAAGAAAGACTACCCCACGTCCGTCCCTGCAAGATCTGATGGTTCGTCTGACCAGGATCTTTATCTGGCTGATCGGGCTACTGTTTACCGCCATGGTGTTATTTCCCGGTTTGACCCCCGCCAAAGCGCTGGGAGGGTTGGGATTGCTATCGGTGGCGGTAGGGTTCGCATTCAAGGATATTTTCGAGAATTTCTTTGCCGGTATCCTGATCCTGTGGCGGTTCCCGTTCGAGGCGGGCGACGTTATCAAGTGTGAGAACGTTGAGGGCAGGGTAGAGGCAGTAGAAGTGCGCAATACCACGATTCGCCGCACCACTGGAGAGCTGGTGATCGTGCCCAACCTGTTCCTGTTCAAAAATCCCTGCGAAATCCTCACAGATCGCAACAAGCGTCGAATCTCCATTATTGCCGGTATTGCCTACGGTGAAGATGTTGCCAGCGCGGTGGAGGTCATCAAGGGGGCGCTAGACGAGTGTGAAACGGTACGGGACGATGAGCCGATCCAGGTGTTCCCGCAGGCATTTGGCGACAGCAGCATCGATATCGAAGTCACCTGGTGGGCTGGATCGACTCCGTTTGAGGAGCGTCGATCCCGGGGCGAAGTGGTTACCGCGGTGAAGCAGGCACTGGATGAAGCCGGTATAGAGATTCCCTTTCCCTATCGTACGCTTACCTTCAAAGAGCCTCTGCCGATTGCGGGTGATCCCACAGAGACTCCTTCGCAGGGGGAGTAGCGCTGGCGGTCAGACGGTGCTGTCCGGCTGATTCTCCGGGCGCGCCTGTTCAAATGCGGGTAGCTCCGCGCAGGCTTTCGCGATTGCCGCTATGCGGGGAAAGGCATCGAGTGACACGCCGAAACGTTCCGCGTTGTAGATTTGCGGAATCAGGCAGCATTCAAACAGTCCGGGCGTATCACCACCAGCGAAGGTGCCGCCCTGTCCATCCAGCTGGGTTTCCAGCGCTTGAAAGCCGCCGGTAATCCAGTGGCGAATCCACTCCACTTTCTGTTCATCACTGGCACCCAGTTCCGATTGGATATATTTGAGCACGCGCAGGTTCTGCACCGGCTGGATATCACAGGCGACGTTGTAGGCGAGAGCGCGTATACGGGCGCGGCCGAGAGCGTCGTGGGGCAGCAGTGCAGGCTCCGGGTGCTGTTCGTCCAGCCACTCAAGGATGGCGAGGGACTGGGTAAACACATGGCCGCTCTCGATCAATGCGGGAACCAACCCCTGGGGATTCAGGCTGCGGTAACGCGCCTCTACCTGTTCACCTTTCAGCAGGTTTACCGGGTGGTAGTCGTAGCTGAGGCCTTTCAGGTTCAGTGCGATGCGAACGCGATAGCTGGCGGATGAACGAAAGTAGCCGTGTAGTTCCATAAATGATTCCCTGTATGGAGTTGCTCCCGTCACGCCCGGTACGCCGAGCTAGGGGGAGTCGCGAGAAAGCGCGATAAACTGTTTGGGGGTGGGTGCTTTTACAGGAAGGCCCGGTAGAAAGGGCAATCGGCGCGCAAATAGTTTGCGCAGATGCCCTCAAAGGGTGACAAAAATGGCGTCAAACGCCGTATAATGCGCGCCCAATCTCGCCTGTAGTTGTACAGGCGTACCCGATGTTTGAAGTTTCATCGGTGGCGGCTACCCAATCCCCGGAGCTGCCAAAAATTTCCTGCAATAGTGGTTACAATTGAAACCAATCTTAGTTACATTTGAAACCTGGTACAACCCGTCCAGCAGCAGGTGAATGGACCGCGATGACAATAGATAATACCAAGAGCGATATCACTGAATTTTCTGATCCGATTGATGCAGTGCGTCCGGACGATCTGCGCCTGGAGAAATTCCTGCCGTATCGTCTGTCTGTGCTTTCCAACCGGGTCAGCAATGCGATCGCTGACGCCTACAGCGCGCGATTCGATCTGACCATTCCGGCTTGGCGGGTAATGGCGATTCTCGGGCGCTTCCCGAACCTCTCCGCCGCTGAGCTGGTAGAGCAGACGGCAATGGACAAGGTTGCCATCAGTCGCGCAGTTTCCATTCTGATCAAGAATGACTACATCACCCGCAGTGAAGATCTGGCCGACCGTCGTCGCCAGGTGCTGAACCTTTCGGAGCTCGGTCGCGACGTGTACGAACGCATTGTGCCGCTTGCCCAACAGTACGAGAACGACCTGATGGGATCCTTGTCCGGGGAAGAGCGCAATCAGCTCGATAGCATTATCGAGAAGCTGATGGCGCGCGCCCAGGATTGGGCCAATCGCGGCCTGATCGACTGATCACCGAACCTTCTGCCGCGCTTCATCCCATAATCACTGAATTGGATTTTACCCACCGGTGCACCCTGCGGAGTGTACCGGCACGAATTACCAGGAGTTACCATGTTTGACCACCTGAGCAGCCTTCCTGCAGATCCCATCCTCGGCCTGCTGGCCACCTACCGCGCCGATGAAAACCCCAACAAGATCGACCTGGGGGTGGGTGTTTATAAAGACGAGGCCGGTCACACCCCGGTTCTGCAAGCGGTAAAAGAGGCGGAAACCCGCCTGCTGCAGAGCGAAGATACCAAGGCCTATGTCGGACCTGCGGGCACACCCGGTTTCAACACCGCCATGCAGGAACTGGTACTGGGTGCGAGGCATGCGGCACTGGTGGGTAATCGTGTGCGTTCCGCCCAGACACCGGGCGGCTGTGGGGCACTGCGTGTGCTGGCAGAGTTTTCCAACCGCGCCAAAGAAGGCGCGACCATCTGGGTGAGCGATCCTACCTGGGCCAACCACGTGCCCCTGCTAGGCAATGCGGGCCTGCAGATCAAGAGCTATCCCTATTACGATCGCGCCACCAGCAGCCTGCAGTTTGACGCCATGGTGGAAACCCTGAAGCAGGTGGGCGAGGGCGATCTCGTTCTGTTCCACGCGTGCTGCCACAATCCCTGTGGCGCGGACCTGAGCCGCGAGCAGTGGAAAGTGCTGGCGGAAATGGCGCAGAAGCAGGGCTTCACGCCGTTTATCGATATGGCTTACCAGGGCTTTGGTGACAGTCTCGATGCGGACGCCTACGGCCTGCGCCTGATGGCAGAATCTGTACCCGAAATGCTGGTTGCGGCTTCCTGCTCCAAGAATTTCGGTCTCTACCGTGAGCGCGTCGGGCTGGCGATGGTGATTTACAGCGATGCGGCGGCGGCAGATCGCGGCCAGAGCCAGCTGCTGAACGTCGTGCGCGGTAACTATTCCATGCCGCCGAACCACGGTGGTGCCATTGTTGAATCCATCCTTACCGACGCCAGCTTGCGCGCCAACTGGGAAGCAGAGCTGACCGAAATGCGCGAGCGTATCAACAGTCTGCGCAGTGGCGTGGTTGAAAGCCTGCAGGCCGCTGGCGCCGCTGGAGATTTCAGCTTTATCCAGCGACAGAAGGGCATGTTCTCATTCCTGGGAATTACTCCGGAGCAGGTGCAAAAGCTGCAGCAGGATTATTCCATTTATATGGTAGATTCCAGCCGTATCAGTATTGCTGGCCTGAGCCAGGGCAACATGGCGTATTTCTGTAAATCTGTGGCAGAGGTGCTGGAGTCCTGATGGCAGTCGCGGCTACAGTCGCGAAATGCCAGCAAAGTGCGCTGCTGCATCGCAGCGCACTGATGTAACTATTTTGATGTAGAGCCGAAAATGGAAGTTGAGGTAGACAAGCCCGTGTCAGAGCCCCTAGTCAAACCCTGGGATCCCGCCAGCTGGCGCAAATTGCAAGCGCACCAGCAGCCCAAGTATCCGCAGGCGACAGCGGTTGAGTCAGTTGAACAACAGCTGGCCAGCTATCCGCCGCTGGTATTTGCCCAAGAGGCCAGAGATTTACGCAGCCATCTGGCTGACGTGGCTCAGGGGAAAGCATTTTTACTGCAGGGCGGGGATTGCGCGGAATCTTTCGCGGATTTCAATGCGAACCGGATTCGTGACACCTTCAAGGTGCTGTTGCAGATGGCGGTGGTGCTTACCTTTGCCGGCAACCTGCCAGTGGTGAAAGTGGCGCGCATGGCCGGGCAGTATGCAAAGCCGCGTTCTGCGGACATGGAAAGCGTGGATGGTGTCGAGCTGCCAAGTTATCGCGGCGACATCATCAACGGCATCGACTTCACCGCTGAAGCCCGGGTGCCGGATCCCCAGCGGATGCTAACTGCCTACAATCAGTCTGCCGCAACCCTCAACCTGCTGCGCGCTTTTGCCCAAGGTGGGCTTGCGGATCTGCACCAGGTACACGCCTGGAACCTGAGTTTCCTGGAAAACAATCCGCAGCGGGATCGTTACGCGCAGCTGGCGGAGCGTCTGCAGGACGCACTGGAATTCATGGCCGTGTGCGGCGTGAACTCCGCAAACACCCCGGCCATTCGCGAGACGACCCTCTACACCTCCCATGAGGCGCTGCTGCTGAATTACGAGCAGGCACTCACGCGCACCGACAGCCTCACCGGCAAGTGGTACGACTGCTCCGCGCATATGCTGTGGATCGGCGAGCGCACGCGCCAGCTGGATGCCGCGCATATCGAGTTTCTTTCCGGAGTTTGGAATCCCATCGGTGTCAAAGTCGGCCCCGGTATGGGTACCGATGAGTTGATCCGCCTGATCGACCGTCTGAACCCGAACAACGAGCCCGGGCGATTGACTCTGATTACCCGCATGGGCGCCGATACCCTGGGTGACAAATTGCCCGCTCTGGTGCGCGCCGTGGAGAGGGAAGGGCGCTCCGTTGTATGGAGTACCGATCCCATGCACGGCAATACCGAGAAAGCATCCAGCGGTTTCAAAACCCGCAACTTCGATAATATCTTGCGGGAAATCCGCGACTTCTTCGCTGTGCACCGTGCCGAAGGTACGCACCCGGGCGGTATTCACCTGGAGATGACCGGACAGCACGTGACCGAATGCACCGGCGGCGCGTGGCAAATTTCCGATGCCGATCTGGCCAGCTGTTACCGCACCCAGTGCGACCCGCGGCTGAATGCCGATCAGGTCCTTGAGCTGGCTTTCTGTATTTCCGAAATGCTGCGCGATGGGCGCAACGGCGGCAATTAATCGGGCCGTACTCAGTAAAATCCACCGAATAGGGAGATCGGGATGTATCAGTTATTTATCGGAAACAAAAATTATTCATCCTGGTCTCTGCGCCCGTGGCTGCTGGCGACCGAACTGGACATTCCCTTTGAAGAGCAGCTGGTGCCCTTCGACGAGGGCGGCAGCTGGAACAAATTCCGCAAGTTTTCCCCCACCGGCCTAGTGCCCTGTCTGGTCGATGGCGATACCACCGTGTGGGATTCCCTTGCCATCACCGAGTATCTCTACGAGTCCCATCCCACAGTCTGGCCTGAAGACAGGCAGGCGAGGGCCTGGGCGCGTTGTGCGGCTGCGGAGATGCACGCCGGATTCTTTGTGCTGCGCAATCAGTGCAGCATGAGCTGCGGGGTCACCGTTGCTCTCAAAGAGGTGGATCAGGCTCTGCAGAAAGACCTGGATCGAATTGAGGAGCTGTGGAAGCAGGGTTTATCGCGTTTCGGTGGCCCATTTCTGGCGGGGCAGGGGTTCACCGCCGTGGACGCATTCTTTGCACCGGTAGTAATCCGCATTACCGGTTACCAGCTCTCTCTGGGGCGCGAGGCAATGGATTATTGCCAGCGAATCCTCGCACTTCCCGGTGTGCAGTCCTGGATTGAAGCGGCTCTGGATGAGCCCTGGCGGGAGACAGAGCACGAAGAAGAATTACTCGCGGTCGGCAGTGTAGTTGAGGACCGGCGCCGGGCCTGATGGCCCGGTTGTATCTATTGCGCCGCGGACGCGCATGAATCTTCCGCTCCTTAATCTCTCCACTCCTCAATTTCTCCACTCCTCAATCCCTCTGGTCCCTGGTTCCACAACACCCTCTAAACATCTCCTCATTCGACGGTTTCCCGCAGCGCGCAGTCTGCTGCGGGTTCTGCATCTGCAGTTATAACTATGCACTTATTAAGTCGTTATCAAATGACGCAAAAAATGCCACCTCGCCAAATCCTCCGTAAGGTTGATCAGCGGCGGGGGATAGTCCTGCGAGTAATGTACTTCGCGACAGGAAGTTTTGGGGTGGTGCGCAGTGCATAGCGGGATCTACCGCCCCGCGGTACACTCCGGGCACTCATAATTCTAATTAAGCAAACTACTAGAGGATCGAGTCGATGCGTCAAACACTGATCGCGATGTCCATCGCTGCTGCCCTGGCAACGGTTGCCGGTTGCAGTAAAGAGCCCGAACAAGTCCAGGCCGCGAAGCCGGCCGAGCAGGTATCCGCTTCTGCAGAAATCGTCGCGGACGTTGCCAAAAGCAATCCCTTGCTGGCGGAGTGGACAGGCCCGTACGGCGGTGTTCCTGCATTCGACAAGATGGATGTGGAAGCCCTCAAGCCAGCCCTGGAATACGGCATGGCCCAGAATCTGGCCGAAATCGACAAGATAGCCAACAATCCGGAAGCGCCGACCTTCGCCAATACCATCGAAGAGATGGAGCGCAGCGGCAAAGCGTTGAGCCAGGTATTCACCTACTGGGGTATCTGGAGTGGCAACATGTCTTCTCCGGAATTCCGTGCTGTACAGGCGGAAATGGCCCCGAAACTGGCCGCCTTCAGCTCCAAGATTATTCAGAATGACAAGCTGTTCCAGCGTGTGAAGGCTGTATTCGAGTCTCGCAACGATTCCGATCTGAATGCCGAGCAGAAGCGCGTTGTCGAGCTGGTGTATGACGAGTTCGCGACCAACGGTGCGACCCTGTCTGGTGAAGACAAGAAGCGCTATGCGGAAATCAATAACCGCCTGGCCGAACTGCACACCAAGTTTGCCAACAACGTGCTGGCGGATGAGGAAGGCTACGATATTTTCCTGACCGAAGATCAGTTGGCAGGGCTGCCCGAGTCTTTCGTCAAAGCGGCTGCCTCCATGGCCGAAGAAAAAGGCCAGAAGGGCAAGTACGCGATCAAGAACACCCGCTCCTCCATGGACCCGTTCCTGACCTACTCCGAAGATCGCGCGCTGCGTGAGAAGGTGTGGACCAACTACTACAGCCGCGGAGACAACGGTGGTGAGCACGACAACAATGCAATCATCGCCGAGATCCTGCAGCTGCGCGACGAGCGCGTAGCATTGCTGGGCTTCGATAACTACGCCGAGTGGCGCCTGCAGAACCGCATGGCGAAGAACCCGGAAAATGCCATCGAGCTGATGGAAGCGGTTTGGCCGGCGGCGGTTGCCCGTGTGCATGAAGAAGTAGCGGATATGCAGGCGGTTGCCGATGCGGAAAAAGCCGGTATCAAGATCAAGCCCTGGGACTACCGCTACTACGCCGAGAAAGTGCGCAAGGCGAAGTACGACCTGAACTCCGATGAAGTGAAGCAGTACCTGCAACTGGACAAGCTGCGCGAGGGCATGTTCTACGTTGCCGGTGAACTGTTTAATTTCACTTTCTCACCGGTAGAAGAGGGCAGCGTACCGGTCTTCCATGAAGACGTTAAAGTCTGGGAAGTGAAAGACAAGACCACCGGTGAGCACATTGGCCTGTGGTACCTGGATCCGTTCGCCCGTACCGGTAAGCGTTCCGGTGCCTGGGCCAGTATGTACCGGGATCACACTACCTTTGATGGCAAGGAAACCGTACTGGCTTCCAACAACTCCAACTTCATCAAGGGTGCACCCGGCGAGCCGGTACTGGTTGGTTGGGACGATGCGGAAACCTTCTTCCACGAGTTCGGCCACGCTCTGCACTTCCTTGCGTCCAATGTGAGCTACCCGACCCTGAACGGTGGCGTGCGCGATTACACCGAATTCCAGTCCCAGTTGCTGGAGCGTTGGTTGAGCACCGACCCGATCATCGACAACTACCTGGTGCACGCAAAAACTGGTGAGCCGATTCCGGCAGAGCTGGTAGCCAAAATCAAGAAGGCCGCCAACTTCAACCAGGGCTTCGCAACTACCGAATACCTGGCGTCGGCACTGGTCGATATGAAGCTGCACACCACGGATCCTGAGGGTATCGATCCCGACAAGTTTGAGCGCGAAACCCTGGATGCGCTGGGTATGCCGTCTGAGCTGGTGATGCGTCACCGCACGCCGCACTTCGGACACATCTTCTCCGGTGAAGGTTACTCCGCGGGGTACTACGGCTACATGTGGGCGGACGTGCTGACTTCCGACGCTTCTGAAGCATTCGCCGAAGCGGAAGGTGGTTTCTACGATAAGGAAGTGGCCGGCAAGCTGGTGAAGTACCTGTTCGCACCGCGTAACGCAATGGACCCGGCGGAAGCCTACCGCAAATTCCGTGGCCGTGATGCGGGCATCGAGCCGCTGATGCGCGACCGCGGTTTTCCAGTGCCGGGTGAGGAAGGCACCGCCGCAGTGACGGGCGAGTAAAATATAGCCTTATAGCTGAGGCTTAAAATACAAAGCCGCACTCCCTTCGGAGTGCGGCTTTTTTTTCCCCTTGGTTTCAGATACGGGGGCAGGTACGGGTAATTTCTGAATGTTATTTGGGGCGCGCGTAAACCTTTTCACCTTCCACCCAGGTTTCCAGTACCTGTGCCTTCCAGATATCTTGCGGGTCAATCTTGAAAATATCGCGATCAAGCAGAACAAAGTCTGCAAACTTGCCAGGCTCCAGATTACCGATGAACTGCTCCTGGTGGCTGGCGTAGGCGGCGTCCAGGGTGAAAGAGCGTAGCGCTTCTTCCATTGTCATTGCTTCTTCTACATGCCAGCCCTTTTCGGGTTGTCCTTGTCGGTCGCGACGCGTGACCGCGGCGTGTAGCCCGAATAGTGGATTCACTGGCTCTACCGGGAAATCCGAGCCGGAAGCAATTTTGGTGCCCTGATTGAGGAATTTCCGCCACGCGTAAGCGCCTTCAAGTCGCTTGTCCCCGAGGCGATCCCCGGCCATATTCTTGTCGCTGGTTGCGTGCACCGGTTGCATGGAAGCGATCAGGTTCAAAGTGGGAAACTGCTCAATATCCTCCAGTGTCAGAACCTGAGCGTGTTCGATACGGTGGCGGAATGGCTTCTGATCATTTTCCTTGTTCAGTGTGTGGAATATATCCAGCACAATGTGGTTTGCGCGATCGCCAATGGCATGCACGTTCACTTGGAACTTGTTGTCCGCGGCCATTTTGATTTGCTTTAGCAGCGCATCCTTCTGGTGGATCAGCAGGCCTCTTTCGCCCGGGCGATCATGGTAGGGTTGGAGTAGGGCGGCGCCACGACTGCCCAGCGCTCCGTCGGCATAGACCTTGATACTGCGCACATAAAGCTTTTCATCGGGCGCGCCGACATAACCAGCATTAAGGAGCTCCGGCAGGTGTTTGTCGTCGCCGGAGATCATCGGGTAGATGCGTAGCGGGATCGCTTTTTCCGCGGCCAGTTGGCGGTAGGCTTCCAGTGTCTGCTTTTCAACACCAGCGTCGTGGACACCTGTCAGGCCAAGGGAGAGGGCGAGTTCAAACGCGGTGCCGAGAGCTGCTTTTTCTTCCTTGAGGTCTGGCTGCGGGATTACGCTTTCCAGCAGAGCCATTGCATTGTCCACGAGTACACCGGTCGGCTCGCCATTTTCATCGCGAATAATCTCACCGCCTGCGGGCGCCTTTGACTGGCGGGTGATTCCCGCGCGCTCCATTGCCGCACTGTTGGCCCACCCCGCATGCCCGTCAATACGACGCAGCCAGATCGGTTGGTCGATATCCAGTGCGTCGAGTTGTTGACGTGTCGGGAATTGCTTGCCGCGCCACAGGACCTGATTCCATCCGCGTCCGATCAGCCAATCACCGGATTGTTGATTGCGTGAAAATTGTTTGATCGCATCGAGTGTCTTCGAGAGGTCGAGGTCACGCAGATCCAGTTGCTGCTGTAGTCTTCCCTGTCCCAGAACGTGGCCGTGGGCATCGATTAATCCGGGTAACAGCACCTTGCCGCCGGCGTCGACTTTTGTTGCCTCCGGGTATTTTTGACTGAGTGTGGCGAAATCACCGGTGGCCAATACCTTGCCCTGGTCAAACACCAGCGTGTTGAACTGGTCAAGGTCGCGTTCGGTTGTTTGATAGCCGGAGAAGTTATGTACGATCGTCGTGGCCTGGAGGTTCCAGGACGCGAGGATGGCGCACACGCCAACGAGGGTATGAGAGAGGCGCATAGTTATTAGCCTTGTAGAAGCGTCTGTCAGAGGGTCACTCTGATGGTATCAGCGCAACAAGGAGCTGCCAATTTGTCTACTTTCTGCACGTGTCGATGGCCCGTCTTAAAATGCAGGTAGAAAGTAGAGTCTCGCTCGCCATGTTTCTTTGCTGTCGGCTGGGTCTGATGCGCGCAACGTGAATAGCAGTTGATAGCTATTCTTTACCCTGGCCGACATCGTCTTGCATTGCCGCACGCCGGCAAGTGCAAGTGGGATGTGAGTACTACAGGAAAGGTTCAGCTGTATATGCTGAGGGCAATTTGTCCGATGCGGTGAAATCCAGTAACGAACAGAGGAGTGTGAAGTAATGGCGCGGTGGTTAATTGTCGCGGGGATTCTGCTGACCGGGATTGGCTTGACCTTGCATTATGCGCCGTGGCTACTGAACTGGTTTGGGCGTTTGCCCGGCGATATCCGTATCGAATCCGGGCGCAGTCGCTTTTATTTCCCTATTACCACAATGATTATTGTCAGCGTGGTGCTGAGTATCCTTTTGTCCTTGTTCCGACGCTAGCGCGTTACTTTTCCAGAAGTTGGTCCAGCGGAAGCTCTGTGCGATATCTCACCTGCTTGAGGGAAAAGCTACTCTTAATGTGGTCGATTCCAGGGAGTTCGGTCAGCTTCTTGTCCAGAAACTCCTGGTAAGCATGCAGATTGGGTACCACCACCCGCAACAGGTAATCGAAGTCCCCGGTCATCAGGTAACACTCCATCACTTCCGGCCACTGGCCAATGGTGGATTCGAAGTGTTGCAGCTCTTTTTTGACCTGGTGATTCAGCGTGACCTGAATAAACACGCTCACCGGCAGGCCGACCATATCCGGTTCCAGCAGGGTGACAGCGCGCTTGATAAAGCCTTGTTCGTGCAGATTCTTTACCCGGCGGGAGCAGGGGGAGGGTGACAGGTGAACCTTTTCCGCCAGCTCGATGTTGGGGATGGTCGCATCCTGCTGAAGGATCTCCAGAATGTGTTTGTCGATGGCGTCCAGTAGATAGGCCATATAGTTTCCCGGTGTTCCTGATTCTCTGTAGTTGAGAGTGCCAAATTCAGTGGAGTTAAACGATCTACCGCGGGTTGCGGCTCCGGAGAAGAATACATTATGTGACCAAGGTATCGCAGGAATTCACGATTCCTGTCCCGCTACAAGCCCGCGGGCGGCCGCCCGGCCCGAAATTGATAAATATTCTCACCTAATCGCTTTCAGTTATGAATTATTGCAGAAAATGATCCCTGTGTGGTGGATTCTTTCTGCTTCGTGCACTTTCCGTGGTGATTTTGGTATGACCTGCCTGACTTGCCGGTGATAGTTTACTGGCATCAAAACAATAACGCTGGAACTGACGCTGCGGGGCACCGCGCACCCGTGTCAGGTACTTGCCAGATAATGCGAGAAGGTCCTAACCGATGGCGATGGTCGAAACTGATCAGGAACTGGGCTTTGACCGGGAATACTCCCTCAAAGCTGCATTTACCCGAGACTCCGGACGCGTTTTCCTAACCGGTATTGATGCCCTGGTACGCCTGCCCTTGATGCAGAAGCAGCTGGATGAGCAGGCCGGATTGAATACCGCGGGCTTTATTTCCGGTTACCGCGGTTCCCCCCTCGGCGGTTACGACCAGACGCTATGGCGCCACAAAAAGCTGCTGGCGGAGCGGGATATCCATTTTGAGCCGGGTATCAATGAGGACCTTGGTGCCACCAATATCTGGGGTACCCAGCTGCTGGATCACTATCGCCAACAGGCGACACGGGATGGTGTCTTCTCCATTTGGTACGGCAAGGGCCACGGTGTGGATCGCAGTGCCGACGTATTTCGCCAGGCAAATATCCAGGGGACTTCCAGGCTCGGCGGCGTGCTCGCCCTATGCGGTGACGATCACACTGCGGAATCCTCCATGTTCTCCCATAATACCGACCAGATTTTTGAGTCGGTCATGATGCCGTTGCTGTTTCCTGCAACCATCGATGAATACCTGACCCTCGGCCTTGCCGGTATCGCGCTGTCGCGCTTCTCGGGTTTGTGGGTAGGATTCAAGACGATTACCGAAACCGTGGAATCCGGGGCTTCCATCGTTGTGCCCCCGCTGCCGAATTTTGTCTTGCCGGAATCCTTCCCGATCCCCGCACATGGCCTCAACTACGATCCACACCTGAACTGGCCCGCCGAGCGCATGGAGTACGAACGCCGCATGCTCGAGGAGCGGCTGCCCGCGGCAAAGGCATTCGCCTATGCCAACGGGTTGGACAAAACCATCGTGGATGCTCCACAGAAACGCTTCGGTATCGTCACGGTGGGCAAGGCCCACGGGGATCTGCTGGAAGCGCTGAAACTGCTGGAGCTCAGCGAGCAGGATCTGCTCGACGCAGGTGTCTCGATTCACAAGGTGGCCATGAGCTGGCCGCTGGAGCCGCGGGGCATGAGTGAGTTTGCCCGCGGTATGGAGCGCGTACTGGTGGTCGAGGAGAAGCGTCCGCTGGTAGAGGACCAGATGAAGAACCTGTTCTATAGCTGGCCGGACAGCGAGCGTCCGAAAGTGGTCGGCAAGAAAGACCTCGACGGCAATGATTTACTGCCGGCGATCTGGGGATTCGGCCCCGATCAGGTCGCCAAGGCCATTACCCGCTGGCTGGCGGACACCGAACTGGCGGCGAGACTGATTCCGCTGGCGGAAAAACTGGGCAGTGGTGTTCTGCAAAAGGCCAGTGGCCTGCTGGCGCGGGAGCCGATTTTCTGTGCCGGCTGCCCGCACAACAGCTCCACCAAGTTGCCCGAGGGCAGTACCGGCAGTGCGGGTATTGGTTGTCACATCATGGCGCTGGGCAAGGGCCTGCGCACGGATACCTACTCTCATATGGGCGGGGAAGGGGCCCACTGGGTGGGGCTGCACCGCTTCTCCAGTGACAAGCACATCTTCCAGAATATGGGCGATGGTACCTACAACCACTCCGGCCTGCTCGCCATCCGTCAGGCGGTGGCAAGCAAGATCAATATCACTTACAAGATTCTGCTAAACGATGCAGTCGCCATGACTGGTGGTCAGCCCGCGGATGGGGAAGTCACCGTGCCCACGCTGTCCCGTCAGTTGCTGGCAGAGGGCGTGGGGCAGGTTTGCCTGGTGAGCGAGAACCCCGATTACTGGAATGCCAATCGCAACCTGGTCCCGGCAGAGGTTCAGGTTTTCCACCGTGATGACCTTGATGAGGTGCAGCGTAAGCTGCGTGATACCGCAGGCGTCACGGCGATTATTTACGAACAGGTTTGCGCAGCGGAAAAGCGTCGCCGTCGCAAGAAAGGGCAGATGGTAGATCCTGCCAAGCGCCTGCTGATCAATCACCGGGTATGTGAGGGCTGTGGCGATTGTAGTGTTCAGTCCAGCTGCATTGCGGTTGAGCCACTGGAGACAGAATTCGGGCGCAAGCGCCAGGTGAATCAATCCAGCTGTAACAAGGATATGCGTTGCGCGGATGGTTTCTGTCCAAGCTTTGTCAGTGTGGAAGGCGGCGAACTGAAAAAGCCGGCGCTGAAATCTTTGGCAGAATCGATCGACGAGGCCAGTCAAGGACTGGCCGACGCCCCGAAACCGCAACTGGATCAGCCGCTGAGCATTCTGGTGGCAGGTATTGGCGGAAGCGGTGTGCTCACCGTGGCCGCGCTGCTGGGGATGGCCGCCCACCTTGAGGAAAAAGGCAGCACCACGCTGTATTTCACCGGCCTTTCGCAGAAAAATGGCGCGGTGGTTGCCCATGTAAAAGTCGGTAACCGCCCGCAAGATATCACCACGGCTCGTATTCGCGACGGCGCGGCCGACCTGCTGTTGGGTTGCGATATGGTGACCGCGGCCGGGCAGCGTCCAAAATTTGCCAGCGGCAGAATGAAGGCGCTGGTGAACACCGCGGAAGTTCCGGTAGCGGCATTTGTGCGCAACAATGAACTGGCGTTCCCCGCCGACGAAACTGCACAGAGCATTGAGTCTGTGGCCGGGGAATATCATGCGCTGGATGCCAACCGTTATGCCGAGGCACTGTTTGGCGATACGGTGGCAGCCAACCTGATGATGATGGGCTATGCCTGTCAGCAGGGGCTGTTGCCGGTATCGCAAAGCGCCATTGAACGCGCGGTGGAGCTGAACGGAGTGGCGGTTGAAAACAACCTGCGCGCGTTCCGCGCCGGCCGTCTGCTGGTGGAAAACCCGCAGGCCATCGAGCAGCTGCTCAGCCCTGCACAGGTGGTCAAGCTGGTGGAGCCCGAGGAGGGCATCGACCAGCTGGTGGCGCGCCTGGCCGGAGAGCTGACTGCATACCAGAGCGCCGCTTATGCCCGCCGTTTCACCGAGGTGATCGAAAAGTTACACGCCGCCGAGCGCAAGCTGATGGCGTCCGGTGGTGCGGTGACCGGAGATGCGCTTACCCGCACCGCCGCCCTGAGCCTGTTCAAGGCCATGGCCTACAAGGATGAGTATGAGGTGGCGCGGTTGTACAGTGGCGAGGCGTTCCAGCGTCAGCTGCGCGAAACCTTCAGCGGTGACTACAAACTGAAATTCCTGATGGCGCCGCCGCTGCTTGCGCGTCCGGATTCAAGTGGGCGCATTCGCAAAATCGCCCTTGGGTCCTGGCTGGCCAAGTTGTTACCAGTCCTCGCCAGGGGCAAGGTCTTGCGCGGTACCCCGCTGGATGTGTTCGGATATACCCAGGAGCGTCGTCAGGAGCGCAGCTGGGCGCGGGAAGTACGTCAGTCCGTGCTGGATGTGGCTGCAGGCCTGGGCACTGGCAACAGGGAGCTTGCCGCGGAGCTGCTGGCGCTGCCGCAACAGGTGCGGGGCTTTGGCCATGTGCGTGCGGCAAAGCTGGATGCGGTGCGCGAGCGCTGGGATACCCTGCTCAGTCGCTTCCAGCGCAACGGCAGCAGTGGTAGTGGCGTTGAACTGGCAGAGATGAATTAACGCGAATGCAATAAAAAATCCCGGGTAGATCCCGGGATTTTTTTTGCCTGCTGAATTTCTTGACTCGCGGCTACTGCGGCCGGAAAGAGAGGAACGGGTTGACCAGTTTTCCCATCAGCCCGGTGAGTGCCACCGGTGCCTCTACCACGGACAGGCACAGGCATTCGTGATCCTGGGTGGCGGTGGGGCGATGGGTTTCGCCCGGCTCGCGCACCAGGAAGTCCCCCGGAGAGTAAATGCCATCGGCATCAGAAAAGCTGCCGTAAAGCACCATAGTGATCTCCGTGCCGCGGTGATCGTGCTCGGCCACCTTATTGCCCGGCGCGATACGGTGGAAAGCGACTTCGTGCTGGCATTGCCCGGTTTTCAAGCGCGCTTCCTTCAACCCCTTGGAGAGGCGACGCCAGCGCAATGCCGAGTTTTGCCCGAGCAGCTTTCCGACCACCGGGGGCACAGATGCGAACACCGGATCTTTTGCCAGTTTGCGGGGCAGGGCGGATCTCGGTGCTTTTTCCTCGGGCGCTTCTGACGCCTTGGACGACTGGTTATCGGAGTCGATCCGGCGCATCAGCTGCTCGAAAGATTGTTTTTCCTGATCCGGGGCGCTGGCAGGCACGGGCGCACTGGTTGCCAGCAAATTGCCGCCGATGCCATTGAGAAGCTTGAGATCGGCTGCGCATTTCGGGCACAGCTGCAGGTGGGCCGCTACCACGATACTGTGGGCCCAGTTCAGGCTTCCGCTGGCGTATTCCAGGAGCATGTTGTTGTCTGGATGGTGATGAATCATGGTGACCTACCTGACAATGGTGCTTTGTAGTTTCTTGAGGGCCAGTCGTACTCGCGACTTTACCGTGCCCAGAGGGAGGCCCAGTTCCTCGGAGATCTCACTGTGTGATTTGCCCTCGATATAGGCTTTCTCAATCACATGGCTCTGCTCCGGCGGGAGGCTCTGCAAGCCGTCTGCTACTGCGCTTTCACTGCGTGACTGCTGCAGGTAGATCAGCGGCTGGTCGTCCTGGCTGTCATCCCAAATATCCTCTACGTTCAGGCTTTCATCGGTATCTGGCTGCCGGCCATGGCGCCGCAATGCGTCGATGCGACAGTTGCGCATGATGGTGTATATCCATGTGCTCGCAGCGGCCTTGTCGGGATTGAAACTCGGTGCCTTACGCCACACCTTGAACATTACCTCCTGCACAAGTTCGTCTGCCGCTTCCGGTGCTGAGCTCTGCCCTCCGCGACTGAACTGAAACCCTTTTATCAAGGGGGAGAAATGGCAATACAGCTGCTCGAACGCCGCGCGATCTCGATGTCGCCCAACGCGGATCAGCAGTTTGCTCCATTCGTCGTTTCTGGCCTGATCAGAAGCCTGCACTATTGTTTGACTCACTGTTTCTGTGTTCCATTTCGACCATTGTACTGACAATGGTCTTCAGCTGCTTGGCTTACCTACTGTTCACCGGGTTCTACGCAGCATTTTCCGGTTTGGATCAATTGCGGGTCACACTCTTTAACTTACTCAGCCCCCGGAGCCGATAACGGGCGCAGGGATATTGTGACCGGGTGGTAATCTGATTCGCGTTTGGCGGCGTAATCAAAGGTACTCGTCCTTACGTGACGCCCGGGAGGGGCAATATGGCATCGCTGGTAAATCGCATTAAAAGGCTGTACTCCGATTTTTTGGCGGCAGATCCCGGCTCAATCGCCGAAGTTTACGCGGAAAATGTGGAGTTCTCTGATCCGGTTCATCGAATCCAGGGGCTTGGTGATATGCAGGGGTATTTTGCCGGTGTCGCCAAGAACCTGCAGGAGTGCAGATTCGAATTCGATCAAACCCTGATTGAAGGCAATACCCTGAATCTCTGGTGGACCATGCATTATCGCCATCCCCGCCTGAGTGGCGGCAAGCTGCTGAGCCTGAGAGGCGCATCCTTGTTGCGCCTGGACCTGGAGCAAGATCGCGTGCTGGCACACGAAGATATCTATGATCTCGGCGCCATGGTGTACGAGCAGGTGCCACTGCTGGGATCGGTGCTGCGCTACGTGAAGCGGGGCATCGCGGGCGGTAATGGAGCACAAAGCCAATGACCGGCCATCTACATAGTGAACCGCTAAGAGATGGCTGCGGGAGGTGCACGACTGATGTCTAAAAGCGTTCACCCTGCTGACAAGCAGACGATCTGGATTACCGGTGCAAGTTCGGGTATTGGCGCTGCGCTGGTGCGCATGCTTGCCGGTGAGGGGCATTTTGTAATCATCAGCGGTCGAAATCGCGACGCACTGCTGGAGCTACAGAAGCCGGCTCCCAAATTGGTCAAGGTTTTGCCCTGTGATGTGGGCGATGATGCTTCCATGGCGGAAGCGGGGGCATTGCTGAGGGACATTACCGACCAGCTTGATCTGGTGATTGCCTGTGCCGGCACCTGCGAGTATGACGACGATCTATCCCTGGATATTGCGAGCTACCGCAGGGTGTTCGACAGTAATTTCTTTGGCGTGGTGAATACTCTGCGTGTGGCTTTGCCGCTACTTAACAATGTACGAGCGCCCGTATTTGTGGCGCTGGGCAGCCTGTCATCGGTGGTGGGGTTTCCGCGTGCTGAGGCCTATGGTGCGTCAAAGGCGGCACTTCAATATTTTATGGATGCGCTGCGCGCGGATACATCAAATGTTGCCCTGCGGTCCGTTTTGGTTCGCCCCGGCTTTATCGATACACCCTTGACCCGAGAAAATGACTTCGAGATGCCATTCCTGATGGCACCAGACGAGGCGGCCCGTCGGATTCTTTCCGGAATAAGGCGTGGTAAGAGTGTGATCGATTTTCCCCGTCGAATGAGTTGGCCCTTGCGATTACTGGGTTTTCTGCGGCCTGTGTGGTTTGCTGTGTGTGCGCCTCGTATGACCAGAATTAAAAAATTGAGGAGAGGTTGATGAAAATCGCCATCGTTGGCAGTGGTATTTCAGGATTGACCGCGGCACATTTGTTACACGAAAAATATGACATCACCCTGTTCGAGGCAGATGACCGCCTCGGCGGACACACCGCCACTATTGATGTGAGCGAAGGTGACAGGACGCTCGCAATAGATACCGGTTTTATTGTCTTTAACGACTGGACCTACCCGAATTTCATCAAGCTGATGAACAAGCTCGGTGTGGAATCCCAGCCAACAGACATGGGCTTCAGTGTGTCGACACCGCAATTACATGAGGCGGGCAAAGAGCAGGGTGGACGCGAGTTTGAGTATGCGGGTAATAGCCTCAATTCCCTGTTTGCCCAGCGCCGCAATCTGCTGGATGGCGGGCACTGGCGGATGCTCAAGGATATTGTACGCTTCAACCGCGACGCGGTGAGTGACTGGCGCGATGGTGAATTGAGCCCGTCGATGACCCTGGGTCACTATCTGGATAGCAACGGTTATTCGGCTGAATTTTCTTCGCGCTACTTGGTGCCTATGGGGTCGGCCATCTGGTCTGCCAGTATGTCCCGGATGCTGGATTTCTCCGTGGATTTCTTTATCCGCTTCTTCTACAACCACGGTTTGCTGAATATATTCAACAGGCCCCAGTGGCGCGTGATTCAGGGGGGATCTCGAAGCTATATCGAGCCAATGGTGCGTGGATTTTCCGACCGTATCCGACTGTCCTCGCCGGTGCAGAAGGTGGTCCGGCAGGAGGAGGGGGTGACCCTGGAATATCGGAACGACCTGGGCGAATCCCGACAGGAGGTGTTTGATCAGGTGATATTTGCCTGTCATTCCGACCAGGCGCTGGCAATGCTTGGCGATGCTGATGCACAAGAGCAAGGCATCCTCGGGCAGATTCCCTATGAGAAAAATTCCGTCGTGTTGCACACGGATATCGGCCTGTTGCCCCGTCGTCGCAGCGCCTGGGCAAGCTGGAATTACCGGCTGCAGGGTGCCCACGACAGCCTGCCGGCGCTCACCTACAACATGAATATCCTGCAGCGGCTGGATACAGACAAAACCTACTGCGTCACCCTGAATGCGGACCATGCCATTGACCCGGAAAAAGTCATTGGCCGCTACGAGTATTCCCATCCCCAGTTTTCGGTGGATGGCACCCATGCACAGTCCTGCTGGTCGGAAATTAATGGTGTCAAGCGTACCTGGTTCTGCGGCGCCTACTGGGCCAATGGCTTCCATGAGGACGGGGTGGTAAGTGCGATTCGTGTGGCCAGAGGATTGGGGGTCGATTTCTAGTGCGCAGTGGACTTTACACTGGCTGGATCCAGCACAGACGCATACAGCCTCGGGAGCACAGCTTCCGCTATCGGGGCTTTATGGTGTATGCGTTTCTCGACGAATTGCCAGTGCTGTTTGCACAGACGAGATTATGGTCTGACAAACCCGGTGCACCGGCGCGATTCTGTCGGGAAGACTTCTACGGGGACCCTTCTGTCCCGCTGGAGCAGGCCGTGCGGGCGCGGGTGCATGAAGAGAGTGGTGTGCGCCCCGAAGGTCCCATTGCGCTACTCGCGAACTGGCGTTATTTCGGCTACAACATGAATCCCATCAGCGTGTATTACTGCTTTGATCGTGCCGGTCAGGCAGTGGAATACTTGCTGGTGGATGTGCACAACACGCCCTGGAACGAGCGGCATGGCTACGTTTTGGACGTACGGTCCCAGGATCGGGTGCACAAGACTGAATTCCGCAAGGAGTTGCATGTATCCCCGTTTATGCCACTGGACCAGCGCTACCTGTGGCGAAGCACGCTACCTGGCGACAGGCTTTCCATCCGCATCCAGTCCGTGCAGGGGCAGGAGCGGGTGTTTGACGCTTGTATGACCCTGAAGCGCGAGGAAATCAGTGGGGCGGCGCTGCGCAAGAAACTGATCCAGTTTCCTCTGCACACCGTAAAAATCATCATCTCAATATACTGGCAGGCACTGAAGCTTCTGGTGAAGCGTATTCCCCTGTTTACCCATCCGGGGAAGAAGCGCCCTTTGTAGTTGCTATTGTTGGGCGGCAATTGTGCCCGCTAGCTGCGACGTAATCGAATATCAATTTAGAGCCGGAGAGCAATCGATATGAAGTCTGGATACAAGTCCGCCCCTGCCACTGGGGCAGATTTCCTCGCCGAAGCGAACAGGAAACTTTCAGAAAACGTCGCGGGGCAAGCGGGGATGAAGGCAGGTGCTGTGCTTGATGCTGCGAACGAGCAGGACAACCTGTCCAGTGCTCGTCGTACAGCGCCGATATCCCGCTTCGAGCGGCTGTGCAGATGGCTGCTAGTGGAAAAGTTGAAGAGTGTGAGCGTGGGGACACTGTTCGTGCACGAGCAGTATGCACTGTCCTCTGCAAACCAGGGGAGTCATTCCGAAACCGGTGGTGCATTGGTGTTTGGCGAACCCGCCGGCACTTCCGATATCGAAGCACATATCGTTGTGACAGATCCGACCCTGTATGCGCAGGTGGTGCTCAATGGATCAATCGGGTCCGGTGAGGCCTATATGGATGGCGCCTGGCGCTCACCAGATCTGGTGCAGGTGATCCGCTTGATGACCGCCAATATGGCGTTGCTGGAAAGCCTCGATTCCAAATGGAACTTCCTGAATAAAATTGCCCTCAAGGCTTTACATGCACTGAACGGCAATTCGCTGCGCGGCTCCCGTCGCAATATCTCTGCCCACTATGATTTGGGGAACGACTTTTTTGGCCTGTTTCTTGACCCGACGATGCTGTATTCATCGGCGGTGTTCCCGTCCAAGGATGCGAGCCTCGCCGAGGCTTCGGAGTTCAAGCTGGCGCGAATCTGCCGCAAGTTGCAGCTCAAGGAAACGGATCACCTGCTGGAAATCGGCACCGGCTGGGGTGGGATGGCGGTGTATGCGGCCAAGAAGTATGGCTGCCGGGTAACCACCACTACCATCTCAAAAGAACAGTACGAATACGCAAAAGCCTGGGTTGCGCGCGAGGGGCTTGAGGATCGGGTAACCTTGCTGCTCAAGGATTATCGGGAACTGGAAGGGCAGTTCGACAAGCTGGTTTCCATCGAGATGGTCGAGGCAGTGGGTTACCAGTACTATCGCGACTTCTTCTCGCGCTGCAGTGCACTGCTAAAGCCCCACGGTTTGATGGTAATGCAGGCCATCACCATTCAGGATCAGCGCTTCGAGCAGTACAAAAACAGTGTCGACTTTATCCAGCGGTATATTTTCCCGGGAGGCTGCCTGCCTTCCAACAAGGTCGTTGCGGACAATATTGCGGCTCACACGGACATGCAGATCGTCGGGTTGGACGATATTACCTTCGACTATGCGATGACGCTGCGATCGTGGAGAAAAGCCTTCTTTGAACGGATTGATGAAGTGCGTCAGCAGGGCTTTGACGAGCGCTTTATCAATATGTGGGATTTCTATTTCTGCTATTGCGAAGGTGGTTTCCTCGAGCGGGTGATCAGCACTGCGCAGTTCACCTTTGCCAAGCCCCGATGCAATACCTTGCCATCGCTGAATTAAGCTGATGGATTCTGTAGCCAGCGTGCAATCCCGATCGCGCAATTTCGGCAAGCTACTGCTCAGCGGCTTGCTGTTTGAAGTGGTGTGGTTTCTGTGTGTGGTCTCGCCAGGGACTGCACTGGTGGCTGTTGTCACTCTGTGTAACCTGTTGTTTCACGCGTGGTTGTTTGACCTCTCAGGCCCTGGCTCGCACGGTGTCAGGGGGGCTGCGCGTACCCTCGCATGGGTGGCGGCTGTCACGCTCTCCGGCTGTGTGATGGACTCGCTGCTCTTCCGCTTTGGGCTCTTCGCGTCATCTACCGAGTTCGTACTTTTGCCTGCCTGGCTATTGCTGCTTTGGGTGAATTTTGCCCTGGCACTGAGGTTTGCGTTTCATTTCTTGCAGCGTAAGTTGTGGATGGCAGCCTTGTTTGGCGCGTTTGGCGGACCTGCAAGCTACCTGGTAGGTGCGAAAATCAATGGCTCCGTTAGTCTCGCTGAACCGCTTTGGCTATCGCTGGTGATACTTGCCGGGCTCTGGGCTGTCTATCTGCCGGTAGTGATGCGGTGCGCGAAGACACCTGTATTTCGCCAATAAATCCTCGAGCCGTTGGTGTTTTCAAGAATTTACCCGTTGAGTAATTTTCCCGGAGGTGGTCATGGGTACCTGGTTGGCGGTGGCTTCTCTAGTGGTGTCCGGTTGCAGCGCGCCTGAATCAGTGACGGCGCAGGCAGCCGTGATAGGAAGGGCGCAGACGGCAGAGTCTGCAGGCGGCGCGCCACAAGTGCGCTATTGCGAGTACTTTCTTGAACCTCAAGGGGCATCCCAGACCCGTGCGGATGCGAGCAATATCCGCGTGGTGTATTACGCACCGGAGGGCCGCGAAGGCAAAAAAATCGCCGAGAAGCGGATTACCGGTGTTATTGATGACTCGGGAGTTCTGCTGTCCACCCGTCCACAAATTTCTCAGGAAGATTTCCGCCTGGGAGAGGTCCGGGAGGTTACTCGATCCGAAACCGGGTGGCGCATGCGCTACCGGGGTGACCGAAATTCCCGCTTTACCGAAACCACCCTGCCTATTGAACAGCTGGATGTGATCGATGCCGGTTTTGACCCCTACGTCCGCCAGCATTGGCAGCAATTAAAGGCGGGGGAGACCGTGCAGTTCCAGTTCGCCTCACCGGTGCACGGCCGCTCGATCAAGCTGCGAGCCAGGGCGATCCCCTGTGCGCGAGCAGAATCGTATCTCTGCCTGCGTGTGGAGCTTGCACAAGCATTCTTGCGCTGGATTGCCGGAGGGGAAATCGACCTTGAATATATTGCCGGGGCAGACGGCAAGCCGGGTTCCGCCAGGCTGGCGCGCTTTGTCGGCGTTACCAACCTGTTGGACAAGGCCGGCGAGCCACAGCGCCTGCAGCTGGACTACTTCTATCGTTGAGTCCGGGTCTGACCCTCTACCGCGTTTATCCTAACTATCTGTTCCTAGCCAATCCCCCGTTATTTCTACATGCGTTGGCGCGCTTCTCCACCATCGTCTAAACCTAAGTAGACGCAGGCGACAAATGTGGTGAGGAGCGCCAATGAGATCGAAGATCGTGGCCGCTGTGGGCCTAAGCGCAGTAACCCTATTTGGATGTGCCTACCAGCAGGAACAGGTATACGGTGCAGGCAATATCGTGATTGATACCTACGGCGTAAACATGCGGCAATACCAGCTGGATCTTGCGGACTGCAAAACCATGGCCATGGCGGCGCGCAACGATGCCGGGCGCCGCGGGGTGACCCGCGCTGCGGGCGGTGCGCTGCTGGGTGGTGCATTGGGAGCGATCATTGGCGATACCAGTAGTGCGGCTGCAGCAGCCGCCGGCGCCGGGGCATTGATCGGCGGCGTGAGTGGCGTCGGCAGTGCGCACGCTGAAGAAAATTATATCGCCCGTAACTGTCTGCGAGGTCGGGGTTACCGGGTGTTGAATTAGCAGAATTATTCGGCAAACCACAGGATGTTGCGCCGGGCTTTGGCCCGGCTTTTTTGCGTTTCCCTTTTGCGTTCCCTTTTGTGCTCCCTTTTGTGCTCCCTTTTGTGCTCCCAGGTTTTGGCCCGGCAGGCAGGATCGGCGGTCGTCATCAAACTGTCACCAAAAATTCATTTCCCTGACGCCATCTACAAATTTATGTCGTTAAAATCTCCCGCAAAATATGGGGGGTTCTATGCGACTATTTTCCAATCTGATACTGGCCGCTCTGCTGGTATGTACCATTCCTTTTGCCACCGCGGACACTTCAGAAGGTGTACATGGGGCGCTGGAGAAGCGTGTGACTGAGATTATTCAGCGCATGTCACGGGAGTTGTCACCATCGGAGCGTATCGCCCTGACACCGGAGTCGGCTGCCGAGTTTCTGTCACCAGACGAACGCGAATATCTCGCTACCGCGTTTTCCCGCTTCCGTGTAGACCGGCCTGCGGTCATTCATGTCGCGTTTGATTCCTCTTACGGTGAGACACCGTTCTGGCTTGCCGACCAGGGGTTTACCCGGTCCAGCGCCCTGGATTTTATTGTGGATGAGGACGACCCTTACCACGTATGGTCTAAGCGCGTGGGGGCAGGGGAGATCAACCTGGGCGTGCCCAGCCTTTCCGGAGAGCTCAAGCCCTATCTGGTATTTGCCGCGCCCGCAGAGGGCAAGCGGGCCGTCGAGATAACACCGCTGGTATCCGGCGTGGATGTGGCGGTTGCGAAAGTAGGCGGCCTGCCGTTTGTGGACGACAACGATTACTTCAATACTCTGCCGCAGGCGCTTGTCGGTCTACCGGTGTTGCGCAGCTTCGAGAGCTGGGAGCTGGTGTCCCGTTTTGTTGGGTATTTTCGGGAAACCCGCTATCCGTCCTCGGCGCAACCCGATCACTTGCAGCTGACCTGGCAGGGGAATCCGGCGACCTCTGCCACCGTGCAATGGCGCACAGACGACAGCGTCGACAGTGCACTTCTGTGGTTTGCTCCCAGGGACAAGTTTGTCAGTGTGGGCCGCAAGGCAGTGCAGCGGAAGAAGGCTACCTATACCGAGTTACACAGCCTTCAGGTGGTCAATGATCCCGTAGTGCGCCTGCACCGGGTGGCTCTTGAGAACTTGTCGCCGGCAACGGACTACCTGTATGCGGTCAGCGCGGATAACGGTAAAAGCTGGTCGGCTCCGCGCGAGTTTCGCACCACCGCGAGTTCGCCCTCCGAGCCGTTTTCCTTCGTCTATCTGGGGGACCCGCAAAATGGCCTGGACCGCTGGGGCCAACTGATTCGCCAGGCCGACTTTGAATTTCCCGATGCGCGCTTTTACATGATCGCCGGAGATCTGATCGATCACGGCCAGGAGCAGGACAACTGGGACCAGTTCTTCCACGAGGGCAGCTCGGTATTTGACCGTTCCATGGTGGTTCCGGCGCTGGGCAATCACGACAGCCACGGCGGTCATCCCACCCTGTACCTGAAGCAGTTTGCGTTGCCGGAAAATGGCAGCAGCGAGCTGGATCCCGGTCGTACCTATCACGTTACCTACCAGGACCTGCTGGTGGTGGTGATGGACTCCAATTACCACCTGGTTGAACCCGAGTTGCAGGTGGACTGGCTGGATCGCGTGCTGGGCGAGAGCAGTGCGCGCTGGAAAGTGGTGATCTACCATCACCCGTTCTACGCCTCCCGCGAAGGTCGCGACAACAAGATGATACGGGATGCCTGGGGACCGATTTTTGATAAGCACAACGTGGATATCGCTTTCCAGGGGCACGACCACGCCTACATGCGCACGGTGCCCATGCGCGGCAATGAACCGGTAGCCAAAGGGGAACAGGGGACCGTTTACCTGGTTGCGGTATCCGGTACAAAAATGTACGAGCAGGCGTTACCCGAGTTTGCCGCCTTTGGCGCGGTCAATACCCGCACTTACCAAGTGATCGACATCGATCCGCTGTCGGGCTCGCTCAAGTACCGGGCGATTGATGATCAGGGTAATACAGTCGATCAGTTTTCCCTGCAAAAACCTTTGTCCGCGGCACAGGCAAAACGATAACAGACGTCGGGCCGATACCCGGCAGCAGATACTTAATCGCTCAGATACAAAAAAGCCCGGGAATCCCGGGCTTTTTTGCAGGTTCGCCAAGGGTGATTACTCTCCCAGGGTGAACAGCTGGGTGTTGCCTCCGGTCGCCACGATATTGACCGTCTTGGTTTTCTCGTTGGCAAAACGGAACAGGTAGTGCGGACCTCCGGCCTTGGGGCCGGTGCCGGACAGACCCATGCCGCCGAACGGGTTGACCCCGACTACAGCACCGACCATATCGCGGTTTACATAACAGTTGCCCACATCAATGCGCTTGAATATGGCGCCGGCGCGGCCCTCGATACGGGAGTGCAGGCCAAAGGTCAGGCCGTATCCGGTGGCATTGATGCGGTGCACCACATCTTCCAGCTCTTCCGCCTTGAAGCGCACCACGTGCAGGAATGGGCCGAACACTTCGCGCTTCAACAGGTTGAAGTCCTCGATCTCGACTACTTGCGGGCCGAAGAAAGTGCCGTTCTTCGGACGCTTGGCTTCGTCAAAGGCAAACAGCGGTTTGGCTTCCTGCTGCATGCGTTCACTGTGCTTCTGCAGTAGACCCAGCGCTTTTTCGTCGATCACCGGACCGATGTCGGTTTCCAGCTTGGACGGATCGCCCAGGGTCAGTTCGTCACAGGCACCTTTCAGCATGTTCAGCAGGTTGTCTGCGATCACGTCCTGCACGCAAAGGATGCGCAGTGCGGAACAGCGCTGGCCGGCGCTCAAGAACGCGGACTGGATGACATCGTCCACGACCTGCTCGGGCAGGGCGGTGGAGTCGACGATCATCACGTTCTGGCCGCCGGTTTCGGCGATCAGCGGAACGATGGGGCCGTCTTTGGCTGCCAGCTGCATATTGATGTGCTTGGCGGTTTCGGTGGAGCCGGTGAAGGCCACGCCGGCAACCCGCGGGTCGTCCAGCAGCGGTTTACCAATGGCGGCACCGGTGCCGGTTACCAGATGCAGAATCTCCCGGGGTACCCCGGCTTCGTGCATCAGCTGTACCGCGCGGTGGGCAATACAAGGGGTCTGTTCTGCGGGCTTGGCGAGTACGCCGTTACCGGCAGCGAGGGCCGCCACAACCTGGCCGGTGAAAATCGCCAGCGGGAAGTTCCACGGGCTGATACACACGAACACACCGCGGCCGCAGAGGCTGAGCTCATTGGTCTCGCCGGTTGGCCCGGGCAGTACGGTGGGCTCACTAAAGTGCTTGCGCGCGCCGTTGGCGTAGTAACGGCAGAAGTCCACCGCCTCGCGCACTTCCGAGATGCCGTCGTTAAGGGTACGGCCGGCTTCGCGGCAGATGATTGCAACCAGTTCGTTGAGATGCTGCTCGTACAGATCGGCGACCTTGTCGAGAATCTTCGCGCGCGCGTCACCACCCAGGCGGTTCCAGGCGCGTTGGTGCTGCTGCGCCGAGGAGAAGGCTTTTTCGATCAGGGCCGGATCAGCATCGGCGGTATGGCCCACGGTTTCGCCAGTGGCCGGGTTGAGCACGGGCTGGTCGCCGGAAATGGATTCGCCGTCAATGATCGGGCCGCCTTTCCAGGAGGCGCCACTAGTTGCAGATACTGCCTGCATCAGTGGCTCCGCGGAGATGGGGTCGGTCAGCTCGATGCCGTGGGAGTTTTTACGCGGCAGGGCTTCGTGGCCGATATAGATGTCCGCGGGTACCGGGATTTCCGGGTGGCGGTACGGGTTGCATGCTTCGCTCAGCTTCAGGGTATCGCGCACCAGTTCATTGACCGGGGTCTTCTCGTCCATGAAGCGGTTGACGAAGGAGCTGTTGGCGCCATTTTCCAGCAGACGGCGGACCAGGTAGGGCAGCAGGTCTTTGTGAGCGCCCACCGGTGCGTAGACCCGGACCGGGACGCGCTTGCCGTGTACTGCTTCGATCTGATCGTAGAGCAGGTGGCCCATGCCGTGCAGGCGCTGGAATTCATAGTCGTTGGCGTCGCCCGCCAGTTCCAGGATCAGGCCCACGGTGTAGGCGTTGTGGGTGGCAAACTGCGGGTAGATGGCATCGCGGCCATCCAGCAGTTTCTTTGCGCACACCTGGTAAGACAGGTCAGTGTGGCACTTGCGGGTGTACACCGGGTAGTCGGTCAGGCCCATCTGCTGGGCGTGTTTGATTTCGGTATCCCAGTAGGCACCTTTTACCAGACGCACCATCAGCTTGCGGCCGGTATCGCGGCCCAAGGCAATCAGCCAGTCGGCCACGTGCGGGGAACGTTTCTGGTAGGCCTGCAGAACAAAGCCGAGACCCTGCCAGTCTTTCAGTTCCGGGTCGCGGGCCAGCGCTTCAAATACGTCCAGGGAGATATCCAGACGGTCGGCTTCTTCGGCATCAATATTGAGGCCCATATCGTATTTTGCCGCGGCCACGCAAAGTTCTTTCACGCTGGGCAGTAGTTCATTCATCACGCGGTCGCGCTGCAGTTCGCTGTAGCGCGGGTGCAGGGCAGAGAGCTTGATGGAAATACCGTTGGCCTCGACAACATCGCGTTTGGTGTTGTCCGCACCGATGGCTTCGATAGCCATCATGTAGGCATCGAAGTAACGCTGTGCGTCCGCCATGGTGCGCGCGCCTTCGCCGAGCATGTCGAAGGAGAAGCGGGTGCCGGGCTTGTTTTCCGCCGGGCCGCGCTTGAGTGCTTCCTTAATAGTGCGGCCAAGGACGTACTGGCCGCCCATGATCTTCATGGCCTGCATCATGGAGGTGCGGACCATGGGCTCACCCATGCGGCTGACCAGTCGCTTCATCCAGGTGGAGGGCTTTTCCGTAATATCCGGATCGAGTTCCACGATATTGCCGGTCAGCATCAGTCCCCAGGTAGAGGCATTCACGAACAGGGAATCTGACTGGCCGCGGTGACTGGACCAGTTGCCGGAGTGCACTTTCTCGGCGATCAGTTTGTCGGCAGTGTCCGCATCCGGCACCCGCAACAGGGACTCGGCCAGACACATCAGCGCCACGCCTTCCTTATTGGAGAGGCCGAACTGCTGCAGGAAGGCATCGAGCGTGCCGCGTTTACTGCGCTGCTCACGGGATTTGACCACCAGCTGGCTGGCGGTGGCGAGAATTTTCTCCCGCAGGGCCTCTCCCGGGCGCGGTGCGGCCAGCAGCTCGCTGACGCACTGGTTTTCGTCGGCATGCAGGTATTGGCGGGCCTTCTGGCGGGCGCTGTGCAACTCTTCGGTCAATTGGCCGGCGAACTGTTTAGACATGTGGACTCCCAGACTAAAATAAGGTGCAGGATAAAAAACCGGATTATGTGGTAAATGTCCCAGAATTAATCGCCATTCTTCCACGGAGTGTGGTTAAATATAGGGCTTATTCGGTTAATCACCAGTAGGGTATTTTGTTATGTCTCGGAAATTGGAAGATCTGGACCGCATTGATCGCCAGATTCTGCGCATTCTGCAGCGCGCTGGCCGCCTGCCCAACGTTGAGCTGGCCCGCCGGGTTAACCTGAGCCCCACGCCCTGTCTCGAGCGTGTGAAGCGCCTCGAGCGCGAGGGGTTTATTCAGGAATACGTCGCGCTGCTGGATCCGCTGAAAGTGGATGCGGGTCTCGTTGTCTATATCCAGGTATCCCTGTCGGATACCGCCACTGAGACGCTTGAGGCGTTCAACAAGCATGTGTCCGGTCTCGAAGAGGTTCAGGAGTGTCATATGGTTGCCGGTGGTTTCGATTACCTGGTAAAAATCCGTATTAAGGATATGCTCGGCTACCGTCGATTCCTCGGCGAAAAGCTCGCATCGGTACCGGGTGTGCGCGAGACCCATACCTACGTGGTCATGCAGGAAGTGAAGACCGATACGTCTGTCGCCGTGCCCGATCCTGAACCCAAGTCCGGCAAGCGATAGTCCGGTACCGGGTCTGAGTCAACAATGCTGTATCTGGATCGAGTCTAGTGGATCGAGTGGAATCCTTGCCCGCCTCCAGCGCGGCCAATCGCCGCGCTACGCTGCTGGCGCTGGCCGCTGTCCTGTGCTGGTCTACCGTGGCGAGCGCCTTCAAGCTGTCACTCCAGTATCTGACGCCGTTACAGTTGGTCAGTATCGCTTCGGTCGTTTCCGCCGTATTTATGCTCACTGCCATACTCTGGCAGGGGCGCACCGCTGAAATTGGCCGCAGCTGGAAGGTAAATTACCGCTGGTATATCGCGCTTGGTTTTTGCAATCCTTTCCTTTATTACCTGACCTTGTTCAACGCCTATGAGCTGCTGCCCGCGCAACAGGCCCAGCCATTGAATTACACCTGGGGCGTTCTGCTAGCGCTATTGTCAGTACCACTTCTCAAGCAAAAGCTGCGCCGTCAGGATCTCCTCGCCGGACTTGTGTGTTACACCGGCGTGCTGGTTATCGCTACCAGCGGCAATTTGCTCGATCTGCAGTTCGATCAACCCTGGGGTGTGGCGCTGGCGCTGATCAGTACTCTGATCTGGTCCTGTTACTGGCTGTTGAATACCCGTATCGGTGGCAATGCGGCGGTGAACCTGTTTCTCACCTGTTGCTGCGGTCTGCCGTGGCTCGCCGCGACGCTACTTTGGCAGGGCTGGGGGGAGAGCTGGCAGTGGCCGCCACTGGCGGGTTGGCTCGGGGCCATCTATGTGGGATTGTTCGAAATGGGGATCGCATTCCTGCTCTGGCAAGCAGCAATGATGACCTGTGACAATACCGCCCGGATCAGCAATTTTATTTACCTGTCGCCACCGCTGTCGCTACTGTTGATTGCGCTGTTGGTGGGTGAAAAGATCCAGCTTGCCACCATTGCCGGCCTCGCACTGATCCTGCTGGGCGTGGCGATACAGCAGGGCGCTTTGAAACGGCTGCTGTTGAAACGATCACGATAAAACCAATAACGAATCGCACACCAGAGTAGTGGGCGAGAACTACCTGCGAGAAAAGAGGTGAGAGCACCATGAATTTTGCCCTGAGTGAAGAACAGCAAATGATCCAGGACGCCGCGCGCCAGTTCGCTGACAGTGAGCTGAAGCCGGTCGCTGCAGAGCTGGACAAGACCGGTAACCGGACGCTGTTTCTGGACAAGCTGAAGCAACTGGCAGAGCTCGGCTTTATGGGAATCAATATCGATCCGGATTTCGGCGGCACCGGTGCCGGTACTGTTGCGTTCAGCCTGGCCATCACCGAACTCGCCCGTGGTTGTGCATCCACAGCAACTACCACTTCGGTCACCAATATGGTGGCAGAAGTGATCCAGGCAAAAGGGACCGACGAGCAGAAGTCCCGCTACCTGCCCAAAATCTGTAGTGGCGAATACCCGGCGGGTTCATTCTGTCTGACCGAGTCCGGCTCCGGATCAGATGCCGCCGCCATGCGCACCCGCGCGGTCAAAGACGGCGACGACTATGTTCTGAATGGCAGCAAGCTGTTTATCAGTAGCGCCGAGTTCGCCGGTATTTTCGTGGTATGGGCGGTGACCGACAGTAGCGCGACAAAAGGTAAGGGCATCTCGTGTTTCCTGGTCGAAGCCGGTACCCCCGGGCTAGTGGTCGGCAAGGCGGAAGAGAAGATGGGACAAAAGGCCTCCGTTACCAACGAGGTGTCTTTCGAGGATTGCCGCGTACCTGCAGCCAATATGCTGGGCGAAGAGAATCGCGGTTTCCGTATTGCTGCCGGTGAGTTGGCCGGCGGCCGCATCGGCATCGGTTCCCTGGCGTTGGGGATCGGACTGGAAGCGCTGGACTGCGCTCGCGCCTATCTGCAGGAACGCGAGCAGTTCGGCAAACCCCTGGCCCAGTTCCAGGGGCTGCAGTGGCAGCTCGCGGACAAGTACACCGAGCTGGAAGCTGCGCGCTTGCTGCTGATGCAGGCGGCCTGGCAAAAAGAAGCAGGCGAGCACTTCGGGCCGGCGGCATCCATGGCAAAGCTCTACGCCGCGGAAAAGGCCAACGAGGCTTGTTACGTAGCGCTGCAGATGCACGGCGGTGTGGGTTATACCCGCGAGTTCCCGCTGGAGCGCATGGCGCGGGATGTTCGTATCACCACGATCTACGAAGGCACCAGCGAAATCCAGCGACTGATTATCGCGCGGCACCTTCTGGACGGTGTACGCTAACCGGCGGACGCCAACTGAGTTTGTCATTTCCGCGCTGGAGCTGTGTATGATTCGTAATTTTCAGGAGCATGCCGCCAATGAGCGGACGTTTCTCGCCTGGATTCGTACAGCGACGGCGGTTGTCGGTTTTGGTCTTGCGATTGGGCGCTTGGGCAGTCAGGTGCCCTCGCCGTGGACCGAGATTGCCATGTTGTTTTCCGGCGGTTTGGTGATTTTGCTGGCCTATCTGCGTATGCGCAGTAAGCAGCGGGAAATCGATAGCACGACGGAGCAGGCCGCGGAAGAGCGGCCGTTCGACCTTCTACTGCTCGCCCTGGTCTGTAGTATGTTTGCGCTTATCGCTTTTTTTACCCTGCACCTCGTATAGTCGTCCTGACGTATTAAAGGATTGAATTCTTGAGTTCACAGATTGCCTCAACTGAAAACCGCTCATTGCTGTTGGGAGCACGTGAGGCCATTCCCTTGCTCGGCGGTTATATCCCGGTTGCGATCTCGTTCGGTCTTATCGCGGTTCAATCCGGTTTCAGCGGCTGGGAAGCCGTGCTTATTTCGACACTGGTGTACGCGGGCGCCTCGCAGTTTCTGTTTGTGGCCATGGTCGCGTCCGGCGCGCCATTGTGGTTTGTGGTGCTAATGACGCTCCTGATTAATGCGCGCCACGTCGTATATGGGCCGAACATTGCGCCCTGGTTGAATAAAAACCGGTGGTGGCCATGGCTGATGCACGGCCTTACGGATCAGATTTTTGCTTTGGCGCTTGTGCGTTTGCCGCAGCTTGAAGCGCGCGAGCGTATGGGGTGGTATATCGGTGCATCGATCGTTGCCTGGTTCAGCTGGATTGGTGGCACGGCGCTGGGCGCCGTTGCCGGCAAAGAGCTGACCCAGCGCTGGCCATTACTCGGAGAGATTATGCCGTTTGCGTTGCCGGCACTGTTTCTCGTGCTGCTGGCACCACGGTTTGCCTCGAGGCTGTGGGCCATTACCCTTGGTAGCACGGCGATTGTTGCGTTGTTGTTTGCGGTGAGCGGCATGAAGAATGCGGGCATTCCTATCGCTGCGGTGTGTGGTGCGCTGGTGTATTACGGGCTGAGCTCGCTGGTGCGGGATAAGGTGCAGCGGAGCAGGGGGGCGCAAGATGGATAGCGAACTCTGGATTGCTCTGCTGGCAACAGCCATCGGCACGTTTTTGATGCGTGCTCTGCCCCTGTTGTGGATGCAACGTCATCTGGTCCGCAAGCAGGCTGGTAATTCGCTGGATGCGATGCCGTCCTGGCTCACTGTACTGGGACCATTGATGATCGCGGCGATGTTTGGTGTGTCGCTAGTGCCATCAAAGGTCAGTGCACAGGCATGGCTGGCTACCGCGATCGGTACGCTCATTACTTACCTGGTGTGGAAGCGTACGAATTCGCTGGGCTGGCCGGTATTTGTCGGCGTCGTTGGATACGGCGGTGTCATTCTACTCGCAAGTATTGCTGCCTAGCGGGCTCCCCGCTGCTGTGGGCGGAACCGGTGAATCGAATAGAGCGGTGGCAAGTGCCACCGTTTCTCATTTACCTGTCATTTAATAGAAATAGGCAATAATTCAAAAGTATCCAGCTAGTTTTCCCTTTGGTCGCGGCGTAGTATTTCTGCACGATACCGCTGTTATGTGCCGTGGTTTCCAATAAATCCAATAGGGAGAGCAATACCGTGCCTATCACGCTGAATGTCAATGGCGCCGATCACGAGCTGGATGCTGCGCCGGATACGCCCCTGCTCTGGGCAATTCGCGATCACCTCAAAATGACCGGAACCAAGTTTGGTTGCGGCATGGCCATGTGCGGTGCCTGTACGGTTCATATGGATGGCCAACCCATCCGCTCCTGCTCCATGCCCATACAAGCCGCTGCGGGCAAAAAAATCACTACCATTGAAGGCGTGTCTTCAACCGCCGCCTCACCTGTCGCCAAGGTTGTCCAACAGGCGTGGAACGAATCGCAAGTGGTTCAGTGTGGCTACTGCCAATCCGGGCAAATAATGTCCGCGATCGCACTGCTTGAAAAAAATCCCACCCCCTCCGACGCGGATATTGATTCCGCGATGTCCGGCAATATCTGTCGGTGCAATACGTATCACCGCATTCGCGGTGCTATCAAAGATGCATCTGAGAAACTGGGCTAAAAATTAGGGCGAACCGGAGGGGAAAATTATGCGTTGGATAGATAGCGATACACGTAAGAATCTGGAAAAGCAATTTCAGGAAGCGGGCCAGAGCTCGTTGGGCAGTAATAGTAGTCGCCGAAATTTTCTCAAGGTAATCGGCGGTGTCGGGGCCGGCCTTACCCTGGCTATCAATAGCCCCGGGGTTGTTTCTAAAACCGCATCGAGAGTGATGGCGGGTGCCGAAGGCGCGGCGGAAAGCTTTGCTCCCAACGCATTTGTTCGTATAGGCGCGGACAACCGTGTGGCGGTTGTCATCAAGCATGTGGAAATGGGGCAGGGTACCTATACTGGCTTGGCCACCCTGGTTGCAGAGGAACTGGACGCAGACTGGAATCAGATTGATTCTGTCGGCGCACCTGCCGATGGAAAACGCTACAACAATCTCAACTGGGGCCCCATGCAGGGTACAGGTGGCAGTTCCGCCATTGCCAATTCCTTTCAGCAGATGCGCATGGCTGGCGCCACGGCTAAAGCGATGCTGGTTGCCGCTGCGGCACAAAGCTGGAGTGTGCCTACCGCGGAAATTTCCGTAAGCAAGGGGGTGGTGCGTCACGATGTTAGCGGCAGGCAAGCCAGTTTTGGCGACCTGGCCGAGCTCGCGGCGACTCAGCCGGTACCGGATGCCGAGAAGGTAACCCTCAAAGATCCCACCGAATTCACCCATATCGGTACCTCGTTGCCGAGAAAGGACCTGGGAAAAACAGATGGGACGGCAGTTTTCACGCAGGATGTGCAGCTGGATGGCATGCTGACCGCACTGGTAGCCCACGCGCCGCGGTTTGGCGCAACCGTCAAAAGCTTTGATGCCAAAGCGGCCAAAGCTTCTAGCGGGGTGGTAGAGGTCATTGAAATTCCTACCGGCATTGCCGTGATTGCCCAGGACTACTGGAGTGCAAAAGTTGCACGCGACAAATTGGATATTGTGTGGGATGAATCCCAGGCAATGACCAGAAGTAGCGAGCAGATCATGTCAGAGTACCGTGCGCAGTCCAAAAAAGAGGGCAGTGTTGCGCGCAATGACGGTAGTGCAAGTGATGCACTCACCAGCGCGGATACCGTGATTGCAGCTACCTATGAGTTTCCCTACCTCGCGCATGCAGCCATGGAGCCAATGAACTGCGTTGCGCTGGTCAATAAAGATGGCTGTGAAATCTGGAACGGCGAACAGTTCCAGTCGATCGACCAGATGAATATCAGCAAGCTACTGGGGCTTCCCGTCGAGAAGGTGAAGCTGAATATGCTGTTTGCCGGCGGTAGTTTCGGCCGTCGCGCCAACCCGGATTCCGACTATCTGATTGAGGCGGTGCATATTGCCAAGGCAAAAATGGGCACGCCTATCAAACTGGTGTGGTCCCGCGAAGATGACATGCATGCCGGCTACTTCCGCCCGGCCTATGTACACCGGGTACGCGGTGGTTTGGATGCCGAGGGAAATATCGTCGGTTGGGAGCAGCATATCGTCGGTCAGTCTATCCTGACTGGAACGCCATTTGGGCAGGGCATAAAGAATGGCGTTGATCACTCGTCTGTTGAGGGCGCGAGCACGCTGCCTTACGCTATCCCCAATATCCGTGTGGATGTCACCTCAGTCGAAGAGAAAGTGCCGGTCTTGTGGTGGCGTTCCGTAGGGCATACGCATACCGCTTATTCTACGGAAACGTTTATTGACGAGTTGGCCGCAAAGGCCGGGCAGGACCCGGTGGATCTGCGAATGAAGTTGCTGGATGGGCACCCGCGCTGGCAGGGAGTGCTGAAGCTCGCGGCAGATAAAGCCGGGTGGGGGAAGGCATTACCCAAGGGCTGGGGACGTGGCATCGCGGTGCACGAATCATTCAATTCTTATGTGGCTCAGGTCGCGGAGGTGTCCGTAGCGGAAGACGGCAAGTTCAAGGTTGAGCGGGTAGTATGCGCGGTAGACTGTGGCGTTCCGATTAACCCTGATGTCATCCGTGCGCAGATGGAAGGGGGCATTGGCTTTGGCCTGGCGCCGGCGCTGGTCAGCGCAATTACTTTCCAGGAAGGAAAAGTTGTCGAGTCCAATTTCCATAACTATCAGGTGCTGCGCATCAATCAGATGCCGGATGTGGAAGTTCATATCGTGCCGTCGACCGAGCCTCCCACGGGTGTCGGTGAACCGGGCGTACCACCGATTGCTCCGGCAGTAGCTAACGCGCTGGCAGCCGCTACCGGTAAGCGCTACTACTCGCTGCCGATCAAAGTGTGATGATCAGGGGTTTTTGATAAATAAATGTCGAGTCATCTGATTGCGTTGCTCAGAACGTGGCATCCGCTACGGGATAAAACCGACTGGGTATTGGGTACCGTATACAGAACCGAAGGTCCCTGCTATCGCAAGTCGGGAGCCATGATGTTATTCAGTGCGGACGGCCATCAACTCGGTATGTTGAGTGGTGGGTGCCTGGAATCCGATATACATCAGCAGGCTCGCCGGGTGATGCACAGCGGTCAATCGATCACCCTGACCTATGACGGCAGTGACGAGGATGATCTTTCCTTTCAATTGGGAATTGGCTGTGGCGGTACGGTACATATCCTGTTGCAGCCCGTGCACGCAGCAAACCAGTATCTTGAACTGGATCGTGTGTATGCCGCACTTCGGGAGTTTCGCTCAGGTTCCTACTATCAATATATCCCTGGCAACCAAGCCGACGTTGTTGGCGATGAAAGCCAGACGCATTTTACGGAGAGTGATTCGTCGGCTGTCGAATCCTTCCGTGTACGCGCCCGGTTGATAGAGGAGGGCGAGAGCCTTTGGTTGTGTACCGGTATAACACCGCCGCCCCATTTGTTGATCGTTGGCGGCGGCATTGACGCCAGACCTCTGGCGGCAATGGGGCATCAGCTGGGGTGGAGGATCAGCGTATGGGATCCCCGCCCGGCCAATGCCCGGCGTGAGTATTTCCCTGTTGCGGACGAATTGCTGAACTGTCCAGTGGATTCGCTGGCGGAATTTGTACGTAGCCTGAAAGTGAATGCTGTAGTCTTGATGAGCCATAACATTGAGCTGGATGCCAGCGCATTGTCAGTGCTGCATGGCACAGCACTCCATTATCTTGCCCTTCTCGGTCCCCGTAGTCGCCGCGATCGCATCGTTACCAAAGCTGGGATTGACCTGACCGGACAATCTCCGACAATTGCCGGTCCCGCCGGGCTGGAGATCGCCGCCGATCTGCCGGAAACCATCGCACTTTCGATCCTCGCTGAATGTCAGGCGGTGCTGAACCAGGGGAGTGGTCGCTCGATCAGCGGAATTCTTCCTCATGCATGACATCAAAATTGCCGCGTTGATTATGGCCGCCGGAGAGTCTTCCCGGTTTCGCGGCTGCAAGCATCTGGCAATGATTGACGGCGCGCCAATGTTGCAGGGGGTCGTCAACCAGCTCCATGGAATGGTGGCGAAGACGTATGCGGTGACCGGTGCCTGGCATAACGAGATTGAGGAAGCAGTACTGGGTGGCGAGTTGCGCGGTCTGCAGTTGATTCACAATCAGGCGTGGCGGCGTGGACTTGGCCACTCCATTGCGGTAGGGGTCGCTGCGCTGGCCTCAAAATTTGATGGTGTAATGATACTGTTGGCAGATCAGGTGGCGATCCAGCGAGAAGATATTGCGGCACTGCTTTCACAGTTTGATGGTCAGAATATTGTCTGTGGCGTATATGGCGACCGACGTGGGGTGCCCGCGGTTTTCGGGACGCCACACTTGTCTTTGTTGCAAAAGCTTGATGGAGACCGGGGAGCTCGCCTTCTGCTGAACAGCGGCGAGCTGTCGATCGTGGATTGTCCAATGCCCCGCGCCGCCATTGACATCGACACGCGACAGGGACTGGAAAACTGGCGTGCGCAGATATAGAGGCGAGATTAACTTTCCGGGGCAGTTTCCGGGTATTCGATCTCGCAGATGTAATAGGTAACCCACTGCTCCATCTGTTGGATTTCCACTTCATCGTCGATCCGCTTTCCAAGCAGGGCGCGAGCGACAGGGGAGTCCATCGAAATCAAACCTTCCTTCACATTAAACTCATCCGGGCCGACGATACGGTATTTCACTTCCTTGCCGTTTTCGTCTTCCAGTGTCACCCAGGCGCCGAAGAAAACCTTGTCGCGGTCGTCTGGAATCCGGTCCACCACGGTAATCTCTTCAAGACGCTTGGTCAGAAAGCGTACCCGGCTGTCGATTTCCCGCAGGCGTTTCTTGCCGTAGATATAATCCGCATTCTCCGAGCGATCCCCGAGCTTGGCGGCATCACTCACGGCCTGGGTAACGCGTGGGCGCTCCTGTTCCCACAGAAACTTCACTTCCGCGCGCATACGCTGCGCGCCTTCCGGGGTAATGTAGCGTGAGCCGCGCGGACGCGGCGGTCTCCAGCGTCCCATCAGGGGGTTTCCTTGAGATTATGGATATCGATACCGGGGCCGGGTGAGGGCAGGGGAAAATCAAAGATGCGGCTGTAAAACTCGAGCTCTCCTTCCAAAGCCATCTTGATGCTGTCGGCGCTGCGGAATCCGTGTCCTTCTTCGGCGAAGGTGATGTAGGCCACCGGCAGGCCGCGATCTTTCAGTGCGTCTACCATGGCCTCGGCCTGGTTTGGTGGCACCACCTTGTCTTCCATGCCCTGGAAAAAGATTACCGGACAGTTGAGCTTTTCGATGTGCTCGATGGGTGAGCGCTCCCGGTATACGGATTCGGCTTCCGGCCAGGGGCCAACCAGTTTGTCCAGGTAGCGGGACTCGAACTTGTGGGTATCCCGCGCGAGTGTGGTGAGGTCGCCGATACCGTAGTGGCTGGCACCGGCAGAAAAGGTATCGTGGAAGGCGAGGGCCGCAAGTACAGTGTAGCCGCCGGCACTGCCACCCTTGATCAGCAGGCGCTGTGGGTCTGCAAGGCCTTTCTTTACCAGGTATTCAGCCCCGGCACACACATCCTCTACATCAATAATTCCCCAGTTGTCTGCCAGTCGGTCGCGGTAGTCGCGGCCGTAGCCGGTGCTGCCGGAGTAATTGACATCCAGGATGGCGATACCGCGGCTGGTCCAGTATTGGATCTTGAGGTTGAGTGCGGCGGAAGTGGCGCCAGTGGGGCCACCGTGGCTGAATACGATCAGCGGCGGCAGCTCGCCCTGTGGCGCGCTGAACCCGGGATTGGTGGGGGGGTAGTAAAACCCGTGCACTTCCCGTTCCCCGACTTGGAAGCTGACCGGTTGTGCACGTGCAAACGTGGATGTCGGCAGGGCTAGGTTGCCGCTTTGGGCAATGGATTGAAACTGCCCGGTTTGCACGGAATACAGTGTAATTTCCGGTAGCGAGTCTGCGCTGCCTGCGATCATCAGCGCTTTGCCCGGTGCACAGCTGATACTCTCGAAATCGCACCCGGGGTGCGGCACCAGTTCCGATGAGCCGTTTTTCAGATCGATGATGGCGAGTTGCCAGAGCCCGTTTTGGGTGAAGGTACAGAATATCTGTTCCTCGGAAACAAAACCGTAAGTCGACATGCCGAACACCCACTGGGGCGTGGCGAATTCCGCCGGTTTTTCCCAGATGGGGGCATCGCTACCCAGGCGGTAGAGGTTCCACCAGTTACTGCGGTCGGAAACGTAATAGAGGTCGCCGCCGGGAGACCACTGTGGCTGGAAAATGGACTCGTTGCCATTGCCGGCGACACGGCGGGCCTTGCCCAATGTCCCGTCGGCATTGAGGTCAGCAAGCATAAGGTCCGTGGCGTCCCACGGCATATCCGGGTGATGCCACTGGAGAAAACTGAGCTGTTTGCCGTCCGGGCTGATTGCCGGGTTGGAGTAGAAATCTGCACCCTCGGCAATGATTTCGAAGGGGGCCGTTTCATCTGCGGTCTCTTTACCTTGCAGATCGATAGCGATAATTCGGGCGATTGCCTCGCGGTCGCTTTGCGACTCGTCTTCCTGTACACAGATCAGTCGCTGCCGGGCCTGGTCGACGATCAGGTCGGCATAGCGGATATTGTCTTCCGGGGTAAGCGGTTCAGGCACCTCGCCATTTAATGGCATACGGTAGATTCGTTGATCCGCCGCGAGGACGAAATAGACCCAGCCATCGGCAACGGTATAACTGCCTCCGCCGTATTCATGCGCCTTGGAGCGCACACTGAGTGGCGCGGGCAACAGGTCGCGACGCCCGGATTGCGGATCATACTCCACCAGTACCGAACGGCCTTTTTCTGCTGGCCGGGATTCGAGCCAGTAGGCGCGGTTTTCAAACAGGCGCGCTTCACCCAGGCGAACATTGCCGGCGGTGAGCAAATCGGCGCTGATCGCAGAGCGCCAGCTGCCGTATGGCGCCTGTTCCGGTGCGTCATTTGATGGGGTATCCAGTGGGGTCAAAGTCATTCCTCCTGTCGCCTGTGTAATACATCCGGCTGGCGTGAATGATCGCATTGTACGCTGGCACGCGAGTGCGGCAACACGATTCTAATCGGCTGCTAGTCTTAATGTAGTCGCGTCATTCGGCGCCAGCCGCCCCTGGGAGAAACCCGGGGGTGGATTACTATGGCGGAGAGCGGTATGCAGGGGTTATTGGACGGCTTGGCATCTCTGATCAGTTGGGGAAACAGCCTCACCTGGGGCGGCCTGGGCGGATACTGGTGGCTGGGTATCCTGATCGCGGCGCTACTGCCTGCGGGTCTGTATTTCACGGTGCGCATGGGGTTTGTGCAGTTTCGCTGTTTCGGCCACATGCTGCGGGTGATGGGGCACAGTTTCCACAAGGAGCATGATGACGCGGTATCGTCCTTTCAGGCCTTTGCCACCAGCGCGGCAGCCCGCGTGGGCACAGGTAATATCGCCGGTGTGGCGGTAGCAATTACCGCCGGTGGGCCCGGCGCCATTTTCTGGATGTGGCTGGTAGCCATGGTGGGTATGGCCACCAGCTTGGTGGAGAATACCCTCGCACAAGTCTTCAAGGAGCAAGGCGAGGTAGCGGGCACCTTTCGCGGCGGCCCCGCGTATTACATCGACAAGGGGCTCGGCAAGCGCTGGAAATGGCTGTCCATTGTCTTTTCTGTCTTCCTTATTATTTGCTTTGGCTTTTTCTTCAACGCCGTGCAGGCCAATGCCATGTCCGAGGCGATTCACTCGGCCTGGGGGATCAACCCGCTTGTTGTGGGCGTGCTAATCGCCGTTCTGGCGGGGTTGATCGTATTTGGCGGGATCAAATCGATCGGTCGATTCGCCGGTATCGTTGTCCCGATCATGGCGCTGGCCTACATCGCCATCGCGCTGTTTGTGATTGCCACCAATATCTCGCGTATTCCCGAGGTCTTCAGCCTGATCTTTGCCAATGCCTTTGGTATGCATGAGGCGGGGGCGGGCGCGTTTGGTGCGGTGGTGGCCAACGGTATCAAACGGGGTCTGTTTTCCAACGAAGCGGGTATGGGTTCATCGCCGAACGTAGGCGCGGTTGCCGATGTGAAACACCCGGTCGTGCAGGGTTACGTGCAGATGGCCTCGGTATTTCTCGATACCATGCTGATCTGCACCGCCACAGCGGCGCTTATTCTGCTGAGCAACGTCGAACTGAGTGGCGCCATGGAGGGCGTGACGCTTACCCAGGCGGCGCTGGCCAGTGAGGTGGGCAGCTGGGGGAGCAGCTTTATTGCGATCGCGCTGATTTTCTTTGCGTTTACCTCGGTGATCGCCAACTACTACTATGCCGAAACCAATATCTTCTATCTTTGGCATACGCGGGTATCCATATTCTGCTACCGGTTCCTGTACATCGTTTTTATCCTGTTCGGCGCCTGGGTGGCCTGGAGTGGGAGCTCCGACAACTTCCAGCTGCTGTGGAATATGGCGGACATGTCCATGGGCTTTATGGCTTCTGCCAACCTGCTCGCGATTCTGTTGTTGTCCGGCGTGGCAATCAAGGTATTTGCGGACTACGAAACACAACGGAATCGTGGCATAGCTGAACCGGTATTCGATGCTCGACAGCACCACATCCCCGGGATAGAACCGGATGTTTGGCAGGGTGGCCCGCATATCCCGGGAGAGCACATGGAATAGGGCGGGCAGGACCTAGCTCCTCGAGCAAATGAGACATCGTTCCGCCAGTGACTGTGATCCCGGTTGGTAAACCGGAATCATGTCCCATATTGCCGAATTCCCTGAGAACCAGTACGCACTCCGCCGCTGGTGAATCTTTTAGGCTCACCGCTGGGTTAACAGCCAACCTCGCGCGGTGAGTATTTCATGTCAGGCCAACAAAAATTCCAGATTGTATCTGCAGGTAAAACCCTGCGTGCGAAAGCACCTGCCGAAGTATTGCAGGAGGTGGCCGCAACCTTCTCGGTCAGTGCCGAGCAGGCGCGCAAGCTTTTCCTAAAGGGGTGGGTGATCAAGGATCAACTCTCTCCAGGGCAGGTTGTCCAGTATCGTACCCAGCTACAACAGATCGGCCTGAAAATCGAAGTTCACCCCGCCGGTAAGTTCGACAACCGCGCGATCTTGGCCCGTCTGCAATTTGCACAAAAGCGCAAGGCGCGCAAAGAGTCCGGTGCTCAAGGCGGGCGCTCCGGTGATGCGAAGCCGGCGACTCAAGAGATAGCCCGGCAACAATCTGCGCAAAAGACCGCGCAAACGCCTGTTCAAAATTCCGGCAAAAAGGTGGCACCAGCTGCGCAAGCGGAAGTTCGGCCAGAGCCCACCCAAAAACCACCCCAATCAACCAGCGATACGCCGGCACCTCGCGAGCGACAGGCCTCCGCGGTACGTGCGCAACTGGAAGAGCTGTTCACCAGCGAGAGCGCCGGTTTCGATTCCATGGCCCAGCGGCTGGCGATGCTCCCGGGCCTCGTCAGCGCGGCACTGGTACCGGCCCTGTTTACCGCTTTGTTGTTCTTTTGTATCTATTCCATAGGAATGGCGCTGTGGGCACTACCTGCCGCGGTTATGGATGGCACTTTCGGCGCGGGCACCGTTATCAGTGCATTGATCCAGCTCTTGCTTACGGGGTTTGTAGGCACATTGCTGGTATATCCGTTTTTTACCGCTCGCTGGCGGGCGCTGGCGGAGTCCGAACACACCGCTGCGGTCAGCATTCGCAAATCTGAAGCGCCGGGTTTGTTCCTGCTGCTTGAGGTACTGGAGGCAAGATCCGGACTGAGTATCGCCGGCAAGCAGCCGGGGCCGAAAAACCTCGCTGCTGCGCCGGGGGCAAAAAGTACTCCGCTTGAGGTGACGGCAGGCTCGGAAATTGAAGTGACCCGGCAGCCCGGTGGGCCGCGCACTCTGCGGCTGGGGCTCGGCGCAGTGGCCACACTGAATGGCGGTGATGTAGTGGCGCTCGTTGCACGTGCACTGTCCTATCATCAGGGAGCGCTGATGCGCACCTGTACGCACCTTTCAATGACCACGGCACAGCGACTGAAGTTCTGGCAGGACGCGCTGGAGCGGGAAGTAACCTTGCTCAGCGCCGGGGATGAGCCAACTGCCCCGCGTATATCGGCGCTTAAACCTCTGCATAAACTGCTGTCCGCTTGCGGGTTAGCGCTGGTGCCGGTGCTGGATCGCTTGCAGGGGGTGCACCGCGTGACCAGTGGCGCTGTTGCCCGCAGGCTGGAAGCCCGCGCGGATCTCGCCGCGGCGCAAATGATTGGCAGCGAAGAATTTGCGCAGTTTGCCGAACGATGGAATCAACTGGTGCATGCGGACCTGGTGTGTGGCGAGATCAACCGTGAAGCACAGGTTACCGGCAAGCGTCTGGCAGATATTCCACGTGCTATACGCTGGCTTTACCGCAATCTGGAAGAGGCAACCCGCACCAGTATCGATATGGCAATGGCTGAAGATACTGACTCCTGGCTGCCGACTGAGCCTGCCGGACACGACCGAATCGCTGCGGCAGAGACGCGACAGCTATCGGCACTGTTGCAGCGGGTGGACTTTTCTGTACAGAAATTGTTTACCGATTTCGACGAGCTGTGCGGGCGCGCAAGCCGTATTGGAACGGAGGAAAGTTGTCGCGCGGTGGAAAACAGTCTGCTGTTGACAGCAAGTAAGGAAACCGAGGAAGCGCAGCAGGTGCTGTCAGAGTACTTTAACCGGGTGATCCCGCGGGACTTCCTGCCGCTGCAGGGCCCGCAAAATGCGGAGCTGGCGGAGCTCGGGCTGCAGGACACCATCGACTGGTTGCGCTCGCGTCTGGTGGATCTTCAGGAGCAGGAGCAGCGCTTGGCGCAATTGCAGCTGAGTGGCTCGCGGATCCAGTTGGGCGCGGCACTGGTGCGAGCCAATGTGCGGGTGGATCCGCGCCGCTTCGAACTGAGCGGAACCACGCCTTCTGCCGCCGAAGCATCGCGCAAAGACAATCGCGCGCGGATCCAGGAGTGTATGCAGCAGCGCCAGCAGTTGCATCAGATGTTCTTTCAGCGTATCCAGGGGACGGTGAGTGGATTGGGTGGCGGTGAGCGCAGCGATGCGGATGCCGCGCTGGCGCAGCTGCAGGGCTTTGAGCGTATGCGCGAGCCGCTCAATACCCTCGACCGCTACGGCGATCTGGTGTGCGAGCTGATTGAATGCCTGCCCGGGAATGAGATCCCCCCGTCGCTGCTGCAGAAATACACCCAGTTGGCGGTACAGCAGATTCGCGAGGTCCTCAGGATCGCCGGCGATGAATCTGCGCTTCTAGCGGCGCCGTTGCTGGAGAAGCTGGCGGCCTGCGGTGCTGGAGATCCGAGTGGCGTGGCCGAGGCCCGAGGAGGAGACCTGGCTGGAGAGCTGCAGGCGATAGAGTTGCGCTGTAAAAATGCCAGTGCTGTAGTGTGTGAGGGATATCACCTGGTATTGGCGAAATTGTTGCAGCTGTGTCTGAAAGAGGAGGGGCGCCGCAAAGTGAAGCCCCTGCGACTCGCTGGAACGCTGTAATCCGAGACGTCTTGTCCAGAAAGCCGGCGTTCTGGCCGGAGGCTATCAGCCTCCGGCCAGCTTTACCTTGTAGCTCTTGGCCTCCAGAACTGCCTTGATCTCGTCCCGTTTATCGCCCTGAATTTCAATGACGCCATCTTTCAGGGCGCCACCGCAACCACAGCGCTTTTTCAGTTCCGCCAGCAGCAGCTTCAGCTCACCGTCAGTGCCGTCCACGCCCCTGACACAGGTCACGCCTTTGCCCTTGCGGCCCTTGGTTTCTCTCTGGATACGGACGATGCCGTCGCCCTGATGGCGTTTTTCTGTCGGTGCGGACTCTTTGATACGGCCGCGGTCTGTGGAATAAACAAGCCGGTTTTTGTCACTCATAATCGTGCTTTACAGGTATTGGTTACTTTCATGCCGCGCAAGGATAGCTGAAGCGCGTTGGGCAGATAAAGGCTCCGTGGGCAGTTACCGGTGTAGGCTTTGCAGAACGAGGTTGATGGAACCGGGGCCCGGTCGGCTAAAATGACGGGAATTCCTCCATTCAAAGACACAAGGAAAAGACTGAATGGCCCTGACAGGTGTCCGCAAGCGGCTCAATGAAGTGATATTCGGCACCGACACGCCGGCCGGCAAATATTTTGATGTGGTGCTTATCTGGACCATCCTGCTCAGTGTCGCGCTGGTCCTGCTCGCGTCGGTGGAGAGCTGGTGGGTGCGCTACGGGGAGATTTTCTTTCGCCTGGAGTGGTTTTTCACCGCGCTGTTTACGGTGGAGTACCTGACCCGGATTTACTGCGCAAATGACCGCCGGGCCTACGTATTCAGCTTTTATGGCGTGGTAGACCTGCTGGCAATCCTCCCCAGTTATCTGGCGCTGATATTTACCGGCGCCACTTACCTGATGGTGATCCGCCTGCTGCGGGTGCTGCGAATCTTCCGGATCCTGAAGCTGGTACGTTACCTGAGTGACGCCAACCTGCTGGTGCGCTCCCTGTGGCAGGCGCGTCGACGGATACTCGTGTTTTATTCCAGTGTACTTGTGCTGTGCATCATTTTCGGCAGCATCATGTTTATTGTGGAAGGGCCCAAGCACGGGTTCACCAGTATCCCCAAAAGTATCTACTGGACGATCGTCACCATCACCACCGTGGGCTATGGCGATATTACCCCCCAGACCACGCTTGGGCAGGCGATTGCATCCATGACCATGTTGATCGGTTACTCCATCATTGCAGTGCCCACTGGCATCGTCACTGCCGAACTGGCTCACGAGCTGGGGCGGGAAAAGCAGCTGGCGCGTTGCCACAATTGCGGCAGGGCGGGGCACGATGCTGATTCCGAGTTCTGCAAGCATTGCGGATACAAGCTGGAAGACTTTGAGCCAGTTACCGAAGATTGATCGGCCCGCGGGTACTCTCTACACCCTGGACGAGGACGGCCGGAGATAGTCCCGGGGCTGCCTTAACAGCCTCGCTGCTATCCGCTATCCTTGCGCTCCGTTCAACCCGCCGCCTCCTTCCAGAGGCCATTCCGCCATCAACTCCTACAGATACTGGTAGCTGACCCCAATGGATATACAGGGATACTGCGCTCCGGGCTTCGAAGCCCTATATGATGCTTTCGCCACCAACTTTCGCGATTACGGCGATGTCGGCGCCTCTTTCTGTGCCGTGCATCAGGGGGAAGTGGTTGCCTCGCTGTGGGCGGGGAGTGCAGATCGCGCCGGTACACGGGCGTTTGAGGAAGATACCCTCGCCAACGTATTTTCCTCCTCCAAGGGGGTCCTCGCGCTGATCGCTCTGCAGCAGGTTGCCGCGGGTAACCTGGACCTGGATTTGCCGGTTGCGCATTACTGGCCCGAGTTTGCCGCTGCCGGCAAGTCCGGGATCACCGGTCGCCAGCTGCTCTGTCACCGTGCCGGGGTGATCGCGTTCCGCGAGCGGGTGAAGGATGACCTGATTTACGATTGGCCCGCGGCACTGGAGCAGGTCGCCGCCACAGAACCCTGGTGGCAGCCCGGCAGCCAGCAGGGCTATGCACCCTTCCTTTACGGGTGGACGGTCGGGGGACTGATTGAAAAAGCCAGCGGCCAGCCGCTGATGTCGCTTTACCGTGCCGGTATAGCGGATCCGCTGGAGCTGGACGGTGGCTTCGGTGCCGTCGGCCACCGCTCCACTGAGATTGCCGACGTTGGCCCCCTCAAGAAACCACTGCCGGAATTGCGCGATAACGCCATCGGTCGCTCCATCAAGGAAGACCGCCAGGGGCCAGTGGCCACTGCATTTACCAATCCGGTATCGCTGATGATGGGGACCAACGGCGAACAGTGGCGCAGTGCGCTGATTCCCGCTGCCAACGGCCACTTCAGTGCGAGAGACCTGGCGACTGTCTACGGTGATCTCGCCGCTGAGGCGCCCCGGTTACTCCCGCAGGCGCTTCTGCGAGAGGCAACGGCAGAACAGAGCCGCGGGCAAGACGCCATTTTGCAGGCCGACGTCGCCTTTGGCTGTGGTTTCCTGAAGTCCGCCGTTGCTGAAGATCTGCACTTTGGCAGTGAAGCCGGTTTCGGACACCCGGGGGCGGGCGGCAGCGTCGGCTTCGCCGACCCGCGTGCAGAGCTGGGATTTGGATATGTCACCTCCCGCATGGGGCAGAGCCTGTTTATGGATCAGCGTGCGGTTGGATTGAAGAACTGCCTGTACAGCCTTCTCTAAGAGGGCTTATGTACCCAAGAGGTGAATAATGAGTACAGATTACGATCAGCTTTCTGCGCGAGTAGACGAGCTTGAGACCCGGCTCGCTTTTCAGGAAGACACCCTGGCCGAGCTTAATGATGTGATTGCCGCCCAGGATGCGCAGATTCGTGCCCTGGTAGGGCGGATGAAAGAGGTGACAGAGAAATATCAAGACCTGTCATTTGAAGTGCAGAAGGGCGGCAACCCGGGAGACGAAAAGCCACCACACTATTAAGGCGTTGGCGTACTTTTCGGCCGGATTCATTATTTGTGCTTCCCACTTTTTCAACGATGCGCGTTTTTCTACCTCAATTTCTGGAAAACCCCGAAATTTCGTTTTTTCAGCCCTCGTCAAGCCTTGACAAGTTTTTTTCCACATGGAGAGGGGGGCTGTGAATTTATCCGACACGGCCCGTTTAGTTGGTACGGAAAGGTCGAAAAATCTCGTAAAGTACTGATTTTAAAGGGGTAAAAGCTATGGGCCAAAAAGTGCCCAAATTGCTGGGAGCAAGCGTTTGTGCGGCTTCGGGTAAGCTTTTTCAGATCCATACACAAAGTTATCCACAGATCCTGTGGAAGAGTGAATTACACCGGATTACACCAGTAGTGCACGGTGCGTGGCACCAGAGCTCGAAATCACCAGTGTGAATACCCCAGAGAACTTCACATGAGTGTGGTAGTCGTCATCGTAGTAGGTGAATAAAAGTGTGTGCTGTTGTACCTGCCACGGCCAGAATGCACGACACGTCAAATTTGGGAAATAGGCAGTAGACCTGTAGAGACTTTGCGCATAGTCTTCGTGCCCATGGCGAACCCGGTTCAGCTTACAGTCAGTTACTGCGAGTGATACTGGGATCAATAGCCGGATATTTCCCAGTTATCAATAAAAGCGTTAGGAGAAGCTTAAATGAAAAAATGGGTAGCAATTCTTGCCCTGGGCTCACTGGTTGGTTGTACCACCCTGGACCCGTACACCCAGGAAAGTAAAACCAGCAATGCCGCCAAAGGCGCAGGCGCTGGTGCTGTCGCTGGTGCCATTATTGGCGCGGCAACCTCCAGTAAGAGCGATCGCAAGAAGGGTGCCATCACTGGCGCACTGGGCGGTGCGGCCATCGGCGGTGGTATCGGCTACTACATGGATCGTCAGGAAATGGCTCTGCGCCAGCGTCTGGAAGGCACTGGTGTACGTGTTCAGCGTGAGGGCGACAATATCCGCCTGATCATGCCGGGCAACATTACCTTCGCGACCAGCCGCTTCGAAATCCGCTCCGATTTCTACGACACCCTGGACTCTGTGGTGCTGGTACTGAAGGAGTTTGACAAGACTGCGATTCGCGTTAGCGGCCACACCGATAGCACTGGCTCCGACGTAACCAACCAGAATCTGAGTGAGCGTCGCGCCGAATCCGTTGCCAACTTCTTTGCTACCCGTGGCGTTGCCGCTGGCCGGGTACAGGCAGTGGGCTACGGCGAGCGTTATCCCATCGCAAGCAATGATTCCGACGCCGGTCGTCAGGCCAACCGTCGTGTGGAGCTGGAATTACTTCCGCTTCAGTAGCAAGATAAGAGGGCGCTTCGGCGCCCTTTTTTATTGCGCGGAATTAATGACAGGGGAAAGTTATGCCGAGTATGTCCTTCCTAGTTCGGGGTTGGGGTTCGGCGAGACTCGCGCTTCAATTCGCTCTGCTACTGAGCCTGCTTTCGCCAATAGTGTCAGTACATGCCGAGTCGGTAGATGCCGAAGCATCCTCTGCGGCGCTTGCCAGCGGTTCCCATCAGGCCGATGCCGAAAGTACTGCATACGATGATGGTTCGGAGTCGCTGGATTCCACGGTGCAGGACCGCATTGCAACCTCGGAGCTGGTGGCGCAGGTAAAGATCACCGGGGTCCACCGCATGATCGACAATGCGCTTTCTGAGCCGGGTATGGTGGCCATTCTCGGTTACGTATATTCCGGTGTTGCGGAAAGAATCTGGAAGGGCGCGCCCACCAACCTTGTCGCCTTCCGACTGACTCTGGATGACTGCGACCGCAAGCTTGAGCGCGGCGAACATTATTTGATCTTTGCCAAAGCGGACACCCAGGGCCGCTTGCAGCTATCCAGTTGCGAGGCCGCGGTGATGGGGGCGGACGCGGCCAGCTTATTGGGGCAACTGGATCGCTATTATCAGGGGTAGTCAGCTGAACGATACCTCCTCACGCCCCTTCAGGACTTCTCACACTCGTCGATATAGACCCCCTCCAAATATGCCCCGGTCTGCATAGAACGATTAATACTTGAATGCCGGAACAATGTTCCTTGAATTGCGCCAGTTGAAGATTATTCTTATCAGTATTGGCGCCGCCTTCTTCCGTGATGATGGTTTTTGCGAAACCTGTAGCAGCGTCAACCAGTAGCGATAGGGCCCAATAGCCGCAGGGCTATGCAACCGCAGGGTTGAGTCCACTCGTTCTGAACTCTCTACAACCGACCAGGGGTCATTGGGTATATGAAGAAATTACTGTTACCACTGATTATTCTGCTGTTGATCATCGGGTACTTTATGTCGCAGAAATCGGACGACTCCGTCGGTGATGCCTACGACAATATGGAGAAACCCGCCAACGAAAGCACCATGCCAGACTCATCCACGCCACCGGACATGGATTCAGATCCGACCATGCCTCAGGAGAGCGATGACGTAGCGCCAACCACCGATGATCCGCAAGGCTCAGACAGCAGCTTGATGGATGAAACCAAGGACGCCGCCCGGGATACCGGTGAGGCGGTCAAGGACGCGGCGGAAGACGCTGGTGATGTGATCAAGGATGCCGCCGACGATGCCGGCGATGCATTGAAAGACGCGGGTGAAGCGACCAAAGACGCCGCCGAGGATGCCATGGACAAGCTTCGTGGCGACGAAGAAAAAACGGACGAGGAGCCCCAGTAATAATTGTTTGATTGCTGGGCGTCACCTGAAGACAAGGCCGCGACTGGTTCGCGGCCTTTTTCTTTTCTACCATTGATAAAGTAGTTACGAGTTTTTGTCAGGCGATGATCGAGCACTGTTGGCATCACGACCACGATATCCTGGAGATCCGCCCGGTGGCGGACCTGAGGCCGGCAGAGTTTCGCGCACTGGCGGCACAGGTTGATCCGGTGATCTGCCAGCACGGATATCTCCAGGGGTTATTGATTGACGCCCGTCACTACCGGGGTTGGCAAAACTTTGCCGCACTGGTTTCCCATTGTGTGTTTACCCGCAACCAGCACCGTCACCTACACCGTATAGCCGTGCTTTCAGACAGCACGTTGCTGGGCTTTATGCCGCAGCTGCTGAATCACTTTGTCGCGGCAGAGGTGCGCCCCTTTCCCGTCGAGGAGGAAGCCGCAGCACTGGAATGGTTGAGCCATCCCGGTTAAATTCCCCGCTTTTAGCGATGGATACCCTGCAGCATGTCTCCCACCATGCCCGATAACATGCAGTTGGCCGTGACTGCCGCGACGGCGGAATTCTGTGCGAGTGGCGAAGCGCTCGCGGCGCAGTTGGAACTGCCGTTTCTCGGTGAATCACCGGAAAAGCGGATCGAAGATCGACCTTTTGTTCTCAAGTGCGGCGAGCAGTTGCAACTGTGTGCGACCGGACGCAAGGCGCCGGGGCCGGTAGCCGTGGATTTTGTGACCGGTGCCGCGGCGCATCGGCGGAAGTTTGGCGGTGGCAAGGGCCAGCAGATCGCCAAGGCGATCGGGGTGCGCAGCGGTTTTTACCCGCAGGTACTGGACGCTACCGCGGGTCTGGGACGGGATGCTTTTGTGCTTGCTTCACTGGGTTGTGAGGTGCGTATGCTGGAGCGGAACCCGGTGGTTTATGCGCTGCTGGAAGACGGCCTGCGTCGCCTGCAGCGAGCGGCGCAAACGGACAGAGAGCTGGCGCCCATTGCCGGGCTGATGCGGCTGGAGCCGCGCGTGGAAAGTGCGGCTGCCTGGCTGGCAGAGCAGGGCGCCGAATCGATACCGGTCATTTACCTGGATCCGATGTTTCCCAGTCGTGACAAAAGCGCCAAGGTAAAAAAGGAAATGGTCGCGTTCCACCAACTGGTAGGCAGTGATGAGGACGCCGACGCTCTGCTGGCGCCAGCGCTCGCTGCCTGCTATTACCGCACGGTGGTCAAGCGACCGCGCCTGGCGCCAGATTTGGCGGAAACAAAACCGAATCTGCGCTTCGAGGGAAAGTCCGGGCGCTTTGATGTGTACACCCGGCACGGAGTACCGGGTTAGCCTTTCGGAGTGGCTGGCTTGTGCGGTAGCAAGGCTGTACGTCAGCAGTTAACGGCATTTACCGCCAGTCCACCAAGGGACGTTTCCTTGTATTTACTCTGCATATCGATGCCCGTTTGGCGCATTGTTTCGATCACGCTGTCCAGCGGTACGATATGCGCACCTGTGCCGCGCAGGGCGAGACGCGCGGCATTGATGGCTTTCACTGCGCCCATGGTATTGCGCTCGATACAGGGCACCTGGACCAGCCCGCCAATGGGGTCGCAGGTCAGCCCGAGGTTGTGCTCCATGCCGATCTCGGCGGCATTTTCGATCTGCTGGTTGCTGCCGCCCTGAACGGCGGCCAGCCCCGCGGAGGCCATGGAGCAGGCCACGCCAATCTCTCCCTGGCAGCCTACTTCCGCAGCGGAAATCGACGCATTCTTTTTGAACAGCATGCCGATGGCGCCAGCGGTGAGCATGAATTCAACCACCTGATCCTTGAGGTCGCCGTGCTCTTGAGGGTCGTGCACAAAGTGTACGTAGTAGGCGATGGTCGCTGGAATGACGCCGGCGGCGCCATTGGTGGGCGCGGTAACAATACGGCCGCGCGCTGCATTTTCCTCATTCACGGCCAGTGCGTACAGGCTCACCCAGTCCAGGATCGACAAACCACGGCGTCTTTCCTCATCACTTTGCTTGGAGAGCTCCCGGTAGTGCTCCTCGGCGCGTCGGCGCACACCCAGTCCCCCGGGTAAAACGCCACTCTGGTGACATCCCCGTTCTATCGACGCTTCCATCACCTCCCAGATATGCCACAGGGCATCCTTGATTTCCTGCTCACTGCGGAAGGCTTTTTCGTTTTCCATGGCCAGTTCCGCAATGGTCCAGCCGTGTCGCTCGCACAGTGACATTAACTCTTCGGCGGAGCTGAAGTCATAGGGCAGCAGGGTGGCGATCTGTTCTCTGTTTTCAAAGTCCACGTCCGACAGAACAAAGCCGCCGCCGATGGAGAAATAGCTGCGCTCAAACAGCATTTCCTCTCCAGCAAAGGCCTTGCATGTCATGCCATTGGAGTGCTGTGGCAGGAATTCTTCCTTGTGGAACAGGAGATCGCGGTCCCGTTCAAAATGGATTGCGCGCAGCCCGTTCAGAATCAACTGCTGGTGCTTGTCGATACCTGCTAGCCGACCCTCAATCCCGTCCACATCAATGGTATCCGGGGCTTCGCCTTCAAGCCCCATGAGTACCGCCATGTCGGTTCCGTGGCCCACTCCGGTGAGGGCCAGGGAACCGTACAAATGGACTTCGACACGCTCGGTCTTGGTCAGGTCGCCGCGTTCTTCCAGATCGCACACGAACTGGCGCGCTGCCACCATGGGGCCGACGGTATGGGAGCTGGAGGGGCCAACGCCAATTTTGAACAGCTCGAAAACACTGATGCTCATGGGGATCCTGAATATTCTCGCCAGAAGTGCCCGCGCGGAAACCGCGCCGACAGGGTCAGATATAAGTGTAGTTATGGGGCCGCTGTGTCCTGCAAAACATGCATGGCAAAGCGATGGCGTACACGTTCGCCGAAGGGCCTGGACTGTGCAATACGGGGGCGGGAAATCGAGATTTTATTTGGTGCAGCCTGCGGGCCGTACAACAAACCACTGATTTGTTGCCGGCTGACGCAGGGAATACTGGTGTCAGGGGGCGATGGCGGTGATGGTAGCGCGCAGTGGCGCGGGATGGCCCTCGATAGTTTTGCTGTGATCTTCCGGGTCGAGAAAGTCCACCAGGGATTCAAACCGCATCCAGTCGGTACTGCGCTGTTCCTCGAGGCTGGTTCGGTCCAGGTCGACGGTTTTCACATCCACAAAGCCGGTTTTGCGCAACCAGCTCTCCAGGGTGGCCGTGCTGGGGAAGAACCACACATTGCGCATCTTGGCGTAGCGACCTTCAGGGACCAGGCATTCGCCGAGCCCGCCGTCGATAACCAGGGTTTCCAGTAGCAACTGGCCACCGGGGCGCAGCGTTTCCTTCAGTTCGCGCAGGTGATCCAGGGGCGAGCGGCGGTGGTACAGCACGCCCATGGAAAGGGTGGTGTCGAATGCGCGCAGATTGGCGGGGAGGGCTTCAATTCCAACGGGCAGCACATCCACCGGCTTGTCCATGCCAAGGTATTTTTTCAGAGCGTAAAACTGCGCTACAAACTTGGCGGAGGGATCGATACCAATTACTCGTCGCGCACCGGCCCCGAACTGTCGCCAGCAGTGATAGCCACTGCCGCAGCCGACATCGAGCACCAGCCGGTTATTCAGGTCATCCAGATGGGGGGCCACCCGGTCCCACTTCCAGTCCGAGCGCCACTCGGTGTCGATGAAGACATCAAACACCGTCCAGGGCCCTTTGCGCCACGGATGCAGCTTGTGCAGCTGAGATTCGAGCAAGGCCTTTTGTTCTGCCGTTGCGTCTGCACTGGTGCCGATACGTACTTCGCTACCTATCTCTGTGGTGGAGGGCAGTATGTCCGGGAGTGCATCCAGTGCCGCCTGCCAGTCAGGCAGGTCGCCCCAGCGCGCCGGGTTCAAGTTGTCGGCGATCTGTTGGGGAAGGGAGGTAAGCCAGGGGCGCAGGGCAGGGATATGCTGCAGCCCTGCGTAGAGCGGTGTGTAGTCAATCATGGGTACTGCTCAGGCATCTCGCTTTTTGATGGCGATCAGGGATGCGAAATTGAAACACTGGAACCAGACATCGACGCTACTGAAACCGACATTTTTCAGTCGGGTACGATGGTCGAACAGGGTCTCGGGGATAAGTACGTTTTCCAGGGCACTGCGTTTCTGGGCAATTTCCAGTGCGCTGTAGCCATTGGCGGCCTTGAACGAGTGGTGCAGGTCGATCATCAGTTCCTGGTGATCGCTGTCCGAGAAGGCCACCTTTTCCGACAGGATCAGTACGCCACCTGGGCGCAGGCCGTCGTAAATTTTCTGCAAAATCTCTTCGCGCTCACTGGTGGGAATGAACTGCAGGGTGAAGTTCAGCACCACAACAGAGGCATTTTCCACGTCGACATTCTGCAGGTTGTCGCATACCAGCTGAACCGGGATTTGCGCGCTATCTGCCGCGAGCACCGTGCGGGCGCGCTCGATCATCGCCGGTGAGTTGTCCACAGCGATGATCTCGCAGTCCGCTGCCGGAATGCGGTGACGCATCGCCAGCGTCGCCGCACACAGGGAGCTGCCCAGGTCATAGCAGCGGCTGCCAGCCTGGGCGTAGCGCTCGGCGAGAGTGCCGATCATGGCCACAATCGTCGTGTAACCGGGCACCGAACGCTGGATCATGTCTGGAAAGACTTCCACCACCGACTGATCAAAGCTGAAGCCTGCGACTTCCCCCAGCGGTTTGGAAAAAATATCGTCTTTCTTGTTCACAGCGCTTTTCTCGCGGTTCTCGTTTTGTCGTGTGCCGTCACAGTTTTTCTTCGTGCAGATCCAGCGCCAGGCCCGCGTCGCGTCCCTGAGTGCCGGTGACTACCGCGGTACTCGCTTTATCTGCCAGCAGGTAGGTTTCTCCCACACGTTGTAGGTCGGTCAGGCTGACTTCGGAAACCTTGCGGCGGAACTCCTGGCGGATGGCATGGGTGCGGCCATACAGGTTGGAGTGGAAAGCCTTTTTCGCTTCACCGGCGGGAGAGCCCGGTTTGTCCATGCTGCCCACCACACCGAGGATGGCTTCTTCCACCTGTGACTCCTCATGGGTCTCGTTAAGCAGCCAGTCCACCGACGCATCGAAATCCTGGAGGGTTTCTGCCATACGCGGATCGCGGTAGGAGTAGAAGCGGAATGCGCCGATGTTGACATCGTGGCTGGCGCCGCCGCCGTAGGCACCGCCCTGTTCGCGGATGGTGCGGTGCAGGTAACCGTTGCGCAGGAACCCGCCGAGCACCGCCAGAGCCGGCGCGTCGTCGTGAGACATCGGCACGGTCGGGTAGGCTTTGGAACAGAAGTTGACCTGGCTGTTGGCCAGCCACACTTCCTGGATTTTGCGCGGGGTAAAGGGCGCTTCTTCCCGATTGGTGGTTGGCTCGCCGCCTTTTGCCAGCGGGCTCAGGGCCGCGGTAAAGTCGGACAGGCGGTCCTCTTCACCGATCACCAGGAACTGGCGGTTGGCATTGAGGATTTTCTGGTGGATCGCGCTGAACTTGCCAGCGAGGGCTTCCAGTCCCTGTGTACTGTCGAGGGACTTGACCAGGACCTTGAGCTGGCGCAGGCCGAGCAGGCCGCCTGACTCGTGTCCTTCCCAGGCAGCGCGGTTGAATCCGGCACTGGCGGCAGCCATGGCAAGGGCATGCCCACTGCCGACAACGGATTGTTCGCGGCGCGCCAGGGTTTGCAGCAGCAGTTCCTTGATGCGCGGCAGTTCGTCAAAACGCACCTGCTCCATGGTGGCCTGCATCAGTTCGGTCAGCCCCGCCTGATTTGCCGCCAGCGCTTTGCCGGAGAGGATAAAGTGCCCGGATTGGCTGTCCAGGTTGTCGAGTTTGGTGCGGTGGCTGGTAAAGCTGTGCAGGGAGCCGGCAACTGCGGCCTGCCACTGCTGGACTTCGAGATAGTTCTTGTCGCCGAGGCCCAGCTCGCTCAACGTCTGGCAGTAGTAGGGGACCAGAATGCGCTCTTCATCGGTGAAATCCGGCAGGGTCGCAACCAGCTGCTGGTATACCAGGCCATTGGTACCGGCACTGTAGCGGGTCACCCGGGTATTGTTCAGCTCGATTTTTTCGCCCTCGACCTTGGGCAGCTCCGCGGGGATATCCTCTACGCCTACCTTTGGCAGGATGGATTCATCGTCCTTGCGCAACTGGCGCTCTGCGAGGGCTTGGGTTGTCTGGATGATCTGCTGTTTTTCGCCATCGGTGAGGGTCGCCTTGACCTGCGCAAGGCGGGCTTTTTCTGCTGCCTCTTCGCGGCCAGCGAGCTCGGAATCCGGGGAAAGTACCAGACGCACACGATGCTGGTTTTCCAGTAGAAGCTGGCGCGCTGCATTGGCGATAAATTGGGGGTCCTGAATCTGCTCGCGCAGCTTTTCCAGCGCGGCATCGATGTTCAGCAGGCCGATAGCATCGCCGCGGTGAGTGGCGCCGGTGAGTGCGGTAAGGATCAGCTGCAGGCCGTAGGGGTAGCCGTCACCACCGATTTCCCGCTGTTGTAATTCCAGCTGGTGGAGAGCGGCGGAAACCTGGTCGTAGGGCACGCCGTTCTCTGCAACGTCTTCGAGTACCTTGAGTACCTGCTGTTCCAGCTCATCCGCTCGCTCCCGTTCGCTGCCCTCGATACCGCACACGAATACCAGTTCACGCTGGGAATCGTCGAGTCCGCACAGGGGGGAAGGGGATTGTCCGAGTTCGGTAGTTTCCAGCAGGTGCATCAGCGGTGAAGCACTGTTATCCAGCAGCACGCCGGACAGCAGGTGCGCGGTGAGCGCCTGTTCCAGGTCGGTGACGTCGCCAAGGAGCCAGCCGAGCACTATATGGGTTTTTTCATCCAGGGATTCTTCGCCGGAAAGCGGATACTTTTCTTCCACCCGGACCGGTGCCACGTACAGTTTTTCGCGCCCCACTTCCACGGTTTTGTGGAGTTGGTCGAATTTGTGCAGGGCTTTTTCTTCAAACACCGCCTGATGCTCTGCCGCCTCGATATCGCCGAAGGTCATGAAGATGGCATTGCTGGGGTGGTAGTGGGTGCGATAGAAGCTCACCAACTGATCGTAAGTGAGGTCAGGGATATCCGCGGGTTCGCCACCGGAATTAAAGTGATAGGTGGTGGTGGGGAACAGATATTTGCTCAGTTTCTGCCACAATTGGGAGGTGACAGAGCTCATGGCGCCCTTCATCTCATTGAACACAACCCCCTTGAAGACCAGATCACTATCGGGGTTGTCCGGGTCGGCAAATTCCAACCGGTGTCCTTCCTGGGCGAAATCCAGAGGGTCGAGGCGGGCGAAAAACACCGCGTCGAGATACACGTCCAGCAGGTTGTCGAAATCCTTGCGGTTCTGGCTGGCAAAGGGATAGGCGGTCCAGTCGGAGCTGGTGAAGGCGTTCATAAAGGTATTGAGTGAACGCCGGATCATCATGAAGAACGGGTCGCGCACCGGGTATTTGTCACTACCGCAGAGGGCGGTGTGCTCGAGAATATGTGCGACGCCGGTGGAGTCTTCCGGTACGGTGCGCAGCGCAACCAGGAATACGTTTTCCGGGTTGTCGGCGGCAATATGCAGGTGCTGGGCGCCGGTGCGGCGGTGACGGTACTCTTCCACACGTACGCCAAGAGATTCGATCTCGGCACTGGTAATCGGCTCAAATGCGGGGTGTACGTTGCTCAAAAGACTGCTCCAGTGGGTAAGTTGCAGTTGCCGGGACGGCTCAGGATGGCCCCCCGGCAAAATCGGCGGCCATTTTAGCGCTCCAGATGGGCGAAATGACAGGGTTGACAGGAGAGTGTTGACACCTGCGCCATCGGTGCGAAACTTCGGCCTTTATTCTTTGACGCCATAAATGTAGTCGAAAGGGGGATGCGCGTTGAACTGGATGGACTATGGGAGCCTGGCTGGATTTTTCCTGACATGGGCTGGCTATACGGTGTTTGCTCGCCGCAAAGCGAAGACGGCGTGGTGCCTGGCGTCCTCTATGCAATGGTATCGGGTCGAATGGATGTTGCGCATGCTGGAGCGGGATATGCGTATGCCCGATGCGGCCATCCTCAGCAACCTGGAGCGGGTGATCGGCTTCTTCGCTTCCACCAGCATCCTGATCCTGGCGGGTCTGGTAACGGCGCTGTCCGCCAACAGTGCCGCGGTGGAAGTTCTCAGCAGCCTGCCATTTTCCCAGACCACAACGGTGGAGCAGTTTGAGCTCAAGGTCATGGTGCTTATCGTGATCTACATCTTCGCGTTCTTCAATTTTACCTGGTCGCTGCGTCAGTATTCCTTTGCCAATGTGCTGCTGGGAGCCGCGCCCGCGGTAGACGAGGAGGAGGTGACCCGCGAGGAGCGCCGCCGCTACGCGATCAGTGCCGCAAAAGTGATCGATCAGGCGGGGCACAGCTACAACTACGGCCTGCGATCGTTCTATTTCTCCATGGCGGTGATGGGCTGGTTCGTGCACCCCATCCTGTTTGTATTCGGCTACCTGGCCGTCATCTGGGTGCTTTACATGCGAGAGTTCCGCTCGCGGACCCTGCAGGTCATCCTCGCCGCCGAAGGGCGCTCCCTGGATCAGGTGCGGGACAAGTAGCCGGTGATAAAGCAGATTGTTAGCGTGTGGCCGCGCCGTGGGTGATCGCAACTTTGACGATCTTGCGGAGCGCTTCAAAAGGCGTATTTACGGTGGCCTGAAAGGGGATATCCGCCTCGCGGTATTGAACCGGGACCTGGCGCCGATCCTGAGCGCCGATCAGGCGGATGATGCAAATCGGACACTCAAGGTGGTGGATGCGGGCGGCGGGCAGGGGCAGTTTGCCCTGGATCTGGCGGCCGCGGGGCATCAGGTCTGGCTCACCGATATATCGGCGGCAATGCTGGAACTGGCCCGTGAGCAGGTGGAGGTGCGCGCGCTCGAAGGGCGGGTGCAAACCCTGCAGTTGCCGTTGCAGTCGCTTTCCTCGGAGTCGCGCATTCCCGCGGCGGACCTTTTATTGTGTCACGCAGTACTGGAGTGGCTCGAGGCTCCGCAGCAGGCACTGGTGCATCTGGCCGAAAGTCTTCAACCTTCCGGATACCTTTCCCTGACTTTTTATAATCGCCGCGCGCTGGAGTTTCGTTTGCTGCAGCGGGGAAGCCTGCGTCAGCTGGATCGCAATCGACAAAGTGGAGACTGGGGAGGCCATCCGGGCAGTTTGACCCCGAAAAACCCACTACTGCCCGAGGACGTTATGGGTTGGGTGGAGCAGGCGGGGCTGTCGGTGGTGGCCCACAGTGGTATTCGCTGTTTCCACGATTTCATGACGCCGGAAATGCGCGACAAGTTGCCGGCGGAAGCGATCGTCGAGAAGGAGCTGACGTACTCCCGCATTGATCCCTATCGGCAGCTGGCCCGCTACGTACACTTGTTGTGCCGGCGGGCCTGAAGTCCTCAGTTGTCCAGGTGCTTCAGCAGCAGGGCCTTGGCCGCGTTGATGCGGGAGGCGAGGTAGTCGTTGCCGCCGCGGTCCGGGTGGAATTTCTGGATCAGTTTGCGGTGCGCACCGATGATTTCCTCACGGCTCGCATTTGCGGAAACGCTCAGGACCTTGCGTGCTTCTTCCAGGGTTAACTGGGGTTCGCGGGGGTTCTGGCTTGCGCTTTCGGAGTGGGATTGCTGTTCGCCGCCCGGATTTTGCTTTGCTTTGTCTCGCTCAGCTTTGGCCTGTGCGTGCTTCGCGATCAAGGGTGCTATCCAGGGAAGGTGTCGCCCGAACATGCGCCAGAGTCGGTTTACGATCGGCAATACCACTGCCACTGCGGCTCCCACCCAGTGCAGGCGCCCGGTAATGGCGAGCAAGACCGCAGCCAGCGCCAGGGCAATCAATACCCACTGAATGATGAGTTTGCGCCGTTGTTCCGGCGGGCTGTATTTAAATTTCTGGATTGCCAGCCAGGCGAAAATGCCGACGGCAATTAACAGGATCATGCGGCCCAAGGTGTGCTGCTCCCGGGTGATTCAACTACGTTAAGCCGCAAGCGTATCAGATGTCGATGCGAAAACCGACGGCCATAAAATCATCTACCACCGGCTGTGCCACTTCGTTACTGGAGTCGATCGCATTTTCCCAGTAGAGCCGCACACGTTCGTTCCAGCGGTACTGGAACCCCAGGTAGTACTGAGCCAGTTTGTATCTGTCACCGCGTACCAGCGCCGCTTCAAACCCGGGATCATCGGAAACCAGGTAATTGTGTCCACCGTATACGGAATAGCAGTTATCGCGGCCCCAGGTATAACTCATAAAGGACTCCGAGCCCTTTGCATCGAAAAAGTTGGTGATACCGACAACGGAACCGGGAGGAGCCAGTTCGTTGTTCTGGGAGCGCTGGAACACCACTGCACCGTAAAACCCTTTGGCGAAGGCTTGCTGGCCGTAGTACATACCCAGGGCGGAGGTCCAATCGTTACTGCTGGCGTTGAACGCGAATTCATCGGTGATCAATATCGGCTCGTCGCCCGAAATGTCGTAGAGCAAGCCGTCGTTGCTGGAAATATCCAATTTTACCCGATTGAAAGCCGCGCCGATAAAGAAGCCGTCACCGATATCCGCACGGTAAACTGCTGCGATGCCGTGGCTGAGGCCGTACTCGCAGTCTCTCGGGGGGCACACGAGCCGAGTATCCGGTGTCAGTTCGACATCGATTTCCAGTTGGGCTACGTGCCTTGCGGTTTGAAGACCGATCTTGAACTCGCCTGCTTCAAACTCCCATGCTTTGCGCCATGCGAAAGCGCTGTCTGCGCGTCCGGTGCCGGTAACGCCACCGTCGGTGCCCAGGCCATAAGTGCCGCTGGCGAGGCCGCCGGATACGTTGTACCAGTCGGTGATATAGGTCACTTCATAATACACGCCCCACTGTTTGCCGGCAGAAAACTCGCCCCATTTCGGGTGCTTGGCAAAGGCATGCCCCTGGCGGAGGAACAGCGACTGGTTTCTGTCCCCTGGCGCCGCCTGCTGGTCCCCCTGAATCACGATGTTCTGGGCAGAATTGATGGCTGCAACACCCCATTCCAAGTTGAAGCCGGTGTCCCAGTTGTCGTAGGCCGGTACGTTCAGGCCGAAGCGGATGCGCGAGGCGCCGTTCTGCATGCTGGTATTGCCCATGGTATTGACCATGTGGGCGGTAAAGTAACCCTCCATGTAGAGAGTGACTTCGTTTGATTGGTAGATGGGCACCGCATTTGCATTTAACGACGCAGCGCAAATAGCAGCTGCCAACAGTGATGTGCGGATACTTTTTGTCATGTTGTGCTTTCTCGCCAGAGAATCCGGGTGAAGCGGGCTAATTGTTATCGGACGACTGCAGCGCATCGGCTTTACCGACTAAGGCCCTCCAGCAAAAGTAGACCAGATGGAGGCGATGGACCGTTCTGGTGGGTACGCTTCACAGAATTGGCAGGGACTGCATTCTTTTTGTGGAAAGCTCCGCAGTGGAATCGTGTTACCTTCATTGCCGTGCCGGTTGAAAAAACCGATTAAAGCGCCATCTAACTGAGCAACCGATCAATGGAGGGAGTAGATCCTTGGCAGAAAGCAATTCTCTCAGTCGTCAGATGTTTGGATTGACCGTGCGAAAAAATGCGCACCCGGATATGCGCCGCTTGCGGCGCGAGGCAGGAGACGCGAGCCTGCACGGTAACAAATTCTGGAAGAGTTCCTGCCTCACCATGGACTACCTGAAAAAGCACCCACTGAAAAAGGGGGCGAGGGTACTGGACCTCGGCTGTGGCTGGGGGTTGGGGGGGATCTTCTGCGCGAAGGAGTTTGGCGCAAAGGTGACCTCCCTCGACGCGGACCCCAGTGTATTTCCCTTCGCCGAGTACCACGCTGAGCTCAACGACGTCAGTATTACGACCTGGCAGTGTCGCTATGAGAAAGTTACCCAGGCCGATCTGGCGGAGTTTGACGCGGTGATCGGCACGGATATCTGTTTCTGGGACAAGCTGGAAGGGCTATTGTACAACCTGACCCGCCGCGCCATGCGTGCCGGGGTAGGTCGCGTAATGCTGGTGGATCCGGGGCGCCCCCCGTTCCGACAGCTCGCCGAGCGGGCCGAGGAAAAGCTCGACGCCCAGTATTTCGAGTGGCAGACTCAGCGCCCGATGAAGGCCAGCGGCTGTATTATGCTCGCCGGTGAATAACCAGCTTGCTGAGTGGCATATACGTTAGAGGTGAAAACTGATGCACTACGACAAGACCCAGATCCCTACTGCCGACGAGGCACTTCCCGGCCGTCCAGAGGCGATGCCTATCAGCGGCAAGCATTTCGTGTCCGGCCACTCCATGGTCACACCGTTTCCCGAGGGTATGCAGCAGGCGGTATTCGGCATGGGCTGCTTCTGGGGTGCGGAGCGATTGTTCTGGGAAATAGAGGGTGTGTATGTCACTGCTGTGGGATACGCCGGTGGTCACACCCCCAATCCGAATTACCAGGAAGTATGCAGCGGTGGAACCGGGCATGCGGAAGTGGTACTGGTGGTATTTGATCCGAACAAGGTGAGTTTTGAGGAGCTGCTGCGCCGCTTCTGGGAAGAGCATGATCCAACTCAGGGGATGCGCCAGGGCAATGATCTCGGCACCCAGTACCGCTCGTGTATCTATACCTATGGTGAAGAGCAACTGGCTGAGGCACAGGCTTCAGAGCAGGCTTTCCAGCAAGCGCTGGCGGAGAAGGGCTTTGGTGCGATTACCACGGAAATCCAGCCCGCCCCCACGTTTTATTATGCCGAGGAAGATCACCAGCAGTACCTGGCCAAGAACCCGGGTGGCTACTGTGGCCTCGCTGGGACCGGTGCCTGTCTGCTGCGCTGATCAGGCCGATTCGGTGCGCGGATGCAGGATATGCGCGCACCAGTCACTCCAGCTGCCCGGATACAGTTGCGCTTTGCGTCCAATAAGGTGCAGGGAAAAGAGGTTTACGCAGGCAGTAACCCCGGATCCGCAATAACAAACGATGTCGTCGTCTGCCGGAATTGACTGCCAGTTTTCGCGCAGCGCCGGCAACGGCTTGATAAACCCTTCATCGTCGGTCACTGCCTGCCAGGGCTTGTTGATCGCCCCCGGAATATGTCCCGCAATGGGATCGATGGGTTCTTCATTTCCCAGAAAACGCTTGGTATCCCGCGCGTCGACCAGCTGCCAGGGCGGATTGTCCAGCTGTGGGTAGAGGTCTTCGTAGTGGAGTAATTCATTTGCGCGGGTGGAAGCTGCAAAGTCGCCAGTGCTAGCGCCTTCGTCTACACCCTGTGCGAGTGGCAATCCGGCATTTTTATATGCGGTGAAACCGCCATTCAGAATGGCGACATGGGTATGACCAAAGTGTCTCAGCAGCCACCAGGCGCGGGCGGCAAATGCGAAGCGCTGGTCATCGTAGACGACTACCTGAGTGTCGGTAGATATTCCCACGGAACGGGCAAATTCGGTGAACTGGCTTGCTGTGGGGAAGGGGTGTCGGCCACCGTAGCGCTCACATGGGGCTGAAAGGTCCCTGTGCAGGCTTGCGTAGTGCGCGCCGGGGATATGTTCGCCGCGGTAGGCCTCTTCTCCGGCGCCGGTATCGGCCAGATCATAGCGGCAGTCGAGAATGACTAGCCGACCATTCCCTTGCTCCTGTTGGCCCTGTAGCTCGGCCAGTTCGGAGACTTCAATCACACCCTGATAGTTCATAGCTACTGCGTTTTATAGTCGTTATGAGGCTCAAATTAAGCCCCGCGATGCCATTTGTCCAGCGTCTATTTGCTGGAAATTGTAACGCGGGTTCACGGTAGCATGCGGAATGAGGCTGCCATTCCGTTCAGCAATTCAGTGGGCTTCCGAGTAGCGGCTGCCTGCGGGCGTTTTATGGCTGCGTTGCTGCTCTTCTTCAAGCGCCCGCTGTGCCTCCAGGTCGGCAATCTGTTTTTCCAGTTCCGCCTGCTGTGCGAGTTCCTGCTTGCGGCATTCAACTGCAGCATCCACCACCGGCTGCTCCGGGCTGTCCAGGAAGCTGGCGGCAGCCTGCTCCGCGCAATCGCTGGCCGAGATCACGTCGTGGGCCAGCTTGGGGAACAGCAGCCACTGGTGATTGGGGAGCTTTTTACGGGCCCGGTTTGCGTCTTCCGCAGCCAGCACTGGGTCCAGGGCGCCGTGCATCACCAGTGTCGGTACCTGTGTTTTGATCGCGCGTGCCTCGAGCAGGGGGGCTGAGGGAATCGCCCAGATACGACACTGCATCTGCATCATGTCGATATCCGAGCGCACCGATCCACCCAGAATCCCGCTGCTGGCGGCCGCTTGCCGTGCCAGGTCGAAGTCGACGAAAGGCGCTTCTTCGTAGCAGAAGTGGCTGATACCCGCGGCGTCGCCAAAGTTCGGATCGAGCACCAATCCCATAAAACTGACGATGGCCGGCTTTAACAGTTCTGCCTGATCAGATTCCAGCTCCTCGATGATCGCCGGGAGTTCCGCGTAAAACTGTTCGTTGTACAGCGCCTGGAAAAGAACCCGCAGTAGCCGTTGCCCGCTGAGCACAAAGGGATATTGCTGGCCGGGATGAATTTTGCCGGTTTCGACCGTGAGCGGGGTTTCATCAAGTTTGTCTACCAGGCTCTCGAGTCGTCGTTTGAGGTCGGGGAAGCGCTTGTTGCACTCTTTATCCTCGCTGCAGTAATCGATACCGCGCTGGTAGGCTGCGATCACGTCATCGGGCAGCTGCTGGGTATAAATGATGTCCGGAAACACCGCGCTGTTGAGCACCATGGCGCGCACGGATTCGGGAAAATCGCGCGCGATGGTGAGGGCATAGCGGCTCGCGTAAGACACGCCGTAGAGGTTTAACTTGGGTACGCCCAGCGCCTGGCGCAATGCTTCCACATCCTGGGCCACTGTAGCGCTGTTGTATTGAGCGAGATCGGCCACTTTGCTGAGCCGGCTGTAGCAGCGCTCCATGCTGTAACTGAATACCCGGGCCTCTTCGTCGGTACTTAGGTTGCGGGTGAAGGCTAGGTCGGCGTCCTTGATAAATTCATCGCAGGCCAACCTGGGCTGTGCCATTCCGGTACCGCGGGGATCGATGATGATCAGGTCGCGGCCGTCCTGCACCGACATGCCGGCGTAATTGAACCACAGCCAGTCACTGGCGTTTTCGGGCTCCAGGCCCATGCTGGCGCCGGGGCCGCCGGCGCCCAGGTGGAGCAGGGGATCCTTATCGGGATCGCTGATCTCCGCATAAAACCGCACCACCGGGAACTGGATCTTGCGCCCTTCGGGCTCCGCGTGGTTTTCCGGCACTTCCATCATGAAGCACTGACTGGTGGGCCAGCTGGGTTCGGTATCAAACCAGCAGGGCTTGGGAATCAGGCGATTGGGGGAGGCCGACTGTGTAGATTTCCCTGCGGCGTCCTCCCTCGTGCAGCCGGCATTCACCAGCAGTGTGAGCGCGGTGAGTACTGGTAGCAGCACTGGCAGTGAAGCAGAAAGGCGCAGGGCGAGAAAACGTGGGGGCATAGTTGTTTTGTCTGAGTGGATCTGTGACCGCTGGTGTTATTGCTCGGGGCGGATACGCGCGATGGGCGCTGAAAGGTTCCAGCGCAGCGCCGCGAGGCGTATCCCGAGCGTCACCAGTACCGCGATGGCTACCACGACTTCTCCGGGTAGCGCGTCAATGTCGTCCAGTATCACCAGAGCGGCGGCGCCACTCAAGGCCGCGGTGGCATAAATTTCCCGTCTCAGCAGTAGCGGGATGTCGCCGCACAGGATGTCCCGGATCAGGCCGCCAAAGGTCCCGGTCATCACCCCCATGACAATGGCGATGGCAGGGGTGTGGCCGAGATCCAGCACTTTCTGGGTACCAATGACCACGAATACCGCCAGACCGGCGGCATCAGCGACCATAAGCAGGCGCATGGGCACTTGCAGGTATCGGATCACATAGAAGCTGATCACCCCGGTGGCCGCGGCGATCCAAAGGTAGTAGCTGTCGGAGAGCCAGAAGACGGGGACGTTGAGGATGATATCGCGCAGGGTACCACCGCCGGTGGCGGTGACGCAGGCCAGCACTACCGCGCCAAACAGGTCCATCTGCTTGTGACCTGCTGCCAGTACGCCGGTGAAAGCAAAAATGGCGATACCGATCAGGTCGCACCAGTGCAGTAATTGTTCCATAACGCCCGTTAAATACCACGATTTCGGAGACTGTGGCGGTACCGCTATCGGGGGCGGCCTTGCGAGACGCGCTGTAAACCCATCCCTGGGGGCTCTGCACCGCCATCCATGGCGGTGAAGGTCTCGCAAGGCCGCCCCCGACAGCGGTACCTTCGCGGAAAATCCAGATTACTCAAATGAGCATTGTTGGATGTTGATTATGGAGCGTCCGCAAGTCAGGGTAAATCAGATCAGAAAAACGCCTGCAGGCCAGTCTGTGCGCGTCCCAGGATCAGTGCGTGCACATCGTGGGTGCCCTCGTAGGTATTGACTGCCTCCAGGTTCATCACGTGGCGAATTACGTGGAACTCGTCGGCGATGCCGTTGCCACCGTGCATGTCGCGGGCGACGCGGGCGATATCCAGGGCCTTGCCGCAGTTGTTGCGCTTGACCAGGGAAATCATCGTCGGGTCGAAGCTGCCTTTCTGCTCGTCCATCAGGCGGCCAACGCGCAGGGAGCCCTGTAGCCCAAGGGTGATCTCGGTTTGCATATCGGCAAGTTTTTTCTGGAACAGCTGAGTCTGGGCCAGCGGCTTGTTGAACTGCTTGCGATCCAGGCCGTACTGGCGCGCGGCGTGCCAGCAGTATTCCGCAGCACCCATGGCGCCCCAGGAGATACCGTAGCGGGCGCGGTTCAGGCAGCCAAATGGGCCGCTGAGTCCCTTGATGTCAGGGAAGCGGTTTTCCTCCGGTACAAACACATTGTCCATCACGATCTCACCGGTGATGGAGGCGCGCAGGGAGAATTTGCCTTCAATTTTGGGCGCGCTGAGGCCCTCCATGCCTTTTTCGAGCACGAAGCCACGGATATCGCCCTCGTCGTCTTTACCCCAGACCACAAAAACGTCGGCGATCGGACTGTTGGTGATCCACATCTTGGAACCGCTGATGCGGTAGCCGCCATCGGCTTTCTTGGCTCGGGTCTTCATACCGCCCGGATCCGAGCCTGCATCCGGCTCTGTGAGGCCGAAACAGCCGACCCATTCGCCGCTCGCGAGTTTAGGTAGGTACTTCTGTTTTTGCTCCTCGCTGCCGTAAGCGTAGATCGGGTGCATGACCAGGCTGGACTGAACACTCATGGCGGAGCGGTAGCCGGAATCCACACGCTCGACTTCCCGTGCAACCAGGCCGTAGGAGACATAGTTGAGGCCGGCGCAGTCGTAGCCCTCGATGGTTGAACCAAGCAGTCCCAGCTCTCCCATTTCACGCATGATGTCGCGGTCGAATACTTCGTGGCGGTTGGCTTCCAGCACCCGCGGCATCAGTTTTGATTGGCAATACTCGCGCGCGGTATCGCGGATCATGCGCTCTTCGTCGCTCAGCTGGCGGTCCAGCAGCAGGATGTCGTCCCAGTGTGCCAAAGGCTGGTTTTTGCTCATGGTTTGGTCCGTGCGAAAAAAGTTGGATCTCAAGTGGCCGGTCAGGTGCCATCTATCGGCAGTAGCCGGTCTCTCTTTATTTAATCTTAGGCAAATGACCCGGGACTCCTTAGTGGCTCCGGAGTCAAAATGCCATGGTCAGGCCAGTTCGCGGCCCGTAGATGTTCGTTTGCCGGGTCATAATAGCGAACAAGATCCGTTACTTCACTAATGTGATCACTTTTTTGCGGGGTAAATGCAGAGGAAAATCGCGGTTCTTCCCCTGCGGCACCATATAGCGTCACCCGGCGTGTAATTTCGCGCCAACTGAGGCCACCGGCATCCGCTCTATCCCGGGCCCACCATCATTTAACTGTACCTGCTTCTCTGTCTGCTGCTTATGCTTTCCCGGTATGTCGTTGCGCGGTCTGGGATGCTAATAACCAGGTAATTGGGCCGGCAGGGCATAGTCTAATGCGGCGATTCAGGCAATTGAGTGGAACCCCAATGTGGTATGCATAGGTGATAACCAATAAACTGACTTTTGCCGGACGTATCACCCTAACAATCACACGGGCCTCAACCTGGCGATGTCCATCTAATGAAGGAAATAGCGTGTCACATTGGGTCTATCTATCCATAGCAATTGTTGCGGAAGTCGTGGGTACCTTGTTTCTCAAGAGCTCAGATGGATTTTCCAAAGTGATTCCGAGCGTGATCGTTGTCCTATCGTATGTGCTTGCATTCTACCTGCTGTCAATTTCCCTGAAGTCTATTTCAGTCGGTATTGCGTATGCGGTATGGGCCGGGGCAGGTGTTGCCTTGATCGCTTTGGCTGGTTTTATTTTTTTTGGGCAAAAGCTCGATATGGCTGCAATTCTTGGGATGGTACTGATCGTTTCCGGGGTTGTGGTGATCAATGTTTTTTCTGCTAGCGCCGAGAACTCTGGTAATTGAAGTTCACAGGCCGGTTTGGTCCCGCTCTTTGATATTTTTCTATTGATGGTTAATGCAACGAGGTAAAGGAGTGCTGAGATGAAAAACCTAAAAATCGCTTTGTTTGGTGCTTTGGTTGCGATGGCATGTACTGCCCATGCCAGTGGGTCGTTTCGACTTGAGAACGGAAAGCTTATCCAGGAAGGGAAAAGCAAGCAGGAAATAATCTATATCGCCGGTGCGCCGCTATATCAAGAGGTGGAGACCATTGCCGTCGATGAGGGTGTGGGTGGGGATCCGGTGAAACGGGAAATCTTAACTTATCGCTTGAACGGTGATATCGGTGGGATGTATCTGGTTGTAGTAACTGTTGAGAACAATAAAGTGGTTTCCGTAGATTCCAAGCAAGAGGGCAGGCTGTAATACCTGCGCGAGCCTGATGTATTTATCTGTACGGGCTTTTACTGCCCGCCCAGCTTCTGTTGCCTTTGCTCAATCCCGCCGCAAATGATCCTTGATCGCAATTGGATTAGGGAAGTTCAGCACCACGATATACGAGGAAACCAGAAAGGTCAGGATCGCGGTGGCCTGGATCAGGTGAGAGGCCTTGCTCCCAATCAGCTGTTGGCTCACCGCAAGAAATGCGATCAATAGCGAAAACTCGCTGATCTGCCCGAGCCGAAAGCCGATATCCCACGCGAGTATTTTGCGTTCGCTCTGCTGTCCCAGCAGGTAGCGGAACACCACCGGTTTGATGACCAGCACGGCAATGGCCGCCACCAGTGCGGGTACCGCGATTTCCGGCACCATGTCCAGATGGAACTGCGCTCCCAGGCTGAAGAAAAACAGGATCAGGAAGAAGTCGCGCAAGGGCTTCAGGCTGATGGCGATGTATTGGGATATGGGGCTGGTGGCGAGGGTGATACCAGCGATGAAGGCGCCGATTTCACGGGAGAGGCCGACAATTTCCGCCAGTTCCGCGAGGCCCATACACCAGCCGAGAGCGAGCAGGAATACGTACTCGTGGAAGCGGTCGAATTTGCTCAGCAGCGGTTGCAGTACGTAGCGTACAGCCGCCCAGGCGAACAGGATCAGCAGGGGCAGGGCGGCGAAGGACATTCCAAGCTTGGCAAAATCCACGGAGCCGGTACTGCCGCTTAGCAGGATCATCAGGCAGGTAATGGCCACGAAGTCCTGGAACAGCAGCAGGCCGACCATCATTTCACCGAGGTGTTTGTGGTGCAGTACCGTCGTAGGCAGTAGCTTGATGCCGATGATGGTACTGGAGAACATCATCGCCATGCCGATCACCCAGGATTCGGTATCGGTGAAGCCGAACAGGTGGCCGATGCCGTAGCCGAGGCCGAGGAATATGCCGCAACTGATCAGGCCCACAAAGGTCGCCTTGCGCAGTACTGAAATCAGCGCCTTGGGCTGCATGTCCAGGCCGAGCAGGAACAGCAGGAAGATGATGCCGATATTGGACATCTCGGCCATCAGATTGACGTTATCGATAACCGCGAGCCCGGAGGGGCCGAGCAGGCAGCCGAGGGCGATATAGGCCACAAGTAGTGGTTGACGTCCCCACAGCGCGAGTGAAGCGACAACAGCGGCGCCGCTGAAGATCAGGAAAAACGACTGGAACAGGGAGGTCTCAGGCACTGCGCATCCTTGTAGCAGACTGGGCGATTACGGGTGCTTTCATTATCGGCCCTGAGCACCCGGTTTATCAATGGCAGCTCGCACTGGCAGTGCGATTTGGGCGCTGAGCCAAACGGAAGGCGCTTCCGCCGCCCGACCTGCCACTTCGTGTCCTGCCTTCCTTCGCTTGTTGGAATACTGGCCTTAAAGTTTGAACCAGCGCAAATTCTCTCCTTCCGGAGACAGAATCGGCTGTTCGCATTTCTCTCCCGGCGGGTTTGCCAGGATCGAGCGCGCCAGATGAATAAACTCTTGCAAAGGCGTGGCCAACTTTTCCGGTGCCGAGGTATCCAGTGAGAATTCCAGTGGCATCGGCGCATCGGCTTCGATGCCCTGATAGCGCCACACGCCGTGGCTGGCATGGTACTGGTAATACGGCAGCATCCGATGGCCGTATTCGGCGATGAGCTCAATGGCGTCGATCAGGTAATCAACGGTCTCTTCATCCAGGAAGTAATTGAAGTTCAGTCGCACCCAGCCGGGCTTGAGGATACTCTCGCCTTCACTCACCAGCTTTTCAATGGCAGTGCTCTGCTCGTCGGTGAGATGGAGCAGGTGGTGGCCATAAGGGCCGGCACAGGAGCAGCCGCCCCGTACCTGAATGCCGAAGAGGTCATTGAGCAGGGCTACAACAAAGCCGTGGTGCAGCGGTTTGTCGTCGTGCAGCAGGTGCAGGGAGACGATACTGACGCGCTCGGCTTCGGTGCCACCCAGAATCTGGATGTTTTCCTTTTCGCTCCAGCGAGCGAAAGCGCGGCTGACCCAGGCTGCTTCACGATCTTCGATGACGTCTGCACCTACCTGGTCTTTCAACGCAAATGCCATGCCCGCGCGCACGGACTCGACAATGGCGGGCGTGCCTGCTTCCTCGCGGCGTTCGCCCGCGGGAAGGTAGGTGTGCCTTGCCGCGCTTACCCAGGACACGGTGCCGCCGCCGGTGACCGAGGGCTGGTTTTCCGGCAACAGGTTGCGCCGTACAACGAGTATTCCGGGGGTGCCGGGGCCGCCGACAAATTTGTGCGGCGAAATAAACAGGGCATCTTTGCTGGACAGGCTGTCTTTGCCCTGCACATCAATGCCGACATAGGGCGCCGCTGCGGCGTAATCCCAGAACGACAGGGCGTTGTTCTTGTGCAGCAGGCGGGTGACCGCTTCGACATCGGTGCGGATACCGGTGACATTGGAGGCGGCTGAAAAACTGCCGATCTTCAGCGGTCGCGCTGCGTATTGATCGAGCGCTTCTTGCAGTGCCTCAAGGTCCACGCCACCGGACGCATCCTGCGGAATGGTGACCACTTCCGCAATGGACTCGCGCCAGGGCAGGTCGTTGGAGTGGTGTTCGTAAGGGCCGATAAACACCACCGGTCTTTGCGCTTCCGGGATACATCCGGATGTACCGCCAAGGCGTGCGTAGCCGTCCACGCGCAAGCCCAGGCAGTCCACCAGCCGGTTGACCGCGGCAGTCGCGCCAGAGCCGCAGAAGATGATTGCGTGTTCATCCCCCGCATTGACGGATTTGCGCACAGCGGCACGGGCCTGTTCGCGGAAGGCGGTGGTCTGGCGGCCGGTGGCAGAAGTTTCCGTATGGGTGTTGGCGTACCACGGCAACACATTGTGGCGGATGGTGTCTTCGATAAAGGTAAGCGCGCGACCGGAGGCGGTGTAGTCCGCATAAATCAGCGGGCGCTGGCCAAAAGGCGTATCCATTGGCATACGTTCGCCAATGACGTTGTCGCGAATCTGCTGGAGCAGGGAGTCGGTTTTTGCATCGCTGGATGGGGCGGTCGATGCCGGTTGTGCATGGCTGTGCATGGCTACCTCAATCTACTGTGCCCGCGGGGATCGCCCGCGGGCATGGCTAAAACAGTAATTGAGCTGCGGGTTTTTAATCTCCCGGCGGTATGGGCAGTTGCGTAGTGCTTTTTATCTGCTCCATGGCGAAATTGGAGGCCACGTCGGAAATCCCCGAGTGGGCGATCAGCTTTTTGTAAAAGCGATCGTAGGAGGCTACATCGCTGACCACGACCCTGAGAATATAGTCGTAGTCCCCGGCCATACGGTAACAGTCCACCACTTCCGGTAAATCTGCCATCGCGTTAGAAAAGGACTCCGCCCATTCCGCGCTGTGCTGATTGGTTTTGACCTGCGCAAACACGGATACCGGCAGACCGAGTACCTCAGCATCCAGCAGGGCAACTTTCCGGCGGATGATGCCGCTCTTCTCCAATTTCTGAATCCGGCGCCAGCACGGGGTCTTGGTGAGGCCCACGCGCTCGGCCAGCTCTTCGATGGAGAGACTAACATCAGATTGAAGTATGGCAAGAAGTTGTCGATCAATCGCATCGAGTGAGGACATGGTGCTACAAATCTCCCGAAAATGCGGGGGTTGGTTCCATTGGAGTCGTTCAGGTGGCTCTCCATAGCAACAAAATACCCCAGTAATTTTGGCGGGCTTGGCGGGATCCGACTTTCACAGGCTGTAAAAGAATCCTTTACCGTGCCCCTTGTCTTGCCGATAACGATAATCTCAGATTGAAAGCATCAGTAGTGGAATTATTCTCTGGGACTTGTACGAGCGAAAAGGGAGATCAAAAAAGCCGGGCAATGCCCGGCCAAACAACAGGGGTATGTTGGAAAAATGTCCTGAAGCCTTAAGCGGCTTCCTTCGGCGGGAACAGCGGTTCGTAGAGACCTGCGGCCATGGCCTCGCGCACGCGCGCCATCAGGTCAATTTCGGTGAGCTGCTGCAGGGTTTCCAGCTGGTCGAGCACATAGTAGATGGGCTGCACTATGTCGATCCGGTATGGGGTTCGCAGGGCGTCGACCACCTCGAAGGGGGCGCGAATGGGGGCATCGCTGAGCGCGTACAGCGTCTCCTTGGGGGAGGACAGGATGCCGCCGCCGTAAATACGCAGACCGTCTTCGGTGTTCATCAGGCCAAATTCCACCGTAAACCAGTAGAGGCGGGCCAGGTAGGCGCGCTCTTTGGGGGAGGCCTTGAGCCCCAGCTCACCGTATTTCTGGGTGAAATTGGCAAACGCGGGATTGGTGAGCGTGGCGCAATGGCCAAAGATCTCGTGGAAAATGTCCGGTTCTTGGAGGTAGTCGAACTCCTCGGGCGTGCGAATGAAGGTGGCTACCGGGAATTTGCGCTCGGACAGCAGGCGGAAGAACGTTTCGAATCCGATCAGGGCGGGGACGCGGGCGCACTCCCAGCCGGTTTCTCTGCGCAGTACATCGCTGACCTCGGCCAGTTGTGGGATGCGGTCGCGGGGGAGGTCGAGCAGCTCGAGCCCGTGCAGATACTCGTCACAGGCGCGGCCTGGCACCACTTCCAGTTGGCGTTCGATCAGGCGTCGCCAGGTGTCGTGCTCCAAGGCGGTGTACTCGATAAAGCCGTCGGCGTCCGGTTCACGGGCGACGTACTTGCTGGGCTTTTTATCACTGCTCATGAGGATCTCCTGAGTGCGCGGGCGGTTCAGATGCCGCCTCGTCTGTTTTTATCTTCTCTCTATTCTTAGACACACCCGGCGTCGGATGGCAGGGGGCGGGGCGCAGAATGCGATGTCCGCTCGGGGTTGGAGCTACACTTTTTGTAAATAAAAGTTTACATTTCGGGTATGAGAATAGAGATAACCTGCAGTGATCGTGTGGGAATATTGCAAGAAATAATGTCAATATTCTCGGATTATCGCGTTAATGTTCGATCCGGCGAGATCGGCGGCGTCAGCGGAGACAAGGTCTACCTGTCTGCGCCCGACCTGCTGGTGGCCCAGTACCAGTCCATCGAGAAGTCTCTGCACCGGGTGCGGGGCGTACGGCAGGTGCGCCGAATCGAGCTGATTCCTTCGGAGCGACGCCACTTTGAACTGGATACGCTGCTCCGCCATGTGTCCTATCCGGTGCTGTCAGTAGATCGGGATGGTTTTATCGTGGCGGCCAATCAGGCGGCGGCGCGGGCCTTCGGGGTGAGTCACAGCCAGGTGGCCGGAATGGCCCTGCAGCGATTTCTGCCGCGCCTGCAACTGGCGGAACTGCTGCGCGGGATTACTGCGCCGCGATACGGGTTCCCGGTCACGGTGCGGGGGCAGGAATTTGTAGTGGATTGGTCGCCCATCGCGTTAGCAGAGGCCCCGGGTGCGGTGGCCTCCCTGGCCGGAGCGGTGCTCACCATGCAGGCGCGGGAGGATTCCACCGCGCAGGTGGCGCCGCCGCAACAGATCTTGTGGGATCTCGACAGGCGCCGGGAGAGCTGCCTGTGGCTGCAGCAGATGGCGCCGCTGGATGAACCGCTGCTGATCTGCGGTGAGAAGGGCACCGGAAAGAGCACCTTCGCGAGAGCGGCGTACTACCTGAGCCCGATCGCGGCCCGGGGACAGCTTCACGAATATGCCGGTATGGATTTCAGCCAGCGCCAGCTAGAAGAATTAAAGGCCATGCCCGATGACACCATGGTGTTGCTGGATGATGTGGACATTGCGCCCGCGCCGCAGCAGCAGGCACTCGCGGACTGTATTTTGCGGGGAAGAATTCGCCCGCGCCTGGTTTTTTCCGCCACTTCGCTTGCCGCTCTGGCGTTGCCATTGCGCCAGCTGCTGGAGCCCCAGCAGATTACCTTGCCGCCACTCCGGGCCATGCGTCCAGCACTCGCAGGGTTTATCGGATTGATGCTGGAGGACTCGGCTGTCGCCCTGGATTCCGCTGCGGTCCACGCCCTGGCGTTACGGGATTGGCCGACGAATTTCGCGGGGTTGTCCGACTGCCTTAGTGCGGCGCTTGCCCATGTGCAGGGTCGTGGTGGCGCTACCGTGACTGTCGAGGATCTGCCTCTGGCGCCCGCAAATGAGCAGTTGCCTTGGCGGGATTGGGGGCGGGGTCTGACCCTGTCGGAACAGATGGAAAAGGTGGAGCGGGCCATTCTTGTTGAACTGCTGGAAACACTGGGCCCAGGCCGACACTCTACCCGGGAGTTGGCGCAGCGGCTGGGAATATCCCACACCGCGGTTGCCAATAAATTGCGCAAATTTGGCCTTAGCCCGGGCCAGGCTGCGCGCTAGCGTTCAATTCGGCCCAGCAGCATGTCCTTGAACATAACGAAATCGCCCCACAGGGAATAAAAGGGGTTTTTGAAGGTGGCCGGGCGATTGTGCTCGAAGAAAAAGTGGCCCACCCAGGCAAATCCATAGCCGGCAACGGGCAATACGGCCAGCAGGCCCCAGCGCTGTGTGACCAGTGCCGCAATAAGCAGACCAATGACCAGGGCAGTGCCGACGAAGTGCAGGCGCCTACAGGTCAGGTTGCTGTGTTCGTTCAGATAAAACGGATAAAACGCCTTGAAGGAATCGAACTTTGGGGTATCCCCGGATTGGATGCTGGATTCGGTTTCGGGATTGTTCATCGGTTTCTCCATTGATTGTTCTTCTGGTTGTTGTTCGTATTGTGGAGTCGCCTCATTGTATGCGGCATCGGCGGCCTACACTGGTTTACACGGGACACTTGTCTGGCAGTGGTCTGGCAATGTAAGTGGCCAGCGAATTTAGACCAATCAGTTCCAAATCTGTTAATGTTTGCGCCTCGTGATTTGTGATCACGTTTTCATTCTTACACGCAGGCATACGCAGGGTAAAACTATGGCCGGCCCTCTCGCACATTTAAAAGTCTTGGATCTCAGCCGCATACTCGCAGGCCCCTGGGCGAGCCAGGTACTGGCGGACTTTGGGGCGGAAGTCATCAAGGTTGAGCGCCCCGGAAAAGGGGATGATACCCGGCATTGGGGGCCTCCCTTTCTCAAGGATGCCGATGGCAACGATACCGGCGAGGCTGCCTATTACCTGAGTGCCAATCGCGGTAAAAAATCGATCACCGTGGATATTACCCAGCCGCGCGGGCAGGAGCTGATCAAACAGCTCGCTGCGCAATGCGACATAGTGCTGGAAAACTACAAGGTGGGTGGGCTCAAAAAATACGGCCTGGACTACCCGTCGATCAAGGCGATCAACCCGAAAATCATCTACTGCTCCATTACCGGCTTCGGGCAGACCGGGCCGTACGCCGCGCGCGCGGGCTACGATGCGATGATTCAGGGGATGGGCGGACTGATGAGCCTGACCGGCGTGCCCGAGGGGCAGCCCGGAGCCGGCCCGCAGAAAGTGGGTGTGGCGGTGGCCGACCTGATGACCGGTATGTATGCGGTTTCCGGAGTGCTGGCGGCAGTCATTCATCGGGACAGAACCGGTGAGGGCCAGCAGATCGACCTGGCTCTGCTGGATACCCAGGTCGCCTGGCTGGCCAACCAGGCCCAGAATTTTCTCACTTCCGGAGTGAGCCCGGAGCGCCAGGGAACCGCCCACCCGAATATTGTTCCCTACCAGGCGGTGCCCGCCAGTGATGGCTATTTCATGCTTGCGGTGGGTAACGATGCCCAGTTCAAGAAGTTTTGCAGTATTGCCGGGCTCGATAGCATTGCCGAGGACCCTGCCTATGCCACCAATTCCGCGAGGGTGGGGGCGCGGGAGACTCTGGTTCCGGTCATAGAGCGGGCGACCCAGGAAAAGCCCGCGGCCTGGTGGCTGGAGAAACTGAGTGATGCCCACGTACCCTGCGGGCCGATCAATAATCTGGAACAGGTTTTCGCCGATCCACAAGTGCAGGCGAGGGGCATGGTGGTTGAACAGCAGCATCCCACTGCGGGCAGCGTGAAAACCGTGCGCAATCCCGTCGGCTTTTCCGCATCTGCACTGGAATATCAAAACGCGCCGCCCACACTGGGGGCGCATACCGACGAAACGCTGGAGTCCATGCTGTCGCTCAGCGCGGACGATATCGCGCAGCTGAGACGAGACGGCGTGATCTGATTTCTTTTTTTCAGGAGGCCTGGGATGTTCAATTTGCGACGAGTAATCCTGCTTTCGCTGATTTCGGCGGTGACCGCGACAGGGTGCAACAGGGGCGACTCGGCACCACCGCAGGCTTCCGATACCGAGTTTTCTGAAAGCGGGACTTCAGAAAGCGGGGCATCAAAAGGCGAGACTTCAGAAGGTCCGGCTTCAGAACCGCTACAGCCAGTTGCCAGTGGATCTGAAAATGCGCCTCCACCAGAAGACGTCAAGCCGACCTACGATTGCGATCAGCAGCTCAACAGTTCCATCGAACAGCTGATATGTAAAGACAGCGGACTTGCGCTGCTGGATCAGCAGATGGCCGAGGTGTTTGCGGCGGCGGCCAAGACGGAAAAAGCCCAGCAGGACCGCTATTTCAAGGCGCGCCAGCGGGGCTGGATCAAAGGACGCAACGACTGTTGGAAAGCGCAAGACAAGCGCGCCTGTACCGAAGACAGCTACAAGCGGCAGATCGCGACGTTGCAAGCGCGGTACGGTCTGCTCCCCGGTCGCGGGCCTGTAACTTATATCTGTGACGGCAGCGAGGTGACCGCGACCTATTACCCCACGGAGCCGCCCGCCGCGATGGCGCAATACAAAGGGGAGGAATCCCTGATATTTATCGAGCCCACGGCCAGTGGCAGTCGCTATGTCGGTCGCAACGAGAGTATCTGGGAGCATCAGGGAGAGGCGAAAATTACCTGGGGTGCGGACGGTATAGAAATGCAGTGTAAAATCCGCAGCTGATAGCCGAAGTCTTGCACGCCAAGAAGGGGGGAATTGCGCCAAAATGCCGCGATGTATAACGCGTCTGGGCTAGTATCACTCCTGTAAGCGCGGCTTGTCCCGTGGTCTTTAAGGCGCAGCGCCCGCGAAATAATGCATAACAGGGAATGTTGGCATGAATGCGATCCTTCTGATGGTGCTCGGTCTTGGGGGTATGGCTGCCGGGTATTTTTTCTATTCGCGGTTTATTGCTGACCGTATCTATCGCTTTGATCCCGAGTTCATTACCCCGGCCCACGAGTTTGAGGACGGGGTGGACTATGTGCCCACCAGCAAATTTGTGCTCTGGGGGCACCACTTCACTTCTGTTGCCGGAGCGGCACCCATTGTGGGGCCCGCCATCGCCGTTATCTGGGGTTGGCTGCCTGCATTTTTGTGGGTGGTATTCGGTACTGTCTTTTTCGCCGGGGTGCACGATAGCGGGGCCATCTGGGCCAGCGTGCGCAATCGCGGTCTGTCGATCGGCTCGCTGACCGGTCATGTCGTGGGCAAGCGCGCCCGCAGTATTTTCATGATTGTCATCTTCCTGGTCCTGCTGATGGTCAATGCGGTATTCGGTGTGGTGATCGCAGGATTGCTGATCAAAAACCCCGGTTCTGTGGTCCCCATTTGGGGCGCGATTGCGGTTGCTCTGGTGATCGGCCAACTTATTTACCGTTTCAAATTCAATCTCGGTTTGGTCTCCCTGTTTGGTGTGGCGGCGCTCTACGGACTGATTTTTATCGGCCCCTCCGTGCCTGTTTCCCTGCCGGAAACGGTGGCCGGGCTTTCCGCCAGCGCGGCCTGGATTCTGATTCTGTTTGCCTACGCCGCCATCGCATCCCTGTTGCCGGTTTGGGTGCTGCTACAGCCGCGCGATTACATCAACGGGCTGCAACTGTTTGTGGGCCTGATCCTGTTGTATACCGCGGTGCTGATCGGCAACCCGGAAGTGGTGGCGCCAATGTTCAATCACAATGTGCCGGCGGGCGCGCCACCACTGATTCCGCTATTGTTTGTCACTATTGCCTGCGGCGCGATATCGGGCTTTCACGGACTGGTTGCCTCGGGGACGACTTCCAAGCAGCTGAACCGGGAAACCGATGCGCGCTTTGTGGGATATTTTGGCTCGGTGGGTGAGGGCGCCCTGGCGCTGGCGGCAATCATCGCCGCCTGTGCGGGCTTTGCCAGTCTTGAAGAGTGGCAGTCGGTGTACAGCGCGTTCGGGCAGGGTGGGGTGCAGGCATTTGTCGACGGCGGTGCGGTCATCCTGAATCGTGGTGTCGGCATCGATACGGCGATATCCGGGACCATATTGACGGTTATGGCGGCCCTGTTTGCCGGCACCACCATGGATACCGGCCTGCGCCTGCAGCGCTATATTTTCCAGGAGTTTGGTGAAATCTACGGTATCCGCTGGCTTGGCAAGCCGCTGCCCGCCACGCTGATGGCGGTGGGGTGTTGCGTATTGCTCGCCTTCGGTGCCGGCGGAGCCGATGGCAGTGGCGGCCTGCTAATCTGGCCGCTTTTCGGCACCACCAACCAGTTGCTGGCGGGGCTCACTTTGCTGGTGATTACGGTGATGCTGGTGCGGTTGAAAAGGCCGGTGTGGATCACGCTGGTACCACTGGTATTTCTGTTGATGATGACTCTGGCCGCGTTGCTGATCCAGTTGAACGAGTTCTACCGCAAGGAAGACTGGTTCCTGCTGAGCCTGGATCTGGTTGTGCTGGTGGCTGCGATCCTGGTGACACTGGAGTGCGTTGCCGCTTTTCGCAAAACCGAAAAACAGCTAGTGGGCGAGGAGCTGTAGTTTCTCCTGTCGCTGCCTGGACAACGCCGGGTAGAGCGTCGGGACCAACCTGAAGTCTGATAAACGGAGTTGAGGGTGCGTGGATGGAACCATCGAACAAGGCGGTATTGCCGAGAAACCTGAAACTGGTTTTTCGCAGGATTGGTGAGCAGCTGGAAGCCTATTACAGCGGCCCCTATCGCAGTGCTCTGGCGCGCGCCGAGCGGGATGAAGAAGACCTGTTCATGCTGCTCGTGTACGCCGAATCCCTCGGAATTCCGAACCCCGTGAGCCTTTATACTCTGGAATTGCAGCCGCTTTTGCTGGAGCGCTTCCACAAGTGGCACCAGCGTATGGGAATGGAACGCTCTCCGCTTGATGAGATGCGGTGTTGCTAATGGCTCAGAAAACGGCCGAGAAAATGGCGCAGCAACTGGATCTCGATACGCTTTTCGCGCGACGTCTGCTGATGGTCGGTGGCAAGGGTGGCGTCGGCAAGAGCACGGTCGCAGCAACCCTTGCGTTGATGGCCGCACAGCGCGGCCAGAAAACCCTGCTGGTTTCTACGGATCCCGCGCACAATCTTGCGGACATATTTGGGTGTCATTGCCAGGGCGGCGAGGGGCGATTACCGTGGCGAGACATTCCCCTGCGAGTGCTGGAACTGAATCCGGATATCGTGCTGGACGATTACCTGGAATCCGTGCGCAAACAGATGTTGCCGCACATATCCCTCAATATGCGCGGCCCGCTGGAAAAGCAATTACACCTGACCCGTCACGCGCCCGGCGCGGAAGAGGCCGCGTTACTCGACGTACTTACCCGTTTGATAAAACAGCGCGAAGACTACGACCTGATTGTCTTCGATACCGCGCCCACCGGACATACCTTGCGCTTGATGTCCCTGCCGGGGGTGATGAATACCTGGGCCACGGGCCTGCTGCAACAGAAACAGCACGCGGGACGATTCCGGGATATTTTGTCTCGCCTTGAGCCCGCTACAGATGACGCAAAACCAGGAAATAGTGATGCGGCACCCGCTGTCCTGGCGCCCCTGCTTGAGCGACAGGCCCGCTTTCACGACGCCGCGACCGTGTTGAAGGATTCGGAGCTTACCGGCTTTCTCTTCGTCATGACCCCGGAGCTCTTGCCCCTGCAGGAAACCCGCAGGGCAGTAGCGGCGCTGAATAGCCATCAAGTGCCGGTCGCCGGGCTGGTGCTCAATCGTATTCTGCCCGCAGAGGCCGAGCAGGTGCCGTTCTTGCGAGGTGTCTATCGACAGCAGGGTGCGGTGCTTTCGCAGGTCGCGGAGCAGCTGTCCGCATTGCCGCAAATTCAAATTCCCATGAGCGGGGACGTGATTCAGGGGAGGGAAGGGTTGCAGCAGATGGCGGATGTGATGGCAGCTGCGGCCCACAAACAAAAAATGCCCGGCAGGGAGCCTGCCGGGCATTGATCGTATCCGTTGGCGGTATGGCTCAGGCCAGCGCGCGACGACGGAAGATCGGCAGTGGCTGGTCCACGGCAGCCTGGTAGCTGTCGGTGAAGTCGCCCAGGGATTCCAGCAGACCTTCCAGCGGTTGATCGCCCTGGTAGGCAAAGGCGTTAAAGCCGCAGCGGGTCAGGTAGGTCAGCTGGTCGCGGATAAAGTTGCCCACCGCGCGAATCTCACCGGTAAAGCTATAGCGTTCACGCAACAGGCGACCCACGGTAAATCCGCGGCCGTCGGTAAATGCGGGAAAGTGTGCGGCGATCAGCGGCAGCTCTGCGGCATATTCGCCGACCAGGTCTGCAGTTTCATCGCTGTCCAGCCACACGCCGATCTCTTCCTTGCGTTCCTGCAGGTCTTCACGCAATTCCAGCCATACACTGAGCGGCAGAATAACCTTGCCCGGAGCCAGGCTGTCGGCTGTTATTTCCACTTCGTCACCCAGGGGCAACAGGTTCCATTCGTTGTTTGCAACGGCGCCGTCCAGAATCAGTTGCGCCGGGTTCTCCGGTTGCACGCCCACCGGCTTCTTTACAGAGGGCTTAGCTGGCTTTGGCATATACTCGCTCCTTGAAAGGCTGAAGCCCGATGCGGTTGTAGGTATCGATAAACAGTTCTTCGGGCTGGCGGTTTTCCGCGAATACATCGAGGATTTTGCCAATGGTCTCCGGCATTTCCTCGCGGGAGAAGCTCGGGCCCAGTACCTTGCCGAGACTGGCTTTTTCGTTCGAGCTGCCGCCTAGCTGTACCTGATAGAACTCCTCGCCTTTTTTGTCCACGCCAAGAATGCCGATATGACCGATGTGGTGGTGGCCACAGGCGTTCATGCAGCCGGAGATGTTCAGGTCCAGGTCGCCCAGGTCGTACAGGTAATCCAGGTCGTCAAACTTGCGCTGGATTGCCTCCGCAACCGGGATGGATTTTGCATTGGCCAGGGAGCAGTAATCACCACCGGGGCAGCAGATCATATCGGTCAGTGTGCCGATATTCGGCGTGGCAAAGCCCTGCTTGCGCGCCGCCTGCCAGAGTTCGAACAGCTTTTCCTGCTCTACGTCGGCCAGAACCACGTTCTGCTCGTGGGTAACCCGCACTTCACCGAAGCTGTACTGGTCTGCCAGGTCGGCAATTGCCTCAAGTTGGCGGTCAGTCACGTCGCCGGGCGGAATACCGGTGGGTTTGGTGCTGAGGGTGACCGCCTGATAGCCGGGCACCCGGTGCGGGAAAGTGTTGCGCTCGAGCCAGCGGGCAAAAGCCTTATCTTCGCCGGCCTGGTCGCGCAGCACGGCTTCGCTGTGCCCGCTGTCGATAGTTTTGTAGGCGGGCTCCGGGAAGAAACGCTGGGCCCAGCTGATCGCTTCCGGTGTAAGTTGGTCGGCGCCATCTTTAATCTGTTCCCATTCCGCTTCCACGCGGCGGGCAAACTCTTCAGGACCCAGTGCTTTCACCAGAATCTTGATGCGCGCCTTGAACTTGTTGTCGCGGCGGCCCAGCTGGTTGTAGACGCGCACGATGGCTTCCAGGTAGGAGAGCAGGTGCGTCTCCGGCAGGAAGTCACGGATCGCGACGCCGAGAATCGGGGTGCGGCCCAGGCCACCGCCCACCAGAATCTGGAAGCCGGTCTCGCCCTGGTCATTCTTTACGATCTGCACGCCGATATCGTGGGCGCGAATGGCTGCGCGGTCTTGCTCTGCACCGCACACGGCGATCTTGAACTTGCGCGGCAGGAAGGCGAATTCCGGGTGGAAGGTAGACCACTGACGGATCAGTTCGCAGTAGGGACGCGGGTCGATCAGTTCGTCCCGGGCGACGCCGGCAAACTGGTCGGTGGTGGTATTGCGGATACAGTTACCGCTGGTCTGTACGGCGTGCATCTCCACTTCAGCGAGCTCGGCCAGAATGTCCGGCACATCTTCCAGGTTTGGCCAGTTCAGCTGTACGTTCTGGCGGGTGGTGAAGTGGGCATAGCCCTTGTCGTACTTGCGGGTGATATGGGCCAGGCGGCGCACTTGCGCGCTATTCATCAGGCCGTAGGGCACAGCGATACGCAGCATCGGTGCCAACCGCTGCACATACAGGCCGTTCTGTAGGCGCAGGGGCAAAAATTCTTCTTCTTTCAGCTCACCGGCGAGATAGCGTTCGGTCTGACCCCGAAACTGGGCCACCCGTTCCCGAACCAGTTTGCGGTCCTGTTCGTCGTATCGATACATAAGAGCTTGATTCCATTGCTTTTTTACGCCGCTACGGGGCGTTTGAAGGGTACTCTGGACCCTACCTGATACCCTGAGTGGCGCATAACATACCAGCCGCCTTATACAAAAAATAACAATTTTTTTCGCTACCTTAGTAACCGACGGTTATAAGAGCGAGGCAGACTGAGAACTGGCGATTTGCTGTGCTATTGCGCCCCCTGCGGGGATTTGATCTACTTGAGAAACCGCGTTTTTTTAGCGGTGCTGCTACCTTTAAAACAATAATGATTTCTTGAGTGACGGAGTATTCCGATGAACGATCAAGTAGCACGAGAAGTAGTAGTTGTATCAGACGATAGCGATAATGCAGTAGACGCGATTGCGGCGGTTGCTCTGGTGGCAATTTTCGTCGCCACCTGTATTTTCTGGGTTGCCTCACAGGGCTGAATAAAGCCTGCGGGCTCTGTCTGTAACAGGCTGGAGTGCGTAGGGTAGGTCCTGATGATCCGCTTTTCATCAAAAGCGGATCAAAAGCTCGCTCCCGGGTCCCTATGGAATCTGGGCGCTAGCCCATATTGCTCAATACGGTCTTGACCACCAGGACTAGCGTGATCACAAAAAGGGCGGTGAAAATCAGCCCTGCGGCCACGTACGTCTTGATGCTGCCGCCTTTAAAATCCCTTTCCCGATTCTTGTTCGACTGTACGCCGATCGCGGCGGCCAGAGTGCTGAGCACTACCTGGCCGAAAGACGGTTTCTGTTTTTTCTGTTCGTCCATTCCGAATCCCCATTAGTAGGAGCCTGTCTTGCAGGCGAACTTCACAATCGAAGTGAACCTGAATACCGGTTCGCCTGCAAGGTTGGCTCTTGCCTGTTGGGATACGTCGCTATCAATCCTCCAGGTTCGGGCGCAACCAGCGTTCCAGTTCCTCTGCGGTCATACCTTTACGCTCCGCAAGGCTCTCCAGCTGATCGCGGCTGATCTTGCCCACATTGAAGTACTTGGATTCCGGGTGGGCAAAGTACCAGCCGCTTACTGCGGCCGCCGGCATCATGGCAAAACTGGAGGTCAGCTCGATTCCCGCATTTTCTTCAGCGTTCAGCAGCTTGAACAGGGTGGCCTTCTCGGTGTGATCCGGGCAGGCCGGGTATCCCGGGGCCGGGCGGATGCCGGAGTAGGCTTCCTTGATCAGCTCTTCGTTGCTGAGGGTTTCCGCCGGCTGGTATCCCCAGTATTCGCGACGCACCTCGCGGTGCAGGTATTCGGCGAACGATTCCGCGAGGCGGTCGGCGAGCGCCTTGACCATGATCGCACTGTAATCGTCGTGCTTGGCCTCGTACTCCGCGGCCAGTTCGTCGGCGCCGATCCCGGTGGTTACGGCAAAGCCACCGATATAGTCGGCCACGCCTGAGTCCACCGGGGCGATAAAATCGGCCAGGGAGCGACACAGGCCATCGCCACCGCGCTTCTGTACTTGTTGGCGCATCTGGTGCAGGCGCGCGAGTTCTTCGCTACGGCTCTCGTCGGTGTAGACGATAATGTCGTCACCGTCGGCATTTGCCGGCCACAGGCCAAACACCGCGCGCGCGGTAAGGCGCTTGTTGTCGATGATGTCGGCGAGCATGGTCTGGGCATTTTTGAACAGATCCGTGGCTGCTTCACCGACCACTTTATCGTTCAGGATGGCCGGATACTTGCCGGCCAGATCCCAGGAAATGAAGAACGGGGTCCAGTCGATGGTGTCGACCAGTTTTTCCAGTGGAAAGTCATCCAGCACGGTGAGGCCAGGATTGTTCGGTACCTTGGGGTTGAAGCTATCCCAGTCGAATTGCGGTCCCGCCTGCAGGGCATTCTTGTAGGTGAGGCGCGGGTCAGTGCGTTTGCGGTTGGCAGTGCGCTCGCGCACCTTGTCGTACTCTTCCTGAATGCCTTTGACGAATGCCGGACGCAGCTCGTCAGACAACAGGTTGCTGGCCACACCCACGGCGCGGGACGCGTCTGCAACGTAAACGGTCTGGTTGCGGTTGAATTGCGGATCGATTTTCACCGCCGTGTGCGCCTTGGAAGTGGTGGCACCACCGATCATCAGCGGGATATCGAAACCCTGACGCTCCATTTCCGCAGCGACGTGCACCATTTCATCCAGGGACGGAGTGATCAGGCCGGACAGGCCGATGATGTCGCAGTTCTTTTCCCTGGCGGTTTGCAGGATGGTTTCCGCAGGCACCATCACACCCAGGTCGATCACCTCGAAGTTGTTACAGGCCAGCACCACGCCGACGATATTTTTGCCGATATCGTGTACGTCGCCCTTGACCGTCGCCATCAGGATGCGACCGTTGGGCTTGCTGTCGACTGTTTTTTCTTCCTCGATATAAGGCTGCAGGTAGGCCACCGCCTGTTTCATCACCCGCGCGGATTTCACCACCTGGGGCAGGAACATCTTGCCCTCGCCGAACAGGTCGCCAACGATGTTCATGCCGTCCATCAGTGGGCCTTCGATCACGTCCAGCGGACGGGTGGCCTGCTGGCGAGCGGCTTCGGTGTCTTCCTCGATAAAATTGTTGATGCCTTTTACCAGGGAGTGGGCGAGGCGTTCGTTCACCGGCAGCTGGCGCCAGGCGAGGTCTTCCTTGCGTTCTGTCGCCGTGCCGTCGCCGCGGTATTTCTCGGCAATATCCAGCAGTGCCTCGGTGGCCTCGTCACTGCGGTTGAGGATGACGTCCTCTACTTTTTCACGCAGCTCTTCCGGCAGGTCGTCGTAGACCGCCAGCTGGCCAGCGTTAACGATGCCCATGTTGAGGCCGGCCTTGATCGCGTGATACAGGAATACCGAGTGGATTGCCTCGCGCACCGGGTTGTTGCCGCGGAACGAGAAGGACACATTGGAAACACCGCCGGATACATTCGCACCGGGCAGGTTCTGGCGAATCCAGGCGGTGGCCTCGATAAAGTCAACTGCGTAGTTGTTGTGTTCTTCGATACCGGTGGCAACCGCGAAAATATTCGGGTCGAAAATGATATCGGACGGGTTGAACCCGACCTTGTCCACGAGGATGTCGTAACTGCGTTTACAGATTTCTGTTTTGCGCTCGAAAGTGTCCGCCTGGCCTTTCTCGTCAAAGGCCATGACCACCACCGCCGCACCGTACATCAGGCACGAGCGCGCCTTGTCGACGAAGTCTTCCTCGCCTTCCTTGAGGCTGATGGAGTTGACGATGGGCTTGCTCTGGATGCACTGCAGGCCCGCCTCGATCACTTCCCATTTGGAAGAGTCCACCATGAACGGCACTTTGGAAATGTCCGGCTCGGTGGCGCACAGGTTCAGGAAGCGGCGCATGGCGGCGACGGAGTCCAGCATCGCTTCATCCATGTTGAAGTCGATTACCTGGGCCCCGTCTTCTACCTGGGCGGCCGCTACCTGCAGGGCGGTATCGTAATCCTCTTCCATGATCAGGCGCTTGAAGCGCGCTGAACCGGTAACGTTACAGCGCTCGCCCACATTCACGAACAGAGCGTTTTCATCCACCACATAGGGTTCGAGGCCTGACAGGCGCAGCGCCGGTTTCAGCTGTGGCAGTTTGCGCGGCTTGATATCGGCAACCGCGTCGGCAATCGCGCGGATGTGTTCCGGGGTGGTGCCGCAGCAGCCGCCGAGGATGTTAAGGAATCCGCTCTGGGCAAATTCCGCCACGATCGCCGCGGTTTCTTCCGGGGTCTCGTCGTATTCACCGAATTCGTTGGGCAGACCGGCATTGGGGTGGGCAGAGACGTGCTCCGCACAGACGCCCGACAGCGCTTCTACATAGGGGCGCAGCTCGGTGGCGCCGAGGGCGCAGTTGAGGCCAACAGACAGTGGGTTGGCGTGGGCCACCGAGTAGTAAAAGGCTTCGGTGGTCTGCCCGGACAGGGTGCGGCCGGAAGCATCGGTGATGGTGCCCGAGATCATGATCGGCAGCTCGTAGCCGCGCTGTTGGAAGACTTTCTTCAGCGCGTAAATGGCGGCCTTGGCGTTCAGGGTATCGAAGATGGTTTCGATCAGGATCAGGTCGGAACCGCCGTCGATGAGATGTTCCGCGGCCTCGACATAGTTGTCTACCAGCTCGTCAAATGTGACGTTGCGTGCGCCCGGGTCGTTTACATCCGGGGAAATACTGGCAGTGCGCGAAGTCGGGCCAAGTACGCCGGCGACAAAACGCGGCTTATCCGGTGTCGACAGCGCATCCGCCGCGCGGCGCGCTACCTCAGCGGCTACCCGGTTCAGCTCTGGCACCAGATCTTCCATGTCGTAGTCGGACTGGGACAGGCGCGTAGAGTTGAAGGTGTTGGTTTCGATGATATCGGCACCGGCCTCGAGGTATTCCTTGTGCAGGCGCTCGATAAGGTCCGGCTGGGTCAGGACCAGCAGGTCATTGTTGCCCTTGATGTCGGAAGGGTAATCGGCAAACCGTTCACCGCGGTAGTCCGCTTCTTCCAGCTTCTCCCGCTGAATCATGGTGCCCATGGCACCATCCAGTATCAGGATGCGCTCCGCGAGGGCACTGTGAAGCTGTTGCAGACGTTGGTCACGGGACTGCTGAGACCGATTCTCCGACATGGTCATTTCCTTGTTACCGACTGATTACCGACTGACTACCGACTGAATAGTATCGGGTGTTCAAAAAAGGGCGGCAATCTTAGCACAAAGCGGCGCCACAGCAGGCCTTGGGCATATTAGACGGGCGCGCCGGGAAGATCGTCTGCGCATATACATGTAACCAAATGATCTACACACACAGGGGGAAGGGGGGTGGAATTTCCGCTTACGGATCACCACCTGTGAGCCTAGAGTTATTGAAACCCGAAAACCAATGGGCGGGAGGTCCAATGAAAATACTGATGATACTGACATCGCACGACGAACTGGGGGATACCGGGGAGAAGACCGGTTTCTGGCTGGAGGAGTTCGCCGCCCCTTACTACGTCTTCGTGGATGCGGGAGCAGAAGTGACCCTGGCGTCTCCCAAGGGTGGCCAGCCGCCGCTGGACCCCAAAAGTGATGCGGATGACGCGCAGACGGCCGCCACCCGGCGTTTCCGGAGTGATCCCCTGGCACAAGAAGCCCTGGCCAATACCAAGACCCTGGATGATGTAGATACCGACTGGTTTGATGCGGTCTTCTACCCCGGCGGCCACGGCCCGCTGTGGGATCTGGCGGAAGACCAGCGTTCCATCGCCATCATTCAGGGCTTCTATCGGGCAGAAAAGCCTGTGGGTGCGGTGTGCCACGCGCCGGCGGTCTTCCGCCATACGGTGGATGAAAGCGGTGAGCCCCTGGTGAAAGGGCGCCGCGTAACCGGATTCACCAATAGCGAAGAGGAAGGTGTGGGCCTTACGGATATCGTGCCGTTCCTGGTCGAGGATATGCTGAAAGAGCGCGGCGCAGACTACTCGAAAGGGGATGACTGGCAGAGCCACGTCTGTACCGACGGATTGCTGATTACTGGCCAGAATCCCGCCTCGTCTGAGGCCACCGCCAGGGCACTGCTGGGGGCGTTGGCATGACGCCGGTTTAACTTGAGCGCGGTTGGGCGTAAAATACCCGACCCGTCAGCTCGGTTATTTGAAGCCCGGTTGCGCAAAACCGGTTAATTGAGAAGGTTTATGTCAGAACAACCGTCAGAATTGAACGTCACCATCACTGATTCCGCTCAGGAATACCTGCGCGACCTGCTGGCCAAGCAGGACTGCGAAGGCATCGCCATCCGTATGTTCGTGTCTAACCCGGGCACCCCGAATGCGGAGACCTGTATTGCCTACAGCCGCCCCGGTGAAGAGAAAGAGGGTGATCTGGAAATGCAGCTGAATGGCTTCAAAGCCTACTTTGAAGGCCGCAGCATACCGTATCTGGACGAAGCGCGAGTCGACTACGCGTCAGACAAAATGGGTGGCCAGCTCACCATTCGTGCCCCCAACTCCCGCATGCCCAAAGTCACCGATGATAGCCCCATCGAAGACCGCATCAACTATGTCCTTTACAGCGACGTAAACCCGGGGCTTGCCTCCCACGGTGGACAGGTAAGCCTGGTGGAGGTCACCGAAGACCATTACGCCGTACTGAAATTTGGCGGTGGCTGCCAGGGTTGTGGCATGGTGGACATGACACTGAAAGAGGGCGTAGAGAAAACCCTCAAAGAGAAAATTCCGGAGCTGGCCGGGGTGAAAGACATCACCGACCACACGGACAAGTCCCAAGCTTATTATTGAGTTCCATCCGGACTTGATGAATAAAAAAACCGCGGCATGCCGCGGTTTTTTTTGGCCCTGAAAATGTCAGGTCCGCTGTTAACCGGTTACTGGTAGACCCGCACGTAGTCGACATACATTCGTTGCGGGAATACACTGCTGCCATCCGGGCTACCCGGCCAGCTGCCACCCACGGCGACGTTCAGCAGGATGAAGAAGGGGTGGTCGTATGCCCAGGGGCCGTACTGCTCCACCTGTGCGCGGGAAACGTTGTAGAAGTTGTTTCCGTCCACGTACCAGCTGATCCCATTGCTGTTCCATTCGACGGCGTACACGTGATAGCCCGCATCCACATTTTGGCCGACGTTGTAGGTGCCCATGATCGGTGTGTTGCCTGAATAGCCGGGCCCGTGCAGTGCGCCGTGGGTCAGGGTCGGTTCAAACCCCACGTGTTCCATGATGTCGATCTCGCCGGAATTGGGCCACGGGGTGCCTGTCAGAATATTTCCGCCGAGCATCCAGAATGCGGGCCAGATTCCCTGGGTTTGGGGCAGCTTTATCCGCGCTTCGATACGTCCGTATTGAAACTCCTTTTTCCCGGCGGTGATCATGCGGGTTGAGGTGTACTGGCAGGCACCGTACCAGCAGTTGTATCCGCCTTCGTTACGCGCCTCGATCACCAGTACATTGCTGCCGGCCTGCGCATCGTATTGGATAGAAGCGTTCTGGCCTGCGGTGTAGTACTGGAGTTCACTGTTGCCCCAGCCTCCGCCGCCGGTCTCGAATGTCCAGTTGGCACTGTTGATCGAGTCGAATTCATCCCCCCACACAAGTCCGTTGTTCGCCGCTGGGCTCACCACGATCGAAGTAATGTTGTCATTGAAGCCTTCATTGTTGAGACAGCCATCGTCAGCGGTAACCGTGACCGAAGCCCCGGTGAAATTATCGTTCTCGTAAAGTGTTGCCTGGTAACCGGATGACACGCGGATGGATGACGCATCGTCGTTCACGAAGCCCAGCGCCTGCAGGCTTGCCAGGTTGTAGCTGCCCACGCCGAGCCTTGTGGACCAGCCGTCGAAATTACAGTGCTGGTAAATGGTGGCGACGCCACTGGCCGGGTTATCTGCGACCACCTCGATCCAGTTGAGGTTCCAGTCGCCGGTCACCGCGAAAACACCCAGGTTGTAGGTGCCGGCATTGATATGCACGCGATGGGAAATAGTTTGCCAGTTTTGCCAGCCGCCGGTGTTTGGCACATTGAGTTCGCCAAGCACGATGGCACCGCCGTTCAGGTCATTGGACAGGGTGCCACCGGTGGCACTGGCAACGCGAAAGCGGATGGTGTATTCGCCGCTGGTGGGAATATTCAGGTTGTTGTAAGCAAGCCATTCACCGGCAGCGACCCAGCCCACATTGTGGCCGCCGCCGGTATCTGTAGTGACTTCGATATCGACGTCGTCGGCGCGGTAGGCGCCACCGGTATTGCCCGGTGTGGTGTCGTAAAAGGCGCTGTAGTCTTCCGCCTGGAATGTGGCCGCATTGGCTCCGGCAACCATAAAGGTTGCACAAAGTCCCGCGAATATTGAGCGGAGTCTTGCGCGATGGTCTGAGTAATTCGGTATGTTCATTTTCGCCTTCTCATTTTTATTGTGAGGTGGGTGAACCCGTATTCTTCATTGCTAAACGAATCCGGGACCCGGAAATATCGGGGGAAAATGGCGGGGTGGCGTCCCAGAACTGCGCGGATTTCAAAGTGGCACGGGGGAAAATGGAAAATTGGCGCCTGCTTTTCCCGCCAGATGACATCGCTGTCTTCTGGCGGGGCGATGTGCGCGAAAGTGCGTGTAGATTGTCGGGGAATCAGGACGTGGCACGATGGTGACAGGTTGATCGCCGCGCGAACGACCTGGCTCCTTCGTGCCAGTTACTGCGGGTTAGCGATTGTCCATGCGCTTCTTGGTTTTACTGGTGGCCTGGGCGGTTAACGGATCATCGGGCCAGAAATGTTTCTGATATTTGATCCGCAGTTCCTTTTTTACTTCCTGATACGTGTTTTTCCAGAAGCTGGAAAGATCGCGGGTGACCTGCACCGGCCTCTGTGCCGGAGACAGCAGGTGAATCATCAGTGGATAGCGGTCGTTCAGGATCGCGGGCGTTTCCCCAAGGCCAAACATTTCCTGTAACCGCACCGCAAGCACCGGTGGTGTCTCTCCGTACTGGATGGCGATACGGGAGCCACTGGGTACCTGAATATGGGTGGGTGCAATTTGCTCCAGACGCTGCTGGGTTGGCCAGTCGAGCTGTGCGAGGAGAATATTCTTCAGGTCCAGTTGCCTCAGTTGATCCATTTTGTTCAGGCCATCCAAATGCGGTAGCAGCCAGTGTTCGAGGGAATCGAGTAGCTGCTCTTCACTCCAGTCCGGGAGTTCCGTGTTTTCCAGCAGGTCGGTAAAGGCAGCGCGCTGCGCGTGCAGGAAGCGGACCCTTTCCAGCAGGTTCTCTGTTTCTTTATCCCAGGGCAGTGTGCGCAGTCCCCGTTGGCGAATGGCATCGAGCAGGGCGCGGCTTAACAGTTCCGGGCAAATATCACTTGCCGGCTTTTCTTCCAACACCAGCTTGCCGAGCAAGGTTTGCACACTGGCGACGGCGCGGCCGCCGCTATCGTCCCAGCGCACGGATTCCCGGCTTGTGATCAGGTCATCGAAATATTCATACAGCGCCGGTTTGCTGATGCGCGCCGCCAGTTGAACCCGCGCATCGCGCCCCTGGCCGTCCAGATCGGCGATAACGAGAAAATCCTGCAGGGCCAGTTCGTCGTCGTGCGAGAAGTGCGCGCCGCGACCGTTGGACAGCAGGAAGCGTCGCTCGCGATCGCGACGGTTGATCGCGATACGGTCCGGGTAGGCGAAGCCGAGCAGAATACCGGTCGCCTCCAACGGGTGGGGCGTGCTGGCTTGTTGGCTGGTCCGTGGATTAGCGGATAACTGCGCCTGCCAGGCTTTTGCCTGCTGGCGTATGCGTTGCACGGCCCCGCGATCGGCGCTGTAATTTTTGGAAGAACCGTTCAGTACCTCCATGCGTTTATGGATGTCCCTGTCCCAGCGCTGCTCGCCGCGGAAGATATTCCGCTCGGAGAGCAGGGCGGCCAGCAGGCAGGCGTGGTGCTGGAGTTGCAGATCGACACTGCGCAACATCATATGGGCGAGGCGCGGGTGGGTGCCGAGTGCCAGCATCGCCTTGCCGTGGTCGGTGATGCGCAGCATCTCATCCAGCGCCCCCAGCTCCTGCAGCAATACCCGCGCCTGCGCCGTGGGGCCAGGTGGCGGCAGGTCGAGCCAGCGCAGTTCGCTGACCTCACTCACGCCCCACTGGGCCAGTTCCAGCATGACCGGAGCCAGATCACTGAGGAGAATTTCCGGGCTGTTTTTTGCCGGTAGCTGTCGCTGGCGGGATTCGCTCCACAGCCGCAGGCACATGCCCTCACTGAGGCGCCCGGCGCGGCCCGTGCGCTGCGTGGCGGATGCCTGTGAAATGGACGTGGTCACCAGGCGGTTCATGCCCGTATTGGGGTCGAAGCGGGATTCGCGCATCAGGCCGGAATCCACCACCATGCGAATCCCTTCAATTGTCAGGCTGGTTTCTGCCACGTTGGTGGCAAGCACAATCTTGCGCCGGCCGCTCGGTGCCGGCGCAATAGCGGCATCCTGTTGATTTTTGCTGAGGTCGCCGTACAGGGGCGCAATCAGCACATCCGGGCGATCGTGCAATGCCTCGCGCAGGTTGCTCTCGACCTGGCGAATTTCACCCACGCCGGGGAGGAATGCCAGCAGGCTGCCGTCTTCCCGCTCGATCAGCTCGCAGATTTTACGGCTCATCAGTCCCGGTAGTTGCCGCGGGTCATCGGGAACCTGCTGGTGGGGGAGGTAGTCGATGGCAACCGGATAGGCGCGGCCCTCGCTGGTAATTACCGGTGCATCGCCGAGCAGGCCGGAGACCGCGTCGGCGTCCAGGGTGGCGGACATGACCAGCAGTTTCAGGTCCTCGCGGAAGAACTCCTGGGACTGCAGGCAGAGCGCCAGGGAGAGATCTCCCTGCAGGCTGCGCTCGTGGAATTCGTCAAAAATCACCAGTGCGGTATCGCTCAGCTCCGGGTCTGACTGCAGCAGTCGGGTCAGGATGCCCTCGGTGACCACCACAATTCGGGTCTGCTTACCGATCTTGCGCTCGCCGCGAATCTGGTAACCCACAGTGGCGCCCACCGGCTCACCCAGCAGCTCCGCCATACGCGCGGCGGAAGAGCGGGCTGCCAGCCGGCGGGGCTCCAGCATGATGATCTTTTTATCGTTCAGCCACTGGCTGCTGAGCAGGGCGAGGGGAACTGCGGTGGTCTTGCCCGCGCCCGGGGGCGCCTGAAGAACGGCGTTACTGTTGGTATCGAGCGTTGCCGACAGTTTCGGCAACACCTCGTGAATCGGGAGTCTTTTCATGGCGGCGATTATACCTGTGGTGAGTGCCGCTGCCTGCGCCAGTGTCCACCCAACTGGTTGACTATGTCACCTATTCCGCATATGGTTGATGATATCAACTAAAGCGGATTTGTTTAACTTATGCCGAATAGCAACAAGGGCGATACCAACCTCAGTGACACGCTGCATCGGCTGGTGCACGTATATAAGTCCCGCCTGCGCGCAGAAGTGACCCAGCGGGAACTCGGTTTGCCAATCACCCATATGCGCGCCCTCAAAGGTATCTGCAGAAATCCGCATTCAACCGCCCAGTCCATTGCCCAGCGGATGGATCGGGACAAGGCCCAGATCACCAGGGTGCTCAAAGAACTTTTGAGTGATGGCCTGATTGAAAAGCGTCCAAATCCGGACGACGGCCGCAGCCAGCTGCTTTTCCCCACCGAAAAAGGCAGTGAGGTCATGAGCCATCTGATGCAAGCGGAGCGCGAAACTGCAGCTGCCATGACCAGAAGCCTGAGTGCACAGGAACTGACGCTGTTTGCGGAGCTGAGTGCACGTATGGTTGAGAACCTGAGCCGTGAATCTGACGGAGGTAACTGAAATGCCGAATGCTGTATCGAAAACAAAATCCAGAGAGCTTGAAGTCATTGCCAGCCGCTACGTTACCCCACACATGTTGCGGGTTACCCTCGGTGGGGCGGAGCTGCAGGGCTTCCCGGAGGCGCAGGAGAGCGCCTATGTGAAGCTGCTGTTTGATCAGGGAGAAAACCAGCGGCCACTGATGCGAACCTATACCATCCGCCATCAGCGTGATAATGAAATTGATATCGATTTTGTGGTGCATAGCCACCCCGGCCCTGCCGGTAATTGGGCACTGCAGGCCGAGCCCGGTCAGCGTATTCGTATCGGTGGACCCGGGGCTCGCAAGCTGATCAATCCGCAAGGGGACTGGTTTTTGTTCCTCGGCGATATGACTTCACTGCCTGCAATCAGCGTAAATCTGGGTTTGCTGCCAGAGGACGCCAGGGGCCATGCGGTCATCGAGATCCCGTCCGAGTCTGATCGCCAGGAACTACAATGCCCGCCGAATATGCAGATCCACTGGGTTGTGAATACCCATCAAAATGCGCCGGGCGAGATGCTGTTGAATACACTCCAGGATCTTCCATGGATTGAAGGCAATCCCGCGGTCTGGTGCGCTTCCGAGTTCTCTACCATGCGACATCTCCGGAATCATTTTCGTAATGATCGCCCGGTAGCACCGAACCTGCGGTACATTTCCAGCTATTGGAAGGCGGGTCTCAATGAAGACCAGCACAAGGTGGTAAAAAGAGAGGATGAAGTCATATCCTCAGCGTTTGCAGGCGAAGCCGCCGTTAGCTGAACCACCTGTAAAAGGAAGTTAGCGCGTTATTTTTTTGAGCCAGTTTCTGGAAAAGGAAGTCGATGGAAATTTTGAAATGGATCGGGCAAGGCTTTGCCATCTTTGTGGCCGCAGTCTTCATCCTATTTGCATACGTTTTTATTCGTATGGCTTTTGTGGCCCAATTTACCGAGCTGGGCCTGCTGCGAGACCGGGTTCTACGGATTTTATTGCCGGGCGTGAGTATTAAGGAAGCTCCACACCAGCTGCCGCCGCTCGAGTGGGAGTATGAATCTGGTGCGGGCGCTGTCCCGAAGGCAACAAGTTTGCTGCTTACCCCGGAGGGGCAGCTGCAACCGGAAGAGAGCAGGTTCGATGGTGACCCTCGCCAATACGTTGATGAACTTAGCGGTGGTGATAGTCAGGCACCGTGGATTTTATATGAAAGCAGGATCTATCAGCGCAACGGCGATACGCTGGGGCGGGAAATTGCCGACCTGAGCGACGCACCATTTGCGGGGTTTGGCTACGTGGCTGGGTTGAGTAGCGAATGGTTTCTGGTCGCGGGCGATGTCCGCGGCGATAAAAACAGGAATAGCAGGTTGTGGCAGGTTTCGAAGAAAAATTTTGAGATAGTCCTGCTGGAGAAAAATCCCTATTTCACCTTCTCCAGGCCACCCAAGACCTTTACTCCCCAGGGCTTTGATGGCGTACTGGTTGCAGTTTACAGCGGCGTTGTCAGCTATGGTTTCGGTGGCGACTGCAGCAGGCCCCGATATTCAATACTTCGCGCCTATACCAGTACGTATCCTTCGGGTATCGACCTGGCTCGTTTCTCGTTCAGGGCCGGCACCATTGTCGACGTGGACTGGCAAGATGGTACGCTCATGGTCATAGGGGACCCGAGCAGACCGGCTGCGGCTGGGCGCGATCGAATGCCACCCCGCGTGTGGCGGGTGGAATTACCCGATGGAATTGTTGGCATGCCGCAACAGCGCGGCGCGGCAGAGCCGAAAGAATTGAACGAATCGTTGGAAGGATAACGGACAAGAGTTGTGGAAAAATCATTCTGGCTTGAGAAGTGGCAAAAGAACGAAATTGGGTTTCACAATCGTGAGGCCCATCCGCTATTGGTCGAACATTTCGCTCGGCTTGGTTTGGGGCAGGGCGACCGCTTGTTTCTGCCCCTGTGCGGCAAGACACTGGATATCGGTTGGTTGCTGGAGCGGGGTTATTCCGTTGCCGGTGCCGAGCTGAGTGAAGTGGCTGTGATCCAGCTATTCGAACAACTTGGGATTGAACCTCAGGTGGAGATTACTGGTGACCTGAAGTGCTATCGAGCCCCGGACATCGATATCTATGTGGGCGATATCTTCCACCTCACCCGCGAAGCCCTGGGATCTGTGGCCGCGATCTATGATCGCGCCGCTCTGGTGGCGTTACCCCTGGAAATGCGCCGTCGGTATACACAGCACCTGGTGCAACTGACTGGCAGCGCGCGGCAGTTGCTGATCACCTTCGAGTACGATCAGGAAAAAATGCCCGGACCGCCGTTTTGCGTGAGCGACGGCGAAGTTGCCGAGCACTACGCTGTGAGCTATACGCTGAAGCTGCTGCAAACGGTCGATGTGGAGGGTGGCCTGAAGGGAAAATGTCCGGCAGAGGAAAAGATCTGGTTACTGGAATCCAAAAGCCCGGTGGCTTAACCGTAAATCACTACTCCCCTGATCGCGACGCCGGAATTTACCAGCATAGGTCGCCCGGCGTGGCGATTTTAGTTTCATTCGTGCTAGGGAAGTTGTTGATTCAACCACTGCATAAACTGGGCCTTGGGAAGGGCACCTGAAAGCCGTGTGAGTTCTCGGCCGCGATGAAAAATCATCAAAGTGGGGATGGAGCGAATCTGAAAGCGCCCGGCGGTCTGCTGGTTGGCTTCGGTATCCAGTTTTACAAACAATGCCCGAGTGGCCATCTCTGAGGCAGCCTGGCTGAAAACCGGTGCGAACTGCTGGCATGGGCCGCACCAGGTTGCCCAGAAATCGACCACTACCGGTAGATCACTCTTTTCGATGATTCGCTGGAAGTTGCGGTCGGTGCCGTTTAGCGGCTGACCGGTGATCAGTGATTCGCGGCATTTCCCACACTTCGGGCGGTCTCCGAGCCGGTTTCCGGGTACCCGGTTTACGGCGGCGCAGGACGGACACAGCACCTGTATCGGATCGCTATTGCTCATGATTGGTCTCCTGAAACGACGCTCTACTTAACCCGCCGGTAATGATAGCCCTTATCGGGGGTGTGGTTTTGGATCGGGTTGATCCGGTATTCTAGATATATCGGCTTAAAAGTAGCACCTGGAGTATAAAAATAATGTTCAGGAGTAGTATGCACGGCTTATCAGTTTTCCTTCCCGCTGCACTTTGCGGAATACTGTCTTTTGCGGGTATGGCGGAGTCTCACGCGGAGACGGCTTATCGGCCGATCCCGATCGACGGCTTTCAGGATGCGATCAAGCACTGGAATGATCGCACTGGCGAAAACACTGTTCAGTACTATGCACTGCATCAGGTCGACAAGATTGCTGACAACCTGCTTCAGTATCAGCGCGAGAGTGGTGGCTGGCCCACCAACAAGCACCCGCTGCGCATTGTATCTACCGAGGAAAGGGCGCAGGCGATAGAAAACAAGAGCCTTTCCGATGCGAGTTTCGATAATCGCAATATCTATCCGCAGATCAAATACCTCTCACACGCCTACCTGCAAACCGGCGAGACCAAATACCGCGACGGAGCATTGAAGGGACTGCGGTATACGCTGGATCGCCAGTATGCCAACGGCGGCTGGGCACATTCTCCCGATCGCACTGAGCGGGCCTACTATCGCCATATCACCATTGCCGATGAGGTGATGCCCGGTGTGTTGGGATTCCTACGGGAGGTCGCCGCCGGCGGGCCGCCATTTGAATACATTGATGATGACCTGCGTGAGCAGGCAGCCCGGGCGGTGAGCAAGGGTGATGAACTGCTATTGGCGATGCAGGTTCGTATCGATGGGAAGCCCACGGGTTGGGCCGGACAGTATCACGAAAAATCCCTGAAGCCGGTCAAGGGCAGGGCGTATGAGTTGCCGGGAATTCTCGCCTGGGAAACAGTACCGGTACTTCAATATCTGATGTCTATCGACAACCCATCCCCGGACACCATTGCCGCTATACAGGGCGGTATTGCCTGGCTGCAATCCGTAAAACTGAGTGGGTTCCGGGTGGAGCGGGTGGACACGGCAAGACAGCGTTTCGATTTTCACGCAGCCGATTACGATCTGGTGGTGGTCGACGATCCGCAGGCAAAGCCGATCTGGGCGAGATTCTACGATCTGAAAACCAGTGAACCGTTTCTGGCAAACAGAAATGGCAAAAGGGTGTATCAGCTTTCGGACGTGGATATCGAACGACGCACCGGTTACAGCTGGTATGGCTACTGGCCGGAGCGGTTATTGCAGGAGGAGTACCCCGCGTGGAAACAGCGCTTCGAACTGTGACCGGGCTTTAACAGGAATCACCTCGCTAGCCAAATTTGGGGAGCTAGCGGAATTCAGGGAGTCGAATGAATCAGAGCATCACATGGATTGACTGGCTGATCATTGCCGTTTACTGCGCAGGGCTGCTGGTCATGGCCTACTGGCTTGCGCGTCGTCAGGAGAGCCGGGAAGACTACTATGTGGCGGGGCGCAATGTCGGCCCCTGGCCGGTGGGGCTCTCGATCATGGCAACCCAGTGCTCCACCAACAGCATTCTTGGCGCGCCCGCATTTGTCGCTTTCGCCGCGGGTGGTGGGCTGTTGTGGTTGCAGTACGAACTGGCGGTACCTCTCGCCATGATCGTGTTGATTCTGTTTGTGATGCCGCTATTCCGGCACCTGAACCTTGTTTCGGTCTACGCCTATCTGGAACAGCGCTTTGATCTGGAAACGCGACTGACGCTCAGTGGGCTGTTTCTGTTTGTGCGGGCGTTTGCCACTGCGGTGACCGTGTACAGTATTGCGCTGGTAATCGACCTGATTACCGGACTGGGGTTTACCGCATCGGTGTTTCTCCTGGGTGTATTCACCGTTGTTTACGATGTGATGGGTGGAATACGCGGGGTTATCTATTCCGATGTCATCCAGTTACTGATTCTCGCGGCCATGCTGGTGCTGGTACTCGTGTTTCTAGTGGATTCCAGTGGCGGTTTTGGTCAGATGTGGCAGTCGTTTGCCCAGGAGCGCAAAACCACGCTGGACTTTACGCACCACGGGTTTGGTGATGGGGAAACCTTTGCCTTCTGGCCCATGCTATTCGGTGGGCTCTTCCTGTATGTCTCCTATTACGGCTGTGATCAGAGTCAAGTACAGCGTCAATTGAGTACCCGTGACATTGACGCCACTAACAATGCGCTGCTGATCAACGGGCTTCTGAGGTTTCCGCTGGTATTGCTGTATTGCCTGGTCGGGGTTGGTATCGGTGTCTATGCCGCGCAACACCCGGAATTCATCGCTGCACTACCGGATTCCGGCAACGGGCCTGAATACAATCTCTCGGTGCCGCTGTACATGATCAATGTGTTGCCGGTGGGGCTGGTGGGCTTGAGCCTGGTGGCATTGTTCGCCGCTGCCATGTCCTCCTTGGATTCCGTGCTGAATTCCCTGAGTGCCACCACCATGGAAGATTTCGTGCGCCGCTTTCACCGCGGCAGTTGGAGCGCACACAAGGAGCTCATACTGTCGCGACTGCTGACCACCCTGTGGGGTGTTATCACGCTGGTGATGGCGTTCTTCGTGGATGACATCGCCCCCACGGTACTGGAGGCGATCAACAAGATTGGGTCGCTGGCGAATGGCCCGATTCTCGCCGTATTTGCCCTCGGCTTTCTCACCCACCGGGTGCGCGGGCCTCATGCTATTGCGGGGTTGCTGAGTGGGATCGCGAGTAACGGCCTGTGCTGGCTGTATCTGCCAGAGATCTCCTGGTTGTGGTGGAACGTCATCGGTTTCGCGGTGACGGTGGCTGTGGCCTGGATACTGGCCCAGATGTCAGGTATGGGCACGGCCACATCGGTTACTCCGGCTTCAAATACCGACCTGTATGAACACGCAATTCGCCATCACTTGCGCGTGGAAGCCCGCAGCAATTGGTACAGGCGCAGTGTATGGCTCTTACTCTGGTTTTTCGGCCTGCTGGTACTACTGCTGTATATGGGTGACTAGTCGCCAGAAACGGCTTTTAGCCGCACCCCGGTCACTTGTGTCTGGCTGCCCTGGGCATCAGGTACCAAAGCACTGCCGCCACCAGGAACAGGGCGGGGACATCGCCCAGCAGGTTTGCCCGCTCTGTTTCGTCGACAATCGCCTGTACCAGCATAATTCCGCCGTGAACAATACTGGACCACACCGTGAACCAGATAAGGCTGGCATTGGCCAGAGGATCTTTGGCTGCCCTGATTAAAAATACGCCAAGGGTCGCATAAACGCCCATAATCATCTGTTCATATTCAGGCTGGCGCGGTGTCCAGCCCCAGCCGGAAGGCCACACCCACATCATCATCGCGTAGATCCCGAAAATAAAGATGATGCCAAAGACGATAAGGGCAACTTTCAAATACTTGAGTTTCTGTTCTTCTTGCACGGTCGGCTCCTCTAGACCCACCTTTGGGTGAGTCATGGGTATAGCATTGATGGCGTATATAAGTATTAAATATGGCGACGAATGTGCGTTGAATTCAGCAGATAATCCGGGAGAGGACTTGTTTATGCGTAACAGAACTGCATTGTGGTGGAAGGGGTGGATCCTGTGTTTGGCTGTTGTGTTGCAGGCCGCAACAGCCTGGGCCAGCGCGGACTCAACCACGGACCAGGCAAAAAACGCGGTCGGCGCCCAACTGGATGCGTTTCATCAGGCGGCTGCTGAGGCGGATTTTGATGCTTACTTCAATATATTGAGTAACGATGGCGTCTTTATCGGCACCGATGCGACGGAACGCTGGTCTGCTGCCGAGTTCAAGGAATTTGTCAGGCCTTATTTCAGTCAGGGAAAGGGCTGGACCTATGTGCCCAGGGATAGAACCATCGTTCTGCATGGCGATGTCGCCTGGTTTGACGAGCTGCTCGATAGCGAAGCCTACGGCGAGTGTCGAGGCAGTGGTGTTCTGGTGAGAGAAGATGGGCAGTGGAAAATAGCCCAGTACAATTTACATTTTCCGGTGCCGAATGATCTTGCCAAATCGATCACCAAAATGATCAAGGAATATGAATCAAAGGATCGATAAAAAAGCCGTATGCCTTAGATGTTAAATGGGAGATCTGGATGATGGGCTTAACACTTTAGCTGTGCCGCTTATGCCGCAGGTTTGTGGCCCAGCACACGCGCCGGCAGCATCAGTACTGCGCGCAAGAAGGCAAACAGGGCCTCGAAAGTAATACCGACAAGCCGGAAGGGTAATGACAGGAGCCAGACGAATGGCCAGAGCAGAAGTGCAAGTAACGCAAGAGGCCAGCAGAGTACGAAGAGCAGGAGCCATAGCAGAAATTTAAGCATTGGATGTCCTTATCGGCAGTAGCAGCAGTGCGAAACCGGCTGTTCTGATGTTTCGCTGCTTGTGTTGTACCCGCCCAGCACCCGCAGGGGGCGAGGGCAGGGCGGGCCAACATTTTACGGCCGATTGGGTTTTACTGCACGCCAATCAAGGATGGGATCAGGGGCAGTTACCTTTCACGTAGTAACCAGCAGCAGTCTCGGCCAGCGTCGAGGTTACAAACACGTTGTACAGTCCCAGGTTATCACCGGAACCGACCGCATAGGCGTAGCTGCCATTGGTGGTGGCTCGGCCTGCCTGCACATGGTTGTAGTTGCTGGCGGAGTACTCGGTGCAGGCCACATCGCCGTCGGGGGTGCTGTCGCAGGCGTTGCCAATGCCATCACCATCATTGTCCAGCTGGTCCGCATTGGCGGTGTTGGGGCAGTTGTCCACGCTGTCGGTCACGCCGTCGCCATCGGTATCTACAGGCTCACCATCCGGGGTGCTGTCGCAGGCATTGCCGATTCCGTCGTTGTCGTTGTCCGCCTGGTTGGCATTGGCGGTGTTCGGGCAGTTATCCAGCGCATCTTCCACGCCATCCCCGTCGGTGTCGGTAGTCGGCTCGCCGCCACCTGTTGAGCAGGCCTGAACCGGTCCGGCACAGCTGCTGTCACCATCGGCGACCCACTGGCAATCACTGCCCGAGGGGTATTCGCGCATGGTGAATTCGCTGGTGCCGAACGCCAGGTAGCAGGCCGAGTAACCGACTCCCCAGGTGATATGTCCCGCGCTGATATGGAAGTTGTAATCGCCGGTCTGGCCCGCGTCGATATTGAAGGTGGCACTGGCCTGGCTGGAGAGCGAGGTGCTGTCGGTGGCGGTAACCGTTGCGGTGTTTTCACCACCGGGCAGGTTACAACCCTGGGCGGAGTAGCCATTGCCAGAAATACTCGCGGTAACATTGCCGCTGGCAAAGGCGACCACCACGCTCTGCAGGTTCTGGTTCGCGTCCACCACGGTGCCGGTCACGGTGGCGCACTGGCCGCTGACGCTGGCTGCAGTATCGCTCAATACTGGTGCCGTCGCCGGCGGCTCCGGGCCTACACGGGTAGTGACGCTAGCCACATCGCCGTCGGCGCCTTCGTTATCGGTGGCGACTGCACTTACTTCGTACAGACCGTCTGCCAGCGTGGCGCTGGTAGCGCTGAAGAAGCCCGCAGCATCCACCGAAGACACGTCGAGGGTTTCCACCAATACCGGTGTACCGCTGTCGATATTGCTGATGGTGATTACCACTCCGGTGACGCTGCCTTCCGCATCCAGTGCATTACCGCTGATTGAAAGCAGGCTGTTGCTTTCACTCGCCGCAAGGTTCGTGATCTCGGGCCCGGTATTGCGGTCGACGCGCTTGTTGTTGGCGGTGAAATACTGGCCGAGGTAGGAGGCATAGTTGATGCTGTTCGGCGAGATGTAACCGCCAGAGGCGCCTTCGCCGCCAGACCAGGCGTGATCGACATCATTCAGCCACAGCATGGAAACCCGCCCATCTTCCCACAGGGTTTCCTCTGCGGTGCGGCTACTGCCCTCGCTGATGGTATTGGTGCCGGATAGTTTGGCGACTCCGTAAACGCCTGCCATACCGTCGGAATTCTGCTCGTTATAGCACTGGTTCACCGTGGTATCGGCATCGCCGTGGGCGATAGATGCGACCTGGGTGGCAAAGTGGCTTTTATAGCTGCCGGCGTAGGTATTACAGCGCGCAGTCACATCTGCCTGCTCACAGGGGCCAAGGGCACCGTTGGACGAGGTGCCGATACTCGGGCCCGCACTGATACCCATACCGGCAAATACGTCCGGAGCCAGGCAGGCTGTGGTGTTGGCAAAAGCCGCACCGGAAGACAGGCCGGCGATATACACCTGGTCCGGGTCGATATTGCGGCTCGCGTCGCCACTCATGGCATTGGCGAGGGAAATCAGGTTCTTATAGTCGCCAGAAGAGCGCGACTTGGTTCCCTGCCAATAAGACCAGCAGCTATATCCGGCCTTGTTCATGGCGTCTGGAACCGCGATCACCATGCCGTACTGCTCTGCTGCCACTTCCAGGTTTGCAGTGAGGAAATTGTTGGTGGGCTGCACACAGCCGTGCAACACGATCAGCAGCGCCTTGCCATCGCCGATCGACGATACAGAATCCGGTGTATACACATGCACGGAATTAAAACCGCCAATGGACTGGCCCTGCTGCCAGCTGCCTGCGCTGGCGGCCATGGCAAAAAGCCCGGATAGAAAAAATAGAATTAGGGTAGGGACGCCCTTATTGGACGTTCGATTATGATTCATCGCTAGTACCTTCATTATTTGAATTATGTTCTGACTGCACAAACGATAGATGCGCAAGGCAGTGAGCAAATCGCGCAGAGGACGTTTGCTCATTCAGCTTATTCGAGGGCATAGCGATGGCCACTAGACCAAGGTCGTAAAGTGGCCCTCAATGTGGTGGCTGGTTCGCAGTTTGGCGTAATTCTTCGCCGGAAATAATTCGGAACCAGATAAGCCGTGGGGCCTATACGCGTATGGCCGATTCAATGGCGGCAATATCGATTTTTCCCATCTCCATCATTGCATCAAATGCACGCTTGGCGACCACTGGGTCAGAGCTGGTAATGGCCTCAGTGAGCGCGACCGGCGTGATCTGCCAGGATAGGCCCCACTTGTCTTTACACCAACCGCAGGCGCTTTCCTGACCGCCGTTGCCGACAATGGCGTTCCAGTAGCGGTCAGTTTCTTCCTGATCTGCCGTAGCCACCTGAAACGAGAAGGCCTCGTCATGCTTGAATGCGGGCCCGCCATTGAGTCCGAGGCAGGGGATGCCCCGCACGGTGAATTCCACAGTGAGCACGTCGCCTTTCTTGCCGGAGGGGAAATCTCCCGGGGCCAGGTTTACCGCATCCACGGAAGAGTCGGGGAAGACATCGGCGTAGAAGCGGGCGGCTTCCTCGGCGCAGCCGTCGAACCATAGGCAAATCGTGTTCTTCGCGGGCGTGGTCATATCGAATCCTCCTTAATCCGCCGCTTCAGGCGCGCGGAATGCTTTGCTGTAAAACCCGGATGTGTCAAAGCAGCAAACTTTCTTCTTGCCCGAGGCGAGCATGTCACAGGCATCATGAATGCGCTTGGTGCGAGTCTTTGCCTGCTTTGCGGAAGTGATCCAGTGAAGCCAGTCAATACGTGAGATGGTGGTAGTTGCGCCCCAGGTCTCTTTGGCCTCGGGTGAGGCCGATAATGCGTCGAGCAGATCCGCGGGAACCTCCGGTTCCAGTTCCTCTGCGGCACTCATGACCTGAAACTCCGCGACATCGCCGTAGCTCGCACCGGACTGCTTGAGCAGTTCTTCATCAATTTTGAGCCAGTGGCTTTTCTTGCCATCTGGCTCAAGCAGGACCGTGAAAGGCTTGCCATTGATAGTGCCATCAACTGTGGTGCGGCCGCGACGGGGGAGCTTCGCGCTGACTGACTTCGGTAGAACGACGAATGCCCATGGCTCGCTATTACCGGGGCTCTTGGGGCGGAGAATCTGAGCTTTGAACTGTGACTTTGTGCTTGCCTGTGTCATTTATTTCCCTTTCGATACTTAGAGGAACTCCTTTTTATACCGAGCCCCATTGATGCCTTTATTATGCGTGTTCTTGGCACTTGCTAATAAGCTCGTTGTACCCATAGACCTTTTTATAAATGGCGTATTCTTCCCCATTTTTGGTGGAGATCAGGCTGCCTGATGAAAAGAGTGCTTGATGCCACTCGTAGGGCTGGAAGTGTTGAGTAGGGAACTGTTTGATCGATTCGATCGAACTCCATGGAACAAACACGAGTTTATGTCGAGTATGAAAATATATGCCTGACTCTTCAGCTGATATAGGCCAATACCGCGCCTGAAATTCTGTGAAAAAATATTGAATTATTATCAGCGCGAGAAACAGCGCGTAACCCTCGGGATGCTCGGATCTGATCCAGATCAAATCCATTATGGCCAGCAAGGAAAACGCAATCACGGAAGCCCACAAAGTGTATATTTTCGCCCACCAAGGATATTGATATTTATTCATCGAAAAATTTACACATAACACTGCTGGCTGGGGAAGCTTACGTTATGGGCATTTTGCGCGAAAATGGGAGCGAAGCGACCGCGCAAAACGTGCATAAGGTAAGCCGTCCCGCGGAGGCCTGAAGGGCCATAGCTTTACTGCCTGTGATTATATGGTGTGCCCGTGAAGCATCATCTAGTTTTATCCTCATGCTTTTCTGGGCAATAAACATTCTGCGGTCTGCACGCCTCTCTCGCTACTTTTTTATCGACCAACCCAAAGAAAACACTTGATGCAAGGCTGCAAGCCTGGATCGATCCAGCAGAAAGTAAAATAGCTAAGAAATATATGCCGTTTTTAATCATCATTAATTACCTAGTCTAACGCCCAGCGTTGGCTGTTGATCTGCCGCTGTTTGTTAGGCATTTTGGACCTTTCGGAGCTTAAAAAATACAGAAGTTCCAGTCACAACTGGACTTGCAACACAAAATAGTATCACTATGGGAATTAGCCGGTTGTCTATTCCCGCGGTAAGAACCAACACAACACTTAAAACAGCGGAAGCGAATCCAAAAATAAGAAGATTTTTTGTGCGCCCGGCCAATAATGGGTCCCGGTAAGTCCGGTCAAGACTTGCTAGAAATAACCCTATAACACCAAGAAAGCCGAAAACGTAACAAATTATGATTAAATTATTCTGCCAAAGATTGTAACCCTTCATCAGCTGCTCAATGAATTTGAACACTACTGGAGCCCCCACTAGTAACATTGGGGTTACGGGTAAAATTGAAGCTAAAACTCTAAAATCCATTTAAGCCTCGTGATGCCTATCGCCCAGCGCAGGCGCAGCCAGCGCGGAGCGCATTTTGTGTTAATGTTTGAGAGCCAGCGAGTAACACAAAAGGTGCGTAGCGTTGGCCGTCGCTCTGCCTCTGTTTGTTAGGTGTTTTTGGAACCAATGAACTTCAACCCACTCCGCTCAACCATGTTTTTAACTTTTTCCAATGCTGATCCATCTTCCATAAAGAACCAGGCAGTATAATCGTGTCCCTCTCGGTAAATAGTTCTTATCTCAGGAATAAAAATATCACCAGGTAGGTATTGCTGACGCTCTATATCTTCTAACAGTTGCTCTAAAGAGGCCAATCTTTTGAAGCGTTGCCGGTGTTCATTGTATTTATAAATTGAAAATAAGCTGACTATTCCCTTACTTAGATCAATTGTACAACGCTCACGGCGAGCCTCTTCTTCTTTTGTGACGCCCCACAGTAAATCATCCACATTATCTGTAATTTCGTGGGCCCACCTATCCCAGAGAGAAACCGGATACGCGGTATAAGTACCGACTTCTTCCCATTCATAGTCATGGGCGTGCGGAAATACTCTTGCTACCTCCGCATTTTCTTTTCGTGAAATATGTTTAAAAGCTCTCATATACTCACTTGTACGCACGGACACCTAGCGCCCAGCGTTGGCTGTCGCTCTGCCGCTGCTTGTTATGCATGATGTAGCTCCTGAAGCCTTTCGAAGACCGGATCCAGCCTCCTATTTTTTAGGATTTGCTCCCAAGATCCATCACAAAATCTTTCAGACCTGGCCGCGGCAGTTAAGGCCCACTTAACCTCTTCTGTGGTCGCGTTTCCTATTGACTCTAGAATCCCGCTAATCTCTTTTGGCTGATATTCATATGCGACCCAAGGGGGAGACTCCAACAATTTCATGAAATTTGAAATTTCTCCCGGATAAATAGGGTATCCATCACTACGAGAGATCTCATGAACCGCTGAAACAGCTGCGTGATAGCTCAACACCAATTTCCATATATCCTCAATTTTCACTATCTCAGCATTCCTTTGCATAAAGTAAGCCGTCCCTTTGCTGCGCTTTGTTAAGCCTTGGCGGAACTTGCGCGAAGAGCTTCTACATGGGATAGGACGCGCCCCAGCTTTGCGAGAAGATAGCCAAAAAACACCCCATTTAAACCACCAACTACGCAAGATATGACTATGCCAGGAATCCATCTATAGGAGGCTGAATATCCTGTACCAACTTCGATCCGGCCAAAAATGAAAATGCATGCAATGGCGGAAGCAATACTCAGCCAAATAATGACATTACCGACATTTGATACAGAGCTACCTTCATTCCAGCTTTCACTACTCTCGGCTATTTTTTGATCTTCCGATCTAGTCACAGAGTGGGATGTAGACTGTGGATCTGTTTCTGACTTATCAAAACTCTTACGAAGGCGTACATCCATGCAAGGATTGCACTCCTTTGAAAGAATTGCCGCCTTTCTCTCTCCACAAGTAATACAAATAGTCATTCTTTCTCCGATTTTTTTTAATTGTGGCTTAACGCCGCGCTCAGCCGCGGCTAACTTCGGGCGCTTTATGCGCGAAAATGGAAGCGAAGCGACCGTGCATAAAGTGCACAAAGTTAGGCGTCGGTCTACTGCGCATTGTTATGTGGCTGAATTGCCAAGCAGAAGCACTATGGTTGCAAAGCAGATTAACCAGAGAATAACTTGCCCCGCCAAACCTTCAAGCTCAATCCCGATTGCTTTAAATTTGACCTTCTCAGCTCTTTGTTCTAATGCTAATACTAGAGCTAATGACGACAAGCCAGCAATTGGAAATCCGATTGTTTGAATTGGATAATCTAAAAATGCTTTATCCATGACATCAGAAACGAAGAAAAAAACTATTAGCTTTGCGACATACATGCCTGCAGAAATTATTAACAAAAGCGGAAGCATCCACTTTATTGATGCGACCACTTTTTCAATATTCTTCTGGGAATCCGTCATTACATTCGTTTCTGAAGACATTTTTATGATACTCCTTTATCACATAACGCCGCCGGCAGGGGCAGCTTACCTTGTGCGCATTTTGCGCAAAAATGGGAGCAAAGCGACCTGCACAAAAGGCGCACAAGGTAAGCTGTCCCGCGGAGGGCCGCAGGCCCGGAGCTAATTGCCCGCCTTGTTATGCTAGCGAACCTCGAAAATATAAAGCTTCTTGGGCTTACCTTCTATAGGGACCCAAACCTCTTTGACACCTTTAAAGTCCAAGACTAAATCAGCTTCTTCCAATATGCTTTGGCCTTGAACGAGCCCATCCCAGTAAACACCACCACAGGCCCAGTAAAATGGTGCTTCTTTTTCAGGGATATTTACTATTAACTCGCCACTTTCCGGCCTGGTGATACTTAATTCGTGTTCTTTGAATGCAGCCGCAGAAATGAAATTCTTTCCTTCAATACTCAATATTTCAGGAAGTTCTATTTCCCTCACCTCTTGGGACACACAACCTCCAATGGTGATCAAAATTATTGCGAGAAATATACGATTCATCTCATTCCTACTTGAGCATAACGCCCAGCGCAGGCGCAGCCCGCGCGAAGCGCCTTTTGTGTTAATGTTTGAGCGCCAGCGAGTAACACAAAAGGTGCGTAGTGTTGGCTGTCGCCCTGCCGCTGCTTGTTATGAGTTTCACACCACCACATGACACGCGTCACAACGTCCAGTGCCCCAATACACATTTTCGTTCAGATGTTCTCCACAGTTTGGGCAGGATGATGGCTCTCCATCCTCTGTATCATAGAACCACCAATAGTAAGTAGGCCAACTACTCGTAAGCTCTGAAGCAAGCTTCATCCCTGTAAGGTTTACTTGGCCAGTACGATCTAGCAACCTCTCCTTTGCATAGCTCTCGTATTCACCAGAATCTAACCAAAGCTCGTAAAGCGCACCGAACACCCTGAAACAGCTCGCGATATCATCCGCCATTCTCGCGGAGAGGTTTAAGCGTTCAGGATCTACTTCTTTCCGGCACTTGAAGCAATTTATAGGATTGTCCGTCTGCATATAGACAAGTAGTAACCTATCAATTTTCTCGCATTCACAGACGTCTATGTCCGTAAACGGCCGCAACCTTACGTACTTAGTCATATTGACTCATAACGCCGCCAGCAGGGGCAGCTTACCTTGTGCGCGTTTTGCGCGAAAATGGGAGCGTAGCGACCGCGCAAAACGTGCACAAGGTAAGCTGTCCCACGGAGGGCCGAAGGCCCGAAGTATCCTGCCTGGCTTTGTTAACCCTCGGGCTCCTGCCGATTCCGGGTTACAGGGTTGCATGGATACGTTCTCTCCAAACCTTTTCTTACTAGCTCATGGAAGTTTGCATCCTTTGATTCACCATGTAGCTTTACCTCATTTGTAGCTAGACGATCCACTAAAGCCGCATCAATTTTTTCATATGCATCTGGGCAATAAATATACATGCCTTTTCCAGAGGCGCTGTAATCAGCGAAATCAAGCGAACGAAATACAAACGCTCCACCGGCAAGTCCTTTCATGTACGCATTAACAGTACTGGGGTGTGTGATTTTCAACTGCTGAATCTCTTCGAACGTATAAGCAGTTTCCTTTAAATCGACAGGTCTACTGATATATAGAGCCGTGGCTGAGAACGCCAAAATCAGAACAAAGAAGAAAGCGATCTGTTTTTTCATTGTTTGATGACCTGATGGGTTAACGCCACCGGCAGGGGCGGCTTACCTTGTGCGCTTTTTGCGCGAAAATGGGAGCGCAGCGACCCGCGTAAAACGTGTACAGGGTAAGCCGTCCCACGGAGGGCCGAAGGCCCGGAGTATATTGCCCGGCTTTGTTAAGGATTAATTTACGATGCCTCCGGGATTCCTTGAATTTGCTACCAAACCCTGCAACTCGGAAATGGCGACATTTTGATCAACCAGGGGAATTGCACAATTCCATGTAATATTTGCAGCTGAAGCATTTCCGACCGAAATAAAATCTACCGCTTCCTTACCTACAACGATTTTTGCAAAATATACAGCACCGGGCTTCGCTTCAATTTCTAGTTCAGGGCAGGCGACGTTCCAATCCATTACATTCTTATCAGCAGAAATATTGTTTTTACCGACATCTAGCCTTATCGCTATGTAACCACCATTTTCAACCTTTCCAACTGGCATCGAGTTCAAACGAACTAATGGTGATCCGCCGGCAACCTGAAATCGTTTGGTTCTATAAAGATACAGAAGTGGAGATTTTATCTCCGCAACGGACTCAAATACCTCACCTCGCTCTACAGAAGCACATGAGACCATCATTGAAAACGTTATAATTAGTAGAAATATTTTCTTCATCGTGATTCCTTAACAGTTTAATCGTGGGCGGAGAGAATCATATCCTGTTGCCCACTATCTTTCTTTAATCCAAACACCCCTAAGACGAAAAAGCCCACAATATCATGCCTTTAGCTTAAATTAGTAAGATTGTGCCATTCGTGGATGTGTTCGTAACGCCTCATATCCTCCTTACATGGAGGATTGCTAAGTGACTGACTTATAAGGATAAAGTTTGAAAAGTTATCGAGTTGCTGAGATATGAGGCAGAGTGATCACGTTGTTGACTGGTGGTATTAAATTTATAGCTGTATGAATATCGTTCTTTTCGACGTCCACATAAGCAAAAGGCCGGCAATGCCGGCCTTTTACGGGTAGCTGTCGAATTACAGCCCCAGATTAGGCAGCACAAAAGACTTGGTATTGGTGTGCAGCCTGATCCACAACCCGGGGTTGGCATTCAGCTGCTCCAATAATTCCTCGCGGTCAGTACTTAAACGGGTGTTCAGCACATTCGCATAAGTCTGCACCTTTGCCGGGGCAGTTTCGGCATCGACCACAGACTGCACCACCTTTTTCGCCTGCAAAATGGCTGCGGGGCCCAGGGTGAGGATGTACTGGGCGGAGCGGCATTCGGCTTCATCCTGTTCATTTACCGCACTGCCGCCAGCCTTAAATTTGCTGATGTGATGCTCCAGGATGCTGCTGGAAATCGGGATGATGCCGGCAACGTGATTGCTCTGGGCGCCGGAGAAGGGCTTGATGTAGGCGAGGTGGGAGGCCTGGTTTTCTTCCGGGCCGTGGCCGATGAAGAAGATATCCAGGCCGCCGAGGGATTCCAGCTTGTCCAGATACGCGTTAAGTCCGGCTTCCAGGTCAGCGGTATCGGTTTGCATCGGGGTGAAGCTTTTGATCTTTTTGAAGAAATCAGGGCCGAGAATACGCTCAAAATCCCGCACAAAGCTGAAGCAGTTGCTCATGCCCATGGGGGCCAGTGCATCTTGTGTGAAGACGTTCAGCCTGCCCAGCAATTCATCTTTCTCCGACGTCTTGGCCAGTTCACCCAGCAGGCGGTGCAGTTCCTGGGCGCCGCGGCCGCCGAGCAGGGCGATATTGATATCGCCATCTTTAGCTGCCGCTGTTTCATAAAGCTCGTTGAGCATGGCCTTGCCCACGTCCGCTTCACTTGGCAGAACCGTGGGTGTGATGCCGTGGTCGGTCAGGTCGAAATCTTGTTCACTGCTTTGCGATAGCCAGTTGTTTTGATTCATAACTATTACCTCGTCGTTTTGCGGCTACTGATACCACACTTGAAGCTCGTTTTGGAGGTTCAATTCCAGCGTGTTATCCAGCCTTTTTGTTTCTTATCTGGGCGGTGCGCAGGTAGGGACACCTAAATCACAGATACAAAAAGGCCGGCAAAGCCGGCCTTTTTGATGGGCGTAACAGGGCAGAGCCCCAAACCTTACCCCTGGCGTGCTTTCAGCGGCCCGCGCAGTTGCTCGGCCATGTTCAGCAGCAGGTTTTCGGTGGTTTCCCAGTCGATGCACTTGTCGGTAACGGAAACTCCGTATTCCATCTGGCTGCGATCTTTGTTGATCTTCTGGTTGCCGGGTTTCAGGTTGCTTTCCACCATGATGCCGATGATGGATTTGTTGCCGTCCAGGATCTGGTGGGTAACGTTGTCAACCACCAGGGGCTGCAGCTCGTGGTTCTTGTTGGAATTGGCGTGGCTGCAGTCGACCATGATGTTGGGCACCAGGCCGGCGTCTTCCAGCTCTTTCTCACACACGGCGACGCTGACAGAGTCGTAGTTGGGCTTGTCGTTGCCGCCGCGCAGTACCACATGGCCGTACTTGTTACCGGCGGTGTGGATGATGGCTACCTGGCCTTCCTTGTTGATGCCCAGGAAGCGGTGCGGGTGGGCGGTGGACTGGAGGGCGTTGATGGCCACTTCCAGGCTGCCGTCAGTGCCGTTTTTGAAGCCCACGGCGGAGGAGAGGCCGCTGGCCATTTCCCGGTGGGTCTGGGATTCGGTGGTGCGCGCGCCGATGGCGGACCAGGAGATCAGGTCCTGCAGGTACTGGGGCGAGATCGGGTCCAATGCCTCGGTGGAGGTGGGCAGGCCCAGCTCGGAGATGTCCAGCAGCAGCTTGCGGCCGATGTGCAGACCCTCTTCGATCTTGAACGAGTCGTCCAGATGCGGGTCGTTGATCAGGCCTTTCCAGCCCACGGTGGTACGGGGCTTCTCAAAATACACGCGCATGACGATCAGCAGGGTGTCGGAGACCTTGTCTGCCAGCGCCTTCAGGCGGCTGGCATAGTCCATGGCGGCCTCGACATCGTGCACTGAACAGGGGCCGATCACGACCATCAGGCGGTGATCTTTGCGGTCCAGGATGTCGCGCACGGCGGCGCGGCCGGCGGCTACGGTGGCCTCTGCGGACTCGCTGACGGGCAGTTCCGATTTCAGCGCTTCCGGGGTAATGAGAACGTCCTGTGAAAGGACATTTAAGTCGTCGAACTGCTGCGTGGTCATGGTATTTCTATCGCTACTGTCTGAATTTGAAATCATCTTCCTTGCCGCAGGGCGTGCGCTGCGGGGCAGTTATGCTACCCAGCGCGGGCAGGTAGGGCTAGGGTTTCATTTGAAACAGTTTTAGATGTCACTGTTTTGCCTTTCACCCGCAATATCTGTCCGGGTATTTCGCTTTGCAGAAGGATGTGGTTGCGCGGAATCCTGTAGCGAGGGAGCAGGGTAGGATGGGCAGTTTTCTCTCTGCCCATCCTGTCGGGCCGGGTATTGGAGTGTTTCGGCCTTAGTTGGGGAGTTCCGCCAACTGCTGGAGCAGGGGAAAGTAGAGCGCACAGCGGATGGACTTTTCGCCTCGCTGATAAAACAGGCGGCGGTAGTTTTCCAACTGATTGCGGTACTGCTCGAGTTGCTGGGCTACGAACGCCTCGATGGACTCGGCAGCAGTGGGTTCTGCGGTTTTGTAATCGATGATCCAGCGGGTGCCGTGTTCATCGATAAAGGTCCGGTCGACGATGTTACGCCTGAGCTCACGCCCGCCACTGTGCAGCTCCAGCTCCGCAGCACTTTCGGTATGGCTGGCATCCAGTAGCCAGCGCCCGGTTTCGCATCGCAGGGTTCGCACAACGGCCTGTTCCACTTTCTCCTGGGCTTTTTCCAGGCTGCTACCATTCAGGCCGGATTGGGCAAGGCGCAGCTGCCATAGCGAGCGCAATTCCTCGATCAGCTGCTCCGGGGGCTTCGCCAGTCGCTCGGGAAACTCGGTGAGGGTAGCCAGTGTTTCGTGGGCGACGGTACCGGCGTGGCGGAACCACCGCTGGTGGACCTGGCCCAGCTCCGGCAGGTTGGCCTCTTCGCTGTCATCTCGCTGGAAGTCGCCCATACGGTAGCGGGCGAGATAGTCCTCGCGTGGATGGGGCGGGGCCTGCCAGTGTTGGGGGAGATGCAGAAGGTAGCTGTGATCCCTGTATTCATCCTGTTGTGTCGGGGCATCGGTTTCGAGCCAGTGACACCAGGCGCTGGCCGAGTTGTCCGACAGGGTCGGCCAGATGCAGGCGAGCAGTGACGCAGCGGTGGGCGATTTGTAATCCTCATTTTTCTTGTCGGAAGATTTTACGCAGGCCAGCAGGTGCAGGCTGTGAATAGGCCGGGTGCATCCCACGTAAAGCAGGCGTGTGCCCTCCAAGCGTTCGCGCTCGCTGTTGTCGTGTTTCACATAGGCATACAGCGGGTCTTTACCACTGCGCGGGCTTTTGGGGGCGAGCAGGAAGCGGGTGTGGGCTTCGCTGTTCAGCCAGCTGCACCAGCGCAGCAGCTGGTCGCTGCCGCCGGCGCCGCCGGATTTATCGAGCCCGGGAATCAGTACATGGTCGAATTCCAGTCCCTTGGATTTGTGAATGGTCATCACCTGGACCCGCGCCTCCTGCGCCGGACGGGCGAAGAGTTTTTCCAGTGCCTGTTCGAACGCGGGCCAGTCGGCGATACCGCCACCGTGGTCGTACTTCTCCAATAGCTGGAAAAAGTCTGCGGCGTTGCTCAGCTCGCGCTTGTCCGCGACGGTAGCGGGACCACCAAGGGCGAGCCAAAGGCCTTCCAGCCATACGCGCAGTGGCTTACGCCCTCGCTGTTGCCAGCTTTCGAGCAGCTGCGGTACGCAACGCTCCAGGCGTGCGCGGCCATCGTTACTCAGTGCCGCAAGCGCTTGCGGATTGCCGAGGGTGTTGAGGATCGGCGCTACTCGTGGGTCGCGGGGGCCATTTTCTCCCGCATCGAAATTGGCGAGGGTGTACAGGTCTGGCAATTCCAGTCCACACCAGGGGGCGCGCAAGACGGCCAGCCAGCTGGTCCGGTCACTGGGATCCTGCAGGGCGCGGGTGAGGCTCAGCAGGTCCAGTACCACCATCTTGCTGGCGAGCGGTGCCAGGTCCTGGGCCTGGTAGGGAATGCCGGCACGGGTCAATGCGGGCAGAATCTGTTGCAGGTGCTTCTTGTTGCGCACCAGTACCGCAATGCTGTCTTCCGGCGCCCGGGTCTGCAGGTCCCGAATAATGGCCACTGCCTTTTCGGCTTCCTGTAAACGATCTTCATCGTCCACGCAGCCGTAGAAACTTACCGGCTCGCCATCCCACACGCGGGGTTTGAAGGCGACTGAATCCAGATAGCGCACCGCGCCACGGCTGATATTGTCCCGGGGTGGAAATGCCCGGGCAAACGTGCGGTTGACCCAGTCCACCACCGCATTGCTGGAGCGGAAATTCACCTGCAGGTTGAGTGGGGTCAGCGGCAATTCACCAATGCCTTCATTGCGCGCATCAAGGAAAATACCCACGTTGGCATTGCGGAATCCGTAACAGGATTGCATGCCGTCACCCACGATAAACAGGCTGCGGCCGTCGTCAGGCTCCCAGCCGGCGGTGAGTTTCTGCAGCAGTTCCAGCTGCAGCTGGGAAGTATCCTGAAATTCGTCCACCAGGATATGGCGGATCTGTACGTCCAGTTTCAGTGCGACATCAGTCGGCGAATCACTATCGCCCAGTGCCGCCAGTGCGGCCTGGGCAACTTCGGTAAAGTCGGTACTTCCCAGTTGCTGGAACACCAGTTTCAGTTCTGCCACCAGCAGGGGCAGTACCCGGGCCATGGCACGCAGGATTTGCCACTGGCTGTCGTCCATACCGGCGGGCAGGGTGCGCACTTCGGCGATAACCTCGAGCAATTCGGGTACATCCTGCATGGCTTCCAGCAGGGCGGTCATGCGCTCTTTATACGCTTTTGCCCGCTCGGGATCGGGAGACTTTTTGTCGGCTGCGGGAAAGCCGATGGTCTTGGTGACGGATTTCCGCAGGGTGCCGGTGCCCGTTGCCAGTAGTTCCGCCAGTGCCAGCCACTGTGCCAGTCCCGTATCGTCACAGGGGGGCGGGGCGCTGATACCGGCGAGGTTGCCGACAATATGCCCCGGCTTCTCCTGCTGCATGTTACTGCCGGCGTAATCCGCCAACTGCAACAGTTCTCCGGCGAAGGTGCCAAGACAGTTTTTGAACGCTACCAGCTGTGCGTTGATCAGCTCTTTGATCACCTGGGTGAAATAGTCTTCCGCTACTTCATCGTGCACCGATAGCAGCGGCTCCAACCACTGCTCCCGTTTCTCCAGCAGGGTTTTCAGCATGTCGCTGACTTCCGGGAGATTATTGTCCAGGTGCAGTAACAGCCGGCCCAGGTCTTCGTCGAGTTCTTCCCGTTCGAGCTTTTTCAGCAGGTTGGCAATGGCCATCTCGTAGGCAATCGCCGGTTGATCCAGGGGCTCTCCCGGTGCGCCGAGACCACTATCGATCGGTAGCTGGCTGGCAATGTTGCGACACAGGCCGTCGATGGTCTGGATGCGCAGGCGCTGTGGACTTTGCAGCAGATGCCATTGCTGTTGCTGGTCGTGGGCGAGCAGGTCGCGTGCCAGTTGCCAGGTGATTTTACCGTGTGGATTTTCCGGCTCCGGGTTGTCGCGGGCATCCAGCAGTGCATCCAGCAAACGCTCGCGCATTTCGCCGGCGGCTTTGCGAGTGAAGGTGATGGCGAGTACTTCTTCCGGTTGCTGACAGGCGCTGAGCAGTTTCAGCAATCGCTGGGTAAGCAGGCCGGTCTTGCCGGAGCCTGCGGGTGCCGATACAGCGTAGCTCTCGGCAATCTCCAGGGCTTGGGCGCGTTCACTGGCATCTACGGGTATATGCGTGGTCATGGTGTTACTGCTGTCTTTCCGGCCAGCGATTCAGTGGCCACAGGGATTTCTGGTTGTCGTTGTCTGCCGGGCGGTCGAACGCGAGGGTCGCGTGGCCGGTTTTGTATTCTTCTGCGAGGCCTTCCAGTGCCCGTTGCCAGTGTTGTTTGAGTTGGTCCCACTGGATCAATTCAGGTTCTTTTTCCTTCTGGCTATCTGCCACCGACTTGATGCCGTTGATAGGGTGCGTGAGTTCCCCGCAGCCCTGATATTTACAGCTGCCGTTTTTCACTGCGCCAAAGGCGACGGCCTTGGCTTGCGGGTGGAACAGGGCGTAGAGCGGCAGCTGTGGTTCTCTCACGCGTTCCTGCAGCCAGTCGCTCACGGAGGTCTGTCCGGTTTTGTAGTCGATCACCAGTTGCTCGCCGTCGACGAGGCTGTCGAGGCGGTCCAGGCGCAATGTGAAGGTCAGGTCCTGCAGGGTGACGGTTAGGGCGGTCTCCACCTGCTCGACCGTAAATGCGGGACGGTCCTGCTCGAGGGGCAGCCACTGGTCGAAAATATCCCGCAGGCGGACCTGTTCCAGTTCCCAGAATTTGGGCGGCAGTTCCGGGTGCTTTTTCTTCAGGCGACCGATGGCGGTGTCGATGCTGGACCGGATCTGTAGCGCGAGCTGCTCCGGTGTCATCGCGGCGAGCTGTTGTGAACTTTTACAGTTAATCCAGAAGGCAGCGAGCATTTCATGGATAAGGTTGCCCCGTTCGGCGGCACTGAGGCCAAGCCCCGGCGCTGCGTATTCCTCAGCGCCCAATCGATAGCGCAACTGGGCGTTGAGCGGGCACAGCGCCTGGGCCTTGAGTACACCTGCACCGCCGCGCACCTGGGCGCAGTCTTCCGCACTCAGGTGGGGCAGGTTGGCATCGGCAATTTTTTCCAGCGCGGGCGCATTTTCCAGTGTCTGGTAATGGGCGGCGAGCGCATCCTGCTCGAAGGGCTCTGCAGTTTGCGGCGCGCCGAACAGAGCGCTGAGAGACTGCCCAACGCCGTCTTCCTCGCACGCGTAGCTGACCACGATATCGTCGCTGCCGTTAAGCAGGTCGGCGGTCAGTTGCTGGGCAAGCTCCAGTTCGCGCTCGGCGCTGGCACGGGGCATTTTCCATTCTTTCTGCCAGAGTACCGGCAGCATCGGATTGGGAGCGGGAGGCGGTGGCCACTGTTGCTGGCCGAAGCCCACCAGACGCAGGTGATCGAACGCGAGTCCCCCGGCTTCCAGTACGCCGAGGATCTGCAGTGGGCCATCACGGGTTTCTGCCTGGAAAGGCGTGCGGCTGGCGATCTGCCGAAGCAGCTGCAGCGCTTTGTTGAGTGGTTGGGCGCCGCTGAATTCGGTGAGGCCGGCGAAGTTTTCCAGCGCCTGTTCCCACAGCATCAGCTGCTGGTACTCCTGGCTGTTCGGGTTGCGGTTTCCAGGCCACTGCAGCCGTGCGAGCAATTCGGAAAAACGCTGTGCCCAGATTTCTGCGGGGGCGCGTTGCCAGCGGCGAGCCCAATCCCCGAGCTGGTTTAGCTGCGAGGGCAGCGGGCTTTCTGGGGCCAGTTCGGCGGCGAGCTTTTCGGCCCAGGTGCGCAGCACACTGCCCGGTATTTCGCGCAGTTCCTGTTTCTGCAGTCGTCGGAACAGGGTGCTGCGCAGGTGTAGCTCTTCGGGACTTTGCGCGCCCCAGATGGGTGAGAACAACAGGGTGCGCAGAGCGCTGTAATCAAACGTATCGCGCAGGGTTTCCAGCAGCTGCAGGGTGGCGGCGCCTACCGGGGTTTTTGCCAGTGGCGTACCGGCAGAAAAGTTGAACGGCAGGGTGTAGGCGGCTTGCGCTGGGTCGAGCCACTGCGGTTCGAGTACACGGGCAAAAACCTGCTCCACCAGCGGGCGGCACTGACCGAGGTTGTTCACCACGATCCCGATACTGCTGTCCGGGTTTTGCTGCAGTTTTTCCGCGGACCAGCGGGCGGCCTGCAAAAGTTCCTCTTCCAGGTTGTGGCACTGAGCAACCTTTACACTTGCGCCCGGCTTATCGGGAATCGGGAAGTTGTGCAGGGTGTCGCAGGCGCGCTGGAAAATCTGTTCAACCAGCGGTGAGTGCTGTACGAAACCGGCGAGGGAAATTTGTGGCAGTTTCGGCAGTTGGTCTTTCGCGAAGGCGCGGCTGATCAACTGATCGCGTTGATCCGGTGTAACGGCATTGCGCTGTTGCAGTTGCTGGTGGAACAGCGGCAGCACCTTGAACAGTGCGTAATCATCCGGCAACAGACCGGTTTTCTCCCAGTGCGGTGCCAGGGCCGATTCGGTTTCTTCGAGGCTATCGATACGTTGCCACTGGATCAGCTGGGCGAGGGCGGTATCGCAGTTGGCCGCCAGTTGCTGGGTGTTGATCAGTCCCTTGTCGAGGGTCTCTTCCACACACTGCTGCCACAGCAGTTGGCGCTGCTCCTTGTTGAGCACCCGGCACATAGCGGGTGGCCACTGCATCTGCTGTAGCTGGAACCAGAGCCTGTCGAGCCAGCCTTGCAGGGACTCCACGGCAGGCGGAGCCCAGTTTTTACTTGCCTGCTGACCGGTGCCGTACACCTGCTGGCAGCGATTGCGCAGGCGGTTGGTCGGGGTGAGCAGCAGGCCGCCCTCGGGCAGCTGATTGAGAATCTGCAGCAGTGGGAATGCGGGTTGCAGCATGAAAAACGCTTATTGGTTTATTGGAATTGATGTTGCCGCGAAGGCGCGGGCTTACAGTCTAACCGGGATGGCGGTAGTGCGGTATTCAGGGTTGAATTCCGAGAAGGCCCGCTGGATTGCGCTGTGGTTTTCGCTGCTGCTGGTGAGTAGCAGGCTGTTCCCCGGTGTTTCGGACAGAGGGATATTCAGCTCCTCAAGCCACCAGCGCACCCGCCGGGCGATAGCATCGCCGGAATCCAGCCAGGTCAGGGGGCGCGGTGCGGCCGCAGCGAGTTCATCCCGCAGCAGGGGGAAGTGGGTACAGGCGAGCACCGCGGTGTCTACCGTGTCGCCATCCGGTCCGGCAAAGATACGTTCGATAACCGGGGCCAGGTCGGCGGGGTCAACGGGCTCGCCGCGCAGTTTGGCCTCAGCCAGCGCTACCAGCTCCGGTGCCGGCACGTTGATGACCCGGTTGCCGTTGGCAAACTCGTCGATCAGCTCGCGGGTATAGCGGCGGTTGACGGTGCCTTCCGTCGCGATCAGCGCGATGGTGCCGGAGCAGCTGGCGGCAGCAGCGGGCTTGATAGCGGGCACAACGCCGACAACGGGCTGGTCCAGTACTTCTCGCAGGGAGGGCAGGGCCAGGGTACTGGCGGTATTGCAGCCGACCACGAGGATATCCGCCTCGCAGGCGGCCATCATATGGCTGGCGACTTCCACGATGCGCGGGCGCAGCGCGTCTTCAGACTTGTTGCCGTAGGGGTAGAAACCGTTGTCGATACCGAAGTGCAGGGTCAGGCTGGGTATCTGGCGACGGATCTCCCGCGCAATACTGATGGCACCGACGCCGGAATCGAATATCAATGCACTGGGCGCCTTGTTAGAATGGCCGCTTCCTTTAGGCATGTAAAAAACTGTCTCCCGATACGGACTGCTGACCGGCAAGAATACCTCAGCCGGTGCCCTGTAATAAGTTTAAGTGATTTTTTATGACCTGGTTTCCCCTGCAAATCTCCCTCGAACAGGCCATTCTCGCCGGTGTTGCCGTTCTGGCGCTGGTGCTGCTGGTGTTCTGGGCGGGCAGGTCCCGTCTGGTCAGTCAGCTGCAGTCGCTGCGCAGTGAGCAGCAGGTGCTGGCGGCACAGCAGGAAGCCGGCCGCGAGCGCGAGACCCAGCAGGGACTGGAAATCCAGCAGCTGCGGGACGAGCTGGCCGGCAAATCCCAGCAGCTGGCGCGCTATCAGGTGCTGGTGGAGAGAAGCGAGGCCACGCTGGCGGAACAGAAACAGCAGCTGGAACAGACGCGAGCGTCCATGACTCAGCAGTTCGAAAACCTCGCCAACCGCATCTTCGAGGAAAAGCAGCAGATGTTCGTGCGCCGCAGTGAAGACAGTCTGCGCAAAAGCCTCGACCCGCTGGAGCGCCAGCTGGGGGATTTCCGCAAGCGGGTGGAGCACGTTTACGATCGCGAGAACGCAGAACGCAACAGCCTGCTGGGCCAGATCAAGGCCCTGCGCGAGCAGACCCAGCGCATCAGTGACGAGGCCCTGAACCTGACGTCCGCACTCAAGGGGGATCGCAAGATTCAGGGCAACTGGGGCGAAGTGGTGCTGGAGCGTCTGCTCGAGGAATCCGGCCTGCAGAAAGGGCGGGAGTACGAGACCCAGGTTTCCCTCAAGGACAGTACCGCCGATGGCCGCCGTCGCCAGCCCGACGTGATCGTGCGCCTGCCCGAAAACAAAGACCTGATCATCGATTCCAAGGTCTCCCTGGTGGACTACGAGCGCTACGCGTCCGCGGAAACGGATGAGGAGCGGGCCCAGGCCCTCAAGCAGCATGTCAATTCCCTGCGCGCGCATATCACCGGTCTGAACAAGAAAGCCTACGAGCAGCTCGAGGGCGTGCGCACCCTCGATTTCGTCTTCATTTTCGTGCCCATCGAGGCGGCGTACATGCTGGCCATGCAGGCGGATCCGGAAATGTTCCGCTACGCCTATGAGCGACAGATCGTGCTGGTGAGCCCCACCAGCCTGATGGCGACCCTGCGTACGGTAGAAAATATCTGGCGCTACGAGAAACAGAACAAAAACGCGGAAAAAATCGCCGACGAGGCGGGCAAGCTGCACGACCAGTTCGCGCTGGTACTCGAGTCCCTCGATAACCTCGGCGGCCGTATCCGCCAAGCGGACGAGGCCTTCCAAGAAACCTACAAACGCCTTGCTACGGGCCGTGGCAATGCGGTTAAACGGATCGACAGCCTGCGCAAGCTCGGTGCCAAGACCCGCAAGCAGATCGCTGCCGACCTGCGGGAAAAAGCGGAGGACAGCCACAAGCTGCCAGCCCCGGAGCAGGAACCGGCGGAAGCGTCCGCAGTTGCCGAAACGGAAGCGGAATAACCCTTGGATACCATCGCCGCTACATTCTCCTTTGCGCTGTCGGTCACCGCGCCGATTTTCCTGACGCTGCTGGTGGGTTACGGGCTGGCGCGGGTCAACCTGCTGAGTGAATCCTTTGTCGACGACGCGTCCAGGCTGGTGTTTCTGGTGACGCTGCCGGCGCTGTTGTTTTTCAATATCTTCGGATCCGATGCCCGCCTGGGGGATGAGTGGCCGTTGTTGCTGGCGGGGTTGATCGGTACCGTATTGACGGTGCCACTGGCCTGGCTGGCGGCACGACCGCTGGAGCACGGCGACCGCAGTGCGTTTATTCAGGGCGCCTTTCGCGGCAATCTCGGCATTATCGGCCTGGCCTGGGCGGCAAATGCTTACGGACCATCCGGGCTGGCGCAGGCAGCGCTGTTGATGGCAGTAATCACCATTTTCTACAACATTGCCGCGGTGGCATTGTTTGCCGTGTACAGCCAGAAAGCGAAGTTCAGCTGGAAAAAACTGGGCAAGGATATTCTGCGCAACCCGCTGATTGTGGCCATTGTGTTGGCGTTGGTAGCCAAAGCAGTGGGTCTCAGGTTGCCGGAAATGATCGTACAGACAGGCGACTACCTGGCTTCGGTAACGCTGCCGCTGGCGCTGTTGTGCATCGGCGCGAGCCTTGACCTGAGTATGCTGCGGCGCAGTTCCTTCGGCGCATTTGCGGCCAGTGCGTTCAAGCTGTTGATCGTGCCGGTGGTGCTGGTCGGGGTAGGGCTGTTGTTCCAGCTCAATGGTCAGGCGCTGGCGATTCTGCTGCTGCTCGCGGCCGCGCCAACGGCCTCGGCGTCATTTATCATGGCGCGCGCGCTCGGCGGTAACAGCCAGCTGGCGGCCAATATTATTGCGATCAGTACATTGTTTTCTATTGTTACCGCGAGCCTCGGGCTGGCGTTGTTGAAGGTGTATCTCCCATGACTGAAGTACCCGTATGGATACTGGTAATTGCCGGTTTGATTATCTTTGTGCTTTCCGCAGTGGCGACCTACTACTGCCTGGAACTCCGCAAGGCGCGCAAGCGTCAGGCGCAGCAGCTCGAGGAGCTGGAGGTAGCCGCGGAAGAACAGCGTGGCCGGGTGAATACCAGTATCCAGATTATCGCCAAGACGCTGCTGGATGAGGGGGTAGGGTTGACCGAAGCCTCTCTGCGAATCCGTGTATTGCTCGACTCCCTGCAAGTTGAGTCGTCGGTGAAGGAAGAGTTCGTGGCGTTTTACCAGGTGGCGGACAAGACCAGCCATATTCCGATCCTGGAAGACTGGAAAAAACTGTCGCGCAAGGAAAAGTTTGCGTTCGAAAAAGAAATGGCCCGGGTCGAGTCTGAGTACCGGGATTTTGCCCTGGACGCGGCCAAGCGGATTCTCGGCCGCAAATTCTGAGCGAGGGATTTACCGTCTGACCAGCAGCACCGCGGACTCGGTGTGGTCTGTGTAGGGGAACTGATCGAAAATCGCGAAGCGCTCCACCTTGTGGGTTTTGGTCAGTTCCTCTAGGTTTTCCAGCTGGGTCTGCGGGTTGCAGGAAATGTACAGGATACGCGGGAAACGCGCGATCATCGCACAGGTGTCCGCATCCAGTCCGGCTCGGGGTGGGTCGACCAGTACGGTCGAGAAATCGTAGCTGTCCAGATCGAGGTCTTTCAGGCGGCGGAAAGGGCGCACCTTATCAATGGCCTGGGTGAACTCCTCACTCGACAGGCGCACGATATCCAGATTGTCCACGCCATTTGCCGCAATGTTTTCCTGTGCGGCGTTCACCGACACCTTGGAAATTTCTGTGGCCAGCACTTTACGGAACTTTTCTGCCAGCGGAATGGTGAAATTACCGTTGCCGCAATAGAGTTCGAGCAAGTCTCCTTCAGCATCTTCGCAGCAGCTTCTTGCCCAATGGATCATGGAGCCGCAGATGTCGCCGTTGGGCTGGGTGAAGCTGCCTTCCACCTGCTTGTACTGGTAGCTGCGCCCGTCGATTTCGAGTTTTTCGATCACGTAATCCCGCTCCAGCACCAGCTTTTGCTTGCGTGAGCGCCCGAGAATCGGCACACCCAGGTGATCCTGAAGGGCCCGCGCTTCCTGTTCCCAGGCCTCGTCCAGCGGCTTGTGGTAGATCAGGGTGATCAGCGCGTCCCCGCTCAGGGTGGTGAGAAATTCGGTACAGAAAAGACGCTTGCGCAGTATTTCACTATCGTTGACCGCCTCCAGCAGTGGCGGCATCAGCGCATTGATACGGCGGGAGCCGACGGTAAACTCCTGGATCACAAACGGCTTTTTGTACTCGCCCTGCTTGTACATGGCGTAATCCACGCGGCCGCCTTCCTGCCACATTTTGAATTCCGCGCGCAGGCGGTAGTGGCTGGGTGGGGAGGGGAATACTTCCGGCGCCAGGCTGGTAAACGGCGAGAAGGCCCCGCGCAGGCGGTCCACCTTCTGGTCCAGTTGCTGCTGGTAGTCGTCAGTATTTACGCGGTGAAGAGCCATGTGCTGAGCCGTATCTGTTGCAGGGGTATGTGACTGAATTTCGGTGTACGATCGTCGGGGCGCGAATTATAGCGGATGCGGCCTCCAGATAAACGGTTGTGATTTGATGTGAGAGGAAGAGCGAAATGGCACTGGGAAAGCTGGAAATAGTAGTGAACGGGCAGGGATTGCACGAATTTACGGATGAGGTGAACCACTGGCTGGCTGGTCAGAATCTCTTCGGCAGCGGGCTCTGCACCCTGTTTATCCAGCACACCTCTGCCAGTCTGCTGATTCAGGAAAATGCCGACCCCAGCGCGCGTGTCGATCTGGAGAACTGGCTGAACCGGCTGGTCCCGGAGAATGACCCCCTGTACACCCACACCCTCGAGGGTCCCGACGATATGCCCGCGCACATTAAAGCCTCCCTGACCGCCTGTAGCCTGGGTATTCCGATGGAAAATGGCCGCCTGCTGCTGGGAACCTGGCAGGGGATCTATTTGTGGGAGCACCGCCACCACCGGGGGAAGCGGCGGGTGATCGTACAGGCCTAAAGTAACCGAAGTTTTCGCTCCGGCTAGAAAGACCGGGCGAGAAAAGTGGTTGTTTTCGCCGTGGACACGTCGCCACTGACGAAATTGAAGGTAAATTCCCGCTTGGCGGGCCCCGGATCTCGGAGGCAAACGCGGTACGGCAGCCAGCTGGCATTGTTTTCCAATAGGTCAATTTTACGTGCACCGAACAGTTCAGACTGGCCGGCCCCGGAAATTGAGACCTCCACAAAGCGCTGCGCTTCGCTGTAGCCTTCAACTTTGACCCGGTAATGGTTGCACACAGTGTGTCGATCCAGCCGTGTAAACAGCGCGTCGCGATCGCGCCGGATCTCCACCAGCAGGCGGGTTGTGTCGGTGAACCCGTAGAGGACGCTGGCCATCGCACAGAGCGTCACCGCGCCGTACCCCGCGAGCCGGGGACGTATCAGCTGGCTTCTTTTTCCCGTCAGCTGCGCTTCCGAAGCGAAACGGATCAGCCCTTTGGGGCGATCCAGTTTCTGCATGACCTTGTCGCACGCATCAATACAGGCACCGCAATCGATGCACGCAGCCTGCAAGCCTTCCCGAATATCTATGCCCGCCGGGCATACCTGAACACAGAGCCCGCAATCCACACAATCACCGCGTTGTGTATCAGCTTTGCGTAGATTTGCGCGGGGTTCTCCGCGGTGGACATCGTAGGTGACCGTTCGGGTATCGCGGTCAAACATGACGCTCTGGAAGCGTGCGTACGGGCACGCGTGCAGGCAGATCTTTTCGCGTACCAGCCCGGCATTGGCATACGTCAGGCCAGCCATCGTGAGTATCCAGCCAGCGGTCGCCGGCGAGAGCTGGAACTGCATGCTGTCTGCAAAGATTTCGCGGACTGGAATGAAATATCCCGTGAAGGTAACAGCAGTCGCGAGGGCGAGCAGTATCCACAAGGCGTGCTTGACGATCCGTCGCGCCAAGCGATAACGGGTAAAAGGCGTGCCGGCTTCGCGGGCCCTCCTGTTCGCCTTGCCCTCCGTCAAATCTTCAATACGGATGAATATCCAGGTCCAGATAGTTTGTGGGCAGGCAAATCCACACCAGACCCGGCCCCAGGCGACGGCAATAAAAAACAGCAAACTTGCACTGGCAATCAGTAAACCGGCAAGCAGCGGCAGATCTCGCCAGGAAAAGGCGCTGCCAAACAGGACAATGCGGCGCTGCTCCAATGAAAACAGTAACCACGGCTCACCGTCGAACTGCACCCAAACCAATCCGAAAAATAGGGCGAGTAATGGCCAGCTGGTGAATCGGCGCAAATTCTGGAAGCGGCCCTCGGTAAGCCGGACGTGGAATTTTCCATCCGGGTTAGGCAAAGGGGTGTAGTCCTGTACTGCAGGAATTTTTTCCATAGTGACTGATCCGCTAGAAGTCTGACGGGCGGCAGAGTACTTGGAAGTGGTTGGTAGGGTCAGGGGTAAAAAAAATAAATATAATAGGTACAGATTTGGATTTGAGCTTGCTGAGGGAGCATCAATTTGTCGGACGCTTATCGTTATCAAGAGCTGGAATCCTGGCTGGAACGATGCATCACGGAGCTGCGCTGGCGTGAGGGCGAGCGTCTGCCTTCAATTCGAACGCTTTGCCGTGAGCGGGGCCTGTCCAAGGCAACGGTGCAACATGCGCTACAGCGCCTTGAAGTGCGCGGATTGGTGGAGGCTCGCCCCAAGGCTGGCTACTTCGTCTCTGTCCGTTCGTCCGACTTTGGGCAACCCCTGAGCCGGGCGCGCATCGAGGCCCCGCGACCGGTCTCTGTCAGTGACCTGCTGCTGGACATCATGGGAAGGAGCGCGGCCTTTGACCTGCTGCCAGAACTGCGCTGCGGTGACCTTCCACCGGGCATTGTTGCTTTGAACCGCGCAATCGGGCGGGCGTTAAGGCGCCCGGCACAGGGCAGCTTTCAATATTACGATGAACCTGCAGGTGACCAGGGGCTGCGAGCGCAACTGGCATTGCACTTGTGCCGGCGCGGCTGGCGGGTGGAGCCCGAACAGTTGTGTATCACCTCCGGTTGCCAGAATGCGTTATTTCTTGCATTGATGGCGAGTTGCAAGCGCGGTGACGTCGTTGCCGTCGAATCTCCCGGTTTCTACGGCGTGATGCAACTGATCGAGCACCTGGAGTTACAGGTAATCGAGGTCCCCACCGGGAATAATAATTCGGGGATGGATATTGACGCGCTCGAGGAGGTACTCAAACGCTGGAAGGTGCGTGCCTGTATTGTTTCCCCTGCCTTTGCGACACCCGGCGGTGCCTTGATGCCGGAATCTGCCAAGCGGCGCCTGCTGGGGCTTGCGGATCAATACGATCTGGCCGTCATTGAAGACGATATTTATGCGGATACGGCATTCGGCCCGGTTCCCGACCCGCTCAAGGCGCTGGATGATGAAGGCAGGGTGATTCTCTGCAGCTCATTCTCCAAGAGCCTTTCGCGGGATTTGAGGCTGGGGTGGATTTCCGGGGGGCGTTGGCACGAGCGAATTCTTCAGCTCAAACTGGTGACTCAGTTGGCCAGCAGTCGCTCTTTGCAGCAGGGCGTTGCCGAATTTATGGCCGATGGCGGTTACGCAACGCATTTGCGCCGTCAGCGTAACGGCTTACGAGAACAACGGGACCAACTTGTCGCCATGCTGGGTCGCTGGCCTGGCCAGGTCCGTGTCGGTGTGCCTCAGGGCGGGCTGGCCGTCTGGGCGGAAATGCCTTCTACCGTGGATACGCTCGAGGTATATCCGAAAGCCTTGGAGCAGGGCGTTGTAATCACGCCCGGGCCTCTGTTTTCGGCGTCGGGCCAGTTCAGAAATTGCCTGCGCATCAGCTTTGCACATATCTGGAATGATGCGCGCAGAGATGCGCTGGATTTATTGCCCGGCCTACTTGGACTGCAAAGCGGCAATAGCCGATAGCCAGTAATCCGCGACCAGTGCGTAGGCCGAACCCTATCCTCAGAGACAGTTGGTTGGCTTCGGCAGCCCAGCAATCTTGCTGCCGATCTTGGCGGGGCTAGGGGGAAACAATTGCATCAGGAATATACTGCGGCCTTTGTCTGGCCCCAAATGCTGACCAATGTATTTGACCAGCGGACGCATGGCCGGCGACAGTTCAAACTCTTTGTAGAATTGTTGCAGTAAGTGGATGACATCCCAGTGGTCATCGGTGAGCTCGATACCTTCCTGGACCGCGAGGGCTCTGGCGACCTCGGGGCTCCAGTCTTCCAGGTTGCGAAGGAATCCCTCTTTGTCCAATGGGATTTCACGGCCTTCAATTACAAAACTGTTCATTGTCGTGTCACCGGAACCAGCTGACGATCGGGTTGTGTTCAGTGCAAAGGGTAACCCAGCGTGTCTCGTCGATGGCTTCTATTGCCGAGTCAACCGGTATTCCGCGTGCGACCGCATCTGGCTGTAAGCAGTACACCGATTTGCCCTTCAGCTGTGTGAGCGTCGGACCATTGGCGGCGTAGACGGCGTCTTCAATGAGCAGCAGTGCATCACCTTCAGTGAAGGCTGCGAGACAGTCATTGAGGGCACTCCCGGAAAAGGGGGACTGGCTAACGATATGCAGAGTCATTTCAAAAGCTCAAAACCTGATCGAAGCTGGCGATATAGGGGCCTGGATTGTCCAGCAACGCGAGCTCGGCACCGGGTATATCAATGTTATCGAGTGAGATGCCGCGCGCTTCCAGGCTCCGGCGGCACACGTGTAGCGTTTCCACTCCGAACATCGGCAATGCCTGCAGGTTCCTGCGCAGGCTTTTTTCGCCAATGGCTTTCGGGTTCTGCTCCAGCAGCTGCAAGACGCCGTCGTTAATGAACAGCACTTCGGGGACCTGGTCCATAGCGGCACAGGCGAGGATGGCTTCCAGCCCTTCACGGGCGGTCGCGTTGCCATAAGGCGCGTGACGGCACAGTGCCAGTAGCGTTTTACCTTGTGCCATGGGTCAGCCTCCAAACGTCACGATACGGTCGCTGACCGCGGCAGCTTCGGCGAGCTGGCCAAGACCAGCCAGCTCAAAACCATCGGCCAGGTTACCAGAGGGTTTTTCCAGGCGGGATGCTTCACTGGCGCTCAGCACGCCGCGACGCTGGGCGGCGGCGATGCAGATCGTCAAGTCCAGGTCGTGCGCGATTTTTAAATCCTGCCACTGGGACAGCAGGTCCTGCTCATCCTGTGGTGGCGCCACCAACGCACTGCCGTTATGTACGCCATCGCCGTAAAAGAATACCCGGTAGATACCGTGTCCAGAGGCAAGCGCAGCGCGTGCGAAGCGCAGTGCGGTGTTAGCACCTCCGGAAGCATGGGGTGCGCCGTAGACGACGAGAGTGAATTGCATGTTTGGGCGTTACCGATAAAAAAATGCCCCGCGGAGCGGGGCACTGTGTGAACTTGCTCAGCGGGCTGATCAGTCGTCGGAAGCGAAACCGAAGATGTGCAGCAGGCTGGTGAACAGGTTCAGGATGTTCAGGTACAGGGAGGTGGTGGCCATGATGTAGTTGGTCTCACCGCCATTTACGATGCGGCTGGTGTCATACAGGATGAAACCGGAGAACAGCAGCGCAATCACGCCGCTCAGGGCAACGCTGGCCAGCGGCAGGTGAACGCCGAAGAAGCTGGCTATCATCAGGCCGAGGGCGCATACCAGTACCGCGATCAGGCCCACGAACAGGAAACCGCCCATGAAGCTGAAGTCTTTGCGGGTAGTCAGCACATAGGCAGACAGTGCGAAGAAGATCAGCGCAGTGGTACCCAGTGCCTGCATGACGATCTGGCCACCGCCGGCCAGGCCAACATAGTGGTTGAGCATCGGGCCGAGAGAGGCGCCCAGCAGGCCGGTGAATGCGAATACAACGCCCACGCCGGATGCAGAGTTGGCGGTACGTGGCAGAACAAACCAGACCAGGACAATGGCTGCGATGGAGCAGATCAGGCTCATGCCGCGGCCCATGCCGATAGCCATGGATACACCAGCAGTGACTGCGCTGAATAGAACAGTCATTGCCAGCAGAGCGTAAGTGTTGCGCAATACTTTGGCGGACTCCGAGCGGTCCAGCGCTCCAGAGTGTGTATAGACTTCGGGCTGCATTAGCGTCTCCTGCTAGTGAATATAAAATCTCTCGGGATCATATAGCCAGCGCATTAGACCTTCAAGTAGGCACTGGGTTCGACGATCCTCAAATAGTTGGGGCAAAATAGCGCACAAACAGGAGTACTGAAAATGAAATTGCTTGAAACGCTGTTCGCACTGTCTTTGGTGGCTGTCGCAGCCACTGTTCCAATGACAATGGCGGAGACGGACGCCGCACAGGTGCCCTTTGGTGACAATATGGGGGCGGAAGTCATGAATTACAATCGCATGCGCCCGTATTTGGCCACTGGAGGCAGTATAGATCTTGCGCAGGTGGAATCCCTGAAGCGCAAGGGCTTTCGCACCATTATCGACTTGCGCACCCCGGAAGAGGGGACCGAGGAGGAGCGTGTGGCGGTAGAGGGCGCGGGAATGACCTACGTGAACCTGCCCATCGATAAAGGGGTGCCCAGTGACGCCCAGATTGCCCGCCTGGGAGAAATTCTCGCAGATGGGGACGCCGCACCCCTGCTTCTCCATTGTGGTAGTGGCAACCGGGCCGGGGCGGTCTGGGCCATTTACCGGGCACGCAATGGCATACCGCTGGAGATTGCGATCGAGGAAGGGCGTACCGCCGGCATGCGCGCATCCCGCGAGGAGCAAGTCCGCTCCCTGTTCCAGTAGGAGTGCGGCCTGCGTCAGGGGGATGGCTTGCTGTCGCGGATTTTTACCGGAACTCTCAGGTCGACGATCAGCGGCAGGTGGTCTGATGCCAGCCTGGTGAGTTCGCTGCGGGGAACCAGGATACCGTTCACTGCAAGCTCACCGTCGGCAAACACATAGTCGATGCGGGCCTTTGGCAGGCGGCTGAAAAAGGTGCCCTTGGGTTTGTGACCGGGCAGTTGCAGCTGCACATCGTCGAGTACGCAGGTGATGCGTTTGATTTCCGCGGAATTGGGCAGGGCATTGAAGTCTCCCATCAGAATGCGCGGCCGCGAGCAGTTTGGATTGCCCATCCAGCCCGTGCCGAGCAAGGCGTCCACCTGCCGCAGCCGCTCTCCCTTGCTCAACCCCAAATGGGTATTGAATAGCTGCACCGGCGTGCCGTGAAAATCCAGTTCCATCCACAGTGCGCCGCGAGGTTCTGCGCGCCCGTAGTGGATCGAGCGTTCTGCTGGCCCGGGCAGGATATCCTTGCGCACCAGCCTCAGTGGGTGGGGTGACATGATTGCGTCCCCATAACGCTCGTCTTCCATATGCATGGCCGGTTGAAAGTGGCAGTCCATGGACAGCATTTGTGAGATCTGGTGCGCCTGATCAATGCCCCCGGTACGCTTTCTGCGTACGTCCACTTCCTGCAGTGCCACTACATCCGGTGAGTAACGGGCAATCACCCGGGCGATGCGCTCAGGGGAAAGCTTGCCATCCATTCCCTTGCAGATATGCACGTTGTAGGTCATCACCCGAAGGTTTTTACTGGCACTTAACGGTGCGTACGTCGCTGACGTTTCTTCACTGTCGTGGCGTTTTGGCTCTGCGGGCAGGGGACTTTCCGTTGTTGTTGCAGGCTGCACCGTATTGGCTCCGACGCTGACCGCCGGTGGTGATTTTAGCTCTTGTGCCGGTTGCGCCTTGAGGAAAGCCAGTGCCGCGTTGCGGATATCCTTGGGGCGCCAGTGGCCCAGTCCGTTTTCGGGAAAATGAATATCCCCGGGCATCAGCGCAAATGCGTGGGTCTCGTTCGGGCCAGCGCCACCATGGCTGCCGCTTTCAATCGCGAAGCTGATACTTTCATGGCCCGCGCACCAACCACTGACCACGAAATCGCCGGCATCGGGATGCCGGCACAGGTTGGCCAGATCTTCGACCGCTTCCTCCGCGAAAGGATGCTCGCAGCCCATTACCTTGTGGCCATCCTCCGGTAGTGAGATGGCGCCATGTCGCCACCAACCGCGCACCTTGGTAACTGGTTCGCCGTCGGGCCCCGTCTCGGTGGTGGACTTGTCTTCGTACAGCACCATGGGAGCATGGGTTTTCTCGACGAGTAGCCGGGCGATTTCGGCGGCTGGCGTACCCTGGCAGTGAATGTTGTAAAGCAGTGCCAGCGGTCCCATGGCAGAGAGTGCCATCGGCGCCTTGCCTTCGACGCGCTCGTCCGGATCCTCGATGGGAAACAGCTTCTGCACCCATTGGCCACCGAACAATCGCACCCGCTGCAGCTGAACACCGCGATCGCTACTGGAGACGTAGCCGCTGGGATTTTGTGGCAGGTCGGACAGAGCCTTGCTGACGGCGTCGGCAAAGCTGCGTCCGTGCAGAGTTTCGTAGGGGAGGCTGTCTTCCTGCCCGTGGTCGGAATAAATCCAGACGTCGTAGTGTCTGCGGGAAGAGCGGTGGGCGGCGCGCCAGATGCGGGCAATAGCATCGTCGATGCCCTTGAGTGTCCAGTGGGCGAACTTGGAGCTCGGGCCGCGCCGGTGGGATTGCTCGTCGTAGCCCAGCAGGTTGATATAGATCACTGGCAGTCCGCGGGCGATATCAATTTTCACGCCCACGGTAGAGAGCTCCCGCATCAGAATCGTGATGGCGATTCGGGTGGGGATGAACATCAGTTCGCGCAGGAAGTCCTCGCCATCGGTGAGCCCGCGAAAAAAATCCACCACCGAAAGCACCAGCTCGAGAAGCAGCAGTGCGCCGGTACGGATCAGGCTCCACAGGTTGGCAAGTAACAGAACGATTAGGGCGAGCGGCCCGGCTTCTTTCAGGGAGGGGCCCCAGCCAGTGGAAGCGGGGCAGAAGTGCGCCTCGTCATTTTCCGCGCCGGCACGGAACACGCTCACATAACAACTGCCCTGTTTCAGCAGCGGCTCATGGCCCGCATCGCTGAGCTTTTTCTCCACCATGTTGGCTGCATTGGATTCGTACATCCGCAGCATTTCCTGGGATTCGGTGGACATGAAACCGAATGCGGGAACCGCCGCTTTTACCCCGTAAAAAATCTCCGCCTGCACTGCGGGTGTGGTTGCGGGCACCCCCGAGTACATGTGATCCAGGTGGTAGTGCTCGCGCTGGATAAGTTTTTTCAGAAACGGCATTTTCCCGTCCGCCAGCGCCTTGTCGAGCTGGGGGCGGGCGAGGCCGTCAATCTGGATGAGTACCAGTGCCGGGGCATCCGGATCCCGTTCATTGATCTGTAACTTGAGCATCCGCGCCAGCCACTCGCTGCGGCTGATCCGGCGTCGCCAACGGCGCAGGGTGCTCTCGATACGGGTCATCATGGGGAGCAGTCCAATTCCATTCCGGGGTTGTCGGTGTTATTGCAGGTGGCTTTTGCCGGAGTGATCCGGATCCAGCGCGGCGCTGGCGGCACCAGTGACACCTTCGATGATTTCCCACTGTGCACCGATCATGTTACGCAGGCGCATCCATTGGGCGTACAGGGAGTCGTCCAGCGGCCAGTGCTGGTGGACCAGCGATTGATAGTGATTGAGTGCGGCCGAGGCGCAGTTTTCCATAGAGAAGCGTTCAGCAGTTTCACGCGCGGCCTGGCAGAGCTGCTGGTACTCCGCTTTGGTGAGATCGTGTACCCATTGAAGGCCACCGATCAGTTCGCGGGTACTGTGCTGGAGGATCAGGCGGCCGTTGATCCGGTCCTCGACGACCTCGCGGCACCCACTGGCATCCAGCGCCACTACCGGTATCCCTGCAGCCATGGCTTCGGTCAGCACCATTCCCTGGGTTTCGCTGGTGGATGCAAAGCCGAAGACATCCATGGCACTGTAGGCATCGCTCTGTGGTTGACCCTGCAGGGTGCCAGTCAGATGCAGTCTGTGGCCCAGCTCATGCTCATCAAACAGGTTTCGTATCTGGTCCTGGATGGGACCGGTGCCGACCACGAGAAAATGGACGTTTTCATTGCGCTTCATCACCTCGAGTACCGCTTCGGATAAAAATCCGAGGTTCTTTTCTTCCGCAAGACGGCCCAGGTGGCCGATGACAAAAGCCTTTTCGGGAATGCCGTATTGTTCGCGCGCGACCCTGCCATTGCCGTGCTGGTAGTCTTCGAGTTTTACCCCGGTAGGTACGATCTGAATCGGGGATTTGACGCCGCGCTCCCGCAGCAGGTCCGCCACGCTCTCACTGGGCGCGAACACCATGCTGGCAAGGTTGCCGTAGCGGGTAGCCAGTTCAATCACAAAGCGTCGCAGCGCTTCCGAGTCTGCCGGAACGTAGTGGGTATAACGCTCGTACAGAGTGTGATGGGTAAAAATTAGCGGTAGTTCGCGACTGCGGGCTATACGGAGGGCAGTCATGCCCAGCAGAAAGGGGTGGTGCGAGTGCACCAGGTCCGGCTCGAAAAAGTCCAGCCGCTCGGTAAGCTCGCCAGAGAGGGGCAGGGCGACGGAAAAATCGCTGCCGTTAAAATTCTGGATCGCCGGGATGCGCACTACGTCTTTTTCGTTGGCGATTTTCTCGGAAAATTCCGGCGCTACCACCAGCACATGGTGCCCGCGTTTGCGGTATTCATCGCAAAACGCTTTCACGGAACGCGCCACTCCGCCCACATGGGGCAGGTAGGTGTTGGTGAGCATCACTATGTTCACTTGGGTTGCAGCTCCAACATCTCAACGCCGGGTTTGACAATCACCGGCTGGTAACCGAATGCGCGAACTTCAATTGGCGGGGCTTCGTCGTGCCACTTGCCAGACCAGGAGATGCGCGGCTTGTCCCCCGGTATGATTTCGATGGAAATGGTTCCGAAATATGTCGGCGCAGGTCCAAATCGAATGGGCTTTTGCGCAGAGCTATCGCTCAGCCATTCCGGCGGCAGGCCAGAGGCGAGTATCAGTGTGTCATCTTCCTCTCGGACAAAACAGTTGCGTTGCATGGTCACCCATTCTGCAGCAGCCCAGGCGTGTTGGCCATCTCCCATGCAACCGCCGAAGGAGTGCGGGTGAATCGCTTCCGGCCATTGTCCGGTAGGGGATGCGAGCTTGGCTACATTGCGCATCAGCTCAATACAGCGCGGGTCACCCGCGCGCAGTAGTACCTGTGCGACGTGAATGGTGAGGTAGGCATTGATGCCAGAGTGGATCATATCCTGGAAAAAACCGCCGGACACAAAGCAGTTTTCCATCAAGAATTCCACCAGGTCGAGCAGGCGCGGGTCGTTTTCCGGGTAGAGTTTGAGTGGATAGCCAGCGGCAATCGAGCCGATGGCGCCGGCGTCGAGTCTGCGCTTGGGAGAGGCAGGCATTGCCGGTCGGTCCAGCCGGGCGGCACATTTCTGCAGGGCGTCGTCGACGGTCAGCATAAAGTCGTCGGCGTGATGCTGGAATGTCTCCGCGTCCTGGGTATGTCCCTCTCGGTTGCAGATGGCTACCGCGGAAAGCTGCCCCGCGATACCCCAGAAATCGTCCCAGAAATAACAATCGTTAGGGCCGAGGTGCTCAGCACTGAACCCGGCGGGCAGCAGGCCGCCGGTAAGGCTGCCATCTTTGGGTTGGCGCTTGTTGTGAATCCAGTGCGTGCCACGCAATACCGGATCGAGCCACTCCGGCTTCAGTTTGTTGCCGGTAATTCGGCAGTACTGGTCGATAATCCACAACGCCTCACCGTTGGAATCCCACTCGCCATCTTGCGAGTGAAAGTATCCGTTGCGTTTCTGGCGTGACGGAAAGCGTTCCAACGCCCGTGCGGCACGGTCCAGTAATCCGGCGTGCATCAGCGATTGGATCATGAAGGCCGCGTCGCGGAACCAGAATCGTTTGTAGGTGTAGGGGCCCGGATACACATCGTGGGGGGAGTGCAGAATCAGCGTGCGTACCGCCGCATCGTACAGAAACTGCATTTCACTGTCGGGCACGCTCATCGCGCAGTGCTTCTGCAGGTTCTCCTTCCAGCTGGTTCTTACATTGCGCGTGTTGAGCTTGCAGTGCTGCGGAATCGTCAACAGTGTGTCTACGGTTTCACCGGGTTCGATACGAAATAGCGCTGCGGCTGTGGCCATACCCACTTCGCATTCCGCGTGAATCTCATTGGATTCATCGCGGAGGTAGAGGGAGATATCTCCGCGGTGATAATCGGACGCGTGGTGACGGTCAACCGGGCGGTCGAACAATACTTTGTTACGCCCGTCTACCAGCCACTGATCCCGGTTGTCACCGAGCACTACTTTGTGGACGAAGGCGACCCCCTCGGGGTTGTAGGGGCGCAGGGATACCACCAACCAGCCACCGCTCTGGTTTTGCGCGCGCAACTGCATGTGGCAGTTGTTGCTGTGTTCGCTCAGTTCCGCCCATACGCGGCATTTCAATTCAGCCGACTCTGTGGACGAGGTGGTATCTATAGAGACCCCGAGCTTTTCGTCCATCACCAGTTGCTGATCTACGTCGTCTCTTTGCGACGGATAAAGCACAGAGCCGTCGTCGCCGATCACCCAGCTGTCTATAGACCAGCCATCGTAGTGGGGAATCAGCAATCCGCGTGGATCGACAATCGGCATCTCTTCACTGTCTGGTACGCCGACTGCGGTCCAGTTACGGTGGCTGAGGTTGCAGTGGGTGATGGAAAAGGCTCGAGGGATGAACGAAACATCCGCCGGGTCGAACTGGCGCTCGATCCAATAGGGCCATACCCAGTCCAGGTTGTGCTGGATGACCTTGCTGTTCATCAGCGCGCGGGCGTGAAAAATTACCCCCGCTCGCAATAGCTCGATGGGTTCGCTGACTTCCGAAGGTTCCGCAAAACGTTGCAGTCGGGCCATAACCGCAAGCGGATCCAGAAACCCGTGTGCGGTGGCAAACTTGCGTACGAAAAACCGCCAGGGAAGCCATTTCATCCAGGGCATCAGAGCTCTCCTTCGTCGATTTTCTTGTTGAGGGCACGGCGTGCCATGCGGGTCAGTCCGATAATCGCGATGATGGCCAGACAAAACCCCAGGCCGTACAGCGTCCACTCGGTGGGCGTGCGGGTACTGCGTTCTGTGCCGATGCTCGCCAAATCTGCGGCGATAGAGCCCACGTAGACGTTGTTCACTGTGATGGGGATGACGCCGATGAAGTTCCCGATACAGAAGTCCCGAAATTTGAGCGGCGTCAGTCCGAAAAAGTAATTGGATAGCTTGAAAGGGAACAGTGGCACCATGCGCGTCAGCATGACCATACGCCAGCCTTCATCGCGCAGAATTTCGCCCAGGTTGGCCGGTTTGATTTTTGACAGGAGCCACTCGGAGGCGCGTTTTCCGAGAAGGTAGCGAGAAATCAGGAACGCGATCGCTGCGCCGAGCACGGTGCCGAGCACCACATAGACAGTGCCTTTCAACACGCCAAACACAAATCCTGCGCCCATGGTAAAAACCACGCCGGGGAACAGAAAGACAATTGCCAGGGCGATAACCAGAATGAACCAGACACCCGCTTGCCAGCCCAGAGTGTCCATCCACTGCATCAACTCGATGAGGCGGTCATCCAGATCAAAATAGTGCAGGATCGTCAGTACAACACCGACAGTGGCGGTACTGATAACAATCAACCAGATAGGTGAAAACTTCACGCCATATTGTTCCGCTGGGCCCGCTCATTTGATGGCCGGATTACATAATGCCAATTCGGGTCGATAAGTTTGTACTCCTTAAGCCTAGCCAACGGGGTGACGGGTGTGTCTACATAATCGCTTTTATATTCCCATCCGTAATAGGTGAACTGGCGCGATATTTTGAATTCCGCTATGTCCACAGCCAGAGTACTGCGAGGCCGGCGACAAACGGAATGGAAAACAGCGCCAACACCCCGCGCAACAATGGAAGCCCGCCGAGAAACCCTGCCGCACCCACCTTGAAAGCCAGATTGGCGAGGCTCGCAATCACCATCGCACGCCAGGCCGTATCTACCGGCATTGCGCCCGCGTTGGCGAGATTGGCAGAGGACAGGGTAATCGCATCCACATCGGTAAACCCCGAGATCAGTGCCACTACATAGATACCGCGGTTGCCGAAATACTCCTTGCTCGCGGCGATCGCCAGTAATATCAGTGCATACAGCGCGCCAAAAATCAGTGCCGGTTTCAGTTCCGCGGGGTTGCCCGGTTCCGGCATAGTGTTTTCGCGGTGCTGAATACGAATGAATGCAAAGCCGCACACACACAGGCTGATGGCAAACAGCAGCGCGAGCGGTGGCAGGAAGGCGGCAAACTGGCGTGGGGCAACCACGGCGATTTCCACGAACATACGGATAAACATGCTGGTGGACGCGATCAGGATCACCAGTGCGGCGAGCGGCGCGGCCTTCTGCTGGGTTCGCGCCAGTCGGGCGTAGGTGACGGTAGTGGCCGTCGAAGAGATCAGCCCGCCAATCAATCCACTCACGAGAGTGCCGGCCCTGGCGCCGACGATCTTGTACACCGCATACCCGCCCAGGCCGATGCCCACAATAAGCACCACAAGTAGCCAGATGGCGAAAGGGTTCAGAACGTCATAGGGGCCGAAGGTGCGGTTGGGCAATATGGGCAAGATGATCAGCGACAGCACGGCGAACTGCATGATCGAGCGGAGATCCTTGTCCGAGAGCTTTTTGACGAAGGCGTGCATACCCGGCTTGAAGTGCAGTAACACCGCGATAGTGCCGCCGATCATCACCGCAATAGTTTTGTCACCCAGTACGAGAAATGCGCCGAGCAGATAGACCAGCAAGGCGCTCACTTCCGTCGTGATACCGGTGTGGTCGTCGTTACCGCGCAAACGGTCCAAATTGCCGAGCAGGATGAGTACGGTCATCGCAATCAGACCTGTTAGCATCAGCCAGCCCATGCCCGGGTTGCGGCTCAGGTCCGCGGTTAACGCTCCAAATAGCGCGATCAGGGGAAAGGTCCGGATACCGCCCATGCGGTCACTGGTGCGCTCGCGCTGCAGCCCGATTAACAGACCGAGACCAAGCGCGACAGCAAACGACAGGATGCTATCAGTGTCGACCAGGGGCGGTGCATTGGGAATATCGGTTGTGCCATTCATTTCTCCCATGAGTATCGGCGGAAACTAGATAATGTTCCCCCCGGGGATGGTGGGAGTGACGTGAAAATTGGTGTGTTGGTATATATGGGGTGCATTTCCTCACCCGGTTGGCCGCGCTGTATACACTGAAATTTTATTCTGGGGGATATCCCATGCGCTTGATGATGCAAATCCTCATTCCTGTCGAAAAGGGCAACAACGCAGTTGCTGATGGAACCATGGCGGCAGCAATGAAGAAATTCTCCGACCTGGCGAAACCAGAAGCCGCCTATTTTTTTGTTTCCGAAGGAAAGCGCGCCGCAATTTTTATCTTCGACGAGAGCGACCAGGCAAAACTGGTTCAGTACAACGAGCCATTGTTTGCCGCACTGAATGCGGATATCCGCATAACCCCTGTGTTGGTTGCTGATGAGTTGGAGGGGAATTTGTAACTCGAGGTGTGCGGGCCGCGTTAGCAACCTTGATCTAGACGCTGGGGAAAAGAAGCCGTCGATTGCTCCGGTTTGGACGGGGAGGATCCACATAACCCAACCCGCCAGGCATAAAAAAGCCCGGCATAAAGCCGGGCTCTTTTGTATGGCGGTGGGGCAGGGATTTGAACCCTGGGACCTGTTACAGTCAACGGTTTTCAAGACCGCCGCTTTCGACCACTCAGCCACCCCACCAAATTGTGCTGCGCATTATACCGAGCTGTTTTGCGGGTACAAGTGCGCAGGCAATTTTTTTAAGAACTTCAATGGGTTAGCTGCATTTTTGAGCAGCTAGCCCATCGTGTTCCAGGTCCTGCGACTTAACCTACCTCGGCAGAATCAGAGCTGCTTTCGGCGCTCGCGCCTGCGCCGCGCTTGACCCGGGGATCATTGGCAGGGCGCTGGAGTGGGCGAGGGCTGTGCTCGATGTTTGCCGGTTGGGCGGTGTCGAGCGGGCGCATTTCACCAACTTCCGGACGGGCAGTGACAACTTTGAAATCAACCAGAGGCTTCGGGTTGATTCGCGGGTCGTTGCTGGCGCGACCAGGTGCGCGCGCTGCCGGGGCAGCCTCTATGCTGGGCGCTTTCGGCTCGGCGGTTTCCGCCTGAGCTTCCGGCGCTTCTTCGTTGGAGGCTTTTACGCTGGTGTCTGCCACCTCGGCGGTTTCTGCGGTCTGCTCCACTTCTGCTTCGTCGCTAATGTTAGCAGCCGAGTCTTCTGGCGTTTCTGCCAGCAGGTCGCCTGCTGCGTGAGTCTCGGGTACTTCCGCGGTCTCTTCGCTCTCAGCTTTCACTTCCGGTGCCTTGGCGACATTGGCTTCGGCACTTGCTTCGGATTCCGTTGGAGATTGTGCTTTGGCCGGGGCCGCATCTGGCGCTTTCGCCTCTGCCGGTGCTTCGGCTTTCGCTTCTACTTTGCTTTCAGAAGTGTCTGCGGTTTCGGCTGGCTTGCTGGCTTCGTCTGCGGCTGCCGGGGCTTCTGCCTTCTGCTCGGCCTTGGCGGGCGCTTCGGTGCGCGGCTGTGTGCCGGCCCAGGGCTGCTCTGCTTTTGGTTCGGCTTTTGCTGCAGCTTTGGGTTCGGCCTTCGGCTCGCTCGCAAGTTTCTCGCTGCGCTGCTCTGCTTGCTGCTCGGACTTCGCTACCGGCTTGTCTTCACGCTTGGCGCGCGGCTTGCGCTGAGGCTCAGCAGGGCGCTCGTCTTTCGCGGCTGCTTCGCTTTCATTGCTCGCCTCAGACTTGGCGGCTTCCTGCTGCTCGTTTGCTGCAGTGTTGTCACCGCTATTGTCTCCACCGCGGCGTCCACGACGACGGGGTTGCGGACGTCCGCGCACATTGCTTGGGCGGCGGGAAGGGCGCTGCTGATCTTCGTCGGCACCGGGCGCTTCCACAGCGTTGTCGAGATTAGTGCTTTCGACTTCTGCAGCAGTGGTTTGCGGCTCGTTGCGGCGATCACCTCCGCGACGTCTGCGACTGCGGCGCTGGCCTTCGCGCTGCCCATCGCGATTGCCGTCACGTGCGTTGTCGCGGCTCGCCTCGCGGGCGCTTTCGCGATTGTCGCTGCGACGATCTTTGCTTTCGCTGTCGTCGCGACGCTTGTCGCCGCGCTTGGAGCGGGTGTCATCCTTGCGTTCATCGCTGCGCTGGTCGTCGCGACGGTTACCGCGATTTCCGCGACCGCGACCACGGCCGCCGCGCTGGTTACGATTGCGCTGCTGGTAGTTCTTACCGCGACCGCTGGACTTCTTGTGCTTCTTGTCGGATTTCTCTTCTTCCTCACCGCTGAACAGGGAGGAGATAGCGCTGATCAGACGGCTGAACAGTCCGGGCTTCTCTTCCTGCTTCTCCTTGGCCTTTGCCTTGGGTTTGGCGGCCGGAGTTGGGGCGGGGGCGGAGTGGGCAATCTGCTGTACGGCCGGTTGTGCCGGTGCGCGCAGCGGTTCGTCTTCCTTGTCCTTCTCCGCGACCTCTTCAATGGTGCCGGAGATTTTGTAGGAGGTCTCCAGGGTGGTGGAGTCGTCGTCGCGCAGGCGCTGCACTTCGAAATGCGGGGTTTCCAGATCGGCGTTGGGTACAACTACCACACGGGTGTTGTTACGCGCTTCGATATTGGAAATCGCCTTGCGCTTTTCATTCAGCAGGTAGGTCGCCACGTTCACTGGTGTGATGGCGCGGATCTCCGCACTGCGTTCTTTCTTCGCTTCTTCTTCCACCAGGCGCAGGATCGACAGGGCGAGAGACTTGGTGCCGCGGATAGTGCCCTGGCCGCTACAGCGGGGGCACACGCGGAAAGTCGTTTCACCCAGGGATGGGCGCAGGCGCTGGCGGGACATTTCCAGCAGGCCGAAGCGGGAGATGCGTCCTACCTGTACGCGGGCGCGGTCCATACCCAGGGCTTTCTCCATGCGCTTTTCAACTTCGCGCTGGGAGGATTTGCTCTGCATGTCGATAAAGTCGATGACCACCAGGCCACCCATGTCGCGCAGGCGCAGCTGGCGGGCGATCTCATCGGCAGCTTCCAGGTTAATGGTGCGCGCAGTCTCCTCGATATCGCCGCCCTTGGTGGCGCGGGAGGAGTTGATGTCGATGGATACCAGGGCTTCGGTTACGTCGATAACAATGGAGCCGCCGGAGGGTAGCTTCACTTCACGTTCGAACGCGGTCTCGATCTGGCTTTCAATCTGGTAGCGATTGAACAGGGGGATGTTGTCGTCGTAGAACTTCACCTTGTTGGCGTAGTTCGGCATGACCTGGCGGGCAAATTCTGCAGCCAGTTGGTAAGCGCCATTCTCGTCGACAATAACTTCACCGATATCGTCGCGCATGTAGTCGCGAATCGCGCGGATGATGACGTTGCTTTCCTGGAACAGGAAGTGGGGCGCTTTGGAGTCGTCCGCTTCCTTTTTGATGGCGTCCCAGAGTTGCAGCAGGTAGTTGAGGTCCCACTGCAGTTCTTCACCGCTGCGGCCAACGCCGGCGGTGCGCACAATGATTCCCATGCCGGAGGGCACTTCGACACTGGACAGTGCGTCGCGCAGGTCGCTGCGCTCATCACCTTCGATGCGGCGGGAGATACCGCCTGCGCGCGGGTTGTTTGGCATCAGCACCAGATAGCGGCCGGCGAGGCTGATAAAGGTGGTCAGGGCGGCACCCTTGTTGCCGCGCTCTTCTTTATCTACCTGAACGATGACTTCCATGCCTTCTTTGACGACATCCTTGATTTTGATGCGGCCGTCGATGTCTTTGGGCTGTTTGAGGAAGTATTCGCGTGAGATTTCTTTCAGGGGCAGGAAGCCGTGGCGCTCAGCACCGTAATCGACAAAAGCGGCTTCTAGGGAGGGTTCTACGCGGGTGATTTTGCCCTTGTAGATATTGGCTTTTTTCTGTTCGCGGGTGCGATTTTCGATATCCAGGTCGTACAGCCATTGGCCGTCGACCAGTGCAACGCGCAGCTCTTCCGGCTGGGTTGCGTTGATCAGCATTCTCTTCATGCGTTCGTCTTTTCCTTGCGTTGTGCAAAGGTAAAAGCGCCGCTGAAGCTCGCAGGCTTTGGTGTACACGGGGTGAGAGGAGGGCGTCGCCCAGCAATTACCGCCGCGTTATACGCACTCTCCGCGGGGGCGCCAGTCAGGGGCACCTGCGGTGTGCATACTGTACTAACTCTGAATACCGGTCTCGTTCGGGTATTCGCTTCCTGTCAGGCCGGCTCCGCATATTTCCCGGGCGGGTCCTGACTGCAGTCCAGTTTCGGGCTGCATGGGTCACATCTTCTCTAGGCTCCGGGGCCGGCTCGTGGCTGGGCCCTTTGGGTCGTCTCTAGTAGTAACCGGCGGTGCGGGCGTGCCATTTTGCATCACCTGCAGAGGCCGGGGGCCAGTTCGGTCGCTGGCGTCAATCGCGGAGCGAGATGTGACAGATTAGAGTCTGTTCCAAGCGCTGCGGGCGTCAGCCCGTCTTACCTTCGCAAAAATCCCGTTGTAACGGGGTCGTGTCGGCGAGAGCTTCGGGAGGGCCTCTTTGGCCGGAACCCCCTGGGCACCATCTTGCGACGCACCCTTGAAGAGTCTCGCCGACGGAGTTTTGTTGATAACGCGGCATTGCGCGCACCGGCCCGATTGACGGTATTTTCTCAAGAGCGGCACCTGAGTTTTTATATAGCAGAAAAACCGTGCACCGCCGAAAACCAGCCCAATTCAGACCGGCCGAATATACCACGGTGTGGATGGGCCTTCAATTGCGGCGCTTCAAATGGCTGGGGGTTGCCGCTATGATGCGCCCCATGCGAAGTAACCCCCCAAAATCCAGCAAGTCACCCCGTTCGGCCGAATCTGTCGGCGACACTGATGACCGATCGTCCGGTACCACCGGAAAGGGCGTCCAGTTTCTCACTGTGCCAGAAGAGTTGGCCGGTCAACGGATCGATAATTTCCTGCAAGCGCGCCTCAAGGGTGTGCCCCGTTCGCGCGTCTATAGAATCCTGCGCAAGGGAGAGGTGCGAGTTAATAAGGGGCGTGTGAAGGCGGAATATCGCCTGAAGGCCGGGGATCAGGTCCGTGTGCCACCGATTCGCGTGTCCGAGGGCACCGCACCCGCAGTGGCCGGCGAGTCCCTGCGGCGTACGCTGGAGGCGGCCATACTTTATGACAACGGCGGATTGCTGGTGGTGAACAAGCCTGCTGGCCTGGCGGTGCACGGTGGTAGTGGCGTGCGGCTTGGGCTGATTGAGGCTTTGCGCCAGATGTACCCGAAGAGTCCGTTTATGGAGTTGGTGCACCGGCTGGACCGAGATACCAGTGGCGCCATTCTTGTGGCTCGCAAGCGCTCGGTACTGCTGCACGTGCAGTCAGAGCTGCGCGCGGGCAAGCTCGGCAAGTCCTATCTGGCGCTGGCGGCGGGCAAGTGGCCCCGTGGCCATAAGCTGGTAGAGGCGCCACTCAAGAAGAATACGCTGAAAAGCGGTGAGCGGATGGTGGTAGTGGATGGTGACGGCAAGCCGTCAACCACGCGGTTCCAGGTTGAGGAGCGCTTTCCTGGTGCGACCTTGATGGCGGCAGAGCCCGTTACCGGGCGCACCCACCAGATTCGGGTGCATGCACAGTTTGTCGGGTGCCCTTTGGCGGGCGACGTGAAGTATGCCTCGGACGAGATCAATAATGCTTTCCGTGAGCAAGGGTTGAAGCGTTTGTTCCTGCACTCTGCCGGCGTTCGCTGCACTTTGCCGGATGGCACCAGAGTAGATGTGCAGGCGCCTCTACCGCCGGAGCTTGTGTCGGTTTTGGAGAATCTTCGGCGCAGCTGATTGCCCGATCAGGGCTGCGTTCTGAATCGCTGTATATATAGAGGGGGTAGGGCTGATGCTGGTGATTCTCGATTGGGATGGCACCGTGTGCAACTCCGAAGCGCGTATCGTTTCCTGTATGCAGCGGGCGTCTGGCAGGGTGGGGCTGCCAGTGCTCGAGCCGGCCGCAATTGGCAATATTATTGGCCTGGGGCTTCCTGAGGCGATTTCCGCTCTTTTTCCTGAGGCTCACAGTGAGCAACGCGACCGCCTGCGTACCTACTATGCAGAAGAGTGGCTGGCGGCGAAAGTGGAGCCGGTGGCTCTGTTTGATGGTGTGCTGGCGACGCTCGATCACTTGTTGAGCGCGGGGCACACCCTGGCGGTGGCAACGGGCAAGAGTCGCCGTGGTCTCAATCGGGAGTTTGAGGAGCATGGCGTTGGCCATATGTTTACGGCCAGCCGCTGCGCGGACGAGACCGCATCCAAGCCGGATCCGCGCATGCTGAATGAGCTCCTTGAGGAGACTGGTTGTGACGTGCGCGATGCGGTCATGGTGGGTGATACGGAATATGATCTGCGTATGGCCTCGGCGATCAACATGGCGTCGATTGGTGTCAGCTATGGTGTGCACAGTCGGGAGCGGCTCGACGGATGCCGTCCGCATCAGATTATCGACCATTTTACCGAGCTGCTTGAGTGGCCTCCGCTCGTGGCGTAACTGAAAGAGGCCGCTTTTTGTGTTCAGGTGCCTTTCAGCGGATCTATGCCGTATTGCTTGAGGATCTTGATTAGCCGAATTAATGGGAGACCAATCAGGGTGTTGATGTCGTTTCCTTCCATTTTTTCGAACAGTGCGATTCCTAACCCTTCGACTTTGAATGACCCAGCGCAATCGATGGGTTGCTCCAGGTCGACATAGCGTTCTATTTCGCGGCATTCAAGATCGCGAAAGTAAACCGTGAATTTCTCGCACACCGTGGTGTGTTTTCCGCTGCTGCTGTCCAGAACGCACAGCCCGGTGTGGAAGGTGACCGGTTGTCCGGAGCACAGTTGAAGTTGCGCGACGGCATTTTGCGGTGTGCCGGGCTTGCCGAGCTGCCGGCCATTACATTCGGCCACCTGGTCTGACCCTATGATGACGGCATCCGGAAATTGTTCGCTCAGGGCGCCAGCTTTCTCCCGCGCAAGGCGACTGGCAAGCGCTGGAGCTGTCTCGCCTGGCAATGCTTCTTCATTTATATGGGGGCTCGCCCTGTCGAAAGGCATATGCAGCTTTTCCAGAAGGGCGCGGCGATAGGGTGAGCTGGACGCTAGAATCAGTCGGCGCATGGTGGCGGGCTTCCTGGTCTGAGAGTAATGCTACTGAGTATCGGGGCCGATGATCATGCGGTCGATGAATTGTTTTGACAAGGCTCTGGTGAGTCCATAGAATTGCGCGCTTATGTCGATACCCCCCCAGAAATCCGCGCTTCCGCGCCGCATTGATGCACGAAAATTGGTGCAGCGTGAGCAGCAATTGGACGGAATTGTGCCGTCAGGCGATCTTGCACGGCTGGTGTCGTCTACGGAGTCAGTAAATGGTGATGTGGCGGTGAACCTGGCGTTTGCCAGAGATCTGCAGCGGAACCAGGTGGCTACGGGGCATCTCCAGTTGGAGGTTGAGCTGTTGTGTCAGCGCTGCCTGCAACCGGTGAGGGAGCAGATTGAGGCCGACATTGCCTGGGGCTTTGTCTGGTCGGAAGAGCAGGGCAAGTCATTGCCAAAAACGCTCGACCCTGTGATACAGGACGGCGATGAGCTGGACCTGTATCAGGTATTGGAAGATGAGATTTTGCTCAACCTGCCAATGGTGGCTTTCCACGATGAAGAATGTGTCTCTCAAGACGCGTTTCGCAGTGGTGGAGAGAAGCCGGATGCGGGAGAGCAACATGAAAACCCCTTTAAAGTACTGGAACAGTTGAAGGGTTCGTCAAACAAGTCTTGAGAATTGTTTGAAGGGTTTGGGCTCGCCGGTAGGCGCCCCGGTTCCGGTGTTAACTGTTAGTTATGTTTAGGAGCACCAAATGGCTGTTCAGCAGAACAAAAAAACCCGTTCCCGTCGCGGCATGCGTCGCTCTCACGATGCGCTGGGTGGACCGACTCTGTCCGTTGACCCGACCACCGGTGAGAAGCACCACCGTCACCACGTGACCAAAGACGGTTTTTACCGTGGTCGCAAAGTGATCGATGTCGGCACCTCTTCCGAAGAAGAGTAAGCTTTGTCCAGCCAATTGCGATTGGCCGTGGATGCGATGGGCGGGGACTTAGGTCCCCGCTCTGTCGTTCCGGCTTGCTCAAGATTTCTTATCCGCTATCCCAAGGCAGAACTGAAACTGTTCGGCCCCCGTTCCCAGCTGCAATCTCTTCTTATAAAAGAACCTCCTTCAGTGCGTGAGCGCCTTGAAGTGGTTGACTGTGCGCAGGTTATTACACAGGGATGCAACCCTGTGCAGGCGTTGCGACGCAAGCGCGAGTCCTCCATGGCGCGGGCTCTGCAGGCTGTTGCCGACGGGCAGTGTTCGGCCATGGTCACCTCTGGCAATACCGGAGCGCTGCTTGCGCTTGGCCGCAGCATTCTTGGCACGGTTGAGGGGGTGCGTCGCCCGGCACTGGGGAAATCCCTGCCTACCGCAGACGGCTCCTGCTTCCTTTTGGATCTCGGGGCGAACATCGACTGCACTGCGGAAGATCTCGCCCAGTTCGCACGTATGGGGCTTGAGGCGCAGCGGGTATTTTCCGACAAGCCTGATCTCGCCGTGGCGCTGCTGAATATTGGTGCAGAGGAGCACAAGGGTACCGAAGAGATTCGGCGTGCCGGTGCAATCCTGCAGGCGGACCCTTCCATTAATTACGTGGGTTTCGTCGAGGGGCACGATATTTTTACCGGTGTGGTGGATGTCGTTGTGTGCAATGGCTTGATGGGAAATGTGGCCATGAAGGCCGCCGAGGGTGTGATTCGACTGATAGGTCAAAAGACCTTCACCATTGACAAAAAGGCGCCGATAAAGCGCTTTTTTGGCCAATTAGCCATAAATCTGTTGCGAAAATGGCGCGCACAGCTAGAGCCCGGTCGCTATAATGGCGCCAGCTTTTTGGGGCTCGAAGGCAATGTCATCAAGAGCCATGGCGGTGCCAGCAGCGAGGCATTTTACCGTGCCATGCTGACAGCCAAAGAATGTGCCGAGTCGGGTCTGGCGCAGCAGATCGGTAGCGCGATGGCGCTACAGGCGCAGCGACAGACGGGGTGCGATTAAGCGGCCCCGCATTCTGCCTGCGGTCTGAGACGTCCGGTCGAGCCCCATCATTTAAGGCTTCACTCATTTGGTTAAAGGATGTTCCATGACCAACCCAGTTTTGGCGTTTGTATTTCCCGGCCAGGGCTCCCAGCAGATTGGTATGCTGGCGGAAGCTGCTGAGGCATTCCCGGAGATCGGCGCGACCTTTTCCGAAGCTTCCTCTGTTCTAGGTTACGACCTGTGGGATCTGTGCCAGAACGGCGCCCAGGAAGATATCAATCTCACCGAAAGAACCCAGCCTCTGCTACTGTCCGCCAGTGTTGCGCTGTATCGCGCCTGGCTGAGTCAGGGTGGGGTAGCGCCTGCTCGAATGGCGGGCCACAGCCTGGGCGAATGGTCTGCGCTGGTATGCGCGGGCGTTCTGGCTTTTGAAGATGCTGTGCGCCTGGTGCGCGAGCGCGGTCGCCTCATGCAAGAAGCTGTACCGGCGGGCGAGGGTGCCATGGCTGCGGTGATCGGCCTGGATGACGATGCGGTTGAATCTGCTTGTAGCAGCGCTGCAGAAGGCGGCGTTGTCGCTGCGGTCAATTACAATTCACCGGGACAGGTTGTGATCGCCGGTGGTGCAGCCGCCGTCGAACGCGCGATCGAGGCCTGTAAAGCCGCTGGCGCGAAGCGCGCGCTGCCGCTGCCGGTGAGCGCACCTTTCCACACGGAGCTCATGCGCCCGGCAGCCGAAAAGCTGGCCCCGCAAATTGAGTCGACCGTTTTTCACGCGCCGGAAATCCCCGTAATCCACAATGTGCACGCCAAGCAGGAATCCGATCCTGCGGCGATCAAGGCATTGATGGTTGAGCAGATCTACAGCCCGGTTCGCTGGACGTCCTGTGTTCAGGCGATGGCAGCTGCGGGCACTGAGCAGCTGGTCGAATGTGGCCCGGGCAAGGTGCTGGCTGGGCTGGCCAAGCGTATAGATCGCAGCCTGACTGCGCACAATATCGAAACGCCGGCGCAGATGTCGGAAGCCGTTAAATCCACTGCACAATAACTAAGGCGATACTCATAGGCTGTAAAGGCAGTCAGGCCTTGTAGGCGGCTGCAAGGGTCCCCAAAATGGGTTCGCAAAAGGGTTTGTAACAAAATATGACTATTTCAACTTCTCTCGAAGGCAAGGTGGCGCTGGTCACTGGTGCCAGTCGCGGTATCGGCGCTGCTATCGCCGATCTGCTGGGTGCTCAGGGTGCTATCGTGATTGGTACTGCAACCAGCGCCGGCGGCGCAGAAAAGATTTCTGCACGTTTTGCTGAAAAGGGACTCAAAGGTGCGGGCAAGGAGCTGGACGTAACCAGCCCGGAAAGTATTGCTGCAGTGCTCGAGTCAGTTAAGGCGGAATTTGGAGCACCGACCATTCTCGTCAACAACGCGGGTATCACCCAGGACAACCTGCTGATGCGCATGAAAGATGAGGAATGGGATTCGGTTCTGAATACCAACCTCACTGCCGTATATCGTGTCAGCAAGAGCTGTCTGCGCGATATGACCAAGGCGCGCTGGGGTCGAATCATCAATATCAGTTCTGTGGTTGGCAGCATGGGTAATGCAGGCCAGAGCAACTACGCTGCAACCAAGGCCGGGGTGGGCGGTTTCGCCCGCGCGCTGGCAGCGGAAGTGGGCTCCCGGGGTATCACGGTGAATACCGTGGCTCCAGGCTTTATCGATACTGACATGACCAAAGTGTTGCCGGACGCACAGCGTGAAGCTCTGATGGGCAAGATCCCTCTGGGCCGTCTCGGTGCGCCGGAAGAGATTGCCTCCGTTGTCGCATTTTTAGCCAGTGATGCTGGCGGTTATGTGACCGGTGAGACCATTCACGTGAATGGCGGCATGTATATGGGCTGATTTTCTTTCGAGAAAATCAGCGTAAGTGATTGATTGGTAAAGAAAAATTTATCATTCAATGGTTGTGGGGAGGCGGTGCATTACATCCCGAAAAAATCAGGGTACAATGCCGCCTCGCATTAACCATAAGCTGTGTTAGCCGGTTACTGATACACCACATTAAGTGGCTAATTTTTAAGTAGTGACCAAAACAGATTTTTATCCACTAGGAGTTAAATTGAATCATGAGCAGCATTGAAGAGCGCGTAAAAAAGATCGTTGCTGAACAACTGGGCGTGAAGGAAGAAGATGTAAAACCTGAAGCATCCTTTGTTGAAGATCTGGGCGCTGACTCCCTCGACACAGTTGAGCTGGTAATGGCTTTGGAAGAGGAATTCGAAACCGAAATTCCGGACGAAGAAGCAGAGAAGATCACCACTGTTCAGCTGGCCATCGATTACATCAACCAGAACCTCGGTTGAGTCCTGCTGGATAGCTTAAGTAAGGGGTAAGTGATACCCGTTACTGTAGTATTGCGAGAGCCGTTCTATGTTGCATAGCGCGGCTCTCCGTCTATTTGAACCTTGTGAAAACGACCGGCAACATAAGTATGGTTCCCGGCGTGTATGATTGATTTCGGGGGAGGCGCAAGTGTCGCGTAGAAGAGTCGTTATTACCGGAATGGGCACAGTCAGCCCGCTGGGCAATACTCTGGAAGATACCTGGTCTGCTTTGCTGGCAGGAACCAGTGGCGTTGTGCCAATCGATTCGTTTGATGTTTCTGCTTTCAGCACGCGGTTTGCTGCAACGGTAAAGAATTTTGACCCCGAACCACATGTTGCGCAGAAAGAAGCGCGCAAGATGGATATGTTTCTCCAGTACGGTCTCAGTGCGGGAGTGCAGGCCGTAGAAGACAGTGGTCTCGAGGTAACCGATTCTAATGCGCCGCGCATTGGTGCCTGTATCGGCTCCGGTATGGGCGGGATCGCCGCGATTGAAAATAACGCGATGCTAATCGCGGAAAAGGGGCCGCGTCGGGTCTCTCCATTTTTCGTTCCGGGTGCCATCATCAACATGGTTTCCGGCAACCTGTCCATCAAGTACGGCATGAAAGGTCCAAACCTTTCGACCACCACTGCGTGTACCACTGGTACCCACGCGATTGGTTTGGGTATGCGCACCATTCAATACGGCGATGCCGACGTGATGGTATGTGGCGGCGCCGAGATGGTAACCACGCCGGTCGGTCTGGGTGGCTTCTGTGCCGCGCGAGCACTGTCGACTCGCAACGATGATCCGCAACACGCCAGCCGCCCGTGGGATAAAGACCGCGACGGTTTTGTGCTGGGCGAGGGCGCGGGTGTTCTGGTGCTCGAAGAGTATGAGCACGCCAAGGCGCGCGGAGCCAAAATCTATGGCGAGCTGAGCGGTTTCGGTATGAGTGGCGATGCCCACCATATGACTTCGCCGCCGGAAGATGGTGCCGGAGCCGCACTGTCCATGGCCAACGCACTGAAAGATGCGGGGCTTGAGCCATCGGCGATCCAGTACATCAATGCCCACGGCACTTCCACGCCGCTGGGTGATAAAGCCGAGATCGCTGCAGTGCGTTCTGTATTTGAGGGTAGCCTGGATAACATTGCGGTCAGCTCCACGAAGTCCATGACTGGACACCTGCTGGGTGCTGCCGGTGCGATCGAGGCCATTTTCTCGGTCATGTCTCTGTGTGACCAGGTAGCGCCGCCCACCGTTAATCTCGACAACGTAGACGAGAGCTGTGGTGGAATTAACCTGGTGCCGCACAAGGCGCAGGAAATGAAAATCGATGCGGTGCTGTCCAATTCGTTCGGCTTCGGCGGTACGAACGGCTCGCTGATTTTCCAGCGCATTTAATCCTTTAGAGGGGGCCGGCCCGCTGCGAATGCAGGCCGGCACCAGCATCTAACAGTGATTCCTCCCATCCCATTTTTCTATTCCGATGCCGGGACGCTGGATAGCGTACCCGCCGATGAAGAATTTTCCGTGGGCGTGCTCGAGACCATGCGTGCCCGGTGTGGTGCTATTCCTCTACTGTCTGGCCATATGGCCCGGCTTGCGCGTTCGGCGTTCCCGGAGTCCGCCGTACTGCAGCGTATCGAGTTTGCGGCGACCCAGATTGCCGAGCGCACCGCAAACTGGGCGCAGGGCGCTCGCGTGCGTCTTCGCTATGGCGTGCTGTACGGCGAGAGCGTATGGGATTTTTCGGTGGTACCGCTTGAACTGAATTCCCCCTGGCAACGCGGTGTGTCGCTTTCTCTATGTGAGACCCGCGTGACCCCGGAAGCGTCAATCTCTCCGTTTCCATCTGAGGCCTTGGATCAATCTGCGGAAACGAGACAGGGGTTGGCGCGAAAAGCCGCGGTTGGCTGTAAGTTACTGAAACGGGATATATACACCCGCGCTGAAGCAGAGCTCGAGCAACATGTCGCTGGCCTGGAGCCCGGGCTTTTCCATGAGGGGTTGCTTCTGGACGCTCAGGGGAGAGTCATAGAAGGACTGCGCAGTAATCTGTTGGTTTGCCGGGATGGCCGCTGGACGACCCCGAGTCTGCGCAACTGTGGCGTGCAAGGTGTGATGCTCGACTGGCTGGCGGCAAGGGTCGAAATCAGCGAAGATGATCTGCTTATCCCGGATCTTGAACAGGCCGAAGGGTTGGCTGTCTGTAATGCAGTACGGGGTGTGGTTCCCGTGATACAGGTCATGCTGGGCAGCTCCCGCGAAGACGGCGCGCGAACGCTGGTTCCCGGCTCAGCAGTTGCTGCCTTGCAGGCAGTGGTTGCAACAGAACTGCATTAGCGCGCACTCGATTGGAATTCAACATCCACCGCATTAGTTAACGGGTTGTGGTAAAAACGTGGCGAAAAAAAACGGCAAGTCCGCCAATAAAAAAGTAGCTAAACAGAAGTCTGCTGAGCGCAGTCGCGCAGGCAAATGGTTGCGCGGCTTCCTGTTTCTGTTTGTGCTCGGCATGGCGGCGGGTGGCTTTGCATTGTGGTCTGCGCAGAATGCACTGGTAAAGCCCCTCGATGTTCCGGTGGACGGTCTGCGCATGGATGTTGAAAGCGGCAGTAACCTTTCCCGTGTTCTGTTGCGCCTCGAATCCGATGGTGTGTTGCGGTCTGCTTTGTGGGCGCGAATTTATGCGCGGCTGAACGATCAGAGCAGTATTCATCCGGGGGAATATATGATTCCTGCGGGTAGCAATGCGATGGACCTGGTCGGCAGGCTGAACCGGGGCGATGTGACCCGTTATCGGGTGACCCTGGTGGAGGGCTGGACGTTTAAGCAGGCCCTTACCCAGATTAGAAATTCCAGCAAGGTGCGCCACACCGAGGCGGGAGAATCCGTTGAAGCCGCGGCGCAGGCCCTGGGTATCGAAGGGAATCCGGAGGGCTGGATTTTTCCCGATACCTACGTGTATCGCTCCGGCGCGTCCGACCTGGACCTGTTGCGCCAGTCTTTCGAGCGTATGAATACCGTGCTTGAAGAAGAGTGGCAGCAGCGCTCGGAAAACCTGCCGTACAGTGATGCCTATGAGGCGCTGATCATGGCCTCCATTGTCGAAAAAGAAACCGGTGTGCCGTGGGAGCGCGATGAAATCGCGGGCGTCTTTGTGCGGCGGCTGGGCCGCGGGATGCGCCTGCAAACGGACCCGACGGTGATCTACGGAATGGGGGATAAGTACGATGGCAATTTGCGCCGTGCGGATCTGCGCAACGCTACCCCATACAACACTTATGTGATCGGTGGTATGCCGCCGACGCCCATCGCGCTGCCGGGACGAGAAGCCATTCATGCGGCGCTGCATCCGAAGGATGGGAATACACTGTACTTTGTTGCCAAAGGGGATGGTTCCCATCACTTTTCCTCGACACTCAACGAGCATAATCGCGCGGTCCGCCAGTACCAGCTACAGCGTCGATCGGATTACCGCTCGAGTCCGGTAAAAAACAAAGAAGACAATTAACAAACCGGTTGGCGTTTCGTCGAACCAGCAGAGAATTCATGTCAGATCTATCCAAAGGCAAGTTCATCACTCTCGAAGGGGGAGAGGGGGTCGGTAAATCAACCAATCTCCGGTTTATTACCCAGTGGCTGGAGAGCAGGGGGATTGATTTCGTCCAGACCCGCGAGCCCGGCGGCACCCCGCTTGCAGAGCAGTTGCGCACGCTGTTGCTTGAAAAACGCGACGAGGCTGTAGACCCCACCGCTGAACTTCTGATGGTGTTTGCGGCGCGCGCGCAGCATCTCAGTGAGGTGATCAAGCCGGCACTGGCCAGCGGTAAATGGGTGGTTTGCGACCGTTTTACTGATGCCACCTACGCCTATCAGGGCGGCGGTCGGGGGCTCGACCGGGCATTAATCGGTCAGCTTGAACAAACCGTACAGGGCGCACTTCGGCCCGATCGGGTATTGCTGCTGGACCTGGACCCGGAAATCGGCCTGCAGCGTGCGGCGACCACCGGGGAAGCGGATCGCTTTGAAAGTGAGCAATCGGCCTTTTTCAGCAAGGTGCGGACCGCGTACCGGGAGCGGGCGAACGCTGCACCGGAGCGCTATGCGCTGATTGACGCTTCGCAGCCGCTGCCGGAAGTCCAGGCGCATCTGGCGCGAGAGCTGGAACTGATTGCGGGAGCACAATGAGCAAGGCATCTGACAAGCCCGAAGTAAATGTTTCTGCGCAACCGCCGATTCCCTCGCCGTTACCCTGGCAGGCATCACAGTGGCAGCGCCTGGGTGCGCAGTGGACCGCAGGGCGTTGTCCTCACGCACTGCTGGTGAGCGGCCAGCAGGGGCTGGGCAAGCGTCGCTTTGCCGACGCGTTTGCCGCACTTTTACTGTGCGACCACCCTCGTCACGGCCTCGCCTGTGGCGAATGCCGCGGATGCAATCTGCGCGTGGCGGGATCACACCCGGACTTTATTCGCGTTGTGCCCGAGAAAGAGGGCGGCCCATTGAAAGTGGAGCAGATCCGCGAGTTGGGCGAATTTGTCGGCCGCACCAGCGCCCGGGAGGGCGTGCGGGTAGTGTGGCTGGCACCGGCAGAGGCCATGAATATCAATGCGGCCAATGCACTGCTGAAGAATCTCGAAGAGCCCTCGGCGTCGGTCATCTTTCTGCTGATCACGGATAACCCGTCCGGCCTGCTGCCGACCATCCGCAGTCGCTGCCAGACCATTGCTTTCCCGGTCCCTCCGCAGCAATCGGCACTACGCTGGTTGAGCGATAGTGGCGTCGAAGGCGACATGGCATCGAGCGCGCTGGCGTTGGCTGGCGGTGCGCCACTGCTGGCAGTGAAACTGATGGAGCCTGAGGCGAAGGAGATTCGCGATCAGTTTCTGGCAGATCTCACTGCCCTGACGCGCGGAGAAGAGAACCCGGTGACCCTGGCGGGGCGCTGGGAATCGCCCGGTGAGGGTGCTGATCTGAATATGCTGCTTCAATTCTGGCAGAGCTGGCTCGGCCAGATGTTGAAGGCGCGCACCACGGACCAGACGGTGGATGCGCCAATCATGGCGTTGTTACAACGACTGCCCGGGTCGGGCCCGGAAAGTCAGCGTCCGCTTTTTGGCTTCTACGATCAGCTGCTAAAAGCCCGCGGGCTGGTCACGGGCAACAGCAACCCCAACAAGCGGTTGTTGATGGAGGAGCTGTTGATCCGCTGGTCCGCACTGTTTCGTTGACAGTAGACAGGGCGCGCAGTGGCGCGGTAAGTTACCGGGTTGATACTTGCGCAAATGTGGCAAGCTGTTTTGCACGCCATTTGTACAAATTATCGACGACACATCGTTAAATCAGAACAATAACCGGTTATTCGGGAACGGGGTTGAGTATGAAAGGTATGGGGGGCGGAGCCCGCAACGGTATCCTGTCACTGAAGATTCAGGACAAGTCCGTGCTGTATGCGGCCTATATGCCGTTCGTCAAGAATGGCGGCCTGTTCATCAACACTGATAAGAGTTACAGCCTCGGCGACGAGGTTTTTCTGCTCCTTAGCCTGATGGACGAACCAGAAAAGCTGCCCGTTGCCGGAAAGGTAGTCTGGATTACTCCCGGTGGCGCCCAGGGCAACCGTACGCCGGGCATCGGCATCCAGTTCAGCGACAAAGAGAATGCCGCGCAGAGCAAGATAGAAACGCTGCTGGCGGGCTCCCTCGAATCCAGCCGCCCGACCCATACCCTGTAATTCTGCATCGCGGATCCTTCGAGATCCCGCCGGGCCCGGCGCCAAACCGCGCGCATCGGGCCCTCAATCTGTATAATTCCCCGCTTCGTTCTTCTGGTCTCTGTGGTGCTTGATCCATAGGGGCCACCAACAGGTGTTCCATGCTGGTAGATTCCCACTGTCATCTCGACAGGCTCAAACTGGATAAATTTGATGGCGACCTGGACGCGGTCCTCGAGCTGGCGCGCAGCCGTGGAATCGGCAAGTTCCTGTGTGTCGGTATCAGCCTCGATAACGCGGAAGACGTAGTCAATATCGCCGCACGCTATGACGATGTCGTGTGCTCGGTAGGAGTGCATCCCCTGGATGTGGAATCCGGGCTCGCGGATGCCGAAAAGCTGAAGACCCTGTCCGCTCAACCCAACGTTGTCGCTCTGGGAGAAACGGGACTGGATTATTACTACAGCACTGAAACCAAAGCGGTACAGCAAAAGAGCTTCATTGCCCACTTGCAGGCCGCTGGAGAGGTCGGGTTGCCGGTGATTGTGCACACCCGGGATGCGCGTGAGGACACGATCGACCTGATCCGCGAACACGGTAGCCGCGAGCACGCCGGGGTTCTGCACTGTTTTACCGAGAGCTGGGAAATGGCGAAGGCCGCCCTGGATCTGAATTACTACATTTCCCTGTCCGGTATCGTGACCTTCAAAAACGCGGAAGAGCTGCGCGATGTCGCCAGGCAGGTGCCACTGGAGCGATTGCTGGTTGAAACGGATTCGCCTTATCTGGCGCCGGTACCGTATCGCGGCAAGCCCAATATCCCCGCATATGTGCGCGAGGTGGCAGAGTTTATTGCGGAGCTGCGGGGTATTTCCTACGAAGAACTCGCGGCGATTACCACCGAAAATTTCCACCGACTATTTCCCCGCGCTGTCTGAGCGCGGCTACTGAACAATCAGGAATCAATCAATTATGTTGCAACAGCAATTGCAGACCATGCTGGCGCTGCAGGACGGTATCAACACGCTGGTCAATGAAAACTGGCGTGAGCAGAACTTCCCCTGGTACCGGGCAATCTGGGTAGAAAGCGCAGAGCTGCTGGATCATTACGGCTGGAAGTGGTGGAAAAAACAGCAGCCGGAAATGGAGCAGGTCAAACTCGAGCTGGTTGATATCTGGCATTTCGGCCTGAGCCTGGAATTGCAGCAGGGTGGCCCGGATGCGGTCGCTGCCAAGATGGAACAGCAGCTCGCCGGGGAGCCGCCGGTTGCCGGAGATTTCCGCGAAAACCTGGAGGCGTTTACCCTTAACACCCTGTCTGGCAAACAATTCGACCTGGTCGGATTTGCTCAATTAATGGCCGACTGCGAGATGCCATTCGAGGACCTGTACCGCCGCTATGTAGGTAAAAACGTCCTCAATCGCTTTCGTCAGGATCACGGCTACAAAGAGGGCACCTATCAAAAATTGTGGCAGGGCCGTGAAGATAACGAGCACCTGGCTGAGATTGCCGAATCTTTGGACAGTGCAGCAGAAAATTTCAGCAATGAACTGTATTCGGCCTTAAAAGACCGTTATCCGGGCACTCAGAAGGATTTGGCCTGACAAATTCGGTCTGATACCGACTAAAGGATAATGAAATTAATTTGCAAGGCCCTATAATGCGGGCGCCTGAAAACAACGGAGATACATCGTGAAAGCACCTGTTCGTGTTGCAGTTACCGGCGCCGCCGGTCAGATCAGCTACTCGCTGCTGTTTCGCATCGCTTCCGGCGAAATGCTGGGTAAGGATCAACCAGTTATTCTTCAGCTGCTGGAAATCACTCCCGCACTGGAAGCGCTGAAGGGCGTTGCCATGGAGCTCGAAGACTGTGCCTTCCCGCTGCTGGCAGGAATCGTGCAGAGCGACGACGCGACCGTTGCATTCAAAGATGCAGAGTACGCCCTGCTGGTAGGCGCGCGTCCGCGCGGCCCGGGCATGGAGCGTAAAGACCTGCTGGAAGCCAATGCGGCTATCTTCTCAGCGCAGGGTAAGGCGCTGAACGACGTTGCTGCTCGCAACGTAAAAGTTCTGGTTGTTGGCAACCCGGCCAACACCAACGCCCTGATCGCCCAGCGCAATGCGCCGGACCTGGATCCGCGCAACTTCACCGCCATGACTCGCCTGGACCACAACCGCGCGCTGACTCAGCTGGCGAACAAGACCGATTCCACCGTCAACGACATCACCCATATGACCATCTGGGGCAACCACTCTGCTACCCAGTACCCGGACCTGCACCAGGCCAAGGTCAACGGCGAAGACGCCATGGGTAAAGTCGAGCAGGAGTGGTACGAGAACGACTTCATCCCGACCGTTCAGCAGCGCGGCGCAGCCATCATCAAGGCTCGTGGTGCTTCTTCTGCGGCATCTGCAGCAAACGCTGCCATCGATCACATGCACGATTGGGCGCTGGGTTCTGCCGAAGGCGACTGGACCAGCATGGGCGTGTACAGCGACGGTTCTTACGGCATCCAGGAAGGCCTGATCTACTCCTTCCCGGTTGTGTGCAAGAACGGCGACTGGGAAATCGTTCAGGGCGTAGACATCAATGAGTTCTCTCGCGAGAAGATGACTGCGACCGAGACCGAGCTGGCGGAAGAGCGCGACGCTGTTGCCCACCTGCTGCCGTAAGTCTTTTACTTGCTAGCCAGGTAGAAGCAATAAAAAACCCGCACCATGGTGCGGGTTTTTTTGTGCCTGAGGTTTTACCCTCAGCCGTATCTATCAAGGGCGAAGTCCCTGGATCAGAACTTCACATTGCGCGGTGTGCGCGGGAAGGGGATAACGTCGCGGATGTTGCCCATGCCGGTTACGTAAGACACGATGCGGTCGAACCCGAGGCCGAAACCACCGTGGGGCACGGTGCCGTAGCGGCGCAGGTCCCGGTACCAGTCCAGGTGTTCTTTCGGGATATCCATTTCATCCATTCGCGCATCCAGCTTGTCCAGACGTTCCTCGCGCTGGGAGCCGCCGATGATTTCGCCAATGCCCGGTGCGAGTACGTCCATTGCCGCCACGGTTTTGCCATCGTCGTTCATGCGCATGTAGAACGCCTTGATGTCTTTCGGGTAGTTGAGCACGATCACCGGTTTCTTGAAGTGCTTCTCGGCCAGGTAGCGCTCGTGCTCGGAGGCCAGATCGATGCCCCAGGATACCGGGAACTCGAACTTCTCTTTGCAGTTCTCGAGGATCTCAATGGCCTCGCAATAGTTGATGCGCGCGAAGTCGTTATCGATGATGTTTTCCAGGCGGCTGATCGCTTCCTTGTCGATACGCTGGGCGAAGAACGCCATATCGTCAGGGCGCTCTTCCAGAACCGCACGGAATACATATTTCAGCATCTCTTCCGCAAGGTTGGCGCAGTCTGCCAGGTCGGCAAACGCAATTTCCGGCTCCACCATCCAGAACTCTGCCAGATGGCGGGTGGTGTTCGAGTTTTCCGCGCGGAAGGTGGGGCCAAAGGTATACACCTTGGACAGCGCCAGGCAGTAACTTTCCACGTTCAGCTGGCCTGATACGGTGAGGAAGGTCTCTTCGCCGAAAAAGTCTTCGCTGTAGTCCACTTCACCCTTGTCGGTCAGGGGCAGGTTGGTCTGGTCCAGGGTGCTGACGCGGAACATTTCACCCGCGCCTTCACAGTCGGATGCGGTGATGATCGGGGTGTGTATGTAGTTGAAGCCGCGTTCGTGGAAGAAGCGGTGTACGGCCTGGGCGATACAGTTGCGTACCCGTGCCACGGCGCCACTTACGTTGGTGCGCGGACGCAGGTGCGCGTGCTCACGCAGGTGCTCCATACTGTGGCGCTTGGGGGACATGGGGTAGGTGTCGGGATCTTCGACCCAGCCAACCACAGTGACGCTGCTGGCGAGCAGCTCAATCGACTGCCCCTTACCCTCGGAAGGCTTGATGGTGCCTTCAATGTCCACCGCGCAGCCAGTGGTCAGGCGCAGGACTTCTGATTGGTAGTTATTGATGGAGGACTCCACCACTACCTGGATCGGGTCAAAACAGCTGCCGTCGTGGACGGCGAGGAACGACAAACCCGCCTTGGAGTCGCGGCGGGTACGGATCCAGCCCTGCACGCGGGCCGTTTCGCCCTCACGCTGAGTGGATTTGAGGAGGGTATCGATGGATTCAACTTGCATGATGGTGCTCTTGTTGTTCGCGTTTGCTGGTGTCGCCTTCCACTGTCCCCTAGCGGGGCAGTTGCTTTCACGCGGCTATTTATGCTCATCGTACACGCGGCTTGTGGACGCGCTCGGCTATAAACGCCGGCATCTTGCCCCCTGATTGCGCGAAAATCCAGCCCCGCGGCGCAAAGAGGTCGGGGAGGCGGAGAGTGACCAGCGGGTACGCCGTCCGGTTCTGATTGTAGCTGATAGACCACAGGCTACGGCCGTCAGGGCGTATCCAGGGAATGGCTACGCGGTGGTCGTGACCCTTGGTTCAAAAAATCGCTGTCCTACACTGAAAAAATCACAGTGATGGACGATGTACCCATGGTCAAAGAAGTCGGCGGCGTGCGCGGGCGCCGGGCCTGTATCCTCCTCGCGCCCAATCAGTCCCTGTCGTTGGCGGGGAATCTCTGGGTTTTTATTTCCCTGGTGGCAGTTTCGCTCGGTATCAGCGTTGCCTTTGCCCTGGCAGGGGCCTGGATGGTGATTCCCTTTGCGGGGCTCGAAGTACTGTTGCTCGCGGTATTGTTTGGGTACGTCTATATGGAGGGGACGCGCCGCGAGGTGATCCGTATCAGTGATGATCGCGTAATGCTGGATACCAGCCGGGGCAGTCTCAAGCGCCCGGTGTACCACACGGAGTTTGAGCGCGACAGTCTCGCCATACTGGTGCGTATGGGGTCGACACCGGCAGAACCCGCTTCGGTTACCTTTAGCGGTCCGGAAGGTTGCCTGGAAGTCGGTGAGTTTCTTACCGATGCGGAAAGGGCTGCACTGGTTGAAAAACTCGGTACATGCGGATTGCGTGCACGCAAAGAGCAGAGCTTCAGACTGCAGGACTTTTGAATCGCGCACTCACGTATGCGTGGTTCTAGTGGATATAATATGCGGGGCCCGCAGCGAGAGTTGCGGGCTCTTTTTTAATCTATTGCTTTCACACCAGGGGAGAGACCATGGCGCATCCTAAGATCGGCAACCTTGCACCGGTATTTACACTGAAAAACCAGAATGGTGAAAAGGTGGCGCTCAAGGATTTTCGGGATCAGAAGAATGTCGTGCTGTATTTTTATCCCAAGGCGCTGACGCCCGGCTGTACTACGCAAGCTTGCGGTATCCGCGACAGCGCTGCGGAGTTTGAAAGTCGCGATACAGTGGTGCTGGGGCTGAGCCCCGATCCAGAGGCGAAACTACACAAGTTTATGGAGAAGCATGAGCTCAACTTCGATCTGCTCGCGGACGAAGATCACCAGATCGCCGACAAGTACGGTTGCTGGGGGCTAAAGAAGTTCATGGGGCGCGAATATATGGGGCTGATTCGCACTACCTTTATTATCGATAAAGCCGGCCGTTTGCAGCACGTGATGGACAAGTTCAAAACCAAGACCCACCACGACGATGTGCTGGCGTGGATTGACGAAAACCTGGTCTGACTCCTTTCATTAGTTACGAAATACGGGAGAGGTCCATTATTAGACGGTCAGTGTGACAGGAAAGTCCCCTGGGGATTGACCGGAAGGGTGGCGGCAGTATCTTTTTGTGCGGCAATTAAAAAAAATTTACTGTCGTCCCTTGCATTCTCCCCAGATGGTCTATACTGGCTTGTGTAAAGGAGCGCCGCTCAACCGTCTGGCCCAGAGCGATTGGGTGTGGTGCGAGGAAGTTGTACAAAAAAGAAACACTCTGGGTAGGCTTCGATGCCTGTTTTCAGGTGCGCCCCGCACCCAGGTAGTAGTCAGCGGTCGCATAAAGCGGCAAAATAGCTGGCAGTGGTAAATAGGGACTCGCAGGAAGCGGGCGTAGAACAATAACCGCGGCTCAAGGAACCCATCAAGGAGCAGCTCAATGAACCATATTCAGCCAGACCAAGCTTCGCTCTCAGAAGACAAACCCCTGCAGCAGGCAAGACTGTCCGGAGATCCGAACATTCTTGATCAGCTGCTGGCGCCGCCGGAGGCAACCAGCTTCGGTATCGCCGCTCGAGTCATCGACGTGCTGGAACAACGGATTGGAAAGGCATCTCTGGCCATTCGACCGGTGGCATCTGACCTCAGTATGTCCACCCGCACCTTGCAGCGTCGTCTGCAGGAGCACAATCTCAGTTTCGCCTCTCTGCGCGATCACGTTCGTTTCCGCCACGCAGTGCATTTCCTTAAGGATACTGCGCTTAGCGTTGATGGCATTTCCCGCATTCTGGATTTTTCCGACCGGACCAGTTTCACCAGCGCCTTCAAGCGTTGGACTGGAATGTCTCCCACTGGATATCGCAGACAGGTACGCCAGCGTTTTTAAGCGCGCCAGATATCAACCTCGCATCACGTAGTCCAGGGCCCCGGTAAACTCCGGTGCTCTGGATTGCCTCATTTTGTCAAAGCCGTTAGAGTTGGCCCCAGATTTTTCGACTGACTCTATCGAGGTTTAGACCATGGATTTCTTTATTCCTGCTGCAATGGCACAAGAGGCAGCTCCGGCTCCTCAGGGCAACCCGCTGATTACCCTGTTGATGTTCGGTGGCCTGTTTGTGTTTATGTGGCTGTTTATTATTCGTCCGCAGCGCAAGCGTCAGAAAGAGCACCAGGATCTGGTTGGCGCTCTGAAAAAGGGCGATGAAGTGGTAATGACCAGCGGTATGCTGGGACGTGTAGAAAAAGTAGATGATGACTACCTGATTCTGGAAGTGGCTGACAACATGAAGCTGAAGTTCCAGAAGGTTGCAGTGCATGCGGTACTGCCCAAAGGCACCATCAAGAATATCTGAGCCTGGTCGGTTGCCGGTGAGCTTTTCATTGGCGGCCCCTATGCAGATAGAAAACCCGGTACCCACATACCGGGTTTTTTTATGTCTCGTATTTTTTATCCTGCTAATGTAGTTACCCGATCGCGTTTCAGGAAAACAGGGGGATGGAGTGAACATTGAATATCCAGCGCGAGAGCGCCTGGCCAACTTGCCGACGCCACTGCAGCCGCTCGAAAGGATCAGCGAACATTTTTCTATGCCTTACGGCGGTCCAAAAATCTGGATCAAGCGGGACGACCTGACAGAGAGCGCAATGTCCGGCAACAAGCTGCGCAAGCTTGAATTCATCATTGCCGAGGCCCGCGCCAGGGGTTGCAATACGCTGATTACCTGCGGTGGCGAGCAGTCCAATCACTGCCGCGCAACGGCGCTGGCAGCTGCCAAGTGCGGACTTAAGGCGCACCTGATCTTACGTCAGGGTGCAGGCGCACGGGATGACACCGCCGTACCGGATGGCAACCTGCTGGTGGATTATCTCGCTGGTGCTGAGGTCTCGCTCTATCCATTGAGGGAGTATGTTGACCAGTTGCCCAATCTGTTTGAACACTGGACTGGAATCTATGAAAAGCAGGGGGACCGCGCACTGTGCATTCCCACCGGAGGTAGTGATGGTCTCGGTATCTGGGGTTACATCCAGGGGGCTCAGGAATTACTTGAGGATTGCCAGCGCGAAGGCTTTACCCCGGATCAGCTGATATGCGCCAGCGGTAGTGGAGGTACCCAGGCCGGACTGATTCTGGGTAGTCAGATCTTCGCTGAAGGCGTGCAGGTAACCGGTTATGCGGTGTGTGACAGCACTGAGTATTTTGTAAACAAGATACGCGAAGATGTAGAAGATTGGGCGCGGCGATATCAGCAACCACATCGCCTGGAAACGCAGCAGATTCAGGTTATTGATGATTACATCGGGCCTGGATATGCCATTGCCACAGAAGAAATTTACCAAACCATTGCTCTGGCCGCGCAGCTGGAAGGAATATTGCTGGATCCGGTCTACACCGGGAAGGCATTCCACGGCATGTTGCAGGACATAAAGGCCGGGCGCTATGCAGATTGTGAAAACCTGGTGTTTGTACACACCGGTGGACAGTTTGGGGTGTTTCCCCAGCGCACAGGATTTCGTAGTAGTTGGGCGGGCGCAGAGTAGGGTGGGGAGATCTGCACGGCAAAACCCGACGCGCGGGAGAGGAATATTTTTCCGTGACGGCGGTGTGTGCAGGAAATGATCGAAAAGATTTGCGACAGAATTGCCTGTTTTAGCAAAAAAATTAGAGAATTGTTTAAATCTTGGCAGAAATAAGGACTATGCTGCTGATGATTGGCGGATTACTGTTCTCTCCAGAATGAAGCTGCTAATCTGCCGTGCGCTGAATTACCCGGAACTTTCCTCTGTACTACCAGCGCGGAAGGGGTGATTCAGATTTTTCGGCGTTGCCCGGTTGTTGTTGTGCCCGAGCGCGGTGATATTGCAGGCAGGCTGGTGGAAAATTAATCAAAAATATAATGTTGTGGGGGTTGGTTTGGAATCATTCAATCAATTGTTGTTAACGCTGGACGGTTTTTTGGGGTCCGCGTTTTGGTTCCCTTATGTACTGTTGGCGGTTGGCTTTTTCTTCACCCTGTACCTGGGGTTTCCGCAAATCCGCTACTTTGGCCACGCGATCAAGATTGTCCGTGGTAAGTACGACAAGCCCGGTGATCCCGGTGATACTTCGCACTTCCAGGCGCTGTCTACGGCCCTGTCGGGCACGGTAGGTACCGGTAATATCGGCGGTGTGGGGCTCGCCATCTTCCTCGGTGGCCCGGCTGCACTGTTCTGGATGTGGGTGACCGCATTCCTCGGTATGACAACCAAGTTTGTCGAAGTAACCCTGTCCCACAAATACCGTATCAAGGCTGCGGATGGTTACTACGCGGGTGGCCCCATGTTCTACATGGAGCGCCGTCTGAACATGAAGTGGCTTGCGGTGCTCTTTGCAATCGCGACTGTGATCAGCTCCTTCGGCACCGGCAGCCTTCCGCAGGTCAACAATATTGCCCAGGCCATGTACGATACCTTCGGCCTCAGCAAAATGGTCACTGGCGGTGTACTGGCAATCTTGCTCGGCATGGTCATCATCGGCGGTATCACCCGTATCGCTAAGGTTACCTCTACCATCGTTCCCGTGATGGCGGCGCTGTACATTATCGGTGCACTGGCAGTCATCATTTATAACTACCAGAACATCATCCCGTCTTTTGCTGCGGTATTCTCCGGTGCATTCAACGGCAGTGCGGCCATGGGTGGATTCCTCGGTGCCAGCTTTGCCTATGCCTTTAACCGCGGTGTGAACCGCGGGCTCTTCTCAAACGAAGCAGGTCAGGGCTCTGCGCCGATTGCGCACGCCGCGGCACGTGCGGATGAGCCGGTGTCCGAGGGGATGGTTTCCCTGCTCGAGCCGTTTATCGACACCCTGATCATTTGTACCCTGACTGGCCTGGTGATCCTGTCTTCCGGTGTGTGGACGGAAAAACATATGAACCGGTTTGAGCGCGCGGACATGCGTGTGGTTGCCGGGGACTATACCGATAAAGATGAAGCCGACGTACGCCAGCTTTTCGGTTTCCTGAGTGGTCACGATAGCGATGTGCGCCCGTATACCGGCACTATTGTGGTTGCGGATGGTCAGGCTCTGAATACCAATGAATTCACCGTGATCAACTCCCGCTCTGTTGCCGAAGGTGTCGAGTTCCGGGTAGGGGACGACAACTTCTCGGGCGTGCTCAATGTGAATGACGGTCGTCTGGTAAATATGAATGTGGATGTGTGGGGTAACTCTCTGCTGCACTCGGTAGCGTTGACCAACCGCGCATTCCAGAAGGGGTTCTTTGGCGAGTACGGTAGTTACATCGTTACTCTGGGGATCTTGCTATTTGCCTTCTCTACGGCGATTGCGTGGTCCTATTATGGTGACCGCTCGATGATCTACCTGTTCGGGCCCAAGGCGGTGATGCCATATCGGCTCGTGTATGTTGTGGCCTTTTTCTGGGCCGCGATCGAAGACACTACGGTTATTTGGAACCTGTCTGCAGTCGCCATTGTATTGATGACGCTGCCAAACCTGTTCGGTATCTCGGTGCTCGCACGGGAGATGAAGGATACGGTCAAGGATTACTGGAAAGACCCGAGTCACAAGTAATCTTGTTTAACTGGCGAGTAGCCCGGGCCAAAAAGCCCGGGTATACGCCCATAAAAAAACCCGGCGATTGCCGGGTTTTTTTATAGCGGGCTAGATGTCAGACGTTGAGCAGCAGGTACTCTCGCTCCCAGGAGCTGATCACGCGGTTGAACTCTTCGTATTCATCGCGCTTGATGGCTGCCCATGCGCGCACGAAGGTATCGCCGAACATTTCCACCGCTTCGGGGCATTCCGCCAGCAGGCTCAGCGCATGTTCCTGGGTCCGCGGCAGGGTAATGGGCTCTGATGAGCAGTCGCCAGTGTAGGGTTCACTGGGTGTGACCTTGTTCATCATGCCCAGGTAGCCGCAAGCCAGGGAGGTGGCGATAGCCAGGTACGGGTTGCAGTCCGCGCCCGGGAAGCGGTTTTCAAGACGCTTCGCCTGGGGAGAGCTGTCTGGGACCCGCAGTCCGGTAGTGCGGTTGTCATAGCCCCAGTGCAGACTGGTTGGCGCTGCCATTTCCGGGGTGAAGCGACGGTAAGAGTTCACGTTCGGGGCAAAGAAGGTGATGAAGCCGGGAGTGTACTTCTGCATTCCGCCGATAAAGTGGCGGAAGCGTTCATTCTCTACACCGTCGTCATCGACAAAAATATTTTTGCCGGTCTTCGCATCCACGATGCTCTGGTGCAGGTGCAACGCGCTACCCGGCTCATCTTCCATCGGCTTGGCCATAAAGGTGGCGTAAATGCCGTGGCGCAGTGCGGTCTCGCGCACCGTGCGCTTGAAGGTGAAAACCTGGTCGGCGAGTTTCAGCGGGTCACCATGCAGGAAATTGATTTCCATCTGCGCGGTGCCGGACTCGTGAATCAGGGTATCTACATCCAGGCCCTGCGCTTCACAGAAGTCGTACATGTCCTCGATGATGGCCTCGTATTCGTTGGCCGCGTCGATGCTGTACGACTGGCGGGTCTTTTCCGTGCGCCCGGAGCGTCCCACCGGAGCAGAGAGCTTTTCGTCGGGATCGAGATTGCGTTTTACCAGATAGAATTCGACCTCTGGTGCAACAACCGGCTGCCAGCCCTGTTCGGCGTACTTGTCCAGCACAAACTTCAGGATGTTACGGGTGCTGATGGGGTGGGGCTGGCCGTCCCGGGTATAGCAGTCGTGGATAATCTGTGCCGTGGGCTCATTGGCCCAGGGGTTCAGGCGGATGGAGTCCGGGTCCGGCACAAGGAGCATGTCGGTGTCCGCCGGGTCTACCAGCTCGTTGTGCTCATCGACGTAGTCGCCGGTGACGGTCTGCACCAGAATACTTTCCGGCAGGCGGCTGTCTTCGGTGAGGAATTTATCGGTGGGGGTAAATTTGCCCCGCGCATTTCCGGACATGTCCGGTACCAGGCACTCGACCTCGGAAATGGAGTGTTCTGCGAGCCACTGGGTAATCTTATCCATGGTACACCTTGTTGATTAAAGGCCTTTATCCCCAAAATCGGGGTTCATGTGGGCCCGCTTACAGGCCCAAGTATATAACCCGCCTTCGCCACTTAAACCGGCAGTGAAGGGCGGGGCCGTGTCGTGGACCAGAGGGTCTTTCGGCACGTGGGCTTTGATTATGGCAAAAAACCGAATTATCATTCAAGAAATATTGAATAATGCTTCGGTTTTTCATGTTTTCGCTTTTTCAGGTCTCTCAGGGACCATCGAGAACGCCGTTGCCCATTTGTTTGTATCGGAGATTTTTCATGGCTGTTAACGGAACAGTAACCAAGTTACTTGGCCATACCGACTCATATTACGCTGCTAGTGCCAACCATGCGCCCGCTTATGGTGCGCTCGGCGGCGAGATTGAGGCGGACGTGTGCGTTATTGGTGCGGGCTACACCGGTCTGTCCTCTGCATTGCACCTCGCTGAGCAGGGCTACAAAGTGGTGGTGCTCGAAGCGGAGCGGGTCGGATGGGGTGCATCCGGGCGCAATGGTGGCCATGTGGGCGTGGGGCAGCGCAAGGGCCAGGAAGACCTGGAAAAAATGCTCGGCCTGGAAACCGCAAAATCCCTGTGGGATATGGGGATCGAAGCGGTGCAACTGGTAGAGAGCCTGATCCACAAGCACGATATCCAGTGCGACCTCAAGCGGGGCATCATGCACCTGGCGGCCAAGCCCAGTCACGATGCCGGCCTTAAAGAAGAGGTCGAGCTACTGAACGAGCGTTACGGCTACGACCAGATCCGCTACGCGGAGAAAGAGGAGGTTCGCTCTCTGGTGGGTTCTGAACGCTACTCTGGCGGGCAAATTGATTCAGGTTCACTGCATCTGCACCCGCTTAATTTTGCACTGGGGCTTGCGGCGGCAGCCGAGAAGGCCGGTGTACAGTTTTTTGAGCACAGCCGTGTCACTAGTTACACGGGTGGTAACCCCTGTGTGGTGAATACCGCCAAGGGCCGTGTGCGTGCGCGCAATGTATTGCTGGCCTGCAACGGTTACCTGGGTAATCTGGAGCCGCGAATGGCCGGTCGGATCATGCCGATCAATAATTTTGTGCTGGCAACGGAGCCGTTGCCCGAGGATCTGGCACGGGAATTGATAGCGAACGATTACGCGCTTCAAGACACGCTGTTTGTGATCAACTATTGGAAACTCTCCGGTGACAACCGGCTGGTTTTCGGCGGGGGAGAGAATTACACCTCCCGTTTCCCTCAAGATATTCGCGCTTTCGTGCGCAAATACATGCTGGAAGTCTACCCGCAGCTCGCCGATACCCGCATCGATTACGGATGGGGGGGAACGCTGGCGATCACCCTCAACCGGATGCCGAGTATCGGACGCCTGGAACCCAATGTTTATTACAGCCAAGGCTACTCCGGGCACGGGGTTCCGACCGCCACCTTCGCCGGGAAAATCATCTCGGAAGTGATTGCCGGTACCGAGGAAAGGTTTGATATATTGTCGCGTATTCCGACACGCAGTTTCCCCGGTGGAACACTGCTGCGTTGGCCAGGGCTGGTAGCGGGAATGCTCTATTACAGCTTGAAGGATAAGCTGGGCCGTTGAATAGAAAGTTGAATGATTGTTCGGTTTGTGGGATAACAGACCGGTCGCTTCAGTTACTGGGTCCGTCCTAAGTGGTATTGAATGGGCAGAAACCCGATAAAAATAACCTAAGGGGAGTAAAGATGACGCTATCAACACAGCCGCTTGTGGCCAAAAAGAACCTGCTCGCTACAACTATCGGTGCTGCCGTAATGGCTGTCAGTAGCGTAGCTGTGGCGGCAGATCAGATTGAAGAGGTGACTGTTACCGCGCAGATGCGTGCGGAGTCCCTGAAAGACGTACCCGCGGCGGTCACCGCATTTACCGGTGATACCGTTAAGAACAGCAACCTGAGCGATTTCAAGGACCTGTTTGCGCTCACCCCGGGCGTTTCCGGCGAGACCAACGATTCCTACTTCGACTCTGTTTCCGTGCGCGGTGTAAACAACAACAGCTTCGGTAGCGGCAGTGACCCGGCTCTGGGTATTTTCCTTGATGGCGTCTACCAGAGTCGCACCGGTGCCACCCCAAGCATGTACGACCTCGAGCGCGTAGAAGTGATCAAGGGCCCGCAGGGCACTCTGTTCGGCCGCAACACCGCTTCCGGTGCCATCTCCATGGTTTCCAGAAAGCCGGGTGAAGTATTTGCCGGCGACATCTCTGTGGGCGCCGGTCAGTACGGCCGCACCGAGCTGGAAGGTGGTGTCGACGTTCCGGTAAGCGAAGATTTCTCTGTGCGCATCTCCGGTAAGCATTTCTCTCAAGACGGTCACGTCGAGAACCTCACTACCGGTCGCGACCTGGGTGCCAGCGAACTGAACGCCGCGCGTATCACCGCGGTATACGACGCCACCGATGCCACGACTGTGACCCTGATGGCGCAGTACGAAGATCGCGAGAGCGACGGCACCATTTATCGCGCCTTCGACAACGATGCGGGTTACAACTACGACATCCCGGAAGGTGACTACGACCAGGTTTACAACGACGCCGATGGCCTCGACCAGTCCGAGATCGCCGACGTTGTACTGACCGTTGAGCACGAGTTCGCCGGTGGCAACACCCTGACTTCCATTACCGGTTACAAGTCGCACAAGTACTCCTACCGTGAAGACTTCGATGGCACTCCACAGCCGATCGATACCTACACTCGTGAGCAGACTGGCGATTTCTTCAGTCAGGAATTCCGTATTGCCTCCAACAGCAGCGGTCCGTTCAACTACGTGCTGGGCGCGTCTTACTACCAGGAAGAACTGGACGCGGACTTTGCTGGTATCGACAACGAAGACTTTATCTGTGACGGCATCTATGCGGACGAGTGGGAAGAGGGGCTCGACAGCTTCGTAACCTGTGACGCACTGCCGCAGGACGTCCTCGATGAAGCGTTTGGCTTTGAAGGAGATTCTTGGGAATACGCCACTGACAATCTGTCCATCGAAGCCGCTGACACTCTCGGCGACTACAAGGGCTGGGGCGTGTTTGCCAACACTACTTTTGACCTTTCTGAAGCCACCACACTGGGCTTCGGTGTACGTTACACCGAAGACCAGAAGACCTACGACGTGGTGTCTCCGTGGCCGGAAACCTGGACTGGTGGTTGGAACTACCAGGCCATGTACACCGACGAAGACGGTATCACCGGTGACAACACCTGGAGCAACGTATCTGGCCGCGCGACCCTGACTCATGTGATCAGCGATGAGCTGACCACCTACGCCAGCGTTGCAACCGGCTACAAATCCGGTGGTTTTGACTATCTGTCCTACCACATTACCGATCCGGCTTACGGCGACACCTATGAGAGCCAGGCCGACTGGCTGTGGGAGCAGGGCTACGAGGTCAATGCCAGCAATGCCGAGCCGAGCAAGTTCGACGAAGAAACGGTACTGTCATACGAGCTGGGTGTGAAGGCCCGCCTACTGGACAACCGTCTGGCGCTGAACGCAGCCGCGTTCCAGTATACCTACGACGACATGCAGCAGGCATTCTGGGTGGGTGCGGCAGCAATCACCCGAAACGTGGGTGAATCCGAAGGGCGCGGTCTGGAGGTCGACGCGCGCTGGTTGATTACCGACAACCTGGACCTGTACTGGGGTGCGGCGCTGCTGGATACGGAGTTCAGCGGCGCTCCGGAAGAGCTGTGTGATAGCTGTAACGGCAACGAAATGGCCTTTTCTCCGAAGTTCTCCTCCGCGACTGTGCTGACCTACACCCAGAGCACCAGCTTTGGTGAGCTTTCTTACTCTGGTGAATACACCTACACCGGAGAGCAGTGGTCCGAGCTGGAAAATACCGAGGCGGTAAAACTCGATGCCCGCAACGTGGTGAACCTGCGTGTGGCCCTGACCTCTCCGGAAGACAGCTGGACCGCAGGTATCTACGCCGAGAACCTGACTGGCGAAGAGTACTACCACTGGGGCTACGCAGATGCGCTGTACAACCTGCCGGCCACCAAAACCGATCCGTCTCGCGGTCGCGTTGTCGGCGTCAACCTGGATTACCGTTTCTGATCCATTTTCCTTTCATCTCACAGGTTGAGCAAAAAAGCCGGCTCCCAGAGCCGGCTTTTTTTGTTAATGAGTAGGCGGCCCATTTGTGATAAAAATGGCACTTCAGTGAAAAGGATTACGAAGTGTCGACTGCAGAACAGAATCGCCGCAAAAACCAGTTGTCGCCGCGTCGGGAGCCTGTCCAGGCCCGCGCCCGGGAAAGGGCTCGCCAGATACTGGATACCACCGGACGTCTGCTGGAGCAGGTGGGGCTAAATGACCTCACTACCATTCTGATTGCCAAGGAACTTGGTGTCTCGGTAGGTTCGGTCTACCACTACTTTCCCAACAAGCACGCCATCCTGTACGCCATGGGCGAGCAGTGGCTGGCGAGCCTGACCGAGCGTCTCGACGAGCTAGCCGCGAGTGAGCTGGAGCAGTTGAGCCTCAAGGAATTCCTCGATGACCTGTTGGAAAGGTGGGTGTCGGTCTATCGCGAGCAGCGCGGTCTGCTGCCGCTGGTGCAGGCCATGTGGGGGATCCCCGAGCTGCACGAGCTGGACGAGCGGCACGATGAACTGGTGATCAGCCATTTGATGGATATGTTCCGTCGCCTTGGTTTTACCTGTCCGGTCAATGAAACCAATCGCCTGGCCCGCGCCACCCTGGAAACCTGTCACGCGATGATGCTGGTGATTGTCAATCAGCAGGGCGTGCGCTCTGAGCGGACCCGCGCGGACCTGTTAAATATGTTGATGGTGTTGCTCGAGCCACATCGCAACGATGAAAAACCCTCCGGCCTCGACGATATCGAGGGCCCCTGATTTCTTGAATATCCATGAGTAGCAATCCGCACGTCACTGCTTCAGGCAGTAACAAGCTTATTATCGCGATCTCTTCGCGGGCACTGTTTGACCTCCGCGAGAGCCACCAGATCTACGAAGAGCAGGGGGTGGAGGCGTTTTCTGCCTACCAGGTCGAACGTGAAAACGATGTGTTACCCAAGGGTGAAGCTTTTTCACTGGTAGAGAAGTTTCTGCAGATCAACGAGCGGCTTCCCGGCGATCCCAGAGTCGAGGTCATCCTATTGTCCCGCAATAGCGCCGATACCGGACTGCGGGTGTTCAACTCTATTGAGCATTACGGGCTTAAAATAAGCCGCGCCGCCTTCTGCAATGGCGGCAGCCCTTATCGCTATATTGCCCCATTTGGTTGTCATCTGTTCCTGTCTACCGATGGCGGTGATGTGCGTCGCGCGCTGGAGCAGGGGATCGCCGCCGCGACCTTGATACCCGGTGGCGCCCGCGAGCGGGGCGACGAGGTGCTCCGTTTTGCATTTGACGGGGATGCCGTACTTTTTTCCGATGAGGCCGAGCAGATTTTCAAACGCGACGGCCTGGCAGCATTCACGACGGCCGAGCGCGCCTCCGCCCGGCAACCGCTGCAGGGTGGGCCTTTCAAGGGCTTTCTCGAAGCCCTGCAGCAGTTACAGGCTGAATTCCGCGCGGAAACCTGTCCTATCCGTACCGCACTGGTTACCGCGCGCTCCGCCCCTGCCCACGAACGGGTAATCCGTACCCTGCGGGCGTGGAATATCCGCATCGACGAATCCATTTTTCTCGGAGGCCTGCCCAAGGGCGAGTTTCTGCGTGCGTTTGGCGCCGATGTGTTTTTTGATGATCAGCCCAATCACTGTGCCTCTGCCGCGGCCCATGTGGCCACGGGTCACGTTCCCCATGGCATTGCCAACGTCGAAGAATAATCCCGCATATCACTGGCGAGAAATCCTCCGCCAGCTTTCGAATATTGACGCGTTGCTCCCCCCTAGAAGTCACTTTTAGTAACTTTTTATTTAATTTTTAGAGGTTGTTATAGCCTGTAGTTGGCCCGGCGGGCTTTTGCCTGCTATTCTTTTCCAGCATAAAGTCACTAAGTTTTTATAACCGTTGGCTGGCGTAAATTTGAGCGTTGCCGGATCATGGCACAGGCAGCCAGCAGTAGACAGGGAGAGGCTATGAAGCTGCAGCAGTTGCGTTATATCTGGGAAGTGGCGCATCACGACCTCAATGTTTCAGCCACGGCCCAGAGTCTGTTCACCTCACAGCCGGGGATCAGTAAGCAGATTCGCCTGCTTGAGGACGAGCTCGGTGTCGAAATTTTTGCCCGCAGTGGCAAGCACCTTACGCGGGTAACCCCGGCCGGGGAGGCCATCCTGAAGACCGCCGGCGAGATCATGCGCAAGGTGGAAAACATCAAGCAGGTGGCACAGGAATTCAGTAACGACAAGCGCGGCAGTCTTGCTATCGCTACTACCCACACCCAGGCGCGTTACGCGCTGCCACCCGTGATCAAGGGATTTATCGCCCGCTATCCTGAAGTGTCCCTGCATATGCATCAGGGTACGCCGATGCAGATTTCCGAAATGGCTGCCGATGGCACCGCCGATTTTGCGATCGCTACCGAGGCGCTGGAGCTGTTCAGTGATCTGGTAATGATGCCGGTATATCGCTGGAATCGCTGTATCCTGGTGCCGAAGGGGCATGAGCTAGCGCAATTACCCAAGCTCACCCTCGAAGATGTCGCCAAGTACCCGATTGTTACCTATGTTTTCGGCTTTACCGGGCGCTCCAAACTGGACGAAGCATTCCTCGAGAAGGGGCTTTCGCCGAAAGTGGTATTTACCGCGGCAGATGCGGATGTCATCAAGACGTATGTGCGCCTTGGCCTCGGCATTGGTATCGTGGCGGATATGGCAGCGGTGGAAGACGAGGATAGTGACCTGGTCGCACTGGATGCCAGCGAATTATTTGAAAGCAGTGTGACGAAAATCGGTTTCCGCAAGGGAATTTTCCTGCGCGGATTCATGTACGAGTTTATTCAGCAGTTTGCGCCACACCTGACCCGCGAACTGGTAGAGCAGGCAGCTCAAGCCTCATCCCGTGCAGAGGTTGACGAGCTCTTCTCGCATATCGACCTGCCTGTTTATTGATTTCTGGTCCGATTGACTGGCCTTGAAATACAGGCAAAGAAAACGCAAAAGCCCGGCTGAATAGCCGGGCTTTTGCGTTTGGGATATTGTGCGCTGATGGGTGTTACTGTTTGCTCAGCACTTCTTTCACGAACTTGAAATACACCGTATATACCTCGGGTTCCTTTCCTTCCTCTTCGACTACAAAGAAGGGGGCGCGCTGTACGTTCAAGCGCTGTGCAAGCTGCATACCGGGACTTTCCGGATCGCGCTCATCGGCGATCAGAATTTCGTCGAGAAACTTTTCCTGGTCATTTTCCTTGAGTTTCTGCTCGACGTCGTTGCACTTGGCGCACAGGGAGCCATCGGCAAGGACTTTTTTCACCAGAGTAATTCGCATGGGACGCTGCCTTATGATTCACGGCCCGACAATCTTTGCCGGGCAAAATCTGGAATGGGGATTGGCGCGGAATCTAGCAGAGTCCGGTTGGCGGTGGAAATATCGAAGGGCGATAGCTTTATAACCCGATTTGGGTTCACCCGAGATGATCAGGAAAAGCGCGCTTCCAGGGTCTCCAGCAGCAGTCGCACCTTGTCCAGGCATTCCCTGTGTTCCGCCTCGGGGTTGGAGTCCGCCACGATGCCACCGCCGGCGGCGCAGCTGATACGGCCATTGCTTGCGGTCAGCGTGCGGATGGCGATATTCGAATCGGCGCGTCCGCAGCTGCTGATATAGCCGATGCTGCCGCAGTACACGCCGCGCGGACTGCGCTCCAGTTCGCGGATGATTTGCATTGCCCGTCGCTTCGGCGCCCCGGTAATGGAGCCGCCGGGAAAGGTGGCTGCAAGCACGTCGGTGAACTCCATTTCTTCGGGGACCTGGCCGGTAATGGTGCTGACCAGGTGATGTACGTTGGTAAAACTCTGGAGTTCAAACAGAGAGGGAACCCGTACGCTGCCGCGCTGGCATACCTTGCCAAAGTCATTGCGCAGCAGGTCCACGATCATCAGGTTTTCCGCGCGGTCCTTGCGGCTTGCGCAAAGGGTGCGGGCGAGCTCCGCATCCCGGGCTTCGTCGGCGCTGCGGGGCGCTGTGCCCTTGATGGGTTCGGTTTGCAAGAAGTTGCCATCAGCGAGCACAAAGCGCTCGGGAGACAGGCTGAGAATCGAACCCTGTGGCATCGACAAATACGCCGAAAACGGGCCCGCGGCGACGTCCCGAAGGGCCAGATAGGCAGTGAGCGGACAGCCCTCGAAGTCGGCATCAAAGCGCTGGGTAAAGTTCGCCTGGTAGATGTCACCCGCGCGTATGTAGGCGAGGATTTTCTCGATATGCGCCTGGTACTCCGCCGCACTGAATTCGTGGCGAAAACTGGAGGTCAGCGAGAAAGACTCGCCGCGCGGTGGGCGGGACCAGTCGAGACTGCTGAAGCGCGCTTTCAGGTCGCGCATCTGCACGCTGGTGCATGCAGGATGGAATATCAGGTGGGTTGCCTGCAGCTGGTGATCGACGATCAGTGCCCAGGTATAGAGGCCGAAGTGGCCTGCCGGCAGTGCGGTAGTGCGTGTATCGGCGGGCAGAAAATTACCGCTGTTGCCCAGTTCATAGCCCGCGTAGCCGATGGCGCCGCCGCAGAATGGCAGTTGCTGATCCACGTCCTGAGGGGCCAGCTCACATAGCAGGTCGTCCAGCGCTTCGAAGGGCGCCGGGTCAGATGGCGATAGCGTGAGATTGTTGACCGGGTCGGCGCTCAGGATGTCAAAGCGTCCACCGCGGGGGCCCGATAAACCTGAGTCGAGCCACACCGGGTAGGGCATGTCTGCCAGGGCCGCAAAGGCAGCGCCGGTATTGGGGGAATAGGGCAGGGAAAGTATTTGCAAAACGTCAACCAAACTTCCGGGCGGGTTCACCGCACAGGTTCCATATCAGGCTGCCAGGGGCCGTCGCGCGGGCGGCAGGCAGTGCCGGCCTTGTGGGCGGCGCTACTTTACTCCAAAACCCGCTTCTAAAGAAAATTTAGTCGATTCTGCGCTCGATCCCGGCCTGGGACATTAATCGGGTGGCGAGTTCTTCAACCGACAGCTCCGTGGCATCCAGGTAGGGAATCTGGGCCCGGCGCAGAATCTGTTCAACCTGGCGGACCTCGAATTCGCACTGTTCGGGCGAGGCATAGCGGCTATTGGCCCGGCGCTCCTGACGGATACTCATCAGTCGCCGCGGATCGATGGTGAGGCCGAACAGTTTGTGCCGGTAGGGACGCAGTATCTTGGGCAGTGCGGTGGAATCCATGTCCTCTTCAGTGATCGGGTAATTGGCAGCGCGCAAGCCGAACTGCAGTGCCAGATACAGGCAGGTCGGTGTCTTGCCGGAGCGGGATACGCCCACGAGAATGATGTCTGCACTTTCAAATTCCCGTGTGCGACGTCCATCATCGTTGTCCATGGCGAAATGGACCGCGTCGATACGTGCCGAGTAGCGTCGATCATCGGCAATACCGTGGGATACACCCACAGTGCGCACGGGGTCCGTGCCAAACAGGTTGGCCAGTGGCGCGAGATAGCTTTCGAACACGTCCAGCATCAGGGCCGAGCTCTGGTGTAGCTGCTTGCGAATCTTTTCGGACACGATACTGGTGATGATGATGGGTTGCAGGCCCGACTCCTCGGCCGCACGCTCAATGCGTTGCAGCACCTGGTTAACGCGCGCATCGGAGTCCACATAGGGCACGGTGACCTGTTCTACCGGTTGATCGCGGAATTGCGCGAGCAGGCTGTGGCCGATGCCCTCTACCGTAAGGCCGGTGCCATCGGAAATAAAAAACGCGGTGCGTTTTCGGGTTCCCGGATTCGCTGACGGGTTGTTTTGCAGGGAGTTGTTCATAGGCTCGGTATCTGTTTTGACAGGCACATGGATGTCGCGAATGGTATCCCATTCGTCTACAGAATTGGCAGTACGATTGACTTGTAGGCGATTGGCGCAGCCATTTTTCGTGGTAATTCGACCCGGCGTTTCCCCGGGGATTCGATTCAGCGTAATTCAATACCGGTAGGCGTGTAATTCTGTAGAAAAATTACAACAGAAATAGGGGCTTTTTATGGGTTTTTGCGGGGTATTATTTACAAAACCCTTCCTTATAATCTGGCGCCTGAACAGCAGTTGCAGAGGGCAGCCCATTGACCACTTACACTCTCGAATTCGCGAAGCTGGGTATGGCAGACGTCGACAAGGTCGGCGGTAAGAATGCATCGCTGGGAGAGATGATCTCCTCCCTCGCTGGCGCGGGCGTCAGCGTGCCGGGTGGCTTTGCCACCACTGCGGATGCATTCCGTGAATTCCTGTCCAGTGCCCAGCTGGACACCCGTATCGCAGAGCGGCTGAAGAGTCTGGATGTCGACGACGTGACCGCTCTGGCCGCTGCTGGGGAAGAAATTCGCCAATGGTTGCTCGATGCGCCTTTCCCCAGCCAGCTTGAGAGCGAGATCCGTGCGGGCTATGAGGCACTGGGCGGCGGTGAAACCTCTGTGGCAGTGCGTTCCTCGGCGACGGCAGAAGATCTCCCCGATGCCTCTTTCGCGGGCCAGCAGGAAACTTTCCTGAATATCCGCGGCATCGACGCAGTTCTCGAAGCGGTCAAGGAAGTATTTGCATCCCTCTACAACGACCGCGCTATCGCTTACCGGGTACATACCGGCTACGCGGATGTAGGTGTTGCCCTGTCTGCGGGTATCCAGCATATGGTGCGCAGTGAAACCGGCGCTTCCGGCGTAATGTTTACCCTCGACACCGAGAGCGGTTTCCGCGATGTCATTTTCGTAACGGCTGCCTACGGCCTCGGTGAAACCGTGGTGCAGGGGGCAGTAAACCCGGACGAATTCTATCTGTACAAGCCGGCGCTGGAGGCGGGCCGACCGGCCATTTTGCGCCGCAACCGCGGTAGCAAGGCCATCAAGATGGTCTACGACGAGAGTGGCGAGTGCGGCCGCTCGGTGAAGACCGTGCAGGTGGCAGAAGAGGATCGCCTGCGCTTTGCGCTGACCGATGAGGAGCTCACCGAGCTGGCTAATCAGGCGCGCAAAATCGAGGATCACTACCAGCGTCCCATGGATATCGAATGGGCCAAAGACGGTGATACCGGCAAGCTGTTTATTGTCCAGGCGCGGCCGGAAACCGTGCGTTCCCGGGACACCGGTACCAGCATCGAACGCTACAAGCTGCACGAACGCAGCGACATCCTGTGTGAAGGCCGTGCGATCGGCCAGCGTATTGGCGCGGGCAAGGTCCGTGTACTCGATTCCGTCGAGGATATGGCCAAGATGCAGGATGGCGAGGTACTGGTCACCGATATGACCGACCCGGACTGGGAGCCGGTGCTGAAAAAGGCCAGCGCTATTGTCACCAATCGCGGCGGCCGTACCTGTCACGCAGCGATCATTGCCCGTGAGCTGGGAATCCCGGCGGTGGTGGGCTGCGGTGACGCCACCGAAAAGCTGTCTACCGGTACCCCGGTGACCGTGAGCTGTGCGGAAGGGGATACCGGGTTTGTGATGTCCGGTGAACTGGATTTTGAGCGCTCTCTGACCGAAGTTCAGGACATGCCGGAACTGCCGTTCAAGATCATGCTCAACGTGGGCAACCCGGATCGCGCGTTTGCGTTCAGCAATCTGCCCAACCAGGGTGTTGGCCTGGCGCGTCTGGAGTTCATCCTGAATCGCATGATCGGTATTCACCCGAAGGCGCTGCTCGAGCTGGATCGCCTGCCGATCGACCTGCAGAAGAACATCCGCAACCGCATCGGTGGTTACGCTTCGCCGGAAGACTTCATCGTGGAAAAGCTGGTGGAGGGGATTTCGACCCTTGCCGCAGCGTTTGCCCCGAACCGTGCCATCGTGCGTCTGTCGGACTTCAAGTCCAACGAATACGCGCACCTGGTCGGCGGTCAGATGTACGAGCCAAGCGAAGAAAACCCCATGCTCGGTTTCCGCGGTGCGGCCCGCTATCGCTCCAAGGACTTCCGCCAGTGCTTTGCCCTCGAGTGCAAGGCGCTGAAAAAAGTTCGCGACGAAATGGGACTCACCAATGTAGAGATCATGGTGCCCTTCGTACGCACTCCGGACGAGGCCCGTCAGGTAGTGGAGCTACTGGAGCAGAATGGCCTCAAGCGCGGTGAAAACGGGCTCAAGGTCATCATGATGTGTGAGCTTCCGTCCAACGCATTGCTGGCCGATGAGTTCCTGCAGTACTTTGATGGATTCTCCATCGGTTCAAACGACCTGACCCAGCTGACTCTTGGGCTGGACCGGGATTCTGGTTTGGTAGCGGATCTGTTTGATGAACGGGATCCCGCGGTAAAAATGCTCCTGTCCCGTGCCATTCAGGCGTGTAAAAAGGCAGGAAAATACGTGGGCATTTGTGGCCAGGGGCCATCCGATCACAAAGATTTTGCCCAGTGGCTGATGGAAGAGGGGATCGACAGCGTCTCCCTGAACCCGGATACCGCCGTAGATACCTGGCTGTACCTCGCCAATCAGAAGGTGTAACACAAAGAGAAAAGACAAGGCGCTATCCAAAGCGCAGACCAGCCCGAGTCAATAAGTACAGATTTTTTGTCCCGGGCTGCCTTGACTCCGAAAAAAGCGACCATTTTGGTCGCTTTTTTTGTGCATGTAGCAGAAATATTTTTCTATTCATCACGCCATATCGACGAACACATCATCGCCGGCCATTCAGCCACGATCTTGTGACCCCTTGCTCGGCACCTTAAGACGATTGCCATTTTCCATAAAAGTGTCACCTCCCCATATAAATCAATCTAAGCGCCCATCCCCCGGTCAATAGAATCGAACATGCACCCCGGGTTCCGAGTCGGTTTCGGGGTTGCCGCTGGACATGGATTCCAGAGAAGTCGGGTTCTCAAAAACTTCCCTATGGGTTTCTGAAAATCCGGTTTTAAAAGGATCTGATTGATGTACTGATTGAGGTGTTGCTATGCAAACAAGTCTGTCATCCACGCGAACCAGAAGCCTGTCTGATCGGCCGGCGCAGCTGATACAGTGTGGCGAAACATCAAGCCAGGGGGAGAATGCAGGCGCAGTAGCAGCTGTATCATCGCCCCTCAGTCGAAACCTTATCGGCGTCTTGATGCTCTTTACCGCGTTACTCTTTGGCGGTCTCTGGCCATCACTTGCCGACGCGCACACCGGTGCCAACTGGTTTGATGATCAGGCAGCGATGAATTCTTCCGGATCTCCCTCGATACGTATCAATCTCTCTGAGCAGAAAGCTTACTTTTACAAAGGTGGTCGATTAGTGGGCGTATCGCTGGTGTCATCCGGCAAGCAGGGCTTCCGCACCAGCCCAGGGAAATTCCGCGTATTGGCCAAGCGGCCGAATCACCGCTCCAGTATCTACGGCAGTTTCGTCGACCGTAATACAGGGCGCGTAGTGAAGGCGGATGTCGATACCCGCAAGCATCGCCGTCCTCCGGGCACTTACTATCGCGGTGCAAAAATGAACCACTACATCCGTTTCAATGGGGGTATTGGGTTGCATGCATCGGGTCATGTGCCCCGTTATCCTGCTTCCCACGGCTGTGTGAGAATGCCGCCGCATATGGCTCGTAAATTCTTCCAGTATTCACGTGTCGGTATGCCCGTTACCGTGAGTTACTGAGACCAGTTGGCAAGCCCGCTTGTCCGCAGTTTGCATAGGGGCAAGCCATTTACCGGGTACTATCCATTGGGATAATACCCGGTATTTTTGTGTTTGGGCTGTGACTGAGGTGGTGGGCGGCTATTATCGCGGGCGCTGCAGTGTTTTATTTCCCCATAGCCTCAGGAGCCCGCAATGACTTCCAATACTATTTCCACCCCGGATCTCTGCGATGAGTTTGAAGCCCTTGTACAGGTCGTTGAACCCATGTTCGTCAACTACGGCGGTCGCGAGCAATTTGGCGGGCAGATCGTCACCATAAAGTGCTTCGAGGACAACTCGCTGGTGCGTGAGCTGGTCGCCGAACCCGGGGAGGGCAAGGTCCTGGTGGTGGATGCCGGCGGCTCCATGCGGCGAGCCTGTCTGGGGGATATGTTGGCGGAAAAAGCCGTCGCCAACGGCTGGGCTGGCATCTTGATGTACGGGTGCATTCGCGATGTGGATGCGATTTCTGAGCTAGAGTTAGGAGTACAGGCGCTCGGAAGTCATCCCATGAAGACCGAAAAAAAAGGGATCGGGGAACGCGATATCGCAGTGACTTTCGGCGGCGTTACCTTTAATCCTGGAGAGTATTTGTACGCCGATAATAACGGTGTGATAGTTTCTCCCCAATCGCTTATGTAAATTGGTCATATCCGAAACGTTCCTTTTTGCGCTGGTCTTGCTGTCTGCGCTTGCGCACGCCGTATGGAATGCGGTGGTCAAACACAGTGAAGAAGGCTTCCTGCAGCTGGCAATGATACGTAGTGTCGGCCTGCTCGTAGGAGCCGCCCTTGCGACCCAGTTGCCGTTGCCCGGTAAGGCGGCGCTCGGGTTTTTACTGGGTGGCGCTTTTTTCCAGTACCTCTACTTCTTCTTGCTGTCCCGGTCCTATAAAGCGCTGGATTACGGTACCGCTTACCCTATAGCCCGCGGCGTTACGCCACTGATGGTCGCCACGGCAGCACTGTTATTCCTTGACGAATCCCTCGAGCCATTGCAATTGACCGGTATTTTGCTGGTTACCTGCGGCATATTCGGCCTGGTGATGAAAGAGTTGAAAGTGGGGCGGATGGGTATTCTTTATTCTGTAGGTACCGGAATCGCGATCACGGGCTACACGACCATTGGTGCGGCCGGTGTGCGCAGTGTTGCCAATCCGTTGAGCTATGTGGCGTGGCTCGAGATTTTGTCTGGCGGTGGGATAATCCTTGCCGTGTTTCTGACGCGTCCGCTAAAAGGGTTTGCCTTCGCACGCGCCAATTTTCTGCGCAGCTCCCTGTCAGGAATGCTGGCCACCGGCGGATTTGGCATTGCGCTGTGGGCTACATCCATGATGCCCGTAGCCGCAGTGGCCGCCACCCGGGAGGTAAGCATCCTGTTTGCTTCCATCATTTCCGTCGTCTTGCTCAACGAGCGTTTTTCCCGGCAGCGGATTGTCGCCGCATTGATAATTTTCTGCGGCATTGGCACTCTGGCATTCGCCTGAACACCAATAATCGCTTCCTATTGCCTATAGTTTCAGGCAAACCACTCTCATCAGTCCGCCTGTACAGGCTAGACATCTGTAGCATCGCGAACAGCCAAAATATTTTGAGCCAACAAGGATAAATAATGAGTAGCCTGCGCCAGAAATGGATTACCGCGCCGTTGTTGAACTGGATTAAAAAGGTCCTGCCCCCAATCTCCGATACCGAGCGAGAAGCCATGGAGGCCGGTGAGGTCTGGTGGGATGCCCAATTGTTGTCTGGCAAGCCGGACTGGGATCAGTTACTGGATATGGGCCCGCCGGAGCTCACCGAGGCAGAGCAGGCATTTGTCGATGGCCCAGTGGAAGAGCTCTGCCAGATGGTGGACGACTGGAAGATCTCCTACGAAGATCATGATATTTCCCCGGAGATATGGGAATTTCTCAAGAAAAATCGCTTCTTTGGCATCATCATTCCCGAAGAGTTTGGCGGGCTCGGATTCTCGCCAACCGCACACGCGCAAATCGTCACCAAAATTTCGACCCGCAGCACCAGCGTGGGGGTTACCGTCATGGTGCCCAACTCGCTCGGTCCCGGCGAGCTGCTGATGGCCCACGGCACTGACGAGCAGAAGAAACACTATCTACCGCGGCTTGCGGACGGGCGCGATATTCCCTGTTTCGGATTGACCAGCCCCGAGGCGGGTTCCGACGCTGCGGCCATGGTGGACGCCGGGGTGGTCTGTTATCAGGAGTACAACGGCGAAAAAACCCTGGGGATGCGTGTCAATTGGCACAAGCGCTATATCACCCTCGGACCCGTGGCTACCGTGCTGGGCCTGGCGTTCAAACTCTACGATCCCGACCATATCCTCGGTGATACCGAGGAGCTGGGTATTACGGTGGCCCTAGTACCGACGGACACACCGGGAGTGACCATCGGCCAGCGGCACATACCCGCCATGCAGGCATTTATGAACGGTCCCAACTGGGGCAAAGATGTGTTCATTCCCATGGACTGGATTATCGGGGGCCAGGAAAACATCGGCCATGGCTGGCATATGCTGATGAGCGCACTGGCTGCGGGGCGCGGTATCTCGCTGCCGTCCCTGTCCACCGGCGGTGCCAAACTTGCCGCGCGCACCACCGGTGCTTACTCACATATCCGTGAACAGTTCGGGATCCCAATCGGAAAATTCGAAGGCGTGCAGCGACGTCTCGCGGAAATTGCGTCTATTGCCTACGTGCTCGATTCCGCCCACAAAACCACCACTCGGGCCCTGGACAAGGGACTCAAGCCCGCGGTGGTGTCGGCGATCATGAAGGCACACGCGACCTTCGGCCTGCGCCAGGCGGTTAACGACGCTATGGATATTCACGCGGGCAAGGCGATCATCGATGGGCCGCTGAACTATCTGGGCAATGTGTATCGCGCGGTCCCCGTGGCGATTACGGTGGAGGGCGCCAATATTCTCACGCGCAGCCTGATGATCTTCGGCCAGGGGGCAATCCGCTGCCATCCCTACCTGCTGCAGGAAATGGAGGCTGCCACCAATCCGGACAAAGATCAGGGGGTGAAAGAGCTGGACGCGCTGCTTCCCAAGCATGCATTTTTCCAGCTGAAAACCTTCTGTCGCGCGGTGTTCCACGGCTGGACCGGCGGGCTTTTCGCGAGCAGCCCCAGAGGCGTTGGCGAGGCAGCAAAATACTACCGCCAGATGAACCGTTATTCAGCGGTTTTGACTCTGGTAACGGAAATTTCCCTGTTATCCCTGGGGGGCGAACTAAAGCGAAAAGAAATGATCTCTGCACGTCTCGGTGATGTGCTCAGTGAACTCTACCTGATGAGTTCCACACTGAAACGCTTCAAGGATGATGGCAGTCCTCAACAGGATCGTCCGCTGCTCGAATTTGCCATGCGTGCTGGATTCCACAATATCGAGGTGAGCCTGATTGAGGTGTTCCACAACTTCCCGATCCGTTTTGTCGGCCAGCTGATGCATTTCCTCACTATGCCCTGGGGCCATAGTATCCGTGCCGCCTCGGATCGCCAGGCGCGCGCCTGTGCCAACCTGATTATGGTGCCGTCGGAAACGCGGGATCGTCTGACCAAGGGGGTATTCCCTGGCAATTCCGGCGATGGTATTGATATCGTTGAGCAGGCATTTCTAAGCAGCCATGAAACTGAAGCAATTCGCGAGAAGATGAAGAAGGGCGGTTTGCGTGCACTGAATGACAACGCCATCGATCAGGCGCTTTCTGACAAGCTGATTTCCGAAGAGGAAGCGGAGAAAATTCGGAAGACTTCCGAGTTGGTCAACAAGGCGATTCAGGTGGATCACTTCGAGTCTCTGCCCAGCATGTCACCGGAGCGCGGATCTGAAGATACCCTGCAATAGGCCGGTGGCGATTGATTACCGCCACGTATTCGCGATGACAGACTTCTGGAGCGGGAGCGAGAGGCAATGACAAAACCGGGTACATTCGATACGGCTGAAGCCTGCGTAGACGCCGTATTGGAAAAGGTCGGCAAGCGGATTGTGCTCGGGTTGCCGCTGGGCATCGGTAAAGCGAACCATTTCGCCAATGCCATGTACGCCCGTGCCGAACAGGACCCGGAGATTTCCCTCACCATATTCACCGCGCTGACGCTGGAGCGTCCCTCCGGCGGCAGTGAGCTGCAGCGTCGGTTTGTTCAGCCCCTGCTGGATCGCCTCTACTCGGACTATCAGGATCTGGCGTACAACCAGGCACGACGCAAGGGTTTGTTGCCGTCAAATGTGGAGGTGTGTGAGTTTTTTATGCAGCCGGGTAGTTTTCTCGGTGTGGCATCCGCCCAGCAGAGTTATGTCAGTGCCAATTACACCCATGTGCCGCGGGACTTGCTGGATCGCGGGGTAAATGTGGTGGCACAGATGGTTGCGCCCGCCACGGATGACAGTATGGATCTCAGCCTGAGCAGTAACCCGGACCTCACACTGCCATTACTGGCGCTGGCCGAAGAGCGCAAATACCGGCATATCACGATGGTGGGTGAAGTGAACCCCAGGCTGCCGTTTGTTGGTGGTGACGCTCGTGTGGATCACGGAATGTTCGACTTCCTGCTCGAGGGTGAGCTATTCGAACACGAGATTTTCCCGGCCCCCAATCCTCCTGTAAGACTGACCGACTACGCACTGGCATTTCATATTGCTGGCTTGATTGAGGATGGCGGCACGCTGCAGATCGGTATCGGCGCGCTGGGTGACGCTATCTGCCATGTGCTACGGCTGCGCCACAGCGAAAATCCGGATTACCGGGATATCCTGCAGTCCCTCAATGAGGACAAGGCGCGCGAGCTGTACCGTGAGCCGCTACAGCTCGGCGTATTCGACCGGGGACTGTACGGGGCCAGCGAGATGGTTCCGGAGGGGTTTCTGCATCTGCGGCAGGCCGGCGTGCTCAAGCGGCAGGTGTATGCGGACAAGACGATTCAGGAGCTGCTCAACACAGGACGCATTGGCGATACCGTCGATGAGGACCTGTTGATGGCATTGCACGATGCTGGCCGAATCCAGTGTCCGCTCACCGAGGCGGATACCGAATTTCTGCAGGGCGCCGGTATCGTGGATCCCAGCTACAGCTGGCGAGGCCATCGCTTTCTGGACCAGCACGGCGAATTGGAGGATTGCGACCTGCACAGCAGTACCGGCCGCAAGAAGCTGCTCGGTAGTTGCGCCGGGAAAAAGCTTGCGGGAGGCACCTGGCTGCACGGAGGGTTCTACCTGGGATCGAGTGCCATGTACAACGCATTGCGTGAAATGCCCGAGTCCCAGATGGCTGGAATCAACATGACCGCCATCGATTACATCAACGAGCTGCAGAAGGGACGTGCGCTGAAAATTGCGCAGCGCCAGCACGCGCGGTTCGTCAATTCGGCAATGATGGTGACCCTAAACGGCGCCGTGATTTCCGATGGGCTGGATGACGCCCGGGTGATCAGCGGCGTGGGCGGCCAGTACAATTTTGTAGCGCAGGCCCACGAGTTACCCGGTGGCCGTTCGGTAATTGCTCTCGCCAGCACCCGTCACCAGGGCGGGCGCATTCGCAGCAATATTCTGTGGGAGTACCCCCATTGCACCATTCCCCGCCATCTGCGGGATATGGTGGCAACGGAATACGGGGTGGCAGACTTGCGCGGGAAATCCGACCGGGATGTGATCACCGCAATGCTGTGTATTACCGATTCCCGGTTCCAACAGGAATTACTGGGTAAAGCCAAGGACGCTGGCAAGGTTGAGGCCTCTTACGAAATTCCCGAGGCGTTCGCCAACAATACACCTGAGCGGATTCAGGCAGTATTTTCCCAGGGGCACCGACTGAAGCTTCTGCCTTACTATCCGCTTGGTACGGACCTGACCTACGAAGAGGCGCAGCTGGCGATTGCGCTCAAAGCGGTGAAGGAAGAGGGGCGTAAGATCTGGGAACTGTGGCCGATTCTGCGCAAGGGGCTGGTCGCGGTCAAAAGTGATGCGCCGGAGTATCGTGAAGTGCATGCCTGCCTGAAACGCATGGCGTTCGGATATACCGACACCTTCGAGCACCGGCTGGAGGCGTATGTTGTCGCTGGATCCCTGATCCGATTCCTGGATAAGAAGCGGCCGCTTGGCAATGTGGCCGATGCCGACGGGAACCGCCCGGATATCCCCCTCTGAATTCGGTCATTTACTGCAGCTGGCTCGCCTGAATTGCCGTCAATGCAATGGTATAGATGATGTCATCCACCAGAGCACCCCGGGAGAGGTCATTCACCGGTTTGCGCATCCCCTGAAGCATCGGCCCGATGCTGATCAAATCCGCGCTGCGCTGTACCGCTTTGTAAGTGGTATTGCCGGTATTCAGGTCCGGAAAAATAAACACCGTCGCACGTCCCGCCACCGGGCTATCCGGCGCTTTTTTCTTTGCCACGTTTTCCATGATTGCCGCGTCGTATTGCAGGGGACCATCAATCACCAGGTCCGGTCGCTTTTCCTGGGCGATCAGCGTGGCTTCGCGCACCTTGTCCACATCCAGGCCCGTGCCTGAGCTGCCCGTGGAGTAGCTGATCATGGCTACCCGGGGTTCGATGCCAAAGGCCGCGGCAGAGTCCGCAGACTGGATGGCGATATCCGCCAGTTCCGCGGCATTCGGGTCCGGGTTGATGGCGCAGTCACCGTAGACCAGTACCTGATCTGGCAGCAGCATGAAAAACACGGAAGACACGAGGCTCGCGCCGGGCGCCGTCTTGATGAGCTGCAGTGCCGGGCGGATGGTGTTGGCCGTGGTGTGAACGGCACCGGATACCAGCCCGTCTACTTCATCTTCCGCAAGCATCATGGTGCCGAGCACCACATTGTCCTGTAGTTGCTCTTTGGCGACGATTTCCGTGAGCCCCTTGTTTTTACGCAGCTTCACCATGGGCTCGACATACTTTTTGCGCGCACTTTTGGGGTCGACAATCTCTACCTTGTCGCTCAGCGAAAGACCCTGTTGTTCCGCCACGCGGTGTATTTCCTTGGGATCTCCCAGCAGTACCGGCCGCGCAATGCCCCGTTCGGCGCACGCCAGTGCCGCCTTGACCGTGCGCGGCTCATCCCCCTCCGGCAATACGATTCGCTTGTTGGCGCGGCGGGCGAGTTCGGTGAGATGAAAACGGAATGCCGGTGGTGATAGACGCTTGGGCCGATTGGACTCGCTGCTGAGGGATTCCACCCAGTGGTTGTCCAGGTGGCCGGCGATAAAATCCTGCACCTTCTCAATCCGGTCCACATCGTCGGTGGGGGTTTCCATATTGAACGTCTGCAGTTGCAACGCGGTCTGCCAGGTATTGGTGTTTACCAGGATGACGGGCAACCCGGTTTCCATCGCCGGCGCGCACAACTTGCGCACCATGGGTTCGATGTAGAAACCACCGGTAAGTAGCAGGCAGCCGATTTTTACGCCGTTCATTGCCGCCAGACACGCGGCGACGATCACATCCGGGCGATCACCCGAGGTCACCAGCATGGATCCGGGTTCAAACCGGTAAATCATATTGCCCAGGGAGCGTGAGCAAAACGTCACACTGTGCAGACGCCGGGTGTCGAGTTCGCCGTAGTTGATCACTTCCGCCTGAAAATGATCGGCCAGGTCTTTCGCTCGCGGTGCAACCAGGTTCGGGTTCCAGGGAATACAGCCGATGATCGGCAGCGGACTCTTGCCGAACAGGGACAGGATTTCCAGGTTACCGCGACGCATGCCGGACCCTTCGAATACCCCGGTGATATCCGCTCCCGGGGCCTCCGGCACATAGGAAGGCGCACCGACCTTGTTGACGATACAGCCCACCACGCGGCCGGATTGCGCGCCGCCGAAAGTCGCCATGGCGACTTCCAGGCGGTCTTTCAACTGCTGGGTTGAGTCCAGGTTCGGGCACACCACCAGTACGATTTCCGCATCCAGGGTTTTGGCGATCTGCAGGTTGAGCTGGCTGGCAAACTGGTTTTCCGTGTTGGGTACCAGGCCCTCGACAATGGCTACGTCCGCCTTGTTCGCGCCCTCGCGGAAGCGGGCCAGAATATCTTCCAGCAACCCGGACAGGTCATCCCGCCCGATCATCAGCTCCGCATGGTGCATGGTGAAGGATTCCGGCACCTTGAGATTGGAGGCGCGCCGCAGGATCTCGTTGCTGCGATCGCGATTTTTTTCGTGATGCACGGTTTCTGCGATGGGTTTGTAAAAGCTGACGCTCACCCCGTTGCGTTCCAGCGCGCGCAGGGTACCCAGGCTAACCGATGTAATGCCGACCCCATCACTGATGGGCACCAGCATGATTGTGCGAGACATGGGTCATTCCCTCGAGCTGGGGTCGTGATTCGGGGTGTCCGGCGGAACCAGTTCCGCTGCGTCGCGGGCAATGACCCACTCTTCGTTGGTCGGGATTACCAGCGTAACCGCAGATCGCTCGGTATTGATCGGGCCTTCTTCGCCGAATCGCGCACGGGTATTTTTCTCGTCGTCCGTAGCGTAGCCGAGCCCGCGGAGTTGCTGCATGACTTGCCCGCGTATCAGGCTGGAGTTTTCGCCGATACCGCCGGTAAACACCAGCGCATCCACTTGTGGCAAAACCGCATGATAGGCACCGATATATTTGGCCAGGCGGTAGCAGAAAATATCCAGCGCCAGTTGCGCGCCGTCGTGGCCATCGGTTGCCGCCTGTTCCAGCGTGCGGCAGTCGTTACTGAGCTCGGAGACGCCGAGCAGGCCGCTCTTCTTGTTGAGCAGGTCGTTGATTTCTTTCAGGCAGTAATCCATGCGACTGCCCAGGTGCATCAACAGACCTGGGTCCACATCGCCACTGCGCGTACCCATAACCAGGCCTTCCAGTGGTGTCAGTCCCATGCTGGTGTCGACGCTGCGACCGTTTCGGATGGCAGTAATGGACGCGCCGTTGCCCAGATGGGCGGAGATGATATTTACCTCGTTGACCGGCAGGTTGAGTAACTCCGCCGCGCGCTCGGTGACAAACCGGTGGCTGGTGCCGTGCATACCGTAGCGGCGGATACCGTGATCGCGGTACAGCTCAAAGGGCAGGGCGTAGATGTACGCATGTCGTGGCATCGACTGGTGAAACGCTGTGTCGAAAACCGCTACCTGCGGCAAATCCGGAAAGGCGGCGGAGGCCGCTTCGATCCCCTGTAAATGGGCGGGGTTGTGCAGTGGCGCCAGTGCCACACATTCCTGGATGGCGCTCAGTACGGCATCGTCCACCAGTACCGAATGGGAAAATTTCTCGCCGCCATGTACTACCCGATGTCCGATGGCCACCAGCTGGTCGCGCAATTTATCGTGCTGGCTCAAAACTTCATCCACCAGAAAGCGGATCACCTCGGTGTGGCGGGCATTGGCAGGCAGGGTGGCAGATTGCCGCTCACCGCCGCACTTCCAACTGACCGATGCTTCACCCTGGCCGAGAGACTCGCCGATGCCACTGAGGGAGAGGCAACCACTGTGCGGGTCGATGACGGCAAATTTCAGTGAAGAGCTTCCGCAGTTGAGGACAAGTACTTGGCTGGAGGACGACATAGAGGCGACAGCTTCATTGCAGGCTTGCCATAAGCCTAGTCCAAAACTGCGCCATTTCTCGGTGCTGTGGTACTTGTGTGACGGGAAGGTGGCGGTCCTGAGAATTCAGCGTGCGTCGCCTGAGTCGCGGACGGGGACGCGGGCTGCGTTTATTTGGGGGGAAAGAGGGGCCAGAACTGGCCCCTCGCGAAGATCCTTGAAATGGGCGTGTATCAGTTGCCGGCCGGTACAAACTTGGACAGCAGGCGGATATACGCCACCTGATACATGTTGTGGTTCTCGGTGACCGCCCAGGAATTCAATGGCCAGCTGGTATTGAAGTCCAGGAAGGCCTTCTGTGCGGGCTGGCCGTAGGGCGGGGCGGGCGGTGCCAGTCCACAGCGGGCATTGTTTTCCGGGCTGCCGCAGCTATTGGGACAGCAGGCGTCCCAGTCGTAACTGGGGTTGGGGCCACCCACCAGGAATCCGGGGGCAGGGCCATAGGAGGACTCGGTCACCGAATCCCACTGCGCGCTGCCGTCTGCAAACCAGGTGTGATAGAAGCTGTCCACGGAGTTTTCCGCACCGTATTCCCCCATATTGGACAGGTAGACCTTGCCCTGGGGGTTTACGCCGTGCAGGTAATTGACGTGGCGCAGCGCGGCATTGCGAACGGCATCGGTGGCCGGGGCGCCCGCGCCGTACTGCAACTGATCCAGGAACAGGTTGCCCTGGTGCGCCTGGCTGCGGTTACTGCCCCAGGTGTATTGCGGGATTGATGCGCGATAGGCATCCGCATCGCCATCTACCGCAGGCCAGTTGTCATCGCCATTCATGCCCGCTGCGTAAGTGTCGCGAATATTGCTCGCCACTTGTGCGGAGACACCATCCAGAGATGCGAAATACAGCAGGGCGTGCTGGATCTCCACTTCCCAGATCGATACCCAGCTCCATTCCATAAGGTGCGCGGCCTGGTAATTGCTTTCGACGAAGCTGCGGTATTCCGCCTTGCCGGTGGCCCGATACAGATGGATTGCAGCCATCAGGCTTTTGGCGAAACGCCCGTAGTCGTCCACTTCCTGCTCACCGGCGGCAACGCCGTTGTCGGAGTTGCGGAAGGTCACCGACGGGTTCGCCTGGGCCCACTGCCATGCCGCCTCTGCGCGATCACTGAGATCGGCAGCGTAGGATTCCAGGCCGGCAATCTGCCCCAGGACCTGGCTACCCAGCGCGAACGCTGCGGCACTGCTGTAGCTGGCGGCCGTGGTTGCCGGGCCGTAGGTGCTGGCACCGGTAGCGGAGGAGGGCGGGCTCGCGTGGGCAAGGCCCATCACCGATAGTACTGAGCCATTGCTCTCTTGCATTCTCACCAGCCAGTCCATACCCCACTTTACTTCGTCCAGTAGGTCCGGAATACCGTTACCGGATTCGGGGATGTTGAAATCGTCGGTCCACACCGCGGGATTTTCACGGTAGCTGTTGAGGAGTGCTACCAGGTAGTCCGCGTGCCAGTTGGTGTACTTGTTGTAGTCACCGGCGTCGTACCAGCCTCCGCGCAGGTCGCGTTCGGTAGCGGCGTCACCGGTGGCGTTGTAGCGGCGGGCCTGGGGGTCCTGGCCTGCACCGAGGTGGCTGGCACCATCCGTCCAGCGCGCATCCGCATAAGGCGACTGTTTGGCAAAGCCCGCGCGCTGGTAATAGAAGCTGCGCACGGCGTGCACCAGTACCGGGCGGTACACATCCGTGGCAATACGGAACACCGGTGAACGTAACTGGTTGGTTTCATCGGCAAGAATGTAGTCGCCTTCCTGACTCACCGCAGAAAAGTCGATATGCCACACCCGGTCGCCGGAATTTTCCGCGGTGGCGCCGCCGTTCCAGGCTTGTGGCTGGATGGTGTGGGCCACTTCACCGGTGTCATTGTTGACCACGCGTATTTCCGGTGCCGGCGCGTAGCTATCAGCGCTGTCGTATCCCTGCTGCGGATCGCGCAACACGGCGACCTTCTCGCTTTCAGGCAGGTAGCCGAACTGGTCCACGGTGATAAAACCACTCATTTCGTAACTCAAATAGTCGCTGCCGGACCCACCGGAGGAAGAAGAGGTGGAGGAGCCCGATGATGAAGAGGAAGATGAGCTGCCCCCTGACGAGCTGGATGAACTGGACGAAGAGCTTGAAGAAGAACTGGAAGAGCTCGAAGACGATGAAGAGGACGAGCTTGACGAGGATGACGAGCCACCGGAAGAACTGCCACCACCGTCTCCATTGACACTCACAGGCACCGGGGAAATGCCCCCGGGACTTACCAGGAACCCTACGCTGGCCTGGCCATCGACACCGATGGTGCTGTTATAGGATGCCGGTCCCACCACATAGTGATTGCCGCTCTGGGAAACCACCACCCCGTTCCAGATCTGGGTGATCTGGGCATCCAGGTCAAATTCCACGGTCCAGTCCGAAAGGGGGGCGGACTCGTCATTGAGCACTACGATTTCTGCCTGTGCCCCCTGTCCCCAGTCGTTGGGTATATTCATGCTTGCCTGTGCGGCGAATACCGCCGGTGCCGCGAAGCACACCGTGGCGGATATCAGTAAATGCGAAAGACGCATTGCCGGAACCTCCGTTTTCTCTCGGTTTATATAAAAAAATCCCATCAGGCCGCGCGGCCAAATTATGGGATTCATGTGAAATGTATGATTTATTGACGTGTGAATACCCGGACTGGCCGCACAGATTGTCAATAACCGTCGAGAAGTGGTACGGGGATCACGGGAGCTGGTTTAAATACGCGCAAGACGGGCAAAAAAATGGGCCGCATGATGCGGCCCGAAGTGAGTGAAGCGATTTCTCAGGGACACTCGTTGAAAACGATCAGCCGAACTGGTTCATGGTGTTGTCTTTACCAGCAGCTTTCAGCGCGGCTTCACCGGCGAAGTACTCTTTGTGGTCGTCGCCCATGTCGGAGCCGGCCATGTTCTGGTGCTTCACGCAGGCGATTCCCTGACGGATTTCCTTGCGCTGTACGCCTTCGACGTAACCCAGCATACCTTTCTCGCCGAAGTACTCCTTGGCCAGGTTGTCCGTAGACAGCGCCGCGGTGTGGTAGGTCGGCAGGGTGATGAGGTGGTGGAAGATACCGGCCTCGCGAGCAGCGTCTGCCTGGAAGGTACGGATTTTGTTATCCGCCTCTTTGGACAGTTCGGTCTCGTCGTATTCTGCACTCATCAGGTTGTCGCGATCGTAAGCGGAAACATCCTTGCCTTCTTCTTTCCAGGCGTCGAATACCTGCTGGCGGAAGTTCAAGGTCCAGTTGAAGGACGGGCTGTTGTTGTACACCAGTTTCGCGTCCGGCACCTGCTTGCGAATCTCATCCATCATGCCGCCGATCTGGCGAACGTGGGGCTTCTCGGTCTCGATCCAGATCAGGTCAGCACCGTTTTGCAGGGAGGTCACGCTGTCCAGTATGCAGCGGGCTTCACCGGTACCTTTCTTGAACTGGAACAGGTTGGATGCCAGGCGTTTCGGACGCAGCAGCTTGCCGTTGCGATTGATGATCACATCGCCATTTTTCAGATCGGCTTCGGAAACTTCTTCGCAATCCAGGAAGGCGTTGTACTGGTCACCCAGATCGCCCGGCTCTTTGGTCACCGCGATCTGTTTGGTTAGGCCGGCACCCAGGGAGTCGGTACGTGCGACGATCACACCGTTGTCGACACCCAGCTCGAGGAAGGCGTAACGTACGGCGCGGATCTTGGCCAGGAAGTCCTCGTGGGGAACAGTCACTTTGCCGTCCTGGTGGCCGCACTGTTTCTCGTCGGAAACCTGGTTTTCGATCTGGATACAGCAGGCACCGGCTTCGATCATTTTCTTGGCCAGCAGGTAAGTAGCTTCTGCGTTACCAAAGCCCGCATCGATATCCGCGATGATCGGCACTACGTGGGTGACATGATTGTCGATTTTGTTCTGTATTGCTTTGGCAGCAACTTCGTCGCCAGCTTCGCGGGCCGCATCCAGTTCGCGGAACAGACCACCCAGTTCGCGGGCGTCGGCCTGGCGTAGGAAGGTGTACAGCTCTTCGATCAGCGCAGCAACCGAAGTCTTTTCGTGCATGGACTGGTCGGGCAGGGGGCCAAACTCACTGCGCAGGGCGGCAACCATCCAGCCGGACAGGTACAGGTAGCGGCGGTCGGTCTTGCCTTCGAAGTGTTTCTTGATGGAAATCATTTTCTGCTGGCCGATGAATCCATGCCAGCAACCCAGGGACTGGGTGTACTTGGAGGAGTCCTTGTCGTAGGCCGCCATGTCCTTGCGCATGATATCGGCAGTGTACTTGGCGATGTCCAGGCCGTTTTTGAACTTGTTCTGCAGACGCATACGCGCAACAGATTCCGGGCTGATGGCATCCCAGCTGCTGCCGTTCTTGTCACAGAGCTTTGCTGCCGCTTCGATTTCTTGAGAGTAAGTGGACATGCTGTGTTTCCTCAAATTTCCTCGAATTTCTTCGAAAAGGTGACTGCGGTTAGGTTGTACGTATCGTAGGAGTGCTGGCATAATTTGGCTAATTTATTGTTCTGATTCTCGCTATCCAAATAGTGAATATTTGCCTGAACCCCTTGGTAACGCTGAACTGACAACAACCTGATCCCGGCCAGTAGTGCCGGCCGAGAGCCCCCGCCCATGAATCTGGAAAGAGCTGATCTGAACCTGCTGGTCTACCTCGATGTCCTGCTACGCGAGCGCAACGTCACCCGCGCCGCCAACCAGCTGGGACTGTCCCAGCCCGCTATGAGTAACGGCCTGAAACGCCTGCGCGAACTGTTCGGCGACCCGCTCCTGGTGCGCACCCGGGAGGGCATGATGCCCACCGAGCGCGCCATGGAGCTGCAGCCGATGGTGCGCGAGGCGCTTGCCGCGATTGACCAGGTGATCCAGCCCAATCGGGATTTCGCGCCGGCAGATGCCCGTCGCACCTTCCGAATCATGGCGAGTGACTATGCGGAATCCACACTGATACCGCCGCTACTGAAACAATTACGCGTCAGTGCCCCTGGTATCAGTCTAGACATCATGACGCCCAGTGACGTGAGCTTTGTGGATGTGGAGCAGGGCAAGGTGGATATGGTCATCAACCGCTTTGACTCCATGCCGCAGAGCTTCCACCAGGCGACCATATGGAGCGACACCTTCTCCTGCGTAATGCGTACGGATAACCCGATACTGCAGGACTACAATCTGGAGAGTTATCTGAAGGCACAACACATCTGGGTCAGTAAAACCGGTATGGGCGTGGGCGTGGGCGTGAATCCGGAAGATGTGCAGCGCTTGGGCTGGGTGGATGAAGCCATTGGCCGCCTGGGGCAGAAGCGAGATATTTCGGTATTTACCCGCCACTACCAAGTGGCCATGCTGCTGGCCGAGCAGAGCGACCTTATCGTTACTGTGCCGACCCGCCTGGCCCAGCTTGCCACCAGTAATCCCCGGGTGGCACTCAGGGAGCCACCACTGAAGATTCCCCCGCTGGAGCTGAAAATGGCCTGGAGCCCGTTGTTGCAGCAGAGCGCACCACATCGCTGGATGCGCCGTCTAATTCTCGATGTGGGACGCCAATTATAACCGGGATTGGCGGCTAAAATTCATTTTGAGAATATCGAAGATAGTGCCTATAAATTAGCGATATGTAACTTTCCCTGTTTAGAATGCCGCAACTCACCAGTCCCTAGCACCAGTACCAAGAGGTCAGACATGACGGAAAGAATCCGTATTGGCGGTCTGCAGATCGCCTCAGAGCTTCACGCATTGATTGCACAGGAAGTGATCCCCGGAACCGGGGTCGACGCCGATGTGTTCTGGGCGGAATTCGAAAAAATCGTCAATGACCTCGCACCGGTAAACCGTGCGTTGCTGACCAAGCGCGATGATATCCAGGCCCGTATGGACCAGTGGTACAGCGACAACCCCGAGGGTTACAAGGATCTCGAGGCCTACAAGGCGTTCCTGAAAGAGATCGGATATCTGGTCGATGAACCGGCGGACTTCACCGCAACCACCGAAAATGTGGATGCCGAAATCGCCACCATGGCCGGTCCCCAGCTGGTGGTGCCGGTAATGAATGCCCGCTATGCGCTGAATGCCGCCAATGCTCGCTGGGGTAGCCTGTACGATGCGCTGTACGGTACCGACGTGATCAGCGAGGAGGGTGGCGCGGAAAAAACTGGCGAGTACAACCCGGTGCGCGGTGACAAGGTTATTGCGTATGGTCGCGAGTTTCTCGACCAGGCTGCGCCGCTGAATGGGGCGAGCCACACAGACGTGCGCGAGTACCGGATCAATGGCTCCCTGTTCGAAGTTTCCCTACGCAATGGCAAGGTTGCCGTGTTGCAGAACAGTCGCCAGTTTATCGGTTACCGCGGCCCTCAGGAGGCACCGGAGGCGCTGTTGCTGGCCCACAACGGTCTGCATTTTGAAATCCAGATCGACCGTGAAAGCCCCATCGGCAAAACCGACAAGGCCGGTGTAAAAGACATACTTGTGGAATCCGCACTCACCACCATCATGGATTGCGAAGACTCTGTGGCCGCGGTCGATGCCGAGGACAAGGTTGTGGTTTACCGCAACTGGCTCGGCCTTATGAAGGGCGATCTTCAGGAAAAAGTCAGCAAGGGCGGCAAGGAAATCCTGCGCACGCTCAATCCGGACCGCGAATACGCCGGTGTGGAAGGCGGCACCGTGACCCTGCCGGGTCGCAGTCTGATGTTCGTGCGCAATGTCGGTCATCTGATGACCAACGATGCAGTGCTCGACAAAGACGGCAACGAAGTGCCCGAGGGCATCCTCGACGGCATGATCACCAGTTTGATCGCCATGCACGACCTGCGCGGCAACGGCCCGCTGCGAAACTCCCGCAGTGGCAGCGTGTATATCGTTAAGCCGAAAATGCACGGTCCCGAGGAAGTGGCCTTTGCTAACACGCTGTTCGATCGCATCGAAGACGCGCTGGGGCTAGCCCGCAATACGGTGAAAATGGGCATCATGGATGAGGAGCGCCGCACCACGGTAAACCTCAAAGCCTGTATTGCCGCCGCCAAGGCCCGCGTCGTGTTCATCAACACCGGTTTCCTGGATCGCACCGGTGATGAAATTCATACCTCCATGCTGGCCGGCCCGATGATTCGCAAGGGCGACATGAAGCAGTCCAAATGGATTTCTGCCTACGAGGACTGGAATGTGGACACGGGGCTGGCAACAGGCCTTAAAGGACGCGCTCAGATCGGTAAAGGCATGTGGCCGATCCCGGATCAGATGTCGGCCATGATGCAGGCGAAAATTGCCCATCCCCTGGCCGGTGCCAATACCGCGTGGGTGCCTTCACCGACGGCGGCGACCCTGCATGCGCTGCATTACCACAAGGTGGACGTGGCTGAAGTTCAGCAAGAACTGGCGACGCGTAAACCGGCGAGCCTGGATGACATCCTTACCGTGCCGGTCGCATCGGATCCGCATTGGAGCGGGGATGAAATCCAGCGTGAGCTGGATAACAACGCACAGGGCATTCTCGGCTACGTAGTGCGCTGGATCGATCAGGGGGTTGGTTGCTCCAAGGTTCCGGACATCAACGATGTGGGGTTGATGGAAGACCGCGCCACACTGCGTATTTCGTCCCAGCATATTGCTAACTGGCTGAAGCAGGGCATCTGTACCCGGGCACAGGTTGAGGAAACCATGCAGCGTATGGCGGCCGTGGTGGATCGACAGAATGCCGGTGATGCCGCCTACCGCGATATGGCGCCAAACTTTGACCAGAGTATCGCCTTCAAGGCCGCCTGCGAGCTGGTGTTTGAGGGCTGTGCACAGCCTAACGGGTATACCGAGCCGGTTCTGCATCGCCGTCGCCGCGAATTCAAGGCCAGTCAGCGTTGATCCTTTAGCGGATTCTCTGTGAAAAGCAGACTGACATGAAATAAAATGCCCCGCCGCGCGCGGGGCTTTTTATTTTGTGTAAGCTGGCTGTAGCCGACAATACGATCCAGCAACTACGGAAGGAATCAGCATGCTCAAAACCACCACTCCCACTGTTGAAGGTCGCCAGATCGAGGACTATCTCGGCGTTGTCGTTGGTGAGGCCATCCTCGGCGCCAATATTTTCAAGGATATCTTCGGCTCCATTACCGACATCATTGGCGGGCGCTCCGGTTCCTACGAGCGGGAAATGGCCAAGGCGCGCAAAATAGCCTTTGCGGAAATCGAGGCCCAGACCCGCTCCCTGGGGGGTAATGCCATCGTCGGTATCGATCTGGATTACGAGGTGGTGGGTGAAAAGGGCGGTATGATGATGGTCAGCGTCAGTGGCACCGCGGTACGAATTCGCTAAAAGCCCCGCGTGACGAGTTTTGCTGATCGACTGAGCTGACCGGTGGTATTGATAGGTGGTTATGATTGATAGCAGCAAGCAGAGCGAACAGCAGTACCTGCTGGTGGAGGCCGCCGGGGCACCGGTTGCGGCCCGGCAACCGCTGGCTCAGGAAGTTGCGGTTGCTTTTTGCTACAACGGCATCAGCCACGCAGTGATGATGGCTTCCCCCGGTGCACTGGAAGATTTTGCGGTGGGGTTCAGTCTTACCAGTGGTGTCATCTCGCACCGCAACCAGCTTCTGGATCTCGATATCGGTCTGCAGGAAGATAGTGTCGTCCTGGATATGACACTCAATCAGCGCACCCTGAATCAACTCAAAGCTTCGCGCAGAACCATGGCCGGCACCAGCAGTTGCGGCCTGTGTGGTGTGGACGCGCTTGCCGAGGCGCTTAAGCCTGTCCCCAATTCCTCTCGCAGTAACTTCAACCAGCTACCGCCTGCAGTGCACTTTTCCGATTTGCGTGGGCGTTTTCAGAATGCTCAGAAACATCTGCATTCCAGTGGCGCAATGCACGCAGCGATTTACGTGGACGAGCGTGGCGAAACGCGATTCTGTCGCGAGGATATCGGCCGCCACAACGCACTGGATAAATTGATCGGCGCCTGCGTGCGTGAGGGATGCGACCTGCAAAATGGCTTCGTGGCCATCACCAGTCGCTGCAGTCTGGAGCTGATACAGAAATCGGTGAGTAGTGGCGTGGGCACCCTGGTCAGCCTCGCGTCTCCTTCAGATATGGCAGTACGCTGGGCGCGAAAATACTATCTTAATTTGTTGCACCAACCTGTTCGAGGCCCGGCGCGACTTTACAGTGGCCGCGGAACGGACCGCGGCCCAGAGCCTTATTCACCCGCCGGGGTATCTCAATGAAAACACCTGTTGATCGATTCCGCTTTCGTCCTTACAAGAAGCCCGCGGCGGGTTGGGGTGCATTGCGCAGTGTTGCCCATGCCTGGCTCGACAGCCGTCAGCCGTTCAAAAATCTGCGCGCCATGCTGCAGACCAATCAAAACGGCGGCTTTGACTGTCCCGGCTGTGCCTGGGGAGAGGCGCCAAAGGAAGGGCACATCCGCTTCTGCGAAAACGGCGCCAAAGCAGTGAACTGGGAAGCCTCCGGGCGCGGAGTGGACCATGAATTTTTTGCTCGCCACAGCCTGGAAGACCTGCTCGCCGAAGATGATTACTGGCTCGAGTATCAGGGGCGCCTGACCGAGCCCATGTTTTACGACGGCGAGGGCTCGCATTACCAACCCATATCCTGGGATGAGGCGTTTGCCCTGATCGCCAGTCACCTGAAAGCGCTGGAGACACCCGACCATGCAGCCTTCTATACCTCCGGTCGCGCCAGTAACGAAGCGGCATTCCTGTACCAGCTGTTTGCTCGCGCGTTTGGTACCAACAACCTGCCTGACTGCTCGAACATGTGTCACGAGGCCAGCGGTGTAGCACTCAAGCAGAGTATCGGCACCGGCAAGGGCACGGTGACCTATGAAGATTTTGAAAAGGCGGAGGCGATATTCGTTATCGGCCAGAACCCGGGCACCAATCACCCGCGTATGCTCGAGCCTTTGAGTGAGGCGGTAGAGCGCGGGGCCCAGGTGGTGGTATTGAATCCCCTGCGCGAACGGGGCCTGGAGCGGTTCCAGGCGCCTCAGGATCCGGTACAGATGTTGACCGGTGGCGAAATGGCTCTCAACACCGCGTATTTGCGCCCGTCACTCGGTGGAGATATGGCCGCGATCCGCGGTATTGCCAAGTTTCTGTTTCAGTGGCAGGACGAGGCCGAGCAGGGCGAATCCACCGGTCCGCTCGACCTTGAATTTATTCACGAGCACTGTGTGGGCTTCGAAGACTACCGCGCCCAGGTTGAGGCCACATCATGGGACGAAATCCAGTCATTTAGCGGGCTGGAGAAAGACGAGATTGAACGGGCTGCACATATTTATTGTCGCAGTAACGCGACCATCATCTGCTGGGCCATGGGCGTTACCCAGCACCGTCACTCGGTAGCCACGATTCAGGAAATCACCAACCTGCAATTGTTGCGCGGGCAGGTCGGTCGCCCGGGTGCCGGGCTCTGCCCGGTGCGTGGGCACAGTAATGTGCAGGGCGATCGCACCATGGGCATCGACGAGTGTCCATCGGCAGCGTTTCTCGATGCACTGGAAACCAGGTTTGATTTTTCTGTGCCCCGGTCCCACGGCTACAACGTGGTGAAAACTATCGAGGCGATGCTCGCCGAGAAAGTGAAGGTGTTTATCGGGCTCGGTGGTAACTTCGCCCAGGCGACACCGGATAGCGCTCGCACCCACAGCGCTTTGCGTAATTGTGATCTCACTGTGCAGATCAGTACCAAGCTCAATCGCAGCCATCTGGTCACCGGCAAGAAGGCACTGATCCTGCCGTGCCTGGGCCGCTCCGATATCGATATGCAGCACAGTGGACCGCAAGCGGTGACCGTTGAGGATTCCTTCAGCATGGTCCACGCGTCTTATGGACAGCTCAAGCCGCTGTCCCGGGAAATGCGCTCGGAGCCTGCGATTATTGCGGGGATTGCACAGGCCGCGCTGGGTAGCCGGCCGGTGCCCTGGATTGAACTCGCGGAGGATTATCGCCGCATCCGCGAGTTGATTGCGGACGTCATACCGGGTTTTGCAAACTTTGAAGAAAAACTGCAGGTGCCGGGTGGGTTTTACCTGCAAAACCCCGCTGGCAAACGACAGTGGAATACTGCAAACGAAAAAGCCAATTTTTACAGCCACTCGCTGCCAGCACCGCTGCCGCAAGAGGTCCTGACAAAAATAGGTAAGCGCGGTGCGCGCAATGCTGATCTGGTACTGCAGACATTGCGCTCACACGATCAATACAACACGACCGTATACGGCCTGAACGACCGTTATCGGGGGGTGAAAGGGGAGCGCCATGTGCTGTTTGCGCACTTGGACGATATTCACCGCCTCGGATTTGCCGACCGCCAGAAGGTGGATATCGTATCCCTGTGGAGTGACGATGTGGAGCGCCGGGTATCGGGCTTTACCCTGATCGCGTTCGATATCCCGAAAGGACAGGCGGCCGCGTATTACCCGGAGGCTAACCCGCTGGTTCCCCTCGAGAGCTACGGCGTGGGCAGTTATACGCCCACGTCAAAATATATTGCTATCAGGCTGGAACCGAGTACCGCACCGGAACGGATCATTTGACCGGCAGTTTACTGTCGCTGTTCAGGCGGGCTTTCCCATTGCAGGAAAAATACAAACGAAGCAGGCACCGGTGGTATCTGGTGCCTGCTGCAGTTCTACCGAGGCTCCGTGGGCAAACGCGATTTCTTTCACAATGGCCAGCCCGAGGCCACAGCCTTCGCCGGAAATCTTTGAGCGAAAAAACCGCTCGAAAATCTGTGGCCAGTGCTCGCGCGGAATACCCAAACCATCATCCTTTACCGTGAGTCGAATACTGCCGCTTGCTCGCTTGAGCTCCACCCACACGTTACCGCCTTCCGGTACATAAAGAATTCCATTCTCCATCAGGTTCCATACCAGTTCCCGCAGCAGGAAGTGTTCGCCGGTAACCGTGAAAGTCTCAGGGGATTCGCCACTGAAATTCTGGTGTACTTTTACGTTGCGGCCGCGGGCCAGCTCACGCAGGCTTTCTGCCGCTTCGCGCACCACGTTATCCAGCGCGACCGGTTCATTGCGCAGCCCGCGACCGGATGCGGTTTCCGCACGCGCCAGCTTCAGCAGCTGGTTGTTCAGGTGGGTCATGGCGTCGGTGGTCTGACAAATGCGCTCCAGTGCCTGATGGGCGGCATCGAGATTCTGTTCCCGCAAAGCCAGTTGCGCCTGTAGCTTGATCCCCGCAAGCGGTGTTTTCAGTTGGTGGGAAATGTTGCCGATAAACTGTTCTCGGGCACTGAACGCGTCGTCCAGTCGTTCCAGCAAGTGGTTGGTGTTGTCGATTACGGTACGGACTTCTTTCGGTGCGGGCGGTGTACTGATGGGGGTCAGATCCCGCGGGGAGCGGCTTGCGAGTTCCTGACTGAGCCTCAGCAGTGGGCGAATGCCTCGCCCAAGGGCGAACGCCACAACCAGCAGCGCGACCACGATCATTGCCGCCTTGGAGAGAACCACTTCCAGCATCAGTGTGCGGGATGGTGGGATGCGTTTATGCAGGGTTTCCGCGACGCTAACCACGGCGCTGTCGCCGGGGGATTCAGCATTGGCGAGCAAGGTGACACTGCGCACCCATTCGCCTCCCAATTTCACGTTGGTGAATACAGGTCCACGTTCCAGAGTGGCGATTTTCAGGTTTACCCAGGCTTCATTTTCCCCCCCGAGTACGCGGCCCTCGAGGGTGGAGACTCGGTAGAAAACCTCGTCCAGCTCATCCCATTTGAATACTTCGATGGCGGCCTCGTCCGCATGCAGCACGAGTTCCCCATTTTCCCGTCGGACTTCCTGGGCAAGAGAGTAGGCCGAGTCCAACAGCCAGCGGTCGAATACCTGGTTCGTGACATGCAAACCGATACCGAAGGTAATCAGCATTTCGATCACTAGCAGGACGAACAGTGGCCCACCGACCAGTAGCAGCAGCAGAGAACGGAGGTCGAGTCGCGTGTTCAACCGGCGTTCTCCAGCACATAGCCCGCGCCGCGTTGGGTGCGGATCGCAAGTCCCGATTCTCTGAGGCGACGTCGCAGGCGGTGGACGTACACTTCCACGGCATTATCGCCCACCTCATCGCCTTCACGGCTGAGCCTGTGCGCCAAGCGTGCTTTGGTTACCACCTTGCCAGCGCTCAACGCGAGGACTTCCAGGATTTCAAATTCCCGCGCGGGCAATTCAAGCCGTTCACCGTTCAAGGTCGCGGTGCGCTGGAAAGGGCTTAATTGCAACGCACCCAGGCTCACTTCATCGGTCGAGAGGTTGTGGCTGCGTCGCAGTAGTGCTCTGAGGCGAGCCTCCAGTTCCCGAAGATCGAACGGCTTTTCCATATAGTCATCGGCCCCCTGATCCAGGGCCAGGACCTGTTGTTCCACCCCATCGCGAGCGGTCAGTACCAGCACGGGAACGCGACTCTGGCGCGCGCGGACCCAGCGGAGCAACTCCAGACCATCCATATCCGGCAGTCCGAGATCGAGAATGATCAGGTCAATATCGTTGGCCCTGAGCAGGCCTTGCGCTCGCATGCCATCGGGTGCATGCAGCACCGTATAGGTATTTTGTTGTAGCGCCTGCAACAGCCCCATGGCGATCAGCGGGTCATCTTCTACCAGCAATACGTTCATGTGTTCGGAATTAAGTAAGACTTCAGTTGTGCGAAAGATACACGATTCGGCCGACGTGTTCCTGACTCACGAGACACTCTGTTATCTGTCACCGTGAAAGGTTGCTGAAAGCACCGACCCCTATTCTCCCGCTCCCTGCGCCCATAGGCGAATTCCCGCTCGGGCCCGCAGTTTTCGTCGATCACATTGACTGTTTCGTTGTACAGGAGTTGCTGGTGTGGATTTGCAGAATCTGAAAAAGGACATTCCCGCGAGTGTCGTAGTATTTTTTGTGGCGCTGCCCCTATGCCTCGGCGTGGCGCTGGCTTCCGGCGCGCCACTGTTTTCCGGGCTGATCGCCGGTATTGTCGGCGGCATTGTGGTGGGATCGGTCAGCGGTTCGCGCCTCGGTGTATCCGGTCCGGCGGCTGGGCTCACGGTCATCGTGCTGAGTGCGATTGAGACCCTGGGGTCATTCGAAATATTTTTGCTGGCGGTGGTGCTGGGTGGCCTGATGCAGATTCTGCTGGGGCTGTTGCGAGCCGGAATTTTCGGCTACTTCTTTCCGTCGTCCGTGATCAACGGCATGCTCACGGGTATCGGTCTTATCATCCTGCTGAAGCAAATTCCCTACGCGTTTGGCCTGCCGGAAGGTACTTCCATAAGTGACGGCGTCTTGCCTCTACTGAGTGCGGTGCATCCGGGCGTGCTGGCCATCTTTGCAGTATCCCTGGGATTGCTGGTTGCGTGGGAGACGCCAGTGATAAAGCGGTCGCGCTGGCTGGCGATGGTGCCTGGCCCGGTGGTCGCGGTACTCTCGGCGGTGCTGTTGTCCCTGGCGTTTGCCAGTTCCACTGGCATGAGTCTGGAAAAATCGCATCTGGTAAGCGTACCGGTCGCTTCAAGTTTCAATGAATTCGTCGGTCTGTTTACGCTGCCTGATTTCTCGCAACTGGGGAATCCGCTGGTATGGACCGTGGCGGTGACCATCGCGGTAGTGGCGAGCCTGGAAACGTTGCTCAGCGTTGAAGCTATCGACAAAATGGATCCCCTGAAACGTACCACCCCGACTAACAGGGAGCTGGTGGCGCAGGGCGTGGGTAATTCCTTCTCCGGCCTGATTGGTGGCCTGCCGGTAACCCAGGTGATCGTGCGTAGCTCGGTCAACCTGCAGACCGGTGCGCGCTCCAAGGCTTCCACTATCTGTCACGGCGCTTTGTTGCTGGTATGTGTGGCGACCCTGCCAAGTTGGTTGAATATGATTCCGCTGGGCGTGCTGGCTGCGGTGCTGATCCTCACAGGCTACAAGCTCGCGAAGCCCGCACTTTTCCGCAAGATGTGGGATAACGGTATGGAGCAGTTCCTACCGTTTGTGATCACCGTACTCGGTGTGTTGTTGACCGATCTGCTGACTGGTGTCGGTGTTGGTATGGTCGCGGCGATTTTCGCCCTACTGCGGCGCAACTACCTCAACTCCCATTTCCTACACAAAAAGCAGGATACGGAAGAGGGCGACCGCATTCGCATCAACATGCAGCTGGCCGAAGAGGTCACCTTCCTGAACAAGGGTGCTATTCGTAAGGAGCTGAGTGAAATTCCGGATAACGCCCACGTGATTCTCGACAAGCGAAACTGTGTCTACATCAATCACGATGTGGCAGAAGCCATTGCGGACTTTATCGATACCGCATCTGCCCGCGGGATCGATGTGGACGTGATTGAACGTCAAAACGTCGTGCCGATCTGGGACGAGCGCAGGTTAAAAGAGGTTGCGTAAGGTAAGACGGCAGGGTGCCCGTCGAATCGGCACTGCCGTGGCCATGGAAGGCTATTGTTACAGTAGCAGGCGCTTGATCTCAGGGTCTGGGCGCGCGTGAAGCCAGGCCTGGTCAAAGATATCCTGTAGCTGCCTGACCCTTACCGGGTTTTCCGCGTGGTAGGAGCCAACCCACTTCTCCAGGTCGGTTTTCTGCAGCACCTGGTCGCGATCAGCGAGGGCGAATTCCCAGTCGGTGGGTTCGCTGGTGGGCTGAATTTTCTTCAGTTCGATACGGCTGCTTAATCTCTGTACCAGCGGCAAAACCCTATGAGGGTGAAGTAGGAGCGGGGCGCTGTCGGTAATCAGAATCTGAATTCGTGCATAGCGGCTGCTGCGGGCAAATTCCGACAATCCCTGTACGGTAATCGGGTCGTTGTACAGGGCTCTCGACAGGCTCTGGGAGTAGATGCGCAGGTGGCGACGACCTGTGCCGATGAGCTGCTGGAGCGCTTCGCGGAAACTATCCTCATCCGCCAGTTGAAGCGCCTCAGAATTCGCCGCGTGCCGCTTACCGGTTGCAGTCGTCGGCATTCTCGCAAGGTTCCTTTTCGCTCAGGGTCAGATCCATGCGCACGTGCGGAATATCCGCCTCCATGAACTCCTCCCCCGTTACCGCAAATCCGGCCTTTTCGTAAAAGGGAATCGCCTGTACCTGGGCGTTCAGGTAGACGTTTTTCTGACCGGAAACCCTGGCAAACTTGCAGATTCGCTTGAGCAGTTCCAGTCCGGCGCCCAGGCCGCGTGCGTCCTTCAAAATGGCCATGCGCCCGATCTTGCCACCGCCGGTAAGGCGGCCAGTGCCGATGGCCTTGTTGTGGTGGTAGACGAGGAAATGTTGCGCACTTTCCTCGTGTTCGTCCCACTCCAGATCTTCAGGGACGTTCTGTTCTTCGACGAATACCTTTTGGCGAATACCGCGAATGGCTTCCCGATCCGTCTGCCAGTCGGCGAGGCGTACAAACAGACTCATCAAACATTCTCCTAGTCATCTGCATCCGTGTCGTCGGACTCCAGCGCTTCAGGGTAAATGAGACTGCCCTGAGAAACCAGCTGGTCGAGCAATCCGTTACTGGCAGCCAACTCGGGATAGGCATCTACGTCGCTCTGGTCCAGTGCATGCGTATTGCAGAAACCCTCGGCAAACAGCAGTGGAGCGGGGAAGGTCTCGCCGTCGATGAACAGGCTGGCGGGTTCGCGACAGAATGCGCAGCGGGAGCCAGGGTTGAGTATCAGGCTGCCGCCATCGGCCAGTTGCTCGCGCCAGTCTTCCGCGGAGCCGGCATCCAGGGCGATGGTGTCAGGATATTTCGCTTCGGTCATGATAGCGCCGAACCACTGGGCGATATTCTGTGGCTGCTGCAGCCACTCTGCCAGGTGGCGTTGTACCCGGGCAACGGTCTGCTGATCGATTTCCGATGGGTTGAACGGCAGTTCCAGATCCGGGTCGGTGTAGCGGTAGTGATCTGGCAAGCCCGCACCCAGCTCTGCGGCCAGGTCCTCGAGCATGGTGCGCGCGGAGGGTGCGCGGAAACCGACAGAAATAGTGGTGCAACCGCCTTCGGCAATTCCCCAGTGGCTGAACTGGGGCGGCAGGTACAGCATGTCACCGGGCTCGAGTAACCAGCTGGCCTCGGCATCGAACTCCTTGAGGATGTTCAGGGGCGTCCCCTCGACACGTGGGCTGCTAGCGTCGGCTTTGGGACCCAGGTGCCAACGGCGGTTGCCTTCGGCCTGGAGCAGGAATACATCGTAGAAGTCGTAATGTGGACCGACGCTGCCCTGGTCAGCGGCATAGCTGATCATGATGTCGTCGAGGCGCCAGTCGGGAATAAAGCGGAAGTGATCCTTCAAATCGGCCACTTCCGGAATCCATTGGTCCACAGCCTGGATCAGCAGGGTCCAGTGGGTTTTGGGCAGGCTGAAGAAATCTTGCTCGGTGAAGGGGCCGGTGCGCAATTGCCAGGGGCCCTCAAGACCGTTTTCCTCGATCAGGCGAGACTCGATTTCTTCTTCCAGTGCCATCCCCGCCAGTTCCTCTCCTGAAATGGGAGAAACGAAATCGGGAAAGGCGTTGCGGATCAGCAATGGCTTTTTCTGCCAGTACTCCCGCAGGAATGTTTCCACCGGGATGTCGCCAAGGTGGGTCAGAGGTTCAACGGAATGGCGCTGGCCTGACTCGGTCATGGCGATATCTCCCGGAATGTTGATCTTGGACTGACGCGAGGTCAGATGTTTTTCGCTTGTGCTACCGCGTTGCCGATATAGCTCGCCGGTGTCATCTCACGCAGGGCCTGCTTGGCTTCTTCCGGCATCTCGAGACCATCGATAAACACCGCCAGGGTTTCCTTGGTGATGCCCTGGCCGCGGGTGAGCGCCTTGAGCTTTTCGTAGGGCTCTTCGATGTTGTAGCGGCGCATAACGGTCTGGATCGGCTCGGCGAGCACTTCCCAGGCGTTGTTCAGGTCTTCCTCGAGGCGCGCGCGGTTGATTTCCAGCTTGCCCAGACCTTTCTGGGTGGCGGCGTAGGCGATTACCGAGTAGCCGGCACCGACGCCCATATTGCGCAATACGGTGGAGTCTGTGAGATCGCGCTGCCAGCGGGAAACGGGCAGTTTTGCCGCGAGGTGCTGGAATACCGCGTTGGCGATGCCCAGGTTGCCTTCGGAGTTCTCGAAGTCGATGGGGTTCACCTTGTGCGGCATGGTGGAAGAGCCCACTTCGCCGGCCACCACTTTCTGTTTGAAGTAGCCCAGGGAGATGTAGCCCCAGATGTCGCGGTCAAAGTCGATCAGGATGGTATTGAAGCGCGCAATCGCATCGAACAGTTCGGCGATATAGTCGTGTGGTTCGATCTGGGTGGTGTAGGGGTTCCAGGACAGGCCGAGGGAGGTCACGAACTCTTCCGCATTCGCCTGCCAGTCCACATCCGGGTACGCAGACAGGTGGGCGTTGTAGTTGCCCACGGCACCATTGATTTTGCCCAGCAGCTCGACTTCGTGGATCTGCTTGATCTGACGACGCAGGCGCGCCACAACATTGGCCAGTTCTTTACCGACGGTGGTCGGGCTCGCAGTCTGGCCATGGGTGCGGGACAGCATCGGAACGTCGGCGAATTCCTGTGCCAGTCGGGCGATTTCACTCACGATCTGATTCATTGCTGGCAGCAGCACCTGATCGCGACCTGCGCGCAGCATCAGCGCATGGGACAGGTTATTGATATCTTCGGAAGTACACGCAAAGTGGATGAATTCGCTTACCGCGAGCAGTTGCTCATCGCTCTTCACTTTTTCCTTGAGGAAGTATTCGACCGCTTTCACGTCGTGGTTGGTGGTGCGCTCGATTTCCTTAATACGCTCGGCATCTTCAATACTGAACTGGGCAACGATGTCGTCGAGGATCTGGTTGCTGTTGCCGGTAAAGGGTTGCACTTCGGCAATCTTTTCGTGGCGGGCAAGCTGCTGCAGCCAGCGAACTTCCACTTCTACGCGGGCACGAATCAGGCCGTACTCACTGAAAATGTCTCGCAGTGGGGCAGTCTTGCTTTCGTAGCGTCCATCAATGGGGGAAACCGCGGTAAGTGCGGATAGCTCGACAGTCATTGTGTCTCTCCGGTATTGAAATCCAGCCGCTGAAACGAACATAAGTAGGAAGCGGCGGCAATCTTTGAAAATCAGTCTTTAAGGAATCAGTGTTCCAGTGATTCGTACTTGGACACCAGGGCGTCCATTGCTGCAATCAGTTTTTTACGCTGGAACAGCAGGTGCAATCTGCGCCCGCCTAGCTGTCGCCACAGGGTGGCGGAGCGTACGCCGGCGAACAGCATGGTCCGAATCTGGTTGGCGATGCGCTGCTGTTGCAGGAAATTAAAGTCACCCAGTACCTGAATACGAAAGCGGAAGGTGCTCAGGGTATCGCTATAAATGCTCGCCAGGTTGGCGTAGACATTTTCGTGGCCGATGCCGAAGTGGTCCGACTGCAATTGTGCCTTTTCCAGTCGGTTGCCAATGATCGACAGCAGGTCCGGTTTTTTCGCCAGTTGGCGTTGCAGGTAAAGGATGGAAAGCACGTAGCGCAGGCAGTCGGTGTATTCCGGATGGCTGCGGGTGGCGAGTAGTTGCCGCGCGCCGCGCAGGCCGGGCAGCAATTTCTCCACGCCGCCGAAAACGTCTTCGGTGGTTTCCGGGTTTTGCTGGAACAGGCTGTAAACAGCGGTCTCCATCTGCTCGGCAGGCGCTGTACCGGTTTTGGCCAGCCGCTCTACCAGAATTGCCGCCTGAAATACCCCGGCCAGTGCCAGTGCCTGGTCTCGCCAATTACTCAAGAGTTGCTCCCTGCAGCCTGTTTCTTTCTGGTTTGGTGCGGGTCGACTTCACCCACGCCGGTGGCTTGATCGATAACTGCGCCACCGAGGCAGTAATCGCCGCGATAGATCACCACCGATTGTCCGGGGGTAACTGCGCGTTGCGGCTGGTCAAACGCGATTTTGATACGGCCCCCATCTTCCACAGTAATCAGGCAATCCTGATCTTCCTGGCGATAGCGGGTTTTGGCCGCCGCGCGGAATTCCTGTGCTGGCGCGGTGCCATTGATCCAGTGGGTCTGAGTGGCGGTAAGGCCGGTCGAGTAGAGCAGGGGGTGGTGCTTGCCCTGGGCCACGAGCAGTACGTTACGGTCTAGGTCTTTGCCCACCACATACCAGGGCTGGTCTCCAGCACCTTTCACGCCACCGATCCCGAGCCCCTGGCGCTGGCCGATGGTGTGGTACATCAGGCCACTGTGCTGGCCCATTACTTCGCCTTCCGGGGTCTGCATTTCACCGGGCTGGGCGGGCAGGTACTGTTCCAGGAAGTCTTTGAAGCGGCGCTCGCCGATAAAGCAGATGCCGGTGCTGTCCTTCTTGGTGGAGGTGATAAAACCGTTCTCTTCTGCAATGCGGCGGACTTCCGGTTTTTCCAGCTCGCCGAGCGGGAACAGGGAGCGGGCAAACTCGGCCTCGCCAACGGCGTGCAGGAAGTAGCTCTGGTCTTTGTTGTTGTCCAGGCCTTTTAGCAGATACGTGTGTCCGTTCTCATCCCGGCGGCGCGCGTAGTGGCCGGTGGCGATGGCGTCCGCGCCCAGCATCTGCGCGTATTCGAGGAACACTTTGAACTTGATTTCACGGTTGCACAGGATGTCCGGATTGGGTGTGCGGCCAGCCTTGTATTCCGCGAGGAAGTACTCGAACACGTTGTCCCAGTACTCGGCCGCAAAGTTCGCTGTATGTAGTTTGATACCCAGACGCTTGCAGACCGATTCCGCATCGGCCAGATCCTGGCGTGCGGTACAGTATTCGGTGCCGTCGTCCTCATCCCAGTTCTTCATGAACAGACCTTCCACCGCGTATCCCTGCTGCATCAGCAGCAGCGCGGCCACGGACGAATCCACACCGCCGGACATGCCGACGATCACGCGTTTGCCCGCGCCGCTGGCGTCGGGGCTGGAATCCGTAGAGTTGGGGGACACAGACAAATCCGAAACTGTCATGAAATACCGGTTGTTACAGTGAGGGGTGCCGGAAGGATTTCAACCCTGTGGGCACCGTGGTCATTGCCACTGGGCTGGAAAATGGGGGCGCATTTTACCTGTGAAAGCGTTAACTGACCAATTTGCAGTGATGGTCCCATTGTCCCCTGGTCCGGGAGAGTGCGAAAAACGCCGCCAGACTCCTACTTCAGCCTAGCTGCCCGACCCCAAAATTACCGGAAATGGACCGATTCAAAAGCCGATTTGGTTCTGGCGGGGCGGTCAGTTGGTAACTCCCTGGTCATTAACGCCTGTTGCGCGGCTTTCCCGCCGTTCTGCCCGAGGGGCGGCCGCGTTGCTTCCTTGAGGATTCGTTCGGTCGTGTGCGTGTGCCTTTGCTCGCCGGCCCCTGTTGCGGGAGGTGTACGGTCTCCGCCCGTTGTTCTCCCAGTCCCAGTCCCTGCAAGGTCCAGTTGCCGATGGCCCAGCGCACCAGTCGCAGCGTGGGGTGGCCAACGGCGGCAGTCATCCGCCGAACCTGGCGATTGCGCCCCTCACTGATGGTGAGCTCGATCCACGAGGTCGGGATAGACTTGCGCTCCCGAATGGGCGGAACCCGGGGCCAGAGATCGGGCTCCGGGATCAGGCGCGCCTTGGCTGGTGCCGTACGTCCATCTTTCAGCGTTACACCGCGGCGCAATTGCACCAGGGCCTCTTCCGCCACTTCACCTTCGACCTGGGCCAAGTACACCTTTGGCAGCTTGTTGTCCGGATGTGCAATCTGGTGCTGCAGTTGGCCATCGTCGGTCAGCAGTAGCAGCCCCTCCGAGTCGAAATCGAGACGGCCGGCTGCGTAGACGCCCGTCTTCTTTATGTAGTCCGAGAGGGTAGGCCGCCCGTCGGGGTCGGTGAACTGACACAGGACGCCGAAGGGTTTGTTAAACAGGATCAATTGGCTCATGTCGCAAGTGTTGTCATGCCGGAGTCGTGTTTTCGTTGTAATCAAACTACAAAATTGGGTGGATGCTGATATAATCCCGCCGATTTTTAGCTGGCTCGGCGTATACAACGGCGTAAACAATGAGCAGCAACCAAGACCGGCAGTGGAGATTCGGCGCATTATGCCGGTTTTCCGCCTATAAAGCCGGACGTTTAGTCAAAGAGTTACGGGAGTCAACTTAATGGGTCATATCCAAGTGCCGGCGAACGGCGAAAAAGTTACAGTCAACGCAGATGGTTCTCTGAACGTACCGAACACCCCGATCATTCCGTTCATCGAAGGTGACGGCATCGGCGTGGATATCACCCCGGTAATGCGCAAAGTGATCGACGCTGCCGTCAGCAAGGCGTACAGCGACGAGAAATCCATCGCCTGGATGGAAATCTTCTGTGGCGAGAAAGCAGCAGAAACTTACAGCGGCGACTGGTTCCCGGCGGAAACCCTGGAAGCCATCAAGGAATACGTTGTCAGCATCAAAGGCCCGCTGACCACTCCGGTAGGCGGCGGCTTCCGCTCCCTGAACGTTGCTCTGCGCCAGGAGCTGGACCTGTACGTATGTCAGCGCCCGGTGCGCTGGTTCAGCGGTGTACCTTCTCCGGTTAAAGAGCCGAACAAGGTAGACATGGTGATCTTCCGCGAAAACTCTGAAGACATCTACGCTGGCATCGAGTGGAAAGCCGGTACTGACGAAGCCAACAAGGTCGTCAAGTTCCTGCAGGACGAGATGGGTGTTAAGAAGATCCGCTTCCCGCAAAACGTTGGTATCGGTGTTAAGCCGGTTTCCGAAGAAGGTACCAAGCGACTGGTGCGTAAAGCGCTGCAGTACACCATCGATCAGGATCGCGACTCCCTGACCCTGGTGCACAAAGGCAACATCATGAAGTTCACCGAAGGTGCTTTCGCGGACTGGGGTTACGAGCTGGCCCGCGAAGAGTTCGGCGCGCAGCCGATCGACGGTGGCCCTTGGTGCAGCTTCAAAAACCCGAACACCGGCAAGGAAATCGTGGTTAAGGACGTGATCGCCGACGCCATGCTGCAGCAGATCCTGCTGCGTCCGGCCGAGTACGACGTAATCGCCACTCTGAACCTGAACGGTGACTACCTGTCCGACGCACTGGCCGCTCAGGTCGGTGGTATCGGTATCGCTCCGGGTGCCAACCTGTCTGACGATGTTGCTCTGTTCGAGGCGACTCACGGCACTGCACCCAAGTACGCCGGTCAGGACAAAGTGAACCCGGGTTCCCTGATCCTGTCTGCAGAGATGATGCTGCGTCACCTGGGCTGGAACGAAGCCGCTGAGCTGGTTGTTAAGGGTATGGAAGGCGCTATCGAAGCCAAGACCGTAACCTACGACTTCGAGCGTCTGATGGACGGTGCAGACCTGAAGTCCTGCTCCGAGTTCGGCGAGGAAGTTATCAAGCACATGGCTTGATAATCGACGAATGAAAAAGCCCCGCATCGCATCGATGCGGGGCTTTTTTTTGCCTGAATATCCCGGAAATGGCTATGTCGACGGAATATTAGCGCTGGACCGATAGAGTATCTCGCGATTTTGGGACGGCGGGAGAGGTGGCACGCAGGTGCCAGTGCTCAGGCGAGCAAAATTCGCTGAAGAGAGTAATCAGCTGGTGTTGGCCGCGAGCTTTCTCGGACGTGACAGAGCGTCAGTTCTAAATCACGCTTGCGGCGGATACTCTTGGCTGCGGCGGTCTGCCCGGCATACACCCTGGGGCGTGCCGGCAGAGTCGCTTAATCGAGCGCTTCCTCGGTCTCTTTTTCTCTTACCGATTGCGCTGGAGACGCAGAAACAGGTGTCGGTGAGCGACTGCCCTCAGCGGTAGCAATGCTGATATTGGCTGCGTGGTAGCCTTTGTCGCCTTGGATGATATCGAAATTAACCTGCTGGCCAGCCTTCAGGGTGCGGTACCCCTCCATCTGGATGGCAGAGTAGTGCGCGAAAAGATCTTCTCCACCCTCGTCAGCAAGAATGAATCCATATCCCTTGGCGTTATTGAACCACTTAACAGTACCGGTAGGCATGGCGAAATCCCTCTAATATTGCCGGGGCGACTGCTGGCCGCCTTACATGTATCGTTATTGTTATCGCGCTTCATGCGCTTCTTTGTGTGTACAAAATCATTTGTACGACTATTAGCTAGTGCCTCATCACCGCGTTGGCGCGGTTAATACCTCTTGTAGCCAAGACACCGCCCCTTGTCAAGGAGGGCGGTTGCCCTGGACTGTGCTGATACCTGAATGAGGTTACAATGTGCGCTTGCCAAATTCACCGCGGTGGCCGGCGTGAGCCCTTTCGAGAGGCTTATTCCTCGACGATAGGGGCGGGGGCGTCAGCACTGTGAACCGTTTCCGGAACTCTGATTGACTAGCGCTATGGGAAAATCACAAATCATTAAACTACACTCGAACGAAGATGACGGCGGAGATGATTTCTACCTTCACGGGGCAGACGGGGACACCGCACTTGCGGAGGCCAAACCAAGGCTGAAACGACCGCCCATGTACAAGGTGGTCATGCTCAATGATGACTACACCCCGATGGAATTTGTTGTCGAAGCCCTGGAGCTTTTCTTTTATGTGAATCGCGAGCGCGCCACTCAACTTATGTTGCAGGTACACACTAAGGGAAAAGCGATCTGTGGTGTCTATACTCGAGATATAGCGGAAACAAAGGCCGCGCAGGTTAATCAGTTCGCTCGGGATAACGAACATCCCTTGCTTTGCGAAATTGAGGCAGATGAGGACGACGAAAACGGCGAGGAGGAGGGAAGTTAAGGACTACCGTCGCCTGGAGCAGTCAGGCGTGACTTTTCCGGCCGGGTATCCGGCAAAAAATCAGGAATGCCGGGTGTTTTTCACTACAACCCGGATGACATTGGCCAGTAAGGTTTGAGGTTTAGATGCTCAGCAAGGATTTAGAGGTAACGCTCAATCTAGCGTTCAAAGGTGCACGGGCGAAACGCCACGAGTTTATGACCGTTGAGCACCTGTTGCTGGCGCTGCTGGACAATGAATCCGCGGCAGATGTTCTGCATGCCTGCGGCGCTGACCTCAGTGCGCTGCGCCGAGAGCTGCTCGAGTTCGTCGACTCTACCACGCCATTAATCCCCGAAAATGACAGCGAGCGGGAAACCCAGCCCACGCTGGGGTTCCAGCGCGTACTGCAGCGCGCGGTGTTCCACGTGCAGTCCTCTGGCAAGAAAGAAGTGACTGGTGCCAACGTTCTGGTTGCGATTTTCTGTGAGCAGGAAAGTCAGGCCGTCTACTACCTCAAGCAGCAGAGTGTCGCGCGTATTGATGTGGTGAATTACATTACCCACGGTATTTCCCGCGTCAGTTCCGGCGGCAACAATGCGCACAACAGCAGTCCCGATCCATCGCCCGAGCAGGTGGATGAAGATCTCGGCAGCACTGCCGAGCCAGGCGGCTCCGACCCTCTCGAAAGTTACGCCACAAACCTCAACCAGGAAGCGATACTCGGCCGGATTGACCCTCTGGTTGGCCGCGCCCCGGAGGTAGAGCGGGTAACCCAGGTACTGGCGCGCCGTCGCAAGAATAACCCGCTGTTGGTCGGTGAATCCGGTGTGGGCAAGACCGCGATCGCCGAGGGCCTCGCCCGCCGAATCGTGGACGGAGAGGTTCCGGAACCGCTGAAAGACAGCACCATTTATTCCCTGGATCTCGGCTCCCTGCTGGCCGGCACCAAGTACCGCGGCGATTTTGAGAAGCGCTTCAAGGCACTGCTGGCCGAGCTGAAAAAGCGCGAACACGCGGTGCTGTTTATCGATGAAATTCACACCATTATCGGCGCCGGTGCGGCTTCCGGTGGTGTAATGGATGCGTCCAACCTGCTTAAGCCGCTACTGTCCAGTGGACAGCTGCGCTGCATTGGTTCCACGACGTTTAATGAATACCGCGGTATTTTTGAGAAAGATCGCGCACTTTCACGTCGATTCCAGAAGATTGACGTGCACGAGCCTTCCGTCGAGGAAACTGTGCAGATCCTGCAGGGGCTTAAAACGTGCTTTGAAGATCACCACAAGGTGCGCTTTACCGATTCGGCCCTGGAGGCTGCTGCGCACCTCGCAAACCGGCATATCACCGAGCGTTTTTTGCCGGACAAGGCCATCGATGTGATCGATGAGGCCGGCGCCTACCAGGCGCTACTGCCGGCGGACCAGCGTACCGACACGATCTCCGTGACCGAAATTGAAAACGTCGTGGCGAAAATGGCCCGCATTCCCGCTAAAAGCGTTTCCGCCTCCGATAAGGCGGCGCTGGCCAAGCTGGATGAGAACCTCAAGATGGTGGTGTTCGGCCAGGATCAGGGTATCGAGGCGCTCAGCACCTCGATCAAGCTGGCCCGCGCTGGCCTGGGTGCGGAAGAGAAGCCTATTGGCTCCTTCCTGTTCGCCGGCCCTACGGGTGTCGGTAAAACCGAGCTCTGTCGTCAGTTGGCTCAGGTAATGGGTATCGAGCTGATTCGTTTCGACATGTCCGAGTACATGGAGCGGCATACGGTTTCGCGCCTGATCGGTGCCCCTCCGGGTTATGTCGGGTTTGATCAGGGTGGCCTGCTGACCGATGCCGTGACCAAGCACCCCCACAGCGTGGTGTTGCTCGACGAGATCGAAAAAGCCCATCCGGAAGTCTTCAACCTGCTGCTGCAGGTGATGGATCACGGCACCCTGACCGACAACAATGGCCGCAAGGCGGACTTCCGCAATGTGATTCTGATCATGACCACCAATGCGGGTGCTGAAGTCATGAGCCGCCGCTCTATCGGCTTTGCCAACCAGGATCACAGCAGTGATGGAATGGAGGAGATCAAAAAGATGTTTACTCCCGAATTCCGCAATCGACTGGACAGTATCATTCAGTTCGGTTCGCTGGATATGGAGGTGGTCAAAACCGTGGTGGACAAGTTTATTGTCGAGCTGCAGGCGCAGCTGGATGAGTCCAGGGTGACCCTCGAGGTGGACGATGAGGCCCGCGAGTGGCTCGCGGTTAACGGGTATGATGAGAAAATGGGCGCGCGCCCCATGGCCCGCCTGATTCGCGAGAAGTTGCGCAAACCGCTGGCCGAGGCTGTGCTGTTCGGGGATCTGTCGGAAGAGGGCGGCAAGGTCGAGGTGACCGTGGAGAACGATCAACTCAAGATCTGCACGGCGATGCCGGTGCATTGAGTACCTGCATCCGGTAAAAGCCGGATCCCACGCAAACGAAAAAAGCCACCTTATGGGTGGCTTTTTTATATCTCGCTCAACCTGGGCGGGTTGACCGGGAACCGCTGCCGGCAGACTGCCGGGAGGGATTAGCGCGCGCGATAGGTGATACGGCCTTTGCTCAGGTCGTACGGGGTCAGTTCTACCTTGACCTTGTCACCGGTGAGGATGCGGATGTAGTTTTTGCGCATCTTGCCGGAAATGTGCGCGATTACCACATGTCCATTTTCCAGTTTCACGCGGAATGTGGTGTTGGGCAGGGTGTCGATCACCTCACCTTCCATTTCAATGTAATCGTCTTTTGCCATGCGGCAGCAACCTTTGATAAATGTGTACTAGCTTTTCCGCCACGATTTTATGGCCCTGCGTCGTCAGATTCTGGGGCCCGGCGGTACGACGGGCGTGCATTTTGCACGAAAAGTGCGTGCAGGCCAAGTGGAAGCCTGCGTCTCGCTTAAATCCCGTGGAATTGTGGATTCCGGGCCCTTCAGAGTAATTGCCCAGCCTAGTGCTGAGTCTAGTCGGTACTCAGGGTCCAGCGGTTGTTCTGGAGGGTTTCGAGGGGTTTGAACTGGCTTTTGTAGGCCATTTTCTGGCTCTGGCGGATCCAGTAGCCGAGATAAAGGCTGGGAAGCCCGAGGCGACGGGTCCACTCGATTTGATAGAGGATCGAGTAACTGCCGAGGCTGCGCTTGGTCTGCTCTGGATCGTAAAAGGTGTAGATGGCGGAAACGCCGCCGGCCAGCACGTCGGTAACGGCGGTCGCAACCAACTGGTCCCTGGCCCGGAACTCGATATAACGGGTGGTGCCCCAGGCATTGTTGAGGAAGCTGCGAAATTGCTCCCGGCTGGGTGGGTACATCTCGCCATCGTGATGCCGCTGCTCGATGTAACGAGCGTAGAGCGCGTAATGTTCGTCTGTATCGATGTCGTGACGATGAAACACGTCCAGATCACGATTGCGTCGCCAGCAGCGTCGCTGGTTGCGGTTGGGCGCAAACAGTTCCACCGGCACCCGGGCGGGGATGCAGGCCTGGCAGTGGGTGCACTGAGGACGATACAGGTAATTTCCACTGCGCCGGAAGCCCAGTTCTGAAAGGCGGCTGTAGAGTCTCGGGTCTACCGGGGTCTGTGGATCAACGAATACGGTGGTGGCTTCCCGGTTTTCCAGGTAACCGCAGGGGTGGGGCATGGTGGCCAGCAGGCGGACCGAGTCGAGCTGAGAATACTGACTCATGCAGGCATCTCACGGTGTCGATCAGAATTGCTGGTCATTTTTATCTTTGCCAAATGCGCTCTCAATGGGATTTCGCTGCAATCCCGGTTCGGTTACAGACTCGAGGGTAATTTGCGGTCAGCAAAAACACAAACCAAGCCGCCCAAGTATCGCTTCAAAAGCGCTCAAAAAGAGTGTTCGCGGGTCGCGGTGGCCAGGTGGCAGGGAAGCCGGTGCTCGCAACTTCGCGGGCCAGAAGGTCCTCAAAATCCGCCCTGGATACCTCGGTGGCCCCGAGACTCTGTAGATGTGGATTCGTCACCTGACAATCAATCAATCGGCAGCCCCACTGGTCAAGCTGGCGCACCAGATGCGCAAAAGCGACTTTCGAGGCATCGGTTGCGCGGTGAAACATCGACTCACCGAAAAATACTCGCCCGATGGCGAGGCCGTACAGGCCGCCGACCAGATCGTCATCCAGCCAGGCTTCTACCGAGTGTGCGTGACCGAGCTGGTGCATTTCGAGATATGCATCGCGCATATCCTCGGTGATCCATGTGCCGCTTTCCTGCGCGCGGGGCGCGGCGCAGCCATCCAGAACCTGGGCGAATGCCTGATCGAAAGTGACCGTATAGCGCCCCTGGCGTATTACCTTGCGCAGGCTGCGGCTGAATGTGGTGGATTCGGGGCGAACTATGCAGCGTGGGGAAGGGGACCACCAGAGGATTGGCTGGTCATCTGAAAACCAGGGGAAGATACCTCGGCGATACGCTGCCAGTAGCCACTCCGGACTCAGGTCCCCGCCCACTGCGAGTAACCCGTTGGGGTCGTGCAGCGCCGCGGAGGTATCCGGGAAACCGACCTGCTCAGGATCCAGTAGTGAAAGAATTTCATTTGCGTTGTCGGTCAAGAGTCTCTGTCCCCGGTTGTCTGGACTGCTGCGCATAAAAAAGGCGGCCCGAAGGCCGCCTTTTCGTTGGGCCGGTCAAGCCCGTTATTGTGCATCCAGGAAGCGCTCGGCATCCAGTGCAGCCATACAACCAGTACCTGCAGAGGTTACTGCCTGACGGTAGATATGATCGGACACGTCGCCCGCGGCAAACACGCCGGGTACGGACGTCTGGGTGGCATTGCCGTTCAGTCCGCTCTCAACAATGATATAGCCACCATTCATTTCCAGCTGGCCTTCAAAGATGTCCGTGTTCGGCTTGTGGCCGATGGCGATGAACACGCCGGATACGTCGACTTCCTTGGTGTTGCCGTCCTGTACGTTCTTCAGGCGGACGCCGGTTACGCCGTTATCGTCGCCGAGGACTTCGTCCAGGGTGTGGTGCCAGCACAGATTGATGTTGCCGTTTTCCACTTTGTCCAGCAGGCGATCCTGCAGGATTTTCTCCGCACGCAGCTCGTCGCGGCGGTGTACCAGGGTAACTTCGCTGGCGATGTTGGACAGGTACAGTGCTTCTTCGACCGCGGTGTTACCGCCGCCGACAACAACGACTTTCTGGTCGCGGTAGAAGAAACCATCACAGGTGGCGCAGGCGCTGACGCCGCGGCCCTGGAATGCCTCTTCAGACGGCAGGCCCAGGTACTGGGCGGAGGCACCGGTAGCGATAATCAGCGCATCACAGGTGTAGGTTTCATTGCCCTTGAGGGTGAACGGGCGCTGTTTTACATCAACTTCATGGATGTGATCGAAGATGATGTTGGTGTCAAAACGCTCCGCGTGCTGCTGCATCTGGACCATCAGGTCCGGGCCCTGGAGGTCGTGTACACCGCCCGGCCAGTTCTCCACTTCTGTGGTTGTGGTCAGCTGTCCACCTTGCTGCATGCCGGTAATAACAACCGGGTTCAGGTTGGCGCGAGCGGCGTAAATGGCCGCGGTATAACCGGCAGGGCCGGAGCCGAGGATGATCAGACGGTGATGATTGCTCATGACTGGACTCACAATACTTCGATGTTGGATTGGTGATTCTGTATGTCTTGCAGCACTGGTTAAGGCGCCCGACAAATTTTTGCCTGCGCGGATCATGGCGCCCCCGCGCGCATTGTTCAAGGGCGGGCTGGGGCTGATCGATGTCGCTCGAAGAGCGGGGCGGATGGCCAGTGAAAAAATTGCCGCCATGATAGAAGAAGGGGGATAGTCGACCAAATAGTTTGGTCTTATCTATCTCATTGCGCGTCTTTATAGATAGCTCAAATCGCCATGCCGTCCCAGATACCGAATGGGTGTCGGACAATCATTGTGCAAATAACCCTGTGGACTGGTTTAGGCAATTTCTAGCTTTGTGTCATACATTGCGTGAACAAGTACCTGTAACCATTTGATTTTAAATGTAAAGTTAAGACTTTAAGTGGTTTCTAGGTTAACCCTCCGGTAGCAATTACCCCGAGGCTGTAGTACACAGAAACCCTGACGCCGCCGCTATACCAACAAGAAGGCGAGCAACCCTGAACACTGTGACCGAGGTAAGCCATTGAAGGCTGAAAGTGAAACCGAATCTGCGGCCGCGATTCCTGACTCCCTGATTGCGCGCATCGTCCGTGAGGGCGCCCTGATTGCCCTGTTGGCGGGTGCGTTGCTGGTGGGCATCAGCCTGCTCAGCTACAACCCCGGTGATCCGGGTTGGTCGCATACCGGCAGCGGTGCCGGGATCGAAAATGCCATTGGCCCCACGGGAGCCTGGCTCGCCGACGTGTGCCTGTCTTTACTGGGTTGGATGGCGTATCTGTTCCCCGTGCTGATCGGCTGGCGCGCCTATCGAATCCTGCGTGACAAAAACGCACGCTTCCATGCGCCGCTGTTTGCGCTGCGTGTCGCTGGGCTGTTGGTGCTGCTGGTCTCCGGTGCGGCGATTGCCACGCTGTGTTTTGCGGAGTCGGCCAATCCACTACCATTTTCCAATGGCGGCATCATCGGTGCCGCGGTCTCTACTTTCATGGAGCTGGGGCTTGGCTACGTGGGAGCAACAATCCTGCTGCTCGCCACTTTTGCCATTGGCGTTACGGTGTTTACCGGCATGTCATGGCTGAAACTGTTCGAAGATATCGGTCGCAGCGTGCTCGCAGCGTTCGGCTGGATCGGCAGTCGTTTGGCGCGCGCGCGCCAGGAGCGGGAAGAGCAGCGTGTCGCGCGTGAAGCGGTGGTTGTACGCAAAGCTGCCGTGGAAGAGGAAAAGCAGCGCACCGCGAAACGCCTGCCACCGCAAATTGCGCCCTCTGCGCCCCCGGTAAAGCAAAGCCCGCGGGCGGTGAAAGAGAAGCAGGGAGAGCTGTTCAAAGGCCCGGTCACCGGAACTTTGCCGCCACTATCCCTGCTTGATGTGCCCGATGCCAACAAGAAAGCCGGCTTCAGCCGCGAGGCGCTGGAAGCGCTGTCGCGTCTGCTGGAATTGAAACTCAAGGACTTTGGGGTAGTGGCGGAAGTGGTTTCGGTACTGCCTGGCCCCGTGGTTACGCGGTTTGAGATTCAGCCTGCACCGGGCGTGAAGGTCAGCCGGATCACCAATCTCGCCAAAGACCTGGCCCGCTCCCTGGCGGTCATCAGCGTGCGGGTGGTTGAAGTGATCCCCGGCAAATCCGTCGTCGGGATCGAAATTCCGAACGAGAATCGCCAGATGGTGCGCCTCTCGGAAGTGCTCGGAGCGGAGGTCTACGACAAGGCCAATTCCGCACTCACACTGGCACTGGGGCACGATATCGCCGGCCAGCCGGTCGTTGCTGACCTGGCCAAGATGCCGCACCTGCTGGTGGCGGGTACCACGGGTTCCGGTAAGTCCGTGGGCATCAATGTGATGCTGCTGAGCCTGCTGTACAAATCCACGCCCGATGAAGTGCGATTGATCCTGGTGGATCCGAAGATGCTCGAGCTCTCGGTCTACGAAGGTATCCCGCATTTGCTGACCCCGGTCATCACCGACATGAACGATGCGGCCAATGGCCTGCGCTGGTGTGTCGGCGAGATGGAGCGCCGTTACAAGTTGATGGCCGCCATGGGTGTGCGCAACCTGGCGGGCTTTAACCGCAAGGTGAAAGACGCGGTCGCTGCGGGAGAGCCGCTGATCGATCCGATCTGGCAGCCGGACCCCATGTCGAGCGTCCCGGAGGCAGAACAGACGGCGCCCCACCTGAAACCGCTTCCAGCGATTGTGGTGGTGATCGATGAATTTGCCGACATGATGATGATCGTCGGTAAAAAGGTAGAGCAGCTGATCGCGCGTATCGCGCAGAAAGCCCGTGCCGCCGGCATCCACTTGCTTCTCGCTACCCAGCGCCCGTCGGTGGACGTGATTACCGGCCTGATCAAGGCGAACGTACCGACCCGTATGGCGTTCCAAGTTTCTTCAAAAGTCGACTCGCGCACCATTCTGGATCAAGGGGGTGCTGAACAGCTCCTCGGCCATGGCGATATGCTATACCTTCCGCCGGGTACAGCAGTGCCCATAAGGGTGCACGGGGCCTTCGTGGATGATCATGAAGTGCACCAAGTTGTGGCGGACTGGGCCCGTCGCGGCGAGCCTGAATACATCGACGGCATCATCGACGACTCCAATAACAGCATTCCAGTGCCCGGGATGACCACCGAAGGGGGAGAGGACGATCCGGAGACTGACGCCCTCTACGACGAGGCCGTGGCATTCGTGACCAAGTCGCGCAAAGCGTCCATATCATCGGTGCAGCGCCAGCTGCGTATCGGCTACAATCGCGCCGCGCGCATGATTGAGGCGATGGAGGCGGCCGGGGTGGTTTCAGCCCAGCAGCCCAATGGCAACCGGGAAGTGTTGGCACCGCCACCCGCGTGATGCGGGTAAATCGTGACCCGGTTCAGGCCGGGTTCACTTGGCGCCGTCTAGGCTTTAAGGACACTCTCGGAATAGCAGACTGGAAGGCATTATGAGACGCAAGCTGAGCATTTTCCTCGCCTCACTGGGCATGAGTTTGGGCCTGGGCATGAGCGCTGTCGGCGCACAGGCCGATGCCAGTGAAGATCTGAGCCGGCTGTTGCAGCCGCTGGGCTCCATCTCCGGCAATTTCCGCCAGACCCTCAAGGATCAGAAAGGCAAAACCCTGCAAAAGAGCAGCGGCAATTTCTCCGTGCAGCGCCCGGGTAAACTGCGCTGGCAGACCGGCGAGCCTTTCCCGCAACTGCTGGTGACCAACAACAAGAAGCTGTGGCTGTATGATCCCGACCTGGAGCAGGTCACCGTGCGCCCGGTAGACAATCGTATGAAGGAAACACCGGCATTGCTGCTCGGCGGCAAAGTGGAGGATATCCGCGGTTCCTTCAGTGTCGAGAGCAAGAAGGGTGCCTATTACCTGACCCCGAAGCGCGCTTCTGCGCCGTTCAAGTCCATGGTAATCCGTTTCGACAAGCAGGGCTTGCCAGAGACCATGACCGTGCGCGACGGCATGGGGCAGACCACTGATATCCGATTCAACGGCCTGCAGGCCAACCCCCGGCTGTCTTCGCACATGTTCAATTTCAAGCCGCCCAAAGGGACCGACGTTATTCGCGATGAGTGATCTGTTTCAATCGCCACCCCGGCATCAGCCTCTGGCCGCGCGCATGCGGCCGCAAACTCTGGCCCACTATGTGGGCCAGTCGCATTTATTGGGGCCGGGGAAACCCCTACGCGAAGCGGTAGAGCGGGGCCAGCTCCACTCCATGGTGCTGTGGGGGCCGCCCGGCGTGGGCAAAACCACCTTTGCCCGCCTGCTGGCGGAAGAGTGCGATGTGCGTTTTGCCACGCTGTCTGCGGTTCTGGCCGGAGTAAAGGAAATCCGCCAGGCAGTAGCGGAGGCTGAACAACACGCGGCCCAGTTTGGTCGTGGCACCATCCTGTTTGTGGACGAAGTGCACCGCTTCAACAAAGCGCAGCAGGATGCCTTCCTGCCCTATGTGGAAGAGGGCACCGTGACGTTTGTCGGCGCCACGACCGAGAACCCATCCTTCGAACTCAACAACGCATTGCTTTCCCGATGCCGGGTGTATTTGTTGCGCAGCCTCAGTCAGGACGAGCTTAGCGGCCTGCTGCGGCGCGCCCTGGCCGAGGATGACGAGCTCAAGGCCCGCAATGTGGAAATGGCCCCCGAAGTACTCGACAAGATCACCCTGAGTGCCGACGGTGATGCCCGCAGCGCACTCAATCTGTTGGAAATCGCCTGCGACCTGTCGCGGGAAGAGGGCGGGCGGCAGGTCATTGACGAGGCGGTGCTCGCTGAAGTGCTCACCGCAGATGTACGGCGCTTCGACAAGGGTGGGGACTACTTTTACGACCAGATTTCCGCACTGCACAAATCCGTGCGCGGCTCGGATCCGGACGCCGCGCTCTACTGGTTTGCGCGCATGATCGACGGTGGCTGCGATCCGCTGTATGTGGCGCGGCGGGTGGTGCGCATGGCCAGTGAGGATATCGGCAACGCCGATCCACGCGCCCTTGAAATAGCACTCAATGCCTGGGATGTGCAGGAACGCCTGGGCAGCCCGGAAGGGGAGCTGGCCATTGCCCAGGCAGTGGCCTACCTCGCCGTCGCCGCCAAAAGTAACGCGGTCTACAGTGCCTACAAGCGGGTGCTGGCTGATATCCGGCGCGAGCCCAGTTACGAGGTTCCGGTGCACCTGCGCAATGCGCCCACCAAGCTGGCCAAGGAGATGGCGCACGGTGCGGAGTATCGTTACGCCCACGATGAGCCAGATGGCTTTGCCGCGGGCGAGAATTATTTCCCCGAGGCCATTGCCGACCGTCGCTATTACTATCCGGTAAACCGGGGGCTGGAGCTCAGGATCGAAGAAAAGCTTGAGCGCCTGCGGGCACTCAATCAGGCCAGTGACCAGCAACGCTATTCGCCCGCGCAACACTCGGAAGCAGAAAAGCGCTAAAATCCTCCCGCAATTGGCAGTTCACCACACCTTTCCGGGAGTTTCCCATGCAATGGATAGCAATCGCACTTGGCGGCGCCGTCGGCGCAATCCTTCGTCACCTGGTCGGTGTCTGGGCCTTTCCGGTTTTCGAAAACCGGATTCCGCTCGGCACCTTTATCGTCAATGTGGTTGGCTCCCTGCTGATCGGTATTGCCTATGTTGTGATCGTGGAGCGGGGCATGCTCGGCCATGAGTGGCGCCTGATGATCATGACCGGCCTGTTTGGGGCTCTCACCACCTTTTCTACCTTCTCGCTGGAAACAGTGATGTTGTGGCACAATGGCCAGCCTTTGACGGCGCTGGCCTATGTTGTGGCCAGCCTCCTGGTGTGCTTGGCTGCAACCGCAACGGCCATCTCCCTGGGAATGAAATATCTGTAACGCGGTAATCAATACACCATGCTCGATCCTAAACTGATTCGTAACCAACTCGACGAAGTTGCAGCGGCGCTGACCAAGCGCGGCGTGCAGCTGGACAAAGCCAAGCTGGAGCAGCTCGAAGAGCAGCGTAAAGAGCTGCAGGTACGCACAGAGTCCCTGCAGAATGAGCGCAACAGCAAATCCAAAAACATCGGCCGGGCCAAGGCCAGCGGCGAGGATATCGCCCCGCTGTTGAAAGAGGTTGAGTCCCTGGGTGGTCAGCTGTCGGAAGCCAAGCAGGCGCTCAGCGAACTGCAGCAGCAGCTCGACGATGTACTGCTGGCGATCCCGAATATCCCGGACGAATCTGTGCCCGAGGGTAAAGATGAAGACGATAACGTGGAAGTGCGCCAGTGGGGCGAGCCGCGCAGCTTTGATTTTGAAGTGCGTGACCATGTGGATCTCGGGGGCAGCCTGGGTGGTCTCGATTTCGAAGTGGCGAGCAAAATTACCGGATCCCGCTTTGCGGTAATGACTGGCAAGGTGGCCAAGCTGCACCGTGCATTGGCACAGTTCATGCTAGATCAACATGTAGAAGAGCACGGCTATCAAGAAGCCAATGTGCCGGTAATAGTAAATAGCGATTCCCTGTACGGAACCTCACAGCTGCCCAAGTTTGCTGAGGATCTGTTCAAGCTGGAGGATGAGCGTGGTTTCTACCTCATTCCTACCGCAGAAGTACCGCTCACGAACCTGTACCGCGATGAAATCGTCGAAGACGCCGCTTCACTGCCGCACAAGTTTGTCAGCCACACCAACTGCTTTCGCTCCGAAGCCGGCTCACACGGGCGCGATACCCGCGGCATGATCCGTCAGCATCAGTTCGAAAAAGTCGAGCTGGTATGGTTTGCCCGCCCGGATCAATCCAAAGACGCGCTCGAACAGCTCACCAGTCACGCAGAAAACATTCTGCAGAAACTGAACCTGCCATACCGCACCGTGGTGCTGTGTGGTGGCGATATGGGTTTCGGTGCAACCAAAACCTATGACCTGGAAGTTTGGATTCCATCTCAGGACAAGTACCGTGAGATTTCTTCCTGCTCCCTGATGGGGGATTTCCAGGCCCGGCGTATGAAGGCCCGCTGGCGCAATCCGGAAACCGGCAAGCCAGAATTGCTGCACACCCTGAACGGATCCGGGTTGGCGGTGGGTCGCACGCTGATCGCGGTGCTGGAAAACTACCAACAAGCCGATGGTAGTGTCGAGGTGCCGGAAGTACTGCGCCCCTACATGGGTGGTGCATCAAAGATCGGCTAAGCAGTATGGATTAGAGCCTTGCGTTACCTGCCTCTCGCTTTTGATTTGAAAAACCGTCCTTGTCTTATTGTCGGGGGCGGTGCCATTGCCACGCGCAAAGCGCGTTTACTCAGCAAAGCGGAGGCTCGACTGATTGTCGTTGCTCCCGATATTACCGACGAGCTGCGCCAACTGGTGATGGCGAGCGGCGGTGAATATATCGTCGGAACCTATCGCAAGGAGCTACTCGACCGCGCCGAAATGATCGTCGCCGCCACCGCAGACGGCGACGTCAACGCCCAGGTATCTAAGGATGCCCGGGCCCGTCGTCTGCCTGTCAATGTGGTGGACTCACCGGAACACTGCACCTTTACATTCCCCTCCATTGTCGAACGCGGACCGCTTTCCATCGGCATTTCCAGTGGCGGCTCTGCACCAGTGCTCACGCGCATGCTGCGCGCCCAGATAGAAACCCTGCTTTCTCCCGGCCTGGGCCTGATTGCCGAGCTGGCTGGACGTATGCGCGATAAGGTCAAGGCTGCACTGCCAGAACCCCAGAGAAAAGATTTCTGGCACTGGGTCTTCAATGGTCCCATCGTTGGCCAGATCGAACGCGGCCACAAGGCGGAAGCCGAGCAGGCTTTGCTGGAAGAATTGGGTCGCTGGGAAGAGAAGCCCGCGCCGAGCGGCGAGGTGTATCTGGTCGGTGGAGGCCCCGGTGATCCAGACCTGCTCACCTTCCGCGCCCTGCGTCTGATGCAGCAGGCGGATGTTGTGCTTTACGACCGGCTGGTATCTACCGAGGTACTGGAACTGGTGCGCCGCGACGCCGAGCGTATCTATGTGGGCAAGATGAAGCAGTTCCACTCGGTACCGCAAGACGACATCAATCAGCTACTGGTGGACCTGGCGAAAGAGGGCAAGAAGGTCCTGCGCCTGAAGGGCGGTGATCCGTTTGTATTCGGCCGCGGAGGCGAAGAAATCGACAAGCTCGCCGAAGCTGGCGTGCCGTTTCAGGTAGTCCCCGGTATTACCGCCGCCATCGGCTGCTCTGCCTATTCCGGCATCCCACTGACCCACAGGGATCACGCCCAGTCGGTTCGGTTCATTACCGGGCACCTCAAGCAGGGCGATCTGGTGCTGCCCTGGGAAGAGCTGATCACCAGAAACCAGACCCTTGTTTTCTACATGGGCCTCACCGGACTTCCGACCATCTCTGAAAAGCTGATCGCCAATGGCATGGAGGCAGATACGCCTGCAGCGCTGGTAGAGAAGGGTACCACCCGGGATCAGCGCGTAATTGTAGGCACCATTGCCACGCTGCCGGAATTGGCCGAAGCCCACAAGGTGGAGGCGCCGGCGTTAACCATCATCGGTGGTGTAGTGACATTGCGTGAAAGCCTGGGTTGGTATCAGTAACCCGGTGTCTGCCAGGGAATTTTAACGCCCGGCATCCCTAACCCCATACATTGGCAAACCCCTATCTATACTGAGAGAGGTGTTTGCCAGTGGTGGTTCTATGTTGTGGATGTTGCTTCGTTTTTATTGCACTCTTCTGGTGCGCAGCTTTCTGCCCCAGGAAAACGAGATCGCGTTGCCAGATGAAAACGACAGCCATTTGCGTCGCTATACCCGCGCCTATCGTATCAAGCGCACCTGGGTGAAAAACCTCTGGATCTGCGCATCCCTGCTGATGATCTGTTTTCCCCTGTTGCCGTTTGTCCTGGGGCTGGGGCTTTTCACATCCTTCCTTTCTTTCGCCATCCTCGACGAAACCGCCTGAGCTGCGCCCTTGTGTGGGCGTCAGCTCAATGCAGGGTTAATACGTAAGCCGCGGATTTTTCTGTAAAGCTGGAGGGATTACCTTCCACCCAATCCCGGTGTCCATTGCCAAAGAATGGGGACAGGGGATGAGCGCTTTGCCCAGTTGCCATATGGAAGATGCCGCGCTCCTCGTGTCCCGGTGCCACGACCATACGTTCAGAGGCGCCGTTGGTGGAAGACTGGAAGCGCGGCATATGCGAGTCGCCAGGCAGCGGATCTGCTGGCATCGCAGTAAACCAGTTGACGGCTCCTATGGCGCGTCCCAGCGGATGGCGAATCTTGGCAGAATTTTGTACGCCCCACGTCTGTTCTGCCAGCGGCAGCCCATCTTTCGCCATATCTTCCAGTACCCGATCCAGAGCGGCGAACTTGAGCGCCTGCCAGGATTCAAATTCCGGGTTTAACAGGTGCTCAGGCTCTGCTGACAGCATTTCCCACGCGGGATACTCGACCTGGCGGTTGACGCGTCCAAACTTGAAATCCGGTGCGTAGCGCTGCATGAAGGTCAGTACCGGTGCGGTGGAAAGATCGATAAAGCGCAAGCGGAAATTACGCACGATGCGGTAACCAACAGAGTCGGCGCTGGCGCGACCGCCCCAGTCTTTTACCTGTTCGTACACTTCCTGATACTCGTCGGCACCTTCAAGTAATCCAGCGAGTTGTTTTTGCCACCGCTCAAGGAAGACCGCGCGATCGTCCAGTTGGATGTCGAGCAGATCCTGCTCCGTGAAGCGTTCCCGGGCAAACAGGTCATCGCGAATTTGCTGCTGGCGCGCACCCAGCGCGTAGCCGCCATCGCCCATCACACGAAGGAATTCCCCATCCATGGTGCGCGCGTTGGCAGTCCAGATGCGGTGCGAGGGCGGGTTGTACACCTGCGGCTGCTCTTGCAGAGAGAGATAGCCATCCCAGTACGCAGTACCGTCCGCCCAGCTCACCGAGCGGCTGCCATCCAGCCCAACACGGCGGGGGATTGGGCCTGCCACCGTCCAACCGATATTGCCTTCACTGTCACCCAGCACGAGATTCTGGTGGGGAATGCCAAGCTCGGGGGCGAGATCCATCGCTGCGCGGGTGGTCGCCGCTGTCTCCAGCTTCAGCAGATTCAGGTTCGCACCGCGTACATCGTGGGCTACCCAGCGGTAGGCGAGGGGCCTTTCATTGTGGTCCTTGCCGACAACCGGTCCCCAGATGGTCTTGCGCACCTCCAACATAGCCGGGGGCTTGCCGCTGATAGCAATCTTCTCTTTGGCGATTTCGAAGTCTTTCCAGCCATCGGGCGTACGGTACTGGTCGCCACTTTCCGAGAGTTCAAGGGGAATCAGGTCGCCCCAGTCCGCGGTGGTATTGGTGAATCCCCACGCGACTTTACTGTTGCTGCCGGCCACGATGATCGGACCGCCCGGCAGGGAGGCGCCGCGCATGTCAAATTCTGTACCCGGCACATTCCAGCCCGCGCGGTACCAGATATTGGGCACCGTGATCTTGAGGTGCATATCGTCGGCGACTATCGCGGCACCGTGTTCAGTCAGGGCGCCGCCCACTACCCAGTTGTTGCTGCCGAAGATCATGTCTTCGCTTTCCATTTCCTGGTGCGCCATGGGTGTGCCGTCTTCTACCAGCGCAGCAATATCTGTCTGCGGGAGTGACAGTGGGCCACGGGCATCCCCGATCAGCGGCGCGTCCCAGATTCCGCCCTTGGGCACGAAGAACGCATACAGGTCTCCGGGCAGCAATTCGGCCAAGGCATTGTCGCGACGCTCGAAGTTGCCGGTGTGGCTCTGCAGGGTCATATACATACTGAAAATAGTGAGCAGGCTATCTGCTGGAACCCAATTGCGGGGCTTCTGCCGGAGCAGGGCGTACTCCCAGGGCGCCGCGCCCAGTTGCGACAGACCGAAGTTCACGCCATCGGCATAGTGCTGCAGGATTTTCCGGTCCTCTGCGGGCATGGCGGCGATATTGCGTTCAGCACGAGCGCGGAACTGATGTACCCGCACTTCCTGATCGTGATCGAGAGCCGCTTCGCCTACGAGCTCTGACAGCTCGCCGGAGGAGTTGCGGCGCAGCAGATCCATCTGGAAGAAACGCTCTTGCGCGTGCAGGAAGCCCAATGCAAAGGCGGAGTCGCTGCGGGACTCTGCGGTAATGAAGGGTATGCCCTGGGCATCGCGCTCGATAGTCACTGGGTTTTCCAGTTGGCCCGTGGCGAGGTCGCCATCCAGTAGAGGCAGGCTCTGACGCAACCATAGCCAGGCGGCCAGGCCAACCAGTAATAAGAGGACAGACAGGGCAAGCAGGCCGCGCAGCACGCGTCTTGGCCAGGGAGTGGGAGCCATCATCACAAGGTCTCTCGTGTCAGAATCAAAGTCGTTATTTTGGGACCCGCGCCGCTCATTCGGAATCGCGGGAGGATGTCAGTCTATCAGTCTTATCGGGATCTTAAACGGTTACCAGCAGACTTATTCCAGTCACAAACTAGTGGTTTGTGTTGAGAATAATGCCAAAATGGCGCATTACGTCACATTATCTTGCGCCGAAACTGACCGGTCACGGCAAAAAGGTCATAACAAGCTTTTCTTGGGACAGCTGTACCCTTAAGATGGCCGAACTTGACTATCAATAAAGATAACTTTCCATCACGCTTTTCATATAACTAAAACGCGAGGACGCGATGATGTACGACGCCAATCAGTCCGGTAAAAACCGATCTTTCACCATTTCTTCTCTCTCCGCAGCCATCGCCGTAACCACAGCGCTGAGCGGCACTGCATCTGCTGCCGAGATCGAAGAAGTTGTGGTTACCGCGCAGAAGCGCGCGGAAAACCTGCAAGATGTACCAATTGCCATCTCCGCTTTCACTGGCGACAGCATGAAGGCAATGGGTGTAAAAAATCTGACAGACCTGGGTAAATTCACGCCCGGTGTCGAAATGAACAACGATACGCCGCTGCAGCCTACCTATAGTGTGCGCGGTATCGAAACCGGCGACTTCACCGTGGGCTCCGACCCGGCGGTAGCGGTTTACGTGGACGGCGTATACACCGGCCGCGGCGCTGGTGCAGAGGTTCCGCTCGCCGATATCGAGCGTGTGGAAGTACTGAAAGGCCCGCAGGGCACGCTGTTTGGCCGTAACGCCACCGGCGGTGCGATCCACATTATCAGCAAAAAGCCCCAGGCCGACGACACTACCGAGCTGAACCTGACTGCCGGTAACTATGGTCGCCAGTCATCAGATTTGCTGGTTAACCGCCAGTTGAGCGACAACCTGTACGGCCGCTTTACCGCGTCCACCAACCGTCGCGATTCCTTCGCCGATAACCTGGCGAATGATTTTGAAGTGGGTAATGTCGACACCCAGACCTATCGCGCATCCCTGCTGTGGGAGCCGACCCCGGATACCGAAGTTCTGTGGCGTGCCGAGTACGGCATCATGGACCAGGGTAGTGCACTGCGTACTTCCATCGTTCCATCACTTCAGGCAGAAGCCGGTGGTACCGACGTGTTCGGCGATTACGCACTGGATACACCGACCATCGAAGATCGTGATTCCTGGGGCACTTCTGTGTCTGTGATTCACGACTTTGAAAATGTCACCCTGACATCCATTACCGCATACCGCGGTTTTGAAGCACACCTGCAGCAGGACGAAGACGGCACCGCCAACCCGGATTACATGTTCGGTTCCGCCAACTTCGACGATCAGACCCAGTTCTCCCAGGAGTTCCGTCTGAACGGCATGACTGACAACCTGAAGTGGACCCTGGGTGCTTCCTACTCTCGTGAAGAGCTGGAGCACACCACCGATGCCTACTTCACTGCGGGCTCGCTGGAATCCTTCGCGGTATACGAGGGCGTCAAAGCCGCATACCAAGGTGCTGGCTTCACCACCACCGAACTGGAAGACCTGTCCTATCAGCAGCGCCAGCTGATGATTGCCGGTGGTCTCGAAGGCGCTGCGGTATCTACGTTCATTTACGATCTGATGCTGCAATCCGGACAGGCTGACGCGCTGCTGCAAGCACTGGGTGCACCTGCAGGCATTACTGCCAGCATGTTGAATCGCGACCAGATGATCGGTCAGCTGATGGCTGGTATCACCCCGTGGGTGATGGCGGACACGCCGTGGAACGAATCCGTACTGAACAAAGGTGACTACCGCTCAGCGGCCATCTACGGTGATGCAACCTGGAGCCTCACCGATAAGATGGACCTGACTGTTGGTGCGCGTTATACCGCGGACGAGAAAGACTTCTCCATCATAAGCAGCTACCAGAACACCTTGCCGATCGCATTCGTCGGTGGTGATGTCGCCCTGATGGGTCCAGATGGCAGCGTTCTTGGCTCCATCACACTGCCTCCGGGCCAGGTTGCTGAAATTCCGTTCGGTATGGCGTTCAACAACAACGGCGTCGCGAACCTGAACCAGAAACTGGACGACTCCTGGAGCGACCTGTCTGGCCGTCTGGTTCTGGACTACCGCTGGAACGACGATGTGATGACGTTCATCTCCCTGGCAGATGGCTTTAAAGCGGGTGGTTTCAACAGCTTCAGCGCAGCCCCGGGCATCGACCCGTCGTTCGATCAGGAAAGCGTCACCAACCTGGAAATCGGCCTGAAGAGCAGCCTGTTCGACAACGCTGTGCGCTTCAATGCTTCTGTATTCGCGTACAACTACGACAACCTGCAACAGCTGGACCTGGTTGGCGCGCCGATTCCGAACTACTACCTGCGTAACGCCGATGCTGAAGGTCGCGGTGCAGAATTCGAAGTCCAGTGGGCAGCTAGCGACAACCTGTTTATTGCGGGTAACTACTCCTTCCTGGATACCGAGTACACCCGCTACCAGATCATCGAGTCTATCGGTGAGACCGAAGAGGAAAACTCTCGCGTAGGTCAGCCCCGCGTGGGAACCCCGGAGAACAAGTTCAACCTGATGGCTGAATACTCCTGGGATCTGGCAAGTGGTGCGAATGTTGTGCTGCGCGGTGATTACAACTGGACCGATGAGCGTGTTGGCTCCATCAGCGATCCGGCTCGTGTGATCCCGGACTACCAGCTGATGAACCTGCGTGCAGGCTGGAACAGCGCCTCCGACCGTTACTCTGCAGCCCTTTGGGTGCAGAACGTCACCGACGAAGAGATCGCTGGTGGCTATGGCGGCACCGGTGCTGCGATTGGTGCCAGCCCCGCGTGGCGCTTCATGCCCCGTATGTACGGTGCGGATTTCACCGTTCGCTTCTGATCACATCTGATGTGAAGCAGGAAAAGGGTCGGCCTTGCCGGCCCTTTTTTGTGCCCGAAGATAAATGGGAAAGACGAAATTCCTGGCGCCAATTGCCGCGAGAATCACGGCATCCACATGGGAAAACGCCACAATGGATGTATGATCAATAGCAACCAGTGCAGTTGACGGCTCAAAGAATGATTCTGATTTCAGAAGCGGGTTCGGAGGTAACTGACAATTCGGCACACCTGTATTGGCACGAGCCCGAAAGAGAACTATCTCTGGATGAGCGGGCCGCCTTACTGGGACGGTATCAAAAGGTCCGCAGTGAAACCGAAAGTCTCACCGACCCGCTGACGTCGGAAGACATGCAATTGCAGTCGATGCCGGATGCCAGCCCCAGTAAATGGCACCTGGCCCATACCAGCTGGTTCTTCGAGACATTTATCCTGCGGTCGCTGCTGCCGGGTTATTGCTCCTTCGATTCCGCCTATCACCACCTGTTCAATTCCTATTACAACGCACTCGGCCAACCGTTTTCGCGGCCCCAGCGCGGATTATTGTCACGCCCCTCCATAGAAGAAGTTTTCGCCTACCGTCGCAGTATTGATCGCGCCATTGAGCAGTGGCTGACGGAGGAAGATGTCTCCACGGAACACGCCAATTTACTGGTGCTGGGCCTCAACCACGAACAGCAACACCAGGAATTGCTGCTTACCGATATCAAGCATGCGTTTTCATTAAACCCCATATTGCCCGCCTACCGGGATGATCTCGAGAGCGATCCCAGAGGGCGGGGCAGTCTGCCGAGCGAATGGCTCAAGGTGCCCGAAGATAATTACACCGTGGGTTGTGACGGCGAAGACTTCTGTTTCGATAACGAAGGTCCGGCGCACCTGCGCTATCAGCAGGCATTTCGCTTGCAGTCGCGATTGATCACCAATGGCGAGTATCTGGAATTTCTACAGGACGGGAGTTATCAGGAGCCGCGCTTGTGGCTTTCGGATGGGTGGGCACACGTGCAACAGGGCGGGTTGCAGGCGCCACTGTACTGGCGGGAAATTGATGGCGACTGGTATCAGTTCACCCTTGGTGGGCTGCAACCTCTGGACCTGACGGCGCCCGTGTGCCACGTGAGTTTTTACGAGGCGGATGCGTTTGCGAGCTGGGCTGGACATCGACTGCCGACGGAATTCGAGTGGGAAATTGCAGCCTGGCTACACTGCCGCAAGGATGCTGCTGGCCGCGCCAACATGCTGGAAGCCGGCCGTTTTCAGCCCCACCCGGAGACCCCGGCTTCCCCAGAGCCTCAGCTATTGGGGAACCTCTGGCAATGGACCTCGAGCGCGTATCAACCCTATCCGGGTTTCAGGGCAAGTGCCGACGCCGTGGGCGAATATAACGGGAAGTTCATGTGCAACCAGATGGTTCTGCGCGGTGGTTCCTGTATCACACCGCGCAATCATATCCGGATCAGCTATCGTAATTTCTTCTATCCCCATCAAGCTTGGCAATTTACCGGTATTCGACTGGCAGGAGATTTTTAGTGGACATGGCCGTTCAGAATTCAGTGCTGACAGAGCAGGGGGCTGCAGTGCAATGCGGCTATCTCCAGGAGTTTGAAGCTGATGTTTTGGCGGGCCTCACCAGGCAACAAAAGACACTCCCGTGTAAGTATCTCTACGATGAAGCCGGATCAAAGCTCTTTGAAGAAATCTGCGAGCTGGAGGATTACTATCTCACTCGCACTGAGGCCAATATTTTTTGCGAAAGCCTGCCCGAAATGGCGGACCTCCTTGGCGAGTCAGTGGTGCTGGTAGAGCCCGGTGCGGGCAATTGTGAGAAGGCCGAGCCCCTGCTGGCTTGTATGGAATCCCCCCAGGCCTACTATCCGCTGGATATATCCCCGGAGATTCTCCTCACTGCCCAGCAGCGGATCCAGGCCAGATTACCCGGGCTAGAGGTTGCTCCGGTAATCGGTGATTTCACTGCGCCTGAAGCCTGGGCGGATCTACCGGAAACCACGCACAAAAACGTTATTTTTTTCCCGGGATCGACCATTGGTAATTTCACGCCGGAACAGGCTACTGCGCTATTGCGGCAGTTTTCCCAATTCCTGAAAGCCGGGGATGGCCTGCTGTTAGGGGCGGACCTGGTAAAAGATTCCGTCGTCTTGGAGCGCGCTTATCACGATAGCGAGCACGTGACTGAGCTGTTCAACAAGAACCTGTTGTCGCGCATCAATTGCGAATTGAACGGCAATTTCGACACCAGCGCCTTTGCCCACCGGGCCTTTTACCACGCCCATCGCCAGCGTGTAGAAATGCACCTTGTGAGTCTGAAGGATCAGACGGTGGCGGTTGCAGGGCGGGACTTCGAATTTCGGGAAGGGGAGACCATTCACACTGAAAACAGCCATAAATATACGCTCCCGGGCCTGAAAGCACTGCTTCAGAAAACCGGTTTTAGTCCCAAGCACTACTGGACAGATAATAAGCAACACTATGCAATTTACTATGCCGAAGTACTCTAATCGCAGTACCTTTTTCATTCGCACGATTCGCAACATAGCGTTATTGCTATCGGTCAGTTTTATCAGTGCATGCAGCACCAATCAAAGCGTGGCAGAGCAGGGCGCTAACACCGATATTGTGGTCTACAAGTCCCCGTTCTGCCTGTGTTGTAAAGAGTGGATGAAGCATCTCGAGCAAAATCAATTCAGCGTAAGCAGTGAAAACGGGCTGGACACTGCTGAGTTCAAACGGCAATGGGGTGTGCCCGCAACCATGCAGGGTTGCCATACCGGGGTCTGGAATAATAAATACGTGTTCGAAGGACATGTGCCGGCGCGCCTGATTAGGAAATTTCTCGCCAACCCGCCTAAAGACAGCATCGGTCTGTCGGTGCCGGGAATGCCACAGGGGAGCCCCGGTATGTACCGAGGAGGGGATTTCGAACCTTATGTGGTCTATTCCATTCTGTCGGATGGCGGCTACCGTTTTTACGAAAAAGTCACCGCGCCTGAGGCATCTTGAACTGGCAAAGCATTCGGTCCGGCGGTAGTCTTGCAGCCCTTCCTAATGTACGAAGGGCTAAAGTACTTTGAGCGTCAAGCCATTTGAGCCCGCGGTCGGGCTCGGCAACTGTCATCTGCAGACCATATTCCCACGCTTCCATCGGCCCAAGCCCTGGATTAGAACCCAGTGCCAGTGGCTTACCACCCCAGACAGCGACCGGCTGGCGCTCCATACACCCGCTCAGCTTGAAGATAATCCCAATCGACCCATCGTACTGGTACTTCACGGTCTTGAGGGATCCGTGGAATCGCCGTACGTGCAGGGATTGATGCAGTCGCTGCTGGAAAAACGTTTTCAGGTCGCCGTCATGCATTTTCGAGGATGCGGCGGCGTGCCCAATCTATTGCCGCGTGCTTATCACAGTGGCGATAGCGAAGATCCCCGCTGGCTGGCTAGACACCTCAGGGAAAAGTTTCCCGGTACACCACTGATGGCCGTAGGCTATTCACTGGGTGGCAACGTGCTGTTGAAGTGGTTGGGTGAAGATGGCAACCAGACGCTATTGTCTGCTGCCGTTTCTGTGTCAGCGCCGTTGGACCTGCACGCTTCCAGCCGCCGTATGGGGCAGGGGTTCTCCAAGGTGTACCAGCGCCACTTGTTGCAAAGTCTGAAACAGAGTCTGCGCAACAAGGCGCGAGATCCGGAACTTGCGCAGCAGATGCCTGTATTGAATGAATCGAGGTTCTTTAGTGATTTCAGGAGCTTCGATGATCAATTTACCGCGCCACTGCACGGGTTTAGCGGCGTAGATGACTACTACACGCGCGCGTCGAGCAAACCGTTTATCAAAAATATTCGCACACCAACGCTGATTGTTCATGCGCAGGACGACCCATTTGTCTGTCCCACCGCAATTCCCACCAGCGACGAAATCAGTAGTGAAGTCACCCTGGAAGTCAGCAAGCGCGGCGGACATGTCGGCTTTATCAGTGGCAGCCTATGGCAACCGCGGTATTGGCTGGAATCCCGCATTCCCGACTTTCTCAAGCAGATGAGAGCCGAATACACTGATAATACTGGCACACCTTAATGGTGGACGGCGTACGCCGGTTCCGGAATAGACGCATCTACATAGAACGACATGTACTGACGGAATGCACTCGTCACCGCGGTATTCTGAAGAAGCGGCTGTTCGGGGTCATGTTGCTTAGTAATCAACCGCACCAGACTCAAGTGATAGTCGCCGCTATAATTAGCTTTCAGATGCTCATCGATAATACCGACAAGTTGCTCCGCCAGACTGTACTCCGTGCCCTCATTCAAAAAGGCATCCTTTAACGTCGTTTTGAATTCCTCCCAGCTGGAAAGTGCAACAGAAAGGCGTTCAATGGCGTGAAAAATTTGTTCTCCTGTAGTCATAAAGTCCCCCTCGAAAAAGAGGGCGAATCCTACTGGAGAACCCCGGTTTTCCCCAGCGTTTCAGGCGCCAGAAACGGGGTTTTCGTGACAGTTTTTAGGGCACCTCACGACGTGTATTCACAAGGCGCGTAAACCTTTGATAATCCACATCTCGATCCTAATCTCTGTCCAAATATACAATTTAACATAATCTATATTATGCGAACCACATGCTGTTATGTGGGGGGGTAAAGTTCGGCGTGTGCGTGCCCCGCCTGCTGTGTCTGTGTTCGATATCCGAGGCCGCCGATCGACCGCTGAAGACTGAGCTGAGCCAATCACTCCCCATTCTGGTCGCCTACGTATATACCTACTGGATCTATTCTGATTCTGAAACCTAGGCCAGAACGATTAAATCGGCTCTCGGTGTGTGCAGTTTTACAGGTATGGATAAACAGTACACACCGGGAGCCGCTCTTTTTAGGGGGTGAAGCCGACTTATGCCGGTTTCACGTCTTCGTGAGCAAGGCCTTCGGCACGCTCTGAACCCGCCACCTGACTGTGATCCCTTGCCAATAAGCTGTAAACGGTCGGCAACACGAACAGTGTAAACAGCGTTCCTATCAGCATACCAGTCACCACCACAACACCAATGGAGTAGCGACTAGCTGCGCCGGCGCCGCTGGAAAACATATGAGTCATATAGCTTGAATATTCAGGCCGTCTGGCTCATCAGATAACATCCGATGAGTACCGCGTTTTCGCCCGCCACATCGTCGATAGAGCCCACGAAGATATTCTGCGTAAGCCAGTTGTGCTTACCTGAGGGAGTTTTGAATTTTGGTGAGGTCAGGCAATAGAAATCGTCGGGCAGCAGTTTTTCCCCCGCCTTCATCTTACTTAATCCGCTACTGTTGGGGCGCCAGATACCTGCGTTGTCAATAATGATGCTTGCTCCATCGTCTGTCCGTAGCCGGTAGAGCGCATTGATCATGGTAACGCCATCAGAACGTTCCACTGACATGTCAGCACCGCCGGGAATCACTTTCCCCTTGAGTCCGCGGCCGCTGAAATGGCCCCCAATAATCGGGTAATTGATGCGGTGGCCCTCAGCGGTTTGTCCCATATCCTCGGTTTCGCCGAGAGCCACATGGATTTGCAGCACCAGCTCTGCAGAGAGTTGCCGCTCCTCTGGAATATTGCCCAGTGACTGTGCCCTGCTCGCGGTAGAACCGGCAAGGCCGAAGCCACCTATGCCCGCAGCGCCGATGACACCAGCCATGCCCCGTAAAGTCGCTCTCTTTGTAATGTCAGTGGCCACGCTAATCACTCCTGTATTGATCTAGTTTCGGTTAAATTGTGTGTTAATTTTTCTGTTCAACCTGCGATGCCGCGGAGGTGTACACGTAGTCTCCCGCCAGCATGGTCCGATACACAGCGACCTGATGAATCCGATATGTATCCAGGGAAAAAACGTCGTCCTGCATAATCACCAGGTCTGCGGATTTACCTGCGGTTATCGAGCCCCGGGATGCGGATCTCCTGAGCTGGTAAGCCCCGTTTATGGTGTATCCACGGATAAGCTGTGCCAGAGTCAATCTCTCGGACACCGGTTGCATGATTTTTGCCTGTTCACCCCCCTCGAGATCCTGACGATTAAGACCGATCTGCATACCGAGAAATGGCGTTGCACGATCCATTTCTTCTGGCACTACCACATCACTGGAAAAACTCACGGTCGCACCCGCGTCAAAGAATGACTTCGCACGCATTTTCTGCTCATTGCGCGATCCCAGGCTGGACGCCGCTCCCTGGAAAAGGTCGCCAAACCAATGCGGGGTAAAGTTCGCCACTACGCCAAGTTGTTCAAACCGCGGGATATCCTCCTCACTCACAAGCTCCAGGTGACACAGGGTAAGACGCGGGTAGTTCCATCCACTTTGCTTCGCACGTTCATAGGCATCCAGCGCTACCCGTGTTGCCCTGTCACCTACGACGTGCATATGCAGATCAAGCTTTGCCCGATGCAGTTCGCCGATAAATTCGACCAGTCGATCTTCGTCAAAGAGCGTGCCGCCGTGGTTTCCGGCATCGTCGGTAAAATCCTGTAGCAGCGCGGATGTCCGGATTTCGTGCACACCGTCGAAATGAATCTTTACGGTATTGAATTGCAGGTTGCTGCCGCCGTACGTTTTGTGCAGTCGCTTGATTTCCGCGACAGCGCGATCAACCTGGTCCGGGAGATGCACGTGGTAGCTACCCTCGTAACGAAGTGGCAGGCGCCCTTCCCTGTCCAGCTTCGCCAGCACGCTATAGACCTTGTCGTGCAGTCCGAGGTTACCGCCGTCGTACAGGCTGGTGACTCCCTGGCTGGAAAGATAACGAAGAAAGTGTTCGAGGTTGGCTGTGAGATCGGCCGTGGTTGCCTCGGACAACACCCGCTCCTGGATCGGCGCGGAGCTGAATTCCTTGATCCAGCCGGTGGGCTCGTTGTGTTTACCCCGCTGGTAGTAGGCAAGTCCCGGTGCAGGGTCCGGGGTATCCGGCCCGATTTTCATCACCTCCAGGGCCTTGCTATTCAGCCACATACTGTGGCCAGAATCGTCCATCAGCGCTACCGGACGATCGCTGATTACTGCGTCCAGGCGCGCTTTGTGCGGGCCCTTAATGCCAAAGTCGGCGGTGCGCCAGAAACCGGCAATAATGAATGGTATCTGCGGATTTTCGCTCGCATAGCTATCCAGCCACTCCAGTAACGCCGCCGGTTCCGGGTCTGGCGCTGCCACCATATCTGTAGAGGCAAACAGGGACAGAATTCCCGGGTGAGTGTGGCCGTCAATGAGCCCTGGCAACACCAGCCGGCCGTTTAGCGTCTCTACGACGGTCTCTGGCCCGATCCACGATTTGGCGCCATCGGTGTCTCCCACAAAGACAAACGTTCCATTTCGAATCGCGATTGCGCTCGCTTCTGGCCTGGCCGGATCAACCGTGTAGACCCGGGCATCGAGTAAAACGCGATCCGCATACCTGCTGTCCGCAGCTACCCCCGTGGTAAACAGAATGGATACCAGCACGCTGAGGACGCGGTGGCGCAAGACAGGAATTAGTTTTACAGGCATGGTACCTCCGCGACGACATCTCTCCCTGAAAAAAGCCGGATTGCGTCGCGACAATCCGGCAAAGGGAGTAGCCATTAGGGTCAAGATTTTTTTTCGTTAGAAAGCGATACTCAGACGCAGTCCGTATTCCCGAGGCGCGCCGTAGAATTCAGTGATGCCAAACTGGCCGGAGACGTATTGCTGATCGGTCAGGTTGCTGCCATAGGCGGACACTTTCCACTGGTCGTCCGTGAGGGATATGCTGGCATTGAGCAGGTTGCGGCTGGCCAGGACATCAGACTCTGGTGAGTACGCGAGGTAGGAGTACTGTCGGTCTATATGGGAATAGCTGATCTGAGGCGTAAGGTAGAGACCGCCATCGAGCGTATATTCGTAACTTACCGAGAGGTTGTATGTTAGTTCCGGTGCGTACAGCGCATCACCACCCGCGGTTGTCTCCATAAAGGGCCCGTAATCGAAACACACTGGCGGTATGGATGGCATACCTTCGGGGCACTGAGGACCGAGTGAACTGCCGGGGAGCGCCCGCGCGTTGATAAAGGTCTGGGCTGGCAGGTTCGACTGGGTGTAACCGAGATTACCGATGATTGACCAGTTCCCAAGCTGCGCCTGAACCTGCGCTTCCAGCCCCTTGATGGTCATGTCTGCGATATTCTCCGACCCCTCTACACCGGTAGAAGGCTCCAGTACCGCAAACTGGAAGTCTTGGTAATCGTTGTAGAACGCGGTCAACTGGGTGCGTATGTGATCGTCAAATGCGCTGAACTTCCAGCCAAACTCATAACTGGTTACGGTTTCTGCATCGAACTCTGACGAAATAGAGTTGAATCCGCCCGGCTTGTAGCCCGTGGACACCTGCGCATACACCAAGCCACTATCCAGGTAGCGGTTTAATGCGAGCTTCCCGGTAATCTGGTCGTCCTTGTATTCGCCGCCGAGATCGCCCACCTGCAGGCCTTCTGCTGGGAATCCGGGGATACCGCGGCCCACGAAAATGCCACCGTGCCCTTCGACCGCATATGTGGATCGGCGCAGTCCGGTCTGCAGTTCCCAGGAGGGCAGGAATTCATAATTACCCTGGGCGAATAGCCCGGTGACTTTTCGACGGTTGCCTCCGGGTATATCGGTTGGAAAGCCGGCCTGTGTATCGACAATCATGATGTCAATATCAGTTTCCTGATAGTAGGCACCCAGTACCCAGTCAAACGGGCCGTCGACTGGTGAGATGAGGTTGATCTCCTGGCTCAGCTGTTTTTCGTTGGCGAAATAATCTTCGACGATATCGCCGTTTGCCATGACCGGTGCGGTCGACCCATCCAGGTCTGAGATATTCGAGATGGCCTTGTCCTGATAGCCGGACACCGACCGAAGCTGCAGCCCATTTGCCAATGCGTAGTCCAGCTTCAGGCTATACATGTCCCCGCTGTCTTCGTAGGCCACATCTTCATCAAAGGCGTAGGTGAATGGATCATCAATGCGGAACGCTCCGTAGGTGGTTCCGGAGATCGGCTGCGCAGGATAGCCTCCCGTCTTGCGCTTGTTGGTTTGCGCCTTGAATAGCATTTCGAGGTTTTCCGGGTTCCACAGTATGCCAACTCGGCCACTGTATTCTTCCAGCTTTCCTGCCTCGTTCTCGAGCGGCCCGATATCCTCGTAGTAGCTTTCGCGATTTCGGGACAGGCCCGCGAAGCGCACGGCCAGGTCTTCAGTAATGGGAATATTGACCGCGCCCTCGAATCCGAGGCTGTCGTAGTTACCGAACGATGTTTCTGCGTAACCCCCAAATTCTCCAAGTGCGGGAGACCGGGTGTTGATAAAGATAGCCCCACCGGTAGAGTTGTTACCGACAAAGGTGCCCTGTGGGCCGCGCAGTACTTCTACAGATCCGATATCGTAGAAACTGTTTGACTGCACAATGGGAGGCTGAAAGAGTCCATCGATATAGGTGGCAACACCTGCGGTGACATTCGGCGTATTGGTGGCAATGCCGATACCGCGAATATTTACACTCAGGGTCGGGCCGGTATCCGTAATGGAGAGTGACGGAGAAGCGGACTGGAGATCCTGGACCTTGCTCACGCCGAGGTTTTTCAACATTTCGCCATTGAATGCCGTGGCGGACATCGGGATATCTTCCAGGCTCTCTTCACGCCGTTGCGCGGTCACCACCACTTCTTCGACGGTGGATGCGGCTACTCTTGGTGCCTCGGCCGCGGGATCACTAGTCTGAGCGAGTACATAGCTGCTGGCAGAGCCCAGTAGCGTAGCAAGTAGGATCTTGTTCTGCTTCATGGTCATTTCCTTATTTGGCGATACTTATTCTTTTCAAATGGATGGATCGCATGGTTTCTGGTTCTCGTATTCCATATAGGTTGGAGCGTCCCTGCTCCAGCGCCGCCGGTTAACCCCTGCCCTTTCCCGGCTCCCACTTCGATGCGGCCTCAAAGAAGCTGAACGTCTCACGCATGGCCGCCTCGTCCTTGTCTTCCGGCGGGAAATAGCTGAGCTTGACGATGACCGTATCGGTGGATGGATCGACGAAAATGAATTGCCCCTGCAAGCCGATTGCGGAGTACGCGGGCGTTTTGGATACTGTCCACCACTGGTAGCCGTAATCCATCGGTCCTTCTTCCGGGCCCGCGGGCTTTACCGATTCCCTGACCCAATCACGAGAAACAATTCGACGACCATTAATCTCTCCTTCGTTCAGCATCAGTTCGCCTATCCTCGCGTAATCACGCAGGGTGGCATTGAAGCCAGCGCCACTGAACTCGCGGCCAACACCGGGCTCCCCATCCATAATGAAGAAGCCATCTGACTCCGCGCCCAGAGGCTCCCAGAGCCTGTTTGCCATATATGAGGCCAGCGTGCCGCCGTCGCTCACCCGCTCAACCAGCAGCCCCAGTACAGCGGTATCAATGGTCTTGTACTGAAATACTTTGCCGGGCGGATGCGCGCGTTCGATGTCACGTGCGGCGTCGACAAAGCGCACAACATTCTTCACCAGCGCCTGGATATGGTTGCGCGCAGCGATCCCCGGGCTGTCGAAGTCATAGCTCTCCTCGTAATCAACCCCTGAGCGCATTTGCAAAACCTGACGGATGGTGACCCCCTTGTAGGCGCCACTCTTCAGCTCGGGCAGGTAATCGGTAATATCATCGTCCAGTGAGCGGATACGGCCCTCTTCAACAGCAATACCGACTAACAGCGAAGTCAGGGATTTGGTCATCGACCAGCCCATAAAATGCGTGTCCGCCTTACTGTTGTTGAGATAGTTCTCGTAGACGATCTTTCCGTTTTTCATCACCAGCATGGCATTGGTGTAGGTTCGATCGAGGAACTCCTCCGGCTTGTAAGTCCTGCCCTCGAACTGGTAGTTGAAGTCGAGCGCGCTATCCTCGCGAGGCAGTGTGGACACATTGCCCGAGCGGGCCACGGTCCGGGTGGTAAACAGGGTTTCCATACTGCGGAACGTGAGCACGTTGATATCGGCATCATTCATATGCCAGCGGGCATTCTGGATAGCTACCGGCACATCGGACTCCGGCCCGACCTCGGCAATATGGGGGTCAACAGCAAGCTGTGCGCTCGCCATTACCGGTATTAGACCCGCAGTAGCGATGCAGGCAAGGTTGATTAGAAAGCGTTTTTTATGGGTTTTGGTCATCGTCCATTTACTCCTGGAAAGCCCGGACAGCGTTCTGTCTCAGTCGCTGTAAGATGCTAGGGAGCCGTGGACGGGGTGTCATATCCAATATGAGATATGAGGGTGTAAATATGGGAAGGCGGAGAGGCAGATACGGGGATAGGAATGAACACCGGCCAGATGGCCCGGCCGGAAAATGTTCACCGGGAAGGAGTGAGGTCAGTTAACGCTGTGCAGGGTCTTCGCGGAAATCGAGGCGCCCAGCAGCCGCACCAGTTCGGGCTGACGATGGACACCGAGTTTGGAGAAGATACTTTTCAACTGTATCCGCGCAGTGCCCGAGGAAATTCCCTGCTTCGCTGCGTACTCGTTCACTGCGCACCCTTCGTAGAGCGCAACCGCGAGCCTGGCCTCGGCGGGCGTCAGCCCGAACAAGCGCACGATTTCAAGCGCCGAAAGATCGGTTTTGACTCCACTTTCTGAAATGTAGAGCACAATTCCTGGGGACGTGCCGGCCCGGATCGGCACAGCCAATAATTGTAGCGGAGCATTCCATTCGGGCCCGATCTTTCCCACAAATCGCCCGCAGGGCTCCTTTCTCGCGTGCTCTATCAGTTCATCAAGCAGTTGTTGGTCTTCGCGGGAACTGCAGCGCAACCGGCTTCCGGCCTGGGATACATGTTGGCTCCGCCCAAGCACCTGGCGGGCAAGGGTATTGGCCCAGCGCAACTCTCCAGCGCCATCGAGGACCAGCACGCCGGTATTGAACTGGTCAAGGGAATGACTCAGGAATTGGCTCTGCTCCTGCAGCTGGCCGATTTTATCCTGAAGGGAAACCGTTTGTTTGAGATGGGGGGTCAGTAAATGCAGGAACCTTTCCTGGCCCTCACTGAACTCTCTGGCATCGTCGTAGCGCCGGTGAAGAATCATACACAGGTTGCGATCCTCCCCGTAGCGGACGCCGAGGATCGCGGGTCGGCCCAATCCCAGTAACTGCATACGTTCCCGGAGGGCTTTGAAGCGTGGGCTGTCTGCCGTCTTCTGGCATTCGTCGCGAATGACGGTGCTGTCCGCCACTGGCGGTTGCACGTCACTCAGGTCAAGACGGGGGTTTTCATCGTTGTTGACCAGGCAATCGTGAGATTCGGCGTGCGTCGTGGATATTGAATCACGCGCGACCCACTCCTGGGTCAGGCGATCGCCATCCCGTCGCAGCATCTGTACCACGACACTGCCCAATTGCATCTCATCGCGAATCAGATCCAGCGCGTGACACCAGTTGCCGGGCTGTTCGGCAGATCTGTAAAAACTGGGCAACAGCTGTTGCAGGAATTCACCCCGCATAAACACCTCACAAATCTAGGCTAGCGTCCCTGCAGCTAACATCGCTCCCGCAGGACCAAATGGTCACGCTTGCGGAGGAAATCATGTCGGCGGCGTAGCCAAAAGTAACAGGCTCCGGCCCGACTTGAATTTGATGCAAACTGTGGGCCAGTTCTCAGATGCTCAGATAAAGCGACGGTCCGACGAGCTAGCAAATTCTGGGCAACTGCTCACCGGGTAGACGGTACAGTAGCCGTTCACAGCCTATTGGATTCCGCAGGGTGACATCCGCACTGGTCAGGCTACGGACCTGACCAATGACACAACTGCCTGTGGAGACCGGAATCGCTGCCAGGATCTCAAGCGCTTGCTGTTGCTGTTGCGCCGGCACAAACAGGATGAAGCGTCCTTCGTTGGCGACATACATGGGATCGAGCCCGAGCAGCTCGCAGGCGCCCTGCACTGGTTCACTGACCGGAATACAATCTTCCTCGACCTGTATGCCCATACCTGAAGTCTCCGCCAGTTCCACCAGCGCGGTAGCAAGCCCACCCCGTGTGAGATCCCGTAAACAGTGAACCTCGACTCCGGCCGCCAACAGCGCCGCGACGGGATCGCACAGTGACGCACAGTCGCTGAGCAGCGGGCTTTCAAACTCGAGGCCTTCACGCTGAGCCATGACCGCCATCCCGTGCCGGCCAATATCGCCGGAGAGGATGATCACATCGGAAGCAGCGATCTGCTGCGGAGAGATTTCCCGAGTAGCCTGGAGCACGCCAATGCCAGAGGTGTTGATATAGATCCCGTCACCCTTGCCCCTCTCCACTACTTTTGTATCGCCAGTTACCAGCTGTACCCCGACTTCTGCAGCGGCATTGCCCATGGAATACATGATGCGTACCAGGGTCTTGATCGGTAGCCCCTCTTCCAGAATCAGCCCGCAACTCAGGTACTTGGGACGGGCGCCACTCATGGCCAGATCGTTGACCGTGCCGTAGACGGCGAGCTTTCCAATATCGCCACCGGGGAAGAACAGCGGAGACACTACGAAAGAGTCGGTGGTGAAGACCAGGCTCCCCTTGTCTACCGGCAAGCTTGCGCTGTCATGCCCCTGTTGAATCCAACGATTGTCGATATAGGGAAAAATAAAATCCCGCAGTAAACGCTGGGTAAGTTCCCCGCCGCTGCCATGGCCCAGCCGAATCACTTCTTCGGATTCAGTGGCCAATTGATCCAGCGGAAGCGGACACTCAATGTTCATGGCGGGGTTCCTCGTGATGATGTGGGCGAGTGCCGTATCGATAATAGGCCGCGCAGGGACCTTCGGTAGATACCATCGGCGCGCCCAGAGGGCTTTGCGGACGGCACCTGTTACCGAAGTGCGGACAGTCATCGGGTTTGCTCAGGCCTTGCATGATCCGCCCACTGATACAGCCACTGGTGTCCTCCCGACTCTGGAAATCCATCGGGAATCGTTGGCCGGCATCAAAGGCAGCGAACTTCTGGCGCAACCGCAATCCGCTGCTGTTGATCTCCCCCACCCCGCGCCAGCTCTGGGTAGATATTTCAAATACCCGCTGCAACATCTCCCGCGCGGGGATATTACCTTCGCTGGAAACCGCGCGTGCGTACTGGTTCTGAACTTCATACTTGCCCTGCTCCAGCTGACGCACACACATCAGGACACCTTCGAGAATATCCAGAGGTTCAAACCCGGTAACCACGATGGGACGCCGTATTTTGTTCGCGAGTGGCAGGTAATCTTCAAAGCCCGTAATTGCACAGACATGCCCGGCGGCAAGAAACCCCTGAACCCGCGAGTCCGCATCGGCGCAGATGGTGTCTATGGCCGGGGGGACCAGGAACTGCGATACCAACAGGGAAAAATTGGTTACGCCTTGCCGTTGGGCTTGGTACACCGCCATGGCATTCGCGGGTGCCGTCGTTTCAAAGCCGATTGCAAAAAACACAACCTGGCGATCGGGGTGTGTCCGCGCGAGCTCCAGTGCATTCATTGGTGAATAAACCGTTCGCACATCCCCACCAGCGGCCTTTACCGCCAACAGGTCCCGATCCGTTCCGGGAACCCGCAGCATATCGCCGAAAGAACAGAAGATCACATCAGGTCGCGAGGCAATGGCAATTGCCTGATCGATGATATCCAATGATGTCACACACACCGGACAGCCAGGGCCATGTAACAGCTCTATCTGCGGCGGAAGTAACTGCTGTAATCCATATTTGGCGATCGCATGTGTTTGACCGCCGCAGACTTCCATCAATGTCCAGGCGCGGGTGGTGGTACGATGCAACTCAGCAACAATCTTCTGTATGCTTTCTCGCCCGCGATATTCATTCAGATATTTCATCGGATATTCCCCTGGTGACATCACTCGAGATCTTCCAGATCTCCGATTTCCTCTAGATAGCGAAATACCCGCTTTGCTTCGCTTTCATTAATGACACTAATCGCAAACCCCACATGCACGATTACATAGTCACCAATCGCGGCTGTCGGCACAAAGGCGATATTGATTTCCTTGCTGATACCGCCGAACCGAACCCGCGCACTGCGTTCGAGGGGTTCACTATTCAGTATTTCTTCTACAAGACCGGGAATCCCAAGACACACGGGTGACTACCCTCCTCTGGTACCTTGTTGATTACTGGGTTTCACGCTCGGCTTTTCCATTTGCCATGGATGGGCCGGTGTTATTACCAATACAACGGGTGTAGTAAATCTGTCCAACAGCGATACCACCGTCATTCGGGGGAACCTTGCTATGGCTGTGCACCCGAAACCCGGCGTCGCGCAACAGTTTTGAGGTTGTTTCCAGTAGCCGCTTGTTCTGGAACGCACCTCCGGACAGGAAGACTTTGTTCTCTGCAAAGCGTATGGCTACGGAAAGCGCCATCTGCGCAAGCGTGTTGTGGAATGCGATGGTCATGTAGGGGATCGTTGCTCCGCTTGCCTGGTCCTCGATCAGGGCCGCAAGCATTGGACCCCAGTCAAGCTTCCAGACAGCGCCCTCCTGATGCAACGCAAACGGGTAGCAGGTGCCGTGCTCTGATTGTTGTGCCGCAAACTCCAGGGCCATTGCCGCCTGGCCTTCGAACGTGGTGGCTTCCACGAGGCCAAGCAGTACGGATACGGCATCGAACAGCCGACCGACACTGGAGCAAGTGGGAGTATTGAGTTTTCCAGCCAGAATGCGTGCGAGATTTGACAGTTCTTGCGCACTGAATTTTTGCCGCAGTAGCGCGCCAGATTCGCTCGCAGGATGTAGTGCATTTGGGCCGAGATGCTCCATTAACAGCCCGGCCAGGGTACGGCGAGGATCGTGTATCGCCCGTTCCCCCCCGGGCAGAGGAAATTCCCGCAGGCTCGCCAGCCTTTGCACCTTGTCGGCACCGTTCCAGTAGAGAAACTCGCTGCCGCGCAGTGTCCCGTCCTCGCCGAAACCCGTCCCGTCCCAACAGATACCCAGTGCCGGTCCAGGGTCAGCATGCTCTGCGAGGCATGAAAAGAAATGGGCCACGTGATGCTGTACGTGCATTAACTGGCCAGCACGCCCCTGGCACCATCGGGTAGAGAGGAAGCCCGGGTGCAGATCACAGGTCACACGGGTCGCTTCCAAGTCGGCACGCTTGTCGCCGTACAATTGCGTAAGGTCATCAACGGTAGCTGCGAAGTGTGCCATGGCGATACGATTCTCAAGGTCGCCGATATGCTGGCTGGCAAATACGGTATTGCCGCGCGCAACAGCAACCGTGTTTTTAAGATCGGCACCCGCGGCCAGTATCTCGGCGCCCTGTGCCGGCCTGTCCGGCAGCCCGAGCGGACGAGGTACGTACCCTCGCGCGCGACGCAATATCACAGGTTGGCCATCCATCACACGAACAATGGAATCGTCCAGCGGGCGCAGTATCTGCCGATTGTGCACCAGAAACCCGTCTGCAATCGGGGCCAGTCTCTGCAATGCCTCTTGGTTGTCGATGCAGATTGGCTCTCCGGCGAGGTTGCCACTGGTTGCAACCAACGGTCGCGGCAGATCGTGCATCAGCAGGTAATGCAGCGGTGAGCTGGGCAACATCACGCCGAGATTGGGATTGCCCGGCGCAACCTGCTCGCACAGGTTTTCCCGCGCAACTGACCTGGCCCGCAGTATTAGGATCGGTCGCTCAGGTGCAAGGAGCTGCTGTTCTTCCTGCGCGCTAACGTAGCAGTCTCTGTGTACGCTGTTTATGTGCGGGTACAGCAAGGCAAACGGCTTGTGGGGACGCCGTTTCCTGTGGCGGAGACCTGCAACGACATCGCTCCGGGCGGCATCGGCGATTAACTGGAACCCGCCGACGTTCTTGATGGCAACAATATGGCCGGTTCGGATCGCTTCTGCCGCCTGCCGAAAGGCCGCTTCACCGGTGGCAAGCGGCGTTCCATCCGCGGCGCAGTACGCCAACTGTGGCCCACACACCGCACAGGCATTGGGTTCGGCATGAAAGCGGCGGTTTCCGGGGTCTGCGTACTCCGCGCGACAGTCTCGACAAAGAGGGAAGCGCTCCATTGCGGTATTTGCCCGATCGTATGGCAGGCGCTCGACAATACTGAAACGTGGGCCGCAGTGGGTACAGTTAAGGAAGGGATAGCGGAATCGGCGGTTTTGCTTATCGAACAGTTCCTGCAGACAGGCATCACAGGGCGCCAGATCCGGCAATATGAGTGCTGCGAGAGCGGCGCGAGTATTGCTCTCCCGGATGGTGAATCCCGTATCTTCTTGCAGCGGTATCTGTTCGCTGGTCAGGGAGTGGATTTCTGCATGGGGCGGCAGTTCCCGCGGCAGGCACTGAGTAAACCTGCGCAGACGAAGTTTGCTCCCCTGTACTTCGAGGCTAACGCCCGCGGTATCGTTGGCGACCCATCCGCACAGGCCGTAACGCCCTGCCAGGCGATAGATATACGGCCGGAATCCAACCCCCTGAACAATACCGGTGAGTTGTAAGCGGCGTCGCTCACGGGTTTTGTTGTTCATCGTCCGCTTGAAACTCGAGACTTTCCAGAATGATGTCCTGGGCTTCGGGATGATGGATATCCGACTGCTCGACAATGTCCAACCGCAAGTTTTGCAGGGTTGTTCCGTCGGTTTCCCGCTCAAAGTGTTCACGCAGATGATCAGCCGAGATATGCGCGAGCGCGCCCAGCCGCAGTTTAGCGGCCAACACGCGGGCGTTTTCTTCCGCTGCGAGCCCCTGAATCGTATTCACCAGATTCCTGATGAGTGACTGTTCGTGCATTACAGACCTCCTGTCTGTAGCTGTATTTTTTCAATAATTTCCCGCATCACCTGTTGCGCCGCTGCCTTCACCTGCGCCGACAGACCTGCGCTGAATGAAAAATCCCGTCCACAGATTGCATAGATATCGAGGTGTGCCGGCATGGCCTCCAATGCCTTTGCCAATTCCAGCGCTTCGCCAATATTCAGGCCGTGGCTGGAGGTACGACAGAGGCTCGCTGGAATATCCTGTTTGAGACCATTGAGACGCACCACTTCCCCAGGCGGATAGGCTGCAGTCTGTACTGCGTCGACAAGGCAGACGTGCCGATCTCTCCAGTCCTCAATCAGATTGGTCATGTCGCCATTGTTCTCTATGCAGGGAATGGATGGCGTCAGCTGGCTGCGCAGGCGATGCACAACGTAGGGTCCGACGGAATCATCCCCTCGAAACCGGTTCCCGACGCCGATGATGGCCCAGTCACTCACGATCCTGGCCTCACCGGATCCAGATGCAGCTTGAGGAAGTGGGTGGAACAGGAAATGCAGGGATCATAGTTGCGAATGGCCTGTTCACAGCGGGCCTGGAGGTCAGCCTCTGCGAGATGCATGTACTGGGGTAGCATCAGTCGCAGGTCATCTTCGATGGTTTTCTGGTTCTGGGATGTGGGGGCGACGATTTTTGCATCATTTATTTCGCCGGATGCGTCGATACCATAGCGATGGAAAAGCAGGCCTCGCGGCGCTTCCGTTGCGGCACACCCCGTGGATGGCCTCGGTGCTGTGTCAATATACGGGGCTTGTGGCGCCCGGTAGTTGTCGATGATCCGCACTGCCTCGTCGAACGCATAGAGTACTTCCAGGCTGCGTACCACAATGCTGGCAAAGGGATTTGAACAAAAAGACGGGAAGCCCACCTCACCCGCGATTTGCTTTACCAGCGGTGACAGCCGCTCGTAATTCAGGTTATACCGGGCCATAGGGCCGACGAAGTAAGCTCCCCGCCCCACCCGCTCACTGTGCAGGGCATTACTGTATTCGACATGTGTCTCGTAAAAGTGATCATCGTAGTCGCGCGCGGCAATATCGAGCCCGTGCGTAGATACGATACGTCCGCGATTCATCGGGTATTCTTGCGGGTCTGATAGCGCGACAAACTCATAGGTATTTTCAGGTGCCCGTGCAAAGTCCGGAATAGGCAGTGAAGCCGCCCAGCGTACGGTTTCAATGGCCAGTTCTCTAGCACGCAGCAACTTGCCCCGTAACTCAGCCAGCTCGGGGTTCGTAGGTAGTCGGTAGAATCCGCCCACCCGCACATTGATCGGGTGGACCTCACGCCCTCCTAGCAAACGCACTATCTCGTTACCTGCCTTTTTCATCTTCAAACCGTCCTGCACGGTTTTTGGATGATCTTTGGCCATAGCGACGCCACTGGGATACCCGAGGAAATCTGGCGCATGCAACATATAGATATGCAGCGTATGGCTCTCGATCCACTCCCCGCAATACATCAAGCGTCGCAGGGCGTGCAACTCCGGAGAGAGACTGAGCCCAAGTGCATTCTCGATCGCATGGACTGCGCTCATCTGGTAGGCAACGGGACAGATTCCGCAAATGCGTGCGGTAATATCCGGCGCCTCCCGGTAGTCGCGTCCGCGCATGAAACCTTCAAAAAACCGGGGCGGCTCGAAAATCTTGAGTTTTACCTCGTGCACACCATCTTCGTCGTAGCTGATATACAGCGCCCCCTCCCCTTCGACACGGGCGAGATAATCGACCTTGACGGTCTTACTCCTGGTCATCCTGGCCTTCCCGATTGCGGCTGGCAGCATCGAATACCGGTGCCGCCGCGTTGAAATTGCGCAGGTTCTGGATCACCGTGGCCTTGTCCGCACCCAGCTCCTGTTCCCACCAGTGGCACAGGGATGCGGTATTACTGTTTTCCTTTGGGCCGTAGCAACCGTAGCAACCACGGTGGTAGCTGGGGCAGATAGCGCCACAGCCCGCCTGGGTTACCGGTCCCATACACGGGGTTCCATGGGCTACCCACACGCAGATATTGCCGCGTTGTTTGCACTCGATACATACAGAGTGTGCTGGCACCTGCGGTGGGCGCCGATGCAAAAATGCGCTGATCACTTCCAGCAGCTGATATTTATTGATCGGACACCCATTCAACTCGAAATCGACCGCCACGTGGCTGCTCACAGGGGTTGAGGTTTTGAGAGTAGCGATATATTCCGGATGGGCATACACCGCAGCGATGAATCCATCTACGTCCGCAAAATTCCTGAGTGCCTGTATCCCGCCCGCTGTGGCGCAGGCACCGATTGCGACGAGGGCTCGGGACTGGGCGCGAATGTCGCGGATGCGCTGTTGCTCTTCAGCGGTGGTGATGGAACCCTCAACCAGGGAAAGGTCATAGGGTCCGGGGAGTTGGGTGCTGGACGCTTCCATGAAGTAGGCAATCTCAATATTGTCCGCCAGCGCCAATAATTCGTCTTCGCAGTCCAGCAGGCTCAACTGACAGCCGTCACAGGAAGTGAACTTCCACACGGCAAGCTTCGGCTTGGGTGGCGCGGCGCCTAGAGCGCGCGAATGTTGAACCATTGCTTCACGCTCCCGTAATCGAATACCGGCCCATCCTTACACACGAACTGCGGTCCCCACTGGCAGTGTCCGCAATGCCCGGTGGCACATTTCATATTCCGTTCCATGGACAGATAGATTGCAGAATCCGAAATACCTTTGCCCGTCAGTGTCTGGATACAAAACCGCATCATCACTTCGGGACCACAGAGGAAGACAATGGTGTTATCACAATCAATCTCGGTGCCTGCAAGTGGCCCGGTAATAACGCCAATCGCGCCACTCCAGGCGTCATCCGCATGATCTACAGAGAGAACCTGCTGGATTTGTGCGCCCCAACTGCGGAGTTCATCTGTATACAGCATTTCCTGAGGACGCCGGGCACCGTAAAACAGTCGCAGGCTGCGACAAGTCTGGGCGCCCGAGAGCAGGCTGTATATCACCGGCCGCAGTGGCGCCAGCCCCAACCCGCCGGCCACGATCAACACGTCTTTGCCATCGGCTTTATGCATCGGCCAGCCTTGGCCGAATGGACCTCGCACCCCGAGTAAATCTCCTTCGCGCAAGCGCTCCAGGGATTGGGTGACGAGTCCGTGGGTCCGGATTGTGTGCACGTATCCGCCGCTGTCCTCGGCTTTCCCACTCATGGAAATCGGGACCTCACCACAGCCAAATGCGTACAGCATATTGAATTGACCGGGCTCGAAGCGCGGAAGTGGAGTGCCTTCCTTATGTTGGATATCCAGCGTGAAGGTACCCGCGTACTCTTCACTGCGACGCCGCACCCGGAACAGTGCCGGTGTCATTTTTCGCCTTCTAACGGCGGACGTTGCTGGCCGTAAACATCCATGAGTTGCACGCGGGTAGCCTTTACCCGGTCGCTGATAATGCGGGCGAATCGCTTCATCAGCTGGTAGCCCATTTGCGGGTCACTTTCGCACTTTTCCCGCAGGCACTTGCCGTCAAGGCGAATTGCATGCACCTCATCCATGGCCTTCGCATCGAAGGTCCACAGATAAGGGGGGAATAACCAGGACCAGCCGAAGATATCACCGCTGTGTAAGGTCTGCAGGCAGAGCGCCCCGTGATTTGGCACGTAGCACTCTACCGCAACCTGGCCATCCCTGATCAGGAAGAAGTGATCTGCCGGGGCATTTTCTCGGGCAATATACTCCCCGGCATTGTAAATATGGTTTTCGCCGCAATTAGCAATGAAGTCGAGATGCTCCGCTTCCATTTCACTAAAAAACGGGTGCTCATGTAATAGCTGGGACATGCTCTTCATGATTGTTCCATCTCGCGCATCTTGTGTATTTCTTCCGTGAAATCGATACCGACCGGGCACCAGGTAATACAGCGACCGCAGCCGACACAGCCCGAACTTCCGAATTGATCGTGCCAAGTGGCAAGCTTGTGGGTCATCCACTGACGATACCGGCTTTTCGTATCCGGACGTACGGAACCGCCAGTGATATAGCTGAACTCTCCTGTGAAACAGGAATCCCAGCGCTCCCAGCGCTCTGCAATGTCACCACTCAGGTCCGTGGTGTCCTCTACTGTAGAACAGAAACAGGTGGGACACGCCATGGTGCAATTGGCACAGGAAAGGCAGCGATCCGCAACCTGGTCCCACAGCGGGCTCTCGTAGTTTCGATACAGTAAATCCTTCACGTCTGAGTTATCGAACTGCCGAGGCCCGGTTTCCATTTGTTGAACAGCGTCGTGTAAAGCCCCCTCTTCAGCTTTCCGCTCTCTCTCGGTGGCGGGCATTAGCGGCAGTTCTCCGAGTATTTCACTGCCTTGTTGGGAGCCGCTTTTGATCAGGAAGTAGTGTTCCTCACTGCTGATCACTTCTGTCATCGTGAGATCTGCTGGCGAGGTCACTTCTGGTCCGGTTTTCATCGCCGTACAGAAACAGGTTGCAGCGGGGGTTGTGCAATTGACTGCGATCACGAACGCATTGCCCCGCCGCTCGGTGTAGCTTTCGTTTTGGAATTGCACGCCGGAGAACACCCGGTCCTGAATCTCCATAGCGTGTAGCTCACAGCTACGTACACCCAGAAATGCGACACGTGGAGCTACGTCGACGACTTCTACGAAGTTCAGACCGCCATCGGATTTGCGCGCCTGCCAGACCTGGCGTCTGGGCAGCTGCAGAAACTGTTTCCAGGATCCTGCCCCCACGGCGTAGGCAAAATAGGCTTGAGAATTATTCGACGCTAGTCGGTAGAAGCCTTTTTCCTGCTGATCCGACCAGCCCTGCGGTAAATCCACACTGCTGTGAATTTCTCCGTAGGTGATAGCCCCGTTTTTTACTGTTGGGCCTATTACCTGGTGACCTCGCACCCGGATGGCCTGGATAAGCAGCTCCAGATCCTCAGCGCGTAGTACATAATCCTGTGTCGTCACGAGGTCCCCACCGTAAAACTCTGCGCGTATTTACAGCTGTGTGGTTGGCTGTACTAACGCATACACAACTATTATTTAGACTGAGTGTAGGAACCATCGGTCAGGCTTGAGAGGAGACAGATGACAATTGCCGTAATACACGCAGATAGCAGGAAATAAACGATGAGAATCGGCATCAATGGACTGGGCCGTATCGGCCGACAAGTACTCCGAATTGCGCTTGAATCACATCACGGCGGTTTGGAGGTTGTCCACGTAAATGACCTGGCCAGTGAAAAGGAGCTGGCGTATCTGCTGGAACTTGATACCACCTACCACACCCGGGGCCTGAAGGTGCACGGTGAAGATGGCGTCCTGTCAATTGATGGACAGACGATTTCGGTGACCGGGGAAAGCGATCCGACGAAGCTTCCCTGGGGGGAGAAAGGTGTCGATATTGTTTTTGATGCGACCGGGATGTTCCGCACCAGAGCAGGAGCCGCAAAACACATCACCGCGGGCGCGAAAAAGGTTCTGATTTCGGCGCCCGGTCAAAGCATGATCGACGGTCACTTCGTGGTGGGCGTCAATGACCACCGCTACGACCGCCATCGGCATAACATCATCTCCACTGCGAGTTGTACGACGAACTGTCTGGCGCCGGTGGCCAAGGTCCTGAACGACGAATTCGGGATAGAGCATGGCATGATCAACACTATCCATGCTTATACGTCCTCGCAGAATCTGGTTGATGGTCACAACAGCAAGCTCCGGCGAGGTCGGGCGGCAGCGGCAAACCTGGTGCCCACCACCACGGGGGCCGCGACCACCATCGGTCTGATTCTGCCGACGCTGGCTGGCAAGCTACACGGCTGCGCGGTAAGAGCACCGATCAAATGCGGTTCCCTGTTGGATCTGACCTGTACGCTGCATAAAGGCACTAATGTCGACGAGGTCAACAATACGTTCCGACACTGGGCGGAAGGCCCGCTAAAGGACATCCTGGCGGTGGATGACCGCGAATTGGTATCCAGCGACATTGTCGGTAAACCCTACAGCGCCATTATCACCACCAAAGACACCTATATGGTGGGCGACAAGTTCCTTAAAGTACTCGCCTGGTACGACAACGAATGGGCTTTCTCACAACGTTGCGTCGATATGATCACGCGAATGCTCTAGTCAAAAGGCGCGAGCGGGTCCCCTGCTTCCACGCCGGTCGGGAAAGTCGATGACAATTGTCACCATTACCCTCAACCCCTGTATAGACAGGACTGTCTCCGTCGAACAAATCCTTCCCGATTGCAAACTCTCCTGCTCGAACGTGCGAGATTATCCGGGCGGCGGTGGCATCAATGTGGCGCGGGTGGCGAGCCGACTGGGCTCTAACGTGTGCGCTTACTGGAGCTGCGGTGGGGAAAATGGTCAGCGACTCGCGCGGTTCCTTGATGAAGAAAGTGTCTCCCACAAGCCGATTCCCATTGATGCCCCGACACGGGAAAACCTGATTGTAAGGGAGGAGACCAGCGGTAATCTGTTCCGCTTCGGGATGCCGGGCCCCCTGCTCGCAGACACCGAGCGCCAACGCTGGATACAGCAGATACGAGGAATTCCAAGTTCCGTGCGCTATGTGGTGTTTAGTGGAAGCCTGCCGGAGGGCACAGCCGCGGTTTGGTTCGAGGATTTACTGCGCGCAGTGCCGCACGGAATACGGATTATCGTGGATACCAAAAAGGAAGCGCTGCGCCGTGCGCTCGATGTAGGGGTCTACCTGATCAAACCCAATGTACGTGAGATGGAGGAGCTTGTGGGTGCCGAGCTGTCCGATTATGCCTCTATCGAGCGCGCCACCCGCGAAATCATCGCGCAACACGGGACCGAGGTTGTGATCCTGTCCCTGGGCCGTGGCGGTATTCTACTGGCCACCGCAGACCGACTGGAGAGGATCGCAGCACCCTCGGTGCGCCTGCGCAGTAAAGTGGGTGCCGGCGATGCCGTAGTGGGCGGGCTGATTTCCGGGCTGTGCCAGGACATGACTCTGCCTGAGGCAGCGAGGTTTGGTGTCGCCGCCGGAGCGGCCGCGGTGATGACCGAAGGCACCGAGCTTTGCCAAAAGCCCGACGTCGAGCGGCTGTTTAAAGCCATGTGACACGCTTGATCACCACGTACCGAGTCAGACTTCCTCGGTGTCCGTGACCGCGACTGGGACCACCTCGAACACCCAGCGCACCTTGTGATGCTGTCCGTCATCTTTCAGTGGAATATAAGTCCCACCTACCCGTTCGCCATCCAATGTGAGCTCGGCAATCTCCCGGGGAGACCCGCCGCAGTTCACCACCTCGACATCGTAACGACTGCGCTTGAAGGCAAGTGACATCTTAAAAGTCTGCCAGGATTCCGGCAGACAGGGTTCTATTTCCAGTCGATCGCCATTGAGAATTTTCGCTCCCAGCAATACTTCCATGGCGCCGCGATAGAGCCAGCCGGAAGCGCCGGAATACCAGGTCCAACCGCCCCGCCCCACATGTGGCGGCACACCGTAAACATCGCCCGCGAGCACATAGGGCTCGGTGCGGTAGCGCTGTACACCCTCCGGGGTATCGGTATGAGTAATCGGGTTGATCAGACTGAACAGATGGTGGGCGCGCGCGCTGTGCTCAAGCCCAGCTGCGGCCCACACCGACCAGGTAGCAGCATGGGTGTACTGGCCTCCGTTTTCACGGATTCCAGGGGGGTAGCCTTTGATATATCCCGGATCTTTCTTGGTTTTATCGAACGCCGGCTTCAGCAACAGGACCTGCCGTGCATCTTCCTGTACCAGGTGCTCGTAGGCAGAGGCCATGGCTTGTCGGGCGCGATCGGTGGGGGCTTCCTGCGCGAGGACCGACCACGCCTGTGCAATCAGGTCGATCTTGCACTCATCGCTTTCCTTGGAACCGACGGGCGTGCCGTCATCGTAGTAGGCCCGTCTGTACCAGGCGCCGTCCCAGCCGCTTTCCTCTACCTGGTCGCGGAAATTTTCCCCCAGCGCGCGGTAATATTCTGCCAGGCCGGCATCGCCGATGTACTCGCACAAGGGCGACATGTCGCGACACACACGCAGCAGGAACCAGCCCATCCACACGGACTCCCCGCGACCAGTGGTACTGATGCGGCTGAAGCCGTCATTCCAGTCCCCGTTACCGATGACCGGCAGGCCGTGCGGTCCTACGGCACTCGCTCTCTCGATAGCGCGACAACAGTGTTCGTACAGAGAGCCGGATTCGTCACTGGTATGGAATTCGGCGTATCGCTCGTGCTCGTCCTTTTGCAGTGGCGCACCCCGCAGATAGGACACCGGTTCATGGAGGATGTCGTAGTCTCCGGTGGTACGGATATATTGGGCGGTGACGAACGGCAGCCACAGTAAGTCGTCAGAGCACCGGGTGCGCACGCCGCGCAACGGGTTTTCATGCCACCAGTGCAGAACATCACCATCCTGGAACTGGCGCGAAGCGGCCCGCAGGATATGCTCCCGGGTCCACTCCGGTTGGGTCCACAACAGCGCCTGCACATCCTGCAATTGATCGCGAAATCCGAAGGCTCCACTGGACTGGTAAAAGCCGCTGCGTCCCCACAATCTGCAGGCCAGTGTCTGGTACGGCAACCAGCGATTTACCATCAGTTCCGTGGCTTTGTCCGGGACCTCGACCTGTACACGGCCGAGATACTCCTCCCAGAATGCCTCGAAGTCTGCCCGCGCGGACTCGGCGCGCTCCGGGGTGCGAAATTCTCCGGCCAGCGCAAGCGCCTGCGCCCTGTCTTCCCCCTCACCCATCACGAAATAGACGTGTTGGGTTTCGCCGGCGCCAAGATCAATATGCACCTGATACGCCGCACAAGGGTCGCCTCCGCACTGTACCCGCCCCGACAGACCGATTCGGAACAGTGCCTCCGGCGCTTCAAGGCTCACTGCGTTGCCGAGGAATTCGTGACGATCTGTGGTCAACCCGTGGGGCGGCAAGCTGGCCGTCAGGAACGCGATGCCGGGTTTCGCATCCGGTACGAACGCATTGCGGGCCAGTAGCGCGCTGTGCTCGGAATCAAATTCATTTACCAAATACGGCCAGCTTGCTGCCCGCACCAGGCCCTGGATCCACTCCACGTAATAGGTGGCGGTCAGCCGTCGCGGATTTTCTGAGCAATTGCGCAAGGTAAGACGGGCGAATTTAACCGGTGCTTCACGATCGGTGTAAAACCGCAAGGCCTGTTCAAGACCGTGGCTATTGTGGCGGAATTCACTGTATCCGGCGCCGTGGCGCACCTGGTAGGGAGCGTCTGCCGGCCGGGGCGCGGGCGTTGGCGTCCAGACCTCCGCAGTTTCCTCATCCCGCAGGTAGAGCACTTCTCCGCTGGGGTCCCGTACCGGGTCGTTATTCCACGCGCTCAAGCGGTGCTCGCCACTATTACCACTCCAGGTACAACAGGAACCTCCCTCCGAAACCAGGCAACCGAACGTCGGGTTGGCAATGACATTCACCCACGGCGCCGGGGGTCGCTGGCCCGGCTGCAGATGCAATACATATTCCCGACCATCTGCCGAGAAACCACCCAGCCCATTGTCGAACAACAGATCATCAGGACGTTCCAGTGCGGGTGTCTGGTGCGGAGATCCATCACCATGGGGAACGGGAACAAACGGCGGCAACGTCTGTTGCTGAGTCTGTAGCGTGGCTGCGCCCTGTAATTGTTGCGCTACGGTGCCCGCGGAAGAGCTGAGAATGGCGCGTGCGGCTGACAACAGGCGCATCCGCTCTTCTCCTGGCAGTTCCTGGCCCGGCACCATCACCACAGACCCCGATAATTTGCGCAAAGTGCGACCGCGAATATCGATAATCATTTCCTGCAGGCGGTCTCGGGTCTGTTGTTCATAGCCCGCGGACTCTTCGTCAATGATGACGAGATCGACGGCAATGCCCCGTCCACACCAGTAGGTATGTGCCTGTAAAATTGACTGCGCGAAATCGATTTCCTGTTCGCTGGTGATATGCACCAGCAGGATCGGGTTATCACCGGAAATCCCCCGGCTCCACAAGCCGGGCTGAATATGATGACTTTGCGCCAGCACCCTTGACGGCGCCCGCAGGCCTCCAAGCGGCGCCAGTACTACAGACAACAGTTCCATCATCCAGCGCATCGCGCCGGCGGTGATATGCAGATTGTGCAGCTCCTGCTCCGTCTGCATACGGGCGAGATCAAATACCCAGCGTGCTTTGGGGCGAGAGCGGTAGGCACGCAACGTTGCCAGCAGTTCCTGACGGGACTTGCTGACACCGGTGAGATATACCACCTCAATTTCCGATTGGGGCGGCACCCTCACTTCCTGCGCTGCGGCAATCACCGGATCCAGTACCGGGCCCGTCATACCGGTAAAACCGGACAGGCCTGCGGCGATTGCCTGTGGCCGTACCGGCGATCCGCCACGGCCGAGGAAGCGTGTGCGATCCGTCTCCCAGCCGAGGCGGTGACGTACGTCGGCCTGGACCAACACACTCACTGCCATGTATATGGGTTTCTCGTTACTACCGCGAGGCCGCCGACGGTAAATCATTACCTGCTCTTCTGGCAGGTATTGGCTCTCAACAAACAGCTTGGCGAATGCGGGATGTCGCAGGTCTTCGCGCTCCGGCGCCAGCACGACTTCGGCAAAGTCTGCCAACAGGAGGCGTCGTTCGCGGTTGCTCTCATTCTTGATGACCAGGCGCCGCGCTTCGACATCGTGCTGGGAGCTGACGGCGATATGCAGACGACAGAATAGTTCGGCCTCGCGACGCTGCAATTCGACGCCCTGGGGCGAAAATGACGCGGTACAACGGTTCGCGTCTCCGCCGCAGGGAGCCAGCCCCACAGAAAACAGCACATCGTCGTCGAGATCACGCACGTAACAGTAGCGCCCCCACTGATGGTGGGTTGGATCTGGTTGCCAACGGGTCAGGGCGATATTGTCCCAATAGCTTCCACCGGCGCCATCGGCAGCCACTACCAGTGAATAGTGCCCGTTGGCGAGCAGGTTGTACTGTGGGTAGTTTCGGGCGGGTTCGGTGCTCCACGTATCCAGTACCACTTCAGCATGGAAGGTGCGCACAACGCCCGGGCGTTTCCAGGGTTTCAGCGCCGGTGGCGCAGCGGGCAGACGCTCATGTAATAGCGGCGTCAGGCCGGCAATACGCACATCACTGTGGAAACGCTGCAACATGACGTCATCGTGCAGGAAATTATTGATCGCTAGCAGGATCATGCCCTGGTGGTGGCTCATATAGGAGCGCACCGTGCGCGCGCGGCGCGGTGCCGGTTTGGCGGTACGCCCAAAGTCGATGGCCTCGTGCAAACCGAACTGGCCGTAGCCACCATGGCTGCGAATCTGGCCGAGGTTCTCCATGACCTTGTCGGCACAGAACGGCAGCGCCATCATCGAGGCATACGGGGCGATTACCAGTCGTTCGCCGAGATCCCGGCGGAAACCGATACCCGGCACACCAAATGCCCGGTATTGATAGTGGAGATGGCTGTCCAATTCGTAAAACCCGGATTCCGCAATCCCCCACGGTACCCCAAAGCGATCGGCGAACTCCCTGTGCACCTCAATCGCACTGCGACAGGCTCGGCCCATCAGACTGTGGTCCGGCGTCTCCATCATCAACCGCGGCATCAGGTATTCAAACAGGGTGGCGCTCCAGGACATCAACACCACACGGCCACGGATACGTCGGAAAGGACGTTCCAGGTGCTGCCAGTGCCGTGCCGGTACATCGCCCTTCGCTACAGAGATAAATCCAGTAAGACGGGATTCCGATGCCAGCAGGTCGTAGTAGTTTGCATCGAGACATGCGTCGTTGACGTTATAACCGATATGGAACAAATGCCGCTGCTTGTCATAGAGAAAGGCGAAATCCATTTCATGGACCCATCCCCGCGCGCGTGCCGCCAGCCGGTGCAGATCGTTACGGTAGATCCCCGCATTCTCCTGGGCAATCATCAGTGCAGTGCGCAGCCTGCTACTCCAGGCTTCTGCGCTGCTTCGCTGCTCGTCACTGACGGCGGCAAGGTCCTGATCTAAACCGTGCAGCTGTTGTACGGCACGCGCACATGTCTGCTCGAGGTTTTTCAGAGCGATCGGGCCATCAAGGACCTGCGCCAGCGCACGAAAGCTTTCTGCGGCCTGGCTACCCTGCTCCCGACAAGCCACCGGCGGCGCTTTCATCAGCCGTAGCCAGGGCTCCAGGTTTTCCTGATAGCGCCGCGCGGCCACCGCATGCTGGTGCAGTTCGTCAAGCCAGTGACGCAGTCGACCGAGGGATTCCGCACTGAAACTCTCATCTCGCTCAATCAGCGCGAGTACCCGCTCGTGTAATGCCGGCACCTCGCGCTCGTAAATATCGTCGATGACTTCCCACCATAAATCCTCCTCCACCCTGATCTCGAGTCTTTCGCGCAATAGCGTAATCTGGGCAGTGATTTCGCGGACTTCCGTGGACGTCGCTTCGGGATTTGTCGACTGAAGTGTTTCACCGACCACACCCAGCGTATCGGCGATCCCCCGCACCAGCTGACGGCCGCTGAGGGGAACGGTGTCCAGATTTTCGAGTCCACTCGCCAGCGTCAGCAGACTGCCCGCCAGGTTGCCGCTGTCCACCGTCGACACATAGCGCGGATTCAACGGGTGGAGTTCACGGGTTTCATACCAGTTGAGGAAGTGGCCGCGATAGCGCTCGAGGCCCCGCATTCTATCGAAGGTATTATTCAGCCGAGCGAGAAGCTGGGTCAGGTCGAGATACCCGAAATCATAGGCACTGAGGTTGGACAAAATTCCCAGCCCGATATTGGTCGGCGACGTACGACGGGCAAGAACAGCAACCGGTTCTTCCTGATAGTTGTCCGGTGGTAGCCAGTGGTCATCCGGGCCCATGAAATGCTCGAAGAAGTACCAGGTGCGCCGCGCAAGCAGGCGCAAGTCTCCCTTGTCGCCCTCCCCGAGTTGCTGGTTCTCGAAGGTGCGTAGCTGATCGATGTGGTGAATTAACTTTGGCAATAACAACCAGGCGATAAGAAACGGTGCGGCCGCAAGCAGGCTTCCCGGTTGTGACCAAATTAGCCAGGCGATAAGTCCAATCGCGAGGGCTGGCGCGATCCATAACGCACGCCAGCGTCGACTACCCAGAAGGCCCGTACTGACGGAACGATTAACCTGTGCCGCAGCGGTCCACTGCAGCAGATGGCGACGTGAAATACCCATTCTGAACAGGGTGCGAAGGATTGCATCCAGCGCGTTGAGCGCCTGTACTGGCAAAATGGCCAGAGACATCAGCCAGTGCATAACGCGCTGTCGCAATATTGCGGGGGCGCTGCGTAACCGCAGGGGTGCTCGCCGCAGATTCGCAAGCGTCTGCCACAATATCGAAAGCAGCTCCGACCAGACAGGCACTGCGGAAACCAGCAGCAATCCGACTGTCCATATCAGTGAACTACCGGGCAGCGAGCCGCACCAGGCCAGCACAAAAAGTGCCAGTAATACGGGGGCTTCCAGACTGCGGCGCAAGTTGTCGAGGATTTTCCAGCGTTGGATGACGGGTAAAGGGTTGGCTACCTTTTCGCCACTATCCAATGTGACCCGTTTACGCAGCCAGGGAAGTAGCTGCCAATCCCCACGCATCCAGCGATGGGATCGCTTCAGCAGTGCAACGAGATTGGGGGGATACTGCTCGTAAAATACAGCATCGGAAATCAGCGCCGCACCGCCCACTGCCCCTTCCAGCAAGTCGTGGCTCAGAATGGTGTTTTCCGGAAGGTGCCCAGCGAGTGTTTGTGAAAATACATTCGGATCGTAAATACCCTTGCCGGCAAAGATACCCTCTCCAAACAGATCCTGATACGCATCGGAAACCGCATGGGTATAGAGGTCCACCGTTCGATCACCAGAGAAGATCTCACTGAACACGGTTTCTTCTGCGCCGGCTGGGTCAATCTCGAGCCGGGGCTGTAAAAATCCGTGGCCGGCGATGACCCGCCGACCTTCGCTGTCGATCACCAGCCGATTCAGGGGGTGCGCCATGGTAGCGATCAGCCGCGCCGCCGTTGCTGGCGGCATATGGCTATCCGCATCGAGGGTAATAACAAAGTGAACGCCCTTCAGTTGATCAAAATCACCAACCTGGGTGGTAAAGCTATGATCCTCGTGTCCTTTCAGCAGGCGGTTGAATTCAACCAGTTTTCCGCGCTTGCGCTCCCACCCCATCCAGCACTTTTCCGCGGCATTCCAGTTCCTTTCCCGGTGCAACAACAGAAATGGCCGCCGTCCGCCGTCCCCGCTGTAACGCTGATTCAGTGCGTCGACGCCGTCCTTCAGAAACTGCAATAGCGCCTCATCAGCGGGTATCGTTTGGCTCCCGGCGTCGGCAAAGTCACTGAGTACCACGTAAGCCAATTGCTGGTCATCATTGTTCAGATAGTTCATCTCCAGGCATTGGAGAATACGCTCAACGTCATCGCAATCTGCAAACAGCACCGGCATAACCACCGCGGTTCGGCATGCGTCCGGTATTCCGTGTTGGAAGTCCATTTTGGGCAGTTTGTGTGGATGCAGACTGTGCGTAATCAGCCCGTTGACCAATGACAGTGCAATACCCACGACTGGCACAGCGGCGATGGCAACCGCGAGCAACGTCAGTACGATAGATACATCACTGACGAGCAGGAAGACCGCCAGCGCGATCAGCAGCGGGATAGAAAAAACGGCCAGGGTGGAGAAGTAGACGGTGGAAGCGTTGTGCAATACCTTCTGCTGTACCCGTCTTTGAAAACCCGGTTTGAAATCGACCGCTGCATCGAGCGATGGCCGCCCCTCGCCGATCAGATAATAACCGATATGTCGCCGCCTGCTGTCATCCGTCTCCTGATCACTGAGCTCTATCACACGTTGGGCAATACGGTGTTCGGCGGTATCACTGCCGCGCGCCAGCTGTTCGATCACACCCCGGTACTGGTCACGGGTGGCGAAGTCCATATCGATATAAGCACCCGCCGGATCCGTTTCCAGAATTCGCTCAACGCGGCTCAGGGATTCGACAAAATGGCGCCAGTCATAGGTACGTAACTCACGCAGGCTGATAATGGCACTGGCGATGCCGACGCTTTCCGGTTCCCTCTGCTGGGCGATTGTCTTCAGGGATTCTTCCGCGAAGTCTGCCAACTTCTGCAGCAGGCTCAGGCGCAGTGCTGCCGGCAGCGCCCATAACTCACCGGTGGTCAGGATGGTGTCTTCCTGGTACCGATCTACCAGATGGTGAACAGACTCCAGATCCAGTGGCTGCCTGACATCCCCCACCAGTGCCGTAGCCAGGGACCAGACCCGCAGTTCCGTATTTTCGTTTTCACCAGCGATCTTCGGCAGCTGCTTGAGGTATTTCGGCGGTACAGACTCCCGCACCACCTCCAGTGCCTCCTGGACTACATGACGGTTGTCCAGCAGCCACTCTTCACTGCGGGTCCCCTTTTCTCCCGCTTCTACACGCGCGGCCAGCTGGCGGTATACCGCCTGAAAGTCGGCTTCCAGGTGCCGCAGATAGGATTTCAGCGGGAACTTCTCTCGCTCGCTGATCAGGTGGCGATGGCGCTTCGCAAGGGTCGCAATTTCTTCCGTGCGATCCTCGAGATGCTCATTTGAGTTTTCCGGGACCGGTGTTGGCTTATGCTTCGAAGACTTTTGGGATGGTGCTCGGCGCGAAAAAAACTTGCGCGCACGACCGATTCGATCGGTATTTCCGCGTCGCAGTTTCATTGTTGGGCTGAGCTGTCGTTAGAAAGTGTTGGATGACGAATTTCACAAATATGGGCACCGGTTCGCAATGCCTGTAGCTGGGCTTCCGGGAGATCCTGAAAGACCAGTACCGGCAGATCGCTTTGGCACATCACGGTGTGACAGACCGTGCCAGTGACCTGCTGGGCACCACTTTGCCAGTCGTGGGCACTCATGGCGATCAGGTCCACCTTCTCCCGGGCCGCAGTCGCATAGATATGTTCTGCGATATTCTGCGCAATCTGCAGCTGCGGCGTCACCTTGATGCCATTCCTCAGCTGTCGCGCGATTTCCTCCAGATAAGCTTCAGCGGCGCGCCGGTTACATTCCACGAACTTTTCCCGCGTGGCATGCTCTTCCTTGGTAATGGGCATACGGCGGGGCATCTCCGGTATCGCGATTACCTGTAACAGGATTATCTCCACTTTTTGCCCGCGCATCAGCGTGGCAATCTGACAGGCAACCCACTCTGACCGCGGAGACCCATCCATGGAAATCAGAATCCGCTGATAGTCGGTCTCCCCTTCTCCCAGCGGCGTTCCCACCGGGCGTACCACCATAAACGAGCGTCCGGAGCCACTGAGTACCTTCTGTGCAGTGCTGCCGAAGTCGAAGCGACTGATACCCCCCTTGCCGAACGCAGTGATTACGATCAGGTCGATATCGTGCTCTTCACAGTATTCGACAATCTGCTCCGCCGGGCGGCCTTCAACGATGGAAAGCGTCACCTCTATTTTTTGCTCGGCAATCCGATCGGAGAGCCCCTTGAGATAACTGCGCAATTCCGCCCTGCGCAAACGCCACTCCACCGGGTCGGTACAGTGTTCATCGGAATGGGAGGGCGATTTCTGTACATGTAGCAGGTGAATGTCCGCCCCGCTGCTGCGGGCCAGGGTGATGGCATGTGCGACAGCTTCTTCGGCAAGTGAAGAGCTATCGAGTGGCAATAGGATATGTTTAAACGGCATAGCTGTTCCCCCGACAGGCGCGGCTTACTGACGTTATGGACAAGCGTTTACAGAAAAAGGGGCCGTGACCGGCCGTATTATTTGAATCTGGGTGACTCAATGACTTCGGGGCACTGATAGCGAGAAAAGCGGGAAATCAGCACGCGCATTCAGCTTAGCTCGGCTATGGTCAGAACGAGAGACGATCATCGCAATCCAGGTTGAAAACAGAGACAAGTTCAGAAGGTCGAATTCATATGCAAGCGCATCACTACATTCGCTGGTTCCAGGATATTGGGCTCGATGATATCGCTGATGTGGGCGGCAAAACGGCCTCGCTCGGGGAAATGTATCGGGCGCTAACCCCGCACGGGATTCGCGTACCCAATGGGTTTGCGATCAATGCCAGTGCTTACCGCGCGGTACTCGACAATGCCCACGCCTGGAGGCCGTTGCGCGAGCTACTGACAGGGCTTTCCGATGCCGACAATAACGAACTGGACAGGATCGCCAGCAAAGCTCGCAAAATCGTGTATGCGGCAGGCCTACCCGATCCCCTTATCCGGGAAATCCGCGATGCCTACACAAAGTTGCGTGAGGAATATGGCGATAGCCTGCGTCTCGCCGTGCGTAGTTCCGCCACCGCGGAAGACTTACCGGATGCGAGCTTTGCGGGACAGCACGACAGCTTCCTGAATATCGGTGACTGCGATGGCCTGCTCGAGTCCTGCCGACGTTGCTTCGCATCCCTGTTTACCGCCCGCGCGATCAGCTACCGCGAGCGCAACGGTTACGATCACTTCAAGGTATCGCTCGCGATCGCTGTGATGAAAATGGCACGGGCGGATATGGCGGCCAGTGGCGTTATGTTTTCTCTGGATACCGACAGCGGCTTCCGCGATGTGGTGTTTGTCACGTCTGCCTATGGTCTCGGGGAAAATATCGTACAGGGCACGGTCGATCCGGATGAATTTTATGTACACAAACCCACCTACGAGGCCGGATACCGCTGTGTGCTGCGCAGGCAACTGGGTGCCAAACAGCAGACCATGATCTGTGACCAGGATCTGAATAACCAAGCCGTACACAACATTGAAACACCGGAAGCCGATCGCACGCGCTTCAGTCTTAGCGACGACGAAATTCTCACCCTCGCACACTACGCGATTACCGCGGAGAAACACTACAGCGAAAAGCGTGGCGCTCCCTGCCCCATGGATCTGGAGTGGGCGAAAGACGGCGACGACGGCCAGCTTTACCTGTTGCAGGCACGGCCGGAGACCGTCGCCTCACAAAAGCCACACAACCAGCTAAAGCGCTACCACTTTCCGCAGAAACCTGACAAGAGCACCCTGCTTGCCAGCGGGCGCGCTATCGGCACCGGTATAGGTACGGGTAAGATGCGGCGGGTCAGCGATGCCACCCAATTGGCGTCATTCCAGCAAGGCGAGATACTGTTCGCTGAAAGTACCAGCCCCGACTGGGGGCCGGCGATGCGCCGCGCCGCGGCACTGGTCACCGAGCGCGGTGGACGCACCTGTCATGCTGCCATCGTGGCCCGGGAGTTCGGAATTCCCGCTGTAGTCGGTATTGGTGACGAGCACGCACTATCCGACGGTGAAAAAGTGACCATCAGTTGCGCGGAGGGGGATGTCGGGCGGATTTACCAGGGTGAAATACCCTTTGAGGTGAACACTGTAGAGCTCGATCAGGTACCGCAGACAGCGACAAAAATGATGATCAATCTCGGTAGCCCCGAGCAGGCCTTCCGCCTGAGTGCACTGCCCTGTGACGGGGTCGGACTTGCGCGCATGGAGTTTATCGTCAACGAGCACATCAAGGTTCACCCCATGGCACTGGCCTGCCCGGAGAGGGTCGAAGATGAAGAAGCGCGTAAAGCTATCGAATCGCTCACCGCTAACAACGCAAGTGGCGCGGAGTATTTTATCGAGAAGCTATCTGAAGGCATCGGTACCATCGCCGCAGCCTTCTATCCACGCCCTGTCATCGTACGTACCTCGGATTTCAAGACTAACGAATATGCGCGCCTGATTGGCGGCAGTGCCTTCGAACCTCACGAAGAAAATCCCATGCTGGGTTTCCGTGGCGCGTCCCGCTATGCGCACAAGGCATACGCGGATGGATTCGCGCTGGAATGCGCCGCTCTCAAACGTGCCAGGGAAACCATGGGGTTCACCAATATCAAGGTGATGATCCCATTCTGTCGCCGCATCCCTGAGGGAGAGCAGGTTCTGGAAGCCATGGCACAACACGGCCTTAAACAAGGATCAGATGACCTGCAGGTTTATGTGATGTGCGAAATTCCGAACAACGTCGTGCAGATTGATGCATTTAGTCAGCTGTTTGATGGAATTTCCATTGGCTCCAATGACCTGACCCAGCTGGTTCTCGGTGTCGACCGCGACTCGGACATCGTCGCGTTTGATTTCGATGAGCGGGATCCCGGCGTGTACGAGATGATACGTCAGGCAGTCGAAGGCGCGAAACGTAACGGCATTCCTGCGGGTATCTGTGGTGAAGCGCCTTCCAACTACCCCGAGGTTGCCGAGTATCTGGTGCACCTGGGTATCGACTCCATCAGCCTCAGCCCGGATGCGCTGCTGCGGACTATTGAGAAGGTCGCAGCGATCGAACGGCAAAACAGATAGTCACGGTGACGCTTTCCAACGGTTAAAACGCAGCAAAAGCTCCATTGCTACTACCTGCACAAGGGCAATCGACAGCAATACGCCCCACTGACTTAAACTTACCGGAGATACTCCAAGTACCTCCTGCATTAGCGGTGAATACAGACACAGGATGTGAATACCCTGCGCGACCAGGGTGCCCAGCAGCAAAATCGGGTTGGAAAAAAATGGCTGGCGAAAGATGGATCGGCTCTCTGAGCGGCTATTGAATACCTGTACATTTTCAAACAACACCATCAACAACAGGACACTGTTACGCGCTGTTTCCACTTCCCAGCCTTGCTGCAGTAGCCAGTAAAAACTGATGAACGCGAGCCCGCCCATCACCACGCCCGATACCAGCACGCGGCGCAACATCACCGGGTTGAACAGCGATTCCTGCGGCGGTCGCGGTGGTCTGCGCATCTCATCGCCTTCACCCGGCTCCAGCGCGAGCCCCACACTCTGGATGCTGTTGGTGACCAGGTTCAGCCAAAGTAGCTGCACCGCTGTCAGCGGCAGGGGCATCGCGAAGGTCGTGCTGAGAACAAACAGCACCACTTCGGCAGCACCAGTGGAAATAAGGAAAAAGATCACCTTGCGGATATTCTGGTACGCAATCCGCCCCTCCTCGACACCCGCCACCACCGAAGTGAAATTATCATCGGTCAACAACAGGTCGGCAGATTCTTTTGCGACTTCTGTGCCCTGCTCCCCCATGGCCACGCCCACGTGCGCGCTACTCAGTGCCGGTGCGTCATTCACGCCGTCACCGGTCACGGCAACAAACTGTCCCTGACGCTGCAGCGACTGGACGATGGTGAGCTTCTGTTCAGGTGATACCCGCGCGTAAACCCGGGTATCCGCGGTAAGTGCATCCAGCGTCGATGGCCCCTGCGCTTCCGCACTGGCAAGATCAACTCCGCTCACCGGTTTGTCACCGCTGTCCGTGAGCTTCAGTTCCTGCGCTATAGCAAGCGCCGTGCGCGGATGATCTCCGGTAAGCATGCACACGTGAATTCCCGCCGCCCGACACTCGGCCACCGCGGCCGCGGCTCCCGGGCGCAGTGGATCAAACATCCCAACCAGGCCGAGCAGACAAAGCCCGTGGAGGCTCTCCGGTACAAACTGATCTGACGCGCTGCCCTCACCATCGGCAAAAGCCAGGACGCGCGCGCCCTGCTCGGCAAGACGCGCCATCGCAGACAGCGCCTGCTCCGCGTCCAGCGGCATGTCGCCATCAACAGTGGCCATGCGGTTGCACATTGGCAGCAGTTTTTCCAACGCGCCTTTCACGCAAATCAATGTACCTTGATTCTGCGCGTTTACGTGGAGCGTGGCAGCAAAACCGAGTGCGGGCTCATAGTGTATCTGTGCCTGCTCCGGCCAGTGCGTTTCCAACCCTCGGCGCGTCAATCCGACTTTGTGCGCCATCACCAGCAGGGCCTGATCCACGGCATCGCCACTGCTGTGCCATTCGCCATTCTCCAGAGGGCGCAATTCAGCCTCGTTGCACAGCGCGGCCACTGTGGCGAGACGTGTCACACGGGCATCGCCGTGCTGAGGAAATTCAAGAGCGGATGGCAATTTGCCCCCGTCAATGGTGACACTAACGTCGTCACAGAAAACCACTTTACGAGCGGTCAGATGGTTCTCGGTCAAGGTGCCGGTCTTGTCGGTGGCGATCACGGTGCAGGAACCCAAACTCTCTACCGCTACCAGTTTGCGCACAATAACGTGACGCTTGACCATGCGCCGAGTGCCGACGGAAAGCACCAGGGTCAGCGCCATCGGCAGTCCCTCGGGAATCGCAGACACGGCGAGGGCCACCGCCGTCATAAATATCACCAACGGATCCGTGTGGCGGGCAAGCTCGATCGCCGCCAGTAACGCGACAGCTACCAGCAATGCAATGGTCAGCTTTTTGCTGAAACGCTCGATGCGCTGAAACAGAGGGGGCTTGGCCGAGTGCGCCGCCTCCATGGTCTGGCTCAACTTGCCCATTTCGGTCTGCAACCCCGTGGCCGTCACCAGGGCGCGGCCGCGCCCGGCGGCCACGAGAGTACCCGCAAAGCAAAGATTGCCCCGCTCTGCGATCGGCGAGGCCGGATCGCAAATCAATTCGCTATTTTTGAGCACCGGCAGAGATTCTCCGGTGAGTACCGACTCGTCCACCTCCAGGCCAGCCGCTTCCAGCAGCCGCATATCTGCGGGAACCCGATCGCCGGAACTTAACAATACCTGGTCACCCGGTACCAGATTCTCCGCGGAGACCTCTGACACCTTACCGTCACGCACGACCCGTGCACGAATGATCATTAAGTTACGCAGGGCCTGCGCACTGCGATTGGCATGGTTTTCCTGCAGAGCTCCGATCAGCGCATTCAGCAACAGGATTAAACCGATAAAAGATGCGTCAGCGAGTTTGCCGGCAATAAGGGATACCACCATCGCCGCGAGTAATACATAGATCAGTGGACTGATAAACTGACGAATGAATAGGCGCGCGAATCCAGTGAGCTGCGGTTGCGGCAGGGTATTGGCACCGTATTGGTCAAGGCGGCGGGAAGCTTCGGTATTCTTCAATCCCGCCCGCCCGCTGTCGAGGCGTGTCGAGACTTCCGCTGCAGTCAGGTTATGCCATGGGGCCAAATGGTCGGAATCGGGATTGGTCATTCTGATTTTGCTATACGAGTAAAAGACAGCAGAAGGCATCCAGTACTTGCAAAAATAGCACCACGCCGAACATATACTTCCCCTTATGACTCGAAGTTCTTCTGCCGAACAATACTCTTCGGACCGGCCCAGCTCGCCGGCTACTGACACCGCGTTCATGGAAAACCTGAAGCGCTATTTTCATATGGCACTGGTGTTGGTGATCGCCCTGCTGCTCGCGACCGGTGGCGTGGCCTGGATGCTTGGCGCCGATCCGGCCCTGCCATGGATTGCCGCCGTGGTGCTGATGCTGGCGGTCGCCACGGTGGACACGCTACGTGCCATCGCCCAGCGACAGGCGGGAGTGGACCTGCTGGCGCTGCTGACCATGATCGCCGCCCTGGCACTATCTGAACATCTGGCCGGGGCGGTCATCGCCTTTATGTTTGCCAGCGGCCGGGCCCTGGAGGAGTATTCCGCCGGACGTGCGCGGCGGGAGCTTTCGGCGCTGGTAGAGCGCACCCCGCGTGTTGCGCACCGTCGCATCCAGTCTGAAGCAAAATCAGGTGCCTATCCTGAGGAAGGTTCCACTCTCGAAGAAATTCCAGCAAACGCCGTCCAGGTAGGGGATCTACTGATTGTAAAACCGGGGGAAGTGGTGCCGGTGGATGGACTGTTGATCTCCGATACCGCAGATCTGGACGAGTCCGCGGTCACCGGGGAGTCGAAACCCCGTCGCCGATCCCGTGGCGACCAGCTTTTGAGCGGGGTCATCAACGCCGGTAGTCCACTGGAACTACAGGCATTGAAAACCGCCGAGCACAGTACCTATGCCGGCATCGTCCGTATGGTCGCTGAAGCCCAGGCCAGCAAAGCGCCCTTTACCCGCCTCGCGGATCGCTATGCGCTCTGGTTTATCCCGCCGGTTCTGGTTCTGGCTGGCGCGGCCTGGTGGATTTCGGGCGACCCGGTACGCGCGCTTGCCGTGCTGGTGGTGGCGACACCCTGCCCGCTTATTCTCGCAGCACCGGTGGCCATCATCGCTGCCATATCCCAGGCCGCCAAGCGCGGCATCCTGATCAAGAATGGCACCGCGCTGGAGCAGCTGGCGGATATTCAGAACCTGCTGTTCGACAAAACCGGCACACTTACCACGGGACGCCCCCAGCTGGTCGGTATAGATGCCACTGAGGGCTTTCCTCCCGACGAAGTATTGCGCCTGGCCGCCTCACTGGACCAGGTATCCCAGCACAGCACGGCACAGTCCCTGGTGGCGGAGGCCCGGCGCAGGAATCTCACCCTCAGTATTCCGGACAAGGTCAAGGAAGAGCCTGGCGAAGGTCTTACCGGAGAAGTCGAAGGGCACTCCGTTGCAGTGGGTAGTCTGGCGCTGATTCTGGAGGGAGGCACTAGCGACAGTTGGACCAAGGCTCGTCTGCGACACATGGCCCAGCGCGGTCTATCCGGTGCTTTCGTCCGTATCGACGAGCGCATGGCCGGGCTACTGTTGCTTGCGGATCAGATCCGCCTCGATACCCCGCGGGCATTGCGGGCACTGCATCGCGCGGGTATTCGGCGCACCGTGATGCTAAGCGGTGATCGCCAGGACGTGGCAGAGACCGTGGCACTGTCCCTGGGATTTGATGCTGTGCTCGCCGAGCGATCGCCCGCCGATAAAGTGGCGGCGGTCAAATCCGAGTGCCGGCGCGGCAACACCGGCATGGTGGGCGATGGGGTCAATGATGCGCCCGCTTTGGCGGCCGCCGATGTGGGTATTGCCATGGGGGCCCGCGGTGCTGGCGCATCCGCGGAAGCCGCCGATGTGGTGCTGCTGGTGGACCGACTCGATTGTCTGCCAAGAGGTTTGGGTATTGCCCGTCGTGGCCGTCAAATTGCCGTGCAAAGTGTCGTGGCCGGCATGGCATTATCGGTGTTGGCAATGATCGTGGCCGCATTCGGGTATTTACCACCGGTACTCGGCGCTCTGGTACAGGAAGGGATTGACGTCGCCGTCATCCTCAACGCCTTGCGCGCCCTGCGCCCGCCACCAGACAACGAACCGGAGGCCCGGCTGCCCACGGGGCTCGCCGCGCACCTGCAACGCCAGCACAGTGAACTGCAACCGGTCCTTGATCGCCTTGAAGCCGCGGGCCACTTTTTTAACGGCAGCGCCAGCAACAATAACGACAACCACAAGGCGCTCAATACGGAAATTCAGACCGCGGCCTCGGTAATCCGTGAGCAACTGTTACCCCACGAGCGCGAGGATGAGGAGAAACTGTACCCCGCACTGGCAAAGATGGTCCGCGGATTTGATCCGATGGGGGCAATGAGTCACACCCATCGCGAGATCTTCCGTCTCGCCCACCGCTACGAACAGCTGGCGGCAGACTTCGCTGAAGAACCGCCGGATGAACTACAGGTACAGGAGCTGCGGCGCATTCTACTGAGCCTGATCGCCATCGTACGCCTGCACTTTGCCCAGGAAGAGGAACTCTATTTTACCCTCAGTGACACACAGCAATGACTATGGTTTTTATTTAGCACTGTATGCTCCGACATAAGCAAAAGACTATTGATGAATACCGCAACAATACGATGGCTGTGGATACTGACAATATTTCTGCCGCCTCTGTTCACAGTATCGCTGTCACCGACAGCTGCACTGGCGGATGCGCCCTCAAGCCCCTCAAAGACACTTGAGGTCTTCGTCCGCGACGGCTGTCCCCATTGCGCGGATGCCAAACAATATCTGCCGCGCCTTAAAAAGCGGTATCCAAACCTGCGGATCGTCTACCGCTCCCTGGATACAGACCCGCGAGCGGCAGAGGATCTTGAAAGACACTCCCGCCGTGTCGACGAGTGGCCCCCGGGCGTGCCGACCTTCGTCGTCGAGGGGCGCGTTTTGGTGGGGTTTGTCAGCGCGGGAGACACCGGGCCTAAACTGGAACGACTGATCGAGGGAGGCACCGCACCGCCGGGAAAGACTGAAGAGGTCGAGTTTGGCGGCCTGAGTGCCGACCGGCTCGGCCTCCCACTGTTCACCATTGCGCTCGGACTGGTGGATGGGTTCAATCCCTGCGCCATGTGGGTACTGCTGTTCCTGTTGTCTATTCTGGTGCGGTTACAGGACCGGCGCCGAATGGCACTGATCGCTGGGACGTTTGTATTCGTCAGCGGTGCCATCTACTACGCCTTTATGGCGGCCTGGCTCAATCTGTTTTTGCTGGTGGGGTTTTCCCAGTGGCTGCGGTGGCTGCTGGCAGGCATTGCCATCGCCATCGGACTCGTGAACCTGCGAGACTTTTTCGACGGTCACCGCAGGTACACCCTGGCCATTCCTGAATCCGCCAAACCGGGGGTTTATGCGCGGGTACGCAATGTACTGCGCGCGGACAGGCTTCTCGCTTCGATGATTGGCGTCGCGCTACTCGCCGTGCTGGTTAACTTTATCGAGCTGCTATGTACCGCCGGCCTACCGGCGATCTATACCGCGGTCCTCGCACAACATGATCTGAGTGGCCCCGCCTATTACGGTTACCTGGGGCTATATATCCTTGCCTATATCGCGGATGACGCGCTGATGGTAACCCTTGCGGTAATGGCCCTCGGCAGCCGGAAATTATCCGAGCGTAGCGGACGCTGGCTTAAATGTGTCAGCGGGTTAGTGATGCTCTTACTCGGCATTTCCATGCTGTTCTTTCCGCAACTGCTGCTTTAAAAGGTTTACCGCACTTCATCCGGGCGGGTTACTTGTCATCCGGGATTCCCACAGTTAGTCAGCTTCTCTATCCACCTTCGGTGGCTCGACACTGGTCGCACTGAGCAATATGACTTCGATTTCCTCGATAATCTCTTCCTGCCGCAGCTGGTTGCCCCGGCGTCCGAGAAAATCGAGGTTTTGATCGAGATAGCGCACCGCGCCTTCCAGATGTTGCATGCGCTGCAGGTTCTCCGCCATCAGTGAGACGTAGAGTATCTCGTGTAGCGTGGCAAACAGGTACTGATCGACAAGCGCCAGCAAAAATTGTGTGGGAGAGAGATTCAATTGGGGCGGTCCGTTCAATTTCTTATTGCGGCGCGTCAATTGCTGGAACGGGGGCAGCAGGTCGCGAACGACCACGGATTCCTGTTCCGGGTCGTGATAAAGCACCGTTAAAGTGAGCGCGCTTTCGCCGCGCTGAAGCTCGTTCAGCGTATCCACCAGTCTGTTCAAGGCCCCGGCGACCTCGTCGAGTACTGCAGCACCTTCGACGCCGGTGATCAACTGTGGATGCCCTTCCAGTCTGCCGTGGAGCTTTTGTCCGCAGGCGATCACGCCGATATCTTCGTGTTTCTCACGCTTCTCAATAACAGTGCCATTCAGCGCGTCTACAAGGCTTTCGTTAAAGTTGCCACAAAAGCCGCGCTCGGACCCCAGGACCAGGAACAGGTGCCGGGGTGGCATACCGGATGCGTCGGTACTTTGCAGCGTTTGCGGCAGCGTTTGCGGGTGGAACTGCAGAAAGTCCGCGGCGGCCGATTCCATTGTCTGCACCACCTGCCGCTGTATGCCCAGAAAATTGTCCAGACGGCGGCTTTCCATAAACGCCAGGGATTTCATCGAGGAGACAATCTCCCGCGCCTCCCCCAGTTTTTTGCACTGATGTAATAGTTCCCGGCGCCGGCTCATACACTTTCCTGGCTGCCAGCCTCTGTCCCGAGGCAACGCTGCACCTGGCTGTGCCACTGGCCGCGCTCATCTTCCAGACTCAACCCGGATCTCGCCACAAGCCGCTGTAATTTCTGCATGTGTTTGGCCACCTGCTCCGGGGCCAGTGTGTCCAGTAGGCCATCGTTAAACGCCACCATCCACGCGAGCTGGAACTCGATCGGCAACGGTGATAGCCGTTCCTGCTTCAAAAGCTCACGCAGTATGCGTCCGCGATGAATCGCCTTCTCCATGCTTTCTTCCAGTTTGGCGCCAAAGCGGGTGAACATTTCCAGCTCCAGAAACTGCAGGTAGTCGAGCTTCATTCTTCCCGCCTCCTTTTTGATCGCCGGATGCTGTGCGCGACCGCCAATACGGGAGACGGACTTGCCGATATCGATCGCCGGGCGGAAACCGCCGGCAAAAAGCTCGCGGTCCAGGTACACCTGGCCATCGGTTATGGAGATCAGGTTGGTGGGTATGTAGGCGGCAATTTCGCCCTGCTGGGTCTCGATAATGGGCAGCGCCGTCATGCTACCGCCACCATTGGCCGAATTGAGACAGGTGGCCCGTTCCAGCAGGCTCGCATGCACGGAAAAAATATCGCCGGGATAGGCCTCTCGCCCCGGTGGCCGCCGCAATAGCAGCGAAAGCTGGCGGTAATTCTTCGCATGGGTGGAAAGGTCATCGTACACCACCAGGGTATGTAATCCCTTTCGCATCCAGTATTCGGCAATACTGCACCCGGCAAACGGTGCCAGATGCTGCAGACCGGGCAGCGCGCTCGCCTCCGCCACCACCAGCGTTGTGTAATCCAATGCACCATAGTCCCGAAGCAGTTCAATGGCATTCACCACCGCTGAGCGCTTCTGCCCAATCAGCACATAGACACAATGCACTCTTTGTCCACGCTGGTTGATCACCGTATCCAAAGCGAGCGAACTGCGCCCCAGTCCCTCGTCGCCCACCAGTAACTGCCGCTGACCGCGGCCGATAGGAATCAGGGTGTCCAATACCTTGCTGCCGGTGTAAAGCGGCTGACTGACAAAATCCCGCGCAACAATACCGGGGGAGCCCTGATCCATTGGCCGCCAGCCACTGCACTCAGGCACGCCACCGTCGTCCAGGGGATTGCCGAGGGGATCAACGATCCGCCCGAGCAGTGCGTCGCCGACGGCAATCCCCAGCGGTTTCCCCCGCAGACGCGCGGTGGTTCCGGCGGTGAGATCCGGCGTTTCCTCCAGTAAAATCGCCCCTACAAGATCACCGGTCAGGTCGAACACCAGTCCCCGGCTACCGTCATCAAAGTCCAGCAGATCGTCCATGGCCGCAGTAGGCAAACCCGCAACCCAGGCGATCCCGTCCCCTACGGATACCACACGCCCCTGCTCGTGCATGCGCAGCTGCGGCCGATAGTTTTCAAGCCAGTCTTCCCGGCGGTCCAGCAGACTGTCACTCATTGGAAACCGCCGTTTCCAGGCGGGCAAACGCCTCCAGCTCATCATGCAGGTTGGCGCCCAGTACCCAGGGACCAATGGCAATACGCAACCCCGCCATCAACTCGGAATCTTCCAGAAAGTGACTGGGCACCTCACTTTCAAATAATTCGTTGAGGGTGTCGTTAACCCGCCCACGATCCTCCGCGGACAAGGGAAAGGCGCTTACCACATCCACGGAGCCGTGCTGCTCGGAAATGTATTGCTGCAGTGACGCACGCCGCTCGGGTGGTAACTTGCGCAGTTCATCGAGCAACAGTTCCAGCAAGCGCGATTCGAGCTCCGGCCCCGCGCCCGCCTGAAGCAGACGCGTGGCAAAGCGGCTTCCCTGCTCCAGCGCCTGCTGCTCCTGCTGCCGCTGCTGCTCCCGCAGCTGACGCCGGTCGACCACTTCGGCCTTCTGCCGTTGGTGTTGTAGCAAGTCTGCCAGTTGCTTTTCCTGTTTCTCCCGCTCGTCATTGAGCTCACGCTGTAATTTTTCCCGCGCCTCTTCTCGCCGTTGTTCGATTGCCGCAAGATCCTTTTTATAGGCTTGCTGCAATTGTTGCGCATCCGCCTTCATTGTTTGTGCTTCGTTTAGCTGATGCTGTATCGCTGACTGGCGGCGTGCAATCGCAGCCTGTAGCGGCTTGTAGAAAAAGCGCTTGAGCAGCCACAGCAATACCAGGAAATTGAGAATTTCGAGCAGAAAAGTCGTCCAGTTGAGTTCCATGGGGCGCGTCCCTCCCCTACCCTTTGGCGATGTATTCCAGTAACGGGTTGCGGAACAACACGATGAGAATGATGACCAGTACGTATATGGCCAGAGACTCGATCATCGCCAGGCCGATAAACAGGGTCCGCATAATGGACTTTTCCGCTTCAGGTTGTCGCGCCATGGCCTCCAGAGCGCTGCTGATGGCACGTCCCATGGCAAAGGCCGGACCGAGTACGCCGATGGCAATACCGATGACGGCAGCGACCGTGGAAAGTCCTGAAAACCAGGTCATATCACTCACGCTTCTCTCCTATTTTAATCTTGCCCTTGCGATGCCTGTTTGAGCTGCTGCAATTGCAGGCCGCCGGCCACATAGATCAGCGCAAGCATGCCGAAAATGTACGCCTGCACCAGGGCCTCAATGATGTGCAACATGAGTATCGGGATTGGAGCGAGAAAGCCCGCCACCAGCAGGACGAGCAAAGCCGCCATTTCCAGGCTCATCATGTTGCCGAACAAACGCACCGCCAACGCAACAGTACGGGTAATCTCACTGAGTACATGGAACGGTAGCAGTATAGGATTTGGCGTAACGTAGTGACGCAGATAGCGGCGCAGGCCCTGATCGCGAATACCGAACCAGTGCACCGAGAGAAATACCAGTATTGCCAGCGCCGCAGTGGCGGAAAGGTCCCGCGTGGGAGAATGCAGTCCGGGAATCAGCCCGGTGAGGTTGGCCACCACCAAGAAAATCCATAAGGTGCCAATAAATGGCAGCAGCAGCTTTACGTGATCAGGAGCCACCGCGCGCACTGCATCTTCCATCGCCACATACACGGCTTCTGCAGTCGTTTGCAGCGCACCGGGCTGATCCTGCAAATGCTTGCTGAGCAGCCATGCCAATAGCCCGAGTACTGCGACAATACCCAGTGTGGTCAGCGCCGTAGCGGTGAAATGCAACGGACCGATATGAAAAACGACTGCTGGAGACAGTTCACCGCCATTCACCGGATTTAGCCTCACTCCCTGATCAGCAGATAGACATTGACGCCACCTACCACCACACCGAGAAAAATCAGGCTGAGGGTCCAGCGGGTGGAGTAGCCCTCGGCAAGTTCGTCGATCCAGCGCCCCAGGTAGGCCCCCGCCACCACCGGTAACACGAATACCAGCCCCAGGGTGCCGATATAAATTGTTTGCGCCAGCAGAGTACGGCGGTCGTGCTCGGCCTGCTTCATTCTTTTGGCCTGGCGCGTCACCTGTTCCCGCAGCTCTTCGTCTCGATTCCTTCTATCACCGGCCATAGCATTCCATTGTGTGTGGTTTATTCCCCACCTGGTCGGCCTAGTTCCCAAAGTCGACGCAGTACCGATTCCTCCATGCGACGCAGCCCTTCCTTTATCTTGTGCAACTCGCGCTCCTCGGCGAGCAACTGCTGTTGCAGGGTCATGGAGATTCGTTCGTAGTCGCTATCGATCAGATAGTGCCGGGTACATATTTGCAGGTGGCTATCGACAAAATAGAGTAGCCCTCCGGGGAGCGCCAGATACTGCCACCCGTTGTCTACACGGCGAAAGCGCGCCAGACCAAATAGCAACACCGTCAGTGACCGCTCGTGCCCGGCCATAAGACCGAAGCTGCCGGATGCATCTTCGCCTACGAAGGACACCACGCCATCGATCCGCTGCTGCTCGGTAGCCGCGAGCAATTCCAAAGTGAATGTATTCACCGCGGTTTGTCTCCCATACCGCCCCGCATATAGCAGCCCTCTTCAGAGACGTCGTCGTAGTCGCCGCGAAGAAAGCCCTCGCAATCATCGAGGGTAGTTTCCAGCGGCACAGATACGCCGGACATCCCGGTCTGCGAGGTGATGACCTGAAAAGGTTGGGTAAGGTAACGCTGCAGCTTGCGCGCGCGCTGCACGATCAGGCGATCATGGGAGGAAAGCTCTTCGATTCCCAGCATCGCGATAATGTCTTCCAGCTCACGGTAGCGGGCCAGGTGTTCACGCACGCCCTCCGCCACCGCATAGTGGCGGTCCCCGAGGGTATGACGGTCCATCATCCGGCTGCTGGAAAGTAGCGGTTCCACCGCCGGGTAGATTCCCTTTCCGGCCTGTGCCCGCGACAACACAACCGAGGAATCCAGATGGCTGAAAATGGCACTCACTGCCGGGTCCGTCATGTCGTCCGCAGGTACATATACCGCCTGCACCGCGGTGACAGCGCCCTCGCGGGTGGAGAGAATCCGCTCCTGCAACTCTGCCACTTCACTGATCAGTGTGGGCTGGTAGCCCACGGTGGCGGGCATTCGGCCGAGCAAGCTGGATATCTCACTGCCCGCCTGCACAAAGCGGAAGATATTGTCCATCACGAACAGTACTTCCTTCTGCATGGTGTCGCGCAGGTATTCCGCGTAGGCAAGCGCGGAAAGACCGATGCGAAAGCGCACGCCAGGGGATTCATCCATCTGCCCGAAGCACATCAGCGTCTGTTCCATCACGCCGGCTTCGCGCATTTCGTGCCACAGCTCATGGCCCTCGCGGATGCGCTCCCCAACACCGGCAAACACCGATACGCCTCTGTGCAATGACGCCACCGCGTGCATGAACTCCATTACCAGTACCGTTTTGCCCACTCCGGCGCCACCGAACAGGCCAGTTTTACCGCCGCGTACAAAGGGACATAGCAGGTCGATGACCTTGATCCCGGTCTGCAGGATCTCTCCGGTGCCCACCACATCCCAGAGCGGTACCGGGGCGGTGTGAATATTGCGGAATTCCCGCGCATTCAGGGGCGCACCGCCGTCCAGAGGCTCGCCAAAAATGTTCAGCAGACGCCCCAGGCAGTCCGGCGTCGCCGGAATATGCAGTGGCGCGCCGGTATCGAAAACCGGCAGCCCCCGTCTTAATCCCGCAGTCCGGTGCAGGGTTATGGCGCGTACGTGGTGCTGATCCACGTGCTGATGCACTTCAAACAGGTAGGTTTCGTGATCGACGGCTGCACTCAGCGCCTGACGCAATGCCGGTAGCGTGTCACAGCGAATAACCACCACAGGCCCGTGGACCTCGGAAATTAGGCCGATCGGATCCCCGCTGGCAATGACATCAGCCATATCCAGTGCCCGTACTGTTCAACGCGACAGGTTTCATTGCCGTTTATTTCGTGCTGAGAGTTTCCCTCTAGAATAGAGGCAGAGACGTGTTCCCGAGTGCCTGCAGATGATCTGACGGTCTTTTATCCGCCACGCCACAACGAGCGCAGTACCCCGCTTAGGCAGCGTACCGTCAAACGGTATCGCGAACTGGAATATTCAGAAAATCGGAGCCCCTTGATGAGTGAAGACAAGTATCCCGCGATTCGGGCAGAGGGCCTCACCAAAACCTATGGCAGTGGAGAGTCCACCGTATATGCGCTCCGGGGGGTGAGTCTTTCGGTGCTGCGCGGTGAAATGGTCGTGCTACTCGGCCCCTCCGGCAGTGGCAAGTCCACCCTTCTGAATATACTGGGAGGCCTTGATTCGCCTTCTGCGGGCGAGGTGTTTTTCGATCAGGACGAATTGACCGGATTCGATGACCGTCACCTGACACAGTTCCGTCGCGAATTTGTGGGTTTTGTCTTCCAGTTTTACAACCTCATCCCGAGCCTAACCGCGCGTGAGAATGTGGCACTGGTGACGGAGATCGCCCGGCACCCGATGACGCCTGAACAGGCGCTGGAGCTGGTGGGGCTGGGCAAGCGAATGGATCACTTTCCCGCCCAACTCTCTGGGGGGGAACAACAGCGAGTGGCTATCGCCCGCGCGATCGCCAAACAACCGCGAGTACTGCTGTGCGACGAGCCAACCGGGGCATTGGACAGTAAAACCGGCATCGTTGTACTCGAAGCCATTGCGCGGGTAAATCGTGAACTGGGCACCACCACCATGGTGATCACCCATAACGCCGCCATCGCCAGAATGGCCGACCGTATCCTGACGATGGCAGACGGTCAGATACAACACACCGAAACCAATTCGCATCCATGCGCACCGGCAGAGCTGAGCTGGTAGTCGCCCTGTGATTGAGTTTCTGAGGCCACTGGACCGCAAACTCGCGCGGGATCTCTGGGCCATCAAAGGCCAGGCACTGGCCATCGCCGTTGTAATTGGCTGCGGTATCGGCATGTACCTGATGTCGAAAGGCATGCTGGCATCACTGGCAGATACCCGCGCGGCGTATTACGAACGCTACCGGTTTGCCGATGTCTGGGCACCGGTGAAACGTGCGCCCAACGCACAGCTTGCACATATCACCGAGCTCCCCGGTGTACGCCGTGCGGAAACCCGCATTCGCGCGGGTGTCATTCTCGACGTCGAGCGCGCCGCAGCGCCGATTACCGGCGAAATACAGTCCCTGCCCTTTATTCGCGGGCCACATATCAACGACTTTGTCTTGCGTCGAGGGCGCTATCCGGACCCTGTACGAGAAGAAGAAGTCCTTGCACTGGAGGCCTTTGCGGAAGCCCACGGCCTGCAACCCGGAGATCATCTCTATGCAATTCTCAACGGCACTAAAAAACAGCTGACAATTAGCGGCATAGCGCTATCCCCGGAATATGTGTACGCGATTTCTCCCGGGGAAATTGTGCCCGACAAGAAGCGCTTTGGCGTGCTGTGGATGAACCGCGACGCCCTGGCCAATGCGTTCGATCTGGACGGCGCCTTCAATGAAGTGGTGTTGCTCACCTCCACCGGTGATCGCGAAGAGGCACTGCTCGACCAGCTGGACCTTTTATTGAAACGTTACGGTGCCACCGGCGCGTACGGACGCGACCAGCAAATCTCCGATCAATTCCTGACCAATGAAATCGACCAGCTCGAAACCATGGGGCGCCTGTTACCCCCTATCTTTCTACTGGTGGCTGCCTTTCTTCTGAATGTCGTCATTGGAAGACTGGTGGATACGGAACGGGAGCAGATCGGCTTGCTTAAGGCCTTCGGCTACAGCAACCGTTCGGTAGCCATGCATTACCTGAAAATGGTCGGGGTAATCACGCTCCTGGGCATTGTGATCGGTATCGCCCTCGGCTTGTGGCTCGGGCATGGCCTGGCGCGCATGTACATGGACTATTTCAAATTCCCGTTTCTACTGTTTCGCGCGCCGCCTGACGTCTACCTTGTAGGCATAGGTTTCAGCTTGCTGGTATCCGCCGCAGGTACATTTACCGCGGTGCGCAAAGTGGTGCGACTGGATCCAGCGGTAGCAATGGTTCCGCCACCACCCCCGGATTACAGCCGGTCGGGACGCTGGTTTGGGACACTCACGCGTGGTCTTGAGCATATTACACGCGGTATTGACCAGCCCTCGCGGATGATCCTGCGCCACCTCTACCGCTGGCCAAAACGAGCAGCCATGACCTGTATCGGCATCGCGATGTCGATGGGGCTGTTGATTGGCTCGAGCTTTTCTCTGGACGCGATGATGGTGATGGTAGATATCAGCTTTAACGTGATTGACCGCCAGGATGTGACGGTCAATTTTGTCGAGCCGCGAAATATTCGCGCTTTGCAGGATGTGCTGCACGCACCGGGTGCCCTGAGTGCTGAACCGTTTCGCGCCATTCCGGCGGTTTTACGCAATGGTCCCCGCAATCGCCGCGAAGCCGTTATCGGTCTCATCCCGCGTGCAGATTTAAGCCGCGTGGTGGATACGGACATGAACCCGGTTCCCTTGCCCGACTCGGGCATCGTGCTGTCCGACAAGCTGGCGGAGCTACTGGATATCCAGACCGGGGAAAGCCTGCGACTGGAGGTGCGCACCGGACGCCGCCCTGAAGTCGATGTCATGGTCAGTGGAATCGTGAAAACCTATATGGGCACCGCAGCCTATATGGATCTTGCCGCAATGAATCGGATGTTACGGGATGACATGGTAATCTCGGGAACCTACCTGTTGATCGATCCCGAGCAAACTGATGCGTTTTATCGCGCACTCAAGAACACCCCTGTGGTCGCCGGCGTCAGCTTGCAGGAGCAGGCCCAGGATGCGTTTTACGAGACCATACAGGAGAGTCTCGGCACCTTTGTTTTTTTCAATACCCTGTTTGCCGGATTGATCGCGCTTGGGGTGGTGTACAACAGCGCCCGGATATCCCTTTCGGAGCGCGGGCGCGAGCTCGCCAGTCTGCGGGTGCTCGGGCTTACCCGCGGAGAGGTTTCGTACATCCTACTGGGAGAACTCGCGTTGCTGACGGTATTCGCCTTGCCTTTGGGTGCCCTGCTCGGCTATTTACTCGCCTGGACTCTGGTACAGTCATTCGATACGGAATTGTTCCGCATTCCTCTGATCATCAGTCCCTCCACTTATGGATACGCCGCATTGGTGGTACTGCTTTCGGCGATATTCTCCGGCATGTTGGTAAACCGGCGTATTCACAAGCTTGACTTGATCTCGGTACTGAAAACTCGCGAGTGAGCCAAGGATATGGGACTCAGGAGCGCCATGGGCCGCAAGCTGTTCAAACGTATCACCGGTCTCGGGATAATTCTCGGCCTGGTGGCGTTTTTTATCTACGCATTTTCCCCCAAGCCGGTGCCCGTCGATATGACCGAAGTGACCCGCGGTCCCATGCAGGTAGCGGTCACCGATGAGGGGTATACCCGGGTACACGATGTGTTCGTGGTTTCCGCACCGGTCACGGGCTACCTGCTTCGTATACAAAGTGAAGTGGGCGATAAAGTGAAAACGGGGACCACGCCGCTCGTGGAATTGCTACCTACCCACCCGCAGTTTCTCGATGAACGCGGGCGCAGCCAGGCACAGGCTGCCATCCGCAGCGCGGAAGCCGGGCTCAAGCTTTCCAGTGCAGAACGTCGGGATGCGGAAGCCCGGCTTAATTTCGCCCGGGCCGATGCCAAGCGCGCGCGTAAGCTGGCCGTGAAGGGACATATCTCCAAGGTTGAGGTTGAGCGCATCGAGCTTGCGCTGGATAGCGCCGAGGCCGCACTGGATACCGCCCGCGCTGCGGAACGGGTAAGTGAGGGAGAACTGGAGAATGCCCGCGCGGCATTGATCGAGCCCCAACCGGGCGAGCCGGTATTGGATAAGGAAAAAATCGTGCAGGTCACCGCACCGGTTTCCGGTCGCGTACTCAGGTTGCTACAGGAAAGCGAGCGAGTTGTGCCGGTTGGCACCCCACTTCTGGAAATCGGCAATCCCGGAGAGCTGGAGATTGTAATCGATCTGCTCTCCCGAGATGCCGTCAGGGTACAACCCGGTGCACCGGTCAATATCACCAACTGGGGCGGCGACTCACCACTGAATGGCCGAGTGCGGCTGATAGAGCCCTACGGCTTTACCAAAATCTCCGCCCTGGGGATCGAAGAACAGCGGGTCAATGTGATCGTGGATTTTGTCGATCCCAGGGAAACCTGGTCTCGACTCGGTCATGGCTATCGGGTGGATGCAGCAATCGAAACCTGGCGCGCGCAGAACGTAGTTCAGGTACCCACCGGCACCCTCTTCCGACATCAGAAATCCTGGGCGCTGTTTCGGGTCATTGGAGATCGTGCGGTGCGCACGGAAATTGAAGTCGGCCATAATAACGGGCAGGTGGCCGAGGTACTGTCTGGGGTTGAGCCTGGAGAGATTGTCGTACTTCACCCCAGCGAGCGGATTGCCGACGGAGTGGAAGTTATCCGGCGGGAACAGTAGCTTTCGAGTGTGTCTGATCAGCCTATGTACGAGAGACCAACTGCTTGAAACCTGGCAACTCGGGCTCCGCGCTAACCACCGCGGGTTGGGCCACTTTTCGTGCGAGCTCGAGTTGATATGCCGACGCGGGCGTCACCGGCAGCTGTTGCAGAATCTGGGCACCGCGGTAGGAATCACTGCCGATAAGAAAATAGTGGTCATGGGTGTCACACACTTCGGTCATGACCAGATCCCCGGGTGGGTTCACTTCTCCTTCCGATTCCGGTCCCATCGCGCTACAAATGCACGCATCCCTTGCGGGCGCGCAATTGACAGAAACCGAGAAAAAGTCTCGATTCAAGGGCGCGGAACGCCCCTCACGATGCGGTACCTTTCCCAGCCCGCAATCCGACCCGGTAATCGCGTGTAGCTCGCAGCTGCGTATCCCGAGAATTGCCAGCGGCTGCGAATCCTCAATGATTTTTGTGATTGGAAGACACCCCTCACCAGCATCCGTATGGGCAAGCCTCCGCCAGGGGAATTGCAAGGACTTGTTCCAAGCCTGAAGACCGGCTGCGTGGTCGAAATAAGTGAATCTACCAGAGCGAGGCCGCAAATCCGGCCCAGTATTCAGGTCGGAACTGGTCTCGATTTCACCGCAGGTGACCGAATTGTTTCGTACAACCGGGCCCAGTAACCGATACCCTTCGGCGCGAATTGTTTGGATCAGTATCCCAAGGTCACTAGCTTGTAACACAAAGTCTTGCATGATCTGGGCTCCCCACCCGGTGAATCACCGTGCATTAGTGAGTGTGCTCTGCCATCGTCATCAGCAGCGCTTTTATTGACGGAGATTTTAGGAACTCTTGGAACACCTTGAGTGGAGAACGATGACAATTCCCCTATCCGCGATTATTCGCTGACCTCAAACTGAAATCCCCGTACTTTTTCTTTGATAGCCTCGTGGGCCGCTTCCTGTTCGTGCAGCAGTTTGCGGCGCAGCATGGCCGCCTCAAAGCGCTGTTTTTCTACCAGGGTTTGTGGCTTGAACGGTGGTACCTTTACCGGCTTACCGTCATCATCCAATGCCACCATGGTCAAATAGCAACTGTTGGTATGTCGGACCACGCGGGTGCGAATGTCTTCGGTCACCACTTTAATACCCACCTCTAACGAGGTGTTGCCGGTGTAATTTACCGAAGCAAGAAAAGTCACCAGCTCGCCGACATTGATTGATTGACGAAACATGACCCGGTCTACTGAAAGTGTCACAACATATCGGCCCGCGTAGCGACTGGCGCAAGCGTAGGCCACTTTGTCCAGATATGACAGTAACTCTCCACCGTGAACCTTGCCGGTAAAGTTGGCCATGTCTGGCGTCATCAGGACACTCATGCTGAGCTGATGGTCACGAGGCTTTTCCATAACTGCTTTCCCTTTATTACTGTGGAATGGAATCTTCGAATCGAATCAGGCCTATTCTACGTTGGCCCCCGCAAGGGATTGTTGCAGCTGTACAAATTGCCCCTGAAGAATGGCCTTATCCTGTAATACCTGCCGATTCTCTGCCTCTACCGCAGCAAGCTGTTTCTTTACCGCCAGCATTTCCTGCTCGTACCGGTCGAATACATTGCCGCGTAATTCTATTTCTTTTACATAGGCTTCATTGCGTGCGCGCTCCGAAGCCAGTTCGCCTTGTAGCACTTCTGCTTCGCGGGACCTGTTGCCCAATTGTGACCGCAACTCATCAAGCGCCTGTGCCTGCCTTTGCTGCCCGGCTTCAAATTCTGACTCCCGACGCATCCACTGTGCGCGCTCTGATTCCAGTTCGAGTTTGTGTACCCGCAACGCTTCAGCATTGGCCTGGCTACTCTCCAGCTTGGCAACGCTTGTGTTCAGCTGTTCATTCGCTTCTGCAAGCTGCTGCCTGAGCTGGTCGCTGGTTAATCGGAACTGATCCCGCTCCAATTGTCGGTCATCCGCAATCTGTTGCTGAAAATGCTCAAAATGCTGGCGAACATCGCGATTCTCTTGCTTCAGATCCCCGATAGTGCCCTGAAGCTCTGCAATTCGCGTATCTCCCTGCTCCCTCAGAAACTCACTTTTTGCCAGCGCAGCCTGCGTCTCGGCCAAACTTTCCTCCAGTTGCTGACAGTGACCACTGGACTCCTGCAACTTTTGCTCCAACTTTTCCAGCTCTGTGTTTCGACTGGCCAATTGGGCCCGTACAGCGGCCAGCTCTTCCCCGAGTGCCGTGGTCTCTGCCTTACAGGACTCACTGATCTGCTGGATCTTCGTTTCGGCTTCCTGATGTACCCGCTGGTGTAATGCCTTCACCGCATCCACTAGATCAACAGGCAGCCCGTGATTGTCCGAAATGCCTTTCCCGGTTTCCTGTCGCCAGCGCTTCAACAGAGGGGCAATCGTGCTTTTGCTGCCGGTACCCAGCTCATTTCGCACCCGATCCACCGTCGGTTCATCCCCCCTCTCCCTGAGGGATTCCGCCGCCTTTACCACATCGATATAGCCAACGCCTGCCCGCGCCATATGCCCACCCTTTAATTATTTCGTAGCGAGAATTTAATACCGTATTACGTGGTACGTAATATTACATACTTTTTACCTTTAAGGGCGACCTTGAGAAAAACTTTCTAACTCACGATAATCAAACTTATCGTGAGTTATGAATGTAACAATCGAACAACTGAGCCAGCGGTCCGGTACAGCGCCCGGCTCAAGGGGCCCTCCGCTCCAGCAACCCGCCCTTGGAAAAACAGGCAGTACAAGTGAGAACAACATGGATGACCTGGACGCAGACCTGCCAGAACACCTTGCCCCCTCTCCCACACACCGCGACACAAGAAGCAGTCAGGATCTCGGCAATCCAACCGAATTCTCCCCTTCGGCTTATCGCAGTAGATTGCAGGCGTATCTACAGGCAGCCACGTCGGATCGCACTCGCACGGCCTACCGCTCCGCAATCCGGCAGTTCGAGAAATGGGGTGGGAGACTACCCACAGATAGCCAGGTGCTGGTGCGCTACCTGATAGAGCGCAGCAACTCGGTGAATCCGCGGACCCTGGAGATGCACCTCACTGCAATCGGTCAATGGCACCTGTACCAGGGGATGGCGAACCCGGCGGCAGATCCTGTGGTGCGCAAGACGATGAACGGCATCCGGCGACTTCAAGGACGCCCCAAGCAGAAAGCCAAAGCACTGCGTCCCGAGCACATTGCCGCGATTGCGCAATCCATTCGCGCCCTGCCCGACTCTAAAAAGTCCCGCCGCGACCTGGCACTGGTGCTGATGGGGTACTTCGGCGCATTTCGCCGCAGCGAACTGGTGGCGATTCAGGTCGAAGATCTGCACTGGGAAGATGAGGGAGTGATCGTGCGGATTCCGCGCTCCAAGACCGACCAGCAGGGTCAAGGATTGAGCCGAGCACTGCCCTTCGGGCCTGACAGCGTATGCCCGCCCACCGCGCTTCGAGCCTGGCTTCAGTGTGCTGCTATAGAGGAAGGACCCGTGTTCCGCAGCATCAACCGCTGGGATCAGGTTCAGAACACCCAGCTCGGCGCGGGATCTGTAAACACCCTGCTGAAGAAGCTGGGCACCGACTGCGGTTTCGACTTTGTGGAAACCCTCAGTAGCCACAGCTTCCGCCGCGGGATGTCCACTTCGGCGGCGCGGGAGAAGGTGGAATTTGAACTGATCAAAAAACAGGGCGGCTGGAAGAGTGACGCCACCGTGCGGGAATATATCGATGAAGGACGCCGGTTTACCGATAATGCGGCGCATATTTTGATGGAGAAAATGGCGACACTACTGGACTAGGAAGCCTGCTCAGCCGCGAGCCTTCAACTGATCCGCAAAATGGACGAATCCCGGTTGCGGCAATTTCATCGACTCGGATACACTCCCGCCAAGTTTTGCCCGGGCTTCAGCCCGGCACGCCATACTTTCAAGAGTTCCCGCCACCGCGGGACATCTTCGCCCTTCCCTGCACAGCATTGCCGAGCCCTTGATGAACACTGAAGTCCTGCGCCAATTCCTCGAAAACAAACTGGCCTGGAGCCTGCTGCTGATTGCTGCAGTGCTGCTGTGTCGCTACCTGCTGGTAGTGCTGTTTCGACGGTCTAGCTGGCAGCGCCAGGACATCCGTCGCCGGGTACATATGGTGCATAACTTCGCCAACCTGATAATTGTCATCGGGCTATTTGCCATCTGGGTCTCGGAGCTGCGCGATTTTGCCCTGTCCATCGCCGCTTTTTCTGTGGCGATCGTGATCGCTTTACGCGACGTAGTGGCGTGCCTGGTGGGCGGCATTTACCAGGCGAGCATGCGGTCTTTTACCATCGGCGACTGGGTGCGGATTGGAGACCAGTTCGGGGAAGTCATCGACAACAATTGGCTGAGCACCACGCTGCTGGAGATCGATCCCCACGGGCTCGGTAACGGCTATACCGGCACCACCCTGTATGTACCCAACAACGTGTTCTTCACCCAACCGGTTAGAAACCTTAACTTTATGCGCCGCTATATCGAGCACTCGTTTTCCATCGTGCGCGAGAGCAAGGGCAAGAACCCGTTCGACATCAAGCCGTTCATTACCGAGCGGGTGCTGGAGCACTGTGAATCGTTCAAGGAAGTGGCAGAACGCTACTGCAAGTTGATCGAGAGCCGCATGGGTGTTGATCTGGCGGGCACCGAACCGAAAATCAAGGTCAGCACCAGCGAGCTGGGCCACGACGTGCTCACCATTACCCTGTTCTGTCCGCGGGAAGATGCTTCGGAGATCGAGCAGAAAGTGACCGAGGATTATTACCGTTTCTGGTATGGCGATTCCGACCGCAGTCTGGAATCCGCAGATCTTTCCCATGCCGGGTGAACAGCCGGTTAGCGTTTCCAGTTACTTGGATTCGCTTTCGTCTGACGATGGAGGCTGGCCCTTGGCGTAGCCTCTGGAGATCGCGCGCAGGGAGTCAACCTGCGCTGCGAAGTTCCTGCACCCCTTACACAGCATAAGATGAAACTGCAGGCTGAATTTTTCACGGCGATTCAGGGGACGCTCCTGTCGCAGTGACAGCAACTGGGTGGCCTGTTTACATTGCATCACTGGCGATCTCCTTCTTTCGTTGCTGCCGTGTGGTCAGATTCCCCGCTTGTCGAGGCGTTGAACCAGCTGTTCTCCAGACATTCCCGCAAACGCAGTCTCGCCCGGTACAGCAATACGTGAAGATTGCTGGTGGAAAGGCCCAGTTGATCGCAGATTTCGCGGGATTCCAATTCGATGAACTCGCGCATCATGAATACCCTTGCCTGTTTCTCGGGCAGTCCGTTAAGACACGCATCAAACACTCGCCAGAAATGCTCGCTCTGGACGCCGCCCTGAGGACCGCTCCAGCTCGTGGGTCTCTCCGCGCGATGCCAGTGTCCATTGGCCTTGAACAGGCCATCGATAAATACCTGATCCTGACGCTCTGCATCTCCCAGCTCGCTGGTGGCGATCACCCGCTGTCGGTAGCGCAAGATATCGGCAATCTTGTATTTGAGAATGGAGAACACCCAGGTGCGCAGCGCGGACTGCCGGGCAAATGAATCCGCATTCTTGAGCGCGCCGGCCAATGCTTCCTGCACAGCATCTTCCGCCTGATGCTCGTCGCGCAGCTGCAGCCGGGCAAACCGGATCATCTGGCTGCGCAGCGCCTCGAGAAACCGGGGATCGGAAAGCGATTCTGCTTCCCCGGCAGCCCCCTTGGCGTCCTCGGTTGAGGAACTTGCGGGCTTTTCGGGGGCGGTATTGTTGTTGGACATCTATCGTGGCTCAGGCAATTCGCGCCGCTATGGGCAACGAATGTGGTGGCGGCAGTGGGGATAGGTCGATGTTAACGCGACTTTCTTACACCCGGTTTTTCACGACCTGATCCAAGGGTATCCGGAGCATTAAAACCCAGCCCATTTCCAACTGTAAACCGGCCTTGCGGCGTGTCGCGACCTTGTATACACGGGCCCGAGTCGCGCAGAGCTTGCGGAATCCCGACGTATCGCCAACCATATAGCGAATACTGGGTGGTGCGACACCCGATTGTGGTCAATTGGTACACAGATGCATATGCAATTCCACGGCCTTCGCCGGCACCTGCTTCGGTACAGGCACAGCTTGAGAATCGGAGTTATGGCGCTGCTCACCAGCGCGACAGCGACGCTGACTGCGGCGACGGCCGTTGCAGACGAGGTGACCATTGCGGTCGCCTCTAACTTCACCGCCCCGATGCAGGCAATCGCCGCCCGATACGAGGCGACCAGCAACCACAAGATAAAGATGGCCTTTGGCTCTTCAGGGAAGATCTACGCGCAAATCCGCCATGGCGCCCCATTCGATGCATTTTTCTCCGCCGACCAGGAGAAGACCGCACGCCTGATCAGCGAGGGTCTGGCAGAGACAGACTCTCTGATCACCTACGCGGAGGGGAAGCTGGTGTTGTGGTCCACACATAGCGATCTGGTAGACAACAGCGGCACAATTCTGAAAACCACGCGATTCAACAAGCTCGCCCTCGCGAATCCGAAACTCGCGCCCTATGGTGCGGCGGCACAACAGGTGCTGCACAACATGCACCTGGATGCGGACACCCGGTCCCGCTGGGTACAGGGCGAGAATATCTCCCAGACCTATCAGTTCGCGGCCAGTGGTAATGCCGATCTCGGGTTTGTCGCGCTGTCCCAGGTGATGCGCAATGGTGAAATTGTGGAGGGCTCCGCCTGGATTGTTCCGCAATCCCTGTACACACCGATCAAGCAGGATGCCGTCGTACTTAAACGCGCAGCCGATAACCCGGCGCTCGCGGAATTCTGGGCATTTATCCAGGGCCCGCAGGCGCGAGCGATCATGGCCGCTTACGGTTACTCAGCAGTCCAGGGGGAACACAGCCATGCTGAGTGAATCCGACCTCGGCGCCATCTGGTTAACCTTACGGCTCGCTACCACGGTGACCATTCTGCTGCTGATTCTGGGTACACCTCTGGCACTGTGGCTAGCAAGGACCCGCTCGATAATCAAAGGACCGGTGAGCGCACTGGTGGCACTGCCGCTGGTACTCCCTCCCACGGTACTGGGCTTTTATCTGCTGGTATTTATGGGCCCCAGTGGTCCCATGGGAAAGTTTACCGAAGCCCTGGGACTCGGCACCTTGCCGTTCACTTTCTGGGGGCTCGTTTTCGCGTCGTTGCTCTACTCACTACCGTTTGTGGTACAGCCCATTCAAAACGCCATAGAGGCACAAGGTGCTCGCCACGCTGAAGTGGCGGCCACACTGCGTGCCAGCCCGTGGGACACCTTCTGGCATGTGACACTGCCGCTAGCCAAGCCGGGAATGCTTACCGCGGCAGTACTGGGTTTTGCGCACACCGTCGGGGAATTTGGGGTTGTACTGATGATCGGTGGGAATATTCCCGGTGAGACCCGGGTGGTTTCCGTGCAAATTTACGACCATGTGGAAGCACTGGAATATACCCAGGCGCACTGGCTGTCGGCGGCAATGATCGGCTTTTCGTTTGCCGTGTTACTCCTGCTCTACCTGCTGCAACACCGCAATTCGTCGCGGGGTATGCGCTATGGGATATAAGCCGACATCCGGACAGGGCATTCAGGGCCATTTCTATTTGCCACGAAGTGATGGTCGCGCGCCTTTCGCCCTGGACGTGCAACTGGATCTACCCGGACGCGGGGTAACCGGAATCTTCGGTCCTTCCGGTTGCGGCAAAACCACCCTGCTCCGCTGTATTGCCGGCCTGCAACCCTGCGAGAACGGCAGCCTGGCGGTAAATGGTGACACCTGGCAGTCCTCGGGAAATCAACGAAATTCACGGCCTGTTCACCGTCGGCCGCTGGGGCTTGTTTTTCAGCAGCCGAGTCTGTTCCCACACCTGAGCGCGGGAGAAAACCTGCTGTTTGCACGCAAGCGTGCCTGGCAAAAGGTATCTGACGATGAGTACCGGGAAATCACAGAGTTGATGGGTATTACCCGACTGTTATCCCAGAAACCGGAAGCGCTATCCGGTGGCGAACAGCAAAGGGTGGCCATTGCCCGCGCTCTATTGATCAAACCGCGCCTGCTGTTAATGGATGAGCCGCTGGCCTCCCTCGACCAGATGCGCAAACGGGAGATTCTTCCCTACCTTGAAAAACTGCACCGCTCCCTGGAAATCCCGATCCTGTACGTAAGCCACTCCGTAGAGGAAGTGGCGCGGCTCGCAGATCACCTGCTGTTGATGGACGAAGGAAAGATCATTAATGAGGGGCCGGCAACCGCACTGCTCTCCCGCGCGGACTTTCCGGTACAGCTGGGAGACGACCTGGGCGTACTGCTTGAAGCAGAGATCGCGCAGCGGGACCGCCAGTGGAACCTGCTCAGTGCCAACTTTGACGGTGGCAGCCTGTGGTTGCGGGATACCGGAGAACAAGTCGGGGATTCGATTCGCGTTCGGGTGCTCGCGCGAGACATAAGTCTGACGCGGGAGGAGGACATGCAATCCAGTATCCTGAACCGATTGCCAGTTCAGGTGGAGGAGATCTGTCCGGATCGCGATCCAGCCATGCTGCTGATCCGCCTGAAGCCACATTCAGAATCCGCAACACCCGGCGATGCCAGCGTATCGCGCCTGATCGCACGCATCACCCGTCGCTCCGCGCATCAGTTATCACTCGATACTGGCAGCACCCTGTGGGCACAGATCAAATCCGTGGCCATCGTCCGTTGACCAGACAAAAAAAGGCCGGGCTGCTTGCGCTAGGCCCGGCCAAGGTTTACAGACTGGTCGACTGATTACGCGGGGTCTGTAGTCGTTTCCCGCTTTTCCTGGACCTCTTTTTCAAGAGCCAGCGAATCGGTGAAGCGGCTTTCTGTCTCGATTGCCTTGCGGCCACCGAATAGCTTCTGTACCACCACGAAGAACAGCGGAATAAAGAAAATACCCAGTAGCGTACCTACGATCATGCCACCCAGTACGCCGGTACCAATCGCCTGCTGTGCACCGGAGCCAGCGCCGGTGGCGAGTGCCAGCGGCAGCACACCCAGGCCAAAGGCCAGCGAGGTCATGATGATCGGGCGCAGGCGGTCGCGTACCGCGTGCATGGTGGCCTCTATCAGCTCCATACCCGCTTCCAGATTCTGCTTGGCAAACTCCACAATCAGGATCGCGTTTTTACTGGTCAAGCCCACAGTGGTCAGCATCGCCACCTGGAAGTAGATGTCCCGGTCGAAGCCGCGCAGGTAGCTGGCGAGGACAGCACCGAGAATACCCAGCGGCGCAACCAGCAGTACGGCGGTCGGCACGGTCCAGCTTTCGTACAGCGCAGCCAGACACAGGAACACGATCAGAATCGACAGCGCATACAGCAGCGTGGTCTGCGAACCCGCCTGCTGTTCCTGATAGGAAAGCGCAGTCCACTCCAGACCAAAGCCTTCCGGCAGCTGGCTCACCAGACGTTCCATTTCCGCCATGGCTTCACCGGAGCTCACGCCTGCGGCGCCCTGCCCCTGGATCTGCAGCGCGGGAACACCGTTGTAGCGTTCGAGCCGCGGGGAACCGTACTCCCAGTCAAAACTGGCAAAGGAAGATACAGGCACCATCTCGCCGTTGTTGTTACGCACAGACCACAGGCGGAAGTCTTCGGGATCCATCCGGAACGGTGCATCAGCCTGCATGTAGACACGCTTGATGCGGCCGCGGTCGATAAAGTCATCGATGTACTGACCGCCCCAGGCTACGCCCAGCGTACTGTTGATATCACCAATCGAAACACCCAGCGAAGCCGCTTTGGCATTGTTCACCTTCAGGCGGAACTGCGGCGTATCCTCCTGGCCATTGGGACGCACGCCGGTTAACAGCGGGCTCTGCGCCGCCATACCGAGCAGCTGGTTGCGCGCCGCAATCAAGGCTTCGTGCCCCTGGTTGGCATTGTCCTTCAGGTACATGGCAAAGCCAGCAGAGGTGCCCAGCTCCGGCAGTGCCGGCGGCGAAAACGCGTAGGCGATCGCATCCTTGATCTGGCTGAGGGCTCCCATGCCGCGCATGGCAACCGACTGAGCCTGCTCGGAATCTTCCTCGCGCTCGTCCCAGTCTTTCAGCTTGATAAAGGCCATCGCATTGTTCTGGCCGCTACCCGCAAAGCTGAAGCCCTGCACCGAGAACACGGACTCCACCAGATCGCTCTCGTTGTTTAGGAAGTGATCTTCCACCTTGCTCACGGATTCCATGGTGCGCTCCTGGGTCGCGCCAACCGGAGTCTGGATCAGCGAAAAAAGTACGCCCTGGTCTTCTTCCGGCAGGAAGGAGCTTGGGGAGCGCATAAACAGGAACACCATGACACCAGCGAGGAGCGCGAAGATCAGCATAAAGCGGCCACTGCGCGCGAGAATGCCGCGCACACCGCGCTGGTAAGATTTCGCACCGCGATCAAACTTGCGGTTAAACCAGCCAAAGAACCCTTTGTCAGTTGCGTGAGAGCCCGGCTTAAGCATGGTCGCGCACAATGCCGGGGTCAGCACGATCGCCACCAATACAGAGAACGCCATAGCGGCAACGATGGTCGCCGAGAACTGGCGGTAAATAACCCCGGTGGAACCGTCCATAAACGCCATGGGTACGAATACCGCAGAAAGCACCACACCGATACCAACGAGGGCGCCGGTAATCTGCTTCATGGATTTTTTGGTGGCTTCCTTGGGCGACAGATTCTCTTCGTGCATCACCCGCTCGACGTTCTCCACCACAACGATGGCGTCATCCACCAGCAGGCCGATCGCCAGCACCATGGCAAACATGGTCAGCATATTGACGGAGAAACCCATCAGCGAGAGCACGCCGAAGGTACCGAGCAATACAACCGGGACGGCGATCGTCGGGATGATGGTTGCCCGCAAATTCTGCAGGAACAGCAGCATTACCAGGAATACCAGCACAACGGCTTCGATCAGAGTATGCATCACACCCTCGATCGACACCTTTACAAATGGCGTGGTGTCGAACGGAATCACGGTTTTCAGGCCCGCCGGGAAATTGGGTTTCAGTTCCTCGAGCTTCGCCTTGACCGCCTCCGCAGTGTCCAGCGCATTCGCGCCTGTAGCCAGGGAAACCGCGATGCCCGTTGCCGGCGCACGGTTATAGCGGGTGATGTTGCCGTAGCTTTCCGCACCCAGTTCAACACGCGCCACGTCACCCAGCCTGAGCAGGGAGCCGTCGGTATTCGCGCGGATCACCACATTGCGGAATTCTTCCGGGGTTTGCATACGGCTCTGCGCCGTAATGCTCGCGGTCAGCTGCTGCCCCTGCACCGCCGGAGTACCGCCCAGACTGCCGATGGCAACCTGCTGGTTCTGGTTGCGAACCGCGGCAATGATGTCGGTGGGGGCCAGTTTATAGGCATCCAGCTTGTTCGGATCCAGCCAGATACGCATAGCGTATTTAGAACCAAACACCTGAATGCTACCGACGCCGGGTACACGGCTCAGTGGATCGACCACGTTGGAGACAACAAAGTCAGCGATGTCGGCCTTTTCCATACTGCCGTCAGAAGAGACAAAACCGGCCACCAGCAGGAAACCACTGCGGCCCTTGCCGACGGTAATACCCTGGCGTTGCACCTCTTCCGGCAGTAACGGCATGGCCAGCTGCAGTTTGTTCTGCACCTGAACCTGGGCGATATCCGGATCGGTGCCGTTTTCAAACGTCAGCGTGATACCGACGGTACCAATGGATTCACTGGTGGCCGACATATAGATCAGGCCGTCCAGCCCTTTCATATTCTGCTCGATCACCTGGGTGACCGTATCCTCAATCACTTTCGCCGAAGCACCGGGATATGCCGCCGAGATGGAAACCACGGGCGGTGCGATATCCGGGTAGCGTTCTACAGGCAATTTGGTGATCGCGAGGCTGCCGAACAGCATCACCACGATCGCCATCACCCACGCAAAAATCGGGCGATCAATAAAGAAACCTGCCATCGCTGTTACCCCTTGCGCGCTTCGCCGGCTTTTTCTGGATTCTCGGAAGCATTGGACTGTGAGGTAGTCGCTTCCACAGCACTATTGCCAGGTGCCGGCAAATCTACCGGTGCTGGCGTTACTGCCTCGCCGGGATTCACCACGACGCCCGGGCGAATCTTCTGCAGGCCTTCGACGATCACCCGATCACCGGCGTTCAGGCCACTTTCTACCAGCCAGTTGCTGCCGACGGTCTGGGAAACCTTTACCGGGCGCACCTCAACGGCATTCCCCTCGCCCAGTACCATTGCAGAGGTATTGCCTTTCGGGTCGCGGGCAATTCCCTGTTGCGGCACAAGAATCGCATTCTGGCGCTGGCCACTACCTACCGAGGCGCGTACATACATGCCCGGCAAAAGAAGGTGGTCTGGATTGGGAACAACCACGCGCAGTCGCACGCTTCCGGTAGTCGGGTCCACGCTCACTTCAGAGAATTCGAGTTTTCCAGCGTGGGGATATTGACTGCCGTCTTCGAGCAGAATGGTCACGGGCAAGTTTTGTGCGCTCTGCATATTGCCGGAAGCCACCGCCTGACGCAGGGACAGGAGTTCGCTGACCGACTGGGTCAGATCCACATAAATCGGGTCCAATTGCTGCACTGTCGCGAGTGCAGTCGACTGATTGGCCGTTACCAGCGCACCCTGGGTGACCGAGGAGATCCCGATCCGACCGCTGATCGGCGCACTGATACGGGCAAAATCCAGCATTACCCTGCTGCGCTGCAGTGCCGCCTTGGCCGCTGCCACGTCCGCCCGCGCCTGCTGCAGTGAGGCAATCGCGGTATCGTTGTCCTGCTTGCTCACTGCTCCGGTCTTTACCAGGTCTTTGGTACGGCCTGCGTTCAGGCTGGCGATATTCAATGCAGCCTGTGCGCGTTCCAGAGAAGCCCTGGCACTGTCGTAGTCCGCCTGATACCGCGCGTCATCCAGCTGATACAGGGCCTCACCGGCTTTCACCAGGCCACCCTCATGAAACAGCTGTTCTTTCACAAGACCATCAACCTGTGGACGCACTTCAGCCACCTTGTAGGGGTTGGTGCGGCCCGGCAGTTCGCGGGTGAGCGTTACCGGTTCACTGGAGAGTGTGACGACGGTGACCTGCGGCGTGTGTCCCTGCATTGCCTGCTGCTTTTCCCCGCAAGCAGACAACAATACCGCTGCCAGCAGCAGGCTGCCGGAGATCAACGACTTCTTTTTGTGCAACATGGAAACCTCGTTATTGCATCCATACCGGTATCGAACCGCTGACACCCGGTTGGCTGAACTCAAGTACAAAGGCATCGCAGCCGGCAAATCCCCGGCATCACAATGCGTAATAAACGTGACGGGCTGACTGACCCGGTCATAAAAAAGACAAAAGCCCCAGACTAACGTGACTTATCTGGCCTAATGCATGCAATTTAAATACATGCATGAATGAATATCAACTATTTATTCACGCATGACTATGAATTAAACTAAACCTTATAACGTGCCGTTTGGTACATAGATTTTGATGCCGGTCAATGGCACGCAAGAGAGATACCCAGGAACCGATTCATGGCGAAACGCAGAAAAGAAGACGCTCTGGAGACCCGCGAACGCATACTCGACGCGGCCATCGATGTTTTCGACCGGCGCGGCGTTTCACGCCCGTCCCTTACCGAAGTGGCGGAACTGGCCGGCGTGACCCGCGGTGCGGTTTATGGTCACTTCCAGAACAAGGCCGACCTGTTCAGCGCCCTCGCCGACCGCATCCAGCTACCCGATGAATCGCTCTGTCAGGCGCCGCTCGAAGGCTGCAAAGATCCGCTCGGCGAGCTCACCAACCGCTGGCTGTATATGTACCGGGAAGTGATGCTCAACGAGCAGTGGCGGAGAATCTTTTCCATCATTCTTTTGCGCTGCGAGTGGGTCGCCGAAAATGGCGAGATTCACCAACGCTGCTCCGAAGGTCACGAAGAAGGCACCCGACGCCTGAGAAGCCTGGTCACCGCCGCGGTTGAGGTGGGCCAGCTGCCCGAAGACCTCGATATCGAGATGGCGGTGCCTATTCTTCACGCCGGGGTGCTCGGTTTACTGCAGGACTGGCTGATGAACCCGGATGCATATAACCTGCTAGAGGTCGGTGAAAAGCAGATACCTGCAATGCTGGAGATGCTGCAATCGTCGCTACACCTGCGCAAAACGACAGCCCCGATTGCGGTCAATATCTGAGCTTCACGGATAGCACAGCTAAGATACCGATATGCCCTCGGATAATCGCTCAGCTCATCGCAGATGGGATTCAGTCCGGCGAAATTGCCGGTCCGAGTCGGCAATTGAACGATATTTATACGTGTCGCACTGAGCGCAGGCGAATATTTGTGCAACTTCCTGCCCTGAAACACTTGATGGCGGGGAAAGCTTTCTCCAGGCTGTCTCACTTAAGGCACCTTTCGCCTCGATGAGGAAGCAATTCATGCCTTTCGGAGCTTTCAGCCTTTATACTTGTCCTAAGCTATAAGTCGCCACTGCTCCGGAAGACCGCTTCCGGCCCTACTTTGCAGTGGGGCGCCTTGAAGTAGGACGTATAAAGAGACTCCTTATGCTTAGCAATCGAATAGCCGCACTGATTTCCGGCCTTTCCTTTTCCTTCCTGGTTCTCACCTCGCCGGTGTCACTGGCGGAAGTCGAAGATCTCAAACCGCACGAAGATCAGGGTGGTACCGCCCGCGAGATCGTCAGCAAACTCGAAATGCTGCACTACAACAAGCTGAAAGTGGGTGACGAAATGTCCACCGGGCTGTGGGATGAGTACATCGACAGCCTGGATCCCACCAAAAGCTATTTCCTGTCATCTGACATCAGCGAGTTCCGCCAGTGGCGCAGCAAGCTGGACGACGACCTCAAGGCCGGAAATGTCGATCGCGGATTCGAAATCTACAACCGCTATCGCCTGCGAGTATCCGACCGCCTGAACAATATCGTTTCCCAGCTGGATAACGGCCTGCCGAAGTTCGACTTCACCAAGGACGAGTCCCTGGAGCTGGACCGCGAAAAGAGCGACTGGCCCCAGTCCATCGGTGCTGCCGACGACCTCTGGCGCAAGCGCCTCAAGTCCAGCGTCCTCAACCTGCGTTTGACCGGCAAGACCGACGAAGAAATCGCCGACCTGCTGAAGCGCCGCTATAAAGGGCAGCTCAAGCGTCTCGGTCAGCAGAACTCGGACGATGTATTCGAGCTCTACATGAACTCCCTCACCCGCCTATACGACCCGCACAGCAACTACCTGTCGCCGCGCTCGCTGGAGAACTTCAACATGAGCATGTCCCTCTCGCTGGAGGGAATTGGTGCGGTGTTGCAGATGGAAGATGAATACACCAAGGTCGCGCGCCTGGTTGCCGGTGGTCCGGCAGACCGCACCGGCAAGATCAAGCCGAACGACAAGATCGTGGCAGTCGGCCAGGACAAAGACGGTGAAATGGTGGATGTCGTTGGCTGGCGCCTCGACGACGTGGTGGATCTGATCCGCGGCTCAGCCGGCACCTTTGTGCGTCTTGAAACCATTCCCACCGGCAGTGACGGTACCCATCGCACCATCACCATCAAGCGCAGCAAAGTGAAGCTCGAGGACCAGGCCGCGAAAAAAGCCACCTTCGAGTTCTCCGATGGCGAACAGAACTACAAGGTGGGGGTGATTAACCTGCCTACTTTCTATATCGACTTCGAGGCCTACCGCCGTCGCGACCCGAACTACAAGAGCACTACTCGCGATGTGGCCCGCCTGCTGGATGAACTGCAGAAAGAAGGCGTGGATGGCATCATCCTCGACCTGCGCAACAATGGTGGCGGCTCCCTGCAGGAAGCCACGATGCTCACCGACCTGTTTATCGACCAGGGCCCGGTAGTACAGATCCGCCATGCCAATGAGCAGATTTCCCGTCACAACCGCTCGCGCTCCCGCGCCATGTATCGCGGTCCACTGGTAGTACTGATCAACCGCCTGTCCGCATCCGCATCGGAGATTTTTGCCGGTGCAATTCAGGACTACAACCGCGGTCTGGTTGTCGGTAACCAGTCTTTCGGTAAAGGCACCGTGCAAACCATGGCGCCTCTGAAAGAGGGTCAGCTCAAGATTACCCAGTCGAAGTTCTACCGGGTTTCCGGTGACAGCACTCAGCATGCCGGCGTATCCCCGGATATCAGCATGCCGCAGCTTATCGACAGCGAAAGCGTGGGCGAAAGCGCGTACGATACCGCCCTGCCGTGGGACCGTATTCACGCAGTGCGCCATGCCAAGTACTTCAACCTGAAAGAAATGGTTCCGGACCTGACCCGCAAGCACGACAAGCGCACCCAGGTCGATCCGGACTTCGTATTCCTGCGTGCGCAGTTCGACTACCAGACCGAACGGGCAAACCGCAAAAGCGTTTCCCTGAACGAGGAAGCACGCATCCAGGAGCGGGAGGAAATGAACCAGGAACTGCTCGCCATGGAAAACAAGCGTCGTGAAGCGAAAGGTCTCGAGCCTTACGAGAGCTTCGAAGCCATGGAGAAGAGCGAATCCGAAGACACCGAGCCCGTGGGTGGCCCGGTCGAGATCACCTTGGAAGATGATCCGGTGTTGAATGAAGCGGGCTACATCATGGCGGACTTTATCGGCCTAAAAAAGCACGCTAGCTCGCCGCAAGTTGCCAACTTCGACTGAGACATTGCGCTGAGCGAATAAACAAGCAGGCCGGTTTATTCACCGGCCCTTTATTGATTGCACACCTGGCCCGGTATTCTTGCGAATAGCGGGCTTTGGTTTTTATGAATTCCGGGGGAGGGAAAATGAAAGTCGTATCGTTCAACGTCAACAGCATCCGTGCGCGGCTGCATCAGATGGAAGCACTGGTAGAAAGCCAGTCACCCGACATTATTGGCCTGCAGGAAACCAAGGTTACCGACGAAGACTTTCCCGTCGACGTGATCCGCGACCTCGGCTACGAGGTAATCTATTTTGGCCAGAAGACCCATTACGGCGTCGCCCTGCTCTCCCGTTACCCGTTCATCAAAAAGCAGTATGGCTTTCCCACCGATGCGGACGATGCCCAACGCCGCCTGGTAGCCGGTCAGTTCGATATTGGCGCCGACCAGCCACTAACGGTCATCAATGGTTATTTCCCGCAGGGTGAAAACCGCGAACACCCGATCAAGTTTCCGGCCAAGCAGAAATATTATGCGGACCTCGACAGCTACCTGAACAAGGAGTGCGACAGTAATGCGCCTGTTCTGGTGATTGGCGATATGAATATTTCCCCTACCGATCTGGATATCGGTATCGGCGAACCCAACCGCAAGCGCTGGCTGCGGGACGGCAAGTGCAGCTTCCTGCCGGAGGAGCGGGAGTGGCTGGAGAAGCTACAGGGCTGGGGTCTCGTGGACACCTTCCGCGCCCAGAACCCGGAGACCAACGATCTGTTCAGCTGGTTTGACTATCGCAGTCGCGGATTCGACCGCGAGCCACGCCGCGGTTTGCGGATCGACCTGATCCTCGCCAGCCAGTCCCTCGCCGAAAAATGTGTCGATACCGGTATCGACTACGATATCCGCGGGATGGAACGCCCATCGGATCACGCGCCCGTGTGGGCCGAATTCAAGATCTGAGCCTCCGCCAGATAACCTTGTCGCCGGCGGTGGACACCGTCCATCGCCGGTCTGAGTCGCTCCCCTTCGCCCACCTCGATACCCTGCCCCCTTATCCACAACTGTGCTTATCTGGAACCCGGCATATTCGGTATTCCATATATACATAAAATCACATATGCTTCGCCCACATCGTCTGGAGCACATGCATGAACCCGGTAAATTTTTACAAATGCCTGGCGGATGACGTTCGTTTACGCAGCCTCTTACTCATCACCCGCGAGGGAGAACTCTGCGTATGCGAGCTGATGGCAGCTCTGGATCAGAGCCAGCCCAAGATCTCGCGACATCTCGCACAACTGCGTCAATGCGGACTGCTGAGTGATCGACGCCAGGGACAATGGGTGTTCTACAGCCTGAGCAGTACCCTCCCCGCTTGGGTAAAACAGGTACTGCAAACCACCCTGGAAACGAACCTCGACTTTATCGCGGAAAATGCGAATGCCCTCGCCCGGATGCAATCTCGCCCTGCCCGACAGGGGCAATGCGGCTGACTGCGGCGAAACCCCGACATCACGAAAGGAAGTCCATGAAGCTACTGTATATCTGCACCCACAATCGCTGCCGCAGCATTTTGAGCGAAGCCATTACCAATCAGTTCGGACAGGGTCGCCTCGAAGCGCGCAGTGCGGGCAGCCAGCCGTCCGGCGTCGTTCACCCGCTGTCATTGAAGTATCTGGATGCCCAGGGCATTGCCATCGACGGCCTGCACAGCAAGTCCTGGAACAACCTGGATGGCTGGCAACCGGATGTCGTGGTTACCGTGTGTGACAGCGCCGCGGGGGAAGCCTGCCCGATCTGGCTCGATGACACCATTAAAGTGCACTGGGGCCTTGCCGATCCGTCAAAACTGGAGGGCAGCGACGAAGAAAAAGCCGCGGCCTTCAATCAGACCATCGACATCATCAGGCAACGGGTAAGCACCATGCTCGAGCTGCAGCTCGACCAACTGCGCGGCAGCGCACTGCAGGATGCCCTCACCAAACTCGCTTCAGAGGAGCAGTAAACATGGGCATTTTTGAGCGATACCTCTCGGTCTGGGTTGGCCTGTGTATTCTGGCCGGTCTGTTCTTCGGCAATTTTGCACCCGACCTGTTCCAGGCAATTGCCGCCATGGAAGTAGCCCATGTCAATCTGCCAGTCGCGCTGTTTATCTGGGTGATGATCTACCCCATGATGGTGCAGGTCGATTTCTCTTCCATCCGCCATGTTGGCGACAAGCCCAAAGGTCTCGCCCTGACCCTGGTGGTTAACTGGCTGATCAAGCCGTTTACCATGGCCGCGCTGGGCTGGCTGTTCTTCCGCGTTATCTTCGCCGATCTTGTCGATCCGCAGACCGCATCCGAATATATCGCCGGCATGATTTTGCTCGGCGTTGCGCCCTGCACCGCCATGGTGTTCGTGTGGAGCCAGCTCACCCGCGGCGATGCCAACTACACCCTGGTTCAGGTTTCCGTGAATGACGTCATCATGGTCTTCGCATTTGCCCCGATTGCGGCACTGCTGCTCGGTGTCAGTGATATCACGGTGCCTTGGGAAACCCTGATTCTCTCGGTTGTCATGTACGTCCTGTTACCACTGGTTGCCGGCATCCTTACCCGTCGCAAGCTCGATTCCGCCAATGACCATAGCCGGTTGAATAATTTTCTCGCCCGAGTGAAGCCGATTTCCATAGCCGGCCTGCTGGCCACGGTTGTGCTGCTGTTCGGATTCCAGGCGCAAACCATTATCGAGAACCCGCTGGCCATCGTGCTGATCGCCATTCCACTGCTGATACAGACCTACGGTATTTTTGCCATCAGCTATGCGGCAGCGCGCAGCATGCAGCTGCCGCACAACATCGCCGCCCCCGCGTGCATGATCGGCACTTCCAACTTCTTTGAGCTGGCGGTAGCGGTGGCCATTTCCGTGTTTGGCCTGCACTCCGGCGCCGCACTGGCCACGGTTGTCGGCGTTCTGGTAGAAGTGCCCGTTATGTTATCGCTGGTGGCATTTGCCAACAGAACCCGTCATTGGTTTGGAGCCGAGTCATGAAGTCTCAAGATCTACCGCCGAACACCGAGGACATGCCCAATATGGAAGCGGATTGTTTTCAGGCTACCGACTTCGGACAGTTACAGGCCTCCATTACCAGCGAGCGCCCGAAAATTCTTTTGCTCTATGGATCACTTCGGAAACGTTCGTTCAGCCGACTGGCAGCACAGGAAGCGCAACGTATCCTCGAAGCCCTCGGTGCGGAGACCCGGATTTTCAATCCGTCCGGGCTGCCCCTGCCCGATGACGCTGATGCAACGCATCCGAAAGTCCAGGAACTGCGCGACCTGTCCACGTGGTGTGACGGTATGGTGTGGTCATCTCCCGAGCGTCACGGCGCCATGACCGGGATTATGAAAGCACAGATTGACTGGATTCCCCTCGCACTCGAGGGCGTCCGTCCCACTCAGGGAAAGACTCTGGCGGTGATGCAGGTCTGCGGAGGCTCCCAGTCATTCAATGCGGTAAATCAGATGCGCATACTGGGGCGCTGGATGCGGATGGTCACCATTCCGAACCAGTCCTCGGTGGCCAAGGCCTGGCTGGAATTTGACGACGATGACCGGATGAAACCATCTTCCTACTACGACCGAATCGTCGATGTAATGGAAGAGCTGATGAAGTTCACCTACTTACTGAAAGACAAGCGGGATTACTTCACCGATCGCTACTCCGAACGCAAGGAAACCAGCGCCGAGTTTCGCAAGAGAATCGATCAACGGTCCATGTGATCCGGCGCATTGAGAGCTTGCGCCATCTGGTTTTGAGCCCCCAAAACGAAAAAGGCCTGTCGTCGTGACAGGCCTTTTTTTTTCATTCACCGAGCCAGCGCTCGAGCGTCTCCGCAAGACTATCCTTGCTCAGTGGCTTGGTGAGATAGTCATCCATGCCCGCCGCTAGGCAGCGACCCTCAAACTGCTCCTCAGTGGTACTGGTGAGAGCAACGATTGGCAGACGGTCATCTGGGGAAAATTCATTTTCCCACAGTCGCAACTGCTCAATGATCTCCGCACTGTGCGCAGTATTCTGCTGACAATCCACCAGGACCAAATCGTAGTTGTTGTCCGGCAGACGGGCCAATGCATCTTCCACTGCCGCGACAACCTCGACCTGATAGCCCAGCGCCTGCAGCATCTCTTCAGTAACCCCCAGATGCTGGCGGGACTCTTCTATCAGCAACAGCTTGCGCTTGCGATTGACCTCAGCATTGGCACACACAACCCGGCGGCTGGCTTTTTTGCTGCCGCCGAACAAACGCAGCACCACCGCATCGTGGAACTCCTTGCGTGTCACTGGCCGCGCCAGATACTGGGCTTCCGGCTCCGCCGCCGCCAACGGCGTGAACTCCAGTTTATGGCCATAGCCGCCCATACACAGCAGCGGGAACTTCTTGGGTGCGGCCTGGGATGAGGTAATCACCTGGGTGATACCGCTTAACATTCGCGCATCTCCCATGGCTGGCGCCAGCACCACCAGCTGGCCACGATCCATAGCTTGCATCAACTGATCCATCGGCTCGGTGCTGCCGTCGTCCCAGTTTTTGCTGGTCACATTCATGCCGAATGACTGGAGCATCTGCACGATACCGCTGACGAACAGTCCTTTTTGATGCAGCAGTAGCACATCGGTATCCTGAAGACGACGATCGGCCTGCAGGTAAATTCGCTGGTTGGGTTCGATCGTAAACTTAACCACCGCCATGTATCGGTTACCGTCGTCGGACGAATGCAGTTGCAGGTAGCCGCCCATCGCCTCCGCAAGTCCCTTGGCAATATTGAGGCCGAGGCCTGTGGTGACCTGGGTGGTATCCATACGCGAGAAAGCACCGAACAATTCAGATTCGTCCGGCAGGATCTCTCCGCGGCCATTGTCGACGAGCTTGAGGGTCAACTGTCCCTCATCGGTACTCAGTTGTTCAAAAGAGGCCTCTCCCCAGAGCTCACCGCTCTGGGCAATCACTGTTGCGGCGTCCACCAGGTTGCGAATCAACTGGGCTGTTTTGCGGTTATCTCCGGTGACCATCACCGGCAGATCTTCACTAATCTGGAAGTTGAACTCCAGGCGCTGCCGCTGTGCAGAACGCGCGGCAAATTTGAACGCCTTCTCCATGGTCCGCACGAGGTTAAATGGCGCCTGTCGCAGGTGAATGTCCTTGCGGGCAACACGGGTAAACATCCCCACGTTGTCGACCAGCTTCAGCTGCTGGCTATTGGAGTTTTTCGCCAGCCGTACCCACTCCCGCTGACGGTCCGACAAGCGGTCGCCATCCAGTAACGCCAAGGCGCCGAGAGAGTCGGATAGCTGACTGCGGAACTCCTGACCCACGTTGGCAAGGAACTCGTTGGTAACTTCAACGGCTGCTTCTGAGTGCTTGCGGGCTGCGGCGAGATTGCTCGCTTTTTGCTGCAACGCCTGCATGGCGGCCACCCGATCCCAGTAGTTTTCCGATTCACGTCGGGCCTGATGTGCCATCAACCAGACAAAGGCCAGTGTCAGCGCGCCGTAAATCGCGCCGAGAATGTCCGCCGTCAGGAACCCCTGCAACGCAGCAGGCACCAGTGAACCGGCGAGAAACCAGGTGAGGAAGCGGTGGTATGGAGAAAATACCGAGGCGACACTCGCGCAAAAAACCACGGTATACAGCCAGAGGAATTGGGTAGCGGGCGAGAACCCGAGAAGGAAGACGTGACTGAGGAGAATCACACCCCACCAAACGGCAGCAATGGTGGATGCGAGAAAATAACGATGTCGCCAGCGTTTCGGGCCGGTGGCATAGATATGGCCAAAGCGGAACACATAGTAGCCGCGAATCAGCGTTACCAATACCAGGCCGATGGCCAGCACCAGCACCAGTTTCGGCGCGATAGAGCGAAGCTCACCAATGGCAACAGCGATGGCAAACGCCACCAGCGTGAACAGCATACCCCTGCGAGAGTACTTGGCGATGCGGGTATCCGTGTTACGGCATACCTTGCGATCTTTCTGAACTTTCAGTTCGGGGTGATCAAATAATGGCATAAGACAATTCCGGCGAACGCTCCCTGTGTCCGAAAGGGGGGAAGGAGCTGGCGAGGCGCTACTGCCCCAACCCCATGACTTCGACCAGTACGGTTTTCACCACAAAGCCCAGCAAGCCAAGCCCAAGGGCGGTAAATAGGATGAAAGTACCGAAACGCCCGGCTTTGGACTCCTTGGCGAGGTTCCACACAATAAAGATCATAAACAGGATTAACCCGCCGATCCCGAGGAACAGGGAGTACTCTTCAAACAACTCAAAGCTCATGGCTCACAACTTCCGCTTCAGCTTTCCGGGTTTCCAGCAAACAGTTGCACCAAGAATGAGCAGCTTGCGCCGCTACCCCATCCTGCAATCCAATCTGCCGGAGAAAAATTGGCGCGTATTGTATAGGAGGAAATGGTACGAAACCACGAAATAGCGGCCGAGATTCTCATATCTCTGCGCTTTAAAAATCTGAAGGTATCGAGCTGCTGGTAGATCAGAGCCAACTCAAACGCATTGGATCCCGGGCATGATCACACAGCCACAGGATCGCATTCAGTCAATCACTTCAATCCCAGTCGACATCAGGCGCCCTGATAGTAGTCACTGTCATCGATACGGGTGCCGCACTTGATACGACGGACCTCTCGATCCCGATAGCGGCTGTCGTGCCAGCAACGCGGCAGGGACTCGCCGGAAAGGAACTGCAACTGAGCCTTATCGAACACCTCCGGATCCTGGATTTCTTCTCCCCAGAGGTATCGCCCTACCACAGTCAATTCGTAGGGATTGGCAAGCGTGACGATATCGGCCACGTCAATCAGATGGTTGGTCCCGGAGTCACGAAGCAGCATGGTCTCGCCCCTGTATCTTCTCAATACCCTTGAGTATAGGGAGAAAATAGCGCCATTTGTGGAGGAAATATGCCCTACCGAACGACAACCCAAGCAGGAATATCAGCTCACAACGACCCAAACCAACCGCTATAAGCGAACGAAATCCGCAAAATATTCCCAATTCGACAACAATAAATGGAAAGGTTGCCCAAAAACCACACCGCACTAAAAGGAAAGCTGGCGCACCGAAAGAAATTTCAATGAATCAGGCAGCCCCGAACAATCGAAAGCGTTTTCAGCGCTCCAGCGTCAAGCGGGCTGATACCATACCCTCTTCCGCCAGCGCATCCACACTGACAGAGCGGATCACAAAGCGCTGTTGCAGCAGCGTATTGAGCCACGGCTGCAGATCCTGATAACGGGCCTCATCAATCCACAACCGGATACGCCCACTACCTTCCGGCTCAAATCGCTTGATGGTGACCTTGTGGTTGTTCGCCGCTGCGGTGACGCGCTGCAGCAGGGTTCCCTGGGCCTGCGACTGCCCGCCACTACTGCGCTCAATGCGCTCCAACTGCGGGCGCTGCTTCTCGATCCATGCGAGAAGCTCTCGGGACTGCTCCGCTTCCGTGCGGGCACCGTCGAAAAAGGATTGAGCGGGCTGAAAGAGCCCGAACACAATAAACATGCTGCCCAGAAAAAGCCCCAGCAGACCCAGCGCCCGCTGGTCACTTGCAGGCAACGCGACCCACTTCTGGCGCCACTGTTCGATGGTTTGTTTCATAGTGATGGATAGTCTTGTTCTGATTGTTCCGTCAGCGGTTACCGGAGGCGAATTCGCCCGGACACACCCTCTTCCAGCTCGTTTGCGGCCAGCAGTTCGGCCTTGAACTGGCCGCTACTCAAGGTGCCAACCACCGAGTCCAGCTGCCCCAGGTTGGCCGCGCGCAACTGCAGTACCAGCTCACCACGGTTGCCATCGAAACGCAGGGACTGCAATTTCAGCTCACCAGGCTTGCCAGTTGCCCAGACCTTACTCAATTGCTGCAGCTGACCGGCAAACTCGCCGCCACCGCCGGAGGACTGATTCAGGTAGCCGGTGATTTGGCGACGAAGGTCGGCGCTGGGACTGTCGCCGGGAAAGATCTTCGTAAACAGAGCCTTGGCAGCCTCATCAGCCTTGCCTGCCTGTACCTTGTAATAGATACCCGCACCCACAAAAAATACCAGCTGCAGGACAAAGCAGGCGGCCACGGCAATCGCCGGCTTCTTCCACCAGGGGCCAGCATCGGACTTGAGCGCAATCTGGAACTCGCCGCTCAGCAGGTTGCCGGGCACCACAGCGCCAACTGACGCCAGAAAAGCCGTTTCCGGGGGCTCCGAAACAACATCCACCGCCGCGAGTTGCTGAAAGGTGGCAAGCTCAAGCTCGCTGGCATCGCCCACTACTCGCAGGCCTGATTCATCGCCAGCTTCAGCAGAGGCTGCACCTTCCGCTACGGTTTCCTCTACTGGCGCAAACAGACTCTCTGCAATCACACCCGCCAGCGGACGGGCTACCGACAATCCTTTACCGCAGGACTGCCAGAAATGGGCGCGTTCGGTATCCAGCCATATTGCGGAGCGCTTATCCGTATCGGCGAGGATTCGATATTCCGGGATCGCCGCAATGACCGGCCACCCCAGACGCTCAATCTGCCCTTTCAGCGCTGCCAACTTGTCGCTGGCCACTGCCATCACACTGCAGAGGTCTCCGGATACCGGCTCACATACGAAGTGCAGGTCCTCGACATCTTCCGCAAGCTGCTCTTCCACCATGTACCCAACGGCACTGCTCTGGCGGCGGGCCGCACGCGGTATGGTTTCCAGGCCGTTCCAGACCCAGCTACCCGGAACAAGGATGATCGCCCGCTCGTCTGCCTCGAACGTCAATGCGCCGGACTGGTCCCCGGACTCCATGGCATCGGTCTCAGGCTCACCAATTTGATAACCGGAGTCTGGCGCGCCCACTGCAAAGGCGAGCTGGAATGCGGCATCGGTAGCGACATCCTGCCACTCGCCCTGCTGCCAGTGCTGTAGCAGAACACTGCCCGCTGCGAGCACCTGTTCACCACTGTGCGAACCGGCAACCGGCTCGCGCAGCCTTAGTAATTTCACTTCCTGGCTCAATTAGTCCCCCAGTAACTCCTGCAACAATTGCCCGGAAAATTCGCGTCTTTGGCGTTGTATGACTTTGACTGCACCGGTAGTGGTGTCGACCTTCAAGGTCGACTCCCAGTACTGCCGGTGTTCCGGGCCCAGTTGCACAGCAATATGCGCGACATAATACGCGCTGTTGAAATCCAGTTCGCCCCCGCTGGTAATGCTAAATGGCGTCAGATCCGCCATTTGGGTAAAAAACATTCCACCCTCACGCTGGTTGATCAGCCCGGCAATATTTGCCGAGGGATACATCGCCGACAGCAGCGCTTCCGACGCGGTGTTTACATTGACCTTGGTGGAGGACTCGGGCAGAGCGCATAGTTCCGGCTCGATCGCACGCCATTCTTCAGGCTCAATACCCTGCCCTGCACTCAGCTCGGAAACGTCCGTGATAAAAGTGTCCGGGGTGCGGTATGCCAGTTCCAGGCCGAGGTAGCCGGTGTCTTCGGTACCGGATGCGAGTGGCGTGTCACCGGGATCGATCCAGTCGACGATGGCCAGAGCGGTTTCATTGCGTCCGCCGAGATTGCGTACCAGGCGCTGCAGCACATTGCTGTGCCCGGTGCCAGCAGCGCCGCCCCCACCGCTAGCACCGGCGCTCCCAGCTCGACTCTCTGTTAAATTATTTACGTTAAAACAAGACTGTAAGTCCTTGATTCGTATACGTATCTTGCCGTTTCCAGGATTGAATTCGAGCATCTTCTGAGCCCAGGGCTCCTGAAGATTGTCGCTGGCTGTCGCTGCAGTGAGATCATCGGCGAAATCTTTCTCCAGCGCGATAATGGCCCAGGCCTCGGCACCGTGCACAAACTCCGCCAGTTGAGTGTTGGCAAGGATGGCGCTGGTACGGGAAATCGCCAGGCGATTCCGGGTTACGGCATGGGTGACCGCCGCCACTGCAATGACCATCACCAGTAGCACCGTGATCAACGCCACACCGCGCTGCTGCGTGAATGTACGTACGATCATTGCCCCTCCCCGCGGTCACTGTCGGAATCGCGCTCCCCACCGCCGGAGCCGCCGCTGGAACCGGTGCTTCCACTACTGCCGGTACCGCCGGAACTGCCAGTGCTACCGCCGCCAGAACTGGTACTCCCCCCCGAGCTGGCGGTACCGCCGGACGAGCCGCTACCACCCGCAGAAACGGTGTATTCAGGCAGAGAAAACACCCTCCGCATCTCGCCGCCTGTGCGAGTTTGCAGGGTTACCTCGATTGCCAGCGGAAGACGTAAATCCACCGCACCCGGAGTGGTGGTGGAGGAAGCCGGCGGCCATTGGGCCAGCCAGGCGCGGGTATCGCGGTCGAAGTAGCGCACATTCAGGTCGACGATGCCGTCCAGAATCGGCTCGGCGATGGGCTCCGAATCCGGGCCCCGGTCAAGAATCTGCCAGCGGCTGCGCAACAGTAGCGCGGTGTCGTCATCCGGGTCGCGCTCGAATCGACTCACCGCATCCTCGTCCGGGTAGCCAAGCCCATAGTGCAAACGCTGAACATTGCCGCGCGGCTCGCGCGTGAGATTGGCGGCCCCCAGACGGGTAAATTCAAATTCGTTGGTAACCCCCTGAAAAGCCGGCTCATAGCCGCTATAGGCGTTTTTCACTGGCCTCACCGTGAGTTGCCGCAGATCATCGTCCAGACGATACATGGCCATAGACAAGCGACGCATCTCATCGGCGCGCGCAGTCAAAACACGGTCGGTAGTGAAGAATGTTTCCAGCAGGGAATAGGAGCCAATACCGATGATCGATACGATCACCAGCACCACCATGATCTCGATCAGGGTGAAGCCGCGGGCCGGCGCCTTGTGAAGATGGCTCATGGGGACCGCCCTCCCCCAGTGCCCGGTCCGGAACCAGAAGCCGCCGCACTACCGACAGATTGCGCCACCCAGGAATCGATGGTGAGAATCGGTGGCTGCTCCGGCATCCCGACCTGGACGATAATCTGCCGCATTTTCGGCTCATTGGTGGTTTTGACTTCTGCGGAGACCTCCCAATCCCGATCCGCCAGGGTCACCTTCTCGGTCTTTTTACCCAGCGGCGGCCAGTCTGTACGGAGGCGGATTTCCGCAAGCGCCTGCTGCGCAACCCAGTTGGCAGTGAGCCGCTGTTCGAGTGCCGCTTGCTGACGCACGCTGTCCTGCAGGGTTTTCAGCACACTGGCTGCAATCACCCCGAAGATAACCAGTGCTACCAGCACCTCTACCAGGGTAAATCCCCGCTGGCTGCAGCAGGCCGTTCGCCGTGTCTGCCCTGGGCGGCGCTCAGTATTCATCGCTCTGCCACTCCAGCTGCATCCCGTAGAGGCTGCTGTAAGAAATAACGGCGGCGCGCCCTACATCACCGTCCTTGAGGAGCAGGAAGGCGATTTCCACCGGCAGCACCTCGCCACTGGAAAGCGCGGCGAACTGGGGCAGGATTTCTTCCTCTTTGCCCTTTTTGCCCGACTTGTCATCTTTGCGGGAAGCGCTGCTCGATGCCCGGCTGCCGCCGAAACTGGAATCGGCATCCTTGGCACCGGGCAACTCCGTCTGAGAAAGGATTTCCAGACGCATATTGGGCGTAAGCTGGTGGGCGGTAAAGCGACGCGCGTTGGCGGATGCGCCGGGTTGCCCGGAGAAATCGATCGTCTGCCACTTCATGGTGGCGGTGTCGTAGCGCACCACCTGGTAGCTATCCTCTTCGAACACCACCCCGTAGTGCATCTTGTCGATCAAGGCGCGATCTGAAACCAGCTGCAACAGGTTTGCCAGCCGCTGGACCTCGCCGGTCCAGTTGCGACTGTCACTATTGCTCAGGGAAAGCGTCGCCATACCCGCCAGCGAAGCGATGATGACAATCACCACCAGCAGTTCGATCAGGGTAAAACCCCGTTGGCGGCAGGCTGCGACGCGCATAGCCAAGGCCCTGCCAGGCCTCAGAGCTCGGAAGCGAACAGATCGGCCGCTTCGCCCTCACCACCGGGCTTGCCATCCGCACCCAGTGAAAACAGGTCGTAAGGACCCGAGCTGCCGGGGCTGATGTACTGGTACTGGTTGCCCCAGGGGTCCTTCGGCGCTTTCTTCAGGTAGGGCTCGGTCCAGTTTTTGGCCTCCGGGAAGCCGGACGGCTTGCTGACCAGTGCTTCCAGGCCCTGATCGGAACTGGGGTATACAAAGTTGTCCATACGGTACATATCCAGCGCGGTGGAAATGGCCCGCAGGTCGACCGTGGCAGCCTTCATACGTGCTTCACCGGTACGGCCCATGATATTGGGTACCACCAGGGCGCCCAGCACCCCGAGGATCACGATTACTACCATGATCTCAATGAGGGTAAAGCCCCCGTGTTTGCGCAGATTTTTCATATCTCACCTCGCGAGTACAGATCTCAGGCAACTGACCTCAAGCCGGCGCCACCAGATTTTCGAAATATTCCAAACGTTAAGGGACCGCAAAGCGCGGTCCCGGTTCTTCAAGCCCGATCGCTCAACCCGGGGTCAAACGACTAGCTGGTTCATATTCATAATCGGCATCATGATTGCCATTACGATAAACAGCACGATACCCGCCATCACCAGCAACATGATCGGCTCAAACAGGCTCACAAACGCGGTTACTGCACCCTGCAGGTCCCGCTCCTGATTTTCCGCCGCACGCACCAGCATCTGGTCGAGGGTGCCCGAGGACTCACCGCTGGCGACCATATAAGTCATCATCGGCGGGAAATACTCCACGTCTTCAAGGGCCTTGCGCAGGCTACCGCCCTCGCGCACAAACTTCTGCGCTATCTGCAGCCGCTCCTTCAGGAAATCATTGCTCATTACCCCGCTGGCAATACCCATGGCCTGCACCAGCGGCACACTGCTGCCGGTCAGGATCGCCAGGGTGCCCACATAACGCGAGCTCTGGCCACCGCGCACCAGCCAGCCGATCGCCGGCATATCCAGCAGCCGGTGGTGAAAGCGATAGCGGAATCCCGGACGCCTCAACAACAGTGTCCAGCACACCACCAGGGCAATGATTACCGGGGGAATCAGCCAGCCCCAGGCGGAAATGAAATCGCTGATCGAAACCAGTATTCGGGTCGCCAGCGGGAGTTGCTGGCCGGTGCCGGTGAATACCTCGATCACGTCCGGCACTACATAAACCATGAGGCCGGTAACCACCAGAACACAGATAACCACCAGTACCAGCGGATAGATCAACGCCAGCTGCACCTTCTGCCGGAACTGCTGCTGGCTCTCCGTGTAATCGGCGAGGCGCTCCAGCACGTCGTCCAGATGCCCGGAATGCTCCCCCGCCTCTACCGTTGCCCGGTAAAGCTTGGGGAAAGCGCGCGGAAAGCTCGCCAGCGCCTGTGCAAAGCTGTGACCTTCAAGCACTTTGGCGCGCACTGCAAGCACGATACGCCGAACTTTCTGGTTGCGGGACTGATTGGCAATGGCGCCGAGAGTTTCTTCGAGGGGAATACCGGCGCGCAATAGCGTGGCTATCTGGCGCGTGAGCAACGCCAGTGCTTTTACGCTAAGCCCCGGACTACCAGACAGGATACTGGCGCCTGCGGCACCGGAAGACTCGGAGGCAGCCGTCACCTCCAGGGGGATCAGGCCCTTGGCGCGCAGTTGCTGCCGCGCTGCCTTGGCGCTATCGGCCTCCAGAGTGCCGCGGTTCTTGCGGCCACCACTGTTGAGGGCGGTGTACTCGAATGCACCCATCTCAGGACTCCTGGGTTACCCGAAGTACTTCTTCCAATGAAGTGGTTCCGGCTAGCACCTTGGCCATGCCGTCATCGCGGATACTCGGCCCCAGTGTTCGGGCCTCCTGGACCAGCGCACTCTCGGAGTCGCGGTCGTGAATCATCTGCCGAAGTTTCTCATTCACCGGCACCAGTTCATAGATACCGATGCGACCGAGATACCCAGTGTGGTTGCATTTTTCACAGCCACCTGGGCGGTAGATGGTCGCACCAACACTCTCATCTACACCCAGCACCTTGCATTCGAAGCTGTCCGCCGGGTGGGGCTGGCGACATTCGGGGCACAGCACCCGCACCAGCCGCTGGGCGAGAACGCCGATCACGCTGGAAGACAGCAAAAAGGGTTCAATCCCCATATCGACCAGACGCGTCACCGCGCCCAGTGCGGTATTGGTATGCAGGGTCGAGAGTACCAGGTGTCCGGTCAAACTCGCCTGAATGGCGATCTGCATGGTTTCCAGGTCGCGAATCTCACCCACCATCACCACATCCGGGTCCTGTCGCAGAATCGCGCGCAGGCCGCGGGCGAAGGTCATATCCGCCTTGGTGTTAACCTGGGTCTGCCCTACCCCTTCCAGGTTGTATTCCACCGGGTCTTCCACGGTAAGAATGTTCTTTTCCCGGTGATTGATACTGGCGAGACCCGCGTACAGGGTGGTGGTTTTACCGGAGCCCGTGGGGCCGGTTACCAGCAGGATACCGTGGGGACGGCCGAGCAGGTCCATCATGACCTTGAGGTCCCGCTCCGCCATACCCAGCTGGCGCATGTCCATTTTTCCCGCCTGCTTGTCCAGCAGTCGCATTACCACGCGCTCGCCGGCGGAAGACGGCATGGTGGAAACACGCACATCCACTTCGCGGCCGCCCATCAACAGCGAGATACGACCGTCCTGGGGGACGCGCTTCTCGGCGATATCCAGCTTCGCCATTACCTTGATACGGGAAACCAGCAGTGGTGCCAGCGCGCGCCGCGGCTGCAGCACCTCTCGCAAGACACCGTCAACACGGAAGCGCACTACCAGGCGTTTTTCGAATGTTTCAATATGGATATCCGAGGCGCCCTGCTTGAGCGACTCGGCAAAAATGGCATTGATCAGTTTGACGATCGGCGCGTCGTCTTCCTGTTCGAGCAGGTCTTCGGTTTCCGGCAGCGAATCGGCCACTGCGGCCAAATCCAGATCGTCGCCCAGGCCCTCGACATCCGAGAGGTTGCCCCCTTCCCGATTCTCGTACTGGCGTTGCAAGGCCTCCTGGAACACCTCTGCCTCAACCGCGGCTATCCCGAGCGGGGTCTCGCACAGGCGCTGGACTTCGGCCAGTACACTGGGATTCAGCGGCGCCACATACTGACAGACCGGGGTTCCTTCGACTTCCGCCAGCAACACCTGATGGCGCTTGGCGAAAGCATAAGGCAGTCGTTTTAACGCGAGATCCGTCATCACTTGACGTCCTCAGGCTCCACCGGGAGTACATCTCCCTCTGTCGCATTGGCTGCGCCAGGCGGCAGCAGGTCCGGCAATACTTCGCCGTGGTTCCAGTCCCAGATGCGGCTGGTGTCGCCACGCAACTGCAGCTGCTTCTCCTGCATATCGCGATAGCGCCTGCGGGTCTCTTCGTACCCAGCAATCTGGGTGCTCAGAATTTTCGGCCGCAGGAACACCATCAGGTTGGTTTTAGCAACTTCCTTGTCCGAGTTGCGGAACAGGCGACCGATTCCTGGGATGTCACCCAGCAGCGGCACCTTCTGGTTGATTTCGGTGACCTTGTCTTCAATCAGACCGCCCAGCACCAGAATCGCGCCATCGTCGATCAGCACCTTGGTACGGATTTCACGCTTGCTGGTGACGATATCCGAGGCTGCCGAACTGGCCACCGGCAGAACGTTTTCAACTTTCTGCTCGATTTCCAGGGTGACGGAATTGTTGTTATTCACCCGCGGCGTGACCTTGAGCGTGGTACCCACGTCCTGGCGCTGAATAGTGGTAAACGGGTCGTTGTTGCTACCGGACAGCAGCTGCTCGCCGGTGATAAACGGAACATTCTGGCCCACCAGGATTTCCGCTTCCTCGTTATCCAGCGCCATGATGGTCGGCGTGGACAGGATATTCGCGTTGTTCTCACTGGCCATGGCATTGACCGCCACGCGCACATCGGTACCGCTGAGGAAGCCCAGGTTCAGGCCGGAGCGGGCCAGGTTCGCGGGCGCAAGGGAGAATGGATTGAACTCAGAGAGAACATTGCCATCGGCATCGATAATCGGTGTTTCCGCAAAGTCGTTTTCAAAACCGGCGAACACATCGTCGTCATCGCCCGCAATCCATTTCACACCGAGTTTGTTGCCGGTACCCTCGGTTACCTCGACGATAATCGCCTCAATCAACACCTGAGCCCGGCGCACGTCGAGCTTGGCAATCACCCCTTTCATGGTCTCCAGCAGAGACGGCGGTGCGGTGAGGACCAAGGCGTTCAACTCCTCGTTGACCTGGATGCTCACCTCGACGTCAGCCACCTGCTGGTCTTTCTCGGTCTTCTGGATACTGCCGCTCATCCCCTCGAGGATTGGCTTCAGGTCCGCGGCGCTGGCGTACTGTACGTATACCACCGCGGTATTCCCTTCACCGGCCAGGGGCTGATCGAGACGCTCGATTACTTTCTTGAGCTGCTGGCGGGTGACCGGATCACCGGTCAGTAGAATACTGTTGGAACGCTCATCCACGGCGATGCGCAGGGGCTGGACGTCGTTACCGGCCTGTTTGCCGCCGCCCTGAAGAAGCTCGTTGATGACCTGCTTGACCTCCTTGGCGGAGGCGAATGCGAGGGGGACCAGCTCGATGTCGATGGCGCCAGCCCTATCCAGCTGCTTGATCAGACGCACGATCTGGTCGATGTTTGCCGCCCGATCGGCGACGATCAGTGTGTTGGTATCGGCGTAGGCGGCCAGGTGGCCGGTCTGGGGAATTAGAGGGCGCAGCATGGCGATCAGCTGCGCGGCAGAAATGTTCTCAACCCGCACCGTACGCACCACCAGGGCTTCGCCGGGCGCGCGGGTCTGGTCATCGATCACCGGTATGGCCTGTTGCTTGGCAAGCGCATCGGGCACCACTTTCCAAGCATCGCCCTGCTCTACCAGGCTGAAGCCATTGACCTGCAGTACCGACATAAACACATCAAAGGCCTGCGGATGGGTCATAGGATCACCCGCGACCACCGTCACCTTACCTTTGACATTGGGATGAACAATGATGTTCTTGCCGGTGAAGTCCGCGGCCCAGTTGATCAGGTCGCGAATATCGGCGTTATCCAGTGAAAGAGTAACCCTCTCCGGGGAAGACTGAGCCAGCACCGAAAACGACAACAAAAAACCCAGGGCGGCTGCAATCAGCCGTCGGTGAAACACGCTCATCATTATAAGTCTGACTCTAATTCTTATTTGGTCGGTAAATTTATGGTCTTGTAAAACGCGCCGTACCCCCCGGCGCGTATTCGAATTTAGCGTTGCTGCGCCCCTTGCCGCTGGCGGGCCATTTCCCGGAGCTTCTCCAGGCGATCACGGATGGATTGCTGCTTGTCCGCGCGATTGGAGGAGGCGTTGGCACTGATCACCCGGGATGCCTCGCGGGCGTAGTTCGCATACTGCTTGGGAACAGTAGGTCGGCCATCTGCATCCGGATAGGTCAGTTTTTCCATCTGACCGTTCCTGCGAAGGATAATATGATCGACCTCGACGGAATAGACCTCGGCGCCACCGGGCAGACTCTGCCCCACGTAAAAACGCTCTGCGGGCTTGCCGCGCTCCGCTACCAGCGCGCTGGCGTGGTCGTTGACACTACTACTGAGGACCCCGGAAAGCACCAGGTTCAGCTGGGTAATCGGAATATTGGCCAGGTCCAGCTCGGGTTCCGCCTCGTTCTTGACGGGGGCAACCCCGAAAAAGGGAGTGGTAGGAAGAGAAGCTGCGGCATTCGACTGGGTTGACCGAATACTGCGCTCGGCCAGCAGGCCGCCATCTGCCTCAGAGGGGACCGCCAGATGCCCATACGCCATCACATTGACCGCGAGCCAGCCGCCTACGACGGCCGCCGTAGCCAACAGACTGCGTCGGGCTGTATTTCGACCGGACGCCGCAGGATTCTGCAGTGCGGACGATATAGTGCGCTTTACCAAAGACATGTTCAAAACCCGTCTCGGCTGTATTACAGACAGCATAGTTCTACTTATTGGGGCGCCTATTCTCGGGGCTAGCACCGAGAAAGGCAACGTTACCGGCCAAACAGATTAATAAATAATCAATCAGGGCGCAAAGCCCGATAACTCAACCCAATACCTGCACCACTAAAAAAGGCGGCTTTCGCCGCCCTTTCCGATCGATGTCAGTATATGACCCCGAAGTTACAGCTTTGTTTCAAGCTCGGGGACCGCATCGAACAGGTCGGCCACGAGGCCGTAATCGGCTACCGAGAAGATCGGCGCTTCTTCATCTTTGTTGATGGCCACAATCACCTTGGAGTCCTTCATACCCGCCAGGTGCTGGATAGCGCCAGAGATACCAACCGCTACGTACAGGTCAGGGGCAACAATCTTGCCGGTCTGGCCAACCTGCATGTCGTTCGGTACAAAGCCGGCATCAACGGCGGCGCGAGATGCACCCACGGCAGCGCCCAGCTTGTCAGCTACCTTGTACAGCAGCTCGAAGTTCTCGCCGTTCTGCATGCCGCGGCCACCAGAAATGACCACACGTGCGGCAGTCAGTTCCGGACGGTCGGATTCAGCCAGCTCTTCACCAACAAACTTGGAGACCGCTGCATCTTCAGCGATGTCCAAGCTCTCGACCGCTGCACTGCCACCTTCTGCGGCAACCGGGTCAAACGCAGTGGTACGCACGGAGGCCACTTTGATGGCATCGGAGCTCTGCACGGTAGCAATCACGTTACCGGCATAGATCGGACGCTTGAAGGTATCCGGACCCTCGACCGCGATGATGTCGGAGATCGGCTGGACGTCCAGCAAAGCGGCTGCGCGCGGCAGCATGTTCTTGCCCGTGGTAGTGGCCGGAGCCAGTACGTGGCTGTAGTTCTTGCCCAGGTCCGCCACCAGTTTGGCGACATTTTCAGCCAGCTGGTGCTCGTAAGCGGCGTTGTCCGCCACCAGAACCTTACTTACACCCTCTGCTTTTGCAGCTGCTTCAGCTGCAGCGCCACAACCGCTACCGGCAACCAGCACGTCAATATCGCCGCCGATGGCCTTGGCCGCAGCGATGGTGTTGAGGGTTGCGCCTTTCAGTTCGGCGTTATCGTGCTCCGCAATTACAAGAATGCTCATCAGATTACTTTCGCCTCGCTTTTCAGTTTTTCCACCAGTTCCGCTACATCGGCAACCTTGATGCCCGCTTGGCGCTCAGCCGGCGGCTCGACCTTCAGGGTCTTGGTGCGCGGGGCGATATCGACACCCAGCTCATCCGGGGTGGTGGTATCGAGGGGCTTTTTCTTCGCCTTCATGATATTGGGAAGAGAAGCGTAACGGGGCTCATTCAGGCGCAGGTCGGTGGTAACCACTGCCGGCAGAGTCAGCTCAACGGTCTGCAGACCGCCATCGACTTCACGGGTAACCTTTACAGAGCCTTCTTCTACATTCACTTCGGAAGCGAAGGTGCCCTGCCCCATGCCAGTCAGCGCGGCCAGCATCTGGCCGGTCTGGTTGTTATCACCATCGATGGACTGCTTGCCGAGGATAACCAGTTGCGGCTCTTCTTTTTCCACGATGGCCTTGAGGCACTTGGCAACCGCCAGCGGTTGCAGCTCAGCATCGGTTTCAACCTGGATACCGCGGTCAGCGCCCAGCGCCAGCGCAGTACGAATCTGTTCCTGGCACTGCTTGGGGCCCATGGATACAGCGATGATTTCGCTGACCACACCCTTTTCTTTCAGGCGTACCGCCTCTTCTACCGCAATCTCGCAGAAGGGGTTAATGGACATCTTTACGTTGGCAGTGTCCACATCTGAACCGTCCGCCTTCGGGCGAACTTTCACGTTGTAATCGACAACGCGTTTCACAGCTACAAGAACTTTCATGAAAATCCCGTCTCAGTAGTCTACTTAGAAGTTGCGACCCGGCGGCCAATACAGCGCCAGGGCAACGTGGGTAACTCGGGCAGCCTCCCGGCCGAGTACTGTGGCGGCCCTGCCAGATCCGCGCAAAGCGGGCGATCTATGGCACCTGCGAGCTCACCTCAAGTTCAAACAGTTGTTTGAGCGGCGTGTATGGTGGCCCTTTCACTGGCCAAAATCAATAGTTGAATACTAAGCCTAGCAGTCATTCATAAGATCAATTTCAGGCCATAATTGCCCTATATTTTACTCCCGGGAAATTGGCATTTTGCGCCGCTTTTGCCAGCAGAAATGAAAACTCCTGCAATTGGTAGGGTGGCCCCGGGGCCGATATAATGCGCCAGCTTATAGATCGCCTACCGTAATTCGGCGACTGAATAATGAAACCTGCTGAGGAGTGACCTGTGGAACGCGAGTCAATGGAATACGACGTAGTCATCGTGGGAGCCGGCCCCGCCGGGCTTGCCGCCGCGTGCAAACTGCGTCAGATCAATGAAGACATCTCCGTCTGCGTCGTGGAAAAAGGCTCCGAAGTGGGCGCCCATATCCTTTCCGGTGCGGTTTTCGAACCTACCGCCATCAACGAGCTGTTTCCGGACTGGAAAGAGCGCGGCGCACCGCTGGAAACCGCAGTCAAGGGTGATGACATCTATGTACTGCGCGGCCCGGAAAAGGCACTCAAGGTTCCGAATATGCTGGTACCCAGTACCATGCACAACGATGGCAATTACATCATCAGCCTCGGCAATCTGTGCCGCTGGCTTGCGGAACAGGCCGAAGCCCTGGGCGTGGAAATTTTCCCCGGCTTTGCCGCTTCAGAAGTACTGTATAACGAAGACGGCTCCGTAAAAGGTATCGCCACTGGCGATATGGGCGTTGGCGCCGATGGCGAACACAAAGACAGCTACATGCAGGGCATGGAGCTGCACGCCAAATACACCCTGTTTGCCGAGGGCTGTCGCGGACACCTGGGCAAGCAGCTGATCGCCAAATTCGGCCTGGACGCCGATCGTGACCCGCAGCACTACGGTATCGGCATCAAGGAGATCTGGAAGGTCGACAGTGCCAAGCACCAGCAGGGCCTGGTAGTACACACCGCTGGCTGGCCGCTGGATGAATCCGGTTCTGCGGGTGGTGGCTTCCTCTATCACCTGGAAGACGACCAGGTAGTGGTTGGCCTGATCACCGACCTGTCGTACAGCAACCCGCATGTCAGTCCGTTTGACGAATTCCAGCGCTACAAGCATCACCCCGTGATCAAGCAGTACCTGGAAGGCGGTCAACGCGTTGCATACGGCGCGCGCGCCATTGTAAAAGGTGGCCTGCAGTCCCAGCCCAAGATGACCTTCCCCGGCGGCCTGCTGATCGGCGATGACGCCGGCACCCTGAACTTTGCCAAGATCAAGGGCAATCACACCGCGATGAAGTCCGGCATGCTGGCCGCGGAGTCCGTGGCAGAAGCACTGGCTGCAGAGCGCACCAGCGATGAAGTCACCGACTACAGTGAGCGCTACAAAAACAGCTGGGCGTGGAAAGAACTGCATATGCAGCGCAACTTCGGTCCGGCACAGCACAAGTGGGGCAACATCCTTGGCTCGGCTTATGCGTTCCTCGATATCAATGTGTTCAAGGGCAAGCTGCCCTGGACCCTGAGCGACAGCAAAGCAGATCACGCACAGCTGAAACCCGCAGCGGACTGCAAGAAAATCAACTATCCCAAGCCGGATGGTGTGCTGAGCTTTGACAAGCTCTCCTCGGTGTTTATCTCCAACACCAACCACGAGGAAGATCAGCCATGCCACCTGACCCTGAAGGACAGTGATATCCCGCTGAACCACAACCTCCCCATCTATGACGAACCCGCTCAGCGCTACTGCCCTGCCGGTGTCTATGAAGTCATTGAGGAAGGTGACAGCAAACGCTTCCAGATCAATGCGCAGAACTGCGTGCACTGCAAGACCTGCGATATCAAGGATCCCACCCAGAATATCGTATGGATAACGCCCGAAGGTGGCGGCGGCCCCAACTATCCCAATATGTAATCGGTCAGTCGATTTTTCAAAGGGCACCTCTGGTGCCCTTTTTTCGTTCCGCCTTCAGCGCTCCGTCCCAACCTTTCCTCACATAAAAAAACCGGACACTGTTGCCAGCGTCCGGTTCATCAAGGCATCCCTGTTGCGTTTTAACTTCCAGGTATTTTTTCTACTTACCGCGCAATACCGCTAATCAGAACTGGTATTGGGCACTCAGGGAAAAGGACTGACCCGGCTTCTGCTCGAACACAATCACATCTGCGCGCTCGATCTCAATGGCTTCATCCAGCATATTCTGCATCTTCGCCTTGATTGTGATCTCTTCGGTCGGGTACCAGGAGTAAGTCAGGTCCAGGGAGTGGAACGGCTGCTCGTAGGCATCGGGCGCGCCGTTGCGGCCGGCCAGGTACAGGCGATCACCAAAAACGTTGTAGCCCAGGGTTGCGGAGTGATTGCCATCCGGGGAATCAAAGCCGATCAGCATATTCACAACGTACTCAGAGGCACCGGTCATTTCGCGAATCGGTGTAGTGGGCGCATCCGCTTCCGCACCCGCGACCAGCTCGGTTTCCTGCACGGTCAGGTTGCCCTGCAGGAAGAAGCTGTCCATGAATTCACCCATAAAACCGAGACTCTTGAGACCCTCGATTTCGACTCCGGTAATCTCTCCGGACTCCGCATTGATAATCTCGCGGGCCACATTGGTATCACTGGACGCCAGCTCGAAGAACTCAATCGGGTCGAGAATATCTTTGTAGTACGCCGAAATGGTCAGGTTATCGCCATTGTCGAAGAACCATTCGCCGCGAATATCAAAGTTGGTGATCTCAGACGGACGCGCGTTCGGGTTACCCTTGATCTGCTCATCGGTAATCGGGTCGATATAGATGGCATCGGTAATTTCACGCAGGTCAGGACGGACCGCCGTCTTACTGGCACCAAAGCGTAACTGGAAGGTATCGGCCCACAGATTGCCCATGTAAGTCAGGGACACAGACGGGTATACCGCATCTTCCACATAAGTCGCATCGCGCAGCTCATCCGGGTCATTGGTGATTTGCGGATCCTCGAGGGTGTAGCCGTAGGGGTTCCAGTCGAGCGCTACCTGGTTGTATTCCTCCCAGCGAGCACCGGCGGCAAGACGCCATGTCTCATTCAGAGTCCAGTCGACCTTACCAAACGCCGCGTCTGTCAGGGTCGCCGCAATGTAACTCTGGTTATTGGAACCGGCGCGATCAAATACATAGTTGTTGTCGGTATCCGTGATCTGATCATCGCCAAACACGTCGTTCAGGCTACCACCCAGAGAGCTCGGATCATCCACGCTCAGCACGCCAATACGAAATTCGCTCTGCTTGTAGGTACGGCCTTTTTCGGTACGGGCATAACCACCGCTCAGTTCCAGACTCGAACTGGAGAAGTACAAAGGCAGGGTCGCGCTCCAACCATAGTTAATTACTTCGTCATCCAGCTCGGTAAAGCGGAAACCTGAGCTGTTCACGCCGACACTCACGGAAGAGGAAACCACCTCACCGCTCGCATTGGTAATCGCGTCAGAACTGATGCTGACTTCGTTGGGGATATCGGTGCGCGCGGACGAGTCGGAGTAGAACCAGTCTACAGTTGTCTCTTCAGGCACCCAGTCCAACAGGCCGCCCGGCACCAGAGATTTACTCATCGGTCCAAACTGGTGGCTACCTTTCACCTGGTTTACCAGCATGTCGCGCTCTTCATACTTGATCGTGTATTCGCGGAAACCACGGCCATCAGAGACCTGGCGGTTTTCGTTGAAGTAATCGCGGATGGAGGCATCGTCGTCGGTATTGCGCAGATACAGACTGGTCAGGATAACTTCCTGCTCATCCGCGTAGCGAATACCCAGATTGACGTTCCCGCTGATATCTACCGAGTAGGTCGAGGTGTTTTCGGTATCAGTACGCTCCTCCGGGAAACCGTAACTGCGCTTGAGGGTTTCCTGCTCGCGCCACTTGTTCTTGTAGGAGCCACCCGCCAGGAAACCTACTTCCCAGTCGTCACTCAAGTAGAAACGATTGCCAACGCTGCCTTTCAGGTCCATATCCGGATTGCTGGTTTCTTCCGTCAGCTCTACGTCGCGATTCAGACTCAGTGCAAGATTGCGATTCAAGCGCTGTGCAGCGGCAATGGCTTGCGATGCGGAGGCAAACTCCCGGCCCTCACGCTCGAGCCCCTTACGAATATCCTGGACACCCAAACGGCCCTGGAAACGCTGAAGCGCGGCCTGTAGCTGGTAAGGCAGTGCACGGGTACCATCATCAGCACCAAACTGGTCGTCGTCGCCACCGCTGTAAGACAGCACATCGCCATCGGTTTCGCTGTTCGTACCACTACCGATCTCGATCGAATAAGTCAGATCATCGGGAATACCCTTGGTACGGATATCCACGTTACCGCCACCAAAGGTTGCCGCCTGGTCGGCGGAATAAGATTTCTGTACCGCCAGGGACTCGACCACCGAGGTCGGAAAAATGTCCAGCGGAATCACATTGCGGGTCAAATCCGGCGAAGGCACAGTGGCCCCGTTCAGCGTGGTACTGGAGTAACGCTCACCGAGACCGCGAACGTAAACAAACTTGTCGTTTACCAGGGAGAGACCGGAGACACGGCGCAGCGCTGCAGCAACGGTGGAGTCCCCTACCCGGCCAATCATTTCTGAACCGAGAATATCGGTTACCACTTCCTCGTCCAGACGCTCGCTTACCAGCATTTCTGCGGAATCTTTCAGGCGCCCCTGAACCATAACTTCTTCAATTTGCGGGGCCTGAGGGCCCTCGACAGTATCCAGTTCTGCCTGCGCAAAAGCATTAGGAGCAATGATGGAGGCCGTGGCGATAGCCAATACCAGCGGCGCTCGTTGAAACTTTTCGTTCTTTACCATTTCCCAGGCCTCTTATCGTTCCTGCGTATTGTTCTATTGGTCTATATCGATCGGCGGTAATCGTCCGCCACGACATCTCAGAATCAAATAGGGCGCCGGCTCCAGGTCTTGAAGGCGGCGCCCTTCATGGCCGGGGCATCACACCCCGACCACACTCAGCTTTTATTGCTCGAACCAGAGAGCCTGAGCACGACTGCCTTCGTGCAGACCGTAGGTCCAGCCAGACGTCCAATCAGTATCACCGGCACTCAGTGCACCCAGGTAAGCGCGCTCAACCGGAGTGATAGTTACCGCAGCGTCGTTCACCATCATGCTGCCAGTGTCGATAGAGAAGACAGACAGCGGGCCTTCCAGTACCTGGAAGCCGGTATCGGCCGCGGCGGTCGGGTTCAGAGCGGCGGAGGCCGGAACGTTGGCAAATACGTTGCCGTTGGCAACCGCCCAGGTTTCCAAATCGTCAGCACCGATGGGGCCGCCTTTGGTTTTGTCTGCACAGGCAAAGATGTTGGAAGTGATCGCAGCATCAACCCCGGCTTCCAGTGCAGCGGCGGTTTCGTCACTTTCTACACGCAGGCAGTAGTTGCTACCTTCAACGCCGTTCTCATCCGCAGCGAAGGAGCCGATCACCATGGAGTTGGTAATCATCGGGAAGATGCCTTCGCGGAAACGCCAGCCAGCGCCCGGATCGTGGGTGCCTTCAGACTGGGTGGAGATGATGCAGGTCAGACCATCGATGACAGGACGGCTGTTCAGGCCAGCCGCAACAATGTTGCTGTTGCGCTCGAGGTCGCTGGCATTTTCGGTGGAGTAAGAACCGATACCGTCGGACTCGATACAGTGGTTACCGTCGGTCGCACTCTGAATAACTAGGGCGTTAGTGATGGAGCCGCTCCAGCCTTCATCGATATCGATGGAGTCATCACGAACGTACATGGCCAGATAGTTTTCAAAGCTGACTGCACCACCAAACATTTCGATGCCGTCATCGTAAGTGGAGTAAACCTGCAGGTTTTTAACCATGGTACCGGAACCGACTGCACTGAAGGTGATGCCGTTCAGCTCGTCACCGTTGGCCACTTCCGCACCGGTGTGCTTCACACGCACGTATTCCATCTGGCCGGAGCTATCGCTGTTGTTGTCACCACCATAGTTGGACTGGTCCTTACCGGCAGCGCCTTCAGCCAGTACGTGACATTCGGAAGTTTGCAGGTCAGCGTCATAGGCACATTTGTTGGTGATGCCGAAGCCATTGATCACCATGCCGCCCCACTGCTGTACATCTTCAGGACCTACAGTGCCTTCTACGTCAGACAGAGAAGTAAAAGTGATCGGATCCTGAGCGGTACCCACCGCGAACAGCTGGGAGCCGCGGTTGATGACCATAAATTTGGTGCTGTTCGGGAAAGCTACGGTGGCACCGGCCTGAACAGTCAGTTTGGCGCCATCACCGCCTTCGGCGATACCCGCTGCAGCCATAGTGGTGTCGTCATCGTAGTTGTTGCCGACAAACAGGCTGCCTTCAAAGATGTGCGAACCGCCGTTTTCCAGAGCCGGGATAACCAGATCGACAGTAAGCGGATTGCCTGAGTCAACAAACGCAGCGCTATAAGTACAGTTACCAGTAGCGGAATCAAATTCGCCCTGCTTCACGCTGCCAGCTTTCTCGTAAGAAGCACACGGATTGTTTTCGACACCACCGTTGTCGCCGCCGCCGGTAGAGTTATCTACAGAGTTATCTTCGTTAACCGGAGCAATGTTGATGCCGCCGCTGTCACAGCCAGCCAGCAGACCAGTGATAGCAGCCGCAAGCAGCAGCTTCTTGGTTACAAGTTTCATGTATCCCCCTAACAAGGATGAAGTGAATTAATCCGTGAATATTTTTTTAATGCCAAAGCAATTTGGACGAGGGGGAGTCTAGGAATGGAGTGTTGCGAAAATGTTACGAATGAAAGACGCAGACAAGAAATTTAGCGAATTAATTCAAAAATATTTCATTGTGAATTTTTTATGTCGATTGCGTTTCTATATTGCTTCAACAATATTTCAGGGAGATCCCTAAACCGGGAAAATAACAAAGCGAGAACAGAAATTTAGGGAGGGGAACAAGAACATAATGGACAGGAAAAATCAGTCGCTGGTTAATTATTGAACCGATCTCCGCGGCGGTCAATAATCAACCAGATCAGTACTCGCCGAGTAAAAATTCTTCACCATTACTTTTCAACCAGAGCTGACACAACCTGGCTGGCGGCTCTTGAGGCTCACGTGGCTCAGCCCAATCAATGAGCTGGTAGTAGACATCGCGAGACATCCGGCCTTCAAGCCCTGCGCGCACCTCAATATAGGGGATAGGCAGCGGTGGATCGCCGAATGGCTTGAGTATTAAAGGGTGGGATTTATCGAGGGGAACGACATCGCCGGTATTGGTGGTCAGCAAAACCTGATCCCCTTCCCGCGCCGCCTGGGTCACAAGGAAAGGGACATCTTCTACACGGATACGCCATTTTTCCACCGGTGTTACCAGATAGTAATGACGCCCCTCTCGCTTGAGAATACTGGCAAAGAGTTTCACCAGCGGATGGCGCTTGATTTCTGAGCCCTCGTGAATCCAGTGGCCATCGGCCTGGATCACGAGGTCCATATCGCCGCACAAATCAGGGTTCCATTGCGCCACGGGCGGGTGGCCACGGAACTCCTGCTGCAGCTTTTCAAGTTGCTGGAAAAGCGGTTCAGCCAAAGCTACTACCCGGTGTTGCAGAAGGTGTCTGGGCCTGTGGCTCGGCCTGGGACTGACCAACGCCGCGGCGTCCAGAGATGTCGCCAATGTGCACACCGACATCCATGATGAACTCCATCAGGCCTTCGCGATCCTCGATCACGTCGGCGAAAGACTTGGAGTGGTACAGCTCAACAGCGCCCTGAACCAATGCCCAGTAGGTGGAGTAGTAATAGTAGGCGGGCACTTTTTTCAGTACCCCCTGCTCCATACGGCGCTCGAACACGCGGTTAAGCGCGGAAGCGTTGGAGTTACGCAGGGCGTGTAGCTCGGCGATCATTTCCGGCGCCAGGTTGAGCGCAATAATCTTCTCTTCCAGTCGCTGGAACAGTCGATCCCGGGCGGGGTCCGCCATACGGGACTCAAAGTAGGCTCGAGCCGGCGCCGTAATATCGCCCTGCTCTGCGGTCGCGACGGCGCTTTTCAGGCGCTCAGTCAGAGATTTCTCATAGTCCATCAGCAGGCGCATGTAGATCTCCGTCTTGGAGATGAAATGCTTGTAAATGGTCCCCTTGCCGATGTCTACCCGCTCGGCGATCTGCTCAACGGTGACCTTCTCTTCACCGTGTTCCAAGAGCAGCTCCAGTGCCGCATCCAGGATACGCTGCTCCCGCGCGCGAAATCGCTGAACCTTCTCTTTTGCCTTATCCATACTTCCGACCTTAGCTGTCCGTGAATTTGGAGACTGAAATTGACTATCCATTCATGAATGATAGGCAATTCCCCTAGCTTGGAAAAGTAATTCCACAGCTTGCGGCAGGACTTTGCGTCCAATCACACCCGATGAATGACTAAAACCGTGCGTTTATTCACATTGCATCGAGTCTCCGGGACCGGGCGCTCTCACCCGACACACAATATTACGCACTCCCGCCTCATACATTGACTCTAGTCGGTCACCCCCTGATTGGTCACTTTTCAACCTCGGTTTGCGCCACAGTTCGAGTTTTCCTCTCAAAAGAGCATTTGGGCGACGCCAAATTGTCACAGCGTGACGCACTACCATAAATTTATTGCGTGCAATATTATGTTTTTGCACTCAATAAAACATAGGAGGCAACCCACAACATAACCACAACGGGCAATGTGAGCCATCGGCCCGACATCAGCCGGATGGGTGACCTGCTACGCCCACCATCCTGACCTGAACACATGCAAAGAATAAAGAAGAGACAACAATGATCACGAACCTAAAGAAGGTATCGGTAAACTCGATAGTTACCGGCCTAACCGGTTTACTACTGGTAACCGCATCGCAAGTGCACGCCGCACCGCAACCTGCAACTCCGACACTACAAAGCACAAATAGCGCACAGCAACACAGTACGCCAATAAGCAATTCACCGGTAACCGCGCCGGTGGAACCCCGCTATCAACCCCCTACTTCCACTGCGACACCACAGCAGTTGAGTACCCAAACGCTCTCCATAAGCACCATGGCCGAACCACTCGCCACCTGTGATGTAACCGGCTATGCGCAAAACAGCGGTCAGGGGCTGGTGGATCATATCCTCAACTCAGAAACCAGCTGTATCAACGATCTGTATGACGGTGACAGCAATAGTTTCGCGAGTTTCACTCCGCAAAAAATGATCACCGTGGCCAATGCCGCCTCACAAATGGCCGGAGATTACGTCGCCTCAGCCGGGGACAGCAGTGTCAACAAGCTGTTCTATTTTCTGCGCACCGGCTATTACATCGAGTACTACTACCCGGACAATGTGAGCTTCGACTCCGCCGTGCAGAGCTCGGTTGTGGGCGCACTGGACAGTTTTACCGGAAATCCGGATTTTTACAGTGTATCCAGTAGTCATGGGGAAGCGATCCGCGATGCCATCGTACTGATCGACAGTGCAGGCGAAAATACGCGGTATCTCCCGGTGGTAAAAAACTGGCTACAGAGCTGGAATCAGAATGCCGGTTCCTTCAGCAGTATGCGTGCGGCAGTCAATGGCATTTTCACGGTTCTGTTTCGCGGTCACTACATCCAGGAATTTGTCGATACCGCGGGCAGCGACACCCAGCTGATGCAGTCGCTGGGCGTATTCGCCCGCACTGACTGGATGCTGGATTCCTCGGCCCTGTTCATGCAGGAAAACGCCGGGCGAGAACTGGCGAGATTTCTGCAACATGAAACGGCGCCTGCGTACTCCACGGTTCAAAACCAGGTACAGCAGGTACTGGACCGCTACAGTATGACCGGCACTGGAAAAAGTGTGTGGATTGCGACGGCCGGAAATGCCGAATACTACGGCGACTGTAATGATTTCGGTATCTGCGGATTTGCCGAAGACCTGGAACAACAGGTACTGGCTGACCGACACACGTGCAGCAGTAGCCTGCGTATCCACGCGCAGGATATGAGCAGCACCGAAATGTCGGACTCCTGCTCACAGCTGGCAGATCAGGAAACCTACTTCCACCAACTGCTCGCGACCAACTACAACCCGGTCGCGGATGACCTGAATACCGATCTGGAAGTGGTCGTATTCGACGATTGGGACGAGTACAACACCTACGCGTCATTGTTCTATGGTATCGACACCAATAATGGCGGTATGTACCTGGAAGGTGATCCATCAAGTGCTGATAATCAGGCGCGATTCATTGCCCATGAAGCGGATTGGTTACGTCCGGATTTTGAAGTCTGGAACCTGACCCACGAGTATGTGCACTACCTGGATGGCCGCTTTAACCTGTACGGTGGTTTCGGCGATGCGCGTACCGGCACCCACAAGACCGTGTGGTGGATTGAGGGACTTGCAGAATATGTTTCCAAGCAGGATTTCAACGATACCGCGATAGATCTCGCCCGCACCGGGGAATTCAACCTGAGCGAAATCTTTGCCAACACCTACAGCAGTGGCCAGGATCGCGTATACCGCTGGGGCTACCTGGCGGTGCGCTTCATGTTCGAAAAGCACCACAGCGAAGTCGTCCAGCTGTTGGCATACCTGCGCGCAGGTGACTACGACGCCTACCTCAACTACGTCAACAATATCGGCACCACTTACGACACCGAGTGGCAGAGCTGGCTGCAACAGGTGGAAAGTACCACAGACGGCGGTGGCGACGACGGCGGCGATAACGGCGGTGACGGTACACCTACTGCCCTTTCCAATAATGTGGAAGTGAGCGGAATCTCCATTGCAACCGCCGGAGATGACCTGCACTACTACATTGATGTCCCGGCAAATACAGAGAGCCTGAGTGTAGCCATCAGTGGCGGCATTGGCGATGCGGACCTGTACCTGCGCTACGGTAGTGAAGCCACCGACACCGAGTACGCATGTCGTCCCTATATCGGTGGCAATACGGAAGTTTGTGACATCGAAAACCCGCAACAGGGTCGCTGGTACGTCAGAGTGAAAGCCTACCAGGCATTTAGCGGCGTCAGCCTGCTGCCGAGTTTCATCACTGGCAGTACCCTTTCCTGCAGTGGCACGCCGGTATCCTACGGAAGCCTGGAACTGGGAAGCAGCACTTGCCTGTCCGACAGCAGCAGCCTCAACTATTACTACACCTACATTCCGGAAGGAACCAGCAGCCTCACCGTGAAACTCTTCGGCGGCCAGGGTAATGCTGACCTGTATCTGAACGATGCTACCTGGGCCACCGAGTCCGATTACGATCAGCGCGCTACCAATACTGGTAACGAAGAAACACTGACCGTGAACGCACCGGACTCCGGCTGGTACTACATATCGGTCGTTGCCACTGAGCCATACAGCAACGTCGGCATCCAGCTGATCGCCAATTAACCACTCGCAAACAGGTAGTCAATCCCGGCCAGGTGCCGGGATTGCCGCCTTTAATTCTTCGACAAGAAATTATTAAAAGAGCTTGGAGAATCGCGCTTGATGTATTCCTTAAATTCTCTACCTACAAGGTTCACTTTACTCTCCGCCATCGTGGCGGTAATCATCAGTGCCTGCAGCCTCAAGCAGGGCACGAATGACGAAGTTGCCCAGATACTCTCCCCCGACAGTCAACTGTGGCAAACGGGTAATATCCATACGCCCGAACATTTTCACAGATCCATTGAACAACTCGGCCAATTACTCTCCACATCGAATCCCGACCTCGGCGAGGTGGACCGGCTGTTGTATTTTTTGCGCGCCTATAGCTACTTCGGGCCATACGAACCCATTGACCATATACAGTGGCTGACCCTGGATACGGTAATTACCAGACTCCGTGAACACCGGGCCTTCAGCGCAGACAACGACCAAGCGGCACGCTTGCAGGAGCACTTCGCCGTCACCCTCTTCCGCTTTTACGACAGGGATCCTCTGGCCGCCCGATTACAACCCCATATGGATACGCTTCTCGCGGTTCTTGAGCGATACCAGAGCGGCGATCTATCCGCACCCAAACAATATGCCCTTTGGGAGAGTCTCCGTGCAGTTGGTTTTCTTGGCTACCAAGCACGCAGCAACCAAATGATTGCGGACACCCTTTTAGATCACAAGCGCCTGGAAAGCACGCTGCTCGAGTTTTCTCGCAGTGATAATGGATTCACCGATGAGCGCAGCTGGCCGCTCCATCACACTTTGTGGGCACTGGGTAATCTGCAGCTACTGATGGACGAAGAACAGGGCAAACTTCTGGACGAAACTGTGTGGCGGTTACTTTCCAGAGACCTCACTGGCTTGAGCCAGGCACAGCAACAAGCACTGTATACCCGGCCATTTCTGGTCACATCGTTTCGCGGAAAAAGTGCCTGTGAGGAGGAATTTCCCGGGCGCTGTGCCTTGCCGGATGAATCTATCGCGCTGCCGATTACCCACGATTGCTCGGAATCTTTGGCAATCAGAGCCAACAGCATGGGCGATGCCGCGCTGCTCAGCGCCTGTGAAAAGATGCTCGCACAGGAACAGGACTTCCACTTCAAGCTGGCGAGTGACGGGCAACCCGTAGCCGAGGATCACAATAACAAGCTCGAGGTGGTAGTGTTCGACAATTACAGTCAATACAACCAGTACGCCTCGCTGCTATTCGATATCAACACCAACAATGGCGGTATGTATCTGGAAGGCACGCCGGAGGAGCCGGGTAATCAGGCGCGCTTCATCGCGTTCGAGGCCTTCTGGAAGGACCCGGATTTCACCATCTGGAATCTGGAGCATGAGTACGTGCACTACCTGGATGGCCGATTCAACAAACGGGGCGGCTTCGGGCATTTCCCCAGTCACATGGTCTGGTGGTCGGAGGGACTGGCAAACTATATTGCACAGGGAGAGGACTACGACAGCGCCCAGCGGGACCTGAACAAGAGCCGTCCATCGGAATACCCGAGCCTCGCCGATATCTTTGCCACTACCTATGATGACGGTTCTACCCGGGTTTACTCCTGGAGCTACCTCGCCATCCAGTTCCTGTACCAACAGGACCGAAGCCACTTGTCACGCCTGGCCGACCACCTGCGCGCTGACGATTTCGAAGGCTATACGGCGGAGCTCGAAAAACTCGCAGATACCCTGCAACCGGCCTTTGCCGACTGGCTAACACAAAGAGCGAGTACAGAAACAACGGCCGCTGAGCCGGAGAAGTTACCGCGCCGGCTATACCGCTACCTGTATCGCGACTATCTCCAGCCGCTGGAGCTCTCCGCCGGAGAACAACACCGCCACCTCGGATGAGATCACAGCAAGTTCACGCCGCAGGCAACCGCCTGCGGCAGTCTCCCTCCACCCGTCCACCCGCCAAATTTTCCGCAGCATCTACTCAACGATAAGCCTCGCTCCAGCCCTACTGTCACACTGCCAGCTGCACGCCGCAGATAAAAACCTATTGCACACAAAAGCACATTTAGTTAGTGTTAATGTGCTCTTGCACACAAAATAAAACATAACACTACAAGGGGAACAGCAAATGCAGACCTCCAAGAAACTGCTGGCCATCGCCATTGCGGCGACCGCCAGTCATTCCGCCCTGTCGCAATCCGCCGCGAACGACAATGCCGACAACAATGTCGGGGATGCAGCGCTGGTCGAGGAACTGGTGGTGACTGGATCGAGAATTCAGCGCTCCACTTTTGATACGCCATCGCCTACATCGGTGATCGATAAAGAAGCCATTCAGATGACCGGTGAGCTGAACCTGAACGAGGTGCTCTCGACCATGCCTCAGTTTGGTTCCGGTTACGATGCCACCAGTGGCAGTTATTCCTTTGGTAACTCCGGCCTCAATGCGCTGGATATGCGGGACCTCGGCGTAAAACGAACCCTGTCGCTGGTAAACGGCCATCGTCCGGTGCAGATCACCAGTGACAACAACACCATGGTCACCGAAATTGGCATGATTCCCGCGGAACTGGTGGAGCGAATCGAGGTGCTGACCGGTGGCGCATCCGCTGTTTACGGGGCCGATGCGGTCGCGGGTGTGGTGAACTTCATCCTCAAAGACAACTATGAGGGTGTTTCCGTGCGGACCCAGCTGGGCACCACCGAAGAAGGTGGCGCGGACAACGGATCCCTCACTTTCACCTTCGGCGAAAACTTTGCAGACAACCGCGGTAATTTCGCGTTATCCCTGGACTACTTCGAACAGAAGCCCCTCTACTATCGCGATCGCGAAAGTGCTGCCGGCCGCACACGCTATATTCCCAACCCGGAAAACACGGGCCCGGAAGATGGTATCCCGGATTTCATCATCCACAACAACATCACCTACCCGGACTTCAATATCACCGGAAATGCTTTTGGTGTATGGAATCCGGAATACGGCGAAAGCGACTGGTACCAGCTGAATGGTGATCAGGCGCAACTGAGGACACCAGCGTCTGCCCTTTCCCAGGGATGGATGGCAACCGACGGCAGTGGTTACGATCCCAACGCGTACAACTTTGCCCGCAGCCCGTTCGAGCGCTTGAATGGCTACAGTCGCGTCACCTATGACCTGACCGACACTACGCGCTTCTCAGCGGATCTTATGTACTCGAAGACCGAGTCTTACGATGAAATCGATCCCGATTTTATCTGGGGTACCTGGACCACAGTTGAAGATCTTGAGTCAAACGGCATCGCCATCCCCACCGGTGTGCAGCAGGTATTGTCCGACTACGGCGACAACTGGCTTTTACTGCCTTATACCTTCTCCAATGCCGGCCCCCGCTGGCATACCACCGAGCGGGAATATGTCGCGGTCAGCGCAACCCTCGAAGGCGAGTTTAAAAATGGCTGGAAATGGGACACCTACTTCAATACCGGCATGACGGACTCCCAGCTCACCCAGGGTAATAGCCTGCGTTACGACCGTTTAGACAGCAGTAATTTCACCCTGATCGGGCCCTGTGTAGAGGACGGAACTTGCCCGGACTTCTCACCATTTACGCCTTCGTCTGACGCTGTACATGACTACGTCATGGCCACCCATACCACCAATACGGATGTGGCGCAGCATGCATTCGCTGCAAACCTGACGGGGGATCTGCTCGAATTGCCGGCGGGGTTTGCGAAATTCGGTGCAGGCTTTGAATCTCGCTACGAAAGCCTCGACTACCAGCCTTCCGAGCTGTGGAAATCCGGCGTACTGAGCTCCCAGCAAACCGCCATTGATGACGTGAGCCGCACGGTTCATGAAGCCTACGGGGAACTGCTGGTTCCGCTACTCGCCGATTTGCCACTCATGCAGAGCCTGGAGTTTGAAGCCGCAGTTCGCGGTGCAGAGTACTCCACCGAAGCCGCCAACTTTACCAGCTGGAAAACCGGGCTTAACTGGGCGATCAACGACAGCCTGCGTTTCCGTACTGTGTACTCCAAAGCCGTGCGCGCCCCGCAACTAGGCGAAATGTACCTCGGTACCAGTATCGGCTATACCGACCTGACCGACCCTTGTGATGCCGATGAAATTGATGGCGGCCCCGCCGACGGTCGCCGCGCCGCCAACTGCGCCGCATTGGGTATCGATGCCGGCTGGGACTCCAACCTCAAGGGCCAGCGTGGCCGGGTAATTTCTGAGGGCAACCAGGATCTCAAGGAAGAAGATGCGACGACCTTTACCGCGGGCTTTGTATTCACGCCGTCGTCCATCGACGGCCTCAATATTTCAATCGACTACTACGATATCGATCTGACCGACATGATCGTGCGCTTTGGAGCGAGCAACACCCTGGCGCTGTGCGTGGATTCGGAAAGTGTTAACAACGATTTCTGTACCCAGGTTGTGCGCGCCGCAAGCGGCGATGTCGAGTCCGTACGCGATACCTATATCAATGCGGATGGCTCACGCCGCACCGGTGTGGATATTGAAGCGGATTACCAGTTCAGCCTGGTGGACGCGTTCAATCTGCCCGGCGATATGCGGTTTAACCTCGTCACTACGCGACAGCTGGAGAGTTCCTATTCTGCCACCAACAACCTTACCGGGGAGCTGGAAACCACGGACTATCTCGGCGAGTTTGGCGTGCCCAAATGGAAAGCGGATCTTCGCACCAGCTACTACCTGAATGATCTGTCGGTGAGCCTGACCACCAAGTTTACCCAGGGTGGGCCTATTGACCTGGATGGCCGCGCAGAGCGCTACGAAAGCAGTGAAGTAAAAGACTCCCTCTACTTCAATCTGTGGGCGGGATACCAGATTGTGGAATCGACGCAGCTGTACCTGGGCGTCAACAACCTGAGCGATGAGCGTTGGACCGACCATCCCTACACATCCTATGGTTCAGCCAACTATTCGCTGCTGGGACGCACCTTGTATGCGGGGGCCCAGCTCAAGTTCTGAGGCATTAAACGTATTCACCACGGCCCGTCGTCTTACTAAGTAGTACTCGATCGTACTCACAGGTACTTGCCCCGAGGGGCTTTCTTACAGAGAACGTTGGACCTCTCTGCTTATGCGCCGCTCTGCGGCGCTTTTTTTTGCCCGCTGATTGTCACTCCCTGCTTGGTGACACAAACCGCGGGCATAAAAAATCCCGGCTTGTGGCCGGGATTTTGTGTTTTCTGCGGCCCTACCTTTTGAGTGGGCCAGGTCAATGGCTTAATCAGAAATCATAGCGGGCCACCAGACTGAAGTAGCGCGCGCGGCTTCTCATTTCAGTCAGTCCATAGTCCGGATTGGTTTCCAGCCCATTGGTGCCCTGTACCGAGCGGATCTCGTTGACATCCAACGGTGCATCGTCATTCAGCGCATTGTAGATGGTGCCCTTGAGCAAGAGGTCTCCATCAAACAATGGCATACGATAGGCAAGGGACAGATCCAGTTGCTTGCTCCAGGGCAGGTTACCGGCCGAGCCACGCGGTGCCGGGTTTCCATTTTCGTCATAGAATGAAGCTTCCCCGTAGTACTGACTGATGCAGTCGCTCCAGGGACTGCCCTCAGCACAGCTATCCACGCCTGCTGGATGAATACTGAAATAGTTCTGCGGCCGCCCGGAAACCAGTGAGGTAACAAAGCCAAAGGTCAGGTCATCACTGAGATCGTAGTAGCCATTCAGTTTGAAAGCGTGGCGATGGTCATTGGGAAGATCGCCGTATCCGTGGTCCATCAGGTCCGCGTAATCATAAGATGTGGTCCAACCCGGATCCGCCTGGTTGTTGTCAGTCCGTACCAGTCCTTCCGTATTGCCGTAACTGTGCGACCACGTATAGGAGGCATCCAGGAACAGCTGGTCGGTAACCTGGCCACGCAGGGATGTCTCGAGAGCCAGGTACCGTCGCGACGCCTTGGGCAGTGCCAGCTCTTCGGCAGAAAGGCTCACGCTGTCTGGCTGTCCATCACCGTCAAAGTCATAGCGGATATTGACGTCTTCACCGGGATTGAGCAGTACGTAATAGCTGCTCTGGCCAACATTATCCTCGATACCATTGGCTTCCAGGTAATTGCTCAGTACCGGGCCAATATCCGAGTCTTCCACCGATCGCTTGAGATCCCGGTATACACCGCGAACACCAAGCACCATACCGTCCAGCACCAGTGTTTCCATACCGAGGGTGAACTCGTCAGAGTACATACCTTCGAGATTACCGCTGGCAATCAGTTCCGGCTCCACAATACCCTGCTGACGCACGTAGCTATGCAGCAGCTCACCACGGCTAGGTGAGCCGTCTTCGTTCAACGCGACCCGGCCGCCGGTGTCTGTGGTACCCGGTTCGTAATAATCAAACGTCTCGCGGGAGTATGAACCCTGAGTGATGTTCATGTTGGCGGAAACGGGCTGGTAGTAGCGCCCGTAAGTGGCAAACGCCTTGCTGTTACCGTCCCCGTTAAAGTCCCAGATTGCCTGGATTCGCGGCGAGATACCTTCATTTTTCACGAAGGCCTCACCACCGGTTACGGTATTTTCAAATTGCTCGTAGCGGGCACCGAGGTTCAGGGTGAAATCATCGGTGACCGTCCACGAATCCTGCAGGTAGAGCGCTGTTGCACTTACCGTTGAGTCGGTACCGCGTACGCGAATCCGGCGCTGAACGAGACTCGTGCCCTGCGGCTGTAGAGAGGGATCGTTGTCCGTGGCGAGACGCTGTTGCCACCAGCCGCGGGCGTCGCCCTCGCCGTTCTGGTTTTCCTGATAGAACACATCCACGGTACTGTGATCCACGCCCACCTTGATGGCGTGATCCAGCAGGTCATAACTCAAATCCAGACGTACCTGATCGCGGATATAGTCCTCGTCGTAAATCGTGGAATCACTGTGGTTACTGAAACTGACACAGGTGGCGCGACAATCGTACACGGAAGGCAAGTTGTTCAGGGCAGAGTTGTATACCGTCTCCTGGGTGCGGCCAGCGGTCAGGTCCACGGTAAGTGCATCGGTCAGGCGACCGTTGTAGTGCATCCCGTATACCTGGCCACCCTCTCGACTTTTGGTTTCACCGAGATAATCGCCGACCTGATTTTGGTCCGGAGTATAGGAAAAGCTTTGGTATTCACCATTTTCTTCATTATTGATAGCGGTGAAGTCCACTGCATGGTCTTCGTTGATAAACCAGTCCAGCTTTACCAACCAACGGTCTTCCTCCCGAGTGCGATCGTAAAAGCTGGAGCCGCTCGCCCATTGATCGTCCGTTTTGCGCGGGCTGTACAAGGCATAGAAGAACGCTTTATCGGGAACAATCGGGCCACTTGCCCACACCTGCGCCTCGTGGAAATCCATCTCGCTCTGCTCGGTATTGAGGGTGTACTCCCCGGCCGCATTGCGCACCGAACTGTGCTGGCTGCGCAATCCATCCGGGTCCATACGCAGCTGTGAGCCGAAATTGAATTCGTTGTTACCAGACTTCGAGACCGCATTGATGATCCCTCCCAGGGCACCGCCGAATTCCGGGTCGATCGCCCCGGTCTTGACCTGGGTCTGGCTGATGGCCTCCCACGGCAGGGCAATGGAACCAAGCCCGGTTTTTATATTGGATACATTCAATCCATTCAGGTAATAGCCATTCTCCGCAGAGGACGCACCGCCGAAGCTGGAAGCACCGTTGAAACTGCTACCACCGGCACTCACAACACCCGGTGCAAGCTGCGCCATCGCTTCAAATCCGGTATTGACCGGTAGCAGTTCCAGCTTCTCCTGGGTGATGACGACACCCGCGGTGGAGGAGCCGGTATCGACCGGACGCCGCATGCTGCCGGTCACTTCAACGATTTCCAGCACTTCCCCGGGTTCGGCCAGTGTCCCGTCGTAGACAACGGCCTGCCCCACCCGCACCAGCACCTCTGGCGTGCTCGCTGTGTCGTAACCCTCTTTTTCAAAACGCAGGGTGTACTCGCCCACTGGCAAATTGCGCAGGTTGTATTCACCCTTTGCGTTACTGGTGACCGTGCGTGTAAATCCCTTGCCGATGTGCGTCACAGTAATTTCAGCGCCGGCCAATACCTCACCGCGCGCACTGATTACCTGCCCCTTCAGGGTCCCCCCTGAAGTATCCGCCGCCAATACGGCGGTACTGCCCAAGGTGGCGCTAATGGCGAGCGCCAGTAGTCCTTTTTTGATTTCCATAGTCTCTATAACCCTCGGTTTATTCTCGATATTTATTATTGCGCCCAAAATATTTTTGTACGCAATATCAACTTAAACATATCTTGTGTACAATGACAACAAACGAGAATAACGAGTCAGCGACAGACAGGGGGCACCAGCATGGGCCGATCGACACTGGTACAGTTAGACACCGCAAGACCGACAGCATCAGCAACAGAGGTGTCGGAGACACTCGAGGATAGCCGCAGCCGATGCGCCGGTTTCGGTCGCAGTTTCTACGTGGCGAATGCCATGGAGATTTTTGAGCGGCTCGCCTGGTATGGTTTCTTCACCCTTTCCTCGCTGTATATGAGCTCTGGCGTAGAGTCTGGTGGGCTTGGGTTTTCTGATATCCAGCGGGGCACCATTCAGGGCATCATTCCATTCCTGCTGTATCTGTTACCGGTATTCACCGGGGCGCTGGGGGACCGCTACGGGTACAGGAAGATGTTCTTTATCGCCTTTGCCATCATGACACCGAGCTACTACCTGCTTGGCCAGGTCAGTAGTTACGGCGCCTTCTTTACGGTACTGCTGTTAGTGGCCATCGGTGCGGCAATATTCAAACCTCTGGTGGTGGCGACAGTGAGCCGAACCACCAATGATCAGAACCGGGGAATAGGCTTCGGTATTTTCTATACCATGGTGAATGTGGGGGGCTTTGTGGGCCCTTTAATTGCCGGGGTGATCAAGGCCATCAGCTGGGACTGGGTGTTTACCCTTGCCTCCGCCTGGATCGCGGTCAATTTCCTATTACTTCTTGCCTATAGGGAGCCGGTAGCCACTACCCCCGGATCGAGCGCTAAAAATCCCGTCTCGATCGTGACGGATATCGCCCGGGTAATGAAAAACCGGCCGTTTGTAATTTACCTGTTGATTATGGCCGGCTTCTGGGCCTGCTATAACCAGCTATTTCTGACACTGCCCCTGTATATACGCGACTTTGTCGATACTGCTCCCTTACTCGAAACCGTAGCCAGTTTCAGCCCCAATGTCGCCGGTGCGATTGCATCGGAAGACGGCACACAAGTGAGCCCGGAATTCATTACCGCATTTAACTTTGGCAGCATACTCCTGTTACAGATCGCGGTGAGCACCTGGTGCCAGAGCTTGCCCGCTCTCAGAGTGCTGGTCATGGGAACCATTACCGTAGCCGCCAGCTTTCTGTGGATTGGCTTTGGTCCCATCTGGGGTGGATTGGGTGTAGTCACCGCGGTGGTGGCCTTTTCCGTCGGCGAAATGCTCGCATCACCGAAAAGCCAGGAGTATGTCGCAGAGTCCATGCCCAGCGCCCAGGCCGCGCTGTTTATGGGCTACTACTTTCTATCCATGGCACTGGGCTTTCTGCTCGCCGGATTGATGTCCGGGTGGGGTTACGGGACTCTTGCCAAGACCATGGGAAGACCTGACCTGATGTGGGGATGTTTTGCAGTCCTTGCGTCGATAACCGCAGTCGGCCTGCTCTGCTACCACCGCCAGTTTTCCATTCAACGCCAAAACCAAGACAGACGCGAAGAAACCCCATGACTCGTACAGATATCGCCAGAAAATCCATCCACCAACGCGGCCTGGACGGCCTGCTTGTAGCCAGCATGCCCAATATCCGCTATTTAAGTGGCTTTGCCAGCGACGAACAGAATGTCGCCCTGCTGCTAATCACGCGCGAGCAACAATTCCTGATCACCGATTACCGGTTCGGTGAACAGGCCTCTGAGCAATGCACCCCGGATACCGAAGTCATCGTGCGCGACCGGGCGCGTGAGTCACTTGGCCAAACCATCTGTCGACTCGCCGGTAAAGGGGGCGTCCACAAGCTTGGGTACGAGCAGGATCACTTTACCTGCAGTGCCTGGCAATTGATCGCAGACGCCCTCTCACGAACCCTCCAGTGCACTACTGCCGTTTCCGGACTGGTCGAGCAGCTGCGCCGTATCAAAGAAAACGTAGAAATCGAATCCATGCGCCGCGCCGCGCAAGTAGGTGACCAGGCTCTTGAGCGGCTGCTCACGATACTGCAGCCCGGAATGAGCGAGCGGGAAGCGGCCATCGAACTCGAGTATGCATTGTTAAGGCAGGGATCAGAGGGGCTCGCCTTCCCAACCATTTTTGCCTCGGGGCCCCGCAGTTCGCGTCCTCACGGTATGCCCAGCGAGAGGATTATCGAACGTGGAGACCTGATCACCATCGATTTTGGCGCGGTCATCGATGGTTATCGCTCGGATATGACCCGCAGTATCGTAATGGGTAGTGCCGACCCGGAGCAGCGCAAGGTCTATGCGCTGGTACGCGAAGCCCAGCAGATCGGCCTTGATCACCTCTCGACCGGGCAACCCTGCTCGCACCCCGCGCAAGCGGTAAGTGAATTTCTGTCGCAATCGGAATATGCCCGCTTCGCCGGTGAGGGACTTGGTCACGCACTGGGTCTTGAGACCCATGAAAAACCTTATCTCGCGGCGGGCGAAGATACATTGATGGAAGCGGGATTTGTGGTGACGGTAGAACCTGGCATCTACATTCCAGGCTGGGGCGGTGTGCGCATTGAAGATGACGTACTGATCGGCGATGACGGCATCGAAATTCTCAATAACTTCAGTAAGGAACTTATTGAGGTTTGATCGGAAAGTGTCGGGCTACTTCGAGATCACGATAATCCGGTGGAGGACACCTCTTCCACCGGATTTTCTGTTCAGAAGCGTGTAATGGAAAATGGCGTGAGGTCCAGTTCCGGGCGCTTTCCTTCCAGCTGGTCTGCAAGCAACTCTGCAGTAATCGCGGCTTGCGTCAGCCCCAGGTGCTGATGCCCGAAGGCAAACAGCTGGTTGGGGTTTTTCGGGGACGCACCAATCACCGGCAGTGAATCCGGTAGCGATGGCCGGAATCCCATCCAGCGCTGCGCCCCCTGACTTTGCAGGCCAGGCAAAATTGATTGTGCATGCTGGAACAGGATATCCGCCCGTCGATTGTCGGCCGGGGCCTCTAATCCCGCCAGCTCCACCGTACCAGCCAGACGCACCCCCTCCTCCATCGGCGTCATCACAAACGAGCGCTCGAAGGACACCATCGGCCGGGACAGAGTACAACCTGGCTCTGGCAGCATCAGGTGATAGCCGCGCTCGGTGTCCAGAGGCACAGAAAAGCCCAGCTGCCTGGCCAGGGGACGGGACCAAGCCCCGGCAGCGAGAATGACTTTTTGTGCACGCAGCGCACTGCCATCGGCCAGTACGACCCGTGTCGTACCATCCGACAGAGTGTGCGCATCGGTCACATTCTGTTGCAGGAAAACGCCACCCTGATCGCAGAAGCGGGAAACCAGAGACTGCACCAGCCGGAACGGATTGACGGTATGCGCGGTTTTCGGAAAGAAGAGCCCACCCGCAATATTTTCACCGAGTGCGGGTTCCAGATCCCTTATCTCTGCGCGATCCAGAGACTCGATTTCCACCCCGAATCCCCTGAGTTGCTCGACGGTTGCCCGATTCTTTTTTTCTGATTGCTGGGACTCATAAATGGTGAGCGCGCCCTTTCTGGTCATCAGATCCTGTAGCTCGAGACGCGTCAGCAATCGGTTGTAACTATCAATAGACCGGCTGTTCAGCGCGCGCAGATTGTCGCAGGAGCGACGCACATTACCGGGAAGCGCGGCCAGCGCAAACCGCATTAACCAGGGCAACATCTTCGGCAGATACTGCCACCGAATGGACAGAGGCCCCAGGGGATCTGCAAGCATTTTAGGGAGAGCGAGGATGGTCTGCATGTTAGCCAGGGGGAACACGACATCTGTCGCAAAATGTCCCGCATTGCCATAGGAGCAACCATTTCCGGGCGTGTCGCGATCCACCAGAAACACCCGGTGTCCGCGGCTCTGCAACTGCTCGGCAATGGCCGCACCGACAATGCCGCCTCCGATCACAACAACTTCATGTTCTGCGTTACTGTCTTTCACTCTGGTCACTATTCTTTTATCCAGCCATTTGAGCGCGTCGTTTTACTAGTGATCCAGCTCAATCACATTACTGCATTGCTATCTGCATCAACATGCAGAAGGTCAACCGCCTTCTCCTTCGCCAGCGCCTTGAACGCATCCCGGCTCTGGTTTTCTACGCGGTCCTCGTGGATAAACAGGCAGTCCTCTACCCTGACACCACCATATTTTCGGAATTCGTCGATCTTTGCCCAATTCACTTTACGGCTGTGTTTGTTGTGTGCCAGCTCGCCAAGCAGCATATCCATGAAGTAGATACCCGGTTCGATGGTCAGGGCCTGGCCAGCCTCGATGGTGCGCGCCAAACGCAAATAAGGTGCGCGCGGGTCGCGCAGGCTGGCCCGCATTCTCGGCGCCATCTGGTAGCCGCCGACATCGTGTACCTGCAGCCCGATAAAGTGCCCCAGGCCACAGGGGAAAAATACGTTGGTAATCCCCTCGGCCACCATGTCTTCCGGATCCATGGCGACGAAGTTGAATCGCTGCAGGATTTCGGCAATTTTGAAATGCGCGCGCCAGTGCAGGTCGGCAAAACTTTCACCGAGCTTTACCTCCCCAACCAGTGCCTGCTGTGCCTGGTCCACTGCCTGTAAAAGCACAGCGTACTCGCCATCGCGAAACGCATAGCTACGGGTTATATCACTGGCATAGCCTGCATAATCTGCACCCGCATCAATCACCAGGGAGTGTATGTCGCTTGCCGCCATCTTGTCCCTGTCAGCACCGTGATAATGTAACACCGAGCTGTGTCCATTCATGGCAATAATGTTGGTATAGGGCAACTCGACTTCCAACACCCCGGCGCCTCGCAAATAGGCGTGGTGGATTTCCAGCTCGGTACCACCCGCCATAAACGCATCCCCCGCCGCCATATGCCCGGCTGCGCTGATGCGATTGGCGCGGCGCAGGCACTCCGCTTCATAAGCGGTTTTGTAGGCCCGGTAGTAGTGCAGCTCATCGACAAGTGCACGGGGATTCACCTGGGACTTTGCCAACCCAGACATGCAGGACGCATCTTCGCCGATAAATGCACAGCGACTCATATCTCCCTCAAGCGCCGCCGCCACATCCTCCACGGCCGTCACCAGCTCGATATCAAAGAAGTCCGCCCAGTAGCCCGCCGGGTCAGACGGTGGCTTGTGCCAGTAGTCCTCGGGCTGGAAGTAAATCAGACGCGGCTTGCTACCGATCCGGTAATCGATTGCGCAATGTGGATGCGCCAACAGCGGCAGCCAGTGTTTGAAATGCGGATTGACCTTGAACGGGTAATGGTTGTCGTCGAGAAACGGGACCAGCGAACCTCCCGAATGAATAACCACCCGAGAGTACCCTGCCGCCTCCAATGCCTTTGTGTGACGGTGGATGAGTGTATCTATATGCGCTGGGTACAAAGCGGCCAATGTAGTCATCTGCGATCTCTCCGGTACGAATGCGTATCAATTCTATAAAGAAGGCTGCTACCTGGTGCTCGAGGCCTGCGAAATGTGGCCCGCGAGATATTTATCGGTTGACAGCCATCGAAAACTTTATTTATTGTACACAAAAACACATACGGGCAAAGCGCTTTTTACCACTGCCAGCGCAATCCCACCCCATTCGCACAACAAACATGCAGTAACCATGATGAGGAAGTCCCATGCAGATTAATTGGAGCGGCGTATTCCCGGCAGCCACCACTCAGTTCAACGCCGATGAAACGGTGAATATTCCGGCAACCCTGGCCCACCTGGAAGTGATGCTTGAAGCGGGTATTAATGGATTGGTCATGCTTGGCACCGTGGGAGAAAACTGCTCCCTGAGCCAGGAGGAAAAGGCGGAAGTGCTGTCGGCCACGGTCAAGCATGTCAACGGCCGCGTGCCGGTACTGACCGGGGTATCCGAGTACACCACCACCCAGGCAAAGGAATTCGCTCGCGCCGCACAGCGGGCGGGTGTAGACGGCCTGATGGTTCTGCCACCCATGTCCTACAAGGCGGACGCCACGGAAATCGTGACCCATATCCGCGGCGTCGCTGCGGCCACGGACTTGCCGGTGATGGTGTACAACAACCCCGCCTGTTACGGCGTGGACGTATCGGCGGAAGCGGTAGCCGACCTCGCACAGGTGCCCAATATTGTTGCGGTAAAAGAGGCATCCGATGACCCGCGCCGCCTCACCGATATCGCCAATCTCGTGAGCGATGATTTTGTACTCTTCTGCGGCGTTGACGACCTGGCCCTTGAGAGTATCGCGCTCGGTGCCCACGGATGGATTTCGGGACTGGTCAATGCGTTTCCACAGGAGAATCGCCTGATGTGGGATCTGGCCACCAGCGGCAACTTTGAGGAAGCACGCAAAGTGTATCGCTGGTACACCCCACTGCTGCACCTCGATACCAAACCCAAGCTGGTGCAATACATCAAGCTGGCAGTGCAGGAATGCGGCTACGGTAGCGAACTCTGCCGCAATCCACGCCTGAACCTGGCCGGTGAAGAACGCGAACAAGTGCTGAAGATCATTCGCACCGCAATCGCCACCCGTCCGAACATTCAGTAAGACCAGTGAGTGGAGAATTTGCGATGTACTCAGCCCCCGTTCTGATAGCGGGCGAGTGGCGTCAAGCGGCCGAATCCGGCCGCTTTCAGCCCGCCAACCCGTCTACCCGCGCTCCAATAGAACACCAGTATCCCGTGTCCAGCTGGTCCGATTGCGACGCTGCACTGGACGCTGCGGAGCAAGCCGCACAAGAGTTGAAATCCCTCCCGGCACAGGCAAGGGCCCGATTCCTCGAGCGATTTGCCGAGCTTATTGAAGCTGAAGCAGAGTCCATTTGCGCTCGGGCACACGAGGAAACCGGCCTGCCGGTAAAACCACGCCTGCTTGAGGTAGAGCTGCCGCGCACCACCAACCAACTGCGCCAGGCGGCAAGCGCTGCCGCAGATGGCTCATGGGCACGGGCCACGATCGATACCGCAGCTAATATCCGCAGCCTGCACGGTCCCATAGGACCGGTTATCGTTTTTGGCCCGAACAATTTCCCCCTGGCGTTCAATGGCCTGGCCGGTGGTGATTTTGCCGCAGCAGTAGCCGCTGGCAACCCGGTGATCGCCAAGGCGCACTCGGCACACCCCGGTACCTGCCTGATGCTGGCAAAACTGGCGCTGCAGGCAATCAAAGAAACCGGACTTCCCCTGGCTACCGTACAGATGCTGTACGCGACCAGCCGCGCGGACGGTTTGAAAATGGTCGGCGATAGCCGCACCGGGGCAGCCGCATTTACCGGGTCCCGCGCCGCAGGCCTCGCCCTGAAACAGGCTGCGGATGCGGTGGGCACCCCTATTTATCTCGAACTATCCAGCATCAACCCGGTGGTTGTTCTGCCGGGAGCACTGCGCGAGCGCGGCAATGAGCTCGCCGAAGAATTCACCAGTAGCTGCTTAATGGGAACCGGACAATTCTGCACCAATCCCGGTCTGGTCATCCTGCCGGCGGGGAAGGACGCGGAGCAGTTTGTGAATCTCTGCGTGGAACGATTCAACAGCAGCCCGGTAGGCACCCTGCTGAGCGCCGGTGTCGAAACCAACCTGAGCCGCGCCGTAGAAGAATTGCAAACCGCCGGGGCAACATGCCTCACAGACAACACCACTGCGGATCCAACCCGAGTCTCACGGCCAAATACGCTATTGCGCGTTACCGGTCAGGGGTTTCTCCAGCAGCCAGAGCGCTGCCAGACTGAGGCATTTGGCAATACCGCGCTGATCGTAGAGAGCGATAGTATTGACGAGACCCGCCAGATTCTCGGCGCCCTCGAAGGCAACCTCACCGGCTGTATCTACTCTGCGCGGGATGACAGCGACGATTCCGATTACAATCAGATCGAACCGGTAATGCGGACCAAGGTTGGCCGGCTGCTGAATGACAAGATGCCCACGGGTGTCGCGGTCTCCCCGGCGATGAATCACGGTGGCCCCTTCCCTGCATCCGGGCATCCCGGCTTTACCGCGGTAGGAATCCCGGCCTCGCTGATCCGTTTTAGCAAGCTCGATTGCTATGACAACGTGCGTGCCCATCGACTGCCCCCAGCACTGCAGGATGAGAATCCGACAGGAGCCTGGCGCCTGGTGGACGGTGAATGGACCAAAGCGCCACTTTGACCACTTTGAATCCATTCAGCTAACGGCGACAATAAGAATAATCCGGAGAGTTATCGTGTTCGGCGACAAGAATCAAACCGTAAATCACAGTATCGAAGTCGTGGACTCCCATACCGGCGGGGAGCCCACTCGCGTCATCGTGGAGGGCGGCCCCGACCTGGGTGACGGAAGCATGGCTGAACGACTGGTGCAGTTTCGCGAGCACTTCGATCACCTGCGTGCTGCGCTAATCCGCGAACCTCGCGGATCCGATGTGTTGGTCGGTGCCCTGCTTTGCCAACCTCAGGACCCGGAGTGCGCTGCCGGGGTTATCTTTTTCAACAATGTCGGCTATCTCGGTATGTGCGGCCACGGCACCATCGGCCTGGCTGTCACCCTTGCCCGCAAGGGATTGATCGCACCGGGTGAACACCAGCTGGAAACCCCGGTCGGTAAAGTATCGTTTGTCCTGCACAACAACCACCGGGTGAGCCTGGATAACGTTGCCAGCTACCGTTATCGGAAATCTGTCGCTCTGGATGTTGAAGGTCTGGGAACGGTCACCGGGGATATCGCCTGGGGAGGAAACTGGTTCTTTCTGATCGGCGAACACGGCCTGCGTGTCGATGTAGACAATACAGATCAGCTCTCAGACTACTGCCATCGTGTGCGAATCGCATTGGCGGAAAACCAAATTGCCGGGGAAGACGGTAGCGAGATCGATCACATCGAACTGTTCGCGCCGCCGTCTGATCCCGCGAAAGCGGACAGCAAGAATTTTGTGCTGTGCCCCGGTAACGCGTATGACCGCTCACCCTGCGGCACCGGAACCAGTGCAAAACTGGCTTGTTTGTATGCGGACGGGATCATCCAGGAAGGTGACGTGTGGCGTCAGGAAAGCGTCATTGGTAGTGTTTTTGAAGGCAGGGTTAAAGCACTACCCGCTTCTCGGGATGGCAGGATAGAAGTGATTCCCACCATAACCGGCAGCGCTTATATCAGTGCCGAATGCCGTATTATCCTGGACCCTGAAGATCCGTTCGCCCACGGCATCGGCTGATCTGATCAGGCGGACTGCTTTTCGTTCAGGAACGCGATCATTCTGGATACCGCTTCCCGCTGCTCACGGATATGGGCGCTCAACGCTTTACGAGCGCCCTTCCAGTCTTTCGCCAACAGGCACTCCACGATATCGCAGTGCTCGCGCGCCATTTCCCGCTTCACTTTTTCATCAATAACCGCGTAGTTGAACAGGGCATTGTAGAAAGGGCTGTAGCGCTCAAAGAACTCTTCAATGTAACGATTACCGCAGCGTTTTATCCAGTAGTCGTGCAGATCAAAATCCAGCTCAGACTGCGCGGCGCCAGTGGCCGGGCGGTTTGCCTTGAGTAACTGTTGCAGTTCTTCGTCGGTAAAATGCCCGCGCGCGAGATCCAGCGCCTTCAATTCCAGCATTTCCCGTATATCGAGATAATTGTGCATGTCCTGTTCGCTGAACGGGTGCACCCGCCAGCCGCAGCGCGGCACATGTTCGATCAATCCCGCCCCGGCCAGGCGCGAAAAAATCTGCCGCACCACGGTACGGCCAGCGCCGTATTGCTCTGCGGTGGCCTGCTCGCGCAGGTATTCGGTATCCTGCTTCAAGCTTCTCGCAATGACATCCTCGCGGATTTCATCGTACAGCTTGTGCTCAGTGGCATCGGCTTTAGGGGTCTCCAGTTTCACCCCTTTCAATACTTCGGGCTGCGCTTCCAGACGGCCGTTGTCTTTGCGACGGATTACGCCCTCTTCTACCAATTCATCGACGGCATGACGTACCGGTGTCAAACTGACCTTGTAATGCTCCGACATAGCGCCCAGGGTCAGCTTGTACGGCAACTGGCCTTCCGCCTGGAGAACGGCTTTTACATCAGATTTGATAAATTCAGTAATGGTCATTGAGCCAACACTTGCTATTATTTTCAGCCCTGCCCTCACGGCCTGATTCGCTGGTGGGCCGGGAAAGAGGTAATAAATTTACAGAAGACAGGCAGTATCGCCCATGTTGGAAAAGCTGAGCAAGCTCCTTGACGTAGAAGAACTTGACACGAATCTGTTCCGCAGCCGGGAACACGTGGAAAACTACCGCAAGGTACTCTTTGGTGGCCAGGTATTGGGCCAGGCACTGATGGCCGCCGCGCGCACCGTCGAAGACCGCCTCCCCCACTCCCTCCACGCTTACTTCCTGCGCCCCGGCAGCAGCGAGAAACCGGTGATCTACGATGTAGATCCCATTCGCGATGGTGGAAGTTTCACCACCCGCCGCGTGGTTGCCAAACAGAACGGCAAAGCCATCTTCAATATGTCCGCCTCCTTCCAGATCGAGGAGCCGGGCTTTGATCACCAGTCAGAAATGCCCACTGAAGGGGTAATACCGCCCGAGAAGCTGAAAAACACCCAGCAGCTGGCTGAAGAAGCGGGCATGAATGGCGCGGCTCAGAACCAGCGCCGCTACATGGTGGATTTCCGCCCGATCGACCCGATGAGCTACTTTGACCGCGAGATCCGTGAGCCACGCTGTATGTTCTGGTTCAAGGTGGACAGCGAGCTATCTGACGACCCGGTCGAACACCGCAGCGCCCTGTGCTATGCGTCGGATATGGCCCTACTGGGCACCAGCCTGCAGCCACACCCGATCAGCCTGTTCGATCCCAACCTGATGCCCGCCAGCCTCGACCATGCGATGTGGTTCCACCGCCCGTTCCGCGCGGACGAGTGGCTGCTGTACGTGACCGACAGCCCGTCTGCCAGTGGCGCCAGAGGCTACTGCCGTGGCCAGATCTTTGCCCGCGATGGCCGCCTGGTCGCTTCCACGACCCAGGAAGGTTTAATCCGCCAAATCAAGGGCTGACGCGGCCTCCGGGGCCCTGACCGGCCCCGGCGTTAAATTTAATGAAATCAGTGGTTTACAGAAGCGAAACGCTTGCTATAATGCCGCCCGCTTCACAAGGAAGCCCGAGCAGGTCCCGTTGCGGGATCACAGCTCAAACAAATCGGTGAGTAGCGCAGCCTGGTAGCGCACTTCGTTCGGGACGAAGGGGTCGGAGGTTCGAATCCTCTCTCACCGACCATATTTTAAAAACCCGCTTTCAAGCGGGTTTTTTTATGTCAGTCTTTCGGCCAATTGTCCCTGATACCCACACCTCATATCCCGAGCTGGCCAGCCAGAACCCTTATTCCGCCTCCAACCTCTGACGCCTGACCGCCACATAAAATACTTTCCTGAGCGTAACGCCCCTGTTGCCGCGCTAGAATTCGCAATGCCAGAAACAGGTATATAGCCAGCACAAAATTCAGTACAACTGCGCCCGCAAGGAACCCCTCAAATGCTGATCAACGCAGATTTTTCTCGCCGCGCCACTGTGAGTGGCGACGAGTATCAGTGGATTGCCTCCCCCCAAGCAGGAGTCGAGCGCGTGATGCTGGATCGTATCGGGGAAGAAAAAGCCCGAGCCACCAGCATCGTACGGTATGCGCCCAACTCCCACTTCCCCCAACACCAGCATCCGGGGGGCGAGGAGATTCTGGTGCTATCCGGTACCTTTTCAGACGAGATGGGCGACTATCCGGCAGGCTGGTATCTTCGCAACCCACCAGGTTCCAAGCATCAGCCGTTTAGCGATCCGGGTGCGACTATTTTCGTGAAACTGAGGCAAATGCCAGCGGAAGAAAATCAGACTGTGCGCGTAAACACCAACGATACGAATTGTTGGCAACAGATGACTGATCGCGAAGTCTGCCCTCTTTTTTCCGGAGGCTATGAGCAGGTTAGCCTTCAGCGATTACAGGCCGGCATACCCTTATTCCCGGCATCCATCCAGAGTGCTGAACTGCTCATACTTTCCGGCACCCTGCGCGTCCGTGAACAGCGTTTCTCAAAAGGCAGCTGGATACGCCTCCCAGCTGGGGAATACCCTGAATTTCTCGCCGGTAGCGATGGCATCACCTACTTTGAAAAGAAAAACCATCTTGGTGGCGTGATGGATCATTCACCTTGAAACAACGATGCTTTACGCCGCGCCTCTACCCCGAACTTCAGACTAATTGATTCTACAAGCCGGTATTGTTATTGTGCTCGATATAATATTTCTGGCAGATTCATATGGCACGGGAAAGCGCGTTCGAATTAATCAAAAAAAGTGTCCACCGGTGCGTTCCGCCCATGGCAGGCGCTATGCAGGCGATCGACACTATCGACATGCACACCGGCGGCGAGCCGTTACGAGTGATTCTTGCGGGTTTTCCTGAGCTGGAGGGCGAAGATGTGTTGGCTCGCAGAAAGCACGCTCGCGAACACTTCGATTACCTGCGCACTGCCCTAATGTGGGAGCCGCGCGGACACCGGGATATGTATGGCGCGATACTGGTACCGCCCAATGACGATGGCGCGGACTTCGGAGCCATCTTTATTCACAATGAAGGCTTCAGCACCATGTGTGGTCATGCTGTGATAGCACTGGCCAAGCTGGCAGTGGAAATGGGCTGGGTCGAGGCCCGCCCGCCAGGCAGTGAAACACCCGTGGTTATTGATGCTCCCTGTGGGCGTATTCGTGCATTCGCGAGAACAGACGCCGACGGACATGTGGTTTCCTCGCGATTTATCTGTGTTCCATCCTTCAGTCTCGCCCAGAATCAGCAAGTCACCGTGCCGGACCTCGGCGACATTCGTTACGACATTGCCTACGGCGGTGCGTTTTACGCGTACGTGGATGCCAACCAGCTCCCCTTCCCGCTCCTCCCCGAAAATACGCAGCAATTGATCGCTGCCGGACGCGCCATCAAAAAAGCCGTGATCGCGCAGGGTATCTCAATCCAACATCCTGACCAGCCGGATCTCGGTTTCTTGTACGGCACCATATTTATGGATATGCGAGCGCTTTCCAGGAACCCAGCGTCTAGCTCCGCTGGCGACAGCATCTGCAGTCGCAACGTGTGCATTTTTGCCGATGGTGAGCTGGATAGATCCCCAACCGGATCTGGCGTGGCAGGAAGACTCGCGCTGCACCTGGCCCAGGGAAAATTATCAGCTGGCCAGACGCTGACCGTAGAGAGCATCACCGGTAGTAGTTTTCAGGGAAGTATCGTAGAAACACTCGACTATGCTGGCCACAAGGCGGTTGTTCCCGAAATCAGCGGCACCGCACATATGACCGGTCAACACCGTTTCTATATCGATCCACTGGATCCGCTTAAAAACGGTTTTTTGCTCGATTGAATACCGCCTCTAAAAATCAGAAAGATTCGAATCATGCAGTACATTGATGCCAACACTGTCCACCAGTCGCTAGAGTATCCGGAACTCATCTCGGCGCTGCGAAAGGCATTTCGCGAACAAAGGGTGCAGGTACCACAACGGCACCACCACCACTACCGATACTCCGCAGGCCATGACCGCGAAAATACACTGCTGCTGATGCCCGCATGGCAGGCGGACGGCTATCTGGGAATAAAGACCGTAGTGGTCGCACCGGACAATCAGAATGAACCGACCATACAGGGGCAGTACACCCTTATTGATGCGGCAACTGGGACCCCCAGGGTGGTCATGGATGCGGCCAGTATCACTGCGCGACGAACCGCAGCGGCCTCAGCCCTGGCAGCAGATTATCTGGCACCGGTCGATGCAAACACCCTGTTGATGGTCGGCACGGGAACACTCGCCCCCGAGCTTGTGCGCGCGCATGCCAGTATACGCCCGATAAAAGAAGTGCTGATTTGGGGGCGTTCGGCAGATAAAGCCCGGGCGGTAGCAGCCACTTTGCAGGGCGAATCTTTCGACGTCTCGCTGTGCAATGATATTCAATCCGGCATGCAACGGGCTGACATCGTCAGCTGCGCCACCATGAGCAAAACGCCGCTGATCTACGGTAAGTGGCTGAGAGAGGAGCAGCATATTGACCTGGTAGGCGCCTACCGGCCGGATATGCGGGAAGCGGATGATCTGCTAATCCGGCGCGTGGCCCTTTATGCTGATGTAATGCCCCACGCCCTGAACGAGACCGGCGATCTGGCGATTCCCATTGCTGAAGGTGTAATTACCCCGCAATCGGTCCTCGGCGACCTCCCCTCCCTGTGCAAATCCCCAGCACCCGCGGAGCGCGCTGGGGTTACCTGCTTCAAGTCCGTAGGGCACGCCCTTGAGGACCTGGTCGCTGCCAGCCTGGTTCACGCACGCGTCGAATCAGGCAGCGGTGCGGGTTAATTTTTAACCACCCAAGCTCCGATAAGTCTTTGAAAAGCCTGTCATGGCACTGTTAACCTTGCCTGCGGTCATAAGATGTACCTGCCGCCCATTGGTAACGGAGCCAAACAGAATTCATGTTCCATACGTTGCGCATTATATTTTCCTGCCGTGCCGTCATAGCCACCGCCCTGTTCGTGTTAACCAGTATTTTCGCTGGGGCGGCGGCAGCTGCCGAGAAGCAGTACTACGACATTGTCTACAAGGCGCAACTGGACCCAGACAGCGGCTTGGCGAATGTGGAAATCACACTCTCCGGAAAAGAACTACCTAGCAAACTTACCCTCCACCTTGATCCGGAGCGACACACGGCTCTGGAAGGCGAACATCTGACAGTAGAAGGCGATAAGGCCATCTGGAAACCCAGCGGAGCGCGCGATGGCATCCGCTATCAGTTTGTAATAGATGCCAAAAAGTCTTCCGGTAGATATGACTCCCGAATCACCGACAAGTGGGCCATCCTGCGCAGCGACAAGCTTATTCCACCGATCGCAGCTCGAGCACCGAAGCACCTCCACTCCAAAGCAACCCTTAAAATAGAAGCACCGGACCGATGGAATGTGCTCTTGCCCTATGAAAAGAAAGAGCCCGACACCTTTACGCTGAAGGACCCGGGCCGCCGCTTCATCCGCCCTAAAGGCTGGATGATCGCGGGAAGAATTGGCAGCCGCCAAGACGTCATCGACGGCACTGACACAGTTGTTGCAGGCCCCCTGGGAAAAGGCCTGCGCAGGCAGGACACCCTGGCTTTCCTCAGCTGGACCCTGCCTGAACTGAAAAAGGTGTTCCCACAATTCCCGGACAAACTTCTCATCGTCATGGCCGGAGACCCCATGTGGCGTGGCGGCCTGTCGGGTACTCGCTCGCTGTTCATGCACGCAGACCGGCCGCTGATCTCCGGAAATCGCACCAGCAGCATGTTGCACGAGCTGGTTCATGTCGCGACAGGGATTCGGGGAGACAAGGAGAGCGACTGGATTGTGGAGGGCATCGCGGAATACTACTCCCTCAAAACTCTGCGCCGCACCGGCGGCATCAGCCAGAAGCGTTACCTACAGGCATTGGACGACCTGGCCAAGTGGGGCAAAGAGTCGCCCAATCTTCTGGTCAAGCGCTCATCCGGCCCAACCACCGCCAGGGCTGCGGTCGTGTTGTCCGAGATTGACGAGGCAATTCAGAAATCCAGCAATGGAGAGAAAAGTTTGGACGATGTGGTGCGCACTATCGCCGTGGACCGCGGAGAAATCACCCTGGAGAAGTTTCGCACACTCGCGGAACACGCGGCCGGAACGAAGATTCCACAGCTAGAGCGCACATTTCTTGCGGGCAAAAAAAAGCCCTGACGACGGGGGGGGAGAGCGTCAGGGCCAAGACCATTAGGAGTGAAACTTGGAGGATTTCATCCTTACAACACACTGGATACCCGTATGGAGGAAGGCATCCGGCCGGCACTACTAAACACGACGTGGGGGGAGATGTGTGCAAGCCAGCTACATTCAGTATTGGCTAGACCCCGGGTTTTGCCAGCTGGATACCGGAAAACTTTAGAACATTTGGCAATAGAAAATTTAGAGAAATTGCCATCAGTTATTAGACGCGGGAACCGGCTGAATATTGGTCAAATATCCACCGCCTCATAACTCATCTACACTTCCGCTTGACTAATCCCCGACAACCCATAGAATAGCGCCCTCTTACACGCCCAGCGGCACGTAAGTATCAGAAAATGCTAGGATTTTTGGATTATATCCGCTAGAATCCGCGGCGTTTTCATCGCTGAAATGCGATATTTAGGCTAGGTGGCAGAGTGGTCATGCAGCGGACTGCAACTCCGTGTACGCCGGTTCGATTCCGACCCTAGCCTCCATATTCTCCTGGCGAGCTCTCCCGAGCTGGCCTTTCTCACTGGCACCACAGGGTGCCAGCTGAACACCTCCTGGCCCGGGTGGTGGAATTGGTAGACACAAGGGATTTAAAATCCCTCGGCTTCTGGCCGTGCGGGTTCAAGTCCCGCCCCGGGCACCACCTCCCTTTCTCTCCTAAGCTTTCCCAAGATCAACAGATCTTCACCTATACCTGTTTCCGCAGCTTGCGTGAGCGCCCCCATCGGGATGGACAGCAACACACTGATCAAACTCGTCTCGCTCAGCCTTATAGCCCTGCTACTGGCCTATAGCTACGCGCGCGCAAAAACTTTGCTCTCCCGATGGGAGCCTCTATGTATGCTGGCAAATATGAGCGCAAAGTTTGCCTGCTCAGCGCGCCATATCTCCGGCTTCAGTAATGAAAAAATATACCGGGATCTTCACAATTATTCCCCCCTGTTTTCACTGGTGCGAGTGAGTCATACAGGCAACGTGACCAAGGCGCAGTTGGGAAAACTTGTGTCCGCGCAGGTACGGTTCGATCCAGCTATGGGAACGCAGCTGGGTCCACAATTGGAGCCACGCAATCAGACAATCTCGCACGCTCCCAGCCCCTCGATCGAATTTCAGCATCGCCGCAGTGAACCCCATCACCAGAACGGTGCGCACACCCCCCTTCAGCAGCTACTTGAGCGGCAGCTACAGGAAGACTTCTGTACAGGCCTGGACACTCGTGCGCTAGTGGTAGCCTGCGGGGATCGGGTGATCGCGGAAGCCTACGGGAATGGCATCACAGCGCACACACGGCTTCTCGGCTGGTCGATGACAAAGAGTGTTATTGCAATGCTGTTTGGCAGGATGGAAGCGCTGGGGCTGGCAAGCGCACAAGAACGAGATCTTTTTACGGAGTGGAGCCAGGATGCACGCTCTTGCATCTCCCTGGAAAACCTACTGCAGATGTGTGACGGACTGGCGTTTGACGAACGCTACTACCCCGGAACCGATGCCACCCGCATGTTGTTTGGCGACCAACCGGCGTCGCGCTATGCACTGCAGCGCCCCCTGAAATACTCCCCGGGTTCACGTTTTTCCTACTCCTCAGGATCCACCAATCTGATTGCCCGCTGGATGCACAAACAGCTGGGGGGCACCGAGAAATCAATAAAGTTCCTGCAGAGAGAATTCCTTGAGCCAATGGCGCTACACAGTCTGCTACTTGAGACTGACGCCGACGGTGTATTTGTCGGCAGTTCCTATGGCTTTGCCACCGCAGGGGACTGGGCAAAACTCGGCATTTTATTGCTCAATAATGGGATGACCAGGGGCGCACAAGTGCTGGATAGCAAATGGATACAGCGGGCCGTAACCAGCAACATCAGCACTAATGACTCCTGCTACGGCTACCAGCTGTGGCTGAATCACAGCTGTAGGGACGAATTACCGCTGCATCCGAAGCTGCCGCGCGACAGCTACTTTATGCTCGGAAATCGCGAGCAAAAGCTGATGGTATGCCCGAGCCATAACGCCGTCATCGTGCGCCTTGGCTGGTCAGCCTCGCCCTACCCCGCAGAATCGCGCTTTGGAGAAATCCTGGACGCTCTTCCCCGCTGACGCAGGAAGCCCCTACGCAAGACCATCAACCGTGACGATTTTCTAGGAGAGCGAGAAAAATCCGCCCCTCTTCCTCGCTGGACACCAGCCCGTACTTTTTCACCACCGCCAAAAAGCGCTGGATATAGTGACGGCGCACCGGGCCATATGGCGGCATCCACTGGTCTGGCCCGCGGTGCCCCTTGCTCTGGTTGCGACCATCATCCACCAGCCAGAGGTTGTCCGGGTCTTCCGCGAATGCGCGCTTTCTCTCACGAGACCAGTGCGCGCCACCGCGTTCGTGGGCCCACTTCAGCGGCACGATATGCTCCACATCCAAGTCTGAAGCCAGCTCAAAAAAACTGCCCGTATAAGGGTCCATCCACAGGCCCGTGGCGACTTTACAGTTGCCGACATCGGTGTAGGCAATCGGGGCCAGGGAGTAGCGGATCAGTAGTTCATGGCGGGTATCCTGGCAGTCACCATCGGCATCGGACCATCGGGGCAACCATTCACCGCGACGATACTTTTCATCCGCAACGGCGAGCGATGGGGAAATCGGAGTCCCCAGAAACAGGAAAGCGAATACAAAATAAATACCGAAACGGGAGGAAGCTTGAGAACGCAGCACGACAACTCCATTGGCGCATAATAGCTCGAGTGGAGCTATCGTACCGGAACGCGATTGACGTGCAAATCCTCAATTTTGTGAAATCGCGGAAGGTTCCGCAGCTGTTAACGCAGAAAATACCCCCCTTGTTGATGGCACTATCCAGACAAGATTCCAATTTCTCCGCGCAATTATTCCCCGTAGCGATAAAGCATGTGCCACCCGTGCACAGATTTCGTGGAAATTACCCCTATCGGCAAAAGAGATTGCTTTTGCTGGCGGCCCCTTTACTCCGCCAGGTAGTCGGCGTTTATATTGTCCCCTCGCCAGGGTTGGCGAACACAATAACCAGCAACCGGACGCGCAGCCCTTCGTGGGATTCATTGCGCGGTCGAGTGGCTTTCGCTTCCCAGATTAGCCGTAGGGAAATTGGCATTTAAAACCAAGGGGGCAATTCATGCTTCTACGCTGTATTCGTAACTTCGTCGCGGTCAGTGCCGCAGTATTCTGTTTTTCTGCCGGCGCCATCGCCGAGTCCTGGGTACTGGTGGTACACGGTAATAAAATTCACCAGAAAACATTCGATGATATTGCCGCTGCGGGGGGGGAAATTACCCGCACCGTGCCCGAAATCGGCGTATTGCTGGTCGAGGGCAATAGCGCGTTCGGCAAGACCGTCAACACCCTTTCCGGAGTCAAACACGCAGGCGTTAACGCCTCTTTCCAGTTCTTCGACCCCGTTGTCGCTGAGGGCATAACGCTCGATGCGGCAGCGAACCCACCAGCGAGTGGCGACGACGATTTCTACTTCGACCTCCAGTGGGGGCATGCAGCCGTGAACGCGGTGGAAGCTTGGAATGCGGGGAATACCGGTTCCGGAGTACGGGTAGCCATTATCGATGGTGGCTATGACCTGGATCATCCGGATCTGGCACCCAACATCGACTACAGCGCCAGTAAGGATTTTACCGGTGAAGGGCTGGCATACACCCTGCCGGACACGTTCAGCCACGGCACCCATGTTGCCGGTACAGTTGCGGCGGCCAATAACGGCTTTGGCACAATCGGTGTGGCTCCGGATGCTACCCTGATCTTGCTGAAAGCACTTGGCGACGAAGGCTCAGGCTCATTTGGTGCTGTGGCTGCAGCCATTGTGCACGCGGCCAACCAGGATGCCGATGTCATCAACATGAGCCTTGGCGCAGCCTTCCCCGCGAGCGATCCCGGCGCGGCGGCACTACGCACCATGATGTCCCGGGCGACCAACTACGCCTATCAGGCGGGGGCAACCATCATCACTTCCGCCGGCAACGATTCGGTCGATGGTGATAAAGATGGCAACAACCTGACCCTGCCGGCGGACTCGCCCCATACCATTTCCATTTCAGCGACAGGCCCACAGGGCTGGGCCGCAGGTAACGGTAACCTCGACTACCTCGCGATCTACTCCAACTATGGGCAGTCCCTGATCGACTTTGCGGCACCGGGTGGCGACTACACCTACTACCTGAGCAACAACGATGTGTGCACCGTTGGCCCGATCACCAACCTCTGCGGTGTATTCGACTTTGTGTTCAGCACCGGTAACGGAGGCTGGTACTGGTCTGTCGGTACCAGCATGGCATCGCCACATGCGGCGGGTGTTGCGGCGCTGATCATCGGCGCGAATGGTGGTGACATGCATCCCGCCCAGGTAGAGGCGGCCTTTGCGCAGGGATCTCTGGATCTTGGAAAACCAGGCAACGACGACGTGTATGGAGCGGGTCTGGTTCAGTCTCCCAAATAGGGAGGAAGCGCAAGTTTCCTTGCAGCAAAACGAAAAAAGCCCCCTACTGGGGGCTTTTTTATTGGGCCGGCGACCGGTGAGTTGGATCCGTGCAGGTGACGCTGCTTCTCGATCAGTCACCGGACTCCTCGGCGGGGTCAGCTGTCAGCGCCGGCCAGGCCGCGCGAAGATAGATAACCATGGTCCAGAGTGTCAGTGCCGCCGCCACATATAGCAGGATATAGCCAATCGTCTCCATTAATGGAAACTCCTGAACGTCGAACGCCAGTAATACAATGATGGCCGCCATCTGCGCAGTAGTTTTGATCTTGCCGATATAGCTGACCGCCACGCTGCTGCGCAAGCCCAGCTCCGCCATCCACTCTCGCAGCGCGGATACGGCGATCTCGCGGCCGATAATGATCGCCGCTGCGATCGTAAAAAAGAGGTAATCGTGGAGGTCAACCAGCAGTACAAGCGCCGTTGCCACCATCAGCTTGTCCGCCACAGGGTCCAGAAAGGCGCCGAACGGCGTACTCTGATCCAGCTTGCGGGCAATATAGCCATCCAGCCAGTCGGTGGCGGCGGCAATAGAGAAAATGAGGGCTGAGGCGATATAGCTCCACTTGTAGGGAAGGTAAAATACCAGCACAAACACAGGAATCAGCGCAACGCGCAACAGGGTCAATTGGTTAGCGAGAGTCATGCTGGTCCTTCTTCAGTCGCTGAACACACATCGTCGGCAGTGCGTAACTTAGCAATCTGGAATACAAAAATAAACGCCAGCGGGCGATTCCTTTGCCAACGACTATTCGTTGTGCAAGGTCGAGTATATATCTTGAGCAAGTTTGCGGCTTACTCCCTCGACGCTGGACAGTTCGTTGACCGAGGCTCGCAGGATCTCCTGCAAGCCACCAAAGTGATGTAACAGCGCTCGCCGTCTCGCCGGACCGACGCCCGGAATGCCCTCCAGTGGCGACTCGCGGCGCTTTTTATCGCGCCGCTGGCGATGACCGGTAATGGCAAATCGATGTGCTTCATCCCGCACCTGCTGGATCAGGTGCAGCGCCGCCGAATCAGATTCCAGCACCAGCTCGCGCCCCTCCGCCACAATGTGCAGGGTCTCGAACCCCGCTTTACGGGTGGTGCCTTTGGCAACGCCGATGATCTGTACACCGGTGATACCCAACTCGTTGAGTGTATCCACCGCCTGTGTCACCTGCCCTTTGCCGCCGTCAATCAGCAGAATATTGGGGAAGCGGCCCTCACCATTAGACAAACGGGTGTAACGGCGCTTGAGCGCCTGCCCCATAGCCGCGTAATCATCACCTGCGGTAATCCCTTCGATATTGAAACGACGATAATCCGATTTCACAGGGCCGCCGGTATCAAAAACCACACAGGAGGCAACGGTCGCTTCACCGCTGGAATGACTGATATCAAAACACTCCAGCCTCTCAGGCAAATCTCCCAGGCGAAGCACCTCCTGAAGATTTTCGAAGCGATCCTGCAGTTTCTGCTGGGAAGCGGTACGACTCTGCAGGTTTTGGCGCGCGGCCTGCTGGGCCATCTCGACCCAGGTGGCGCGATTCCCCCGCAGACGATTGACCACCTGGATATCTTTGCCAGCCTGCTCGGTCAGTGCCTGCTGTAACGCCTCAATATCTTCGAGCGGCTCAGACACGAGAATCTGACGCGGCAGCTCGCGATTGTTGCCCAAGTAGAACTGAGGGATAAAAGCGGACAGCAGGGCTGCATCGTCCAAACCCAGCTTTTCACTGGGATAGTAACTACGACTCCCGAGAATGCGCCCCTGCCGGATAAACAGCACGTGCACACAGCAGATGCCGCCAGACGTCGCCACACCGAGGACATCCACGTCAGCACCACCGCTTTCGGCGACCTGATCCGATTGCAGTCGGCGCAGTGCAATAATCTGGTCGCGCAGGCGCGCGGCCTTTTCAAATTCCAGCGTTACCGAAGCGCGCTCCATGTCCTCCGCCAATTCGCGGATGATACTGTCGCTCTTACCCGCGAGGAACATCTGCGCGTGGCGTACATCCGCCTGGTAGTCTTCCGGGCTGATGAAATCGACACAGGGCGCGGTACAGCGCTCAATCTGGTATTGCAGGCATGGCCGTGAACGATTGGCGAAAACACTGTCTTCGCAGGAGCGGATTCGAAATGTCTTCTGCAGGAAATTCAGGCTATCGCGCACCGATGAAGCATTGGGAAATGGACCGAAATAATCGCCCTTCTTTCTCTTGGCACCACGGTGAAATGCTATGCGGGGAAAAGTGTCCTTGCTGGAAAGGAAGATATACGGATAGCCCTTGTCATCTTTCAACATGACATTGTAAGGCGGCCGCTGGGATTTGATCAGGCTCTGCTCCAGTACCAGAGCTTCGGTTTCACTGCGAGTGACAGTCACCTCAATGTCCGCGATCTTTTCCACCAGAGCCATGGTTTTGGCGGTAAGACCGCTGGCCCGAAAATAGCTACCCAAGCGGTTGCGCAGGTTTTTCGCTTTACCTACGTACAGGACCTTACCTTGGGCGTCAAACATCTGGTAAACGCCGGGCTTGCGGGTCACCGTTGTGAGAAAGCGCTTGCTGTCGAACATAGCCGTTTCTTGTGCCAACAACAAAACAGGGGCCTATGGCCCCTGTTTCTTAAATTCTTTGTAGAGGAGATCGGATTTTACACCGATAAGGGCGTGCGCGCCCTAAACCGCCTCCTCCGGATCCAGCACGTTATGCTTCACCGCCAGCAATGTCAGCTCTACATCCGAGTGCAGGCCAAGCTTCTCGAAAATCCGGTAACGATAGGTGTTCACGGTTTTCGGGCTGACGGATAGCGTCTCGGCAATTTCCGACACCTTGTTGCCATTGACGATCATTACCGCTGTCTGAAGCTCCCGCTCGGAGAGGTCCTCGAACGGCGAAGAACCGCCACTTACACTGCGCAGTGCCAACTTGGTCGCCATGGAGCTACTGATGTATGTTTCACCAGCTACTACAGCGCGGATAGCACGCACCATTTCCTCGAGGTCGGCCCCTTTGGTGACATATCCTTTAGCGCCAGCCTGAATCAGGCGGCTCGGAAAAAGGTCGTCGTCCAGCGCGCTGACGGCGATCACCTTTGCCTGCGGAAACCGGGAAATGAGTTTACGGGTGGCCTCCAGACCTCCCATGCCGGGCATTCTCACATCCATGAGAATGACGTCGACCTCAGCTTGCCGAACAAAGGCGATCGCGTCTTCACCACTCTTGGCTTCGCCTACCACCTGGACATCTTCGACGTCACCCAACATGCGCGATATTCCCATGCGCACCAAATCGTGATCGTCTACCACTAAGACTTTTATCAATTTAGCCCCAACCACGGATTTTCAGTTGACCTTGTGCAAGAATTTCCTATTAAACCTCCCCTGCACAAAATCACGTTTTTTGTTATTGCTCAGCGGGTTATACCCGCAAAGATCCATCCACAGAGCCCTGACTCAACATACCAGACAAATGTCATGGTGCAAAGCGAGATAGCACCAAGTAGCGGCAGATAAAAGGCGGCATGTTTACGGTTATTTCAGGTCAATATAACGGAAAGATTGCAGTCGCTGGTGATTCATGCCGCATGCTTTTAAGCACGATTTCCGACATGCCGCATACATGCGGGCACTGCCGCTTTCGAGCTAACGATCGATGTAAAAATCCCCAAAATAAGGAATGTGGCCAGCAATCACTTTTTCCGTTTTAGGGGAAAAATGTTCTATCCGGCTTGTGTTGTGAGGGGTTCTATTATGCCGTTTCAACACAAAGCTGGCAGACTCCGGCTAACTTATGGGTAGAAGCGCGGCTCTGGTTCCAGTGTCACCCCAAATTTCTTTTGAATATCACTGGCTATTTCGCGGGCCAGGTTCACCACCTCGCTGCCGCACCGATGTCCCGGATTCACCAGAACCAACGCCTGTCGGTCATGAACCCCTACGCCATTTTTAACGTAACCACGCCACCCCGCCTGGTCGATAAGCCAACCCGCCGCCAGCTTCCACTGCGTGCCGAATTCAAACGCCACCAGTCCCGGATGGCTGGTTTTTAGCGCGGTATACAGGGGCTCATCCACGACCGGGTTTTTAAAAAAACTACCCGCGTTCGGTATTTCAACGGGGTTCGGCAGCTTGCTGTTGCGGATATCGATGACCGCATTGGCCACCACGGCTGGAGTCAGCTCGTCCAGCGGTTGCCCGTGGTCGGCAAAGTGCTGTTGTAATGCTGGATAAGAGACGTGCGGCTGCCAGATTCGGGGCAGCTTCAGCACCACGTCACAGATCAGGTAGCGGTCCTTGGCGCCCCTTTTGAAGATGCTGTCGCGGTAACCAAACTGACAGTCCTCGGCAGAGAAGGTAACAAGGTCTCCGCTAGCGATTTCCATCGCGGTCAACTGCTCGAAGGTGTCTTTAAGCTCTACACCGTAGGCGCCGATATTCTGGATGGGTGCCGCGCCGATATTTCCAGGGATTAGGGCCAGGTTTTCGAGCCCACCGTACCCGAGCTCGACGCTGCGCATAACCAGCTGATGCCAGTTCTCACCCGCAGCGGCATGTATACGAATACCATCATCCAGCGGATCGAACTCCAATCCATGCATCCCCACATGTACCGCGAGCCCGGGGAAGTCACCGGTAAGTACGATATTACTGCCGCCCCCGAGAGGAAGAATAGGAAGCTGTTTTGTGCGGGCAAATTCGAGCGCTTCGCGCAGCTCATCCAGCGTGGTTGCCGCGCAAAAATACCGTGCCCGCGCGGCAATGGTCATGGTATTGAAAGGCTGTAGATCTACGTCTGACTGAATCATCTGGTACCGCTCTCTGTCCCGGCACATTTGAGTTCCGTACCGAGGCGCCCTTCCCGGGCACGTCACAAATTATGCAAAAAGAGCGCGCATACGCTCGAGGTCCTGCTGGGTATCCACACCGCCGGGCACTTCTTCGCAAGCATCATCCACGTGGATTGCGTGACCGTGATACAGGAAACGCAACTGCTCGAGCGCCTCGAATTTCTCGATCGGCGCCATGGGCCAACTGACAAAATGATTCAACAGCCCTGCCCGGTAAGCATAGATGCCAATATGGCGCCGCGGCTGGAGCCCCTCCGGCAGCGCCTGCTGCTCCAAAGCAAAGGCGTCCCGCGGCCAGGGAATAGGCGCGCGGGAAAAATAACGTGCCAGACCCGACTCCTCAGCCACTACCTTCACGATATTCGGGTTGAGGAAGTCCTCAACTGTCGGGATCGGCTCCGCCAGAGTGGCGACGCCGGCTGTACGGTTCCGCGCCAGGTTCGCAGCCACCTGATTGATCACCGCTGGCGGAATCAGGGGTTCATCTCCCTGCACATTCACCAGGATTCGGTCTTCAGTCAGCTCCAGATTCGCCGCAACCTCCTGCAGGCGATCGGTTCCGGAAGCGTGGTCAGCACTGGTCATACACACCTCGCCGCCAAAGCCCTGCACCACTTGCGCAACACGCATGTCGTCCGTTGCGACAATCACCCGTTGCGCGGCACTCTCACAAGCACGCTCGTACACCCGCTGCACCATGGGCTTGCCAGCAATATCCGCCAGTGGCTTGCCCGGGAGGCGGCTTGAAGCGAAACGTGCAGGGATAATGACATCGAATTCAAAGGAACTGGTATCACTCATGCGGGTTCAAAACTCTGCAGATGCTGGTGAATGCGCTGATAAAAAAGATCCGGCAGCTGGGCCTGAGCTTCCATGGCCCACCAGTGGCTTTGCCAGAAGTCACGGCATTTGACTGCGTCTTTCATGGTCATGATTACCGGAGTCACCCCATCTAGCTGCAACTCCTGCTGGCTGAACTGGTGGTGGTCGGGAAAGGCCATTTCCATCACGGTAAAACCGATATCCCGCAGCGCGTTAAAAAAACGCTGGGGATTGCCGATCGCTGCCACCCCGTGACACGGCCCTACTTCCGGGCCCGATTCGATCTTTAAAGTCGATGTTTGATCCAGATTGAACTGATGCCAGCGCGATGGCTGCAGCTCCATGGTGAAATCGAGTTCTTCACCCACCTGGGATTCCACCAGAGCACTGGGTTGACCGTTGACCACCACCATATCCACGCTTCGCAGTCGATCCGCGGATTCCCGCAGCGGGCCGCGGGGCAACAAGTGTTCGTTGCCGAGACCGCGCTGACCGTCGACGACACAGATTTCCATACTGCGCCACAGACCATAGTGCTGGAGACCATCGTCAGAGAGGATCACATCACAACCGTGTTCGGAAATCAGGGCAGACGCCGCTTCCGCACGTTTTGGGGAAACCATTACCGGCAGGCCCGTCATGAGGTGCAACATGAGCGGTTCATCGCCGGATTCCAGGGGATGGGATTCGGCGGTGACATTGTAGGGATAGTGCTTGGCGCGGCCACCATAACCGCGGCTGATAATACCGGGTTTACGTCCACGCTCTTTCAGCCAACGGCCAAGCTCGGCGACCAGGGGCGTTTTGCCTGCACCGCCGACGGTAATATTGCCAACCACAATCACCGGCACCGACAGCGGCTCTGGTTGATTGCGCTGCTTGCGCCAGCGACTGCCGTGTCGGAACGCCAGCTCCAGCGGCGCCAACAAAGGCAGCTGTGTACCGCTTACTTCACCGCTTTCGGTGGCCGGATACCAGCGTTTGTTCAACCAGTCTTCAAGCGACATTGCGCGATGCGCTCCTATCCCCGTTTCGAATTTTCTATCCGCCGATGGCACCGCCGGACTGCTGCTGAAGTAACAGCGCGTAGCGACCGCCGCGCTCCAGCAACTCACTGTGGGTGCCACTTTCAACGATACGCCCCTGATCCATGACCAGGATGCAATCTGCATTCTCAATGGTACTCAGGCGATGCGCGATCACAAACGTAGTACGATTTTTCATCACCTCCGCAAGCGCCGCCTGAATGTGACGTTCGGAGGCATTATCCAGAGCGGAGGTCGCCTCATCCAGCACCAGTACCGGCGAATCCTTTAACAGCGCCCGCGCGATAGCCAGTCGCTGACGCTGGCCGCCGGAAAGAATCTGCGCGTTATCCCCGAGCACAGTGTTGAGCCCCTCTGGCAACTCTTCGATAAAGTCGCGCGCGTGCGCCAGATCTACCGCCCGCTCGACTTCCGCCTCCGGCTTGCCCTCGAGCTCGCCGTAAGCGATGTTGCGATACACCGTATCGTTGAACAGCACAATGTTCTGGGAGACCAGGCTGATCTGCTCGCGCAACTCCGCCACTGGAACCTCGGTAATATCCACCCCATCCAGCAGAATTCGCCCAGAGGTGGGATCGTAAAATCGGGACAGCAGGCTTACCAGTGTGGTCTTGCCCGAACCGGAAGCCCCTACCAGGGCAACCGTCTGCCCCGCACGCACCGAGAAATCGATGTCACTCAATACATCCGGGCCGTCTTCCGAATAGCGGAAACCCAGATGCTCGAAAGTGACTTCCCCAGTCACCGGGCTTGGCAGATGCAGGTTGCCACCAGTGGGCTCCTTGGGCGCGTCGAATACTTCGAAAATACTTTCCGCCGCCGCGATCCCTTTCTGAATTTCGGCATAGACCTCGGAGAGGTTTCTGATCGGCTTGGCCAGTGAGGCAGCGGCACCGATATAGGAAGCAAACACGCCTGCAGTCATGGATTCCACCATACCGGGCGCCAGTGCAAACCACACGAGCACGGCAGTTGCCAGCCCTACCAGTGTCTGAATGACGGATACACTGGCGTTATCCGCCACAACCAGTTTCATGAACTGCTGTCGGTTGGCATTACTCGCTGCTGCGAAACGGGCATTTTCATAAGTCCGGCCACCGTACATGCGGACGACTTCGTAGCCGTTGATTGCTTCCTGGGTCACGTGGGTCACGTCCCCCATGGTGTTCTGGATCCGATGGCTGAGCTTGCGGAAACGGCGGCCCACAATACTGACAATACCCGCGATAACCGGCACAAACAGGAAGAATGTGAGGGTCAGCTGCCAGTTCACCAGCAACAGATAGGTCAGTAGGCCAATGGCCGTAAACGAGGAACGAATCAGCGTCCGCAAGGCCTTGGTAATGGAGTTGGTCACCTGCTCCACGTTGTAGGCGACCTTTGAAATCAGGAAGGCACCGGTGTAGCGATCAAAATAGCTGCTAGGCAGCTGCCCGATATGTTCGAACAGCTCGGTGCGCAACTGATGAATCACTGCTCGGGCAACGTAAGACAGACCGTAGCTGCCAACGAAATTGCCCACGGCGCGCAGCATGATGATGATCAGCATCGCCGACGGCACCAACCAGCGGGCGGTCTCCTGGGGCATGTTCCCACCAGGGAAAAAACCGGCGACATACTTCGACAGGAACCCTCGTCCCTGCTCGATACCGGCACCGACGGCGTCCAGCAACAGCTCGGTGACGGCAATCAGCACCACTTCCATGCTGGAAAACAGCAGGAATCCGAGCACCGCGACGACAAACAGCGGCCACTGAGGTACAGCGTAGGAAAGTAGGCGGCGATAGGTTCTGGCGCCGTCCCGGGGCTTCAGCACCGGCTGGGGGGATTTATCCATAAATATCTTGGCAGCGTGCTCTCCGCAAGAGACCACCCGCAACAGCAAGGCAACTGCGGGCATATCGTGGATACGGCACGCGCCGTATCCAGCGGTTCAACACTTTATAGATTACTGTTCGTCCGGCTGCCGGGTGGTGATGCTGAGATGAACAAATCCCAGCTGCCCCGCGGCATCCATGGCACGAACCACCGCTTGATGTTGCGCGGTGGCGTCTGCGGTAATGATCAGCGGGCGATTGTACTCGCCACCGGACACTTCCGACAGTGCAGATTTGAGCGTAGCGAGCTTCTTGTTGATCAGCGCTCGGCCATCCACCGAATATGAGCCATCGGCATTGATCAGTACCTCAATGGTTGAGGGGGGACTCTCTGCCTGTGGGCCCGAAGCCTCCGGCAGATTGAGTTCAAGGTGGCTCTCTTTGGTGAAGGTGGTGGAAACCATAAAAAAGATCAGCAGCAGAAACACCACATCGATCAATGGCGTGAGGTTCACCCCATCCTGCTCTGTATTCTGGCGACGGAATTGCATCAAGCGCTCCTGAATCTGTGATTGAGCGCTCAGGCTGCTGCTTCTATACGGCGGTCACTATGCAGGGCATCCACCAGTTTGACGGCCTCCTGCTCCATGGTCACCACAATGGAATCCACGCGGCGCTGGAAGTATCGATGTGCCATCAGCGCCGGGATAGCCACGCTCAGGCCCGCGGCGGTGGTGATCAGAGCCTGGGAGATCCCCCCGGCCAGTACACCCGCATTGCCGGTGCCTTCCAACATAATGGCAGTAAATACCTGAATCATGCCCACCACGGTGCCAAGCAGGCCGATCAACGGCGCCACAGCGGCAATGGTACCTAATACATTCAGGAAGCGTTCCAGCTCGTGCACCACCTGACTGGCAGCCTCTTCGATACTGTCCTTCATCACCTCACGGCCATGCTTGGAATTGGCGAGACCCGCGGCAAAAATGCGTCCCAGCTGGCTGGAGTCGCGCAGGGCCTTGATCTTTTCCGTGGTCAGCTGGTTGTTCTTTAGCGAACTCCAGACTTCACCCAGCAGCGCACGCGGGGCGATTTTGCGCTCGTTGAGCGTCCACAAACGCTCGATGAAAATCGCAATAACAGCTACGGAACAGAGCAGGATAGGCAGCATCAGCCAGCCGCCAGACTTGATAATCTCTAACACTTTTTATACGCCCCAGACTGCGGAAGGGTTTTGTTATGGGTTGAAGCTAAGTCGGAGACTCTACCACAGCTCAACCGGATGGCTAAGTGCTTGAGTGGTATGAATTTTATCTCTGTGAACGGAGTTGCACGCTGCCCTAATCGGGCCAGCTTTCCGGCGCTGAATGCCAGATCCTGCACGAATGGCTAAGCGGTCATTGCACACAGCCCCTCCGGCACTGCAATAAAAAAGCCGCCCGAAGGCGGCTTTTTCTGCAGACCCCTCATAAAAAGAGGCCCATCAGCTTGCGACTGACTGCCGCTTAGCGTCCGGGACGCTCAGGACGCGCCGGCTTTTCCGGGCGCTCAGGCTTCTCGGCCTTTTCCGGGCGAACCGGTCTTTCCGGACGGTCCAGCTTCGCAACACGCTCCGCCTTTTCGACCTTGGCCACCTTGTCTGCACGCGCCAGTTCACGCTCAGCACGCGCCTCGGAGCGCGCTGCCGCACGCTCGTCGCGACGGGCCAGCTTTTCGGTCATATCCGGACGATTGGAGCGAATACCGCTGACTACTTCGCCAAGGTTGACGCCCAGCTCGCGGGCAATTTGCCCCCAACCCATGCCGTCTACCTGGCGCATACGCAGGATTTCGTTCAGGGATTCGTGGGCGGTCATGCCCTCCTCGCCCTCAAGCGCTTCAGCAGCGGACAGTCCAGCCAACTGTTCGGCCAGCGCCATGGTGATCAGCACGTTGCCGTAACCCATGCCGTTGCCGGGCTCGCCGCCATCTTCTACTTCGGGGGCATCGACTTCCGTTCCATCGGTTTCGGTGGTGTCCGTATCCGTATCGGTCGCAACTTCCTCACCTTCCGGCAGCGGCTCGACATACTGGATGCTGCCGTCGCGCAGCCCAGCCACCACACTGGATGATTCCTCACCAAAAAACTCACTGAAATAGCCGGCAATGCGCTCGCCGGGAACTGTTTCCGCTATTTCAACGACTTCGGTGGTATCCGTCTCCGGCATGTCTTCGTCGGCCCATACCAGAGGGACGCTGACCAGGCCAGCCAGAGCTGCAGCCATCGCAGTAGACTTAAATGGAATCTTCATCGCTGTTTTCTCCTGAGTGTTTCTGGTTCCCGCCGTTTCAACAGCCAAGCGGAAATCGCAGAGGGAAAAGTGTTAATCAGTTCGCCGGTCGATAGTTGACCTGTATCCCGACCCCCTGGTCGGGACTGCCGTCTGCCAGTCCGATATAGCCGTAGAGCATGCCGCTCCACTGTGCGCTGAGCTTGTGACTGTAATAGCCGAAAATTTCAGTCTGCGGATCGTTACCCGCAACGGCGGCCTGCTGGTAGTCGAGAGAGGCGCCGATACTGGACACCTCATCCAACCGATAGCCACTGCCGACAGAGGCATACCAGACATTACGCAGTTCAACCTCCGGGAGATCGCCCTTGAATTTCTTGGCCAGGGTGACAAATGGCGTGAAGTTGTCCACCACTGTGAACACTTCTGTCTGCAGGGTGAAATCGGCTTCACCGGTGCCAAGACCCTTGGCCTCGTCGGCCACCGGCACCTTGTACTTGGCAGACAGGTCCACAAAGTAACGCTGGACTACAGGCTCAAGGCTGTAGGTGCCGGTCAACCAGAGATCGCCGATGCCAGATTCGCTGGTAATTACGGTATCTGGCTCGCTGCCGGGGTTGTTGCCATTGCCCTGGCCATTGCCATTTCCGGGCCCCACGACGAATCCACCGTCGCCACCCGGCACAACCCCGCCGGGGCCTTCGATCTGCGTCCACGGCAGGGACGCCTTGAACGTCCAGCTGGTATTGGGTGAATAGCTGACGGTAAACGGGGTCGAAACAATCTCGGTTTCCTGACTGTTGCCGTAGTCACCGCTGCTGATATCGGTACCCAGAGAGTACTTCCACTGCTCTGCCAGGAGCCCGGTAGAAGTGAATAAGCCGGCAGCGAACACAACCGCGCCAGCAATCGGTTTAATCTTCATGCAATTAACCAGTACATCATCTTGCTGAAACTGGCCTGCACGGTAACACCACGCCCCACCCCAAAACTGCGACCAAGCTCTCATCCCGCTACCAATTGGTACGCCGATGGCCGCAATATGGAACCGCGCGCCTCCGCGTTGCCTGATAGTGCTCAGGGGGCATGTGCCTCAACGCACACTGGCTTCACCGCCAGTACACAAAGGGACCTCTGCAAGCCAGAATCGGGGCGCATTTCGCGCGCAAACTACCCGTGGCTCGGCGTCTGCGCCGCTCCAGGACAGTGTGACCGCACCAGTCATTGCGGTATTGAACAGGCTGGCGCCAGCTTTGCCATAGCGTGCAACCACATCCGGATGGGGATGGCCGAAGTGATGCCGATATCCGGCGCTAAACACCACCGCGCCCGGGCGCGCCCACCGAATGAGGGCACTAGAAGAAGAGGAGCGCGACCCGTGGTGGGGTGCGACCAACAGGTCTACCTGCTCGAACTCAGGATAGGCGACCTTCAGCCGGCGCTCGACTTTATCGGATATATCCCCGGTCAGCAGAACCCGTATCCCCCGCCATGCAAGCAACGCCACGCAGCTGTGGTCGTTTTCTTCGCCATCCACACCGTCCGACTCCGGCCACAGCCACTGCACCTTCAGTTCTCCCAAAACATCCTCCCTCCCGGCAAGACAGGGAAAATGGCGTGCAGGCGCCGGCAGTCCGCCGTCCGTGCCGACACCTCCCCTTCCAAGCCGCTCGCCAAGGCGCCCCGGAGCTGCAAGTGCACCGACTTCCATCTGCGCAAGCACGCCGCCCACGCCGCCGGCGTGGTCGCGGTCGCCATGACTCACCGCCAGTAAATCAAGCGGCGTCCCATATTCAGCCATCAGATATGGGGCCACGATACTGCTCCCCGCATCCCAGCCGCTGTCGCTGCCGGCCCCAGTATCAAACAAAATTCGGTGGCCATCGGTGGCAGCAACCACGGAAAGCCCCTGCCCCACATCCAGTACAGTGACCTCGAGAAACGGCTCTCCCGGTCTCTGCCAGGCGCCGGGCAACAAGCTCGCGAATACCACCGGCACAAGACACCATCCCAACCCACGCCCGGGAAACCCGCGCGGTAAAAGCAATATGAAACAAGAGATGGCGGCGAAAGAAAGCACTGCAATCGGGGGAAGCGGTAACGGCTGCCACCCAGGCAAACGACCATCTGCATAGGCCAGAAAGCCCAACAGCCATGACAGCTGCATATCCGCGAGCCACCAAAGAAGCTGGCCTACCGCCCCGGGAAATACCGCCCCCAGAAACACCAGAGGCAAGATAAGAAGACCGACCCACGGAATCGCCACCAGATTCAACAGCAGGCCGCTGGCGCTCACCCCAGAGAAAATCAGTACTGAAGGCAATAACAGGCCGATAAGGATGGCCCACTGACTCTGTATCGCAGTACCGCACGCTATCGTGAGGCTACGCAGGCGGTGGCCCCATCGATTGCCGGGTATCGCGTTACCCACAGGCCCCTCCTCGGACCCACTCTCCACACGCGCAGTCCGCCCGCGAAAACGCAATAACAAAGCTCCCACTGCGACAAATGACAGCCAGAATCCCGCGTCGAGCACGGCTAACGGCTGCAAAAGTAGAACAGACGCCAGAGCCAGCCCGAGTGCCAGGCCACCTCCGAACCTTCTGCGGTGAACCAGGGCGATGATCACCACAAACGTCATCATCAGAGCCCGCTGTGCAGACAACGGAGCACCGCTCAACAGCGTATATGCCAACGCCGCAATCAAGGCGGCTCCGCCTGGCCAAAATAACGGATTGCCCTTTTTGAACAACCCAAAGAGGCGACCCAGTAGCCCGCCCAATAGCAGGAATATCCCCGATACCATCCCCACATGCAGTCCGGAGATAGCCAGCAAATGGGCGGTGCCCGTTCTGCGCAGCAAATCCCGAGTGCGCGCATCTACATCGCCCTTATCCCCCAGCAGCAGTGCGCGAATCAGTGCCTGCTGGTGCAACCCAGAGTTCTCGGGTGTTACGCGAGAGATCCGGTCCCGGACACGCTCCCGCAACGCATCCATGCCGTCACCGGCAGCAATAAACTGAGGCACGTCATCCCTGTCACGCACGTAGCCAGTCGCGTAGATACCGCGCTGTAACAACCAGGTTTCATAGTCAAAAGTGTGGGGATTGAGACTACCGCGGGGTTGTTTAAGGCGGACGACCAATTTCCAACGGCTTCCCGCAGTCAGATTCTGGGCCAATTCGGGGCCAATGCGATACCAGCGCAGGCGAATAACCTGTCCGAGAAATACAGGATTTTCCCCGTCGATCACCCTTGCGGTAAACCGGCCATCTTTATGGCCTGTCGAGAGGTGGAAATTGGATCCGAAACGAGAGACCGCCGGTGACAACTGCGGCAGGGAACTCACCTCCATTGTGATGCGATGATCGGTTCCATGGAGCACATCTGGCAGGCGCTGTTTCAGGACTTCATGGTTACTGTGCAGGGCCCAACAGGCGCCGAACACGAAAGGCAATATCACCGACCAGACAAGCCAGCGCGCATTGCCACTGGCTGGACGGGAAAATACCAGCAGTAGAGCAGTCAGCGCGATGACGCCCATCAATAACAAGCCCGCACTCTCCACGCTACCCGGCAACTCGGGCCACAACGCCACCTGACCAATACCCGCCGCCAGCGACCAGATTCCAGTCACCAGTGACGGCGTCCTCGCCAGGGTAATTTCCCCCCACCCCATAACAGCTTTCCTTAGCCATCCGCATCTGGTTCGCGCCACATATGCCTATCACGCGCCCCAAACACAACTTCGTCCCTTAACCCCGATTAGATAGCACCAGACTACCGAGCTCAAGTCACGAAACCCACCGGCTCAGCCCACCGACCGCATCCCATTACTTCCATTCTTGACACCCTGCCCCACCTGAAACCGACAGGTCATAAAACATTAAGAAAACATTCACGTTTCACACGGTTGTAACAAATGGGTAGCAAAATGCGCAGCATCAAACAACGGCACTCTCTTTTTACATTCAGAGACCAACCATGAAAAAGACTGCAATCACCCTCGCACTGGCGGCAGCACTGCCTACTTTTGCAAACGCTGAAGTACTGACCTTTTACGGCAAGGCGAACACTTCATTCCAATCCAATGACGAAGGCGAAGGCGCCACAACGGATGTAAAAAGTAACGCGTCCCGTGTCGGTGTAAAAGGCGACCTGCCGCTGGATAGCGGTATCAAGGGCATTTACAAAATGGAGTATCAGGTAAATATCGACGGTGAAGGTGACACCTTTACCCAGCGAAATATTTACGCTGGACTTGAGGGCGGGTTTGGTCAGGTGATCGGCGGCAAATTCGATACCCCGCTAAAAGTTGCCCAGAAGAAAGTCGACCTGTTTAATGACCTCGAGGGTGATATCAAAAGCATTCTCACCAAAAGCGACAACCGCGAATCCAACAACCTGCAGTACACCACCCCCTCTTTCGCAGGCTTTAAGGTTGCCGCCGCCTATATCAGCAACAAGGAAGCGGAAATCTTCGATGACGCGGGCAATCAGATCGATACCCGCGATAATGGCACTTCCGTATCACTCGCCTACGATCAAAACGGTGTTTACCTGGCCTACGCTTTCGACCAGAGTGTTGAGGCGAATGACTGGCAAGTGAATCGCCTGGTTGCCCAGTACAACTTTGGCAACCTGCAAGTTGGCGGCCTGTTCGAAGAACAGGAAAAGGCAGACAACACCAAGCAGGACGGCTGGATGACCTCCGTGGCCTACAAGATCAACCAGTGGACCGCAAAGGCGCAATACGGCCAGTCTGACATTGTCAAAACCGATGGTGAAACCTTCAGTCTCGGCCTGGACTACAAACTGTCCAAAACCGCCAAGGTATTTACCTTCTACACCGATGAGACTGCAGCGAACGACTACGAGCGCAGCTACTTCGGCATCGGTACTGAATTCAAGTTCTAAGCCGAGCTCCAACCAAAAATGGGCGCGACCTGGGTTGCGCCCGCTTTGCGCTTCGGCCCTCAGCGACGCACTCCCCTCCCCCTCTGTTTCTACATCTACCCTACCCATCGGGCGGCATCAAACTTTACAAAGAACCGCACCCACTGGAATAATAAGAGATTCTGCGCCACCTCAAAGGAACTGAACTCAATGTCAGAATGGAAGTACGCTTCTCTTTTATCTCTTGTAATTGCCACCCTCAGCGGAAACGCCGCAGCCGGGGATTTTTACTTTCGCCTCGGATATGGCGAAGCCCAGATTCCCGATGCGGGTGAGTTTCAATATGAGCTCTACCGGTACGATCGTCCCCCAAAATCCAATGTTTACAACCTGGATTTAGGCTATGAAATCAATAGACATATATCCGTGGACTTTCGTTATGCCAACCTCTCAGACTTCAAAGGAAAGAAGTCTGCGGATGATAACTACGGTGACGGATATCTATTATGGATTGGCACGATAGACCAAACCTCTGAGCTCGAGCTTAAGTCTGCAGGAATATCAGTATCCGTCACAACAGATTCAACACGCCCTTATTTTGCAGGCCTGAAGCTTGGTTACCAGTACTGGGATGCACAATGGGATCATCAAGTTCACTCTTACGGAACTGATTATGATATCGAGTTTTTCTCTGGAGACATCATAGGCGAAACCGATTATGACGTTACCTGGGAAAATACAGGAAGCGATTCAGGCTTTCAGGAAAATTACGGCGCGATTGTGGGGCTCAATATTGCCAGTTGGCAAATCGGCCTGGAGCATATGCTCTATGCAATCGACGAAGGGGATTCCGGGGTTACCTCGCTGTTTGTCGGTAAACGCTTCTGAAGCGAGCAGGATATAGAGATCGTCCATTCCAGTGCCCGCTCGGGCAGACAATGTTTCTGTCCCGAGCAATCGTCCTGACAGTCCGCCTGCCCGAAAAACAACCACTTTCGGGCAAACACCGAGCTCCCACCCCACCCACTGATGCACGCCGCCAACAGCCCTTGCCCCATCGTAATGCAGAGTTAAAAGCTACCAAGAACGAACCCCAAAGAAATATACCCCGCTAAAACCAAGCGGCCAGCATCTTTCACTGGCTCGCGATGAAATGCTCCAATCGCGGGACAAGCTGGCGCGCATTGGCGTCCAGTGGCGTGCTATAAGACTCGACTTTCTGCGCCCGCGCGCAGAAATCTTTTCCCAAGAACTCGAATGCCAAGTAGCTCTAAGAACAATGGGGTACCCATGACCAAGACCGGAAAATTCGCCCTGGGCGTGCTGTGCAGCAGCATTCTCGCGGCCTGTAGCCTGGAACCTAATCAGCTGCAGTCCACCACCACCGCTCACGCGCTCGCAAAGCCGGCCGTTGCCCGCAGTGATGCGCCCGGGCTGTCCGCGCGATACGCCAAGCTGCGCAAGCAACAGATTGCCCAGGTGGACTACAAACTGTCTGTCACCATCGACAAATCCGGCGATGCCTTTTCCGGTCGCGTGGTTGCCGACACCCAGTTCCGCCGCAACCTGCTGCAACCGCTGACCATCGACTTCGCCGTTGGTGAAGTAGAGGGCGTTCAGGTAGATGGTAAATCTGTACCTTTCGCCTACAACGGCCAGTTCATTACCATCGAACCGGCCCACCTGAAAGGTCGCAAGCACGCGATCGCGGTGGACTACAAACACGCATACTCCAACAACGGATCCGGCCTACACCGCTTCGTCGATCCAGTGGACGGAGAGGTGTACATGTACACCGACTTCGAGCCCTACGATGCCAACCGTCTGTTCCCGCACTTCGACCAGCCGAACCTGAAAGCGCACTACACCCTGGATGTGACCGCGCCGAAAGACTGGAGCGTGATCACCTCGGTACGCGAGAAGAATATCGAGAAGAACGGTGAGGTGAATCACTGGGTATTCCCGCAATCCAAGAAGTTCTCTTCCTACATTTTCTCCCTGCACGCCGGTCCTTTCACCGTTTGGGAAGACGATGCCGATGGTATCCCGCTGCGCCTGTTTGCACGCAAAACCCTGGCGGAATACGTGAAGCCGGATGACTGGTTCACCTTTACCAAGCAATCTTTCGAATTCTTCCAGAAGTATTTCGAAGTGGATTACCCCTTCGTTAAGTACGATCAGGTCATCGTGCCCGACTTCAACGCCGGCGCCATGGAAAACGTGGCCGCTGTTACCTTCAACGAAGCCTACGTTTCCCGCGGTGAAAAAACCCAGGCCCAGCGTATGCGCCTGGCCAATGTAATCGCCCATGAAATGGCGCACATGTGGTTTGGCGACCTGGTCACCATGAACTGGTGGGACGATCTGTGGCTGAACGAAAGCTTTGCCACCTATATGGCCAACCTGTCCCTGGCAGAGAACAGCGAGTTCGACAACGCCTGGGAAAACTTCTACCAGGGCACTAAACAGTGGGCCTACGGTTCCGACCAGCTGCCGACCACCCACGCGATTCAGCTGCCGGTGAAGAATACCGACGAGGCCTTCGCCAATTTCGATGGCATTACCTACGGTAAGGGCGGCTCGATCCTGAAACAGCTGCCCTACTACCTCGGCAAGGAAGAATTCCGCAAGGGTGTGTCCAACTACCTGAAGGACCTCTCTTACAAGAACTCCACCCTGAACGATTTCATGGGACACCTGGGCAAAGCGGCGGGTAAAAACCTGGACGCGTGGCAGCAGCAATGGCTGTACCAGGCCGGCCTCAATACCATCCAGGCCAACTTCCAGTGCGATGGCGACAAGATTGCCAGCCTGACCATTAGCCAGACGGCACCGGCCGAATACCCGACCCTGCGCGAGCAGCGTACCCAGGTGGGCTTGTACAATATGGAAGGCGGCAAGATGGTGCTGAGCAAGGCCATCCCGGTGATCTACAAAGGTGCTTCCACCGAAGTCACCGCAGCCAAAGGCGAAGCCTGTCCGCAGATCGTTTACCCGAACGAAGGCGATTGGGCATTTGCCAAGGTCAACCTGGACAAGGTTTCAGTGGCCAATATGTCCAAGCACATCAATGACATCGAGAGTCCGTTCACCCGCCTGATGATGTGGCAGAGCCTGTTCGACTCCGTTACCGATGCCAAACTGCCGCTGGATCAGTATGTGAGCTTTGCCGTCAGCAATGCTGGCAGTGAGGAGAACATCAACGTGATCCGCCTGGTTTCCAGCCACCTGGGCACCGCTTATGCCTATCTGAACCAGGTAGCCATGGACGACACCAAGCGCACACAGCTGCAACTGGCCATCGAATCCTTCGCCTGGCAGCAACTGCAGAGTGCGCCCGCAGGCAGCGACGCGCAGAAAACCTGGTTCGGCACCTTTACCGGCGTAGCCCATACCGATAAAGCACTGGCGAATGCCCAGAACCTGCTGCGTGGCGAGCTGGGCATCGAAGGGCTGGTACTGGACCCGGATATGCGCTGGAACCTCATCGCCCTGCTGAACCGCCACCTCTATGGCGACTACGCTCAGGCAATCAAATCTGAGCTGGAAAAAGACGGCTCCGACCGCTCCCAGCTGAACGCCATCGCCGCGGAAGCCATTCGTCCACAGCAGGAAGCCAAAACCCTGTGGCTGAACAACCTGCTGGAAAACCGTGATGCGTTCAAACTGGCGCAGCTGAAGTACGCCGCCAGCGCGCTCTTCCCCACCGAACAACGGGGTCTTTACGAGGCAAATGTCGAGCGCATTGTCGGAGCACTGGACGAGGTCAATGCCAGCGATGCTTCCGAGTTTGTCGGCACCTATACCCGCCTGTTCCCGCTGAATTGCAGCGAGCAAGGCGTTAAGCAGGTAAGCGATATTCTGGATAGCGGAAAGCAGCTGAACCCGCTGCTGGAAAAAGCACTTAAAAACCGCCGTTACAAAAACCAGCAGTGCCTGAATATGGCAGCTGCGATCGGTAACTCAGCGGGTTAATCCACTGGACATCAGTCAAACAAAAAGGGCCCTTCGGGGCCCTTTTTCGTAGAGAGCCTCGACGTTAATTTTTCGCGGAGGCCAACTAACAGTGGACGTCCGTTTCATTAACAACTTTCAAAGCTTCCAGATTTCATCATCTCCACAGATGACAGACACCCGAACTGGCAAGAATTCCATTTTCCCCTAAACACACCGTGTGACTGTGATAGCATCGACGAGTCTCTAATAAAAAGGAACTTCAACCACCATGCAACGCACTAAAATCGCTATGATTTTCGCTGCGGCGCTGCTCGCAGCCTGTAGCAAGGGGCCGGAGGAATCGGCCAAGCAACCGACACAGGATAATGTGTCCTCTGAGGCGCAAACTGCCCTCCCCGCCGGTATCACCGAGGTCGAGACCTTCGACGGCGACGGCGCCGAAATTGCTATCCCATATACCAAATACAAACTCGCTAACGGACTCACCGTCGTCCTTCACGAAGACGATTCCGATCCGCTGGTGCACGTGGACGTGACCTATCACGTGGGTTCCAACCGTGAAGACCCGGGTCGCTCCGGTTTTGCCCACTTCTTCGAGCACATGATGTTCCAGGGCTCGGTCAACGTGGGCGATGAGGAGCATTTCCGCATCATCCAGGAAGCCGGTGGCACCCTGAACGGCACCACCAATACCGACCGTACCAATTATTACGAAACCGTCCCGGCCAATCAGCTGGAAACCGTACTGTGGCTCGAAGCCGACCGTATGGGCGTGTTCCTGGATGCGGTGACCGAGGAGAAATTCGAAGTCCAGCGCGAGACGGTGAAAAACGAACGCGGGCAGCGCGTAGACAACCGTCCCTACGGACGCGCCCTCGAGACCATGTACGCGGCCACCTATGCCGACGGCCACCCCTATTCCTGGCCCGTTATCGGCTGGATGGAAGACCTCAATCGCGCGGATCTCACCGACCTGAAGCGGTTCTTCCTGCGCTGGTACGGCCCCAATAACGCGGTGCTGACCATCGGCGGCGACATTGACAAGGCCAAGACCCTCGAATGGGTCGCCAAGTACTTCGGCCCGATTCCCGCTGGCCCCGAGGTGGAGAACCTTCCCAAGCAGCCGGCAACACTGGATAAAGACCGCTATGTCACCCTGGAGGACAATATCCACCTGCCGGCACTGGCGATGATGATTCCTACCGTGTACCGCGGCCACGAAGACGAACCGGCGCTGGATGCCGCAGCTGAAATTCTCGGCCACGGCCAGGACTCCATGCTCTACCAGAGCCTGGTACAGACCGGCCGCGCCGTTCAGGCCAGCGTCTCCCACTCCTGTAAGGAGCTGGCCTGTGAGATGTGGTTTATCGTGATCCAGAATCCTGCATCCGGCGAAAGCCTGGCGGAAATGGAACAGGCCGTGCGCGACACTCTGGTAGAGTTCGCCAAACGCGGTGTTAGCAAAGATGATCTGGTGAAGTTCAAGGCGGGCTACGAGTCCGGCCGTGTATTCGGCCTGCAGTCCGTTTCCGGCAAGGTCTCCACGCTGGCAGCGTTCGAAACCTTCACCGGCAGCCCCAAGGGCATTGATGACGAAATCAACGCCTACCTGTCAGTAGAAACCGGCGACGTCACCCGTGTATTCGACCAGTATATCGCTGCCAAGCCGGCGGTCCTGCTGAGCATTGTCCCCAACGGCAAGCCGGAACTGGCCGCCGCGGAACAGAACTATGAGTGGGAGCGCACCATCCCTGAAAGCTACGGCGATGATGACGAAGCCCTTGCCCTGCGTCCGGTACAGGACAGCTTCGATCGCAGCGTTCAACCGACACCCGGGGTCAACCCACAGGTCGAACTGCCGACGATTCAGGACGGCAAGCTGAAAAATGGCGTGCGTCTGCTGGCCGTACAGAATGAGGAAACCCCCACGGTTACCGTACAAGCGGTATTCGGTGTGGGTCAGCGGGATGAGCCGCGCGGCAAGGCCGGCCTGACCTCGCTGATGACCTCACTCATGAACGAAGCCACCACCGAGCGCAGTGCCGCAGAGTTCGCTGAGGAACTCAAACGACTGGGCGCCTCCATCAGCATCAATGCCGGCGACTACGACACCACGGTGTCCCTGAACGTACTCGCCAAGCACCTGGATAAAGCCGTCCCACTGATGCTGGAACGCATCCTGAAACCGGCCTTTACCGAAGAGGACTTCGCCCGGATCAAGCAACAGACCATCGAAGGCCTGCAGCAGGCACGCAAGACACCGCAAGGCCTTGCCACTCGTGCAGTGGGCGCAGTGATGCGTGGTCCCGAACACCCGCTGAGCTTCCCCAATGGCGGTCTGCCGGGCACCGTGGCTGAAATCACCCTGGATGACGTCACCAGCTACTACAAGGCGCATTTCCCCGAGCACTTCGGCGGCGTAACCGTAAGCACCAGCCTGCCCCACGACACCATCGTGAAGGCACTGAATGACCTGGCACAGCTCAAGGTTACCCAACCAGCGCGTCCCGCGATTGCGCTTCAGAAGCCTGAAATCGAAGGCCGCACCGTGTATCTGGTCAACAAGGAAGGCGCCGCCCAATCAAGCCTGCGGTTAAGCCAGCACGCCCTGCCCTACGACGCGCTGGGCGATTACTACCTCGCGTACCTGGGCAACTTCCCACTGGGCGGCAACTTCAACAGCCGGATCAACCTGAACCTGCGAGAAGACAAAGGCTACACCTACGGCGCCCGCACCTATCTGCTGGGCGAACCCGAGGAAGGCAGCTACATGTTCAGCTCTGAGGTGAAGAAGGACGCAACCGCAGACGCGTTGAACGAGGTCCTCAAGGAACTGGATACCTACGACGGCGAAGGCATGACCGAGACAGAGTTCAACTACCTGCGCTCTGCCATCGGTCAACAGGAAGCCCTCAGCTACGAAACCCCGTCGGCGAAACTGGGTCTGCTGAACCGCATCCTGCGTTACGACCTCCCGCTGGACTACCGCTCACAGCAGGGCACCATCCTGCAGGAGACGGACCGCAAAACCCTGAACAAGGCCATCACCGGGCTGCTCGAGCCTGAAAATATTGCAATTGTTGTGGTGGGCGACGCCGCCAGCATCCGCGCGGACGTGGAGGCGCTGGGTATGCCGATTGTCGAACTGGATGAAGATGGCTATGTGATTAAAGCCGAGGAAGCGGAGACCGCGCCGGACGCCGCAAGCCTCTAATTTCATATTGATGCAAATTGAAAGGCGGCTTCGGCCGCCTTTTTTTATGCGACCCGATAACTCCCCTTCTATTCAGACCACCCACTAAGTGGCACAGGAACTAACACAGACCCAGCACCAACAGTCCTACACTTAATTCGACAGGATGTGATTTCGAAAGGAGCTTCGCAGTATGAAAGTACCTTCGAGACGGTGTGCGCTACTGGTTTGCACACTGTTGGTTTCCAGCTACGGCTTCTGCGATGAAATTGCCCTCAAAAACCAGCCCTGGCTGCTGCCTTTCGATATCAACCACCCAGCCTACCCGGCAGATCCAGACAATTATCAGACCCCACCGGTACGTCAGCAGGACACTTACGATTTTGCCTGGCAATCATTTATTGCCCTGAACTGGCCATGGAAACAAGGCGGTCCAGGCGGGCAACCAGATGCTCGCGGAAAGCTCGCCGGTATCGCAAACAACACCGCTCCCCACCCCATTGTTGTGTGGGAATCCTACATGGATCCGCAAACGGCATTTACGCCCCCAAAATACTGGCCAGTCGAATGGGGAAACCCCGAATTTAGCGCGCTACAACGCTTGTCATCCCCTCCCTGCTATTCCGACAGTTACGTCTACGGACGCCCGTTTGCGCCGGGAATCAATCAGCCGTACACCAATTCGAATGTACCCACTGGTCCGCTGGTGGACCAGAACAAAGAATTTGTGCGCGTGGAGGTGACCCTCAGCCAGCCGTACTTTCGCTACATCAAGCAATTCAAATACTACGATGCCGACAACCAGGTGATTGCGGTCAACAATTTTATCGACCATGCCAACGAGTATGGACAAGCGCCTCCGCCTGCCCTGGGACCGAGCGATGACAGTGATAGTTTTCAGCCGCTACCCACAGGGCTGGAGTACTACTTGCGCGACCTCCCCCTGTATGCCCGTCAGGGTATTACCGAAGTCAAAGCTGCGTGGAAAGTATTGAAAACAGAAGGGCCAAACGCGGATATCCCCGGGCGCTACTTCCGCCGTATGCTGCAGTTCCCGCAGCCAGATGGCAGCCTCAGTGAGCCCACATTAATGGGATTGGTGGGTTTCCATATCCATCGGGTGACCCCCTTTGGACATTTGCCTTCGACCTTTGAACACGTGGACAATGTGCGTGTGGAAAAACGCTTCAATGACCCGCTGCCCAGCCCAATGCACCCCGCATTTAACCCGGGAAAAACCGAAAGCTATGCATTCAACCGCGCGCCGGATTATCCCAATGGATACGAAGTGGGAGGAAAATCGGGTGAAGCCGGTTTGATTCCCGCAACCTTCAAGCTGGGCGATCCGCTCCCTCTCAAGTCGGAAATCAAACAGGTTAATGTATCTCGTGTAACGCCCATTCCACTGGATGTGCAGATTGCCAACAGGAAATACCAGTGGCTGCTGCGCGACTCGGTGTGGTCCTACTACCAGTTAATAGGCACCCAGAACAAAAACCTGGAAGTGCCCAACCGGCACCTTGGCCCGGGTATCCCGGGCGCGCAGCACTCCAGCGTCCAGAATCTTGTCAATACAACGCTGGAAACCTATACGCAAAAAGGATTCAGCTGCGCGCGCTGTCACCTCAACGCCTTCCCACACGGGGTCACTTCGTACCCGCCGTATGAAAAGCGCTTTGAGGCACTACATGTGATGAGCTTCCTGCTCCTGAATGCCAAATCCGGCCAGGAGGAAAACCCGCAGATAGGCTGCTCAATGCCCTGACTGCGGCTTACAGCAAGCCGCTAATCAGTTACCTTGCGCGCACGCGGCACGGGTCGCGTGCAATTTCTTGTAGCTCTCGATCAGGCGCAGGTGTTTGTCCAGCCCTTCAAGCTGCATATTGGTGGGCGTGAGACCGTGGAAACGCACAGAACCCTCCACGGATCCGATTACGGCCTGCAACACTTCCTCACCATACATACGACCGAGATTGAAAGTGAAATCTTCCAACTCGAGCTCATCGTCCAGAGTGACTTCCAGCACCGCCTGTACCGCACGGTAGAAGAGCCCCCGCTCCACGGTGTTGTCGTTGTACTGCAGGAAGGCTTCAACCAGTTCCAGCGCTTCCTCGTGGCGTTGCAGGGCGAGATAAACCAGCAGCTTCAGTTCAAGAACGGTCAACTGGCCCCATACGGTGTTCTCATCGAACTCCACACCGATCAAAGTGATGATGGTTTCATAGTTGTCGATCTGGCTCTCTTCCAGGCGCTCGACAAGATCTTCCAGCTGCGCGTCGTCCAGGCGATGCAGGTTCAGAATATCCTCGCGGTAATCCAGTGCCTTGTTAGTATTGTCCCAGATCAGGTCCTCTACCGGATACACCTCGGAATAACCGGGCACCAGAATCCGACAGGCCGGCGCGCCCAGTTCTTCAAAGGTTGCCACATACACTTCCTTGCCCAGCTCTTCGAGAATCTTGAACAGACGCGCAGCTTCCGTGTCATTGGTGTCTGCGTGATTACCGGAGAAATCCCACTCTACGAATTCATACTCGGATTTCGAACTGAAGAAACGCCAGGAAACCACGCCAGTGGAGTCGATAAAATGCTCCACAAAATTTTGCGGCTCGGTGACTTCGAGGCTATTGAAGGTGGGCGGAGGCACATCGTTCAGGCCTTCAAAACTGCGCCCCTGCATCAGCTCGGTCAGGCTCCGTTCCAGAGCCACGTGGAAACTCGGGTGCGCGCCGAAGGAAGCAAATACCCCGCCGGTGCGAGGGTTCATCAGGGTCACACACATCACCGGGAACTGTCCGCCAAGAGATGCGTCCTTCACCAGGATCGGGAATCCCTGCTGTTCCAACGCCTCAATACCCTCGATAATATCCGGGTACTGCTCGAGTACCTCACGGGGCACATCCGGCAGCGCAATCTCCTGCTCCAGGATCTCCCGCTTCACAGCGCGCTCAAAGATCTCAGACAGGCATTGCACCTCGGCCTCGGCCAGGGTGTTGCCCGCACTCATGCCGTTACTGAGGAACAGGTTCTCGATCAGGTTGGATGGGAAGTACACCACCTCACCATCAGACTGACGCACAAATGGCAGCGAGCAGATGCCGCGATCAACGCGGCCAGAGTTGGTATCGACCAGGTTGGATCCGGCCAGCTCCCCTTCCGGGTTGTAAATGGCCAGAGTGTAATCATCCAGAATGCCTTCTGGCAGCGCGTCGTCTTCCTCCAGTGCAAACCACTTCTCGTTGGGGTAATGCACGAACTCCGCGTTCGCGACTTCTTCACCAAAATACTGGTCGTTGTAGAAGAAGTTGCAGTTCAGGCGCTCGATAAACTCGCCCAGCGCAGAACACAACGCGCTCTCTTTCGTGGCGCCCTTACCGTTGGTGAAGCACATAGGTGAAGCGGCATCGCGAATATGCAGCGACCACACATGCGGCACGATATTTCGCCAGGAGGAAATCTCGATCTTCATCCCCAGGTCCGCCAGGATCCGGGTCATATTCGCGATGGTCTGCTCAAGCGGCAGATCCTTGCCCTCGATCATGGTCTGGTGCGATGCATCAGGCTCCACCATCAACAATGCCTGCGCATCTCCCGCCAGATTCTCCACCGTTTCGATTTGGAAATCCGGTCCCGTCTGGATCACCTTCTTGACCGTGCAGCGATCAATAGAGCGCAGTATCCCCTGCCGATCCTTCTCCGAGATATCCTCCGGCAGCTCTACCTGGATCTTGAAGATCTGGTTGTAGCGGTTCTCCGGGTCGACAATATTGTTCTGCGACAAGCGAATATTGTGGGTCGGAATATCCCGCGCCAGACAGTACACCCGCACAAAGTACGCGGCACACAGCGCCGATGAGGCCAAAAAGTAATCAAACGGGCTCGGCGCCGAACCATCGCCCTTGTAGCGGATCGGCTGGTCGGTGATGACCGTGAAGTCGTCAAACTTGGCTTCAAGGCGCAGGTTTTCGAGGAAGTTGACGTTGATTTCCATGGGGAACTACCGGGATTTGAGAATTTGACAGCCGAAAGAGGCTGAGGCGCGGCATTATCCAGAATTTAGGGTAGCTCGTCTCGTTTAACTGAGCGTGTTTCTGCCGCGGCGCCTGGCCTCAGTCAACCTCAGATCCACGTCATTAGCGCCCTAAGGTTCCAACTACTGTGACCTGGGACAAAGTACAACGAGGACACAGGCTTATACTCTGCGCATTTCGCCCCCCCCAAATATCAAGAGGTACTTATGAAGATTCAATGGATCACTTTAGCCGTCCTGGCCGCCGCACTCAGCATGCCGACACACGCTAAAAGCAATTCCGGTTTCGGAATCGGCTTGGGGTATGACCTGGGCGTTGGTGTCACCGCCCAATTCCGCGGCACCTCGGTATTTGTGAACAGCGATGCGCTGGCGCTGGATGTACGCCTTCACAACTTCAGCAACGACCTGCGCACCGTTCACGCGTATATCGACGCGGGCGGCTTCTATGAAGATGGCGGCCGTTACAAGGACAATGACAAAGCCGGTGTCCGTTTACCGGTGGGCCTGAGCTTCGGTATTGCACCCAGCCTGCAGGCGTATATCCAGGCCGTGCCGAATTTCGCCTTTAGCGACAATGAAAACAAAGAAGGTTTTGGTGTAGACGGTGCGCTCGGTGTTCGCCTGCGCTTCTAATTTGCCAAAAATGCGCTGGAGTCTATCGATTGGCCCAGCGCGACAACTCCGCCGTTGAGCGTTTACGATACCAAATACGCCCCCGTGTGCGGATAGCCTGCGCCTACAAGCCATTGCCAGTGAGGCAAGGATGATCAGGGGCAAACCGCCAAACCGACCCCCAGTTTTCTCAGATCTATCCCGCTCAGCTCACGGCGATTTCCACTCTCGTCAATCGCAGACGCGGAGACCGCGGGAATAACGCTATCAAAGCCTTCGTCTACATGCATAGTTACCACAAGGCTCGGCTGAACCATCCGGAATGGAGGATCAGGACGAAATGTCAGAGTTTCCGTTTTTGACTCCGTATCTCTTATGACTTCGTAATCGGTGCCTTCGGGCTCCACAATGACGTCCAAGGATTTCCCACCAAATATGTTGACACTAAAAGAAGCCACTCCGCCGCTATCATTCGCACTTAGAATAAGGTTGGCGGGTAAATCACGGACTTTCGCACAAGTACCAAGATTATTTCCCGGCGCGAAAAATGTGGGGGAGCCAGGGCTATCCAAAACCTTGAGAGTCAATCGCGGCGCGTCTAAGTCATCCCCATCAGGCACGGGGACAGTCGGACACCCATCCAATAGAGGAATAAGTAAGAGCAGGAAGATTAACTTTCCGTTCTTCATTAAATTCTCCTAATCATTATTATCGCTTCGCGATTACACCGATAAATCCGTATAATCGATTCCCGCTAACTCCTTCAGGTATTGCCAGCACATACTGCTTACCATCGACCCGGTGAAAACGGTGGTCCAGCAACTCAAAAATGGCAGTATATTCCTCCCCATCTCCGCGCAGGTTCTGAAACTCCGCGACCCGTACGCCTCGCGCAAAATCACCGCCGGTTGTACGCAAATGCACACGTTGCACTCGCTCATGTGAACGATTGATAATTTCAACACGTACGTACTTAAAGTCTGCGTCGTATTTATGATTCGTTTTCAAATCGACGATAAGTCCAACGGCGAATGCCACGGGACTCATAGAGAGCAATAGTATAAAACTCGCTAGATATCGCATTACCTCCTCCCTGCCGGTATGTTTTCCCAACACTAGAAAAGGAGAGGCTACCAATTAAATGGGGGGGCGTCGTCAGAATTAGTAGGCGACCTTTAAATTGTCAGCAAACTCATTACTAAAATGAGTAACCATACAGTTTCACCACTCGATTACCCGCCAATTGATTCATCAAACCTTGTAGTTACTCGGCACCTACACCACATCCACGTGGCATCTTCGATACATCAACTTCAATCAATAAGTGGTCATTTTGTGCTCCACCCAGGGGAATCAACTTATATCGATCCCCCCGCATAAAGACGCTGAGGTCACCCCTCACACTCGTGATCTTCATGCTGCTATTTTTCACTAGCTCTTGCTGCGGGACTTCCAGTGCAGGGCCCATCCCATAGGGCTTCCCTTGCATGGAAAACTTTCCTTCATGTGTGAGATACAGGTCCCCGGACATCATATTTTCCAAGGCCTCGCGATGCTCCTCAGCAACATCATAGTCATCAAGCAATAACTGATCCCGCAAAAAAAAGACAGTCCAGCGCAAGCCACTGGTTACGGTGTTAATTTTTCGGGACTTGATGTATGCGAGTTTCCCTCCGGGCAATATGACTTCCCTAAACTCGTCGCTGCCTAACACCTCGCCCAAGTGCACACCTACCACATGGGCACTTATTGAAATCGACTTGATGTAATTGATGTAGTCCTCGGAACCCTTGAGATCTTTGTCCAGGTCCGCCAAACGGCGATACTCGAAGATATCTCCTGCGAAGAGTTCAGAAGACACCATCAGCGTGATCAAAAAAATGGCGAATTTATTGGTAATCGTCTTGATCCAACCCACGGCGCCTGCTCCCTCGCTCAAATTGAATGACCAATCTAGAGCAACAATTCCCACGCCGCAGGCATTTCAACGCCTTGGACACGGGCAATAGTTACCCGGTTGAGAAACAGAAAACCACGCAGCGGGTGGTCACTTTCCATAACCCGTCATTTCAAGATAGCCCTCCCCTTCTTGACTGCCACTGATTGTCACCGGGCCCTCCCAGTAGCGTAAATTTCCTGGATTCCAGTAATCACCAGACCAGGACCGTATTTTGAGATCTATAGCCTCAGACGGCACCTGCAGCTGCCAGACCACCGGCACCTCGCCATAACGCGTGTCGCGAGTTTCGATCGGCAGCAGGTTGAACTCAGCTGCCTCCAGCGTTCGGGCACTGCCATCGGGAGCGACCACAGTACCGAAGTAAAAGTCCTCTACACCCCGCACGCCGAACAGCATCAGGTGTCGATCATCATTAAGGTGCAGCGCCATCCAATCCCACCCCTCTTGATCTGAATTAAGGTACTGACTGCTCCACTCGCGATCGAACCATCCCTGCCCACTGACACTATATTTTTCTGGGCCTATTTGTACCTCACCGCCAACTACTTGCAGCGGGTAGCTGAAATACATCGAGCCACCACCTCCTGCCGATTTGGCGCTGAAGCCGCGGTCACCATTCAGCACAACAGATGCCTGTGGCTTTAGCTGCAGGCGATAGCGAAAGTCGCCACCATCTACACGCAGCTCCCAAGTGTCGCCTTCCAGGCTGACGAGCTGCCATTGATCAATCCAGGCTTTGAAGGGTTGCGCGTCTACGCCGGCCTGGCCACTACCTCCGCGCGCGGCACGATCAGCGAAGTGGTGATCTTCGGGACGGCTCAGAGCTGCGTGGGCAAACCAGACCTCGTTGCGATGCCAACCCGGCTCTTTGTCTTTGTAGGGGCCAGGGCGGATACCGGTGCGAAACAGTGTCCACTGGACGCCGAATGGCTCTCCGCGGGCAGTTTTCAGATTGGCAGTGAGATACCACCACTCCAGGCGGAACGCAGGATGCGGGCCCATATCATGCGGCAGCTCCACGGTCATCCCTGGCGCAGCCTGACGAAACCCCTCAGCCCCGGCTCTCAGGGCGTCGATAGAAGCATCCGACTCGGGATCATTAGTGCAGCTTGCGAGCAGTATTGGAATCAATAGCGAACGACAGAGATTATTCACCTTTTAACGTCTCCAATCGCACAGGGTTACCCACCAGCGTGCCGACGATCGCGCCGATTAACAGACAAAGCAACCACACCTGTAGCCAAAACCCGGGGTAGAAATGTAGCGGAAGCGCCCAGCCGAATGCCGCAGGATTGACCCGGGCGACAAGCACCCACCCAAGAAAGATTCCCAACGGTATCGCAAGCAACCCCAGCAAACCGGTCACCAAGATACTATGAGCAATCAGCCGACGGCGCAGGCTGTTACGCCGCACACCGGCGACGTGAAGCAGCGTAAAACTTCCCTGCCGCATACGGAAAATCACCAGCCCCATCAACGCAAGCGCGGTGCCTGCCAGCGTCAGAGTCAGCGCATTCATCAGCTGTGTCATCTGGAAAGTTCGGGCGAAAGCGGCGTTGGCAGCGCGCTTCAAACCGGCTTGATCACGCAGGCGGCTGCCACTCATCCACCCATACATTTCGGGCCAGTCCTGCCACGGGATTTGATCGATATCACTCACACCCAGCACAAAGGTGGAGTAACGATTGGGCGATGTGTCAGGAACCAGTGAGAGCGGCAGCATCACCTCGCCCTGGGGCCGTCCGTAATCGGCATATATGCCTATCACTTCCCGCGACAGCGCATTGGTACCTAAACGCACCTTTACCCGATCGCCCAGGGCCAGCGACTGCCTGCGCGCCAATTGCTCATTGATCAAGGCACCGCGCGCAGAAAGTTCCGACCACAACTTTGGCTTCGAAGCGAGGAACGGCCACTCCTGTAGCAGTGGCGAGGCGGGCTCGACTGCCAGTATATCGACGGATATTTCAGTCCCCTCAGGCCCCTGCTCCATTAACCCAGAACTACGCACCATTGGCAGTACAGCGGTCACTCCAGACAGGTTTCCAAGCTGTGAACGCCATTCACCAGTGGCTACCGGCTGCCCCGGATCGAGATAGAGATCGCCCTGCAGGCGCTGATCAAGCCAGCGGGCAAAAGTGGATTCGAAGCCGGTAACCATTGCCTGTACGCCGATTGCGGTTGCGATGGCAAACGCCAGCGCGATGAGCGGCAGACTCAAAAGCCGGCACAACGCCCGCATCTCAGAACAGGACCATTCCAGCAGCGGCCGTCGATTTTGCGGTGTTGAATAGTGGCGTTCCGCCCGCAACAGCAGCCAGTTCAACACCTCTGGTAGCACAAGACCAACACCGGCCAGACATCCAGTAGCAGCAGCAAATACCACCCAGAGTGTGTCCGTAGTGAACAAAATCGTCAGCGAAACGGTCGCTAATCCAAGCGAACCCAACCAGCGCGACCTTCTGGCCTGCCCCCTGCCCGCGCCCTGCCCGATTGCTTGTGGTCCACCCCATCTTGCCTGGCGCAGTGACAGCAAGTCCGCACAGGCCCAACCCACCACCAGCGCCAAAATCAAAATCATGCCGAGCCAGGTTGCCGTGGTCGGCTGGCTTTTCTCAAAAGTATCAACACTGAAAAGCCCACTCAGCGTACCCAGGAACCCGTCGGCCATCGCCGATGCCAGTCGCTCTCCCAGCCAGACACCTAGGGTACCGGCAATTATTGAGACGAGTAGCACTTCGATAATTAATGCGAGGCGCAGCCTGCGCGCAGAAACCCCCACCCGCACAAGAATTTCAAGACTGCGCCGCCGCTGTTCCAGTGCGAAGCTGTACACACTGCGTACCAGCAAAGCAGCAACAAGCAACGCCAGCCCCCCCAACGCGTCAAGGCTTAGCAGAAACGCCTCGACCAGAGGCTCCGGTTGTACTCCGTAGTCTTGTAGCTGGCCGCGGTAGCCATCGGGAAGCGGAGTTTTTTCAGTCTCCACGGCCGGCAACAAAATCAGCAGAGTGCTCCGCCCGGCGGACGCCAGCTGCGCAGCGACCGCAATATCCGTCAGCAGCTGTCCACGCGGCACACCGTCAACTTCCTCTAACTGGAAATGTTCTGCGCCCTCCAGGGACAATCCTCGCCAGCGCGCAAGATCCGCAGCACGGCCAAGCAGTACCGATCGATCCAGCTCAGAGAGTAGTTTCCCGCTAATTGGCAATTCATTATCAACAGCGTCCCCGTCATTCGACTGTCTGTACTGGCGCAGGCAGTCCGCAGTGAAAGGATCAATGCCAACTAAAGTCGGTACACCGCTGACAGGCAACCTGACTTCGAGCCGTGGTGAAGCGCAGAGGCCACTGCGGCGCAGACGCACAAAATCCTCTACAGACATGGCGCGGCCATCCTCTCGAACCACACTCAAGAGCGGTTCCAATGCCGCCCTGGACTCGGTTACCGCATGCTCGGCCGAGCCCGTCAACGAACGCACTCCGCTCCACAACATCGCGGCACATACCAGAATAAACAACAAGCCGGCGAGCTGACCCGGATGGCGCCGATAATGGCTCAGGAAGACACTGGTGAGTCCCATGGACGCAAGGCTCCTTCCCGCAGTTCAAGGATCCGGTCGCAGCGCTGGGCCAGGTCGGGGTTATGGGTAACGATCAGCGCGCCCAGTGCGCGCTCGCGAATGGCATCAAAAAACAGTGGTACGACCCGCTGGGCAGTCGCATAGTCGAGACTACCGGTGGGTTCATCCGCGAGGATCAACTCTGGCCGCATCGCGAACGCACAAGCCAGTGCCGCCCGCTGGCGCTGGCCGCCAGAGAGTTGATCGGGGTAACGGTGGGCTGTGTCGGCAATGCCCAGCTGATCCAGCAAGGTATCTCCGTCGTGCGTTTGCAGGCCCGCAAGCCCGGCGCGAAATGCAATATTGCGGGAAACGGTGAGCGTGGGAATCAGGTTGCCATCCTGAAACAGCGTGGCAATACGGGTGCGGCGCAGTTCGGCCCAGTCGCCTTCGGCAAGAGTGGTGTGCGACTTTCCGAACACCTGCAACTGACCACTGTCGGGCGTGAGCAGGCCGTTGAGCAGATTCAATAATGTGCTCTTGCCCGAACCCGACGGCCCGATCACCGCCACCGACTCCCCACGCCACAGTTCCAAAGATACTCCGTGCAGCACATGGATCTGCTCGCGACCGTTGCGATAGGTGCGGCAGAGGCGTTGAGCTTGGAGAAGAGCATCACTCATAGATCGGTCGGTGGTTTGGAGCGTAAACCTGAGTTTAACCTATCGATCGACAAGGTTATTAATCCCCGGAAATATGATGCAGCCCCTCACATTAGCTACAAATAGCTACCAAAAAGAACACTTTAGGGTAATTTTTTCTTATATAAGAAAAAATCAAAGAATTAAATTTGCATTCTCGGCGTAAATAATAATAAAGTCTTTGCGCGACACGCATCACACCTAAAACAAACAATAAGTCACACTTTTCAGAACTGTTCGCGCGCCTGGCCTGGGCGCCCCAGAAAGTTCGAGGGTCTCACCACGTGGATAACGCCGTAATGTTTAAACAAATATTGATCGTTACTTTGATTGCCACGCTTTCCGGCTGTACCTATTTGCGCGAAAAAACAATGCCAGAAGATCGGGATCTGCTTAGTGGACCCGGCAGCCTGTTCGATGAAGATAAACCAGTAGAGGCGTTGCTGAAGAAATACAAGTATCTCGATGCCAGCGGGAACTACACGCCAATTCAAGAAGATACAGTATTAGATAGCGATCAAGAATTACATCGTCGAAACTCCCTGCAAGACGAGTTGATCGCGCTTTCCAACGAACGCTGCAACCACTACAAGCGCGTACTTATGTCTTCAAAGAACCAAGCCAGCGTATTTTGGGGGGGAACCAGCCTGCTGATGTCTGGTGCTGGCGCCATTGTCTCCCATGGAGCGACCGCCAACGCGTTCTCTGGTGTCGCCGCTGCCGCGACGGGTATCAACTCGGAATACGATAAAGCATATTTTAATGAATTGAGCGTCAATATAATCGTGTCAGGTATCGACAAGAAACGCAGTGCAATTTTGGCCAATATCAGAAAAGAACGAGACGAAGGTCTGATTAAATATTCGGCGCAACGCGCTATATCTGAAGTGATTGAGTATCACGGCGCATGTAGCGCGATATCGGGCCTGTCTGCCGCCGACACGTCCCTACAAAAGAGTAACGGCGCCGACCTCCTTTAAAAGCTTTAACAATTATCTCTCATAAAAGCGAAAATCCGGACCAAAAAGCCAGATAACATATACCTAGAAATGAAATTCCTCATCCTAGCAACCGCAGTATTGAGCATCACAGTCTCCGGGCACAGCAATGCTGCGGACTTTGCACATTGCAAGGTTAACTTGGCACACGGGTGCCTCGATACAAGACGCCTTCCAGATTTTTGGCACATTCCACCAGAAGATGAAGCCACCCAGAAATATCTGGATCGAGAACGCGAATTTTCAAAATACTCTTGGAAGTTCGCAATAGCTTCATCCATTGTCTATGCAGCTAAAGACCATGAAGAGCCACTGCCTCAGCTCACGACATTAGGCTGGACTAATATTCGCTGCTCTACAAAAGAAAACACTTGTGTAGAGAACGAAGAATCAGACATCGGTTTCTATGCGAATGCTTGGATAACTGACAATCATGAACTTACGATTTCGTTCAGGGGAACGGATTCCATTTGGAAAGACTTCTTTAAAGGAAACCTAGTCGTTGCACCAAAAATATTTGGAAGAACCCAGTTCGACGCTGCCCTCGACTTTTCCAATTCCATTATCAATCAAGCGGAAACAGACGAACTGAGGTACGACTCAATCGTGTTTACTGGCCACTCCCTTGGCGGCGGTTTGGCGCAATATTCACAGAGGTTTTTCAAAAATTCCCAATCTATCGTTTTTGATCCCTCACCGAATAGAGGCCGACTCTTCACTCTTTTTTCAAAAGGCCCAAGGTATCCATACAATGCAACACGCGTATACGAAAAAGGGGAAATCCTTGAGCTATTAAGGAAAGGGATAGATCCTGACCTCAATTTCGATTGGTCGCCCGGGAAGAGTGGAAAGTCTACAATCTGGCTAGATTTTTATGCTGATGGTCCCCAAAGGGGCCACAGTATTCGCGATCTTGCCATGAGCTTAACAAAGGTATCGGCAATCGCTGGAAGTAATGACGCCTCCAGATACCTGAATAAGATCCAAACTTCACGGCGAGAAGCACAGAGCAATCAATAGCGGATTGAGCAGAATTTGCGCCCTGTGAATTTTCGTCTGGCGATTTTTCCCATAGCTTTCTTCGCCAATCAGGGCGCCAACCACGCCCCGGGAACTTTCTACTTTTTACCACCATTGGAAACGGCCACTGGGGAGCGCGGCCCCACGCACTCACCTGACCGCCCTACAGGAAACCCTTACAAAGAAAAAAGGGACTGAAATGTCAGTCCCTTTTTTGCTCTGCGTGGTAGTAATACCTTCGATCAAACCTACAGATTGGCGATCTCGATCATCATCCCCGTATACATTTCCAGGTTCAGGCGCAGCTGGTCAACGGTAATGAATTCATGCTCTGAGTGACCGGTGTAGGCCTTGCCCGGCATTGACGGGCCGAAGCTGACCGCATTGGGCAACAACTTGGCGTTGGTAGAACCACCGATGGATACCGGGCCCGCGTCCTCGATACCGGTGAAGTGACGAAACACCTCCAGCAGTGGTTGCACATGGGGTGCATCATCCGCGCGGTAGGGCTCCCCCAGGCTCACGCCCACATCGGCCATCTGGATGCCGGTCTCTTTCTGCCAGTTGTCGATGGCCTTGTTGATCTGCTTGTCCAGTAGTTCCGCGGACTTGCCGGTAGGGCGGCGCAGGTTCAGGTAGCTGGTAAGCCCGTTGTCGTCGGCCTTCACCATGGTCAGGGCGCCGGTCATCGGTCCCATAAAATCATCGCTGTAGGCGATATCACCAAACTGCTCGGCGACGATGCCGGTGCCAATCAAGTCGTTGATATAACGCACCGTGGCGCCGGGGGCATTGGCCGGCCAATCGTAGTTGCCCAGCACATCCGCCAGGAAGGCAATGGCGTTGATGCCGTGTTCCGGCTCGGAGCTATGGGTGGCCGCACCGCGCGCGGTGATTTCCAATACACCGTCGTTATTCGCGAATTCGAACTTCACTTTCGGGTGCGTCGCAGCGCGGGCGCGGATCGCTTTCTCCAGTGCGGGGGTTGGGTTGGCGATGCTGGCATGGGCCTCGTCAGGCACCTGACTGCGGAAGTAGCCACCATGGAAATCACTCAGGTAGGGCTTGCCCTGATCCTTTACCGCTGACTGGGCAAAGGTCGCGCGGACTTCGCTCCAGCCTTTCTCAGCAGTCACCACCGGGTAACTTGCGTCGATGGTGATATTGTATGCGGGCATATCGTAATCTTTCAGGAACGCCTTTAGGGGCTCCCAGTCCGATTCTTCTGCCAGGTAAACAATCAGCTCCACGCGCCGCTTCATCGGCACGCCTTGATCCTTGATGGCCTTCATCGCGTAGAGGGCAGTGGCAATGGGGCCCTTGTCGTCCTCACTGCCGCGGGCAATCAACTTGCCCGGCTCGCTGGTACGATCCAGCTCGAACGGGCTTTTTTTCCACTTGGCCGGATTGGCCGGCTGCACATCGCCGTGAGTGACGATACCGATCTTTTCTTCGCCCTGCCCCAGAGCCACGATTACCACATAGCCGTGGTCCTCACACTCCAGGCCAAGTGCCTCGGCGGTATCACACAGGGTGCGCTTGAAGCCGGAGAACTCCGGGTTCTTCTCGAGAGGGATGTCTTCCCGCGCCACGGTTTTGAATTGCACCAGCTCGGCGAGGGTGTCGGTCATTGCCGCTTCGTATTTGTCCACCGCGTAGTCCGCGGTCTTTTGCGCTACCGGTGAGACATCCGCAGCTGCGACTAGCGGGCACAACAGCAGCGGAGCCGCCATCCGTGCAATATGGGATCGGAAATTCACAGGTCACTCCGTAGGTCGAGAAAAGGCGGATTATACCTCTCGGCTGAAACCAATTCTCGCTGCCTACGATGCAACGACTACCAGCTGCGCTCTATTGAAACCCGCACCGCAAATACATCAAACACCAACAATGCGAGCGCGGAACTTGCGACCTTTCAGTTTGCCATTGGCGAGCTTGTTCAGGGCTTTTTTGGCAACCGGGCGCTCTACGGCAACAAAGGTAGAAAAATCGAACAGTTGAATCTTGCCGATCTGATTACCATCGATACCACCATCGCCGGTGAGTGCACCAACCACATCGCCCGCGCGCACTTTCTGCTTTTTGCCGCCGTCGATCTGCAGTGTCGCCATGACCGGCCGAGTTGGGGCAAAGCCGCGGGGCAGCTCCGGTACTTCCTGCAGGGTAATCTTCTGCTGCATTTGCTCTTCCAGCCGCTCCAGCTTGTAGATCTCCTTCTTGCTCACCAGGGAGAGTGCCACCCCCTTCTGCCCTGCCCGGCCGGTACGGCCCACGCGATGCACGTGCACTTCCGGGTCGCGGGAAAGGTGGTAGTTCACCACCACCGGCAACTCTTCAATATCCAGCCCGCGCGCAGCAACATCCGTTGCCACAAGGATGGAAGCGCTGCCGTTGGCAAACAGTGCCAGGGTACGGTCGCGATCCTTCTGCTCCATATCGCCGTGCAGTGCGAGCGCGGCAAAACCGGCTTGCTTCAGGGTCTGTGCCGCTTCGTCGGTTTCTTTCTTGGTATTGCAGAACACCAGCGCGGAAGACGCATCGTAATTTGCCAGCAGCTGATACAAGGCTGCGGGTCGCGCCTCGTTGTTTTCCACCCGGTAGTAATTCTGCTCGATGGTACTCTGGGTATGCGCCGCAGCTACTTCCACCTTCACCGGATTGCGCAGGACCCTGGTCGCCAGGGCATCGATGGTTTTCGGGTAAGTGGCGGAGAACAACAGTGTCTGCCGCTGCTGTGGCAGTTCCGCCAGAATCTGGTCCAGCACTGCCTGAAACCCCATGTCGAGCATGCGGTCCGCTTCGTCCAGCACCAGGGTCTCCACACGGCTCAGGTCCAGGTTGCCCTTGCGCAGGTGGTCTTCAATGCGACCGGGCGTACCTACCACGATATGGGCACCGTGCTTGAGGGAACCGATCTGCGGCCCGAAGGGCATGCCGCCACACAGGGTCAGGATCTTGATGTTGTGAATCGCCCGCGCCAGCTTGCGCAGCTCCCGCGCCACCTGGTCCGCCAGCTCGCGGGTGGGACACAGCACCAGCGACTGCACCCGGAACTGCTCTACCCGCAGCTTGTGCAGCAGCCCCAGACCAAACGCCACGGTCTTGCCCGAGCCGGTCTTGGCCTGGCCGATCACGTCCTTGCCATCCACGATCGCCGGCAGTGCCGCAGCCTGAATTTCCGTCAGACGCTCGTAACCGAGGTCCTCGAGGTTCTTGAGGAGGGACGGTTGCAGCGACAGGGACTGGAATTCGCGGGGGTGATTGGATTCGGAAGTGGTCACAGAATAGGCTCGATTGGGGAAAATAGCGGCGTATTGTAGGCAAGAACCGGGCTATTTCCCATCAGAAACGGCTGGCTATACAAGAAGAGCGGCACGCCCGCCGAAGCTATCCGGATCTGAAGCCTGCGCAGTCATTCCCTGTCTGGAGCAGGCGCTGCACACTCGGTCTGAAGCTCTATCATTCTGGCGAAGGGCCGCAACATTGCCTGGAAATCGCGGTCCGATTCGAGCTGCTGCATCGCCATCACGATGCTCTCTATGGTCGACAGGCTGTTTTCCATCGAGGAATGCCGGATTTGATAACCAGAACGCAAGTTCCCCTCAAAGCTGACCCGGGGTAACTGCTGCAACTTCGGGTGCAGATGAAGGATTTTTTTGGACTTTTTCCAATTCGCATCGATTACCACCAACTGCTCCAGTGACGCCGCGAGTGCTGAGCCCCGTGCCACCTGCTCCACTTCCGGCAGCCAGGCAAGGGACGGGTAGAGCAGCGCCGAATTGGGCCGTAACAACTGCGCCAACGCGTCGTCGGTCAGATGCTCGGCCACAATCAATTCACTATTATCCAGGCACTGCTGCGCCATGCGCCCGGTGTTGAACGGGTGCTTCTGCTCCAGGGGGTGCTGTATGATCAGCACCCTGATTCGATTGGGAATATGGACCAGCGCGCTGCAGTAGCAGACATTGAGTGGGCGTTGGCAGGTAGGACAGACTTGGCGCGGCATAGATAATGGCAAGTGATGCTTTGGGGACAGATTCTCTCTCAATGCAGTGGCTCTCGGATGCGGAGATGCCACTGGCCAACAAATTCTATCGTGCGTACAAGTTTCGCGGTAAGGCGAAGCGACACGATCCCTGCGCAGTGGTCAGGGATGGGCAGCATAGCATCATCGCCTGCGGATGCCTGCGACAGCTGACAGACAGCCAGTTACTGGCGGGCGTTGCCGTGGCGCCGGACTGGCAGGGTCGCGGCGTTGCACGGTTGCTGCTGAAGAGCATGGCCGAAAAGTACGACACACAGACCTATACCTTCCCCTACCGGCATCTGGTGCCATTCTATGCTTCCCTCGGGTTTAGCGAAGTCGCACCCGCGGGCCAGCCTTCCGCCATCGTGGATCGATTCCATACTTACGAGAAACAGGGGCGAGATATTGTGCTAATGCATTATCGACGGAAAAACTAACCGCTTCATGCTCCCACAATAGGACCTTTGACGAATCTATCGCACTGTATATGGTACGTGGTCATCGTATGGCAACGACACTACTCTGATGTAATTTAAAAGCCCTTACCAACCTATGCTACGGAGGCTCCATGGAAGCTTTTCCCCACCACTATCAGGTGACTGCCAGTGCGGGCTATGAGGGCGAAGTGTCCCTTACCGCAGACGGTGTCGAACCGATCGCTTCGGCAGCCCCGGTTCAGTTCGATGGCCCGGGAGACCGCTGGTCCCCTGAGGATTTGCTGGTGGCGGCGGTAGCGGACTGCTTCATCTTGACCTTTCGCGCCATCGCCAAGCACTCCAAGCTGGAGTGGACGACACTGGAATGTAATGCCACGGGAACGCTGGACAAGGACGGGCGCAAGACCTGCTTCACGGCGTTTACCATCAACGCCCGACTGGAAGTGCCCGAAGGCACAGATATGGAAAAGGCGCACAAGCTGCTGGAGAAATCCGAGGAAAGCTGCCTGGTGACCAACTCCCTAAATTCCGAGGTCACACTCAACGCTGAAGTCATAGGCACCTGAAGCCCGCGCAAATCCTGCTCAATAAACAACCAACACCAAAAGCGATTCGAATTTTCGCGCCACATGGTAATCTTGCTGTGCGTATTTAAACGACAAAAATAAGAGCACAGGAGTTCTCTGACATGGAAAACAATCCATATAGCGCGCCGACTTCCGACCTCACAGTGACTACGGAAGATATGATCTCGGGTAACTTCCAGCGTTTCAGTGCCTGGTGGGTATTTTTACTCACTATCATCACGCTGGGCATTTACCCCATCTACTGGACCTTTACCCGCGCCCAGACCGCCAACCGTATCCATGAAAATCAGATCGCGTCCGCCTGGCTTGTTGCAATGGTTTCACTCTACGCGCTCACCTTTTTGGCGGAGTACGCATTCCCGGAGATGGAAGGGATTTTCCTGCTGGCGAACATCGGGTATCTGGTGGCTTACCTTACCTGTCTGTTCAAGGTCAAAAATCGCCTGCAGGACCTAATGAGCAAAAGCACCGGCTCGACTTACACGCTGAGCCCGATCCTGACTTTCTTCTTCAACTCGATCTATCTACAGTACAAGATCAACGAGTTTATCGACCTGAACCAGCCGTCCGCCGATCATCAGACAGCAGCTTAATTGAAGAAGGACGGGAATCTCCGCCCTTTTTTATTGCCGGCGAACCGACGGCCATGCTCGTCGCTCACTCTAAACTGCCCGCATTCCCCCCTTATCCGCCCCACACCGCCCCCGCCGGGTTAGCCAATTAGCCGCCGATAATTTGATCTAGACTTGGACTGGCCACAACTCGGGCCGATCTCACCGTCGGAGGGGTCTTTTATGACGACCAGCACTGCGAGCCGGGCACGATGGGTCTTCGCGGCCATGGTGCTCGCGGGCGTCATCGCGGGTGCGATCTGGTACTACCAGACCGCCGGCCGCTTCACGACCTATCAGATCCTCACCGAAGACTCCGTATCCGGCCTGATTGCCGGTGCCCCGGTGGAGTTCCACGGGGTAGACGTGGGCAGAGTCACCGAGGTGGAACTCACCGGCCCCAGTTCCGTTCGTATCCTGCTGGATGTCGAAAACGACGCGCCTGTTTCAAAGGCAACCGTCGCCACCATTACCGCCCGCGGACTCGCGACCCGCGGATTCACCGGCTATGTCTATGTGCTGCTCGAGAACACGGGTACCGATAAGGGCCCACTTACCACTGCCCCTGGCGCACGCTATCCGCGCATACCCAACACCCCTTCCCGCTCGGTCAACCTGGATACCGCCATCAGCCAGGTCAACCAGAACGTACAATCGCTGACCGAACTGCTGCGCACCCTGTTGGATAAAGACACCATTGCTGCCTTCCAGCAGGCGGTCGGCAACCTGCAGCAAGTCACCCGGATGCTTGCAGAGAACCAGCAAAGGCTCAGTACAATCATCGCGAATACCGAGCACGCCAGTGGCCGGCTCGGCCCGCTGCTGGATTCAAGCAGCGATACCGTTCACGCGCTAAGGCAGGTCAGCCAGATGCTCGCTGGGAACCAGCAGCGGCTCAATACGATTATCACTAATACCGAACACGCAAGCGGCCAACTCGGCCCGCTGCTGGAGGCAAGCAACCAGTCCGTCAATGCACTCCAGCTGCAGGTGCTGCCCGAGGCCTACCGCACCATGGCGACCCTGAATCAGTTGACCAATTCCATGACGCGCCTTACAGACAAGATCAACCGCAATCCGGCCGTTCTCCTGCGCGGCAGCACGCCCCCGCCCCTTGGCCCAGGCGAAACCGAATGAGTGAACGGGGGTATGGGAGCGTGCTACCTCATGCCAGTACTGCCATACGCCTTGTGGTGCTGGCTTCCGCGTTATTGATCTCCGGCTGTACATTGTTCTCGCCGGTGGAAAGTGACATCCGGGTAGCCGTAATTGACAAGCTTCCCCGCGAAGTCCCCCTGCGGCAAAGCCATCCGGTAACGTTGTTGATACTACCCCCCGGCATCAATCCCGTTTACGACACCATCCGCATGGCGTATCGCACAGAGCCACATCAGGTTGGCTATTACCGCCACCACCAATGGGGAGCAACACCGGCACAGATGCTCCTTCCGTTACTGGCCCGGACATTGGAAAACACAAACTACTTTGAAGCGGTAGCAACACCACCCTACTTCGGCCCCCACAATTTCGCGCTGCATACAGAGATCGTAGAATTTGCGCAGGACTACACATCCACACCAGCGGAGTTCCATCTCTCCCTCCGGGTACAGCTTATTGAGGGCGCCTCAAATCGAATCATTGCGAGCAGAAGCATTTCACTACGGGAACCCATACTGCAGGAATCCCCAGATGTGGGCGTAGTGGCAGCCAACGACGCCGCTGCGAATGCGTTGCGACAGATAGCGCTGTTTGCTCTGGAACAAATGCCATAACCCCTGGCATTACCGATTAGGGCCGGGCAGGATTTTCTTCAGAGTGTTATCCCGGGAAATGAAGTGGTGCCGCAATGCAGCACCGGCGTGTAGCAGAATAAAGCCAATCAAGGCATACCCCAGCCATTTGTGCACCTCGATCAATAACTGGAAGCGATACTCGTTGTGCGGAATCAAATCCGGCAATCGGACACCAAAGAAATACACCGGAATACTCGCGGCGGAAGACATTAACCAACCGCTGATCGGTAAGGCAAACATCAAGGCGTAAAAGCACAGGTGCACAAACCGCGCCGTCACCTTCTGCCAATCGGGAAGTTCTTTTACCAGCGCCGGTAAGGCATTGGTCACCCGCCATGCCAGTCGCAACATCGCCAGCCCCAACGCCAATATACCGAACTCCTTGTGATACACGATCAGCGTCAGCTTTGTCTTGTCGAACCCGACATCCGGAAGGCCGCTCATATACACACCAAGGGCGGTGAGCGCGATAAGCAATACCGCCATCAGCCAGTGGAGCAGTATGGCGACGGCGCCATAATCCCGCTCCGTGTTCGTCAGTCTCGCCATGTTTTGCCACAGCCGGTCAGGTGCAACTCTCAACCCAACCGACCAGCCCTATCCATTGTTCCGGTCTACCTCTTTCACGTCAGGCAGGGTATACGAGCCATCAAGCACAGATTTTCCAGGCCGATATATACGAAACAGAAAATTCCAGCCATCGCTGGTATCGACACGATTGGCGACTTTTCCGCAGGCCGCTTCGGAACCGAAATAGGCTGTAAAAGTACCATCGTCATTCAGTTCGGTGTTCGCCGCATTGAAAACGTTGTTATCACTCTTCATGAAGCCGTCGTTGCCGTAGACGGTGATGGACCAAAACCCTTCGTTTTCAGGCACCTGATAGCGTGCGGAATAACACTTGTCGGCACTCGCTGAAGGAGGCAGATAGTTCAGGTATGTGGCTTCATACTCAGGAAGAAGCCCCCAGGCCGCTGCCGCCGCATAGTGGCGGGTTTCCTCGTTTACCTCCCCGCGCTTACCCATCATTCCGGCCCAGCTATCGAACTTTTTGCTGCCCTCTTCGTATTCACTGCGCAATGCATCAAGTGACTTCCGGTCCCATAGAAACCCGGGAAAGTCTCCACCGGTTTTGGAAGTCACCTTGAACTGGTCTTGCAGACTATTCACAAGTGCGACGTCCTGCTCGCTGGCAGGGTCTTTTAACTGAATCCGGACGATCACGTACAGGAAGCGGGTATCGCCCTTTACGGTATGCGTGCCGGGCTCATGGATGATGTCCACTACATAGTGATCATTATCGATAATGTAGACGGAGGCATACCGATCGTCCGGAAGCTGCGGAAAATTGATAGTGATACCATCCTTGGCATCGAATACACCACCAGAATAGAGCACATCGCGGTTCATACGCACCACCGTCTGTTTATCGAGCGGTGTAGGCTCCCGAAAATGAAAAAACGTGTTCGTCCCGCCGGCGTTCTCAATCATTGCCGCATACATGTTGTCCGTTTCCGCGCGGATGAAAGTATCCGGTGTTACCGCTTTGGAACCGACCGACTGCGCCTGTGCCGCAGATAAGGCCAATACCAGTAAGCCTGCAAAGGTCAGTGCTTTCACGTTCATCAGACGCTCCTGCTCAGGGACAAATACGCAGCTAAAAGTCTAGTGATACGTGTATGAGTAAGGTGCCAGTTCCTTATAACTATTCGAGCGTAAAGCCACCGCACATAGAACTACCTTCCCTAGAAAAAAGGCTGGCTCGCTTACATCCTCGGCAACCACATACCCATGGTGGCAGCAAAAATACCAATGGCCATAAACAGGGTGAGCGGCACCAGAGTGGATACAAAAGCAAGCTGCGTGCCCTGCCCAGCTTCGCGCCTCTGGCAATGGAAATACCATTGCAGCATGGCCAGAGGGAGCAGGTACTGCCCAGCGCCGAGCGCGTACACAAACGGCCCGGTGAAGGTCTCCCAGTCAATTCCCCAACCACCGGTCAGCGTCGCCCAACCCATCAAAGCCACACGAAAGAACCACACCGCGCTCGCCGCCATAAACAGGCGCAACGCCCAGCGGCGGTGTTCTGCCAAGCGGCGGGCCATGGCAGTACGCAGCGCCATGAACGCAAATACCAGAATCAGCACACCGTCAATCGAGATGGTGACCTGGGACACCATGTTCCCGAGGGAATGCCGGGTCCAGATCATATACAGCCCGCCCACGCTGCTAATCACGGCCGCCAGCAAGTAGCTGCGCCCCAACCACCGGTGAAACGTCGGGGCATGGTGGCGCACCGCAGGAATCAGCTGCAGTGGACCACCACCGATCACAATTGCCGCCAGTAGCACGTGCGCCACCGCCGCCAGGTTGCCAAGCATATCGCCCTCACGAAAACCCGCCGGAAGGTGCTCGAGGTCCTGTAGACCAGCCAGCCCGGACTGGGCAATCGGTGGAAAAAAGACGGCAAGAATATAGGCGAGGAATATCCCGTGGCCCACCGCCGCAATACCAAACCAGATTGTCGCCGTCAGCTGGACGGCCCGCCGTGTATCGAATGGGCGGCGCATTGTTGTGCTGAGTACAGCGTCATTCATCGTTATTCTCCCTGCGTTGATGGAACGGGGCCCGCGCCTCACTGGCTCACATTGCGCAGCGCGCGGCCCTCACGATCTTTGGCTGAAAGTGTCTGGCGGATATGCTCCGCCTTTTCCCCAGCCCACACATCGGCCACAGGCAGTAATCTGGCCTCCCCCAAAGGAGGGAGATGGCCGTGTTGTGTCCTCCCCCGCAAGACTCATGACAGCTGGTGGGGCCTGGTTTAGCATTCGGGAATGAAATCTCCGTCCCACATTCCGCAGGCTTCGCATGCCGCCGGTGCCAGCCCCGAGATACCGAAGCTGCCGGTGTGGCAGCCATTTCGCGGGCCTTTCGCGCGCTGGCCACAGCTGACCGACCTGCTCATCGCCCTGTGCGCCTTCGTCCTGACACTGCTGATGTGGTCGCACGATGGCGCAAACGAAGTGCTAGCCCTGCGAAACCTGTGGGATGTAGTGGCTTTTCAATGTGCCTTCATTGGCTGTTTCGCCCTGCTGTGGCGCCGCACCCACCCATGGCAGACGCACGCCGTGGTACTCGGAGCCACGCTGGCGCTAGAACTGGGCTTGCCTGCCGAGGGCATCGTGGCCCTGGCCTTTTCGCTCTATAGCCTTGGCCGATACGAAGCCAATGGCCGGGCCAGTGTGATCGGCGTACTGGGCGCGCTCGCTTACGTGGTGCTCGATGAGCGGTTACTGATTGAGCTGACCGCCGAAGGCACCATAGCGCTGGTGCTGGTATGGGCGCTGTGGCACATCGGTCGGCGGCTGCGCTTTCGCGGCGAATACCTGCGTTTATTGGAAGAGCGCGCCGAATACCTGGAGAGGGAACGCAATGCCGACTCTGAGCGCGCGGTAGCGGCCGAACGCACCCGCATCGCGCGCGAAATGCACGACGTGGTGGCGCATCAGGTGAGCCTGATGACCGTGCAGGCCGGCGCCGCCAGGACCATCTGCCGCAACAATCCCGAGGCAGCCAGTGAGGCCATGGCGGCGGTGGAATCCGCTGGCCGCCACGCCCTGTCAGAGATGCGGCATTTACTGGGCGTACTGCGCCCGGCCAGTGACGCGTCGCAACTTGCCCCACAACCCGATCTGAGCGATATCCCTGCCCTGATCGAAAAGGTGCGGCAGGTCGTAGCCAGGGTGGATTATGAAACCCACGGCGAGCTTGCGAACGTGCCTGCCCGTGTCGCCCTCGCGGCTTATCGCATCATTCAGGAATCATTAACCAACGTGATTAAACACGTCGGCGGCAAAGCCAGCGTGCAAGTGCGCGTGCGCGTTGCCCCGGAACAGCTTGCGATTTTTGTGCGCGACGACGGGGACAGCAGCGGCAAGCAACCTGGTGGTGAACAACTAGCTGATGAACAACCAGGCGGTGGACACGGCATTGCGGGTATGCGCGAACGAGCGGAACTGCTCGGCGGCCACCTTCACGCTGCCGCGACCGATGAGGGTGGCTTTGAAGTGTCTGCACAATTGCCGACGAAAGAAGGGAGAGCCCGATGATACGCATTATGGTGGTGGATGATCAGGCACTGGTGCGGCGCGGCTTTGCTCTGGTGCTGGACAACGAGCCCGATATTGAAGTGGTGGCCGAAGCCGGCACCGGCGTTGCCGCCATCGAAGCCGCACGCACGCACCTGCCGGACATCATCCTGATGGACATCCGCATGCCGGAGATGGACGGGCTGGAAGCCACCGCGCGCATCTTACAAACAGAGGAAGGAACGGAACCCGGCAACAAAACCTGCCGGGTGATCATCCTCACCACCTTCGATCCCGACGAATACGTATTCCGCGCCCTGCAGTCAGGTGCCAGTGGCTTTGTGCTCAAGGATATTCCCCCCGAGTCACTGGTCGAAGCGGTGCGCACCGTTGCCGATGGTGGCGCCATGCTCTCACCGGATATCACCCAGCGCCTGATCAGCCAGTTCGCGCAAAAACTGGGAACCGGCCACAACCTGGCGGAGCGTCTGGAGCGCCTGACCACGCGGGAGCGCGAAGTGCTGGCAGCGATTGCCGCAGGTAAGAGCAATGCGGAAATTGCCGCGGCCCTGTTTATTGGCCCGGCCACCGTAAAAACCCACGTTTCCAGTGTGCTGTCCAAGCTGGGGTTGCGCGATCGCGCCCAGGCCGTAGTGTTTGCCTATGAATGCGGTCTGGCCACCGCCGGAGGACACGATGTCGGCTTCTAGTTCTACAGAGGGTGTACAGCGCAACCCCCTGTACAATCTTGCCGCAGTCAGCGCGTTGCTTCTTGGTGCCCTGCTCACCCTCGGTGCCAACGGCCACTTCGTCGCCGTGTGGTCGCAGATAACGAGCGAGGATAATGACTTGATCCGACGCTTGCTGCTGATACTGCCCGGCGCGATGCTCGCCGGCACCGCCGTATTGAATATCCTGCTCAGCAAGCCGCTATGGCAAGCGCGAGGCTACGCGCTCAGCATCACCCTGGCCAGCAACCTGCTCGCCACGCTCTATTTGATCTACCTGCTGATACAAGGCGTACCCGACCACCCCATCGGCGTCTTCCTTGCACTGGAAATGTCGTTTGTCGTTCTACTGGTGGCGATACGCGCGGGCCTGGTGTGGCCCGCCGCTGCTGAAACCCCGACGGCTCCCCATACGAAGTAGCACCAGAAAAACAATTCAGCGCGTTTCGCTGCTGCCCCGCCTCAACGATGCGCCAACACCTGGCCCTATTCCTCCCAGGCCGGCGCCATACGCTCGACCTGTTCTTCGCGAACATCGTCGATGACGGCCATCAGGTCCGCGACGTCGACGCTGCTCGCGTCCTGCTCGAACACTCCGGTAAGAGTAATTTCCGGGTGCAGTTCACCCGCTTCATACCGCGCCCAGATTTCCCGGCCGTAATCGGTCGCCAATAGTTCAGGGGCGAAGCGGCCGAAGTAGGCGCGCATGTTGTCGACATCGCGCTGCAGCATCATGGCGGCGTTGTTGTTGCCGGCCGCATCCACCGCCTGGGGCAAATCGATGATCACCGGGCCATCGCGGTCCAGCAGCACGTTGAACTCGGACAGGTCGCCGTGTACCAGGCCCGCACATAACATCCGCACGACGTCGGCCATCACCTGGCCGTGATACTCGCGGGCCTGCTCCGCAGTCAGCGTGACGTCATCCAGCCGCGGGGCCGCATAGCCCTCGTCATCGGCCACCAGTTCCATCAGTAACACACCGTCGACGAAGCCGTAGGGCTCGGGAACACGCACGCCGGCCGCCGCCAGTCGATACAGCGCATCGACCTCGGCACTCAGCCAGGCCTGTTCCTGCTCTTTCTGGCCGTAGCGGGTCTTCTTCGACATCGCCCGCGCGCGGCGGCTGTTGCGCATCTTGCGGCCTTCCTGGTACTGCACCGCTTGTTTGAAGCTGCGCTGTTTGGCCTCCTTGAAGACCTTGGCGCAGCGCAAGCTATCGCCGCAGCGCACCACATACACCTGTGCTTCCTTACCACTCATCAACTGCGCCATGACCTCGTCGATCATGCCGTCGTCGACCAGCGGTTGTAATCTCTTGGGTACTTTCATAGATCTTCTTTTGATCGTCGGCGGAGGCGACCTGCCAGCCGCCTCGCCGACTTCATATTCCTGTTAGCCGTGCGCCAGCGCGTAATCGATCGCCGCACACACGGCAACCGCCTGAGCGGTATTGCACTGTTCGGGCGTGGCGCGGGGGCTATCGGGATAGACCTCGGTGGTGGTCTTGTAGGTTGCATTCGTGACGCTGGCGCAGAGGCCCAGCTTCTTGAGCGGGTACTCGATAACACCGCGGGCAACCACCGGCGAGCCGATAATTTCGTTGTTGTCATCGGCCGGGGCGATATGGGTAACCTTCTCTACTGCCGCGATGACGGCCTGCTGAAACTCCGGCTGCGGGTTCTCGCTGTCGTCCACTAGATAGAAGCCATCGGGAATGCCACCCGGCGTGAACGGCTTGCCGTCGCGGGCGGCAAGTGCGGGGCGGAACTCGGTTTCGTCGGTATCGGTGGTTTCGTGCAGGTCGATATGCATCACCACGCGATCAACCACCGGCGCTACTAGTCGCATCAGCGCGGCGGACTCTCCCGCCGGGCTGTTTTCGTAGAAAGAGCGGTTCGGATCGATGGCGTTCGGGTTCCAGCGGTGGATGCGCTCGTATCCCCAGGGGCTGATGCAGGGTGCCACCAGCAGGTTGACGCGACCGGCGTAGTCCGCGGCATGCTGATCAACAAACTCAAGCGCGCCGTGTACACCGCTGGTTTCATAGCCGTGTACCCCGCCCGTCACCAGCACCACCGGCAGATCGTCATTCCAGTCGCGGCTGCGGATCGCCAACAACGGAAAGCGCTCATCGCCGTATTCCAGACGGCCGTACTCTGCCACATCGAAGCGATCACGCAGACCCTCAATCTTGCTGACCACCTCAGACTCGTAGCTGCGCTGGCGGGTCTGTCGCGACAGCCATTCGGCCCGCTCCGCATCACCCCAGGGTGTGCCGGGGGTGCCGATTGGATAGAAGTCGAGGGAAGTGGTCATAGCGCGTGTTCTCCGGTGATGAGCGAGGGAGGCATTCTACACCGCGAACAGGCCCTGCTGACCATCCACCAGAGTGTCAAAATTCGGGTCTATGAAGGGCAATTTGGCATCGGCTAGAGTTTCCGGTCGAGTTGGTGCTGGTAGCGGGGTGCCAGCCCCTGCTGGCGGCGTTCATCGGGCATTCGCGCCACAGCTGGGTCGACCGCTCAGCCAGATCAATGCGCCAGCGCAATATACAGAGCGATCGCCCCTACCACGAGCAGCGCGATGGCCCAGATCAAATCGAAGTTAATCCACTGTCGCCGCAGCACCGCGAGCCCCACTTTGCGGTAGACGATCCAGGCCACAGCGCCCATGACCAGCAGCATCGCCAGTGTGTGTAATACGACCGCCAGCACAAGGTTACTGCTGCCGGACACGTCCATGTGATGGCCTGAATGGGCACCGCCGTGAGTGTCGGCCAGGCCCAGCAGCGCGGGCACCAGCATCAGGCCGGCACCGTGCGCGCTGGCCATCAGAAAAGACCAGAAAAACAGGTCGCGATTGCCGACTTTCATGCCCACCCAGCGCGGATGCCGGTAATAATTCCCCAGCTTGTACAGACCGAAGGCGAGCAGCAGCGCAGCGGTCAGCCAGCGCAGTGCGTCAAGCGAGATCCATTGCAGCCCGGCAAACACCAGAATAACCACGGCGGCGATTGCCGCGGCGTGACCCACAGCAATCGGCAGCAACGAAACCCAGATGACCTTTTCGCTATGCTGCTGCAGCCCCCGGGACAGCGCAAACAGCCAGCCCATGCCCGGATTCAGCCCGTGAAAGGCCCCCAGCGCGATAACGGCCAGCCAGGGTGCGACTGCCTCAGGAAGGGTAACAGTAGGAATCTGTAGAAGCGTCGCCACCCTCAAGCCTCACCTGATGCACGCGGGTAGTGCCGAAATCAATAAAAAAGTCCGGGTCCAGACTCATACCGCCATCGGGATCCGTGTTCACTTTCACCATCCAGCCAGTCATCCCCTCCGGATAAAACTGGTCGTCCCAGCTGCTGTAGAGCGAATTGGTGAAATACACCCGCCGACCGTCGCGGCTGATTTCCACCATCTGCGGCGCACCCAGTAGTGGTCCGCTTTTTTTCGGGTGTCCCTTTTTCGCCACGATGCCACCGATCTCTACCTTGCCGGTCAATTTCGGATTAAACGGATCCGATACATCGTACTGGTGCAGTTCGCCGATCCCCCAGCAGGCCACATAGAGAAAGCGATCGTCGAGGGACAGGTCGATATCCGACACCAGTGGCGGCACCGCCTTGAAGGGCTTTAGCGCCGGCGGCAGGTCCGCCTCGTCAGCAGGCACGGGCGGAATGGTGATGACCTTTTTCATCTGCCACTCGTCGTTTTCCCGGTACCAGGTCCACACAGACGCGGACAGGTCCTCGGTACTGACCACGACACCGGCAAAACCATAGTGCTTGGTGGGATCGTGGGCCGGGCGCAACTCCAGCAGCATCTGGTGCTCTGCACCGATATCGACGGACTGTTTCAGTTTTCGTTTTCGCAGGTCCCAGAAGTGAATGCGGTGCCCATACTTGTTTGCTAACAGGTCCTCCGGCACCAGGCCATTTTCAAATTGCGACGGCTTGGCCCACTCGCTGCTGATCAATACATCTTCCGCCAGATGCCACCAGAAATCGTAAGCCAGTTCCTGGTCACCGCGATCGAGTTCCCAGGGACCGACCACGTCAAAGCTGAAGTGATCCAAAAGAAAGATACCGCCGGGGCCGTCGTCACCATTGGCAGACCCCATGGCGGAAATGTAGATGGCGTCGGGGCCACAGTGCACCGTGTGTGGCCGACTGTAACCGGACTTGGCCATCACCGTTTCCGGTTCCAACGTTTTCACGATCTGCGGCTGGCGCGGATCCGGCTTGGTATCGATGATATAGATCCGCGAACTGCGCAGCCCCGGTACAACCAGGTAGCGACGTTCGAGGTGGGGATGGGGCGCATAGGGGCACAGTGCTGAACTGCAGGCATTCCAGCCAAAATGATGCAGTTCATCACCGATATTGGGCAGCTCCAAGGTGTGCACAACCTGGCTGTAGGTATCAGACCCCGGTTCCAGGTCCACAACGCAGATGGAGTCCGGCTTACCACCTCCGGGATTCAATGCGGCGACATAGGCGTGGCGTTCCGGTGGCGCCTGCATGGCCATTTTTGCCGAAGGGTAAAAAGACGGATCCGGTTTCCACAAAGCCATTGCGTCACTCCCGTTTTTAGCTCGCCGCTAACTGTTGAATCGGAGGGAGTATAGTGAGCAATCGTTCGGGGTTAACTTAACTCCGGCATCAGAAAACCAGACATGCGCCGAAATTCACTTGCAGGAAAATTCTGCGACGAACACCTCTCTCTCGCGGCACTCTGTTCAATGGCTTAGATGTCGACCCTTAGTCTATAGCGCCGAATAAGCCCAGCTGGCCATCCACCAGGCTGTCAAAATCCAGGTCGATGAAGGGCAGAATGGCATCGGCCACGGGCTTGAGCTGCTTGTCGATATAGTGCTGGTAATCGATCGGTGACTGACGGTAGTCCACTGGCTCGGGGCCGTTGAGGGTGATCACGTAGTGAATCCAGCCCTTGTTCTGGTAGCGGGGTTCCAGCCCCTGCTGGCGGCGGTGTTCATCGGCCATGCGCGCCGCGCGCACCTGGGGCGGCACGTTTTTTACGTATTGTTCCAGCTTGCGTCGGAGCCGCTTGCGATACACCAGCTGCTCGTCCTTCTTCCCTGCCCGGGTTTTCTCCACCATCTCGCGGATATAGTCGGTCGGATCTTCCCCGTGAAATACCATCTCATAGAGCTGGGTCTGGAACTGCTTGGCCAGGGGCGTCCAGTCGCTACGCACGGTTTCCAGGCCCTTGAATACCAGCTTTTCCTCATCACCGTTAACCACCAATCCCGCATAGCGCTTCTTGGAGCCCGCCTCCGAGCCGCGAATGGTGGGCATCAGAAAACGCTGGTAGTGGGTTTCGAATTCCAGCTCCAGTTCGCACGCCAACGCCAGCTCGTCTTTGAGCTTGTTCTGCCAGCGCGTGTTGATCTCACTCGCCAGGCCCTTGCCGATCGCATCCGCTTCCTCCGGGCTGGGTTGGCCGCTCAGCCAGACAAAGGTGGAATCGGTATCGCCGTAGATGACCTGGTGTTTCCCTCCATCAATCTCCTCAATCCAGCGGGCCGTCTGCTGCATGATCTCGTGACCGCGCAGGGTGATGGAGCTGGCGAGGCGCGTGTCGTAAAAACGACAACCGCCACTTCCGAGTACCCCGTAGAAGGAGTTCATGATGATCTTGATGGCTTGGGAGCGGGCGGCATCCTGCTCCTGCTTGGCGATGTCGCGCTCGGCCCAGAGGTTGGTGATGATGTCCGGCAGGAAGTGCTTGTCACGGGAAAAGCGCGCGCCGCGAAAACCGGGAATGGCATCGCCATCCGCCTGATCCTCGGCCAACCCCTCAATCAACCCCATAGGATCGATCTTGAAGGTGCGGATAATGCTTGGATACAGGCTCTTGAAATCCAGCACCAGCACGTTGTCGTACAGGCCCGGCCGGGAGTCCATTACATAACCGCCCGGGCTGGCGAGGCCGCCGTCGACCGGCAGGTTGGGCGCCACATAGCGGCTGCGGTGTAGTTTGGGCAGGTAGAGGTTGGTAAAGGCCGCCACCGAGCCACCACTGCGGTCAAGCTCGAGGCCGGTGAGCTGGGCCCGCAGGCGCAGGTAATCCAGCAAGCGGGTGTGTTGGAAGATATCCCAGACCAGGCGGCAGTCTTCCAGGTTGTAAGCGGCCAGCCTGGGTTTGTTATGGCGAAAGTCGTGTTCAATCGCGGCCAGGCGGTTGTCCACGTCTTCGGTATCCTTGCCCCTGCCCAGCAGCGTCTGGGCCACGAACTCCAGGCTGAAGCTTTCAAAGCTGTAGGTGGCGTTCTTCAGTCCATCGATGCCATCCAGTACTACCCGGCCCGGCAGTGTCACAAAGCCCTGGTTGCCCTCCCGGCCATCCCGCCAGCGCGCATCGGTGCCGCCGCGCCCCAGCTTAAGGCGCAGTCCGTAGCGCCCTGCCCTTTTCAGCAGCAGCCGAAAATCAAAGTCCACCACGGCCCAACCGATGATGATGTCCGGATCGAGGGATTGGATCCTGGACTCCAGCGCCTGGAGTAGCGCACGCTCGTCGTCCACCCAGTGGATGGTAGTATCGGCGGCCTCCGGCTTGCCCACCATCAACACCTCCTCCACGCCATGGCCGTAGAGACCGATGGAATACAGCTCTCCCTGGCCGGAGCACTCCACATCCAGGGAAAACACCGTGAAATCCGGCTGCACCTCGGCGCCCTTGAGGCGCACGTTGCGATATTCCGTATAGCCGTCTCTGGCCCGGGCCACGCCTTCAAAGTAGAGGCCACCGCGGGCAAAGCGCTCCATCAGGTACCGGTCGTGGAGACGAAAATCCGCCTCAAAAACCTCCAAGCCGCGATCAATCAACAGAGTCTGGGCGCGGCGGTGGGCGTCGATGGTGGGAAAATACAGCATGGCCGCTTCCTCGCGGCCAAAGGTCTGGAAGCCCAGCTGCTGCCAATCGTAAGGCACGCCGGCCAGCGCCTCGGTCACCTGGGGGCGGTCTACCACCCTCACCATAAAGACCGGGCGCTCGCCTTCAATAACCAGCTTGACCGGGCCCTCGGGCGTGGCCAGCCAGTAGTGGATGCAGGTGCTGCCGCGCTGGTCAAAGCCGTGGCGAGTGAGGAGGAATCCTTGAGGCAAGAGACTGTACTGAGTTGAGGCTTGAGTTGGTGATGGGCGCCATTCTACTGGATAAATACACAGATATCAGTAATTGCGAGAGCTGGCTCTGGCGATCAGTCTAAGCCGAAAGGAGACGGGAAAAACGTAGAAAAAGTAGCCATCACCAAGAAAGGCGGGCGGCTACACGCGTCTCATCGGCGTGCAATGAAAACAACCAGCCGTTGCGTTCGCACAGCCGTTGGACGATACCCAGACCCAGACCATACCCGTTGGGTGACGACGCCTCGGTCGGTGTTTGCCGCTCACCCGCTTCATTACTCACCTGGTTGGTAACAAAAAGCACGCGTTCTTTGATGTGAATCGTGACCGGCCCCTGCCCGTCCAGTGTATGCTCAAATGCATTTCGCACCAGATTATTGACCGCGATAGAAAAAGCCTGTGAATGCCCGCAGGCTATCGGGTTTGATAGACCAGCGATTTCAGCATCGTTTAAGTCGATTTCAACATCGACGCACTTGCCGCTTAACAGGTGACGCTGCTGATCTATCGCCTGGCTTACCAGCGGCATCACCAGAAACTGCTCGTTATACTGCCCAGCGTCGGTTTCGCGAGCGAGGCACAAGAACATTTCAATCGTGGCTTTCATTTCGAAAGTCGCGCGCTTCACTCGGTCTACCACCCTCCTATCGGTCGCAGACAGATCACTCTCTTCCAGCAGCTCAAGCGCGCCCATGATTACTGTGATCGGCGTACGCAATTCATGACTGGCGGAACCGGTAAAGTATCTCTCCCTCTCAACAAATGCGCTGATCCGCTCAAGCGTCTTCTCAATGGTCCTGGCGAGGACCCCGACCTCATCATCGCTGAACCGGCTGGATTCGATGAGCTTGAGGTCTTCGGCGGATAGTTTTTCTGGATCAATGTCCGCGACCACATTCGCGAGTTGCACCACAGGCGCGACCGCTCTGCGCATCACAAAAATTCCAAGCCCGAAACCCAGCGCACCGAGGGTACCCACGATCCCGGTAATTGCGAGCAGCCACCACCAATCCTCGGACGACGCAGCCTCAATCCCGGCAACGTCGAAAACCACAAATGCGTGTCCCTGTTCGTTGTCGGCAGGCACTACCGCCACATGTAACTCTTCGGTATCGAATTCGTACAACCCCTCCTCGGGGTTTGTCTGCGCCCATTCCCTGAGTGATTCCGGCAAGCTATCAATCTCATCGTATCCGCGAAGGGGCATCGTCAGAGAGGGATAACTTTCGGCGGCACGCTGTAGCTGAGTCGCCAGTACACGGTCCTCACTCAGCCTGATCGCCGAGAAGAAAGCCAGTCCCCAGACCACGCTGAGTACCGCAACACACAGCGCAAATGCTATTGCGACACGCTTGCGTAAACTGTACCGGTACATTACTGGGCATCCTCTGCAATTCGGTAGCCAATGCGATGCACCGTATGAATCAGCGGGCTACCAAACGGCCGGTCGATAGCCTGCCGCAGCTTGTACATATGCGAGCGAAGCGCATCGCCATCGGGGCGCTCGTCGGCCCACAGCAACGTTTCGAGATCATCGCGGGCCACAACGGAAGGAGCCTCCTCCATCAAACGCTGAAGTAGCCTCATGCTGGCAGGGGTGAGATCGATGCGCCGCCCGGCGCGATGCACTTGCAGCGTAGACCGATTCATCGTCAGATCAGCTACCGTTAACAGATTGGCGGTTTTTCCGTGACTACGCTTGTACAGTGCCTGCAGTCGCGCATGGAGCTCTTGTAATGCGAACGGCTTGATCAAATAGTCATCAGCGCCCGCCTCGAATCCCTTGAGTTTATCGTCGAGCGTGTCTCTCGCGGTTAGCATAAGTACGGGCGTTTCTACCTCGGCATCCGCCCGTAGCTTTTGGCAGAAACGCAGGCCATCCATCCCCGGAAGCATCAGGTCCAGAACAATCACGTCGAACGGGTTCGTCAACGCCAGGTGCATACCGCTGATACCGTCATAGGCAAAATCCAAAACATAGTTATGCTTTGCAAGATACGCGGCAATGTTCTCGCAAATATCGCGATTGTCTTCGACAATCAGCACCCTGATTGGCGCCGCACCTAGCGCATGTACCATCTACTGCCCCCCTTACAAGGCACGATTTAGCAGGCCTGATTTACCAAGCGTAATCCAGCCGCAAACCAATAAGCGGCTCGGCTTCGCTATCGTCCTTCACCTCAATGCCTCGACGGTAGTCAAAATCAGTGTCGTCGCTCGACGACGCTGCCGTTACGTTGATGATATCAAGAAAGGCTGTTGTATCTATGGGGCCAAATGCGCGCCGATAGTCAACGCGCACGTTCAATATGGCAGAACCGCTTTTGCGACCGACATTGCGCTCAGTGATCTCTTTCGAGTAGCGCAAAGGTTGCCCTGCTCCCAACACGTCTGAGTGAATAATAAACGCATCGTCTGGTCTGCCGGAAAGATACTTGTAGCGCCCGGCGACCTTCCAGCGGTCGCTGATTTCCCAGGTCAGGCCGAGCGTCGCGACATGCTCGCGACTGAATTCGGCGGCTACGTCACCGCGACCGTCTTTCCGATCGACTTTAGCATCGTTGTAGGAGTAAGTCGCGGTAGCGTAAATCCCCTCGCGAATCGTACTGTTAGCCACGATATCGACACCATAGGATGTGCCGTCACCAATGTTTGCAAAGGTGCCGCTCGCCCGATCAAGGTCGACCACCAGGTTATCAAGGTTCTGGTAATAGGCTTCCGTCAACACCGACCAGCGGTTGCTCGGGACGTATTCATAACCGATGCTAGCGTGCGTGATTTCTTCAGTCTCAAGGTCGTTCGATGCGTTCGCGGCAATGTCTAAAAACCGTGGTGACTGATGAAAGCGCCCTGCCGTCGCAAAGTATCTAATTGTGTTACCCGGTCGCCAATTGACGCTGAGCCTGGGCGACGCGAAGCTTTGGTCTGCAAAGCCGTCCCTCTCCAGCCGCACACCGGTGCGAACATCCCAATCGCCGCGTTTAAAGGCCTGCTCTACGTACCCTGCGTAATTCGTTTCGTTCTGGCTTAGTGAAGAGTTGATGTTCGCGGGCGTCAGCACAATAAACCGCTGGTCGGGCTCTGGCCTGAAGTCATCGTCGTCATAGACAAACCGGATCCAATCGCCGTCCAGGACGGTGTTATAGTCCAGATCAATTTGCGTTACTCGAACACCGGCACTGAATACGCCCCATTGATTCACCGTCTCGAAGTCGCCTCGCCAGCCGACCTCTGTCTCACCCTCACCGATGGTAATAATGTCTTCCCGCACTGGAAAACTGGACGCAGGTGATCCCTCAGGTACGAGATCGGGAAATGATTCACCCTCTGAACTGATCTTGTCGCTGGTGCGGTAGTAGACCTTGTTGGTCAAGACAGCCTCTTCGCCGATCAGTGATCGCAATGTCAGGCCATACAAATCACTATCTTGTTCAGAATCCTGAAGCGCAGCATCTTCGAAATTGGGCGATGCAAAAACGTGGGTCACGCCGCGGGTGTAATCTTCATGTGTATCGATCAGTAGAACTTCGAGGGTGTGGTTCTGGTTAACTGGTATGACCGACTTTACGATGAAGTCGCGCAGGACAGGATCTCCAATGTCGAGTTCTTCGATCGTTTCAAAAAACGAGCCGAAGTCCAATCGACGAGCGGAAACGAGCAAGGTAGCGCCTTCGGTAATACCGGCAGGACCATCGTAACCAACTTCATAGCCCGCAATATCAAAGCGCAGACTTGCCGAAGGGCTTGGATTGCCATCCGCAACTTCCAGGTTGAGTAACGATGCAGCCCGGCCGCCGTACGCCGCACTCCAGCCACCCGGTGAAAATTCTGCACCACTGATTACGTTTGGTGCGAAAATCGAGAAGCGGCCGCCACCACCGACATCTTCCTCTTCCCCCAGAGTTGCATCAAAGTGCACCGCTTTATCAAAAGGAAAATCATCAACGAATAACAGGTTATCTCGCGGGCCACGGCCACGTACGCTAAAGCTTGCGAATTCACTGGCGGATGCCAGGCCAGGCAAACCGTCCAGTGAGAGGAGCGGATCTGAGCCACCGCCAACGGCACTGCGCAAGGCTTCCCTATCCAGGTAGGTGCTGCTAGCGGATGCAAATGCATCAGGTTGCTGCGCCCTAACCTCCACCTCCTCAAGCGCCTGCTCCAGAAGCTCAAATTCAATTTTTACATTTTTGCGCGTCACCACGCGCACACTTGGCTCATAGGAGGTACTGAACCCGCCTTTGGCCACGTTTACCGAGTAGAGACCGGGGTCGAGCAGTTCAACGACAATGCGACCTTGCGCGTCGGTAACCACAGATCGCGTGGAATCGGTTTCCCGTTCCCTGATCATGATCTGCGCGGATGAGAGTGGCCGGTCCGTATTCTGATCCTTGACGACGATAGTCAGTGCACCGGGCGCCTCTGCTGCGAGGGTATAAAGTGGAGTTCCCATCAACAACGCCGATAGCGTCAACCACGATACCTGTCTCAATTGCCTGCTCATATTGCGATCCCTTTTGTTATCCCTGCAACAATCTGCCGCTTTTATTTGGTGAAACGCTGTGAGGTTAGCAACGTAAATGTGACTGAAATGTCGCTGAGATGTGAAAGCTACGTCAGAGCCCGGGTAGCTACCGCCGGTTCAACTCAGGAAAAACCCCTGAACCTTGCTATTTGGCACGTAAAGTGAGCTGTTTTTCCCTTAAGTCAAAAATCGGTGTATTACACTTTTGATTCCATGGGTATTTAAGGAGTTACCTTGAATGAAACGGATATTGAAATTTTCACCCATCCTGGCACCGCTGGCTTTGGCACTGAGTACTACCGCCTCGGCCAACCCCCTCGGCTTGACCGGACCACAGGACTTTATCGTCCGTGTTGGCGGATACTATATTTCCGCAGGCGATGACGAGGTTAGCTTTGTCGACGATACCTACCGGTATTTCGATGCATTTCGCTCTAACGTCGATCCCGGTTCCGAGTGGGGCTGGTATCTCAACTTCGAGTGGAAACCGGTAGAGCACTGGGGCATCGAACTTGGCTATATGGACGGCGACAAACATACTAGCAGTCACGGTGACGGCTTTTTCTCCCTCGGTTTCGACGATGTCGCTTATCGTGATGTTGTCAGTTTTGATGCCAACATCAGTACCGCAAGCCTGAAATTCTACCCCCTGGATGCGACCTGTATGGTCCAGCCTTATATAGGTGGCGGAATCAGCTATACCGACTTCGGTGACAGCGGCCTTAATCGCGCAGCGCGGAAAGACCTTGCCGAATTTGGCCTGCGCGGCAACTTCGATCTGGGTTCCTCCTGGGGCTATACCTGGCAAATGGGTATGGACTTCAATTTCGGGCGCGACAGCTCCTGGCTGGTCAATGTCGCCGCGATTTACGCGCGATCCACGACCGATATGCGGTTACAGCTGCTGGATGACGTTCCGCCGCCACCGGATGTAGAGCCAATTTTTGAATCCTATTCCGGGGACTACATCTACGACCCTTGGACGCTCAATCTGTCAGTGGGGTATAAGTTCTCCTTCTGACACTCTCAATTCGGCAGATCACATTGGGCGCTTCGGCGCCCTTTTTTATGGATGTGTCAGACTCGCCGCTCGCTCTGTGATCAGCCGCACCATAGGAAGGATTGCAGTGAGAAGCGGCCCTCAAATCGGGGAAAAAGCCCGGAACATAAATAGATCTCCAACCATGCCGGCATTAGCATGGCGGGCAAATTCTCTTACGACAGTATTCCCATGAAACTAAAAATCGCTCTGATCCTCTGCGCAACGGCTTTTCTTAACGGCTGCGCAGTGGTTGGCCCGAGCCTGGAAATGAAACCTGCCAAGATATTAGTCCCTGGCGTCATCGTCGGCGGTAGTCGGGGGCACTGCCCGCCGGGACAGGCCAAAAAAGGCAATTGCTAAAAGGCGCCCGCGGCTCCATCGCCGCGGAGTTCACAAGCCACGCTTGAATGATTGGACAGGCCGAGGGAGAATGCTCGCGCCCGAATAAGGAATATTCGCGCCGCCGAGTCAGCAGACATCGGCGACCTAATAAAAGCCAGGGAGGCAAGACAGTGACTCTCCATCTCCAAGCGACCAAGCAAACCTTCGCCAACAGCATGCGCGATGTCTGGAAAGACTGGCAACGCCCCGGCGGAAGCCGAAGAGTCCGTCGGCGGCAGTCGATCGAGCAGGCGATTCGGGTCGCGACGCCCTTCATGCCCACGCCGGCAATATTCCACAACAATCTGGGTCCGGACCTGTGCGGCTCCTTCAGCTGGGGCACCTGGCGCTTGACGCTGAACGCCACCTACACCAGAAACACCGACCTGATCTACAAGGACTTCGTTGAGCTGTGCGCGACGATCTACCACGAGACCCGTCACAGCGAGCAATTCTTCCGTATCTCACAGGGACTTGCGGGCGGCGAGATCGAGTTCCCCGACCAGAGCTCGAGCTCCAAGATCAACGCCCACACCAAAGACAATGGCATGGGCTCGGTCCAGGATCGGATCCGGATGTTCCAGGATGTCAGCCAGGGCAACGATGTGACTGCGACGCCCCAGATGATCTCCAGATGGCTCAACGTGCCACTGAACGTGTCCAATCAGGCCTCCCAGAACGCGCGCAACAACTTCCGGACTTTCTGTGGCACCGCCCGTCCGACCTGGTTTAGGCGTTCGAACATAAAGCTTGAGGTCGAAGAGTGGATGCGGGAGTGTTACAAGGCCACCCTCTCGGGGGTCGGCAACTTTGCTCAGAGCGATAACTCACCGTGGGACTTCTACACCAACCAGCCCACCGAGCGTGACGCGCACGGCATTGAAGACGATGTGACGGCACTGATCGAAAACGCCATCGGCGTGCGCGTCGCCCAGTACGGCAACCGGAACCGCAGCAGCAGCAAGTTCAACCACCTGTAGGACACCGCTGCTAGGGTTTCCAGGCCGAATAAATCGGGGCAGATCGACTTTATCGCGTTAGTTTTATTGAACGTATGCGATACCAAAATGTTGATCTGACCCCGATTATTAGACAGCATCAATCGATCCGGCGACGTGCTTCATTGGACCGGCGGGTTTGCGGCTCACGCACCCGGCGTATCTGATCACGCTTATCCGTTTTCTTTTTAGACTTCTTTTTTCCTTACCCTTCTTTTAATGCCATAATGCCGTCCTGATCCCATTTATCCGAAACGCCTCATCAGATACAAGAGTGACACTAATTCAAAGAACCACTGGAAACTGTTGAATACGAAAAAGGCTCTCGACGTCCGCAGGTAAGTATCTACGACACTATTGAAAATGAACAGCGACCCACCTGAGCCGACCCGCACACAGGCTACTTACTATCCGACACCAAGCGGATAAAAAGTGAACTACCCGCCAACCAAAATCTCTAGAGAAAAGACCACAATCGTACGAAGATAAATAGTGCGCCAGCTTAAAATCCGTCACCAGCTATCATTTCCATAAAGATACTTCGCTAACCTATTTATTTTACAGACAATTTTATAAGCAGAAAAAGTCACCGAGCACCCCACCCAGCTTATAAATTGTCGCAAAGGATAAAATGAGTTAATTTACTTTTCAGGCAGTCACCGCCCATCCACCGCGGGCGAGTAATGATTCGACTACAACCACGCTGCCCGAAACGATTATCGCAACTTAATAAGTTAGCAGCTCCTCCGCCTACATAGAGCCCGGGCAAAGAATGCGCGCCTTTCGATGTCTCGGCCTTTTCACGGAAATCATGCCATGATCACTATCAAGCAATCATTCGACATCGAAAAGATAGGTGAAGAACAATTTCCCAACGAAGTAATTATTGAGGTCGTGTTTCCTCAATATAGCTTCCGATTGTCCGGCGGAACAGTTGAGAGGTATGTATCGGAACACAAAAAGTACCTGATAGTCCACGACACTGATAACGAAGAATATCTCGTACACCTTCCACTAACTAGAGTCGTCGGCAAAAAAGTCGAAAGTATATATGGATTCTTTCTCTATCACCTTATTGAAATCCTAGGACCTGGCTCGAATATAAACGATTTTTCGATTCCTTTTACTGTATATATCCGAAGTACTACAGGCCAAGAGATAGGATCAAAGTCATTTGAGGGAATAATTTATAAAAAGAAATCCCTGTCGTCGGATTACGACCAGAGAAATTACCGTGAAGAAAAAATACAGTTTGAGTCCACATACGGTCTTGTAGGAAACCTTAACGAAGAGGGCCTAAATACCCTACCCCTAGATTATGACCGCTCTACCTACCTGATCAACAAAGAGACCTTTGAATTAGTAAAGTATGCTCTTAACACTACCACTCACGACCACACGGTTTCCGATCAGAAAGTACTCGAACTTATTGATGCAATGGTTGATTTGAGTGATGGTCATCCAAGACTCTTCCCCCGGGGCGATATTATTAGCTATACACAGCTGTCCGATTTATTCCAGGATCTCGAACTCACGATTACCGCCGAGATCTTCCGGTCGATACAGGAAATTTTCGAAAAGCTTTTTGACTTTCCCTTGTCACTTGAAAGCATTAAAACCATTGACGTTATCGGCCAGCTCGAAATCGTCGCCGATCGCCCACTTTCGCTTTCTGATTTTGATTACTACGAGCTTTCCATTGAATACCCACAGAAAAATGGTGAAATAAAGATTATTCGCTACAATTGGCATGAAAAAAATGTCACCCCTGAGAATAATCGCCTTGGATTCTCGTTCGATACAGACAAAACCATAATAGCGAATAATGTCGCTGGCCATATTTACGTTCGAGTGAAAGATTATCAGGGTATCAGTTTGTTGGCCCAACGTTTTGGGGTCCACGATGAAACCCTTCAGGACCTTGATATCCGAGTCCATATGGATCACCAGGTTATTTCTGCCCCCAGCCCCGCCACAGGGTCCACCAGAACCAAAAGGCTTCGAGGCCGGGTTATCCAGAGTGCTAAAAAGTATTCCTTAAATGATTTAACCATTATTCTGCAGGCTAAGCAGACCGCAACCGATGAAATATTCAGGATTATAGGAGCAACCCAGACAGACAAGTCTGGAAACTTCTCCATGGAATATCCATATGGGCAGTATGTTCAGGCACAGGCACTAGTCTCCATAATGCCGGAAAGCCCTGTCGAAATTGCTGTTGATCCCTACAACGCAAACGAGAGTATAGTTAACAATTTCATCTTTCTGCTGCTGTCCGATGATGCCGTTGTAGAAGAGAGTGAAACAGATGAAGAAACCATTGGAAGTGACGAAGATTGCGACTGCAATGAACCACGCAAAGCACACCGCCTGCCCGACCAAGAGGACCTGATAGCTTCTGGGGAATATACCCAGGATATTGGAGGCTCGTGCATCAATCTCTCCACACCGAACAGGACAATTCGCGAGTATCAATATAATGCCATCGTTCGAACCTCCGACCCAGACGTAGCGAACTATGTACTCGAAAAGCTTACGGACGGCGACAAGGTTATGTATAACCTGGTGGGAGGAACGGAGAAGATAGCGCGAGGCATTGTCGATCTAGACAACCCCATTCGCTGGGAAGATGCCCCTGACTCCAAGGAGAACCTCTCGATTTATCAAGCAGTCACAGTCGCCACAGGTCACATCATTCACTTTAAGTCAGTTTTCAAAGCCGATGGCTACTCTCTGGGTGACCTGGTTTACTCTCTGCCTCTAGCACCGGGACAGAAAAAACAGATTGTTGTCTTCGAGTCCTCACACACCCTACAGGGAGCCGAGTCACAGTCCCTAAGCCAGGGAGAGAGTCTATCTGCCGGTCTGGTCAGTGACCGGATCATCACCGATCAGCTCAGCGGTGGTATCAACGAGTCACTGGCCGGACGAAGTAACGCTCACACTTCTGGAATGTCGGCCGGGTTAGGTGCAAGCGGATCCTATGGTGGCATTGGTGCCTCTCTCGGCGTAGCGGGAGGATTTGCCAACTCTAATTCGTCGGCATCGCAAAACAGCGCTCGCAATATTTCACAATTCTTTGGTGAAAAGCTCCGACAATCCCTGATGCAGAACGCAGAAAGTTACCGGGAACTTAATGCCTCCGTTGTAACAACGGTAACCGAAGGGCAGAAATATGGCGTCACTTCAGAAGTCATTGCCAACCACAATCACTGCCACTCCTTAACGATGATGTACTTTGACGTACTGCGCCACTTTGCGATCTACCAGGAGGTCTCCCACGTTGAGGAATGCCTGTTTGTCCCTCTACTTTTGACGCATTTCTCCACCGAGAATATCCATAAGTGGAAGGATATCCTGGCTGACAATCTCCTGCCCATTCCATCCAGCACCTACCTGAAGTGGAACCGACTGGATTTTTTACGCTTCGGGCGGACGCACCCCCTGATCAAGGGTTTTGACGCCAACACCCGGATCAAAACCAACTATGAACGAGTGGACTTTCCAACCGGCACACATGCTGATGAGCCTATAAGGAATATCACCGGTGAATTTACCTTACGGGTAAAAATCGATCGCCCGAAAACCCGCTACGACAGAATCCTCTCCTTCCCTCGTGTTACCCGTACAATTGAGAATCAGGAGTTTGATCCAGTAGAGACCGCCAAGGCTTGGTTTAATCCCTTTGACTGGAACAAAACGAAGTATCGAACAACCCATGAAACTGTATTCGAAAATGCCCGCATTTTTGATAATTTCATGCAACTAGATGCAGACTTCCAGAATAAGAAGCCAGCTGAAGCCATCCGCGTTATAAATTTCGAACCAGTGGACGTAGCCACAGTCGACGACGAAGGCGCCGCTGAAACCATTACTGTTTCCGGGGTCGATTTTTTTGAAGGGGACATCATTGACAGACAAATTTGGGAAGCATACGCAGACATCCTTGGTCATAGTAACGTTTTTCAGATGCTCAACAACTATTTCCGGGGAGCCTTAATCTCTGAATGGGATCAAATTTTCAAAAATCAGATCCTTCCCGATATATTCGAAAAGATCCTCGATACCATTAGAATTCAACGACTTTCGTGGGATTTGAATAACACGACAGACTACCGTGGCGGTGAGCGCAAAGTAAGAATTCGGATTACCAGCGGTAGCTATTCCGGAACACGCCGCAGCCTGCCAGACAATTTGCGAATGTATGTAACCAGCTCAGCCGTAAGCACCCTTCGGGCCGGGTCTATTCGCCTAGATATCGAAAACGTTCGGATCAATTACACAACGGCTTACCACGACGGAACGATTTTCAAAGGCTATCTTGGTGATGATCTGATCGATGGAACCCGCTTGTATATTCCATTGAATGACGAAGATCTACGCAATCCGAGGAAAGAAGACACCTACATTGTTACTGAGCTTATCGAACATTTAAACTCCAACCTAGAGCACTACAATAAGATACTTTGGGCAAATCTGGATAAAGACCGGCGCCATCTCCTTCTCGATGGATTTAATATCCAGACCTTCACATCAAGTGGCGCTCGCTCAAGCATGCGAAGCCTTGCTTCCGTGGTTAAAAATGAGATCATCACTATTTCTGGAAACTCTCTGGTCTTTCCTGTTGCTGAGGGCTTCAAGGTAAACAGGAATGCCGTCGTTGAATTGACTATCGATGAAGCTCCAGTAACCGACGATACTAATCACGACCTGCTGGAAATGTACAAACCGTTAACTCCCCTCCCCCCCTACCGTATCAGCGTGCCAACCCGTGGCGTGTTTATGGAAGCGATCCAGGGTAACTGTGATGCCTGTGAAATGGTCAAGGAGAACTCTTCACAGGATTGGGATAAGTTCCGGACTGAAGAGCCCACACCCATACAGCCGATTGTAACTCCTACACCCGTTGTCACTGAATACAAACCAGAATATAAGGATTTCGCACAGCCTATTGTCAATATTCAAAATTCGCCAGACCAACCTGCCCCAGCCGCTGGACTTGCCAGTCTTGGAGAACAACTAACCAAAGCCGGTGTCTTTAATGATGTTACCGGGCTTGCAAAAAACCAGGACAATGCCATTCGCACTTACCTGTCGAACCAGGAGAATGCCAAGGCATTTGCTGAAATGTCCAAGAGCCTTGCAACTCAGCAGCATAACACCTCACATTCATCTGACATTGGGCAAGGTATCGAGAGAGCCCGGCGCTCTGGAGTCATCGATGCAGAAGACGCAAGGGACCTCACCCGGCAACATCTTCAGCAGCAAATCGATGGTGGCGAATATTTACGTGAGCAAGAACAGTTTGAACGAGAACAGAGCCGTCCCTCACTCACCTCCGTCGCTTCTGATGCGGTCAGCCGTGGACAGACTGTACAGGCCGAGCGTACCGATTCCGACGGCACCAGCGAATCTATCGATGTCCAGGGAACCTCTTCTGAAGGCTTCATGTCTGTCAGCTGGGACCTAGAGCCCATGCAACAACCAACCTCAAAGGTCTGCTGGGCAACAGCAGCAGCAATGTTGATGAACTGGAAGAATGGTATCTCCTCGCCCATTCAGGACACTCTTACTGACGCCGGCAATGGATTAACGCCGCCCGACGAGAGTTACTATTTAAGCCGCTTTGAGGCAAACGAGAGTTTACCGGCTACCGAAAAACTTCGATTTATCTCAGCCCTGAATATGCACGCGGAGGCGCCTGCCAGTTACCCACTCAGTCAGTATTTTGAGTGGTTGAGCAATTATGGTCCATTATGGGTAACCATCGATGCCGCCGCTGGAGAGGATTTTTCACCCCACGCGAAGATCCTAACGGCTATAGAGGGGGATACAATGACCTTTATAAATCCCGCCAGCGGCCGCCGGGAACACTTACTCTACGATGAGTTCGCAGAAAGCTTTGAAGAGATAATTACCGATTTACCTGAAGGTGAAACCATCTACCTTCAGGTTGTTCGATTTACAGATCTGGTAGAACGCGCCACTTCTTCCGAAGGGCAAGCCCGGGAGCTCTATCGAAATTCCAGTATCGGCGTGCGTTTACGCCCCGGTGACACCATACAGGGACACAGAGTTAATGTCGGCTCAATGAATATCCGCATAGGCGGTATTACCTACACTCTCCGTAAAGGCGGTAGCCACTGGGGGATAAAATACGGTGGCAGGAATATTGCGGCCTTTAGACCAACGCTAGAACAGCTGGCTACCGACTACCGGACCGAAACTGGCCCCGAGCGCGAATTCAAAGCCCTGGCTGCTCTTGGATTTGAAGTTGTCAGCGAACATGAAGGTAAGATTACCGCTATCAACAGTTGGGATAATCAGGATTTCACGTGGGGAGCAGGCTACGCAGCATCACGTCTTAACAGCATGCTGCAATACATTCCCAGTGCCAGTCCGTTGGTGGAACTAATGGACCGAATTCCCTGGCTTAGAGGTCGTCGTTTCAACCAAAGTCTATTTCAGAGTGGTCCTGAGCACCTTGACGTAGATAATTTCCACCTTCTCACCAACACCATCCATAACAACAGTGCGCTCTTTAGGGAATTAACTCGCGCACAGGCGCGACAGTTTGTCGAACACGAAGTAATGAATTTGGCAAATACGCCTGATCGGCAGGCAATGATGTCCACAATAGCCACCAGTACTGTGGCTCCAGTGATTGGAGTTGCAGGTTACCTCAATCATGGTCGTCCAGCATATGCTCCGATCCCTGTTGAAATGCTTAATGCTGCTATTACGGAAGGAGGCGGGGACTATTCCCGCCAGATTTCAGCTCTAATGCGTATATATCTACAAACTGTCAATCGCTACGCACTGCGTATGAACCGAGAGGACAGGCTTGAATTAATTTACCAAACACTTGCTTTTAGGGTACCCAATAAAATAAAGGCATTTAACGAGATAATGCGAAATAGTGTTTCCAGCAGCTTTGAGTTTGACTTCAGGGAGGCTCATACAATTCTTCCCTGTATAGATCCAGACCACACCATGGCGTTATTATCAGGTCCGGATTCCGTAAGGGTATCCCCTCTGAGGATGTGGTTGCATCAGAGCTCAGCTTATGAAGCCCCAAATATATCCATGAATTACGATACCTCTTCCAGGGGGGTTAGAGAATATCGGGGTTACTATAATTTGGGCGCCCCACTCGCTGTGCCGGAGTCATAACCGGCTTCCACAGCTTATTTGACAGAGCCCTCGGCGTGGCCAGCTAGTAGTGCGGGCAGTTACTGCCGCGCTGGTCAAAGCTGCGGCGGGTGAGGAGCGAAGATGGGGGCACCCATTTATTAGATCTACCCCCATTTTCAGAAAGACTCAATCGATCCGGCGGCGTGCTTCATTGGACCGGCGAGTAAGCGGCTCGCGCTCACGGCGTACCTGATCCCGCTTATCCGTTTTCTTTTTAGACTTCTTTTTTTCCTTACCCTTCTTTTTTGGCTGCTCGTTCTTTGGCTGCTCGTTCTTTGGCTGCTTGCGCTCCTGGCGCGGAGCTGGTTTCTCGGCAGCATTGCGCCGATCATTTTGCGCTTTACGCTGGCGCTGTGGCTGGCCGCGCTGGGTTTGTGGCTTGGGCCTGTCGCGTACCGTGCGGCGATCGATTGCCGGACGCTCTACTGCAGGAATAACTCGTGGGCCGCGACTGCTGGTCGGCTTGTCCGCAACTTTGACTACCCGCTCGTCCCGACTCGGAATCCGATGTGGCTTCCCGCGTTCATTACGGCGATCCCCGCCCCGGTTATCCATCCGAGACGCCTGCCGTTTTTGCTCGGCTTTGCCAGCAAACCCATGTTCGCCACCTCGGCCACGATCCTGGCCCTTCTCACGACGGTCCAGAACCAACTCGCGACGATCCCGAAGCTTCTCACGTTGATCCTGGCCCCTCTCACGACGTTCCCAGCCCTTCCCACGACGATCATCTCGATGCGCGTTACCGTCATGCCAATCCCGCCGGTTGTAACCGTCGTTATGTCCGTGCCGGCGCGGCGGTCTGTCGTGGTGTCCTCCGGCATAGCGATGGCCGTGACGGCGCAAGCGCGTATGCCAGCGATCATTGAAGTTTGCCGAGATATAGAAATTGGGGGCCGGATACCAACGGCCACCCCAATGACTGGCACTGATCCAATGGTCCTGATACCAACGGTAGTAACGCCCCTGCCGATAGAAAACGTCGCTCCGGTCGTAGAACACGTAAACGCCGAGGGTATCGTCGTAGTAGCGATAGCCGGGATCGGTGATCACTGAATAGGAGTAAACCGGCGGAGCCTTGCGGACATAGGTGCTCCCGCCGATCACCGGCGGGGCTGCCGGGTAGGTGACACAGCCACCGAGCGTCAAGGTAATGGTGAGAGCGGCGAGTAATCGGTATGGGATCTGGCGCATGGTGCGTTTTCCTTGGATTCACACCTGCTTTTTAACTCGGTGCAACTGAATCGCCCCTGAACTCACCCGAAACTGAACAGAAAACAACCAATATCGAGAAATGAGCACAACCACATGAAATCAGCTACCTTCCAGAAAGCTCAATTTTTACACGCTCATCTTCATTAGTAATAAATGGCAACATACGACTCGCCGTCATCCATGCCACACCAAATGCCATCAATCCTGTCGCCTCGACATAGTAAGTCACCCGCTGGGTAATACCGCTAAAATCTACCCCCAAAATATCGAGCAACTGCACCGCCATAGCGCCAACCATGGCTACAGCACAGATTCTATAAATCCGCCCCCTAACCTTCGCCTCTTTGGAATCTTTTTCTCTCGCTCTCAGGTAAAACAGCCAACAAAAAATTGCGAGGATAAGGAACATTAAAATCGCCGACGTCGTATGGAGAATCCCAGTCAACGTGGCTTCTCTAGCTGCTCCCTCAACACCCCGACCGGTAAAGCAATCGCACGGCAAAAATGCCACGGCTGCGACAGCGACTGCTGCGACTTTACTTAAGACAGCCTGAAACAACGAGTAGCCATTGTACGACCACAGAAAAGTCGATATTACGCAGAGAGAGCCAACGAATACGTTTCGGGCATTATCCGTCAAATGATATGACAGACTAATCGAGCTGATGCTGACCCCAGGCGTCAGCAAGTCGGTAAAAATCGCAAGTGACAAAGCGATAAATCCGACGATCAATTTAGCCGTGTGGTGATCTATTTCTGTGTCTAGTGGTTTCCCATCCATGAACCCAGCCTCATATGCCCGGAGTTACCAGTAGGTGGACGTGGTAGGCAATCAACACCTAGGTATGTGCCTGAATATCAAACTTCCCTTTCCCTTTTTGTTATGACTATAGACTAATTGATGGAAAACTCAGTGGGTGCTAATGAGTGTCATAATGTTCAGCTATCCCCTTACATTTTCTTAAAATCCTCCACGCCGTGTGAGTTAGGCAGGAAGCACAATTCCCACGGCAATCGAAGATTCCCGATAACTACTCTGTGGCTAATTTAGTTTAGAATCCACGTTTTCAACGAAGAAAAAATGGGACGTGGTACACCAGTCTCAAATCAGAGAGGCACAATACGCTCTTCAACGACTTTACGAGGATAAAAGGATATGTCTGTTAACGAACACGCGACCAAGGAACAGGTGAATCGACTGGTTAACACCGCTCTGGCAGCGATTAAAAACAAGGATAAAAATCCGAACTGGAATCAGACTCTGAATCAGTCCATGGATCAACTCGCCTTGATCAGCCGGAACCTGAATACCGCCAAACATGGCGTACAGCACTTTGGTAGAGTGATGGCGACCGACGCCCATGGACACAATGCCTACCGAGCCAATCAATCCGTAAAGTCAAAGCTAGGGACACTCTCATCGCTTGAAGCCTTCCTCGCCAAAGAATGGAAAAAAATTGGTGATGCGATTAAGGCGGATATGAGAAAGCTACCAACGGAAGGCAAGTCCGAATTGGAACTCCTGGATATGCTTGCGGGAGAAGTTGAGTCATTCGATAAATTACTCAAGCAAAACGTCAGCCAGATTTCAAAGCACCAGTCCAACCCACATCAAACGATGATCATTCAAAGAGAAATCACCCAATTAAAAGCAATGCCTGCTCTGACAGCACCAAGTATGCTAATCCTGATTTCTATAGGCATTCGGTTATTTGCAATGTTCGTTGGTGCTAAAAACGTGAACAGCAATAAATAGTCGTGATTTCCCATTTGGCAGCTAGTTAGGTGCCGTACGTTTTTTATCCGACAGGCTCGATGCCTGTCGGGAATAAATGGGTGACCCCATTTATTTTGAGTCCAATCATGCTATTCCTATATGTAGAATTTCATGCCGATCAACGTTTTGTGATGCTTGATTCACAACTGCGCCAGGTGAATGTGGCATAGTTCACCCTCTATCCGCGCCAGAAATAAGGGTTTTTATGGATATTTGGATTGTTTTGACAAAGTCAAAAATTCTTCCGGGCTGCCCGCTACCAAGTGACGGCTCTGAGTATATGTATGGACGCTCTGCGATCCCCGCAGAAAGTAAAGAACAGGCAATTGATGAGCTTACTGCCATCTTTAAAGACCAAGGGAAATTGGCCGTTGAAGAGGTCCAAAAGGCCGTTATATACAACCCTGATGACTGGACTGACGCTTCAGAGCAAAGCACTGCTGTAAATGACGCTTTTAGAGAGTGCGATAAAACAGGAAAAATCGCCTTCGGAATGTTTATTTCTTCTGAAATGGTAGATGGATAAAGGAATATAGGGATATGACGAGTGCGGCAATGACGCTGGCGGAAGGAAATCCTGACTTCCGAACTGATGCTACGTTAGTAATTAGCGGCTCAGCAGAAAGGGATTATATTCTAAGGACAACGTTAGATTCCTTATCCGTATGGAAAACTAAGTACACAGATACCATTTCTCCATTTCAAGGAAAATTAAAAGAAACCACAAAAGACGCTGCTTTTGTAGATGGTGAGATTTGGGTATACGGAGTTAACGCTACTAGTTTTTCCGATGTAATTTCCGCAGTTCAGATTGGGATGCTGTATTACAAGGTCACTGCAGAGGATTTAATTAGCAATGTTTATATCAAAAACCTTAATGCTGAACGTGAAAATGAGATGGAGGCCAAGGCTCTTATCCAGGCCAATAAAAACTTGTACCAGTTGGTCTGCGAAACATTAGATAAGGTAGCTGAACACCTAGGTGTGAAACAAAAAATCCACCTATTTGTGTACAGCTCAAATCTCAACCACAAAATCCCACAGCGTGATTTACATTACGCTCTGAAAAAAGGCGGCGCGTCTAGCGTTCAAACTGACCCTAAAACCTACCCGTTTGTCAGCGGCAGTAATTGTGGAAAATTCAAGGCCACCATTAAGTCAAACTTACATTTAGCGACCCTGAACAGTAACACCTGGTGATGGACAAGAACAGTTTGTTGTGACAGCACAGCTTGGGAAATATCCTCACTGCACAAACGAAGCAACAGAAATGGGGTGAGATCATAATTTTCGTCAAAGGAACTCAATTCTATTGACGCCAAAATTTTGATCTGACCCCATTTATTCTTGCGAGCAACTTGGCAAGCGCTGGGTGCACGGAGTTCGTGAGTGCGAACGGCTCTTGTCACCTCCTCCCGCAATACCTTAAACCCTATTCTTTTCCCCGCTTGAATTACATTGCAGATCAGCTGCGAGCGTACAACTGCGTGTGCGGCCCACCCAATCATACGGAATGCGTGATAAAAACCACACGGGCCTGCCCTTCCAACAATTACTTCTTGCGCGCAAGAAAAAATACTCGTGACGGACGCTTTGTGCTGTTAGGCACTATTTGTGGGTGTCCTTTTTATTCGGAACCAGTTCACCGGACTCATCTACTCCATATGGAATTTTGAAGCGTTCCATTTCTTCTCCTGACTTTATTTCTCACCTTGCAACCAACCAAGCAATCCATATAAGTAACCAGTTGGACTGGCACCTCTGTATTGAAGCTCAATGGAGTGTATGTCAGTCAACCTGAATCGCAGATTAACCACGCCAGAACAAATAATAGCCAAACCGACGTTTTAGCAGCCGTTTATCTCACTAAGATAAATACCGGAAAGCCGATTTCCCCCTTCTCTATCCGGAATTTTATCTATCAGCTCCTCGTATGGTACGTGGGGCAACCTACTGATAAAGTATCGGGCACAGTAGAAGGACACACCGAGAATGAGCGACATTAAGCTATTTTCCCTAAGCGCAGACGCAGCTATTGAATTACCTGGAACTGCTGCAGCACTCGAACGAGACCTGCAAAACCAGATTGAAGCTCACATGCTAGGATTTCTTGGTGTTCACTTTTTAGCCAGCGAGTATGGCACAGGCAAAACTCACAAGGGGCGTATCGATTCTCTGGGGCTTGATGAGAATGGCTGCCCGGTGATCATCGAATACAAGCGCAGTAAGAATGAGAACGTTATTAACCAGGGGCTCTTCTATTTAGACTGGCTTCTGGACCATCAGGCTGAATTTAAATGGCTGGTAATGGAAAAGCTAGGCAAAGACCAGGCCGAAAGTATTGAGTGGAGTGGAACCAGGCTTATCTGCATAGCCTCTGACTTCAATCGATTTGACGAGCATGCGGTGCAACAGATCAACCGCAATATCGAACTCATGCGTTATCGCTACTTCGGTAAAGACCTCTTGCTACTTGAATTAGTCAACGCCCATAGCGCAACTCAATCAGTCTCTACTACCCCACCAGTCCAAGCAGAATTGCCACCCAAAACACGTAGTAACGACAAGAGCCAAGCAGACCGCTTAGCAGAAGCACCACAGAGCCTGAAGAATCTGTACGATGAAATTTGCCAGTTTACAGAGCAATTGGGCGATGAAGTGCAACGAAAAGAGCTTAAGTTATATACCGCATTCAAGCGAATTAAGAACTTTGCATCGATTTTGATCGTCCATGGAAACAATGATCCGCGTCTGGTGATTTACCTCAAGCTACCTGGCGTGGAAGCAGAAAACTACCCGAATGCGCGTAACGTCACCGAAATTGGTCACTGGGGGACAGGGGATTTTGAGCTCGTCATCAGAGATCCATCCGATTTGGACATTGCACAAGAGCTCATTACGAAAAGTTATGAGCGTAGTTAATGCCCTCAAAAACGCCAGGATTTTTGAAATTTAGAGTCAGAGTAAATTTTTCGTCCAATCCAAAAGGTTTGGATAGTCACAAAATATACTCTGACTTCGACTATCTCGAAGCTATCTCTTGAGGAAACTTTACGCAATTAAAGCCTGGTTACATTTTTCCGGTATTAGGGTTCAATTTTGGACTGGCAATGCCGTTATTCGTTACAAACTCTGAATAATCCATCCCAACATACTCAACCGGCTCACCAAAAAGTACACGAAGATTTCCCCCGGTTACGGATCTAACCTTCTCACCCCATACATCATCCGCTTCCAAGTCCACGCCATCAACGATTCCCAGTACACGAAACCCGTGCTCCACTCGACGTTCCTTGTTTACCACATAGACAACGTCGTTAAGTCTTACCTTAAGGTAATCAATCCAGCCATGCTGCTTCGGTGAGAGATCAAAAAATGCACCAGTGGAAATATCGGAAAAGATACCTTGGTGGTCCCTATCGCCAATATTAGAAACTAGAAAATTCATAAAACCCTATTCCAATCTCAATCATCATTCTATTAGATTTATTAGCTGTCAAAATTTTACTCTGACCCCAATTATTATGTCGCGCTATTCGTGAACCAGCAACAGGCGAATGGCTAGGACCTGTTAGAGGTAGTGGCTCGATGGCACCGGCTGTGCAAAGGATCGGCCATATCGCAGCGTTTTTTACCGTGGGGAGGCGCTGGATCCTGCCGAACTGGAACGATTGTTTGAAATAGCCGAAACTTGGAAAACGCGGCTAACCGATATCAGCTGGTTTATGCGCTACTTGAACGAGGTCATTGCACGGGAATCCAATCGCGAAGACCAGTGTAGCGGGCGATTCTGGGAGGGCCGTTTTAAATCCCAAGCTTTACTGGACGAAAAGGCCCTGGCAGCCTTTATGGCTTATGTCGACCTTAATCCAATCCACGCGAAAATGGCCGAAACCCCAGAGACATCGGACCATACTTCAATCAAACAACGTATCCTCTCTGCAAAACAGGCACAGCAGCCCACCACGCTGCTGCCTTTTGTCGGGAATCCCAAAGAACCCATGCCTACAGGCCTACCGTTTCGGCTAGAGGACTATATTGACCTAGTGGACTGGAGCGGACGCTGCCTACGGAACGATAAGCGGGGAGCAATCAACGAAAAACTTCCTCCTATTCTGGATCGCCTGCAAATTGATCCAAAGCAATGGACCTATCTGAATAGAAATTTTGAAAGCCGGTTTAAATCCCTGGTAGGCACTGGCCATTCTGTACGTACCGCTTGCGAGCAGCTTGGTAAGAGCTGGGTGCACGGAGTTCGTGAGTGCGAACGTCTCTTGTCACCTCCTCCTGCAATACCTTAAACCCTATTCTTTTCCCCGCTTGAATTACATCGCAGGTCAGCTGCGAGCGTACACTGCGTCTGCGGCCCACCCAATCATACGGAATGCGTGATAAAAACCACACGGGCCTGCCCTTCCAACAATGACTTCTTGCGCGCAAGAAAAAATACTCGTGACGGGCGCTTTGTACTGTTAGGCACTATTTGTGGGTGTCCTTTTTATTGTCGGTGTCATAATGTTGATCTGACCCGATTTATTTCTCACCGAGACAAATACGCCAGATCTTTTTAATACGTTGCAGCAACTTATCACTTGCCTTACCAGAAACTTTTCGAAACAAAACTTTTAAGTTGACACTAAACCCCATTAGCCCGGGTTTCATTTCAATAAGTTCCTCATCCAAATATTTTGATTCCTTGATGTAAGGCAGTTGAGAGAAATTGTCACATTCAGTATAGTGTAGCGGCCTTATAGACATCCATTCGCACCGCCAATCTTCACCACCCCCTTCTCTCGACAATTTTTTAATCATAGCGCCACGATCAATTTCATCAACATACCGATGCATATAGGTTGCAAATAGCCCATAAAAATTGAAGCTAACCTCTGGGCAAAAGTTACTAACCGAGGCTAGCTTATTATCGGTATGAGTTACGCTTGGATCATGCTCTTCTATCAATGGAAGGAGACCACTTTCTTTCCAATAATCATCGAGCACTACCTGGATGTCACTGGGGATTTGTGTCGTAATACCTAGCTCACCCAATAGATAAATGCTTGAGTAGTATTTATTACACTTACGTGGATGCGCATAGGGGCACCTAGGTGTAACACCTTTCGATCTGCTTTCTTTTGAATACCATTCAAAATTTGGATTCATAACAATTAATCAAATTTTAATGCGGAAACGTAACGCGCACTTGATGGAACTCGGACCTGAAAAGCAGCGGAAAATACGCCCTAGCCCAAGGTGGTGGAAACAGCTGCATGCTTTAAACCTACTTGGACTCAGCACCAACAGCGCTCGCCCCACTCTCCCCTTCTAGCTGATATTTTCTGGGCATATCGCGATACACTGACTTAACTGCATTGACCGAAAGCACAGCTCCTGCAACCAGAACATATAGATTTAGATCAGAGACCAGCTCAGCTAGACTTTCGATGAATGTGCTTGCAACGAGAACTATTCCACAAACAAGCTGAAAAGATTGCAGGATGATATTTACAACTGCATTCTGCTCAAACTCTAGATTGTTTCTGAACACCTGCACGGTATAAACCAAAAATAGAATTCCCGCTATTAATGCTGAGGGTACAAAAAGTGCCTTATCCATTGTTGCCCTCCTTTTGATTATCGACCGCACTACCTAGTAGCCCACCTAAGACACTCCCAATTACTAGACCTATTGGGCCACCAAGAGAGGCACCTAAGATAGCCCCGCCAGTAGCAGCCCCGATAACTCGATCATTGGACCTAAAGCTATTAGCAGTAGCAGAATGGCCACATCTTCTGCATACCCGATCTCCCGTATCCCTCCCCTGAACCTTATCCTTGTAGGTTTCCTCTGATGAACAGTTTGGACACTTATACATTCTCTTGTATTTCCTTATTCGCTTCTCGCTGATAACGTTTCAATCAGTGATTATTGGCAGTCCGCCGCGTTGACCTATCATGAGTAATCTTCCAGTGACTAATGACAAACTGAAGCCTTTCAACTAAGTCATCATATGTAATTATATCAATTACGCTTTTGTATTTTCTCTTAATAACTTCAAAGTCCTGGACTTGCTCCGGAGTTAAACCCTTGGTACGACCCATTATAATGATACCGCTCGGATTTGTTATTTTTATCTTAAATCCCGGAGAGATTTCATCTTTAAAATACTCGCTTAGTTTATCCTCACCCTTCTTCCCCCATTTGTTCAGATAAAAGATATACTTCTCAATCTGCATAACTGTGCCGGACAGCTCTCTTAGCGGAATATAGTTGTCGCGATATGTTCTATTTGTCACAATACACTTATCAAACGGCTTTTTAATTTCGACGATGTCTGTGTTCCCGCTTGAATCAATCAATAAATAATCAATATTTCTATTTGTATTGCTATAGGTATCTCGAACAGGCGCCTCTTTAAAGACGTGAATATACTTTGGGTAAAGTAACAATAAAATTTGCAGAAGCTCTTCCTGCCACTGCCCCTCCGAGTAAGAGTTCTCATCTTCCAACATGTTATTGAGCTTTTCCAGAATACCCTGGTATTTCAACAATTCGATTTCAGAAAAGAGATAGTTTAGGTTGGAACCTTCCCTGGAGACTCGCTTATTTAAATATTTATGATACCTTTCCTCATAGTCATCTTTTGTTTTGACATATGAAGATAGAACACTAGAAATGCGTGCCGATGCGTATCTATTCAACTCATAGGTATTCGGGAAAGCTTTTAGCAACTCCCAAAATGTCGCCTCTGGTATTGCAGAATCCTCAATACCGCCAACATAAATTGGCTGACTAACAAGATCGTTAATTTTCCTAAAAACTGAAATCCCTCGCTCCGCAACAAATAGCTTTCTCTCAAGCTTTATGTCTTCATGTATGTAAAGATTGTGATCAATAGATAATATTTCCTTTGGAAAGCAAAAATACTCTCCTTGCTTCGTGGCAACTTGAAACTCTACTGGATCTTCTTCCTGATTTTGATCAAACTTAGTTAAAAGTTCTTTTTTCGTAAATGAAAATGCTTTTGCAATCCTGACCTTCCCAGACTTACGTATTTCGTGATAGACCCACTCCATGCTAGGCATATCGCTCGAATACGAAAGAGTTACTCCGGTATTCGATTTCTTAAATTCGATCATTATCAGCGCTCATTTTTCATGCATGATGCTCGGATTTGCGTCCGCTTTGGAGTGCAAGGCAAAAACAGTCCTGCGACATGCTTTAGCTAAATGCGATATTGATCGACATCCAGCTTCTCTCCATTTCGCTCTTTTTGTCTTAGTTCTGATGCTTCTAGCTCTGTAGTTTGCATAAAATGGATGAGGAACGAGACCCAGGCATCCTGATACACGTAATCGTTATGAGGCTCATCATAAAGGCAAAACTCGGCTTGTGTATCAAAGGGGTCGTCTGAACCATTAGACGGCCTGATTCCGAATAATTTATACAAAACAGTATGTAAATTCTGCGTAATAGACTTCCCGCTTAGACCTTCATTTACTTTTTTTACAACCTCGGATGGCTTTAACCTACCAACGTTCACAGCTTCTATTTTTACTGTCTTATCTTTGATAATTACATTAAGTTGTTCGTATGCAGCTTTATCTTCATCACTAAGCGAGTCCCACCTCACAAACTCTACCGCTGCATCAGCCCTGTTCGTGTTAGAAATCTTCGGAATTTGTATTAGCTTTATACTGTACTTTTGGGAGTTATAGGTATCATCATCCAGCGTGTTTCTGTATTTTTCTACGAAAGCCACTATTTCAGATAGGTCTTTTGATAGCGCCGACCTATTTGCCTGCTCCTGTTGCTGCGTTCGTATTTGAGAGAATTGAAGGCTATACACCAATGCTTCATTTATAGAATAGGCACTACCAAAAAAATCAATCAACTGACTTTCATAATTGAACAATAGAGATTGGCACTCACCAAAAATAAGAGTATCTACCTCTCTCTTCTCAATATGTCGATGCTCAATTTTATTTCTAAGCTTGATGAAAAAAAGTAGGTTTGACTCTACACTAGGATCGAGATTTCCATATTTTTTGACACATGTAGATAGTTCCCATGCTTTCCTCTCTCCATCCACAGTATCATATCGGCCATTCTTTTTTTTGTAATAGTATTTATCCCCTATTGTTGAATTAAAATACGCATGAAAAAGCCTAGTCCATGCCATTATCATCATCGTGATGAAACCCTCACTACGAAATGTAGTTCTTGGCTTATTATATATTTCAACCGCTAAAAGCGCCGAATCGATAGAAGCATCGAGAATAGATTTAGTCTTTCCTTTACGTAATTTCAATTTACTTCCTTAGTAGAGACAACAGTTCATTCAAAAGACGCGCCTATAGAACTCGACTGCCTTTCATTCAAAGCGTCTGGATAATTCTGAGCAGGCCGGCAGATGATGTTATTTCAACGATCCCTTAAGTCAATGACTTACCCTTACATCAATGAATTCATTGAAGAGCGCTGCTGATCTAGGGGTTTACCGCCTGCCTTTGTATAAATTTCATCTCGTACTTTAAGGCATAAAAAAAACGAGCCTCAATTGAAGCTCGCTTTTTCGACTTCCGAAGTCAGCTTAGACAGTTCTCACCACTAAAAGCAGGTTCTACTGTGAAGCGAATTAGAAGCAATCGCCGGGCACCCGCACCCAACCTTCCATCAAGATCCGCGCACTGCGGCTCATGATGGCCTTGGTCGCAGTCCACTGCCCGTTGGCGACTTCCGCTTCCGCACCAACCCGCAAGGTGCCGGACGGATGCCCGAAGGTCACCGCATTGCGCTCCCCTCCCCCGGCGGCCAGATTGACCAGGGTGCCGGGAATGGCGGCGGCGGTGCCGATGGCCACCGCGGCGGTGCCCATCATGGCGTGGTGCAGTTTGCCCATGGAGAGCGCGCGCACCAGCAGGTCGATATCACCTGCCGCCACTTCCTTGCCACTGGAGGCCGCATAGCCCTGCGGTTCCGCGACGAACGCGACCTTGGGGGTATGCTGGCGAGCGGCTGCCTCTTCCACGGTTGCGATCAGGCCCATTTTCACCGCGCCGTGGGCACGGATGGTCTCGAACATGGCCAGAGCCTTGTCGTCACCGTTGATGGCTTCCTGCAGTTCGGTGCCGGTGTAACCGATATCCGCCGCATTGACGAAGATGGTCGGGATGCCGGCGTTGATCATGGTGGCTTTCAGGGTGCCGACGCCGGGCACCTCTAAATCGTCCACCAGGTTGCCGGTGGGGAACATGGCCCCTTCCCCATCCGCCGGGTCCATGAATTCGACCTGCACTTCGGCCGCCGGGAAGGTGACGCCGTCCAGTTCGAAATCACCGGTCTCCTGCACTTCCCCATTGGTGATGGGGACGTGGGCGATGATGGTTTTCTTGATGTTGGCCTGCCAGATGCGCACGGTGCAGATGCCGTTCGCTGGAACGCGGGCTGCATCCACAAAACCGCTGTTGATGGCGAAGGCACCCACGGCGGCGGTGAGGTTGCCGCAGTTGCCGGACCAGTCCACGAACGGCTTGTCGATGGAGACCTGGCCGAACAGGTAATCCACGTCGTGCTCCGGCTGCTCACTCTTCGACAGGATGACGGTTTTGCTGGTGCTGGAAGTGGCCCCGCCCATGCCGTCGGTCTGCTTGCCGTAGGGATCGGGGCTGCCGATTACGCGGAGTAGCAGGTTGTCTCTTGCTTGGCCCGGGGCCTGGGCTGGCTCCGGGAGGTCCTGCAGGCGGAAGAACACGCCTTTGCTGGTGCCGCCGCGCATGTAGGTGGCGGGGACTTTTATTTGAGGTGCGAAGGTCATTTAAGAGTCTCGCGGAATTGGTTATGGGGTTGTAGGAGCCTGCCTTGCAGGCGAACAGTTTGGTGCTTCGTGGCTGTTCGCTTGCGGGGCAAGCTCCTACGGGGGCTCCGTAGGTGGGGTGTTCGCCTGCTGGGCAGGCTCCTACGGGGTGCCGTTGTTTAGGCGTTGGCTTCGGCTTCCAGGAAGTCGTTGGCAAAGCGTTGTAGGACGCCGCCGGCTTCGTAGATGGAGACTTCTTCCTGGGTGTCCAGGCGGCACTTGACCGGTACTTCTACGGTTTCGCCGTCTTTGCGGTGGACCAGTAGGGTCAGGGTTGCGCCCGGGGTCTGCTCGCCGAGTACGTCGAAGGTTTCGGTACCGTCGATGGCCAGGGTTTCGCGGGTGGTGCCCGGCAGGAACTCCAGCGGCAGTACGCCCATACCGATCAGGTTGGTGCGGTGAATGCGCTCGAAGCCTTCCGCTACAATCGCTTCCACACCGGCGAGGCGCACGCCCTTGGCGGCCCAGTCGCGGGAGGAGCCCTGGCCGTAGTCGGCGCCGGCGATAATGATCAGCGGCTGCTTGCGCTCCATGTAGGTTTCGATGGCTTCCCACATGCGGGTGACCTTGCCTTCCGGCTCGATACGCGCGAGAGAGCCCTGCTTCACTGCACCGTTTTCGTCACGCACCATTTCGTTCAACAGTTTCGGGTTGGCGAAGGTGGCGCGCTGGGCGGTGAGGTGGTCGCCCCTGTGGGTGGCGTACGAGTTGAAGTCCTCTTCCGGCAGGCCCATTTTCGCCAGGTATTCACCGGCGGCACTGCTGGCCAGGATCGCGTTGGAGGGCGACAGGTGGTCGGTGGTGATGTTGTCACCCAGTACCGCCAGCGGGCGCATGCCTTTCAGCGCGCGCTCACCTGCCAGCGCGCCTTCCCAGTACGGCGGGCGGCGGATGTAGGTGCTCTGCGGGCGCCAGTTGTACAGCGGCTCGCCCTTCTCTGCTTCCGCCTTGTTCAGGTCAAACATCGGGATGTAGACCTCGCGGAACTGCTCGGGCTTCACGCTCTGTTTGACGATCGCGTCGATCTCTTCGTCGCTCGGCCAGATATCTTTCAGGGTGACCGGGTTGCCGTCTTTGTCGTGGCCCAGTACATCTTTTTCGATATCGAAGCGGATGGTGCCGGCGATGGCGTAGGCAACGACCAAGGGCGGCGATGCCAGGAACGCCTGCTTGGCGTAGGGGTGGATACGGCCGTCGAAGTTGCGGTTGCCGGACAGTACGGCGGTGGCGTACAGGTCGCGGTCGATCACTTCTTTCTGGATTTTCGGGTCCAGCGCGCCGCTCATGCCGTTACAGGTAGTGCAGGCAAAGGCGACCACGTCGAAGCCCTGTTGCTGCAGTTCCGGCAGCAGGTTGGCTTCTTCCAGGTACATTTTTACGGTTTTGGAACCCGGTGCCAGGGAGGTTTTTACCCAGGGCTTGCGGGTCAGGCCGAGCTTGTTGGCGTTGCGCGCGATCAGGCCCGCGGCAATCATGTTGCGCGGGTTGCTGGTGTTGGTGCAGCTGGTGATCGCGGCGATGATCACGGCACCGTCCGGCATTTCGCCTTCTTTCTCTTCCCATTCCTTGGCAATGCCACGGTTGGCCAGTTCGGACACCGGCAGCAGTGCGTGCGGGTTGGACGGGCCGGCCAGATTGCGGGTAACGGAAGACAGGTCGAACTTGAGTACGCGCTCGTATTCGGCATTCTTCAGGCTATCTGCCCACAGGCCGGTTTCTTTCGCGAACTTCTCTACCAAAGCTACCTGCTCGTCGTCGCGGCCGGTGAGCTTCAGGTAGTCGATGGTCTGCTCGTCGATGGCGAACATGCCGGCGGTGGCACCGTATTCCGGGGTCATGTTGGCAATAGTGGCGCGGTCGCCCAGGCTCAGGCTGGAAGCGCCTTCGCCGAAGAATTCGAGATACGCACCCACCACGCGCTCGCGGCGCAGGAATTCGGTCAGGGCCAGCACCATGTCGGTACCGGTGATGCCGGGCTGCAGCTTGCCGGTCAGCTCGACGCCGACGATGTCGGGCAGGCGCATGTAGGAGGCGCGGCCGAGCATCACGCTTTCAGCCTCTAAACCACCCACGCCTACGGAGATTACGCCGAGCGCATCCACCATCGGGGTGTGGCTGTCGGTGCCGACGCAGGTATCCGGGAAGGCGACGCCGTCTTTTTGCTGCACCACCGGAGACATTTTCTCCAGGTTGATCTGGTGCATGATGCCGTTGCCGGGCGGGATGACGTCGACGTTTTCAAACGCGGTTTTGGTCCAGTTGATGAAGTGGAAGCGGTCTTCGTTGCGGCGCTCTTCCACGGCGCGGTTCTTTTCGAACGCGTCTTTCTCAAAACCGGGGTGTTCGACGGCCAGGGAGTGGTCGACGATCAGCTGGGTGGGCACCACCGGGTTTACTTTGGCGGGGTCACCGCCCTTCTCGGCGATGGCGTCGCGCAGGCCGGCGAGGTCCACCAGTGCGGTCTGGCCGAGAATATCGTGGCAGACGACGCGCGCAGGGAACCAGGGGAAGTCGAGGTCGCGCTTGCGTTCGATGAGCTGTTTGAGGGCGTCGGTGAGCATTTCTGGCTCGCAGCGACGCACGAGGTTATCTGCCAGGATACGGGAGGTATACGGCAGTTTTTCATAGCTGCCCGGCTGGATGTTTTCGACTGCCTCGCGGGTGTCGAAATAATCCAGGTCTGTGCCGGGGAGTTTTTTGCGGAATTCGGTGTTCATAAATTTCCACCAAAAGGAAGCTTTGCAAGGTTTGTAAGAGCCTGCCATGCAGGCGAACAGTTCCGGAGTGCGGTTCGGTTCGCCTGCAAGGCAGGCTCCTACAGGGTGTGTGCGCGATTAGCGGTTGGCGATCGGAGTCACTTTGCGCAGTTCCGGACCGGTGTACTCGGCGCTCGGGCGGATGATGCGGTTGTCGGCGCGCTGTTCGAATACGTGGGCGGCCCAGCCGGTTACGCGGGACATTACGAAGATTGGCGTAAACAGTTTGGTGGGAATGCCCATGAAGTGGTACGCGGAAGCGTGGAAGAAGTCGGCGTTACAGAACAGCTTCTTCTCGCGCCACATAACCTCTTCGCAGCGTACGGATACCGGGTATAGCACGTCGTCGCCAACGTCAGCGGCCAGCTTTTCGGACCACTGCTTGATGATGGCGTTGCGCGGGTCGGATTCGGTGTAGACCGCGTGGCCGAAGCCCATGATCTTTTCCTTGCGCTCCAGCATGCCCATCAGTTCTTTTTCTGCTTCGTCGGCAGAGGAGAAACGCTCGATCAGTTCCATCGCCGCTTCGTTGGCGCCGCCGTGCAGCGGGCCGCGCAGGGAGCCGATGGCGCCGGTGATGCAGCTGAACAGGTCAGACAGGGTGGAGGCACAAACGCGCGCGGTGAAGGTGGAGGCGTTGAACTCGTGCTCTGCGTACAGGATCAGGGATACGTTCATTACCTGTGCGTGCAGGTCGTTGGGCTTTTCGCCGCGCAGCATGTGCAGGAAGTGGCCGCCGATGGAGTCGTCATCGGTTTCAGTTTCGATGCGCACGCCGTCGTGGCTGAAGCGGTACCAGTAACAGATGATGGACGGGAATGCGGCCAGCAGGCGGTTGGCGCGGTCCTGTTGCTGGTCGAAAGACTCTTCGCCTTCCAGGTTGCCCAGCATGGAGCAGCCGGTGCGCATAACGTCCATCGGGTGTGCGTCGGCGGGGATGCGCTCGAGCACTTCGCGCAGGGCCTGCGGCAGGCCGCGCATGGTTTTGAGGATGCCTTTGTAGTCCGCCAGCTGTGCTGCGGTGGGCAGTTCGCCATTGAAGATCAGGTAGGCGACTTCTTCGAACTCGCAGTTTTCTGCCAGGTCTTTTACGTCGTAGCCGCAGTAGGTCAGGCCGGAGCCGGATACGCCTACGGTGGACAGTGCGGTTTTACCAGCTACCTGGCCACGCAGGCCTGCTCCGCCAACTTTTTTCTCTGCCATCGTTAAATCCCCTTTATCTCTTTGTTGATGGTGGATTCGCTTTGCTTGTCCACCCTACGGGTTTGGAATCTGTGGTTTTGTAGGAGCCTGCCCTGCAGGCGAAAGTTTTGTGGTGCGTCCGGTTCGCCAGCAGGGCTGGCTCCTACTTCTTGAGTTCTTACTTTTTAAACAAGGCGTCGAGCTTGTCTTCAAACTCGTGGTAGTTCAGGTAGTCGTACAGTTCCGCGCGGGTCTGCATGGTGTCGACAACGGCTTGCTGGTCGCCCTGCTTCAGGATGCTGCTGTAGACGTTTTCCGCGGCTTTGTTCATGGCGCGGAAGGCGGACAGTGGATACAGGACCATGTCGGCGCCGGACTCGCCCAGCTCGGCTTTGTTGTACAGCTTGGTTTTACCGAACTCGGTGATGTTGGCGAGGATCGGTACATTCAGTGCGTCCTTGAACGCGCGGTAGTGTTCCAGTTCGGTCACGGCTTCGGCGAAGATGCCGTCTGCGCCGGCTTCGATACACGCCTGGGCGCGGTCAATGGCGGCCTCTAACCCTTCTTGTGCGAAGGAGTCGGTACGGGCCATGATGAAGAAGTCGTCATCATCGCGCGCGTCTACCGCGGCCTTGATGCGGTCGACCATTTCCTCTTTGGAAACGATCTCTTTGTTCGGGCGGTGGCCACAGCGCTTCTGGGCTACCTGATCTTCGATATGTACTGCTGCGGCGCCGGCGCGGATCATTTCTTTAACGGTGCGCGCGATATTGAAGGCGCCACCCCAGCCGGTGTCGATATCGACCAGCAGCGGCAGATTGGTGGCAGCGGTGATGCGGCGTACGTCTTCCAGCACGTTGTCCAGGCTGGTCATACCCAGGTCCGGCAGGCCGTAAGAGGCATTGGCTACGCCGGCACCGGACAGGTAGATCGCCTGGTGGCCGATGCGCTCGGCCATGATCGCGGTGTACGCGTTGATGGTGCCGACTACCTGCAGCGGCTGGTTGTCTTTCAGGGCCTGGCGAAAGCGTGCGCCGGCGGATTCTGGTCTGCTCATAGACTGCCTCGTTTCTCTCGTTAATTCTGTTTGGTTCGTTAATTCTGTTTGGATAGCTTGTTTTCGATATTGCTACGCGACGCGCGGATGTGGCGACGCATAAGAATTTCTGCCAGTTCACCGTCGCCCGCTTCGATGGCTTCGATGATGTGGCTGTGTTCGCGGAATGCGCGGTGCGCGCGCGGGCTGGCCATACCGAGCTGGTAGCGGTACATGCGCACGCGGTAGTAGAGCTTGTTGCACAGGGTGTCGATCAGCAGGTCGTTGTGGGAGGCCTGCACGATGCGGAAGTGAAAGTCGAAATCCCCTTCCGGCTGGAAATACGCGGTGCCCTTTTGCAGCTCTTCCTGCTGCTCGTGGCGTTCGAGCATCTGGCGCAGTTCTACGAGGTCGTCTTCGGAGCGATTTTCCGCCGCGAGGCGACAGGCCATGCCTTCCAGCGCTTCGCGCACATCGTAGATTTCCAGCAGGCCGCGCTCGGTGAGATCCACGACCCGTGCGCCCACGTTGACGCGGCGCTCGATCAGGCTGAGGGACTCCAGCCGCATCAGGGCCTCGCGCAGGCTGCCGCGGCTGGCATCGAAGCGGCGCGCCAGTTCCGGCTCGCTGATCTTGCTGCCGGCGGCCAAACGCCCTTCGACGATTTCGCTGCGCAGGGTGAGGAACAGGCGATCGGCCAGGCTTTGCGAGCCGCGCACGGCCTTGCCCGAATCCGCAACGGCGGACGCAGCCTTGGCATCGGCGGCGGTTGTTTTACTGACCTGGCCTTCCATTCTCTCTCGCCTCGCAAGCAATTCAGCGACTGCTGATTTTGGTCTCGACTTCAGATTGTCGACACTTTATAGGGCTAGAGAGCTTAAATAGCCAGTTTTGTCGCGTCAACCGCATTTTCTGTCAACACATTGGCATTTTGCGACTGACCGGAAGGTCACAGATGGCACAGGAAGTGCAACGAAGATGAAAAGGTACCGGACGACTGCATTGAGCGGCGCCGAGTCGCCGGGAAAACCGCGCCACGGCTTGCCTTAAGAGTGAGGTGGTAACAATGGTAGTCTTGAAAAAGTGATATGGGCATAATAGCGCCCGCACTGACTGCTGCGGTCATCACCGATGGCCACACACAGCCCCTGCCACTCTATCCTTAATAGAGTATCCACGGGGCCATTTTGGTCAGATTCCGGAACCCCCAGTCGAGAGTATCGAGCAGATTTGAATCATGCCTAAGAGTATTATCAGGCGCTGGCTGCCAACTCCCGAACAAGTGCGTGCCAATAGCGGCCTGAAGATTCTCGGCACCCTGCTGCACGACCCCAACCTGTTCCACCTGAACCGCCACTCGGTTTCCGTCGCCTTTGCGGTGGGCATTTTCACCAGCTTTCTTCCCCTGCCCGGCCAGATGCTGATCGCCGCGGTGCTCGCACTGTGGTTTCGCTGTAATCTGCCGCTTTCCATGGCGCTGGTGTGGATCAGCAATCCGATCACCATGCCGGCCATTTTCTACAGCACCTACAAGCTGGGTGCGTGGATGCTGGGCACACCGCATATGCCGTTCAAGATCGAACTGTCGTGGGAGTGGTTAACGGAGGAAGTGGGAAGAATCTGGTTGCCGCTGTTTTCCGGCTCTCTGCTGTGCGGCATTTTCTTTGCCGCTGTAGCCTATTTTGCCATGCAGGCAATCTGGCGCTGGCATGTGGTGAAACGCTGGAAGGCCCGGCTGGCACAGCGCAAGGCCCAACTCAGCGAAACGAATTAAAGCCCGTTAGAAATCCTGGCGCAGCGCCGCTGCGGGCTGCACCCGGCTCGCCTGCAACGCGGGATACAGGGTAGCAATGAGACTCAGCAGGAACCCTGCGCCCACCACCAGCGCCACATCTCCCCACTGCAGTTCCGACGGCAGGTAGTCCACCGGATACACGTCTGATTTCAGGAACTGGATGCCGAACAGCGATTCCAGCCCGGATACCGCATCGGTCACCAGCAGCGAGCCGATCACCCCGAGTATTCCGCCCACCAGCACCCCGATAAGACCAACCAGCGCGCCCTGGCTGACGAACGTCAGCAGGATCTCGCGGGTACTGGCGCCCATGGTGCGCAGGATGGCGATATCGCCGTGCTTGTCGATCACCACCATGACCAGTGTGGAAACCACGTTGAAGGCGGCAATGGCGATGATCAGGAATACCAGCAGGCTCACCAGATTGCGCGACATCTGAATCGCCTGGTACAGGTTGCCGTGGGTTCCGGTCCAGTCGCTACCGTAATAGCCCTGCTCTGGCATCTGCCCCATGACCTGCCGGAATACCGCGAAGGATCCGAGCATATCCTGCATACGCATCTGTACCCCCGCACCGCCAGCGCCACCGGCCAGGGATTTGGCCTGCGCCCAATCCACCAGCGCCAGGGAATGGTCCAGCGCGGTACCCGAATGGAAAATATCGACTACGCGGAAACCGGCCAGCTGCGCAGAGGTGCGGCCAGCGGTTTCGCTGGTGCCGTTTTGCGGCACGATCACCGAGAGCTGCTCGCCCACGGCGATTTCCAGTTTGTCGGCAATGCCCTGCCCGAGAATGATACCGGGCTCGGCGGGATCACTGGTGAGCGCGGCAAAACTATCGGGCTGCAAGAACTCACCGATTGTCGACACATTCACGATGGTCTGCGGATTCACGCCCTGTACCAGCAGCGGGGTAACCTCCAGGCCGTTGCGCGCCAGGCCGTTGACCTGCCACACCTCTGCTGCCGCGGTAATGCCCGGAATCGCCGCTACGCGATCCCGCACCTGCGTCCAGTCCATGTCCGGGCTTGCGTTGTAGAGCGTCGCGTGCGGCATGATACCGAGAATGCGTTCGCGCAATTCGCGATCGAAACCGTTCATCACCGACATCACCACAATCATCAGGGCCACACCGAGGATCAGGCCGATCATGGAAAGTCCGGAGATAAACGACACCAGGCCCGCGGAGTTTTCTTCGTTACGCTGGGCGCCCGCGTAGCGCAGGCCGATAAAGGCAGGTAATGGTTTAAACATAATGCGACCTAGACACCATCGCCCTGTTGCCAATCGTCTACCAGCTGACCGTCCACCAGGTGCAGACAGCGATCCAGCGCGCCGGCGAGATCCGGGTCGTGGGTAACGATCACGAAACTGATACCGGTTTCGCGGTTCAGGCGATCCATCAGGTTGTGAATTTCCTTTGCCGTGGTGCGGTCGAGGTTACCGGTGGGTTCGTCCATCAATACACACGCCGGGCGCGCCACCAGAGCGCGAGCGATGGCAACGCGCTGGCGCTCACCACCGGACAGTTGCGCCGGCTTGTGCGTTAACCGCTGGCCCAGCCCGACGGCTTCGAGCATTTCCTGCGCGGCAGCGCGGGATTCAGACACCGAGCGCTTGCCAATCAGCAGCGGCATGGCGACGTTTTCCAGCGCGGTGAATTCATTGAGCAGATGATGGAACTGGTACACGAAACCGAGGCTACTGTTGCGCAGCCAGCCGCGCTCGTTGGCGTTCAGTGCGGCGAGATTTTTTCCTCCCACCCACACTTCACCACTGGTCGGCGTATCCAGCCCGCCGAGCAAATTGAGCAGGGTCGATTTACCGGAGCCGGAAGCGCCGACAATGGCAAGGCGCTCACCTTTCGGCACCTGCAATTCCACGCCGCGCAGCACGTCCAGTTGGTTGGCACCCTGACGATAGGTTTTGGTGAGCGTGTGACACGCCAACACCACGTCCGCTGCGGCTTGCGGGTGAGACTCTTCCGGGTGTATTTCCACTTGGCTATTCATCTTATGATTCATTTACCTTTTGGCTGGCGGGGCTGTGCCCCGCGCCGGTTTTGTCTTGTTTATTCGTAGCGGAGCGCTTCTGCCGGCGCGATCTGTGCGGCGCGCCAAGCGGGGAACAGTGTGGCCAGCAGGCTCATGATGACCGCGGCACTCAACACCATAACCGCATCCCCGATGCGGAATTCCGATGGCAGGAAGCTGACAAAGAAGACACGCGGATCAAAAATCTGCGCGCCCACCACACTCTCGATCCACGACACCAGGTCGGTCAGGTTCAGCGCAATCAACGTGCCGAGCAAACCGCCGATCAGCGCGCCGATAATGCCGATGGCACTGCCCTGCACCACGAACACCGCCATAATCTGCCGGGAGGTGAGACCGAGGGTGCGCAACACCGCAATATCTGAGCGCTTGTCTGCCACCATCAAAACCAGCGCAGACACAATATTGAACGCCGCCACGGCGACGATAATCATCAGCATCAGGGTGACAACGGTTTTCTCCATTTTCACCGCCTGGAACAGGCTGCCCTGGGAATGACTCCAGTCCTCGCCTTCAAAGCCTTCGCCCAGGGAGGCGGCATAGCCTTCTACCCGGCCGAGCGCGTTGTTCATGTCGTCGAATTTAAGCTGCAGGCCCTGCACCTTGCCGGGCATGCGCAACAGGCGCGCGGCATCGTCCAGATGCATCAGCGCCATATTCTGGTCCACCTGGGCACCCACGGAAAACACACCGGCCACGGTAAAACGCTTGGTGCGCGGGAAGATGCCCGCAGGGGTAATGGTGACTTCTGGCAGGGTGAGAATGACGGAATCGCCGGGAATAACCCCCAGCTGGCGGGCGAGAATACGCCCGAGGACGATGTTGTAGCTGCGCGATGCCAGGGCATCCAGGCTGCCCATCAGCATATGTTCGCCGACGGCGGACACCTCGCGCAGGGCGACCGGGTCCACGCCCTGGAACTCAACTCCGTGGGACTGGTTATTGGCGCCGACCAGCGCGAAACCGCGCACAAAGGGACTGGCGGCCACAACATGGGGTTGCTCGCGCACCGCCTGCGCGGCGGTTTGCCAATCGGAAAGTCCCTCGTCATTGATCACGAAACCATGCGGCACCACGGAAAGAATCCGGGTTTTCAGTTCCCGGTCAAAGCCGTTCATCACGGAGGTAACCACAATCAGCGCCAGCACACCCAGTGCCATGCCCAACAGGGAAAATCCGTTAATAAAGGAAATAAACTGCTGCCGACGGCGGGCGGCCACGTAGCGCAGGCCGATATAGAGGGGAACTGGTTTTATCATGGGTTGATTTAAGCGGAAAAACGCCAAGAAATCCAAGGATTTACGCACATCTCGCGCAGCTGCTGACAACTTGGACCGCAGCAATCATTTCGGATTCCATTTGAGCAACTTTTCATTCAGCTGCTTCAGCTTGCGCTCATCCCAACCCTCGACTTCGGTAAGCCGGTGCCAGGCCCGCACATAATCTGCCGGCGCGTAACTGTGCCCGAAGCCCATTGGGGCAATGCCGGCGTGCATATCCATTGCCAGCTGCAACATGGTTACCACCGGGTACCATTGCAGATCCGGCGACACATCCTGCGCCCGCGGTTGCTGCATCCAGGCCGGCCTGCGCCAGACTGCGGCGGGATCAAAGAACACGATGGGATCACTGCCATGTTGCAGGTACGCAAGGCGGAATCTGCCCCAGGAGCGCTGCCCCTTGTCATAGCCGCCAAAGTGGTTGCCAAAGCGCACCACGGCGCCGCCCTGAAACTCGGGCAACCAGGCCGGCGAGCCCTCGTCGCGCTTGGCGGTTACCTCGCGCCAGGTATCGCTGCGAAACGGTGGGCCGGTCCACAAGGCACCGTGAAACGGGTCGTCGATGATGTCGTAGAAATCAAACGAGCGATCGGAATTGAGCGCACCCAGGCTGAGCCCGAACAGGTAGAGGTCGGGCCGCGTATCGCGCGGCATCGCGCTCCAGTGCCCGTAGACAGCCCGGAACAGCGCCTCCGCGGACTCCCGGCCATAGGCATCCTCGGTCATCAGCGCGATCGGGCTAGGCAGATACGAGTACTGCGCTGCCACGCTGGCGATATCCCCGCCGAACAGGTATTCCACCGAGTTGATGGCACCTGGGTCCACCCATCCGGTACCCGTGGGCGTGATCAGGATCAGCACCGAGCGCTCAAAGCCCCCTACCCGCTTGAGCTCTTCCAGCGCGAGCCGCGCGCGCTCCTCGGGTGTATCTGCGGCATTGAGCCCGGCGTATACCCGGATGGGATCTTTGGCGCTCCCGGTAACTTCGGCAATGTCCTTGGCGGTTGGCCCGAGCGCCAGATAGCGCCGCCCCTGGTGCCCCATATCCTTCCAGGAAATCAGCGAAGCAGAGCTGCCGGCCTTAAGCGGATCCGTGGGGGCTTTCATACTGGGCTCGATTCCAGCGTCGAGTCGCTGGTAGATACCGTCCACCCGATGCAGTGCGGCGGTCAGCAGCACGTCGTTGATCGCCGCCCAGAACAGCCAGAAGGCGGCGAAAAGCCCGAGGATTCCGGCGATCCGTCGCGGCACGCGATGCGCCAGCTTGCCGGATACAAACCCGAACAGCCGCTTGAACAGCTTGCCGAGGCCGAGAAACAGCAGGAATACCAGCGCGGTGAACAGGGCAATAGTAATCGGCCGCACCCCGGAGACTTCCTCTAGCCCCATCAGCGCGCGCACCGAATTCTGCCAGTGCGTGGCCTGCCACAGGAAACCCAGCGCGAGAAAGATACACACGCCAGCGGCCAGCCATCGCAAAACACGGGTGGCTTGCGCGCCCACCGACGGCAGCTCAAAGTAACGCCACAGCCACACCAGCAGCACGCCGATACCGTAGCCCGCCGCCATGGAGACACCGGAAATCACACCCTGCACCATGCCCTCGCGGGGGATCAGCGAGGGCGTCAGGGAGAGCGCAAAGAAGAGAGTGCCGACCAGCAGGCCCGCTGTGGAGAAGAAGCGTCGCCATTGCATGTGTGACTGTCCAAAGAGTCAATCTCCTTGCAGCCTAGCACAGCGGTACTGCCCCACCCGGCGCGGCCGGCCCAGGGCCTGACCGGGCCGGGCATTCGCTCAAGGACCCACGCGGCGGGAAAAACGTGAAGAAATCCGCATGTTTGGGCACAATATCTGCTTTAATGACCGACATTCAGAACAACATAATTCGGAGAAGAACCCATGTTCAGCAGACTCCGCAAACAGATTCCCGCACTGGCTGGCGCTGCCTGCCTTGCCCTGTCTGCCACTGCCTCTACCAGCATCCACGCCGAGACCCTGGAAGTCCCGGTGGGATCGCAAAGCAGCGATACCTATGTCGAGAAAGTACGCGGACTCAAGAAAGACGAAGTGACCGCACGTCTGGGCGAACCGCTGGGCATTCAGGGCCCGGTGGGTGAACCGGCGATTACCCGCTGGGAGTACCCGGAGTTTTATGTGTATTTTGAATGGGATGTCGCCCTGCATACGGTGAAGAAACACCGGGGCTGAAGGATATCCGGGCGGGCCGTTACTGGCCCCGCCCTTCCCCGCCTCCCAATCCTGCTCAATACAGGAAAGTAGCGGTACCGGTAGCGATCAACTCTTCGCTCTCGTTGTGTAACTCCATCCGCGTGACCACCAGCTTGTTGCCTACGCGCAAAATCTTGCCGTCACACTCAAAGCGCTGACCGCGCCCCGGCTTCAGGTAATCCACCCGCATATCCACGGTACCCAGGCGAATCAGCCGCTGGATTTTCTCCTCCCACTCGATGGCACCCCCCATACGATGGTACGCCGCCACCATTGCTGTCAGACCGCCCACCGTATCCAGCGCCGTGGCAATCACGCCGCCATGTAGAATATTCTGAAAGTGGTTGCCGATCAGCTGCGGCTTCAACTCGAACGCCGCGGAAAGCGTCTGCTGCTCGAGGTCGAACTCCTGCAATCGCAGGCCAATTTCCCGGACAAAGGGGATATCGGAAAATATCCCCTCCACCATCGTGCGGAATTCCGCGGGTGACGGCTCACTCATAACCGGGTAATCCGATTAAGTCCGTCCAGCGCCGCACTGCGGTAGGCTTCCGCCATGGTCGGATAGTTGAAGGTGGTGTTCACGAAGAAATCGATCGAGTTGTTCGGCGCCGGCTGCTTCATGATTGCCTGGCCGATGTGCACGATCTCCGCCGCTTCTGCACCGAAGCAGTGAATGCCGAGAATCTCGCGGGTTTCGATGTGGAACAGTATCTTCAGCATGCCCACACGCTCGCCGGAAATCTGCGCGCGCGCGGTGTGCTTGAACAGCGCGCGGCCCACTTCGTAAGGCACCTTGGCGTTGGTCAGTTCGGTTTCGGTTTTACCCACGGACGAAATTTCCGGCAGGGTGTAAATACCGGTGGGGGCATCTTCGATCACCCGGTGACCGCGGCCGACGATAGCCGCTGCCACTGCCCTACCCTGGTCGTAAGACGCGCTGGCGAGGCTCGGCCAACCGATCACATCACCCACGGCGAAAACATTTTCCACGGCGGTGCAGTAGTGATCGTCCACCGCGAGCTGGCCGCGGTGGTTGGCTTCCAGGCCGATATTTTCCAGCCCCAGGGAGCCGGTATTACCGGAACGACCGTTACACCACAGCAACGCGTCGGCAGAAATCCGCTTGCCGGATTGCATTTCCATGGTCACGCCGCGATCGGTACCGATTACTTTCGCGTATTCCTCGCGGTGGCGAACCGTAACGCCCATATCCCGCAGGTGATAGCTCAGCGCATCGGAGATTTCGTCGTCGAGGAATTCCAGCAAGTGGTTACGGCTGTTGATCAGGTCCACTTTCATGCCGAGCGCGGCAAAGATGGAAGCATACTCACAGCCAATCACACCCGCACCGTAAATGATGATGGCCTGGGGCGTGTGCTCCATATCCAGAATGGTATCGCTGTCGTAAACGCGCGGATGATCGAAATCCACGTCCGCCGGACGATAAGGACGAGAGCCGGTCGCGACGATGAATTTTTCCGCGGTAATGATTTCCTTGGCGCCGTCAGCGAGCTGGACCTCGACGCTGCTCTCATCCCTGAAGCGGGCATCACCAACGATCAGGTCGACACGATTGCGCGCGTAGAAACTGGTGTGCATTTCCACCTGATAGGAAATGACCTTGTTCACCGTCTGCATGACCTGCGGGAAAGTCAGACGACGCGGTTCACCCAGGGCGCGGAACACGCTCTGGGTGTTGTAACGCATCAACTGCTTTACGGAATGACGCAGCGCCTTGGAGGGAATGGTGCCCTTGTGGGTGCAGTTGCCACCCACCGCCGAACTCCGTTCAATTACCGCTGCACGCAGGCCCTTTTTGGCCGCGCTCATGGCCGCAGCCTCCCCCGCCGGGCCAGAGCCGATTACCACCAGATCGTACTTGGAATCTGCCATTGAATTACTGTCTTTGCTTTTATGGTTGAATCAGGCTTGGTTAACTCAAGACTGTTTGTTCTGCTTGCTGGTCGCGTCGTAGGCAAGGTCTGAGCCGAGATCAGCTTTCGCTGTCGCTTTTGCCAGCGCCGCCTGGCGCTGACGCTCCTGCTCTTTTTCGCATTCGTCGTCGTCACCACCGCAAATATCGCAGTCTTTTTTCATACCGATCTTGTTCAGGCCACCGCAGGAGCCTTTCAGAGGCTTGTTCTGGACGATGGCACCGAGGGCCATACCGGCCACGATCAGAACCATAATAATGAACGCCAAAATGAAAATAGTCACGGTTACCTCCCCTGACTTTCAAGATAAGGCTGGAAAGCGCTACTGGCGCGCTCTTCAAACCCGGAATCGGTTTTTACCAGCAGAAACACCGCCAATTGCTGCTGCTCTGCCAATTTTAACGCTTCTTCGGCACCGATCACATTGAGCGCGGTGGCGTAGCCGTCGGCTTCAGCACAGGTATCGGCAATCACGGTGACCGAGGCCAACCGGTGCTCCACCGGACGCCCGGTGCGCGGATCGATGGTGTGCGCGTATCGCTTGCCGTCGCGCTCGTAGTAGTTGCGGTAATCGCCAGAGGTCGCCACCGCCTTGCCGCTGACCGCAATCGGCTTCTGCACGACCTGACCAGCCGAGGGACGCTCGACACCAATACGCCAGGGCTGCCCCTGGGGATTTACCCCCGCTGTACGCAGCTCGCCGCCAACTTCCACCAGATAATTGGCGATGCCCCGGGAGGCAAGCAGGTCTGCCACTCGATCCACGCCGTGGCCCTTGGCGATGGCAGAGAGATCGATCTGTACCGGACGGGTCCTGGTGAGATTCGGGCCATCGAGAACCAGCGCATCCGAACCGATTACCTCGAGCAACGCCGCAATCTCGGCATCCCCCGGGATGGTTTCCGGCTCTGGCTTGGGACCGAATCCCCACAGATTCACCAGCGGACCGACGGTAACATCAAAGGCGCCATCGCTGTGCTGGTAGATCTCCAAGGCACGCCCAACCACCTCGGCAAGATGCGGCGAAACCGCCACCGCCTCACCGACCGGAGCGCCGTTGAATCGCATCAACTCGGAGTCCGGGATGTAGGTGGACATTTCCTGGTTGACCGCGTCCAACTCGGCATCGATCGCTGCCTGCAATTCTGCCTGCACGACGGCGGTGGGCACATCCACCACGGTGATGTGGTAGGCGGTCCCCATGGTGGGGCCGGTCAGTTTCCAGGTCTGCTTTTCCGGTGCACAGGCAGTCAGACTGCCAGCCAGTAACAGTGCCAGGCTCAACCCAAGCAACCGGGCGCCGGCAGAAAAGCGGTTCTGCACAAACAAAAACAGGGCCGAAAGGAGCGGCCCTGTTTTTGTGGATGTATTGTCACGTCCAATCATGCGTGATCAGCCACCGAAGTCGTCGAGCAGGATGTTTTCATCCTCTACGCCCAGGTCTTTCAGCATGTTGATCACCGCCGCGTTCATCATGGGCGGCCCACACATGTAGTACTCACAGTCTTCCGGAGCCGGGTGGTCCTTCAGATAGTTCTCGTACACCACGTTGTGGATGAAGCCTGTGTAGCCTTCCCAGTTGTCTTCCGGCTGCGGATCCGACAGTGCGATATGCCACTTGAAGTTGTCGAACTCGTCCTGCAGACCGTTGTAGTCGTCCTCGTAGAACATCTCGCGCAGTGAGCGAGCGCCGTACCAGAAGCTGATCTTGCGCGTGGAGTGCAGACGCTTGAGCTGGTCGAAGATGTGCGAACGCATCGGCGCCATACCGGCACCACCACCGATGAAGACCATCTCGTTGTCGGTATCCTTGGCGAAGAACTCACCGAAGGGACCGTATACGCGCATCTTGTCGCCCGGCTTCAGGTTGAAGACGTAGGAGGACATCTGGCCCGGCGGAATACCTTCGGTACGCGGCGGCGGGGTCGCGATACGGATGTTGAACTTAACAACGCCCTTCTCTTCCGGGTAGTTCGCCATGGAGTAGGCGCGAACCACCGGCTCGGTTACCTTGGACTCCAGCTTGAAGAAGCCAAAGTGCTCCCAGTCACCGCGGTACTCTTCTTCGATATCGAAATCGGAGAATTTCACATGGTGGGGCGGCGCTTCCAGCTGAACGTAACCGCCAGCGCGGAAGTCGACGTTCTCACCTTCCGGCAGCTTCAAGGTCAGCTCTTTAATGAAGGTGGCCACGTTCGGGTTGGATTCCACAGTGCATTCCCACTGCTTCACACCAAACACTTCTTCCGGCACATCGATTTTCATGTCCTGCTTTACAGCAACCTGACAGGAAAGACGCTTGCCTTCTTTCGCTTCACGCGGGGTGAAGTGCGCTGCTTCGGTCGGCAGCATGTCGCCGCCACCTTCTTCAACCACACACACACACTGCGCACAGGAGCCACCGCCACCGCAAGCGGAGGCGAGGAACAGGTTATTGGCTGCCAGGGTTTGCAGCAGTTTGCCACCCGCCGGCACGGTGAGGGTTTTCTCACCGTTAACCACGATGTTGACGTCACCGGTGTTCACCAGACGTGAGCGGGCAACCAGAATAATGGCTACCAGCGCGATCACGATCACGGTGAACATGCCTACGCCAAAATAAATATCCGTTAATTCCATTCTATTCGACCTCCCCGCTTAGATATCGATGCCGCCGAAGGACATGAAGCCCAGCGACATGAGACCAACGGTAATGAAGGTGATACCCAGGCCTTTCAGACCATTCGGTACATCGCTGTACTTCATGCGTTCGCGAATGCCCGCCAGAGCGGTAATCGCCAGCGCCCAGCCGAGGCCGGCACCGAAGCCATAAGCAACACTTTCACCAAAATTGTATTCGCGCTCCACCATGAACAGAGACGCACCCATGATGGCGCAGTTCACGGTAATCAGCGGCAGGAATACACCCAGGGCGTTGTAGAGAGCCGGTACATATTTATCCAGGAACATCTCCAGGATCTGTACCAGTGCCGCAATAACGCCGATGTAAGACAGCAGGCCGAGGAAGCTCAGGTCCACGTCCGGGTAACCGGCCCAGGCCAGCGCGCCGTCTTTCAGCAGGTAGGTGTAAATCAGGTTGTTAACCGGAACGGTGATGGTCAGTACTACGACAACCGCAACACCGAGACCAACCGCCGCTTCGACCTTCTTGGATACCGCGAGGAAGGTACACATCCCGAGGAAGAAGGCCAGCGCCATGTTTTCAACGAAAACGGCGCGAATGATCAGAGAAATAAAATGTTCCATCTATCAGGCCTCCTGTTGTGCCAGCGGCATCTTAGAGTTGGACGCGATCTTGAACTCGTCCTCTTCCACTTGCGCAGGCTTCCAGGTACGGATTGCCCAGATGATCAGGCCAATCAGGAAGAAGGCGCTCGGCGGCAGCAGCAGCATACCGTTCGGCACATACCAGCCACCGTTGTTCACGGTAGACAGGATTTCGAAACCAAACAGTTTGCCTGCACCGAACAGTTCACGGATGACTGCCAGACAGATCAGGATGAAGCTGTAACCCAGACCGTTGCCGATACCGTCGAAGAAGCTGTCCTTGGGACCGTGCTTCATGGCAAAGGCTTCCGCGCGGCCCATTACGATACAGTTGGTGATAATCAGACCAACGAATACCGACAGCTGCTTGGAGATGTCGTAGGCATATGCCTTAAGGATCTGATCCACCACGATTACCAGCGACGCAATTACGGTCATCTGCACGATGATCCGAATGCTGTTGGGAATCTGTTTGCGGATCAGGGAGACCGACAAGTTCGAGAACGCCGTTACCGTGGTCAGTGCAATACACATCACCAGGGTAACCGCCAGCGAGCTGGTTACCGCCAGCGCGGAACAGATACCGAGGATCTGCAACGCGATGGGGTTGTTGTTGAAAATCGGCTCCAGCAGAGTGTCTTTCAATTTCATGCTCATGCTTACGCCTCCCCTGCTTTAAGGTTTTTCAGGAAGGGACCGTAACCCTGGCTGCCCAGCCAGAAGTTAACCAGGTTGTTAACGCCCTTGCTGGTGAGCGTGGCACCGGACAGGCCGTCTACCTTGTGCTCAGCATTCGGCGTATTGGCGTCAACGCTGCCCTTGATCACGGCGATGTCTACGTTGCCGTCGGCATCGTAAACCTCTTTACCTTCCCACTGGGCTTTCCAGCGGGGGTTGTCCACTTCACCGCCCAGTCCGGGAGTTTCCTTGTGCTCGTAGAAGCCCAGACCGGCAACGGTCTTCAGGTCGTTCTCAAGCGCCAGGAAGCCGTACAGCTGGCCCCACAGGCCGTAGCCGCGAACCGGCAGGATGATGCGCTGAAGTTCGCCGCCCTTCTCCACCAGATACACCTCTTTGGTGTTTTCACGGCGGATGATTTTGGCGGTGTCCTCTTCCGCTGGCAGCTTTTCACTGGCGCTGGCGATCTTGGCAGCGGCACGACCGCTGCCACCTGCCGGCGCTTCATCGGTGAATTTGCCAGTGTTCAGGTCAACGTACTTGATGGTGACATTGCCGAACGCTTCTTCGATCGCCTTGCGGCTGGTCTGGTCTGGAGAGATCAGGCCACCGGCGAGAAGTACGTTCTTTTTCATGTCCAGTTCGGCATTTGCTTCCTGCTTGGGCTTGAGCATCACTGCCGCGGTGGAAACCACCACGGAACAGACGATACACAGTACCAGAGCAACAATCAGCGTACCTTTTACGGAATCTTTATTAGCCACGTGCCAACCTCCGTTTGATATGGGACTGCACAACGAAGTGGTCAAACAGCGGCGCGAACAGGTTGGCGAACAGGATCGCCAGCATCATGCCTTCCGGGAACGCCGGGTTCACCACGCGGATCAATACACACATCACGCCGATGAGGATGCCGTACCACCAGCGACCTGCGTCGGTCATGGCGGCGGACACCGGGTCGGTAGTCATGAAGATCAGACCGAAGGCGAAGCCGCCCACAACCAGGTGCCAATACCAGGGCACACCGAACATCGCGTTGCTGTCGGAACCGATCATGTTGAACAGGGTCGCAGTCGCCATCATGCCCAGCAGAGTGCCGGCAACAATACGCCAGCTCGCAATCTTCATGCCGATCAGGATCACGCCGGCGATCAGCATGGCCAGGGTGGAAGTCTCACCGATGGAACCGTGCATGTTGCCCAGGAACGCGTCCATCCAGGTCAGCTGACCGGTGGGCACGCCAACGGCACCGTTCTGGATGCCTTCGCTGGCCAGCACGGACAGCGCGGTAGCACCGGTGTAACCGTCAACCGCGGTCCACACAGCGTCGCCAGACATGGCAGCCGGATAGGCGAAGAACAGGAAAGCACGACCGGTCAGTGCCGGGTTGAGGAAGTTTTTACCGGTACCACCGAATACTTCCTTACCGATCACCACACCGAAGCTGATACCCATGGCGACCATCCACAGCGGCAGATCCGGCGGACAGGTCAGCGCGAACAGGATGGAGGTTACGAAGAAACCTTCGTTTACTTCGTGGCCACGTACTGCAGCGAACAGCACTTCCCAGATACCACCGACGATGAAGGTCACCGCGTAAATAGGCAGGAAGTACATGGCGCCGTGCACCAGGTTATCCCACACGCTATTTGCATCGTAGCTGGACAGCGCGCCGATGATGGCGTGGCGCCATCCGGTCAGGTCCACGTTTTCCATGCCAGCGATGATGCTGTTGGCCTGGAAGCCTACGTTCCACATACCGTAGAACATCGGGATCATGGCACACGCCCACACGGTGATCATGATGCGCTTCAGGTCGATACCGTCGCGCACGTGAGCCGTGGTTTTGGTGCGGTCAGCGGGCTGGAAGAGACCAGTATCGATCGCTTCGTACAGCGCGTAGAACTTTTCGTATTTGCCGCCCTTGTGGAAATGCGGCTCCATGGAGTCGAGTAGTTTACGCAACATCCTTAACCCTCCTTCTCAATACGGGTCAGGTTGTCCCGCAAAATGGGGCCGAAATCGTACTTGCCCGGGCACACGAAGGTGCACAGCGCCAAGTCTTCTTCATCCAGCTCCAGGACACCCAACTGCTGGGCCACCTGGGTATCGCCAACAATCAGTGCGCGCAGCAGCTGGGTCGGCAGGATGTTCAGCGGTACCACGCGCTCGTAGGTGCCGATCGGCATCAGCGCACGTTCGGAACCGTTGGTGCTGGTGGTGAAGTTGAACAGCTTGCTCTTCATCAGACGGCTGATGTAGATCGGCAGTACGGAGAAACGGTTAGCACCCGGCGTGAAGTAATGCAGCATCGGACGCTCACGGCCTTCCTGCAGCACACTCACCTGATTGTGGTAACGGCCGAGGTACGCCAGCGGACCGGCAGCGGTACGACCGCCAAACACGGAACCGGACACAACGCGGTTGTCGTCGCCAGTGGTTTCGCCAGCAGTCAGCGCTGTCAGATCCGCACCGAGACGGGTGCGCAGCAGACGCGGCTTGGTGACCTGCGGGCCACCCAGGGCAACAACGCGATCGGTGAACAGCTTGCCGGTTTCGAACAGCTTGCCCACGGCGATCACGTCCTGGTAACCAATGGTCCATACCTGACGGCCCGGCTTGACCGGATGCAGGTAGTGGATATGGGTACCGGAGAGACCAGCGGGGTGCGGGCCGGCAAAGGCTTCGCGCTGTACGGTCGCAACGCTCGGAACCGGGATATCGGCGTCCGGGGCGGTACATACGAAGGTCTGCTCAGCGAGCTTGGACAGGATTTCAACGCCCTGGGAGAACGCTTCACGCTGCTCGGCGATGACCACAACCGGGTCACCCGCCAGCGGATTGGTATCCATGGCATTGATAAACAGTGCAGAGGGCTGGGCGTCGAGCGCCGGCACCTTGCTGTAAGGACGGGTGCGCAGCGCTGTCCACATGCCCGACTCAATCAGGTTCACGCGAACCTGTTCGGCAGTCAGACTGGCCAGTTTGTCAGCACTGTAGCTGGCGAATTGCTCAGCTTCATCACCATCCACCTCGATTACCACAGACTGCAGTACTCGACGGGCACCGCGGTTAACGGCAACCACGCGACCAGCGGCCGGTGCGGTGTAGCGAACCCCTTCGGTTTTCTTATCGGTGAACAGCAGCTGTCCGAGTTTGACGCTATCCCCTTCCGCAACCGCCATGGTGGGCTTCATCCCGTTGTAATCGGGACCAATCACCGCAACAGTCTTGGCTGCAGGGCCATCATGGATGACCTGCTCGGGCGCGCCGGATATGGGTAAATCCAATCCCCGACGGATCTTTCTCATACGCCTATGCCTAGTTCTAATGTTGATAGATTTAGTAGGTTTAAAAGTTTCTAGGTTAAAAACCCTGAAAATGAGGAACCCATACGCGGGGGCTTAGGCCGTAGTGAGCCTGATACATGCTGAGAGCGGGCTCATAAAGAGTAGCCACACAGAAGGCATGCAGAGGTAGTCGTCGTCGCTCAGTGCTCGGGAGGCGCATAGAACCGCCGTTGCCCTGGCAACTCGCATTCTTTGCGCAAATATTTCCCGGCACACAGCAGCCCCGCAAAATCGCGCGCATTATAAGGATGGGGCGGTGGGTTTACCAGAGGAGATGGAGCCAAATCGGCTCAAGATGAGTAAAATTTTGCTGAAAAAACAACGACTTTAGTTGGAGACACCATCCTGTCGTCACCCTCGCCCCGGGCGGGTCGAGGTGGCGCAGGAATGATCTGTCTGACCAAAGCCCTGCGCCGCGGAGCCGATGAGGGCGCACGCGCCCCCACCCGTCACTCGATCAGTCTTTCTTGGGGAAGACTTCGTAATGTACGCCAGCCATATCTTCCAGGCAGCGAACTACCTGACAGCTGTAGCCGAACTCGTTGTCGTACCAGCAGTAGAGCACCGCGTTGTCGCCCTCGACGATGGTGGCGATGGAGTCGAACACACAGGCGCGACGGGAGCCGACAAAGTCGCTGGAAACCACTTCCGGTGAATTGGTAAAGTCAATCTGCTGACGCAGCGGAGAGTGCAGCGCCACTTCGCGCATGTACTCGTTCAATTCGTCCTTGGTGGTCTCTTTGCCCAGGCGCAGGTTCAGGATCGCCATGGACACATTCGGGGTCGGAACACGGATCGCATTGCCGGTCAGCTTGCCCTTCAGCTCCGGCAGCGCCTTGGCTACTGCCTTGGCCGCACCAGTCTCGGTCAATACCATGTTCAGCGCTGCGGAACGGCCGCGACGCTCACCCTTGTGGTAGTTGTCGATCAGGTTCTGGTCGTTGGTGTAGGCGTGTACGGTTTCCACGTGGCCGTGGTTAACGCCGTACTTGTCCATCATCGCTTTCAGTACCGGCACGATGGCGTTGGTGGTACAGGAGGCAGCGGACAGGATCTGGTCTTCCGGCTTGATCTCGCCGTTGTTGATACCGTACACGATGTTCTTCAGGTCGCCCTTGCCCGGTGCCGTCAGCAGCACCTTGGCCGCGCCCTTGCTCTCCAGGTGCTGGGCCAGGCCTTCTTCATCACGCCATACGCCGGTGCTGTCTACGATCAGCGCATTGTTGATGCCGTACTGGGTGTAATCCACCTCCTGCGGGGAGTTGGCGTAGATCACCTTCACTTCATTACCGTTGCAGATCAGGGTGCTGGTCTCTTCATCCACACGGATGGTGCCGTTGAAGGCGCCGTGCACCGAGTCGCGGCGCAGCAGGGAGGCGCGCTTGACCAGGTCGTTGTCCGCCTTGCCCTTGCGCAGCACGATGGCGCGCAGACGCAGAACATCTCCACTGCCGGCCTTTTCGATCAGCAGGCGGGCTACCAGGCGGCCGATCCGGCCGAAACCGTAGATCACCACGTCCTGGGACTGCGGCAGGGGCTTGCCAGCGCCACTGGCGTCAGCCAGCTCTTCGCGCACGAACTCATCGATGGACAGACCGCGCTGGTCGCGCATGTATTTGTTGGTCAGGGTACCCAGATCGATATGGACCGGGCCCAGGTCCAGCTTGCAGATGGCTTCCAGCAGCGGATAGGTCTCGAACTCGGACAGCTCGTTCTCTTCCACCTGACGCACAAAGCGATGCGCCTTCATGATGCTGAGCACGGAGCGGTTAACCAGGTTTTGGCCGTACATGTAAATGCCGACGTTGCTTTCCCGGTTGAGCTTACCAATCATCGGAATCATGGATTCCGCCAACGCTTCACGCGCCTTCCAGTCCTTGAAAAAGTCAGCGGGCTTCGGTCGCTTCTGAGTCACAGTCGGACACCTCTGCAAAGTGAAAAAATAGGTCGAGCCTTACTCCACCCCGAGGCTCTATCCCAAGGATAAGAATGGTCCCAAAAACCACCTCTGGCGCGAAGGCCGGCGCATTATGTGTATTCACCTGAGGCCGCGCAACCGCGCAAAAAATGGCCGAAAAACTGTAGTTAAACTACATTTTTTCGAGTGTTTAAACGCTCCGCGGCAACGCCGGATTCACCGGTCAAAAACACCCCTTTCTGACCATTGCACGACCCAAACCTGCACTGGTCACCGTTCACCGCTACAATAGCTGCCCTCCCGGCCGCCAGTGGTCAGAAAGCACGGAATTATAAGGAAACATGAGTCAGTTCCCCCCTTTATCCCCCCCCGCTTTTCGTTCACAGAATGACCGGCAATTCTGGGGCCAGCTGCACGGCGCCAGCGCCGCGTTGGCCATTCTGCAGGCAGCAAAAGCCAGCAGCGCCCCGACGCTGCTGATAGCTCGGAATAGTCAGGAAGCACAGCAACTTGAGCTGCAGCTGAAATTTTTTAACAAGCCCCGTCGAGATGGCGCTGGAGAAAGTGACTCCAAAGACGCAGGCGGCGAGCTGGAAATTTCGCAGTTCCCCGACTGGGAAATCCTGCCCTACGACACCTTCTCCCCACACCAGGACATCATCTCTGATCGACTGGCCACCCTGTACCGGTTGCCGCAGATGGAACGCGGCATCGTCATTGCCCCGGTCAGCACCCTGCTGCATCGGCTCGCGCCCAAGGATTACGTGGCCGGCAATGCGCTGGTTCTGCAAGAGGGGCAAAAGTTCGACCTGAATGCCCAGCGTCGACTGCTGGAACAGGCGGGCTACCACTGTGTAGACACCGTGTACGAGCACGGGGAATTCGCGGTGCGCGGCGCCCTGATGGACATCTTCCCGATGGGCAGCAACCTGCCCTACCGCATCGACCTGTTCGATGATGAGATCGAATCCCTGCGCACATTCGACCCGGAAGACCAGCGCACCGTGGACAAGGTGGAGCAGATCCACCTGCTGCCCGCGCGGGAATTCCCGATGCACAAGCCGGCACTGGCTAAATTCCTGGAACGCTGGCACGAGCAGTTCGACTGCGATCCCGGCCCGGTGTCCATCTATCAGGACATCAGCGCAGGTATTGCCCCCGCGGGAATCGAGTACTACCTGCCATTGTTTTTCGATCGCTGTGCGACCCTGTTCGACTATTTGCCCGAGGGCAGCCAGGTATTTGTGCAGGGAGACCTGCAACAGCCGGTGGAATCTTTCTGGCGAGAAACCGAAAACCGCTACCAGAGCCGTCGCGGCGACCTTACCCGCCCCATTCTGGAGCCCCGTCAGGTGCTGCAGAATATCGACGAGTTTTTCGGTGCACTGAAGTCCCTGCCCCGCGCCTTCTTTTCTGCAGAGAGCCTCCCGGAAGCGGTGGGCAACTACAATTTCGCGAGCGTGCCACCGCCCAGCCTGCCGGTAGACGGCAAGGCAGAGCAGCCATTGAATACGCTCGAAGCCTACCTGATGGAATACGATGGCCGCGTACTGTTCTGCGCGGAGAGTGGCGGCCGCCGGGAAGCATTACTGGAGTTGTTGAGCGGCATCCGCCTCAAGCCGAACACTTTCGATAGCTGGCAGCAATTCCTCGCCAGCGACGAGCGCTACGGAATTACCGTTGCCCCCATTGATACCGGCCTTCTATTACTGGACCCATCGCTGAACCTGATCGCCGAACCACAACTGTTTGGCGAACGGGTGCTACAGCAGCGCCGCCGTAAAAAAGCTAAAGACGACGCCGACAACGCGGTTAAAAACCTCGCCGAGTTGCGTATCGGCGCGCCCGTGGTGCATATCGATCACGGTGTCGGCCGTTACAAGGGGCTACAGAGCCTGGATATCGACGGCCAGCAAGCGGAATTCCTGACCCTGGAATACGGCGATGGGGCCAAGCTCTACGTGCCGGTGGCCAGCCTGCACCTGATCAGCCGCTATTCCGGCGCCGACGAAGAACTGGCGCCGCTGCACAAACTGGGCAGCGAGACCTGGCAAAAGGCCAAGCGCAAGGCCGCGGAAAAAGTCCGCGATGCCGCCGCCGAACTGCTGGACATCTACGCCCGTCGCGAGGCCCGTGTGGGGCACGCGTTTGGCGATCCCGGCCTCGCCTACCGCGAGTTCACCGCCGGTTTCCCCTTCGAGGAAACACCAGACCAGCAACTGGCCATCGAGTCCGTGGTGGGAGACATGCTGTCAGACAAGCCCATGGATCGTCTGGTATGCGGCGACGTGGGCTTCGGCAAAACCGAAGTCGCCATGCGCGCGGCCTTCGTAGCGGCACACGGTGGTAAACAGGTCGCCATGCTGGTGCCCACCACGCTACTCGCACAGCAGCACTTTCAGTCCCTACAGGATCGCTTTGCAGACTGGCCGATTACCATCGAGGTGATTTCCCGCTTCCGCAGTAATAAAGAAGTGGAAGCCATCAAGGAACGGGTTACTTCCGGCAAAGTAGATATTCTTGTGGGCACCCACAAGCTGCTGCAGAGCGACCTGAAATTCAAAAATCTGGGGCTGCTGATTATCGATGAGGAGCACCGCTTCGGTGTCCGCCAGAAGGAAAAACTGAAGAGCCTGCGCTCCGAAGTGGACATCCTCAACCTCACCGCCACGCCCATTCCGCGCACCCTGAACATGGCCATGGCGGGTATCCGCGACCTCTCGGTGATCGCCACCCCGCCCGCCCGGCGGCTGTCGGTGAAAACCTTTGTGCGCGAACGCGACGATGCCTTGATCAAGGAAGCCATCCTGCGGGAAATCCTGCGCGGTGGTCAGGTATATTTCCTGCACAATGAGGTGAAGAGCATCGAGCGCCTGGCCCGCGAACTGCAGGAGCTGGTTCCGGAGGCCCGTATCGGTATCGGCCACGGCCAGATGCGCGAGCGCGAGCTGGAACAGGTGATGAGCGACTTCTACCACAAGCGCTTCAATGTGCTCGTGTGTACCACCATCATCGAAACCGGTATCGACATCCCCAACGCGAATACCATCCTGATCGAGCGCGCGGACAAATTCGGCCTCGCCCAGCTGCACCAGCTGCGCGGTCGCGTCGGCCGATCTCACCACCAGGCCTATGCCTACCTGCTGACGCCCAACAAGCGCGCCATGACAGGGGATGCGGTGAAGCGACTCGAAGCCATCAGCGAGGCGCAGGATCTGGGCGCCGGCTTTACCCTGGCCACCCACGATCTGGAAATTCGCGGCGCCGGCGAGCTGCTCGGCGAGGAACAGAGCGGCCAGATCCAGAGTGTGGGATTCAACCTGTATATGGAGATGCTGGACCACGCGGTAAAAGCGATCCGCGAGGGACGCACGCCCAACATCGACGAGCCGCTGGAATCCCCGGCGGTGGATGTAAACCTGCGGGTACCGGCACTGATTCCGGAAGACTACCTGCCGGACGTCCACAGTCGCCTGATCATGTACAAACGCATCGCCAACGCAGAAGACAAGGCTGCCCTGAAAGAGCTGCAGGTGGAGATGATCGACCGCTTCGGCCTGCTGCCGGAGCCGCTAAAACACCTGTTCCGCATCACTGAGATCAAGCTGAACGCCAACAAGATGGGCATCCGCAAGCTGGAAGCCTCGGCCACCGGCGGACGCATCGAATTTGCAGAGAACGCCAACGTCGACCCGCTCACCCTGGTCAAGCTGGTGCAGACCCGGCCTACCACTTACCGGTTACAGGGCGCCAACCAGCTGAATTTCGTCCTCGACGAAAGCGGCCCGGAACAGCGCCTGCAACAGGTGAACGACGTTCTGCAACAGCTGTCTCAGTAACGCACACGGGGCCGATCAGTCGGCACAATTGCTGATCAATCGGTGATAAGATGGAGGAATTCGTCGCCAAAGGGGGCGGCGAATCCGGCTAGCTTTCAAGGCGCTTCTGGCAGTGCGATTATGGAAGCACCAAGACAGGCACTGGTCAAAGACCCCAGGGCTGACTCCAATGAAAAGCCCCGGTATAGGCACAACGAATAAAGCGGTATCAAGATGACCCTCACCAACAAACAGGTCACAACTCGCCTGAAGCAGCTGACCGGCGCCGCATTGCTGGCACTCTGCGCTGCGGGCGCCCAGGCGGCCGGCTATGCAGGCACCCAGTTTGAAATTGAGATGGTGGTTTTCGCACGGGATAGCGGTATGGATCGCTCCCGGGAAACCTGGCCCACGGCACTGCGCCTGAACTATGACAACCAGTGGGTCGATTTCGACACCCCGTCACCGGCCGACCCGATGACCCCGGCCCTGCAACCCGCCCCGAACCAGCTGGACAATAAGGTCGCCGCCCTGAACCGCGCGCGCGGCTACAAGGTCCTGTTCCACAAGACCTGGCGGCAAGTTTTGCAGAACGAGCGCAATGCCCCGGCAATACTGATCAGTGGCGGCGCCCAGGAAGGCAACCACCATCAGCTGGAGGGTAGCGTAACCCTGAGCGTTTCCCGCTACCTGCACCTGAGCACCGACCTGTGGCTGAGTGAATGGCTGCCCCAGACCGGCGGCTTCGCCGATCAGACCCAGCTCAGCGGCATCCCCGTCCCTACTCGCCCCCGCGCGGCAAACCAAACCTCTGGCGATGAGCCCATGGATCTGGCAAGCTCCGCCGCCGGCAACAACGGGGACTTCGGCTACAGCACCAGCGCCAACTCCGCCGTTTTTCATGGCGATGGCGAATTCGCAAAAGCCGCCGAGCCAGCCCAGAAAATGGCTGCTCGCGTAGCTGTGCTAAACGAGGAGCGCCGCTTGCGCAGCGGCGAGCTGCACTATATCGACCACCCCAAGCTGGGGGTCCTGATAGAAGTGCGCACCGTCGCAAAAGGACCAGAGCCAGGTGACGAGGAAGAGCCAATGGAGTTCTCTCCCTGACCGCGTAAAATACTTTGCAAAACGGCCCTCCGCGGGCCGTTTTCCTTTTGGGCTAAGCATCCTCGACTTTTTTATCAGGAATTCATAAAAATAAGGCTATTTCCATGATTACCAACGATGCCATCATTCTCGGCATGCTCGCCGCGATTCTCGGCTTTGTGTTTTATACCGCGAGCAGCGAACAGCGTTTCTGGAAGCGCTTTTACCGCTTCGTACCCGCCCTGCTCCTGTGCTATTTCCTTCCATCGCTGCTGACCACCTTCCACATCATCGATGCGCACAATTCGAACCTCTACTTCGTAGCATCGCGCTACCTGCTGCCGGCCAGCCTGGTATTGTTGACATTGAGCATCGATCTGAAAGGCATCGTCAACCTCGGGCCAAAGGCGCTAATCCTGTTTTTAACCGGTACCGCGGGCATCGTTATCGGCGGCCCACTGGCGCTGCTGATCATGTCGGCCATTGATCCAAGCATGCTCAATGGCAACGGCCCAGATGCCATCTGGCGAGGAATGACCACCGTGGCGGGCAGCTGGATTGGTGGCGGTGCCAACCAGGCCGCGATGAAAGAAATCTTCGACGTGGGCGGGGATGTCTTTTCTGCGATGGTGGCCGTCGATGTGATCGTTGCCAACCTGTGGATGGCAGTGCTGCTGATCATGGCGGGCAATGCGAAAAAACTGGACGCAAAACGGGGAGCGGATACTTCTGCTATCGACACCCTGCGAGAGCGCGTAGAAAGTATGCAGCGCAAGCACGCGCGTATTCCTGCGCTGCAGGATCTGATGCTCATCGCGGCTGTCGGCTTTGGTGTGACGGCAATTGCCCACGCTTGCGCCGACTTCCTCGCGCCGTGGTTTCAGAATAATGCGCCGCAATTGGCCCGCTTCAGCTTCACCAGCTCGTTTTTCTGGCTAATCATCATTGCCACCACGCTCGGCATCGCCATGGCTTTTACCCCAGCCAAAAAACTGGAGGGTGCCGGTGCCGCCAAAGTTGGCTCCGTGTTTATCTATTTCCTGGTCGCCACCATCGGCACTCATATGGACATCACCGCCCTGAAGAACAGCCCGGAGCTGTTTGTGCTCGGCATGATCTGGATGGCGATACACGCGGGCCTGATGCTGTTAGTCGCAAAACTCATCAAGGCACCGACGTTCTTTATGGCTGTCGGCAGCCAGGCAAATGTCGGGGGCGCGGCCTCTGCGCCCGTGGTCGCAGCGGCATTCCATCCATCACTCGCCCCTGTAGGCGTATTGCTTGCGGTGATGGGGTACGCACTGGGCACATACGCCGCCTGGTTCTGCGGGCAGTTGTTGCGGGTAGTTGGGGCCGGCTAAGGGCCCCCACAGGGCGGCAAATTTTGCCGCCCCATCGCCCAATAAAAAAGCCCGGGATCCCCCAGTATTTACTGGAAGATCCCGGGCTTTTTTATTGGTGCCATCTGATTCCGCCGCCACTAAACTGACAGCGCGAACAGACACCTGCATTCGCGGCTATAGCGCTTTACGCCCAGCAAGCAGTACAAAACTACTTGCACAGACTACCGTTCGAGCCCTCTATCTTGGGCGAGACGATAGTCCCGGCACTGCAGCGCGGCAGCCTCGGCTGCCGAAGCAATGCTGTATTGAGCGTGCGTCTGGTCGGGTGTTATTCGCAGGGCACTACATCTTCTGCGAGCAGACCCTTATCACCCTGCTGCATTTCAAATTCAACAGCCTGTCCCTCGTTGAGGGTTTTGTACCCGTCACCACGAATGCTGCGGTAGTGTACAAAAATATCCTCGGAACCTTCGGCGCAGGTGATAAAGCCATAACCCCGGGCATTGTTAAACCACTTCACTGTACCCGTAACGCGATCACTCATTAAGCCAACCTCATTTATTGTTATTGCGCCTACCTCGGTTACGGGTAAAGCGCCTACCCCAATTGCCGCGGCCAGCTCTTATACGAAGCTGGTCCACTGTCTCGAAGTGCCTATCCAGTCATCCAGATAAGCCGTTACTGATTCTTAGATAAAACAGCGCCACTGTCTAGGTTTACACGTGAAATTAATGTTACTTCCCATGAACAATGCGCAATTTGTCACCAAATTAACGGCTACAGCACCACAATATCTGACATTTGATGCCATTGAGCCCTATATCGCTTACCGGTCATTCAGGTATCAGATGCATCACGCACCAATGGACTTCTCCCGGTCACGGGCAATCGCGAGCTCCGGTAGATCCGCGATATGCAGAGTCGAAGTCGGGAAGGCACAGGAAGCGCCGCGGTCTTCGATGATCTTTAGAATCTTCAGTAGAACATCCTGTTTGATCTCGTGATAACGCACCCAATTGGTGGTACGGGTAAAGGTGTAAATAAAGAAGTCCAGGGAAGACGGTGCAAAAGAATTGAAATTTACAATCAGGGTCTGATTGGTGTCGATCTCCGGGTGGTTTTGCAGCATGGCGCGCACGTCATTTACGATCGGCTCCATCAGGCTGGCATCGTCGTAACGGATACCGATGGTCTCGTAGATGCGGCGGTTCAGCATACGCGAGGGGTTCTCGACAGAAATCTGGGTAAACACCCCGTTGGGAATATACAGCGGACGCTTGTCGAAAGTGCGGATACGGGTAAGGCGCCAGCCGATATCTTCAACCGTCCCCTCGATTTCCTGATCCGGCGAGCGCACCCAGTCCCCAACTTTGAAAGGACGATCCAGATAGATCATCAGGCCACCGAAAAAGTTGGCCAGCAAATCCTTGGCGGCAAAGCCGATTGCCAGGCCACCGATACCGCCAAATGCCAGTACGCCACTGATGCTATAGCCAAAGTGCTGCATGATCACCATGGCTGAGGTAATCATGATGGATGCGCGAATCAGCTTGCCAATGGCGCGTACGGTGGTGGCATCCATCGGCTTGCCCATAAAGCGCGGATCCGCCAGGTTCTTCTCCACTGCCTTGGCAAATCGCAGTGCAAACCAGGTGATCAGTATGATGAAGCCAATCTCGCGGACGGTAATTGCAAGGGTAAATATCTCGGCGTCGGTAGCCTTCCCCGCCCTGGCAGCGGCGACAGAGAGCCCCACCAGCCACACCAGAATCGACGCCGGCGGATTGATCGCACCGCAAAGCGCGTCATCCCACGGATTCACAGTCCGTTCCGCCCGCGCCTGCAGGCGGCTAACCAGCAGCGCCAGAAGCCACGCCGCCAAGGCAGTAGCCAGTACAATCAGGAAAACTTCGGCAATCCAGAAACGATCTTCCCCCACCAGGGAGCGCAAAAACGCTTTAGCCTGCTCCACAAATCACTCCATTTAATACTTAAGGTTATTCGGCGTTGGCCTTAAAAGGTCGATTGAATACGCACATTTAAAAAGGGCGCTGGCCCCGGCTGGAGTAGCGCCTTGTGAAATTCGCCTATTGTGCCCAATTACATCCAGGATGCCAGCCACTCTCTGGTGGACTGCCAGCGGGAATTGGACTCGAGGGTACTCCAGCTATCAATGGCGGCACGACCGCGCATGCGCGCCAGACGTTCGCTCGAACGCGGGTCGGGCTCAAACCCTTCCAGCGCCTCCAGCACCTCCAATGCACCCTGGCGGTTATTGCACACCACGCCCATATCACAGCCAGCTTGCATAGCCGCCCTGATGCGCTCCGCATAGCCGCCTGCCGCACCTGCCCCTTCCATTGTCAGGTCATCACTGAAAATCACCCCGTCGAACCCCAGCCGCTTGCGCAGGATTTCCTGCAGCCAGAAGCGCGAGAAGCCCACCGGGTTTTCATCAACGTTGGCAAAGCGGATGTGCGCGGGCATTACCGCCTGTAGCTCGCCCGCGGCAATGCACTCGGTAAACGGCACACAGTCCGATGCGAGCACGGCGTCCAGGGTTCGCTGGTCCACCGGAAGCTCTTCATGGCTGTCCTCCAGCACCTGGCCGTGACCGGGGAAATGCTTGCCGGTGGTCGCCATTCCCGCTTCGTGCATCCCCGCCATAAACGGTCGCGCCTTTTGCGCGAGCACCAGGGGATCCTGGGCAAAACTGCGGTCACCCACAATGCGGCAGAAATCATCATCGGCATCCAGCACCGGGGCAAAACTGAAATCCACACCCACTGCCAGCAGTTCCGCGGCGAGCAGCCATCCGACATCTTTTAGCTGCTGGGTGTCGGCGCGGGCACTGAGCGCCTGCATGGAGGGGATACGAGTGAATGACTCGCGAAAGCGCTGTACGCGCCCGCCTTCCTGGTCCACCGCCAGCAGGATCTCTGGGCGCACCGACCGAATGTCTTTGATCAGGGCTTCGAGCTGTGGGCGGTCCCGGTAGTTGCGCGCAAAAAAGATAAGTCCGCCCACCTGAGGGTGCCGCAACAGCTCCCGATCTTCATCGGTGAGCTCGGCGCCCTCTACATCAATCATCACTGGACCAATCTGAACAGACATGGATCGCCGCTCCCACTGCAAGTCAATAAATCGGGCTGGCCGGGCCTCTGTGCCCACCCGGATGCGCGCTGGGCTTCAAGTCTCGCCGGATACCGGCGCAGTCAGCATCGCTGCGGCCGCCGGCGCCAACCGCGCCAGAGTCTCATCGAGATCGCTCTCGGCACCGAAATCTTCCCTCAGGATAGCTTCGATGGCGTCAAAGCTCGACAGGGAAAATATGGTGGCGCCAAGCATAAAATAAAGACGCCAGTAGAAGGTAACCGGATCCACCTGGGGCAGCGCGTTTGCCAACTGCCCCGCAAAACGCCGGTAGCTGGCGCCATAACGGGCGACAATAAAACGGCGCAAGTGGCCCTGGGACTGGGTGTAGGCAAGCCCTAGCAGGCCCATAAACCGCTTGGGATCCCGCCCCTCTTCCGCCAGCCCTGCGAGCGCTACCCGGTACAGGCTCTGCAGCAGGTCATCCAGCTGTAACTCCTCACCACTGGCCTGCGCCTGTTGCCGACGGCTCAGTTCTTCATCCAGGCTTTTCGTAAAAGGTGTAAGAAACCGCTCAAATACCGCCTGAATCAGTTCCTTTTTCGAACCAAAATGATAATTCACCGCGGCCAGATTCACGCCAGCGGTACTGGTGATCGTTCGCAGGGACGTTTCGGTAAAGCCGCGCTCGGCAAAAAGCACCTCCGCAGCGTCGAGGATTCGGTTTACGGTATCCAGCTGACTCATACCATGCTCACAGCAATTCAAACTATCAATTAAAACACTTGTTTAAGCGCTGAGATTAGCACAGTCGCCGTAGGACGGCACAGAATCACACCTTTCGGCAGTGAACACATTTTCACCAATTTGCGAGCCGAGCATGCACTTCATCGCAAAAATCACCCCACACTCACAAAACACCCCAACCGCGGCGAATCTCGCGACCACTCCGTTACCGAGGGCCCCCCGCGCACACTAGATTGAGAACAGAGGCATAGGCAATGCCAGCACTGATAAACATCAGGAGGGCTGCATCATGGCGAGAATCGCACCAGAAATTGGCAGCTGGTTTGAAAATTTCGACAGCGGTGACCTGTTTGAAGTGGTCGCTGTAGACCACCCGTCGCGCACAATTGAAATCCAGTACGTGGATGGCTCGGTGGATGAAATCGACTTTCACAGCTGGCCACGGCTGCCGGTGATTGGCGCCGCCGCGCCGGAAGATGCCAATGCAGGCTATGGCACCCTGGCCGAGGAGATGCAGGACGCGGAGGATTCCGGTTTCACCAGCCCCCTCTTCTCTCCCGCACAGAGCGCCATTGATCGGCTGGAGGGTGAATCTTTCCCGGGAACCGACGAGAGCCTCTGAGCCCCAAGGTAAGTAAATCAGGATGCCGGTTAAGCTAGATAACGGGCACCCTGCTTCCCTTGGGAACGGCTGAACCCGGATACCTGTATTCAAATTGCAAAATCAAATACGGCTAACAAACGGTATTAGCTCACCAATTCACAAGCTCGGAAATGGTTTCGTTTGCCCCCCTCAATCTTCGCGCCGGCGAATATACTCAACAATAATTTCTGCAGCCTCGTCGACGGTGTCCACCAGTTTGAACAATTCGAGATCGCTCTCATCGATGCAATTCCGGGCAAGCTGCGTGTCCACCATCCAATTTACCAGGCCCGACCAGTACTGTTTCCCTACCAGCACAATGGGAAAACGTCGGACTTTCTGTGTCTGCACCAGGGTTAACGCTTCGAATAATTCATCGAGCGTACCGTAACCACCCGGCATAGCGATAAAGCCCACCGCGTGCTTGACGAAAATAAACTTGCGCACGAAGAAATAGCGAAAGTTCAGGCTGATATCCAGATAGGGATTTGGGGTCTGCTCGAACGGCAATTCTATATTGAGGCCGATAGAAGCACCGGACTGGGTGAAAGCGCCGCGATTGCACGCTTCCATAATTCCGGGACCTCCGCCGGTAATCACGGGGATACCCTCACTCGCCAACAGCTCACCAAGACGCATGGCCTGCTGATACTCATGCGTGTCTTCGGGAAACCTTGCGCTGCCAAAAACCGTCACCGCGCCTTTGAGGGTAATCAGGCGTTCGATACCGTCGACGAGTTCCGATTGAATGCGCAGCACGCGCCACGCTTCCGGCATTTTTGCATCCAGCATATGCCTTCTCCATTATCACTATTCGCAGCCCTGTAGGACTTAATCTAAGCATTGAGGCCTGCGGCCTGGAACTGCAGATATAAAACGCCTCAGGGCCATCCAAGTCTAGCAGTAATCAGGCGCCGCCCCGGGAAGATTGCGCACCCGCCAAATCTGTATATAATCACAGCAACTGTATATAAATACAGACACCGGACTCCAGGAACAGATGCCGGGAATAACTCCGGAAACAACAGGAACGCGCCCATGACAAATCTCACCGCCCGCCAGGCACAGGTACTGGAGTTAATCAAAAGTTACCTGGACGATACCGGTTACCCACCAACCCGGGCTGAAATTGCCCAGGAACTGGGCTTCCGCTCCCCCAATGCTGCGGAAGAGCACCTCAAGGCACTCGCGCGCAAAGGGGCCATCGAGATGGTTGCCGGCGCCTCGCGCGGAATTCGTATTCCCGACTACCACAGCGGCCTGCCGATTGTCGGCCGGGTAGCCGCCGGTAATCCGATCCTGGCGGAGGAGAATATCGAGGAGTACTGCGAGATTCCGGCAGAGTTCTTCCACCCTCCCGCGGATTACCTGCTGCGGGTACACGGAATGAGCATGAAAGACGCCGGTATCCTCGACGGTGACCTGCTGGCCGTGCAGCGCACAGAGAACATCCGCAACGGTCAGATCGTGGTTGCGCGTATCGAAGATGAAGTGACGGTGAAACGCTTCAAGCGCCGCGGAAATCAGGCAACCGTACAGCTGCTGCCAGAGAACGAGGACTTCAACGTTATTGAGGTAGACATGCGCGACAGAAACTTCGCGATTGAGGGACTGGCTGTTGGCGTTATTCGCCAGAACCCCCTGTAATGGCAAATGATTCGCCATAAACAGTAAAACGCAGACATAAAAAAACAGGGCGATTGCCCTGTTTTTTTATGTCTGGCCAAAGTGCTGGCATCCACTACCCCGCACCTCCCGGAAACCGACAGACCGCCTCAGTGGATGGTGTGCTCGGTAATATCCACTTCCTCTTCTTCGAAGGGTTCCGGCTCCAGCTCGTTGATATCCTGTACCGCCTCGATGCCGGCCTCGAGCATGGCCCGCGCAATGGCAATCTTATGTTCGCGCAGAAACTCGAGACTCTCCTCAGAGAAATGGATACGCACCAGCGGGTCCTCCTTGTGACCAGCGCGTCGCAGCGCTACATCACCATTGGACAACTCGATGATTTCGTAGGTCTCAGAAGACATTCATTTCTCCAATTACTTCTCAATTACCTCACACCGGCCGCCCACATAACCGAGAGCGCGACCGGGTATCGGGCTCGGCGTGATTTGAAGCCAGTGTAACACAGCGGCAAATGATTAATCAGTGGGCGGGGCCGCCCAGGCTTGAACCTCAACCGGGCCGTTGATGGCGGGAGTTACCACTCCTGACCGTGGGCGCGCTGACGCAGGATCAGCTCATTCAGGGCGCGAAGCCACTTCCCGAGGGAATCCCGATTCAGAGCTTCGGGCGCCCGAGTATCCAGCTGACGCACAGGGATCAGGCTTTGCGCACCGGTAGAATCCGCCGCCGACGGGGCCGCGCCCCCGGCAGGGTGCCACAGGGAGCGCCAGGCTGCTTCCAGCCCCTGGAACCAGCTGTCGGGATTCTCCGCCAGGCTGACCAGCTCGTTGACCTCAGCACTGAACTTGCCACGCGAAGCCACCAGCTGTGCCAGCGCATGCGCAGTTTCCGGCTCGCCACCGGGCGCAAAGCCCAGCTGCAACTGATGCCCCTGCTCTGCCAGAAACGCCTTGTAGGCGCGCCACAATTGCAGCAGCGCGCCCTGGCACAGGGCACTCTCGTAGAGCGCCTCCGGCGACAGCGGGTTGGACTGTTCCGCCTCTGATGCGGGAGACTGAAGGATCAGCTGGCATCGACGCAGGGCCGATGCCACGGTACCCGTATACGGATTACTCACGGGGCAACCTACTTTGTCGGCGCTTTTTTGGCTGCAGCCTTCTTGGCCGGGGCCTTTTTCGCTGCGGCCTTTTTCTTAGCAGGTGCTTTTTTGGCGGCTGCTTTTTTCTTCGCGGGCGCCTTCTTGGCCGGTGCCTCTACCTGCCATTTACCGTCGCGATAGAACGCCTTCCAGCCGGTCGCCTTGCCCTCTTCCTCACTCTGGACGTACTGCTCCTGGGTCTTGCGACTGAAGCGGACCACTGTGTCGCGACCCTCGTTGTCCTCGGTGGGTGCCGAGAACAGGAAGCTGTACTTGGGGTCGATCTCGTCTTTGTGCGGCAGCAGTTCCTTGATCAGCGGTGCGCGAGTCTCCCGGTTTTTGGGGAACTGGCTCGCCGCCAGGAACAAACCCGAGGCGCCATCGCGCAGGATATACGTATCATCCACCTTTTCGCAGGGCAGCTCGGGCATGGGTACCGGATCCATTTTGGGCGGCGCCGGCTGGCCACTCTTGAGCAGCTTGCGGGTGTTCTTGCAGGTTTCGCTGGTACAGCCGAAGTACTTGCCAAAACGACCGGACTTCAACTGCATGTCCGCACCGCACTTGTCACATTCGATCACCGGACCATCGTAGCCCTTGATCTTGAAGGTGCCTTTTTCCACCTCAAAGCCGGGGCAGTCCGGGTTGTTACCGCAGATGTGCAGCTTGCGGTGTTCGTCCACCAGGTAGCTGTCCATGGCGGTGCCGCATTTGCTGCAGCGACGCTTGTCCCGCAACTGGCGGGTTTCCGCCTCTTCGTCCCTGTCCGCATCCACGGCTTCTTCACCGGACACCAGGTTCATGGTGTTGGTGCAGCGCTCCTTCGGCGGCAGCGCGTAACCGGAACAACCCAGGAATACACCGGTAGAGCCGGTGCGGATCTGCATGTGGCGACCGCAGCTACTGCATTCAATGTCGGTGTCGGTAGGCGCGTTGCGACGCATGCCGCCGTCTTTGTCCTGGGCGACTTCGAGACGCTTGCTGAAGTCGGAATAGAATTCATTCAGCAGGTCTTTCCAACCCTTTTTGCCTTCCGCCACCGTATCCAGGGACTCTTCCAGACTGGCAGTGAAGCCGTAATCCATCAGGTCGGTAAAGCTTTCGCTGAGGCGATCGGTAACAATGTCACCCATCTTTTCCGCATAGAAACGGCGGTTCTCCAGACGGACATAGCCGCGATCCTGGATGGTAGAAATAATCGACGCGTAGGTGGATGGACGGCCGATACCGCGCTTCTCAAGCTCTTTTACCAGTGCCGCTTCGCTGAAACGGGCCGGCGGCTTGGTGAAATGCTGTTTCGGGTCCAGCTTCTGCAGGTTGAGTTTTTCACCCACCTTGATATCCGGCAGCACCAGGTCTTCATCTTTCTTGCTCTGCGCCGGTGCGACCTTGAGGAAACCGTCAAAACGGATCACGCGGCCGCGCGTGCGCAATTCAAAATCGCCTGCGGTCACCACCACGGAGGTAGAAGTAAACTGGGCCGGGGTCATCTGACAGGCCACAAACTGTTGCCAGATCAGGGTGTACAGACGCTCGGCATCGCGCTCCATACCGGACAGCATGTTCGGTTTGACGCGAACGTCAGAGGGGCGAATCGCCTCGTGCGCTTCCTGGGCGCCCTCTTTGCTGCTGTAGCGGTTGGGGTTTTCCGGAAGGTACTTATCGCCGTAATTCTCGCCGATAAATTCGCGCACCGATGATACCGCCTCGGCACTGAGGTTGGTGGAGTCGGTTCGCATGTAGGTGATGTAACCCGCTTCATACAATCGCTGGGCCATCATCATGGTTTTCTTCACACTGAAGCCGAGCCGGTTACTGGCGGCCTGCTGCAGGGTTGAAGTGATAAACGGCGCACTGGGCTTGGAGCTGGTGGGCTTGTCGTCGCGAGCGGTAACTTCAAAGTCACTGGACTGAAGCGCTTTGACGGCCGACATGGCCTGCTCTTCATTGGTGGGACGGAAAGCCTCGCCCGCCTGTTTTTTGACTTCCAGACGCAGGGCATCGGACTTGGCGGTTTGCGTATCGGCAAACAGATTCCAGTATTCCTCGGGAATAAACGCGCGGATTTCGCGCTCGCGTTCGACCACAAGCCGCACCGCTACAGACTGCACACGCCCGGCAGACAGACCGCGGGCAACCTTTTCCCACAGCAAGGGCGACACCATATAACCCACGATGCGATCGAGGAATCGACGCGCCTGCTGCGCATTGACCCGATCGATATCCAGCGGCCCAGGATCCTTGAACGCTTCCTGGATCGCAGACTTGGTGATCTCGTTAAACACGACGCGACGGTAGCGGGTTTCGTCGCCGCCAATGGCTTCCCGCAGGTGCCAGGCAATGGCCTCCCCTTCGCGGTCCAAGTCCGTTGCGAGATAGACGTGGTCGGCATTCGCGGCGAGCTTGCGCAGCTCGTCCACGACTTTTTCCTTGCCGGGCAAAATTTCGTAGTGCGCTTCCCAGTTGTGATCGGGATCAATACCCATCCGCTTGATCAACTGCTCGCGGCCTTTCTTACGCTTGTAGATCTCTTTCTGTTCGGGAGACAGCTTGCGGGTTTCCGCTGCGCGACGAGCGCGCTCCTTGGCGTCGACCGGCTGCTTGTTGGAAGCGCCGGTGGGAAGATCCCGGATGTGACCGATACTGGACTTCACCACAAAGTCCTTTCCGAGATACTTGTTGATCGTTTTCGCCTTCGCCGGCGACTCGACGATGACCAGTGATTTACCCATAAGCTTTTGATTTTTAATAGAAAATTTACTGCTTTCGCACTTTAGGCAGCGGCCGTAATCGACTGTGCGCTGCGCGAATATATATGCTTCGCCCCCAGTGCGGTCAAGCGAGCATCTCAAATTGATGACCAAATTGTATGCTTCGTAACCGGTTGTGACCGATCAATCGACCAATGGTTCAGGCCAGCTGACAACCCGGAAAAACCCTCCGGACACCCGCATCAAGTGCCCACTCTGCCTATGCAGCAATACCAGGAGGAACGCTAGAAACAGTAGACCAGATCGCGACGCCGGCCACCCGATCACCAGTCAGCGGGTCTGATCGGCGCCCTCTTCCTGCCGCGGTGTGGACTGACGTATTGCTTCTTCTATTACCGGGCGCATGCTGGTGAGCGCCTCCTGAAGCTTTGACAGGCCACCATCACCGCTGCGCTCCCGCCACTGCACACCCAGGCCGCTGTCGTTTGCATAAACTGCGCTCACGTCTGCCGGCAACATACCGAGCAGCTCTTTCAGTGCCGAGCGAGCGGCCTCCGGGGCCTCGCGGCCGTTGCGCCAATCCCACACACCGTCAAAGTGCATCTCGTGCTCCATACGCTGTAACTCCAGCCCCCAACCCGTCTGCAGACGGCGCGGGTTGCGCCACTGGGAGAAATACACCGCGGCATTGCCCTGCCCCTGGGAGGCGGGCAACGGCTGCATCTGCACCTTCATGCCCGACGAGGCCGCACGCTGGCGCAGCTCTGCGAGCTTGCGGTCGCGGCTACTGGGTTTCAGCCACATGACGGGGCCGATCACCAGGGCGACGGCGAAAAAAATAACGACAATTGGCAACCAGCTGGCCATGATGAGTTTTCCCTGTCAATTGATGAACTTGTGTGCAACTCAGCGCGGTTAGCGCAGAATCCCTTTCGGGGCACGCATTTTTCTCCGCAAGCTGGCGGTTGTGTCAAGTCCGTTTTTTTAAAGTAGACTCAATAAAGTGACCGGGCTTGAGGTATCTGCCCGCACCCATACAGTTAACATACTCAAGAAACTTACCCAAACCGCGGGGGCCCCATGGCAGGCTACAACAACATTCTGGTTGGACTGGACCTCTCTGAAGAATCCTCTCAGGTATTGGATCGCGCAGCGGAGCTCGCCGCATGCAGCGGCGCGCAGATGAGTCTCGCGCACATCATCGAACCCCTGACCTTCGCCTATGGCGGCGATGTTCCCATGGACCTGTCAGAAGTCCAGGAACAGCTGCAAAACCAGGCCAAGGAACAACTGCGCAAAGCCGCAGCAAACCTGAATATCCCGGCAGACCGCCAGCATGTGCTGCTGGGACAGCCGGCAACGGAAATCCACCGGTTGGCAGAGGAGTCCGGCTGCGATCTGATTGTCATTGGTAGTCACGGCCGTCACGGGCTGGCCCTGCTGCTGGGCTCAACCGCGAATGGGGTGTTGCACGGTGCGGGGTGCGACGTACTCGCAGTGCGCGTGCACGCACCAAGCGAATAAAAACGGGGGCCAGCGCCCCCGAAATGATTTTATTACTCAAAGCGCTCATCGCCGCGAGCGGTTACATGCTGTCCAGTTCTGCCCAACGCTCGAACGCCTCTTCCAGCGCCAGCTGCACATCCGCCAGCGCTTGCAGGCGCTGCTGCACCGTGTCGCTGTCCTGCTGGTAAAAATCCGGTGCCGCCATTTCTTCCTCAAACGCCGCAATTTCATTTTCCAGCGACTCGATTTTTGCCGGCAAAGCATCCAGTTCGCGCTGCAGTTTGTAACTGAGCTTTTTACTCTTCTCCGGCTTGGGCTTGCTCTCCGCCTGCGGCTCAGGCTTTTCTGACACGGCTTCCGCCGCGCCCTGCTTGCGAGTCCTGAGCTGCTCTTCCGCACTGAGGAAGCGTCCTTCCTGGCGAACGAAGTCCTGGTAACCACCGACGTACTCGCGCACCACGCCGTCCCCTTCGAATGCCAGGCAGCTCTCCACCACATTGTCGAGGAAGGCACGGTCGTGGCTCACCAGTAACACGGTACCGGAGAAATCCATCAGCAGCTGCTCGAGCAGCTCCAGGGTCTCCACATCCAGGTCGTTGGTCGGTTCGTCCAGCACCAGGATATTTGCCGGCTGGCTAAAGAGCTTGGCCAGCAATGCTCGATTGCGCTCGCCGCCACTCAGGGAGCCCACTTTGGTACGCGCTTTCACGCCGGTGAACAGGAAATCACTGAGGTAAGACATCACGTGGCGACTGCTGCCGCCCACGTCGATGTTTTCACGGCCCTCGGCGATATTATCCACTACCGTGAGGTCCGGATTGAGCGTGTCGCGACGCTGGTCAAAGTACGCCACCTGCTGCTTGGTACCGAGGCGGATATTGCCGCTTTGCGGTTCGATATCCCCCAGCAAAAGGCGAATCAGGGTACTTTTACCAGCGCCATTGGGGCCGATCAGGCCGACCTTGTCGCCCCGCATCAGGGTGAAATCCAGATCGCGGATCAGCGGCGCAGCATCACCTTCGAAGCCGAAAGTAACGCCTTTCAGTTCCGCCACCAGCTTGCCAGAACGCTCGCCCGAGTCCAGCGCCATCTTCGCCACACCCTGGCGCTCGCGCCGCGCCTGACGTTCCCGGCGCAGGGCCTGCAGCGCCCTCACCCGCCCCTCGTTACGGGTGCGGCGCGCCTTGATACCCTGGCGGATCCAGGTTTCTTCCTGCGCCAGTTTTTTATCGAACAGCGCGTCGTTGCGCGCCTCTTCCTCCAGCAGCTTTTCCTTTTCCTGCTGGTAGCGATCAAATGGACAATTGAATACCCGCAGGCGGCCGCGATCCAGGTCCCACACGGAAGTCGCCAGTCTCTGCGCGAGGGCCCGGTCATGGCTCACAAACAACAGTGCGCCGCGATAAGTGGCGAGGAAATTCTCCAGCCACTCAACGGCCGCGATATCCAGATGGTTGGTAGGCTCATCGAGGATCAGCAGGTCAGGCTCGGTTACCAGGGCGCGGGCCAATGCCGCGCGGCGCTGCCATCCGCCCGAAAGGTCCATGACCCGTGCGCTTTCGTCCAGATCAAGCCGGTCAAGCACACTGTCGATCTTTGCCAGCAGCTCCCATCCGTGGGCGCTTTCGATTTTTGCCTGAAGGTCCGGGTCCAGATTCTCGCGGTATTGCGCCAGCCAGGTACCAACATCCCCCAGGCCCTCGGCCACGTAGCGGTATACGGTGTGTGTGCAATCCTCCGGCAACGCCTGTTCCAGAGTCGCCAGCACGGTACCACTCTGGCGGATGATCTCCCCTTCATCGGGATCTCCCCTGCCACCGATCAGGCTTAACAAGCTGGACTTGCCCTCGCCATTGCGCCCTACCAGACAGATCCGATCTCCACGCTCTATTTTCGCATCGACGTGATCCGCCAGCACCTGAACGCCATAGCGTAAACAAACGCCATCCAACTGAAGCAACATAAATAAGCACTACAATATTTCTGGGGCACCAGTATAAATCTACCGCGAGCGCGCTCGAAGGCGTCCGCCGTCACAGTTTTTACCGGTGCCGGGGTGAAAAAGGACATTTTACGCTTTATTCTGCTTCCTTCGAATAAGCGATTTCTCAATCGGGTTTTCAGTATGTCGATTGGCAGCACAGGACTCGCCATTCTTTTCATGGCACTGCTGGTTTCCAACCTCGCAGTTGGCGCCGAAGCACGTACGCAACAAGTAGCCAAAACCAGCCGTACCGCACCCTCGGTGGCGACTCCGCCCAAAGCGGAAAGCAAAGAGGTCAAGGCCGCCCAGGCCGCGGTCGCCAAAAGAGAGAAACTGCAGGAGGCGCGGCTTGCCATTGCCCGCAATGATCAGCGCCGCCTGAAACAGCTCAAGAAAGAGCTGAAAGACTACCCTTTGCTGCCGTATATCGACTACTGGAACATCAGCAAAAGGCTCTCACGCCTCCCTTATGACGACATCGACGCATTCCTCGAGAAATATGAGGGTACCGCCATCGGCGACTGGATGCGGGTGCGGGTGCTGCGTGAACTCGGCAGCCGCGAGCGCTTCCGCGCCTACCTGAAATACTACCGTCCTGACGAGATCCGCCGCACCCAGCTGCGCTGCTATTACGTCGATGCCCTGTCCCGCCACGGCGACAAGAAAGAGGCCTACGCGCTGATTGAAGAGCTGTGGACCGTGGGCGCCTCGCAACCGAAGGAGTGCGACCCCGCCTTCGCCCGCTGGATGAAAGATGGCGGCCTGACCCAGGATCGCGCCTGGCAACGCCACACCCTCTCGGTGCGGGCCGGCAACCTGGATCTGGCCAGTTTCATTGCACGCAGACTGGACAAAGACCGCGCAAAGCGCGCCGAACTGATGCGCTCTGTTTACCGCGATCCGGATCTCCTGCTCAATTACGAGCGCTTCACCGGGAAGGATCCCGATTACCGCGACATCGTTACCATCGGCCTGCGCCGTCTCGCCTCGCGGGATGCGCAAAAGACCAGTCAAGCCTGGCAACACTACAGCGCCAGCTACCTGTTCAATAACGAGGAGCGCGACCGCTTCCTGCGCTACCTCTCACTGCAGTTTGCCCGCCAGGATGACCAGAAGGGCCTGGAACAACTGATCAAATCAAATCCGGGATTTTTCGATCTGCGCACATCCGAGTGGTTGATCCGCCAGTCACTGCGCGAAATGGACTGGGCGCAGGTCGAGTTTTGGATCGATCAGCTGCCGGAAACCGACCAGAATTGGGACCGCTGGCTCTACTGGAAAGCCCGTGCGATCAACGAACAGCTCGGCTCACGCAACAAGAAGAAAGCCGAGCGCTCGGCACTGGCTCAGCAGCTATTGCAGAAAGCAGCGAAAGAGCGCAGCTACTACGGTTTTCTCGCCTCCGACACCCTCGGCAAGGACTACAGCTTTGTGGATCGCCCGGCGCCGATTACCCCCGAGCTGGTGAACAAGGTCGCGGCCCTGCCTGGAATGCAGCGTGCCGAGGAATTACAGGCGATCGGTGAGTTCTACCACGCCCGCCGGGAATGGGATTACGCCACCGACAAGATGACCACGGAAGAATTGATGACTGCGGGCAAGGTGGCGAGCTCCTGGGGCTGGTATCACAAGTCGATCCAATCGATCCTGGCAGCAGACTATTTGGATGACCTGGAGCTGCGATTCCCCCTCGCCTTTTCCGATATCGTCTCCGACGTGGCCGGTCGCATGGGCAAGAAAACCGCACTGGATTCCTATCTGGTGCTCGCGGTTGCCCGCCAGGAAAGCCATTTCAGCCACGATGCCAAATCCCATGCGGGCGCCATGGGCCTGATGCAACTGCTGCCCTCCACCGCCAGGGCCACGGCGCGCAAGGCCGGTGTTCCCTATCGCCGCAGTTGGGACCTGCTGAACCCCAGCACCAATATCAGCCTGGGCGCTTTCTACCTCAACTCGCTACTGAATCGTTTCGACAACAATCGCTTTCTCGCTGCCGCCGCATACAACGCGGGGCCGACGCGGGTTTCCCGCTGGCTCAAGGACACCGACAAGAAGCTGCCATTTGATATTTGGATCGAGACGATTCCCTACAGCGAGACCCGCAAGTACGTGCAGAACGTGCTGTCTTACTCGGTGATTTATGCCTACCGCAGCGGCGATAAGACGCAACTACTCAGGAAAAATGAGGCTGAGGCCAAACTGTAACCGGAACCGGAAGCCAGCAAGGCCCGTTTGAAGGCAGGAAAAGAAAAGAGAAAACGCGAAGAACTAGCTATCAGGCGCGGCCGAGCCGCGCCTGTAGCCACTGTGACAGCTCACTGGCGGTAAAGGGCCAGCAGAGTACATCCTCCACATCCCCCAGCCCCACCACCGGGATACTCCAGCCAAACAGCCTGGTCAGCTGCTCGTCGTCGGCGATATCCACCGACTCCAGACGCAGTTGATTAGCCTCCAGGACCGGCCAGATTTCTTCCTTGGCCTTCTCGCACAGGCTGCAGCCGAGCGTGGTGTACAGGATAAGCGCTCGGTCAGACACCGTTACACCAATCCCTGGCTCTGGGCCCAGAAGTAACCCGCTGCAGCCAGGCCTGCTGCCAGCGCGCAAATCCACAGCCAGCCGCGGCTGGCCGTTGCGGAATCTCCAGCCGAGGCGCTTGCATAGGTGCTGTTAGGGGCATCACCGTACCCTGAAGTATCAGGCTCCGATGTGGAGGCGGCGGCGTTGCGTGCCTGTCCGCGCTGCATCGCCTGATCCAGCGAGGCGCTTTGCCGCACGGACTCCGGCAAGGTGATCGCCTGGCGCACGGTGGTTTTGTCGATATCGTCCGCCGGACCCACCACACTGAAACTGAGGCTGTCGAAACGCAGCTCATCGCCACGGCGCACGCGACATTCCGTGACTCTCTGATTGTTCAGGTAGGTGCCATTGGCTGACCCTAGGTCGACCACAAACAGCAGTCCTTCGCGCACTTCCAGGCGGGCGTGGCGACGGGAAAGGTGGGACATGGCAAACGTGAGATCACACTCGTCAGATCGTCCCACAATGCTGGTTTCACGCACCGGAAACACACGGCCGACGATTGCCGGATGATTGGCGCGCAACGCCCAGGAAACATTGGCTGCGGCCCCGGCTGCCTTAAGGCGAGTCACCTTGGGGTCCACGACGGCGAGACTGCGCTCACCCAGCTGCACCCGGTCGTTGCGCGCCAGCCGACAGCTACCCTCCACCGGCTTGCCATTCACTGCCACCTGGCCGTTGCCGGCCAGGTTGTGCAGCTCAAGCTCTTCGCCATCTACCAGGATCTCCGCATGAAGCTTGGCGATCGAAGCATCGGATAGTGTCAGGTCACATTGACTGGCCCTTCCGATGGTCACCTTGGGAGCCACCAGCCATACGCTCTGGCTGGCATCTTTTACGTCACAAAGTTTCAACATTGTCCGGCTTCCTTAAAAGCACGCGAGGGTGTACAATTTTTAACCACCTCGTGACCACCCCTATCTTGTGTCGAGCCCAGTTGCTTAGAACACGCGATAGCCAGAGCCACAGGTATTGTCAGAGTATTCAGCCCAAACTTCTTTTTTCCGTCATCCAGACCAAATTGGTCCGGGTGAGTGGGATTTATGTCTGGCTAGTTTATCACGGCCAAATTCATTGGCCTGTGATTCCGTTTGCAGCTTACAATGCCCGTAGGCTCTAGTATGGAAGTGTAAAAACCGCATGGAATTGAGCGGTTTGGCGCTTTCGACAATAACGACAGGTAACAGGTAGTTGCATACCAGTGAGTGAAGCCAAAGTACGGGAACGCCCAAGTGGTGTGAGCCACCCCGCCATCAGCACAACGAAGCGCAGCGCGGGCGCCACTCATACCGGATACCGCCGCGAACAGAACGAGGACGCCTTCTGGGGCGACGAGGCCCGTGGCGTATGGGTAGTTGCAGATGGTCTTGGAGGCCACCAGGCCGGAGAGATCGCCAGCCAAACAGTGGTTGAAGAAATTCAACGGTCTTCCGCCACCGACCGCCATTACGAACAAGCCCTGCGGCGGGCCCACGCACTGCTGGTTGGTGACGAAAACACCGCAACCGCAATGGGCACTACCGCCGTGGTCGTGGCGGAAGATGGCGGTTACTTCCATATCTACTGGGTCGGCGACAGCCGCGCCTACCTCTGGACCCCGCCGGGAGAAAACACCGATCCCCACGGAAGCCTCAAACAGCTCACCGTCGATCACTCCTATGTGCAGATGCTGGTGGATTCCGGGGCGATCAACCAGGATGAAGCCGCCAGCCACCCGAACCGCCATGTCATTACCCGCTGCATTGGCGGCACCGCCAACCCCAGCCTTGAAATCGACCGCGCGTCATTTTCCTGGAATGCCGGACAAAAATTGCTGCTGTGTAGTGATGGCCTCAGTAATGATGTCAGCGAGGCCGAAATCTGCGAGGTACTCACCCGCAATCCGGACAACCAACGCGCCAGTGAATTTCTAATTGCCGCGGCACTGGATGCCGGCGGTCGCGACAATATCACCGTACAGGTGATCAGCTCTCCGCACAGCATTGCGCCAGATCGCGAAAATCAGAACTCCCGCACACCAACTGAGCAACCTGAGTCCCGCCAATTCTTTTCTGCCCGAGGCACAATAGTCGCCAGAGTCGCTACAATTGCGATTATTTTATCAATAAGTGCGTACGCGGCCTGGCAGCTGCTAAACGGATAAATTAGGAACGGGCTCGAATGGAAGTTGTCAGCAGCGGCACCGCCTCGCTGGAAATTCCCGGCTACCAGATCCTGAAGAAAATCAATCAGGGTGGCATGTCTACCGTCTATCTCGCCACCCAGCGCAGCATGGGACGGCAGGTAGCGCTTAAAGTCATGTCCCCGGTTTTGAACGCCGACCCCATTTTCAGTGAACGCTTCCAGCGCGAAGCCAATATCGTCGGCCAGCTTTCCCACCCCAATATCGTCGCCATTCACGACATCGGTCGCTACCGCAGCCTCAATTACATTGCCATGGACTACCTGCCAGGTGGTTCGGTTGCCGATGCATTGACCAAAGGCGCCCTCGAGCCCCTGGAAGCTCTGCACATCACCCGCCAGATTGCGATGGCACTGGATCACGCCAGCAACAAAGGCTATGTGCATCGAGACCTGAAACCGGAAAACATCCTGTTTCGCGAAGACGGCTCCGCGGTACTCACAGATTTCGGGGTGGCACGCGCCGTCGCCCGCACTACCCGCATGACCAATACTGGTATGGTGGTTGGCACACCGCACTATATGAGTCCCGAGCAGGCGCGCGGTGCCGCGGTAGATGGCCGCGCAGATCTCTATAGCCTCGGCGTCGTGTTTTACGAAATGCTCACCAGCGCGGTGCCCTTTCAGGCAGAAGAAGCGGTGGCCATTGCCATCAAGCACCTCACCGATCCGATTCCCCGCCTGCCAGCGCGCCACTCCCTGTACCAGGGGCTGATCGACGGCTTCCTGGCGAAAGATCCGGACCAGCGCTTCCAGCGCGGTCTCGACGTGGTGGATGCGATCGACCAGCTGCTGGCAGCGCTGGATGGCAAAACCCCGACGTCGACCACGAAGATGAGCAATACATCCGTGCGCGTCTCCAGCCTGCTGCGCGCGCTGCTGATGACGCTCTACGGAACCCTCAGCGACCGCGTCACCGCTGCCTGGGCACGATGGCGCGACAAGCCGATGCACCAGCAGAACCCGCGCGCGGAACAGCAGACAATCATGCGCATCCAGCAAGTGATGCAGCAGAGTGTGCCGATCAAACAGCGCTCGCGACATTTTGCGGGCCTGATCGTCGTCAGCCTGGTTCTGGTCTGGGTACTGTTCAGTCTGTTCAGCAACAAATTCCAGTGGCAGAGCGAGTCCGGCCTGGTAAACGATGCCGTGGACATCACCTCAGATATCCTGCTGCCGGCTCCTGCGCCAGGTAGTGACAGTGCGCAACCCACTGACAAGTCCATCCCCGGGCCACTGCAATCCGCTGACGCGGATGAGGCCCGCCAGCTGCGCCCGGTGATGCGCAGCGAACAAACGACCGCACCGCCCGCACAAGTGCCGACTGCAACAAGCTCGGGCGCTCAGTCCATTGTCGCGGATTCCCCCAGACAGCCACCCGCTGCAGATGCACTTTCAGCACAGCCCCAAGAGCAAGGCGTGGTGCAGGACGAGCCTCCAGTAGAGGAACAGGTTCCCACCTACTCCCTGAAGGTGTCGGTAAAACCCAAAGATGCACGCATTCGCATCATGAACATCGTGCCGCGCTACACGCCCGGCATTGCGCTGGAGCCGGGACGTTACGATATTGAAGTGAGCAAGGCCGGATACAGCAGCGTGCGCCGCTGGATAGAGATCGACAATGCAGATGTGAATCTGGCCGTACAACTGGAACGCAAGTTTTTCCCGGGCAGGAGCTTCCAGTCACCACTCGCCTCCGGCGGCAAAGGTCCTGAAATGGTGGTGGTCTCCCCCGGTAAATTCACCATGGGCAACAAGCGTCGTCCGTTTACCAGCCCGGAACATAAAATCACCATCGATCGTCCCTACGCCATTGGCGCCCACGAAGTGACGTTCAATGATTACGATCGCTACGCCAAAGCCACCGGCCACTCACTGCCTTCAGATGAAAACTGGGGCCGGGGCAATCGTCCGGTAATCAATGTGAGCTGGCAGGACGCCCGGGACTACGCCGAATGGGTGAGCGAGCAGACCGGGCAGAAATACCGTCTGGCCAGTGAAGCCGAGTGGGAATTTGCTGCCCGCGGCGGAACCGATTCTCCCTTCTGGTGGGGCGACGGCAGCGCCAAGGGCAAAGCCAACTGTCGCCGCGGGTGCGCCAGTGAATTCAATTCCCTGTTCAGTATTTCCAGTGCACCGGTGGGTAATTACAAGGCCAACCCCTACGGCCTGTACGATACCGCAGGCAATGTGGGGGAGTGGGTGCAGGACTGCTTCCTCGGTGACTTCACCAATCACCGCAATGACGCGCGACCGGTTCAGTTGAAAAACTGCGACCTGCGCGTGATCCGCGGCGGCTCCATGCGTGAGCCTCTGCGCAACATCACCTCGGATTACCGCACCGGTCTCAGCGAGCGGGCTGCCTCAAAAGAAGTGGGCTTCCGTTTGGTAATGGAGCTTTGAGCAAAGCTCCATCACCTTCCCTCAACAGTTAACGCGCTTTGATTTCCCACACGTTGTGTATCTTCGGATTGCGCTGAAAATCCTTGTCCAGCAGTCTGGATGACAGGTTCTCCACGGCAAATTCCTGCTGCACGTCACTGTCCATTTTGAAACTGCGCAGATTGTTCGAAAATAGCAGGGTGCCACCCGGGCGCAGCAAAGCCATACACTGGCGAACCAGATCAGCATGATCCCGCTGGATATCCAGCACCCCACGCATTTTCGCGGAGTTGGAAAAGGTGGGGGGATCGAGAAATATCACATCGTAGTGACCACGACGATTCTGCTGGGCCGCTTCCAGCCACTGCAGACAATCCGCCTCGATCAATTGATGCCGATACGGGTCCAGCCCGTTCTGGCGATAATTGCGCTGCGCCCAGGCCTGGTAGGTTTTGGACAGATCCACACTGGTACTTTCACTACTGCCACCCAGCGCGGCCTGCACCGTGGCAGTTGCCGTATAACAGAAGAGGTTAAGCAGTTTTTTGCCCGCCGCGAGCTTCTTCAGGTACTGGCGAACCGGGCGATGATCCAGAAACAGGCCGGTATCCAGGTAATCCCACAGATTGATTTCCAGCTGGGCCCCGTATTCGTCCACCCAGAAAGATTGCGCGGCCTCGCCCCGCTTCTGGTACTGGCTACCACTGTCTTTATGGCTGTGGCGACGACGCTCCTTGATGGAAACATTACGCCCCGGCAACTCCAGCACATGGCGGGTTGCCCGCACCAGTTCGGACAAACGCGCGCGGGCCTTTTGCTCGGGAATATTGGCGGGCGCGCGATATTCCTGAATATGCGCGTAAGTCTGCCCTTCTACAGATTCATAAATATCGATGGCAGCGGCGTACTCCGGCAGATCGGCATCGTAAAGACGATAGCAGGTTATACCGTTCTTCCGAGCCCATTTACCCGTATTGCGCAGGTTCTTCTGCAGCCGATTGGCCACCATTTGCGCCTCTTCGGAAAGTCGCGGCGCTGCCCGCCCGCTGCCGTCTCCGCCGTTGGCCGCGTCCGATTGCTGGTGGATATCAAACAACAGCAGCTGACTCGGGATACTGCCGTTAAACAACTTGTACTGTTTATGGGAGCGCAAGCCTGTGGAATGGCACAGTTCGGGGTTACCGGTAAAGATTCCAGCCTTCCAACCGCCAAATTCCTGCTTCAACTGACGCCCCAACTCCGCATAGGTTTCCCGCAGCTCTTCCTGCTCGCCGAGACGCTCACCGTAAGGCGGATTGGTGATTACCAGGCCCGGTTTTACCTGTCGATGACTGGGCACCTTGAATGCGGCAACGGGACGGCAACTTACACGCACATGTTTTTCAAGCCCGGCACGGGCGATATTCGACTCCGCCGCGAACAACACCTTGGCGTCCGCATCGTATCCGCGAATTTCGGGTAGAGGCTTTGCCAACCCCTCCGCGCGTCTTTGCAAGGCTTCTTCCCGCAAAGGCAGCCACAGATCATTCTGGTGGTTGAGCCAGCGCTCAAACCCAAACCCCTCGCGCATCAACCCGGGCGCGACGTCTGCGATCATCAGAGCCCCTTCCACGAGAAAGGTACCGGACCCGCACATGGGATCGAGCAGCGCACCGCCCTCTTCCGCAATACGCGGCCAACCCGCACGCATCAGCAATGCGGCGGCGAGGTTTTCCTTCAGCGGCGCAGCGCCGATATGGGTGCGATAACCGCGGCGGTGCAGACTGTCGCCACACAGGTCGATGGCGATCTCAAGGTTGTCGCGATGCAGACGCAGCATCACTGACAAATCCGGATCCCGCTTGTCGACATCCGGGCGCGCCCCGGTCGCCTGGCGCAAACGGTCGACAATCGCATCCTTGGCTTTCTGCCCACCAAACTGACTGTTGCGTATCTCGCGGTTGGTACCGGAGAAGTTCACCCACAACACACCGGTCGGACTGATGTGCTCTTCCCAGGGAACCGCCACCACCGCGCGATAGAGGTCTTCGGCGTTTTCAACACGCGCCTGTCCCACATTGAGCAGTACCCGGTTGGCAATCCGGCTCCACAGGCAGATGCGGTAAGCCATTGCCAGATCTGCAGAAAAGCGGACGGCGGCCGGCTGCTCGCGCTCGACGGCTGCGCCAAGGGAGCGCAGTTCGTCAGCCAGCACGTTTTCCAGCCCCTTGGGGCAGGTGGCGGTAAAGGGAAACTTGGCAGTCAAAAGATGAATCTCTATCGGTTAATGGCGATTTTGGCTATCTGGCCCCGGTCAATCTGGCCAAGGGGCTGTTCAGGTGGCGCAAGCATACCGGAAACCGGTACAGCATTCTCCCAATCCCGGCCGGGGCGAGAACAGTTGCCGCCGGCCTAGACGGATTGTTCCTAAAGCCGTGGGTTTTCAGAAAAAACTGTTCGTTCCGGCGCCGCTTGCGATCTGCTTTACTGCAACTCTTCTCGCCGGGCAGCTTCCACCATAAGCTGGAAAGTGCGCAGGGGGAAAAATGTTGATCCCGATCGCAGATACTGATCGTCAATACTGAAGATCGAAGTCAAAAAAAAGCTCGAGGTACCCTATCTATGAAACGCCAAAAACGTAATCCCAACGATAGAGCTTTCCACAAAGGTTACGTTGCCGCCATGGAAGGTAGAAACCACGACAGCTGTCCCCACGAAAACGGATCGCTACACCAGGAGTGGGTTAATGGCTGGCGCCAGGGCCGGCAAGACTATTGGAGCGGTTTCGGACCCGCCGCGCAGGCACAGCGAATGGTCAATATGTAACGCGTATTGGCAACTACAAGCGACCACCGGTTTCCCTTGAATCACGGGCAATACCCAGCTATCACTTAATTAAGTGGTAGGAAAGTTACCGATGGCTCAAAAGCCCTTCATGGTTTTGCTCAAATACCGTTTGTCACGTGCTTGTTGAGCAAAAAAATCCCGGGACAACCCGGGATTTTTTTTGCCGCTCTGACAGTCATATGCTTCCGGATTTCGGAAGGTATCCCTGAAGATCAATCCCGGGATACCACCCTGCCCTTGTGCAATTCGGCAATGGCCGCAGCCGCTTCACGAATGACCGCAGGTCCACGGTAAATAAACCCGGAATAAATCTGTACAGCGGTCGCGCCGGCACGGATCTTCTCCGCAGCGGACTCACCGTCAAAAATCCCGCCGACACCGATAATGGGAATCTCCCCATCCAGGGCCTTTGCCAGAATGCGGATGACTTCGGTGGAGCGCTCAGCCAGTGGACGTCCGCTCAGGCCGCCCTCCTCGGAGCCGAACTTCAGGTTTGCCACCGAGGATTTATCGATGGTGGTGTTGGTGGCAATTACGCCATCGATCTCGTGATCGCGCAGTGTTTTCGCCACCTGCTCAATCGCCTCTGCATTCATATCCGGAGCAATCTTCACGGCCAGCGGTACATAGCGATCGTGTTCAGCCGCCAGCGCCTGCTGCTTTTCTTTCAGCGCCTCGAGCAACTTGCTCAGGCTATCGCCGAACTGCAGGTCACGCAGGCCCTTGGTGTTCGGGGAAGATACGTTGGCTGTGATGTAGTCGGCGTGAGCGTAGACTTTTTCCATGCACAGGCAATAGTCATCGGCCGCGTTTTCTACGGGCGTGTCGAAGTTCTTGCCGACATTGATGCCCAGCACACCGGAGTAGCGTCGGCGCTTGACCCGTTCCAGCAGGTAGTCGACGCCCTCGTTATTGAAGCCCATCCGATTGATGATGGCTTCAGCTTCCGGCAAGCGGAACAGGCGCGGTAGCGGGTTACCCGGTTGCGGGCGCGGAGTCACCGTCCCCACTTCCACAAACCCGAAACCCAATGCACCAAGGCCATTAAATGCCTGCGCATTCTTGTCCAGACCGGCGGCGAGCCCCACGGGATTGGGCAGCGTCAGCCCCATCAGTTCAACCGGGTCGTCCGGAATCTGGCGGGCAAACAACGACATGAGACCGAGGCGCTCCGCTGCGCCGATGGCATCGAGTGAAAGGTGGTGTGACCGCTCCGGGTCAAGCGCAAACAGGGCTTTGCGCATATGCTGATACATGGGCTTCCCTTGGGTTCCAATAGGTTCCGTCCTTCACCCGCCCGGCGCACTTGACGGTGCACCGCGGGGGGAGAAGTCACTGCTGTACTGGTGCTGCACTTTGTCGGCAACTGCACGACAAGGTGACCGGTATCGAGACCGGCGCCCGCACACCTGGGTGCGGGCGCGCCTATTGTACGGCTTTCTCTGGCAGATTGCTGGCGGCAGGCACCGCCAGCTCTACTAGCCCGCTAGCGTCTCCTGGTCGGAGGTTGCGTTCGCCAGGTACATCAGCTCCCGCAATGCGACAGTGAACATGGCAAAGTCACCATGCGGGGAAGCCTTGAGCTCTTTGAGCAGGCTTTCCCAGCGCTGGATCGGCTGCGCCATGACTTCGACCCAGCGCTCCACTGCAGTTTCCACATCCAGGCCGTCATCTCCGGCAATACGCAGCAGGTGGATGGCAAGACGCGAAAGCTGGCTGTCGAGATCATCCATACTGGTTTCCCGTGCCTGGGACTCCCAGTAGCTCTCTGCGGGCAGGTCGATAATCTGGTTGCCAAACCAGTAAAGGCCCAGTCTGTCCGCCAGCGCAAAGTAGATTTTCGCCACCTCTTCCACCGGCCGGTCGCTTACCCGCGCGGATTCGGAAATTCCCAACGCAGAGAACAGGTAGGTGGGCGAGGCTGCCAGCAGTGCCAGTTTTTCCGGCACTTTGGATTCCAGCAGGAATTCATGACGAGCCTTCCACTCGCGCAGGGGTTCACCACTCAATACTTCCGGCAGTGCCCGAATAACCCGCTGTACCGGCTCCTGAAACAGCGCGCACTCCTGCGCTGGATCCAGTTCCCCGCGGCGATTGCGCACAAACCAGCGCGTCGCCCGACGCACCCGGCCGATCATGGAGTTCATCAGCTGCATCTGCAGCTCTGCGGGCACCTGGTAGTCCAGCTGGGAAACGCCTTCCTGGAACTCCGGCATCAGGTAAACATCGCGCGCGCTGATATAGGCCGCGGCGATATTATCGATACCGGCACCGGTGGCGCCGTGAATACGGTGGTAAAAAGTAATCCCCATGCTGTTGACCATTTCATTGGCCACCTGGGTAGACACGATTTCCCGACGCAGCTGGTGGTCGTAGACCAGCCCGCGATAGCGGGCCACGAGGGCCGGCGGGAAGGCAGATTCCACCGCTTCCTGCACCTGCTCGTTATCGATGATATTCGCGTGCAGCAATTCCTCTTTCAATTTCACTTTGACATAGGAAATCAGCACGGACAGCTCCGGACGGGTCAGGTACTGGCCCTTGTTCTGGCGCTCGTTCAGGATCTCGTTATCCGGAATGAACTCCAGCGCACGACGCAGACGTCCCTCGGATTCCAGTGCGTTGATCGTGCGGCGGTACTCGTCAAAGCGGTCGCCCACCTGATACGCCGCCACGCTCAGGGCGCGGGTCTGGTTGTAGTTGTTGTCCAGCACCAGCTCGGCTACGGATTCGGTCATTTCCTCCAATAGCTGGTTGCGCTGCTTGTCGGTGAGATCGCCGTTGGCAACCACCTTATCCAGCAGGATTTTGATATTTACCTCGTGGTCGGAACAGTCCACGCCACCGGCATTGTCGATAAAGTCGGTGTTACAGCGCCCGCCGTTCAGGGAGAACTCGATACGCCCGCGCTGGGTCATGCCCAGGTTGCCGCCTTCACCAAACACTTTACAGCGCAGCTGGTTGCCATTGACCCGCAGGTTGTCATTGGACTTGTCCCCTACCTGAGCGTGGCTCTCACCACTGCCCTTCACATAGGTGCCGATACCGCCGTTCCAGATCAGGTCAACCGGTGCCTTGAGCATCGCGCTGATCAGTTCATTGGGTGTCAACTGATCCTCGGTAATGGCAAATGCTTCCTGCATTTCCGGTGTGATTTTCACGGACTTGGCGCGGCGCTCGATAATGCCACCGCCTTTTGAGATCAGGCTCGGGTTGTAGTCTGCCCAACTGGAACGGGGCATTTCGAACAGTCGCTTGCGCTCGTGGAAGCTGCTGGATGCATCCGGGTTCGGGTCGACAAAAATGTGCAGGTGGTTAAAGGCACCCTTCAGGCAGATATGCTCGGACAACAACATGCCGTTGCCGAATACGTCGCCGCCCATATCACCCACACCGATGACCGAGAAATTCTCGGCCTGCACATTGATACCCATTTCGCGGAAATGGCGCTGCACGGAGACCCAGGCACCGCGCGCGGTGATACCCATTTTCTTGTGGTCATAACCGTTACTGCCGCCAGAGGCGAAGGCATCACCCAGCCAGAATCCGTATTCAGCGGCAATGCCGTTGGCGATATCCGAGAAGGTGGCGGTACCCTTGTCCGCAGCCACGACCAGGTAGGGGTCATCCTCGTCCCGGCGGATCACCCGCTCCGGTGCCACGACCTCTCCATCTACCAGGTTGTCGGTGATATCCAGCAAGCCGCGGATAAACGTCTTGTAACAGCGGATACCGGATTCGATAAACGCCTCACGGCTGTTGTCCGCCGGTGGCTTGCGCACCACGAAACCGCCCTTTGCACCGCTGGGCACGATGACCGCGTTCTTTACATTCTGGGCCTTCACCAGACCGAGCACTTCGGTACGGAAATCTTCCAGTCGGTCGGACCAGCGCAGACCACCGCGGGCGACCTTGCCGCCGCGCAGGTGCACACCCTCGACCTGCGGCGAATACACGAAGATCTCGAATTCGGGGCGCGGCTCCGGAATATTCGGAATATCCCGCGGGCTGAATTTGATGGCGATGTAATCCTTGGGCTGATCCTGATCATCCAGCTGGAAGAAGTTGGTGCGCAGGGTTGCCCGAATCAACTCGAGGTAGCGGCGGATCACCTGGTCTTCGTTGAGGTTGTCTACCCCATCGAGTCCATCGTGAATCTTTTTGATCAGGCGCTCTACCCGGGACTGGTCGTTGCGGTCCGCGGAATTGATACGCGGATCGAACATGGCCCGGAACAGGGCGACCAGGTTGCGGGTGATTTCCACATGGTTGGCCAGGGTCGCGGCGATGTACGACTGGCTGGCACTGAATTTGGTCTGCTTGAGGTAGCGCGCGTAGGCACGCAGCATGGTGACTTCGCGCCAGTTGAGACGCGCTGCCAGCACCAGTCGGTTGAACGAATCGCTCTCCGCCACGCCGTCCCAGATAGCGGCAAACGCATCCTGGAACAGGGAGCGCGAGGCCTGGGCATCAACACGGGTGGGCAGGCCGAATTCCAGGTGGAACTCGTGCATCCAGACATCCTGCTGCCCTTGCGGACGGATGGTATAGGGGAACTCACCCATGACACGCAGGCCCAGGTGCTCCAGCACCGGGATCACATCGGACAGGGTCAGGCCGCTACCGATATTGAATACCTTGAAGCGCAGGCTGCCGGGCTCTGCCCCCACCGGCTGGTAGAAGCTCATGGCGACGCGATTGTTCTCGCTGAGCTCCTGGATGGAAATCACATCCTGCACGGCGATACGCGGCTCAAAGTCCTCGCGGTAACCCGCCGGGAAGGCCTGTCCGAAGGTGCCGATCAGACGGCTGCCCTCTTCCTCGCCATGGGTTTCGATCAGGGATCTATGGAATACATCTTCCCAGCTGCGGGTTATATCCACGATTTGCGCCTCCAGTCGCGCTACGTCAAATTCCACGGGCTCGTTGGGGTCTACACGGAAAACGAGGTGTACCCGGGCAAGAATCGATTCAGAAAAATAGGTCGTAAAATCGGAGTCCAGTGCGTTGATCGCATGCGCGATGCGGTCGCTGATCTTTTCACGCACAGCACTGTTGAACTGGTCCCTGGGCACATACACCATGGCAGAGACGAACTTGCCAAACGGGTCCTTGCGCATAAACAGGCGCAAGCGGGCACGCTCATTCATCGCCAGCACGCCCAGGGTGGTCTCGTACAGCTCGCGGGTGCTGCTCTGGAAGAGCTCATCCCGCGGCAGGGTATCAAGGATCCGCTTCAGCGCCTTGCCATCGTGGCTGTTGGGCGCCAGGCCGCTCTGCTCGATCACCGAAGCCAGCTTGCGGCGGATAATCGGGATCTTTGACGGGCTTTCGGTATACACCGGTGAGGTGTAGAGGCCCATAAAGGCGGATTCGCCGATCACCTCACCGGCGGCATCGTAGCGCTTGATACTCACGTAGTCGGAGTAAGCCGCCCGATGCACCCGGGATTTCACTGAAGATTTTGCGAAAGTGAGAAAGTTCGGCCCTTGATAGAACCGCTGCTTGCCCTCGTTGAAGGCGTATTCCGGCGTCGGCTCCGCATGTTGCTGCAGGTTCTTGAAAATACCCTGGCGGCGGCTCTCCACCTCACACAGTACTTTCTTGTCCCCCTGCTGGCAGAACTCGTATTCCCGGTAGCCGAGGAAGGTAAAGTTTCCGTCGCGCATCCACTGCAGGAACGCGCCCGCCTCCTCCAGGTTGGCGTCGTTATCCGCGAGGCCCGCGTGCAGCTGGTCTTCCATCGCCGCGCAGGTATCCAGCATCGGCACATAGTCATCGACCACCAGCTCTACATCGCTGAGGATCTCTCTGAGGGAGCGGCTGAGTTCTGACGCGTGGGAGGCCGAGGTGTCGAGGTTGATTTCCAGGTATATCAGCGCTTCACTGGTCACCGAGGGATCGTCCTGGCGCGCCTCTTCGCTCTGGCATACCGGGGGAAGCAGCTGCTGCAGGCGTCCGTCATCGCCGCGCTGCATGTGCATCACGGTGCTTTTGATGGAGTGAATGACGGTATTGCGCCGGTTGATTTCCATACGCACCGAGTCGACCAGGAACGGCATATCGCGCTGAAGTACGCAAACTGCGGTGTGGGAACATTCCCAGCCGTGCTCTTCCAGCCGGGGATTGAACACCCGGATCTTCGGCTCTCCGGCAGCGCGCTGCTGGATGAAGTCCCAACAGGTGTAGATACACCCGTAAATATCCGCCAAGCGCCGTCCCGCCAGGTCTTCCAACGGGTACTGGTTCAGGAACTGTGCGGCAAAGGCCGCTACCGGGCCCGCCTTTTCGCCCAGTTTTTCACCTATGATCCCACTGACCTGCGCCAGCAGCTCCTCCCGGCTATCGGTTATGACCGTCGCCATATTCACGTGCTTCCTCCCATCGCCGCGCGACCGCATTCGCGCGTCAGAATGCTACATTTGCTGAATCAAGGTAGAACAAAACGTCAGAATAATTGTCTACTCTGCTGTCTTTTGGGTTGCCCGAACCGGCACAGCGGTTGCCTCACGGCGATTCGCCGCTAAAATCAACCTGCCCGCGAAATCCGGACGAGTAGCTATATATAAAGATGATAGATAGCCCCTCGTCTCGGGCAGCGTATTGAAACAGGAAATTGGCAAAAGAAGTGACGATATGGACACACGCCCACAGATAAAAATTCTGGGTGATTGGCTCGAGCAGCAGATTATTGGCCAGGAGGTTCTGGTCAACCGCATTCTCATAGGTTTGCTGGCCGATGGACACCTTCTGGTGGAGGGGGCGCCGGGCCTGGCAAAGACCAAGGCGATCAAAACCCTCGCCGATGCCATTGAGGGGGATTTCCACCGGGTACAGTTCACTCCCGACCTGTTGCCCGCGGACATTACCGGCACGGATATCTACCGCCCGGAAACCGGCGAATTCCATTTTCAGCCCGGCCCCGTGTTCCACAACCTGATTCTTGCGGATGAGATCAACCGCGCACCGGCCAAGGTGCAATCCGCACTGCTGGAAGCCATGGCCGAGCGCCAGATCAGCGTCGGGCGTAAAACCTACTCGCTGCCGGACCTGTTTCTGGTGATGGCCACCCAAAACCCCATCGAGCAGGAAGGCACCTATCCCCTGCCCGAGGCCCAGCTGGACCGCTTTTTGATGCAGGTGAACCTGCACTATCCGGGTGCCGAGGCAGAGACAAAAATTTTGCAGCTGGCACGTTCCGAAGCCAGCCACGGCGAAAGCCGCCCCGAGTCCATCATCAGCCAGGAAACCATCTTTGCCGCGCGCAAGGAGATTCTGGACATGACCATGGTGGAAGCAGTGGAAGCGTACATCGTGCAACTCGTCATCGCCACCCGCGAACCCCAGCGCTACGATGACGAGCTGGCAGCGTGGCTGGACTTTGGCGCCAGCCCTCGCGCCACCATCGCGCTGGACCGCTGCGCCCGCGCCCATGCCTGGCTCGCCGGGCGGGACTACGTCACACCAGACGACGTCATGGCCATCGCACCGGATGTGCTCCGTCACCGTCTGCTGCTGAGCTTTGAAGCAGAGGCCGCCGGCGCCAGCGCAGACCAGGTCATTCACCGCCTGCTGCAACAGGTCCCGGCCATTTAAGTCAGCGTTACAGATTTTCGAGCAGACGTGCAGAAAGCCATCAATCACAACGACCTGAACATTCGCGGCGCCTATCCTACGGTGGCGCCACTGGTGCGCCTGCGCCACATCGCCCGCCAACTGCGCCTGTTCAAGCCGCGGGTCAATCGCAGCGATCAGGCGGGCAACCTGCTCACCCGCTACCGCGGGCGCGGCATGAACTTCGAAGAAGTCCGCTACTACCAGCCCGGCGACGATGTACGCTCTATCGATTGGCGGGTAACAGCGCGCACCGGCAAGACCCACACCAAGTTGTTCCAGGAGGAGCGGGAACGGCCGGTGGTCATCCTGCTGGATCTGCGCTCGCCCATGTTTTTCGGCAGCCAGAATGCTTTCAAGTCAGTCGCGGCCTGCAGCATCGCCTCCGCACTCTGCTGGTCCGGACTGCAGCACGGAGACCGGATTGGCGCGCTGCTGTTTTCCGATAACGGCGTGGATACGGTGCGACCGCGCCGCAGCCATCACGCGGTACTGGCCGCCATTCACGGCATGGTGGAAACCGCCAACGCACTGCAAAGCCCCATACCGGCCAATGGCAGCCAGCCGTTGAGCGTCCTGCTGGAAGAAGCCCGACGCATTGCCCGCCCGGGGAGCGCACTGTTCCTGGTCAGTGATTGTCACGACCTCGACGAGAGCTGCGAACAGCCGCTGTATCTGCTTACCCGCCATGCGGACCTGCAGGTGCTGCGGATTACCGATCCACTCGAGCAACAGCTGCCGGAGCAGGCGCTGACCATCAGCGATGGCAAGCAGCGCACCTTTCTCGGCAAATCCAGCCGCGGGTTGCGACAACAATTTGCCGACCATCAGCACCAGGTGCGTGAGCAGACCGCGCAGCTCTGTCGTCGCCTGCATCTGCCACTGGTGGATTTTGACAATACCCGTCCGGTGGTACCGGTACTGCTGGGTACATACGGCGAACGGCAGCCGTCTCCAAGCCGGAGGACGGTGTGATGCCGCTGCCCGTGCCACTGGCCCAGGCATCGCCTGCGCCGCAGAACCCGCCACCCGGCAATCCGGTCTCGCCAGAAATGCAGGCGCTACTGAGCCAGCTCAAGGACATCCACGAGCCTGCCGCGATCGGTTGGTGGCCCCTGGCACCGGGCTGGTGGATACTCGCCGGGGTGATCATCGCACTACTCTTTGCTGCCGGTTGGCTGGCACTGCGCCTGCGTGAGAAAAAACGCCGTAATCTCTACCGCGCTGAAGGCGTGCGCTTGCTGCGCTCGGTCGCACTGGATGAACCGCGCGCGGTGGAGGAAATCAATACCCTGCTGAAACGGGTCGCGGTGGTAACCTTTGGCCGAGATAGCTGTGCGCCACTGACGGGGCAGCGCTGGATCGGGTTTCTCGAGTCCGCTGTCGAACAGCAGATGCCAGAGGCCGCACAACGCGCGCTACTGGAAAGCCTTTACAGCGCCTCTGCCGGTTCTCATACGGATCTGCAAGCACTGCGTGACTTCGCCATTCGCTGGGTGCGTGAACACCGACTGCCGCAGGCAGACATTTCCCAGCCCTCTTCCCCCTCTCTCGCGGAGGGCCAGCATGTTTGAGTTTGGCCTGCCCTGGCTATTCATATTGCTGCCGCTTCCGTTGCTGGCGCGAGCAGTTCTCCCCAAGAGTGAGCCACTCAGTAGTGCACTCAAAGTCCCCTACTACCGGGAATTGCGACATAAGGGAGGCAGCGCTGCGGGCAATCGCCTGAACCTATTTATGCTGTGGCTGCTGTGGATGCTGCTGGTAACTGCCGCAGCGCGCCCGCAGTGGTATGGCGAGCCAATTTCGCAAACCAGTAGCGCGCGCGACCTGCTGATCGCGGTGGATATTTCCGGCAGCATGGAAACCCCGGACATGATCCTCAATGGCAACCCCGCCATGCGGATTACCGCGGTGAAAAATGTTGTGGGGGATTTCGTCCTGCGCCGCAAAGGCGATCGCCTGGGGCTGGTACTGTTCGGCACCCGCGCCTACCTGCAGGCCCCACTCACCTTTGACCGGGAGACTGTCGACACACTGCTGGCCGAGGCCCAGATCGGGTTCGCCGGCCAGGGCACCGCGATTGGCGATGCGATCGGCCTGTCCGTAAAACGGCTTACCCAGCGTCCGGCAGATCAGCGTGTGCTGATCCTGCTTACGGATGGTGCCAACACCGCCGGTGAAGTCGCACCACTCAAGGCGGCCGAACTGGCAAAACAAGCGGATGTGAAGGTGTACACCATCGGTGTAGGCGCCGAAGAAATGGTGCAACCGGGACTGCTCGGCTCGCGCTTCGGCGCACGCCGTATCAACCCCTCGCGGGACCTGGACAGCAAAACCCTGAAGGCCATCGCCGATGAAACCGGCGGCCTGTATTTCCGCGCACACAACCCCCAGGAGCTCGCGCGTATCTATGCGGAACTGGATCGACTGGAGCCCGTGGAGCAGGAAGCCGAGACCTATCGCCCGCTCAAGTCGTTATACGTCTGGCCACTGGCTATCTGCCTGCTGCTGTCACTGCTCTGGGCAGCCGTGCCCCTGGTGAGCACGGGGGTAACACAACTGGAACGCCAGCGGCAACGCGGGAAAATGAACGGCACAAACACCAACGGAGGCCAGCAGGTATGAGCTTCCTCGCCGACTTAGACCAGTTTCATTTTCTGCGCCCCGCGCTCTTGTGGCTGATCCTGCCCGCCGCTCTTGCCTGCTGGGCGCTAGCGCGCATGGTTTTCGCCAGCGGCGGCCTGCAAAAACTGATCGACCCGGACTTGCTACCGCACCTGCTGATGCGCGGCGGCGAAAAACGGCCGTGGCTGTTTACCCTGATATTTGCGCTGCTCACCGTCGCCATCGTCGCCCTCGCAGGCCCCACCTGGCGCAAGCTGCCCACCCCAGTGTACAGCAATCAGGATGCCCTGGTGATCCTGCTCGACCTGTCACCCTCGATGATGGCGACAGATCTCTCTCCCAACCGGCTTACCCGTGCACGGCTTAAAATTCTCGATATCCTCCGGCAACGCAAAGACGGCCTCACCGCTCTGGTCGCCTACGCAGGCGAAGCGCATGTGGTCACACCACTGACCGACGACACCGCGACCATCGCCAATCTGGTACCGTCGTTGTCGCCGCGCATCATGCCGGTGCCCGGCAGCAATATCGAAATGGCTGTTCAGCAGGGACTCCGGCTGATCAAGGATGGCGCCAACGGCAAGGGTCGCCTGCTCGCCGTTACCGATGGTATTGCCAAGGCCGCCATCGGCACCATCAAGGAAGAAGTCAACGGCAGCAATACCTCGCTTTCAATCCTCGCCGTTGGCAGCGGGGATGGCAGTCCGATTCCGAAAAATACCGGTAGCGGTTTTATCACCGATGACAGCGGCGCGATCATCATTGCCAATTTCGATCGCCGCGAGCTCTCGCGCCTGGCACAAAGCACCGGCGGCGAATTTTCCCAGATCACCGTGGACGACCGGGATATCGCCCGGGTAGCCCCAAAAGAGACCGCGCCAGACCAGGCAGAACTGACCGAACGCGAGTTCGACCAGTGGTATGAGGAAGGCCCATGGCTGGTGCTGCTACTCCTGCCATTTGCATTACTGCTATTCCGCAGGGGCAGCCTGGCCTGTGCCCTGCCCGTCACATTGACCCTGGCCACTCTGACGTTCAGCAGCCCGAATACTGAGGCTGCAGAACTCAAGGACCTGTGGCAAACCCCGAACCAGCAAGGGCGAGATTTACTGGAGCAGGGAAATCCCAAAAGCGCCGCCGAAGTGTTTGAAAACTCCCAGTGGCGAGGCACCGCCCAGTATCGCGCCGGCGAATACGATTCCGCCGCCAAGAACTTTGCGCAAAGTAACGACCCGCAGGGGTTGTACAATCTCGGTAACAGCCTGACCCAGCAGGGCCGCTTCGATGAGGCCATCAAAGCCTATGATGAAGCCCTGCAGCAAAACCCGGAGCTCGCCGACGCAAAACACAATCGCGACATCGCAAAAAAGCTGAAGGAACTGCAACAAAAGCAGCAACAGAATCAGCAATCCGATCAGCAGCAAAGCCAGAACAGCGACCAACAGCAGCAGGATCAGGACCAGCAGCAAAACCAGCAGAACCAGGACTCTGGCGAACAATCTGAACAACAGCAAAACGCCGATCAGGATTCCGACAGCCAGCAATCGGATCAGCAACAATCCGCCGATCAGCAAAACCAGCAGCAACAGAACAACGAAGATCAGGCCGAGGAAGAACAGCAACAGCAGGCCGAAAGTGAGCAAGGCGAACAGGATGGCGATGAGCAGGAGCAATCCGCTAGCGCCCGCCCGCAGGATCAGGAGAGCCCGCTGGACCCTGAAACCCAGCAGGCTCTGGACCAGTGGCTACGCCAGATTCCAGACGATCCCGCCGGCCTGATGCGTGAAAAATTCAAGTACGAAAGCCTGCAGCGTCGCCGCGCCTACCGCAGCGGCGAATGGCAGCCCCCGGAAAACGGAGCCACCCAGAGATGGTAACCCCAGTGGAAACGTCCTCATTTCCCGCTCGCCAAAACCTACCTGCGGGCGGACCCTTCGCACTCATCATAAAAGCAGTGTGCACCCTAATCCTGCTCGCCCTGTCGGTAACCGCGACAGCCCAGGAGTTAACCGCATCCGTTGACCGCAACGAACTCGCCATCAACGAAACCTTCACCCTTACCCTCCGCTATAGCGGCGGACAGCGCGGTGGGCAGCCAGATTTCAACCTGCTGACACAGGACTTTGAGGTGCTCTCTCGCCAGCAGTCCAACCAGTACCGGGTAATCAACGGGCACGCAGAAAGCTTCGTGGAATGGACCGTAATCCTCGCGCCGCTCAAGGAAGGCAAACTGTTTGTCCCTTCCCTACACCTGCACGGCCAGATATCCGACGCCATCCCCATCACCGTCAACCAGGCCGGCCAGAGCCCCAGCGGCGACAAACGACAGGCTTTCCTGGAAGTAGAACTAGACAAAGACAAAGTCCACGTGCAGGAACAACTACTGGTCAAAGTCCGCCTCTACACCACCGTCGGACTGCACGATATCGCCACCGATCCACTGCAGATCCCCGGCGCGCATGTCGAAAAAGTAGATGAACAGCGCTATGAGCGCCGCATCGACGGCGTTGGACATGCAGTCTACGAACTCACTTACGCGGTATTCCCGGAAAGCTCTGGCGAACTCCAGATCCCCGCACTCAACTACGTCGCTGTCACCGGCCGTCGGGATCCCTTCTCCCTGTTCAACCGCAACGCCCAGCGGATGCGTCTCCGCTCGGAAGCCAAAACCGTACGGGTCGAACCAAAGCCTGACAGCTATAGCGGAAGCCACTGGCTACCTGCCGCGAGTCTGGGCCTGGTACAAAGCTGGAGCAAGGACCCCGAAGAGTTCAAGGTCGGAGAGCCGATAACCCGCATTATTACTCTGCGCGCCGAGGGCCTGCGCGCAGCACAGCTCCCTCCCCTGCCCAGGCTCGATATCGACGGGCTGAAAACCTATCCCGATCAGGCTCAACAGGAAGATCAACCCGGAAGTAACGGCATCAGTGGCAGCAGAATCGAAACCACCGCAATCGTCGCTACAAAACCTGGCAGCTATCAGTTGCCGGCTATTACTATCACGTGGTGGGATACCAAGACCGGGCGACAGCGGGCTACGCAGTTGCCGGCGTTCAGGTTTAATGTGTCTGGAACACCGGTGGTAGATTCAGCAACTCCCGGAACGGCAATCCCCAGTCAATCCACCCCGGTTACCACTAAAGTGGAGCCTGGTTTCTGGCAAAAGGTCGCGATTGCCGCAATTGCCTCACACCTTCTGTGGATACTGTACTTTTTCTATGCAAAAAATTACCAGGGAGCACGCCCCCAACAAAGCGCAAGGAAACAATCCAAGATGCTCGCTGACAACGACAGGCTTCTCGAGATCGTACAAACTGAAAGCCCACAAGCAATTCGATCAGCGCTTCAGCAGTGGATCAGCGATCGCTGGCCCAATGTACAATTGCTCAGCCTCGAAGGAGCCGCTCAGCATTTAGAGATTCATGAACTCAATCAGGCTGTAGAAATTCTGAACGATGCAGTCTTCAAACAACCTCCCAAGCCCCTGAATCGTTCGCAACTGCAGATTTTGGTCGGTAGAATTGCACGGATTGAAGACACTGCAGAACCTCAGCCCGGATCGCTGCCGGGCCTATTTAGCCAATGAATCACAACGAGACAATAGTAGATAATTCTCCACACAGAGTTTTCGTTTCCGTCGTTTCCCACGGCCACGAAAATCACATTATCAACACCCTTGAGCCTCATCGTTGGTTGAACGAAGCTCGCGGTATCATTCCCGCGATACTTTCCAACTTGCCTAGCCCGGAGCTTCGCAAATACTGCGAAAATTATGGAATAACTTATATTGAAAATAGCCAGCCACTGGGCTTCGGCGCCAACAATAATAAGGTCTTCCAAACCCTAAAGCCCAGTTACGGCGTATCTGACAGCGACTTTTTCTTCGTCATCAACCCCGACATACAAACTAGTGGGCGAGATATTGAGACCATTGCGGACCAGATGCATAAGGAGCAGCTTCCAATCGCTGCGCCAAATCTCGTCAGCTCAAATGGCGTACCTGAAGATAACATTCGGACATTTCCGACGCTCCTGGACTGCATTCTACGCTTTACCCTAAAAAGTAAACGTTCATGTATTAAAAAGACAGACACAACCAAAACCCAAAAAGTAGATTGGGCTGCGGGCGCATTTATGGCCTTCCGAGCAAGCTCCTATATGGCTGTAAACGGATTTAATGAAAAATACTTTATGTATTATGAAGATGCGGACATCTGCAGGAGAGCGCTAAAAAATGGGCTTGGGACCTATTACTTGCCGACAATAAGCGCAAAACACCTAGCAGCACGCAACAGTCGGAAAATATTTTCACGACACTTGATATGGCACGTAGAGAGCGCGGTAAGATTTACCTTGGCGCGGTAGTAGGACGACCAAATTAATTACATGAATAAAGAGCTGATCTTACATATTGGCCGTCATAAAACTGGCACCACAGCGATACAACGCTTTCTGGCAGCAAATCGAGGCTGGCTATCTTCACAGGGATACATCTACCCGAAAACCGGAATTCGAGGGTATGGCCACCACGAGATAGCGGAGAACCTTCCAAGGATCAAAGCCGGGATTCTAACAGCCAGAAAACTGAACTTGCTTGTCTCCGAACTAGAGAAGGAAATTGAAACTACCCCGGAGCTAACACCTATTTTGTCTTCTGAGGCATTTCAACAGCGACAACCCTGGATCACGAAGCATTACCTGAAAGACAGAAATGTAAAGGTTACGGTATATCTACGAGACCACCTCTCATACCTGGCGTCCGCATACACTCAGAAGATTCACGCGACGACTTACTCCGGTACGTTAACTGAATTCTTTCTTTACTATTACTCTAGAGTAAACTACGAGAAGTTCATCAGAAGGTGGGAACGAAATTTTCCGAGCCTCCTTGATGTGCGAATTTACGAAAAACAACAACTGGCACAACAAAATATCATTCTGGACTTTCTTGAAAAGTCCTTGGGAATAACCAGCGACATACCGGAAATTTCTAAATCCGAGAGAGATGCAAATCCTTCACTGAATACAAAAATCGTACAGTTCAAAAGGCATATAAACGAAAGTGGAGAAGTTAATCAGTATTCTGGAAAGCAGCTATACAAGGTTTTACCACAACTGAACAAGCACTTCCCGAGTGAAAAAACTCAAGTAACCCCAAGAGTTTTCAACTGGGTACAGCGACTGAATGCCAAACGAGACATGAAGATTGCAAAAAAATACTTCAACAAAAACAGTCTGTTTGATTACAAACCGTATTCGGCTATCGAAGAAAAACCTATAACCAAAAAAGAAATTTCATTAATCAGAGAGAAACTCAACGAACTACTACCTGCATCTTAAGAATTATTGACGTGCACCCTGGCATTAAAACCCATTGGACTGTGGACAACATACGGGATAGTTGACACATAACAATCAAGTTTCAAATCCGTTTTTGAGCTTCTTCGAACACTCTTTACAATTTTGCTCACATGTCGACTATCATCAGCGTCGACGCTTTCAATACCGTAAGAGTAGATCTGCCAGTCATAGTGCTTAACCGCCCCATACCGTGCCAAGTCATCAAGAATCCTTTCTGCCCCGCGCTTTGACACAAGATAACCATCCGCGCCAATTGCACGCACACTTGATGCGATACTGTCATAACGCTCGTTAACATCGATCATCCGAGGTGTATGGCGAGATTCCGACCACCAACCTGGTACAGCTCGATCATTCAGAAAACAGATATCAAACCCTTGCGGCGCAGCCTCCAATAGATCAGAAACACCAAAGCCAAAAGCAGGAAGGCCATCATCTTCAATGATTAACCCGCACTCATGGACAGACTCCACTATTCTCTCCAAGGTGCGCACCTGGGATGACCAACAACCGATCGAATTCGGTGGCAGATCACTTCTAAACAGTGCTGAACGCATCAGTTGTGGTACCGCACTACCGAGCACGCCAGGTTGACGCAGGACGCTACATCCTATTCTCTCGTAAAGGTTTTTGAGGCCTAAAAAGCGATGCTCATCCCGGTCCAGGTTGATACAGTAAATGGGAAAGTCACTGTTTTCTTCGTGGATACCACTATTATTTGCCAGAATGTGAAACTTGTTCGAGATCTCTTCAAAGGTACTCTTCCCTGTATGCTTTTGGATTGTACCAATAATGCCATCCAGATGCCCCCAATCGTGGTATGTCATCAATAAACTGCTTACAACAGAGGCAGACCAACTGCTATTTACCTCGATATCTCTTGCATGGGAAATCGCAGCATCGACATCTCCTCTACGGAACATGACCTGCGATCGATTTAAAGAAACAACTGCCAGGTCGAGCGCGTCATACCGAAACGCTATCGTGTGCGCGGCCTCAATATCCCCTCGGCTGATCAAATAGGCACACACCAAGTTAAACACTTTGCCGAAGGGTTGCCCTCCCTTTTTAAATGCGTGATCACAAACATCCATAAAAAAGCGCAAGCGATCCCGAGGCGCAGTAATCTGACTCGCCACCTCTTCGACAATTGGACGGGGCTGACTAGACAACCAAACTCGGCGACATAGTTCAGTAACCGGATCGTTTTTGAGTAAATCGAAAAACATAGTTTTACCAAGCAAAAAGAGGATGGCGGCACGCATGAAATACTCCGCGTGCCGACTTCGGATACATCACGCAGTCAAGGTTTCCTCATCTGAACGCGCTGCCACAGCATCTTCCCTCTGCTCGTTTGTCCAATAAGAAACACAAGGAATTTTTTCGCGATCACAGCGGGCTTCATACTTCCTGGCAATATCATTAACCTCTGACAATAGCCCACGAGAAAGTAATATTGGCTCTAAGCCCATCTGCAAGAAACAATCATTGGAAACAAACAGATCATTCTCAGGTGCTTCTTTACGGGGATTACTCATATAGTTGACTTCGGCTCCAGAAAGCTCTGCAACCAGGTTGGCGAGATCGCGCACTTTATGAGTTTCGGTCATCTGATTAAAAATCCGTACACGCTCATTGGCGACTGGCTCGTTCTCAACAGCAAGTCGAATACAGCGGACAGTATCTTGAATATGAATAAAGGCCCTGGTCTGACCGCCAGTTCCATGTACAGTAAGCGGGAAACCAATCGCCGCCTGCATGACAAACCTATTCAAGACAGTGCCGTAATCTCCATCGTAATCAAAACGGTTGACTAGCCTCTCATCAAGGTTCGTCTCCGCAGTGTTGGTACCCCAAACAATGCCCTGATGCAGATCAGTAATACGTAGATTGTCGTTTTTGTTGTAATAGGCGAAGAACAACTGATCCTGAGTTTTGGTCATATGATAAATACTGCCAGGATTGACCGGATACAGAATCTCCTGCTCTACCAAGCTCCCGGCGTCGGTCTGAATCCTGACATTCAGGTACCCCTCAGGAATCTTCATACCGGCACTGCCGTACCCATATACACCCATAGTCCCCAAGTGAACGAGATGTATATCTTGGCCGCTTTCCACCATCGCCGCCAAGACATTATGTGTGGCGTTCAGATTATTATTTACTGTGTAAATTTTATGCTTCGCAGACTTCATAGAATACGGCGCAGCACGTTGCTCAGCGAAGTGGATTATTGTGGAAGGTTCAAAATCGAGTATCAGGTCGAGTAATTCCCGGTACTCATGGGCAATATCAATATGCACAAACCGGATAGTTTTACCACTTACTTCGGCCCATGCTGACAACCTAGTCTCGACAGAGGAAATGGGTGTCAGCGACGTGATCCCAAGCTCATTATCAATGTTTCTGCGGGATAAATTATCTACTATTACCACTTCATGGCCATGTTCAGACAGATGAAGTGCCGTCGGCCAGCCGCAAAAACCGTCGCCGCCGAGAACCAATACTTTTTTCATGCCAGACTACCCTGCTTGAAATCGCCCTCACAGAGAACCTCCCTGTGAAACGACCAAAATCAAATTGAAATCAAAACACAGCAATCATATTTACCTTGCGTTACATAAATATGTATAAAGTGTTTCAGTCTGGTGACGGGTCAGGCAGAAGTGAGAACCCCCACTTGGCATGGGGGGGGAAGGAAAATGCTAAATATTCAGTGTAAATATCGACTAAAAACTAAAAGTCACTACGGATAGAAAGTTCAATACTTCCTATTTTCTGAGCGGAGCATCTCGATAGATAGAGTTTTCTTTTTGGAACTTCGACCAGTGCTCACTGGTTCCACGAGTGTTTGGCAAATCCAAATGTATTCCTTGGCGCCTGAAAAACGCGCGCTTGGTAAACACAGAGACTTGATCCGCAAACTGCGGCTTAACTCTGTAATGGCCGTCGATATCCGCCCCCATATCGCAAAGCAGAAAGCGCCACACTGCCGGCCCGGTAGTGTTAAACACGTTATTTGACCTTTTCGGGTCATTCAAATTTGCATAAATCTTATCAACCAACTCGGCGACCAGCGGATGCCTTTGAGGTGCATAAAATATTCCATTCACAATGCGCCTATCGTGCCATTCGCATATATGCAAATTATCCGGCTTACTTTTAATAAACGCGGGAACTGCTTTTACAGCAAACTTGGAGTCAAGATATAACCCACCCAAAACATAAGCCGCGAGAACTCGAAAGATATCTGATTTCATCGCCCAGGGAATACAGTTCTTGTACGCCCTCAGCCAAGAATCGCCAAACTCACGCTTGATAAACTTTTCTGCTCTCTTAGCATCAAATCCAATGAAGTTGAGATCCTTCTTTCCCTTATAAAATTCTCTATATAGATCAACATTTTTTCGAAATAAACCGGTTCGGCAATAGAGATCATGCTGAAAAACAATAACATTCATCTGGGCAAACCATTAAAAAGAGGGCTACAACACCTAGTAGCACTTAGCCGGCAAAGCTAACGCACTTTCCGACTCAGGGCAATCAAGCACAAAACACCGTTTGATCACTTCTTCTTGTACTCGCTCGCCCTGAACAATGGGTCAGGTGTGGGCCAGCTAGAGCCGTACCTGGATATAAGAAACTCTTCAATCTCGGCAGGAGCATCAAACGTATAATCTCCATAAACCCAATTCTGAACCGGGAGAAGCTGCCTTGCCGGAATTCGGGAATATCTTACTTTCGCCATCGGCAAATTTACAGATTCTTCCTGTAAAAAGCCAAAAAACAAATCCACATTGACCGGGTGACAATTCGAGAAAATTTGGAGCAATGGCGTTTTCGAAGAATCATTAGTGCTCGTCTCTTTGACTCTCAAACCTCGCGCACGCAGCGCTTGCTTTAGCCGGCTAATTAACGGCTCTACATTACCCCAGAGATTGGCATCCACGATTGCCAAAAGGTCGATATCATCGTCATGCTCAATAAAATCGCCATCCCGATAAAGCCCGAGCAGAGTCCCGTAGCAAATCATCGAATCAATGATTTCATCATCTTGCTTACATACTTCCAGAACATCAATTATCGTCCCAAACAAGACCGACTTAGGGTAGCTTCTCAAAGAACGGGTGAAGTCATGCGCGCCTACAATTAAAGGAATGCCATCTCGCTTCTGCCCTAAATAGCCAACCAAGTTTTCAAGTTCAGAAACATCATTCGCATCCCATTCGCGAATGGTATGTTTGAAATATCTAAATGCATGCCTGCCTTTATCAGACAGAATTAAAGAAGAAATCAAGCCCCTTCTTAGGGCCGAACTCGGCCTATCTACAATTTGCATCCAAATTGAACAAAGCTTCCAAATCTCTGCAGAGGCACTATGGTAAGAATCAAAATCTGCATGCAAGCTGTTTTCCAAAGCTACAGACGCACGTTCGATCATTTTAGAAATACGTGCTCGTAGAAGATGGTAAGACACCCCAGAATTCAGTGAAAAGCCAATCCAATAAAGGTCCCGCGCTGCCTGTAAACCGAGAATTGACTGTACTACCGACTGATCGACCTCGCCTAATCTCCGATAGAGAAACTTTCGAACCGACGTAAACGATGCGCCATCAAAAACACACCGGCTCGCGGAACGGCTGGACTCTAAAGAAACCTGAATGTTCCTGGACCGTTCCCAGAGTCCATCGCGGCGATTGAGAAGTCGAATCGACTGTACGAAACGCTCATCTTCGAGTACAAACCTGACACTAGGTTGGGATTCTTTTTTAGTAGAAAAAAAGGATGATTTTCCAGACAACCACGCTTCGAGTGAAAAACGGTCCTCATTTCGCATGACTGAGCTAGATGAAAAACTACTGCAAATACCGTCTCTCAACGAAACCCAACTACCATCGATTTGCAAGTCAATTTCTGACAAGTGTAGATGGTTAACATCTTCAAGGGACAACTCTATAGAACCCACAAAGTCATTTACGGGCAACTCAAATGCGAAAATGTCCAATCCGGACACCTCAATCTCCAGCTTCGGAGACATTGAAAAGAAGCTACTCAGCCCCCCCTTCCGTTGTGGTACAGCAAGCTCTCCCAAAATATCGCCTCAACTTTCTTCTATTTCTACTAACTATATGATTCTGAAAAAATTAAAAATTCTACAACCTGGTGGCGAGGGCCATCAGATGATCGCATACGTTTAGCAGCTCCTGCTTCTTGTCCTGCTTTACAGAAGCGACCAGCTCTTTAATTTCTGTTGTCGAGATATCCTGTGTTCTTGGCAAATAAATGACCTCGACAATATCGGAGAGCTCATCGAACTTTCCAACCCAATCATCTCCCATTGCGAATATACTTGCCTCTTCCCGAAGCACGTCTTCACGCTTTTGTTCCCAGTTCGACTCCGGGAAAACACCATCTACATAGCGGCATGATTCGAGAACCTCCTTGCGCTGCTCATAGCTCATGATTGTACGTTTCCCCTTCAGCTCGTTAAACTGATCAGTAGAGCAGCCCACCACTAAACGATCACCAAGCTTGGAAAGCCTCTTTAGAAGCCTTACGTGTCCAACATGAAAGAGATCGAAAGTCCCGTAAGTGATAACGGTCTTGGTCATATCAAATTCTCATTACTAAAACTTAGCGCTTTCCGTGCTCATTTGCGCGGAAGTGTTTGTCAGGAACATTCCATGTGGCACCGTAACGTGCTACCAAAAACGGCTCTATTTGCGCAGGCACGGGATACTCTCGCTCGAAAAACTCCCGCCGCGAAACCGGGAGCATTACATCTTTCGATACACTTGAATATTTAACGTTATTCATAGGCAGAAATATCTCATCCGCCTCCGCATATGCTATGAATATATCAACATGAACCTTGTGCGCCTTTGAGAAAACCTGCACAAAAGGCAAATTTTCCTTGCGATTATTAATGTTAATCTTCGCCCTGAAACCGGCCGAAGTCAGGCGCCCAACAATATCATTAGCCTGATTCATAACTTGAGACCGACCACCATTGGTAATACACAACAGATCGATATCGTCATCATGCGCGATAAAATCGTTATCACGATAGAAGCCAAGTAATGTGCCATAGCACAACATCAGAGAACTGGCTGGACTATTCAGCGCCGAAAAAACCGCATCAATTGTATCTAGCAGAGCGTCTCGCGGGTAGCTCGAAAGAGGACGAGCAAAAGTATGGGCCGCAGGTATCAGCGGATGATTGAACTTTTTCTGCCCAACGACTTCTATATCAGACTCAATTTGAGCTAGCTGCTCTGCAGACAGTGAACGGCTGGCGAGCGTATAGAGCTTGAATCCATCCCGCCGAAAACCGTGACAAACCAACATGTTGATCGAAAATCGAGCCGCATGAAGTCCGAATCCCGAGTCGAAAAAACAAATAATTTGCGCCAAGGAATAAGCCATATCTGAAGCAAAAAATTCAACGGCTTCTTGATCGGCGATGGGAAATTCAAATTGTGCAAAAAACTCATTTAGAGTGGAGCGAATCCCTACAGAGTCTACAGTCCCAGCTTGCACTGACGCCTTGAGCTGACGAATCAAACGGTTCACCGCAGACGGGAAATCTTCATATTCTTGGACGTTTTCTATGATGGCAGCCAACCACTTTATACGTGACTCACCATCGGAGCCGTCGTAAAAGCAGCGCCATTCAGCGCCAGAGCACTCACCAAAAACCCTTAAGCTTCGGGCTCTATGCCACAACCCATCGCGCCTATTGACTACGCGAATAGCCTCAACCCTTACAGGCTTGGGAAAGCGTATAATTACATATGGTTTACTTTCTTTGCGGGTAGAGAAGAAGGCACTTGATCCATTCGCGAGCGAGGTAATCTCAAAAGCTGTATCGTTATTTGCAACGGTACTTTGCTCAAACACTAAACCGTCATATTCCTGTAACGACAACCATTTACCATTAATTCTAAATGAGATGCTTGCCAGATGCAGATAGTTTACGTCGGCCAGATCAAGTTTGAAGGCAGTGAGCAAATTACAAACTGCCACCTCAAAAGGTATTTTGTCGACACCGAATAGCGGAGGGCCGATATAGCCCTCGCCCCACGGGTAGCCACTCGCGGGCTGATGCCGCCTAAATATTGACCGAACTAAATCTAAAACCATAATTCACTTTGCCAAATAGAATAACCCGGCCTTCCGAGCCAGGTTATTGATCGGACTTGATAAGCCCTCAACATGCGATACGAAAGGCATACCGCCGGCTATGTCATGTCAATTGGGTGCGATTTACTAAACACACCTTGAAGCACTAGGCTCTCTTTTTGCTTGCGCTCAACTGATCACAGCGATTGCGAAAGTCTTCCAGATGTACTTCGAACCCTTCGATATCAGAAATTTTCTGAACGAGCCCCTCTTTCGCCATTCGATATAGAGCAAGGTCGAAACTATTGTTTTCAACCAATAGTTCGAACACCTCGTCGCCTAGCTCACGTGCGAGATAATTCATATTTCTCTGTTCTGATCCAACAGACCGGGTGGTATTTTGGCGAACATAGCTCAAATCGATATTCGGAAAATGTTTTCCAAGCTCCTTTTCGAAAACGACTAGTGATCGATCGAAGTCTTCCACCACCCCAACCAAGGAACCATCTCCAAACCTTTCTGCGGCGGCAGAAAAATGCTTCAACCCGACACTTTGAGAATTCCGTAACTTGCACCCATAGGCAAGGTACGCAACTTGATAATCCCGTATGGTTCGCCCGACACTAGGCTCCATACGCCACTTTACATAGTCTTTCAGGTCATACTTTTTTGCAGCCTGAGCACCTGGCGTATCAGATTTCTGCTTTCTCTCGAAGCTATATACCGAAAGAACCCGCAATAAGGGGTGCCGGAGAAAAAAGACAGGTAAAGGCTTAATACCCAGCAACCCCCTGGTATCGCACATATGATGTGAAGAAAGGGCGTTTATTTCGGGGTGATCTGTCAAAAATTCCTGCAGGTAATCACGGCCTCGCTGTCTCATAGGCGCATCGTCACGATGATCACAGAAACCTTCGCCAAAATTGCGCCGCAGCGCCCAATCAAAGGTTGTTCCTGCATTCTTGAAAATATGCCCATGGGTGATCACTAAACGCATAAACCACTATCCACTAATCATTAGTTCGCCAGCCATAATCGCCGGCGTAATATATTCAATAAAACTAGAGCCGCTCCTACACACCCCTCTTACAATAGAGGGCGTGGTGTAACTAGACATCACACGGTAACCGCCTGAAGCTCGCCTCGATCCTCGGCCACCTCTGTCATATTCATGAGCTGCGTGACGACGTCAACGCCTTCGTATAAACGACCACTACGGCAGTGTTTTTCCAGCAGAGTCAGTAACGAGCACATTTGAATGCTAGACATCAGGGTGGATCTATCGAAATCTTCCCGCTCCGAGTCAGCGCAAGGAAGGCTGGCAAGCATGTCTTCCGCAGAGTCAGCTGGCCACATCGAAAACCCTATGGGTTCAATCCTCCATTCACCCAGGCCTAATAGATACTCTTGCTCGCCATCGTTAACGGTAAGCAGCTTCAAGAAGGGATCGGGGGGTAACAGAAGAAGTGGTAAATCCTTAATCCGACTTGAGATCTCCGGTAATCTTTCTTTAAATGAATCGAGAATATCAGTAACTTCATTGTCTGGAATCAGGTAAAGACGTGACAGCAGTGAAGCGGTCATCCGATCTACCAGAATTGGGTGTACTGAGCAGTACTCCTCAATCAGAGCATCATCAAATTGCAATGGCAAAAACTTGCGCCTTATACCCGCAATTACATCTTGATTTTTCGTAAACTCCCAGCTGCTAGACATTTGATGAACCTGAACCTGATATCCATCAACCTCCGTCATTCCGATAAATTTCGGAATAACACCCGCAGCTTCCAACTCCGGATAAACTTCCAGTTCATTCTTTGCAACTCTTGCTTTATTCGGCTCGTATACCTTAAGAACTAAAACCTTATCAGTCGTTGAATCCCCTGCTGGGAAAGCACACTGTACAATGTTCATCCACTGGATAGGTGACACTATCCATTCGCAACTCAGGTCAGACTCGGGCGCGAAACCGACATTTTCCAAAACGCGATTGGCAAATGTCGGCAAAGACGCCTTCGTGACATTGTCGATAAATGCCCGAGAATTCCCGCCTCCCTGTATCAGGGCCGTATGCCCCCGATAAAATAATTTTTGAATTGCCGCTTTCTGTTTATTGAACCACACCAGATTACCGGCCTTTTGGGAAACAGCACCCAGCAAGCGCCTGCTTAGAATTATTGACACAACCCCCTGAAGAAACTCGGGTCGACTTTCCGAGAGGATAAAAGCATAGACGAGGTAACAAAAGCAGGAGATAAATATCAGGTTAGAAATCTTTCCCAGCACATCTGGTGGACGCTTGATAAATGCCGCCCTGAATCCATCAAATATCGAAGCTAGCGAAATAGCTCCGATAATGGCCACGGACAAAGCAAGGAAGAAAAACAGTAAAAAATCTAGATATACAATACCCACAACGATACTTAGTGCCAAAAGCACCAGTGTCCCGGTACGGGTATCTACAATTCCACTATAGACTGACGTCAGGAAACCACTGTCAGCGAACCTACCCTTTTTGTGTAACGCGGAAAACTTATCCGTGTAGTTCCGAGCCGACCGCTTAAGGTACCAATCCAGTATGAGCACACAAATATGAAGGACAACAATAAGGCCAGTGAGAATACCCGCCCACTCTCCGCGAGTAACCCCCGGTATAAAGCGGTCAAACATGACGGGCATCTGCGGAGCTGCCAGGATGAGAACGATCTTAATTGGCAGGATAAAAACAAATAACTCAAGAATACTTTTAGCAAACCCGAACACAACGTCAAAAAAGAACCGTACGGGTGCAACCGCGACAAATTCGCGACAAACCTTTGCTCGATTCTTAAAAAGCGCCACAGTATTGCTGATCATAAAATACCACTTATTTTATTGGTTCCAACAGAACATCAATAAAATCTTAAACCTACCTTTCCTGCCATCTTCGTGGACTACTGCCACTTGAAATAAAGACTAAAAATACCCTTAACGATCTATTCAACAAACAATATGCTTCTCAATTGCTGCACGAACCACGCCAGGGCTGAAATGCGAGTCTACATATGAGGGCCGCTCAACAAGCTGCGCCCTACATTCAACTTCACTGGTATATAATTTGAGCAACTCGGAGGCAAATTCTTCGGCACCATCGGCGATTGCCATCACAGTATCGGCTGCAGGGATACCTTCCGCACCAATCGGCGTAGTAACGAGTGGCACCGCCGACTGAATAGCTTCGAGCACCTTCCCTTTCACACCGGCACCATACCGCAGTGGTACGACGCAAACCCGAATCGAGCGATACAGCGATTCCAGCTCTCCGTCGCTGACAAATCCGTGCACTACGACACTATCTGAAGCAAGCGAGCTGATAGCCTCTGGCACATTGGAACCCACCACATGAAGCCGAACGCCCTCAGCCTGGGAAAGGACTTTAGGCATCACTTCATTAACAAACCAGAGTACTGCATCGACGTTAGGCGCATGAGTAAAACCACCAACGAACAACAGATCCTTTCTCTCTGAGAAGTCAAAATTACCGATATTGGGCGCGTCTAAAACATACAGTGGAAGCTGAGCAACCTTAGTTCCCGGGGAACTCTCCTGAACCGCGCTTACCTCAACGTCAGAGGGATAAAGCACCGTATCCACTTGCTCGAAAATCCGATGCTCGCGCTTTTTCCAATCTTCAGCCGCCTTAAGCAGTTTGCTATTACCGGTAATTTCTGACTCACGCTCGGTCCGTAAATAGTGCAAGTCATGGCCAAAATAGACCAGGCGAGGACAATTTTTAAGCGACTTAATATCAGCAATAAAGTCTTCGGTAATATGCGGACGATGCAGATAGATGACATCGAGATACTCCGCATTTTCCTCGAGCCAAAGCTTCCAGTTTCGCGCAAAACGCTCTCCATAGAGAACTTCAACACCTAGCTGCTGCAACGTTTCTGTGTAGGGTTGATGTGGGAAGAAATTCGCCCCCAAGAACTTAACCCGGTAGCCCATCTCCACCATTGTCTTTACATAGAGAAAGGTAGACCGTGATCCTGCGTCCTTGTCATAGAACGGGACATAGTGGTCAATAAACAGTACTGTTTTCTGACTAGCAGCCCTTTCACGAGCATTAAATACATCTACACCGACGTGATGATTTTCCGAGTCCAGGACCTGCTTCCACTTATCACGGAAGACGCCCTGGTTAATACGCTGCTGCTTTTTAATACCAGAGTTGATGTCACTACCATGGCTAACCCCTTCAAAGTGCACAACTCTAGAAGCAGGCTGGTAGATTGTGCGCAAACCGCGGGCGCGAATCTGGAACGCAAGATCTGTATCTTCGTAATAGGCCGGGCAAAACAGTTCGTCAAAGCCGCCCAGATCGTCCCATAGTGACTTCTCCAACATCACACAGGCGCCGGAAATATAATCAACATCCTTCAGATAGTTATACTCCGGCGCATCCGGACTTTGACCGCGGCCAAAGTTCCAACCGCTACCGTCACGCCAGATAATTCCGCCCGCTTCCTGCAACACGCCATCTTCAAACAGCAGTTTTGGACCAACAAGGCCAACATTCTCTTGTTGTTCAAACACATCCAAGAGCGACTGCAACCATCCCGATTGAGGATTGGTATCGTTGTTGAGCAACAAAACATACTTGCCACGCGCTGATTTGGCAGCGTTATTACAGTTCTTTAGGAAACCGAGGTTTACTTCGTTGCGTACAACAAGCAGATTTTTTACCCGATCACCAATCGTTTCAGTAATATCGCTCGATTGATCGTCCGCGATGATGACTTCATATGAGACATCACTCGTATGTGCGAGAACAGCCTGTAGACAGGAGAGCGTAGTAGCGTACTGGTTATATACTGGGACGATAATACTGACGAACGGGTTTTCATACGCGGGAAAAACTAACTCTTCGGACTCACAGGACTCACTATCCACAGGGAAAATCACCGGATTCTCTGCAACATTCCCGTCGAGAGGAAACCGCTGCTCAATCCACGCAGCGCCATTCAACTGCTCCATACCCAGCAGTACACGGATTAGACGCTTGAAGCGGTGCCAGGTGAAAATACGTAGACTTGCATAGGGATTGGCAAGTGCATAGCGCACGACTTGGAGCAGATACTTTAAACGGCTAAAACCACGACCCTCGATTGCTGCTAGATCTCCAGCATGGTCGCTCTTGAAAGTTCTATTTTCAGACCAAAGACTATGAAGATGCCCGGTTTCACCGGAACCGGAAGTACATTTTTCCATAATCCAGTCCGCGGCCCTCATGAAGCGCCCCACTAACCCACTCAGCCCACTTCCGATTGTGGCTTGCTGCTCGACTAAACGCTGGTATAGAAGGGAGTTTATATCTTCCAGCGCCTGGAGATCCGTCTCATCAAGTTGCTCCACCTCAGAAGACAGACCATCCTCTATGAAACGAGCATATTGCGACGAAAAGTACTCTGACTGATGTATTGAGCAAACCTTCTGCGACATCATATGAGCGAACCTGCTCCGCTCTTCAGCAGGTAAGCGAGCTAACTCAAGAGCTTCGTCGAGATACCGTCGACTCCCAACAAATGGTATCCGACTCATAATACGCTCAAGAGCAAAGGCGGCTCGGCCTAACTTGCTCTGGGCAACCTGATCCATTCCAGTGGAAAAACGTACCACCTCACCGGCTAGATACGAATTTTTTTTAGTTTCAGCGTCATAACTATCGCTTATGTCACGCTGTCGAGCGTCGGATTGCTCACTACACATTTCATTCATTGGGTTTGAATACATCTAATGCTGACATCTCAGGCGTATTTGTCGTGTTCTTTCAACACGGCCTGGAAATCAATTCCACGCTCTTCTTGAAACAGTAGCGCAGCCTCATAAAGTTGCGTCAGCTCACTTTTTGACGATGCACGAAACGTCGCATAGCGAATACATCGTTCTATATGGCCAATGAGCCGTCCGAGTAGCGACCGGCGGAACATATAGACTTTTGCATAGGAAACACACAAACGGTGAAACAGATATTCACCTTTTTCTTTTTCTGATTTGTATTTGTCAAGCAGTAGCTGCTCTACAGAATCACTCATAAAATCACCGAGAATTAAAACTCAATTTTCTTTCGGAACTACAGCGTCAAAGCGCTCGCAAGCGTACTTGTAAAGCTGTATATCAAGCTTGTTGCGATCACACAGGTCACCGTAGAGTGCTTCGCCAAGTTCTTGCCGGACAGTCATCAGTTTTTCTTCCAATTGCACTGCAGCATCCTGAGAAGTGTTTACCTGCCTGTTTACAACTTTTAGCTCAGGGAAGTGGTACTGCAAGTAAAAATGCATACGTTGCAATGACTCGTGGAAACGCTCCACTAAGCCAAAGAAAGCCAGCTCATCGAGAAAACTCTTGGCCCGCTCCAATCGCTCTTCCGGAGCCGATCCGTGTCGCGGCTTTTCGCCTTCATAGGCCTCATTCGACAACTGGAAGACCTGGAAATTACTTATGGGCCCACTATTCTTCGGGTCAAGCTTTTCTCGAACATAGTCTGAAAAGCTCCCTTTAGGCTCAGTGAGTCCAAGTTGCTTTTTCCACTCAAATAGATATGCCGAACGCGCTCTATCGAGAGGGTGACGGAGAAAAACCAAAGGAAAGACTTCGAATTTACCCTGAGGCAGGGGCGGCATCACCTGATGCGAAGATATAGCCCTTGCCCCCGGGTGATCATTGATGAACACCTGCATATCCGCAGGTAAGATCTTCGCCGAGGATTTTTCCTTGTCAAATTTCAGCCAAGTATCATCGAAGCTCTGTTTGAGAATTTCATCAATCGAGGAACCCGCATTTTTAAACAGGTGGTAATGTAAAATCAGTTTTCTCACTCAAAGCCACCAAATGCTAGTCAGGCCGACTGCCCTTCCGTATCAGTCACTTGATAGCCGGTTACAGCAAGGCCCAATTTCCGCTGATCTTCACCCTTACCTAACTCCGCCGGACTCAATGTACGAACCAACTTCACTTCTATGCGTGTGGCCCGGGATCCCTCATTTGCCGGGATAAGACAAACCAACCCTCGAGTTTGGCCGTCAAAATTTAGATCTACCTGCTGAGCCGCCCCATCCACGAGGATTTGAGCTTCCTTCAGAAGTTCATCATCGTCCATCGCGGAAATAAAACCGAGGCGAAAGGTTTTGTCTACATTCCGCAGTACTGGTACGTCGAATACGATCTCCGGCGCTGGGCCTGTCCAGCTATACGCCAAGCCTTCAGGAGTGTATTCAACACCGTACATATTTTGGCTATCGCCAAATACCGCCGCTGAAACATCTAACTGTGCCTGCGGCGCATAGTTGTGCTCCGCGACTGGTTGAGACATCGCTGTACCTGACGTATTCAAGACAGTCTTACCAAGCAAGACCTGCTCTAGCACCTTGACCCGAGCAGATATCTGCGACTGATTTTCAACCAACACATCAGTGACTGCTTTCAAATGGTCGTATGGGTTCGCGCTAGCCTCAATGGCGTCGATGACTTTTGCCTGTAAGATCTGGACATCGTCTTTTACCAACGCTTCGAAATAGCGTAAGTCTTCGGCCAATGCCTCGACTCCATCACGCTCCGAACTGCTCATTTTCTGTACTCCAACTTTAAGTTCAAGCGACCCTGCCTAGCCTAGGCCAGTCAGTCTTGATATAGGAAACGGTTAATTATAGCGGTGAATGGGCAGCGAATCAGCTGGATACTGCAGAATTTCGAAGTGAATCACGCGTATTACACACCAAGCGGCATCACCGATACATTCTCGAAACCATCTCCGAGAATCCATACAGTTTACTAAAAACACGAATATGATTAATGCTAGCTATGACGTAGAGTCCCAAATACGTTCCAGTCGAGTATCAAGTAGCAACTAACAACCACGCCGCGTTGCTAGGCTCGCTGCGCCTGCCAACTATACGCCTTGAACTCATCAATCAGCAGTGAGAGCCTGCTTCAGTATCATGTTCAAGCTGCCCCGAGCCCTGCGGAGTTACAATACGGCATATTGGCCAGCCACCTTATACCGACATATTCACAATAAAGGGACCTTATACGGTAGGACCATAGGCTAAACCATTAAGCGGCACCAGCATTTGCGAAGCAAATCAGAAGCGCGAACATCGATACAGTACCAGCCCCGACTCCGCAAGGTCCTCCGAGTAAAAGGAACGATCTCTAGCGCAAATTAGCCCCGAGATCCCAGATCCGCCACTAGACAACAGTAGGGTAAAGCTTACTCTTCTTCAGTAACGAGCTGATAAGAAGTTTCGAGAGTGACTCATTACGATCTAAAGCATTGTACCGAGAAATAGCCAACATCAATCTATCAAAGTCCCCGAGCTCTACAGCTGAACGCAAAGCTAACGCAGCTATATCCTCATTACACCTAACTTCCGCTGCCTTGTTGAACTCCTCGAGTGCCGCGGAAAAATCACCTAGCAAGAATAGACACTTACCCTTAAGGCGATAATAAGAAAAGGAAGAGCCTGATTTCTCTATCGCACACTCAATAGCATCCAAAGCCGACATTACTTCCCCCTTATCAAACAACTCACGCGCGAGTACGTAGTAATGCTGTGGAGTCTCATTAATTAGAGAGGAAAAGTCTGACTCAAACTCATCTACTGATATTGAATTATCTAAAAATTGAGAAACTAACTGGCCCAGCATGCCGGCCTGCTGCAATGCAATACCAACGGGATGTCCGGCACCGGACAGCTTCATTTTAGTTACATTGGACTGCGCAGGAAATTTCGAGATATGTTTGGAGTCATCATCATTAGGATCATAGGCCAACAATATATTCGCACTATGACTCAACGCACGGCACATATCATCGAATATAAAGTTAATTCGCTCAGCTTCTTTCGCCCAGCGAGCCTCAAACTCCACCTTCTTTCGATCAATTGAAAACTGAGGGGATAGCGCGATTACCTTATTCAACTTAAGAGCCGAGCTAAACAATAGCGCTCCGTACGCTCCCATGCTAGACCCATACCCAACGCGCCAGGAAAATCTAGAAGCTATAATTTCGCCGATTTCCTTACAAATTGGTAAAAATTCTTTGTATTGCCACCAGTCATTTCCGACACAAGAAAAATGCAAATGAGAATAGCCGGCAGCAGAAACAAACTTCTCGGCGAAACGCGCTTTAGCTGGAGGCTTTGCCTCCCAGTTATCGAAAGTGACAAAAACAAGGTTTTCATCTCGTAAAATGAACTCAGCAGAAAATTCACCGGTACTTAAGAGCTCAACCCATCCACTTTTATCGCCTAATTGAATTAGAGCGTTTAAATTTGAAGCTATCACCAGACACTCACCATCTATGTCTCATTATTGGTTTAAATATAGAATTTAATAATTCCACTCTGGTATTTCTTCTCCCAAGAGCTTAAACAAGTCCTCATTTTTTTCTCTATAGTAGTCCGCGAGCAAAGCTTCAGATTTTCTATCAATAGGCTCCCGGTACTTATTAGAATGGACCCTTCTAGGTTTAATATCCAACGGAGTATCAATTACGAACTCCCCTATCTCCCTAAATTCAGCTGTAGGCTCCAGCTCCATTCGCTCTTGAATTTTAATTAAAATATTCTCCCGCGGAAATATTTTAAAATACGGTGCCAGCTGCTTGGAGTAACAACCATTTTCAGTGTAATGATGATTGTTTTTAATGCTATTGACCGCTGTTTCGTAAAAACTACTTTTTATTCTTTCCGGATTATCCGCCAAAATATCCTGATATCTAGAATAGGCCCGAGCTACAGGGTTTCTGAGCGAAACTATAATTTTCATTAGAGGGTTATATTTATAGATTCTACTCGCAGACTCTAAAACAGACATATATGATGGACTTTTCTCGATGACAACACTATGCTCAAATACAGATTTTTTTTCACCCGAGGATTTTTCATAATTTTTCTGCAATTGGTTGTGATACCATTCAACTCCCTTTTCATGGTGAACAGAGAAGAAGTGATGCTCTTTAATCCCCCCCCAGACATTATCCACCTCGGATAGGTGCCTAATGATTGCTGATGTGGCCGACTTCTGAGCCCCAATCACGACGACATTAACTAGATCCCTGCAATTCATTTTCCTCTCCATTTCTTCCAAAATCTATTAGATACGTACAATTCGGCAGGGCTGATATTATCCCTATTGAATTTAATTCAAATTAATACAAAGTAGCCGCCATAAAACTAGACCCAATCTCTTCGAGACTCACCACCAAATAACGATTGAGTTCTGAAATACAACCACAAACATTAAGCTGCGTAGTACGTTTTATACCAATTTACAAAACTTTCAATCCCCAGCTCAATACTAACGGAGGGCGAAAATCCGTAATCTCGATTTAAGCAAGAAATATCAGCATATGTAGAGACAACATCTCCATTTTGCATCGGCAAATACTCCTTTTCCGCTTTTTTCCCGAGCGATTGCTCGACACACGAAATAAAAACCTCCAACTCAACTGGAGTGTTATTTCCAATATTGTAGATTCTATGCTTGTCTTCACCTTGACACTCTAAGCTAGGAGAAGTTGCAACCCTAAAAACTCCCTCTACTATATCTTCAATATATGTGAAATCTCTTTGCATCTTTCCATTATTGAACACCTTAATTGGCCGACCATTAGAGATTGCATCTACAAAAAGGAAAGGTGCCATATCTGGCCTACCCCAGGGTCCATAGACAGTAAAAAAGCGCAAGCCTGTAGCGCGAATTCCATAAAGGTGACTGTACGCACTTACCATAAGTTCATTTGATTTTTTAGTTGCAGCATAAAGCGACGCAGGATCATCAACTCTATCAGACTCTGAAAAGGGTATCTTACTATTCAGCCCATAAACAGAACTTGATGATGCATAAACCAAATGAGAGATGCTAGAAAAACGACATCCCTCAAGAATATTCATAGTTCCAACAATATTAGAATCGATATAAGCATTCGGATTCTCCAATGAGTAGCGAACTCCCGCTTGAGCAGCCAAGTGAATCACCTTATCGAAGCGCATACTTACAAAAAGCTTTTTTACAGCAGCCCTATCCGCAATATCTAATATATGAAACTCAAAATTTTTATGGTGCTGAATTGAAGAAAGTCTATCATTCTTCAATCGCACACTATAATAATCATTAAGATTATCCACTCCTACTACATCATGGCCGAGTCTGCACAAGCGATCGCTCACTGCAGATCCAATAAAACCTGCCGCACCTGTAACTAGAAACTTCATATTTTATCCTAGAGCTAACCTCAACTATCCGAAAAACATTAGAGAAATCAAATAGTCATCAAGCCGAATACCCTTCTCCACGCAAAGTACGGAGCATTAAAATTAAACGTGATCAAAACGGTCAAACAACAAGTTTCTCGCGCTCCTCCAAAATACGGTTAAGGGACTTTCTGGATTTGAGGACCCTCTTTTGTATCGGATTTAAGGAAAAGCTCCTTTCAAGAATCGCATATATGTCCGAAGAGATGCGGTAATTTCGTCGATTAATAAACTCAGTTTCAGCCCCCAGAAATCGAAAGAAAATGTGATTTTCTAATGAGGAGCCATAAAACGACCTGACGACTTGCGATAGGTATGTGGGAAAAGAGGGGTTATCAACATATAAAAAACTGAATATGTTTTCGGCAAATTTTTTCCAACTTGCGTTGCGCACCTTATCCCGACTCGATGAGCACTCATAATCGCGATAAATGAGTTTTTTAATATCTTCAACCTCCGGGGAGACCGGCAACATATTTCCATACAGTGGGCCAGTTAATAGATCTCTGACAAAACCTGTATCGGTAGCAATCGGGATCAGGTCTAGGGCCATGGCCTCCATCAAACCGATCGGCCCCCCCTCAAAATCCGACAGCATCAGATATTTAGAGCTCCTAAGCATCAAGGATGGATACAGCTCATATTCTACTTCATAAAGATTGACATTGGAGTATTGCGATATTTTTTTTGCAAATTCAGATCGCGACCAAACAATCCCCAAGTTATCTACATCCTCAGCCCGTGGACCAATAATGTTAAATTCTATGTCCGGGCAAATCGATGCAAGCTCAAGTAAGAGATCAGGTCGCTTCCGTTCATAGCACGCGGAGACGAACGCAACACTATTTTGTGACCTTTCCCCCTCAAGCCCCAATAAATTTTCATCGTACCCGCCAAGCACAACAGTCACATTTTGATGGCTCAAACCCGCCGCCAACAGTTCATCTCTATTCTTTGAGCATGGACAAATCACCTTTGTACCATATTCATTACAGAGTCTTGTGAAATCTCTCAACTCAATTCCGTGTTTGGTATCAAAGTGTGTATACCAAACAACGCAATACGAGTTAACTCTACTACTCACTTTCTTTACCAAATGGTAGTAGTTCGAATAATGCATAAAAAACGCAACATCACTAGGAGGGAATGTATGATGCAATTTATTCCCGCCATATAAAAAATATTTCGTTGTTAGCAAACCCTTCGATTCCATCTCCGCCGCAATATGCGAAGCGATCTTATCGAGAATCCAACCCTCGTTATAAATCGTCATAACAAAGGTGACATCTATTCCCGAGCTGGTTAATGTCATACTAAAATCCCCGCAAACTCTAATATTTTTTTCTGCCTGTTACCCCAAGATTTATCAGATAAAATTAACTCATAGGCATCTTCATCTACAGAGTTTTTATTACCGAATTCTACTGCTGCCTTAAGTGAACCAACTAGGCTTGTGACGGAACTCGGTTGATATGAGTAAACTCCCTTTATACCTAGATATTGGAGAGTAACGCTTGTCTCCGCCGATACAATCGGTTTATTGTAATTAAAATATTCAAACAACTTTAAGGGCGAGCTATTTTCTGTGCTATAACCACTTGCTCTGCTATAGAGTAGAACATCGCACCGACTTGCAAGAATCCTTCTCATGTCCTGACTTTTCAAGTACCCCAAAAAGTCAATATTATAAATATCTAACTGGACTGCTTGCTCAATAAGTTTATCGATTAAAGCCTGGCGACCACCGATCAAAATAAACTTGTAATACGGAAGGAGCTTAGCCGCCTGAAAAATAGTTTCGATATCGCGCTCTGGCTGTAAGCCACCAGCATATCCGATAGTTGGAGGTCTACCTCTCCCGTCTCGCTTTAGACTTGAAAAAATAGAGTCGTCATTAGCGAAGTTTTGAACTCCACTATCCATACAAATTAATTTACTTTTTTTAACAGGGCCCAAGTAATATGCATCTCGAATTTTTTCCGTAATGCATACAATTGCTTTAAAATGCTCTGAGTGAGACAACTCCATAATTCTCTTACGAGCATTCACCTGAGCATCTTCATCGTGATCTTCAAAAATAACGCCCTTACCGGCCTCTATAGCACGCGCGGCTAGGATTGGATCCCGAGTATGGACATCGGTTAATTGCGGAAGAATAGATGTTTTCAACAAATAGTCATAAATAAACGACTCAGCACCTTTCTTATAGTATTTATTTGGGTTAAAAGTAGGCAGTATATTTGTCGTATCGACGCCATAGAACCGCGCAACTTCCTTTTGTACCCACTCGGGTTTTTTTTGATACGGTATTGGAGTTTCAGAAGCATTAGCAATTAAGAACGACTGGGCTCCCGCGGATACACATGCGCTGCATGTGTTCGCAGCCCAGATTGTCCTTGACCTAGCCTCCTGGATAAATGGGTCTGTAAGGAGAGCACTAACTCCGATCTTTCTATGTTTTAAACTCATTTTTTATTCACATTCAATTAGGCTATTTCCACATAATCTTTCAAATAATTCGAGGTACTTCCTAGCTTGACTAGCTATATCTAAATTTTTCTCAGCCCAATTTCTACAGGTGGAAGAATCAATTTTACCTCCCAACACATCTATAACTGACTCCGAAAGACTTTCAATGTTAAAAGGAATCGCAAGGCTTCCCGTCACCCCGGGAACTATAACATCAGGCATACCACCTATATCGAAGGCGGCAACAGGAGTCCCGCACGCTATACTCTCCAAACATTGGTTTGGTAAATTATCTTCGACATACGGTAATAGAGTAGCATCCGCCGCAGAATATGCTTTTGCCATCTGATTTCGATCGGCCAAGTGGCCCAGGGATATCGCTTCAATGGGCAGATGTGGAAGAACGGATGCATCACCTCCGGTTATTAAAAGTGTTAGCTCATCAGGTGAAAAATATCTTGGGACGAGAGCCTCAATTAATTTAGGGAGAAATTTGGCTCCCTTCCTACTATCGTTTACGGACGCCGCACCATACATGAGAATCTTTTTTCCCTGCGGCAGCCCCATTTCCTCCCGGACTTCCGATTTTATGTATGGCCGGAAAATATCTAACTCTACGCCAGTTTTGATAACTTTAATTTCAGCTTGTTTTGAAACCACGCTCTGCTCACAAATATTGGCGAGCCATTGACTAGGAGAAACGAAAACTATATTTCTCCAAAGGTTTTTTCTTCGCTGAAGCACCATTGCTGGAGAGTAAAAAAAATCGTCGTCAATCAAGGGGCACGGTGAGCAACTGTCCGTATAGTTACTGCACCCCATGGAGTAATGACAACCACCAGTTAACGGGGCCATGTCCGATAGGCACCAAACAATCGGTTTCCCCCTTTGTGACCACCGTCCTATTTGGAAGTCCGAAATCGCTATCGACGCCCACCTCAACAAGACTACGTCCACTTCCTCCCAAATACGATCTAAATATGTATTTGACTTGGAAGACAACCCTGTTGTTATTGGCACATCAGATACACTTGATCGATATTGTCCTAGCTCAAGCGAAATGCCTTGTTCGACTTCCCCATCGGGAATTTCAAAAACATTCTCACAGCTAGAGAACTTTCTATTTACATATAGTCTCGAGTCCAACCCTTCCGCTAAAAATGCCTTGTGTAGCTTTAATGCGGAAAGTCCCGCGCCCCACTTATCCGTTTCAGAAATTGATGCTATCGCAATTTTTTTTCGTTTCATTTCAATCTGAGAGCCACTAAGCATCTATAATTTTGCCGCACTTTCCTATCCAGGTTTTAATTGCGCTCAGCTAATATTCCGACGCCAAACCAAAAATCGTCATACATAATTGAACGCAACTCATAGTCTTCCTTCTTGATAAAGGATTGATGAAGATTTTCGGTGAGAGAAATTGACGCAACCGATGGAGCGACTCTTAACGGCACGCCAAGTCGCTTTAACTCACGCGATATCCAAGAACTACCAATAGTCGTTGAAGGGCATTTAAAATATCCTACAAGCCAAGCTATTCCGGAAGATTTATTCTCATAGTGAGCAGAGTCGTAAAGAAAAATATATTCAGACAGCTCTGATATCTGACACATTAAACTCTCACCAGACAGGAACTCGTCCACCAATACAACTCTCTGGTCATTTTCGGCAATATGCTTAATTTTATCTGCGGTATTATTTAAACTCAGATCACTGTTATTTAGGGTATACTGGATATAGATACGGTCTTCAGTGCTCAATTGCGGCAAAATGCTTTCTAATGCCCGCGGCAGTTCAAGAAAACCTTTCTCGCGCTTTGCATCACCATGATATAATCCTATCTTACGTTCGCCCCCTGAGGAGAATGACATTGAACGCCTGGATATTGATGAGAAGTCAAATAAATAGCAGGGATGTATTTTCAGTTTTCTTTGAAATACATCCTTATACTGAACCGACAGCTCATAATCTGAGACATAGAAAAACACATCCTCTCTTATACTCAGGTATTTTGCAGCTATTCTATATCCGAGAAACTCTTCAACAGAAAACAAATTCCCATCGAAATCAATACCAGGGTTGTACATCAGGCAAATTTTATGCTTTATTTCAATATTTTTCTTATCAAAGCTTTCCAGCTCGGAAATGGCAATTCCAATTGCGGCCAAATGCTCCCACTTTACTGCAGGGTAGAGAAAGGTGACCCTCCTCTCACCAATCGACTCATTCACTACCACTTCGCACAACATGGCTCGATAGTATTCTTCAGCTAGCTGAGAGGTATATCTATGGGCCTCTCCGACTGTCGGTCTTGACTGATAAAACTGATACAACTTAGAGTCGAAATGTTCGGCCACGAAAATATCTTCAAAAAAATCAAACTCACCAGCCGAATTTTTTCGAGCGTAGAATTTTATTTCGACATTGCCAAGATCTGACCCAACTCTTTTTTGCGCAGCCTCATAGAGCGCATAGTGATGCCCACTGCGCCCCTCTAAGCCCGGGTCCAATACGACAATTTTATTATGGGAAGAAACTTCAACCATCAGTTTTGAGCCGTTTCATTCAATTCTGTTGTTTTCTTGCAATTGAAACCAATCTTAGCACCACGGAATCAACTCTTTGACTACTGGCGTTCAAGTTGGCCTTCTTACTCAATTGATTCCCACTTTTGTGCACTTGCGAGCTATTTCTATTTTGGCTTTGAAACAACTCTAAGTATGCAGACTCCAATTCTTTTTGCATTTGGTCCAACTGAAGCAACGCATATTCCTGTTCGCGCCTTAAAAACTCCAATTTATCGACACTCCCTATTAAAGCTTTAGCAAAATTTACAGCCAAATCATTTTTCGCCAAATCAGCATCCTCTACCGATCTAACTTTATCCAAAAGCTCTGCATACTCTTCTGATAAATCGCCCAACTTAGATACGGCAGAAATAGTAGTTTCAATTAGTGAAGAAGTAGTTTCAAAATAATTTTTCATTTCAACTTATACGCTTTCTATCAATACTTAATCAATTTTTACTTTTAGATAATTTAACATGTTTACCATCAGCCAAGTAAAATATTGACACCCTCACTCACTCGGCAGGGTCGCTCATGTTGTCAATTAAATCTACGGTTTTAAAAGCACATGTACCCATTTTTCTCTCACGAACACTTTTTGAATCTCGAAGAAAACTTCCTTGCGGATCATGAACATAGGAAGCGGTAGTCATTTAAACTAAATCAGAATTCAAAACTTCTGCTTAGCAATAAGTATCTATTCCAACTTCACTTCAATCTAAATATATCTAAATTCGATTTTTGAAGTTTCTTTTCCATTGTTTGATCTACGCCATCTGCTCTTTTAGCTATTTTGCCAGTTCAACTTTGAACGACATGTTTCATAAAAATTATGGTCAATCGGATGGATCAGCGTAAGCCGATGTGGTTTCTTATGTATGCGGATCACATCCCCCGGCTCTGTAATCACCTGATCATGCCCATCACAAGTTACATAGGAATGTGTGGCGTTGTGCTCACTCACAATTATTTTGAACTCGCTACTCCCCTCAACCACGATAGGCCGACTACTTAGTGTGTGTGGGTTAAGGGGAACAACCACAATTGCATCTAACTTCGGATGCATGATCGGACCGCCGCCGGACAATGCGTACGCGGTAGAGCCTGTGGGGGTCGAAACGATCAAGCCGTCGGAACGCTGGGTGTAGACAAACTGACCATCAATATAGAGATCAAACTCAATCATCCGGATATATTCACCCGGGTGAATGACCACATCGTTCAGGGCGGATCCCTTGCCAATCGGCTTGTCATTTCGCGTAACTGACATATCGAGCAAAAAGCGGCTCTCGGCCATATACTTGCCAGAAAGCACTTCGCCTACTTTTTGCTCGATTTCGTCGGGGGTGATGTCGGTGAGGAAGCCGAGGCGGCCACGGTTGATACCGAGAAGGGGGACACTGAATTTTGCCAGCGCACGTGCGGCAGCCAGCAGGCTACCGTCACCGCCGACTACGATTACCAGATCACAAAGCTCGCCGAGCTTGTCTTTACTGGATACGCGTGCTTTGTGGTCGGCGACATCATTTGCCGTATTCTTTTCGAGGATTACGGAATAGCCTTCGCGCTCGAGGTACGCCATCAGGCGCCTGAGCGAGAGCACGGCACTATCGCTTTCTGTTCGGCCAATTAGGCCGATGTTCTGGAATTCTGACACCGCTCCCCCAAAGGTGCCCGAATCAAGGGCCCGCGTAGCTTGCTTTCTTTACCTATTGAACGCTTTTCCGCTGGAATCCCTCATGGTCGCATTTTAACCATTGGTACCATGTTGAGGGATTCGGTTCCACGCAATCGCCCGATTATGCCTTAGGAAAACAGGGGAGTCGAACCACGAGGAACGGGCGTACCGGGACGTACGGTCCCTGCACAAAAAGATTGTTTTTGCGCCAATCTCGTAGAGTCGTTCCGCGCATTAGCGGTCGCCGATCACGCCGCCAAAGATCACTTTTCGGCCAATGCTGTCCACCAGCCTTCATTCTCTAGGTACCAGATGACAGTTTTCTGGATACCCGATTCAAAACTCTCCACTGGCTCATAACCGAGCTCACTACGACTCTTCAGTGCATCAATCGCGTAGCGGCGGTCATGACCAGGACGATCGGTCACGTATGTAATGAGTGCTGTACTATTGCCCGCAGCAACCTGCCGAGCGGATGGATATTTTTTAACCAAGGCCGGTTCGCGCGCGAAGGTTTCATCCATCAATTGACACACGAGCCGAACGATGTCGATATTGTGCCATTCGTTGTGGCCACCGATGTTGTAGTTCTCACCAATGCGCCCTTTCCTCAGCACCAGCTCGATACCTCGTGCGTGGTCTTCCACATACAGCCAGTCACGCACTTGCTTTCCATCCCCGTAAACCGGCAGCGGCTTGTCATTGAGAATGTTGGTGATGATCAGGGGGATCAGTTTTTCCGGGAAATGGTAAGGACCGTAGTTGTTGGAGCAATTAGATGTAGTTACTTCTAACCCGTAAGTATGGTGGTAGGCACGCACCAGATGATCAGAGGCGGCTTTACTCGCAGAATACGGAGAGTTGGGGGCGTACGCAGTGGTCTCTGAAAACGGAGGATCGTTAGGCTCCAATGTACCGTACACTTCATCGGTACTAACATGGTGGAATCGGTGCTTTAGCGGCTCGAGTCCATCGGCTTTGGGCATGTCCAACCAGACTTTCTTTGCAGCCTTCAACAGGCTGTGCGTGCCAATAACGTTGGTTTCAATAAAGGCATCCGGCCCGGTTATCGAGCGATCCACATGGGACTCTGCTGCGAAGTGGACGATGGTGTCCAAACCGTGATCAAGCAATAGCTGCTCAACGAGCGGGGTATCGCAAATATCGCCATGGACAAAGGTATATTGCGGATTGTCTTCGACAGATGCCAAATTCGCACGATTACCGGCATAGGTAAGCGCATCCAGAACGACTACCTGATCTTTGGGATACTTATTCAGCCAGTAGTGTACAAAGTTGGCACCAATAAACCCGGCTCCGCCGGTAACCAGTAATTTTGCCGGCGTGTTTTCTAAGCTCATGTGTTACACCAAGTTCTTAATTTTTCGCTGCGGCCATTTGCTGCATCATGGATTCCAGCTGGCGTCGCCAGTGCCGTGTTTTTAGCCCGTAGTTATGCTCGAACACGGATTTGTCGAGCACGCTGAATGAAGGGCGTGTTGCCGGCGTAGGGTATTGGGATTGGGGGATGGGATTGATGGCGATTTCCCGGTCCAGCAGCCCATGGGCCAAACCCAGTTCCTGTATTGCTACCGCGAAGTCATACCAGGAGGCAACGCCTGCGTCAGTCCAGTGGAATACGCGCGCCCCTTCGCCAGGTGTTTGAAGCTCTCGCTCCCCGGCCTGCCAAAGTGCCTTTGCCAGTGAATGCGCCCATGTAGGAGAGCCAATCTGGTCCGCCACAATGCTTAACTGATCCCGATTTTCATCGGCCATCAATCGCAGCATGGTTTTGACAAAGTTGGCCCCGTGGGACGAATAGACCCACGAGGTTCGGACAATGAGGCTGCCAGGCAAATTGCGCTTCAATAATTCAGCTTCACCGGCGGCCTTGCTGGCCCCATATACGCTGAGCGGCCTGATGGCATCATCCACCAAGTACGGCGACGACTTTGTACCGTCAAAGACAAAATCAGTAGACACATGAATAAGGCGGGTGCCTTCGCGCTTGGCAACAGCATCGGCAATATGTGCCACTGCATGCTGGTTGAGCGCAAATGCGCCCTGCTCGTTCGTTTCCGCATTATCTACTGCGGTATAGGCAGCCGCATTAATCACAAGATCTGGCGAATACTCGTCAATCGCCTGCTCGACAGCGGTGCTATCCAACAAATCAATCTCCGCACTACCTAAAGCAAGCACATCGTAATTGCTGGGCGCGCTCTCCTGGAGCTCCCAAGACAATTGGCCGTTCTTGCCGAAAATCAGTGCTTTGCGCTGTTTACTTGCCATAGGAAAACTTGGGTATCTCTTTGAAGGACAATCCATCCCGATCTTTGCCGGATAACTGTGGCGCTGCCCCAGCAACTAGAGGCCACTCAATACCAACTTCAGGATCATCCCAGCGCAAGCTGACTTCACTCTGGGGATGGTAATAATCGGTGCATTTATAGACAAACTCTGCAGCTTCGGAAGTGACATAGAAACCGTGGGCAAATCCAGCAGGAACCCAGAACTGGCGATTATTTTGTGCAGACAGCATAGTGCCAGCCCACTGACCAAACGTTGGCGAGCCTTCCCGCAAATCAACCGCCACATCAAATACTTCACCGCTCACGACACGGACCAGCTTGCCCTGAGTCTGCTCGGTCTGGAAGTGCAGGCCCCGTAATATGCCGCGGGATGACTTGGAATGATTGTCTTGCACGAACGAAACATCCGCAATCTGCTCGCGAAACCAGGAGTCGCGGAAGGTTTCCATAAAGAAACCTCGCTCATCCCCGAACACTTTGGGCTGTAGGATTTTTACGTCCGGAATATTGGTATCGATGACTTCCACAATCAAAACACCCTGTCTTCTATAACCTGTAACAGGTACTCACCGTAGCCACTTTTCAATAGCGGCTGCGCGAGGTTTTGCAGCTGTTCCGCGTTTATGTAGCCCATGCGATAAGCTACCTCTTCGGGACAGGCAATCTTCAGCCCCTGACGCACTTCGATGGTTTGCACAAAGTGGTTCGCCGCGAGCAGGTTGTCGTGGGTACCGGTATCCAGCCACGCGGCTCCGCGGCCCATCACCTCGACGTTCAGTGTACCCGCCTCCAGATAGGCGCGGTTGACGTCCGTGATTTCCAACTCCCCTCTGGGAGAAGGAACTATGGACTTGGCGATATTAATGACCTGGTTGTCATAGAAGTACAAGCCGGTAACCGCATATTTCGATTTCGGATGGTGCGGCTTCTCCTCGATCGACAGAGCCTTGCCGTTCTCGTCGAACTCCACAACCCCATAAGCCCGGGGGTCGTTGACGTGGTATCCAAATACCGTAGCGCCCTGATCCTGTGCGCTAGCACGCTGCAGCAGGTTCATAAAATCGTGGGAGTGGAAGATGTTATCACCAAGCACCAGCGCGCAATCATCCTTGCCGATAAAGGACTCGCCAATGATAAAAGCCTGGGCGAGACCATCCGGGGATGGCTGCTCTGCATAGGACAGGTTAATACCCCACGATTCACCCGAGCCAAGGAGGTTCTGGAATGCGGGAAGGTCTTGCGGGGTTGAGATGATCAGGATGTCCTTGATCCCCGCCAGCATCAGCGTGGTCAGGGGGTAGTAGATCATCGGCTTGTCGTAGATCGGGATCAGCTGCTTACTTACCGCCTTTGTTAGCGGGTACAACCGACTGCCGGTCCCCCCGGCTAGAATGATTCCCTTACGCACAAAACCCCCTTTGTAGTGCGGTAGCACAAATAAATCAGTGCGCCATTATGCCCAACGTAGTTCAACTCGTCGAACCGGAATGGGCGATCAATTTTTAGCCAGGCAAACTCTTAACTAACTGAAATCCCACGATTTCCCTGAAGTCCTCCGGTATGGATCAACAGAGCTTTTACTCTCCCGCGCCCAAGGCTTGGGAAGATTTCGCGCGAAGCTGATTGTTTACTTGCCTCAAGAGCAGCCTTGGCTACGTATACCCAATCCAGTGGAATTTTTGCCTGTGCTTGTATGGCGCTGAAAAATTCGCTGAGCGCCAGATCAATTTTCGCGTAACCGCCGCAATGGCCTCGCGATAGGACCTCAAATGGGGCACTTTTGTTCGATTTTTGCTGTGACCAGGCTTCCGCTGTCCGACATATCCCCTGACCGGCCTTTAATACTGCAACCCCCCGTACGGTAACGCTGGACGGTGAGCTGCTAGCCAGCGCCCCGAGAGTCAACCCGGTACCACACGGTAGCCAGTACTCATCGAACTCAACAGGGGCTCCCTCACGGATGACATCGCCTAAAATTTGCACACCCTTTGCGCCCTGCGCATTCGCTCCGCCTTCTGGTACGTACCAGCTGTTCTCACCAGCTCCGAACTCACCCGAAAACCCCGGCTTATCCCGCTCCCGATAAACCGATCTAGACACAAACCGCAACTCCATCCCAAACCGCTCCGCATCCTGCAACATCGCGCTCAGCACCGGCGGTCGCTCACCGCGGATGATACCGATGGTTTTGAACCCGAAACGCTGGCCGGCTGCCGCGGTGGCGTGTATATGGTTTGACCAAGCACCGCCGCAGGTGACGATGGTATCTTTACCCTGCTCCCGGGCTTCGAGGAGGTTAAAGATTAGCTTGTAAGCTTTATTGCCGGAGATTAGCGGATCGATCAGGTCATCCCGGCGGACCCAGAGGTCGATGCCCGGGAACAGGTCAGAGTCAATCTGCTGGTAAGGCACATTGCGGGCCGCCTTAGTAAATGCTTCGAGGCTGAGCTCGGTGAGGTAACGGGTCATTGCTCTTTGTGGGCTCAGGCGGGCTGCGGTAGTTCTCCGGATTTGAGAAAGGCACCTTTTTCAAAGCTTTTCGACCGGACGCTGTTGCCAGATTTCACCAGAAAAGACACCCCTTCGGCGCTGGATTCTGCGGTCACTTCCGCCTCGATGGTGGGAGGGCGTCGCAGGAGGGCTTGCGGTGTAAACAGGGCAACGTTAATGCCTTCACTGTTTTCTGGTGGCAGCTGCGCAATTCCTGCACATAGTGCGCGGGCGGAAGGCGCCTCTATTCCGTGTATACCGCAGTCGCGCATCTGCGTGCCGAGATGCTGGCAGTACTGGTATGCCGTGGTATGCGTTAGTGCCGGCCAGTGAGGCTGCCATTCTTGCGCCTGTAACCGGACGCCGGGGTCTGCACAGTACTTGGCCGAAAAAACCTGGTGGTAACTGGTCACAGGCGCACTTGGGACGGGATCCATGTCATTCAGGAATAGCAGCCGATAGTAGGCCGCTTCCGCAAACACCGTATCGACAGTCTTGCTGCCGTAAAAAATGCCACTCTCCGCAATACCGCCAAAACGGGATCCCCAGGGCAACGGCGGATAACGAAACGGGGTGGCCAGCAAATAGTGAAGATGCTCACTGCCCGGCAATCTGGCCGGCTTGCTCTGCTCCAGGAGGTTTTCCAGTACTTCCTGCTTTTGCAAGCTGTCGACCAGACTTCTGGTGGCGACCTCTTCCTGGGATTCGATGATGCGATACAGGCGACCAATCAGGCGGGTCGAGGTCTGGCGGATTTTGTCGCGCAGCTCACTCACACCTTGCCTCGCATGGCATCCAGATAGGTGACTATCCGCACCAGCCCATCAATGCGGCAAGCAAGCTCCTTGGGAATACCATTCAGGGCGCGATTCGCGGTAGCGAACCAGGCTCTAGCGCCCTCTTCCCCACCCATCAGTACGAAGGCAGAGCGATAGGCGCGCACCAGTAACAGGGCCAATTGCCCTTCGGCGCTTTGCGGGGCCAAGCCGCTACGGCGGCGCAGGGTGCGGTCATCCAGGTGGATGATTTCGCTGAGCTCTTTCTTTTTCAGCCCCAAGTGGCTGGCGGTATTTAGGGTTGCCTCCAGAAGAACCTGATCTTCTGTTGCTTGTGGGGTATGGGCTGGATTGGCCATTTTGCCTCCGGATTGAGAGTAGAGGACATATGGCCAAAATATATGCCAGTTTTGGACAATTGGCAAGCCAGGTGGCAGCAACCGAAGAGCCAAGTGCCACATCTGAACGGGACTGATTCGCGGCTACGCCGTTCACCCTTCGGGCGCCCCTTGGGCGTCTTAAATTGCTGTGCAATTTGATCGGACAGGAGCTCTCGCACGCCGATCCAACAGATACAAAAAAGGCCCTGTTCTTTCGAACAGGGCCTTTTTTGTATATGGCGGACCGGACGGGACTCGAACCCGCGACCTCCGGCGTGACAGGCCGGCATTCTAACCAACTGAACTACCGGTCCGCGGTAGTGCACTTCCGCAGTGGAAGTGGTGGGTGGTACAGGGGTCGAACCTGTGACCTACGCCTTGTAAGGGCGCCGCTCTACCAACTGAGCTAACCACCCAATTCGGTAACTTCCTGAGAAGATTTCCGTTTTGTTCTGGGGTTCCCCCTGAGAACGAGGCGCATCATACCCGACAGCATTTTTGTGTCAACAAAAAAAGCGCCAAAAATTTCAAAAACTTTTCGCCCGATTTTTGCCGCCAAGTATCATGCGCTTTTGCGGCCGCTTGCCCATTTAGCAGCAGGTCACTCTTCATCCAACTCTGATTCGTCAACCGAAACAGGTGTGGGCTGAACCTCCTGCTCAACCCCATCTTGCTCCTGTGCAATTTCACCAGGCGACTGTCGATAATCAGCACCAACAGAATGCCCCGCAATCATAACCTCACCACCGTGAGGAAAAAGCGGCCCCTTGGGTCGACCAACATCCGGTGCGTTGTAATTGCATACGCCCTGCGGAAAAATTCTCCGCAAATCGTCGATGCGCTCAACGATCCCGGAAGTGGCGCTGCCGTAGATATCTTTTGCCACCGCCCGTTCAACCGGCTGCAGGGCACACTTGAAGACGTCACCGGTGATTGGCGCACCGGACATCTGGCGCGGCGTACTGTGAATGGGGTACTGGCGCATGCAGGCACCGGCAGGCTTGTGATTCCAATTACCGTCCCACACTGACGGGCCGGCGGCAAGCACATTACCGTCCCTGTCGAAACAGCGATCCGTAGCTTCAATTGGCTTGTTACCCGCCACACCACGCTCCGGATGCTCGATAATTCTTTGCATCCAGTGATCGATGACATCCAGCGCTTCATCCACCGGGTTGTATTTTTTGTGGCTCATCCAGATCAGCTGGTTATCCGCATGGCCCCGTGCACGACGAATGCGCTCCCTGCTCGAGAAAGAAGCCAGGCTGTGATGCATATCCAGCTCTCCATCGAGATAATGGCGCACATCCAGAATTGGGATCTCCACGTCGCCAAGAAAAACATGACCAGAGCGATAAATACCTTCAATTGCCTCGACACTGGCTACACTTCTCGGCGCAGGATTATCCAGGCTGCCCAGGTTCATGTTGTGCTCACTCCACACGGAGAGATCCATTGGGAAAACTTCCCCGTTCATAAACCAGAGCTTTTCACCACCCTGCTCGGTCGGATTTTTCCAGCCACCAATAGTCGCATTGAGACGGAGGAATTCGTCGACGCTAATCTTTCCCTGTTTCAACGCATTCAGGCCATATTGCACGCCCTGATTATCCCAAGCGCTATTGGCGTACCCGTCCCGACCAGCACCGTAGAACTCACGCAGGTCTTCCCAGTGGGTCCAATGGGTATTCTCCGCTACGGAATCAGCGAAACTTTTACTGAAATGAATGAAGTTGGGGTTGTTGACCAGAGGAACCAGGCCGCGCCAACCCTGAACGCACTCGGAAGCCCCCTCTGCGGTCGCCCGGTAACGGCCATCGAAAAGCGCCGCGGCATCCTCAAGAATTTTAAAACGGTGTTCAAATTCGGGATTGGTCGCCAGACCGATCACCGCCTCGCGCTCCTGCACATCGCGCCAGCGCGGATTTTCTGCGGCAACCACATCGAAGAAGTACTCCAGCGGCTCACAATCAAATACATAGATCGTCTGGCTCACCATATCCGGATAGGAATACAGCGGGAGCGCTGCATCCAAAACACCGGGGGCATTCTGCGCAAGAAGATATTGCTGAATAGCACCACCGGAGCCGCCGATGCCCACGGTATACATTGGTTCGGCATAAAGTGCAGAAAACTGCTTCTTCAGGCGCCGGGCGGTATCCTCAGCTAACCAGATGTTGTAGTGATTACTGGTCTGGTTTGCAGTGGAGTAGACAATCGCATAACCGCGAGCCAATTGATCCGCGCGACGATCGATAATTTGTCGATGTGAAATATCCCCCTGCTGACGCCCTACTCCAACACCGCCTCGAAATTGATAGATCAACCGCTTATTCCAGTTACTGGTATTTGGCGCTTCTGCGGTTTCCCCTTCGCCACGCAACGCCGCAATGGCATAGAAAAAGCGATTGATGGTTCCGGTTTCCAGTCGCACGATAAATTCCGTGGATTTTCCGTTAACCGTCACCTGATCAATATCACCGTTGGCATTTTCTAACGGGTAAAACTCACCATCCAAGGTGCTGCGATAGTAATAGGCAACGGAAGTCTTGTGACTGCAATCCCGGCTGTAGCCGATAACCTCTTCGGTTTGATTTCCCTCGACATCCAGGGAAAAGACCGGCACCCCTTCGCCGTCATGATTGTCCACCAGCGGCTGGGAGCCGGTAACTTTATTGGCGCCACACAGAAAGGGATAGGTGGACGGCCCCGCGAAAAGGGTTTCCACCGGCCCCGTTCCACCAATAGTAATCGGGAATGGATAGTATTCTGCGGGGCGACCACTTTTGCGCGGATGGTCACCGCGATATGCGGGGATGGGCGCATGATCCAGCGCCCCTTCGGGTACACCCACTACCGGCGCCTTAGGCACCCCGGGCAGGCGTGGCAGCTTCTCGTATACATACCACCCTCCCAGTCCCAGTAGGACAAAAAATGAAGCGATTACTCCAGTTACCACCCGGCGGGTAGTAAACCGCGCAGAGCGATTCCATGCGCTCCAAGCCATATGCGCCTCCGTACGCCATGTGTTCCATGTGCCAGCGAGTTTTTAAATTGAGGCTGGCACAGCAACAGTATATGTGGCGCCGGGAAAAGCGTCGGGGAGTTGGCGGATGAGTAAACTCGAAGAAAATTCAGCAAAAGCAAGCCGCTGATGACGCACGCTGAACGAGGAGAAAGCAAGGGAAATAAGGGAGGGAAATCCGGAGCAAAAAGGGATTTTTTTGCTCCGGTTACGGCGGATCACAGCACATTAAGCCCCGACAACCCATGCCGGCGACGTTTGCGCTGAGGTGGCGCATCAAACGATGATGCCGCGCTCCTGCAGAGACTGGATAACAGCGTCAACTTCCTGCTCCAGGGTCATCTGGTCAGTGCGCAGGTGCAGCTCTGCGTTAACGGGCGCTTCGTAGGGATCGTCGATTCCGGTAAAACCGCGGATTTCGCCTGCGCGTGCCTTTTTATACAGGCCTTTAGGGTCGCGCTCTTCCGCCGCTTCCAGGGAACAGTCGACAAACACTTCCATGAACGGCAGGTCACCTTCTTCGTGTACCTTGCGCACCAGAGCGCGGTCTTCCGCGTAGGGGCTGATAAAGCTGCTCAGCACCACAACTCCGGTATCCGCGAACAGCTTGGAAATCTCTCCCACGCGACGGATATTTTCCTGGCGATCTTCTGCAGAGAAGCCCAGGTTGGAGTTGATACCAAGACGGATATTGTCGCCATCCAGACGGTAGCTGAGCACACCGCGCGCGGTCAGCGCTTTTTCAACAGCAACGGCAACTGTACTCTTGCCGGAACCGGAAAGTCCGGTAAACCATAGAGTCACACCCTTGTGGCCCAGCATGGCCGCGCGGTCACCACGAGTTACTTCGCCGTCGTGCCAGTGAACATTGGTTGCCTTGCGCTCGACTACTTCTTCCGTCACATTCTTCCCCTAAGTACTTAAATGACAAGAGCCCGCCGCTACTGGCGGCCGGGATTAGAAAAACCTGGCGCGCATTATCCTAGATCGCGACCCCAGTGGTAAAGACACCCTATAGAACAATACCGTCCCAAAACCCGAAAAACCGGTATAACACCGGATTATCTAGGTCGTTAGCGTCAATTTCGGGATATTTTAACCAGATTAAGGCGCATATCCGCACTACTCAAAAACAAACTGGCGAGGGGTATATTCAGCAATATCCCCATGCGCAATCATTTTACCCAGGACTTCACAGAACTTGGCAGGGTTGTCGAAACCGATCTCGCAGAGCTGTCTTGGGTCGTACTTCCACCACTCAAGCTGCATCAACTCTCTGCCAACCTCCTCTTCTATTCGGTATTTCAAAATACGAGCGGGATTCCCACCAACAACAGCGTATGGCGGCACATCTTTCGTTACAACGGAGCCAGCAGCAATCACCGCTCCTGTTCCTATTGAAATCCCCATCGACAAGGTAACGTCTCGACCAATCCACACATCATGGAAAATCGCAGGGAACGCCTTCCCGTTGTGCGGACTCCATTTGTAGCGGTTGGTTTGCGCCCTGGACGTAAAGTCTTGCACCAATTCATTGCGCGGCCGAAAAGTAATGATGGAGGTAGTCACCAAATCCAGTGGGTGGTGAGAATCGAGAAAAATCAGCCCGTCAGAGATCGAACAGTAACGTCCGATCGACAACGGCTCAGGCAAAGGGGAGTAACTATATGAGAAGGAACCGATAGTGCAGAGCCCTGAATAGTATCGAACACCACCTTTACTGGGAGTGTAGCGCCCACCATAAAGAGCAGAATTCGACTCAATAGTCACCCGACTCTTCAGGGAAACGTCTGTATCCAGTGGGAGCCAGCCATAACTCTTCTCAGATGGTTCCGCAGAATTCCACTTGAAAAGCACTTTGTTACGCCAAAGCTCTTTTGCAATCTCTCTTGTAATCTTCACAACAATTTCCCGCCCAAGAAACGAAAAAGCCCCGCTCTAGGCGGGGCTTTTAAGGCCTTGAAAAACAAGGCTTATGTATGGGGTGGCCGACGGGGATCGAACCCGCGACCTCAGGAGCCACAATCCTGTGCTCTACCAACTGAGCTACGGCCACCATAGTAGCGCTTTACGTTGTGCCTTGTGGCAACACAACAATTCCCTCCCTGGCACAAAGCCCGGCAGGGTCGAAACACTTGCCTGCAAAACGAAGCTTTGCGAGTGTTTCGACGCCCATCAGCTATGCTGATGGGCCGGAATAGTCCTGCGACTTTAAGCTCTCTCCGGACTGTCACAAGTCCACCGAGCTCTCAGCCACCATAAGAATATGGCACGCCCGGCAGGACTCGAACCTGCGACCATCCGCTTAGAAGGCGGATGCTCTATCCAGCTGAGCTACGGGCGCAAGAAAACCCGGCATCTGGTCGGGGCAGAGGGATTCGAACCCCCGACATCCTGCTCCCAAAGCAGGCGCGCTACCAGACTGCGCTATGCCCCGATGTCCCTTCGCGGGGGTAGCCCCCGTTCGAGAGCGCGCATATTACTGCCGCCCCACGGGGGTGTCAACGCCGCTAAGCCATTCTTTTTTAAAGTAGTTTAGCCTTTCACCAACTTTTGAACTCTGAGAGTGACTGAATAGGGAAAATGTTCGCCGGTTGTGCGAAAATGCCGCCCCTAAATTAAGCTTCTAACTCCAACTCCCACGAGCCCCGGCGAACTCTCGCTGCAGTGCTCCCTGTTCAGGTTGAGAAATCACTATGTCTGCACTGGTTCTGGACGGCAAAGCCCTTGCCCAGAAAACCGAAGAAGAACTGTCTGCCCGTGTTGCCTCACTAAAAGAAAAGACCGGCGGCCAGACCCCTATCCTCGCCACCATTCTGGTCGGGGACGATCCCGCCTCCGCGACCTATGTAAAGATGAAGGGCAATGCCTGTCGTCGTATTGGCATGGACTCCTTGCAGGTCGAGCTGCCCTCCTCTACCACTACCGAGGAACTGCTGGCCAAGATCGAAGAGCTCAACGCCAACCCCAACGTACATGGCATCCTGTTGCAGCACCCGGTACCCGAGCAGATCGATGAGCGCGCCTGCTTCGACGCTATCGCCCTGGAGAAGGACGTGGACGGTGTTACCTGTCTCGGCTTTGGCCGCATGGCCATGGGCGAGGAAGCTTACGGCTGCGCCACGCCCAAAGGCATCATGCGCCTGCTGGAAGCCTACAATATAGAGCTCGCCGGTAAACACGCCGTAGTGGTGGGCCGCAGCCCGATTCTCGGCAAACCCATGGCCGCGATGCTGCTGAATGCCAACGCGACCGTGACCATCTGCCACTCTCGCACCAAAGAACTGGATGAACACATCCGTCGCGCGGACATCGTGGTGGGTGCCGTCGGCCGTCCGGAATTTATCAAGGCAGAGTGGATCAAGGATGGCGCGGTTGTAGTAGATGCCGGTTATCACCCCGGTGGTGTCGGCGATATCGAACTGGAACCGCTTAAAGAGCGCGCTGCTGCTTATACCCCGGTACCAGGCGGCGTTGGCCCCATGACCATCAACACCCTGATCTATCAGTCCGTTGACTCCGGTGAGAAGAAGATTGGCTGACAGTAAACCCATACGCCTGGACAAGGCCATCAGCCAGGTCACCGACCTGTCCCGGGCAGAGGTAAAGCGGGCGGCCAGGCAGGAGCGAATCACCGTTAACGGTGTCGCGGTAACCGACCCATCCAGCAAGATCTTCGAGTCCGATGAACTTTGCCTGGATGGGGAGCTTCTGAACGAAGCCGGCCCCCGCTACTTTATGCTCAACAAGCCACTCGGCTACGTCTGTGCAACCAAAGATGGAGAGCACCCTACGGTGCTCGACCTGCTGGACGAACCGAACAAGCACAAGCTGCATGTCGCCGGCCGCCTGGACATCGACACCACCGGCCTGGTCCTGATCACCGATGATGGACAGTGGTCTCACCGGATCACCTCACCGCGCCACCACTGTGCAAAAACCTACTACGCCCACCTGGCCGATCCCATTGAGGACAACGCCATCGACAAGTTCGAAAAAGGTGTTTGGCTCAACAATGAGAAGACCCGCACGAAGCCCGCGAAGCTGGAAATCCTCTATCGCAACGAAGTGCGCATCACCATCAGCGAAGGCCGCTACCACCAGGTAAAGCGCATGTTCGCCGCACTGGGCAATCGGGTTCTGGAGCTGCATCGCGAACGTATCGGGCAGATACAGTTGGACGAAGAGCTGACAGAAGGCGACTATCGCGCCCTGACCCCTGAAGAAATTGCCAACGTCAGCTCATAAGCCTGTCCGCAAAAAGTACTGAGCCACCAACGCCCTATGCAGACCACCCTGCTTTCCCAATTCCTCCGCGACGGCAATCCAGACACGCTCTGGATTGCCGACGAAAACAGTAAACCGCTGCTGGACACGGGCCTGCAATTTTCCGGTGTGGTATTCAGTAACCGCTGGGATATTGCACAGGCAGCAGAAGCCCGGGGAATCAGGAGCGAGTTCTGCGATTTCGAACTGGCCGCGGGCAAACGCCAGTACTCCCGCATCGTTTATCCAGTTTCCAAAGAAAAGGCGGCGGTCCACCACATCATCAATTGCGCTCCCGGGATATTGCGAGAAGGTGGCGAGCTCCTATTGCTCGGAGGAAAAACCAGCGGCATCAAAACCTATGCCCAGAAAGCCGCCCAACGGTTCGGTTGTGCCAAGCAACTGCAAAAACATGGCAGTGATTACCTGAGCAGAAGCCAGGCCCGCGATACCTCCCTCGGCCCTGAGCTGGATGATTCTGAATACCCCCAACTCCGTCAGCTGGACGCATTGGGCGGCCTCTATTCCAAACCGGGACTGTTTGGCTGGAACAAAATCGATACCGGCAGCGCACTACTCGCGAGCCATTTTGACGAACACCTGCCCGCGGGAGAGATTCGGATTGTTGACCTCGGCTGTGGCTACGGCTACCTCAGCACCCAGCTCGCGCGAGCCGCCGGACAGGATTGCCGGCCGTTTATAGAGGCAACCGACAACAATGCCGCCGCATTGCTCGCTTGCGAAAAAAACTTTCAGGCACGGGAAATAGCCGGACGGGTCATGGCCGGTGACGCGGGATCGGAACTGGAAAGCAAGAGCGCGGACTTACTGGTGTGTAACCCGCCCTTTCACCAGGGATTTCAGGTTGAAGGCGACCTTACCGACCGCTTCCTCGGGCAGGCCGCGCGCATTCTGAAAAAAGGCGGCACCGCGCTATTTGTGGTGAATGAATTTATCCCACTGGAAAAAAAATCACAGGCCTTGTTTCAGCAGGTAGTCCGGCTGAATAAAGAAAAGGGGTTCTGCGTTTATCGCCTGACCAGGTGATCCACACCATCTACAGGTGCTGATGCCCCGCTTGAGCCACCGCTACCGATCAATAATCCCTCAGGTTGAAGAGATTCATCGATAGCGTGTGCTCTTCCAGCTGCTCCAGCTCAAGTAATCGCTCCAGAGCATGCTTGGCAGATGGCGTATCCGCCACCAGCAGTAAGTCCCGGTATTGGTCCGCCAGGTACACCTCTATATCCATCGCCACCTTGCCTATGGCGTCCGGATCGGTGATATCGGTATGCCGCAAACGCTGCAACAGTTCTGGCTCACGGCCTTCCGGCGCAAACTGCACCCAGGTGTGCAGAGCACCGTCACTGATATCATTGCGAAAGTTCTCCAATGTATGGGTCATGGATAACTCCCGCCGCTTGAGCTGATCCAGCAACAGCCGGGCACGCTCATTGATCGACAGCAGCTCGAACTCCTCATACTGCCGACTCAACTTCAGGTGGAACTCCCTCCCCTCCTGTATCACATCTTCCAAGGTCTTGTACCGCATCTATAGGTCCCGGGAAAACAACCGCCTCAACCCAGTATAGACACAGGGATCATTAGTGCGCCAATCGCGTTTTAGGGTTTAAGCACGGCAGCGGAGGTTAACGCAACTGGGACAGGCGGACATTGAGCCTGCGGGCAGGGTTCGCGGGATTGATCGCAGCGGGCGCGCGCTCGTTCAACGAGGCTCGCTGCAAGGGCGCTCTACTGAAAATACCGATACTGTTTTCGTAGTCAGGCAACTCTGCACTCCAGGCGCCTTGCAGATTCGACTTGATGCCAGGGGCGCGCCAGCCACTGGCACGCAGCTCTGCCCGACTGCCGAAATTGCTGACCACCAATCCATTTGGGGACAATAGCGTTAACAGGCTCTGACACCAGGGGCGGTCCGCCTCGATGGCGCGCTCCGCGACTCCGTCACAGTGGCCAAACAGGTCGTCGACGATCAGCTCAAATGGCGCAGTTTCTTTGCCCGCCAACATCTCTTTGCAGCTGTCGGCGACAAACTTGCGCGCATCCGCACACACGAGCTCCACCCCGCGCACGCCGAAAAAACGACGGGCAACAGAAAGGTGATGGCGATCGATGTCCACACCAACGATTTGGTCTGGCCCGACAAACCGCTGTAACAGGCGGATCAGCGCACCGCCGCCAACCCCCAGAACCAGCACACGCTTTATCTGGAACTCGGGCATGAAGAACACAGGCAGGAGCAACAACTCCCACAGCGAGCCTTTCAGGGGATCATTTGGATTCCACTGGGAATGGAACACACCGTTGCTGTACAACCGGACTGTCGCGCCGTGGTTGCGCACCTCGTATCGGTTTCCCGCGACCTGCTTCTGCCAGACTAGCGCCATCCCTATCCCCGCCAATTGCCGAATTCAGTGAGATGGAGACTTTACTTGCCCGGCAAATCTGAGTGCTTCAGCAGGGTTTTTGCGAATGCTTCCACACCGGCCAAATCCTGCTCGGTAAAGCGGGCAACAAGCGGGCTATCGATATCCAATACGCCGATACACTGGTCGCCGCTGTACAGGGGCACCACAACTTCCGACGCGGACACCGCGTCGCAGGCGATATGCCCCGGGAACTGATGTACATCCTCCACCAGCTGGGACTGACCAGTCTTAACTGCGGTACCGCATACACCGGCACCTACAGCGATCCGGGTACAGGCCGGTTTGCCCTGAAACGGGCCGAGTCGCAACTCATCACCGTGCAGGAAATAAAATCCGGCCCAGTTGATATCCTCCAGCTCCAGAAACAGAAGCGCGCTGGCATTTGCCGTGTTGGCGAGCCAATCGCGCTCATCGGTCAGCAGACCCGCAAGCTGGCTACACAGGGATTCGTAAAAAGCCGTTACATTCATGATTGGCCCTGCCTTTTAACAAACTAAAAATCAAAAGCCCGCTGAAGAGCGGGCTTTAGTGCAAATTGACCGTCGGTTCGTGGACCGCAGTTTTACTGGTACGGATCTGCCACCGGAGCCTCTTGTGCGGCTTGCGCCTCGTGGGCTTCCGCATCCACAGAGGGTTTGGCCCACTCCCCGTCCTCGGCCTGCTCACCACGGGCGCGAATGGCCGGTGCTGCAGAGGTCACATCCCCCGCCACCAGGCCCCGCCGCTGCTGGTTTTGCGCCGGTTTGGGGGCCGGCGCTGCGGGCTCATTATGCAACACCCGGCTGGCGATACTGTTAAGGTTAGGGCGTCGACGCTCGGCAATTTTTACCGCTTCGAGTTCTGCATTCAGCCGATTGATCTCAGCCTGCATATCCCCCAATTTCGCCTGAAGGTCGGTAATCTGGGACAAAACCCCTTTTACCTTACGACTTTCCTGCTCATACAGCACCGCAGCGCCACCAAAGGCCACCACAAAGACCAACAAAATCGAAAACTGACGCATCCAAGCCTCCCCTGCTCACGCGCAAAATACTGAAATTACCCGGCGATACTACCGGATGCCGGGATATCTTCCGCGAACTGGCGCGTAAAACGCAAGCTCAAAAAGTGACCATGCTGGTCCTTCCAGTAGAAAAATAACACCGACTGCCGATATTTTAAGCCGTGGACTCTTCCAGCATATCCAGAAACTCCAGACTCGCCTGCTGCCGTATCGTGCGACGATGATTTGCCCAGAGCTTGGCGATCTTCTCCTGATTACAAACCTTGCGGTCTACATAGACGCGGGTATTCAGTTCGCCGACCGGCTTGGGACTGGGGCATTTACTGAACACAAACTGATTGGAGATCAGGTCCATAAACGGCCCGGACTTGCTGCTCGGCATAATGAACAGCAGCTGCAGCCCCAGGGTTTCGGTCAGGTAGCGGATCACTTCGCGAGAGCGGGATTCATCCATCTTCGAGAAGGCTTCATCCACCAGCACCATTTTCAGGTGACTATTGCCATCGTTGAAGCGGAACGCAGAGGTTACCGCCGCCGAGCGGATGATATAGGCCGGTGTTTCCAGCTGGCCGCCAGAACCGGTGCCGTACTGGCTGAGGGCGATCGGCTCCTTGCCCTGGGGTTCCTTGTAAATTTCATAGTTGCGGTAATTGCGGTAGTCGCTGATACGGTCAAGCTCGCGACGCGCCAGCTGCTCGTCGTCACTCAGCAGCATGTCCAGCAATTTGTCACGCACCTGCTGGTGCTTGGGGTCCAGATCTGCATCGAACAGACTCTGCTCTTCACCGAGGTTCGGCAATTCGATGACCGCCTTGAAGAAGTTCCAGTACTCCTTGAACTCCGGCACCCAGCGATAATCAAAACGAAAACGTTCGCGATCAGCACCAAAGCGATGATGCTCCAGCTCCCGGTTCAGATCGTCCAGCACCCGCTTACCATCATTGATCGACTGGTAGATCGCGTGACACAGGTGGGTCACGAAGGTGGTATTGAAAGACTTTTTAAGGCCCTGCAGCTGCTCGTGGCGATCCACCAGCAGATTGTTTTTCAGCCGGTTGCGCAGTGCGGTGACCTGCTCCACCAGCTGGCAAACCAGCTTGAACTGCGCCTCACTGTGACCGCCGGCGAAGTCCGGATCAAATGACAGGGTATCGCCAGTACTGCAATTGCTGTTGTAGTCCATCACCGCCTTCAGCAGCTGGTGGCTGTATTTCTGCAACAGTCCACGCCACTCGGCGACATCCTGGGAAAAATCGAACCCATCATCGGCCTGCGCGGCCTGGTCATCGGCGCGCTGCAGTACCGACTCCACATCGAAGTCCGGTGTAATCTGCCCGATACGCTGCACTGCCGCTTCACAGTCCGTGAGTGCGTCGTCCAGCTGGTCGAGTTGCGCGGAAAGCGCATTCAACTGCTTGCCAATATTATCGAGATTGGTCTCCAGCTTGCCCGCCAGCTTCTGCAAGCCAGCGCCCTGCTGACGCTCTGTTTCGAGCTTGTCGTGCAGCTCGTTGGCCTGCTGCTCCAGCTCCAGGCCGTCATCGAGATCAAGATTCGACAGCGCCTGCTCGGCAGTGCGTCCCTGACGCTGCGCATCCAGCGCGGCATCCACGGCGTCGAGCAGTCTCAAGGGCGACAGACTGCGCACCGCCTGGGCGAGATTGCGCAGCTGCTGCTGTTGCTCGTGCATCTGCCCGGCTTCTTTCAGCAGTTGCTGTAGCGCGCGCTCCTGAGCCGCCAATGCGCGGGCGCGGGCGCCCTGGCCAAACACCAGCTCACTGTCGTCAATGTCGCAACGCCACATACTGTAGTTGCCGCTGGCCAGCCCCTCCGGAGTAAGCCCCCGGCGGGTACCGCGCAGCTCCTGCGCATCACGCACCTGCAGCACCGTGCCGTAAGAAGCCCGCAGGTAATATTCCGCGGTTTTATGGCTGAAGCTCATCAAATCGATGATGGATTTCTGCGGTGATTCCATACGCTCTGCATCGCGCCGGGCCTTGTCCCCCTGGATCACCCGTGCACGATTGCTGCGACCGGGCATGGCACGCACGATGGCGATGGCTTCCGCCTCATGATCGGGATCTACAAGGATCGAAAAACGCGCACCACCGAGATAGCCCTCAACGGCCATCTGCCAGCGCTCGTCCAGCACTTCGACAAAGTCACACAGTACCTGTGGCTCAGCCTGAGGGCACTGCTCGCGAATAGCCGCCAGCGCCTGATCCACATATTGCGGGTAGCGCACCCGGTTTGACTGCAGATGGTGGATGCGGGATTCCTGGGCGTGCAGCTGCTTCTGCAGTTGCTGCACTTTGAGCTCACCGCGGGACACCAGATCGTTCATCTGGTCGCGCAGCGTGACCGCGCCCGGCTCGGATTCGGTCATCTGCCGCACCAGACGGTTTTGCGCGGCCTCCGCAGTCGCCACCTGCTCTCGCAGAGATTCCTGGGCACTGAGGTCGATCCAGTCCTTGCCCAGAAGCCCATCCAGCTGCGGCAATGCCTCTCCGCGCCCCACCGCCTTGAGCGACTTCAACAAACCGCCATCACTGAAGGCGGGTATTTCCAGGGAGACCGAGGTGGTACTCAGCAAAGTGAGCAACTCGCCGGTGGCCGCCTGGTTGGATGCGAAGAGTTGCTGTTGGGCTGCCAGTGGCGCGGCTAGCGAAGACAGTGTGCGATTGGCCTCAGTGATTTTCCGATCCAGCTCATCTTTACTGCGCAGGGCCGCAACGCCCTGCCGCTGGGCCTGAATCGCCACCAGCTGCTCACTCAGATGACGGGTACGACTCTCAGACTGTAGGATCTCCTGGGCTGTACGTTCCAGTTCTGCCTGGGTCTCTTTCTGGCGATTTTTGCCTTCCAAGTAGGTTTTCTGCACGCGCAGCTGCTGGTGCTTGGCCTGCAGGTATTCCTGAACCTGCAGCTGCAACCACTGCTCGGAGTACTGGTTCGCCGACCCGGAAATACGCTGCAGGGCATCGACCCGCTCAACGATCTCCCGCGCCTCCAGTTCCATCCCGTGGATGGTTTTCATCAACTCGGAGACCGAGCGGATAGCATCACCCAGATCGCGCTTCTCCAACACCTCTTGGGCAACGAAGTCGTTAATGCTTTTTACCGGCTTGTACGCCATAAAGTTGGCGAAAGTGCGCGCAGCGTGAGTTGCTTCACGGTCTGGTACCGCGTCTCTGCGGCCGCGCAACGCGCCGTAGAGACGGCGCAGATAGGCTTTCTTTTTATCGTACTGCTCGACGTGGGCAAACTGCTTGCTCACCACACTGTAAAACTTGTCCAGTGCCAGCAGGTGTTTGCCGTCTTTGTACTCCTTGATGAAGTCACACATGGCCAGCTGTTCGCCGGGAATGACGAAAAACTTCAGGGAATCCTGGCGCGCCTGGGCCGGCTTGGTACTGGAATCCAGATGGGCGCGGATGCCCATAATGGCGGTAAACGGCTCACCGTCTTCCCCCTCGGTGGGATAGAAGTTCCCCACGATATAGCAATCGGTGGGTTTCAAGCGGGCATAACTGCCGTCGTCGCAGCCGAGCACATAGGAGGCAAGCGTGCGCACCTGTTTTCCACCGCGGCCGCGCTGGGTGGTTTCATCCTGCCCCGGGTTGAAGGTAAACAGGGTGTCGTGCGCCGCTGTCATCAGGGTCTGAATCGCATCCGCCGCCGTCGTCTTGCCGGAGCCATTGCCGCCGGAAAACAGATTGATCGGCCCGAATTCATATTCCAGCTGGGGAATATTGCCCCAGTTGATCAGAATGAGTTTTTTCAGAAACATACGTTTCGAATGCTCGGTATGAAATTTATTCTTGAGGTTCGGCGAACAGACTGTGCTCTTCGCTGGTCGGGGTAATCCGCTCGATTTCCGTTTCGGTACTGGCAGCCTCCGCGGCCTGCGTTGTGGCCGCAATGTCAGACTCCGGTGCATCCAGCAACTGCTGTAATGCGGATTCGCTGACAAACTGGGCGATGGTCGGACGCACCCGCATCAGCGTATCCGCGGCCGCATCACTGTCATCGCCGTTGAACTGGATTAAACGCAGCTGACGGAGTTTTTTCAGCAGCTGCTTGCGCTCTGCCAGCTTATCCGGCAGAGACATCTTCAGCAGATTGCGCAGCCCCAATTCCAGCGCTTCCAGGGTGAGTGCCACACAGCCGTGGTCGTCCACCTGGCCTTCGCGAAGGGATTTATCGTACTCAACGCGCAGTACCAGGATCGCCGCCACTTCCTGCTGAGACAGACGCGCACGAAAGCCGCCGTGATGCGGTTCTTCCTGGTCCGGCATGCCCGGCACTTCCGAACCGGGCGGATAAACCCGGATAAACTGAAAACGGCTGTCGTGCTGCAGGCGCAGGCCGAGGGGCGAGATCCACTCGCGGATCACCTGTTCGCAACGCTGGAAACGATCGTACAGCACCGTTTCGATATTGCTTTCATCACGGCAGATAACGCCGTAGTCGAGCAAACGCACCAGCAGCTCGGAAAACTCGCTGCGGGTCAGCCGGCACTGCGCCAGCGCTTCGTCCAGGGCCTGTTCAATCACAGTTCTTGATCTCGAGGGTGTATTCGTCGAATTGCTGGAAGTAATCGTTACTGGCGACTTCGCCGGTAAATGTCACTTCCACGAAGGGGCCACTACCGTCTTGGGAGACTGCGGCGGCTTCCAGGGCATGGCTCATGGCCAGAAGATCCCGCGCGCCCGTCAATGGCAGGTCCCGGCTGTTGACCCGCTGTCCGCTGCCGAGCGCGCTGGAGAGATAGCTGCGCAGGTCGCTGCTATTGAAATTGAATGCCTGGTCCAGCAGCTGCTGCAAAAGGATGTCGCGCTGACTGTCGTCGGTCATGGGCGCATCGTCTTCCACCAGTGTGTTCACCGGCTGTCGGCGGCTCCGCTGCCACAACTGGGTCTGCTTCGGGTCGTACAGGCGCAACTGGAATGCGGCCAGCTCATCACCGAGCTGCGACAGCAACACATCGCGGTTCCCCGCCTTGCCCAGATCCTGACACAGATCGGTAAACGCGCCTTCCGTGTTGCTCTGCAGGTAGCTGAGCTGGCGAATGATAATTTCTGCGCGCTTGGTAAACCCTTGCAGGGCCTGGCGCAATGCCGGCAATTTGACGTCGCAAGCGCGGCGCATGCGGTCTTCGATGGTATCCAGCATCAACCAGAGCACGGATTGCCCGTCGGCATGCAGCTCCGGCAATTGCTGGCGCAAGCGGCGCTCCCACTCGGCTTTTTTCTCGTTGTCCTTGCGGCGGATCTGGCCGATTACGCGGCCGATGCTGTCGCGATGCTTTTCCACGCTGTCCGCGGAAAGTCGAATGGCGATATCCGGCTGGAAGCGGCTCTCCATAAAGGAGAAAAACTCGTCGGTGGCCTGTTGCACCAGGATCTGGGCCTCGACCTCACGCACCAGCTCCCGCTTGCGCTCCTCAAGCTCCGCGATCATGTCGGTGAAGTCGGCGACGATACGCTCGGAGTATTCCCAGGCATCGATCAGATCGTAGACCTCACCCCGGCTGGCAAACGCCTCCAGGGAGTTGAGCGTGTTGCGGGTATTGCGATGGCGGGTGCGCACGCGCGTACTGTTCAGCTCCACCATGGGCTGGGTAAACAGGCGACCGCGCCGGCTGAACGGATAGGAAACCGTGAGCGTGGCGCTGTCCACCAGTTTTTCCAGCCAGCCGAACTCGACCAGACTGTTCAGCACCCACACTGACTGCTCGCGCAGATTCCGAAACCGGCCTTCCGGCTCCGAACTGCCGTCGCTGTCCAGTTGCGGGGCACGGGTAAGCGCTTCGGAGAAGGTTTCCAGAATCTGCTCGCGCGTCAGCGACTCTCCGTAATCCGCCTTGGCGGTGTACAGGCGCTCGTATAACAGGCGCAGGCATTCGACCACCTGCTCGCGGTACTTACCCGTGAGCGGACGAAAAAAATGCTGGTGAGAATCTGCAAAGAACAACGCGCAGGTTTCCGTGAAGTCAGGGATTACTGGTCTTCTGGCTTCTGGTTCAGCACGCAGAATTTGGTGTAGTCGCCGGCATCGTTGAAGCTCCACTCACCCTTGGGAGTTTCATCCATTTTTTTACACCAGGCTTCGGAGCCGCGCTTGGGCTCGCAGGCGGTAAGCAGGAAAGCTGCGGAGAAGATGGCTGCGATGGTCAGAGTATTTTTCATGGTCATTTTCTCGTTTTTTGTTCTGTTTCCGTAGGAGCCTGCCCTGCAGGCGAACCGTTCGAAGTACCTGTCTGCTCGAAGCACCGGTCTGTTCGCCTGCAAGGCAGGCTTCTACGAGGAAAAGGTTGGAAATGTTCGGGGATCACTCCCTACGCCACTTGGTACCTTCGCGGCTGTCTTCCAGTACGACGCCCTTGGCCTTGAGTTCCTCACGAATTTCATCAGCACGGGCAAAATTCTTGTCCTTTTTGCTCTGCTGACGTTCAGCGATCAGGGCCTCGATGTCGGCCTCGCTGATCTCGTCGCCACCGCGCGACTGCTTGAACCAGGCCTCCGCATCCAACTGCAGGATGCCCAGCAGTTTGCCGGCCGCCAGCAGCTTGCCTTTGAGTGCGGGTTTATCCGCGTCTTCTGCCTTGTTCAGCTCCCGGGCCAGCTGGTGCAGCTCGCTGATCGCGATCGGCGTGTTCAGGTCGTCGTACAGTGCGGCCATAAACGCGGAATCGCTCAGGTCCGCCGGATCGGCCTCAACATTCTGGGTCTCACGCAGTGCGCCGTAGAGACCATCCAGGGTACGCCACGCCTGGTCCAGCAGGTCGGCACTGAAGTTCAGCTCGGAGCGGTAGTGCGCGGACAACAGCGCAAAGCGCAGTACTTCACCGGGATATTGCTGCAGCAGATCATTGACCATGCGGAAGTTGCCCAGGGACTTGGACATCTTCTCGCCATCAATATTCACGTAGCCGTTGTGCATCCAGTAGCGCACAAAGTCGACGCCGTTGGCGCAGCAGCTCTGGGCGCGTTCGTTTTCGTGGTGCGGGAATGTAAGGTCGCGACCGCCGCCGTGGATGTCGATGGTGTCCCCGAGATGCTTCTTGATCATCGCGGAGCACTCGAGGTGCCAGCCCGGGCGACCGCGCCCCCAGGGGCTGTCCCAACCGGGCTCATCGTCGGCAGAAGGCTTCCACAGGACAAAGTCACCCGCATATTTTTTGTACGGCGCCACTTCGACGCGGGCACCGGCCAGCATATCGTCCAGAGAGCGCTTGGAGAGCTTGCCGTAATCGTCCATGGACTGGACTGCAAACAGGACATGCCCTTCCGCAGCGTAAGCGTGCCCCTTCTCTACCAGGCTTTCGATCATCGCGATCATTTCCGGCAGATGCTCGGTAGCGTACGGGGTGACGTCCGGCTGCAGGGTATTCAGGGCCTGCATATCTTCGAAGTAAGCCTGGGCGTAACGCGCGCTTAATTCGCCGATCTCTTCGCCATTTTCCCGTGCGGTGTTCATGATCTTGTCGTCGATATCGGTGATGTTGCGTGCGTACACAACATCGTCGTACTGGGTTTTGAGAACCCGGTACAAGGTATCGAACACCACTGCCGGGCGCGCATTGCCGATATGCACCCGGTTGTAGACCGTGGGACCACAAACGTACATGCGTACGCGGTTTTCCTGCAGCGGTATGAAAGGTTCTTTCTTTCCGGAGAACGTATTGTGGAGTTGTAAAGACATTACTACTTACTTGTTTTGTTCTTTGGCCCAGGAATCCCGCAGACCTATGGTTCGGTTGAATACCGGCTTGTCGGCGCTGCCATATTTACTGTCGCGGCAGAAGTAGCCGTTGCGCTCGAACTGGTAGCCGGCCTCGGGCTCAGCTTTCGCCAGGCCGATCTCGGCCTTACAGCCGGAGAGCACCTTGAGGTTGTCCGGGTTCACGGATTCCAGGAAGTTCTTGTCGCCAACATCCGGGGATTCGTCGTTGAACAGACGATCGTAGAGGCGCACTTCACAATCGACATTGTTCTCCGCCGATACCCAGTGGATCACCCCTTTCGGCTTGACCCCGTCCGCGGGGTCTTTGCCCAGGGTCTCCAGGTCGACGGAACAGAGCACCTCGATGATTTCACCGGCATCGTTCTTGACCACTTCGTCCGCCTGAATCACATACGCGTTGCGCAGGCGCACTTTCTTGCCCAGAACCAGGCGCTTGTATTTCTTGTTCGCTTCCTCGCGGAAGTCTTCCTGCTCAATGTACACCGTGCGCGTGAATGGCAGTTCGCGGGCCGGCAGATCGTCGCGCACCGGGTGGCCGGGCGCACTCAGCATTTCCTGCTGACCTTCCGGGTAATTGGTAAGGGTCACCTTGAGCGGTTCCATCACACACATGGCTCGCGGCGCTTTCTTGTCCAGATCGTCGCGGATCGCGTATTCGAGCATACCGACATCCACGGTGGAGTCGGAGCGGGTTACGCCGATCATTTCACAGAACTGGCGGATCGCTGCCGGCGTCACACCGCGGCGACGCAGCCCGGAGATGGTGGGCATGCGCGGGTCGTCCCAGCCGTCAACAAAACCTTCGTCGACCAGCTGCTTCAGTTTGCGTTTGGACACCACGGTGTAGTTCAGGTGCAGGCGGGCAAACTCGTACTGGCGCGGGCGCGCCGGAACCGGCAGGTTCTCGATAAACCAGTCGTAAAGCGGTTTGTGGTCTTCAAACTCCAGGGTACAGATGGAGTGGCTGATACCTTCGAGGGCATCGGACTGACCGTGCGCGAAGTCATAGCTCGGGTAGACACACCATTTATCACCGGTCTGGTGGTGTGCCATTTTCTTGATGCGGTAGATGATCGGGTCGCGCAGGTTGATGTTCGGCGCGGACATATCGATCTTGGCGCGCAGGCTGCAGCTGCCCTCCTCGAATTCGCCCGCAGTCATGCGCGCGAACAGGTCCAGGTTTTCCTCAACCGAACGGTCGCGAAACGGGCTGTTGGTGCCCGGCTCTTTCAGCGTACCGCGGTGCGCCCGAGCTTCATCCGGGGACAGGTCACAGACATAAGCCTTGCCCTCTTTGATGAGGTGGATGGCCCACTGATGCAGCTGGTCGAAATAGTCCGAGGTGTACTTCACATCGCCGGCCCACTCGAAGCCCAGCCAGGATACATCGCGCTTGATCGCGTCTACGTATTCCTCTTCCTCTTTCGCCGGGTTGGTATCGTCAAAGCGCAGGTTGCACTGACCACCAAACTCCTTCGCCAGGCCAAAATTCAGGCAGATGGACTTGGCATGGCCGATATGCAGGTATCCGTTGGGCTCCGGCGGGAAACGGGTAGTCAGTTGACTGACCCGGCCTTCGGCCAGATCTTCGCGGATGATATTCTGTAAAAAGTGAGCGGGCTTGCTCTCGGATGTCATAGCTTTCTCTATTTATACAGCTGTACGATCGAAGCGGCGGATTATAACGCAGATAGCTGTCGCCGCATGGGTTTTCCTCGGGGTGAAACGCCCGGCCCCATTCAGTTTGCGTCGGCCTGTGAACAGAGTATCATGCCGCCCCAAACTGACCCTGGACAGGACATTTTATGATCACTCTGCACACCACATATGGCGACATCACCATTGAACTGGACTTTGACAAGGCGCCAAAGACTGCCGCGAACTTCCTGCAATACTGCCGCGAAGACTTCTACACCGGCACCATCTTTCACCGGGTGATCAACAACTTCATGATTCAGGGCGGCGGCATGACCCCGAATATGGATCAGAAAGCCACCCGCGACACCATCGAAAACGAAGCGGACAACGGCCTCAAGAACGACACCGGCACCCTCGCCATGGCGCGAACCATGGACCCGCACTCCGCGACTGCGCAATTTTTCATCAACGTGAATGACAACGACTTCCTCAACTTCCGCTCCAAAGACGCCCAGGGTTGGGGCTATTGCGTCTTCGGCAAAGTGACCGAGGGTATGGACGTAGTCAACAAGATCAAGGAAGTGGCGACCGGTAGCAGCGGCTTCCACCAGGACGTCCCCACCGAAACCATCGAAATCAATGGTGTCACCATCTCCGACGCTTACGCTGACAAGTAAGCGCCGCACAGGACACCAACACAATAGCGTCGGGCGGAGTAACCAGTGGCGACATACCTGATATCAGACCTGCACCTGGACGAATCCCGCCCGGACACCACCCGGGCCTTCTTCGACTTCCTCAAAGGCCCGGCAGCAGGTGCCGAAGCCCTGTACATCCTGGGTGACTTTTTCGAAGTATGGATCGGGGATGACGACGACGCACCGCTGGCCGCCGAGGTAGCGCAGCAGCTGCAGGAATACGCCGCCGCAGGTACAAAGGTATTCCTGATGCACGGCAATCGGGATTTCCTGCTGGGTGAAGCGTTTGCCCGCCGCTGCGGCGCCGCGCTGCTGGCTGACCCCAGCCTGGTGGAATTGGCCGGACAACCGGTACTCCTGATGCACGGGGACAGCCTGTGCACTCTCGACCAAGAATATATGGCATTCCGCGAACAGGCCCGCAACCCGCAGTGGCAACAGGCACTACTTGCCAAGCCTCTGCAGGAGCGTCGCCAGATCGCCGCCCAGATCCGGGCAGTCTCCAAGTCCATGAACAGCCGCAAGGCTGAAGACATCATGGATGTGACCCCCGAAGAAGTCGTGCGCGTGATGCAGGAGCATCAGGTTCACACACTGATCCACGGCCACACCCACCGCCCAGCCCGCCACCGCCTCGAATTAGACGGAGAGCCGGCGGAACGGATAGTCCTCGGTGACTGGGGCGACCTGGCCTGGTGTATCCGCGCTGACAAAGATTCTCTCGAACTGATTCACTGGCCCACTGCGTGACGGGCCAAACGACACACAGGCGTGCTGGCGGCCGCTGGCACGCCTGAATTCTGGGCAAGCATATCCCTTCTGAACCCATACTCCTTGAACGCGCTCCGCTACCCGCCCTTTCTAATTTCATGATCTGATTAAGAAAGCGCCCCACCCTACTGGCCGTCTCTCTCTATTACCTGAAGCCGTAGCACCACACGACACCCACGCTAGCACCATCGTCCCAGCTAACTACACTTCCATAAAATTTTGCGAAGTAAATCCAGCTCAGGGAAAGATAATCAGATGGTTCAGTTAACACCAACCCCGGCTCAACGGCAGTCCACCTGCTCCACAAAGAAAAGCCTTGTGGGATTAATAGCGCTTGTGGCGATGCTGTTTTTCTCATCCTCGCTTTTCGCCAGTGATGCAGCCGACTACGTCTTTAGCGGAGGCAAGGTCTATACCCTCGATGCGAAACAACCATGGGCGGAAGCCGTGGCCGTTCGGGACGGCAAAATCATCTATGTGGGCAATGCCGAAGGAGCGAAACCATTTATTGGCGACAAAACCGAGGTGATCGACACTACCGGCGACGTGGTCATGCCCGGTTTCATCAGTACGCACGACCACCTGATCGGCTCCGGGTGGACCAGCAAGGGGGTGCACCTGTTCGACGGCAAGAGCAAGGCTGACTATATCGCCATGGTTAAAAAATATGCCGAAGAGAATCCCGACCTGGAGCGCATCGTCGGTATAGGCTGGAGCACCGGCACCTATGGTGGCCGCCCCACCGCGAAAGACCTCGACGAGGCAGTGCCAGACCGCCCGGCAATCATCCTCGATTTCACCGCACACGATGCCTGGCTGAACTCCAAAGCGATGGAGATAGCGGGTGTTACCAAGGATTCACCAGACGACCAGCCGGGCGTTATTTACTGGGTACGGGACGAGGATGGCACACCGACCGGCACCGGTGTAGAAGGCCAGTGGATGGAAGCCTATGTCGCCATCGGCGCCTGGGATGCCGACAAAATCCTCAATGAGACAATCGACACACTCCATCCCCTCGCCGCGAAGAATGGCACCACCACCTACCTGAACCCCGGCATTGTCACGCCCAACATGAAAGACACCAACGGCAAGATGCAGGACGACCTGAAGACAGCGATGGCCCTGCTGCAGGAGCGCGAAAAGGCCGGAACACTGAAAATGCGCACCTTCGTACTGCCCTTCGTCAAGAATCCCAAGGCGGACACCGGGCAGTTAATGGAATTTATGGGCGAAATGAAAAAGCAGTACAACGGCGACAAGCTGTTTGTGCGACACGTGAAGATTCATCCCGAAGCCAACTGGAATGTCGAACTCAGCCCAATGCTGGAGCCCTACGAATCCGGTAAAAAGGGTACTTACGGTATTCCGCCCGAGAAGATCAAGGAAATCATGGTGGCGGGTGCCAAGTCAGGCCTAGACACTGTCATTCATACCGACAGCACCGGTACTTCCCATGCCGGCATCGATGCGATTCTGGCGGCGCGCAAGGTGGATCCCGACAATCGCAGCGCGCTGCACCACGCCACCTGGTTGACACCGGAAGATCAGAAGCGAGTCATCGACAACAAGATCCCGGTCAATTCAACGCCGAATTTCACCAATGACTGGAGCGATACAGACAAGGACGCGCTGCGCGTGATGGGCAAGAAACGCACCATGGCCTATTTCGGCCGCTATCCTGAGTTTGCTCGCGCCGGTGTACCGGTCAGCCTCTCCGCCGACGTGCCCAGCACGCCGTCAAGCATGCAGGCACCGCTGTTCGTCATCGAGGGCGCCGTGACGATGAAAGACCCGGCCAACCCGGATGCCAAGCCCTTCCCGCCCAGTGTCAAACCGATGACCATCGAGCAGGCGCTGCGGGCAATGACCATGGACGCCGCCTGGCAACTGCGCATGGAGGACAAGATCGGCAGCCTGGAAGTCGGCAAATACGCCGACATCGTGGTGCTCGACGGCAACCCCCTCGAAGTCGACCCGGACAAGATCGCGGATATCGGCGTCGAAATGACGATGATGGACGGGAAATTTACCTACAAGAAGGGCAGCAACGACTAGCAAGCAGTGGGCTTGCTCGTCATTCAATAGCTAGCAATTGAGAAAATACGCAATGGGTAACTTAGTTTTTTTCCGGAAAACCACTTATCTCGCCCTGTCGGTATTAGCGACCATCATTGCCGTAAACCCAGTAGCCCACGCGGAAGACAAATACGCCACGGCAAAAGAACTGGGACTGATGGAAGGTTTCCCGCCACCGCCCGATAAACGGGTCACCAAAGCCAACGCGCTCCAAACCCCACCGTATAACCGCTGGGCCTATCAGCATATGCGGATGTTCTACCCTACCGCGAATGTGCCCGCCGCCGATGTGCCGGTGCCGCTCCGCAAGGATATCGACCCGAATTTTGCCAAGGACGTAAAGATCAACGAGCCAGGTACCGGCAAGACGAAGAGCCTGGCCGAATTCCTGAAGGAGACCTGGACCGACGCCATTGTCGTGATCCACGACGACAAGATCGTCTACGAGAAATTTCTCAACGGTATGACCCCGAATACGCCGCATCAGATGATGTCCGCGACCAAATCCTTTGGTGGCTTACTGGGCTTGGTAGCAGTTGCCAATGGAAAATTGAAGGAGTCAGATCCGGTTACGAAGTACGTCCCCGAGCTCAACGTGACGGACGGGGCTTTCGCCAACGCCACCTTCGGCCAGGTCCTCGACATGACCAACTCCATGGACTTTAGCGAGGTTTACGACGATCCCAGGTCGGGCATCATGACCTATGCAGCTGTACTGGGGTGGGTGCCGAAATTGGAGGACGTCGAATACCCCGACAGCCTGTACGAATACCTCGTGACCCTCAAGACCGACAAAGAGCACAAGGATGGCGAAATCTTCCACTACCAGACGCCCAAGACCGACGTGGTCAACTGGGTTACCAACCGCGTGAACAACGCATCATTCCAACAGGCGCTCTACGACGAGGTATGGTCGAAGATAGGCACCGAGGGCGAGACGTATGTACTGCTCGACAACAACGCCACACTGGTTGCGGGGGGCGGTCTGAACGCCACGCCGTACAACCTGGCCCGATTCGCGAAGATGATGCTCAACAACGGCGAATTCAACGGCAAGCAGGTCATACCGAAATCGGTTGTCGATACGATCGCCAAGGGCGGCAGCATCGAGGCATTCGATGCGGGCCCCGATTCCGATGACATTGTCCACAAGAAGGGCGAATGGAGCTACCGCGGCCAGTGGTGGGTCAAGCATACGCCGGGCATGGAAGCGTTCATGGCCATCGGGGTTCACGGGCAGTGGATCTACATCGACAGGAATCACGATATCGCCATCGTCAAGGTCAGCTCCATGCCAGTATCCAAGGACACCTATCTGGATGGCTACAACCTGGAAGGCTTTTACGGCATCGTGAAATACCTGGCGAACAAGTAGAGCTTGAAAAACTGCGTGGAAAAATCTGTTCGACATTGAGCCGCATGCCACTCACAAAATGAGAGCTCTGCTATCGGTCGTCTATGGCAAGGTCCGGAACCGAAGCGGTTTCAGGCCTAACTTGAATAATCCGTTAACGGTTTATGAGGTAATCATGTTCCTGCAAAAGACCTTGTTCAGTCTGGCGGCCGTATTGGCCTTTGTTCTGGCCGGCTGTTCCGAAAAACCGGAATCCAAGGCTCCAGAGAAAACGCAGTCCGCCTCCGCCGCCCCGGCCGTAGAAACCGCCGATTTTGTTTTTACCAACGGCAAGGTCTACACCGTCGACAAGGAGAACTCCTGGGCGCAGGCCGTCGCCGTGCGCGGCGATGAGATCGTCTACGTCGGCGACGATAAGGGCGCTGAAGCCTTTACAGGAGAAGGGACTGAAAAAGTTGATCTCGGCGGCAAGCTGATGCTGCCGGGCTTCGTCGAAGGCCATTTCCACACGACCACGCAGGGGATCATCCTGCACGGCCCCGACTTGCAGACCGACTCGATGGATGAGCTGCTCGCCAAGCTGAAGGAGTATGCCGACGCCAACCCCGATCTCAAGTTTATCAACGGCTGGGGTGTGCGCCCCAATATTTATGGCCCCGGCGAGCCGAATGCGGCGATGCTCGACGCCGTTGTCCCCGATCGGCCGGTCTATCTGTGGCAGGTCGACGGCCACTCCGCATGGGTCAATACCAAGGCGATGGAAATGGCGGGACTCAACAAGGACACGCCGGACACCGTGCCCGGGGTGTCCTATTTTGTCCGCGACAACGAGGGCAATCCCACCGGCTATATCATCGAGGTCCCGGCGCAGGTCGAAATCCTGAACAAGTTTGTCACGGTCGATGAGGACTATATCCGCGGGGGTATGGCCAAGTGGTTCCCGGAATACTCGAAGGCCGGTATCACCGCCGTGCACGATTTCGGCTGGGCCGGCGTCGACCAGGACATGGCCATCGGTATCCTCAAGGATTTCGAAAAAGACGGCACGCTGGGGACGCGGATATACGGCAGTTATTACTGGAATGATGCCAGCATCGACCCGGTGCCGATTGCCAAGAAGATGCGCGACGAGAACCAGGAGGGCCTGGTGCAGGTCAGTGCGCTCAAGATCAACATGGACGGTGACGACGACAAGTACAGCGGCCTCTATGTCGACGGCTACGCCGACAAGCCCGACGCCAAGCCCGAGCCGATCATTCCGTTCGACGTGATCAACGATGCGGCCGTGCGCGCCGACAAGGAGCAACTGCACCTCATCTGTCACTGCTTCGGCGATCTTGCCGTGCGCAAGTTCCTCGATGCGGTCGAGCTGGCGAAGAAGTCCAATCCCGAATGGGACCGGCGGCCGGTCGCCTCGCACGCGCAGCTCGTGCATCCGGACGACCGGCCGCGCTTCAAGGAGTTGAACGCGACCTACGATACGACCGGACAGTGGTTCGCGTTCGATCCCTACACAGCCAATGTCAGCCCTGTACGACTGGGCGAGGCGCGGATGAAGCAGCTCTTTCCGATCAAGGCAATGCTCGAAGCCGGCGCCAATGTTTCGCTGGGCTCGGATTTTCCCGCAGCATCTTATATTGCAGACTATAAACCGCTCAACGCCATCACGGTGGCGGTGACCCGCCAGATGCTCGGCAAGCCGGACATGCCGATATTGGGTGGCGAAGACGCGCGTCTGACGGTGGCCGAAGCGATCCGCGCGAATACCTATGGCGCGGCCTACGGCATCGGCGTCGAGGACAAGATCGGGTCAATTGAAGTTGGCAAGAAGGCCGACCTCATTGTGCTCGACCAGAACCTGCTCGAGATCGACCCGCACGACATCTACAAGGCCAATGTAATTTTTACCATGATGGATGGCAAAGTCCGGCACGGCGACGACCTATAAGCCTAATTTGATATTGCAGCTTTAACTCAGGAGAGCAGTTATGGATCTGACTAAGACCTTGGGCTCCATACTGACTGTGCTGGCGTTAGCGCTGGCCGGGTGTTCCGAAAAGCCGGAATCCACCGCCCCAGCGACCAACCAGCCGGCACCTGGCGCTTCCACTTCCGCCGCTGAATCGGCCGATTTCGTCTTCACCAACGGCAAGGTCTACACCGTCGACAAGGAAAATTCCTGGGCCCAAGCCGTTGCCGTGCGCGGTGACGAAATCGTCTACGTCGGCGACGACGCCGGCGCGAAGGCAATGGTTGGAGAGAATACCAAGGAGATCGATCTCGACGGCAAGCTGATGCTGCCCGGTTTTGTCGAGGGCCATTTCCATTCCATCACCCCCGGCGTCATGTTGCGCGGAGTCAACCTGCAATCCGAGAGTATGGAAGAACTGCTGGGCAAGCTGAAAGAATATGCGGAAGCCAATCCGGATTTGGAGCAGATCCACGGTTGGGGAGTGCGTCCCAATCTCTATGGCGGTAAACAGCCCACTGCGGCCATGCTGGACAAGATTGAGTCCGAACGGCCGGTATTTCTGTGGCAGGTCGATGGCCACTCCGCCTGGGCCAACTCCAAGGCCCTGGAGATGGCTGGCATCACCAAGGACACAAAAGATCCCGTGCCCGATGTGGCCTATTTTGTCCGTGACGACGAGGGCAATCCTACCGGCTATATCGTCGAAGTGCCGGCGGTGCTCCAGGTACTCAATGCCCTGCAGGATATTGATTACGATTACGTCAAGGAAGGCGTGGCCCAATGGTATCCCGAATATTCCAAGGCCGGCATCACGGCTTATCATGATTATGGTCTCGGCTTTCTCAGTAATGATGATGCCGTCAGGCTCATGAAAGAGTTAGAAAAGGAAGGCACGCTGACGACACGGTTCTACGGCAGTTACTACTGGAACGATGCCAATATCGATCCCGTGCCGATCGCCAAGAAGTGGCGCGACGAGAACCGGACCGGGCTGGTGCAGTTCAACGCCCTGAAGATCAACATGGATGGTGACGACGACAAGTACAGTGCGCTGCTTGTTGGCGGCTATAGCGACAAGCCCGACGCCGACCCCAAGCCGATCATACCGTTCGATGTCATCAATGATGTGGCCGTACGCGCCGACAAGGAGCAATTGCATCTCATATGTCACTGCTTTGGCGATCTGGCGGTGCGCAAGTTCCTGGATACCGTTGAACTGGCGAAGGAGAAAAACCCCGAATGGGACCGGCGACCGGTCGCCTCGCATGCCATTCTTGTGCATCCCGACGACTATCCTCGCTTCAAGGAGCTGAATGCCACCTACGACACCAGCGGCCAGTGGATGGCACTCGATCCCTACACCGGCAATATCACGCCCGAGCGCATCGGGCCAGAACGGATGAACCGGCTCTTTCCCATCAAGGCGATACTCGAAGCCGAGGGCAATGTCTCCCTGGGTTCAGACTTCCCCGCGGCCGCCTATATCTCAGACTTCAGGCCACTTAATGCGATCACCCAGGCGGTGACGCGCCAGATGCTGGGCAAACCCGACATGCCCATATTGGGCGGCGAGGATATGCGGCTGACAGTGGGCCAGGCGATCCGCGCGAATACCTATGGCGCAGCCTACGGCATTGGAGTGGAAGACAAAATTGGCTCCATTGAAGTGGGCAAGAAAGCGGACCTGATCGTGCTCGACCAGAACCTGTTCGAGATCGACCCCCACGACATCTACAAGGCCAATGTAACTTTTACCATGATGGATGGCGAAGTCCGGTACCGCGGCGACCAGTGAGGCACTCGGAGCACATGAGAACCTGGCAAGAAAACACGGAAATGGACCAACAATGAAACATCCTCACCTCGGCAGCCTGCTCAGTTGTCTCATCACACCAGGGTTATTGATGCTGGCTGCCAGTGCTGCGCAGGCCAATGCGGATGCCGAGGCATTACGGAAAGCCCAGGATCCCCTCGCCGACGTGAAGGCTCTGATGACAGACAACACCATCGCGTATGGCACAGCCAACGACCAGAAATCTTATGGCATTTCGCTACAACCGGTGTACTCGATTGAAACAGAACGCAGTTTTAATTTTGTTCTCCGCGGCATCCTGCCTTACATCGGCGCACCCAAGGGAGCCGGCCTGCCCATTCTTGGCCCCGACCCTGTCGGGGGGACCGGGCGGACCTGGGGCCTGAGCGACTCGGTTGTGCAGGGGTTCTTCGTTCCCAAAACGGAAAGTGAAATCAAGTTTGGTTTTGGACCGCAAATCTCGTTGCGGACCCGCAGCGATGATGTACTGGCCGGTCCCGGCTGGGGCGGAGGCGTTGCCGGCATTGTGTTTGGCTCTGCCGGAAAAATTGCCTATGGCGGTATCCTTGGCCATCACTGGGGGCAGGACGACTTCAACCTGACCACCATTCGGCCGATCCTCATTTACAATGCCGATGCATTTGGTGGCTCTTATATCGGCTATATAAATTCAGTTAACTACGACTGGTCCGCACCGAATAGCAGCAGTGCCTGGCAAACACCACTTGGGCTTACCGTTGGCAAGACGTTCATCCTGAAAAGCGGCCATATGATTGATTTCAATCTCGGCGGATATAAAGTGGTCGACGCCCCCACAGGCGGCGCCGACAAGCAACTCAAAATCGGTTTCAGTTTTTACTGGCCGTAAAACCTGAAAACTAACAACGCCGAAAATAAAAAAAGGGGGAGCATATGCTCCCCCCTTTTCTACTTCCCAATTTCAGCTTAGGTCGATCGCCATATTATCCGGCGGCGCCCGGAATGGCCTGAACGCCAACACTTGGTGCTGCTTCACTCAGGGACTTCTCTGCGGCGCGCAAGGCTTCACTGCGATCTTTGAAGGTACCGGTAGCCGGTATACGGCCGTTCAGGCCCTTCAGCACACCTTCCACCTCTTCATTCATCCCCGCCAGATACAGTTGCTTACCACTGTCTTTGGCATCGCTGGCAATGGTTTCCACCGCCATGGCCGCCGAAAGATCAAGGAATGGCATGGACGAGAAATCCAGAATCAATATCTTGGAACCGGATGCACTCTCTTCACGCACGTGGTGGCCGAGATCCGCCGCGGCACCAAAGCTCAGCGGGCCGCTGAATTCAAACAGGGCGATACTGTCGCGATTGCGCTGCAGAATGGCTTTGTCATCATCGCTGTCGAGGTGCTCAGGCAAATTGCGCAGGCGCTCGATCTGCAGGCTCGCCACCTGCTTAACGTACGCCAGCGCCGCCAGAACAACACCAGCGCCGACAGCAGTGATCAGGTCGACAAATACAGTCATACCCAGAACCAGAACCATCAGAGCCAGATCCCAACGCGGCCCCTGGTGCGCGCGCTTGAGGTATTTCCAGTCGATAATGTCGAGACCGACCTTCACCAGAATACCCGCGAGCACGGCCTGCGGAATATTCTCGGCCAACGGACCCAGGCCGAGCGCAACCGCCAGCAGTACCATTGAGTGAGTCATGCCGGAGATTCGGGTCTGGCCACCGGAGCGCACATTGACCACGGTACGCATGGTGGCGCCGGCACCGGCGATACCGCCGATAAAGCCAGCCGCGGTGTTACCGATACCCTGACCGATCAGCTCTTTGTTGCTATGGTGACGGGTACGGGTCATGTTGTCCGCAACCAGGGAGGTCAGCAGACTATCCAGCGCGCCGAGAATGGCGAGGATAATCGCCGCCTCGATCACCAGGAACATCTTGTCTCCGCCAAATACCGGCATCTGCAGCTCAGGCAGGCCAGTGGGGATAGAGCCAAGGATCGGGACATCGAGTGCGAAGAAGGCGATCAGGGTACCGGCAATCAGCGCGGCCAAAGGTGCAGGCAGGAAGCGTCCCCACTTACCCGGCCACAGGTAAACCATCGCCAGAGTACCAAGGCCGAGAAGCAGGTTGGCCGGATGAATCGCCGATAGCGCTTCCGGCACATTACCCAATGCACCGAGGGTGCCACTGGGGGAATCGTGGCCAAGCAGCGGGTTGAGCTGCAGGATGATGATGATCACCCCGATACCGGTCATGAATCCGGAAATCACCGGATACGGAACCAGACGGATGTAGTGACCAACGCCGAGTATCCCCATTACCACCTGAAGTACACCGGCGAGAATCACTGCCGTAAAGATCAGGCTGGCATCACCGGACAGACTGGCAAACAGGCCTGCGAGCACCACCACCATTGGCCCGGTTGGACCGGAGATTTGCGGGCCGGTACCGCCGAAAAGAGCGGCAAAAAAGCCCACCGCGATCGCACCGTACATACCCGCCATCGGGCCAAGCCCCGAGGCAACACCCAGCGCCAGCGCCAGGGGCAACGCAACGACACCGGCCGTAATGCCGCCGGTGATATCGCCGCGCAAATTGGATAAATCAAACTTCATTCGCACTCTACCTCTTTTACTTCGATATCTTCCCTGGAATTAAAATCAGCTGCAGCAGGCGCCGCTCGCCGCGGTCTCGGGCAGATCACCGAAGATCGCGCGATAGCGCTCGTCCATCGGCTTGAAGTCGCGGGCCTCTTCGTCGAAGCAAAGCACTTCGCCACTGCCGATGTTGTATACCCAGCCATGCAGGGTCACGCGGCCGCTCGCCAGGCCGGTGGCTACAGACGGATGGGTACGCAGGTGCTGCAATTGCTGGACCACATTTTCACAGGTCACTTCATCGAGATTTTGAGTGCTGAGGGTTCCTTTACGGTCGCGCACAACCTCGGTCGCAGAACGGCAGTGGCTCAGCCACTCTTTTACGTGCGGCAGGCTATCCAGTTTCTCCGGCTCGATTGCGCCTTTCATTGCACCACAGTCGGTGTGACCGCAAACAACGATGTGGGAAACACCCAGCGCAGCGACTGCAAATTCAATGGAAGCGGTCATGCCGCCGGTCTGGCTGCTGTGCGGCGGCACCACGTTACCGGCGTTGCGGCAGATGAATAGTTCGCCCGGCTCGGTCTGGGTAACCAGGTTCGGATCGATGCGGGAATCCGCGCAGGTGATGAACAGAACTTCGGGGCTCTGCCCGTCCGCAAGCTCAGAAAAACGGGCCTTTTTGGCAGGGAAGACTTCCTTCTGAAACTTCGCTACACCAGAAATCACATGATCCATAAGAACTCCTTACAAATGAACAAGACTGGGCAAAAACGTTGGAATCCATTATTTTTTGATAGTTCAATAAGTTAAAATACTATTCGTTGATAACATTTAGTTATCACATGCTCCGTGGAGAACCCGTGCCAACCCAACCGCAAGCCCCAACATTCCGCCAGATCGAGTACTTCGTGACCATTGCGTCACGAGCCAGCTATCGCCGCGCAGCGGAAGATTTGGGCGTCAGCCAACCGGCACTGACAACCCAGATACGCGCACTGGAATCGCTCCTCGGCCTTCCCCTTTTCGAGCGCTCCAGATCCGGCACCCTGCTTACACCAGAGGGGCGTGAACTGCTCGAACAAGCACGCAAGATGCTGTTGGTCATGCGCGAATTTCGCGAAAATGCCGACACCATTGCACAGGGATTACAGACCACCTATAAGCTCGGGGTGCCCCCTACCCTGGGCCCTTACCTGCTGCCAAACGTACTCCCTGCCCTGCATGCGCTCCATCACCGGTTAAAGCTGTATGTGCGGGAGGGGCCACCCCGTAACCTGCTGCGTGGGCTCAGTGAGGGCAGCTATGACATTGCGATCGTGCCCCTTCCTGTAGACCGCGATGACCTATCGGTCGAACCCTTGTTTACCGAACCCCTGAAGTTTGTGGTTCCTGCCGATCACCGCCTGGCTGGTAAAAGCACTATCAGCCCCTCCCAATTGCGCGGGGAAAAAGTGCTGACACTTGAGGGACAACACCACTTCCACCATCAGGTGCAAGAAATCTGCGAACGTCTGGGTGCAGACCTCCAAAGAGACTACGAAGGCACCAGTCTCGACACTTTGCGACAAATGGTGGTGATGGGCCTGGGCGTAGCCTTCCTCCCGGGCCTTTACGTGCATTCAGAGATGCACAACCCGGAAGCACTGCATGTCAGTGAGCTGAGGTCGAAGCCGATCCGACGCCAACACGGCCTGGTATGGCGCGCGAGTGCACCGAGTCGCCGCCTGTATCGGGAGCTAGCCGCACAGATCCGGGAGATCGTGCAGGAGCGACTGGGCGATGTGGTGGAAGTTACCCGGGAGATCCGCTAGACGGGCAACGCCCGCTCAACGCCAAAGAATTGCAATCATTACCAGATGGCAAGCAATCACCAGGTAAGTGACTCGGCTGCGAGTGGAGAAATAGCCGGACAGGAACGAAACATTGGGCTTGAGCCGCGCCTCGGCGCGCTCCACAAACAGATACGCTGCAGCGAGCATGGGCAGGGCTAGCGGAGATTGATAAAGCAGCAATGCGACCCAACCGACCAGGGCAATCACATTGCTCAATATCATCAGCGGCAGGCGGTGCACGTGATCCGCACGGTTCAGGGCTCCGCCCCACCACACGCCGCACAGGAAACTGAGAATGACACTGCTATACGCGGTGAACCACAAGCGACCGTCCACACCGGCAACAGAGAATCCCGCCAAGACCATCGCGATACCGATAACAAACGGCACCACACCAAAATAGGCGAGCCAATTGAACAGGCGGGTATTGCCGTGACTCAGGGCCTCGTCGGAAACATTCATGTAGTCTACGCTGGATAGCTGGAAAGAATTCACGCCTCTAAGCTTAGCTCAACCAATAGCGGGACCACCCATGGAGCATGAACAGAAAATTGACGTCAAACAGGCGCTGCGCGTGTTCGACAAGATCACCAAGAACGGGGAAAAAACCGCGGAGGGATGGCGCTACCGAGGGCTCACCGCCGAGACTGACTTCGACGGTTACACAGTCTTCATCCGCTCACAAAATGTCGAACTGACGATCTTTTTTCACAACAAATTTACCGTGAACTACAGCCGCGCTTTAGATCTCGAAAACTTTATCGAGCTGATGAACAAAATCGACCGCAGTACCTAGTTGGCCCGAGGAATCAGGCCAACCCGGGCACGCCGCTGTGAAAGCGGAACTCGCCATCACCACCTTCAACCAGCGCGCGTTCCACTTCCAGAAGCGCCCTCACACGGGGCTGGATATCTTCATCACTGGCATTCTGGGCCAGCGTCAGATAATCACGAAAGTGACGCGCCTCGGACTTCAGCAGCGACAGGTAAAATTTTTGTAGCTCTTCATCCAGATGCGGGGCAATTCGGGCAAACCGCTCACAGGAGCGCGCCTCGATAATCGCGCCACAGATCAAGGTATCAATGAGACGACCAGGTTCCGCGCTGCGCACTTCACTGCGCAGCCCCGCCGCATAGCGCGAAGCTGAGAGATGCGGGTAGGCGATACCGCGCTTTTTCATGATCGCGATCACCTGCTCGAAGTGGCGCAACTCTTCCCGTGCCAAGCGCGACATTTTGTTGAGAAGGTCAAAATTGTCCAGGTAGCGGAACATCAGGTTAAGCGCCGTGCCCGCCGCTTTCTTCTCGCAGTTGGCATGATCCACCAGCATCAGCTCGGGCTCCGCCAGCGCGGCATCAATCCAGGCGTCGGGGGTGCGACAAAGCAGAAATTCGTGGATGGCTGAGAGGTCGGGTACTTCGATTGACATTGGCGCCTGGCAATTTTTACAGAGAAACGGGGTCGGACAACGACCTGTTCCAGGTACGGCTGCCCACGGGCCGCGAATTATACCGCCTCCCCCCTTCTTGGCTAACTTTGCTGTGAATTTACGCCCAAGGTCGCTACGAAGTGGCAGATTTATCGGATGCAAGATATGATAACGACTTATTAAGTGGGTACTTTAAACCCGAGCTAACCGAGGAAAGACAGCTTGCATTCCACAGCCCAATCAACCGCCCACAAGCTGTCAGCGATCTCCCGGCAGATACCCCAAGCCATGGGCGACTTGCACCGCTTTGCCGCAGAATTGAAAGAGGCGCTGGAAGCGCTCGAGAGTGGTGCCCAGCACTGGGAGAGCTATCTGTTACAGCCAGCATTCGCACAGGACGCAGCCGCACTCCTGAATGGCGATTTCGCGGCGCCATACCGACTGTCAGCTGCCCTGTTCGCTCAGCTGGATTACTGCGACGAAACCAGCACTGGCGATGCGCGCCACACCTTGCAAATACCGGGGTTACTGGCCGTGCCACAGCGCACTATCCCCCTCGCCCAACAGTTCAACGCGGCAAAACTCACCATCCAGCAACTCACCAGCGAATACAAAAGCCTGCTCTCTGATCGCCCTGCCCTAGAGCGCAATGAGCGACTGCGCGAGGCACTGGCAGATGCGGGCTATCCGCGCGCACACCTGCGCCAGTGCTACCGGCAAATACTGCTTTGTGCCGAGACCCCGGACGCGATTGCCCTGAGCTGGGTCAAAGCGCGCAAATCGATCCGCAAGGTATCGGTGCAATGGTGCGAAAAAAAGCTGGTGCAACTGGATCCACTGGGCGAAGACAGCGGCATCCAGTATCAGCGACAGATCCTCGCGGACCTGCCCCCCAACCAGCACAGCCTGCTGCGTCAGGTCCAGGTACAGAGTCGCCCGAATTTGCAGGCCGCTGAAATCTTCTACGATGAAGACAACTGGGATGGCGAGAACAGTGGGGAGATGAACGGCGAAAAAGGTGGCGAGCGCTACCGGCAGATCGGTTATTCGGCCATGCCGATACTGGTAAAAAGTGAGGACTCCGGGCGCCTGCCGGAATTTACCCGGGTTGAACACACTCCCCCGGCGAGCCGCAGGCGACAGCGCCGCGACCTGAAAATTGCACCGCAACCGCTATTGCCTGCATTGCGCGTGCACCTTTACGGCTCCTCTTGACGGCTTTCGATGAGGGCGCGGATCGACTCAGGGCTCGCCGAGAAATTCTAACAATCTGCTTATAGCGCCATCGACGGCGCCACGGCATTCCGTCAGTAAAGAGGAAGGCTCCTCTTCCAGCACGCTCAAATCCTCGTTGCGTAAAAACGCCTGCAGTCCCTTCTCGGCCTCGAGGCGATGCCCCATCACGCCCGCCACCTGATCTTCAGCAAATAAGGTTTCCAGGCGCTGCTGTAGCTCCTCAATGGCTTCCTTGTCCCTATCGGGCTCACTTGGAAGCTCACCTTCCGCTCTGATCTCCTGCTCCAGCTGTTCTGCAAGACGCAATCGCTCACTCGCGAGCGTGTTGCAGATTTCACTGGCCGCGGAATCCTGTAAAAACGCTGCAGTGCACTGGTAAAGATCTGCACTTTCCTGCATCGCCAGATGCAGATCACGGAGAGCCACCTGGCGGTCGCTGCGCATCAAGGTCATCGTAATATCACCTTCCCAGTAATGGGGATTCTTTCGGCACCATCATTTCCAGTGCGGCGGATTTTACCGAGAAGCTGGCCGGGGTTTCGGTAACCGGCTCGCCATCCGCGTGAATTTCCATCGCTGCAGGTTGCGTTTCCACATACAGCTCGCGCGCAGATACCGAAAACGTCCGACGCGCGAGATCGTGTCGCCCGCCGCGCAGCAGTGGCGCAAGCGTGAGCAGTTCCCACACCGTTTGCGGACGCAGACTGTAAATATGCAGAAGGTCGTCGTCGATCGTCGCGCGCTGATCAACCACATTGCCGCCACCATAAAAGCGACCATTGCCCACCGCCAGCTGAATAGAGCGCATGGCGTGCTCCTTGCCATCCACACGAATCCGGAGTTTAAACTGGCGATGCCCGGATAGCGCAGAAGCAAACGCCTTCAAATAGCTGAATACACCCCAGCGTTGCTTTACTTCTGGCGTCAACTCTTCAGTGACCTTCACACCCAGACCGAGATTGGCCACATTGAAAAAGTAGTGTGCATTGACCACACCCAGATCCACCTTTGCAGTATCGCCGCTGCAGATGGCGTCAAACGCCTGATCCAGGTTTTCTATTCCCAATGACCGCGCCAGGTCATTCGCAGTACCGAGCGGAAGAATGGCAACGGGGAGTCCACTGTCGAGCAGCGCGGGGATACAGGAGCTCACCGTCCCATCGCCCCCACCAACAATCACCAGGTCAACCGCGTTGCGCCGCTCCCGGATAGCTTCGCAGGATTCCTCGGGCGACCGGGACTCTACCGACTCCAGCGCCAGGCCAGACTCTCTTAGCCGTGCCAGGCCGGTGTCCAGGTCTGCACTACCACCCTGTCGGCTCCCCGGATTCAGAATCAGTAATGCGCGGCGGCGCGCTTCAGCATGCGGTTCGGATGGATGACTGATAAGGCAGCTCCCTGCGCGTAAAGTTCGAAATAAGGCCGCTCAGCAGCGTCAGGCCGTTTGCAGCCCTGGCGCGACAAAGCGCTGGTAATAGGCCAGTGACAGCGCATAGAAGTCTTCGTCTATACGCCGGCGCAGATCCACCAGCGATACACCCCGTGCCTCAGGGGTCGCTCGCAGCCCGTAAAGCGAAAGCTCAGATATCTGGCTGGCCCCGGCACGCAATAGTTCAAATACCCAGCAATAAGGGTTCTGGTCTTCATTGAAGCGGATTTGCTGGTGGCGCATCTGGCTCAGAAGCAGGTTTTGATCCACGATTTCGAGCTGACTTCGCACGGCATTTGCAAGGTAACCGTCACGGCGCTCGGCTATGATCCGGCGCTGTTCTTCAGAATAGGCATTCCAATCGATCACTTCATGGGCAAAGCGCTTGCAGCCGCGACAAACATTGTCGCCAATACCGGTAGAACAGACACCGATGCAGGGCGTGCGTACTTTTTTATAGATCGCCATGAAGCGGATTTACCTCGTCGTCCGGGCGGGCCAATAAAACCTGTGAAATGAGGTCGCAGAGGATAGCATTTTGCGTGACGTATTCGTCCCCCGATTTTGCGGCGAGCACCATTCACGCAATGGATATAGGACGCGACAAATGCGATTGATTCGCACTTGAGAAACGGTCAAAACGCGACCTTTATTTATTTTATGAATGCCGATGATTCGCGTAAGTTATTGATTTTTCAGCGAACTTAACAGGGATCTCTGTTTCATTGTAGAATTCGCCACCCGCTTCCAGCGGCCATCGATGTAAATCGGGGTTCGGTTGGCGAATTATCCGCATCCGGATTCCTGGAAAGCTGTTGGTTTTACCCCACACACAAGAGGGAATTATCCGTGCTTGAAGCCTATCGCAAACACGTCGCCGAGCGCGCCGAACAAGGTATCCCACCCAAGCCCCTGAACGCCGAGCAGGTTGCCGGCCTGGTTGAACTGCTGAAGAACCCGCCCGCCGGTGAAGAGCAGGAACTGCTGGACCTGATCACCAACCGCGTACCGCCGGGTGTGGACGAGGCCGCTTACGTAAAAGCCGGTTTCCTCACCGCCATCGTCAAGGGCGAAGCGGAATCTCCGCTGATCGACAAAGAACACGCCACCAAACTGCTGGGCATGATGCTGGGCGGCTACAACATTGCCACCCTGGTAGACCTGCTGGACGACAAAGACCTGGCCAAGCTGGCAGGCGAGCAGCTGAAAGGCACCCTGCTGATGTTTGACGCCTTCCACGATGTGGAAGAGAAAGCGAAAGCCGGCAACGAAGTCGCCAAGGACGTGATCAAGTCCTGGGCCGAAGGTGAGTGGTTCACCAAGCGCAATAAAGTGCCCGAGAGCATCAAGGTTGCGGTCTTCAAGGTGACTGGCGAAACCAACACCGACGACCTGTCCCCTGCCCCCGATGCCTGGTCCCGTCCGGACATCCCCCTGCACGCGCGCGCCATGTACAAAATGACCCGTGACGGCCTGGAGCCGGAAGAACACGGCGTTACCGGCCCGATGAAGCAGGTCGAAGAAATTCAGAATAAAGGCCTGCCGGTTGCCTTCGTCGGCGACGTGGTCGGTACTGGTTCTTCCCGTAAGTCAGCGACCAACTCTGTGCTGTGGTTCTTCGGCGACGACCTCCCGGGTGTCCCGAACAAGAAGGGCGGCGGCATCTGTATCGGCGGTAAAGTAGCCCCGATCTTCTACAACACCATGGAAGACGCCGGCGCACTGGTATTCGAAGCACCGGTCGACGACCTGAACATGGGCGACATCATCGAGATCCGTCCGTACGAAGGCAAAATCCTGTCCGAAGACGGCAAGGTTCTGTCCGAGTTTGAACTGAAGTCCGACGTACTGCTGGACGAAGTTCAGGCCGGTGGCCGTATCAACCTGATCGTCGGTCGCGGCCTGACCACCAAGGCCCGCGAATCCCTGGGCCTGGAGGCATCCGATCTGTTCCGCAAGCCGGAGCAGCCGAACGACACCGGCAAGGGTTTCACCCTGGCCCAGAAAATGGTCGGCAAAGCGTGTGGCGTTGAAGGCATCCGCCCGGGCACCTACTGCGAGCCGAAGATGACTACCGTCGGTTCCCAGGACACCACTGGCCCGATGACCCGTGACGAACTGAAAGACCTGGCGTGCCTCGGCTTCCAGGCTGACCTCACCATGCAGTCTTTCTGTCACACCGCGGCCTACCCGAAGCCCGTGGACATCGACACCCAGCACACCCTGCCGGACTTCATCATGAACCGCGGCGGCGTTTCCCTGCGCCCGGGTGACGGCATCATCCACAGCTGGCTGAACCGCATGCTGCTGCCGGACACCGTAGGTACCGGTGGTGACTCCCACACCCGTTTCCCGATGGGCATCTCCTTCCCGGCCGGTTCCGGTCTGGTGGCGTTTGCCGCTGCGACCGGCGTCATGCCGCTGGATATGCCGGAATCCGTACTGGTGCGCTTCAAGGGCGAAATGCAGCCGGGCATCACCCTGCGTGACCTGGTACATGCCATCCCTTACTACGCGATCCAGGAAGGCCTGCTGACCGTCGAGAAGAAAGGCAAGAAGAACATCTTCTCCGGCCGTATCCTCGAGATCGAAGGTCTGGACAACCTGACCGTAGAACAGGCATTCGAACTGTCTGACGCCTCTGCAGAGCGTTCCGCTGCCGGCTGTACCATCAAGCTGCCGGAAGACGCCATCTCCGAATACCTGCGCTCCAACATCACCCTGCTGCGCTGGATGATCGCCGAAGGTTATGGCTCCAAGCGCACCCTGGAGCGTCGTGCGCGCGCCATGGAGGAGTGGTTGGAGAAGCCGGAGCTGATGAGCGCCGACGCCGATGCCGAATACGCTGCCGTGATCGAAATCGACCTGGCGGAAGTAAAAGAGCCGATCGTTTGCTGCCCGAACGACCCGGACGACGCCAAACTGCTGTCCGACGTTGCCGGCGACAAGGTAGACGAAGTATTCATCGGTTCCTGTATGACCAACATCGGTCACTTCCGCGCAGCCGGTAAACTGCTCCAGCAGCACAAAGGTGGCATCTCCACCCGTATGTGGATCTCTCCGCCCACCAAGATGGACGAGCACCAGCTGATGGAAGAAGGCTACTACAACATCTACGGCGCATCCGGTGCACGCACCGAAATGCCGGGATGCTCACTGTGCATGGGTAACCAGGCACGAGTAGCCCCGAACAGCACCGTACTGTCCACCTCCACCCGTAACTTCCCGAACCGTCTGGGCGATGGTGCCAACGTGTACCTGACCAGCGCGGAACTGGCGTCTGTGGGTGCGATCCTGGGCAAGCTGCCGACTCCAGCCGAGTATCAGGAATACGCACAGAACCTGAACTCCATGTCTGCGGAAATCTACCGCTACCTGAACTTCGACCAGATTGAAGACTTCCAGAAATCTGCCGAAGAAGGCAAGCGTATCGCCGCTACCGAGATTCAGGATGTTGCTATTTAAGTAACAAACTGAAGCAAAACAAAAAGCCCCGCCCTTCCCGGCGGGGCTTTTTTTATGCCAACCGAAAATCGCCTTGCTACACTGTTGTCCGGTATGGCGAACACCATCGACAAGGAAAGGCTATGAACGACAAGGAACTCTACAAGCAGAAAAAAGAGGCTCAGCTGGATCAATGGAAAGCAGAGTTAGACAAGCTCAAGGCCAAGGCCTCGGAAGAAAGTGCCGACAGAAAACGGGAACTGAATAAAGAGATAGAAAAGCTGGACAGCAAGATTGATGAGGGAAAAGCCAAGCTAGCGGAAATAGAAGACGCCAGTGAAGACGCCTGGGACTCAATCAAACAGGGCATGGATTCCGCCTGGGACTCGCTGAAGCATGCGTTCAGTGATGCGGCATCCAAATTCAAGAAGTAGCAGCCATCTTAGAATCAAATAAAAGCAAAGGCGGGTAAATTCCGCCAGCGGCGCATCGTTCTATCAAATTACCTGACAAGTGACGATGCTGCCGCCAACGATGGCTTCATTGATCGATAACTACAAATCCGGTCTCGCAAACTGCTATACAGTGACTGATTTTCTGAATTCCCGCTGCACTGTGCCAACGCTACTATCCCAAGAATAACCGCGGTGCAGTGACCAATTACTGCTAGAGGTTTCGAAATGGGAAAAACCCTGACTACTGCGCTTGTTGTGGTAGCGATCATCCTCGCCGCACTATTCTTCCTGATACACAAACCTTCGATTGCTGAAGTTGATCCCGTAGCGCCCTCCTCTTTCAGTACTGACCAAATAGCGCACGGTGAGGTAATTGCCGGTATTGGTAACTGCGCCACGTGCCATACCACGGACGAAGATAAACCTTATGCCGGTGGCAGGGACTTCTCTACCGGGTTCGGCACGCTCTATTCCACCAATATCACGCCACATCCCCGGCACGGCATTGGGCGCTGGTCACGGGACGCGTTTGTGCGGGCAATGCGCAAGGGTGTTGCGCGTAATGGCAACTATCTGTATCCCGCGTTTCCCTATACACATTACAAAAACCTGTCGGATGAAGATCTGGATGCGCTATACGCGTACCTGATGTCCCGCGAGCCCGCTGCCTATACCCCACCTGAAAACGCGATGCGGTTTCCATTCAATCTGCGATTTTTGCAGTGGGGATGGCAACTGCTGTTTTTCGATGGCGAGCTGTTGAAGCCCGATCCACAACAGAGTGATACGTGGAACCGTGGCGCCTACCTTGCGGAAGGCGCCGGCCACTGTACTGCCTGTCACTCGCCGCGCAATGCCTTCGGAGCGGAACAAAAAGACCGTGCCTACGCCGGCGCGCTGATCGACAACTGGTATGCGCCAGCACTAAACGCCCAGCAGCCGGTGCCGGTGCACTGGGACACCGATTCACTCTACAGCTATCTGCGCGACGGGCAGGCGGACTACCAGGGTGTCGCTGTGGGGTCGATGGGTGAGGTGGTTCACAAGGGATTGCGAAAGGCGCCGGACGAAGATATCCGTGCACTCGCTGTGTATCTGGCTTCACTCGGCGGGCCGCAAGACGCCAATGCAGCCAGCCAGCAAGCGCGTCAAATGATGGATGCCGCGCAGCAGCGTAGCAACCGTTTGCGCAGCCACGGGGAGCATCTCTACATCACCGCGTGCGCCGGATGTCACTTCAATGCCGTGGGAGCACCGCTTGCGCTGCGTGCAGAGCTGAGCCTGAACAGCGCCGTCACTGCCAGCGATCCCACCAACCTACTGCGTGTGCTGCTGCAGGGTGTACCGGCCAGTGACGGCACTCCTGGCATCGTGATGCCGGATTTCGCGGTACTGAAGGATGAGGATATTGCGAGCCTTGCGGACTTCCTGCGCCAGCGCGCGGATTTGCCACCGTGGCAAGGTGTGGAGAAACGCCTGAAAGCGCTTCGCCAGCAATTGGGAGATAACAACAAGTCACAGCACGGAGGGAGCCAATGAGCATCAAGTTCCAGGTGAATGGCGAGGCGGTGGCCGTGGATGTTCCGGAGGATACGCCGCTACTGTGGGTCATCCGCGACGATATCGGCCATACCGGAACCAAGTTTGGCTGTGGCATCGGCTTGTGTGGCGCCTGTACCGTACACGTTAACGGTCGCGCGGTACGTTCGTGCATTACACCGGTAAGCAGCGTTGCAGGGACCAAGGTCACGACGATCGAGGGCCTTTCACAGGGCGCCGAGCACCCGCTGATCCAGGCCTGGGTAGAAACGCAGACGCCCCAATGTGGTTACTGCCAGCCCGGCCAGATTATGCAGGCAGCGGCCATGCTGAAAGACTTCCCCAATCCCACGGATGAGCAAATCGACCAGGTGATGAGTGGCAATCTGTGCCGCTGTATGGCCTATGTGCGTATTCGCAAGGCCATCAAACTGGCCGCCAGCCGCATGCGTGCCGATACCACTGAAAACATGTCGGGGGCGGATCATGCTTAAGTTTCTCCAACGCGACGCTACGGGAGAGGGAGTGCCCGATCTCGGGCGGCGCGGTTTTATTATCGGCATGGCGGGCGCCGGACTGACCTTTGCCTTCGCTCGCTCTCCACTTAGCCTCGCGGATCCCTCGAGCGCCATTGCCGCAGGCGCCTATGAGCCAACGGTGTGGTACCAGATACAGAAAGACGGCCATATTGTGGTAAATATCGCCAAGGCCGAAATGGGTCAGCACATCGGCACCGCCCTCGCCCGTATTGTTGCCGATGAGCTGGAAGCCGATTGGGCGCAGGTCTCACTCAACTACGTGGACAGCGACCCCAAGTGGGGATACATGGTCACGGGCGGCAGCTGGTCGGTGTGGCAGAGCTACATGCCGTTGAGCCAGGCCGGCGCGGCCGGCCGCACCGCATTGATCGAGGAAGGCGCGCGCCAACTCGGCGTGCCCACGGATCGGTGCCGCGCGCGCAACGGGCAGATAATCGCCGGCAATCGCTCGATCAGTTACGCCGAGCTGGTACAGAGTGGCAAGCTCAGCCGCAGCTTCAGCGAGGAAGAACTGAAGAAAATACCGGTGAAAGCTCCCGCCGAACGTCGATTGATCGGCGGCGCGACAAAGGCACTGGATATACCCGACAAGTCCGACGGCAAGGCAATTTACGGTCTCGATGCCCGCGTTGACGGCATGGTCTATGGGCGCCCACTGATTCCTCCGACCCGCTATGGCACCAGTGTCAAAAGTCTCGACGACAGTGCGGCGCGCGATATTCCCGGCTATCAAAAAACGATCGTGCTCGAAGATCCCTCCGATACGGTCCCCGGCTGGGCGATGGTGATTGCCGATAGCTTTCATGCGGCGAATCGGGCAGCGCAAAAGATCGCAGTGGAATGGGCGCTAGGCAAGACCGCGGATGTGGATGAACAGGCCATTCTCGATCGTGGTCGCGAATTGATTGACGCTGGCGACGCGGGCGTCGTAGTGGTGGACGACGACATTGAAACGGCATTTGCGCAGGCCGCGCAAACCATTGAAGCGGAATACATCACCCACAGTGTACTGCACTTCCAGATGGAACCAGTCAACGCACTGGCCCTGGAAAAAGACGGTATCTGGGAAATCCATACCGGCAATCAGTGGCAATCGCTGATCCTGCCCACACTGGCAAAGGCACTGGGCGTGAAAGAAAGCCAGGTGATAATGAAAACCTACATGCTGGGTGGCGGCTTTGGTCGCCGGCTCAATGGCGACTATGCGGTGCCCGCGGCACTCGCCGCCAAGGCGCTGGGTAAGCCGGTCAAAATGGTGCTGACCCGCGAGGACGACGTCCGCTTCGACTCCTTGCGTTCGCCCTCCGTACAGCGGATGCGAATGGCATTTGATGGCGACGGCAAGATCATCGGCATGGAGCACCACGCCACCGCCGGTTGGCCCACGGAGGTTATGGCACCCTCATTCCTCGCCGATGGCATCTCCGGCGGCAAGTACGATCCCTTCGCGATTCAGGGTGCGCTGCACTGGTATTCCGTGGGCGGCCATCGACTGCGGGCCATTTCCAACGACCTCGCCAAGGACACCTTCCGCCCGGGGTGGCTGCGCTCGGTGGGCTCTGGCTGGGTTAACTGGGCACTGGAAAGCTTTATGGACGAAGGCGCCCATAAAGCAAGACAGGATCCCATCGACTTCCGCCTGGAAAAGCTCAAGGCCGAAGGCAAAAACGCAGGGTCTGCGCCCAATGCAGTGGGTGGGGCGAGTCGGCAGGCGAATGTACTGCGTCGGGTGCGGGAAATTTCAGACTGGGGAACCGACATGCCTACCGACACCGGCCTCGGCGTGGCGACGACCTATGGCCAGGAGCGCAATATGCCCACCTGGACCGCCTGTGTAGCCCGCGTGCGCGTGGATCGCAGCACGGGACGTCCCACAGTGGAAAAACTCACCCTGGTGACCGATGCCGGAACGGTAGTACATCCGGATGGCGCCCGCGCGCAGGTCGAAGGTGCGGCGCTGTGGGGCGTCAGTCTCGCCCTGCACGAAGGCACCCGGTTTGACAAAGGCCAGGTGATCGACACCAATCTCAACAGTTACACACCGCTACGCATGCGCGACGTGCCCGAAATCGAAATGGAGTTTGTCGACAGTACCGAAAACCCGGTCGGTCTCGGTGAGCCGGCAACCACGGTGGTCGGCCCGGCTATTGCCAATGCGATCTTTGCCGCGGTTGGTGTACGCATGCGCACACTGCCGATGCGCGCAGAGGATATTTTACAGGTACTCAAGAGCGAGCTTGATCAATAACCAAATGAGGGTGGGTAATTACACGGTAGACAACATGCATGGGAGCACAGTAAATAGTCCCTGCCTGAAACCAGGTTAAATGGGCTTGGTTCATGATGCGAATCTCCGGATAATTGCGTCTGGCTTAACGGATTGAATATCCCATAAACGCAGTATTCAGGAGAGATCATGGACTTGAATTGGGCTGTAAGTGAAAGCAGTGATTCGCTAAGACCGGTAGCGGGCAATGACAGCAAGTATTTCGTCCACCACGGCAGCTGTGAAGGCAGTTCAGAACATGAGGTACAAAAGGCTGTCGAAGCCTGTATTGATAAGGCCTGCGACCTTCTGGAACAAAATATTCAGGACGATTCCAGATACCTGCTGTTTGAGTGGAATCCCAAGACCTCAACGCTAGCCATCGTGGTAACCGACGATGGGAAAGAGCGGGACTCACGCGATGTTGTGCAATGTCATTTTGTCGCAAATGATATAGCGCTGAACCCTGACGATATTCAGTTCTGGATCAGGGATTACCTGACCACCTGCACGCAATTCCTGCACTACTCACTGATTGCCGCGTTTCACTGCGATTCGCGCGCGGATTGCACGTTGCTGTAAAGTAGCAAACCAGCGCTTGAACCCTAAAACCTTAAACAGCCTCCGGACCTAACTGATGTCCAATCTGGACTACCTCGGCACTAGTACTCCGTCCATGGTGCTTTACCTTCCCCACCGTCCAAATGGCCTCGATCACTTGGTAAAGACGCCGGATGCCCGTCTGTTGATGGATGGCAATTCAAATCATTGGCGCAAGATCGTGACGTTACTGGCCAAGGTCGCATGCCCCGATGAGGACTGGAGGGGTTTCCGGGATGAGGCACTGTCTCAGCATACGGCGCTGTGCTTTGCACCGCGACTCGTAGACGTGACTACGTGGCACTGGATTGGCGGAAAGGAAAATTTACTGCGCTTTGGCCTCGAGGTCTCAAACGCCGAGGCTCTGCCCGACGCGCCGGACGTGGCCATCGATATTGAGAATCGGATACTGCTGACGCCCTACCCTGACTACCGCCAGCTCAGCAATGCAACGGTAAGCCAGATTCGCACGGCGCTGGACGCGGCGGGGTTCTATACAGCCGACTTGGGGGCTACTTTCAGCAGCAGCCCCTGAGGGAAAGATACATTTTTTGTATAGCGCCGGTTTAGCGACGGGAAAGCGTTGATCCACGGGCATCCAGTCCCGCCAGAATAACTTTCACGTCATGGGCCACTCTATAAGCCTTCTTGGCTTCAAATTCAATCCCCACAAAAGGCCCCACACTCTCTGGTGGGACTTTTACCTAATAGAACCTTTAAAGTAGCGAGGACCACCCTGATTCAAGTAGGATTGATATCAGGGACGTAAAATCTGAACTTTCTCAGACCGTAGGTACGTGACAAAAAGGACGTCATCGCCATGCTAAAACTTCCTCAACTGCTAAGTTTTTTTCTCACTATTGTTGTTAGTGTCTCAGCGACCAGCCAACCTCTCATCAGACAGAAAAGCCCCCCACCTGAAATGGGTGGGATTCTGATCCTGGGAAAGTCGCTCCAGAGAATGACCAACATATGTCGCAACGTATTTCCCTCACAAGCAGCCGTTTATGAAGGAATCTATCAGGCATCTTCTATCCCTCGCTATCTGGCGCTTTTCAAATTCGAAGCCAAGATACCACTGGTCACAGGTTCCCGAGATGAGCAGCTGCGTGCACTCGGCATGTCTGAAGAGGAAGCCAACAGCATGTGTAGTACGGAGCTAATGCAACATATCGACGGATTCGATCGAAAGTATGCTCACCGCCACGAAGAAATAGAAGCATCATTTTCTGAGCTAAAAAAGTCAATCTCCAAGGCAAAACAAGAGGCTCCAAAGCCCACTAAAGCCTCTACCAACGATCCTCGCTTCGACAGCCTCGTTTCCAAAATAAAGGAAACTTCTAAGCTAAGCTTCGATTCAGCAAACTGGGCGATATTTGCAGATTTATACGAACCTGGAACGTTTGATTGTTGGAAATCCGTACCCAATGCTTCAGATTTCGGGTTTCTCGCATTACATCCGATCCCAAATGACGCGACTTATAAAGTAGAGAAATTCACAGAGTTCATGTTGTCAAATGGCGTTTTTAGCAATCAAAAACCTACGCATTTGATGAGGATTTCATACCAACATTCTAGCAATGCGGAACGTTGCGGCCAGGGCGAGCGCAAACGATGGCCGTCACATTACTTCTTCTTAGTGAACCGTGATGATAACTATCACCTAACGCACTACTGCCCCCAAAACCCTAGCGAAATAGAATGGGGAGTTCCTGTATCTGCCGCGATGTTTTCTGACACAATCAATCATCTCGACGCAAGTGACTGGAAAATTGTCCCTAAGGAAGTAAAACTCGACCCCTCCAATGAACGTGGCGCCAGAGATTACCTTCGGGAAAAATACGGGTTTAACCCCAAACAGGCCACTGTCGCGATCGAACATATCTGCAACCCTGAAAATATATCCCCGCAGTAGCAGGCATCCTACTATTGGATGAAGCGGTAAATGCACTTGGATTGAATGATGAACCGCCATGGCTGTGAGTCGCGTCTAATAGGTCACGCCAAATACATTATGCGCCATGCCAGTTTTGAGAGTGTAGTAGACAGTGCCTGTGGGGCTACTTTCAGCAACAGCCCCACAGCAAAGATATTGACGCCGGTTTAGCGACGGGAAAGCGTTGATCCACGGGCATCCAGTCCCGCCAGAATGGCCTTCATCTCATCGGCCTCTTCCTGGGCTTTCCTGGCTTTAGCGGCAGCCATGGCCGCTTTTTCGGCTTCGATACCCGCCTTGATCGCCCGCTCTTTGGTGGCACTGCCGGTGCGGCCGGTTGCCAGCTTTTCTTTTACCGGTTTTTTCGGCTTCGTGGTCGTGCTGGCCGCGGGCTTCACGCGGCTCGCCCGCGGCTTAGGCTTGGGTGCCAGTGCAGATTTGGTGGTACCGGGCTTGACCGTCTTGATACCGACAAGGCTCTTGGCGTTGAAGGAGTCCAGCGCTTCCTCCACCAGCTCCTGCAACTCCAGGCGATCCTCTGCCACAGCGAACAGGCTTGGAGTGAAAGCGCTGGCACCGAATTTCTTTAGCTCTTCGTAGAATGGGTGATCGATACCCAATGTAAGCGCGGCCTGGATTTGCTGAAAGCGGGCTTCCGGGGATACCCCTTCGCGCGCTGTGCCCACCCATACTTGATCCGTGTCTTCATTAGTCAGGGTAAATACGATCATAGAGCCTCAGTCAACCTCTTCGAATTCAGTCCCGTGGATCAGCGGTGACTCACCCGTCCACCACATTCTGACCCACCAAAAGGCCGCGCATTCTAATGATTTAAAAGTAAATGTGCAGACTTGACTTGAGGAATACTGTCGTTACATTTGCTCCGGAATATTTATCACTGCAAAACCATGGATCTCCCCTATTTCCTCGGCTGCCCGCAATGGCAGCACCCGGCGTGGAACCCCCGTTTACCGGTGGGCGCAACACCGCTCGAACGCTACAGTCAGGTGCTGAATTGTGTTGAGGGTAATACTACGTTCTACGCCACACCGACTCAGGCGCAATGCGTGCAGTGGCGAGGACAGGTTTCGGGTGACTTTCGTTTCCTGCTCAAATTCCCGCGTAGTGTTTCCCACGATCACCTGCTTGCCCCGCCGGAGAAGGTGGTGCGGGATTTCCTGGAAATCATCTCCCCGCTGAACGACGTGCTGGGCCCCTTTTTGCTGCAATTGCCCGCCGCTTTCGGCCCTCAGCACCTGGACAACCTGTGGCGCTTTCTGGACAAGCTCCCTGCGCCATTGACCGGCGCGGTGGAAGTCCGCCACCCCGCGTTTTTTCAGAAAGGAGAGGCCGAGCGCGCACTGAACCGGGGCCTGCGTGCCCGTAATAGCGCCCGGGTGTGTCTGGATAGCCGCGGTCTGTTCTCGGCAAAAGCAGATAGCCCGTCGATGATTGACGCACAGCGCAAGAAGCCCAATGTGCCGGTGCATGTGCTACCCGTGGATGCGCCCCCGGTGATTCGCTATATCGGCCACCCGGAACTCGAGAGCAACCGCGAGTTCCTGGCCCCCTGGGTCGAGCGGGTCGCCGGCTGGATAGATCAGGGACTGCGCCCATTTGTGTTTATTCATATGCCGGACAACGGCGACGCGCTGAACCTGGTCACGCTCTGGAGTGAACTGCTGCACGCCCGCTTGCAGCAGGCGCCAATTCTGCACTTCAACGAAAAACAGCCCCAAATGGGGCTGTTCTGAGAAGCTTCCGCCGTGCGCTGCCCAGGCATTTGCTCGGGCGGCTTCTTGCCGAGTCAATCCTCGATGGCAATGCTTTCTAGATTGCCCCAGGGTTCCAGCGCAATCGCCTGGGGACCATTCCAGATAATGATTGGGAGCGGCTTGTCGGAAACGTAACCCTCAAATGTGGTATCGCGAATAATGTCCTGCGAAGTGGCTTCGAACACCAGAAGTTCGGCGAACATCACCCTGCTATCGTATTTCAGGATATCGGCTACCTCTCCCCAGTAAACGAAATCATTCGCTTCCATCCAGGTGGTCGTCGGCGCGGTGCGCAACATCTCCGACACAGGCGGTGTATCGATTGACACTTCAACCTCGATGCCCTCTGCCATATCCAGTACATCCAGCTGGATACCACTGGCGAGATCAGCACTGTAGGAGAACAGGTCCGAAGGTGGTTCTATCAGCTGCTGCAGTCCAGCGGGGGTACTCAGGTCCAGGTCCGGGGTATAGCGCTCGAGCGCACCCACCGCGTCGAAGCCACCAATATTGGTTTGCGCCTCAAGTACACTGAAGCGGGGTCTGGGATCCTCTTCCGCCGGGTTGATCACGTAGGTAGACCATTCCGCACGATAGCCACTGATGTTTTGCCCTACTGATTCATAGATATTCAACGAAACCGCATAGACCGGCCGATGTTGTTCGGGGTAAAAGCGCATTCTTGCCAGCTTGAAGTTTTCCGGCAGAAACTCGCCCTCAAACTCCTTGACCTTGTGCGGTGGAATCTCAAAGTTGATAAAAATTGTCTGGGGGTTCTCGCGCAGGCTGAAAAATAATTTCGGGCGCTCCTGGCCCTGAAGGATATTTAATCCCTGATAGAGATCCAGCAGCCCAAAATATAGGGTTGGGATCTCCTGGGGAGGGATGACTCCCGCATTCTGGAATAGCAGGGCAAAAACCAGCTGTGGATCAACGCCGCCGAGGACACACCCTACCAGATTGGAAAACAGCTGAGAGCTGTTGGTCGCTGGCCCATTGCAAGCGCCGGGCCCGCCCTGGGTTACCACCACGGGGGCAGTTACCGGCTGAACCAGAAATTCCGTCTTGGTATCTGTGATCAGCGCGCTGGCCTCGGGCTTTAGGTACTTGCTCCAGCTAAAGGTGTTGCCGATGAGGGACCGCGCGGGGTTCGCCAGCGACAACCCTCCACTGACGGAACTACCGTCATAAAAGTGCCTGGCGACGGCACCGCCTGGCGCGAACTGTAATTCAGTTGCATCCAGAAATGTTTCTGAGAGCCGCAACCTGTGTTGCCCACTGGGCCGATAAGTAGTATTCCACTCCAGGCTGCCCTCCGCCGTATAAAGGCTGCCTCGCCAGCTGCCGGATTCATGCTCAAGCATCAGACTGCTGGGAATGTTGGTCGACAGCTGCAACAACTCGACCCCGGGTTGGGCCTTGTGGCTGGAGAATCGGTACAGACGCGGGGTCGTATCGCCGGGCAGTGTGACAAAGGTCTTGAATTCAAGTTTTGCACCATTTTCTGCACGGGATGTGTTTCCTATATCGGCGATCACATAGAAGTGTTTCGGGTACAGAAGGTCCAACAACTGGCTCGGTGCGCGCTTGGCTATATTTTCCTTCAATATTGCGGCCAAGACTTGGTCGCCTTTCACCGTGAGCGGGTAGACGCTTGCCAGTTTGAAAGGCGGCGTCAGCCCGATTTCCTGGGCAAAACTTTCCGCGTACTTTTCCTGGATTTCCCATACGATCAAACCGCGCTGTTCGACCTCAAGGGGAAATACCGGCGGCTCCGCTCCGGATATTGTGGTTTGCTCAAAGGCCGCGGCGAGACGACTCCCTCCGAAGACATTACTTCTGATTTCGGTCAGTATCTGCTTCTCTTCCGCGGAAATCGCCGCCGCATGCAAGTGCGTAAGCAGTAACGATAAAGCGCCAACAGTAAGCAGCACCGCTTTTAGTGTCAGGTCCCGCATATCTCCTCCATGAAGTCATCAAGCCGACCGCGGCGGTTTAAATAGCCGCCTGGAACCGATCAGCCTTACTAAAAGGTATAGGTGATTGCGGCAAAGCCCTTGAGGACGTAGTCGTCACCGACGATGGGGCTGTCCGAAATATCGTCACCGAGGTATTCCGCATTGATATCCAGCACCAGCCGCCAGTGCTCGGTGATCTCCAGCATGCCGCCGATCCCCCCTTCCAGGGTCACGGTGCTGCCCACATCGTATACGGGGCGGCCGGGCAAAGCGGCCCAGGAAGGCACGCCGAAGTCGTAATTGGCGAGGTCGCTGCTCAACCAGTTCAGCCCGAGCGACGGTCCCCAGCTGACATTGCCGGTCTGGAATCCTTTTGACACCCGCAATTCCGCGGTGCCCCCGCCAAAGCGGTCGAGGACATCGTGCTGGTAGCGAAAATCCACATCGATTCTATTGGGGCCGTCATATACCAGCCCCACCCCGGCCATCAGCGTGCTGTCACGATCTCCCAGGCCCACTAGAACAGGGCTGTCGCTCTCTTCGTAGGCGCCGACCCGATAGGTGGCATTGATCGCGAAGCGAAAGGTGTCGCTCCCCCAGAGGCCATAGCGCAGGCTGGGGCCAACCCACTGCAAGCGCTCGCCAAAGTAGGTAATAGCCGGAATGACCTGGGTTACGTTGGAATCCGAGCCTACATAGGGGCTGCTGCGGCCTATGACACCGAGGCCGACGCCCCACTGCCCCGACTCGCCCAGCACTTCGTAAAGCTCGATGTCGACAGATTTGGTCTCGTTAGCTGCCAGGTAGAAACTGGCGCGCTGGAAGCTGGGTGGTCCCTTGGGACGATAACCGTTTGACAGGCCTATCGGCTCTTTCGGTATTCCGATAAAAGTTCGCCCCAATACGCGATCGTTATCGCGGTCGGCGTAGACCAACAGCGCGACCGTGCCCGAAGGCACGCCTGAAATCCTGTAAATCCCGTCAGCGTTGATCGGCAGCCGTGTTTCGCTGCGCGGACTGCGGAAATCGCCAAAAGCATCCGGATCGTCGTATACCTGAAATACCAAAGCCCCTTCAGCAGGTGCATTCCCTACTCGCACCTCCAAGTCTGCCCCACTGACATTGCCAATAAACAACAACAAGCAAATGCCACACAGCCTGACAGTCAGGTTTTTCATCTAAGCCTCACGCCTTTTTCGGATTTCAAGACAGCAGTACGCGACCAAACCAGGAATAGATCACCCCCAGATACAGAGACAGGCGACCCGAGGGCCGCCTGTCATTCAAACACTGCATTGATGTGCTCTGCGCATCAGAACTCAATCCGGTCGATCCAGATTCATGACCTTTGTCCACGCTTTAACAAAATCATTTACAAACGCCTGATCCGAATCTTCCATCGCGTAGTACTCAGCGACTGCGCGCAGCTCGGAATTTGACCCGAAGATGAGATCTACCGGCGTGGCAGTCCACTTGACCTTGCCGGTCTTGCGGTCCTTGCCCTCGTAGATACCGTCACCCTTGGAGGACTTGGACCATTCAGAATCCATGCTGAGCAGGTTTACGAAGAAGTCATTGGTCAGGGTTCCCGGTTTATCCGTCAGCACACCCAGCTTGGAGCCGCCCGTGTTCGCGCCCAATGCCCGCATGCCGCCCACAAGCACCGTCATTTCTGGCACCGTCAGGGTCAGGAGATCCGCCCGATCTACCAGCATCTCCGTGGGCGAGACAGAATTTCCTTTGCCGTAATAATTCCGGAAACCATCTGCCATCGGCTCCAGCCAGCTGAAAGATTCAACATCGGTCATTTCCACCGTTGCATCCGTGCGCCCCGGCTTGAAAGGTACATGCACATTGTGTCCGGCCTTTTTGGCAGCTTCTTCCACAGCCGCATTGCCCGCCAGTACGATGGTGTCAGCCAGCGAGACCTGTTTGCCACCGGACAGCGACTTGTTGAATCCCTGCTGGATGGATTCCAGCTTGCTCAGCACTTTGTTGAGCTCTTGCGGGTTATTGACTGGCCAATCTTTCTGCGGAGCCAGTCGTATGCGGGCACCATTGGCACCGCCGCGCATATCGGACCCGCGGAAAGTGGAAGCCGAGGCCCAGGCGGTCCGCACCAGCTCCGGCACTGTCAGCCCGGACGACAGAATCTCGCCTTTCAGCTTTAACACATCCCGCTCATCCAATGGCTGGTAATCTGCTGTCGGGAGCGGGTCTTGCCACAACAGGTCTTCTTTCGGTACTTCCGTGCCCAGATAACGGGCCTTCGGTCCCATATCCCGGTGGGTGAGTTTGAACCAGGCTCTGGCAAACGCATCTTCCAGCTCTTTCGGGTTGTCCTTGAAGCGCTCGGAAATTTTGCGGTAGGCAGGGTCTTCCTTCAGTGCCAGGTCCGTCGTCAGCATGATTGGCGCGTGGCGTTTGTCCTTGAGATGCGCGTCCGGCACCATGTTGGCGGCATTGGAATCGGTTGGAATCCACACGGTTCCGCCACCAGGTGACTCCGATTTCTTCCACTCGAACTTGAAAAGATTGTCGAGGAAGTTGTGGCTCCATTGCGCCGGCGTGATCGTCCATGCACCCTCGAGTCCACTGGTAAAGGTATCCTCGGCATTACCTTTGCCACATTTGTTTTTCCAGCCAAACCCCTGCTGCTCAACCGGCGCTGCGGCAGGCTCTTTACCGACACATTCGTGCTTGACCGCACCGTGGGTTTTACCAAACGCATGCCCTCCGGCTATCAGGGCAACTGTCTCCTCGTCGTTCATGGCCATGCGCCCGAATGACAGGCGAATCTTTTCTGCGGCCAGCTTCGGGTCAAGGCTGGCCCCCGGGCCCTCCGGGTTCACATAGATCAGGCCCATAACGGTGGCAGCCAGTTTCCGATCCAGCTGCTTGCCTTTAAAGCGTTTCTCATAGTCGAGCATCTGGGTTTCCGGTCCCCAGTAGACCAGCTCTGGTTCCCAGTCATCCTCGCGGCCGCCGGCAAAACCGAATGTCTTGAACCCCATGGACTCCAGAGACACGTTACCCGTGAGAATCATCAGGTCTGCCCAGGAAATCGACTTGCCGTATTTCTGCTTGATCGGCCACAACAGTCGACGGGCCTTGTCCAGACTGACGTTATCCGGCCAGCTATTGAGCGGATCAAAACGTTGTTGACCACCTCCGGCACCGCCACGGCCGTCACCAACGCGGTAAGTACCTGCGGAATGCCACGCCATACGGATCATCAGCGGCCCGTAGTGACCATAATCCGCCGGCCACCAATCCTGGGAGGTAGTGAGTACCTTCTCGATATCTTTTTTAACCGCATTCAGGTCCAGGCTGTTGAATGCTTTGGCGTAATCGAAATCGTCGGCCATTGGGCTGGAAGATTTCCCGTGATCCCGCAACGGCGAGAGATCCAGTTGATCTGGCCACCAGAAACTGTTGGGCTTGGGTTCTCCCGGCATCGGCTCGTCTTGCGCCTGAATCGATACACTTGCCGAGAGTGTCGCGATCGTCATGGCTATGGCGGTACAGAGTGGGATCGTCTTTTTGAGCATGTCAGTGCCTCCTGCGAGTTGCTCGCTGGTTCGTTCTGAATATTGTTGGCTTTGAATATAGGCACTGACACAGCCACTATCCGGGCAAAAGCAAGCTACACGCGCCAACGAACAGGAAAAGCCCAGGAATTTCGCAAACTGCCGCTCCATCAATAAAGCAAGCAAATCACCCCCATTGGTTTTGTTTATTTGAAGACAATGTCTGCGAGTGATGTCCGCGAGCGTGATTACTACACTAGCCAGATACCGTTAACGATATTGCTCCATGTGGTTCATCAGATTCCTTACATCCATCGTGCTGCTTTTCTATATTCAGCCCCCGGCAAGCGCGGCAGATGATTCCACCACTGCAGCGCCCATTACGGTTGAAGCCGTCATTGCGCGCAGTCAGCCACTGGTTGAGGAAGTACCTGTCACCGGTACCATCAATCCCCTGCGCCAGGCTCTGCTCTCCGCGGAAGTTTCCGGGTTGATTCAGGATATTCACGCTGACATCGGTGACCGCGTTGATAAAGGCGATTTGCTACTGAAGCTGGACCCGGAGCTCAGCAGTATCAGCCGCGACGCCGCCCTGGCAGAAGTGGCCCGGGTACGGGAAACCCTTGCAGACAGCCGCCGGCGTCTCGCGGAGCTGCAGAGCCTGCTGGGCGACAATCACGTAGCGGAGACAGAGGTGGAAAATCTCGGTTCCGAAGTGCGCGAGCGCACGGCATTGCTGCAGGCAGCCCAGGTGGAAACCGAGCGCCTGTCCGCCCTGCTTCGGCGACATCAGGTCAATGCGCCCTTCTCCGGCACCGTCAGCTTGCGCGAGGTGGATGTGGGCGAGTGGGTGGAGCCCGGATCGGCCCTGTTCGAACTGGTGGATACCGAATCCCTGCGTGCGGATTTCCAGGTACCCCAACGCTATTTCCCGCGCATTCAGCCAAACACCCGTATCCGGGTAACCATCGACAGTGGCAATGCGATCAATGCCCGAGTGGAACACAAGGTGCCTGTCAGTCGCAGCGGCAGCCGTACCTTCCTGTTGCGCACCATCATCGAGGGCGAAGATAAAAAGCGCGCAGCGTTGATTCCCGGTATGTCCGCCTCTGCCGTACTGCAATTGAAAGGTGACCGGCAAGGTATCGCCGTACCGCGCGACGCCGTACTGCGCTATCCCGACGGACGCATCACCGTGTGGGTCGCAGCCCCCGGCGCTGACTGGAACCAGGCGGTGGAAGTGAACGAGCAACAGGTAACCACCGGGCTCAGCTTCAATGGCATGATTGAAATCCAGTCCGGACTCACCGCGGGTCAACGTGTGATAGTGCGCGGCAATGAGAGCCTGCAGCCGGCGCAGAAAGTCCTTCTCAAACCCACACCAACGGCCACGCGCGCGGGCGACGGCTGATGTTCGAGCAGATCGTTAGGAACGGCATCCTGGTTACGGTGGCAGTGCTGATCATTGCCATCCTCGGCGTGGTGGCGGCCTTCCGCATCCCGGTGCAGATGATTCCCGATCTGGAAGTGCGCACCATTTCCATCCGCACCAGCTGGCCCGGCGCCACACCGCAGGATATCGAGAAAGAAATCCTGATCGAGCAGGAGGAGTACCTGCGCAATATTCCCTATCTGCAGGAGCTGCAGTCAACCGCCGATCTCGGCTCTGCAGAAATCGAACTGGAATTCCCCTTCGGCGTGGATATCCTCGAAACGCAGATCCGCGTCAACAACGCCCTCACCCAGGTGCCCTCCTACCCGGAAAACGTGGATGAGCCGAGGGTGTATGCCACTTCCTTTTCCTCCAACGCCTTCATGTACTACCGCGTGTCCCCACTAGCCGGCAACCCGCGCAACCTGGATATGGACATGTTGCGGGATTATGTGGAGGACAACGTGCGTCCGCGTATGTCCGGTGTGCCCGGCGTGGCCGAGGTGGGTGTGGGCGGAGGGGCCGAGCGCCAGATCCAGATCCGACTGAAACCGGAACTGCTGACCGAACGCAACCTTACCCTGACGGAAGTACGCGCCGTCATTCGCGCACGCAACCGCGATATTTCCGGCGGTGAGGTGGAGAGCGGCAAGCGCCGGTATCTGCTGCGCACCCTGGGGCGCTTCAAGGACCTGGAGGAGCTGCGCGCACTGATCCTGCGCCGCGACGGCGACAGTATCGTGCGTCTCGGCGATGTGGCCGACATCCAGCTGGACCACTTCAAGATCCGCAGCAGCGCCTACGTGAACGGCATGTCGGTCATCTTCCTGTCCATACGCCGGGAGAGCGGCTCCAATGTGATCGACATCAAGCGGGCGATGGAGAAGGAAGTCGAGCAGATCAATCGAGAACTGCTGATTCCCCAGGGTCTGCAGCTTTCGCTCACCGCCGATGACGTGGGCTACGTGGAGTCGTCGGTGTTCAATGTGTGGAAGAACCTGCTGCTGGGGGCGCTACTGGCCACAGCCATCATGTACTGGTTTCTGCGCTCATTGCGCGCAACCGCCCTGGGTGTAGTGGGCATCCCCATCTGTACCATCGCCGCGTTTATCGGCCTGTTGATTGCGGGGCGCACCATCAATGTGATCTCCCTCGCCGGTGTCGCTTTCTCCATTGGCATGACCCTGGATAACAGCATCGTGGTGCTGGAGAGTATCGAGCTGGAACGCCGCCGCGGCCTGGACCGTTTGCAGGCGGCCATCAGCGGGGTGAAAAAGGTATGGCCCGCGGTGCTGGCTTCTACCCTCACCACCGTGATGGTGTTTCTGCCGGTGGTGTTTATTGCCGAAGAGGCCGGGCAGCTCTATTCGGATATCGCCATCGCTATTTCCGCCTCCATTCTGGTGTCGATGCTGGTGGCGATTACCGTGATCCCCACCGCCAGCGCGCGTCTCAGGTTTGACGGCACCAGTGCGGACAACATTGAACACAGCCGACTGCGCCACACGGTCATCAGCCGGATTCAGTGGCTGCTGGCCTCCCCCGTCAGGCGTATTTACTGTATCGCCATCACTGTTATCACTAGCCTCGCCATCGTCCTGCTGTTGACCCCGCCCGCGGAATACCTTCCCGAGGGCGAGGAAGCGAAGACCTTTGCCAGCATGAATGCGCCACCGGGCTACAACCTGGCCACCATGAAGGAGATTGGCCTCGAGCTGCAGGCGTATTTCCTGCCGTTTGTGGACCATGATCCGGCGGCTTTCGACAGCGGGGAAGCGGAAGTGCCGGCAATGAAGTTCTTCATTCTCAGTGTGTCCCCGCAGCGCCTGCGCATCATTGCCGAAACCAAGGACCCGCGGCACATCGACGCGTTGATGCGCGCGATTGTGCGCAAGTACGAGCGCTATCCCGGCATGCGCGCATTTGCCACCCGCGGCTCCATCATCAGCAGCAATGACGGCGGCACCCGCAGCGTCAATCTGGATATTTCCGGGTCGAATCTCGCCGACCTGTACAAGGTTGCCCGCGCCGCTTACAGCCGCGCCCGGGAAATTTTCGACGACCCGAACATCCAGACCCAGCCCACCAGCCTGTCACTGGCGCAGCCATTGCTGGAGGTAAAGCCAAGATGGGAGCGCGCCGAGGAGGTGGGTATGAGTGCGGAGGATATCGGCTTTGCCGTCGCCGCCCTCACCGACGGCGCTTTCGTCAATGAGTTTTTCCTGGATGACGACAAGATCGATATCTACCTCTACAACCAGCAGGGGCCGGAAGCCACCGTGGAGACACTGGAGCAGATCTTTGTCTACACCCCGACCGGTGCAGTGCTGCCGCTGTCAGAGCTGGCGCGTATCGAAGAAACCGTGGACACGGCCACTGTGCGCCGAATCGACGGGCGTCGCACCGTCTCCCTGAATATCATTCCGCCCCGCTCCGTTGCCCTGGAAACCGGGGTGGAAAGGGTGCGCACGGAACTCGTTCAGCACCTGCGGGACACCGGCAAAGTACCACTTGGAGTCTCCATGGACATCTCAGGTGCCGCCGATCAGCTGGACGCCACCCGCGCATCACTGGGCAGCAACTATCTGGTGGCACTCGCCATCATTTACCTGCTGATGGTGGCAATCTTCTCGCACTGGGGATATCCGCTGCTCATCATGACCACCATACCGCTCGGTATTGCCGGCGGTATCGCGGGACTTGCGCTGTTGAATCTCGTGGGGGGAATGTTGCGCGGGCTCGGGTTTGAGGGTATCCACCAGCCCTTCGACATGATCTCCATGCTGGGTTTTCTCATCCTGATGGGTACCGTGGTCAACAACCCGATCCTGATCGTGCACCGGGCGATATCCAACCTGAAGGAGGACGGCATGCCCGCGGTGGAAGCCGTACAGGAAGCGGTGGATTCCCGCTTGCGGCCGATTGCCATTTCAACCATCACCACCATCTGCGGTCTGGCGCCGCTGGTTTTTTTACCGGGAGCCGGCACCGAGCTCTACCGGGGGGTAGGCGTGATTGTGATGGCCGGGATCATCGGTGCAATGCTGGTTACCCTGACCATGCTTCCGGCACTGACGGTATTCGTGCTGGAATGGCACCAGCGACACACAAAATCATCGGTACAGGCGGATAACCCCCCCGGGTCGGTTTAAGCTGTTATGACGCGACTTGTGGAACGGGGACCACTGAAGCTGAACCGCCATGCCTGAGGATATACAGAACCTGTCACAGCTCCTGCAGCAGCTGGCGCGCCTCAGCGAGGGGCGTGATCGAATCTACCTGCGTGAGATCCTGCAGGCGGTGGGCGACCGCTCCTTTGCGCCAATCCTGCTGCTGGTCGGCCTGATCCTCTTCTCTCCCCTATCCGGTATCCCGGGTATCCCTACCGTGATGGGCATTCTGACGCTGCTGGTCTCGGTGCAGATGCTGATGATGCGGCGCCACCTGTGGCTACCTGAGTGGCTGTTAAAGAAATCCTTTGCCGCGCCGAGTTTCCACCGGGCCCTGTACTGGCTGCAACGCCCGGCTGCACTTATCGATCGCTGGCTGCGTCCCCGTCTGCCGGTATTGGTTCAACGCGGGGGAACCTACCTGACAGCAATTCTTTGCACGGCCATCGCAGCAGCTTTGCCCGCCATGGAGATACTGCCCTTCTCCGCCACCATCGCCGGGCTGGCACTCACCGTGTTTGGACTCGCCCTGGTTGCCCAGGACGGGTTGATCGAACTATTCGCCCTTGCCTTGACGGCATTGATTGCCGGGCTCGCCACGCTGGCGTGGATCTGAGCCCCAAAGTCAGTGAGCCACTAACCTCAGGCACCCACGGTGACTTTCTGTTCCGGCACACTGACCAGACGCACATCCCGCTGCGGGAAGGGAATCTCGATACCGTGTTGCTGAAGTGTCTCGAGGATCATCAACAGCAGGTCGCCACCCACCCGGTTGCGTCCGTCATCGATGCCCTCCATCCAGAACTCAACAAACATGTTCACCCCATTGTCGCCAAAACTGTCGATTTCACAGTCGGGGCGCTCTTCAAAAGGAACCTCTTTCCCGCTCAACACCTGGGGATGCTTGGCAACTGTTTCCTTGATGATTTCCACCAGCTCACGGACATCGGTGTTATATCCAACACCAAAGTCCACCCGGTAGCGCTGCTTTTTATTTTTGTGGGTCCAGTTGATGAAAGAGTTGGAGACGAACTTTTCGTTCGGTACCACTATGTCCTTTCCATCATAGGTTTCTAACGTGGTGGAGCGCATATTGAGCTGGGTTACCAACCCCTTCCGGCCATCCTCCATTTCGATATAGTCGCCGACGGATACCGACCGATCGAGGATTATGATGATCCCCGAAATAAAGTTAGAGGCGATTGTCTGCAAGCCAAAACCAATACCCACACCAACTGCGCCACCGAAAACCGCGAGCGCCGTGAGATTGATACCCATCAACTGCAGGATCAGCACCGCAATAATGACGAACAAGCCAATTTCAAACAGCTTGGCAACGACTTCACGGGTGCGGAAATCCAGGGTTTCCTGCTTGCGAATGATGGTCTGCCCGGTTGAATTGGATATTCGGCCCAACCAGAATAACAGCGAGCCGAAGATGGCCGTGCGCGCAATACCGTAGGCTGTCAGGCGAATATTGCCCACCTGAATCGCCATCGAGTCCAGCACCTGCACCACGTCATCCAGGGCGCCGAGTACGTACAGGAACAGTATCGGCATCCCCACCCAGAGAAACAGTTTCGCGACCGTGCTATTGCTGATCACCGTGCGAACGAAGGAATGGAATAACAGGACAAGAGCCACCGCCAGCGCGAACTGCAACAACCAGTTGCCGCCACTGACGAGCGGCACAAACGCCGCAGAAATTTTCAGCAGTAAAATCGCCAGGAGGGGAAACAGCAACTTGCCGCAACGAAACAGCAACAAGCGCAACGGCTGGTTTTCCGGAGAGACCGGTGGGCTGGCCAGCACCGGTAGAAGTTTCAGAATGCGCTGAGACAGAACCCAGGCCAAAAAGTAGACCAGCAGGATAATGACGGCCTGACTGAAAGCTTCCGGGGAAGTGAGTGCAGCCTGCCACTGCTCCCACGCGTTTGCGAAATCGAATTCAGTGTCCATTGCTTATATCCAGATAACTGTCTTTGGATCAGCGTCAGCAAGATGCTCGCCGGCCAGTGTGATCGCGCCGGCCTCATTGGGGCAGACCGACGCTCCGGGTTACTTTGGATATTTAAACATGGGCAGAGCCGCCCTTATACCGAACAGTTGGCGCAAACGATTAGCCACCTAGCCCTCCTCACTACTCCACCGGCTCAATATCGGCTGCAGAATATGCATCAGCGGGCAGATCCGTGATATCTGGCTGACGTCTGCGGCGGGTCTTCGCGGGAACCATACCGCGCATGGCTTCCAGCTTGCCGAAGCACAGCAATTTATCGTAGGGCTCAAGTACTCTCTCTTGCTTGGGGTTTGGAATAATCTTGGCTCCCCGGTACAGCGTCAGCACATTGATATCGTGTTCGTCCAGCTGGGTTTCGGCAATGGTTTTTCCCACAAACTTGGATCCTTCAGGGATATAGATTTCGCTCACGCCGTATCCGCGACTGACCGTCAGCCGCTGGCGCACATCGATCTCGGGAAAGTCCACCTGGGCGGCAATATATTCGATAACCGCACCCGCCACATCGAGGCCGGTGCAGGTTTCAATGCCCTCGAGCCCCGGCGAAGAGTTCACCTCGAGTATCTGCGGTCCGCGACTTCCCTCCAGCATATCGACCCCGGCCACCTGCAATCCCATGATCTGGGTGGCACGCACGGCGGTATCGATATACTCCTGGGGCAAATCCACGGGCTCTGCGATACCGCCACGGTGGACATTACTGCGGAATTCCTGGCCCTGGGCCACCCTGCGCATTGCCGCCACTACGCGATCACCGACCACAAACGCACGGATATCCTTGCCCTTGCTCTCGGCAACGAATTTCTGGATCAGCACATTTTGTTTCTGGGCCTGAAGCAGCTCAATGATGGCTTCCGCCTGCTTGACCGTATCCGCCAACAGGACACCGATACCCTGGGTGCCTTCGATCAACTTGATCACAACCGGCGCCCCACCGACCCGCTCGATAGCAGGCAGCACGTCTTTCTTGTTGTGAACGAAGGTGGTCCGGGGAATACCGATGTGATGCCGACTGAGAAGTTGCAAGCTGCGCAGCTTGTCTCGGGAGTTGTTGATACCGTGGGCGGTATTTGCGCAAAAGACGTCCATTTCCTGAAACTGGCGGACGACGGCAGTACCGTAATAAGTAATGGAGGCACCAATGCGAGGCAGTACCGCATCGAAATCGGCAATCTGCTTTTGCCGATAGTAAAGATCCGGCGCACCGCGCTCCAGATCGATTGCAAATTTGATGGTATCCAGCACGCTGACATCGTGACCGCGGTTGACCGCGGCTTCCTTCAAACGACGGGTGCTATAGCAGGTTGGTCCTCGGGACAGGATGGCGAGTTTCATAGTGCTTTCCTTGGCCACATAGCGAGTAACGTGCGGTGATTTCTCGACGAGAGCAAGTAGGCCAGATTTTTTTGATTTAAATTTGCCGGGAGGTTCGTGCAGCACCTCGGCGATTGCAGTTATTTATGATTTTTATCTTACGGGACTCGTCCAGCGAGCAGCCACGTCTGACAAGGGTAGACCAATAGGCGCCGAACACCAAAGCGGGCAACGGGTGCATGGATATCCGGCCCGGCCTCTTCGCGCTGGGCATCAGTACCCGATTCCCCTAATCGCACCCACCTCAACTCAACCGACCCGATCCGACCGCGCCGAACAGGCTATCTAAGCGGCCTCCGTGATAGCAAAAACCAATCACAGCCATTTAAATCAATAATTTTTATTAAATATGGCAAGCCAATAGTATTTACCCCGTACCCGATAACCAACGCCCCAAAACACGGGGCAAAATTTCTCTCAGGAGATAAGGAAATACCATGGCTAACTACATCAACAGCGAAATCAAACCGTTCAACGCCAAGGCCTACCAGTCTGGTGATTTCTTCGACGTATCCGATGCGGACCTGAAAGGTAAGTGGTCTGTGGTCTTCTTCTACCCGGCGGACTTCACCTTCGTGTGCCCGACCGAGCTGGGCGACCTGGCCGACAACTACGCCGAGTTCCAGAAGCTGGGTGTTGAGATCTACTCCGTCTCTACCGACACCCACTTCACTCACAAGGCCTGGCACGACACTTCCGAGACCATCGGCAAGATCCAGTTCCCGATGATCGGCGACCCCACCGGCACCATCACCCGCAACTTCGGTGTGATGATTGAGGAAGAAGGCATCGCGGACCGCGGCACCTTCGTGATCGACCCGGAAGGCAAGATCCAGATCGTTGAAATCAACGCTGGCGGTATCGGCCGCGACGCCCAGGACCTGCTGCGCAAGATCAAGGCGGCCCAGTACGTTGCCGCCCACCCGGGTGAAGTGTGCCCGGCTAAGTGGAAGGAAGGTGAAGAAACCCTCGCGCCTTCTCTGGACCTCGTCGGCAAGATCTAAGAGCTAGTACTTCCCGACTAGATCAGAGCACTGAGCTAGCCGGGAAGGTGCTGATGACAGGGGCAGCCTTGCGAAACCTTCCGCGAGAGGGACCTCGCGGAAGAGCCCCCATGGATGGGTTCACGGCGTGTTTTGCAAGGCTGCACCTGTCAGCAGCACCGCCACAGGACTAGACAAAGAACCACAAACTACCGAATACCAGGACACACCGATGTTGGACGCAAACGTAAAGAAACAATTGGACACCTATCTGCAGAATATCGTCACTCCGATCGAGATCAGTGTGTCCGCCGACAGCAGCCCCAAAGCTGTTGAACTAAGCAACCTCGCGAGCGAAATTGCCGGCCTCTCCAGCAAGATCGAAATGAAGCAGGAGAACCGCAAGCGCACCCCGAGCATGGCCATTGCGCCAGCCGGAGAAACCCCGCGTGTAAGCTTCGCCGGCATTCCCATGGGACATGAATTCACCTCCCTGGTCCTTGCCTTACTGCAAGCCGGCGGCCACCCATCCAAGGCGGACCCGGAGCTGCAGGAGCAGATCCGCAATATCCAGGGTGAATTCCACTTTGAAACCTATATCTCGCTGTCCTGCCAGAACTGCCCGGACGTGGTGCAGGCGCTGAACCTGATGGCGAAACTGAACCCGAGCATCACCCACGAGATGATCGACGGTGCCCTGTTCCAGGAAGAAGTCGACGAGCGCCAGATCATGGCGGTACCGGCGGTCTACCTGAACGGCGAGCATTTCGGCCAGGGCCGCATGAGCCTGGAAGAAATCGTGGCCAAGATCGACACCGGCGCCGAAGCGCGCAAGGCGGAAGAATTGAACGAGCGCGAGCCCTACGACGTGCTGGTACTGGGCGGGGGCCCGGCCGGTGCGGCAGCAGCGATCTACGCGGCCCGCAAGGGCATCCGCACCGGTCTGGTGGCGGAACGCTTCGGTGGTCAGGTAATGGATACCGTGGGTATCGAGAACTTTATCTCTGTCCCATATACCGAAGGCCCCAAACTGGCGGCAAGCCTCGAACAGCACGTGAAAGAGTACGGTGTCGACATCATCACCGGGCAACGCGCTGCAGAGCTGAAACGCGACAAAATGATCGAGCTGCAAATGGAGAGCGGCGCCACCCTGGCAAGCAAATCCGTGGTGCTCGCCACCGGCGCACGCTGGCGCGAACTGGGTGTTCCCGGCGAGGCTGAATACCGCACCAAAGGTGTGGCCTACTGCCCGCACTGCGATGGCCCCTTCTTCAAGGGCAAGCACGTGGCCGTGATCGGCGGTGGCAACTCCGGTATCGAAGCCGCCATCGACCTGGCGGGCATCGTAAAGCACGTTACCGTGCTGGAGTTCGCAGATACCCTGCGCGCGGATGAGGTGCTGGTTCGCAAGGCGCGCTCTATGGCCAATATCGACATCATCACCAATGCGCAGACCACCGAGGTGCTCGGCGATGGCAGCAAGGTCAATGGCCTGCAGTACACCGACCGTGTCAGCGGCGCAAGCAAGCAACTCGATCTGGCGGGCGTTTTCGTGCAGATCGGGCTGGTGCCGAATACCGAGTTCCTGAAGGGCAGCGGCCTGGAAATGAACCGTATGGGCGAGATCGTGATCGACAGTCGCGGCGCCACCTCCATCCCTGGAGTGTTCGCCGCCGGTGACGCCACTACCGTGCCCTACAAGCAGATCGTGATCTCCATGGGTGCCGGCGCCACCGCCGCGCTGGGTGCCTTTGATCACCTGATCCGCACTTCGGTCAGCGACGAGCCGGCAGAAACCCTGTCGATGGCCAGTTGATCGCAATACAAGACCCAAACCCGGATGCCGGTTTCCCAGCGGCATCCGGTCCTCCCCGGCGGATACCCCAACCGCCACCACTGGGAAACATCCTCAATGATTGCAGCCGGCGCCAGCCGGCTTTTTTTTGTGTATTTCCCTGCCCGACGCCCCACCCGAGGTGGCGCCTAAATTCGTCTACGCTTTCTATAACTAACTTCTCTACGAACACCTTCGCCGACCGTTTTCGGCTAGAAAGCGAACGAGAAAGGGAATGCTCATGCAGATTCTTAGGCAAAGTGCATCCGCCGGTTTCACTTTCATGCTCCTGGGCGCCGTCCTCAGCGGACTCTGCCTGCCCGGTTGTAGCAATGACAACGGGGACAAAGCGGATTCCCAGCAAAGTCAGGGTGTGACCTCGGCGCCACAAGACGCGGACGCCGCAGGTACCGACGATCAGACCGATTCCGGCCGCGCAGGTGTGGCAATGAGCGATGAATTGCTGGAAGACCTGGTTACCCGGTCATACCAGTATGTGACGATGTACAACGTCAATAACAAGTTCGCCGCCACCATTGGCGGGTGGAATGCCTGCGATGCAGATACCGAACTCAAGGACCATACAACGCGCGAAATTGCTCGGCCCAACAATGACACTTTGTATATCAGTTGCCTGCTGGACCTGCGCACTGAACCCGTCATTCTCAGGATCCCTGCATTTGATACCGACTACGCGTCCCTGATGATCACCGCCTACGATCACTATGTGAACGTTCCGCTGTCCACCCGCATCGGCGACTTCGAGAAACCGCTGACCCTGCTCATCTACAGCGAGCGCACGCAAAACTATGATGGCGAGCCGGTGGAGGGGGTCGATAAGGTGTTTGAAGCCAGCGGCGACTTTGTCTCTGCGGTATTTCGCGTGATGCCCCACAGCCAGGTCAAAGACCGCTTTGCCAAGATCATCGAGCAGATGAAAAGCGTAACGCCGGTAACGCTCAGCACATTTATCGGCAAGCCGGCACTTCCCGCGGAGCCCGTTGACTTTCCGGCTGTCGGTGAAACCGATGTCGCAGTGTTCGGCGACAATCTGTTTGAAGTGATGCAGTTTGTGTTCAATCACACCACTTTCTCTCAGGACAACCCCGAGGACCAGTCCATATTGGCGCTGTACAAACACTTCGGTATTGAACCTGGGAACACCTTCGATGCCGATAAAGTCCCCAATGTCGATAAGCGTCGCATCCGGGATATAGCAGAACGCATCCAAAAAGAAACGCTTGTCTCAAGTGCAGATGAAGAAAAAATGGCCGGATTGCAGCCCAAAATGTTCCAGCCCAAAGGCCAGACTGATCTGGAAACTCTGTTGACGGTGTCGGTATTTGGTCCTATCGGCCTGCCCATGGAAGAAGCGGTCTACCCAAGCGTCAGCACTGCGGATGGCGAACCGATGAATGCCATGCACAATTATGTGCTGCACATGTCTGCAGATGAACTGCCTCCAGCAGGTGCCTTCTGGTCACTGACCCTGTACGACCTGAAGAACGGCTTCTTCATTCCCAACGAGCGAAAGAAGTACAGCGTCGGCGAAAATGCGGGGATGAAGCTGAATGATGACGGCGGCATCTCAATTTATATCGCCAAGGAGAAGCCGGACGGCGTGCCGGAAGAAAACTGGCTGCCGATCGAGCGCAAGGACCTCGACCTGAGCCTCACCATGCGGGTCTACGTACCGGACCTGGAAAAGCTCCCCGGCTGGTCTCCCCCGAAGGTAGAACGGGTTGCCGAGTAAAAAGACTCCAAATCCAGATCCAACGTAAAAGTGCGCACACTTTTACGTTGCTTTTTTACTTTACTGTTTTTACTTATCTTTACTGGTACCGCGGCCTGCCGCCTGATAATGTTTCCTATCTGAAACTGACAAGTCAAATTTGGTCAATAAATATCCGCGACCAGCTTTGACGATCAATCCAAATCCGGTTGAAACAGGAGAATCACCCTATGTCGCTCAAGTCCCTTGCGCTGCTGTCCCTACTGGCGCTGCCAGTTACTGCCCTGGCCGACTGGCAACTGGCCGGAGAAGACTCCAGTGTCAATTTTGTTTCCGTCAAGAAATCGACTATTGCGGAAACCCACCACTTTAAAAGCCTGAGCGGCACCATTGCCGATGACGGCAAAGCCAGCCTGACCATCGACCTGGCGAGCGTGGAAACCAATATCCCGATTCGCAACGAGCGCATGCAAAAATTGCTGTTCAATACCGCGCAATTTGCCAAGGCGACCGTTTCCGCACAGGTAGATACGGAGAAGCTGAGTGCCATGAAAGCCGGCCAAACCCAGACCGTATCCGCGGACGTCACCGTTGATATTCACGGTTCGCAACAGACTGAAAAGGCCCAGCTGCAGGTTACGGCGCTGGACGACAATCGCCTGCTGATCACCTCCACTGCACCGATTATGGTCAATGCCGGCAACTACAAGCTGCTCGAAGGTATCGAAAAACTGCGCGAAGTCGCCGGTCTGGACAGTATCAGCCCGATGGTGCCGGTTTCCGTCAGTCTGGTGTTTACCAAGCAGTAAGCAACCTGATTACTGACCAGAGTCCAGTTACTTCGCAGAAATGCCTTAGAGTCAGAGTCCATGCCCACAGTACATCATGACGGTCGCGACATTTACTACGAGTGCACCGGCAACGGCCCGGTTGTGGTGCTGCTGCACAGCTTTCTCTGCGATGGGGAAATGTGGAACCAGCAGCTTACCGCGCTGGCCGAGAAGTACCGGGTCATCAACGTAGACTTGCGTGGCCATGGGAAATCCGGTGTCGCGGATACGCCACTGGATATTTACGCGATGACAGGTGATGTTATCGCGGTGCTGGATAAAGAGCAGGTCACCAGCGCAACCTGGGCTGGGCTCTCGATTGGCGGCATGATCGCATTGCGTGCGGCCCTCACCCACCCCGACCGGGTGAGTGGCCTGATATTGCTGGACACCCACGCGGGTACCGAAACCCGCTTCAAGATCTTCAAGTACAAGACCATGGTGGCGATCGCCAAACTACTGGGTATCTCACCGCTGTTGCCCACGGTGGCCAAGTTGATGTTTGGCAAAGATACCCTGGAAACCCAACCGGGGTTGGTCGAATACTGGAAGAAAAAGTTCGCCGCCATGTCGCTGGTGTCGATCGAAAACGTGGCCAATGCCCTGTGTGCTCGGGATTCACTGAATCACCGCCTGTCTTCCATCACCCAGCCCGCGCTGGTACTGGTGGGCCATGACGATATCTCGTTGCCACCCGCCTGCTCTGAAGCACTGGCAGCCCGTCTGCCTCATGCCCAGATCAATATCATTCCTCGCGCCGGCCATCTCTCCACGCTGGAGCAGCCGCAAGCCGTTAACCGGGTCATGCTCGACTACCTGGCGGCCTACGCCCCGCGGGAAGACTCGGTAACCGCCTAGCCGGCACAGAGCGGGGCCCATCCCCCCCTAACCTGCCCGGCTCTTTCTCATCCCTTCCTGCAGGACAGAGCACGGCCAGCTGGTCGTGTACACTGCGGCGCGCTATACCTGAGACGCAACAAGGCTTGGCCAAGGACCTACGAGTTCCGTTAAAATGCCGCCAGTTATCCATTATCCGCTGAGACAGGTTCCCCCCATGGCTTCACTTCAGGACCAACTGCTTAAGGCCGGACTGGTCGACAAAAAGACGGCCAAGCAGATTGGCAAGGAAAAACGCAAACAGAGCAAAGTGGCCAAGAAGTCTGGTGAAGTCCAGGTGGATGCGGCCAAACAGGCCGCAGTGGCCGCTCGCGCAGCCAAGGTTACCCGGGACCGGGAACTGAATGCCCAGCGCGAAGCCGCTGCCCGGCAGAAGGCGATTGCCGCCCAGATCAAACAGCTGATCGAGCGCAACAAGCAATCCAAGGGCCCCAAAGGCCAGGACGATATCGCCTATCACTTCACTTTCGAGAAGAAGGTGAAAAAGATCTTTGTCTCCAGCGCGGTACAGGAACACCTCACCGCGGGCCGCCTGTTGATCGTCGGAGAGGGAGACCATTTCGAGCTGGTTCCGCGAGTCGTTGCGGACAAGATCGCCGAGCGCAACCCGGCCATGGTTGTGCAACCGCCGGAGAACAATACCGCGGTGGATGAAGACGATCCCTATGCGGACTACGAAATCCCCGATGACCTGATGTGGTAAGCGCGCAGAAATTCGATGACCGACAGTGATCCGGTAATTGCCCAGGTTGAGCGATGGCTGCAGGATGTGGTGGTCGGGCTCAATCTTTGCCCCTTCGCACGCAAACCCCTGCGCGCGGGACAAATCCGCTTTGTGGTGAGCGACGCTACCAGCGATGAGGTACTGCTAGAGGAACTGCAGGATGAGTTTCAGGTGCTGGATCGAACTTCCATGGAGGAAGTGGAAACCAGCCTGTTGATCCTCCCCACCCACCTGCAGGACTTCCACGATTACAACTACTTTCTCGAAGAGGCGGAATGGGTGCTGAAACGCCAGGGTTATGAAGGTATCTACCAGATTGCCAGCTTCCACCCCCACTACCAGTTCGCGGATACGGCACCCGAGGATACGGAAAACCTCACCAACCGCGCCCCCTACCCCATCCTGCACTTGCTGCGCGAAGAGAGCCTGGAGCGCGGCCTGAGAAACTACCCGGACCCGGACAGTATTCCGCGCAATAACATCCTGCGGGTAGAGTCACTCAGTGACGAGGAAAAGAAAGCACTTTTTCCCTATCTGTTTACCTGACCTGCTTACCTGACCTGTTTACCTGATATTCAAGATATACGTATCGGGTGCGTTTCTAACAGCCATCCAGGTTGTCACGCAAGGTGGTAAACGCCTGGAACTGGGTGAAAAAGATCTTTCCCGAAAGCATGTCCAGAAAGCCGCTCTTCGACAGCGAATCCATGACCGGCCCCTTGACTTCGGACAGATGGAAACAGATCCCGGAAGCGCGCAGCTGCTCGTTGATAGATTCCAGCGTTTCCAGGGCACTCCAGTCAATTTCATTGATGGCGCTACACATCAGGATCACATGCTTGACTTCGGGCGTTGTAGCGATGTCTCCGTAAATCCGCTCCTCGAGAAACGCCGCGTTGGAAAACATCAGGCTTTCATCCACACGTATTGTCAGAATCTGCGGCAGTGTGCGCACCTGGTGACGCTGGATATTGCGGAAATGCTCTGTGCCCTCCACTAGCCCAACTTCCGCAATATGCGGTTTGGACGTCCGGTACAGGAATAGCACGATGGATGCCAGCACCCCGCAGGACACGCCCATTTCGACCCCAAACAGCAGGGTCACAACAATCGTCACCAGTACGGCAAAGAAATCGCTGGGCGAGTAACGCCAGGTTTTTCGCAGAATGGAAAAATCCACCAGCGAAAGTACCGCAACAATGATCGTCGCCGCCAGTGTGGCCTTGGGCAGGTAATACAGAAACGGGGTGAGGAACATTGCTGCAAGGGCAATACCAAGTGCAGTAAACACACTGGCAAGCTGGGTCTCTGCGCCCGCATCAAAGTTTACTACCGAGCGGGAGAAACCGCCGGTTACCGGAAAGCCGCCGGAAAAACCCGAGGCCATATTGGCAGCCCCCAGCCCGATCAGCTCCTGGTTCATATCTATTTTCTGGCGACGTTTGGCCGCCAGGGTCTTGCCGACAGAGATCGATTCCACATAGCCAATAATGGAAATCATGATCGCCGGCACCAGCAATTGCTGCACCAGATCCAGAGAGAAATTCGGCCACATAAGCTGCGGCAGGCCGCTGGGAATTTCACCCACCAGCTTGACGCCCTTCCCCTCCAGGTCAAACCCGCTTGCGAGAAAAATGGTCGCGAGTACACCGACCACAGGCGCGGCCTTCACGATTAAGCCCGCGGTATTTTTTGACAGCGAGAGGCGCTGCAGAACACGCACTGCACTGCCCCGCGACCAGATCAGGAAGAGAACGACACCGGCACCCAGTGCAAGCGAATACAGATTGATCTGCCCGATACCGGCGAACATGGAATGTGCGAGTTCGGGCAGGTTATCCCCGTGCGCGGTGACGCCCATCAGATGTTTCAGCTGACTGAACGCAATCAGAATACCGGACGCAGTAATAAACCCGGAAATAACCGGATGGGAAAGAAAGTTGGCGAGAAACCCGAGGCGTAATATACCCAGCAGAAACAGGAACAGCCCCGATAGCAGCGCCAGCAGCATCGCCGCCAGCAGGTAGTCAGCGGTGTTCTGGGCCGCGACCTGTCCGAGTGCTGCCGCGCTCATCAGCGAGGCGACTGCCACCGGCCCCACCGACAGGGTTCTGCTACTGCCGAACAGCGCATAGGCGATCAGCGGTGTGATACTCGCGTAAAGGCCCACTTCCGCCGGCAATCCGGCCAGCAGTGCATAGGCCAGAGACTGCGGAATCAGCATGATGGTGACGATGACCGCCGCCAGCAGATCCTTTTGCAGGGTACTCAGGGAGTAACCCGGGAGCCAGGCAGCGGCGGGGAGAAAGCGGACCAGGGAGCGGCCCGCATCCCTACTGAGGAGTTCTTTCACACACAGAGCTCCTAATAGCTCACCAGTACGCCACTGATATCAAATCCGGCCTGCTGTGCGGCCTGGTGAAGTTCCTTTCTATCGGCACCACCCAGGCAGCGCGCCCCCGCCCAAAGGTTACAGGAGCGGTTTCCGGTACGGCAGAATGCGTGCACCTTTTTGCCGCTATCGAGTAATTCCGCAAAAGCCAGGCAATGCTGTGGCTGCATCTGACCGCGGGAAAATGGAATTGCCACAAAGGTCATTCCGCCCGCTTGTGCGGCCTTCTCGAGTTCGGCAAACGTCGGCTGCCCTTCCGCTTCCTGTTCCGGGCGGTTGCATACGACGACTTCGATACCTTGTTGGCCCAGGGCAGTAATCTGATCCAGTGTCGGCTCCGCGGATACGGACACCTGGGAATCCAGTTGCTTGCTATCCATCACTTACTCCAACTAATTTTTCCGCTGTGAAATATCTCTCGGTGGCATTGCCCTTGTGTAATACCCCGATCACAGCTTGTTGATCGGTACCTTGAGATACACGGTGCCATTGTCTTCTGCCGGCGGCATCTGGCCAGCGCGGATGTTCACCTGGATAGACGGCAAAATGAGTCGCGGCATGTCCAGGGTGGCATCGCGCTCTGTGCGCATTTTTACAAACTCATCCTCACTCACACCTTCGTGCAAATGGATGTTGCTGCGCTTCTGCTCACCAACGGTGGTTTCACACTGGTGCTCGCGGCTGCCATTTGGCGGGTAGTCGTGACACATGAACATGCGGGTTTCGGCGGGCATGGACAGCAACTTCTGCACGGACTGATACAGCGCGCGGGCATCGCCACCGGGGAAGTCGCAGCGCGCGCTGCCCACATCCGGCAGGAACAGGGTATCGCCCACAAACAGCGCATCACCGATTAGCCACGCCATATCCGCCGGGGTGTGCCCGGGCACATAGATAACCCGCCCTTCCAGGGCGCCGATCTTGAAGGTGTCGCCGTCGTGAAACAGGTGATCAAACTGCGAGCCGTCCACCAGAAACTCTTTTTCCAGGTTGAACACGTCGCGAAAAATGCCCTGAACCTGACGAATGTGGTCGCCAATGGCGATCTTGCCGCCGAGCTGCTCACGCACAAACGGCGCTGCCGACAGGTGATCCGCATGGGCGTGGGTTTCCAGTACCCACTCGACCGTGAGGTCGTTCTCCCGCACGAACTGCACGATCTTTTCCGCGCCTTCTGTGCTGGTGCGGCCCGAGGCCTGGTCAAAGTCGAGAACCGCATCGATCACCGCCGCGGAACCGCCTGCGCGATCGTAAACCACATAGCTCCAGGTCTCCGTGGCGGTGTCCAGAAACGGTTGAACAAGTGGGTGACGATCGGCTTCAGTCATAGTCTGCATCCTGGGTACCCCTTCAACAGGCCGCGTTCGGGCCATATAGAACAAATGGGAATATTTAAATAACCAGAACAAATATACTTGTGAACGATATACATTTCAATATAATGTTTTCAACTTAACTGTTCTGCAGGACTTCCTATGCCAGCCATGCCTGACAACGGCGACATCCAGCTAGACAAGATGCGGGCAGCGGCCGGGGAGGCCTCCCTGCTGCTGCGTTCGCTGGGCAATCAGGATCGCTTGCTACTTCTCTGCCAGCTGTGCGAGGAAGAGCTGTGTGTAGGCGACCTGGAGGAGCGACTGGATATCCGCCAGCCCAGCCTTTCGCAACAACTGGGTGTGTTGCGCCGGGAGGGCCTGGTGACCACCCGCAGGGAAGGCAAACGGGTGTATTACCGTGTCGCTGACCCGAAGGTTCTCACCCTGCTACAAACTTTGTATCAACTGTATTGCGCGGAGTAACTCGCCACCATGAACATCGACTGGAACGCATTTACCCCCCTGACCGCCCTCGCCGGCGGCATACTGATCGGACTTGCCAGCGCATGGCTCATCCTGATGAACGGCCGCATCGCCGGAATCTCCGGCATCCTGGGCGGCCTGCTGAATAACGAACGCGGCCAGCGCGGCTGGCAATTCGCCTTTATCCTGGGGCTGCTGGCCGGGCCCGCCATCTGGGGGATATTCCACGCCCTGCCAGCGATCGAGATCCGCGCCAGCTATCCAGTACTGATCGCTGCCGGCCTGCTGGTGGGTATCGGTACGCGTTACGCTGCCGGCTGCACCAGCGGGCACGGTGTTTGCGGTCTTTCGCGCCTGTCGCCCCGGTCACTGGCCGCCACCATGAGCTTTATGTTTGGTGGCTTCGCCACTGTGTATGTCGTCCGCCACCTGCTGGGAGCCTGAAGCAATGAATAAAGTCACTCTTTCCGCCTTTGTTTCCGGTTTGATTTTCAGCTTCGGCCTGCTGCTGTCCGGCATGGCCAACCCGGAAAAAGTCCTCGGTTTTCTCGACCTGTTCGGCGCCTGGGACCCATCCCTGGCCCTGGTCATGGGCGGCGCCATCGCCGTGGGGCTACCCGCTTTTACGCTGGCGAAAAAACGTCAGACTGCCGTTCTCGGAGGTGAAATCAACCTGCCTACCAAGCGTGAGCTCGACAAACGCCTGTTGCTTGGCAGCCTGGTTTTCGGCATTGGCTGGGGGCTCGCGGGCTTCTGTCCAGGCCCGGGCATTGTGGCAACCGGCGCCGCAGAAGCCGGTGCGCTGGTTTTCACTCTGGCGATGGTGACCGGCATGCTCGTATTCCGCGGGTTTGAAAATCGAAACCGGGCGGCCAGCTAAGCGGAGCGAACATACGGCACGGAATCCGCTGTCACTGGCGGGGCCCGCATTGCACCAGCTATCCTGTTGAGGTCCACCCTCCCCCGACCTCAAACAGCACAAGTAATGCGGGTTAAAAACTTCTTTCCCAACTGGCTGACAAGTTACCAGCGCCAGTGGCTGCCAGCCGACCTCACTGCAGCCCTGGTTTCCGGTATGTTACTGGTGCCTCAGGGGCTGGCCTATGCACTGCTCGCCGGCCTGCCGCCCCACGTGGGCCTTTACGCGAGCCTGCTCCCCCTGATTGCTTACGCTACCTTCGGCAGTAGCAGCGCCATGTCCGTGGGGCCTGCGGCCGTCCTGTCCCTGATGACCGTGTCAGCCCTGTCGTCACTGGCGGCCATCGGCAGCCCTGCCTATATCGCTGCTGCGATCATGCTCACCCTGCTCAGCGGCCTTTTCCTGTTCCTGATGGGGCTATTCAAGCTGGGCGCACTTTCCAATCTGTTGAGCCATCCCGTCATCAGTGGTTTTGTCTCTGGTGCCGCCGCACTGATCATCGTCGGCCAGCTGCCCGCCATCCTCGGCATTGAGGCTGAGGGCGACACCGCTTCGGTGAAACTGTTTCACGTGCTGGAGAACCTGCCGCAGGCGCACCTGCCGACAATGGCATTCGGTGTCGCCACGGCGGTGATATTGATCTTCAGTCGCCTGTGGCTGCCGATGCTGCTGTTTCGAATGGGCACACCGAAGCAGATCGCACGCCTCGCCGCGCGACTGATGCCTATGTTGCTGGTGCTCTGTGCAATTGCCCTGGTGCACTGGCTCAAGCTCGGCGACAAACTCGCCATCGTCGGTGAGATTCCCGCGGGACTGCCGAAGTTGTCGCTACCGGACTTCCGCTGGACCACGATCTACCAGCTGTTGTTGCCGGCACTGATCATTGCGCTGCTCGGGTTTGTAGAGAGCCACTCCATTGCCCAGGCACTGGCGGCCCGGCGCGGTGAACGCCTGAATGCGGATGGCGAATTGCTGGGACTGGGTGCGGCGAACATCACCAGCGCACTTTCCGGCGGCTTGCCCGTGGCCGGCAGTTTTTCCCGCACAGCGGTCAACGCCGAGGCCGGGGCCAAGTCGCCACTGGCCGGGGTGTTGTCCGCCCTGCTGATGATCCCGATCCTGCTGTACCTCACCGGCCTGTTCAGCGAACTGCCATTGACCGTGCTCGCAGCCATCATCATCGTCGCAGCCGCCAGCCTGTTCGACTTTAAGGGCTTCGTACACAACTGGCGTTACGACCGAACCGACGGCATCGCCATGCTGTGCACCTTTGCCGGCGTTCTGCTGTTTGGGGTGGAAGTGGGCATTGCACTGGGGATAGGTCTTTCCTTCGCCACCTTGATCTGGCGCAGCAGCCGCCCGCATATTGCGGTGGTGGGCCGTATGCCAGGCACCGAACACTTTCGCAATGTGGTGCGCTACGATGTGGAAACACAGAAGAACCTGCTGTTCCTGCGTATCGATGAAAGCCTGTTTTTCAGCAATATCAGCGCCGTGGAAGACCGCCTGCTGAGCGAGTTGAAGCGCCATCCGGACACCCGCGAGCTGGTGTTGATCCTCTCTTCCGTGAGTCGTATTGACGGCACCGCTCTGGAGCGTCTGCAACAGATCAACAAGGACCTCAGAAACCGCGATATTCGACTGCATCTGTCGGAAGTCAAAGGCCCGGTGCTGGATCGCCTGAGCCGCTCGAAGTTACTGGAGCACCTCACCGGTCGGGTATTTCTGTCCTCGTACATCGCAGAACTGGCCTTGCAACGGGAGGCCGAAGATCCCCCCGCAGCCACCGATAGCGTATAAAAAGACCTGTACCCGCCCCCTCAATACTGGCAATATATCCAGTATTTTTCAGGCAGTGCAGAGTTTTCATGTCAGGTGACGAGTCCCATCTCACGGATGAGCAAAAGGCCATCGCCAACCATCCCGGTGGTCACGCAAAAATCATTGCGGTAGCCGGGTCCGGCAAAACCACCGCCCTGCTCCACTACATCAAAAACCGCCTGGGAGCGGGCATTGCGCCGCAGGACATGCTGGTACTGATGTACAACCGCAGCGCCAAGGAAGACTTCAGCCAGCGCCTCAAGGCCCTGTGTGGAAACCGGGCCCCCGCGGTGAATACCTTTCACAGCATCGGCTACCGCCTTTATCAGCGCATGATTGCCCGCGGACACCTGTCCCCGGTCAACCTCAGCCCGTTGCCGCAATCACTGGTACAGCTGCAGATCTGGAAGGCGATTGAAGCCTGCGCGCCACCCGAGGAGCTCGAAGATATCCGCGCGCGCAAGCAGTCGGAAACCGAGGCCGCAGAGTTTTTTGTCGATTACACCAAAACCATTCTCACCGGAGACCTGAGCGCATTTCAGCAACTCAAGCTGGGCGACGAATATCTGTATTTTCTGAAGGTATTCCGTCATTTCGAGGACTGGCGGCGGGAACAGAAAGCGGTGACCTACGCGGACCTCATTTACGACCCGGCCATACTGTTTAGCATGCAGCCGGAAATTGCCGAAGAGTACGGCAGCGGTTATCAGGATATCCTGGTGGATGAATACCAGGATATCAATGCGGTGCAGCACTACCTGCTGCGCGTCCTGCACGGAAAATCCGGCAATGTGATCGCCATCGGTGACCCGGATCAGACCATCTACGAGTGGCGCGGGTCGCGCCCGGAATTTCTGTTGCGGCTGTTCGACGGGGACTTCCCGACCTCCAATACCTATCAACTGAGCCGCACTTTTCGCTACGGGCACAGCCTGTCCCTGGCTGCCAACCACTTCATTCACAACAATCGCGAGCGCGCAGATGTGTTCTGTCTGTCCGGCAAACCTGATGCAGAAACCCAGCTGCACCAGGTAAGCACCGGCAATGAGGGCAAGTGGCTGGTGGATCATGTACGGCGCTGCCAGAAGCAGGGGCTTCCCCTCGGCGAAATTGCCATACTGGTCCGCCTCTGGTCACTGGCAGCCCCTCTGGAGCTGGCGCTTCTGGCAAACAACATTCCCTACCGCTCCGGTAACCGCAATACGGTACTCTCCCGCCGCGAATTGCGCCCGCTGTTCTGGAGCCTGAATATTGCCGCGGGTCGATTTGCCGAGCAGACTGCAAAGCGTCGCGCACAGGGCCTCTATGAGTGGCTCACCGCCCCACATATTCGCATTGCCCGCGCGGTACTTGAGCCTGTGTGTGAACGACTCAGTCAGTACAGCAGCGGATGGGGCAAACAGTTGCTGAAACTGATTCCCGAATCCCTCAGCCAGCCGCAAATCAAGCGCCTGCGCCAGCGCGCGGAGCTGTTACAGCAGGTGGAAAAGTGGCGTGGCCATGGCGGTGAACTGGTGCGCCGCCAGCTGGGAGAGCTGGATTACCTGAGCGGTATTGGCGACGACGCATTCAATCGCCAGCAGGCGGAAGAAAAGCAACAGACCATCCTCGCGTTTTGCCAGTATCTGGATCAGCTGCGCCTGCCCCCGCGGGAAACCCTCGAACACCTGCAACAGCTGCAGCAACAACATCGCAGCCGGGATCAATCCTCGGGCCACGACGAGGATACCGAGCCTGCTGAAGCCATCCAGATCACCACCATGCACCAGGCCAAGGGACTGGAATGGGATCAGGTAATCATTCCGGCCCTGACCGTACATAACATGCCCTACCAACCGCAGCGCGACTTTTCCACGCCCGCGTCGACGGAGAGCGAACGCCGCCTGATGTACGTGGCAATGACCCGGGCGAAAAAGCAGCTGTACCTGCTGACCCCGGTACAGGAAGCCGATAAAGAAAAGGTAACGGGCAGCGATTCGGAACAGAAACCGTCGCTGTTTCTGGATGAAATGCACCTCTCACTCAGCAACCTGCTGGGCACGACACTGCGAACCCGCCCGGACAACCTCACCACTCGGGTGCCGATAACCCGACTTGCCCTAAGGTATCTGGCAGCCTGTGATTACAATCCGGATATCAATGCACCGCAGGCAGTGCAGAAAAAACCGCAGCTGGGAGAAAGTATTCGCCACCAGAAACTGGGCTATGGGCGGGTGGTCAAGTGGGAGGATGAGCGAGTGGAGATTCTGTTCAGCGATCGCAAAACTCGCCGCTTTGACTGGGAAAAACTCAGCCAATTCCTGATGTGAGGCGTGAAAGGCTAAAGAATGTAATCGCGCAGCCCTGGGGCTGCGCTAACCATCAGGAAGACTTACTCCCCCCCGGAGCCCCGGGCAAACTGCTGGCTTACATCAAAAAACAGCGGATATTCTTCACCGGACTCGGGATCACGCACCTGCATTTTGTCGTAGATTCCCTGCTTGTCATACACGATGGACTGATCGAGTACCTGCAGGCCTTTCAAGCGCACGAAGCCACGCAATTCAGAGGTGCTGATGGTGAGGAAAGCACTCTCCTGGGATTTTCCGTCACCGCTGTTTTCGATGGAGGTCATCAACCCCTCCACCATATAGCGGTGCTGATCTTCGCGCTCAAACTCGCCCGCCTGCCCGCTGCACACGACCCCAATCATGTGCGCTTCCAGACTCATGTAATTGGTCTTCAGCACTTTGTCGACGTTGTGCAGGCAATCGTCGAAGTCCGCCTGCTCCACTGAGCTGTAGGCTTCCGGTAAACCTTCCAGCTTCATCCCGCCATAGGGGTTATATTCCGGAGATTGCACATAGGCCTTGCGCAGCCGGTCGAAGTCCAGGGTAAAACTCAGCTGATAGGCTTCTCGCAGCAGTTGCCGGTATTCGCTCTGGTTTTGCTGGCGCAGAACCCCATCGCTGTCGGTATTCTGGGTAGTAGTGCCGCTACAGGCAGCGAGCGCCGCGCACAGACCAATCGCCAGCCCGCGCTGGATAGTTCCGCGGAGAGTAAAGTAGGTTTCAGGACGGAGTATTGCCATTGCTTGCTTCCGTTGCCGGTTTGACCCGGATTCCAAATAAACTTTTCTGTTGGGCTTCCACCAGCTGGGTCCGCGGACGGAGAAAATCACGCAATTTCTCCCGTTCCCACATGGCATCCTGATATCCCAACTCCATCAGTTCGCCCAAGTAAGGCTGTTCAAACAGGAGATAGCTAGCCGCAGAAGCACCGCCACCAGAAGTCGTGGCACCGGTGGAGCGGAACAGCCAGCGCAGTGCAGGTGGCAGGTAGCGTACCTTGCGTCCCGCGATTCGATCCAGGCTCTGGCTCGGCTCAATCACTGCAGACTCCACAGCCCGCAATGGCGCAAGCTCCGGCAGGAGTTTTTCGTCCACCGAGTCCAGTAGCAGATTCACCCTATCGAGGTGCTCGAGGTCGCCTTCAAGGCTGTCGATAAATGCTGCATTGAACAGCTGGCCGCCAATTTGCGCCAGCGATGGGGAATGCTTTGCCACCGTGCGCCGCTTCCCCCAGTGTACCGGGGAGCGGTTATCAGAGACACCCACCACAAACACCCGACTTGCGCCCAGGTGCAACGCCGGGCTGATCGGCGCCAGCTGTCGCACGGCACCGTCACCAAAATATTCGTCGCCAATTTTAACCGAAGGGAACAGCGTGGGAATGGCAGCAGATGCCATCAAATGCTCCACGGTAAGCTCGGTTCGCTCGCCGCATCGGCGGAAACGCCGCCACTCTTTCAGATCTTCACTACCCTGGAAGAAGCTGACCGACTCGCCCTGGTTGTATGACATGGCACTGATGCTGACCGCACGCAGGCGCCCCTCATCAATATTGCGCTGGATATTGCCAAACGGCACCACCTCCGTAACCAGCTCCCGTAGCGGAAGATTATCCAGAAGCGCCAGCGGTTTGCGGCGCGCCACACCGTGATTAAAAAAGGATCGCGAGATAGTAAAGATATTGCCGAGCAAGCTGCTCAAGTTGCTGCGATAGATCTGATCGACGGTAAGGCCCAACCACAGGTCGTAAAGGCGCGCTACCGCCTCCTTGAAGGTCCCGGGGTGCGTGGCCAGCACCAGCGCATTCACGGCACCTGCCGATGTGCCGCAAATGATCTTGAACGGATGAGGCTCGGAATCCGGCGTCAGCTCCGCCAGCGCTTTCAGCACACCCACCTGGTAAGCCGCACGGGCGCCACCACCGGAAAGCACGAGTGCGCCGGCGTTGTGAGTTTGGGGAGGGGGCGGGGTATTCACCGACAAAGTTTGCTACCAGATCGACAAAACCAGGGATACATTTTCTGATCTGCCCAAATTTCGAGCGATCTATCCCATGGAAAATTATTTTGGCTAGAGAGCACTGTGGTTCAGCATAGCAGGCAACAGACGCGCCTGACACCGAGGTCATGGCAAGGCTGCGTGCAATTTCACAGTTTTGACCACAATCGCGTTATCGGGTCATATCCACCACGTAACGCCCTATGCCGTGGCCCCGATGCAGTCGCGCGAGAAATTCCGGCGCCTGGTCCAGGGAGATGTCCTCGGCAATTTTCTGCAGTTGCTCGCCGATATACCAGTCTCCCGCGAGCTTCTCCCATACCTCAGTCTTCTTTGCCAAGGGCAGCTCCACGCTGTCCACACCCAAAAGGCTGATACCGCGAAGAATAAAGGGAAATACATTGGCCTGAAACTGCGCGCCCGACGCCATACCGCACGCGGCAACACCGCCGCCGTACTTGAGGCACTTGATGACGTTGAACAGGGTTTCCCCGCCCACCGAATCCACCGCCCATGCCCACAGAGGCTTGGCAATAGCCTTGTCCGCGAACGGTGCCAGAGTCTCCCGATCGAGAACCTTCCAGGCGCCCAGACTGGTGAGAAACTCCGCCGATTCGAGCTTGCCGGTCACCGCTGCCACCTTGAAACCGAGTTTCGCCAGCAGTGCCACGGCGATGGAACCTACGCCGCCAGTAGCGCCAGTGACCAGCACCTCGCCGTCCTCAGGCGCGGCGCCGGCTTCAAGCAGCTTCTCGACACACAGTCCTGCGGTCAGTCCCGCAGTCCCCAGGGTCATTGCCTCGCGCGCGGTGAGCCCTTCCGGCAGGCGCGCCACCCATTCGACTGGAGTGGCAATCCTCTCGGCAAGGCCGCCGGAAGTATTCATGCCAAGGTCGTAACCGGTTACCAGCACCCTGTCGCCGGGCGCAAAGGTACCGCTTTCATCGGAGATCACGGTACCCGCCGCATCGATACCCGGGGTATGCGGATACTCCCGGGTAACTGCGCGATTACCAAACGCCGACAGCGCATCCTTGTAATTCAAAGAGGAATGGGTGACCGAAATAGCAACCGGATAGTCCGGCAGTTGGGAAACAAGGCGATCAACGATTACCTGATCGTATTTCCCCGCAGCCACTTCCTCTACCAGCATCGCGCGAAAAGTATTGTCAGACATAGCAATTCCCTTAACCGGTCCGTACATACCGATACCAGTCTATCCGCGAGCCGCACCCCATAAAAGCCCGGCCCTGCTCCTGAATGAATTCCTGAAAGAGCCCCCCGAAAGATGCCCTATTTTCACTGTGCCTGATGACGCCAGGCGGCGAGACGGGAGAACAAGCGCGCCAGCGCCCCCTCTATTCCGGTCTGCGCAGCAAAACCGATTTTCTTGGCGATATTCTGGCGCTCTTTGTACTCGACCTGGAACAGGTCCGCGTTCTCCGCGCGCGCGGTGAGATACTCATCCGATGTTTTGATCTCGTCTATCAGCGCGAGGTCCAGGGCGCGCTGACCGAACCATACTTCCCCGGTAGCCACTTTGCCGATATCCAGCTGCGGACGATACTCCGACACAAAGTGCTGGAACAGCGTGTGGATTTCCTCCAGATCACTCTGGAACTTCTCTTTTCCTTCCTGGGTGTTTTCCCCAAACATGGTCACTGTGCGTTTATATTCACCGGCAGTAAACAGCTCGAAATCCACGTCATTTCTCTGCAACAAACGGTGGAAGTTGGGCAACTGTGCCACGACACCGATAGATCCCAGCATAGCAAACGGTGCTGCCAGAATACGATCCGCCACACAGGCCATCATATAACCGCCACTGGCAGCCACTTTATCTACGACAATGGTCAGTTTGACACCGGCACTGCGTACCCGCGCCAACTGACTGGCCGCGAGACCGTAATTTGCAACCATCCCCCCGGGGCTCTCCAGACACACAACAACTTCATCGCCTTTATCCGCGATCTGCAAAATTGCAGTGATTTCTTCGCGCAGGTTGGTCAGCGCACTGGCCTTGATATCCCCATCAAAATGCACAACAAACAGGCGCTTGCGCGCATCCGCTTGTGCTGCGGTTTCCACAGCAGGTTCATCTGTAGCTGTATCGCTCACTTCACCACTGACACCGGCCTCTGCATCTGCCTCGGCCTGCTCGGCCGCTTTCACTTCGCGGCTCTCGTCCGCGCCAGTTTTTTTCGCTTCTTCCTTGCGCGCCTTGGCTGCCGCTTTCAGCTCTGCCTTGCGCTTTTTCGCATTCGCCTTGGCTTCCGCTTTCTTGTCTTTTTCCTGCTGCTTTCTGCGCTCGTTGTAATCAGCGTGGTCCATCACCGCCTCGAGCAAGGTTTCTTTCATTTCCTCAAAGCGATCATTCAAACGGGTTACAGCAATATGGCCAGGCTGCCGATCCTTGGTATGTGCCCGATTGGCAACGATGATTCCGATTACCACCAACAGTGCCACCACAACAGTGACCACCTTCGCCAGAAACAGGCCGTACTCACTCAAAAATTCCACTCAACCCCCAATTACTATCGGTTCTTTTAACTGCTATCGGTTCTTGTAACTGCCTGCCTGGCTCTACTGCCACTCGTTCAACGCTGAACGCGCCTGCTGATTTAACGGGCGCGCAAGCAGCCCTGTATGACTGATCCGCACCTCGTATACAGCACCGTCTTCCATAGGCAAGAAAGTGGCACTGCCGTAGACCGCATCCACAATCGGCAGCCGGTTATCCATATTGCGCAAGGTGCTCCATACATCGACCACATGGCCGCTTTCATCCAGGGCGTATACGGAGCGCTCCTTGTTGCGCTCGTCCTGCAGGGTCAGGTAGCGCCCGCTCAGGCGATCCAGTCGATAGGCCGGCTCGATCCCCCAACGCGCAAGTGCACCTTTCCACTTCAACATCCTGGCATCCAGCTGCCACTGGTCTCCGTAGAGTTCAAACTCCTTGGAAATACCGTCGTCATCGGCAAATTTCACCATAAAGTGCTGGTCACCAAGGCGCTCGAATGAAACCGTGCCGACACTGTGCTCATCCGCCAGGTTCCGATAGCTGTAGACATCGAGTGCCACCAGCACGATCAGCAATGCTCCCGCCAATAGCAACAAGCCGACGGTGCCTCGCAGAAAACCCAACAACCAGCTGCCTTTAAGCAGTACCTTGCCGCCCCAAAACACCAATAACAGAGCGACAAAGGCAATCAGAAATGTAATCGCGATATACATTATCTTGTTCCTTGCCTAATAATCATTCAGCCAAGGGCGGTAGCGCCCTTCACCCTTTTTGTTCGATAAATGTTCGTATCAATTGTCCCGAGAGGGTTTCTGCGGGAGGAATGGTTGCCGGGACCTCGCTGCGATGGAACCAGCGCGCCTCGGAAATTTCCTCCTGATCAGGCGCCAGAGTGCCACCCACTGCCTCCGCCAGGAAGCCGATCATCAGCTGCCCGGGAAATGGCCAGGACTGGCTGCCCACATAATGCACCCTTCCCGTTTCAAGTCCGACTTCTTCACGCACTTCCCGCGCCAGTGCCTGTTCCGCGTTTTCGCCTGGTTCGATAAAACCTGCCAGCGCGGTGTGCAACGCCTGGCGATGCCTGGCATGTCGCGCCAGCAGACACTCATCTCCGCGCGTCACCAGCATGATGACACAGGGCGAGATACGGGGGTACACCGCCAGTGTGCAGTGGTCGCATACCCGTGCACGATCCCGCGAGTGGTACATGGTGCGGAGACCACAGCGCCCACAGAACTGATGGTCCAGATCCCAGTTCACAATCTGCATTGCACGGCCGACCAGGAAAAACACCGGCTCCTCTACAACGCCCAACAGGCTGCGCAGGCTGCGCCACTCGCAGCCGGGAATATCCAGGCGAATCGGCAGATAGTGCACGCCACAACTGTCGCCCCGCCACTCTCCCAGGTAGTGGCTGGCAACTTTGTCTTTAACCGCAGGGGGAAATTGTACGGGGAGGGAAGCGTGAATGGGCCCCTGGGCCGAGCAAAGCACTTCGCCATTGGACACAACGATGTGCTGCTGAAATTCCGGGTGCGGCAATACACACCCGGCGGGAGTGAAATCTGTCATAGAAAAATAAAGCTCGCCGGATCACAGGCCCAAGACTGCACCATGGGCCTGTATCAGGCAACCTCCACCGGATACCCAAGCGCCTCGAGGCTCTCGACAGCGAGGTCCAGAGATTGCTTGTCCGCATTCCGATGGAGCTTCACCTCACCAAGATAATATTCGAGGCTGATAATCGCATCGGCGAAAATTTCCAGCGATTGCTCTACGGCGGGCGCGACGTTTTTCTGATCGATCACCGCATCGACAAAATGTACCAGCCGCTCAACTACGGCGGCGGCGCGCGAAAGGCTCAGCACAACCAGCCCGCCGCGCACACTATTGAGAGTGGTGGATACATTGCGAATATGGCCATGATCAAAACCGGAATCCGCATAAGAGGCCAGCGCACGCTTGATCAAAGAGAGACCCGCCTCCGCTTCTTTCAGTACGGCGAGCTCAGCCTCAGCGAGCTGGCTGCGCTCCAGTGCGATATCCGCCTGTCCAGTTTCGTCCAGTTCGATACAGGAGCTCTGACGCAGGGCACGAATGGTGCTGTCGACAGTCAAGATCTGGTTGGTCAGCTGCTGCAACGCATTATCCGCTGCACGCCCACCGGCCAAGGCACAGCTCTGATAAGCGTTAAGGGAACCGGCCAGGTTTTCACCGATTCTGCGGAAATTGAGCATTACCAGGGTATTGGCGATTCGGCGCAGGGTTTCCACCATGCCACCCTCACCATCGAGGCCAGTCACACCGATCATTTCGGCATCATCCAGCATACGCCGGACCCCGGACAGCTCTTCATCAAGGGCATTGGCAACGGCCGCAATTGCGGTTGCACCAGGGCCACCCAGGCTGGCGCGATCGCGCTCCAGCTCGGGCTCCCGGTATGGCAAGGGCTTTACGCCGAACAGCTGGAGCATCTTTTCACCCTGCCCGGCCAGAGCCAGCCAGTACAGGCACTCTTTGACCAGCACCGGTGGCGCGGCCTGATCCAGCGCTGCATCACCTTCGCGCGCAATGTTGCGCAGTCGGCGATCCAGCATGCTGAACACCATAACCCGCTGACGGTTTACCAGCATTTCACTTGCCGCCATGGCCGAAATCGCAGCAGCGGCGACGGTCCAAAGCTTGCCGTTCGGCCGACCGGCGCAGACACTGGCAATTCGCTGCAGCGCACGGGCCATCATGGTGTACGCGGGTCCGCGCGGTTTGCCTTTAAGCAAAGCCAGTAGACCAACCTGATACATATGACGGAAGCGCCGCACAAAGGACTTGAGATCTTCCGACATCACAGCAGATGACACCGCACCCGGCACGTTGGCATCCAGTCGGCAACGCAAGAAATGGCTTTCGGGAACTGGCGCCTGGGCGCGAGCCAGCCGCAGGTTATTAATATAGGGAACCAGCAGTTCCGGACGCGGTGCGGCCCGGTTTTGAACAAAGTCCAGATAGCGGGTCAGCACATAAAATGCGGTGCCCACCCCTTCCAACAATTCCTGGGGGGATTGCTGCCGGTCCTGCAGCAGGTCGCCCATAGCCGTCAGCATTTCCTGAGCAAGGAGCTCTGCTGCGGTCAGCTGGACCATCTGCAGGACGCCAGTCACTTGCCTCAGTCCCTGAATACAATTTTCCAGAGCCGGCTTATCCGTGTAATCAGCTGCGAACTGATCCAGATAGCTAGTCGCTCCCTCGATACTCGTAACCAGCTCATCTTTTACCAGACTGACAGAAGTCAGGTTGATCTCGCGCAATTCACTCATTGCCTACACCACTGCAATCTTTATTGAATTATTCCTGCCCGGGGCCACTACCATTCCTCCATATAGTGACTTTCCTCCCCTGCCCGCGCTGTGCGTCGGGAAACAATCGGGGCAGAAAAGCAATTTATACCAAACCGCACGATAGTCCACCTTTAACGGCCCTATTTCCATCGAACAATCGACAAAACCGGGGCACAGGCTCGACAACCGGTAAAACCAATTGAATTTTTCACAGGAAATGGGTAGGTTTCCGAACGCCTCGTCCTGCCCAAGTACGGGGCCTACGGGGAAATAAGGAAGTAGTAATAACTATGAACGCGCTCAACGACACCATGCCAAGAGCAGATGGCGGCATCGGCCGGGCTTTTACCGATAACTTTCTCGGTGAAGCACCCGATTGGTACAAGCTTACCATTGCCGTATTTTTGATCATCAATCCGATCTTGCTTTACGCCACCTCGCCGTTTATTACTGGCTGGGTATTGATTGGCGAATTCATTTTCACCCTCGCCATGGCGCTCAAGTGCTACCCATTACAACCCGGCGGCCTGCTCGCGATTGAGGCAGTGCTATTGGGTATGACCAGCAGCGACTCGGTTTTCCGGGAAGTCACCGATAATATCCAGGTAATCCTGCTACTGATGTTCATGGTTGCGGGCATCTACTTCATGAAAAGCCTGCTGCTGTACGTGTTCACCAAATTGCTGATCATGGTGCGCTCCAAGACCACGCTATCCCTGCTGTTTTGTGGGGTATCTGCGATTCTTTCCGCATTCCTAGACGCGTTGACTGTAACTGCAGTACTGATCAGTGTCGCCGTTGGGTTTTACGCGGTTTATCACAAAGTGGCGTCCAACCGTCAGCCACATCATGAACATGACCATTCAAAAGATGACGAAGTGGTGGAATATCACCGCTCCGACCTCGATCAGTTCCGCGCATTTCTGCGCAGCCTGATTATGCACGGCGCTGTCGGCACAGCGCTGGGCGGTGTCTGCACCCTGGTGGGCGAGCCCCAGAACCTGCTTATTGCAGAAAAAGCTGGCTGGGACTTCGTTCAATTTTTCGTCAACATGGCGCCGGTCACCATGCCTGCATTTGCCGCAGGCCTGATTACCTGTGTCCTGCTGGAAAAAACCGGCATCTGCGGTTACGGAGCCAAACTCCCCGACGCGGTGCGCGGTGTACTGGCCAACTTCGCTCGCGAACAAGAAGAGAAACGCACCCAGCGGGATATTGTTGAACTGTGGGTTCAAGGTATTGTCGCAGCGCTACTGGTGCTGTCCCTCGCCTTCCACGTGGCGGAAGTCGGCATTATCGGCCTGATGGTTATCGTACTACTGACTTCTTTTAACGGCGTTATTCAAGAAGCGCGCATCGGCCACGCATTCGAAGAGGCGCTGCCGTTTACCGCACTACTGGTGGTATTTTTCGCCATCGTTGCCGTCATTCACGAACAGCATCTGTTTGAGCCGGTCACCCACTTTGTGCTCAGCCTCGAGCTAGAGCAACAACCGGGCATGCTGTTCCTGGCCAATGGCCTGCTGTCCATGATCAGCGACAATGTGTTTGTGGCAACGGTTTATATCAACGAGGTCAAAACGGCGCTGACCGCTGGAGATATTACCCGCGAGCACTTCGATAAGCTGGCCATCGCCATCAACACCGGCACCAACCTGCCGAGCGTCGCCACCCCGAATGGACAGGCTGCTTTTCTGTTCCTGCTCACCTCCGCGCTGGCACCGCTAATCCGATTGTCCTACGGCAAGATGGTTATCATGGCCCTGCCATATACCATCGTCCTCACTGCCGTTGCGCTGTTCTGTGTGGTGACAGCGCTCTGAAGTAGTTGGGCACGGTGATTATTACCAGTAAAAAAGGGGCCAAGTGGCCCCTTTTTTACTACGCGATTTAAGCGCTAAGTAGTGACAGCGCGGGCACTCGGCGCCCGCACTTCGCATTGTTACCAGAAGTGTTTTCCTGCCGATTTTTCCAGCAGCGCGAGGAACTCACCGTGAGATTGCTCCTCTTCTGCACTGGCTCGTACCACGGACAGGGGAGCTCGATCTACACTCAAACGGCGAATGGTACCCGCCTCCATCTGCTGATTTTCCTCAGCACTCCCCTCTTCCGAGCTGCTTCCAGCCCCGGCGAGCATCAGATCTGTCTGGCCGCCGGTCATCAGCAGGTAGACGTCGGCAAGAATCTCCGCATCAAGCAGTGCGCCGTGCAGGTCGCGCTGGGAGTTGTCGACAAAGTACCGCTTACACAAGGCATCCAGGTTGTTTTTTTGCCCCGGGTGCTTTTCCCGCGCCATGGTCAGCGTATCCAGCACACCACAGTGGACTGCAACGCTTTGCCAACGGGGGTTACCGAGTCGCTTTAGCTCAGCATCGATAAAGCCCACATCGAACGGCGCGTTGTGAATTACCAGTTCCGCACCATCACAGAACGTCATGAACTCATCGGCGACCTGGGAAAAAACCGGTTTGTCGGCGAGAAATTCGTTGGTAATCCCGTGCACTTCAATTGCCCCGTCGTCGACTTCGCGCTCGGGGTTGATGTACTGGTGATAGTGCTTGCCGGTAAGCTTGCGATTGATCAGCTCGACACAGCCGATCTCAATAATGCGATGCCCGGACTTGGGGTCGAGGCCGGTAGTTTCTGTATCGAGTACGATCTGGCGCATGGATTTATTCCCCCAGCTCATCAATGCCGCGGTTTGCCAGTGCATCCGCGCGCTCGTTTCCCGGATTTCCCGCGTGCCCTTTCACCCAGTGCCACTGCACTTCATGATTCGTGATCGCCGCATCCAGGGCCTGCCAGAGGTCGGCATTTTTCACCGGCTTTTTATTCGCGGTTTTCCAACCGTTGCGCTTCCAGTTGTGGATCCACCCGGTGATACCTTGCCGCACATATTGTGAATCTGTATGCAGGTCCACTTGGCAGCGCTGGTTGAGGGCATCCAGGGCCTTGATGGCCGCCATCAGCTCCATGCGATTGTTGGTGGTCATGGATTCACCACCACAAAGTTCTTTTTCGGCATCGCCGCTCATCAGCAATGCGCCCCAGCCACCCGGACCGGGGTTTCCCCGGCAGGCGCCATCGGTGTAAATCGTAACTTGTTTCAAGTCTGGCTCTTGTAATTAGAATCAGGTTCAGTGATAGCGCCCCTGGAGAGGGACGTATTGGTCAAATTCGGAGCTTGCGGCAAACACTAGCGTTTGTGGTGGCGCCCCCTGGCAGCAACCCGTGGGCTGCTCGGTACCGCGCTGAGCGCAGGCTTTTTATCGCCATGCCAATTGAGCTTGATGGCGCGCATCCGCGCCACTTCTTTGCGCGCGACTATGATGTAAAAGCCACCCCAGGGCAAGTGCCAGCGGGTGCCCATACGCTCCATCCAGGCCGTTTTGGCCAGCAAATCCGCGTGCTGCAATGGCAAGCGGAAAAATCCGCGCTCAACCGGCCCCGCCTGCATGTCCAACAGGTTCATCCAGTCGGCGACACGGGCAGCGCGCAACTGATTTCCCTTCTGGTAAGGAGAGGAAGAGAGAAAAATCCGAGAAAACCCCAGCAGGGAAAACGGATTGAAACCGATCAGAACCATGTGTCCGCCGGGAATCAGTACCCGTGCCGCTTCCCTTAGGACCTGGTGCGGCTGCGGGGAAAAATCCAGCATATGGTGCAGAACCGCCACATCAATGGATTCTGAGGGCAATGGCAATTGCTCGAACTCTACCAGGGCAGCTCCACCCCGCTCGGCACAAGGGCTTAGCTGGAAGCGGTGATTTATCCGGCTGCATGCCGCGAAATCCACCTGCCGGGCCACACTGGCCTGCATCAGGTGATAGCCAAACAGCCCTTCCACCAACGGCTGAGCCAGTGCCAGCTGCTGGGTAAGAATTTCCTGCCCCAGACTGCTTTCAAACCAATCACCCAACTCTCCACAGGTCTGCGCCAGCGGAAGCATCTGTTCCGTCCTGCGATTAAACAGGGATCTGCGCCCCGGTTCCCTACCCATCTGCAGCTCCTAAGCCCATGAAATACCCCTCGCGTGCCGGAATACCCCGACCCTCACGGCACGGATACCCGCTTTGATCTGACCTGCCGCGATCGGCGGGTCAACCGGCCCGGCGCCCTGTGTTAAGGTTGCCCGATCAATACTCGGTTTGAACACACTAGGTTAGCGGGGAGAGCCAATGATCACAATCCGCCCAATACCGGCATTCAACGACAACTATATCTGGCATCTGCGGAAAGGTGATGAACATTGGGTCGTGGATCCGGGCGACGCCACTCCGGTAAAAAAGGCGCTGAACGGAGCGAGTCTCAGTGGCATCCTGCTCACTCACCATCACCTCGACCACACCGGCGGCGTAGTGTCTCTTGTAGAAGAGTTTGACTGTCCAGTCTTGGGCCCAGGGAGTATCGCCGGTGTCACAACCCCCCTGGCGGATGGAGACCGGTTTACGCTGCTGCAGCGGGACTGGGAGGTTTTCGCCGTCCCGGGCCACACGCTGGACCATATCGCCCTGGTACTCCACGGCTCCGACGGCATTCACCTGTTCTGTGGAGACACCCTGTTTGCGGCAGGCTGCGGGCGATTGTTTGAGGGCACTCCCGCGCAAATGCACGAGTCCCTGACCAAGCTCGCTTCGCTTCCCAAGGACACCAAGGTCTATTGCGCCCACGAGTACACCTTGGCAAACCTGCAGTTTGCCCGTGCCGCGGAGCCTGGCAATGAAGATATCACCGTGCGCGAGGAATTGGACAGTGCCACCCGCGACCGCAACCAGCCCACCCTACCGAGTACCATCGGCCTGGAACTCGCCACCAACCCATTCCTTCGGACTGGATCGCAGGAGATCCGCATGCAGGCCGCGGCGCATGGCGCTACCCCCGACGCATCTGCTGTTGAAATATTCGCCACTTTACGCCACTGGAAGGACACTTTTTGAGCAATCTGCATTGACCGGAACCAATCACCCTCTTTAGAATCAGACAATTACAAATCAAAGCTCAAGCGTATTACTAGATAATTGAGGCGTCAGCGCCGACATGCACAGAGCGGACAAATAACAAGAGACTGCGGACACCAGAATGGTTTATAAGAAATTTGCTGTCGCGATACTGGCTGCGGCAGTAGGGGCCTGTGCACAAATTGACTCGGTGCCACAAACCGCGACTGCGGTACAGACGCCCGATACCGATGTCGACGTCACTGAGGCGAACGCCGTCAGCCAGAACATCCTGGCAGTATCCGAGCCCGCCCTGCCCCCCAAGGACATCTGGCAGCGGCTGCGCCGGGGGTTCACCCTGGATCGGGAACTCGAGCAGCCGAAAGTCAAAGATTACGTCAGCTATTTTTCCTCGAACCAGGGCTATATGGCCCGGGTCACCGAGCGCTCCCGTCGCTACATCTTCCATGTAGCGGAACAGCTGGAGCAGGCCAATGTCCCGATGGAATTCGCCCTTCTGCCCATCGTGGAAAGCGCCTACGATCCATTCGCCTACTCTCACGCCCAGGCCTCCGGCATGTGGCAGTTTATCCCGGCTACCGGCCGCTCCTTCGGGTTAAACCAGAACTGGTGGTACGACGGCCGTCGAGACGTGGTGGAGTCCACCCGCGCGGCCTCTGAATATTTCAACTACCTGTCTGCCAAGTTTGATGGTGACTGGCTGCTGGTGCTCGCCGCATACAATGCCGGAGAAGGCACCGTAAGACGTGCCATCGAGCGCAACCAACGGGCTGGCAAAGGCACCAGCTTCTGGGACCTCAAACTGCCCAGGGAGACACGTCGCTATGTGCCCCAGCTACTAGCGCTGGCAGAAGTAGTCGCGCGCCCCGACCACTACCGCGTTCCCCTGCACGATGTGGGCAACACACCCTATTACACAGCGGTCAATGTGGGCAGCCAGATAGACCTCGCTCAGGCGGCAGAGCTCGCTGGAGTGGAGATTGAAGAACTGTATCTGCTCAACCCGGGCTACAATCGCTGGGCTACCGACCCCAATGGTAGCCACCGCCTGCTGATTCCCAGCAACAAGAGCGCCAGGTTTGTCGAGGAACTGGAGAAACTGCCAGCAGATCAACGGGTGAGCTGGCAACGCTACAAAATCGCCAAGGGGGATTCCCTTTCTGTTATTGCCCGTCGCTATGAAACCACCGTGGCGGCCATCCAGCAGACCAACAAATTGCGCGGCAGCCGTATTCGCGCCGGGCAGACCCTACTGATTCCCAGCGCATCCGGCCCCAGTGCCCAGTACGCCTATTCAATTGACCAGCGGGTGCAGAAGCGCCAGTCATCGGGCAAGGGCAACAAATCCAATTACACCGTGCGCCCCGGAGACACCCTGTGGGGCATTGCACGCTCCCTCGACGTGAAAGTGCGCGAACTGGCAAGCTGGAACAATATGGCTCCAGGTGACACCCTGCGCCCCGGACGTCAGCTGGTGGCCTACTCATCTACGGGCAACAGCGACAGCAGCAACCGTACCACCCGCAAAGTATCCTACCGTGTGCGCAGCGGGGATTCCCTGTACCGCATCGCGCGCAAATTCCGCATCGATATCGGCGATATCGTGCGCTGGAACAAAATCAGCAAAGGCAGCTACTTACAGCCGGGCCAGCGCCTGACCCTGTTTGTAGACAGCGCTTCCAACGGCTAATCGCAAAGCGAACACGAAAGCCAGCTGTTAATCCCGGGCAACACCCGGGCACAAAAAAACCGGCGCATGCGCCGGTTTTTTTGTGCCTGTAGTCGGGCGAATATTTATTCAGCCGCAGACAACTCGATATCCGCCTGACTTGCGAGGAATTGCTGCACCGCAGCCAGCTCGGAAGTACCCTGCATGGAAGCGAGCTGCTGCATCAGTGCTTCGCGCTGCTCCTTGCTCTGACGGGACAGATCACCCTCTCGAACCGCACGCAGTTGCACCAGCACCACATCCCCGGAGGCCAACTTGAAGTCTTCAAGGTTTTTAGCACCCGGGCGCGGTGCGTCCATGCTAAACGCATGCTCAACCACTTCACCGCGCACACCAAAACCGCCACGACGGGTCTTGTCGCTGGTTTCAAGTGTGAGTTCTTCTGCCTTAGCGACATCCTCGAGAGATTCACCAGAACCCACTTGCTGCTCGATAGCGGAAGCTTTGCTCACAAGTTGCTCAGCCGCTTTATCACGCTTCAGGCGCTGGACAATGTCTTCCTGCACCTCTTCCAGCGGCTTCACGCCAGCAGGCTTGTGCTCGGTGACCTTGAGTACCACGGCGTGGTTTTCGGACAGGTTGAGCACATCTGATGAGTTGCCATCTTCCATAACTTCAGGTGCAAATGCCGCAGCAACTACCTTAGCATCAGCAGTGATACCAGCGCCGCCCCGACGGGAAAACAGCGGGGACTTCTGAACAGAAACACCAAGCTCTTCGGCCGGGCCAGCCAGGGTTTCCGCATTGTATGCCAGGTCGCCAAGACGACTGATCGCACCCACAAACTCACGTTCCGCTTCCGCATTGCGCAGGCGTGCGGCGATTGCGGACTTGCGCTCTTCGAAAGCTGGCGGCTCGGCATCGGCCACTTCAAGCAGTTTGATAAAGTGGACGCCCGCATCGGTTTTCACCGGGCCGGAAACCTGACCGACTTCCAGATTGGCCAGCGCATCCTCAAACGCCTCGGGGAACACGTCACCACTGGTAAAGCCAACATCACCACCTTCTTCGCTGGTAATGATGTCATCGGAGTACTCTTTAGCCAGCGCTTCAAACTCCGCGCCCTCATCCAGCTTGGCCTGCACCTCAGCTACTTTTGCCTGCGCAGCCTCATCTTCACCTTCAACAAGGATATGCGCGGCATGGCGGCGAATGTTGGCCTGGAAGTTCTTCACCTCCTGATCGTACTGTGCACGTACATCCTCATCGGACACATCGATATTCGCAGCAAACTGTTCAGGCGTAAGCTCGATGTACTCGATGGCTACCTGCTCGGGACGCTGGAAACTTTGCTGGTTTTCATCGTAAAACGACTGCACTTCGCTATCACTGACCTGGATACCTTCCAGTAGCGGTGTAGCGGAAAGCGTCAAATAGTCAAAGTCGCGCTCTTCCATGGATACGGATACGACTTCTTCCGCTTCTGCGCGGGTCGCAAAGGCGCTGCCGGAAACGCTATTGACGTACTGCTGCATGACCATTTCCTGCTCAAGCAGCTGACGGAAGCCCGCGGGGCTGTACCCCATACGGCGCAAGCCATCGCGGAACATCTGCTGGTCGAACTGGCCGTTGATCTGGAAACCGGGCATTTGCACGATTTCTCTGTCGACAACGGCGGAGCTCATCACCATTCCGCGCTTTTGTGCAGCCTGACGCATCACCGAGCTGTTCACCAATTGCTGCAGTACGGGGCCACGTAACTGCTCATCGGTCAACAGATCTGCCGGTACGTTCTCGCCATACTGGCTTTCGATCATGCTACGGCGATTCTGGATCGCCCGCTGCAGATCGAGGTTGGAGATTTTTTCTCCATTGACTTCGGCTACTCTATCCGCCGAACCGCCACTGGCCCCGGTGAAGAAATCGATCCCACCGATGACCATGATAAATCCGAAAAACGCCGCAACGATAATCGCAGCCGTTCCTTTCAGGTTGTCGCGCATGGACTGAAGCATATTCAGCTCCGAAATTTAACTCTTAACAATACAAATCTGGATCACTGTTTATTGTTATTGCAGTACCGCACTGGTTCTCACCTGACGACTACTGAATACGGCCTAAATCCGCTGATCCAAATAAAAATTCAAACATTCAGAAACAAAAAAGGCGCATCTATCTGATACGCCTCCTTGAAGCATTGTCGGTTACAAGGCTTCTTAATTCACCGCGTCTTTCAAAGCCTTACCAGCTTTGAAATTAGGGATTTTAGCCGCAGCGATTTCGATCGGGTCGCCGGTACGCGGGTTGCGACCAGTGCGCGCAGCGCGCTCTTTGACAGCAAAGGTGCCAAAGCCAACCAGAGCTACCTGATCACCCTGTTTCAGTGCATCGGTAATGCTGTCTACCATCGCGTCCAAAGCACGGCCAGCGGCTGCCTTAGGAATGTCGGCAGATGCGGCAATGGCTTCAATCAGTTCGGACTTATTCACGCTATATCCCTCTGTTCTTTATCTAGGTTTCTAGGTGTGTATGTTTGGTCTGATGCAGCCTCTTTTGAAGAGGTACATTCATGTATTTTTTGCAGTAAAAAAATTTGATCGCGTGCGGCCCCCCGCAGCGCAACAAGCCCCGTTTTATACCAACTGCCTGTTGGTGGGTCAAGGAACCATGCGGCTTTGCGGGGAGTTGAACGTTTTTAAATCACAGTTGATCAGGCAACGTCCGCCGAGATCATTTTTTAACCTGCGGATAAGCAGGCTGCGTACTCTACGCGACTTTAAGCGCTCTGTTCAACGCTTTTTTTGCTTACACAAAGTGCCCCACCAACAGGTAACCGCGTCAACGGCGTAACCGCCGAACAACACGCTCAAAAAGGCACCAGGTGCTCAATGATGAAAATGGGAGCCCGAAAGGAAAAGAGAGGGCTCGAACTAAGCCCTCTCCTCCATACACCCAAGTTGTCCCGATTCGATCAGTGGGTCTGGATTGACCGCTGCGAACGCTCTTCCGCCTGCTTCTGCAATGCCGAATACTCTTCATCACTCAGCGGACTGGGCGTTTTTTCCAGCGCATATTCAAATACCTGATCAATCCATTTGACCGGTTTGATCACCAGATCCTGCTGGATATTGTCGGGAATATCCTTGAGATCGCGCTCGTTATCCGCGGGAATCAGCACAGTTTTGATACCGCCGCGGTGGGCAGCCAACAGCTTCTCTTTGAGGCCGCCGATGCGCAATACTTCACCGCGCAGGGTAATTTCGCCGGTCATCGCCACATCCGAGCGCACCGGGATATTGGTCAACACAGAAGCGAGAACCGTGCACATGGCAATACCCGCTGACGGGCCGTCTTTCGGGGTCGCGCCCTCCGGAACATGGATATGGATATCCCGGGTCTCATGGAAATCCGGTGCGATACCGAGTGCCTGGGCCCGCGCGCGAACCACTGTCAGCGCAGCCTGAATCGACTCCTGCATCACATCGCCGAGAGAACCGGTTTTGATCACACGCCCTTTACCGGAGACTGCAGAGGACTCAATGGTAAGCAATTCGCCGCCCACTTCTGTCCAGGCCAAGCCGGTAACCTGACCGATCTTGTTTTCCTCTTCGGCGCGACCGAAATCAAATTTACGCACGCCCAGTAATTCACCCAGCTGTTCAGGCTCAACGACTACCTTGCTGGTTGTGGACTTGCGTACATGCTCGGTAACGATCTTGCGGCAAATTTTCGCCATTTCACGATCAAGCCCACGCACACCGGCTTCGCGCGTGTAATAACGCACCACATCGCGCACGGTTTGATCGGTAAGCTCCAACTCTTCGGGCTTCAGGCCAGCAGCCTTACGCTGTTTGGGAATCAGATAGCGCTGGGCAATATTTAGCTTCTCATCCTCGGTATAACCGGGGATACGGATGACCTCCATACGGTCCAACAGTGGGCCCGGAATATTCATGGAATTGGAGGTACATACAAACATCACATCGGACAGGTCGTAGTCCACTTCCAGGTAGTGATCGTTGAACGACTTGTTCTGCTCGGGATCGAGCACTTCCAGCAACGCAGATGCCGGATCACCGCGATGATCCATACCCATCTTGTCGACTTCGTCGAGCAGGAACAGTGGATTTTTAACGCCCACCTTGGAAATTTTCTGCACCAGCTTGCCCGGCAGAGAGCCGATATAGGTTCTGCGATGGCCGCGGATTTCCGCTTCATCGCGCACGCCGCCGAGCGCCATACGCACGTATTTGCGGTTGGTAGCGCGAGCGATGGACTCACCCAGGGAGGTTTTACCTACACCGGGAGGTCCTACCAAGCAGAGAATCGGCCCCTTCACTTTTTTAACGCGCTTCTGCACCGCCAGGTATTCGAGGATGCGCTCTTTCACCTCTTCCAGACCGTAGTGGTCTTTGTTGAGAATCTCCTCGGCCTTGATCAGGTCGTGGCGAACACGACTGGCTTTCTTCCAGGGAACACTCAGCATCCAGTCGATGTAGCTGCGCAGAACCGATGCCTCGGCAGACATTGGCGACATCATTTTCAGCTTGCCCAGTTCGGCGCGGGTTTTCTTTTCCGCTTCCGCAGACATGCCGGAGTCGGCAATTTTCTGCTCCAGCTCTTCGATTTCGTTGGGCTCTTCGGTGATTTCGCCCAACTCTTTCTGAATCGCCTTCATCTGTTCGTTGAGGTAGTACTCGCGCTGGCTTTTTTCCATCTGCTTTTTCACGCGGCCGCGAATACGCTTCTCCACCTGAATCAGGTCGATCTCGGAATCCATTAGCCCAAGCAAATGCTCCAGGCGCTCCTTAACACTGACAGTTTCCAGCAGCTCCTGCTTTTGTGGCAGATCCAGCGACATATGGGCGGCGATAGTATCGGCCAGGCGTCCTGGCTCATCGATACCCGACAACGAAGTCATCACTTCGTTGGGCACTTTCTTGCTGACGCTGACGTACTGTTCAAACTGGGACATGGCAGAGCGCACCAGGGCCTCGGATTCTGCCTCTGGTAATTCCTCAGACTCCAGCGGGGAAACCGTGGCACGGTAGTGTCCGTCGCCTTCCTGGATCTCTTCCACCTTTACCCGGTGTCCGCCCTCTACCAGCACCTTTACCGTGCCGTCGGGAAGCTTCAAAAGCTGCAACACACTTGCAACAGTACCTACGCGGTATACATCGTCGGCCCCAGGGTCATCTTCCGAAGCCTGACGCTGGGCTACCAGCAGCACTTGTTTATCGCTGCGCATGGCCTCTTCGAGCGCATCGATGGACTTTTCCCGGCCCACAAACAATGGAATGACCATATGGGGGTATACCACCACGTCTCGCAGTGGCAGCAAGGGGTATTCGTTCAAGGTCTCGGATGGCTGGTCCATATAACTCCTCTCGGCCTTCAGGTGGTCTGAACCACCAGGTTGGCGTCTTATTCGTCACGGAAGATCCGGATTCCGGTTCCCGGTTTGCGCCAGTTCAGAGTCTAAGTTGGGGGCGTGCTACAGAATAACAAGCCCACCTCGACCCGCGCAGCAAAATTAGTTTAATTCAGCTCGCTCGATCATAGTCATGGAACATGCAAATTCCGGTACACCAGCAAGCAGTAGCACCGAAATCTAAAGTGTGTGACGGTGCGGACAGGAAGCAAACCAATGGAGCACGAGTCGATCGCCCAATAAATGAACTATTCAGCGCGCACAAAAAAGCCCCGGAACGGGGCTTTCGGAAAGAACCCAGCAGCCACACTGGCGGCCACTGGATCTACAGTCAGAGCAGGAAGCTCACTCCTCGGGAGCGGCCTTCTGTGGTTGTTCGGCCTGCTCGTATACGAGCAACGGCGCTGATTCACCCTTGATTACCGCTTCATCGATGACCACTTTCGCGACATTATCCATGGAGGGAATGTCGTACATGGTTTCGAGCAGCACAGACTCCATGATGGAACGCAGACCACGAGCACCGGTTTTACGCTCCATGGCTTTGGTTGCGACAGCATCCAGCGCATCAGCGCGGAAATCCAGCTCCACATCTTCCATTTCAAACAGCTTTGCATACTGCTTGGTCAAAGCGTTGCGCGGTTCAGTCAGAATCTGTACCAGCGCGGCGCGATCCAACTCTTCCAGAGTGGCGGTTACCGGCAAGCGCCCCACAAACTCAGGAATCAGGCCGTAACGCACCAGATCTTCTGGCTCGAGATCCAGAAGAACTTCACCAAAATTGCTCTTGGCGTCTTTGGACTTCACTTCCGCCGAGAAACCGATGCCACCCTTCTCTGAGCGATCGCGAATAACCTTGTCTAGGCCGGCAAAGGCACCGCCACAGATAAACAGGATATTGGATGTATCCACCTGCAGGAACTCCTGCTGCGGATGCTTGCGCCCCCCTTGAGGAGGAACAGACGCTACAGTGCCTTCAATCAGTTTCAACAGAGCCTGCTGCACACCTTCCCCGGACACGTCGCGGGTAATGGAGGGGTTGTCAGATTTGCGGGAAATCTTGTCGATTTCGTCAATGTACACAATCCCCTGCTGGGCCTTGTCCACATCGTAATCGCACTTCTGCAGCAGCTTCTGAATGATGTTTTCTACGTCTTCACCCACATAACCGGCTTCGGTCAGAGTGGTCGCATCAGCGATGGTAAAGGGCACATTCAACAGGCGGGCGAGGGTTTCCGCGAGCAGGGTTTTACCACTACCGGTAGGACCTACCAGCAGGATGTTGGATTTACCCAGCTCGACGTCGTCCTTGCCTTTCACACCTTTGCTGGTGCGCAGACGCTTGTAATGGTTGTAGACCGCAACCGCCAGGACCTTTTTGGCGCGAGCCTGGCCGATGACGTACTGGTCAAGAATTTCGGTAATTTCCTGCGGGGTCGGCAGGCGGGAATCGTCACCATCGACGGATTCCTGAACTTCTTCGCGAATAATATCTGTACAGAGCTCAACACACTCGTCACAAATGTAAACAGATGGACCCGCGATCAGTTTGCGTACTTCCTGCTGGCTTTTGCCACAGAAGGAACAGTAAAGGAGTTTGCCGTTATCGTCTCCGCTGTTCTGATCAGTCATCTATGTACTCCGTGGTCTGGCAGCCAGCCGAAATGCGGCGGCAAATAGGGTTCATAAGCAAGATGCGGCCTTTTGGCAGGTTTTTCAAGCTTTTTTATCCGTCCGTTCAGAAGCCGGGAAATGCCCCAAAAGGAGAAGTTGGCGCACATGGCCCCGTCTAAAGAACAGGGCCCCGGCTTCTGCAGGATTTTTAGGCAATTGATGCCCCGTTATGGGTATTCAGGCGTCACTTACCCAGGGCCTGACGACGGGCGAGAACATCGTCAACCAGACCGTACTCTTTGGCTTCATCCGCACTGAGGAAGCGATCGCGATCGGTATCGCGCTCGATATCCGCAACGCTGCGACCGGTGTGATGGGCCATCAGCTCGTTGAGACGCGCGCGAATCTTCAGGATCTCCTGCGCGTGGATATGAATATCCGAAGCCTGCCCCTGAGCACCACCGCTCGGCTGATGGATCATGACCCGGGAATTTGGCGTAGCGTAGCGCTTGCCCTCGGCACCGGCGGTCAGCAGGAAGGCACCCATGCTGCACGCCTGCCCGATGCACATGGTGCTCACGTCCGGCTTGATAAACTGCATGGTGTCGTAGATCGACATCCCCGCAGTGACAGAGCCGCCCGGTGAATTAATGTACAAATGAATATCTTTGTCTGGGTTTTCCGCTTCAAGAAACAGCAACTGAGCGACAACCAGGTTGGCCATATGGTCTTCCACCGGGCCCACCAGAAAGATCACCCGCTCTTTCAATAGACGGGAGTAGATATCGAAAGAACGCTCCCCTCTCGCGGTCTGTTCAACCACCATGGGAACCAGGCCACCAGTGGCGAGAATGTCGTTGGCGTTCGCAGAATTATCAATATATGCCATGGATACGATGCTTCCTTCTTCGGCGTATTAGGCGACTACAGAACAGGCGTGCTCAAAAAAGGCACAATCCTGAAATATACGGTCAATCTGAGCTTAACTGCTCAACAGCGATAAAGCCAGTTGGGCAAAGCGGGATTGCGAGGGAATAGAACGAGAAAAGATTTTCTTGAGGCGGGCAACTCGGCCGGGCTGATTAATTGAGAGATTTTTTACAGCCCAATACTTTCAACTGAATAAAAAACGGCCACCGTGTGGTGGCCGCTTTCTTACAATCAAGCCTGCTTTTGCGGCTTGATTACGTCGTCGTAAGTGCTTTCAACTTCGCTGACCTTGGCCTTGTCCAGCACGAAGTCTACAACCTGGTCTTCCAGCACTACAGACTCGACGCCAGCCAGCAGCTCGCGGTTGTTGAAGTAGTACTCGACCACTTCTTCCGGCTGCTGGTAAGTAGAGGCAAGCTCTTCAACTTTCGCTTTTACACGATCGCCATCGACAGAGAGCTTGTTCTCTTTGACGATTTCACCGACCACGAGACCCAGCACGACGCGACGCTTGGCTTGGTCTTCAAACATGGTGTCGGGCAGCATTCTGGCAGCGTCTTCCGGCTTAATCTGACCACCGAACTGCTGAATCATCTGGCCGCGCAGGGTCTGAACTTCGCCCTGAACCAGTGCCGCAGGAATTTCAACCTCGTGCTTTTCGAACAGCTGGTCCATGACCTGGGTCTTGACCTTGTTCAGCGCCGCGTTCTTCAGCTCGCGCTGCATGTTGCCGCGCACTTCTTCGCGGAACTTCTCTTCGCCGCCCTCTTCTACGCCGTAAGCAGCGAAGAATTCGTCGTTCAGCTCAGGCAGTTCAGGCTTCTCGGAACCGGTCACCTTGATGGTGAATACCGCTTCGGCACCAGCCAGGTTTTCCGCCTGGTAATCTTCCGGGAAAGTTACTTCTACTTCCTTCTCTTCACCGGGCTTCATGCCGATGATGCCGTCTTCAAAACCGGGGATCATGCTGCCAGAACCCAAAACCAGCTGCTGGCCTTCGGCCTTGCCACCTTCGAATTCTTCACCGTCTTTGCGGCCAACGAAATCGATGGTAACGCGGTCACCCTTCTGGGCCTTACGCTTGGTTTCTTTCCAGCCGGACTGCTGCTTGCGCAGAACGTCGATCATGTTTTCAACGTCGGCGTCGGTCACTTCCGCTTTCGGACGCTCAACTTCAACTTCAGCCAGATCAGTCAGGGTCACTTCCGGGTAAACTTCAAAAGTGGCCACGTACTCCAGGTTTTCACCCGGGGTAACATTTTTAGCTTCGATGCTGGGCTGACCAGCGGGCTTAACCTGTTCCTTCTGAACCGCGTCGTAGAAAGAGCGGCTCATCACTTCACCCAGGACTTCCTGGCGCACACCGGCACCAAAACGCTGACGCACAACTTTCATGGGCACCTTGCCCTTACGGAAGCCATTGATGCGCACGGTCTTGGCTGCCTGCTGAAGGCGCTTGTCCACTTCCTTATCTACGACCTCTGCCGGCAAATTGACCGTAAGGCGACGTTCCAGACCGGAAGTTGTTTCGATGGAAACCTGCATGATAATCCTCGTGAGACTCTTCTCTTCACAGATGCCGGGCTACGGGGAAGCCCCGGCACCAGCGACTAGCGTTGCGCCGACAATCATTCGCCGGCCGCCATATACAAACAGCCCGCGCCGCACATTTTCCAATTCAAAAATGCGCTTTTTGGCACGGACTACAAAATTACTTATTGGTGGGGACGGGGAGACTTGAACTCCCACACCTTGCGGCACCAGAACCTAAATCTGGCGTGTCTACCAATTCCACCACGTCCCCGCAACCTCACCACGCTAACCCGTTGATTTTCATGGATTTTTAACAAAAATCCAGATAGGCCCGTAGCGAGGGGAGCAGATTGTGCCACAGTGGACACAGGGCTTCAACAAAAGCGCACTTCGGGAGTGCGCGACAGGCCTAAAAAACAACGGGGCACCGCTGGGGTGCCCCGCATGACCTGTTTTACAGGCTAGATCCGGAGGGGTTATACCCGCTCGAGGATAGTGGTAATCCCCTGCCCCAGACCGATACACATGGTGGATACGCCCAGATCTCCACCCTCGTTTTGCATGACAGACAGCAGGGTGCCAGTAATACGTACGCCGGAGCAACCGAACGGGTGCCCCAGGGCAATGGCACCACCATACAGGTTTACCTTCTCATCCATGGCATCCAGCAGATTGAGGTCCTTGAGCACCGGCAGAGCCTGTGCCGCAAACGCTTCGTTCAGCTCGACCTTATCGATATCCTCGACGGTCAGGCCGGCGTTTTTCAGTGCTTTCTGGGTGGACGGCACCGGGCCGTAACCCATGATGGACGGATCCACACCTGCCAGAGCCATTTCACGCACTTTCGCGATCGGCGTTAGGCCCAAGGCCTGGGCACGCTCGGCGGACATAACCAGCATTACAGAGGCACCATCGGTGATCTGTGAAGAGGTACCAGCAGTTACCTGACCGTGCTTGGGATCGAAAGCGGGTCTCAATTGGGACAGCGCCTCAACAGTGGTCTCCGGACGGATGGTCTGGTCCTTCTCCACCAGCATCGGCACGCCGTCGTCGTCGTGGCCTTCAATGGCGATGATCTCGCGGTTGAACTTGCCCTCTTCGGTAGCCTTTGCCGCACACTGGTGCGAACGCGCCCCGAATTCATCCATCTGCTGACGCTGGATACCGTGCATCATCGCCAGGTATTCCGCGGTCATCCCCATGGAACCGGCTGCCTTGGCCATAAAACGGCCGAGCATCGGGTTGGGGCTGACGTGCTCCATCATGTTCAGGTGGCCCATATGCTCGACACCACCCACTACATAAACGTCACCAACACCCGCTTGGATGTTCGCCGCTGCAGTGTGCAGGGAAGACATGGAGGAACCACACAGGCGGTTGACCGTCTGTGCCGGGATCGTGTGCGGCAGGCCAGCGCGCAGCACAATCATGCGCGCCACGTTGAAGCCCTGCTCATCACGCTGCATGACACAGCCCCAGATCACGTCATCAATTTCTTTCGGATCCAGCTTCTCGTTGCGCTGCAGGAATTTTTTCAGCAGATCTGCGGACATGTCGTCGGCCCGCACATTGCGATATACGCCGTTTTTGGATCGGCCCATGGCAGTACGCGCATAGTCGACGATTACGGCATCTCTAGGATTCAGACTCATGGAAACTCTCCTTACTTGTCGCCGTAGTAGGTTTTGCCGCTGGCGGCCATTTCGCGCATACCTTCGGTAGGCTTGTACAGCTCACCCAGGTCGCTGTACTTCTCGGCCATTTTCACGAAGTTATCCAGGCCAATGCTGTCCAGCCAGGCAAAAATGCCACCGCGGAAGGGCGGGAAGCCAATACCGTAGACCAGAGCCATATCGGCTTCAGCGGGAGAATCGACGATTCCCTCTTCCAGGCAGCGGGCGAGTTCGGTAGCCATGGGCACCATCATACGCTCGATGACGGTATCGCTTTCGAACTCGGTACGCTCAGCCACGTGCGGCTTGAGCAGCTCGTAGGCTTCGTCCGTAGCCACTTTCTTGGGGCGACCTTTTTTGTCTTCTTCGTAGTTGTAGAAGCCTTTGCCATTTTTCTGGCCGTAGCGACCGGCTTCGTACATCACGTCGGATGCCGCTGTGAATGTCTTGCCCATACGCTCCGGGAAGCCTTCGGCCATGACTTTCTCTGCATGCACACCGGTATCGATGCCCACTACGTCCATCAGGTAGGCCGGACCCATCGGCCAACCCCAGCGCTCCATTACCTTGTCCACCTGCTGGAAGTCTGCGCCGTCGCGCACCAGCATGGCGAAACCAGCAAAGTACGGGAACAACACGCGGTTCACCAGGAATCCGGGGCAATCGCGCACGACGATTGCTTTCTTGCCCATTTTGTTGGCGTAAGCCACAACGCGGGCGACGGCATTCTCGGAAGTCTTCTCACCGCGAATTACTTCCACCAGCGGCATTTTGTGCACCGGGTTGAAGAAGTGCATGCCGAGGAAGTTTTCCGGGCGGGACAGGGGCTCCGCCAGGGTGTCGATGGAAATAGTGGAGGTGTTGGAGGCAATTACCGTATCTTCAGAGACCTTGGTCTCCACTTCTTTCAGAACGGCGTGCTTCACTTTCGGGTTTTCTACCACTGCCTCTACCACGATATCCACGTCGCTAAAGCCGTCGTAGCTCAGGGTGGGTTCGATACGGTTGAGGGTCTCAGCCATTTTCGCCGGAGTCATGCGACCGCGATCGACCAGCTTGGTGAGAAGCTTGCCCGCTTCTTTCAGCCCCAGGTCGATACCTTCCTGGTTAATGTCCTTCATCTTGATGGGCGTGCCTTTGTAGGCAGACTGATAGGCGATACCGCCACCCATGATACCCGCGCCCAGCACTGCCGCGCGCTCAATTTCCTTGTCGGACTTTTTCTCCCAACCTTTGGCGACCTTGCTTACCTTCTGGTCGTTCAGGAACAGGCCTACAAGGGAAGTGGCTGTTTCGGTCTGGGCACTGGCAATAAATTGCTGCTGCTCAATTTTCAACGCTTCGTCGCGATCGAGCTTGTAGCCCTGCTCGATGGAAGTCACGGCGTTGACCGGGGAGGGGTAATTGCGACCCGCTTGCTGCCCAACGAATGCCTTGGTGGTAAAAAAGGCCATCAGGGCTTCGGTGTCGTTGAGCGGGATCGGGGATTTCTTAATTTCGCGACGCTGCTGGTAATCCATCTCACCGTCAATGGCGCGAGCGAGCAACTTCAGCGCTGCGTCTTTCAATTGTTCGGTGGGCACTACGGCATCCACTGCATGCGCGGCCAGTGCAGCGTCCGGGCGCTGCTCTTTACCTGCGGCAATCCACTCTGCGGCAACATCAACGCCAACCACACGCGGCAGGCGAACGGTACCGCCCCACCCCGGGATCAAACCCAGCTTCACCTCTGGCAGACCCACCTTGGCCTTGTCGCCCATCAGGCGGTAATCGCACCCGAGGCACACTTCAAAACCGCCACCCAGGGCGTAGCCATTGATGGCAACCGCGGTGGGGAACGGGAGGTCTTCCAGGCGATTGATGTTTTCGTTGTTCTTGTTCATCAGTTCGGCGATACCGTCGGCGCCGGCTGAGAAAGCGCCGCCAAACTCGGTAATGTCCGCACCAACGATAAATACACCTTTGCCACTGGTCAGCAACAGGCCCTTGATATCGCCAGCTTTTTCAATTGCGTCCAGTGCCTCGGAAAATTCCGTCACGGTGAGACGATTGAATTTATTGACGGATTCGCCTTCCAGATCGAACTTCAGTTCCGCGATGCCGTTTTCCAGCATCTGCACGGATAGCGCTTTGCCACTAAATAACATTATTGACCTCATTGATTGGTGACCGGGGTGACTTTCTGTAGAGCTCACCGGTCCGGGGGGTCGGGTTGTGCATGACAGATTTCGGGATTACCTCCCGGCAAGCGTTCGGCGCAACTGCAACCAGCTGATGACGCGTTTCTCGAAACCAGTCAACGCGCCCAAGTATAGCCAGATTAAAACACTTGTTTGAATACCATTTCCGCCATATCCACTGTCCGGTTTGATGCCCGAATTGTGGTCACGCCACCCGGAAGTTCAAAATTTGACCGCATCGTCGAAAGAAACAACAAAACACACAAATCGCAATCCCGCACTACAGATCGGAGATGAGAGGGAACGGCGATTACAAAAGACAACGGTGGCCGACAGTATACGATCAGACGCTGGGAGGATTGTTGGCACTGACCAGAATGCAGTCCTCGTCACCCACATTGCGGAAACGGTGCGGCCTACGGCTATCGAAATAGTAGCCGTCACCGGGCCCGAGCAGAGCCACCTCGCCGCCGACGGTCACTTCCAGTGCACCAGATACCACGATGCCACCCTCCTCGCCCTCATGACTTAGAAGTTCCGGGCCAGTATCCACTCCCGGAGGATAGACCTCGTAAAGAATCGACATGCTGCGCTGGTTGTTGCCAGCCCCGAGCAGCCGGTACTGGATCGGGCCCGGGCCAACATTCGGCATTTCAGAGGAACGGAAAAACACCTGGGGCTGGCTGTCGAAGTGAAAGGTAAAAAAATCGGCTAACGACATGGGAATGCCGTTCAACACTTTTTTGAGGGAGCCCACCGAAGGGCTGACACGTCCCTGCTCGATAAGCGAAATAGTGGCGTTGGTGACGCCGGCGCGCTTTGCCAGTTCGCGCTGCGACCAACCATGCATCAGACGCACAGACTTTAACCGTGCGCCAACATCATCGCCGCCGGCAACATCTGCCGGCGACACCTTGGCATCCTTTTCTGTCATCCAGTACTACCTGTGGCGGGATTTCCACGGGAAGTCTACCCCCTGAAAGCGAGATAGCACAGAGCACCACTCCGCTTCCCGGGAAATCCAGGCGCGTTACACCATATCCGCAAACGGGTTTTCATCCGGCAGGGATACGCTACCGGCGATACCGGGCATGGTCATTTTCGATCCTTCCAGTGCAATACCCGCCTCATCGATAAGGCCTTCACCAAAGCGGTAAATCGCGTCCAAATCGCCGCGACTCGCGCGGGCATCATAGGCCAGCGCGCTCTCGGCAACGGCTTCGTTGCGCTTGCGATATTCGGTCATCGCCCGCTCACCGTGGCGTTTGGCGAGCATTTTCTCGGCAATGTGCGGGGCCAGCACACTGGCTGTGGCATTGTTGCCACCGAAGCCCTTGGAATTCAGGAAGGCGACATCCAGGGACGCGGGATCACGCTCCACATGCGCGGTAGAAAGCGCCAGGTGATCGTGATGCACATCGTCGGCTACCCGCTCAATGGTGGTGATACCCGGCAGGATTCCGCGATTGAAAATACCCAGGCTGGTAATCAACTGATCACCACTCGCGGCGGCCACCGTGTGCCCAACAAAGGCTTTGACCGCACACACCGGCCACTCTTCAATACCAAATGCCGCCGCCAGTCGATCGAAAATCGCAGACTCGGTGACCCGGTTCTGCGGCGTACTGGATCCGTGGGCCTGAACGAAACTGCGCTGACGCAGGCTGTCCTCACCCAGAATCGCGCGCACCTCGGACATTGCACGGGCAACGGTCAGGTAATTTCCCGGCCCCGGTGCGGAAATAGATTTTTTCGGGCCATCCGCATTGACGAAAACATTCGCTACCGCGCCGTGGATGGGGGCGCCCAACTCCAACGCGAGCTCGTCGTCCATCAACACCACCCACTGGCTGCCCTCACCGAGGGTGAAGCCACAGTTTTCCCCGAAGGGACGGCTGGCGCGGCGGAAATCAATGTTGTCACCAAAGATCTTGCGCAATCCATCCAGGTTGGCCAATGCGCCCATGGTGGCATAACCATCCACCACTTCTGGCACCAGTGGCGCCTCTGCAGCACCCACCACCGCAACACGGGCACGACCACAGCGAATATCTTCTACCGCGGCGCGCAAATTGTAGAGATAGGTGGCGCAGGCACCGGCTACGGCACCGGTGGTGCCAACACTGCCCAGCACATAAGCATTCACGAAGTCTGCGGGCATGCTGGTAAGGCCCAGGGCCAGCTGTTTGGAACTTACCCGTCCGCCGCGCAAACGGGACTGCAACAGCCCGCCGTTGCCGTTGGGATCCAGCTGGCTCATGGCCGAACTGGCATACAGGGAGATATTTTCTGGCCCGGCTTTTTCAACCACCCGATCCCAGTCAATCCCCAGGGACTGGACCGCGTCGGATGCGCCGAGAATGGCCAACTGCAGGCCGCGCGGATGAAAGCGGGAGTTGTAATGCTGCGCCGGCTCAAAACCGGTGGGCAACTGGCCCGCAGAACCCACGGCAATTTCCCGGTAACTATCCAGCATGACCGAGAGGCCGCCGGTGTGGACGCGCACGCGCCCCTTCTCCAACGGTTCCACCTTCCAGTCGTCCGGCAGCGGAGATGGCAGCTGGCGTGCGGACATTTCGAAGGTAAAGCCGTTTTCACTTTGCAGATCGGCTGCCTGATGGAAATGGCACTTGCGATAGTCGTAGTAGCGAGATTCCAGCTCGCGCACCAGCGTGCCCTGCACGACCTGCTGTTCCAGCTCGGCACTCAGGGGGCCGGTGGCCGCGTCACCGGTGCGAAGGCCCATCAGGGCTGCCAGGTCAGACAGGACATCGGTGCGCTCATCGGCGCTGAGACTATCCAGCACCAGCCGCTTGTAGCCACGGTGAAACGAGCTGCGACCAGCGGGGTTAAATCCCCCAAAAGCGGTGATTACGGGTAGGCGCTGCATCCTGACCTCCTGCCTGTGATTCGGAAAACGGTTCGAAATTCTGGAGCGAATTCGATGGTGCGCCAGTGTATGGGCTGGCGATTCGGCCGGGTTATGGGCATACTGGCCAGCAAATTTGAGCATCTGGCCAATCCGGCCCCGGAACAACCGGGTGCCACCGGTAAGTCCAGTTAAGCGCCGCAGTCGCGGCACCAGACCGAAGCGCGAAGTAGTAGAGATTCCCCCATGCCCACCGTCACATTCATGCTCATCGACCAAATGCTCTCCACCGGTACCGTTCTACCCCTGGAGATGCTGCGCGGCGCGGAAAGCCGCGCGCGTGCGGAACGAAGCACGACCAAAACGAAAACAGACGCAAACCGGGGCGAAGGTGCCAGCGCCGACAAAAAGAACACGCCGCTCAACCTGGTAACCGCCAGTATCGACGGCCAACCAGTGAAATCCCGCTCCGGTTTTACCCTGGCACCGGATGTAGCCCTGGCCGATGCACCCGACAGCGACATCATTTACCTCCCCGCCCTGTGGCGGAATCCGCGCCCTGCCCTGCGTCGCAGTAAAGCGCTTCTGGACTGGCTGAGCGAGCAGGCGGAAAAAGGCGCGGCGATTAGCGCTGTGGGCACCGGCGTGTGCTTTCTCGCAGAAGCCGGCCTGCTAGACGGCAAACCGGCCACCACCCACTGGCATTACTTTGACCAGTTCGCGGCCAGCTACCCGGAAGTAAAGCTCAAGCGCCAGTACTTCATCACCCAGGCAGACAAATTGTTTTGTGCAGCCAGTGTCAACGCGCTCGCCGATGTCACCGTGCACCTGATCCGCCAGCTCTACGGCCCATCCATCGCCAGCCACGTAGAGCGAAACTTCTCCCATGAAATCCGTCGACCATTTGAGGAAATCGCCTATTCGGAGGGCGCGGTGCACCTGCACCCGGATGAAGAAATCGTACAGGCCCAGACCTGGCTGAAACAGCACTGCAGCGAAGATGTGAAACTCAGTGAAGTGGCAAAATACTTCGACATGAGCGTGCGCTCATTTAACCGGCGTTTCAAACTCGCCACCGGCCAGACGCCACTCCAGTACCTGCAGAATGTACGGGTGGATATGGCGCGGGAACTTCTGCAGTCGAGCAACCTGTCGGTCAATGAAATTGCCGAAAAAGTCGGTTATCAGGATATGGGCCACTTCACTGCCCTGTTCAAGAAATTCCTTTCCACCACTCCGAGTGAATACCGTACCACGGTGCGCGCCAAACTCTTCCGGGTAAATACCTGAACCCTGGGTTCACGCGGGCTTGTTCAGGAAGATTACGTCGCTACCGTGGAAAGCCACCTCGGCGTCCAGGTGCCGCGCCAGCCAGTGAAAGGTTTGCGTACTGAAAAATACGATATGGGTGGGATCGCGGATGTAGTGCCAATTGGCAAAACGCTCCGGCGATGCCACCAGCTTCGTCATCAGTGCCAGCACACCGCCCGGGTTAATCCGCTGCCAGAGCATCTCCAGCACAGATAACGGCTCACTCAGGTGCTCAACCACCTCGGTGCTTACAACAAAATCAAAATTCTGCCCCAGCACCGAATCATCGGGCTGATAATACAGATCGTAAGTCGCCATGGTATGGCCACTCTGCATCAGTATTTGCGCAAGCGCGGGCGCCGGGCCACAGCCAAAATCCAGGCCGCGAGAAGATGCTGGCAATCGCTCCAGCAGGGGCGCCGCACAGCGGCTCAGGAATCGCCGGTACCCCTCATCCACGGCGGAGTTTTCATGCAGGTCGTAATAGGCCTTTTCTTCCTGCGGGGAAAGATGAAATTCGCGAGGAACGAACACCAGCGCACATTCTCTGCACTGGTAATAAGAGCGAAATTTATCGCGATGATAGAACTGTGCCGCCGGATGGCGGCACAGTGGGCAGGGATACGCAGATCCCCGTCCGTTAGTTTCAGATTGCAGCGACGTCACATTCAGGCTGCTTGATCGCGCCCTGCATCCGCTTTCACACCGGATACACCGGCTTCGGATCTATCTTCAGCCTGCTTGGACTGCAGCAGGTTGCCACTGGAGATTTCTATTTTGCGCGGTTTCATTGCTTCGGGAATTTCCCGTACCAGCTCGATATGCAGCAATCCGTTCGCCAGCTGAGCATCGGTCACCCGCACGTGATCAGCGAGCTGGAAACGTCGTTCGAAATTTCGCGCAGCGATTCCGCGATGCAGGAAATTGCGTTTGCCTTCCTCGACAGGCTTTTTGCCGCTGACGGTCAGACGGTTTTGCTCCATCTGGATATCCAGTTCGGACTCGTCAAAACCCGCAACGGCCATTGAAATTCGGTATGCGTCCTCGCCAGTCAACTCGATATTGTAGGGAGGGTACGCGGGCTGGTTCTGCTCGGTAGTGGTCATGTTATCCAGCAGACTGGCCAGACGATCAAAACCGATAGCGGAACGATACAGAGGGGAGAGATCTAAATTACGCATTGTCATATCCTCAATTCAGAGCAATATTGGTAAAGCGCCTGCACACGATGTACCAGGCAATTCATTTCCGGTCAGTCGCCGTAAACATTTCCTCAAATTTAGAGAAAGCTCTTGGCAATTTACCGGCCTGAGGGAGGCACCTCTGTCGAGCCTGCCGCCCTCACAAATAGATATAGGGGCACTGGAATGGGCTTCAAGAGTAAAAACTGAAAAATTATGCAAAAAAATCGTGGCGCGCAGAAAGCTATTGCAAACACAACAATCCCCGAGGGCCCAGTACGCCTGTTTATTGGTATTGCCCCGGACGCCGCAACCCAGCGCTTTCTGGATGCCACAGCACAGCACTGTGACGGATTCGGACTGCCCCGGGATTGCCGCTGGATCAGCCACGCCAACCGCCACCTCACACTGGCGTTTCTCGGCGATACCGATGTTGGGAAAATCGATGTGATAGAGGGGGCCCTGCGAGAAATCGCTGAGCACAGTGATGCCTGTTGCGGGCAGATTGTCAGCACCCATCCCTTCCCCAGGCAGAGGGCAAAAATGCTCGCCAGCGAGCTGCTTCCGAATCCCGAGCTCATGTCACTGCACCGACAGTGCAGCACACTGATGCAAACGATCGGCAAGCAACCGGAGCGCAAAACTTTTCGCCCGCATTTCACACTTGCCAGAAGCCGCTCGGGCTTCGCTCGGATACCGCCAGTTCCCGCCGCCTTCACCTGCAACCTGGACAACTTGACCCTGTATCACAGCCTCCTCGCCCCCGGTGGCAGCCAGTATCGCCCCCTGCTCACGCTATCGCTGGGGTCCTGACCCGCTGCAGATAATCCAATGCACCCGTCTCGCAGACACAAAAAAGCCCGCAAATGCGGGCTTTTCAGGAAAACGCTTTAGCGGCGCTTTGTGGCCAACTTTCAAATGACCGGCTAGTCCAACTGCTTCAGGACATACTCCGGATACATCACCAGGCGCGGACGGGACAGGCGGCGAGCGTCAAAAATAAATACGTAGCGCTCTCCGTCGTCATCGGAGGGAATCGTACGGCGAAACTTCCAGGAGTTGATCTTGTAAGTCTGACGGCCAGCGCTCACCGGAGCGATCAAGCGATATTGGTTTTCCCCCAGAAACTCGAAATCGATGGAATCTTCCCCGGACGGGCGCAGGGACAGATTGCGGAACGTCTGCTTACCGCTATCGCCCTCGCCGAGCTCGCCCAGTAGCTTCTGCAGGCGCTCGCGCTCACCGCGCACATAGTCCACCAGCTCGGGATCCACTTCGCGCTCTACAGCCTGGGAGACTTCCTCCACTTCAGGCTCCGGCGTTTCCGCTGACGGGGCCGGCTCTTGAGGCGCCTGCAGGGCCGGCATGGTCGGCTGCTCCAGTGCCGCGAGGCTCGGTTTTGGAGCCGCTGGCGCAGCCGCTGCCTTGCGGCTCGCCTCTTTTTCTTTCTCCGCCTGCACCAACATGGCCTTGACGAGCTTATCGACTTGCGCCTGCTGTGCTGTCAGGCGGGATTCGCCTGCCGCCACAGAAGCCTGTGAAGCCTTCAAACGAGACTCCAATTCCCCGAAGGTGGACTCGATGATCTCGACGCGGCGATTCCGACTGTCTACGCCGCGCTCCGCCATTGAATACGCGTGCTTCGCCTTGTGCAGGGCGCGCTCGGTATCGGTATTTGCACCCAGCTTATGCTCGCGCTCGGCAGCCTTGAGCTCTTTAAGGGTCTGCTCGTGATTTTCACGGGCTTTGGACAGTGATTCCTGCGCGCGCTTAAGCTTGTACTCATACGCGAGCATTTCATTCTCTACATCCTCGAGCTCAACCAGTCGGTTTTCCTGAGATTGCTCCATTCGCGCAAGTTTGTTCTGTTCAACGGTTAGATTCGATGCCCCCTGCACCAACCCACACCAGCCAAACACCCCCAACGCGCTCGCAAAAAACAGAGCGCGGCCACGCTTTACCGCCATAGTCAAAAGTCCGTTGTTTGAATTTTTACTTCAGAAATCACACAGGTTTGTCGCGGGTAACGTTGACTGTATACCCCTTCCCCGTTCCAATCCGGGCCTCCCCGGCTTACCGCGACACAACCCCAGATACCAGGTAAAACCCGGAAAACCGGGGTGCATAGAGCCCCCTCGAGGCGGCTCAATGTAACCCAGACTTATTTACGCAGCAATGACCATGCCAACGAGATTGATTTACCCCTGGTGACTTGTGCCTCAAAACAAAAAATTGCGACCCTGAAAAAGTTCCCCAGTCACTAGCAATTTTTTATGACAATTTATTGATCGCGGTGCTTGATTTTTTTTTTGAGAATCGCATTATGGATCACAGGGAGATACTCCTGACCCAGTTGGGAAACCGGCCCGGGCGCAAAACACACTCATTGCCGTTTAAGGCAAATATTGAACATGCGACCTCTGGTGATCCGATTTTCCTGCTGAGCAGACTCCCTACAGGGCGCCCTACCTTCTTTTAGCAAACCGCACATTGCGGCCTGCATAGACCCTTTATAACCGGAGGTATGTGCCAATGAAATCTGCGCCTTACGATAACATCGTGTTCCGTGATATCGATAAATCTGCAGCCCTTGCAGACACCGTATCCAGAAAGCTCAATAAGCTCGAACGTTATTGTGGCGACATCATACGAAGCCGTGTAGTCCTCGAAGCCCCTCATCAGCACAAGCACAAAGGCAAGCAATACAAGGCTTCCGTCGAATTGGCCCTGAGCGGCAATCCGGTCACCATCACCAATGAAAGCGACTCTATCCACCGCGCTGTAAACGGGGCATTCAGTTCTGTAGAGCGCTGCCTGAAAGAAAGGGGGGATCGTCGCAAGACCCGCCGCTATCAGGTACCCACAGTACCCACACAGGAAGAGCCCGCAACCGAATAATCTGCCGGTCCTGCCCCTGAGCGCGAACGCTCGGCAAGGCTCCAGCGAATACATTTCAGGTTTAATTAGCGGCATGCCTTCTGGCGCCCCCTCCGGGCCTGCGCCGATGGCGAAAGCCAGGCTCCATCAATAGCCCTCGCGGGCAAGGAGTAAACAAGATACAAAAAAGGCCGTGCCAGATTACCTGTCTGGCACGGCCTTTTTATTTCCTAACCCCAGGCGCTCTACCCCCGGGGTTAACAGACTACCGCCTAACTCTATATTCCCACTATCGAAAGCCTAACCATCGATAACAGCCCCCTCAGTCGGCCACCGGCGTGCGCATGGTGACAAACTCCTCCGCTGCAGTGGGGTGGATACCAATTGTCTGATCGAACACCGTTTTTGTTGCTCCAGCCTTCATCGCCACGGCGATCCCCTGAATGATTTCTCCCGCATCCGGCCCCACCATGTGTGCGCCAACCACCTTGTCGTTGCTGCCATCCACGATCAGCTTCATCAGGGTGCGCTCGTCGCGCCCGCTTACAGAGTGGCGCATGGCGCGAAAATCAGACTTGTAAATTACCACCGGCACTTGCGCCTGGCGCGCTTCTTCTTCCGTAAGACCAACAGTCCCTATATTGGGCTGGCAGAATACCGCTGTGGGGATGTTGTTGTAATCGATCTCTGCGGTTTTTCCCGTCTGCCAGTGCTTGACCAGAGCCATGGCCTCGGCCAGCGCCACCGGCGTAAGTTCCGGGCCACCGGTAACATCACCAAGGGCAAAAATTGAGGTAACGCTACTGCGGAAGTTGTCATCCACGCCAATGGTTCCGTCTTTGTGCAATACCACACCAAGCCGTTCCAGGCCCAGCCCGTGGGTATTGGGCTTGCGGCCGGTAGCGTACAGCACCGTATCCACCTCGAGCTCACCACCAGCGACATCGATCACCTTGAGGCTCCCGTCGGGCTGTTTCTCGATGGATTTCACATCGTGATTGAAATGCAGGTTCACCTGCTTTTTACCCATTTCGTCACGCACGAAGTTTCTGATATCCCGGTCGAAGCCACGCAGGAACAAATCGCGGCGGTATGACAGGTGCGTCTCTACCCCCAGCCCAGCGAAGATCCCGGCGAACTCCACCGCGATATAGCCACCACCGACCACGAGTACGCGTTGCGGCATGACCTCCAGGGAAAATACCTCATTGGAAGTAATTACATGCTCGCTGCCAGGAAAGTCTGGCACGAAAGGCCAGCCACCAGTGGCCACCAGAATACGCTCGGCGGTGTAGGTGTCGTCACCAACTGCGACTTCTTGGCGACCAGTCAACTTGGCGCGACCGTCGATAATCTGAACACCGGCGTTGCCCAGCAACTTGCGGTAGATACCATTAAGTCGGGTAATTTCCATGGCGTTGTTATCGCGCAGCGTGGGCCATACAAACTTGGCCTCGGTCTGCCCCTGCCATCCGTAGGCTTGCGCGTCCTCGAACGCCTCGCGATAACTGCTTGCGTACACAAAGAGCTTCTTGGGTACACAGCCCACATTGACGCAGGTGCCGCCCATATAGCGATCTTCAGCTACCGCCACACGCATGCCGGTGGCAGCGGCCATACGGGCGGCACGCACACCACCGGAGCCCGCGCCAATTACGAAAAGATCGAAATCAAACTCTGACAAAATCCACTCCTAACACAAGTTGCCCCCGGGTACCGCAAAGGTCGAGGCGCTCAAAATTTCTTCATGAAACCGACAAAAAACACACCATATCGGGGTGCTCCTACACCGATTTTGCATTGAAAAACCGGTACTGGTTCAGCAAATAGCACATTACTGACTAATCATACTTAAAAGCCGTTGACATCAGATTGGCGTTTCGTTATTCATGTGACGTTTATCACAATAACAAGCCTGATAGCGAAAACAACAGCAGGGCATGCAAATGAAAACGTTTCACAGATCAAAAGCCGCGCCTTCCCAGAGCCTCGCACAGAAGTGTAAATTCCTGCCGCTAAAAGCGGCGATGATGACGAGCCTGATCGCGCTATGCAGCACTTCAGTGTCTGCCAAAACCCATCCGTCCTACCTCACCGAAAGCTATTGCGACGGCCTGGTAGAGCAGTTTGTAGACTCGGGTATGCGAAGTTTAGGGAAGTACGTCAACGAGAACTTCAAACCGGAGTACAAAGGTGGCATTCGCAACACCATCAACTTCCTCAACCAGCGCGCCGAGTGGCTAGGTGAGTGTGATGAGTACCTGAATGACACCGCGAACAGCCGCGTTTTTTACGATGAAAAAAACACCAAGGCTATTTTCGATGCCATGAAGGAGCTGGCAAAGGAGCTACAACTGGTGCGTGAGGGTGTCGAGTACCCGGACGAGTCCGGTACCAACAATCCGCGCCCTTTCATCAAGAGCCGCTACGAAACCCTGGCCACGCTGGTGGATCAGCACCACACCCGCCTGCTGATGAAAAAGCAGTTCCAGTAATACGCACGCAGGCCCCTCGGGGCCTGCTTCGCATTTACGCAAACAGAAACTGCGCTAAATCAATCTTCCTGGCTTGGCCCACGGGCATCGCTCCGCCGCGCCGACACCTTTTCCCCTGCGGGCTGAGACATTACCTCTTCCGGCCAGCTGTTTTGCTCGCGCCCCAGCAAGCGCTCCTTGAGACTACTGGCAATACGCTTGGTGAGCGCACCGAGTCGCGGCCGCTGTTTTTCAGAAAATGGGATCGGGCGACAGCTGTGCACCGCGGCGAGCCCAATACGCGCCATAAACAGACTGGCTCCCATGCCCTGCCCCAGACGTGCAGACACGGTACTCAGCATGCTATCGCCCACCAATTCCGGCCACAATTCACTGACGGCGTACTCACTGGCACCACTGTAGGCCACCAGGGCAAGGATTTTCTTGAACAGGCGCCAGCGCACCACCATAGAGGGGCGCACACCATAGATCTGCGCCACATCGTCGATCATGCGCATCGACTGGCGCAAGGCCACGAGTACATCGAGGGTGGTGAACGGGCTCAGGCCAACCAGCGCGCCGGTGGTGGTTGCGTGGCGGACAATACGCCGCAGCGCTTCCTGGTCCAGCGCTTCGAAAAAATTGAGCTCGAGATGGCGCAGCAGTTCGCTGTTGTCATAGTAGTCCGGGGTTTCCTCCTGCACCCTCGCCAATAGCGCACCCTGCGGTTTGCCGGCAAATAACTCCTGCAGCTGCTGATTGAGTGGCGCCACCGCATCGGTAGCGCGACTGTCGCGCACCTCCGCCGCGAGCTGCTGGGTTTTCTGCAGTTTTCTCAGCGGCTTGCCCGCGCGAAAGTACTCCCACACCGCACTGGCCATGGTGAGCACCAGGGCGCCGATAACAATGCCAGCCAGTAATCCCAGGCTCCAGTGCATATCCGCAGCCCAGTAAAAAAACTGGCGCAATTCCCAGAACACTGCACCAAACGCCAGCGCCAATCCGGCAAGCAGTGCCGGCTTCCACATCCGCAGTCGGAAAAATGGCAGGCGCAACTCGGAAAACGAGATTTTATCCGGTAGTGATTCGCCGGTGGTAATCGAGCGCGGTAGCTCGCCGGGCTCCTCCGCCAGGGATTCCACCCGGGTGCTGACGCGCTCGTGTACCGCGGGCTCTTCCACGTCCAGGTTTTCGATTCGGGTCTGGCGGCGGGGTTTGGGCGCAGGTTGCGCGGCGGATTCAGAGTCCAGTCGATCGTCAGAGGCGCTCATTACACCTTGTCTCCCAACAGCAGATTAAGCAGGGCATCAATGCGGATATGGGGCATATACCCCTCGCGACCAATGCCCACCGGCGGACGCAATTGGGGTGGCAGCCCGCCAGTGTAATGCCGCCATTCACCGTCCTGTGGCAGATGCGCCATGATCTCGGCATTTTCAAAACCGAGATAGCGGCCGTCCATCGCGTGCCCCACCAGCATACGGCGCCCGTCGCGGACACTTTCATTGGAACAGCGCACCGCGGCAATGGCTTCACAATACAGGGGCAAGCCGCGGTGGCGGGCCCCGGAGAAAACCTGCTGCAACTGCTGCCCCAGCAACTGTCGCAAAGCATCGTGATCTGCCGCCAGCACCTGATCCACCTTGGTCGCGGCAAACACCAGCCTGTCGATCCGCGGACGCCACAGTTTGCGCAGCAAACCATTGCTGCCGTAGCGGAAAGTGTCAGCGATATGCCCGAATGCCTTGCGCATGTCCTCCAGGGATTCCTCACCGGCAAACAGGGTGCCGATCAGGTCCACGAGCACCAGCTGGCGGTCCAGGTGGCGGAAATGGCTATCCACAAAGGGCGCGACCTGCTCCTCGATGTACTTCCGGTAGCGCGCTTCCAGCACCTTGTACACGCTGTCGTCCGGCAGGGACTGCAATTCACCCTGCGACTGATGACTCAGTGCCGGCAGCGGGAAAAAGCCGTATTCCTCGCTATCGAGAAGTGCCCTGCCCGGTTGCAGATAACTCAGTTTGCGCTCACTGCGGCAGTCCCTGAGGAACTGGCGGTAGTTCTGCCAGAGGCTATCCAGCTTGGCCGAATCCACTACGGTTTCTGGCGTCAGTGCGTTCAGTTCCGACAACAACTCCGGGGCAAGCTCCGCACGGGGTGCGCCGTCCAGCAGATCCCGCTGATGACGGCACCAGGTAGCAAAATCCATACGCAACAGCGGCAGGTCCATCAGCCACTCGCCGGGATAATCGCGCAACTCGAGTATCACCTTCTGGCGGTAATCGCGCCCCAGGCGCCGCCCCTGCAGGTGCACGTGAAGTTCGAGGGCAGAGAGGTCGCGGGTGGATTCCGGCCAGCGCGGCGGATTTGCGGTAAGCGCATCCAGACAGCGCTGGTACTCAAACAGTGGCAATCCGGTATCCAGGGCGGGATGCAGTTCAGCGCCCAGCAGGCGGCCGTTCAACGCCGGGGCAAAACCGGGTAACTGGGCCCGGTCCGGGTGGCTAAGCTGGTAGATCAGGCTGCTGATCAGGGTAGATTTTCCGGCACCGCTGAGACCGGTGATACCGATGCAGATTCGCTTGTCGAGCAGGCGCTCCGCGGCCCAGTGGGACTTGTCTCGCGCTTCTTTACGCAAATGTTTGAAGCGCTGCCGGAGGGCGCGCAAGTGGTGTTTGGCGCCCTTGCCGGACTCCCGGCCGTCGCCGTCAGATGCGCTCATGAATACTCCCTGTATCCACCGGCTGCGTCACGGCCGGTAGTTAAGCAGATTTGCACGGGGACCGGCGCGAAATGCCCAGCAATACCCCGTACCAGCAACACCTGAGATAGCGACGCGACGGTCTCCGGTACTGCCACTGCAATCAGTGTGATGAAAGCAAGATGGAGGCCCGGACGACCGTTTCAACCCCTTGAGTCTATACCGCTCAGTTTCGTTGTCCGGGCGCGGTTACTCCACCAGCGCCACATCACCAGAGCCCATCACCGAAAAAGACTCGTTCGCGGGGCGTTTCAGCACGATATCGCCGGAGCCCATTACCGCACCACCAGCGTTGGTAGCACTCAGGCTGCGCCCCATAAAGTCGCCGGAACCCATCACTGTCACGTTCAGGTTGGCCACTTTGCCGCCGATGGCCATATCTCCGGAGCCCTTGATCTGCGCGGAGAAGTCCTCGCCGATAAAGTTGTCCATGCGGATGTCGCCAGAGCCGGTAATACCCGCCGAGCCATGCACGGCCAGTACCGTGCCCAGAATCAGGTCGCCGGAGCCGGTCACCCCGGTGCTCAGGGATTCGGCAGCCACCTTCTCCACCCGAATCAGGCCGGAGCCGGTCACGCGCAGGTCGAGTTTTTCGCTTTCCAGGGTATCGGCCGTGGCATCGCCGGAGCCGGTGACGCGAATGGCATTGATCGCGGGCAGGGTCACGCGGAATTCGATCTCCGGCTCACTGCTGACAGTGACGACGCCGAACAGGCTCTTGCTGTCCTGCTCAACGGAAAGTTCGAGGGTATCGCGCTTCACTTCCGCCTTGGCATAGGCCAGGTCAGATTCCTCACCGTGGGCAGTCACCGAGAAGGTATCCCCCTGAACCACTTTCAGGTTGGAACTCCCTTTCACTGCAATGGCGGTAAACCCGTCCAGCGGGTAGGAGCGGCTGCCCTGCTGGGCCTGAGCGGAGACCGCAGCGAGCGACAGCGCCAGGGCAAGAGAAACGAAAATAGACAATCTGCGAAGCATGATCTGTTTACCTGTTCTTGTTGATTGCCAGTAGGACGTGGCGACAGCTGCGGATGGATGCACCCATCCGCAACTTTTTAACGCGGGTGGGCTTAGTCGGCGTCCTGGCGGTAACCGAGCGCTACTAGCGCCTGGCGCAGCTTTGCCGCCTCCGCGGCGAGATCTTCCGGCTCGGCCTGCTTTTGCAGGGCAAAATCCAGATCCGCGATTTCATTGATCGGCACCAGGTGATAATGGGTGTGGGGCACTTCGATACCGGCGACCATTACCCCGACCCGCTTCGGTGAATACACCTGCTTTTGCGCCTTGGCGACCTTGCTCGCCACATCCATAAGGTGGGCAGAGACGTCGGCCGGCACATCGTCCCAGTGATTGATCTCTTCGACAGGAATGACCAGGCAGTGCCCCGGCTTGATCGGTGCGATGGTCATGATGGCTACCGCGACATCGTCGCGCCAGACAAAATGGCCGGGCAGGTCGCCGTTGATGATCTGGGTAAAAATGCTCGCCATACTCAGTGCCTCTTATTCCTGTTCTGGTCCATGCTTCGGTTACTGCCCCACGCCTTCAATCTGCCGCGAAACTCAACTGGCAAGTCTACCAGCGGCACTTCGCCCCACGCCACTTCCGGGGACATTCATCTCGCATTCAGGGATTTTTTTACTAGACGCCGAAGGTTTCAGCGCCCAAATCCTGCACGAAATTAAACACACCGGCACAACCCGTGGAAGAGTGTGACAATTTCGTGCGGCTTCGTTGGCAGTGGTATATCCATCCCGTAATCTTGCCGCCCATATCGCGACAGGCAGTCCCCAGCCCACACCCGGGCCTCCGGCACAGATCCGGAATCAGCACGGGCGCATACGCAGAATCGAGGCAAACCGGGCGCCATCGCGACAAGATCACAAGAATGATTACCATCTCACAGGGGGAATCTACCTATGCCGAAAGTTGTACCCGTTCTCGTTCACAAGCCCGTCACACCGGCAGTCCAGGGCAGCAGTCCCGGTTTCGACGAGCAGGGCCCGCTCGCCCAACTGGGCGGCCGCGCCTTCGTGCACGAAACCGTGGGCGAATTCTATCGCGCCATCGGCAAATACCTGACCCCGGAAGATACGGCCGATCACGGCAAGCAACACAGCCGTCAGGCGCAATTCCTGAGCCATGCCCTGTCCGGCCAGCCCGAGCCGGTTCACAGCGCCCGCGCCAACTTCCTCGCCCGCGGGCTGAACCCGGCACTGTTCGAGGCCCTGCTGGAGTATTTCGAGGCGCGCCTGCTCGAAAAGGGCGTCTCAGCCAGGGCCAGCAATCGCCTGGTGCGCGCGGCCGGTGACCTCTATGAACGCTGCCAGGAACCGCTGTGTATCGCCTGCTAGCGCCGCAATGGCGGTGTTAAGCCGCCAATGAGCCCCTTTTTGCGGAGCGCGGTCCAGGCCGCTCCGCGGGCCTCCTCCCGCCCCTCGGTTGCGACCGCCGGGGTCGCCCCATACAATGCCCCCTCACACAGCCTTTATCCCCGTTTGCTTTTCCTTCCGTAAGCGGTAAGCGCTACAACTCACTCTCAAGATACAAGAGATTGCCAATGAAAATTGCTAACCACAGTGTGGTGGAGATCAACTACACCCTGAAAGATGCCGAAGGCACCGTGATCGACTCCTCCGAAGGTGGACAGCCGCTGAAGTACCTGCAGGGTGTGGGCAATATTATCCCCGGCCTGGAAAAGGAAATGCTGGACAAGAGCGCTGGCGACAAATTCACCGTCGTCATCGCCCCGGAAGAAGGCTACGGCCCGCAGAACCCCGAACTGATCCAGACCCTGCCGAGCAGCGCTTTCGGCGGTGTGGAAAAGCTGGAAGTGGGCATGGCGTTCCGCGCCCAGAGCACTGAAGGCCACCCCATTGAAGTGGAGATCATCGACATCGACGGCGACCAGGTCACCATCAACGGCAACCACCCTCTGGCAGGTGTGGAACTGCACTTCGAAATCGAAGTTGTAGCCGTGCGTGAAGCCACGCCGGAAGAAATCGACCACGGTCACGTGCACTAAGTGATCGCCGTGTGCAGGGCCTCCCGGCCCTGCACCCTCCCCACTCCAGCAACCCCTTTCCCGGCCTAGACTGATTCAGATTCCCCGCACGAAGTAATCCCGGAATTTTCCCATGCCCCTCAGCGACTCCTACCTGCAACGATTTGGCGGTATCGCCCGACTCTACGGTGAACCGGCCCTGGCGCGCCTACACGACGCGCACGTGGTCGTGATCGGCATTGGCGGCGTTGGCAGCTGGGCCGCGGAAGCGCTGGCGCGCAGCGGTATCGGCAAGATTACCCTGATTGATCTCGACGACATCTGTATCACCAACACCAACCGCCAGATCCACGCACTCGTCGATACCGTGGGGGATATCAAGGTATCCGTAATGGCGGAAAGACTGCGCGCAATCAATCCGGAAATAGCGATCGAGACCCACGAGGACTTCATCGCCAGCGACAATTTCGCCGACCTGCTCGCCCCAGAAAAAGCGCGAATTGATATCGTGATCGATGCCTTTGATAACGCCCGTATCAAGGCTGCGCTGATTGCCTACTGCAAGGCGCGCAAGATCCGCCTGGTGACCGTAGGCTCTGCGGGTGGCAAGAAGGACCCCACCAAAATCACCTGCGCGGACCTGGGGCGCACGGTCAGCGACCCGATGCTGGCCAAGGTGCGGCAACACCTGTATCGCTTTCACAACTTCCAGAAATCCAGCAAGCGCCAGTTCGGCATAGACGCCATCTACTCCGCGGAACCGATGGTGTACCCGCAGCCGGATGGACAGGTATGCCAGCAGAAAAGCAGCATGCAAAACGGAGTAAAACTGGATTGCAGCGGCGGTTTCGGCGCCGCCACCATGGTCACTGGCACCTTCGGTTTTGTTGCGGCCAGTAAAGCCATTGAGCGGATTGTGAAACAGGGCTGAGCCCCGCTTAACCCGCCGGCTCGGACATCAGGGTAAACGCGCGTTCCATCAGCGCGCGGAATCCATTGCTGCGCGATTCACTCAATTGCTGCGCCAATCCCAGCTCCTCGAACAGCGCCTCCAGTTCGGCCCGGTTTACCCTGCCGGTAGGCTGTCCATTCAACAGGGCCAGCAATAGCGCGCCGAGCCCTTTTACGATCCGGCTGTCACTATCCAGCGCAAACAGGTGCCTGCCACCCTCACAGCGATACACCAGCCAGGCACTGGATTCACATCCGCGCACCAGGTTTTGTTCGCGGCGAATCACATCCTTGCGAGAAATGGTTTTCGCCCACCCCATCAGGGTCCGATAACGGTCCTGCCAGGTCTTGCGACTGCGCAGTGCGTCTATATCCAACGCCGAGAGATCATCCGCAACCCACTCGCAAGCAGCATCAACCGGACTTTCCGACAGCGGCTCGCCGGCATCTTCTGCATCCAGCTGGGCAAAGAACTCCTCGACCCCGGCCATAAACCGCTCCGCGTCCTGCCGGCTGTTGTACGCGGCAAAGGACGCGCGCACCGTGGCGGTGTGGCCAGCGGCACGCAGCAGTGGCTGGGCACAGTGATGCCCTACCCGCACCGCAATATCCCTCCCGTCCAGCCACTGGGCCAGGTCGATGGCGGCGCAACGGGGATGGGTGAAAGTGACGATACCGAGATTGCTTTGACTGTGGCTCAACAACACCAGCTCGGGAATCTGTGCCAAGCGGTCGTGCAGGTACTGCTGCAGGCCCTGCTCGTGCCGGGCCATAGCCGGCCGGTCGCAGCGCCCCAGAAATTTGAGACAGGCACCCAGTCCGGCGATGGCAGCCAGGGAGGAGGTTCCCGCCTCAAAGCGGTGGGGCAAGTCCGCAAACTCACTGGCCAGCAGATCGACGCTGGTGATCATCTCCCCACCTCCCTGCCAGGGCGGCAGCTGTGCCAGCAACGCCTCGCGCCCGAACACCAGCCCGATACCGGTGGGACCGTAAAACTTGTGCGCAGAACAGACAAAGAAATCACAACCAATGGCTGCCACATCGACCACATCGTGCGCCGCCAGCTGCGCACCATCCAGTACCCACATCAGATCGCGCCCGGATAGCGCCTCGCGCAACGCCTGTAGATCAGTGCGAAACCCGAGCGCATTGGAACCGGCGGTAACCGATACAATGCGGGTACGCGAGGTAAGCACCTCCCCGATACGCGCAAAGTTGGGCACGCCGGCCTCGTCGGGCACGAAGCGCAGCTGCAGATTGTAACGCTCGGCCATCATCTGCCAGGGAACCAGATTCGCATGATGTTCTGCGGTGGACAGCAGGACTTCATCTCCCGCGCGCAGTGTGGCGCACAGGCTGTTGGCCAGCAGATTCAGTCCCTCGGTCGCCCCGCGGGTGAAGATGATTTCCCGAGCGGATTGCGCACCGAGGAACCCCGCCGCATCGCGCCGCACCTGCTCCACCATTTCCGTCGCGCGCCGCGCCAGTCGATGACTGGAGCGATGAGTGTTCGCGTTCGCATGCAGGTAAAACTCGCTGATGCCCTCAATGACACAAGCCGGTTTTTGTGTGGTGGCCGCATTGTCCAGATATACCAGATCGCGGTTTTCACTTTGCTGGAACAGCGGAAACCGCTGCTTAAAGTCTTCGACAGAAAAAGTCATAGATCGAATAGCGCCTGCGTGTTTTTTCCAGTTTGGGCAACAATGGTTTCCACCGGCACTTTGCGCAGCGCTGCCAGTGTTTCAGCCACAGCCGGCAAATATTCCGGACTATTGCGCTCGCCCTGGCGCCCGGCATGCGGCATGTCCGGAGCATCGGATTCCAACAGGAGATGCTCGAGTGGAACGTCCGTCAGGGTCCTGCGGGTCTTGGCGGCGCGCTCATAGGTGATGGTGCCCCCCACCCCCAGATAAAAACCGAGCTTGATATATTCCTCGGCTATTTCCCGGCTGCCGGTGAATGCGTGAATTACACCGGCCTTTTTTACTGCGGCTTTTTTCAACGCGCGGATTATCTCATTATGGGTGCGCACACTGTGCACGATTACCGGTAGTGAAAGTGTGTTGGCAGCCTCCAGCTGCGCCTCGAACACCGGCAGCTGTTGTTCCAGAGGAAGATCAATATTGCCGTCCAGCCCGCACTCCCCCACTGCCACGCAGCCCCCCGTACCCTGTCGGCGTTCGCGCTCTACGCGCTCGACCACCGCGCGATACAGCTGCTGCGGGGAAAGGGTAAGCTGGGATACCCACCAGGGATGTACCCCCGCTGCACCGTACCAGCCCGCCTGTGCATTCACCATTGCAAACAGCTGTCGCCACTGGGGAATACTCACTCCCGGAATCACCAGCGCTTCGACACCGCGCTGCCGACAGCTGGACCAGACCTGTTCGCGGTCTGCGGCAAACGCATCAAAATCAAAATGACAGTGGCTGTCGATCAGGGGCATAGGCGGCTCGGAAACAGTTTTCTGCGCGAGTAATGAGGAAGGGACAACACCCGGCAATCCAGGACGTGAATTGTAGGTCGCGGGCCATAGAATTGCGACGCCGGGCTCGACTGGCTATTTTCGCGCAGGTTACCGGACTAATGTGAAACGGGAAGGGAGGGGAGCGCGAGGAGGCAAGGGAAAGAGGCAGAAGATTGCAGAAAAGCCACCGCAGGCCAGCATCATACTCATGCTGACCCCGGAGCTTGGCGAGCCAGGTCTACTCGCGCACCAGGTTGCGTCCCTCTTCCAGCTCTACCCGGAAGTTTTTTACCATCTGACGCAGGAACAGACGCGGTGCCAGTTTGTACAGATAGGCACCGAGCAGGGATTTGTCGCGCGGAAACAAACGCTCCTTGCCCGCCATCTGCGCGGCCACAATCCGGTCGGCCATCCAGTCCGCACTGCGCACCTGACCAATGGTGCTCTGCGCGTGGCGGGCTCGCCCGCCATCGCCGGACAGGGCATTGGTATCGATATCCGTGGCCACGAAGCTCGGATAGACCATCAACACGCGGACGCCCTCTTCCCGAACCTCTTCGCGGAACGTTTCAAAATACTGGTGCAAGGCACTCTTCGCTGCACAGTAACCCGCGCGCCCCAGCACCGGCATCCAGCCAGCCATGGAACTGATATTCACTACACAGCCACCCGCAGCACGCAGCGGAGCGAGTAATCCCTGAGCCAATTCCACCGGCGCGTGGTAATCCACCGCCATCACCCGGCGAATGACCGTATTGGTGGTCTGGGTAGAGAGACTGCGATGGGTAATACCCGCATTGTTGATCAGCAAATCCACATGCGGATAGAGCGCCCGCAGCCGCTCGCACAATTCCGCTACGGCGCTTTCACTGGACAGGTCGGCAACAAAAACGTCCGCGTCGATCCCCTGCTGCTCAAGCTCGCGACCGCGCGCCGCCAGCGCTTCGCCGTTGACATCAACCAGGGCAAATCGCAGCGGTGTTTCGCCAGCATGAGCCTTCACCAGGGACTGAACCAGCGCCCAACCAAGACCACCTGCAGCACCAGTGACGACGACAACTTTCGACCTGTTGAAGCGCTTTACATCTGCCGCACTCATGCCGGAACTCCCTGCTCGTCAGCAGAACCAGCACAAGTCACATTGGCTTCACCGGGGTCGACGCTGATTCCCAGCGCCTCGCTAGCAAAATAGGCAAAGGCCTCGGCGGAGGTTTTTCTGGGCTGGTAGCCCAGCTCGCTCTTCAGGCGGGTGTTCAACAACACCGGCCGATACTGCAGAAACATGACTTGCGCAGGCTGCACATTGCCCAGGCGCAGGTTGTAGCTAACCCACAAAAGTGCTTTCAGCAACCACACCGGCGGACGCCGCAGTGGCTTGTCGAGTAACCGCGCGATCTCCGCCGGGGTCAGGGCGCCATCACCAGCGAGATTGAAAATGCCGCTGGCACTGTGGACCACGCCGTACTCAATCGCGCCGATCACATCCTCATCCCAGATGAAGACAAACGCTGAATTGTGGCCGCCGGGATCGAGAATGCCGCTGCCGGCAAACAGGTCGCTGATCTTGCTGTTGGTGGTGGCACCGATAATGGAACAGGGCCTAAAAATCAGCTGTTTGAGCTGAGGGTGGCGCTGCCGGTATTCCGCCAGCATCTCCTCTACCAGGCGCTTGTGATCGGAGTAGGCGAATTCCGGATTGCCACGCAACGCGTGGGTTTCTTCCAGCCAGGCGGGATTATCGGCATGGTATCCGTATGCAGCACCGCTGCTGGTCAGGGTAAGGTGCTCCACACCAGCGGTAATACAGGCTTCAAGTACGTTGCGTGTGCCCTCCACATCGATGCGGTATTCCCGCGCGCGATCGCGCCCCGGTGACACCACCGATGCCAGGTGCACCACATGAGTAATGCGTTCCACACGCATCAATTCCGCGAGTGCAGCATCGCAAATATCCATCACAAACAGCGGGAAAGACGTTTCCCGGTGTTGGATATCCACCCCCACCACAGACATGGTTTTACCCAGGAGATCCCCAAGCTGGCCGCCCACATAGCCGGCGGCGCCGGTAATCAATACCCTTTTTTCACTCATTTCTATACAGCTCTTATTGTTGTGGGTGGTGCACAAACCCTACGGGCAATCGCCCGCAGTTTTCGGGGTCGCGGCGAGCAGGCGGCGCTGGCTGAAGTTCCAGTAGCCCGCGAGGCTCAAGCCCGATACCAGGTGCCAGACACCCCAGAAACCGGCGATGACCAGCATCTCTCCCGCCTCTGGATAAAACGTAAACAGGATCGCCAGCGCCAGCCCGGAATTCTGTATACCCACTTCCATGGTGACCGCTCGGCGGTCTCCCTGCGGCAATCGTGCGGCGCGGCTCGCGAGGTCGCCCACCAGAAAGGCTATGGCGTTGTGCGCAATCACCAGTACCAGCACAGCCCCGGCGATCTGCACCGCGGTCTGCCAGTGCTTGCTGAAGGAAATCACCACAAACAACAGGAACACCATCAGCGATGCAGTGCGGAAATGCCGCTCGCTGCGCTCGGCAAAACCCGGGAACTTCGCACCGACAATCATTCCCAGGGCCATGGGCAGCGCCAGAACCAGCACCACCATCAGCACCATGTTTTCTGCCGGCAGTGCAATGGCTTGCAGTGCGTCGCGGGTATTGGGGTTGAGACTGCCGTACAGGGCAAAATTGAACGGGGTCATGACCACTGCAGCAAGACTGGAAATGGCAGTCATACTGACTGAGGTGGCCACATTCGCACGGCCAATCCAGGTCATGACGTTGGAGAAGCTACCGCCCGGGCAACAGGAGACGAGGATCATCCCCAGCGCCAGCCCGGGACTGATGTCCAGCGCCCAGGTACCCAGGCAGGTGACCGCCGGCAGCAACAGGAACTGCGCCAACAGCCCCGTTACCGGCGCCACCGGACGGCGTAGTACACGGCTGAAGTCCGCGGTGCGCAGCCCCATGGAAACCCCGAACATCATGAACGCGAGCACCGCGTTCAGTGCGATCAGGGCCGCGGGAGACATCTGGAAGCTGTCAATGGACGTTGTGACTACAGTATTCAAATCATTCATGGCTTAGCGACCTCAGCGGGTCACCGCGGCCGAATTGGATGAAAAACGTGCAGTATCCGCAACCGTGGCATCCTGGAGCAAGTCCCGTGTGTGACCAGCCAGTGCTTTGAGGTAGGTGTCCTTGTGCACGTAGTAGGCCATGCGCTCCAGCTGCAGGTAATTCATGCCCCCATCCGCGCGCTCGCCAGCGGCCGCACGCTTGGTCTGCTTCAGCTTGCGCGCGGACTCCGCGCCGGCCGCCAGCTGCTTGATGTACAGCGCGACCATTTCTGCCTGCCGGTTGCGACCTTCCCAGCCGAGACCGGCAGCTTCTACCATGCCCATCAGGAACAGGTTGTCGTATTCCGGGTGGAACACGTTCAGGTACAGACGCGGCGCGAACCCTTCCCAGTTCAGGTGCGCGCGATCGATAAACGGATAGTGCAGCTTGTAGCCGGTGGCCATCATCACCATGTCGTACTCGCCGCTGCTGCCATCGGCAAAAGTCACCTTGTGGCCATTGACCTCGGAGATGTCCTTGCGCGGCTTGATATCGCCGTGGCCAATATGGTGCAGTATCAGCGAGTTGATCACCGGGTGGGATTCGAACATCTTGTAATCCGGCTTCGGCAGGCCGTACTGCTCCGGCGTGCCGAGCATGAATTTGGAGATGGCCGCACTGATACGCTGCTGCACAAATCGCGGCAGTTTGATCTTGCCGCCCACCGCATCGGTAGCCTTGCCGCCAATAAACTTGGGCAGGAAGTAATAGCCGCGGCGCAGGCTGATATCCACGCTGCTCGCCCGGTGGGCCGCATCCACCGCTATATCTGCCCCGCTGTTACCGCAACCCACCAGCAATACGCGCTTGCCGTCAAAAATGGCCGGATCCCGGTAATCGGAAGAGTGCAGCAGTTCCCCGGCAAACTCACCGGGCAGCTGGGGCATATTGGGGTGGTGCAGTGTGCCGTTGGCAATCAGCAGGCCGCCGAATTCCCGGGTCTGCTCCTCGCCACGACAGCGGGTGGTAATACGCCAGTCGCTCCCGACCCGCTCACAGCTCACCACTTCGGTCTCAAACTCGTAGTGACGGTAGAGATCGAAGGTCCGCGCATAGTCGCGGAAGTAATCGCGCATCTCGCGGTGATGGGGGAAAAGCGCAACGTCTTCGCCCATCGGGAATTCCGCGAATTCGGTCATTTTCTTGGAGGAAATCAGGTGCGCAGACTCGTACATGGTGCTGGTCTCGCTGTCGATATCCCACAGCCCACCGACGTCGCTGTGAATCTCGAAGCCCACGCAGGGAATCCCGTGCTTGGCCAGGTTACGTACACTACAAAGCCCCATGGGGCCCGCACCGATGACGGCAAAGGGTTTCATTATTCTTCTCCGGGTTTTCCGCGCAGTTGCCTTCCCACGCAACCCGCTGTCGGGCCTGTGTCAGGCGGGCAAACTGACTTGTCATATCGCCTTGGCCGTCAATATAACGTGACATCCCGATGCACCGTCGTCATAATCGGGCAGTATCTGGTTAATTTCGGACAGACGTTTTGCACAGAACTGACAACAGAAGCGTAACTTTAAGCTATACACGCGCGATTATAAGCGCCCTGGCGCAACTCCAGCTGAAGCTGCCTTCCCGTGTGGAAGCCATCCTGACCTCCATTAACGATGGAGACAGGGTCCCAATGCAGGTCCAGGAAGAGATCTGGCTGGCGGTACAGGCCGCCCATCCCGACCCGCTGCTGGGAATTCGCCTGGGCCAGGCCATGCTGGGCAGCCAGATGGGACTGGTCGGCTACCTGCTGATGACTCAGAAAAACCTGGGTGCAGCCCTGGATCAGCTGCTGATCTACCACCCACTGCTGGGCGAGGGTGGCCTGTTTGAAATGCGCCGCAGCAGTTTCTACGTGGAGCTCTGCTACCGCCCCAACTATCTGCGCTGCGCCCGCCTGCGGGTAGAAACCGTGCTATCCATCTGCCTGGCTCAGGCCCGGGCGATGACAGGCCGTGAATTCCAGCCGCAAAGCATCCAGTTTGCCTACCCTACCCCCTCTCTGGCAATCCAGCAGCAATACCAGCAATTGCTGCAGGCACCGGTACAGTTCAATGCAGAGGCCTCCGGCATTCGCCTGCGCCCCCAGGACCTGGAAATCCCCCTGGTGGCCGCCGACCGCCATGTAATGGCGCGTCTCAAGCCAGAGGCCGATACCCTGCTCAAGGCACTGACCAGCAAAAGCCTGCAGCTACGTGTAGCCCATCTGCTGCAACAGGAGCCCCAGCTCAGCCGGGAACAGGTTGCTGCGCGGTTGTGCATCAGTCCACGCCACCTGGGGCGCAAGTTGCTGGAAGAAAACGCCAGCTTCCGTGCGATCCAGGACGAGGTGCGCAGCCACTATGCCTGTCAGTGGCTGCGCGAGGGCGAAAAGACCAACGTGGATATTGCCGCGGCCCTCGGATATTGCGACGAGAGCGCATTCGGCAAAGCCTTCAGACGCTGGACCGGACTGTCCCCCAAGGCTTTCAAGCTGGACAGCCTGGAAAATCTGGCCGACGCGGAGAATCCCGACAACACCGAGTAAACGATGCCGGGCACCTCTGTGTGCCCGGCCGGGGCCTCACAGGTGCGCGCGGAAAAATGCCTGTAACGGCGCACGCAATGGCGCGAGGGATTTGTAGCGCGACTCCTCCGGCGACATCGCCTCCACCGCAGCCTGCAGTGCCGACAATCCCCCGGGCACTGCCAGCAGATCCGACAGTGGGTTGGTCATCACGCGGATACTAAACACCACCGCGCCGGTCTCCGGCAGGCGTCGCAGCGACTGCCGCTCGATGCGCAGGTAAAGCGCATCCTCATCGAGCGCAAGATCCCTTGAGCCTGTGTCATCGGCTCCGCGCTGCAGAAGCGCGGCAGAGTCCACCACCGACCAGTTACTGCGCCACACCGGGTACTCCGGCAGCAGATGATCGAAAAAGCGGGCCACCTGCGTGCCGAGATCGCGGTGAAAACCCGGCACGGGCTTGTGAATTGCATCCAGGGGGCGGCCGATTTTTTCTTCCAGACGCCAGTAACTGGGTGCAGCCAGTGACGCCGCCACCAGCTCATAGCCGCGCGCGCCGGGCAACAAAATACACAGATCATCTGCCACCCAGAGACTCGCACCCCACAACGGCTCGTCGCTCGCGCGCACGACATCGGCGCCGGGCCAACAGAGTGCACCCGCGCCCCCAAAGCAATCGCGCCAGCGCAACTCACCGCCAGCCGCACAATGGTATGTGTCGTGATCCCGCGACAAATGCTTAGCCATCAGGGTCACCAGCTCCCGCTGGGCAGGAAGTGATGCTGGCAACTGCGCGAATACCCGCTCTCCCAGTCGACGGCGGGCAGCAAGCTTGTTGTGCAGGTAGTACGGGAGATTGGCACAGGGCTGGATCCAGTCTTGCGGCGCAAGCCGGTTCAATCCCATGTGTACGATGGCGGGTTCGCGGATAAAAGGCAGCACCGCGCTTGGAGAGCACAGGTCCTGAGCAAAGCGGCGCGCATTCCGCGCCGCTTGCCGGACACCTCCGGAAGAAATCCCGGGAAGGCTAGACACCGGAATTGCACCGGTGCAGATTAGGCGACAAAGCGGTCACAAGCCGCGCATCAACGGGATGCAGTTGCCTGTTGAGCGGCGCGCGCCTGGGACAGTGCCGCCAGGTCTTCCAGCCATACGATATCCGTCGCGGCAATCTGCTGACCAGTGTATTCACCGAGCGCCGCACGTACCTGCTCCAGGTTTTCAACTTCTCGGTCGCCGGTAACGGCTTCGAGCGGCAGCTCAATCCAGGCCTGGCCATTCTGGTCGATGACCGGCTTACCCTCTTCCATCAGATCCGCGTCCTGGGCGTCCTGATCTACTGCGGTGAGATGGCGGTCAATGGCGGAAGAACCACCGGCCGGCAGGTAGATAGTGCCGTTGGTGAAGTCCACCGCGAAAGCCACGATACCCGGCAGAATACCGAACAACAGGCCTGCGCCATCCAGGATGACCACAACCGGGTCAACTCGGCCGCCCGCTTGCCCCTTGCGCTCAGGGTACAGGAAGTAGCCACATGCCGTGAGATTCAGCATCAGGGTCATAAGGCAGGAAACGGCGATGCCGCGCTTGATGGATTTGTTCATGGATTTTGATTCCTTTATTGGAACAGTTCGCCAGATAGTACAGGCTCGCAAGAATACCGATTTGCCCGCCGCACGGAAAGTGGCGCCAATTGGATCTTTGTGCGCCAGGTCGCAGGCACAACAATACATCGTCGGTATTCTGATCACCGTTGGTGCCATGTATCGACAAATTCCGGCAATGCCACCCCGGGGAGATACCAACAACCATACCCCTAACAATCCACCCACTGGAACCGCGCCTTTCACTGGATTCCGTGGGGCAGCGATGGAGAAACCACCATGCCAGCTTACGTCCGATACGGCAGCCTGTTCATCATGCTCGCCAACCTGCTTGTAATCAGCGGCTGTGCCGCGCCGGGGCAGACCCGCGAAGATCAGCGCCAACATATCCAACAAACCGAGCGCGAAGTCCTGAACGCACTGTACGACCTGAAACCCGACCTGCGCACCGACGTGGCTCGCGCCCCGGGATACGCCGTGTTCAGTAACGTCAATGTCAACCTGCTACTGGCCAGCGCTTCCACCGGCTACGGTGTGGCGGTAAGCAAGTCGGGCGAACGCACCTATATGAAAATGGGCGAAGTGGGCCTGGGGCTGGGCCTCGGTATCAAAGATTTTCGCGCCCTGTTCGTATTTGATTCCCCCGAAGTCATGAACCGCTTCGTGGAGCGCGGCTGGTCATTCGGCGGCCACGCCGACGCCGCCGCCAAGGCCCAGGACAAAGGCGTCGCGGTAGGCGGAGAAGTGGTTGTCGATGGCATGCGGGTTTACCAGCTCACCGAGAGCGGCATTGCCCTGCAGGCTACGCTGAAGGGGACCAAGTACTGGAAAGACAGCGAACTGAATTTCGATTGACGCTTGTATCAACTTACGGGCAAAAATGCTTAATGTTTCGCCAGAAAGGCATAACTGAATCAACTGTCTAAAAGTTAACCGTTTGCACGCCAAGTTTTCACTTGCACAGGGCAGCCCGCAACTGGGCTGCCTAAACTTTAAACAGCACCTACTGAGGTATGTCAGGGAGCAGTACAACGTTTCTGATGGTGCGGTAGTGGTTCGCACCGCGCATTGACCGGGGCAGTGAGAAGTCGTCATTGGTCTGACGCCAGAAATTTCAAGGAGCAGTAGTCTCAGCAGGTGCCGCCATGGATTGGCAGGGGCGCGGTGTTCGCAAGGGCACCGCGCCTTTTTATTTGAGGCGCGGGGGTTATTTGGGATGCGGGGGCGTTTAAATTTTCTATTCCCACCGCCATTTTTCATGCCCTTTATTTGTGTTGGGTGATCCGTTTCTGCGCAGCCAGAAAACATACCACCCCACTCCCTTTTCAATATATTGTTCTCAAAAATAAACAGCTGACAGAGATTTCGTTCAAGCTGCCTTGGGCTATCCTGAATTTTCGGTTCGAATCTGTATCCTGCTAGCTCAAGACGAAAAATGCCGGATCCGCCAATGGCTGCCGGCGCATTCACCCCGTTCGCCCACGAATACTGCGGAGTCCTCGCATGCATATCAGCAGCGCCTTTGACAGCGGCAATATCCAGGTCCTCGACAACAACAGCACCCCTGTCGAACTCGCCATCAAGATCGATAACCAGTCGGACTTTTACCAGTGGTTCCACTTCCGCCTCGAAGGTGAAGTCGGCAAAGAGTACCCGCTGCGTATATCCAATGCCGGCAAGGCCGCCTACCCCGAAGGTTGGGAAAATTATCGTGTATGCGCTTCCTACGATCGTCACAACTGGTTCCGGATCGATGCGCAATACGATGGCAAGGTGCTGGACTTCACCGTTGACCTGGAGCAGCCAAGTATTTACCTGGCGTACTTTGCGCCCTACTCCTGGGAACGCCACCTCGACTTGCTGGCGTGGGCGCAGTCCGACGAGCGCGTACAGGCAGAGACCCTCGGCCTCACCCTGGACGGCCGGGAAATGACCCTGCTCACGGTTGGCAATCCGGATACCGCAAAAAAGAAGGTATGGATGATCGCTCGCCAACACCCCGGCGAGACCATGGCGGAATGGTTTGTGGAGGGCTTCCTGGAAACCCTGCTGGATGAATCCAACTCTGCAGCACTCAGCCTGCTGGAAGACACGGTGTTTTACGTGGTGCCGAATATGAACCCCGACGGCAGCGTACGCGGACACCTGCGCACAAATGCGGCGGGCGCCAACCTCAACCGCGAGTGGCAGTCACCGAGCATGGAGCGCAGCCCCGAGGTCTACCTGGTGCGCGAACGCATGCTCGCGACCGGCGGCGACATGTTCCTCGATATTCACGGCGATGAGGCCCTGCCCTTCAACTTCGTCGCAGCCTGCGAGGGCATCCCCGGCTACGACGACAACCACGCCGAGCTAGAGAATACGTTCAAGCAGGCCTTTGAAAAAATCAGCCCGGACTTCCAGACCGAGCGCGGCTATCCACTGGACAAGCCCGGTGAAGCCAACATGACCGTTGGCACCAACTGGTGTGGCCACCAGTTCCGCACCCTGGCGCTCACCCTGGAAATGCCATTCAAGGACAATGACAACCTGCCGGACCCTATCGAAGGCTGGTCGCCCGCACGCTGCCGCAGTCTGGCAAGGGATATGCTGTTCCCGATCCGCGAGACCCTCGCGTTTATGGATAAAAAATAATTGAAAGACCAGCGGCACACCGTGCCGCACTGTCCCCTACTTCCAATAACCAGAAAAGGACCCCTCATGCAAAAGCCCTCTGACTGGCGGCGTCTGGCGCTGCCCCTGGCCCTTGCGGGACTTACCGCAATCGCCGGCTGCAGCAAAGAAGCTGCCGATAACAGTGCCGAGCAGTCTGCCGCAACAGCCGGCAGCGAACAGGCAGCCACACCACCAAAAGACATGCCCACAGCCGAGGTGGTCAGCGAGCCGACCCTGAGCGACGAAGAGAAAGTCGAAGTCGCGGAAATCGCCAAAGACCTGCACAAGCACATCGCGGTGCTCGCCTCGGATAAATTTGAAGGCCGCGCTCCCGCTACCCAGGGTGAAGAACTGACCGTGAATTACCTCGCGGACGAGTTCAAGAAACTGGGCCTGAAGCCCGGTGCCACCGATGCCGATGGCAACCCCAGCTGGTTCCAGGAAGTGCCAGTGGTGGAAATGCAAATTGAGAGCACACCACTCGAAATCAAGGGCAAGGACTTCGAACAGTCCCTGCAGCCCCTCACCGACATGGTGGCATTTACCCAGCGCCAGACCGCAGAAAGCCAGCTGAAAGACAGCCCACTGGTATACGTCGGTTACGGCATCGTCGCTCCGGAAAATGACTGGAACGATTACGCTGGCCTGGATATGAAAGGAAAAACCGCGGTTATCCTGGTAAACGATCCCGGCTATGCCACCCAGGACAAGAACCTGTTCAACGGCAACGCCATGACCTACTACGGCCGCTGGAGCTACAAGTTCGAAGAGGCCGCGCGCCAGGGCGCTGACGGGGCCATCATCATCCACGAAACCGGCGCTGCCGGGTACCCGTGGGAAGTGGTCAGCGGCAGCTGGTCCGGCGCGCAAATCAGCCTGGAGGCGGAAGACAAAAATGCCGATCGCGTAGCGGTAGAGTCCTGGATCACCGGCGACGCGGCCAAAAAACTGTTTAGTGCTGCAGGACTGGATCTGGCGCAGGAAATGGACGCGGCGAAACAACGCGGTTTTAAACCCAAGCCCCTGAACCTGACGGCCTCCGTCGACCTCAAGAGCAAGGTACGCACTTCCAACTCGCGCAACGTGGTGGCCAAAATCGAGGGCAGCAAGTTCCCGGATGAAGCCATCATTTACACCGCGCACTGGGATCATCTGGGGGTAAACACCCATGCGGATGACGGCGACCAGATCTTTAACGGCGCGGTCGACAACGCAACCGGCACCGCCGGCCTGCTGGCGATGGCACACCAGGTATCCAAGATGCCGCAGGCGCCCGAGCGCTCACTGGTGTTCGTCGCGGTAACTGCCGAAGAGTCCGGCCTGCTCGGCTCCAAATACTACGCCGCCAACCCGGTGGTCCCCCTGGAAAAAACCGTTGCCGGCATTAACTTTGATGCCATGGGCGTACTCGGCCCCATGCGCGACGTGATCGTTGTGGGATACGGCAACAGTGAGCTGGAGCAGATTCTGGAGAAAGCTGCGGCAACCCAGGGACGCTACCTGGCGCCGGAAGATCATCCCGAGCGCGGCTACTTCTACCGCTCCGATCACTTCAGCCTGGCGAAAAAGGGCGTACCCATGCTCTATTTCGATTCCGGTACCGACAGCTTCGAGCACGGCCGCGAATGGGCGCAGAAGAAAGGCGAAGAGTACACCGCAGAGCACTACCACAAGCCGGGTGATGAATATGATCCCCAGTGGAACATGGAAGGCGCTGCACTGGATCTGGCCCTCGGCCTCGACATCGGCCTGGCGCTAGCCAACAGCCGCGACTGGCCGAACTGGTACAAGGGCAACGAGTTTAAAGCCGCCCGCGACAAAACTGCGGACAGCAGAAAATAAGTGGCCCTGCTCGCTCGAGCAGATCAAACTAAAAAGGGGCGCCCTCGGGCGCCCCTTTTTCGTTTTGACCATCGACTCAATCGGCAAGGGACTTACCTTGTCCGTCATCGCGCGCAGCGCCACGGGGCTCGCAGGCCAGCGTCTCCTTCTTGGCAATCAGCCAATAAGTAACGCCCAGCGCGAGCGTCGTCATCGCGATGCCGGCCACGAACTCCGGCCCGGTATCATCCAAATCGAGCACGATTACTTTCCGCGCAATCGCCATCAGCGCCGTGGCAACCACAAGCTGAATCGGAATGACGTTGGAGCCCAGGTAGAGCCGGATATTGATAAAGATTTCGATGGAGATCAGCACCAACATTATTGCCCCAAACACGTCAAACAAATCACCGTGGTCAAGTAGCAGCTTGGGCTCTGTGGACATGCGCTGATACAGCACCCAAACCACATCCGCCACGCTCCACATGATCACCAGTGCCATGAGTACCGCCAGAAACCGGATGGAAGCGCGAATGACGATATGCAACACCCGGATCAGGGGATCTTCGTGCTCGGCGGGCAGCTCTTCGTGAAGAATGATATGCCGCCTGTTTTTCTTTTCCATCGCGCGTCTCTTGGGGCTGAGTCAGTGCAACACTAGTTATAGCGCACCGTGTATTTCCTGCACTTCCCCGTTTTCCAGGCACAAAAAAACCGCTGCAAGCAGCGGTTTTTTTGTGTTGCCCTTTTTGCATCAGGCAAAGGCGGCTACCGGATCAGGCGACCGTCGCTTCCTCGAGCTTTTTCAACTCTTCATCACGCAGCTCGCGACGCAGAATTTTGCCCACATTGGTCTTGGGCAGGTCTTCGCGAAACTCGATATTGCGCGGCACCTTGTACGCGGTCATGTTTTCGCGACAGTAGGCCACAACCTCGTCAGCAGTCAGTGACTCGTCTGTTTTTACTACAAACAGCTTCACCGCCTCCCCGCTGCGCTCATCGGGAATACCCACTGCCGCAGCCTCGGCCACCTTCGGGTGCGCCGCCACGATATCTTCGATCTCGTTTGGATACACGTTGAAGCCGGACACGATGATCATGTCTTTCTTGCGGTCGACAATCTTGATGTAGCCGTCGTCCTGAATCACAGCCATATCGCCGGTCTTCAGCCAACCTTCGGAATCGATGGTATCGGCGGTTGCTTCGGGGCGCTCCCAGTAACCCTTCATCACCTGCGGACCACGGACACACAACTCACCCGGGGTATTATTCGGCAGGTCGTTGCCGTTCTCATCGATCACCTTGACCTCGGTGCCCGGAACAGCCACACCTACGGTACCCAGTTGCACGGCGTCCGCCGGGTTAAAGGAAACCACCGGTGCGGTTTCTGTCATGCCGTAACCTTCGGTTACCACACAGCCGGTCATCTTCTCCCACTTCTCCGCGGTAGCGCGGGTCAGGGCCATACCACCGGAACAGGTAGTATGCAGCTTGCTGAAATCCAGCTCGGCAAACTCCGGGCAGCGCATCAGGCCATTGAACAGGGTGTTGAGACCACAGAACCCGGTAAAGCGCTTGCCTTTCAGGGTTTTCACAAAGCCCGGGATATCCCGCGGATTCGGAATCAGCAGCGAGTGGCTACCCGTGGTAAACAGGCACATACAGTGCAGGGTGAACGCGTAGATGTGATACAGCGGCAGCGGAGCGATGTAAAACTCCTCGCCTTCCCGCATGGAGTCGCCCAGGGCCTCGCGCACCTGTTCCATATTGGCCACCAGGTTGCGGTGGGTCAGCATTGCGCCTTTGGCAACACCTGTAGTGCCGCCGGTATATTGCAGCACAGCGAGATCGTCTGGTGTGCGCTGCACTTCCTCATGGGGCTGAGAGGCGCCAGCAGACATCGCATCACGGAAATTCACGCGATTGCTAAAACTGAACTCCGGCACCATCTTTTTAATGTATTTGGCGACGCTATTGATAAGGACGCGCTTGAGCGGCGGGTGCAGGTCGGCAATTTCGGTAACGATCACCTGCTCCACGGAGGTTTCGGGAATCACCTCGGAAGCGGTATCAGCAATGTTTGCCAGCACCACCAGCGCCTTGGCACCAGAATCATTCAGTTGGTGCTTGAGCTCACGCTTGGTGTACAGGGGATTGGTGTTTACCACGGTCAGGCCGGCGCGCAGCGCACCGAATACCACAACGGGATACTGCAGTACATTAGGCAGCTGCACCGCGATGCGATCGCCTGCTTTCAGACTGGTCTTGTTCTGCAGGTAGGAGGCGAAGTTGGCGCTCAGACGGTCAATATCCCCAACCGTCAGTGTGTGCCCGAGACAGGTAAAGGCCGGTCGATCGGCGTATTTGGCCGTGGCAGACGAAAACACGTCAATAATGCTGCGTTCGATGTCCAACTTATTTCTCCCAAAATGTTGTTCTTGTGGTGCTGTCCGCGCAGTGCGAAACGCCCCTTAACCCGGGATTATCGATCAGGTTGCGGACCGAAGATACCATGACGTGGAAATTAACCAACCGCGAAAATTCGCAGCCGAATGCCCCATTCTGGTACCCATGTCCGTATATAGACGAAATCCTCAAGCAAAGCGCTCTGCGGACAGATGATTATTGTAAGTTTTGATAGTTATTCGGTGAATGTCGCTATGTGAGGCAAATAAGGCGCCTGAATTTTGAGACTCCGTTATTTTTCTCTGTTGTCTGTTTGATAGGCCGCCAGTTTTCCCCTGGATAACCGGATCGGCAATCACTGCTGTGAATATTGGAGCACTGATTGCACAGTACTTCTATTCCGCCCGAGGTAATACCCGGTCAGCCGTGTGCGGAGAACAGATCCGCCAGCGCTGCCGCCAGCTCGCGGTTCCCCGTGTAGCGGATATCTCCCAATAGAAACGCATGGCGGGCACTCAACTGGCCCTCGCTAATATCTTTCAGGGTGTTGAAAGACATCTCCAACTCAAGGTCCGCGTTTTCTGTGAGGCCCGCTATCTGCTTAGCCTCGATAGACCCGTTGGTCGCGCCATTGGGGGATTGTACTTCATCCCGTCGTTGCTGAACCTGCAGGTAAAAATCACTGCCATCGGGCAATCGGAACTGTATCCGAGCGGTTTCGGGCAGACAAGTCAGCTTCTGCAGCCGCTCAATGAGTTGCACGGGTAGATGCATCGAAGCTCCGCGTAAAAAAGATCCCGCGATCACCGCCATTGGCAAAGGCCGGATTCAAAAACACCGCCGCTGTTGCCAGCGGCGGTGTTTTGTCTACATCAAGTTCAGAATACGAAGTGTTCCGCATCCAGGCTCATCAGGTTTTCGGCGCCGCTCTGCATCGCGCTGGCGTGCGTCGCGGTGCGCGGCAGGATGCGGTCGAAGTAGAAGCGCGCGGTCGCCAGTTTGGCACGGTAGAAGTCTTCTTCCGCAGTGCCTGCGGCGATCTGCTCGTTGGCAACCTTGGCTGACAGTGCCCACAGGTACGCCTGTACCGCGTAACCGGAGTACATCAGGTAGTCCACGGAAGCTGCACCCACTTCATCGGGGTTTTCCATGGCCTTGACGCCCACGTTCATGGTCAGTTCGCCCCACTCCTTGTTGATTTCCTGGAGCTTGGCGACGTAAGGCGCGAGCGCTTCGTTGTCGACTTCTGCCTGGCAGAATTTGTGCACGATCTTGGTGAACTTGCGCAGCAGTTCGCCCTGACTCATCAACACCTTACGGCCCAGCAGATCCAGCGCCTGGATGCCGGTGGTACCTTCGTAGATGGTGGAGATACGGGAGTCACGTACGTTCTGCTCCATGCCCCACTCGGCGATGTAACCGTGGCCACCGAAGCACTGCATACCCAGGTTGGCGGACTCGTAGCCGGTCTCGGTCAGGAACGCCTTGGCGATCGGCGTGAGGAACGCCAACAGATCGTCAGCATCCTTGCGCTCTTCGTCGGAACCACTCTGGGAGCGGTCTACCTGCTGAGCACACATCAGGACCAGCATGCGACCGCCTTCGGAGAAGGCCTTCTGGGTCAACAGCATACGGCGCACGTCCGGGTGCACGATGATCGGGTCCGCCGCACCTTCCGGGTTTTTCGGGCCGCTCAGGGAGCGCATCTGCAGACGATCCTTGGCGTACGCCAGGGACTTCTGGAAACCCGCTTCCGCGTGCGCCACGCCCTGCAGGGCAGTACCCAGACGCGCAGTGTTCATGAAGGTGAACATGCAGTTCAGGCCCTTGTTGGGAGGGCCAATCAGGAAGCCCTTGGCGCCGTCGAAGTTCAGCACCGCGGTGGCGTTGCCGTGAATACCCATCTTGTGCTCCAGGGAACCACAGGTCACGCCATTGCGCTCACCCACGGAACCGTCTTCGCTGGGCAGGAACTTCGGAACGATAAACAGGGAAATACCCTTGGTGCCGGCAGGCGCGTCGGGCAGGCGGGCGAGCACGATGTGCACGATGTTTTCCGCCATGTCATGTTCACCGGCAGAGATGAAAATCTTGGTGCCGGTAATGGAGTAAGAACCGTCGTCATTCGGCTCGGCTTTGGAGCGCAGGATACCCAGGTCGGTACCACAGTGCGGCTCGGTCAGGCACATGGTGCCGGTCCAGCTGCCTTCTACCAGTTTGGTCAGGTAGGTGTGCTTCTGCTCGTCGGTACCGTGGGCTTCCAGGGTGTTCATCGCACCGTGGGACAGGCCCGGGTACATGCCCCAGGACCAGTTGGCGGTACCCACCATTTCGCTCAGGATGGTGCCCAGGGACGGCGGCAGGCCCTGCCCGCCGTGATCCACGTGGTGCGCCAGGGACGGCCAGCCGGCCTCTACGAACTGCTGGTAGGCTTCCTTGAAGCCCTCAGGGGTTTTGACTTCACCGTCATTCCAGGTACAGCCCTGCTGGTCGCCAATCTGGTTCAGGGGAGCCAGTACGTTTTCACAGAACTTGGCGCCCTCTTCCAGGATGGCGTCGACCACATCCGGACTCGCGTCTTCATAACCCAGCGTTGCGTAGTGCTGATCCCAGTTGAACAGCTCGCGCATCGCAAAGCGCATGTCACGCAGGGGAATTTTGATCTCGCTCATCCTGTATACCCTCTTTCGATATTGGTCGTCGGTGGACCGGGTCTTGTTATCCCGGGAGTCATTGCCGGGCTGCGGAAGCTCCACGCCTGTCGGTGACTCAACTTTTACTTTTATTCATATTAGTTGCAAATCGGCAATACTCACTATGGCGAAAAGAGTCCAAAGCACTAACAAAATACGGCGCGAAATTGACAAAAAACTGCCTGACGCAGCGGTCAAAAATGCTTTGAGGCAGGAATATTTAGCGGGTAGAAGAAAATCGTGGGTGGAGCCACAGTCAGTGGCTCCGAAGGGAAGAAGCTGCGTCAATCTGGTGCAGGCGCGCTGGCATGGCTGCCCGGAGACGACACCTGAAAGACGCCTACAGTCCGGCGGAGGTGGAGCGAGGACTTTTGCGATATTCGCCAGGCGTCACCCCGGTCCACTTCTTGAACGCACGAAAGAAAGCACTCGCTTCATCGAAACCAAGCATTTCCGCGATCTGGGTGTTGGAGAGATCCGGACAGCTGAGATAGTGAAACGCCGCTTCCATTCGGCACTCGTCTTTCAGTTTCTGGTAAGACGTATTCTCCTGCTGGAGCTTGCGACGCAGGGTAGTAACCGACATATTCAGGCGCTCGGCGACCGCCTCTGCCGCCGGCATGGATTCACTGACATCCCGGTTGAGAATGGTCTTTACCTTGGTCTTGATGCTGTTGGCATTGCCGTCACTGATCACCAGGTGATAAGGCGCGGTGCGGATAAAGTCTTCCACCGTCTGCGGGCTCTGCACAATGGGATAGTCGAGGTAGCGGCTCTCGTACTCGAGTGCGTTACCCGGCTGGTCGAACAGCAACTCTTCCGCTTCACTTTGCGCCAGCGCGAGAAACTCTTCCGGACATGAAAAAGAAAAGTGCAATTTTGCCAGCGGAATTTCCCGGCCGACCAGCCAGCAATAAAAGCGATGCCAAACCGCCAGGGTGGTGCGGATAACCCCGGGCGAAGTCTCCGCAATCAGCTGATCGAACTCCCCAGGCTGCAGGGAGCTGATGCCCTCGATGACAACGCGATCCTTGTCACCCTCCCGGTACAGCACCGGCTTGACCCGAAATCCCCGGCAAATCTCCATAAACTGGGCGCTCAGGGTAATCGCCTGCCGCACCGTTGCACAGTTCACCACGGTCAGGCACAGCAATCGGAAAGAGCCGGAGCGCACCCGCCCACCACTCAACATGCCGAACCACTCATCCTGTGACAGCCACATCACACGCTGGTAAAGGCGACCGTATTTCACCGCGGAAAACGCAGCGGTATCCTCCAGATCCTGCTCGGAAATACCCACCGAACCCAGCAGCTCCGCACGATCACATCCGTGCTGGGAGGCTTCATCCAGCAAGCGCTGCACATAGGTAATCGGGATTCGGATATCTTCGTGGGTGTTTTCCATTCGACAACTGGCGACCTGGTCAGAAGTTAAGGTTAATCCGTTTTTATTACTTGTCGCGGCGATTGCGAATCCAGTTCAACAGCGCCCCGAAGCCGAATGCCACGGAAACAATCACCGCGAGGAACACCAGCATCAACACCAGGTAACTGAGCACATCCGCCACCGGCAGGTCCCAGCTCCAGATCGCCGCTGCAATAAATGCAATACAGGCGAGCACACTGGTGATAAACGAACGGCGACGTTTGTTGGCCATAACAAAAACACTTTGGCTGGGAAATGAATGGTTGGTCGGCGAACTGCGCCAACACTACCCTTAATAATAGTGAGGCAACCAGTACCCACCGATAGCATGTGGCGACGGCACACTTGCGGTGTGGACCGCGGGGTCCGGCGCCACTCTCGGCGCAGAATCGTGCAGCATCGCCCTGCAGCTGTCAACGAACCGGGGAATCATCCGCTTCTCAAGGGAACTGGACAAACCGGAGATCAATGGAGGTGCAGACCATGGGCAAACGACTACTTTATCGCCGTGAAGACAGGAGCGCCCTGCGCAAACTGGCTATCTGGGTCGAATGTATGATGCTGCTGGCAGGCTCAATACTACTGGGGATTCTGCTACTCAGCTGAAGCTCGCGCTGCCCGGACTTTCCCTTCTCAACTCCAGAAATCACCCTAAGGGGAATCATCCGAGGATTCCTCAATCACCATCGATGATGCCCCCCTGACTCAGGCGCGCCGGATCCAGAAGTTTTTCCAGTTCATTTGCGGAGAGATTTGTCATTTCCACTGCAACATCCAGTACCGGCCGACCACTGGCATAGGCTGCCTTGGCGATTTCCGCCGCGCGCGCGTAGCCGATCACCGGATTGAGCGCGGTGACCAGGATCGGATTCCTCGCCAGCGCCTGCTGCATGCGCGCCTCGTTTACCTCAAACCCTGCTATCGCCTTGTCCGCCAGCAAACGGGTGCCGGTGCTGAGAATCCGGATACTTTCCAGCAGGGAAAACGCGATGACCGGCAGCATGACATTGAGCTGAAAATTTCCACTCTGTCCCGCCACTGTAATGGTGGAGTCATTGCCGATTACCTTGGCCGCGACCATGGCCACAGACTCCGCAATTACCGGATTGACCTTACCCGGCATGATACTGCTGCCCGGTTGCAGCGCGGGCAAGGCAATCTCGCCAAACCCGGCGAGGGGACCGCTATTCATCCAGCGCAAGTCATTGGCGATTTTCATCAGCGCCACCGCCAGCGTTTTGAGTTGTCCGGAAACTTCCACTGCCGTGTCCTGACTGGCAATGGCCGCAAACGGGTTCTCTGCCGGACGCAGGTACACACCGCAATCACCACTCAGCTTGCGCGCAAATATCTCGGCAAATTCTGCGTGCGCATTCAATCCCGATCCCACTGCCGTACCGCCCTGGGCCAATTGCTCGAGGCGCGGCAGTGAATTTTCGAGCCGCTCCTTGCACAGGCGCACCTGCGCGGCCCATGCATTCAACTCCTGGGATAGTGAAACCGGTACCGCGTCCATCAAGTGGGTGCGACCAGTTTTGATCACGCCCTCCACCGTTTCTGCTTTTTCCTCGGTCACATCGATCAGATGCACCAGTGCCGGCAGGAGTTTGTTTTGCAGCGCCAGCAAAGCGGAAAGATGGATCGCTGAAGGGATCACATCATTACTGCTCTGACACATATTGACGTGGTCGTTGGCACCTACCGTCAGACCACTGTGCTCCGATGCCATGCGGGCCAGTACCTCATTCACATTCATGTTGGTACTGGTACCGGAACCGGTCTGGAAAATATCGATGGGGAATTGTTGCTGAAAATCGGTTTCCGACAGTCGATCACAGGCGGCGGTGATCGCGTCGGCCACCTCTTTGTCGAGTATACCAAGACAGAAGTTCGCCTCGGCTGCCGCTTTTTTTATCGCCACGACCGCGCGCAGAAACTCTACCGGCAGCGTGTATCCGCTGACCGGGAAATTCTCCACCGCACGCTGGGTCTGGGCGCCGTAACGCGCGCTCTGCGGCACTCGCACTTCGCCGAGACTGTCTTCCTCGATACGATAATTTTCCGGCGCCCCGGATGTGGATTCAGGCATGCACGACCCCCGGTCGGAATTTGACTGGATATCTAGGACTGGTACATCAGGACTAGCGTAGCGTAGAGAATATAGAGTCGCGAGGCCAAAAACACCGGGCTGGCGGGGAACCAGATACAACGAGCCGGCGGTTACAGGTCAGATACTGACGCGCCCTTCCTGGGTCCACTCACAGCGCACCTGCATATCGCCACTACCGGGCTCATGGTAGAGGCCGGCGGCCTCCCAGGTAAACGAATGGGTACCGGAGAGCTCGGTTTCGAGGTGTACGGTGGCCGATACCCAGTACATGCTTTGCAGCAATTCCTCAAACTTCTGGATCCAGTGATTCCACTCGTACTCTACCGCACGGTAGGACGCGCCGAAGTGAATGACATCCGTCTGGTACTGGGACTGTTTGACCTTGATGGTGGGAATCGAAAACATGTCGCGGCACAGAAACGGCCACTCGTCGGCGCTCGGCAAGGCGAGGACAGCCTCGCGATTGACCCGGCGTCGGTCACTGCCGCCGGTCAGACTATTACTGTCTTTGATACAGCCGTAAACAATGGATTCCTGATCGCCCTGAATCACTCTGCGCTAACCCCTACGCTGCCCTCGCAGCGTATTCACGACTGCCTGCAGGCCAATTCATAAAACTTTAGCTGCCAACTGTAACGGCGCAACCCGCAGAATGCCACTGTGGAAATCGGCGAAATCGGCAATCTCGTCGCAATTTCCACATATGAATTGTGCGCTGATACACGGGGAGGATACGCAAGTGCCTATCCTCCAAACAGGTTGTCGATAAACCGATCAGGACGGTTAAATTTCAATACCCTGCTCGCGCAACATAGCCATCAGCCCTTCTTCATCGAGCACCGGCAGATCGAGGTCGCGCGCCTTGTTCAGTTTTGAACCAGCACCCGGCCCCGCCACTACCGTATGGGTGTTGGCTGAGACACTGCCTGCCACCTTGGCGCCGAGCCGCTGCAGGTAATCCTTGGCCTCGCTGCGAGACAGGGTCTCGAGCTTGCCGGTCAGCACCCAGGTCTGCCCTGCCAGTGGCTGCGAGCCCTCTTCCTGCACCTCAGCTTCCCAGTGCACACCGGCTTGCTGCAGCGCGGCAATTTCCTCCAGGTTGTGGGGTTGCTCGAAGAACTCTGCCACATAGTGGGCCACTACCGGGCCCACATCATCGACCTGTTGCAGGGCTTCACTGTCAGCCTGCATCAGGTGTTCGAGATCGCCAAAGTGTCGCGCCAGGTTGCGCGCTGTGGCCTCGCCCACCTCGCGAATCCCCAGTGCGTAGAGAAACTTTGGCAGGGTTGTGCTTTTGCTCTTCTCCAGCGCATCGAGCAGGTTCTGGGCCGACTTTTCGCCCATGCGCTCTAGACCGGTCAGGGGCTCGAGGGACAGGTGGTAAAGGCCAGATACGGATTTTAGCAGCCCCTCGTCCACCAGCTGCTCCACCAGCTTGTCGCCGAGCCCATCAATATCCATGGCCTTGCGCGAGGCAAAATGCTTGATCGCCTGCTTGCGCTGAGCGCTGCAAATAAGTCCGCCACTACAGCGGGCAACGGCTTCGCCGGGGGTTGCCTCGACCGGCGAATCGCACACCGGGCAGTGCGCGGGAAACTCGATATCCCGGGCATCTTGCGGACGGCGACTTTCCACCACGGAAACCACCTGGGGAATCACATCACCCGCACGACGGATTACCACCGTATCGCCGACTTTTACCCCGAGACGGGCAATTTCATCGCGATTGTGCAGTGTGGCATTGGACACGGTTACGCCACCCACAAACACCGGCTCCAGGCGCGCCACCGGCGTCACCGCACCGGTGCGTCCCACCTGGAATTCCACATCCAGCAGGCGGGTCATCTCCTCCTGCGCGGGAAATTTATACGCGGTGGCCCAGCGCGGCGCTCGCGCCACAAATCCCAGGCGGCGCTGTAGCGGGATACTGTTGACCTTGAACACGATGCCGTCGATGTCATACGGCAACTGTGCGCGTTTCTCGCCCAGCTTGCGGTGGTACTCGATACACGCCTGTATATCCTCTGCCACCGCCATTTCACTATTGATGCGGAAGCCCCAGCGATTCAGCTGCTCGAGCACTTCAGAGTGGCGCTCGGGCAAGTCGCCGCCCTCCACGATACCGACGCTGTATACACATAATTCCAGCGGGCGCTGCGCGGTAATCCGGGAGTCCAACTGGCGCAGGCTGCCAGCGGCCGCATTGCGCGGGTTTACAAAACCCTTTTCCCCGGCGGCCCGGGCCTTTTCATTCAGGGCATCAAAACCCGCCTTCGGCATGTAGATTTCACCGCGCACCTCCAGTACCGGTGGCACGTCTCCATCGAGCAGCTTCAACGGAACCGAGTAGATGGTGCGCACATTCTGGGTGATATCTTCGCCCACAGTGCCGTCACCGCGGGTGGCCGCACGCTCGAGAATACCCTGGCGGTACAGCAAGCTCACGGCAATACCATCCAGCTTGGGTTCACAGGCATATTCCACCGGCGCATTGCTGTTCAAGCGATCGCGGATACGGCGATCAAAGTCTTCCATCTCTTCATCGTTGAACGCATTGTCCAGCGACAGCATGGGCATCTCATGGCGGATCTGGGTAAATGCCGCGAGAGGCTCAGCGCCCACGCGCTGGGTGGGTGAATCTGAGGTAATCAGTTGCGGGTATTCGCTCTCAAGCTCCTGCAGTTCGCGCAGACAACGGTCGTACTCCACATCCGGCAATTCCGGTGTATCCAGCACATAGTATTCGTAATTGGCGCGGTTGAGGATGTCGTGCAGCTCGTTGACGCGCTGCTGTTTTTCCTGCGGAATGCTCTTTGTCATTGTGTTTTCGCGAATTGGAAACTGCTTGCCGATGGCAATGGAATTAACAGGGGATTATCGGGCAAGTAATCGGAAGATCAGCGGAAATACCGCACCCGATACAGAAGCCCCTCCGCAATGGGAGGGGCTGACGTTTTATGCCTGGGCCCGGGCCAGCGCCTTACGTCGCTGGAACTCCATGACCCGCTGGCGATAGTGTTCCGCGGTCTGCGCAGTGAAGACACTGCGGTTTTCATCCTTCAGCTCACCACCCAGCTGCTCGGCGATGCCGCGCGCAGTGGACAGCAGGGTATCGAAAGCCTTGAGAGCCTCCACCTCCGCGGGCAGTGCCAGGAACAGGCTGACACCCGGGGTTGTGAAATCTTCCATCTCGGACATATCGAAAGTGCCGGGCACCACAATATTCGCGAGACTGAACAGTGCCGGGCCCTCGCCCGCTTCGCCGCAGTGATAGTGGAAAATATTCATATCGCCGAAGCGCAGGCCGCTGGAAAGCAGTACGCGCAACAGGTCATTGCCTTCAAAATAGTCGCCTGCCGGCGCCATGATATTGAGGATCAGCACTTCTTCCACGGCGCGCTCCTTTGTCGACTCCGCGGCCTTGCCCTTGCTACCGCGCTTGCCTGCGCGGCTGCTGCCCGCGGTTTCACGACTCTCTTTAGCGCTGCGGGATTCCCGAGCCGGAGCCGCCGGCTTCTTGAATTCGGGAAACTTCAGTTCCGGCAGCTTCAGGTCCGCGGCGGCCCAGCCGGACTTGGCCGGGGGCTCAGACGCTGCGTGCGCCGCTTCATCCCCGACAGGCTCAGAAACTTCCTGCAGGGATTCGAGACTTACAGACTCGTCCAGAGAGGGCTCACGACGGTCGCTCGCCACAGACTCCCGGGCCAGGCTGCCCAGCGGGTCGGTTTCTGCATCGTTACCAGCCTGCGGAGAACTTGCGGGCTGTTGCTCTAGCGGCTGCTGATGCGCCAGCTCCGGAGCAACCTGTTCGAGGTCTGCGGTGCGACCGAGCGCAGTGGTCAACTCTGGCTCTGCAGCCGGCTCCTGCTCCGCGTCAGTCACGGAATCCATGAGCATGGGCACCTGCTCCTCCAGGTTAAGGGAAACCTGCTCGGGCACATGGGGGCGCGGTGGCTCAGCCGTTACGGCCGGCTCCGGAGTATCGGCATCGCGCCGGTCGGGCTTGCTACCCGCCAGGGGCTTGCGCGAGGACTGGAAGTTCTGCTGCACCTTGCGATTGACCTGTGAGGCATCCTCCGGCTTGCGGCGCTGTACCACGCGCACCGTGCCGGGCAGCTCCGCGGCGATCTGGCGACGCTTTTCCGCCTCTTCCGGATCGATATATTCGAGATCGGGCTCGGCAAAACGGGGGCTCTGCTGAGCGGCCCGCGCAGTGGATGACGGCTTTTCTTTCACCGGCTCACGGGCGCTCTCACCCGCCTCCGCGGACCGCGGCGGCGAGAGAATGTCATCGCTGTAGTCGTCCATATCCCGGCGCATGGATCGGGACAGGTTGCGGGATACCTTCATGGTGTCGCGGTGCTTGAGATAGGCGCGGCGCGCGCCATCAAGTACTACCCCGAGCAGCACCAGAGCCAGCAAGTTGATCAGCCAGTTGTCCATTTGTGCATCCCTCTCCCTAAGCCGACATCCATCGAGCCGGAAAGCCCGGGCTCCACATGTTGCAATCCACCGGGATCATCCGATTTAAACAACGTTGTACTTCCATTACGCAGACGCCAATTCCGCGGCCTCTTCCACGTCCACGGATACCAGGCGCGATACACCCGGCTCGTGCATGGTCACACCGAGCAACTGATCGGCCATCTCCATGGCGATCTTGTTATGTGTAATGTAGATGAACTGCACGTGTGCGGACATTTCTTTCACCATGCGCGCATAGCGGCCAACGTTGGCATCATCCAGGGGTGCATCCACCTCGTCCAGCATACAGAAAGGTGCGGGATTCAGGCGGAAAATGGAGAACACCAGTGCGATCGCCGTCAGTGCCTTTTCCCCACCGGAAAGCAGGTGGATGGTGCTGTTTCGCTTGCCCGGTGGGCGCGCCATGATCGCGATACCGGTATCCAGCAGATCGTCCCCGGTCAGCTCCAGATAGGCGTGACCGCCACCGAATACTTTCGGGAACAGTTCCTGCAGACCGCTGTTAACCTGGTCAAAGGTCTCCTTGAAGCGGGTCCGGGTCTCTTTATCGATGCGGCGGATCGCGTTTTCCAGGGTCTCCAGCGCATCGGTCAGGTCATCGTACTGGCGATCCAGATAGTGCTTGCGCTCGGATTCCTGTTTGTATTCGTCAATGGCCGCCAGGTTAATCGGGCCGAGACGGGAAATTCGCGCAGCCACCAGCTCGATATCCTGCTGTACTGCTTCGATGGTCAACTCTTCCGGGAGTTCCTCGAGGAGGATATCCAGATCGTGGTCCGCCTCGCGCAACTGCTCGACCAGACCATTGCGCTGGGTTTCCAGCGTCTGGGCCGTCAGGCGCTGCTGTTCCAGCTGTGCGCGGACTCCCTGCAGCGCAGACTCCGCCTTGTGGCGTTCCTGCTCCTGATTGCGCAGGCTGGATTCCACGTCTTCCAGTTTCTTGCGCGCTTCGGAAAGCTCGTTCTCCACCTCGATACGCTGGCCCAGCTTGTCTTCGAGTTCGGCCTGGAAATCCTGGGACGGATCCTGGGCCTCTTCCATCTGCAGGGTCAGCTGCTCGCGGCGCTCCTGCAGGCGCTCCACTTGCTCGCGCAATACCTGCAGCGTGCGCTCCAGCGATACTTTCTGGGTGCGCACGGACTGTTCACGCATGGCCAATTCGTGCGCGCGGTCCTTGTCTTCACGTGCGCGCTGGCGGGCGTTATCCAGGGCTTCGCGCAGCTCTTCACGGCGGGCCAGCATTGTCTCGCGACGATCCGTATCATCGCTCATGGCCTCGACCGCTTCCTGCAGCACGATTCGCGCTTCCGAGATGGCCTCGGACTCCATCTCTTTCTGTTCTTTTACTTCGGCAATTTCCTGCTCGATACGACGGCGGCGCTCGTCCATCTGCTCCTGGCGGGCACGCTGGGCAGACAACTGACTGCGCAGGTCGCCGGTGCGACGGTTCAGCTGCTCGGCGTTGTTGCGCCCCTGCTCGATACCGGATTCCAGTTCTGCGGCGCGTGCGCGTAACTGTTCGCGCTGCTCGGACAGCTCCTCGATGCGCGCTTCACATTCCGCCAGGGACTGCTCGAGATTTTCCAAATCCTGCTTGCGTGCCAGAACGCCGGCTTCCGCATCCGCACCGCGGCTTACACGCAGCCAACTCGGGCCCACCCAGAGGCCATCGCGGGTGACGATGGATTCACCGGCACGTAACTGGGCGCGCTGGGCGAGTGCCGCGGTCAGGTCTTCAGCGGTGTAGATACCGTCGATCAGGCCTGTCAGGGCCGCAGGCCCATCCACGACATCCGCCAGTTTGGGCAGACTGCCACTGGCGACAGAGGAAACGCTGCTGCCATCAACAAATACCGCCTGACCGCTCTCGAGACTGGTGAGCGACTCCTGCAGGGACTCAATCTGATCGATGCACACCGCCTGCAGCTGCGCACCAAGTACGGTTTCGACGGCGGTCTCCCAACCTGACCGGGCACTGATCTGCTCTGCCAGGCGCGGGCGATCCTGCAGGTTTTGCTGTTCCAGCCAGCTGGCCACCGCTTTTCCCTGCCCCATCGCGGCCTGCTGAAGGGCTTCCAGGGACGCCTGGCGTCCGCGGCTGGTTTGCAGTTGCAGGCGCTCTTTATCCAGGTCCGCAGCGATATCGGTTTCCTGGCGGCGCAACTCTGCGAGCTGCTCGACCTGCTCGGAAATAGACTCGCGCAGCTCCGCCAGTTGCATTTCCAGCTCGGCCAGCTCTTCGTTCTGCTGTTCCAGTTCACTGTCATCGCCAGCACCGGAAAGGCTCTCGCGCTCACTCTGGAGCTTGCTGATACGGTCCTGCAGGCGCTGGGTCGAGGTTTCCAGATGCTGAATGCGCGACTGCTGAACCTCGGCGCGCTGACGGGAACCGGAAGCACCCTGGTTGAACTGGTCCCACTCGTTCTGCCAATCGCGCATCTGGTCTTCCGCGGTCAGCAGTGCCTGCGCAGATTCTTCCTCTGCCGCCTGCACCATTTCCAGATCCGGCACGATGACTTCGAGCTCTGCGTCGAACTCGACCGCCTTTTCCTGGTCCGCCGCGAGCAGCGACTGGGATTCGTTGTATTCCTGTTCGGTTCGGGAGAAATCGCTCTGCAGCTGGGCGTTGCGCTCACGCGCATGGGAAATACTCTGCTCCAGACGCGCGATATCCGCGCCCACCGAGTAAAAACGGCCCTGCACCTCGTTAAATGCATCGGACAGGTCGTGGTAGGCCACGCGCTGTTCTTCGATACCGGTGTCACAACTGACCTGTCGGGTGACCAGCTCCTCCACGGTGAGCTCGAGCTCGCCGATCTGCTGCTGCTTGGCCTTGGCCTGATCATCCAGGTCTTTGTACTTGAGTGCCTGCAGGTGCGCTTTGTGTGTGCGCTCCTCTTCCTTGAAGCGGCTGTATTTCTCCGCTGCCGCGGACTGGCGCTCGAGGCGGGCCAGCTGGCGATCCAGCTCGTCGCGGATATCGGTAAGGCGCTCCAGGTTCTCATGGGTGCGGCGCATGCGGTTTTCGGTATCGCGGCGACGCTCCTTGTACTTGGAGATGCCCGCGGCCTCCTCGATAAACACCCGCAGTTCTTCCGGCTTGGCCTCGATCAACTTGGAGATCATGCCCTGCTCGATGATCGCGTAACTACGCGGACCGAGGCCGGTTCCCAGGAACAGGTCGGTCACGTCCCGCCGGCGACATTTCTCACCGTTCAGGTAGTAGTTGTTCTGCCCATCGCGGGTCACTTTGCGCTTGACGGAAATTTCGCTGAAAGCCGCGTATTCACCGGTCAGCTTGCCGGCGGAATTATCGAACACCAGCTCGATGGAGGCCTGGCCCACCGGTTTACGGCCGCTGGAGCCATTGAAAATGACGTCGGTCATGGAGTCGCCACGCAGGTTCTTCGCGGAGGACTCACCCATTACCCAGCGCACGGCGTCGATGGTATTTGACTTGCCACAACCGTTGGGGCCGACCACGGCGCTGAGGTTGGAAGGGAAGTAAACGGTGGTCGGATCGACGAAGGATTTGAACCCGGCCAACTTGATGCACTTCAAACGCATGGTCTTGAAACTCGGTAATACCCGGCGTCCGTACGGTCACATTTACCGCCGCCGAACGCTCTTCGTTGTAATCACAGGAGAGATCCGGCCGCCGGGCAGCCAAATCGCCGATTTGTCGTTGCAAACCGCCGATTGTACATGGCTGCGGGCACGGTTTCAGCGCTATTTTTGACCGCCCCATCCACTTTTGCTGTGGACGGAGCGTGGCGCTGTTTGAATAGCAGGTAGGGTCAGATTTTTTCGTTGATGGAGATATGGATGGACTTGCCCCAGTCGGCGCGGGCCAGGCCTTTTATCTCGCCCTGCCAATCCCCCGGTGCCGGGCGGGCATTGCCATTGATCGCCAACCGCGCAACCAGCTCCACCTCGTCCACCGTCTTGAGACTGCGGCCGGGCATCATTGCGCGGGACTCGTCGAGCACCACTTCTGCCGGCAGGTCTGCTGCGGTCAGCCGCACAATCGCCACCGGCATGGGGCTGTCGGCGGTACGCGCGTAAACAAATACCGGGGTGTCCGGGGAGGACTGCACGTTATCCGGCAGGGTGACCTTGAGGGCGATGCGATTGACCACTCCCGCTGAACCCTTGGCACCCTCGGCACCCTCGGCACCCGCGGCACTCTCTGCGCCCTCTGTGGAGACTGCTTCCGGCGCCTCATTGACCGCCACCTGCCCACCGGCGTCGGCAATCGCCTTTTCCGCCCGCGCAACACCGGCGGCAAGCGCCTGAGCAGCACTGGAACCCGGGGCCATCTGCGCCTGTGCGCGCTGCCAGAAATCCCTGGCACCCACATAATCCTCGCGATCAAACGCCGCGATCCCGGCCAGGCCGAGGGCGGTTGTGTTGCTGGGCTGGATCGCGAGTACCTGATCCACTTCACGCAGGATCTCCGGCGACATCTTTGATCCATTGCCAAAGAACAGCGCCTGTGCCAGCTCCGCACGAATATTCGCCGCCTCGGGCTCATGGGCCACGATATAGCGATACTGCGCAATCGCACCCTGCAGATCGTTGCTCACCAGTAAACGCTGGGCCAGCACATAGCGGGAGGAAATATCCTGCGGGTGCGTCTGAATACGCGCTTTCAACTGCTGGGTAATGCGGGCCTCAACCACCATATCGGTTTCACCGGATTGGCTCGCCACCAGATCCCGGTGCAGGGACAGGTCTTGGTGAGCGCCCCAGTAAAAATACAGCCCCACCGCGGTAAACGGCAGCGCAAACGCGAGCGCAAACAAGAGCCCCCGTCCACCATTGCGCGCCTGGGCAACCCGGTAGGATCCCCCCTCCTCCGCCAGCAGCTTGCGCGCCAGCTCGTTTTTCAAGGATAGGTACTGGGCTTCATCCACCGCACCGCTGGCGCGAGACGCTTCCAGCTCAGCCAGGTGCTCCCGGTACAGTGCCGCCTGGGTGTTTGCATCCGCATCATCAGGCAATGCAGACGCTACCTTGCCCTTTCCACGCAGCAGCGGCCAGGCAATAAAAAACGCGAGCGGCAGCAACAGCAGCGCCAGTATCAGCCAGAGATCAGTCATTGGTTTTGCTTCCGCCCTGTTCGCCAGTGTTGAGCAGCTGCGCGAGACGCTGCTGCTCTTCCACGCTCAATTCATCAGATTCATCATTCTGTCGGCCGCCGCGACCACCGCGCGAGCGCACCACGATCACGATCAGGGTCAGCAGCCCCAGTGCCGCAAAAATACCCGGTGCAAGCCACAGCGCCATGGTGTTGCGCTGCAGCGGGGGACGATACAGGACAAAGTCTCCGTAACGGGCAACCATGTATTCATTGATTTCCTGGTCGCTGAACCCCTCTTCCAGCAGGCGGCGAATCTCGCGACGCAAATCCATGGCCACCATGGAGTCGGAGCCAGCCAGATTCTGGTTCTGGCATTTGGGGCAGCGCATCTCTTCAATCAGCACTTGATAGCGCGCCTGCAGCTCCGGTGTGGAAAGCGGCTCTACCTCCACCGAGGCGCGAACTGCAGAAACGGGCGTGACCAGTGCAACCAGCAGGGTCAGCATGGCAATGAGCGACGTCCTTTGGATCTTGATCAGCACGGATTTTCTCCAGTCAAAAGTGGCCGAATTATAACAGTGAGGCGGCGCCACTACATACCTCTACGGACCGCAAGCCGCCGCCTGCAACTGCCCGCGATCGCGCTTAACTCATTGAATCACAAAAAAATTTCCAAAAAGCGTTGACGGCCAAAAAAATATCATTACTATACGCAGCTCCTGACGCGGGGTGGTTAGCTCAGTTGGTAGAGCGGCGCCCTTACAAGGCGTAGGTCACAGGTTCGACCCCTGTACCACCCACCACTATCCTTTACATCTGCTCGGCAGATTGCTCAAAGGAAAGTCAGGAATGCGGACCGGTAGTTCAGTTGGTTAGAATGCCGGCCTGTCACGCCGGAGGTCGCGGGTTCGAGTCCCGTCCGGTCCGCCACTTACTTTTCGTAAGTCGTTGATTTTCAACGAGTTTCGTGACAAGTCAGAAAAAACTGGTACAGAAAATGGTACAGGTTTTTTCTGGCACAGAAAGCCGCCCTTGAGGCGGTTTTTTTGTATTTGGGAAAAATAAAAGTGAACGAAATTGCCACGAGCCTCGAAAACAGCCCAAATCTCACTTCTTTATTAATAGGCATAGGCAGCAGCATCATTGCTACCGCAATCCTGTATGGCACTGCCGAGCTGTTTCGCCGAGTCATATTGCCTTGGATCGCAGACAGCCTTTACAAAGGGGTTAGGATCGACGGGAACTGGAAGTACATTCCGGTCAACGCCCCAGCAAACTCGATTAACCTTACCCTCAACCAGAGTGGCGAACGCTTAACCGGGACTTTGCATTGCAGCATCAATTCGTTTGAAGCCACTTACAACCTAAGCGGGCTAATCCGGAATGGCTTCTTCACCGCGACCGCCATTCCAGTAAGCAACAAAATGATAGATGCTGCCTCATTACTACTGCACGTTGGGTATGAGCAAACGACCTTGATACTAAATGGGGCTCTTTTGGTAAAAACTGGACCTGCCGGCGTGAAAGTCTTGGAAAACCTCAATTTCATCCAAAATGCTATCAACTACGCCAACGCCCAAGAGGCGCCACAGTAGTAATATCGTCAGATACCAAGCTGGCCGACCTTAGAGCAGCGCAAATCGCATGAATAGGTTGAGCTAACAGGATTGCAAAACTGAAAAAGCCGCCCATCGGGCGGCATTCGTGAATCTAAAGCAAGTTATTCAATTTCCAGCGCTTGCTGAATCTTCGTCGCGTATTCAGCGAGGTTTTCAAACTCATCGCCAAGATGAAGTCCACCCACCCCCCCTACACTCTGAGTTGCTCGCGCTTTGATTACTTCCAAGGCGGCTGCAACTGCATATGCACGACGTGCACCCGGCGCAATAGAACTGGTGGGCTGAGCCTTCATCATTAAATCGTGAAAAACTGAAGTGTTCTCGGTCATGTTGGATTTCCCGCATTGTGTGTTGAATTTCCTACGTGGGGTTCCGCGCGAGAAAAATCAATGCGTGATTTCACATTTTAAGAAATTATTTTCCATTAATTACCCTATTAACGAACAATCATGACTATCTAATCATGATTGTGACCAATCGGTGTGCCCGGAACTACCTCTACTTGCTTAACGGCTTTGACCGCCCGTTGAGGTAATCCATCCTGCCCACGCACCCGGGGATCATCTAAAAGGCCGCGTAGCCATGCAGGGCTGATAGCACAGTACGGGCCGCAAATCGTGCCCTTGTAGTGGCTGTACTTCATCTGGGGCTTGGTGGACAGGAAGCGGCGCCCTTCACGCTGGGTGGGTTGGAACACTGGCCCATCATCCGGTTTGAGCGCACGGCCAAATCCTGAAGCTCTGGCGCGTTCCTCTGTCCAGTCTTCCAGCCCGGTCGGGTACTCACTCATATAGCCACCGCTCTGAAGTCACCGCCGCCACCAGTGACACGAGGTTCCTGTCCGTTGTTGGTTACTGCTACGCGCAGGACAAGCGGATAACCATCGAATCCCCAAAACCATGCACCTTGTGGCACCACCTGCCCGGTGGCGTTATACAAGCCGGTGGCGGGGTCTGCTAGGTGCACGGGTATATCAGCGCTGGCCTGAATGAATCGCACTTCCACGCCTTGCACAAGAATCTTGTCTTCAGGGTCGCTCTGTCCGATACCTACATGCTGGCCCATCAGATTTTCGGTATATACCTGCCGCCACCATCCTGAAGTCAGTTCCTGATCCAAGTTATAACTGCCAGTGTGGACGCCATCGGCGTTGCTGTTACTGCCGCCGGGGTTTAAACCTTCTGTCAGGTCTACCAGTGTCGGATTGGCAAACTCTGACATTCTCGGGGTCAGTCTGGGTTCTGCGGGTAGATTTGAGGGTCTGTTCTTTGCCATCAGTTCAATACCTTTCCGGGGCGGTTGCGCTGTATCCAACGCTCTGTGCCCGCCACAAGCATTTCACAGAATTTTTCATGGGCAATATGGGCTTCACGGGGGCTTAGGGCGCCACTGTAAAAAGTCTGCGCGACGGTGCCGCCAAGGCTATATGCGAATTCTTCCAGCGTGATTGCCTCGGGGAATTCGTCGAAGTGTTCGTTGTATCCCTCTCTGGTCAATTCCAGAATGGTTGCCACGTCTTCCCGGCTAATCTTCATTGCCCGTTCCTCAGTGCGTTAGCAAGCGCCTGTTGTCGGGTCATCATTGGGGATTGCTGTTCACCGAACGCTTGGTTGTAGGTGGCCACTGCGGCAGGTGGGGCTGTGGCGCCTGCATACTGTTGGATCAGACGGGCCACGTTCCCTTTTTGCGCTTCAGTCAGGGCCGATTTATTCACGGCTTGTGCCAAAGCGTTTAAATCCACGTCACCCACTCGCTGCATGGTCAGGCGGGCCAGCTCTTCCCTTGCCTCTGGACTCATATTCGCGCCGAATATTTTTTTGAAGGTATTCACGACAAAACCGGCTGTGGAATCCGGTAGCTCTGATTCCCCTTTGAGCTTCTGGCCTTGCTGCAAGCGTCTGGCGGTGGCTGAGTTCTGCAAAATGGCTGTTGTGGAATAAATGTCCGCTTCCATTTCCACTTTTTTCATAAAGTCATTGAAAGAGTTTTCTGAAGGGAAAGCGCGGCGCATCCTTTCCCGTACCAATCCAGAATTTAAACGCTTGGTGGCGTCACCGGATTGGCTGGCCTGCATCAGCTTGTCCCGAATGGCCCTACCGGCACCAATACGAAACATTTCCTTTTCAGACTGGCCCATCCCCTTCAGAACGTCGTCTATTACGTCTGCATCTTCCCGCAGAATTCGGCGCCCATATTCGGCGGCATCAATCATTGCGGAATGGTTGGCGAACACGTCACGAGCCTGCTTATACGCTGGAACCTGATCATCTAATTCTGAAACCAAATCCTGTTTTAACCGAATCAGGTCACGGGCTTTGCCTTTTTCACCTGAAGTAAGGGCGCGGCCAATCTGGTCATCCAAATCCTGTTTGGCCAAGTCAAACAGGCGCATATGTGAAACCTGATCCCCTGCAATTCTTTGGTTTGCGGCTATGGTCTGGGCGCTACCTAACGCCTGCTTTACTGCGGGGGCGCGCATCAGTGATTCAAGCTTTTCTGTGCGCTTCAGGGGCTGGCGGTAGGCTTGTTGATACAGTGGGCCTGCAATCTTTGAGCGCTGTTGGCCAAGGGCGTTCACGGTCTGCTGAATGCCCATTGTGTCGATTCCCAGATTTTCGGCTAGGTCGCCAATCAATCGGGGCTGTTGGCCAGCGTTGCGGCTTCTGAGAAGGGATTCAGCCTGATTCCAAATTGCGGGGTTGTCTGGTTGGTGCAATATGCCTTCAAGCGTGTTTCTAGCGCCTGTGGACACGTCTGAAAGAATGGCATTGCCTGGCATTTCTCTCAGTGCGCGGGCCAGTTCGGAACCGCCTACGCCTTCCTGTGCCATGGTTTCAGATAGATAGCGCTGTGCGTTCTTTTGTGGCGAGTTAATCAGGTTTCTTCCCACCCAATCTGCAACGGGGCCAACACCTTCAGAAATTAACTTTCCCGCACCGGCTGCGAGCGGCCCAGTCACCGCACCAACTGCACCGCCTTCGACTGCGCCGGGTATGCGCTCGCCTTCTCTCGAAGTGCCTGCACCATACAAACCGCCTTCAGCCGCCCCGATACCGGCTGCGCCTGCTACTTTAGGTAACACGCCTTTACCCGCAAGTTTGGCCATGGTTTTCGCTAAACCCAGACCACCAGAGGTCAGACCGCCACCAATTTCGAGACCAAGAGAAATGCCGGGATTCTTTTCCGCAAAATCCCGTTGCTCTTGGTCAAGTTCCTGTTGGGTTCCGTAATAGGCTTTTGCTGGATCGTCACCCATAGCACCGGCAACGGCAGATTTAAAGCCCGCTGCTAATTCATCGGAAAAGCCAAACGTGGCACCTTGCAGAGCGCTACGGGTTGCCCCTAAAGCAGTTCCGGCTGTGGGGTCTAAGTCACTATTCACTTTTTCCAGTTGCTGTTTTCGGCGCGATTCAAAATCAGGGTGCGCGTACATTTGCTGCTGGAAAAATTTAGCGTCTTCCGTTTCGCCTGCATCTAGTGCAGCTTTCAGTAGACTTTCAATCCGTTGTAAGTCCGCCATGGTCACAGTCCGTATTTTGAGGCCCGCGCTTCAAATTCATCGGGCGTTGAACGATCTACAACGCCTTTATTCGAATCTGTTGATCGAATGCCCAACTTTGCTTCAACCAAGCGGTTCAGGTTCATAATTTTCTGTTGAGCGGCGCCGGGACTATCTTTTCGGGTTGGGATCATACTCATCAATATTTCCTGATCCTTATCCGTAAATGTGCCTTCCCCTGAAGTCCTGAAAAGACTTTTCAAAACTTGCGACATATTATTGATTGCGCCATCTGCAATTTGCTGGTCTTCCGTTGTCGCTGGAAGCATCCCCCACATAGGGCCAGTGAAAACATCACCCAAAGTGGCTTCCAGGGTTTCCATTCCGGTGCGGTAGGCATTGTAGGTTTTGGCCAATTCGAGCTGATCATTTTCCTCTTCAGCAGCTCGCTTTTCCGCCTCAGCCTGCTTTTTCAAATCAGCTTCATAGCGCTTCAATTCTTTCTGACCTTCCAGATTTTCTTCTGGCGTTTGCTTTGGTTCTGCGTCATAAAGCCGTTTAGATTCGCCACTGCCTTGCTCGAAAATAACGCCATCACCACCGGACAGCCATTTATCGCCTTTACCTGCGGCCAACTCTAAACGCAGCTTTGCCATATCCCCTTCGGCTTCCTGCTTGGAAAGCTGTTCAAACCGCTTTTCAAGCTCACTCATTTTCTGGCCGCCCCGATAATTCTGGTAAATTGTGGCAATAGCATTAGCCAGTGTGGGGGCGGTTGCCGATAAACCTTGGCCACGCACGCTACCAAGCCTTGCTGCTGCCATATCGCTTGCTTGGCGGTATTGATTTTGCAGTCCTCGGTATTTGCCACGGCTTTCAATGCCTAGCCTCATAGCTTCAAAAAGCTCTTCCTGACTAGGCTCTGAACCGGGAAGAAACGGCTGTGTTGGCTCATTCATTGTTCAATACCTCGTTATCGTGGTATTCCATGGCGCGGGCTATGGACTGGGTAAGGCTGGGCTGTTCGTTTCCGTCTTTATCGTATTCGACGTGATTCAGATAGTCGGAATTTATTTCTTCCGTTACCGGGATTTCATCGTTCCGTTCCATCCAGTTATCGGCAATTTGCGCTTTACGCTGGTAGTCGTCATGCGCTTCCACTTCTTCAAAATCTGCTTCATTTTTTACCGCTTCTTCCTGTCGCTTTGCCATTCCATAATCAATTGCATAACGGTCGTAATATTCGGCAAGTTCTTTAGAAACGCCTGCGCTGCGCAATGCCTCTTGATACTGGGCGGGGTCGCGCATCCGTTTCTTGTCATGAAGGTCATCCAGCTTGCTTATCTGCTGCTTCAGGTTCTTCTTTCCATTATCGGTGATAATGGCTTCAAAAGATGCTGTAGAAAATTTGCTTTTTTTCGGGTTCTGAATCTTCAGTTTCTCGCCGTTTTTAAGCTGATTGAATTGCTCTGGGGAAAGCCCTTTTTCCCCATACATGCCAGCGGTGAGCTTCTGTGCACCACGCTCTACCGCATTCCGCATAATACGCCCGGTTTCCGCTTCATAACGCTGTTGCGATTGCTGATCAAATTGGGCGGCATAGTGGTTGCTGATCTTCAATGCAGCCTGCAATCCTTCCAGTGGTAATAGCGATTGCGCTTCCGTTTCCAGTGATTGCAGTTTTGAATAAAGCTCTCGCGGCACTGGCTCGCCATAGCGCATGCGATCTGCTATTTCATTGCGAATTTCTGCGTGCGCTCTCGCAGTCGCTACGGCGTATTGTTGCTGCATTTGAAGTTTTTGCTGGGGGTTCATCAGATTCTGCCTCTGTTCCATGGTTTACCACGATACTCGTCCCTGAGATCGTATAACTCTTCCACCGTGCCATTGATTGCATAGCCGTTTTGATGGGGCACCAACTGGCGTTCGATATTCATGCCCATTCTTTTTGCAGGATTGGTGGGGGCCGACAGTTTTGGGAATTGCCGACAAACAATTCCAATTGCGTCCACAACGTCATCGTGACGCCCGCCAGGAAATTTGGCTAACTCATCAAACACCACGCCATTCCATAGCGCCTGCTTAAAATGAATCGCTTCCTGAATCAGAAATGCACGCAAGGGGGCGTTGCGGGTTTCTTTGTCTTTGTTGCCAGTGGGCACGGCAATCAGGGGCAAAGATTTTCCCTTTTCTTTTCCCTGCCGCCAAACCAGTTGGCACCACATTTTCGAGGGCGAATCGTTATCCAGATAGATTCCAGCAGGGGGATATTTTTTGGCGAGTTTATACAGGGCTTCCACGGATTCATCGGGGCTTACCTGTTCCCGATACACGTCCACCACATACAGACCTTTCATGGCATCCATTGCCACAACTGCAATTACCGTGTAGTCGCCTTTTCCCACGGAAAGCGCAATATCTATACCAAAGTAATATTTCACGCCAGCAGGAATGGTGCGCGTGATTTGGAAATGCTGGCTGTCTACCCAACTGCCCTCAAAATCCATTGGGGTTTGCTGGTAAAGCGTTTGCCAAATCAGCGGATCACGCTGCGCATCCTTGACCATTTTTTCGGTAAACCAGTCGGGCCAGAGCCTTTCGCCTAATTCCCTGCCCAGTGGATCACTGGGGGAATCACAGAGCATTGGAACGCGGATATGTTTCCAATCCTCAATTTCCTGATCGTAAAGCTCATACAACCGGCCTATCACGTCCTGTGTGGCCCAACGGGTGCCAAGTACCAACTGCTTTCCGTTCGGCTTCAGACGGCTTCTGAGTTCGGATAAATACCAGTTCCAAATCTTGTCCAACTGCTGAAGGCTCGATGCCTGCTCATGGCCAACAATCAGGTCATCGGCAAATATGTAATCCGCACGAAAACCCGTGACCGTACTACCGGCACCAAGACACCGGATTCCACCGCCTTCCTTGGTGCCCTGATATTCCAGTGATTTTGCATCCGGTAATAATTCCGTGCCGCTGATCCTTTTCCACTGATCGGTTTCCATGGCGGCTCTTCGGCGTCTGGAAAACGACTCTGCAAGGCTCTGGCTGTTGCTCACACAAATAATTTGCAGGGTGGGGTCTTGGGCGAGTAACCAAGTGGGGGCAATTACGCTGCCATAAGTGGACTTTGCAGAACCGGGGGGAAAGGCGAACGTGGCGCGGTCTTCCCCCTTGGTGGTGAATTTTTCGATCACGTCCACCATCAGCCGGTGATGCTGTGCAGGCTGGTGGATGAAGTCAGGCAGATGGGTTTCCCGCATTAAATCCATGTAGGCATAAAGGCTTCTGCGGGCTTCCCTGCGAATCAATAATTCCTGTGCGGCTTCCCGTGCTTTGGCGGAATATTTACTCATGGCGCACCGGGAAGGGTATTACTTCAGCCTGCGGTTCGTTTACGGCTCGGTTGGTCAGAATGGTGGCGGGTTTAGCCTTGGGTGCCTGCGTTTCAATGAAGGCGGTTTTACGCGCCATTGGCTTTGGGTTTTGGGAAATTTTATTTGTTGGGTTTTGCGCCAACTGTTTTGGATTATGGGAAATTTGTTGGGGGGCTAAGTCGCTTGTTACCGAATCAAAGTTCAAAGCACCGGGGGGGGGTGTTTTTCTCAGGGCATCGGCCAGCGCTCGTCCTTCAGCGTTTACACGCAGCGCTTGTGCAATAGCCGCCTGCTTTTGCATCCGTGTCTGTTGCTCTACTGCTTGCGTGAGTCTTCCACGTTCCATGTGGTTGCCCTCTGTTTTGTGTGTTGGTGTACCGTTTACTGCGCCATTTCCGTTGGCACTTTCATCAACCCCTTATGTGTCGGGGCTTTCAACTGCATGTTCGTCGGACACACTGTCCGGCTGATCTGTTTCCAGCTCGCCTTCGATCACTTCAGCCTGATTGATCATTCGCCAAAGAACCTCTTCGCTCTTGGTTTTAATGTCCGTGAGAGCTTCTGATTCGGCTTCTGAGCGCTTGATGGCAGATTTGATGTTGCTGAGTTCGCCAAGCTCACGAATCGCCCCTATGCGCGCCTGAGCGGGGTTGGTGTCGTCTTTGGCAATATCGTCGAGGGTATCTATGTGTTCGGCTACAAGGGTGTAGGCTTTCTTCTGGATGGCCTGTGCAGCGGTCTTGCCCATCTTGCCGTAACAGCCAAGCGGGTTGCCGTTCCATTCCGCACCGGATTTGTACTGGCCGCTGTGCCGCTGACCGGGTTTGGGGCCGGGGCGGCGGCTTTCCTGCTCGGAAAGCAACCCACCCTCAACAACTTCCGCATTTGCCATGGTTTCGCATCCTTGCGTTGCCATTGAATTAGATTCAGTTTGTGAAATGCAGAATGCGCCTCTACCCGTATAGGGTGCAAGTGGTATTGGTGGGGTTGAGCTGTATTAAACGCCAGTTGTTGATATATACAGTTCAGATACGAAAAACCCCCTTGGTTTAGGGGGCTTGGTGGGTTAAATCTCTGAGCATCGGCCAATTTCTATTATCGGGGTGTGGCGGTCGGCGTCGTCACCGTCTACCCAGCCTGCGGTATGTGTTGTCATAAATCGCAGCGTGTCCGCATTGAATTTAAATTCCCCGTGGAACTGGTCACACAGTAATGGGGCACCCTTCGCGTACCTGCAAAGCTGGCGCGGGTCTGCTTTCCCGAAAATAAACACCGCATGGGTGGCGTTTTTCATTACGCCCGGAAGATTCTTTTCTGATTCTTTAGCTGGGCGGATCAGGTAACGGCGAGCTTCAGCATTGAATTTAGTGTAATGCCAACTTCCATCTTCCAACTTGAAGCCTGTAGACTTCTCGGTCAAGCAAAGCCAGCTTGGTAGCTCTTCAGCAATGGCTGTGGTGGTCAGCAAAGACAGTGCGACGGCGGTGATTAAGCGTTTCATCGTGTGAATTCTCTGGGGTTAGTTGATCAGGGCGTCATTGCCGCAACGCTTGAGAATGTCGCCTTTGAACATCATGGCCCCATCAAAAAAGCCCAACCCGCTACGGACTTTAGTGAATATCACCGTGTTGTCTTCCGGGTAGACAGTCCATGTTTCCAATGCGCTCAAACCGCCTTTACTACTTTTACAGATAACACCATTGGGTAAGCCGGGACGGCAATTCATGTCATTTGGGGAAACCTTTGCGGTTTGGCCGTAGATTTCGATGATGAACTGCTGGTTGGAAAGGCCATCATCGCCTAGCTGCCAATTTTCAGCAGCGCGGAAGCCTTTACCTTTGAGATTTCCAACCACGTAGCAATCAGCTAGGGCACTGGAAGTGGTGAGGGTGAGCAAAGCGACAGAAAGGAAACGAATCACAGGAAGCCTACAGTGTGTTGGATATGCTTGTTTTATAGGGCCTATTTTCCCAAAAAAGCGCTGTTTTTTCCATCAAAATCAGTGACTATCTGTGACCTATGGGTGCAACGTGTAAACGCTATTTCTCTGGTTTTTCAGGGGTTGGAAGCAAGGGCCTGTTGTGTAAACCCGGTGGCCTTTCCCTGAGCCTTTCCAGCGTATCTATTGCCAGCCAGTACCCGTGCACTGATTCCAACACTGACCACACTGGGCGGGCCAGATAGGCGGTCTGGATTGCGGTTATGAACTCGCTTTCCTCATAGCCGAATATCCGGCGGAACTCTTGAACACTGATAAACAATTTCACACCAATTCCTCTTTGGTTTTACATGCTTCTTGTGCGCGTGTTGAAACTGTCGCACCGGGCCAACGCCATTGGGCGGCTTCCAGTGCTTCCTTGTGATTACACCAATGACCAACCATCTTCACTTGTTTGCCATCCGGTAACACAACGATCCATGCCTGTTCCAAAGCCTTCGCATCCATGCAAAGCCCCTGTGTACTGTTTACTGTTTACTGTATTACTGCGCTGTGTACGCTATGTGGTAGTAACTTTCTATAACCCCTGTCGTGTAACGGATTCGGGCGTTTTCTTATCGGTGGCTCTTATCGGTCGCTTATCGGTCACGTATCGGTCACGTATCGGTCACTTATCGGTGGCTTATCGGTGAGAAACACAGGCAGTACAGACATTGATAGCGGGTGAAGCAATGTACTTTTCAGCTTTTCTCTACCGATAGGCGCGGGCGCTGTGACAACCAAATTCTTTAATCGACCAAGGTACTGCCACGCATCCCCCATACCGTTGATAGGTTCAATGCCGCACGCTCTTAACAGCTTTGCCAGTGCATGACCGTCGCCAAGCCAGAACTGTTTTTTGTTGCGGTATAAATCGCCCGCCTTGTGCTTCCCCCTTGTTCGCTGTCGCCGGATTTCCACGTTGAATTGACAGTACGCAGATTCGCCCGTGAATAGGTTTACCAACTGCATGTCTACATAACCGCTAATTGGTGCGCCTTCTACCGGGGCTTTCCGTTTCGGTACAACCTGAATAATCCGCCATGCTGGTATTTGGCAAAGCCGGATAATCAGGCTTTCCGTTTCTGGGTCGTGCTGATCATCGCCATTAAAAAGCAATCGCCCCCGGACAAATTCAAGCCCGACCATGGCGCCCCCCTCAACTAAATAAATTGTTGATAAGCGCGCGCGGGTAGTAATACCTACCGGGCCGAATTAAAATCCGCCCGTGTGTTGAAGAAATCCGTTTAAGGCCATGCCCCCGCGTGGCTTTTTTTTCGCCTGTCGGTTAGCGCTGTTGCAGGTATTCCAGAAACTGGTCACTGCGGCGGGCCTTCTTTCGCTTCCCAATTTTTATTGGTGGGGCAATTTCATTTAGTTTTGGATCGGTGGCGGCCCAATGATCAATAGTCCTGCGCGCCACGCCAGCGGCGGCGGCTTGCTCATCGGGGGACAACAGGTGCCATTCAGGCAAAGAAGTAGCGGCACTCATAGCAAATTCCCTTTTGCTGGTTGAATGAAAAATCGCTCAGTTTTTTAGATGAAAGTCCTGTGAGACTTTGGTGGCCAGCGTCTGCCGGCACTGACTGGAAATATAGTCAGCCTTTTCTGTATACGCCAACTCAAAAATGTACGGCAGTGTACGTACAAGCTGTTGGTATCTCACGGTTTTTTTAAAAAGGGATTGTGGACAACCATTAAACGAATCAATTAATGGCTGCACATAAATCATTGATTGGAAAAAAGAAAACGCGCCGGGTGGCGCGTTCTGTGGGTAGTGGATAATTTTGCGGGGGCAGCGTTTAAACGGGCTGAATTTCTGGTTATATCTCGCGCCAGTTATTGCCGCCGGTTAGGTATTCCCCCCATTCTGCCAATAGGTCATACCGAAATTTCAGCATTTTTGCCCGGTCATAAGCGCCCCGGTTGGGGTCTTTAACGACATGGGAAATGGTTTTTTCAGCGAGGTCTTTATACTCGGGGCCTTTCACATCACCTACCCAAGTGCGGAAGGTAGAGCGCATTCCGTGCCCACATACGATTTCGCCGGTTTCTTTATCTACCCACCCCTTCCTATCAATTGCAAATTTGTCCCTGTGCATTCGCTTGCAGAGGTCGTTTAGGGCGTTGGAATTGACCTGCGCGGCGCGCTCGCCGGGGAACATAAAGTCTGTGCCCTGTTGTAGCTTTTCCAGTTCTGCCTGAATGTGGGGCGTCACTGGCAGAAAGTGGTCATTGCGCTTGTCTTTCTTTTCGTGGGGCTTCAGCTTCATGTACTTAGCCGGAACCCGAATGACCGAGCCATCTTCAATCAGCCATTCCCATTGCGAGAAACGGACAGGGGCAGTACGCAGACCGCAGAGCATCATAAAGCGCAAAGGGGTACAGGCGGCGTTATCATCCCCAATACTGGCGAAAAATTCTGGGGCTTCATGCCAGTGTACCGAGGCTGAATGCTTTTCATCGGCCCGCCTGTCACGCTTTTGCAGCAACCGCTTCGCCACGTCAGCCGGGTTTTTCTTTCCCCCCGTGTAATCAAGGGCGTCAGCGTCTTCAAATACGGCATGGATGCGCTGCAAAACTCGGTCGGCTGTCTCTTTTATGTCCATCCATATCGGGTCCATGGCCAGCTTTACCATTGGGCCGTCAATCTCGGAAACGGGAAGGTGGCCGATATGGGGGAACGTGTGATCACGCATATTGTTGATCCATTGGCTGGCGTGCTTGGGGGACCACGCCCCTTTGTGGGTTTCCCAATGTCTGACCGCCAACTCTTCAAAGGTGGGGATCGAAGAAGCGGCGGACCTGCCTGCCTTGGCGGCTGCCTTTTCTACTTTGGGGTCAATGCCTTCAGCGGCCATTCGCTGGATTTCCTGTGCTCTGGTTAGGGCTTGCCGGGGGGTTTTGCCTTTCTTCCTGCCGAATATATCGGCGCTGCCCAGTGCCATGGTCACGGTCTTGCCCTGCCATGTGTAGCGCGCTTTCCAGCTTCCCCGGATTTCGTCCTCAGTCTTCCATGTGTCGGCATTGTTTATGGTCAGGATCAGCCCCGGCCCTACTTGAATAGACTTCTTTCTGGCTCGTACAGCTTTTTCGATTTCGGCCTTGGTCAGCATACTTCCCCCAAAAAAATGGCACAGCAAATGGTACAGACTGAAAAACGCTAGAGGTTGCTAGCGGGGACTGGCAAGAGTCCCGAATGAGGGGAATATAGCGCCGCAACCCCTATAAAACAAGGGCTTACATGGCGTAGAAAATGGTACATTGCTGGCAAGAACTGGCAATAAAAAGCGGGTTCGTCGGACGTCCGGTCCGCCATATACAGAAAAGGCTCACACGAAAGTGTGGGCCTTTTTTGTTTCCGCCATTAACACCCTCCCGCACGCGACCTTAGTATTTCTCCGATATCTCTGCGATATACAGGGAGAAGTCGATGCCCAACATTACCGACGAACCGCACCGCGGTGCCATTGCCGATTTGAGGGCCCTGCAGCAGGAGGGGCTGCAGACCTTCAAGCGTTATATTCGCGGCGACCTCCCGCTGCCTCCTATCTGGCGCCTGACCGGCTTACACCCCACAGAGGCCGGACTGGGCAAGGCGACCTTCTCCATGCCTATCTCACCCTGGCTGGCGGATGGCACCGGCATTTACTGGGGCGGTATCTATGCCCTGTTCGCAGACTCACCGCTGGCCTCTGCGATCTGGACCACACTGCCCGCCTCCAAAATACTGACCACCTCCGAACTCAACATGTCCTTTTTACGCCCGATCACGGAGCAGACCAGAAATATCATCGGTCACGCCACCACCGTGCACTCGGGCAGCCAGGTGGGACTGTCTACGGTACAGATCTCCGATCAGGAGGGACGCACACTGGCCTTTGGCAGCTCACGCTGCCTGATCATGGATTTTCCCGTAGATGCCGACACGGACTTTCCCGCACCCGACCTCGGCCCAACAACCCCGGAAGATCCGTACCTGCGCCTGGGGCCGTCTTCCAATTTCTGCAACCTGCAGGAACTGGCGGGATGGACTCCCATCGACCTGCAGAAAGCCACCATCGAAGAGGGACGCACCCATCCGGTATGGCTATTTACCGGATATCGGGCCACCGCAATCGAAGACGGTTGCTGCGAAGCAACACTGCCATCGTCGGCCTGGTTTTCGAACGGCAGCTTTTCGATTAATGGCGGGTTACTCGCATGGGCGGCGGACTTCACCATGGGAGCGGCGGTCTACTCCACGCTCCCGGCCGGGGACTTGTTCGCCACCCTGGATATGCATATCCGTTTTACCCACGCCGCAAACATCGACTCGGGGCCGCTCAAGCTGATCGCAAGAGTCCACCACCGCGGACGCCAGTTGCGGGTATCTTCATGTGTTATCACCAATGCGGAGGGGAAACGCGTCGCTATGGCGACAGGTTCGGCACTGGTTTTACCGGGTGGAGCGAGAATGCTCGGTGAAGGCAAGAAAGCGGAGGAAATCATCGCCAGCGCAACGACCAAGCCGGCGTGAACGCGTCAGGTCGCCTCAAGCTCTTCAAAGCGGATGCCCTCGGCCTGTAGCTGCGCCCTGAGCGTAGGCCACTGATCCTGCGGAAGCTGAACCGGCACGCTCACCTGGTGGGTGTAAACGGCGTCTTCACAAACACCGCGACACTGGGCAACCAGAAAACGTACACGAGATTCCTCTGCAAAATCGCACACGATCCGCACCGCCAGCAGCGGAATGAAGGTAGTCAACTCCGCAGACTGCAGCGCCGCGCCCACCGCCCCGCGATAGGCGCGCATCAAGCCACCCACGCCGAGCTTGGTACCACCAAAGTAACGCGTAACAATCGCCCCGACATTCCCCACCCCCTGCTTCAATAACAGCTCGAGCATCGGACGCCCGGCGCTGCCGCCGGGCTCACCGTCATCGTCGGACTGCATCGTCTGCGGATTGGAGGGATTGCCGATCACCAGCGCCGTGCAGTGGTGCGAGGCATCGGGATAGCGAGAGCGAATTAGTTCGAGCTCATGCAAAAAAGCCGCTTTATCGGTAACTGGCCCCAGCCAGCAGATAAAACGGCTCTTTTTCTCTTCCGTCTCAGTGACAACGGGCGAGCAGGGAATCTGATAACTCACCAGAGAATTCGTCCCATTCCTGATTCTGTAAACGTTCGTAGAGGGGTTGCAGCTTGGTCTGCCACACCTTGTCGTCGACGACACCAACGTGCTTGCAACGGATGGTTCCACCCGCGTCCACCAGGAAGGTCTCCGGCGCACCGAACACGCCGAGATCCAGCGCCAGGCGCCCTTCTACGTCCGCTACGGAAAACAGGTAGGGGTTGTGAAATTTCTCCAGCCACTTCTGTGCCGCTTCGTTATCGTCCTTCAGGTTGATACCGACAATAGGCACCCCACCCGCGGCGAGGTCATTGAGATACGGATGCTCAACCCGGCAGGAAATGCACCAGGTAGCCCAAACATTCAACAACAGCGGCTTGTTGGGCAGATCCTTCTTTTTCAGCTCGCGGTTGGATTCCACATCGAGCAGGGTGAACTCCGGCACCGGCTTGTTCACCAGCGCCGAGGGCATATCCTGGGGATTCAAGGAGAGCCCGCGCCAGAACAACAGCGCCAGCGCAGCAAAAATAATCAGAGGTAGAAACAGTTTTAACCTGGCCATCGAGCGTCGCAATCCTTTAATTCAGTCTGGCTTTTGGTGAAGCGGGCCGGAATCAGGTTCCGGCCAGGGAGCCATTTGCAGAGCCAGCAGCGGCCACCTTGTTTGTCCGCGCCGCTTTGACCTTGCGATAGCGTTTGTCCGCAACCGCAATGGCACCACCCAACGCCATCAGCGCCGCGCCGAGCCAAATCCAGATCACAAAAGCCTTGTACTGGAGGCGCACCGCCCAGTCGCCGCCCAGGTTACTTTTATCCATGGGGTCCCCCAGCGCCACATACAGGTCGCGGAAAATCCCACTATCAATGGCCGCCTCGGTCATGATGTTGCCCCCGGAGAGGTAGCTGCGCTTCTGCGGCAGCAACTCCGCAATCAGGCGGCCATTCTTGCGCACCATCAGCACACCTTCAGAAGCCCGGTAATTCGGCCCTTGAACCTGGCGCACCCCCTCAAAGGTAAACTCATAACCGGAGAGCGCCGCGCTCTGCCCCGGCGACATGCGCAGGTCTTTCTCGATACTGTACACGGTGGTCAATGCCACACCGAGGATGGAAATGGCGAGACCAATATGCCCCAGATGCATGCCGTAGTAGCTGGCACGCTGACGTTTGAGGCCGGCCCAGAGAGTGTCGGCATTACGGGATTTCACCCGCATATCCGCCACGGTGGAGGCGATCACCCACAGGCCCGCAAACACGCCGAGCATCGCGCCCCAGTGGAAATCACCCGCCAACAGAGTCAACAGCGGCGCCGCGACCGCTGCCACCAGCGCAGGAACACCCCAGGTCTTCGCCAGCTTGCCCATCTGGCTGTCTTTCCAGTTGGCGTGGATGCCGAGCCCAAGCAGAAGGCTCAGTACCAACATCAGGGGAACAAAGAACATGTTGAAGAAGGGTGGCCCCACACTGATCTTGCCCCAGCCCAATGCATCGGCAAGCAGCGGGTACAGGGTGCCGGTAATCACTACCGCCATAATCAGAATCAGTACGATGTTATTGCCGAGCAGGAAGGTCTCCCGGGAGCGCACAGAAAACACACTGCCGGCACTCACTGCCGGTGCGCGCACCGCAAACAGCAACAGAGACGCACCCACCACGACCGCCAGGAACGCCAGAATAAATCCGCCGCGCAGGGGATCGGTGGCGAAGGCATGCACCGAGGTCAATACGCCGGAGCGCACCAGGAAGGTCCCCAACAGACTGAGGCCAAAGGCAAAAATAGAGAGCAGGATGGTCCAGCTGCGGAAAAGCCCGCGCTTCTCGGTCACTGCCAGGGAATGCAGCAACGCCGTTCCCACCAGCCAGGGCATAAAGGATGCGTTCTCCACCGGATCCCAGAACCACCAGCCGCCCCAACCCAGCTCGTAGTAGGCCCACCAGCTCCCGAGGGCAATACCCAGGGTGAGGAAAGACCAGGCTACCGCCGTCCACGGCCGCGCCCAGCGGGCCCAGGCACTGTCCAGGCGCCCTTCCAGCAGTGCCGCAATGGCAAAAGCGAAGGCCACCGAGAAACCCACATACCCCATATATAACAGCGGCGGGTGAATGATCATCCCCGGATCCTGCAGCAGCGGATTCAGGTCGCTGCCGTCATTGGGCGGGAACGGCAGGATCCGATCAAAGGGATTCGAGGTGAGCAGGATAAACAGAAAGAAGCCGATCAACAGCATACCGAGTACCGACAACACCCGGGCTACCAGCACTTCAGGCAGCTGCCGGCTGAACAGGGCAACCGCTGCGGTCCAGCCCGCCAGCATCAACAACCACAGCAGAATTGACCCCTCGTGACCGCCCCATACTGCAGTGATCTTGTAGATCATCGGCAGGATGCTGTTGGAGTTTTGCGCCACATAGGCAACCGTGAAATCGCTGTTAGCGAACGCCACGGTCAGGCAGACAAAGGACAGCGCGGTGAATGCCAGCACCCCCAGAGAAAGCGGGCGCGCGGTATCCATCCACAGCACGCGACCGGTATAGGTACCCAGCAGAGGCACTACTGACAGCGCAACCGAGAGCAATAGACCGACAATCAGGGCAAAGTGACCCAGCTCAGGACTCATATCTTGGCATCTCCGTGGCATTTCGCCTCACCGCGCATGGACTCTGCAACTTCCGGCGGCGTGTAGGATTCATCATGCTTGGCCAGCACCTGGTCTGCGCGTACGTAACCATCCTGCTGCAGCTTGCCGGTCACCACCGCGGCCTCACCCTCTGCAAACAGGTCTGGCAGAATCTTGTCGAACACCACCTCCAGTTCTGCATCGCCATCGGTGAGCGCAAAGCGCACGTCGAGGGAGTCGTTGTCGCGCACAATACTACCCGGCACCACACAGCCACCGGCACGGATACGCTTTTCAAAAGGCACTTCACCGGCAGCAAAAGCGCTGGGCGCATAAAAGTAATCCATATTGGAGCGCATCGCGTAGGCGACAAAACCCACAGCGGCACTGGAAAGTGCCACCAGAAGAACCACCAGAATCAGTCGTTGTTTACGGGCTGGGTGCATGATTGACCTGTTATAAATCGATTTTTAAAAACGGCTGCGGAGCTATTCAGGCTCAGGACGCGGTTGCATGTTCCGGCTGCGGCTGGCGATTCTCCGCCGCGCGACGACGCGCCTCTTCCTGGCGCATTTGCCGGCCGAAGTCCCGGCGCAATTGGCGCTGGCGCAGCAGCGGCAGCACCACCAGCGCCACCAGGACAAGCAGTGCCACGGCATATGAAACCCAGACGTAGGGGCCATGGCCATTCATGGCAATAAAACTGGCAAAACTATCAAATTGAAATTGCATGTCAGCCCCCTCAAGCCCGCGCCGCTGGTGCGAACAGTTCGCGCACCCACTGGGTGCGCCACTCGCGTTGCAGGATCAGGCTGCGGGTGTGAAGTGTCAGCACCCAGGCATAAAAAAGATAAAAACCGGCAATCATGGTGATCAGCGGGTAAAACATGCTGGGATCAATGGTGCTGGCTTCGGTAAGTTTCAGGGTCGCCGGCTGGTGCAATGTGAACCACCAGTCGACGGATTTGTAGATGATCGGAATATTGACCGTTCCCACCAGCGCCAGCAATGCGCTGGCCTTGTCACCGGACTGCTCACGGCTGAAAGCGCCAGACAGCGCCATGACCCCCAGATAAAGGAAGAAAAGAATCAGCATGGATGTGATACGGGCGTCCCACACCCAGTATGTACCCCAGGTGGGCTTGCCCCATACCGCGCCGGTAAACAGCGAAATGAAGGTGAGCGCCGCGCCGATTGGCGCCGCCGCGCGCATCACCACAAATGAAAGCTTCATCTTCCAGATCAGGCCGATGGCACCGCAGAAGGCCATGATGTAGTAGCCGGCGAGCGCGAGGAAGGCCGCAGGCACATGAATAAAGATAATGCGGTAACTGTTGCCCTGCTTGGCATCCTGTGGCGCAAAACCTAGCCCCCAGACGATACCTACAGAAAGCAGCAAGAGACTGGCCGCACCGAGCCACGGTAGCCAGGCGCTGGTTTTCTGATAAAACCAGCGCGGCGATCCCAATCTGTGAAACCATTGCCAGGACAAAATAAGTACTCCTATGCCCTTCTGTTCCCCATTTCCCGTACCGCTATCGTGAAATGTACGCAAAAGGGTTAGTTTTCGAGACTGATGCGAATAGCGCCTGCAGCCGCCAGTGGCGCCAGCGCCGCGGCCGCCGCCAGAATTGCACCAAGAATTGCCATCTGTGGGCCGTAACTGTATCCGTCAAGGGCCGCCTGCACCGTTCCAGTGCCGAAGATTAACACGGGCACATAAAGCGGCATAATAATCAGCGCCAGCAAAAGGCCCGGACGCCGCAGTGCTACAGTCAGGGCCGCACCCACCGCCCCGATCAAACTCAAGCTCGCGGTTCCCAGTGCCAGGGAGACAAACAGTGGCCAGTAGCCCGCCTCCCCCAGATTCAACATCATACCCAGCAGGGGCGACAGCAACGCCAGCGGCAAGCCAGTCACCAACCAGTGCACCAGCACCTTGGCCATCACTGGGAAGTACAGGGGCTGGGGCTGCAGCGCCAGCTGCTCCAGGGAGCCATCTTCATAATCACCGCGAAACAGGGACTCCTGGGAGAGGAGCGTCGCCAGCAATGCCATCACCCAGATCAAGCCGGCCGCCATACGTGCGAGCATTTCAGGTTCCGGTCCAATACCGAGCGGCATCATTGCCAGCACGGTGACAAAGAACAGCAGCGGGTTGACGATATCGGACCGGCGGCGTACAGCGAGGGTCAACTCAGTGCGAAACAGAGTGTAAAAGCCCGCGACACGTACCGGTGCGGCTGTGGCTTCAATGTCCATCCCGCTCTCCCCGGCCCCGCTATATTCCTTCACCGCATCAGCCCGCATACGCCCACTCCGCTGATACTTCGCGACAGGACTGGAAGTCTGCGAGATTGACCTTTGCCAGCGGCGCAATGGCCACGGGCTGGTGTGAGGTAAGCAGAACGCAGCCTCCGCGCTGCATATGCAGATTCATCTGCGCTTCCAGACTGGCAACCCCGGCGACATCGAGGGCTGCGAGCGGCTCATCCAGAATCCACAACGCGGGCGCATTCGGCAGGTACAACCGCGCCAGAGCTACCCGGCGATTCTGTCCGGCGGAAAGCTGCTGACAAAGCACATCTTCAAACCCATAGAGGCCCACCGCGTCCAGCGCCGCCATCGCAGCGGCCCCGGAAGCTCCATACCAGGCCAGGTTTTCCAGGGGGGTAAGTCCGCGCCGCACTCCGGCGTTGTGACCTATATAAAGAAGGGATGCGCGCAGAGCGGGAAGCGCCGCGGGGAACGGTTTACCACGCCAAAGGATATCGCCGGTAAAATCGGATGCAGTTCCGATCAGGGTGCGGATCAAGGTGCTCTTGCCAGCACCGTTGGCCCCTTCTATCTGCAGTGCGCCACCCGGCGCCAGCTCGAATTCCAGCGCCTCGAAAAGAACGCGGCCATCGCGCTCACAGGCGAGCTCCCGCGCGCTCAGGGCGAGGTCAACAGATCGACTGTTTGCTGCTTCCGCTGGTCCAGATGCCATTGTGCACCGCACTTGATGAAAAAGTAGCCGGCATTATACCGGTAGTGGCGTGTTTTGTATGGCATTGCGATGCGCTTCCGCTGTATCGTGATCTTGTTCCGCAGCACCCCAGCGAATCACCGCCTCTACCCGACTACTCCCCGGCAGGTAATTCACCTCATCGCACACCGTATGCAATAGGTTGAGCCCCCGGCCCGCATATACCCCTGTGGGCTCACGAACTTCCGGAAACCCGCTACCGCTATCTTCGACCACCAGTACCAATGTGCCGCCTTGCTTACCCTCACTGCAGCTGAGCGAGATACTTACCCACCCATCCTGCAATCCACTGCGACGCTCTGCCAACAGGTCGTAGTACCGCACAAAACCGTCATCGGTATTCTTGATCGAAGAGTCCAGCCCCAGTACGCCGTGCTCCAGGGCATTGCGAAACAGTTCGCCGAGCGCGATCGCCAGGTCTTCCTGGAAACGCGCGGCACCGGGCATCTGCGCCAGAACGCCGAGCAGGTGTGGCAGCGGATCCGCCTCGCGCAACTCCTCCTGGGCCACCTGCAGACGCATCGACCAGTTGCCGACTCGCCCGCCCCGGCGATCTCCCGCCTGGTCCGCCGCAGGGCACCCGCTCTTTTTAAGGGAATCGTCGGTCAGATCCAGCTCTACAAGGGACAGATCATCGTGCTGCTCTGCGGCATGGGCGTTAACCGCCATCAGGATCTGGTCAAATGCCTGCGCACTGTTGCCATCCGCGCGCAACAGCGCCATCAAACGGCACTCGCCAAAGTGCTCCCCCTTGCTGTTGCGCGCCTCATGGATGCCATCACTCCACAGGTACAGACGGTCCCCGGGGAGTACCCGCACATTGACGATCGACGTATCCACCTGATCGGAAGGCAGCACACCGAATGGCAAATGTCGGGACTCGAGCAGGTGCAGCTCACCAGTGGTACGTTTGAGGCAAGGACTGGGCATTCCCGCGTTGAGGACCCGCAGATGATTGCGCCGCGGATCCAGCTCGAGCATAACCAGACAACAGAACATTTGCCGCGGCAGGATACCGTGCAGTTTGCGGTTCATCTCCCGCAGCACCCGGCTCATCGAGAAGCCGCGGGGCATCATGGAATAGAAGATGGATGTCAGGGGCACTGCGCCAACAGCTGCCGCCAGGCCGTGGCCGGCAAAATCTCCCAGCATCAGCACCAGCTTACCGTCCGGTGTGTAGGTGGCCGCGAGCAGGTCCCCGTTCAGTACGGCCCGCGGTGACAGGTGATAGCGAATGGCCGGGGTAACATCCAGGCAGCTTTCGTTGCCGAGATTGCCAAAAATTTCCCGCGCATTGGCTTGCTCCTGAAGGAAGTCCGCATGGTGTCGCCGCAAGCGGTCGCGCTGGGCCATCAACGAACGGCTGAACTCGCAGAAGCGCCGAATAGAGGCCAGTTTCAACTGCACCAGCGCAGGGCTGTATGGCTTGGTGAGGATATCGTCGCAATCGGTGGGGGGCTTGGCAGGCGCCTGCGAGGATGAGGACAGGTCCTGTACAAACAGGATGGGGACAGGCTCAATGCCGCCGCTCTGACGTAATTGACGGATGTCGCCACTGGCCACCTGCGCTACGGCAAGCGGGCCAAATATTACAAGATTGGGAAGAAACTCTTCGTAGGTCTCCAGGGCAACGGCAATATCCGGCGCCACCTCGACGTGTGTAGGCAGCCTGTCTCCCGTAGCTGCGGTGTACTTCCAGCTATGAATCAGATGCCTGAGCTCTGCGGCCTCGTTGGCATCACTCTCGACAATCAGGACGCGAAAGGCAGCCATCAGTAATCGCGCCCTTCAGCGTATGCTGAAGATCCGGTCGAAGTTGGAGACAGATAAAATGTGGGAGACATGTGCGTTGGCATTCATCAATTCCACCTGCGGATGGTTGCCCTCGCTCGCCACCTCCACACAGTAATCCCTCAACAGCAGCAACATACCCAGCGCTGCGCTATCCAGATGATCGGTTTCGGAGAGATCTACAAGGAAGGTTCGGGGAGGCGGCGACATATTGCGGTAGGCCCGCTGGAATTCCCGGTGCATATTGAAATCGAAATTACCGGCCACGCGGATGATCAACGCATCACCGCTTTCCGAGACTTCCGAAGTCACCCTGCTGTCATACCTGTCGGAAACTACCATCTGAAGGTCCCTTTTCCTTCCATTCCTGACGCCTGCGCCCAATATACACCCCACCGCCGGACGTGAAAACTGGTGCCGGGCCCTGTAGCTTGCCCCACGCTCCCACAAACGAAAAAAGGGTGCGCAAGGCACCCTTTTCCTTTTGGGAGAGGATTGCCCAGTTGTTAGAGGCGCGATGCTCAAAACGGTCGGGCAGCTCACTGTATAGAACCGGACATACACCGGTATGTGCAAATTGGTCTGAAAATTCCTGTCGGCTTAAAAATCGTACTGGAAATCCATCAACTCCCGTCTGAGACGCATCTCCTCCAGCTTGTCTTCGACCATCCGGCGGGCGTCCCTGGGATTGTGAGGGGTATACAGTAGATCCTCTTCCGTCGAGGAATCGTTTTCATCAAAATCCATGTCATTTTCGATAACGTTGCCGCTCATAGAAAACTCCACAATCTCGATCTGCCAAGGCAGAAACACTTTGTCTGTTTTTGTTGTGCAATCGCAGATTAGCCAGCTCTGACTTTTCCGGTCAAGCATCTTTTTCGCTGTGGAAACAAGTTTTTTCGCAAGGTTACACACGCCACAGCAGCACGCCCCGCCGGCGGGAAAAGTCTCTCCGCAGAGGATGGTGTCAGACGCAAAAATAACGGCTATTTGTTACCAAATTGCGGCAGTTTTTCTCAAAATCTACCCCGGGAAAGACCGCCCTCAGCACCGCTCATTAATTGCGCACAGTGGTAACCCGTCACAATCCGACGTTACCCTCGGTGACATTCATGTTCAGTAATGAGAAGTGGGTAGCAATTCTGCCGACGCAGGTGACAAACGGAGAGGTCAGTGGGGAAGAAATAAGGCGAGCCACAAGCGAAAAAAGATACCGGAAGCCTGCCAGAGAACCTCGACTTGAGCCCCAGTCTATTCAGAAAAGGAAGCCCGCTGCCCCTTCCTCATGACAGGCGCGGCGACAGTCGCTAGAATGTGCGCCCTCACCGGCCCCCGTCGGTTAACAGGATAAACCACGGACCTCCTAAGTCCGGACTGGTGGTTCGAGTCCACCCGGGGGCGCCATTCAGACCTGCCCGATCAATCCTTGCCAAAGATCGCGACTTGCGCGGGCTGCCCTGCCACCCGGCTGGCGCGGTACATTCCCTTGGTATTGAAGGTCAGCGCGATATTGCCCTTGGCATCCAGCACGATCACACCGCCGGTCCCCCCCACTGGTAACAACACCTCATTGATGACCTCATCCGCCGCCTGGGCCACGGACTTGGACTGGTAAGCAACGCGGGTACAGATATCCGCGGCCACGTTGTAGCGGATGAAGTATTCCCCGTGTCCCGTCGCAGATACCGCACAAGAGCGGTTATCGGCGAAGGTACCCGCACCGATCACCGGGGAGTCCCCGATCCGGCCGTAGCGTTTCGCGGTCATGCCCCCGGTAGACGTACCCGCCGCCAGGTTGCCCTGCTTGTCCAGTGCCACCGCACCTACAGTGCCCATACGGAATGGCACCGGCAGGCTATCTACCGCCGCCCGGTAATCCTTGTCCTGCTTGTTCTCCTTATCCAGCTTTTCTTTTGCCCGCTCCAGTTGCTGGCGACGCTGTTCGGTATCAAAACGCTTGTTGTCTACCATGGGAACACCGCGACTGCGCGCAAACGCCTCAGCGCCCTCTCCCGCCAGCATCACGAACGGGGAATCCTCCATCACCATCCGCGCCAGGTTGATGGGATTGGCTACCCGTTTTACCCCGGCAACCGCCCCCGCCTGCCGATCGCGGCCATCCATAATCGAGGCATCCAGCTCGTGGGCACCCTCGTAGGTGTATACCGCACCCTTACCCGCGTTGAACAGGGGCGACTCTTCGAGGATATTGATCGCAGCGACAACCGCATCCAGGCTTGCACCGCCTTTCTCCAGTACCGTATACCCCGCGTCAATGGCCTCCTGCAGCTTGGTCCGGTAGGCGCGCTCCTTTTCCGGAGTCATCTTCGACTTTTCGATAGTACCGGCACCACCGTGGATGGCGATGGCAAACTCAGCCGGTTCAGATGCCTGGACGCCCGAAGAGAGGCAAATCAAGCAGGAGAAAATAAAAAGAATCTTGTTCATCGCGTTTTCCACTATTTGTTGATCATCAATCGTTAACCGCTGATATCCACGAAAAATAACGCAAAGCACCCGGACACCGCCAGCCACTTCTCCCAAGCACCCCAAACTGAGAACCTGGATGACAAGGCTCTGGAAGCATTTTCTGGATTCCCCGAAGCAGTGGTTTGGCGCGCTGAAATCGGCTTTGTAGCACGCCGAGGACTCCCGTCCGCCATCAACCCGTTTGACGCGAGTATTCGCCCCAGAAAAATTTTACTCCTCCGGTGCATCCAATCGCGCACCTCGCGTGGTCAATAAAATCGTTACACAGACCATTTACCGCGGATCCAGCTCCTCTCGACTATGGGCCGTGGCAAGACTTCGCAATTCCGTGGTTTTATCACCCACACACACCAACGGGACTGTTGGCGATTAATTCGAACCAGGCAGGATGAGAGCAATGAAGAAACGAATCATGAAGGCTGCCGCGCCAGTGATCGTACTAACACTGGGGTTTGGCGCTGTACAACTTATGTCTGCCTCCAAGCCGGCGCCAGAGAAAAAAGTAGAAGAGCAACGGCCAGTTTCACTGGTCTATACGGAGGCCAGACAGGAGGCCGTGCATCTCGCGGTGACCACACAGGGGGAAGTCCGCGCGCACACAGAAATTGAACTGACGCCGGAAGTTTCCGGACGCATTATTTCTGTAGCCAGCAGCTTTGCGGAAGGCGCGGGGTTCGAATCCGGCGAAACCCTGATCCAGCTGGATGACTCCGATTACCGCCTCGCTTTCGCTCGCGCCGAGGCCGGGGTGGCGCAGGCGGAGGTCCTCCTCCTTCAGGCCCAGGCCGCGGCCCAAATCAAACGCCAGCAATGGCTCGAGCTAAACCCGAACAAACAGCCTTCCCCTCTGCAGGTCAACAAACCGCAGGTACTGGAAGCGGAAGCGAACCTCCGTTCCGCCAAAGCCGAGCTCGCCAACGCCAAACTGAATCTCGCGCGCACCAAAATCCGGTTGCCGTTTCGCGGGCGGGTTGCAAGCCGTGATATCGGTATCGGCCAGTATGTGACACCAAGTACCGTACTCGGCCGGGTATTCGCTACCGACCGCGTTGAGATACGCCTCCCCCTAACCGACTCCCAGCTGCTGGAATTGAACCTTCCCATGGGCTTTGAAGCCGGTGAAAAGAATTCCGGCCCGGCGGTGACGCTATCCGCACAAATTGGCCAGCAGCAACATTCCTGGCAGGGGCGAATCGTCCGCACCCAGGCAACGGTGGATCAGCAGACACGCCTGATCTACGCCGTGGCAGAAGTGGAAGACCCCTACGGCGCGGGCGCCAGTGACGGTGCACCATTAGCAGTAGGCCTGTTTGTCACCGCCGAAGCGGAAAGCGAACAGGAACAGCAGGCTGTGGTCGTTCCCCGATCAGCATTGCGTAGTGCCGACAAGGTCTACGTGGTGGATGAAAAAGATGAACTGAATATCCGCACCGTCGATGTGCTGTCCACCTCCCAGAACCGAGTGGTGCTCGCGGGCGGCATTGCCGACGGCGAGCGCGTGGTGACCTCCACGGTTGCCAACGCGGTCGACGGTATGAAAGTACAGCCGATCACCCATCTGGCCAGAAACTAAGGGAGCCCATCAATGAATAGTTTGATTGCATGGTGGGCGCGCAATCCCGTCGCCGCCAACCTTGCCATGATTGGCATTTTTGTAGCGGGCCTGATCGGGTTTATGAGTATGGAGCGGGAAATGGACCCACAGGTTCGCTTCCCCGGCCTTGAGATCCGCGTCTCCTGGCCCAGCGCAGCGCCACAGGAGGTGGAAGAGCAAATCGTCGCCCGTATCGAAGAAGCCGTCAGCGATATGGACAATATCGAGTGGGTGCGCTCCTCTTCCTCCGAAGGCTCCGGTGAGGTGTATATCCTAGCCGAGAGTAATGTGGACTTCTCTCGGTTTATGAATGACGTGAAAATCCGTGTAGACGGTATCTCGTCGTTCCCGCGGGATATTGAACCGCCGCAGGTCCACCAGTGGGTAAACCGCCAGGAGTTTATCCGGGTCGCCGTGCACGGTGACCTCGGTGAGCGGGAGCTGAAGCGGCTGGCAGAACAACTGCGACGCGAGGCAGCTACCCTGCCTGCCGTTTCCGTGGTGAACCTGTTCGGCACACGCATGGAGGAAGTCTCCATCGAGGTCAGCGAAAAGGCCCTACGCCGCTACGGCATGACCTTTCAGGAAGTGGCCGATGCAATCCGCAAGAGTTCTATCAATCAGTCCGCCGGCACCGTACGTACCGAGGTGGGGACCTATCAGTTAAAGGTGCGCAATCAGGCAGACTCGGAACAGGAGTTCGGCAATATCATCGTGCGCCAGACCGCCGATGGCGGCACCATCCGGGTCGCGGATGTCGCCACCGTGGTGGACGGATTTGAAGACAATGAAATCCTCGCAACCCTGAACGGGGAGCCTGCGGTGCTTTTGCAGGTGATGAGCACCGAGACCATGGACATTCTCACGGCCTCTGAGTCCATCCGCAACTGGATCGCCAAGCGCAATGACACCCTGCCCGCTGGGGCAAAGCTCACTCTGTGGACCGACAACGCCGAGGACTTCAAGGGCCGTCTGGAAACCATCGGCTCCTCGGCTTTCATGGGGCTATTCCTGGTTCTGCTGGTACTGGTATTCAGTCTGCGCCCTAAAGTCGCATTCTGGGTCGCCTTCGGTATCGCCACCGCTTACGCCGGCGCATTTGTGCTGCTGCCCAGCATGGGGGTTTCCCTCAACATGCTGTCCACGTTTGCCTTCCTGCTTGTGCTCGGCATCGTTGTGGATGACGCAATTGTGGTGGGCGAAAGTATTCATACGGAGTCCCATAGCCCGGAACACGGTAATGACGAAAAAGGTCGCTTGGGCGCCGCGGTGCTCGGCACCCAGCTTGTCGCCAAACCGGTGATCTTTGCGGTGGTGACGACCATCTTTGCTTTCCTGCCATGGATTTTTATCAGCGGCTCCACCAGTGAGTTCACCCGCCATATCACCTGGGTGGTGATCCTCGCATTACTGTTCTCACTGATCGAGTCCCTGTTTATCCTGCCGGCACACCTGCGCAACCTAAAGCCGCGCACCAAGCTCGGCCGATTCGGTCGCATCCAGAAAAATATTGCCGATCGCATTATCTATTTTGCCCAGAACCACTACCGTCGCATTGGCCAGTGGGCGGTTGATCGCCGCTACCTGACGCTGAGTATTTTCATCACCGTCATGATGCTTGGCTTTGGCATGTTCGGCAGCGGTTGGGTGAAAAAAGGGTTTATGCCCGAAATCGAGTCCGACGAAGTGATCGTCAATGTGGTCATGCCAGAAGGCGCCCCCTATAGCCGTGCACTGGAAGTACTGGCGCAACTACAGGATGCCGAGAAACGCCTCGAGCAGGAAGTGAACGAGCGCACCGACGGTAAAGGGGTACTGATCGAAAACTGGTACACCCGTTCCCGTCGCGACAGCGTTATGGCAATCGTGAAACTGGCACCGCCGGAACTGCGCGACATGTCCGCCAAAGACGCCGCCCTGCGACTGCGTGAATTACTCGGTGATATCCCGGACGCAAAGGAAGTTTCGGTACAGTACTCGTTCAACAATGGTGGCCCCGGTTTCGAGCTCTCCATTCGTCATCCCGACCTGGATGTGCTACGTACCGCGACCGCTGACCTGGAAGAGCAACTGCGAACCTACGAAAGCCTGTACGACGTGCGCAACAATCTGGAGGGCGCTTCCGAGGAAATCCGCATCGAGTTGAAGCCGGGCGCCACCAAACTGGGGCTGACTCTGGCGGATGTGAACCGTCAGGTACGCCAGGCCTACTTTGGTGAAGAAGTTCAGCGCCTGCCACGGGCTGGTCAGGACGTCAAAGTGATGGTGCGCTATCCGCTGGAGTCCCGTCGCTCCATCGAAAGCCTGAAAGACTTTCGCGTGCGCACATCGGACGGACGCGAAGTGCCCCTGCTCGCCGTCGCCGAACTGCATTATGCGCCGGGTATCAAACGTATCCAGCGCTGGAACGGCAACCGCGCGGCACGCGTGATGGCAGACCTGAAGGACGATGTGCGCGGCGATATCATGAAGGACCTGAATGACAACTTCTTCCCCAACTGGGAAAAGCGCTACCCGGGTATCGTCCGCGGTGCCGTGGGCCAGGCAGAGGGTGAGAAACGGTTTATCCAGGAAGTGCTCGGCCTGTACATCATGGCTTTCTTCGGCATGTACAGCCTGTTGGCCATCGCCTTCCGCAGCTACTCGCAGCCGATCCTGATCCTGATTGCCATCCCGTTCGCGTTCATCGGCGCGATCTTCGGCCACGCTGTTACCGGTATGACCATGGCAATCTTCAGCTACTTCGGTATCGCCGCCGCCGCGGGGGTGGTCGTCAATGACAACCTGGTGCTGATGGACCACTGCAACCGCCTGCGTGAAAAAGGTATGGCACCGCTCAAAGCTGTGGTAGAAGCCGGCGTTGCGCGTTTCCGCCCGATTCTGCTGACCACCATAACCACCATCGTCGGTCTGTTGCCAATGATGCTGGAGCGCAGTATTCAGGCGGCCTTCTTGCAACCCATTGTGGTGGCGCTTGCATTCGGGGTATTTGTCGCCTTCTTTGTGACCCTGTTACTGGTGCCGGCGATGTATGGGATCGGGGTGGATATCAACAGTCTCGCCGCTCGCATCAAAGCCAGTGTGGCGAGCAAGCTGAGTAGCAAGCCCCATTCGGTGCCGCCACTAAACCAGATCAATAACTAGCGATCACCATCGCCAGGATAAATGACTAGGCCCGGGGAAACTTCCCCGGGCTTTTTTGTTGGTCGTCATTTTTCGAAAGTAGACAGACAGCATTCACGACTACTGGCAAATAGCAATCTGGGCGCCAGTTTCCATTTCCACCGCAGTGTAAGACGGGTAAAGAGGGCAGCGGTTTGCACCAGCGCGACTTGCTCGAGGAGAAATCTTCACAGAAGGGAGGAAAAAATGGAGCCCCTATAGAGCTCCCATGCCAATTCAACAAGGAGGAAATCAGAATTGGAAGTACAAGGTGAATGACTCAGGGAAGACAAACCGGAGTTTACTTCGCCTGAATCAGAGTTCGCGGAATGGGCTTGCCACACTAAGCGCAACAATTCCAAAATTGAGCGAACAACAAGAATATATTATTCCTTTTCGAATAATACAACCCCAACCAATTCGTCGCGCTCACATTTACGTGCTGCGGAGCACCTCGACCGCCTGGCGACTACGCTCAAACAATTCATTTGCCTTAGCGTCTTTTTGCGAAATGAGGATAAACAGCAGGTCAGTGATCATAAATTGCGCCGTGCGAGCGAGAATAGATGAACTACGCGCCTCCGATTCGTTCGCAACGCAGTACAAACTGTGGGTGGCCAATTCAGTAAGCGGGTTACGGGTAAAGCGCGTTAGCGACAAAACATCCGCCCCCTGTGCCGCGCCTGCTTGCGCAACGCGAACTACATCCTGGGTAAGACCGGACTCCGAGATCGCAAAAACCAGATCCCCCTTCCCCAGGGTTGCCGCGTTAGCCACTTGTACATGGGTATCGCTCTCGATCAGTACCGACTTGCCCAGCTTCATCAACTTGTAAGCAACGTCCCGTGCCACCAGCGATGACGCCCCTACACCAAATAGCAAAATACGCTTCGCCTTGCGCAGCACATGCGCAGACCGGACAAGAGACTCTTCCGAATTCGCCATCACAGTTTCATTCAGCGCGATGTTTTTTCGACTTATAAGCTTGCGGGCAACCGTAGCCAGATCATCGTCCGACGCAATATCCCCATGGATCGCCTGGGGCAGCATCGCGGAGCGCGCCACGGATTCGCTCAATGACAGCTTGAAGTCGGAATAGCCCCTGTAGCCCAGCTTCTGGCTAAACTTCACCACGCTCGACTGGGATACGCCAACCTGTTCAGCCAGTGATTTGGACGAGTGCGAACGCACGATTTCCACATTATCCAAAAGAAAATCGGCAATGCGACGTTCGTGGTTTGACATGGAGTCGCGCATTGCGCGGATTTTAGCCAGTGATCCCATAACTACGGTCTATTTCGGTGTCGCCGTGTTTGACGCGACAAATGTAACAATGCCCGAAAACCCGGGCCGTTCATCGGGTACCTCAGTTGCCAATCAGGTTACCACTATCGGTACCACCGATGGAAAATGCTTTGCACCTCATAAGAATAAATGATACCAATTGCATAGAATAACAGGAATAAATAATTATCCCGGGTGCCAATACCAAAGGGAAAATGAGAGTTGAATAATGGAACTGCAGTTTACCGGACTGGACTGGGGGATTTTCGCGCTTTACCTGGCAGTACTGGCCGCATCCGGCTGGTACTTCAGCCAAAGCCGGTCGCAGGATAGCCGCGATTACTTCCTTGCCCGCAATAGCATGCCCATGTGGATGGTAGCCATCTCAACTCTGGCCACCACACAGTCCGCCGCCACTTTCCTCGGCGGGCCAGATCTTGGCTACCGCGGAGATCTTACCTACCTGTTCACCAATGTGGGTGCGGTAATCGCCGCAATCGTCGTCGCCCGATATCTGATACCGCGCTTTTATGCCAACCGTGTCACCACGGTTTACGAGTTACTGCAGACCCGCTTCGGGGAGCAGGCAAAACATCGCGCCGGTGGAATCTATCTGCTGGGCCGGGTATTTGCCAGTGGTGCACGGCTGTATATGGCGGCCATCGCAGTATCCATGATCCTGTTTAACGATATTGCCGCGCATCACGTGGTAACTGCAGTCATTCTACTCAGTGCAGCAGGCCTGTTACAGACACTCATCGGGGGCGTGCGCTCGGTTATTCAAAGCGATGTGCTGCAATGCGGTGTTTACGTCAGTGCCGCCATCGCGGTGGTGGCGGTGCTGCTCTGGCAGATTCCCGCTGAACTGGGGCAGATCGCAGCGGCACTGGCCTCCCCGTCCGATGGCAGCGCCTCCAAACTGACGCTGATAGATACAGGCTGGGACCTGAGTGATCCTTTTAACCTCTGGGCCACGCTCACCGGCTTTGTCCTTCTCAATATCGCAGCATTCGGCCTCGACCAGGATGTTACCCAGCGTATCCTCACCTGCAAGACTCCCCGCGATGGTGCCCGTGCGGTACTTTACTCTGTCGTCATGGTGGTCCCTGTCATGGCGGTATTCATGGGTATCGGCTTGCTACTGCATATTTTTTACCAGTCCCCCGAATTGATGGCCGGCGCCAGTGTTTCCGAGCCCAGTGGTGGCGACGTCACCGTGTTTATGCACTACGTCTTGCATGAAATGCCCGCCGGTCTGCGCGGTCTGGTCACCATCGGCGTGATCGCCGCGGCGCTGTCCACACTCAACTCCAGCCTGAATTCCATGGCCAGCGTGCTCACGGAAGACCTGTATCGGCACTGGTTGAGTCAGCGCAATGTGCAAAAACCGGCCGCACACTTTGTACGCGCAGGGCGTTGGGGTATGGCAATTGTGGCCGGCACCCTCGGTGGCATGGCGATACTGTGTTTTTACTGGCAGCAGATGAGCGACCTGCCTCTGATTACCTTTGCCCTCTCGGTGATGGTGTTCGCTTACTCGGGACTCCTGGGTGTGTTTTTCACCGCATTGTTTACCGGCCGCGGCAATGCCAGCAGTGTCGGCTGGGCGTTGGCTGTCGGCTTTGTGGTTACCCTGCTTCAGCAACCCTGGATGATCACCCTGCTTACCGGCACTGATGAGCCATTGGTTATTGCATTCCCCTGGCAACTTTGTCTTGGCACGCTGGCCTCCTTTGCTGTGTGCAACCTGGGAAGGCCAGCGCCCGAGCTGGCAGAAGAAAACGCGGCCATCAACAACCAGACCCCGGCTAACGGATAACGCAAGTACGCACACTATGAGCGCATATTTTCTCGGGATAGATGGTGGTGGGACCAAGACATTGGCCCGCCTCGAGGACTCGCAAGGAGAGCGACTCACGCTCAAGTCGGGCGCGAGCTCACTTACCCAGGATCTCGATGGTGCAATCAACAATATCGCGGGTCTGAGCCGACAGGTGCTGGCGCGGGAACGGGTTCGCCCCAATCAGGTTCACTTGGCCTGTGGCGTCGCCGGCGCCGGTAACCCGGCTTCGGCGGAGAAGCTTCGTCAGCGCCTTTGCAGCCTGGGGTTTGCCAGCGTTCACATTTCCTCGGATGCACAGACCTCACTACTGGGTGCCGGAGCCGGTACCCCGATCGTCATGGTCGCTATCGGCACCGGTTCGGTGGCCATGCGACTTGGGCGCGACGGCAAAATCCATCAATACGGTGGATGGGGACTGGCGGTTGGCGATGAAGGCAGCGGTGCAGCAATTGGCAAAAGCCTGGTGCGCGCGCTGCTGTGGGAATTGGATACTCGAGGAAAAGCCGTAAGCGCCCTTTGCCAGCAGGTAATGGCCGAGGTCGGTAAAGATCGTTCGCAAATTCTGCCATGGCTGCAGCGGGCAGGATCCCGTGAATACGCAGCACTTGCCCCGGCGGCATTCAGCCATCTGCCGGAATGTCCGCTGGCGCGGGACATCATCGGAAAAACCGCCGCAGAGGTGGACCGGTTGATTCAGGCTGCCAGTGGTGATGAGAAGTTGCCACTGGCCATTCTTGGCGGTCTGGCGGACAAGCTCAGCCCGCATCTACATCCGGATCATCAAAATCGGCAAATTCCGCCATTGGGAACCGCACTGGACGGCGCCTGCATGCTGGCGCGGCAGAAAGCGCTACAACCCAGCATCGATCCCCTCTGTTGAATTGTGGTCGCCGTCATCCCCGAAAAGCGCTCCGATTGCATTGCGCGAGCCAACCCTGGAGCATCAAGGAACAAAAAAGAATGAACACGCAACTGATCAATGAACTGGCCACACTCGCCAGCGAGGCCCGCAACGCGGATACACTGGATATAGACCTTTTGCCCAGCGAGCAGATTCTTGAAAAAATCAACGCCGCAGACAGGGAAGTGCCCGCAGCAGTACACCGGGAAATACCGAAGATAGCCCGGGCCGTCGATGCCATCGCCGATGCCTTCAAAAGCGGTGCCCGACTCGTATACATGGGAGCAGGCACCAGTGGACGACTGGGCATTCTGGACGCGGTAGAGTGTCCGCCGACTTACGGCGTCAGTGAAGAAATGGTGGTGGCGCTGATCGCCGGCGGTGACGAAGCGGTATATCGCGCCCAGGAAGGTGCGGAAGACAGCTTTACCCTGGGCGGTGAAGATCTCCGCAATATTCAGCTCACAGAAAAAGACGTGGTCGTCGGCATTGCTGCCAGCGGCCGCACTCCTTATGTTATCGGGGGATTGCGTTACGCGCGCAGCCTGGGCTGTACAACCGTGGCGCTTTCCTGCAATAAATCGGCAGCCATCGCCGCTGAAGCGGACATTGCCATTCTTCCCGAAGTCGGCCCCGAAGTGTTGACCGGCTCCACACGGATGAAAGCGGGTACCGCGCAGAAGCTGGTACTTAATATGCTAACCACTGCGAGCATGATTCGGATCGGCAAAAGTTTCTACAATTTGATGGTGGATGTAAAAGCAACCAATGAAAAACTGGTGAGTCGTACCCGCCGCATCGTGATGGAAGCCACCGGTGTGGAACTGGCGGAGGCAGATCGTGTACTTGAGGATTGTGAACACAATGCCAAGCTGGCCATCATGATGATACTGAGCGGCCTGAACCGTCACGATGCCGAACGCGCCCTGAAAAAATCCGACGGTTTTCTGCGCCGGGCGCTGCGGGAAATCAATGCGGCAGACCAGGAACAAAAGATTGATCACGTGCGGAATACAGAAGAACCCGTGGCCTGAGTTCAATCGGTATGAAAGCCAGCGCTCACTGCGCCGGCTTTCATAGCACTTCGCGCAACTACAGCCTCAGTCTATTCGAATATGTGAATCCACAGGTCATCACCGGTGCCATTGTCGTTGATCGCATACTCAAACGCATCTTTCGGATAGCGCTGCCCCTCCCCGGAGACGCTGGTATCGTAGCTTCCCCATTTCTGCAGGTTCCACTGCCCAAACGGATCATTCACGGTGTAGTACTCACCATCAAAGCCGGTAACCACCATGATGTGGCCAGGCTGGGTAAACCAGCCATGGATAATTGTGGGAACACCCTGCGAAGCGAGCGCACGCAATTCTGCGATGGTGCCATTTTCCTTACCCACATTACGAATCGGGCTGCCCGCTTCCTGCGCCAGGGTATTGAACCCACTTTTCAGCGCCGATACGGTTTGCAGAACACCATTAAAACGCTCGTAGATATAGTCCGGGGAACGACCATTGTCGCTTGGATCGGTAATACCGAAATAATCGGTAATCATCGCCAGTGACGTAACCGAACAGGTGCCGTATGGATCGTAGTAATTGTCCAGCTGACTCCAGTACGGTATAGATGGTTGTTGCGGCGGTGGTGGAGGATTACCGGCGCCATCTAACCGGTCCGTGAGCGTATTGTTGCCCGCACTGCAATTACCGGGTGTGAAGTTTGTCCGCTCCCAGTCGATATTTCCCCAATCATTCCACACAGTCTGCGGCACTGAACCACCGGGAACTCGCCAGATACTGGTATTCGGACCAGCGGCGGACATGAACGTCTCAATCTGCGCTGGCGTGATCTGATCATATTCGGTGGAAACAATATGCCAGATAGGCTTCTGCGCGCCCAGCTGACGATATTCGCAATCCCCGACTTCAATCCAGTACGCCGGGTCCGCCATATAGCTTGCACCCCAGACTTCCACATAGGTTTGCGGCATATGGAAGTCCACGTACTGATCAATTATTCCCACGTCCATACCCTGGTCTGCCGGGTTGCCCCAGGTTGTGGCACCGAGGGCAAAACTACTATCCGCATGCCCCGCGTTCTGAGCATCGGTGCGTGCACTGGTGAAGGCCTGGAACAGGTTGTGCAAAGCCGTGGTGGTATTGTTGAACTCCACTTCCACATCGGAAACAAAACCGACATATCCATACTGTGCCGCGTAGTACAGGGCATCTGCCTGTGTGGTGTAATTGTTCGGATAGTTGTAAGCCCAGGCCCAGGGCTCTATCCCCCTGCTCTTGTATATCCCCGTCGTAACCGAAGAACAGGCGTCCGCAAACAGATTGCAGTTCTGTGTACCGTCGGCGATTTTGATGAAGATACGCTTTACACCCAGCGCAGCCAGTTCGTCTGCCAGTTGCGTATGGGTGCGATTTAAACCCTGTTCATCGATATACCAGAGCCAGGCACCAAACTTATTGGTGAGTACACCCGGGGGCTGCTGATCCATCGCCTCTTTTACAGACAGATAAAAGTTCGCCGACCAGCGATTCGTAAAGCAGGCAGTACCGCCATTCAGGCTCTGGCAGGTACTGACTTCGGTCTGGGAAAAGTTCCCATAGACATTGTTTTCTGCACCAGAGACCTGTTCAAAACAGTGATTTCCGTAGGTTGCGGAGCGAACCGAACCTACCGGGCAGCTACCCGTGCCACGCAAATTCTGCGCAAAGCTTCTGGACCAGCGCAGTACCTGAATATTGTTACCCTGTACCGGGTAGGTATAGGTATTGGTGCAGGCACTGCCACCACCGTAGTTGATACAGCCATCGACCATCTGGTTGGTAAACGGGCCGAAAACATCAACCTCGTTGGCGCAGAAATCGAGTTCTGTATCAAAACTGCTTCCATCGGGACACAACGCCGCCACCTGCATGGACCCCAAGGCCAGTACAGGAAGCAACAGTAATTTTCGCAAGGACATGTGATTACCTGTTAAACATTATTGTTAGACGGGGTAATGCACTCTTAAAAATTTCAGAAGAGAAAAACGCATCACAGACTCATCACACCCTCCACCAGAGAATCCGACCAGTTAGCAGCTATCGGTCAGAGCTATAAAGGTATGAGAAAGTCCGAAGGTTTCGGTTATTCATGGAACAAACGTGACGCAATACTCAGGAAGGGGGCAGCTTGTCCGCCAGAATTTCGAGCCAGTGGCGCACCGGAGTTTTGGTTCCCGCCTGCAAATGGAGCTGGCATCCGATATTGGCGGTAATGATGGTTTCAGGACGACTTGCCTGAAGTGAGTGCAGTTTTTCCCTGCGCAGGCGCTGGGACATTGTTGGCTGCAGGATTGAGTAGGTACCGGCGGAACCACAGCACAAATGGCTATCGGCCACTACCGGTAGTTGCAACCCCAGTTTATGCAGAAGGGCCTCAACCCGGCCGGGCAGCGCCTGTCCGTGCTGCAGAGTACAGGGACAGTGGAACACAAGCTGTTGTCCGCGCAGTGTTTCCAAAAAATCGGGCGTGGACTCATTAAACACCGACTCCAGCAGCTCCACAGGGTCGCGCATTAACCCGGCAAGCATCTGCGCCTTTTGTCGGTATTCTTCGTCGTCCGCGAGCACATGGGGATAATCTTTCAGGTGCACACCGCAGCCAGATGCCGTAGAAACAATCGCACGCAACGGTGCGTTTTCCGAACGCTGCCGTTCGTAAACGGACCACCAGGAATCAATATTTGCCCGCGCCAGTGCTCGCGCCTGCGCTTCACCACTGGTATGAAAGCTGGCCGCACCACAGCAGCTGGCTACTGCACTGATACACGCCGGTACGCCACAGTGGTGCAATATTTTTTCCAACGCGGCGTCGGTTTGCGGTCTCAGCGAAGGCTGCACACATCCGCGCACGATTAGTACCGCGCCAGGATCAAGGGCAGGAACCGCGGTGTTTGCGGTCAGTACCGGGCTGGTGATTACATTTGTTTTTTCTTGCCTAGGAAAATAAACGCGCTTGACAGACGCGGGTAACAGTGCCGAAAACTGTCGCCCCATTCCCATTAACCCGGAAAACAGCCCCGGGGTTACCAGTAAGTTGCGCAGTCCCCAACGCAGCGTCTTCTGCCAGAGACCGCGAGGGGCGAGACGCTCACTGGTATTGCGGCCGATAGCCACCAGCTTGTGATACTCGACGCCGGAGGGACAGGTAGTTTCACAGCTGAGGCAGGTGACACAACGATCGAGATGGGTGCGCGAGGCCTCGCTGGCGGTGCCCTGCTCTAGCATCTCCTTGATCAGGTAAATACGCCCGCGCGGGCTGTCCAGTTCATTGCCATCCTGTAGATAGGTGGGACAGGTTGCGGTACAGAACCCACAGTGCACGCAGGCATTCAATACCTGCTCCGCGCGTTGCTTTTCAGATTCGTCCAGAAGCCCTTCGATCAGATTGACCTGCATTGGTTAATGCCCCGCTCCATTTGCCACTTGCTCAGGCGCCTCGTCGCTACTGCAAAACCGCGCACGGAACAGCACCGGGTTGAACAGCCCCTTGGGGTCGAGGGCGTCGCGCAATGCGCAATGCCACTCCGGTGCATCCGCCTGCGCGGGAACCAAGGGCCCGCGCATTATCTGAACGAAGCCTCCCCGGTCAGCTGCGGCACGGGCCAGTGCATGATGATCACCATCCCGTACCCAGACCCGCGCGCCTTCCCACTCGACCAGCGCCTGGCCGGCATTCACCGGCAAATGGGCGTACCGGGGCAAATGCACACAGGCGAGCCGCTCACTGCAGAAAAACGGCAGCTGAAAATTCGTCAATGCAGCCCAGTCGAAGTCTGTGGCGTCACCACCCAATTGCGTAAGCAGTTCCTGCACCGCGATGGTTCGCCCACTGATGCGCAGGTACAGGCGCCCGTCCTGATAACAGGTACCGGTCAGCAACGGGCGTAGACTGCGTGTGCGCTGCCACCACTGGGCCAAATCACCAGGCGCAACCGCGAAGGAGATCGAAGCCGTATGTTCGGCGCGCGGTTGCAGGCGCAAGGTGACATCGAGAATTGCCCCCAGGGTGCCCAGTGCGCCAACTTGCAGGCGCGCCAGATCATAGCCCGCCACATTCTTCATCACCTGCCCGCCAAAGTTGACGATTTCACCACGTCCGTTGATCAGCCTGCATCCCAACAGGCTGTCGCGCAGCGCCATACCAAATGCGCGGGATGGCCCGTCCCAACCGGAAGCAATGGCGCCACCCAGGGTACTTTGCGGGGAAGGTTGCGGGATTTCCGCGGCGAAGCTCTGGTTATTGTGCGCCAGTAACGCTTCCAGTTCGCTCAGGGGCGTGCCGGCGCGGGCGCGCAGCGTCAGCTCCTCGGGCTGGTAGTCGATGACGCCCCGGTGCATACCAATCGCGAGGGTGGCGTCGCCAGGCAAACCCAATGCGACGCGGCTGCCGTTGCCCCCCACCACCAGATGTGGCCGAGAAGATGCACCAGCCTCAAGCTCCGTGTTTGCGACATAGCATTCGCGCACCTGTGCCGCGAGGCCCTCGGAATAATCCTGATCATTACCTGGGTGTATTACTTCAGCCACGCTCTTGCCTCAACGCGCGATATTCCTGGCACCGGGCCAGGGTGGGAATCTGCTTGTCGGGGTTCAGAAGCTGGAAAGGATCCAATGCGCGTTTGATCGCGCGAAACTGTTCCAGCTCGGCATCACTGAATTGCACCGCCATCTGGTTGATTTTTTCGATACCCACACCGTGTTCACCGGTGATGGTGCCGCCTACGGCAATGCAGTATTCAAGAATGTCCGCGGCCAGCTTTTCCGTGCGCTCGAGGGCGTCGGACTCGCTGCCATCGAACATGATGATCGGGTGCAGATTGCCATCCCCTGCGTGGAATACATTGGCAACCTGAAGGTCGTACTGTTCGGCAAATCGCGCGGTCGCTTCCAGTACCTCGCCGATACGGTGTCGAGGCACCGTGCCGTCAATACAGTAGTAATCCGGACTCAGACGGCCAATAGCCGGGAAGGCACTCTTGCGCCCTTTCCACCACCGGGCTCTCTGCAACGCGTCCGCCGCGCACTGCACCTGCACCGCCCCTGATGCACTCAACACCTGCTCTACCACGGCAAGCTCCGCGTCCACCTCCAGGGGATGACCATCCAGGTCAATCAACAGTATCGCTGCCGCTTTCAGGTTATAGCCGGCGTGACAAAATGCTTCGGTGGCGGAGATGGCGAGCTTGTCCATCATTTCCAGTGCGGCGGGAATCACACCAGCCCGCACGATGGCGGATACCGCATCCGCGGCGGCGCGCACACTGTCAAAATCCGCCATCAGGGTACGTGTTTTTTCCGGTACCGGTGTCAGCTTTACGGTGACCTCGGTGATAACCCCCAGACCGCCTTCACTACCGTGCACCAATGCCAGCAAATCGTATCCCGGCTGGCTGAGGCAATCGCCGCCGAGGGTCATTACCTCACCCACGTTGCCGTCGGCTGCGGATACCACGCGCACGGAAAGAACGTTCTGGACCGTGACACCGTACTTCAGGCAATGCACACCGCCAGCATTTTCTGCAACATTACCGCCAATGGAACAGGCGATCTGGGAAGATGGATCCGGCGCATAGTAAAGTCCGTGAGGCGCCGCCACAGTGGAAATTTGTTGATTAATCACACCGGGCTGCACACGTGCCGTCATCGCCTGAGGGTCCAGGTCCAGAATTCGATTCATAGGTGCGGTGACCAGAAGCAAGCCCTGCGAGATGGGTTTGGCCCCTGCGGACAGGCCGGTGCCGGCACCGCGGGAGACCAGCGGTACAGAAAATTCATGGCACAGACGAACCGCCGCCACCACATCCTGCTCGCTGTGTGCGAGGGCGACCGCCAGTGGCTCCTGACAGTAGACCGGAAGCGCGTCGCATTCAAAGGGCGCAGTATTTTCGCGCCCATACAGCAAGCGTTCGCCGGGAAACCCCCTGCGGAGTGCAGCGAGAAATGCCTGCGTACTGGAATCCATACCCCGGGTCACACGATTCATCCCAACCAAAGAGTCAACCAAAGAGCGAACTACAGCACCGAAACATCGCCGCTCACACTTTCCAGATAATACGGCGACGGTACATCTGCCACATCACCAGATAAAATAGCGCCAGACTGGACACTGCAAATGCCAGCGAACCGCCGTAGCTACCAAATAATGGCTGGAACACAGTATGGAACAGCCAGCCTTTTAGTGTGGTATCCCCCACCGGTAACATGATCAACAACCGCCCCATCACACCCGCGAGCATAAACAGGGCAATGGCATTGACACCGAACACCAGCAGTGGCGCCAGCGCGCGACGGCGTTCGCGGATATCCACCAGATAATAGAGCCCGGACAGCAGTAGTGTGGACACACCGGCAGTTACCAGCACAAAGCTCGGCGACCAGAGTGCCTTGTTGATAGGCACAAGCGGATGCAATAACTGCCCCACTATCAGCATAGCGGCGCCGCCAAGTCCCCAGACTCGACACAGTCGCAGCTGCGATGCGCTGTCCACTCCCGTTTGCTTCCAGGCAAGGCCAGCCAGCACCCCCAGCAGACAGGTGGAAGCTGCGGCAAAGGTGGTCAGCACACCCTCGGGATCAAACGGGAAAGGCTCGGCACTGCGGTAATACACATGCTCAGCTCCGAGAAGCCACTGGTCCAGCCAGGCAGAAAAATGATTGCCGAATGCCAGTTGCCCCTGAAAGGTTTCTCCGGCGGCATTCTGGTAGGGCAAAAACAACAGCATCAGCCACGGAAGCAGGCTGCAGAGAACTGTCGCGACAATCAGGCCTGACGTCGAAAGCCAGCGCACCAGGTAACAGCAAACGATGTAAACCAGTGCGATGCGCTGCAATACCCCCATCCAACGGATACCCTCCAACCGATCCTGTACCCAGCTGTATGAGTCATCGCGGAAATTGTAGAAAAACACCGCCAGGAACAGCCCCAGAGCAAACAGCTTGAGTGCCCTGCTCCACTGCGCCCAACCAACCGCAGGGAATGACCTGCTGCGACCGCAGGAAAGCACCATAGACAATCCGACTACGAACAGGAACAGAGGGAAAATTACATCGGTCGGTGTCCACCCATGCCATTCCGCATGGGCCATAGGCGCATAGACGTAGGACCAGCTGCCCGGGTTATTGACCAGAACCATGGCGGCAATGGCCAGCCCCCGCAGCAGGTCAACGGACATCAGGCGACCGCTGGGTAACTGCTGCAAAATATCGTCAATGTGCCGCTGCACAGTCATTGCTCCGGATAGAGCAGATAGGGCTGCCGCTGCTCGCGAAAGACAGCGAGATCCGCCTGCCAGGAGGCACGAATCTGTTTAGCACTGGTACCGTCCATGACGGCCTTGCGCAGCTGGTCTGTGCCGGCGAGCTTGTCAAAAAAACTGGCGCGAGAGAAAAATGCTTCGGGTGACTCTCCCGTGCGCCGGGACCAGGAGAGCAACGGTTGCAGCGAAAAGCGCACACGGGAATCCGCATTGCGTAAATCATCTCCCGTCAACAGGATCCCCTTATGTTTGGGATTCTCGCTGGCACCGGCAACAGGTATCGGGGTAAATGTAAAGGTGCCCTGATGATCACCCGGATGACCCAGCACCTGGAACGGAAATTCAGTTCCGCGTCCCACACTCACCGTAGTGCCCTCGAAAAGCCCTAGAGAGGGGTACAAGCGGATGGACAAATCATTGGGCAGATTCGGCGATGGACGCACCGGCAGGCTGTAAGTCATGCTCTTGCGGTAGTTCGCCACCGGAATCACCGTCAGCGCACATTGCGCACCGCCATCCAGCCAGCCCTCCCCATTGATCATTTGCGCCAGTTCACCCACGGTCATGCCGTGTATCAGCGGGATGGGGTGCATGCCCACAAAACTCTGAAAAGGTTTTTCCAGCAGGGGACCATCGATGTAGTCCCCATTCGGATTAGGCCGGTCCAGTACCATCAGCGGAACCTGATGATCAGCGCAGGCCTGCATCAGGTAGTGCAATGAGCTGATGTAGGTGTAAAAGCGTACACCCACGTCCTGGATATCAAATACCAGCCAATCCAGCTCCGTCAGGTTCTCCGCGCTGGGTGCGTAATTGCCACCATAGAGGGAGACGATAGGCAATCCACTCGGGCCGTCGATACCATCATCTACCTTGCCACCGTTTTCCACATTGCCGCGCACACCGTGTTCCAGTGCGAAAATTTTCTGCAAGCCGACCTGACGCTGGCGTAGAAAATCAATCAGGTGCGACTCGCCCACCCGAGAAGTCTGGTTTACCACCAGCCCCACTTTCTGATCGCGCAGCAGGGGCAGGTAGAGGTCGGCTTGCTCTGCGCCGGTGCGCAACGCCGAAGCACCGGTATCACCATCCTTCAGCGAGGCGTGAGCCACCGGCACATCAAAATAGGCGTCGGGATAAGGCTCGGGCTTGTAGGTGTAGTGCCACCACTCCTGGGTATAGTTGACAAACCCCGCCGCCCCCATGACCTCGCGCAGGTGCAGCCGATTCGCGCGTGCGGTGGCATCCTTCAACGGATATTCCGTCGCCGAACGTTCATCCATAAAATCGAACCCGGTCCCCATCTCCAGCGCCTCACCGGTATCGATACGGTAGAGGGTCAAATCCACAGTGGCACCGCGGCTATGCCCGGAGCGTTCGGCAATATAGCCCCGCTCGAACATCTCGGATTTTTTCTCCCGTGGATAGAAATCCGCTTTGGTGCTGTGATCTTCCGGCGCGGCGGCCCAGCGTACAAAGTGATTGACGGCCTGCTGCGGGCGGTAGCAGTCGAACAGTTCGAGACCCAGCCCTTCTTCTGCCAGCCGGTGAGCCACTTTTTCCAGCGCGTGGGCGGCTGAGGGTGCCAACAGACACAGATTATCCCGGTACCCATCCAGCGGCTCTCCCACCAGATTATTTGTCGTCGCGTAGCGCATGGCGACCTTGATATTGCCACCGCGTACCGCCACAAACCCCGGATTGGTCGAAGTGGTTACACTGGCCGTCTCCGCCCGGCGACTTTCGCCCTGTGAATAAAACGTGCTGAGCGTGACACCACCAATGACCAGTATGGCGGCCAGGGCGATCCCCCCCCCCTGCTTCCAAACCTTCCTCATACTGCCTCCCGCGATGTCCCTGCAGCTGGCGACCGGGCATCGTTCAATGTGCATAGTTGCTGATATTCCACCGTCGCCAAAGCGGCTTCTCGCGCGGTCAACACACGCAGGGCCGGAGATCCATCGATACGGCGCAGGCCATGCATTTCCAGGTCTGCGCGTTCACTGGTGAAAGCGATGATCGCATCGAGTATTTCTGCGGTAACCTCCTGGCCGGGCACCAGTAGAGGGATACCCGGGGGATATGGAACCACCTCGTCGCAAGCGACACGACCAATCAGCGCAGCGCGGCCACCGCCTTCCCAGGCAAGTTTCTCCCCTCGGGCAAAATACGCGGTGCGCGGCAGGGCAACGATCTCACTGAGCTCGGGCAGGGTCTGTCCGCGAACTGGAGCTTCATCGTTACCCGCGGCAGAAACTCTGCGCCCCCCTGCTTTGCAAGCGTCGTCCGATAACTGGCGCAAGGCTTGCTTCAAACGCAATACCTTACTCTCCGTGGTGCCGATAGTGACCAGAAAAGACAGCGTGTTGTGGGTGTTCTTCTCTACCTGAATGCCGAATTCGGTAAATAAAGCTGCCTGTGCGTCCGGTGCGCTGAGACCCGATTGGCCCACATCAATGGTGACTTTGGTCGGGTCGAGACGAATGCCGTCTTTTGCCAGTCTGGGGCCACAGAGATCTTCCGCGTCGAGGCTGCGGAAAACCGTATTCTGATCGACAAACTGGCGTATTTCTTCGGCAAATCCCAGGGTGCGATCCAGTACCTGGTAGCCCTCAATACTCATCTGCTTGCGGGCCACATCCAGGCTGGCAATCATGCCGTACTGCGGGCTGGTAGAAGTGTGCATATTGATATCTTCGCGGAATCCGGCCGCGTCAAATTCTTCCCGTTCCTCTCCATCCCGCGATAATTGCCACTCGAAATTTCCCACATGAATCATGCTCGCCTGAGAAAATGCCGAGAGCATCTTGTGCGTAGACTGGGTAACAAAATCGGCCCCACACTCCAGCGCCGTCGGGCGCAGGGCCGGGTGAAACCGACCATGGGCATACCAGGCTTCATCAATCAGGACAAACAGGCCCGCCGCGTGGGCGTATTCGATAATCGGGCGCAGATCGTAGCGCAGTCCATCATAGGTACATGATGTAAGGACCAACAGACGAGCACCGGGGTTGGCGTCAATGGCACTGAAAATTTCACGCTGTGGCACCGGGCCGTAAACGCCATATTGCTGATTGACCGCAGACTCCAGGTAGACGGGCAGCGCACCACTCATGATCATCGCGTGATGCACGGATTTGTGGCAATTGCGGTCCACGATGACACGGTCGCCGTGGCGCAGGAGGTGCTGCAGGACGATCTTGTTCGAAGTGGAGGTGCCGTTGGTAACAAAGTAACTCTGGTGCGCACCAAAAGCCTTGGCTGTAAGCTGCTGGGCCTGACGAATCACACTGATGGGATCCATCAAGGAGTCCAGCATTTTCACGCTCACGGACAGATCGGTATTGAAGATATGCTCGCCCATAAAGCGATAGAAATCGGCGATCCAGGGGCTGGTACTGAGGCTATCGCCACTGGAATGCCCGGGGGTGTGCCAGGAATCACGCGCCGCATACACATACTCACGCAATGCATCGGCAAAAGGGGTTGCGATGCGCTCCAGCAAAATTCGGCGCAAGGTACGATACACAACACCGTAATTGGATTCAGCCCGGGAAATCACACATTCAAAGCCAGCGCCTGAGGCTTCGTCGGCGCCGGTCAGTAGTACACGATCAATCTCCGCCCGCTGCGCGTGCACCCGTGCCAGGGTAGCCTTTAAACCGGCTTCACTGAGCCCCTTATCATCCACCACCAGAATTTGCACAGCGCCGCTTGCGAGCGCTGAATCCAGCCCCTCCTCGCTAGTGCGTGTGAATACCAGTGCAATGGGTGCGTCCGAATCGTGCTCGGCGAGCGGTGTCAATTCATCTATCCAGCGCGCGGCAAATTCCCTGTCATCAGTAAACAGCACTATTTCACAAGGGCTCTTCTTCATTTCGTTTTACCCTGTTTGCAACCCTTGTTTCTCACTCAAAATACTTCCTGTTTCGCTTTACAGCATCAGATAACCGAGCGCGATAAACCCGAATGCGCTCACCACACCAGCGCGCAGCGCATAAGGTATCTGCGTGCGTACGTGTTCGATATGCTCAGTACCGGCCGCCAGCGATGACACGATGGTGGTATCGGAAATCGGCGAACTGTGATCGCCAAAGATGCCACCAGACAACACCGCGGCGACGAACAATGCGGGTTCCGCACCCAGCGCACTGGCCACGGGAATGGCGATGGGCAACATAATGGAGAAAGTCCCCCAGCTGGAACCCACGGAGAACGCAATTACCCCGGACACCAGGAAAATGACTACCGGCAGCAACGCCAGGGGAATCGAATCCCCCACTAGCCCCGCGACATACTGCCCGGTGCCGAGGGTCTTCGAGATAGCGCCGAGCGCGAGCGCCAGTACCAGAATGATCGCCAGCGGCAACATGCGCCCGGCGCCCTCCATCCAGGTATGGCTGAGTTCATCCAGCGACATGCTGCGCTGCACAATCACCATTACAGACACCGTGGTGAGTGCGGCAAGCGATGCCCAGAGTACGGATGTGGAACCAGAGCCCTCAAAAATCTTGCCATCACCGGTGATCCACAGGCTAAGCGGCATCGCGAGAATCAATACCATGACCGGCAACAACATATTCATCGCACGGGGTTTGATATGGCTCTTCTCACCAGTGCTCGCGCTGATATCGATGCCGTCCAGTTCACCGCCGCTGGTACGGGCCTGCACCTGAGCCATCGGTCCCGGATTGTAATCACGGGAGATCGTGTAGGCTGTAAGCGCGACGGCGGCAATCGCGTACAGGTTTAAGGGGATACTCGCCAGCAGAACTTTTAACGGGTCCTCCACACCGAGCCCGTCCAAAAGCCCGAGATTAAATGCACCCCAGGCGTTCAGGGGAATCAACATGCACACAGGCGCTGACGTGGAATCGATAATGTACGCGAGCTTCTCACGGGCAACCCGGAAGCGATCAAACAATGGACGCGATACGGTACCCGCCACCAGCACCGTAATATTGGACTCGATAAAGATAACAATCCCGACCAGCCATGCCATCCACTGAGCCCGCTTGCCATTAGTGACCCAGCGGCTGCGCTCCAGGAATCGCACGAAGCCGCTGACCGCCCCACAGCGTTCCAATGTGATGATGAATGCACCGATCACCAGGGTGAACATCACTACCCGCGCGTCACCGGGATTGGCCAGAACCGCTAACACACCATCCAGCGCCTGCGCCAGGGAGGCAAAAAAACCATCGTGATTCAGCAGAAAGAACCCTAGCCAGATACCGGCAAACAGCGCCAGGTAAACCTGCCGGGTTAACAATGCCAGGCCAATGGCGATAAAAGGAGGTAAAAGCGTGAGCCAGGAGAGTTCAGTCATAAGTAGTACTGCTATTGTTATATTTTTGATCGGTCAGCGATTTGTGATCCACAATTTGCCACATGCTACCAGCTGGGCACCGATGAGAAATGGTGGTAGTTATCGCCAAAACCGATAGCTGCCACCTTACAGACATGCGCTTCCTTCGCAACTAGCTGACTACGGCATCCCGCAATACCAGCGTACCAGCGTCACCATCCAGTTCCGCCATCGCGCCTACTGGCACCGTGGTCTGATCTTCCACATGTCCAATCATCAGCCCACGTACTACCGGTATACCGAGCTCTGCCGTACGTTCACGCAACACATGCTCCATACTGAACGTATTGCCGCTGGTTTCCGCATCGGTGAACTTGCCAAAGACTATCCCCGCAACCTGCTGCAATTTTCCAGCGAGCCAGAGCTGGGTGAGCATGCGGTCCACACGATACGGGGCTTCGCCCACGTCCTCCAGAAACAGTATTTTACCGCGATAATCCGGCTCAAAGGGGGTACCCACCAGGCTCGCCATCAGCGACAGGTTGCCGCCGATCAGACGGCCGCGGGCGCGGCCGCCGGTAAACCGGGTTATTCGATTGCGCTTCTCTACCCGGCCCGGGGCGGTCTCGAAGGGCGGTGGAGTGCCCAGTGGTACTGGGCGCTCACCGTGCACTAATACCTTCTGGTACTCGGCCAGGGTGTAATCGGTAAAGTTCTGGGCGGCGATCGGGCCGTGAAAAGTAACCACACCACTTCGGTGGTAGATGGCATTCAGCAATGCAGTAATATCGCTGTAGCCGAGCAAAACTTTCGGATTATTGCGAATCAACTGGTAGTCGAGCATCGGCAGGATACGCGGCGTGCCATAACCACCGCGCAGGCAGAAAACCGCATCCACATCCCGGTCCGCAAACATGCTGTTAAAATCCTCTGCCCGCGCAGAGTCGGGACCCGCCAGGTACTGAGTGCGGCGATACAGGTGACGGCCCTCTTTGACCTCAAAGCCCAGCGAGCGCACTACATCACCGGCAAAGCGGATATCTTCGTCTTCCCAGGCATTACTCGCCGGGGTCACCAGGCCTACCGTCATACCTTTTTTTAATCGCTTCGGGCGCAGCAGGTCAGTATCTCCGCCGCTGTAGCCAGCGGATTCCAGGTCCTCGGCGCCACTGGCAACACTTGCTGCTGCCCCTAACAGGGGAGCTGACATCAGGGATTGAATTAAAGTACGCCGCCGCATGACAGACTCCTGAAACTGGTTAATTTATTGTTTTCGAACACTGTTGTCGCACTAATGGCTGCGGGCAGTCTCTACCTGCACAGCCCCGGCCACTTTTTCAAAGCGCAGATCGTGAAAATCGTAACTGAAATCGGTACCGCGCGACTTCGCTTGCATGGTAAGCAGTAAAACGCCGGCTTCGCTGCGGTCAGCAATCATCCAGGCATCCGCATTCAGACTGCGGTCGTCCCAGTGCAGTGCCCAGACGCCGTCACTGGCGGCCGTCAGTGTCCCGGTCAGCCGGGGCGATTTGAGTGCACGCCAGCGCAGCTTTCCGTTTTCCTGAGTGATACCGACATCCCCAAACCACGGGTCCCGATAGAGTCCGGCCAGCTCTTCCTTTGCGACCGAGGTATACCCAACAGGCGCGACCAGTTCTTCCGGTTCCACTGCCTCTGCGGGGGTGCCGTAAAGGTCCTGAAAATAGGCCAGCCAATCCCGCTCAGGCGCCCCCAGATAGGGCTTCAGCAGGCCATAAATCAACGCCTGGCGCGCAGCGCCCGCGCTGCGGTTCATCAGCACGACTATTGCCAGATCCTCTTCCGGCACCATGGCCGCCCAGGCGTACATGCCGGACAGGGAACCGGTGTGATGGATCACTTTTTTTCCGTGCATGTCCTGCACTCGCCACCCCAGGGCATAAGCATAGAAATGCCCTCCATCACGCTCCGCGCGCTGGCTGGAAAATGGCATCAGGGTTTCCGGGCGCCACAAGCGATCACGGGTTTGCTCCGTGAATAGACGCTCGCCATTTTCCAGTTCACCACCATTCAACAAGACCCGCAGCCAGCTCAGCATATCGCCGGCGCTGCAGTGCATACCGCCAGCCGCCGCCAGCACAATAGGTTCATGGCCGGCCAGGTTGGGGGTATCCACCACCATGCCGATCTCTTCCAGTCGATGGGGATCGGCAAGGTTGTCGCGGGCATCGGCCGGCACCGGTCCGGCATAGCAACTTTCCAGCCCCAAGGGAACAAGCAGACGCTGCTGAATAAAATCCTCATAGGACATGCCGGAAATTTCTGCGATCAGTTCACCGGCCACGATATACAGCAAGTTGTCATAGGCGTAGTCGGCGCGAAAACCGCGGGTAACGGGGAGGTGCGCCAATCCATTCATCACGTCAGCGCGCGTGTAAGCATTGGGTTGCGGCCACAGCATCAGATCGCCGGCCCCGGGGCCCAAACCGGAACGATGGGTCAGCAGATCCACCACACGAAATTCATTGCTGATCCAGGAATCTCCGAGACGAAATTGCGGGAGGTATTCGACCACACGCCCTTCCCACTCCAGCTTGCCCTCTTCCACCAGCAGCCCCAGAGCCGCAGTGGTAAACGCTTTGGTGGTGGACGCCAGCTTGAACAGGGTCTGCCCATCGACCGCTTTCGGGCTATCCACATTAGTAACACCAAACCCACGCAGCAGTACTGGTTCGCCCTTGTGCCAGATCGCCACTGCAGCACCGGGCACCTGCTCCTGCTCGAGTACACGTTCTACATAGGCTTCAGGATCGTACTGATCCCAGGGCTCCGGCTGGCAACCTGCGCCCAGCACCATGCCGAATATGCAGGAAATACGGACGGCAGTTGCGGTGAAGTGGTTCATGTGGCCAGACTCTCCTTAAATGTGCACGGATTGCGGAATGCGCTCTTGACGCGGCAAACGCATCAGAATAATTTATCAATCATGGATTTTTAAGTAAATAATAAATTATTCCGAATCGACGGATGTGCCAAACCGATACCGTGTCGGCTCGCAATCAATGGAGTGCACCTTGACCCGAAAAAATGCCTACCGCACAAACCGACCAAGCCGCCCGTACCTGACTGCAACAACGCTGGCGAGCGCCCTTTTTGCCGCGCAGCTATCCATGGCACAGCAGTCCATGGCGCAGCAGTCCATAGCGCAGCAAAGCAATATCGCCGCAATACAGGCTCAGATTGATCAGGGCCATTACCGGCAGGCCAAACTGGACATCAGCGCAATGCAGCAAAAGGAACCGCAAACTCCAGACAGCACCGCACTCGCCTTTGAAGCTGAGCGCATGCGCCGCATCGAGATGGAATTCACCATCCCGCCAGAGCAATTGCTGGCTTCTGTGCAGCGCTACATTCCCGACGCCACAGAAAACGATATAAAACACTGGAACGACGCCGGATTACTGGAATACAAAACCTTTGACGGCAAGCGACGCTATTTCAATAAAGCAGCCTATAACCTGGTTCACATTTCAGATGAAGCCGCAGCACGCACCGCGGACTACCGACGCTTCACAGACCGGGCTCCGCTATACCAGCTGCACCCGCATCATGCCGCGGTCATCGACGCACACGGTGACGGCGATACGCCCCTGCGCCAGCGCCTTGCCATCACCTACACCCTCACCGTGGACGCAGATAGCGTTCCCGACGGCGAAACCGTGCGGGCCTGGCTCCCCTTTCCGCAAGAACTACCCGGGCGCCAGGAAAATATCGCACTATTGAATAGCACCCCGACAGATTTCACTCTGGCGCCGGTGGACACACCGCAACGCACCATCTATTTCGAACAGACTGCCCGCGCGGGCACACCAACCCGGTTTTCCGTGGAATACGCATTTGATAGCTTGTCACGATATTTCAATATTGACCCAGCAAAAACTGCGCCAGTGGATCGCGCCCAAGAAACTCACGAAAGGCTCGCGCCGTTTCTTGCAGAGCGAACCCCACATATCCAGTTCACTCCCGAGCTTCGCGCACTGTCTAACCGTATTGTCGGCGATGAGACCAACCCCTATCGCATTGCCCAGAAGCTCTTTGCCTACGTCGACGAGATCCCCTGGGCAGGCGCCCGGGAATATTCCACCATTCGCAATATCAGCCAGTACGCCGCCCAAGCGGGCCACGCGGACTGCGGTCAGCAGACGCTTTTGCTGATCACCCTGATGCGCATGAATGGCATTCCCGCCCGCTGGCAGTCCGGCTGGGAGTTTTCTCCCGCGAGCTTCGACACCATGCATGACTGGGGCGAATTTTATCTGGCCCCTTACGGATGGATGCCGATGGACGTCACCCACGGCCTGCTGGACAGCGAAAATGAAGCAGAGCGCTGGTTCTACCTGGGCGGGCTGGACAGTTACCGGCTGATCTTCAATACCGACTACAGCCGCCCCCTGGTGCCGGCAAAACAACACTTCCGCTCGGAAACCGTCGATAGCCAGCGCGGTGAAGTAGAGTGGCGCGGTGGCAACCTGTACTTTGATCAATGGGATTACGAGATGCAGTGGGAGCCGGTGGCAAGCAGCGGAGATAAACCGCAAATTGCCGGGGAATAGCACCACACGAATGGATGCATGCAAAAAACAAAAGGCCACCCGGCATCACCCGGTGGCCTTTTTCTGCCAGACCAACGCCTGAAGCTAATCCCGTTTTTCAGGAAAATATCTTACTGCGGGCTTTCCAGAAGTCCGCTCACCAATGCCTCAATCACATGCAGTTGTGCGGAACGGAACAACAGGCGCTGTAGTGCTTCTTCATCTTCCGAGGGCACTACATACAACCGAATATCCGAATGGATGCTGGCCGCATTGTAGTTATAGCGAGTCAGGCTCAACACCTTGACACCATGCTCCCGCGCGCGATTCGCCACCTCTACCAACGATTCTTCACCACCAAAATCACACAAAATACACAACAGGTCTTCGTCGCGCAGCGAATCGGCAATACGATGCTGCAATTGCCCACCTTCATCGAACACCGCCCAGCAACCGAGCTCAAGCAGTTGGTGGGTCAGGTAACGCGCGACCGATACCGATCCGGGGCAAGCGGAAATCTGTATACAGCGAGCTTGCCGGATTGCGTTGATCGCTGCAGCCAGCTGCTCCGTCTCGTTGATACTGACGGTATTCTCCAGCACCTCGAGCTTCTTTTGCCCAAGGGTACTGAGCGGGCTATCGGACTGCGCAAAATGCCTGGCTTTTTCCTCATCTGCCGCCATACCGGCACCAGCGTAGGATTCGTATACCGCCAGCTTCAGGCTCGGATAGCCTCGATAACCCAGCTTCTGAGAGAACTTGACCACACTGGACTGGCTGACGCCCACGGCATCCGCTAATTGGGAAGATGAGTAGTCACGCAATAACTGCGTATTATCCAGAATAAAGTCCGCGAGCTTGCGCTCATTAACCGACATCTGGTCGCGCATCGCGCGCATTTTCAAAAGACAGGTCATGGGGTGCGTTATCACTCCGCGTCACGCTGGCCATCAGGCCAGCAGCTGCAAGCCCTCGATTTTTTCAATACCGAGTCCCGGGGTTTCATTCAGAATGATATCCGCATCCTTGTAGGACGCGCCACCGACCACGGGGTCAAATTTGCACAGGGACGGCACATCCAGGTCCAATTTGGACACTACCGGCGCCTTGGCGGCCGCCACATGTGCCGCTGCAGAAACACCGATGCTCGTCTCCAGCATGCAACCCACCATACATTCCACGTCGTGCAGATCCGCGATATCGGCGATTTTCAGTGCATTGGAAATGCCGCCGGTCTTCATCAATTTGATATTGATAATGTCTGCTGCCCGCTGGTCAATGACCTTCATCACTTCCTGCGGACCGAAAACGCTTTCATCCGCCATAATCGGCGTCCTGACACGCTCTGCGATATAGCGCATCCCCTCAAGATTGTTCGCCTTGACCGGCTGCTCCACGAGCTCAAGCAGCACCCCCGCCTCTTCCAGGCCACGAATGGCGAGCACCGCCTGCTTCGGGCTCCAGCCCTGGTTCGCATCCAGGCGCAGCAATGCGCGCCCTTTTACCGCCGCGTAGACGGCCCTGATCCGCTCAATATCCAGGCCAATATCTTTACCGACCTTGAGCTTCAGAATCTCGAAGCCTCTCTCCACCGCACTTTCCGCATCAGCGACCATCTTCTCGATATAGTCGACACTGATGGTGATATCGGTGGTCAGGCTGTTTTCACCACCGCCGAGAATTCGGTAGAGGGGTGTTTTATAGCTCTGCGCAAACAGGTCAAACAAGGCAATTTCCACTGCCGCCTTGGCGCTGGTGTTATTGATCATCGCCCCCTGAATCTGGCGAGTAAGGCGGTTCAGGTCTGCCACGTCGCGCTCCAACAGCAACGGGGTAAACACCGTGCGCACGGCCTCGATCACCGAGCCGTGGGTATCACCGGTAATCACCGCGGTAGCCGGGGCATTGCCGTAACCGACATGCCCCGTATCGGTCTCCAGCATCACCACCACATCCTCTACCGCATCTACGGTTCTCAATGCAGTTTTGAACGGGGTTACCAGAGGAACCCGCAGCATGCCCAGCTTTACGTCTACGATTTTCATGGCAGCACCAATTAGATAATGGTTTTTATGGCATAGATGCCATCGATATAGCTTTTTTCTTTGCTGAGCCGCATTGGGCTAAGCGGTGTAATGGAAACGCCAGAAAGCGTGCCCCGATACAGAGATTCGTCACTCTGGTAATAGCTGAGCCCGGTAACGTCATGGATCACATAAGGCTCACCATCGACCTCACCGATATACATCATGACGTGCCCGGGAATGTAAATCAGATCCCCGACCTGAAGCGCAGAAAGCGCCTCCACTCGCGCTGCGTGGTCTTCCGGCGCAAACCGCTTGGTCGGTGCGAAGTCACTTTTGCCCTGCTGCCCCGAATTCCGCGGCATCAGGATACCGAAGGATTTATACACCTCGCCCACGAATCCGGTGCAATCACGCCCGTTATAATCGTGCCCCCAGCCATAACGCTCACCGAGGAACTTGAATGCCTGCTGGAGCACAAGTGACGGGCGATACTCAAGCATCCTGGGAGTAACGTCCTGGCCGCGCCCTATCAAAGTGGGCTCGAACTCCAGCCCCCCCTCGGCATTGCGCACCGGCAATGCCACGATGTAGCTGGCCTGCGGGTTCTGACCATTCACGTTATGCCCCACATCCGCCGCACTCATCAACGGCAGCGATACCCCCATATCCAGAACAACTTCGGAGGTACGGCGATCTACCGGATTGTAATTGGTTCTTACCTGCGACCCGGTGACCGTCAACCTCGGAGAGGATTTGTACCACTGGTCAATTTCGCTGCGCTCGCCTACCGCCACTGCCCGCTTTGGCAGCCAGGCTGCATAGTGATAGTTCACAGCAAACCACCACTCACCGTCAGTGCTTTCATGCAAAATGGCGAGGCGCTGGCCGGGAAACACACCCGTTTCCTGGAAACGGTCCAGATCATAGTCTTGCGGGTGCTTCACGACCCGCGTGTCCGTCGGGTAGCTGCGCATACTTGCGCGCTCAACGACCACTCCCCAGCGGACAGCTATCTCTTCGGCCAGAGCGGACCGCTGCACTTTCGCTTCAAACCCCGCATAGTCGCTGTCGGAAAGCTGACGCCCGTCGGTAAAGTAACGCGGTGAAGAGGCCGGACGGCTCACCTGGTCGATCAACGCAAGAACGTCCGCTTGCGTCATGGTGTCCGGTAAGCGGTCGAGATGATGGAGATACTGATCTGTGGAAAGGTTTTTCTGATTGAATGCCTGAATCTCAGCAGGCTGCATACGGCGAACATCTGATTGGATGCGTCGCGTCCAAAACTCCAACCCTAACATTTCTTCACGTAGGCCCGGGACATCTGTCTGGAAGGTGGATGACTGCGTTGCAATCGCCCGGACGTCATTTTTTTCGGTAGAAGCGACCACCCCTTCATCATGCGCGTTTCCACACGACACGACTGTGATACACAGTATGCTCGCAATCCAGGTACGAGAGCCGCGCTTCAGATCTGGTAAAAAACCCAATGCATAATCCATATCTAGACAAGATCAGTTATTTTATTTGGCACCCGCATATCTTACTGCAAACCCATAGCCAAAAACGAATAAATTATTCAAAAAATAACTATAAAAATAATTTTCTAGTTTCTCCCGGATTTTCTCCACACTTGAGAGTCATTGACAAAAAAGCCCCGGCAAAGCCGGGGCAAGTTTCAGACTATCAGGAGACTATGAGAAAACTTCTACCAATTAAAAGTCCACACCGAAAGACAATTGCAGGCGACGAGAGTTAAAGAAACTTTGCGCCTTACCAAAATCGTCTGCACGCAAACGCTGCTCAACATTAAAGCCGGTCTGACGATCAAACACATTGAACAAATCTGCTCGAACTTTAAGGGTGTAGTCATTAAACACGTCGAAGCTCTGGGTGTAGTTCAAGTCCAGCTGCCAGTGAGCATCAGTGCGTCGTACACCGGCCTTTTCACCATAGGCGCCCGTATCATTACCACGAGTTGGTGAGTACCCGTAAATGGTACCATCCTGAATCTGCCAAGGCTGACCAGACTGATAGATCAGGTAGGCGCCCACATTCGCCTGCCAATCGGTCGTATAGTAACCGAATGCCTTGAAAATATGTGGCCGGTCTCCACTCAGGGTACCTTCGCGATTGTCCCAGATATTGAGAGTTTCCCAGTCCATCAGGTTGGAGGATCCGATAAAGGTTGCCTGATCGTTATTGACCGTGGTGTTGTCCTGATCGAAGTTGCCAGAGTAGCGACTACGCACATAGGAAGCATTCAGATAGGTCCGGTCCCCGTACCACTCAGCCTCCAAACTAGCTTCCCAGTACTTAGTATAGGCGCCATCAATCTGAGCAATCACGTAAGAAGACGTTGAAGGCAACTCTTCCCGAATTCGCGACATTTCCTCGGCACTGTACGCATAGAACTCCTGGTTGGAAACACTATCCGGAATCCGGTCAGGATCATTAAAGTACCAGCCGGAAGGCGTGTAGTAAGGTGTATCCTCCCAGAAATTATCATTCTCACGGTATCGAACGTGTGCACGCACGTTTAGTCCCTGCATAACATTGCGGGTGGTACCGATGGTAATTTCATCCATATACCGCGGATCCATATCCTTCTCGAACACCTTACCACTGGAACCCGCTGCCGGCTGGTAAGCTAAAGCATTACCACTCTCATCAAAGTAGACATTCAAGTCGCGACGAGTGTTACGAGCCCAAGAGGCAGCTCGCGCCAATGAACTGGTAGAAGGGTTATAACGCGCGTAATTTGCAAAGACCGTATCTTCGACATCGTTGTAACGCCAGGTCACACCCAAACGCGGCTGGATCATATCTTTCCAGTCCACGCGGTACATTTCGTACTTGTTACCGGAATCTTCAACGAAACCCGAGAAGTTATTAGCTTCGCGCAGGCCCTCTCCGTAAAGGATGTCCTCACTAATCAGGAAGCCGACATTAAAGGTAAAGTCGTTCCAATCAATTTTGTCATTTACCTCGAAATTGTAAGACTCGGTAAATGAGTTGATGGGAGATACCGGGTTGCCATCGAGGCCCAGGCTCATTTGCTGAATTCGGGCAGAGTAATAGACCTGCTGAGAAAGATCTGCGCTACTTACAAAGTTATCCGGATCGAGAGAAAGGCTATCAAGTGTATCCAGACCTCCGTTGACACTGACTGTACCCCAGCCATTGGACAGGCGGGAAAGCTCTTCCTCCCCCTCTTCCCACATAAAGCCGGCATGCAACTCATGGGAAGTGTCTCCCCACACCAGAGTGTGGTCCAGCGACATTTCAAAAGCCTTGCGGTAGTAACCCGCCGCTTCTACCTGGTAGTAGGCGCCAACTCCACCGCCGCCGGTAATCTCACCCTGATCATTCAGGTAACCGTATTGATCGATAATCGGCTGAACAAATGCATTGTACTCATCTTCCCCTTCTACTACCCCTGGAACGACGACGTAACCCATATCGCCGAGATTAGCTACATCAAGCCCTCCGGCCAAACTGGGCTGGACCCCGAGCATACGGTCGGCCTGCTCACCACCTTCGGTAGCAAAGCTGGTGTACTGTGCGGTGAAAACGGTACTGTCATTAATCACCCATGAACCGTCCAAGGTGAAAACTTCCAACTCTTTGAATTCGCCTCGCGACACATCATCGGACTCGTTCCATTCAATGGAAACACCCTCACCGATACGCTCGGAAGTACGATAGCTACTATTCAGCATGATATCGTCGGTAACGGCCCATGTCAGCTTACCGAAGTATTCATCGCGCTCACTCAGGTAGTCCTTAACGTCACCATAAGTAGTTTCTTTATTCTCTCGCTCTGAGCGTGGACCAAAGTACGAACCATAGAAAAACAACTGGTCTTCTATAAGTGGACCACTTGCATAAATGGTCGTCCAGCTATTATCCGTTGTTGCTTTTACACCTTTATCAGTTTTACCGACAAAGTTTTTCGGCATTATTTTATGTTCGAAGCCGGCCTGAAACTCATTGGTACCCGATTTAGACTTGGAGTCTACGGAAAAACCACCGGAGCGGTTGAATCCGACCGCGTTGGCTCCACCACGCTCAACCGATACCATTTCAATATCGTGGTTCGACGGTTCAGCATCCAGGGTACCGAACATTGGCAGCGTAATATTTACACCATCAAATGCGTAAACGTTGTCCTGGCCACTACCACCTGCACTCGCACCACGCACGCTATTCTGGTGAAACTGCACTCCAGGAATTAGCTTCATCATATCCCGGTAGTTGTTCCCTGTTGGTACGCCCTTAACAACATCTGCTCCCAAAGCATTAGAAAGAGTCGCTTCGCCGCCAACCTGAATCAATTGTCCGGTAACCTCTACTTCTTCCAAGTTAGCGTCTTGGACGTCAGGCGCCATCACCACGGAGACATTCGAGCGCTGATCCAACAGAACCCGGGTTTTAACTGTCCGTGTAATACCATCTTCCGTGGTCAATGTCAGAGTGTAAGTACCGGGAATCAATGCCGGCATTCTGAAATCACCACCTTCGCCTGTTTGCACGGTTCTGCTCTTCGGCATTACCGGGCTGGTCGCCGTAATGGTTACACCGGCCGCTTCGACATTTTCATCGAGATAGACCGTACCCTCGATACTTCCGGATTGCTGAGCAGCAACAGACATGGAAAACAACACGCCTGCTACAGCGGCCGCAGAACGTGTAAGTGTTGTTGAGGTTGCTGTCTGGAGCGAGGAGCTCAATTTCGTTTTCTGGAACATGGATGGCCTCCCAGGCATTTATTGTGTTTGTCCCCATAGGGAAAGAGTTGATCACTATTCTCAACTTCCCATCAGCGCCGGCGGTAGTGCGTAGTTATTGGTTCTCAGTCAGTAGCATCTATCGGTCAAACCGATAAAATATATCTTTAGCACCCAACGCAAGGAATAAGATATTCCAAGGCCATTCTGCGAAAAAAATTCCCTCTGTGCGAGAGCAAAATCATAAAAAATTCAACGAAATTTCTTCAAATAGACCAAAAGACAGCTTAGGCAGTTAGCGTGGGCATGTTAATCAACAGCCGGGGAACTGGGCCTGGAGCCCAGCATGGTTAAAGATTACTCAAAAGGAATAATTTAGTAGACGCTACCGCAGCTCACGGTAATGAATTAGGCGCCACTCAGTGGGAGCGGTCAGGCAAGACGGGGAATTTTCAGTTCGCGGCAAGACGCTCCAGATAGCGACGATGTGATTCAAAACGGGCCACATTGCCGCCGCAGAATGACTGGACATCGCGGAGCAATTGTTGGGACTCAAGGCCACCACCGACGGCACCGCCCTTCGGAAACCGTCCCATTCCCGCGAGCAGGCAATACCAGCTCGCATGCGAGTAGATCTTATCGGCACCTGCCTTCTTTAGATACTCAACAAAGTCGTCTCCGCGATCCCAGCAGTCCACCAGCCTCTGTAACCGTTCGGGCACGGCAATGTCGTGGCGCGCGGCACGCCAGTACTCCGTATCATTCCGTGTATTCAGGAAATAGTGCGCAACAACATAGTCCAGCACACCGTCGAACATTGTATTGATGTTGTGATTGAACGCACTGCGCTGATTCTCGCCCGATGCGTGCGGATTAACAGGATCGAACGCCAGAGAAAATCGCTCGATGGTGAACTGAACGAGCATCAGGGCTGTCGCCTCGAGCGGCTCGATAAATCCCTGTGACAGTCCGACACCCAGGCAGTTTGAGGACCAGTGCTGCTCTATGCGGCCTACCTGCATTTTCAGGTGTCGACACGAAATACCATCAGGTGCGCCGGTTCGCTTACGCAACTCCTGTTCGGCCGCTTCCGGACTTATAAAGGCATCGCCGTAGACATAACCAAAGCCGGTGCGGCTTTGCAGAGGAATGTTCCACATCCAGCCGTGAGTTAATGCCTCAGATACGGTTTCTGATTTCAGGGGTACCTGACTGTCTCCCGGCATCTGCAGGGCGACGGCAGCGTTGTTGAGTAGCGTCTTTTCATACGAAGAGAACTGATACTCAGGCAGTTCTGACAACAAACTGCTGCGAAAGCCTGTGCAGTCGATAAAGAAGTCAGCGGCGATAGCTTCGCCGCTCGCTGTCGTCAAACTGTCAATCACTACATCACCCTGCCCTCGCTCGCGCAGCCTGACCCGATCGATGGTGGCCTGACGATACCTAACACCGGCCTGCATCGCCTTGGACTTCAAAAACCTGCCGAGAAGTCCCGCATCAAAGTGATAAGCGTAATCCAGCTCAAAGGGTAGTGGGCGCTTGGGAATTGGCGCCATGCCGGCAGTCGACAGATAAGGCGCATGGAAAAAATGATCTGGCTGTGCGTCCACCAATATGCCTCGACGACGCATATCAGCCTGTGAAAAAAACTCCGCACCGGTTTCACGATCGAGGGGGGAATAGAACGGGTGATAGTAAGCAGCATACCCCGGGGTCGTAGACCAACCCGGAAACCGGATTCCACACTTGTAGGTTGCGTCACAGGCCGGCATCCACTCGCTTTCAGGAATATCGAGCGCGCGGAACAAGGACTTGAGATAGGGAGTACTTCCCTCCCCGACCCCGATGGTGCCAATCTCAGTGGATTCCACCAGAGAAATGTTGACCGGAAAGTCTCGCCACCGATGCGCCAGCAGATTCGCTGCCATCCACCCGGCGGTTCCACCGCCGACAATCAGTACGGAAAAATTTTTCCCCACAAGATCCCCCTGACACTTCACGTATATTGCTAGCTGGCGCAGTTCCACCACAGATTTTTCAGTGGCAGAATAGAGGCAGTACTACTGCTGAAATAATTCTTATAAATTCATTACACCACCGAATTAGTTTCGCGACAATCCGGTGTAGGGGGCTAAAATGAAACCAATAAAAAAAGTGGTGGTGGTTGGAGGTGGTACTGCCGGTTGGCTGGCCGCGGCCAGCCTGGCCCGTCATCTGTCCCCGCTGAAAAATCAGGAGTACTCTGTAACCCTGGTGGAATCACCGGACACCCCCGCAATTGGTGTGGGTGAAGGAACCTGGCCGACGATACGTAATACACTGAAAAACCTCGGCATCGATGAATTTGAATTTATCCGCTCCTGCGATGCATCATTCAAACAGGGGACACAGTTTGTCAATTGGCATACCGCCAACGTAAATGGCGAAGATTCCAGCTACTATCATTCATTCGAGTTGCCACGCGGAATGTGGCCAACTCCCCCGGGACCTTACTGGCACCACCTGCAGTATCAGCTAGGTCTACCCTATGCGGAGGCTATTTCGCCACAGCCCGCAGCATGTCAAAAGCATCTCGCCCCAAAATCACTGAAAACCCCGCAGTACGAAGCGATTCTTAATTACGCCTACCACCTTGACGCCGGAAAATTTGCGACTTTCCTGAGGAATCACGCCGGTGAAAAATTGGGAGTAACGCACCTGCTGGCACATGTGCAGTCCGCACAGTTATCTGAGTCGGGATTCATTGACTCCATCATAACCAGGGAAGGCGACAGTATTTGCGGGGACTTGTTTATCGACTGCAGCGGATTTACCAGTCTGCTTCTTGACCAGACCTATCAGATCCCCTTTCACGGCGTAAGCGATACCCTGCTTGTCAACAAAGCAGTCGCGATGCAGGTCCCCTATGCCGACGCCGAGGGACCGATCAACAGCCCTACCCTCTCGACCGCACAATCGGCAGGCTGGATCTGGGATATCGGCCTGCAAAGTAGACGTGGTACCGGCTATGTTTACAGCGCCAATCACACGACCGCGGATGAAGCGGAGAATACGCTGCGCAATTATGCCCGCGCGACATTCAATCAGTCACAAGCCACACCTGCTCAACCTGACATTGTCGATCATCTTGAGGCACGCCATATTGATCTGCGCCTGGGCTTTCGGGAAAAAGTGTTCCACAAAAACTGTGTAGGCATGGGGCTCTCCGCAGCATTTCTAGAGCCGCTCGAGGCAAGTGCCATATTCCTTATCGAGGCATCGTGCAACATGCTTACGGAGCTGTTTCCACAGCATTTGGGACAGCTGTCAGCATTGGAAAAAAAATATAATGCTGTTTTCAACGAACGCTGGCATCGCGTTGTCGACTTTATCAAGCTGCATTACTACCTATCCCGCAGGAAAGACAGCGATTTCTGGCTGGACAATACTGAGGTGTCCTCCCTCCCCGATACGCTAAAAGCCCAGCTGGCATTCTGGAAACACTACCCCCCAAGCAGGTTCGATATGCCGAGTTCGCTGGAGCCGTTTGTCCGGGAAAGCTATGAGTTCATCCTGTACGGGATGGAGTATCACTCGGACTATCAATGGAACGCAGGCCAGCTACCTCACCTGGAAGAGGCACGGCGTAACTTTCAGCGCATCCATCAGCTGAGCAGCGAGATATCCGATGTGCTGCCCACCAACAGGGTACTCCTCCAGCGAATACAGAATTATCGCTAGAAAAAATAAAAAGAAACCGGCCTCTGGCCGGTTTCTTTTTAGCTAGCCGTAAAGTGCGATTGGCGCTTAGAATTTAACCGCCGCATTCACGAACCAGCGGGTACCGCCATCATTGATCAGCTGGAACAGACCATCCCAGGAATCCTGAGCGTTTTTGGTGCGGTACAGCTCACCCGTCAGATTGACACCCTGCAAGCTCAGGGTCACGTTTTCAGTTACCTCAGCAGAGAAGGCAACGTCCACGGAAGTGTAGGCCTCAGTTTCAGAAGCAGTGCCAATACGGAATCCGTTAAAGAACTCACCGCGATGGTTTGCCATCAGACGTGCGCTGTAACGGTCATTTTCCCAGTAGGTGGTCACGTTCCACATGTCTTCTGAGTTACCCGGCAGATTCAGACCATCCTGACCATTGTTGTCTACAACTTCTGCGTCAGTGAAGGTGTAGTTGGTGGTCACGCCGAAGCCGTAGCCCAGTTCCGCCTGAAGCTGAAGCTCGATACCCTGCAGGTTTGCCTCGCCACCATTACGGGTACGAGAGATATCCAGGTCAGCGGTAAAGAAGTCACCAGTGTCTTCATCGATAATTTGATGCGTCTCGATCTCGGAAATCGAGAACAGGAAAGAGTCGATATCTTTACGGAAGTAGGTAGCACTGGCGAGCGCACCTTCCGCAAAATACCACTCGATACCGAGATCAAACTGGGTTGCCAGCCAAGGCTCCAGGTAGGGGTTACCCGCAGAACCGGTGCGCGTGGTGCTGTTATAGCTGAAAGTGTTGCGCAGATCCTGATAGTTGGGGAGAGACATCACACGCGCCGCGGCACCGCGCACCAACACGTCTTCATTGATTTCATAGGTGACGTTCAGGCTGGGCAGGAACTCACTGTAATCATTATTGGTAGGCACACGCAGCGCGTCTGCCTGGTTCGCCACAGACTCGAGGTCGTAATCGACATAGCGTACGCCGAAGTTACCGGCAAACTTGTCATACTCAAACTCGGCCATACCATAAATCGCGAGTTTCTGCTCGTTGATCTGATAGAAGTCCGCCAGGCTTTCACGCTGCAGGGTGTTAGACGGGGTCAGATCCGCTGAGAGGCTGCGAATGCCATCCAGATCCAGAGTTGGCAGACAGGTCAGGGTGTTGCTCTTCGCGGTTTCCTGATACTGGCCACATCCGGTGTTTACCGGTAGATCCGCGTAGGTGGCGGTACCGGTAGCGAGGCTGGCCGGGATATCCACGGTGAAATTATGCAGGGAACGCTCGTTGGTGCGATCCTGATACTTCAGGCCAGTCTTCACGGAGGTGACAATACCACCATTTTGCATTGGTACCGTCAGATCGAATTGCGCGTAAGTTTCCTCGTCCGCATCCTGAATGTGCGGGTTATTCTCGCGGATGCTCAACGGATAGCTGGCGGGGTTACTCGGGTCAAACCCGTCGAATTCCACTCCGAGCTTGTTCCCGGTCAGGTCCAGCGTGAGTACCTCATCTCCGGTGAGGCCGGCAGCACCCATGGTCTGGGTATTGATCATGCCGGAGTAACCGATCACGATGATATCGCCCTCAGCTTCGGTGTGGCCCACCTGTACGTGTGCGTCGAACAGCTCGTGGCTGTAGTTCACATCGATATCAAGTGCCTGGGCTTCCGGGTTGGTATTGCGGAAAAATGTATCCGGACCGAACCAGTAGTCGTTGCCGGACTCGCCGGTTACATCACTCAGGTAAGAGTCATGCCTCAGAACGCCCTGACCAGCGGGAAAATCTTCCACAGCGGTTACATTGCGGATATCAGCCGTACGCCCGGGTACTACCAGATAGTTTGAGTTCACGTTGTCCGCAGACAGCGAGAAGTTGAGGTAGTTGGCAGTGATGTCCAGCTGTTCGTTTGGTTGGTACTGGGCGGTAAGATTATATGCCGTACGTTCACGCTGCTGCTGGAAAATAGCGTGTCCTGCCCCCCAGGTGACCTGGTCGAAGTCACCGGAACCGTCGGTATCTTTCGCCGCGGCGGCGCTGCCATAGTAGTTTTCCATGGCGTCATAGGTAGTAAAGCGTTCCTGATGACTAGCACTGATCAATACGCCGAATTTTTCATCATCGGTTTTCCAGCTGTAAAGCCCGGAAAACGCCGGATCCCAACGCTCCGCATTCTCAGAGTACTGATACTCCATGGAGCCGTGCATGGTATTGGCGTCCATCTCTAGCGGACGGCGAGTCTTGATATTCACCACACCACCGATGGAGCCGTCGGGGAGATCCGCGCGCGGCGACTTGTATACTTCCAGAGAAGAAACCAGCTCTGCGGCCAGCATATCGGAACGGAAGCCGCGGGTTGGGCGGTATCCTTCAAACCATTGCGCGGTCGAAATCGACTGGCCGTTAAGGTAGGTCAAGCTCAATGCCGGATCGAGGCCGCGGATACTCACACCGTCTGCTTCACCAAAGCGGCGTTCAATACCAACGCCGGGAATACGCATCAGCGCATCACCGATGTTTTTATCGGGGAACTTGCCAATATCTTCGGCATTGATGCTGTCCATCACGACAGTGGCATAGCGCTTTACATTGACGCTCTTTTCCAATGCGGCACGAAAGCCGACGACCTGAATCTCTTCGAGAGACGCTACTTCATCTTTCTTCTCTTCCTGCTTTTCGGCTTCTTGCGCAAATGCCAGCGGCGCTGTAACGCCTACCAGTGCCAATGCAACACCGTGTGCGAGCAGGTTCTTACGGAAGTTATTGGATTTCATAGTATTTTCCGTTTTATCGTTTGTTGGATTTTGCTTATCAGCTTCCCTTCGCCCAACCTGACCAAACTGACATCGCTGTCATTTTTATCCAAGAAAGGCCTAGATACCTCACATCCAATGGCCTTCCATTCCGGAAAGCGCGCAACAAGACTACTTAGAAAATTCCAAAAAAACCACACAATTGGAATTTTTTATTTGTAGAATACCCAAAGCAAGCAGCAACATGACGCACGATTCAACCTAGAGGAGCATTAATGCGCCACGCTGAATAACTTATGCTGGACTGAAGAATAATCAGGGACGCCTCATAGCTGCTGATTCACCTATCGCTCAAACCGATCGAGGGTGATTCGCCAAACGCTTCAAAATACATAACATTGCGGATCAGACAGCATCTACTCGTCCGAAAGCCAATAACCAATAAATATCCGGTATGAATTCCATAAATCCGCTCCGCAGTCATCTGCCCTATATGGCAAGCTTGCTATTTGTCGCCATGATGGGCGCATCCATCCTGACGCTACTGCCTCTGTGGGTAGGTGCACTGACCGATCAGGAAATATTTAGCGGGCAACAAATTGGCTGGCTGGCCTCCGCAGATGTCATCGGCATATTCCTGAGTTCCGCATCCGCAATATTCTGGGTACGTAAATTGCCCTGGAAACCCGTGGTACTACTCGGCCTCGTCCTTTTTTGTCTCGCCAACCTCGCCAGCCTCGGAACGCAACAATTTATCCCGCTGATGGCAATTCGTATCTTTGCCGGGCTCGGCTGTGGCTCGGCTTACGCTATTGCCCTTGCGGGGCTCGGTGACCAGCGAAATCCGCAACTCGCCTTTGGTCTGATGGTTACCGCTCAGGTTGTTTTCGGCACCATCGGTTTCTTCGCGGTACCGCGTATCATGGGGGAGACAGATTTCAGTGGATTTTTCCACTATCTGAATGGGTGGCTAGTCATTACGATCGCACTATGCTTGATTGCTTTCCCGCGCTCTGAAAAATCCCGAGATACGGGTAGTAGCATAGTTTCGACATTGCTGACGGCTCGCGCCCTGCTTGTGTTCGCCACGACGGTAATTTACTACTGCGGTGTATCTGCGGTCTGGGCTTATCTGGAGCGGATTGGTGTAAACCTCGCGCTGGGGAGCGCAGAGGTTGGAGATCTCCTGGGTATTGGCTTTGCGATCAGTGGACTCGGTTCGCTAGCCACTCCGTGGCTAAGCCAGTATCTCAGCCGTGTGATCACACTGATCATCGCCATGACAGCGCAGATGATCACCATGGCGGTACTGATTGGCGAATACAGCCTGAATGCCTACTGGCTGTATGCCATTACTTCCATCGTATTCCAGTTTTTCTGGAGCTTCTCGCTGCCGCTGCTGATGGATCAGTTCAATCGTGTGGACGACACCGGTCGTTTCATCGTGCTGTGCGCCAGTGCTTTCAAAGTTGGTGAAATTGTCGGCCCTCCTCTGGCCGCAGCGCTTATCACTGTTGGCGGTTTTTCCTCAGTGCTGTACTTGGGCATTGGCTGCATGGCCGTAACGCTGGTAATCGCGCTCACTACCGAGCGGCGCAACCCGACCGATACCGCATCAGTAATGGCGGCGCCGGTATGAAGCACCGGGCCATAGTCAACTGTTCCCTGAAAAGGTGGCTAGGTACTTGCTTTCTGCTAGTGCTTGCTTCGCATGTGGAATATGCACACGCAGGATCAGCGCTGGATCCATTCAGCCGATTGACGCAAGAAGACCTCAACCTCGGGCAGTACCGAACTGCCAACGGGCTCCCTGCAGAGAATTACTGGCAGCAGAAGGTGGATTACACGATTTGGGCGGAGCTTGATCCCGCACTCAAGCGGATCAATGGCCGTGCCGAAGTGATTTATCACAACAACTCACCAGATCGACTCCAGTTTCTGTTCTTTGCACTGGATCACAATGCGCTCAAGCCGGGGTCAGCCGCTTCCTACAACCTGCAAGCCATTGCAAGTGAAGCAAGCCGTTCACGTGCCCAGGCCCGCTCTGAAGCGGCAGGTTTTATAATCCGCTCAGTGAGCGATGGAGCGGGCAAGGCGCTGCAGTGGGAGATTCGCGATACGAATTTACAGGTCCAGCTACCAAAAACGCTCGCATCCGGCGCACGTCAGTCGATTCAAATCCAATGGACATTGCCCCTCACGGATAAGGTCGCTACAGGAGCACGCAGTGGATTTGAGGTGCTCGACGATGGCGTCCCCATATTCGTGGCTGCGCAGTGGTTTCCCCGGGCGATCGCCTACACAGATTATGCAGGTTGGCAACTCAAACCCTTTCTTCAACAAGGGGAATTTTCCACTGAGTTTGGAGACTATCGGATATCACTGACAGTTCCCGCCAACTATGTCGTGGCGGCGAGTGGTGCTCTGCAGAACGCCGCAGAAGTCTTGAGCCCCGACCAGCTTGCCCACTGGCAGGCACCATCAACGACACCCGCTCATATGGTCGACGAAATACAGGCACGAGATCAGCGCGCGACCTCTACGGGGGAAAGCATCGCCTGGAAATTTGCTGGTGAAGATCTCCGTGACTTTGCGTTCAGCGCGTCTCCGGCATTTATGTGGCAAATACAGATGGATAATCGTGGGCGCAAACTGCAACAGTTTTACCCCCGCGAAGCAGCACCACTTTGGGAGAGGTTTGGCTTGGCGGCCATCCAACATACCTTAACCGTATTCGATACCGCACTCTTCCCTTTGGAAGCAGATAGCATCAGCATTGTTAACGCTGCGGGTTTTGGTATGGAGTACCCGGGGCTCGCCACCATTGCCACTCGCCCTGAACGCCCGTTACCTACTGCGGAGCAGCCAGCCTGGAACCGCTCCACCAAATACGACTTTATTGGTACGGTCATTCACGAAGTGGGGCACAACTATCTGCCCATGCGCGTCAATACCGACGAGCGGGAATGGGCATGGCTGGATGAGGGCCTGGTGAGTTTTATTGAGTACCGCGCAGAACATAGCTGGGAAGCCAATTTCGATGTGATTTATGGCGAGCCTCGCACTATTGCCGGCTACACCGATAGCGCATCCAGCCAACCCATCATGAGCAGTGCGGACTCATTGCATCGGAAAATTGACAACGCGTATAACAAGACCGCCAGCATGCTCAATACACTGCGACATCTTGTGTTGGGTGAACACGTGTTTGACCTGGCCCTGGCAAATTTTGCGCGTAACTGGCAGGGAAAGCGACCCATGCCAGGAGACTTCTTCCGCGCAATGGAAACGACTGCGGGTACAGACTTGAGCTGGTTCTGGCACAGCTGGTTTTACCAGAGCCATTCTATTGATCTGGCTGTAGCAGGTATCCGAATTGATGACCAAAACCTGCCAATAACGCCAGCGGAATCCATTGAGCCCAGTGCATTGGCGCATACAGTTGGCAAAATTCGCCAATTTGTCGTGGATAAATCCCCTCACCTTGCCGATGCCTACACCGAAGGCCTGGCTGATCCACTCCCAGAAATAACTCCGGTTTCAGCGGCTAATGAGCACAATGAAAGCGGGACGAAACACTGGTATACCCTCGAGATCACCAACCACGGGGAAGGTCTGCTACCGGTCCCCTTGCAGTTGATCTTCAGCGACGGTAGCCAGCACACAATCACCGTGCCAGCGCAGGCCTGGATGCGTGCACGGGAACAACTGGCCCTTCAGCTTCAACTGGTTAAAACACTTACCGGCGTGTGTTCCGATCCGCTGTGGCTGACACCCGATACCAACAGAAACAATAATTGTGTGGAGGTTCAATCGCCATGAAAAGTAAGTCTCTTTCACTTTTCATCTCGACTTTTTTATCCCTCGCAGGCTGTAGTGAATCTTCGCAACCCGAGGGGCACTACTATTCAGTAGAAACCTCTCCGACGGCCGTCATCGAAACACCAGCCGCCTCCCCGGTCGCCATGGGCGAAAGGCTCGTTGCTGAGGCCCTGCCCTGGGAAAACCGGGAATATCGGGTTGGCACGGCGGAACAATGCATGAACTGGACACGGGAAATACTCGTCGCAGCCTGCGGCCCGCACTTTGCCACACTGGAAACACGCAACCCATGGGACAAGCATCTACTTGGTGCCGACGACGAGCTGCTGCCGGAACACGTAGATTCATTGGCTGCCGACGAGTTCGGCCAGAAAATTGCGACAATCGATGCACTGCAACCTGGTGACCTCGTTTTCCTTAAAAATACCTATGGTGATTGGGCCGAGGGTGTGCTGACCCATGTGGGTATCGCCCTGGGAGATGGGCGCTATATCCACCGCATGACCTCCAACGACGGACTCGTAAAGATCAACACCATCCCTTCTGAGGATTTTGACTCAGGTATTCGACTGAAGGATTCACTATGTCAAGCACAATAATACATACACTGGGGCGCGCCGCCCTGCTCACCTCAGCAGTAACCATGGCGGTGCTGAATCTAGGCTGTAGCAGCACAAGTGCCGGCCTCAATCACGAGAGCGATGCCTACAAAATTGAAGTCGTTGAGTCGAAAAATGCGAGTGAGCGCGTTCGATTTCTGGTAATGCATTTCACCGCAATCGACTTCGATACCTCGTTGCGGGTACTCACTCAACCCAGTTCCTCACCGGTAAGTTCGCACTACCTGGTGCCGGAAAGCGACGATCCCAGCTACCCGCATGAGGACCTGAGGGTTTACCAGCTAGTGGATGAGACGCGCCGGGCCTGGCATGCGGGCCCGAGTATCTGGGAAGACCGCAGCCAGTTGAACGACCACTCCATTGGAATTGAGATAGTCAACAAAAGTCACTGTCACCCACCCGCGGAATCGACGCCGGGAGCTGAGACAGAGGCCGTATGTTTCTTCCCGGACTTCGATCCCAAACAGATGGAGCTGGTGATTGCGCTCTCGAAGGATATTCTGGCACGCTACCCGGATATTTCTCCTACCCGAGTGATCGGCCACGGAGACATTATCCCGCAGTGGAAAATTGATCCTGGTCCCAAATTTCCCTGGCAACAGCTGGCCGAAGCGGGTATTGGTGCATGGTTTGATGATGAAACAGTAACGCGTCACCTGGACTATCTGAATGGCAACACCACCAGTGATCGGGAAAGTGTTCGCTTGCGATTTGCCCAGTGGCTCAGCGACTATGGTTACGGTATCGACCCGGAAACAGCGACTGATGAGGAAATCACGCTGTATACCCGCGCCTTCCAGTACCACTTCCGTCCCTGGAAAGTGGATGGCGAGGTAGACAATCACAGTCGGGCAATCTTGCTCGCCCTTTTGGAAAAATATTTTCCACAAAAACTCAGTGGTTACCCCGATATCAATCAGGCGGTGCTGGCTGCCAAGGATTCCTGAGGGCTCGCAGGTACTACCGAACCTCCTCCCTGCGCAATCACGGAGGAGGTCAACGCCAGCACACCCTCAAAGAGTGACTGGCTGCGGAACAGGGGTAGTCCGTCTTCCGTCGCAATCGCGCAACCAGTCACTCCATCCACCATACCCACATCGACCAGTGCCTCAAGACACTCGGATAATACAAAGCCGTCAAGAAGCGGACGTCGAATACAGGCTGATGCGAGTGCAAGTAAACCGTACGCACCCCAGTTAGAAACATCTGCAATTACAAGCTCATCTGTGGTAGCGGTGGCGCACGACACAGGAAGGTCCTGCAATTGCTTGCGCACCTGCCCCATTCCCAGCTCATTACCGCCATCTGCGATCGCCAGTGTCGGGCAATCTGCCTTTGAAAGCATTAGCTCCCAGGGAAGCACACCATCATCGATGAGTTCAAAACGCATATTCCGGTAGTGACCGTCAACTGCTGCGCCAGGTACCTCAATAAATACGATCAATGTAGGGGAAAACCAGTTCAGAAATTGGTCTACCCTTTCTTCAAAGCTTTCTCGGTCAACTGGAAACACGGACTTCGCGATCTCTTTTCCTTCCGGAACCGCATTTGGTAGTGCCTCTGTCAGTAACTCTGCATATTCCCGCATACCCAGTAATGATACTTCAGAGCCCAATGCGCGGAGACCTCGTGCTAGCGCGATAGCACCAGCCGGGCCGTCTGTCTCGTAGTGCCCGCTGACGGGAAAACCGCTAACGATCGCCACACGCTGTCGATGCTGCAACAGTGTTTGAACCGCGGGTAGCAAGTAATCGCGATAACCGCTATTGCGCACAGTTTCCATACCCCGGAGATTTCCGGCCACCAACAAACCCTCGATTTGAGCTGCCAAGTGCACGGTATCGGGACGTCGAAAGATATTCAGGGAATAACTTGCCATTTATGCGCACTCCTGTGCTGAAAAAAACTGAGTTTGAAACAACCATTCCCGCTGCGCCTCGGCGCGGTCTCCCAGGGAAAACTGCACGCTTGTTCCGGGGCGTGCCTGAGCTAGCCGATCCAGATCCGCACGGTACACATGACCGAGTTTCGGATAGCCCCCGATGGTCTGGCAATCGGGCATCAGGACAATTGGCAGGCCATTCGCGGGAACCTGGATGGCACCAGCACCAACCGCCTCGGAAATCATGCTTCCCGGCGCATCTGGCAATGAAGTACCCTTGAGCCGCACGCCCATTCGATCGGATTCGGCAGCCACTTCAAATGAGGAATCAAAAAACTGGTGGCGGCTTTGTGCAGAGAATTGTGCAAACTGGTTAGAGGGAACGACACGTAGCTCGATAGGGCCTTTATAGGTACGTCGAAACTTGGGCGGTACCCAACGGTCCGGAACCCAGTCGGCATCCACTGTTGATACCTGGAGCCGATCACCGGCCTGAAGCCGCAAACCATCACCGTGCAGGCCTCCAAGTCCGTCGCCGATACTGGTTGCACAGCTACCACATATCATGGGCGCTACAATACCACCGCGCATTGCCAGATATCCGCGCAGTCCACTGGTCGCATATGCTGCCGATAGCACATCCCCGGCTGAAGCGCGGTAAGTGCACCAGCTGTTTAAAGGCCGATCATTCAACTTCCAATGCATGTCTGCCCCGGTCACCGCAAAGTGGCAAACATCGGCAAAACGCAATCGAAACTTCCCAAGACAGATTTCAACCAGTGGCGCGCTGTCGGGATTACTCAAAAGGCGGTTAGCCCAGCCTGCCGCATGTCTGTCAGCGACACCGCTGACACTGATACCCAGGTGCTGGGCACCAAAGCGCCCTTTATCCTGAAGCAAGGCAAGCGGCCCTGCCTCCAGGATTTGTGCAGCATATCTACTCATCCAGACACCCCCCCTCATCCAGAAACGCGTGCCGCGATACTGGCTGGAACCGGACAAGATCACCGACATTAAGCAACACATCGGGTTTGCCATGCCTGCAAGAAAATAATGCTTTGGGACAACGGCCAATAAGGTTCCACCCCCCAGGGCTGGCAGAGGGGTAGACGGCGGCTTGCATGCCGGCGATAGCTACTGAACCTGCTGGCACTCTGGTACGCGGGGTCTCCATACGGGGGACGCGCAGGGCCTCTGGTGTCTCTGCCAAAAACGCAAACCCGGGACGAAAACCCAGCGCGTGCACCCGATAGGTTTGGGTACTGTGCGCGGCAACGACCTGCTCTTCTGTCAGCCCGGTTTGCCGAGCGACCCGTGGAAGATCCGGCGCCACTTCTTCTCCGTAGTACACCGGTAACACAACTAAATCACTTTGTTGCGCTGATGATTGTGACAATAAAGACAATTCATCATCGAGTTTGTCGACAATACGCCGGATGTTGCTGCACACGGTGTAAAAATCACTGCGCAGTAAATCGTAATACAATGTAACGCTACAATAGGAGGGAACCAGATCTTGCAGTAGGTGACCAATTTCTCGCCGCGCTTGTGTACTAAACCTGAGTACTCGTGCGAGTGCGAGTTCTCCGGGCTGCTCCGCCAGATACACAGTAATAGCGTTGTCACCGGCATCCTCTAACCGAACCATGATGCCTCCGCTAACTACCAGCCCAACACACCGATATCAGTCACCGCCTCCAGCGAAGCATTCAGCCGGTCGGTAATCAGCATGTGGCCTGGAGCATGGGTAATACAGAAGTCCAGCCGGGCATTACGCAACGCTTCAATGGCGGTTACTCCACAGGCCCAGAATGCAGGAACTTCCTCGGAGTGGATGGTCACGGCGTCACCAAATTCGGGCGCGTTAATATCTGCAATTCCCAACGCCTGGGGGTCACCTGCATAAACCGGTGCGCCGTGAACCAGTGGGTATCGCCCGGAAATTTCACAGGCGCGCTCTACCCCTTCACCGGGAAATGGCCGCATGCTCACGACCAGATTTCCGTGAAAGGGGCCTGCCGGCTCGCAGGGAATATCTGTGCGATACATTGGCACGTTGGCACCTTCGCTAATATTGCGCACTTCAAGGCCACCGCCAATCAGCGCCTCTTCAAAAGAAAACGAACAGCCCAGTGCAAAGGTGACCAGGTCCTCTCGCCAGATATCCCGAATATCGGTGGCTTCCTGAGGCTCCTGATCAGCGCGATGTACCAGATAGCGGGGAACATCAGTACGAATATCGATATCTTCCCCCAGGGTAGGCAATAAATATTGTCCCGGCTCGGCGCGATGCAGCAGAGCGCAAGCACGAGTGTTGCGCTTGCAAAAATCTGCAAACGCATCTGCATATTGCAGCGGTACCATGGCGATGTTTGCCTGCACATAGCCCGCTGCCAAACCGGAAGTGGGCCCACAAAATCGGCCTGCGCGGATTTCCGCCCGAATCACACTCGCGCACTGTTTGATCATGAATTTAATACCTGTAAGTTCATCGGCCGGTTGTCCGCATGAATAAACGGGCCGGTAACAGCTTCAATACCAAGAGCAAACTGCAACAAGCGGCCATCGGCATAGGGATGCCCGACCAGCTGTACCCCGGTGGGAACCCCGTTATCGGCGAAACCACTGGGAAGCGAGAGGACCGGGCAACGACTTAGGGTGTTGAATGGGTAGGTCATAAACCACCCTTTCACCGGGTCCACCTCTACACCACCCACTTCCATCGAATCCCTACTGTAATCAAAATCTGCAGGGACACGGGTACTACAGACCGTGGGACACAACAGAAAATCGTAGTCTCGAAAGACCTGCTCAAGCGACTGCCACATATGCTGAGCATATTCATTGGCTTCCAGTATTCGCTGCGGTGATGCGGCGGCGGAAAGTGAGAAATAATGTTTTACGTAACTGGTCAGCTGTGCGCGACACTCGGCGTGATCGTATTTCTTGCGCAGCATATGCCCCATCTGCGCGCCCTGATGAATCTGCGCAGTACGGATACATCGGGCATCCCAGTCGAGTGAGACCATCTCTACTTCCGCCCCTGATGCACGAAGTGTTTCCGCGTAGGACAGCGTATTCCGGCGCACATCGTCATCCAGCGGAAAGAATCCGAGATCCAGTGACAACCCCACCTTCACTCCGCGTAGATCCAGCGGCTGCGATGCCACCGGTTCCTTTGCCATCTGCGACATCAGGTCAACCGGGTGCGGGCCGGAAATCAGGTTATACAACAGCACCATATCCCGCACACTGCGGGTCAACATGCCGTGATGCACATAGGGGTCGACATTGTAGGGAGGAATCTCAGGGATACGCCCATGGGAGGCTTTCAAACCGACCAAGCCACACTGGGAAGCCGGGATGCGTACCGAACCGCCCATATCGGTGCCGTTGGCGATGGTGCTCAAACCTGCGGCCATGGCCGCGGCAGCGCCGCCGGAAGATCCGCCAGGGGTAATGTCGGTATTCCAGGGATTGCGGGTAACCCCCCACAGGTCTGACCAGGTGTAGGAGGCAACGGAAAATTCCGGAGTGGCGGTACGCGCGTGAAAAATGGAGCCGGCTGCCATCAGTCTTTCAGGCACCGGGTCCGTTACATCCGCCACATTATTTTGCAGCAAACGCGAACCATTGGTGGTCACCTCACCGCGGACATAGGTTTCGTCCTTGATCGCGGTGATGACACCTTCCAGTGGCCGCGCCTCATTGCGCATATACGCCTGTTCGGCAAGGCGCGCCTGTTGCTGAGCACGCTCAAACCGGCACTGGGTAAACGGGTTGATCTCGCCACCGATTTGTTCAAAACGCTCGATTTGTGCCTGCAGTACGTCAACCGGGGAAACTTCCCGTTTTTTATAGCGCTGCAGTACCTCACAGGCATCTAGGTAACACAAATCCATTTCCATGGCGCACCTGTTTTTTCTAACTTCGATACCCGTAAGTGTGAAGATCTATAGCGATACAACTAAATGACTAACCAAAGGTAGAACCGATAGGAGTGGGCGTTGCCTCACCACCGTCAACTCTCGTCACTCGCGGAAGCATTGCTCGCGTGGAGTGCGTCGGATACGGAAACCGTCACTGGCATTTGGCCCGAAGCCGGTTCCGAGCTGACCAGCGCGTTGGCCAGGGCGCGATAAATCGGCCCCTCCAGAGTCCGATCGGGCCCGATAAATGCCTTGTAGTCAAAACTTGCCAGGTGTACATCTGCAAGTGCCTTGAAGCGTGCTGCTTCATAAGGGGAGCGCATGCTGATAAATACGGTCTTCGCCCCGCGCGCACTGGCGGCGCTCAGTGATTGACGATAGATTTCGTAGAGCGCTTCCTGGTCCACAATACGCTCCTGTAGCGTTGGCAGGTCCTCCATTCCTCCGAGCTCCACGGCGCTTTCCCCCGGCACAATGCTCGCCACGATCAATATGTCCGCATCGGACTGAGAAACCTCATCTGCCGCCCGCAGAGGCGACAGTACCGATACTTTCGCATCACTTACCTGCGCCAGCGCGATACTGAACGCTTCGCCAATAGCACGATTGGGGGCAAGCACTTGTACCTGCTGAGTCTTCCCGTCAATCACGGGTAGTGCAGACGCTCGCGGCGTAAAAATATGGGTCAGCGCTGCGCTCGCGAGATTATCGGCCAATACGCGATGCTCATCCGTGGCCAATACCGCTGCCGCACTATCGACGGCCTCACCCTCTTCAAGCCGGACCCATTGGTTATCGATATAGGTCTGCTTCAAGCGTTGCACCCGAGCCAAAGAAACATCCAGCTCATCCAGTGACAGCTCGCCGGCCTCCACGGCAGAAACTACCCGACCAATCAGCCGATCCAGCTGCACCAGGTCCTCCGGGTAGCGAATTTTGATGGGCATCAGTGCGATATCCGCCCCGGCAGCGAAGGTATTTACCACCGCCTCTTCCGGCGTAAAGTAGTCGCTGATCCCGGCCATATTGAGGGAGTCGGTCACAATCACTCCCTGGTAACCCATCTCTTCACGCAGGATGCCGGAAAGGATCTTGCGAGACAGTGTCGCGGGGGCAAGCATTTGCTCACCAGAGCGGGAGGTCAGCGTCGTGGTGTCCAGCGCCGGATATTGAATATGCGCTGTCATTGTCAGCGCCGGCTGCGCGTTCAGAATGACCTGCTGAAACGGCAAGAGGTCGACTGCGCGAGCCTGCTCCAGGGAGCGCTCAACCCTCGGCAGCCCCGTATGGCTGTCGACACTGGTATCCCCGTGACCCGGAAAGTGCTTTACGGTTGCGGCCACACCCCGCCGCTGAAATGCGGCAACGCTCGCCGACCCGAGATCCGCCACTACTTGTGGCTTCTCACTGTAGGAGCGCACATTGATGACCGGGTTGTCCGGGTTGCTGTTTACATCCAGCGTGGGGGCAAAATTTACATTGAAACCCAGCGCGCGGAGCTGATCTGCCATCACGACTGCCGTGGCGCTGGCAAACCGGTCGCCTTCGCGGGCATAGGTCGCACCAATGGCCATATTGCCGGCAAAAGCCGCGGCCTCATCGCGCGGCAAGCGGTTTACTCGCCCACCTTCCTGATCAATACCGATCAACAGGGGCAGGCCACTGCGTGACTCCGCGGCAGCCTGCTGTAGGGCCCTATTCAGCCTTACGATTTGCGCGCTGTTTTCGAGGTTATCGGCGAACAGGATAATGCCACCGAGGTCGGTATCCCGAATCATGCTGGCCAGCTCCAGCGGAAGTTCTGTAACCGGATTGTTGCACTGGCGATTACCGGCCTTACCCGCCGCGGGCCGCTGCCTATCTGGGCAGAAGTACCGGATATCCAGCATCAGCTTTTGCGCGACCTTCTGCGGCAGGTCCAACGCTTTGCCCGTATCAGCTGACGCCCCCGGATGTGACTCGCCGCACCCGCCAATACCCGCCGCGATAACCATCACCGAGCAGAATTTCACAGCCTTGGACAGAACGCTTTCAACCCGCATAATAAATAACCAATTTCAAAATTGAGTGATGCATGGAATATTTTATTCTTCACATTTAGCGCCGCTGTGCAACAGGAAGTTTGCAAAAAGAAAAAAGGGGGCGAAAACGCCCCCAATAGTTCACAAGATGACGACCAAGTTAGAGTTCGTAAGATAGGCTCATGCCAATCGTGCGCGGTGTCGCGTTGAAGATACGACGGCCGAGCACACCCGCTCTTTGGCTGGATACAATCGGGTCATCGTTAAACAAGTTGTCTACCCACAGCCCAGCTGAAAGGTTGTTAAACCGCATTCCGGCATTCATATGGAACAGGGTGTAGGATGGACGCTGCCACGGCACCACTACATAAGTCACGGTGCCGGTATCCTGGGTTTCGTAAACAGTATCTTCACGGTCGGTGTTGGTTGCGCCGACATAGCGTCCGCGCAAAGAGGCCCACACCGGATAACCGCCCAGATCACCATTGAAACTTACCCCGAAATTGTGCTTCCACTTCGGCGCACCACCGAGAAGATCACCGTTGGTCCATGTACGACAGCCACTATCGCTGGGCTCACTTCCGCCCTCATACAGGCAGTGTGTCAGGGTATCGGTAAACCGACCTTCTGTAGTTGCTGTGGAGTAAGTGAGTGCCCAGTTATCATTTATATTGAAACGTGAGGATAGCTCCCAGCCTTGCGTCTCAGCGTCTGGTCCGTTCTCGGTTCCGTTGATCGGGAATCCATATTCAACCGCCTGCGAGCGGAATGTCTGCGGATCGTTCCATTGGATTTGGTAGATATTGGTTTGCAGGTACAGTTTCTGATCAAAGAAATAGCCTTTTAAACCAACTTCGTAGTTGTCGATAGAATCGGGTTCATAGGATAGCGAATCACCGGTAACGATATTCCCATTGAAATCACGAAAATTGTTACGCCCACCGCGACGGAAACCTTGAGAAAAGGTGGCATACGCCAGCAACTCGTCGGAGACATCATAAGATGCATTCAGCTTAAAGAAGGTCTTGCCATCCTCGCCACCTTTCGAATTCAAGCGCTGATCGGGCAAGGCAAGCGTATAGTCGGTGAGATTTGCATCCCGTTCGTCTTCATAATTGAAGTACCGCACGCCCGCAGTAAGCATTAATTTATCGGTAACGTTGTAACCAAATTCACCGAACAACGCTTCTTCAGTGTAAGTATTTCTGTAATCTTCCTCATACCCCATGTCCGGATTGCGGCCGACAGCCTTCCAACCCAGCGCATCGTCTATAGTAGGAATGTACTCTACAAACGATACTTTCGATTTCTGCTCGGTTGCGTAAATGCCCACGATCCATTCATAACTGTCGTTCGGTGCGGATACCAACCTGGTCTCATGGCTAAGTCCCGAGTAAGTATTATCAAAGGTAATATGCGCAGTTATACCTGTGTCTTCCGGACCAAAGCCCGCCCAGCCATAATAGGCATACCCCTGGCTGGTATAGTCCGCCTCACCAACACTGGAATCGCGAAATTTGGAAGTACTTGAATCCAGCGTTGCGAATCCGAGATCCACGCTAAAATCCAGTACATCAAGGTAAAACTCCTTGTCCGCAAATTCTTCATGTGGAGAAATCAGGGTGCGATCATTGTAGGCATAAGGGGTTTCAAAGCTGCCATAAGGTCGATCAGAAAAACAGTCTCCGGGTCCGCAGCCTGAGTCAGCATCGGCTATATCTTCAGGTAATCGGTTAGCACCACGGGTACCGTGAGCAAGCTGATCTTGCTGCATATGGGTAAACTTGACCTCAAAGCGGTCGTTCGGCGCCCACAGTGCCGCGACTTTACCCGTGGACACTTCCTGCCAATTGTCATCTTTATACAGATTCTGGTTCGGATTAGGGTCCGCTGTGTATGCGAGATCTCCGGTACGCCAATACGGATTGGCAATACGGTCAATAAAGCCCGCTTCATCCAGATAAGCAGCAGACGCACGTAGTGCAAATGTTTCACCGACCGGAATATTCACCATTACGTCAGTATCAGAGCTGATACCTCCACCGTTAGTTTGGTAAGCCGCGGTATTTACTCGAAAATCGGTCTCTTCGAGCTGGGGTGCATTAGTGATATACCGCACGGTACCACCCAGACTACCAGCGCCATATAGGGTTCCCTGTGGACCTAACAGCGTTTCTACCCGTGCAATATCTTTAATTCGAAAACCGAGCTTCGGCAGTGGTGTGTCATCGATATAGTAAGCGAGTGTTGTTTTGACAAAACTCTCAAGGTTATTGGCACTGGATGAGGAAACATTCAGTCCCCGCACGGTTACGGAATCGGCAAAGCGTGCACCGCTATCAGGGGCGCTGATCTCCACACTTTCCTGAATCAAGCGCTTAATGTCAGTGATGTTCTGCTGGCGAAGCGCCTCCCCGGAGACGGCGGTGATATTAATCGGAATGTCCTTGGCCGAGGACTCTCGCTTTGTGGCAGTAACAATAACCTCTTCAAAACGCTCGCCATATTCCGCACAGGCTGCGGTTAAATTTCCCTTCAGCGCCTCCCCTTCACACTTCTCGCTTTCGCCATCCGCCGCGAAAGCGACGGACATTGGAAATGCAGTGGCTGCTATAACCAGGCTTAGATGTGACTTATTGAATGGCAACATACCCTATATCCTTATTCTTTCATTGAGACTCTGTTCGTGGGCGCGCGAACTCATCCACCCTGCTATCAGGATCTCTTTGGCAAGCAGGAATTGGAAAATATCAACCATCGGCAATGACGATAGTTCGCCGGAGCTAAAATAGAATTGGCGCCAAATCCATCAAGAGAGCGCATTTTGCCCAATATGCGCTCACATCTGGCCATCCGTTGCACATCGCGCACCACAGTGGCGCATGGATTGCGCCGAAAAAATCTGTGTCACTCACAAAGCAATAGCGTCAGTACCGCACAAACGCTGCCTGTATATCGTTATTCGGATTAGGCCTAATGCGAATAACGCGAAGATCTCCGGTTAAATTCGGCCAGGAAATTGGTTAGCAAGAGACCAATAAGAAAACTATTCAGCCCCTGCTTTACACATCGATGCGCTCTGATAAAGTGAATTCCATAGGCCAAACCGATACAAGGTATTGCCTGAACAAGGCCCGGAACGCGGTAATGTCTGCAAATGAAAAATGAGGAACAACTGGAGGCCATCTAATGGCTTCTGGGACGGATGCTGGTGACAGACTGTTACAAACACCGTCACTCACAGGGTTCAATATCGGCTATACCACGACATAACAATAACCAGTAGAAACTATCAGGTCATATATGGAATCGCGCTTTTTTATTGCCCCGGAACAACTGGAAGCATTTGAGGCAGCGGCACGCAGCGGCTCTTTTTCTGCTGCGGCGCGATCTTTGGGTAAGGCGCAGTCCACCATTTCCGGATTGATCAGCAACCTGGAGATCGACACCGGTCTCAATCTGTTTGACCGCTCGGGTCGCGAGCCGAAACTGACCCCGCAGGGTCGCTCGTTACTGCACGATGTGCGCTCACTGCTCAACTCCTATTCCCGCTTCGAAGCCAAGAGTCGCAGCCTCAATGCAGGGCTGGAGGAGTCACTCACCATCGCGGTCGATGAATCCGCAATCGAGCTGAAACTACTGACGCAGAGTCTGGAATCCTTCTACGAGGAGTTCGGTACCGTCACCGTAACGCTGCTACATGCCTCTGGTGACAGTGCGGCGGCACAGGTGCGAGAGGGCAAGGCAGATATCGGCATCGTATTGAGTCAAAGCGATTATCCGGAAGACTTTGATTTCCGCGGTGTCGGCAACTGCGCGTTTGTCATGGTTGCCGGTAAGACCCACCCTCTGAGCGCGCTGGACGCCGTAAGTATCCAGGACCTGCACAATCACCTGCATCTCCGCATCAGCGCAAGCAGTGATTCAGCGTCGATGCCGGAAAATGACCTCAGTGATCGCATCTGGTATCTGGAGAGTTATTCGCTGTTTATGACCATGCTGACTGCCGGCCTGGGCTGGGCGTTTACTCCTTTGCACATCGCTCGGCCATATATCGATAGCGGCGCAATCAGGGTGCTCGACACAGATTTCCAGCTGACCCCCTACCCTTACTGCACCGACCTGATCTGGTCACGGCGTAAAACATTGGGGCCGGCGGGTCAGCGGCTGATCGATGAAATCTCACGTGTATTGTCAGCCGAGACCGTTGAGCCTGCTTGAGAAGTCTGATGCCTACGCGGTCATCTGACGCGCGCCAGATAGCAACCCGGCCTTGCGAAGGTCATGATGGGCCTGCTCAATCGCAGCGCCCAATTGCTCTACGATAAAGTCCACTTCGTCACGTCCCATCGTTAGTGGCGGTGACATAACATTGAGGTGCACAATCGGCCGGACAATCAGCCCATTCTGCTCTGCCCGGTCCGATATCCACTTGCCAATATTCAGTTCATCCGGCAATAACCGTTTACTACCTTTGTCCGCCACGCTCTCCACGCACATCATAAAGCGCTTGCCGCGTACATCGCCCACCAGTGGCAGGTCACGCAGCGAATGCAAGCGCTGCTCAAAATAGGCACCGACCTCGACCACGCGTTGTAACAGGTTTTCCCGCTCAATGATCTCTATGTTTTTCAGCGCCGCCGCACAGGCTACCGGGTGGCCTGAATATGTATATCCACTGGCGAAGTAACGATCCGGATCGCCGGTTGAGATCACGTCATAGATACGATCGCTGAACAACGTCGCACCCAGGGGTTGGTAACCGGAGGTGAGGCCCTTGGCACAGGTGATGATGTCTGGCTGGATACCGAAAAGGTCTTTGGAGGCAAACCAGTGTCCCACCCGACCGAAGGCGGTAACCACTTCGTCTGCCACGAACAAGATGTCGTTTTCCCGGCACAATTCCCAGATACGACGGTTATATCCCTCCGGAGGAACGATCACACCGCCGGAACCGAGGATCGGCTCGGCAAAAAATGCGGCAATGTTGTCTGCGCCCAGCTCGCGGATTTTCTGCTCGAACTCCTCCACGAGAAAGTCACAGAACTGCTGTTCATCCATTCCTTGCGGTGCGCGATAGGGGTTGGGGCAACTCAGGTGATGAATTGAGTCCTGGATGTAATCGAACTCCGGGATCTTGTCTCCCGACTTTCCGGTAATCGACATGGCTGCATAGGTACTGCCATGGTAGCCGCCTTTGCGGGCAAGGATATGCTTCTTGTGCCGCTTTCCCCGGCAGTTCTGATAGAAATGCACCAGACGGAATGCGGTGTCGATCGCGGTGGAACCGCCGCAACTGTAAAACACCCGATTGATATCCCCGGGTGCGAGTTCCGCCAGTTTTTTCGCCAGCTGGGCTGCGGGCGCATTGGAAATATCCACGAATGGATTGGCGTAGGCCATTTCCCGAACCTGCTCGGCGATGGCCTCGGCCATTTCCTCCCGGCCGAGACCGATATTGGTACACCAGAGGCCGCCCACCGCATCAAAGTACGACTTGCCCTGCTCGTCCCACAGCCGTGCACCTTTGGCCCGCGCCATCATCAAGGCCCCCTCTTCCTCAAAGGAGTCAAAGTGGGTCCAGGGGTGCATCCAGTGGCGCTTGTCCGCCTGCCAGTTCTCGCTGCTCATCGCTTTGCTCAATCTCAACCTTTGTGGATGGCCGCCGCAAACGCGCGGACATTGAGCTCAGTGTAAACGGGGCACCCACAAGGAACAGTTTGTACCTATCGACAGCACCGATGGTTTGAGACTGTGTGTACGACCTACAGCTTTGGCAGGGCCCATCGCGCGCGCAGAGCATGATATTGGGCCGCCGGCAAGGCGACGTACACCGGCTGCTTCCCGGCTTGCAGCCATTCGAGTACCGCATCCATCTGCGCTTCTGCCATGGCTGTGCATCCGGCGGTGGGGCTGCCAGCTGCCTTCCAGAGATGAACAAAAATACAACTGCCCGCCCCCGGCTCATTATCGGGATTGTGCGCAACGAAAATCCCCTTCTTGTACTGCTGATCCCCATAGTGAATATCACGGCGCATGCCTTCGGAGGAGCCCTTCACCGCCGCCTCACCGACCGTCAATGCGTCGACGGTCTGGTTATACAGTGGCGACGTCGGCACATCGATGCAGTAGTGGGATGCACGCATAGGCTGGTAATCGAGCCCCGTGTTCAGCATGTCCGGATATCCAAACGCATCACCCAGGCTGAAAATTCCCGCGGGCGCCTTACCATCACCCTCGCGCTTTTTCGGGTCTCCCTCACCCATGACCGATTGCTGGTGCAATCCGATACCCCAGGCAAGGCCGGTGCGTCCCAAGTTCACGGGTATCGGCTTGAGCACCGGTTGCCAGCCGTCTTTCGTACGACGAAATGCATGCAGTTCTCCCGTGGTGGCCGCCCAATTGTCGGTGATAGTCACCAGTAGCTGCTGACTGTTCTCTGGCACCTGCGCATTCACACGCGTCGTGCAGGTCAGGATGAGCAGCAACAAAACCAGTTTTTTACACATGTCTGTTCCCCAGAAATAAACGCTGGACTTCCCAGCAAGCCCCAAGTGTGTGGTAGTCGCACTTGCCACCGGCAATACTTTTTTCATCGGAGTATTTGTGGTTTCGTCGGTTGAGCAGGCGATACCAGGCTCCGTGTTTATGATCGACAAAATGCGCCCAGCAGTAGGCCCAGATTTTGTCATACCACTGCCAGTAAAGATTCTCACCTGTGGCCTCGGCGAGCAGCGCCGCGGCGGCAAAGGACTCGGCCTGTACCCAGAAATATTTATCGTCGTCACAAATAGACCCGTCTGGCGCATGGCCATACAGGATGCCGCCATGCTCATTGTCCCAGCAGATCTCCAGTGCGCGATCGAACAAACTACGCGCACGCTCTATCATCCAGCTCTCCGGACGTACCCGGTGCAGTAATAACAGGAGTTTGCTCCATTCCGTCTGGTGACCGGGTTGAAATCCCCACGGGCGATACAGGTTCTTGGGGTCGTGCCGATTGTAGTCCCAGTCGATCTCCAGCTCCTTGGTATAGTGCTCCCAGATCAGCCCATCCGCTTTGTCCGCCAGGGTTATCGAGACGGTTTTTGCCAGGGCGTAGGCGCGATCGAGGAATACCGGATCATCCGTTGCCGCATATGCCGCCAGCAGCGCTTCACAGCAGTGCATGTTGGCGTTCTGCCCACGGTAGTCGGAAACGCGGCTCCAGTCGGCAGAGGCTTCATCGGCGTAAAGCGCCACATGGGGCTGCCAGAACTTGTCATTGAGCAAGTCCCAGGTTTTGTACAACTGCGCACGCACATTACCAATACCTGTTTGCACGCAGGTAGCCAGAGCCAGAATCACAAAGGCGAGACCGTAGCAGTGATTGGTCTGATCCACCGGCAGATTGTCCAGTAAAACCCAGTTGTAACCACCCCGCGCTGCATCCCAGTGGTACTTTATCAGGTAGTCCAATCCGGCTTCCGCCAGTGCCCGATACTCCACCTTGTCTGCTGCGTTCGCGGTGTTCTGGTAAGCGCTGCAGTAGTTGAAAATCATCCGGGTCGTACTGACCAGATGCTTGCTGCCCGGATTAAACACACGGCCATCATCCAGGAAGTTCTGGTGGAACCCTCCCCGTTCGATATCCCGCACATGCGGGCGGTAGAAGGCGAGGATACTGTCTATGTGTTGCTGCAAGAATTCAGGACTACGGAAATCCGACATAGGTGATGCTCCGGAACTAATCATTGGGAAGCTGGTTTCCCGGGGCCACGGCACCGGCATTGAGGAAGTCTTGCAGACTCTTCTGGGTAGGCAGCGCGACAAATGCGCCGCGGCGTGACACCGCGTGGGCACCACAGGCGCAGGCGAACGCCAACGCCTTTTCATGTGCACCGGATTCGAGCCATTGCATCAGGGAGCCTGCGCTGACATTGTCAGCCGCCAGCTGATAGATAAACCCACCAATAAACCCATCCCCTCCGGCGGTAGTGTCCACGGCGTTTACCGCCGGCGGTCGTACGCCTCCCCAGTCGCTGCGGGTCGCCCACTGCACCGGATGGCCACCGTCGGTCACCAGGATCAGTTGCGGACGCTGCTGCAGCTGACGGGAAATATAGCCTCCGGTTTCCGGGTTTTCTTCCGCGGCGAGGTATTCGAGTTCTTCCAGGCTGAGTTTGACAATATCGGACTTGGCAACCAGTTCATTGATGCGTTGGCGGTCCGCGTATCCGGTGGGCCAGAGATTGTGCCGGAGATTCACATCAAAGCTCACCAGCCAGCCGGCCTCTCGCGCCAGTGCAACGGCGGTGGCCGTTGTATTGGCAATCCCCTCTTCCGTCAGGCTGTTTGAGCAGATATGCAGAATTCCATTGCCGGCAAAGGTATCCGGGTCGAAGTGGCCTGCACGAAACAAAAGGTCCGCGGCCGGTGGTCGATAAAACTCGAAACTGCGCTCGCCATTTTCATCCAGAGAGACAAAGGCCAAAGCGGTTTTGGATTCCGGGGTGAACCGCACGTAATCCGTTTTTACCCCTTCTGCGTCGAGTGCGCCCTGCAGAAAGCGACCAAACGCATCGTCTCCGAGCATACCAGCGAAATAGGCGTTACCCCCCAGTTTCGCCACGGCGACGGCAGCGTTTGCCGGTGCACCGCCAGCGAACTTGGTAAACTGTTCGTGTTCAGTGGCGACACTGGCTCCGGATACCCGATTGGACAACATGTCCACCAGTGCTTCACCAAAACAGACGACTTTCACTGTGCTCCCCTTGATTCGTTGTACGCGATCACTTCGTGGTTCTGTTACAGTCTCTCGGCTACAGGGCTTCGGGAAACCGCACGGGCTGTGACGCATAGGAGGATCGAATGATTTCCCGGTAGTGTTCCAGTCCTTCATAAAAGAAAAACACTTCGCCCAAAAGACCAGCCTCCCTATTAGCCGCCAGCATGCCGCGCATCAACTCCTGGGACGGCATGGTACTTCCTACCTTGATCAAAACCCCCGGCGCAAAGCTGGCGCGTTGCGCCTCAGGCACATAGCCAAGCGTTTCACGGAGCGTATTTCGATAGCTGTCCAGTTGGTGTCGATAAACCTGGGGAATTAACAGGTCTACGGAACCCTGCGCCAGCCAACTCGGCCAGTCCTGCAGGTACTGTTCACGCGACCAGGGAAAGACGGAGGGTGAAAAGGATACGATGGTATGAGGATCTTCCGCCTTGACCGCGCGATACAGGGCGGCGGCATATTGATTCAACCGGTTCGCCCGCCACTGAACCCACTGCGGATTTTTACTGTCCGCTGGCGGCAGCGCGCCGGTCTCATCGCGGTAAGCGGCGGCAATCCCAGGATTGTAGCCACCTTCGGAGGGCATCGCCGGCAGGCGGTCATCCCCCTGGATGCCATCAACGTCGTAGTTGCGCACCACCTCCAATACCAGTGAAGTCATGAAGGCCTGGACCTCGGGATCCAGTGCGTTCATCCATTCAAAGCCGTTTTTCGTTACCAGCTCACCATGGACATCCAGGGACGCCCAGTGTGGTTTACGCCTGATCAGCTCGCCCCCCTGCGCACCGTGTGATGCGGCGAACCCGAACTCGAACCAGGCAAACACCTTGATATTGTGCCGGTGGGCTGCATCGATCAGTTCCTGCAGCGGGTCGCGGCCCCTTTGTTTAGGGTCAAGCTCCGGGTCCATGGCAACCCCGGTGAAGTCCTGCATGACCTGCGACGGATACAGGGTTTGGCCCTTGTTCCAGGTCACCACGAATATACTGTTGAGCCCAAGCTCAACGCATAATTCAACAGCCTGCTCAATCCCCTCCCGGGTGTACAGCACGTCACTGGCGACGTTGGTCAGCCAGACGCCGCGCACGGCTTCTGGCAACGACTCCGTACCGCTGTTTACCGGCAACTGGTGCGACACTACCTGTGCGGCACACAGGTGTGCCCAAAGAAGCAGCAGGGTGAACACCCACAAACGGATCATATTAGGCAGCCTCGCCAGTTTTTTCGGCTTTTCGTGGAGACACGGAGAGACCTTTCGCGTCGAACAGATAGGCATCTGCCCCATCGAAACCAATCCCGACCTTATCGCCAACGCGAGGCAAGGGCAGTGCCTGTGTCTGCACACACACATCCCGCCCTTCAACCAGACAGTAGACGAAACTGATGGAGCCCAGCTGCTCCACCGCGCGCACTTGGCCCTGCAGTGGGCCTGTACTGTTCATCACCAGATGCTCCGGGCGCAGACCCAGGGTCAGCGACGCCGCACCCGCTGAGAAATGCCCGCTCACCGGCAGATCAAACTGTGTGCCCCCCAGTTGCAAAGTCACTGTCCCGCCGGATTGCGACACCGCATGTGCGGACAGAAAGTTCATTTTCGGGGAACCGATAAAACCGGCCACGAATTGATTGGCCGGGTTGGTGTACAGCGACATGGGTGCGCCCACCTGCTCAATGCGGCCATCGCGCAACACTACGATCCGGTCCGCCAGAGTCATCGCTTCGGTCTGGTCGTGGGTGACGTAAATCATGGTGGCATCGAGGCGCCGGTGCAGATCCGCAATCTCAGTGCGCATTTTTACCCGCAACTCCGCGTCGAGATTTGACAGCGGTTCGTCGAACAGAAAAACATCTGGATCCTGTACCAGCGCGCGGCCAATTGCGACACGCTGGCACTGGCCACCGGACAGCTCGCCAGGCTTGCGTTTCAGGTAGGGCTCCAGTTGTAATACCCCGCTGGCACGCGCGACCTGTTGCTGTACCTCGGCCTTGGGCACACCGCGCATGCGCATACCGAAGCTCAGGTTCTGCTCCGCAGTCATGTGTGGGTAAAGTGCATAGGACTGGAACACCATGGCCACATGACGCTGGCTGGGTGGTAGCCCTGTAACGTCCCGCCCACCGATATGTACCTGCCCTTCACTGACGGCTTCCAGACCCGCGATCATGCGCAGCAATGTGGACTTGCCACAGCCGGAAGGGCCGACAAAAACCACAAACTCTCCTCGCTGGATTTGCAGGTCCACACCATGAATAGTCTGGGTGTTGCCAAATCGTTTTTTGACTGCAGTCAGTTTTAAGTCTGCCATGGGCAACCTCTGAAATACGTTGCGTAAATTTTTATTGGATCAGGTGTTATTCGCAGCCAGCGGATCTCCCGGCCAGTGCACGGGCACCCCCTGCTCCTGTACAAAACTTTGAAACTGAGTTGTCAGTGCAGCACTTTCGTAAATGCCTGCGGGCGCAGCGCCGGTGTCCAGACTGTGCGCAGCCAATAACCCCGCCACCTCACCGATCAGCCACTCGATGGGGTGCACGCGTGTGGCTGCATTGACCAGATGGGTGACACCAATGTTCTTGCAGGCCGGCAGCAGATTGTCGACATCCGCTGGAATAAATATCCCCAGCGGCAGTTCGAATGGCCGCACCACCGCATTGCTGCCCATGCCCGAAACACAAGTTGGGTGAATATCCATGTTGTATAGCCCGATACCCACGCTGTTGCAGCAGGTTGCCGGATGCCAGTCGTCAGTGTCATTTTCGTACAGCAGGATGTCGCGTTGGCTCAGTGTCTGCAGGCCGACAATCCGGCGCGACTCGCGTACATAGACCTGCTGTGCAAAGCCATCGCTGGTACCGAGGAGCCCCTCCACCAGTGCCAGCTCCGGAAAGCCATAGCCTTGCTCGCCTATGCACTCGCGGGGTGCTTCTGTCTGCAACCAGTGCACAAAACAACGGGTTAGCGCCTTGGCCGCCTCGGCCACTTCCCGCTCGCTTCGTACTTCGCCATCCAGCAGCGGATGAAACGCGTAATCATTCTGCGCCCAGTTGATCAGGCTGACATCGGTAACCGTTTCACCCTGCCAGTTGTGGGCGGCAATAATGCGGCGGTACCGCCATAAATCCAGTGTCGGATCCCGGGGTTCTCCGGCCATTGCGGCCGCAGAGAAAAATGGCAGGCGCACCGTACTGAAACCTTCATGCCCGGGAATATGATCGGAAAACAGCGGGTAGTTATAGTTCGGCAAAATATGCGCGCGCCAGAAATCGTATTCCGGCGGCCTGGGCACCGGTGTCACCGGCGTTGTCTGCCAGCGCAGGGCACACACAAAAGTGACCGGCTGCTGATCACAGGAGTCCGCGTGCTCCGGTGCCTGCGGCTCATCGAATTCGCTACGGGACTCTTTTCCCAACCGGTAAGGGAGATCCGCCAGAGCCAGCAGGGAGCCAGTATCGGTAGCATCGAGAAAGTAGTCCGCACGTACTTCGGTGCAACCAATCCGATCGCGCACACCCTGCAGGGTGACAGACACAATTGTTCGGTCATTGCGCAACGCGGCCGCTGGCCGCACCGCTTCTAGCAAGATAAGCGCGCCGCTATCCACATAGGGTTGCAGCAGATCGCGGAAGTACCGTTCGGCAACCGCGGGCTCAAAACAGAGTCGGCTTACCCAGCCGTCGCCCGGATTGCAGCCCTCGGTCATCGCCGTGTTATCGACAAACCTATCCTGCGCCTTATAGTGAGCACGCACGGCTTTGCGGAAAGCCATATAGCTGGCGGATGCGCCAAACGACTCAATGTAACGATGCTCGTCAGGAGGTACCGCCTGACTCGTCATCTGCCCACCAATCCAGGGAAATTCGCTCGTCAGAACGGTTTTCACTCCCGCGCGGCACAACTGCCAAGCCGCCATCACACCGCCAAGACTGGCGCCGACGACGGCTGCCTGGGCGTCGACCCGGGCAGTAGAAGTTACTGCTGTGTGTGCGCGACTCATACCGCGCACTCCACGGCACCTGCGGTAACCAGTGAAGTGCGCAGGCCGATCTCGAAGCTGCGGCTCCAGGGAAAATAGACGCTCTCCAGCGATACAGAAGCAAACCCCTGCTGTTGCAGCCATTGCCGTGCGGTAGCGACATAAACCTGCTCCAGCGCCAGTCTATCGCCATCGGCGAGGCCGCGTTCCTGTTGCACGGCTCGCAGGGCCTGGCGCAGGCGGGACTGATATAGATAATCGTCCAGCAGTCGAGTCGCCAGCAGGTGTTGGTTATAGGCTTTCTGCTCGGCGTATTCCTGCTCACCCATACCGGCGCACAACTGGGCGACAAGACTACCGATACTGTTACTGGCGGTATTCCACCCACTGTACGCCTGCAGGTCAGAGAGCCCCGCTCCCCGTGTCTCCTCCAACGCGGCGACCAAATCCGGATCTCCGCCGTTGGCATAGGCGAGATCCAGTAGCGCGACCGGCCGACGCTTTTCTTTCAAGTCCTGTTTCAATTGCGCAACCCAGTGGGCATCCAGGCCAAGATCTTCCCCCAGGGGGTACTGCATTGCCCAGTCGCCCTGCGTGGCGCCGCGACAGTGCACGGCAATCACCACATCCGCCGCGGCTTCGTCTGCGACCAGCTCAGCACCCGCCGCGTGAATCTGGCAGTGAATGGACTCCATGACCGGGCGATCTTCGTAGCGCGCCACCATGGAAGCCAGCGCCCCGGGGTGATGTGGCCGCAGCGCCACCCGCAGGGCAGAAACCCTGCCGGATTTCCGCTGCTCGAGCGTTTGCAGCTGGTGCACCAACAAGGTGTAAATTACTTCGTCCGCGCCCGGATATATCAGTATGGAATATTGCAGATTCCTTTCCGCGACCCACTGCTGCAGTTGCCGACGCTCTGCGATATTGAAACCGTATTCTGCGGTGTCATCCTGCGGCAGAATCAAGCGGTCAATAATGCCGCGCTCCACCAGCGCCAAGACTTCCCGGGTAACGCCAAAGTTGCGCGCGCGGGTATCCAGGTAATCCCGCTGAATTTCTTTCGGGATACGGTTTTTGGCAGTTTCAGCCCGCTCCTGGTCCTGTGTATTCCCGGTGCAGGCGTAGCGATCACTGTGAAACGACCAGGCCCAGATATCGGTGCCATACTGGGCCCAATAGCGTTTTTCCTCTTCGTTTTCATTGTTATTGGACATGCGCATGGTGGCGCAAAAGCCGTAGAGGGGTTTATCCGGATAGCTTGCCTTTAACCCGGTCAGAAGTCCTAGGCGCGCAGTCAATGCTTGCTGACTGTCCGCGATAAAACGGCTGGGCACCAACCCGCCATAAATCAGCATATCCAGGGAGAAAATAAATCCGTCAACGGCATCTGCATGCTGTGCTACCCAACTTGCCAGCAGATCCCGGTCTGCGGCGTCTCGAAAATGGCCGAGGGAATGCACCGGCGGGCACAGCACTTCGCAGTTGGCAATGCACGCGACCATCTGTACCTGCTCGCGGGTCACGGGCCGGCCATCAACCGGAAGTGCCAGAATTTTATATTTGGCCATGCTGCGCCTCCGAGCTCGGGTCAGTTGTCACCAGCCTGTCATAGGGGAATACGAAGGTGGCTATCTGATGGGGGGCGACAAGTGCAGCAGCGTCAACGGTCTTATCCACCTGTCCGGAGAGATCCACCCGCGTGAAAACATCGCAATTGAATGTTGCGCTCACGGCGTTTGGCATCGGGTTCCAAACCCGTAATTCCAGTACGGGTACCCCTTCCCTCACGGCGTAGCGCAGGCTGCTGACCTGCAACTCGGGCGCAGTGAGCTGCAAATTGGGCAGCGGGCCGGGCCCGCTTCCCCGCAGCAGTGACACAGGCTTGCGCCAGCAGTCCGCGCGCTGCAGCAGCGACGGTGGCTCTGGCTGCTGGAGAGTAAACGCGAAGTGGAACTGGTGGGAGCGCAGACACTGGGCTTCCGGCGTCGGCAGGTCGGGCCCGGCGCCCAGCCCCCGGGTTTTCAGATCGCGACGGGACAGCCAGCCAACACTGCGGATTAATGTGATGGCGAGACAGTCTTCATGTTCTGCAGCGACGATTTCCGCCTCCTGCAGGCCGCGATGCACGAAGCCAATGGGGCCGGCACTTACCGCTGAGTAGCTGGGGATTACTGCCACTGGCGATTCCTGCTGGCCCCTGACCTGTGTCCTATCGCTATAGATTTTCTCACGCTCGACCCAGTGGAACGCACTGTCGGCCCAGGAGTGCGCCACGGTTTGGCCGGTGGACAATTGCAAACGCAGTCGCTGATCACGCGCGCGGTTGTCCCAGTCCAGCTGTGCGTCGATATAGTCATCGCCCGGCATCAGGCGCAATTGCAGTTCACCCTCGCTTTCGATCCACTCGGGAGAAACACTCCGGTCGCGTTCGAGCCCCGCGGGCTGACGTAAACGCAGGCGCAAAACCAGGGTGTGCACCGCGTGCGCGGCATCCGCTGCCGTATGCGTTTGCGCTTCACAGGACAGAATGTCTGCGCGGTATCGATGCGTATCCACCGGAGAGAAGTTATAGGTATCCCCCCCATCCAGCTCGCTGACCAGCGATAGCGCGTCGTCATAGCGGCGACCACTGCGCCTGTCCTCTATGATCAGCTGGTTGTCGTTGACCGAGAGGCGATAGAAGGCATTCTCGATTACACGCACCTCTCGCACACGGCCGTTTCCAAAACTGGCTTCACGGGCAACGTCGTGTACTTCGCAGGACAGCATCTGCATGCCCTCAAGCACCACATTGACCGCAACGGTATAGCGGTGACCGGCGATCAGATCCGGGAAATCATCAAGCGGGGACTGGAATTCCCTGCTGGACTCCCGCGCGACCAAAATCGATGTCAGCCTGTCGCCGGCGGCAGTTTTTACTACCAGATCTTCTCGCACTTCGCCACGCAGGAAGACCGAGAACAACTGCCAGCCGGCACGCGGCTTGGGCGACGGATTAAACAGGGTGAAACGACGATCGTCGGCAAACGGATCAGGGGCACTGTGATCACGGTGGAAGCTCACCCGGTCATTGCACATACCCAGCGCCAATTGGGCCTGCTGCATCAGTGCATCCAGTCGCTGGTGCAACTGGGAAAAGCGCATTTCCATTTCACGATGCACCTCGTCAACGCTGCAACCGCAGATGGAATCGTGGGCATGCTGTTCTATCAGAAGCTGCCAGCTCTGCTCCAGATAGCACTGCGGGTAACCCTGGGTCTGCTCCAGGACCGGTGCAGCCAGCGCCAGCAGCGGTTCCACGAGGCCGATAAATTGGTCTTCCAGTGACTGGTTTTGAGCCTTGAGATATTGCCGTGTGGAGAGCACATCCGGGAGGACGAACGCCGACTGATTATCCCGCAATTCACCGGTAACCGTGGGCAGATCGGTACCCGCATGCGCAGCCTGCACACCCCGGATGTACGCTTCCAGGCTGCGCTGGGTAAGACGGAAATCTCCCTGCTCGGCATTGTAGGCTTCGACCTTCTGTTGCAGGTTTTCAATAGTCAGCAGGTGATCCCCTCCCTGAGTCAGCAACAACTCACCACCGCCGCTGCGATTGACGATTTTCTCCAGGTAGCGGTTCAGGGCATCGCGCCAGTCCGCTGTATTGAAAGGGTGCTGGTAGTATCCCTCGGTCAAAAATATGGTAAAAACACGACTGCCATCCGGCGCCAACCATTCAATTTCCGACTGTGGCGCCTCGATACCGCGCCAGGCCACTGCGTTGTCGATACCAAAGCCGCGCAGGATTTGCGGCATTTGCGCGATATGTCCAAAGGTATCCGGCAGGTAACCTACCGCCTGGCAGCGGCCGTGAGTGGCCGCCCGCACCATCCCCATTTCCAGGTTGCGCACCAGTGACTCGCCAGCACACAGGAACTCATCGGCCATGATGTACCAGGGCCCGATCACTATGCGTCCCGACTGCACATGCGAGCGTACCCGCTCCGCTAGCGCTGGTTCGGCGTGTGCATAGAAATCTTCAATCGCCGAAACCTGACCGTCGAAAAGAAAGCTTTTCAGTGCTCCGCTGTCCAGCTGCTCCACAACCTGCTGCATGACCCGCAGCAGGCGCGCGAGAAAGGTCTGATGAGGGTAATACCACTCCCGATCCCAGTGGGTCTGCACCACTACCGCGACATCTTTGGTCATGTGATGACTCCCACGCTTATCCTTTCACCGCACCACGCATGGCGCCTTCAATAAAATATTTCTGGCTGAACAGAAATACCGCCAGTATCGGCAATATGGAAAATACGGCCCCAGCCGCCACCAGGCGCCAGTCCATGGAAAATGTGTTGGCCAAGCGATTTACACCCAGCGGGAGGGTGTAGTAAGCCGGGTCATCCAGAATAATCAGCGGCCACAGGAAATCGCCCCACACCGCAATAAAGCTGAACACGGCCAGAGTGGCCAGGGAGGGCTTGACCAGGGGTACCAATACATACCACCAGATCTGAATGCGGTTCAGCCCTTCCAGCAGTGCGGATTCCTCCAACGCCTTGGGGATACCCTGAAATGCCTGGCGCATAAGGAACACACCAAACGCCGTACAGGCGTGTGGCAACACTAGCCCCAGATAAGAGTTTTGCAGTCCAAGCGAGATGGCGATGTTGTATACCGGAATCATTAGCAGCTGGAATGGAATCATCATCGAGCTGAGCAAAACCAAAAAGATCAGATTTTTTCCGCGAAATTCCATACGCGCCAGCGGATAAGCCGCGAGTGATGCAAAAACCAGGTTGGCGGTAACCGACAACAACGCCACCAGGACACTATTTTTCAGGTACACAACGAACGGCTGGGTCTCCAGCACACGGCTAAAGTTTTCCAGCGTCGGCTGCTCCGGAAACAGCGATGGCGGATAGGCAAAAATATTTTCACTACCGGACTTGAGCGCAGTGGACAGCAGCCACAAAAATGGCCCCACGGTGAGCAATGCTACACACAGCAGGCCCGCATAACGCAACGCAGTCGCGACAGGAGATGTTCTCATCAATCCTTCCTCAGCAGAAACAGATTGGCCAGGGACAGGACCAGCGTGAGCAGGAAGAGCACCACGCCGGCCGCGGCGGCATAGCCCATTTCAAATTCCTCAAACGCACTCTGGTAAATGAAATACACCAGTGTCTTGGTGCTATCCAGTGGACCGCCCTGGGTCATTACATACACTTCCTCGAAGACTTTCATCGCGGCAATGGAAGACATCACCGCCACTACCGCTATCGACGGCTTTAACAACGGAATGGTGATGAACAGGGTCTGGCGCCACTTGGAGACGCCCTCCACTTCCGCCGCCTCGTACAAGTGGCGCGGGATAGACTGGAGGCCGGCCAGGTAGATCACCATGTAATAACCTAGCCCCGTCCACACGGTTACCGCCATCACAGAGAAGAGCGCATTGGCAGGATCGGTGAGAAACGCAACCGGGTCATCGGTGATGCCGGTGCTCAGCAGGAAATAATTAAGGATGCCCTGCTCTTCATACACCCACTTCCAGATCAGGCCGGTAACCACAAGTGATGTAATCACCGGTAGATAAAACACCGCACGGAACAACTTGATGCCCGGCAGCGATCGGTTCACCAGCAATGCGAGAAAAATGGGGGCTATCACCAGTACCGGTACAACCACGAGCAGATACAACAAAGTGTTTTTCAGGCTGTTCCAGAAGAAGGGGTCTTGCAGCAACATCCGGTAGTTGTCGGCCCCCACAAACCGCGACTCGGTAATCATGTTGTAGTCAGTGAGGCTCGCCATGATGGCGTGCAGCATGGGATAGAGAACAAAGGCTCCGATAATCGCGCAGGCCGGCAACAGGAACAGGTAAGGTACCAACGGGGAAAGTCCCCCGGCGGCTTTTGGTAGGCGTAGTTTTCGCAAGCGGTCCCAGGGAGCGCCCGCCCCGCGCAGTTTTTCGGTGATCTCGCCGCGACTGACCTCATTTGTCCGCATTGGTATCCACTCCAGAAATCGCCACCGCTTTAATCAAGGCACCAGCACCGTAAATGCCGGCATCATTATTCAGCTGCGCAGGCCGCACGTCTGTGGGCAGGCCTGTGTGCCCGCACTTTTCCTGCAGGCGCGGCCACCATTGCTCGCGCGCCTCTACCAAACCACCACCGATGAGCACTACCTCGGGGTCCAGCGCCCAATACACTTGCTCCAGCGCCATCGCGAGATAGCCGCAAAAGCGATCGAGCCCCAACAGTGCCTGAGTATCCCCGGCGGCCGCCTGCTCCAATACCTCACGGCCATTGGCGTACACGCGGGCACCGGTACGGCTCGCCACATTGGCCAACCCGGTTCCGGACACCAGCGCTTCCAGCGGGCAAAATGCCCCCGGCTGCCAGGGGTCGGGTACGGGCATACGCCCGAAATGTCCAGCCACCGAGTGGGCACCGCCGACGATAGCACCCGCCTCAGCGATGGCCCCGCCGAGGCCGGTACCCAGTGTCAACATAACGACGCGACCGGTGGCCAACTCGGGACTCGCATTGAGTTCACCCAGCAGTGCGCACTTCACGTCATTTTCCACGGCCACCGGTACGCGAAAGCGCGCCTGCAACCAGGCCGCCAGCTCAGTGCCACGCCACCCCGGGATCGCCTCGGTCGAATCCAGAACGACACCGCGGCGCGCGTCTACGACCCCGGCAGTGGATATACCAATGCCGGTGACCGCTGCATCCGCAGCGTGCTGCGCCAGCCATTCGAGGGCACGCTCGACTGCGAAAGCCAGGGCCTTGAGCGCACTCTCTCTCCCGGCACCGGCCTCACTGGCCAGTTCCGTTTTGAACAGTGGCCGCAGTGTGGGGCCAAACGCCGCTACGCGGATCTTGGTACCACCAAGGTCAGCGGCGATGTACACGGGCACAGACTTATTCATTGCCGCGCCCTGCGGTGTGACCTGTTCTATCGCGCGCCTGAAGAAATAGCCTCCATGTATCACTGGTTCGCTCAAGAGCCTCTTCAGCACTCAGCCTGCCCACCATGGCGGACTGCAAATTGAACACGAAACTGTTTTTCAGCTTGCTGTACTTGGGCAGCGGCGGCACCAGCACGGCACCAGTCAATACCTGGCGCGCGGAGATCGCTCGCGCCCGCTCTACGAGACTCGGGTTTTCCGGCAACTGGAAAAAAGGATCCTGATAGCTTTCTACCGTGGACGGCAGCAAGGGAATACGCCGCGCCAGGGCCATCTGGTTATGGTGGCTGGTGACGAAGGTGGCAAACTCGAACGCCAACTCTTTATGAGCGGATATTTTTGGCACCGCCAGATTCATGACCGCCACATTGCTTTTACTGGCAGGGTTCTTTATCTGGGGAGCTACATCTACGCTAGCATAGAGCGCCGGAGCATTGGTTTTAATGGACTGCAGAAACTGCATACCGGTGGTAATGAGGGCCACCTGGCCGGACTGAAACAAATCCACCGCCTTGCGGTGCCCTTCCGTCAGCACATTCTTCGGAATCAAGCCCTGCTGGTACAAATCACGGTTAAACCGGAAAAAGGCCAGGCCCTGCGCGTTGTCAAATCCAGCGGACATACCCTCCTCGGACAGTAAAGGCACCCCCATCGCCGCCAGGTTCTCAAGTGGACGACTACCGTCCAGCGCTGGGAAATACGCATATTTACCCAACCGTTGCTGTAACTGTCTCGCAGCGGACAACAACTCCGTATAGTTCGTGGGCACACGAACGTCCGCCTGCTCCAGCAATGTGCGGTTGTAGATAGTGATGGTGGTAGAGAGATACCAGGGAATCGCGAAGGACTCCCCTTCAAAACGGTTGGCATTCCAAATATTTGGGAGGTACTCCGCAATGGCCTGCGCACTCAGGTAGCGCTCTGGGTTGGCCAACGCACCGAACTCTGCCAGCTTGGCGGCGAACTGAGGGTTGAGGTTAACCACATCGGGCGCAGTACCCGCCGCTACCGAGGCCAACACCTTTTTTTCCATTTCCTTCCAGGGCACATCGACCCATTTCACTTGCACACCCGGGTTCTCGCGCTCGAATTCGTCGATCAGGCCAATAACGTACTCGTCGTGAAATGGCGACAGCTGCATGGTCCAGAACTGGATCTGCGTTTTGCTGGCAGCGGCGGCACTGCTCCCCAGCAGGGCGAGCGGCAGGGCAATGAGCAGCTTCCAGAGGATGATTTTCATTATTAGACCCCCTTTACATTGGTACGACCTTATCGGAGAAAATTTCCAAAATCAAACCATTTGGTATAATATCGAGCGAATATGACCATCTATCCGCACAAAAAAATACCAGTTGGACGATTAGCATTCGGAGGGGTTTGCTTATGGCGATGACTCGCAAGCAGCAGCGGTTGCACCAGCAGCTACTGGATCTTATCGACCAACAAACTCCGGGCGCGCGCCTCCCCGGCGAGCGCGAGCTGGCGGAACTCACTCAGGTTTCCCGTGACACCCTGCGCCGAGCCCTCAAATACCTGGAGGAGCTGAAGCACATTGAAATTCGCCAAGGCGCCGGTATTTTTGTGCTCGCCAAACCGCTGGCCAACCAGCTCAAACTGATGTCATTCAGTGAAGAGATGCAGCAGCTTGGCCTGAAGCCCTCCAACAAACTGCTGTTCAATGATGTAATCCAGGCCGATGTGAAAATGGCCAGCAAGATGAACCTGGCCCCAGGCGCAGAGCTATTCCTGATCCGCCGCCTGCGACTCGCTGATGGCTGCCCAGTAGCCATCGAACGGGTTTACCTGCCAAAAGCGATTTTCCCGGACCTGGCCATTCAGGAATTGCATACCAGCTCACTGTATGACCTGTTACACCGGCAATATGAAATCGTCGTGGACCAGGCCAAGCAACAGATCAGCGCCACCGTGGTAGACGAAGAGGAGGCAGAGCAATTGCAGATTCCAACCTTCAGCCCCGCACTACTTGCCGAACGGACGGTGTATGACGAACAGGGTCGGATTATCGAGCTGGCCAAAAGTCTCTACCGTGCCGATCGCTACCGCTTCAATGTTCTGGTACAGCGCAATGGCACACGCCTGGCCACGGTATATGAATAATGACAAGCACCACTCTGCACCCGCTAGAGGCCATTGACCGCAAACTCACCAGCGGACTGATTGTTTCCTGCCAGCCCGTAGACCGCGGCCCGATGGACAATGACGATACGGTGGTGCGTCTGGCAAAAGCCGCCCTCGCCGGCGGTGCCGAAGGGTTGCGCATCGAGGGCGCCGCGCGCCTGGCCAGGGTTCGACATGCACTTCCCGATGTACCGATTGTCGGTATCGTAAAACGGGATCTACCAGACAGCCCGGTGCGAATCACCCCACTAGTGGAAGATGTCCACGCCCTGGCCGATGCCGGCGCCGATATCATTGCAGTCGATGGCACGAACCGCGCTCGCCCCACTCCAGTAATTACCCTGATCGCCGAGATCAGACGGCTCGGAAAAATCGCCATGGGGGATTGCAGTTGTTTGCGCGATGCGGAGGAAGTGTATGCGGCAGGCGCGGCGATCGTCGGCACTACGCTGTCCGGCTATACGGGCGGTCCGGTACCAGCGGATCCGGACTTTGCATTTCTGCACGCTCTGTGCACGCGCTTTCCCCGCGTCATGGCGGAAGGGCGTTTCAACACCCCCTCACACTGCGCAGAAGCGCGAAAAATAGGCGCCTGGGCGGTTACCGTGGGCACTGCGATTACTCGCACGGAAGTGGTGACCGAGTGGTTTGCCTCGGCCATGTGGCCCCACGAACAAAGTCCGGTGCCAGAATACCCTCCGGGTAGCTCGGAACCATTCGACGTAAGCACATGATGATTCTCTGCACAAAGTGAACTCTCCCGCTGTTACCGAGGTTGCTCACTTACTTACTGCGGTGCCCGGACCGCAAATACCACCGGCACAGCCCTCTGCTGATCCAGGATTGCCCGCCCCTCCACATACATGGCAGATGAGCCGCCACCATCCAGGTTCATCGCTTCAACACAGCCCAACCCGAGTAATTTTTGCGGCATTGCGTCCAGACGCATCCCTTCATTGACATACAAAACAAGAGTGTCCTCACGCGTGATACAAATGGCCGTGCGCGGCCGTATATCGTCGAGCACCACCCCCGAGCCCCAGAAAATTTCTTCGTCGTAACTTATTGCTGCCAGGCCATTCTTTAGTAAACGCGGGCCGCCGCCGATAGCCCAATCGGGATTGATCGTGGTGCCCAGGATATCCTCCGGTGGCTTCAGTGGCTCCGCCTGATTTTCCTGGTAAGGCATCGGCTGGGAAAACTCTCGCAAAGAGCCAGCATCATCCAGCCCCACCCAGCCGATTTTCACCTCACCTTCAGCGCTTGCCCACACAGCACTGCGCAAAACCGGGAAAGACTGATTGTTGCGAGTGACGGCAGCCACGTTGTCCGCCAAGCGCTCGCCATTCACCACAACCAGTGACAGTGGCGTGTTGCTATAAAAATACCCACCATTTACGACGGCAGTGATACCCGCCTGATTTGCCCACTCCACCATGGGTAGAGAAGTAGAATTAAGACAGGGAGTAAGAAACTTCCGCACATCCGCCATGGACAGAGTAACCGCGTGCCCACCATCTTCCATACTGGCAAACCTAACCCCCCCAGAAAGTTGCCGGGCCGCACCACCAAGTTCGAATCCTGGGCTGTTACCAGTGCCACACTCCGCAAGAATAAACCCCGGCAGCATTGCCATCAGCAATGCCCATAGGCGGAAACCAACTGCCAGCACGATGCGCCCCCAAATTCTGATATTCGCGACTTATCATGACGCCCCTGCAATTAGAAATAAACGCGGGTCCCATCGGATTGCCCGATAGGGTGAAAAATGGATTTACAGGGCAATACGAAATTTGGACCGCGCCCTCACAGGACTGGGGACGCGATACATTAAAGAAAGGGCCAACGGGGCAGGACACCTGGACACGGCGACAGGGAACGGCGGCTGCCGCCGCCAGCTAATTTTGCCAGTTACCAGTGCAACTGAACTTTCAACGGCGAAGTCTCATCTTCTAGCCCGCACATTTCTTCGTACGGGGTCAGCTGCTCCAACCAAACTTCCTCGAGTTTGTGGCTGTGAAAATGATCGCGAATCTCTTCCAGGCAATGGAACCGGTGAGGTCTATCCTTCCTGTCGGTCAAGAGCTGCCTGCCATTCTCATCTACGGCCTCAACGAGATAAAACTGTCCCTCCAGGGAAAGAATATGTAGATTCATGTTACCTCCTTCGGCACGCACTGCCAGCATGACCTCTTACCAGCTTAAGATGGCGGCAGTAGAACGGGAAATAACCGTTTTCTACCAATTTCACCTTATTGCACGCGAGGCTTCCCAGGCCCCGTCCCCATTGCCCTTTGCCCCCGTTATTGCGCATTCGACCATTCAGTCTCGCGGCGTACCCGATAGTGGTTTGCAAGCCGCTTTGGTATCCTTGCGCGCTTGTGCCATTCGCCCACTACGGGACGCTCCTGTCCCGTCCCCGGCCCCGGAGGCCGGCACAGAAAAACAAATAACCCACTGTTTTATAAAGATTTTTTATTCATGCCCGCAACCGCAGCTAAAACCGCCAAGCCCGAACACACGCCGATGATGCAGCAATATTTGCGTATCAAGGCGGAACACCCCCAGGAGCTGGTGTTCTATCGCATGGGAGACTTCTACGAGTTGTTCTATGACGATGCGAAGCGCGCGGCGGAGCTGCTGGATGTGACCCTGACCGCCCGCGGCAAATCCGGTGGGCAACCGATTCCCATGGCCGGCATTCCTTACCATGCGGCCGAGGGCTATCTGGCCCGGTTGATCAAGGCCGGCGTCTCCGTGGCCATTGCCGAACAGATTGGCGATCCCGCCACCAGCAAGGGGCCGGTGGAGCGCAAGGTGGTGCGCATCGTCACTCCCGGTACCGTCACAGACGAGGCCCTGCTCAACGAACGCCGGGACAACCTGCTGGCGGCCAGCGTGCTGGTGGGCGACCACTTCGGCCTCGCCCTGCTGGATGTGGGCACCGGGTATTTCGCGGTGCAGGAAGTGGAAACCCTGGAAGCACTGACAGAGCAGATCCAGCGCTTCAGCCCTACCGAGCTGCTGGTCTCGGAAGATCTCAGCCTGCCCGCTGAAATCGAGCGCCGCGCAGGCCTGCGTCGCCGCGCGCCCTGGGAGTTCGACCTTGAAAGCGCCCTGCGCCTGTTAAATCGCCAGTTTGGCACCCTGGACCTGGAGGCATTCGGTTGCAACCACATGCACGCGGCCCTGTCTGCGGCCGGTTGCCTGCTGCAGTATGCCCGCGACACCCAGCGCACAGACCTGCCCCATATCCGCACCCTGCGCACGGAACGCAGTGAAGATACCGTGGCCCTGGACCCCGCCAGCCGCCGCAACCTGGAGATCGATACCAACCTGAATGGTGGCGACGACAACACGCTGCTGTCAGTTTTCGATGCCTGTAAAACCGCTATGGGCAGCCGACTGCTGCGCCGCTGGCTGAACAATCCCCTGCGCAACCTGAATACCCTGCAGCAACGCCAGCAGGCGATTGCCGCGCTGATTGGCGACTACCGCTTTGAACCCTTGCGTGAAGCGCTCAAGCCGATCGGCGATATGGAGCGGATTCTCGGCCGCCTGGCCCTGCGCTCCGCGCGCCCGCGAGACCTTTCGCGGCTGGGGATGTCCCTGGCCCAGTTCCCGGAACTGCAGCGCCAGCTCAGCGAAACCAATGCAGCCCTGCTCGGCCAATTGAGCAATGAGATGGGCCAATGGCCCGAAACCGTAGAGCTGCTCCAACGCGCACTGGTCGAAAACCCGCCGGTAGTGATCCGCGAGGGCGGCGTGATTGCCGAGGGCTTTGACGAAGAGCTGGATGAACTGCGCGGGATCAGCGAGAACGCCGGGGATTATCTGGTACAACTGGAAGTACGCGAGAAAGAGCGCACCGGTATCCCCACCCTGAAGGTTGGCTACAACCGGGTGCACGGCTACTTTATCGAAATCAGCCGCGGACAGAGCGACAAGGCACCGGCAGACTATATCCGTCGCCAGACACTGAAAAACGCCGAGCGCTTTATTACCCCGGAACTGAAAGAGTTTGAAGACAAGGCGCTCTCTGCCAAGAGCCGCGCCCTGGCCCGGGAAAAGTTTCTCTACGAAGAGCTGATCACCACCCTCAACGAACACCTGGCGGCACTGCAGACAGCCGCCGCCGCGGTATCCCAGCTGGACGTACTGGCGAACATGGCAGAGCGTGCAGACCAGCTGCGCCTGAGCCAGCCTGAACTGTCCGAGCAACCCGGTATTCATGTGGAAGGCGGCCGCCACCCGGTGGTGGAGCAGGTTCTGGACGACCCGTTTGTGGCCAATGACATCGACCTGCACGAATCCCGCCGCATGCTGGTCATTACCGGCCCGAATATGGGTGGTAAATCGACCTATATGCGCCAGACCGCGCTCATTGCCCTGCTCGCCCATTGCGGTAGCTTTGTGCCCGCGGACAGTGCCCGTATCGGTCTGCTGGACCGCATCTTTACCCGTATCGGCAGTGCCGACGACCTGGCCGGCGGCCGCTCCACCTTTATGGTGGAGATGACCGAAACTGCGAATATCCTGCGCAACGCCAGTGAGCACAGCCTGATCCTGATGGATGAGATTGGCCGCGGCACCAGTACCTATGATGGCCTATCTCTGGCCTGGGCCTGCGCCCACTTCCTGGCCGACAAGGTCCGCGCTTTCACCCTCTTCGCCACCCACTATTTCGAGCTGACAGAACTGCCTGAGCAGTGCCCAGACGCCGCTAACATTCACCTGAACGCCACCGAGCACGGCGACTCTATCGTGTTCCTGCACCGTATCCAGGAGGGACCGGCGTCCAAGAGTTACGGCCTGCAGGTGGCCAAGCTGGCGGGTATTCCCCAGGAAGTGCTCGAGGAAGCCAAGGCGCGCCTGGCGGCACTGGAGGCCGGCAACACCACTCGCGATTCCGGCCCTGGACCAAAATCTGTGGCTCAGCCGGAAAACTCCCTAGAATCAGCCAGTGTGCAGGCAGTCGCACCGGTGGAGACTACCAGGCCTGTCGCCAAAGCGAAGCCCGCAGCGCCGGCCCAGGTTGACCTATTCGGCAGCGCCCCGCACCCGGCTGTGGAGGCTCTGGAAACACTGGATCCGGACGACATGACACCGCGCCAGGCGCTGGAACAGCTCTACGCCCTGCGCAAATTGTTATAAGTACCCAACCAATTCGACTCAAAAGCCACTACAAATCGCGCCAGACCTTGCTAAAATCCGCTGCTTTCAGAATAGGGCGCGGTCGGCATGCAGAGCTGGCCGGGCAGCGGCAACGCCATAGCATTATCGAGGGACAAGCATGACATTCGTAATTGGGGAAAACTGCATCAAGTGCAAATACACCGACTGTGTGGAAGTTTGCCCGGTAGACTGTTTCTATGAAGGTCCCAACTTCCTGGTGATTCACCCGGACGAGTGCATTGACTGCGCACTGTGCGAGCCAGAGTGCCCCGCCAATGCCATCTTCTCTGAAGATGAGGTACCTGACGATCAGCAGGAATATATCGAGCTGAACGCCGAGCTGTCGGAAGTGTGGCCGAACATTACCGAAAAGAAAGATCCCCTGCCGGATGCCGAGGAGTGGGATGGCAAGACCGGGAAACTGGAGCTGCTGGAGCGCTAACCTCCCAGCAACAAAAAAAGGCCACCAATCGGTGGCCTTTTTTTGTGTACTAAAATGCCGCTTACTTGGAAATTACCACGGCTTCACCTGTTTCAAAATCCAGTTGAATCATCTGATTGAACACCGTGCCCAGCAACTGTCCTTTGGACGTAACCTTCACGTCCAGGACGCTGTGGGTACGGCCGATTTCTGTCTGGCACGTGGGCGACTGCAGATTGTACTTCCCTACCCTGTCTCCCGAAATCCAAAGATACTGCCCACCGGGGTCCATCGTCACGTTTTGAACCGAGCCAATATTCGGGTCCAGAATGTCATTGACTGAAGACTCGAGGCACGCATCCAGCAGAGCAACCAGTTGTCCGGTTTCCAGGTCATATTGATGCAGGCCATCAATCGCCTGCGATACGATATAGGCACTATTACTCGCGGTATCGACAACCAGATCAACAGGAACATCGAGCTCCTCGTCGGACTCGATCAGAACACTATATGTACCTGTAGCAAGATCGACTGCCGCCACACCATTAAGTGCGGTATCTGTCAGCAGTAACCTGCCATTAACTATATCGAGGTCCCCGCCGGTAAACGCGAATCCGGCTGCACCGCACTCATCACCTGTTAATACCGCAAAACTGCCATCGGCCAAGTTGACGGTGTAAACGACGCCTTCAAATACTGCATAGGCCTGATTGGCCTCTGGATGCAATACAACCTCCTGAGCTATCTGATGGCAGACATCACCAAAGTCCGCCAGGATAGAGCGATTGCCCGTCGTCAGGTCCACTTCTATCAAGTAGGAAGTCGCGTTGCCCCCATCATCGAGAATATAGGCTTTTGCATTGACTTCATCCAAGGCCAGGGACCTGAGCGCCAACATGCGCTTGCCCGTACCTACACCGTTACCAGCAAACTCAGAGCGCTCACCCGTTTCGGTATCGACCGCCAATACATAATCGAAGCCATCGTCGCCTATAAGCAGTCGGTTGTTGGCCTCGTCCAGGCGCACGGAACGAATCTGATCTACCTGAAAAAAGCTTTGGTCACTTTCCAGGGAAATCACTTCCGAGCTCTGCTCTGCAACATCGGTTTTGGCAATGCCGTCGAAACCGGCGGTAAATAACAAGCTACCATCGGCATTCACATCGAGGTTAGCCAGAATCAAGTCTGGTAGTAGAGATACGGGCGTTAGGGATTCACCGGCATAGTCGATCAAGTAAGCAGCATCTACACCGCCAAACTCATCATTGAAAACAACGATCCCGTCATCCGCCAGAGTAAACGTATCCGTAGTAACTTTGTCGCCGTTCTTTACTTCCCCATCAACCAAAGTGACCAATTCACCGGCAGAAAAGTCGTAGCGGAAAAATACTGGTTTATTGAGCGCGTAATCCACGCTTGAGAAAAACTTGGTCAGTATATAGGCCGATGCACCATCTTCGGATACCTCGAGTTTGAGCACATTTGCAAACAACCATTCTTCCGGGTCCAGCGCTAACTGCTCGGTGAAAAGGACTTGATCTTCTCCACTTTCCAGATCGATCTGGGTCAGGCGAAACCAATCTTCAACCAGAGTCGCACAGACTGCCTTTTCCTGATCCGGGCGATACCCCAATCCCGAGCAAAACTTTGGCTCCGCCAATTCGACACTGGAGTAACTCTCGTCGTCCAGACCGTAAGTGAGCAAAGACTTGTTGTTTGCCTGCCCGATAAGTCGCCGATGAACCTCATCGACGACAAAAGACGTCGGCACCTTTTTCTGAATAATCTGAGCAGTTTCCGCTTCAGAATCCAGGTTGCCCTGATCATCTTCGGTCTCAACAACCAGTTCTGTAGACTCCCCATCCTGCGCGGGAACTGAAACTTCCCAGGTCACATCGGTGCCTGAGCCGTCGCTTTCGCTACCGGTTCCAGAGAATGCCGGCAGCGGTGCCATATTCGGGCTCTTTGGCGAAGGAGCGACCGACGAGACCACGGTTAGCTCAGCGTCAATGCCATTGACCCGTACCGCCCTAATGCCATTCTCATCTGAAGCTACCCCCTTCACCAGAAGGGTCTTCTGGTCACTGCGAGAAATTTTCCAGGGAAAAATGATTTCAGCCTGTGGAGGTGCCGAATCGGTACCGCCGGACGAGCCGCTGCTGGAAGAACTGCTACCCGATGAACTGCTTCCAGAAGAGCTGCTGGAGCCTCCTGAGGAACTACTGCTTGAGGAGCTACTGGAGCTTCCCGAAGAACTACTGCTGGAAGAGCTACTGGAGGCTCCACCGTCGGACCCCGAAGACCCACCCCCGCCGCCACAAGCAGCCAAAACAAATCCTGACAACAGAATGACACTGAGCTTTGTCAGATCCATATATCCCCCAAGAAATCGAATCTAGTTTTATTAGATCGGAAGATTATGGATACGCTTTATCCCCTTGACAACGAGAAAAAAGTACAGTTTGTCGATTATGGGAAATAGTTCCCGGACGGCATCCCGTAGCAAAAATCCAGTCTATGTGACTCTGGATTCCACCATAAACGGTCAATAAACAGCCACCCAGAGAGGCTGCTTTAAAAGGTCAGGTTACGGCGACAGTTATGGCAAAGTGCCTAACTCAATCTGAAGGAACCGAGAGAAATGCGGCCGTACGACTTACCTCCGAGGCCAATCCGGCCACCGCCAGCGCCTCGATGATTTCCGCATCGCTGGCCCCCGTTTTTCTCGCCGTATCGATCACCTCACCCGCATGATCAAAGGGGCGATTGTTCGCGTGTCGAGCCACCTCAAGCAGTGCATGATCTTTGTAGTCATAGTGCGCGTGATCCGGGTCCGTGCGTATTTTCAAAACTTCTCGTGGATCAACGCCGAGCTTTTCCAGTGCAACACTGTGCAGGGCAATGCCGTAGTCACTGTGTTCATCTGCCGCGACCATCAGTGCGATCCCCTCTTTCAACTTCGGCGACAAGGCACCGGTCAGCATCACATGCTGATATCTCTCCCAAAACAGGGCAAGTATCGTCGGGTTGTTGGCACATGCCCGGAATATCCCCGGCACCATCCCTAGTGTGATCCGGATATCATCCAGCACTGCATGAACCCGTTCCTCCACGGGCGTTTCCACTAACGGCATATGGCTCATGGTGTACCTCCACTGATAGCACGACCTTTGCAAGTTCATCTACGAGTTCATCGAATAGAGCGTGGCCTAAGGCCGAATACTGGATATAATCACAGCATGCGGAAAATCATCCATTGCGACTGCGACTGCTTCTACGCCTCGGTAGAAATGCGGGACGACCCCAATCTACGGGGGCGTCCGGTTGCCGTGGGCGGCGCCAGCGACCGCAGAGGGGTGATATCCACCTGTAACTACGAGGCTCGCAGCTTTGGTGTGCGCTCGGCGATGCCGACTTCGCAAGCCAAAAAGCTCTGTCCTGACCTGATTGTAGTGCCGGGTAACATGAAAAAATATCGGGAAGTCAGCGCGCAAATTCGGGAAATATTTCTCTCCTATACCGACCTGATAGAACCGCTTTCCCTGGATGAGGCCTATCTGGATGTCAGCAATAGTGCTCACTGCAACGGCAGTGCAACCCTGATCGCCCAAGAGATCCGCGCCCGCGTCCATCGGGAACTGGGAATTACCATCTCCGCGGGTGTCGCCCCCAATAAATTTCTCGCAAAAATTGCCAGTGACTGGCAAAAACCCGATGGACTGACGGTCATTCACCCCGATGCGGTGGAAGATTTTGTCCTGCGCCTACCAGTAAAAAAGATTCACGGCGTCGGCCGCGTCACCGCAGAAAAGATGCACCGCCAGGGGATCCACAACTGCAGCGATCTGCGGCGCTATAGCCTGGTGGAACTGGTGCAGAAATACGGCAAGTTTGGCAATCGTTTGTATCAGCTCTGCCGGGGTATGGACGATAGGGCTGTGAGCGGCGATGGTTCGCGCAAGAGTGTCAGTGTGGAACACACTTTTACCGAAGACCTGAAAAGTCTCGACGACTGGCAAGAGCAGATGACGCATCTTTTCGGGAGACTTCAGGAGCGCATGGAGAAACTGGGCGACCGCTATGAAATCAGCGCCGCCATCATCAAGGTCAAGTACACCGACTTTGCCCAGTCTACCCAAGAGCGCAGCAGTAGATCCGCGCGCATCAGCGAATTCAAACAACTGTTGCAACAAAGTTGGGACAAGCGCAATGACCCCATTCGTCTGCTAGGAGTGGGAGTGAAACTCAAAGATTTACGCGCCGAATTAGGCCCCGAGCAATTGCCGCTGCCATTCCGCGAGCAACGCCCACCGACCACCTGATACTGCTCACTTGTGAGACTAGTGTTGCGCCCACGCAGGTTAATCGGTGAGCAATTCAGAAGTATCTCGCGCCAGAATATGCGCAATATTGCACCCGGAACCTTTGGGCGTTCTGCTGGTCAGGCGGCCCCGGGCTATACTCCCATCACGGTCTCAAAAGCAGTTCCAGTCACTATCTATATGAAACGTGTAGTCCCGAGCTCCCTGGTAGTCTGGTTTCTGAACTATGCCCGCAGGCTCAAGCACCCTCAATTGTTCAAGTGGATCTGTGCGCTGTTCCTGATTGACCTGATCATTCCCGACCTGATCCCGTTTGTTGACGAAATCCTGTTGGGCCTGGCCACACTGTTCCTGGCCTCATGGAAAAAACGCGGTAACGCTCAAGGAGCTGCAGCGGATAGAGCAGGGGAAACACAAAGTAGCGAAATTAGAAGGGAAAAAGTCGTAACCGGTCACGCAGAAAAAATGAATGACCCAGAGAAAAAATCGACCCCCGAAGACGGACACGGTAAACACTGAGCAAAATAGGAAGTTCGCACCTTGCAGTTAAAAGGCGAGGCGAAATAACGTTAACAGATAATTTACTCGTTTAACGAAGTACTCCTGGCAAGGAAGCGCCCAGGAGATGTACAACCGGGTAAGTGACTATGGGAAATAAAGCCAAGGAGGCCAATCCCATGTTTGCGGAAAAGTTGTGCATTCTCAGTGACGAAGAACTGGTTAGCCGCTATTGCGATACTCGCGATCACAGAGCATTCCAGGAAATCTATCTTCGCTACAAAGATGAGCTGTTTCGCTACTGCGCACAAATGCTACCCCACCGCTGCACGCAGCTGATGGAAGCATTCTGGAGCGCATTCCTGGAGACCCCTCCCCAACTGCAGCGGACGCGCCTGAAAAACTGGCTTTATATACGTCTGAATCGCTTGCTTTGCGCTCCGGGCACATATCCCCCAGATACAGGCAACCCGGCAGATACCTCCGCCTGCGCTCAGAGTGATGCACTGCATAGCGCACTGATAGGCTCCGATGTACTCCGGGCTATCCAGCAGCTTCCCATGGCGCAACGCAATATTTTCCTGCTTTTCACCGAATGCGGCCTCTCACTGGCCACAGTGGCAGATATCGAGAGAATCCCCCTCGCCCGCTGCCGGGCGACACTGGAAGAAAGCCGCAACAGCATTGAACACGCTCTCTTTGGCAGTACGCGTAAGCCGTGGAAATCTACAGCCACCCTGGCGAAAGAAGCGGAGGCGCGCGCAGCCGAAGAGAATGCCAACAACAAGGCCGCAGAAGAGCAGGCCGACGGGACGCAAACCGGGCCTCACAAACCCCGCGTCACACTCCCCTGGGGGAAAACACCGAAAGTTGCAGCAGCCTCCCCCGCTACTGCTGATCGTTCTGTAGAGGTAGCTTGAACATGTATAGTAATCAGTGGGAATCGTCCTATCGGCGGGCCGCGGACAAACTCCTCTCGCCACACAGCATGGACGAAAAATTGCTCGCCAATGCCCGTGCCATCAAACCGGTGAGAAAGATTAACTCACGCAATAGCCGGCTGCTCTCTAAAGCCGCATCAGGTTTCAGCGCGATTGCAATTGTCATCGCCCTTTTACACCCGGCCCAGTATCTTGGCGCTACACCCGGGCAGATCGCCCCCCAGGGCAACAACCGGGAACAAGGGCTGGAACGCTATCGCCCCAAGCCCGGCAGTTTACGAGCCACAGCCGATGGCTGGCATAAACTGCGTGCCGAAGTAGAAGCCGGCAGTTATATCCAGCTGTGCGCCCAATGGCGGCGACAACAGCGATCGCCAGCAGAGGAGAAGCTACCGGCCGACCTGCAGGCGAAAGCGAGACAGCATTGCCGGCTCCTTCCCTGAGTATCCAATATAAACCAACGCAATATAAAAAAGGGAGTAGCGCTTACCGCGTTACTCCCTTTTCAGTTGCAGCTGCAGTTGCTTAGGCCCGACTTAATTCGGAACCTGAACGCGACGCTAGCTTTTGTTCATGGTCAAAACAACCTTCCCCCGGGCCCTGCGTTCGCCAATCGCCGCAAATGCCTCAGAAAAGTCATCCAGATCATATACCTCTGTGGTCAAAGGCTGCAGGCGTCCTTCCTGAACAAACCCCAGCAACTCGCTAAAATTCTGCATGTTGCCCTTAGGATCACGCGCTGCCCAACCCCCCCAGTAAATACCGAGAATATCACCGGCTTTCAGGAGAGGAAGGTTCAGGGGTAGGTTTGGAATATCTCCCGCAGCAAAACCAATCACCAGATAGCGGCCACCCCAGGCAATGGAGCGGTAGGCTTGCTCGGTAAATTCGCCCCCCACCGGATCGTAAATAACATCTGCGCCCTTGCCATCGGTCAGTTCGCGGATTCGATCCTTGAGGTTTTCCCGGCTGTAGTTGATGGTCTCATCCGCTCCCAGGTCGCGACAAAAAGCGAGCTTTTCATCCGTGGATGCACAGGCGATCACCCGCGCGCCCATCAGTTTGCCGAGCTGGATTGCTGTAACCCCTACGCCCCCCGCAGCGCCCAGCACTACCAGGGTTTCCCCGGGCTGCAAGCGTGCACGCTGCTTGAACGCGTAGTAAGAAGTGGCATAGGTGATACAGAAACCTGCCGCCTGTGGAAAATCCAGCTCCGCAGGCATCGGCATCAGCAGCTTGTGATCCACATTGACCGATTCTGCAAAGGCGGCGAGCCCCGGCATGGCGATGACTCTATCACCCACCTTGAACCCTTTCACGGCATCACCAACCTCGCGAATGATACCGGCGCACTCTCCCCCGGCAACAAAGGGCAACTCAGGCTTAACCTGATACTTACCCTGAACCATCAGGCCGTCCGGAAAGTTCACCCCGGCAGCGTGTACCTCAAGCTGAACCTCGTGGGGTTGCGGGGAATCCAAAGGCCATTCGCGGACTTTGAGATTATCTATCGGGCCAAAGGCCTCGCATACCAGTGCTCGCATGGTTGCTCCTTTCACTGAGCGCTAGATTTCAGATGCTAGTTTGAAGTGCGGATGTCAAACCACTTCGAACAGCCCCGCAGCACCCATACCACCACCGACGCACATAGTAACAACCACATACTTGACGCCTCGGCGCTTGCCTTCCAGCAGTGCATGGCCAACCATACGCGCACCACTCATACCGTACGGGTGGCCAATGGAAATTGCCCCGCCGTTAACGTTCAGCTTCTCATTGTCGATCCCGAGCTTGTCACGACAATAAAGTACCTGTACCGCGAAGGCTTCATTCAGTTCCCACAGACCGATGTCATCAACCGACAAGCCGGTACGTTGTAACAGCTTGGGAATCGCGAAAACCGGACCAATACCCATTTCGTCAGGCTCACAGCCCGCTACCGCCATACCGCGGTAAATACCCAACGGATTCAGGTTGCGCTGCTCGGCGAGCTTGCTGTCCATCAGCACCATGGCCGCCGCGCCATCGGAAAGCTGTGATGCATTGCCCGCAGTGATTACACCATTTTCGCGGACCGGGTTCAGGCTGCGCAGGCCATCGATGGTCGTGGACGGCCGATTACCTTCATCCATGCTCAGGGTCACTTCCTGTTCGGACTGCTCACCCGTTTCCTTGTTCACCACAATCTTGTTGCAGGTGACCGGGACGATTTCATCGGCGAACAGGCCCGCCTGCTGCGCGGCCGCAGTGCGCATCTGGGACTGCAGGGAATACTCATCCTGCAGATCGCGGCTGATACCGTAGCGCTTGGCGACCACTTCCGCGGTATCGATCATCGGCAGGTAGATATCGGGATGCATGGAGAGCAGCGCAGGATCCGCTACCCGGAAGCTGTTCATCTGCTGATTCTGAACCAGGGAAATGGATTCCATACCGCCGGCAAGGGTTACCGGTACGCCATCCTGGGTGATCTGCTTGGCCGCGGTTGCGATGGCCATCAGGCCGGAGGAACACTGACGATCAATGGTCATACCGGCCACGGTCGTCGGCAGACCCGCGCGCAGTGCAATCTGGCGCGCGACATTAGTGCCGGTAGTCCCCTGCTGCAGGGCTACACCAAACACACAATCGTCAATCTCAGCGGCATCGACACCGGCCCGCTCAACCGCGGCACTCACCGCATGCGCAGCCAGGCTCGGCCCTTCAATGTTATTGAATGCACCGCGGTAGGCTTTACCGATGGGTGTACGGGCGGTGGAAACTATCACTGCTTCTTTCATGAGAATTCTCCTGAGTGTTGGTCGCGATCAGCCGTCGAGCTTGACGCCCGTGCCCTGTGCCGCTTTCTGGATAAACTTGACGGTCTGATTGAGGCCGCCAACAAGTTCCTGCTGGCCGCGTTCATCGGCGATTGCGTCCAGGTTTGCGAGCACATTCTCCGCAGTCTGCTGCTCCGGAGGCAGGTATATCCCTTCGGTTTCGAGAATACGCGCCTTGGCGTAGGCGCCGGCACCCGCACAGAGGATGAATCGATTCGGGGCATCGTCCGCTACCAGCGCAATCAGGCCGGCGGTGACGGATTCCGGAGTGAGCAGTTCCAGCGCTTTTGGATCGGGAATAATGTCTTCGGTCATGCGGGTAGCCGCGGTCGGGGACAGGCAGTTGACCTTGATACCGTACTTTTCCCCCTCGAGACACAGGGTATTCATCAAGCCGACCACGCCGGTTTTCGCCGCGCCGTAGTTGGACTGGCCGAAGTTACCGTAGAGCCCAGAAGAGGAGGTGGTCATCACGATACGCCCGTACTGCTGCTCGCGCATGATTTCCCAGACCGCCTTGGTGCAATTGACCGATCCCATCAGGTGGACATTGACTACCAAATTGAAGTCATCGATCGGCGCCTTGGCAAAGGACTTGTCCCGCAGGATGCCCGCATTGTTCACCAGAATATCTACACGGCCCCAGCGCTCCGCCGCTTCCTTGACCATGTCCTGAACCTGCTGGTAATCGGTCACATTGGCACCATTGGCGATAGCCTCACCGCCTGCGGCCTCAATCTCCGCTACCACAGATTCCGCCGCGGTCAGCGAGCCACCGGAGCCATCGCGTGCGCCACCAAGGTCATTGACCACTACTTTTGCCCCGCGTCGCGCCAGCTCGAGCGCATGGGATCTGCCGAGGCCATTGCCAGCTCCGGTGACAATGGCCACCTTACCTTCGAATGAAATAGACATGGTTCTCTCCGTTAACACTATTATCGAATACTTTTTTTCAGATTGCTGTTTCTCAGACAAATTGCATCACCAGCCACTCGGCGATCAATGCGGGCTTGTCCTCGCCCTCGATTTCCACAGTTACTTCCATTTTGATCTGAAATTGACCCGGTTTCTTTTCAATGATATCGAGCACTTTCGCACGCGCCCTTACCCGCTGATTCACTTTCACCGGATTGATAAACCGGACTTTATCCAGGCCGTAGTTCACCCCCATTTTTACGCCTTCAAGCGCCACATTGAGCTGCTCCGCAAAGTAGGAAAGCAGGGATAGTGACAGGAAGCCGTGGGCGATGGTGGTACCAAATGGCGATTTCGCGGCTGCTTCCGGGTCCACGTGAATAAACTGATGGTCCAGCGTGCAATCGGCGAATTTATTGATCCGATCCTGATCAACCTGGAACCACTCGGTGGCATCAGTTTCCATGCCTATGGCGCTGGCAAAGTCTTGTGGTTTTATGCTTATCGACATTGATCTCTCTCTATCAATTTTTATTTAGAATGCGGAAACACCGCCGTCCACTGCCAGGGACTGGCCAGTTACATAGCTGAGTGCCGGCGAACAGAGCATTACCATCGCACTGACCACTTCCTCCGGTTTGCCCAGACGTTTCATCGGGCTGCCCGCTGCAAAAATGGAGTGCACCTGTTCCACCGTGGCACCATCCGGTGCCTGCATGTCGGTAACCATCGGGGTCAGGGTGTAAAAAGGACACACGGCATTTACACGCACATTGTGACGCGCGTATTCCACTGCGGCGGTGCGGGTCAGGCCGATCACGGAATGTTTGGCACCGGCGTAGGAAGAAGCCTTGGGCGCGCCGCCGAGCCCGGCCATGGAACTTACATTGAGAATGATGCCGCCGCCCTGGCTGCGCATCAGCTTGAGCTGATGCTTCATACCAAAGAACACCCCCTTCACATTGACGCGGTGCTGCAGGTCAAGGGTCTCTTCTTCCACGTCTTCAAAGTATTGCATGGGCGGCGCGATGCCCGCGTTGTTTACCGCAATATCCAGACGCCCGAAATTTTCCCGGGCCAGTGCCACCATCGAGGCGCAATCGGTCTCCGAGGACACATCACAGGCCACCGCCTGTACGGCCACTCCCTGGGTCGACAGCTTTTCCACCACGGAGTCGAGTCCCGCTTCATTGATATCGCCCAGTACCAGGCTCGCACCGCGGCGTCCCAGCTCTTCTGCGAGCAGCGCGCCGAATCCACTGGCCGCACCGGTAATTAGTGCAACCTTGCCGGTGAAGTCGAGCAATGGGTCTAGATTGAATTGCGCCATGCTTAGAGTCCCCCACAAGCGGTGAGTCCGCCGTCCACGACCACGCACTCGCCATTGGTATAACTGCCCGCATCGGAAACCAGATACAACACGGTTCCGGCCATCTCTTCCGGTTCTGCATGGCGGTGCATGGGAATATGACTTACAGCGGTGTTGTAGATTTCTTCGTGGCTGAACAGCGCACCGGCAAATTTGGTTTTGGTCAGCCCCGGCAATAGCGCATTAACGCGGATATTGAACTGCGCGCACTCCTTGGCAAACGCTTTGGTCATGTTGACAACGGCCGCCTTGGTAATGGAGTAAATACCCTGCCCGACACCCGGTTGCAGTGCATTGATGGAAGCGGTATTGACGATGCAGCCACCGCCGTTTTCGCGCATCAGCTTGCCCGCCTCAACCGACATGAAGAAGTACCCGCGGATGTTGACCGCAACAGTTTTCTCAAAGGCACCGAGATCAGTATCGAGGATATGACCGAAGTACGGATTAGTCGCGGCGTTGTTCACCAGAATATCCAGTTTGCCGTACTGATCGCGGATGTGGGAAAACACTTGCGCGATATCATCCATATTGCCGATATGACACGGCAGCGCTTCCGCCTTGCCACCTGCTTCGTTAATCGCGTCCGCTACCGCCTGACAGCCCTCGATCTTGCGGCTGGAAACCAGTACGTGGGCCCCCTGCTCTGCCAGCAGCTTGGCAATCGCCTCCCCAATACCGCGGCTGGCGCCGGTCACCAGGGCAATTTTTCCATTCAGGTCAAACAGATTGGTCGCCATAATTTTCTCCCAACAATCGATGTCATTATTTGAGTAATTGTCAACTTTCGTTTTTGATGACATCCAGCGCCATCATTGCCAGCGGCTCAACCAGTGCGCCAAGCCCCGCCGCATTTTTGCTCGATGCATTACCGTCGTGGGCGCGCTTGGCAACCCCCTGGATAATTGCCGCGAGGCGGAAGAAGCTGAACGCGAGATAGAACGCCCAGTTATCAATCCGCTCGATCCCCATACGCTCACAGTAGCGCGAGACATACTCCTGCTCAGACGGAATTCCCAGGCTTTTGCGATCCACATGCATCAGCCCGGAAATATTTCCGCTGTTGGCGGGCATACGCAGCTGCATACACTGGTAAGCGAGGTCTGCGAACGGGTGGCCAAGTGTCGACAGCTCCCAGTCGAGTACCGCGATAGCGCGTGACTCGGTTGGGTGGAACATAATGTTGTCCAGCCGGTAATCCCCGTGTACCAGGGACACACGGCCGTCATCTTCCGGCAAATGCTCCCCGAGCCAGTGGATCAGCTGATCCATTGCAGGAATCGGCTCCAGTTCCGATGCGCGGTACTGTCCCTGCCAGCGGCCAAACTGACGCTCAAAATAGTTTCCAGGACGGCCGTAATCGACAAGTCCGGCTACTTCGAGATCCACCGAATGCAGCGCCGCCAGCACCCGGTTCATTTCCTCGTAAAACGCACCGCGCTGCGCATTGTCCAGTTCCGGCAGTGCGGCGTCCCAGAAAATGCGCCCCTCGCAATACTCCATCAGGTAAAACATGGAGCCGATCACGTCGCGGTCTTCACACAGGTGAACAACCTTGGGAACCGGCACATCGGAATCAGCCAGCGCCAGCATTACCCGAAATTCCCGGTCCACCGCGTGAGCGGATTTGAGCAGTTTGCCGGGCGGCTGGCGGCGCAGCACATAGCTACCCGCGTCCGTCTCCAGCTTGAATGTGGGATTGGATTGACCACCGGAAAATTTTTCAGCTTTTTTTATCGGACCGGAGAACCCCGGCACCTGCTGAATCAAATATTCCTGCAAACGTTCGATGTCCAACTGGTCTACCGCGGTCTGCTGCGGAGTGGACTTCTGCTCTACTTCCGACATTCAATCCTCCTGCGCGGCATAGGCTGCGGCAAGGTTGCGTCCCAGCTGCATCATATGCACCTGGTCGGGGCCATCCGCCAGGCGGACGCTGCGCGCGTAGGCATACGCCCGCGCCAGATGGAAGTCCTGGCCCACCCCGGCGGCACCGTGAATCTGGATCGCACGATCGATCACGTTACAGGCCATCTGCGGTGCTACGATCTTGATCATGGCAATCAGGTCTCGCGCTGCCTTGTTGCCATAACGATCCATCTGGTCCGCAGCTTTCAGGGTGAGCAGTCGCGCCTGTTCGATTTCACACGCGGAACGGGCGATATCCTCCCGTACTGAGCCCTGCTTGATCATCGGGCGGCCGAATACAACCCGCTCCTCTGCGCGCTTGGACATGGTCTCGAGCGCGCGCTGAGCCTGTCCGATCAAACGCATGCAGTGGTGAATACGGCCCGGGCCGAGACGTCCCTGGGCAATTTCAAAACCGCGCCCCTCACCGAGGATCAGGTTTTCTTTCGGCACCCGCACATTGTCGAAAATGATCTCCGCATGTCCTTCCGGTGCATCGTCATAGCCGAACACCATCATCGGACGAACCACTTTCACCCCGGGTGTATTCATTGGCACCAGGATCTGTGATTGCTGACGATAGCGGTCTTCACTATCCGGTGCGGTTTTGCCCATTACAATCATGATTTCACAGCGGTGGTTCATCGCTCCGCTGATATAGAACTTGCGCCCGTTAATAACGTAATCATCACCATCGCGGATAATCTCGGTCTCGATATTGGTCGCATCACTGGAGGCCACCTTGGGCTCCGTCATCGCGAAGGCGGAGCGGATACTCCCTTCGAGCAACGGCTTCAGCCAGCGCTCCTGTTGCTCTGGCGACGCGTATTGGGCAAGCACTTCCATATTGCCGGTGTCCGGCGCGCTGCAGTTAAACACCTCAGAAGAAAACAGCACTTTGCCCATTTCCTCTGCCAGAGGCGCATATTCAAGATTCGTCAGGCCCGCGCCAAATTTGGCATCCGGTAAAAACAGGTTCCACAATCCGGCATCTTTCGCCTTGCGCTTGAGGGTCTCCATCACCGGGGGTTCGCCCCAGCGGTCCTGTTCGAGCTGCTCGTAATAGATCTGTTCTGCGGGAGCAACCTCTTCCGCGATAAAGGTTTTGAGGCGCTGCAGGAGACCCTGCACTTTTTCGGAGTATTCAAAGTTCATGGCTAACTCTTTTCTCTCTGCGTTCGTATCAAGGCTGTTTTCGTTCGCGATCGCTTGGTGATCCACTCAGCTATAGGTAATAAACTGACGACGCTCACGGTTATCCAGGTGCGGTACATGGTTGAAGCTGTGCAGGTTCAAGCCGCTGCGCCCGGCAAAAAAGTGACTGATCGCCGTATTTTTTATCTGCATATTGAGCTGGGTCACACTGTGCGATGGTGCGCCCAACACCTGCCGAACCATCATCGCAATGGCACCGCCGGAGCTGACCACCAGTGTCCTGCCACCGCGGGCACCGGCTGCGAGAACACCGAGCACCTCTTCAATACGCTGCTCGAACTGTTGCCAGCTCTCCGCGCCGTCAATTTCCCCTGAGGACCAGGCGTGCATGGCCTGCTTCAAAAACCGGTAATAATCTGCGCGCTCGGCATTTGCGCCAGGTGCCGATGCGGGATCTTTTTCTCCGTACGCGTGCATAACTTTCTTGAAGTCGAACTCATTCAGTTGCGGCAACTCCTCGACACGGTGCTTGTCCAGGCCGAGCCCCTCACAGATTCCCTGCGCGGTTTCCCGATGCCGTTGCAGATCGCCGCTGACTATATGATCGAACTGGTGTCCGTCCTGTCCCCAGTGTTCGCCGAGCCAGCGCGCCTGCTGCCAGCCGAGCTCGGAAAGCTGGTCGTAGTTGTCACTACCAAATGACGCCTGGCCGTGGCGTACAACGAAGATTTCTGGCACTGCCTCTCTCCCGTGGTTGGCACACTAAACGATGGAAACGGTGTTTCGAATTACGTCCCGGGTTATTCACTCCTCGGGACGACTGGGAGATAAAGCTAGCGATTCCTTTTGGATCATCCAAGTTTATTATGTAAATATTCAATCATTCACCATGGTGATGACTGTATGGCGCGGGCCGGTTGCTTGCGCGCGGGAAACACATTGGCGGGAGAAAGGCGGGAAAATGGCCATACAACTGCAGCAAATCGATATGAACCTGTTCCCGGTGCTGGATGCGATCTATGCCACGCGCAACCTCACCCGCGCGGCGGAGCGTCTGCATATCACCCAGCCTGCGGTCAGCAATGCACTGGCGCGGCTGCGCCGGGCGCTGGATGACCAGCTGTTCATTCGCACCCCCAGCGGCATGAGCCCCACGCCGCTGACGGAGAACATCATGCCCCGGGTTCAGCAGGCCCTGGCACTGCTGAGCAGTAGCGTGACGGAACACCATCAGTTCGAGCCATCCACAGCACAGAAAACGCTGCGCCTGTCGATGAACGATATGGCGGAAACCCTGGTACTGCCGCAATTGCTCGAACACCTGCAACAGGTGGCACCCGGGATCACCGTCGAATCCTTCTACGTACCGCGAGACCAGCTAGTCAAGGAGCTCGCAGCCAACAGCCTGGACTTTGCCCTGGACATACCCATGGTCTCCGCTACACAGTTGAACCAGCAGCGACTGGTGGCGGATCGCTACCAGTGCATGCTGCGCCCGGATCATCCTCTGGCCAGCGAGTCCAGCCTGACCCTGGAGCAGTATCTTTCCCTGGAGCACATCCACGTCTCCAGCCGTCGCAGTGGCCCAGGGTTGGCGGATATCGCACTCAACAAGCTCGGCCGCCGGCGCAAGATCCGCCTGCGGGTGCAGCACTACCGGGTGGCGCCACTGATTGTTCTCAAGACTGATCTGGCACTCACCGTGCCGGCCAGCCTCGTCCGACAGTACCCCGCCAGCTGTTTCGAACTTCCCTTTCAGATTCCGAAAATGGACTGGCACCTGCTGTGGCACCGCAGCCAGGGCGAAGATGGGGCGAACAAGTGGCTGCGTGAGCAGATCATTTCCCTGTTTGGCTAGACGTCGCACCGGGCGTCGCCTCCCGGGAGGTGTAAGGCGATGCGCCAAGGCCAGAGGATTCGGTCGGATTGGTCACTGTCAACGAATTACCCGGCTTGCTATCCTTGAGCCACGATATGCAACTTTTTGCATATAAGATTCATTATCAGGCCCGTCGTAGACAGAAAGAGAACACGCACCATGACTCACGCCTATCCCAATCTGCTGGCCCCTCTGGACCTGGGTTTCACCACCCTCAAGAACCGCGTCCTGATGGGCTCCATGCACACCAACCTGGAAGAGCACCCGGGTGGTTTTGAGCGCCTTGCTGCGTTTTATGGCGAACGCGCCCGCGGCGGTGTCGGCCTGATCGTGACCGGTGGCATTGCCCCTAACGAAGAAGGCGGTGTCTTCCAGGGATCTTCCAAGATGACCACCGCGGAAGAAGCCGCAGAGCACCGCGCCATTACCGATGCGGTACACAGTGAAGGCGGCAAGATCTGTATGCAGATCCTCCACGCCGGACGCTATGCCTATAACCCGGCTCTGGTCGCCCCCTCCGCCATCCAGGCCCCCATCAACCCTTTCACACCGAAGGCGTTGACCGATGAGGAAGTGGAACAGCAGATCGACGACTACGTTCGCTGTGCCACCCTTGCCCGCGAGGCCGGCTACGACGGCGTGGAAGTGATGGGCTCCGAGGGCTATTTCATCAACCAGTTTATCGTTGCGCGCACCAACCACCGCGACGACCGCTGGGGCGGTAGCTTCGAAAACCGCACCCGCCTGCCCCTTGAGATTGTGCGTCGTATCCGCGAGGCCGTAGGTGAAGACTTCATCATCATCTACCGCCTATCCATGCTGGACCTGGTTGAGGGCGGCAGTGACTTCGACGAAGTGGTAGCCCTGGGACAGGCCATCGAGAAAGCCGGTGCGAATATCATCAACACCGGTATCGGCTGGCACGAGGCGCGGGTGCCCACCATCGCCACCAGCGTACCGCGCGCAGCGTTCAGCGAGATTACCGCCAAGGTCAAACAGCACCTGAGCGTGCCGGTCATCACCAGTAACCGCATCAATATGCCGCAAGTGGGTGAAGAGGTACTCGCCAGCGGTCACGCAGACATGGTGTCCATGGCGCGTCCGTTCCTCGCGGATGCGGAGTTTGTAAACAAGGCTGCGGAAAACCGCGCGGACGAGATCAACACCTGTATCGGCTGTAACCAGGCCTGTCTGGATCACACCTTTGAGCTGAAGCTCACTTCGTGTCTGGTAAACCCTCGCGCCTGTCACGAAACAGAACTCAATTACCTGCCCACCGAACAGGTTAAGAAAATTGCCGTGGTCGGTGCTGGCCCGGCGGGCCTCGCCGCGGCTACCGTAGCGGCGGAACGCGGCCATCAGGTCACGCTTTTTGAGGCTGACGACAAAGTCGGTGGGCAGTTCAATATCGCCAAGCAGATCCCGGGCAAGGCTGAATTCGAAGAGACCCTGCGTTACTTCAAGCGCAAACTGGAATTGACCGGTGTCGAGGTACGCCTCAATACCCGCGCAACTAAAGAGAATCTCGAGGGCTTCGATGAAGTGCTGATCGCCACCGGTATTGCCCCGCGCACCCCGCCAATCGACGGTATCGAGCATCCGAAGGTACTCAGCTATCTTGACGTACTGAAAGCGAAAAAACCGGTGGGCAAGCGCGTGGCGATTATCGGTGCCGGTGGTATCGGCTTCGACGTGGCGGAATACCTCACCCACAGCGAAGACCACGCCAATGAACTGATTGCCAGTAACAAGGAAGAGTTCTTTGACGAATGGGGCGTGGATATCCACCTCGAACACCGCGCCGGACTCAAACCCCAGTCGCCGGTCACCAGCCCCCGTCAGATTTTCCTGCTGCAGCGCAAAACCTCCAAGGTTGGCGCCGGACTCGGCAAGACCACCGGCTGGATACACCGCACCAGCCTGAAGCACCGCCAGGTACAGAATCTTGCGGGCGTCAGCTACGAGAAGATCGACGATCAGGGATTGCATATCCTTGTCGGCGAAGAAGCCAAGCTGCTGGAAGTGGACAACATCGTGGTGTGCGCCGGACAGGAGCCCCTGCGCGAACTGCATGAGCAACTGCAGGCACGGGGCCAGTCCAGCCACCTGATCGGTGGCGCCCATGAAGCCGCTGAACTCGATGCCAAGCGGGCAATCGACCAGGGCTCTCGTCTCGCCGCCGAGCTGTAATCCTCACGCGCCAGTGCGGGTGGTCCCGGTGACCACCCGCGCACCACTGGTTCACGGTTCTTCCCGCTCCAGTCAACTATCGCTCCCCACCTCCCAAAGCCTTCCTTCCATCGGAATCAGCGACCTTACCGCACCGAATTGCCTCCGTTTCTGTCGTCGGTTTCCCGGCGAGAGCAAGTCGCAGAACTATACTCTGGGATACGGATTGCGTTGCCAGGGAAGCGCTCACAGTCCACCTGTCACCCGGTGCCGGCAATATCCGGCACGACCACTAGACGGCGCTCTTCCCTGCCTCGAACAATAAAGAGTTACAGGAAAGAATCTGCGTCATGGCCAAGTCCAATACCCTGTCCGATCTACTGCTCCGCGCCCGCCCCAGTGTCGAGCAACAACTCGTCGAACTAACGCCCCCCTACACCCTGTTTTTTTCCGTCAGTGATGGCAAGCAACGTGCCAGGGTGTGCCATGGACGCTCGGACAATCTGGACGCACTGTGGCTGAAGCTGGCATCACAGGCCCGCAAGCTGCTTAAAAGTGCAAAGATGGAAGGTCGCTGGCTGCGCATCGATTGGGTGACCGACAGTGAAGCCATGGACTGGCAAGCCATGCAGAAACGTTTCCGTATAACCAAGCGGGGCTACTTTCGCTACGGCCTTGCACTGGACCCGGACTGGAAAACGGCCTTCCTGGAGCAGGAGCTGAACGGCAACGCCATGCTCTACGGTGGCAACAAGATTGCCCACGTGGTAATTAACCGAGATCGGTTTCGCGCTTATACCGATCAGCGTTTTGGAAAAAACACGCCGCTTAACTTTGAAGAGCAGGCACCGGTCACCCTGCTCAGCACCGCGGGTATTTTTCTCGACAGCAAAACCGCGCCCCAGCTCCTGTACGGGCCAGGCCGCAATGCTGGCCGCCGCATTATTGAGGAGCTGGATGAGGCCACCAGCCATCGGCTAATTGACACCAGCACCCATTATCTCGCCAGCCAGGTGCTAACCAACGGACGTTTCGAATACGGGTGGCACTGCTGCTTTGATCGCGCCATCGGCACTTACAACACCCTGCGCCACGCCAGCTCCACCTACGCCATGATTGAAGGGTGGGAAGTCACCGGCGGGGACCGCGCAAAAAGGTCCATCGACCGGGCTCTGCATCATCTAACCACCAAATTGATCAAAAAGACCAGATTGCCCGGCGGTGACGAAGCGGCATTTCTGGTAGAGGCAAACGGGGAAATCAAACTGGGTGGCAATGCGGTATGCCTGCTGGCAATGGTGAAGTACACCGAACTGACCGGCAGCCAGCAGTATCGTGAGCTAATGGAACAGCTCGCCCTCGGCATACAGTTCATGCAGGATGATACGAGCGGGAAGTTTGTCCATGTACTGAAATATCCGGAGCTCTCCGTGAAGGATGCGTTTCGGATCATCTACTACGATGGCGAAGCGGCCTTCGGCCTGATGCGCTTGTACGGTCTCACCAAGGATTCCCGTTGGTTGGGCATCGTTGAAAAAGCGTTTGAATATTTCATTGCCAACAACCACTGGGAAGCCCACGATCACTGGCTCAGTTACTGTGTCAACGAACTGACGCTGTACCGCCCGGAAGCCCGCTATTACCAGTTCGGCATACAGAATGTATCCGGGTATCTGGACTTTGTGCTGGAGCGTATCACCACCTTCCCCACCCTGCTGGAACTGATGATGGCCGCGGAGCGCATGGTCACGCGCTTGCGCAATGAGAAGGAATTTTCCTACCTGCTACAACAATTGGATTTACGGAAATTCTACCGCGCCCTGCACACCCGCGCCATGTACTTGTTGAATGGGTATTTCTGGCCGGAATACGCCATGTATTTCAAAAACCCCGGCAAGATTACCGGCAGCTTTTATATTCGCCACCACGCCTTCCGGGTGCGGATCGACGATGTAGAACACTACCTCTCCGGATTTGTAGCCTTCCGGAAGTATCTGCTGCAGGGCGGTTGCCCGCCCGAGTTCTCCCCAGCGACTACAGGCAACCCGCTGCCGGCACCGGTAAAAAGCGAACACCCCATACTTGCCTGGGGCGGCGATGTCAATCTCGCGCGACGTCAGCACTATCGACTGGAGGAGCTGGGAGAGGAAACTGTTCTAGGAAAAATTCCTGCACTGAGTGAAGCAGAACTGAGTGTAATCAACCTCGAGTGCGTGGTAGCCACCAGCGGTGAGCAAGGCGTTGATAAAGGCGAGGGATCTCCCTACTACTATCGCGCGCGCCCGGAAATGTTGCGACTTCTTTGCCACGCCGGCATCGACATGGTGACCACCGCCAATAACCACAGCGGTGACTACGGAAACCAGGCGTTACTCGAACAGGGTTTCTGGCTGGATGAGCTGGGAATCGCGCACACTGGATCCGGCAGTAATCTGGAAGCCGCACTGACGCCCGCCATTCGTCCAGCCGGCGACCTCAATGTGGCAGTTTTTTCCATCGATGCCACCCAGAAACACTTTGCCGCAAATACCCGGAGTCCGGGATGTGCCTACCTGCCCCTACGTGATCCAGAAGCCTGGACAGCGATGCTCAGGCCGCGCATCGCTGCCGTGCGCGCCCGGGCACAGGTAGTGCTGGTGGCAGTGCACTGGGGTGCAAACCTCGAAGAGTCTCCTACCGCGATCGAAATCTCAATTGGTCACAGCATCATTGATGCAGGGGCAGATGGGGTACTGGGCACCAGCGCACATGTACTGCAAGGAATAGAAATCTACCACAACCGGCCGATTATTCACGATGCCGGCGATCTGCTGTTTGATTCCGTGCGTCGCAAGCTGAAGGACAGCGGGATATTCCAACTCGCACTCAGTCAACGGGGCGTGGAAAACATAAGGTTCTTCCCGGTTGGCTGCGGCTTCGGTTTCAGCCAGCAGCTGGGCGGACGCCAAGGCCTGGCGGTAAGCCAGCGTTACGCGGAAAAGTGCAGCGCGCTGGGCACAGAGTTGTCTCTATTACAGGACGGCAGTGCGGAGTGCCCACTGACCCCACCGAACCGGGTATCGACAAATTCGCCACCCGCCCAGAAAACCCGCTATAGCCTCGCGTTACTGGACCAGGTCAGGCGCCCTCCCAACAAGAACTGGACTGTTGGGGAGGTGCCCTCCGATGCAGCGATTACCGCGCGCGAATTTGGTCCCTTGCGTCTGATAGGGATGCGCAGCCGCCCGCAAATCATCGACAGGCGGCAATTAATCTTTGTGGAAACCTTCTGGACCCTCATAGAGCCAACCACAGAAAACCTTCGCCTGGATATCCGCGCAGTTCCGGTTGCCCCAACTTCCATGCCCTACTGGGGAAAGTCGATGGATCACGACCCCTGTGACTGGCAAATGCCCACCAGCAGCTGGCAAACCGGGGTCATCTATCGAGACTACTACGGGCTGCGGCCACCGGCCTCCCGGCAATTACGCAACGGCGAACTGCAGATCCAGATCGGCATAAAAGGTTCGGAAACGGTTATCGATCCGGTGCCCATCAACGATGAGCTTATAACCCTGAGAATCCTGACGCCGGAAAAAGCATCGAAAAGCCCCGGCGTCGCTGGCAGGAACCAAAAAGCGTTCAACACCATCGACGGACGCGAGCCGCCAACTTATCGTAGCGAGTTTCCTCTCAGCATCTTTCGCCAGGTTCCGGGACAAACCTGGAACGCGCAACAGATCGCTGATGTGACCGGGGGAGACTGGCTGGTGCCTCCGCCCCAGGGCTGGTTTACCCGCAGTGTGGTTTCCGGGCAGAGCTTTATCGAACAATCTCTCACACCCGCCATGTTCGTGGCTCATAAAAGTAGTGACCGCGCCTACCATGAACGCAGCTCCCCGGAAAAATATACATCCTGGGACCTGCACGAAAAGCTAGCGGAAATCGCCTTGCGTGCCGGCCACAACCTCTCCGGAGTGATCGTACAGCGACCGGTTGCGGGATTACCGGAAGGGTTACCGGTGTTGCAGGTAGCGGATCCCATCAAGGCAATCATTGAACTCGGGTTGGCCGCCCGCTACCGGTACAGTGGGGATGTAATTGCCATTACCGGCACTGCGGGTAAGTCCTCCACGGTGAAAATGCTGAGGGACATGCTGGGCGGCAGGCAGAAGGCGCTGAGCAGTCTCGGCAATTACAATTCCCGGGTCGGAGCGCCGTCGATGCTGGCCAGTCTCAGCGCAGAGCACCAAGCTGCGGTTATTGAAGTCGCACAAAGCGCACTGTGGATGAAACAGGGCCCCATCACCCGGCGCATACACCCAACAATTGCAATGGTTACCGAGATCGGGGTCTCTCAAACGAGTAGCAGGGTAAAAAGCACAAAAGATACCGCGCTGTGGAAATCCCGTATTTTCGACGGACTGATCGGCCGCTCGGTGGCGATTGTCGGCGAGCACCTGCAGCACTTCGAATACATACTGGAGAAAGCGCGACAACACGCCAAACGCGTGATCATCTTCGGAACCAGTGATACTGCCGAAGTCCGCATTCTCGATATCCAGGGAGACAGCCAGGGCAGTCGCGTACTGATCGAAGTAGCGGAAGAAACACACACACTGACAATACCTGCACCCAGTCTCGGTATGGTAAACAACGCGGTCGCCGCCCTGTGCGCTGTTTACGCCATGGGCCGCTCGATCCCGGAGGCCGCCGCGGCACTGGAACAATTACAGCTGGATGAAGGACACCTGGACCAAACCCAGTTAGGATTTCCGCGAGGCAGCGTCAAGATCATTGATGACAGCTGGAATGCCACTGTGAGTTCCATGCTGAATGCATTTTCTGTACTGGGACAAATCGCCGTGGGCGATAACCAGCGAAAAATTGCCGTATTGGGACGTATGGTGGCGTTGGGAGACGAAGCCGAGGCCTTGCATGGCAGTCTCGCCAAGCCGCTTGTGGAATCCGGTGTGGACCTGGTCGTCACTCATGGGGAAGAGATGCGCTACCTGCGCGCGCAATTGCCGGAAGCGCTACTTGGACCGCACTTCGGATCCATTGACGTAATGGCGAATTATCTGCTGGAAACTGCCAGTGAGGGAGACCTTATTCTGATCAAAGGATCCCGGCGGGATTCCGACTTTGGCAGTTTGCCAACAGTACTGAAAAAGTTGATCAATGAGGGAGTCACCGTCTGAGGTAGACTCCCAGTCACCGCCGGTAAAGCTTGCCGGCGGTGGTCAACTCAGTCAGTGCTGCCGGGCAGGCTAGCGCTCTCGGGCTGCACTGAGGATACCGACGGGACCGGTTCTTCCGGGATAGGATACGGCACCCCTTGCGGTGATCCCGTGGACATTTCCTCGTTCGACTGCCGAAACATGGGTAACATTGTGCCCGCACGGCGACGCACAGTTTTTGTATCCAGCTTCACATTAAACGCGATACAGATACGCAGAGAGTCATCCTCCACCGGGTTGACGTAGTGCAGCAGCCAGTTGGGGAAAATAACCAGTCGGCCGGGCCGCGGTACTACACGAACCCGGCTACCAAAGCTGCTATTGGGCAGCTCCGCGGAAATACATAACATCCGCGGGTCAAGGAATTCAATGTTGCCACTGCTGACACTTTTGTTTTTGACCAGGTCCGACTTTACGTAGTAAACACCAGACCAGGTACAGGTTTCATGGTTGTGGATCTTCCGGTAACTATCTGCGCGGGATACATTTGCCCACGCATGGGCCAGCATGTCCTGGGTATGGGGGTTGAACTTATTCTTGGTGGCCTTCAGGGTCACCTCCTTCACTCCAGAGGCAATCCACTTTTTGAGAGTTCGAATCTCTTCAAAGGGCCATTCGAACAGGTCTTTCTTCGAATCCCAGCTACCTATATTCGACCGTTTCATTCCGGGTGTACTGGCTTCCATATCTAGAATGATACGCGTCAGGCGATCATTGACGCCCTCAGAGTCTTCGATATCCCGAATGAAAATCGGGGTACTAAATGCCGTTCGAATGGTGTGCATTACTCCACCTCAATATCCTTTTGGTTTACTCACATCCATCTCAGCCTGAAGCTGTGTGCACACACTCAGTTTCAACCGCCGGGTTCAGGCAATCGCGGTGAAAGCCAGTCTTCCGGTACAGCGGATTTCTTCACTACTGACAGCGTCAACTTTCGCTTCTGCAGGGCCCTTGTGGCACATTTTTTCCAGCGCTGCGATACCCGTCGGGCTACCTTCAAGCAGCACCTCTACAGATCCATCGCGCAAATTTTTGACCCAGCCACTGACACTGTGGCGGATCGCCATCAACTTCAGCCAACGCCGGAAGCCTACGCCCTGAACACGACCGCTAATCAGCAGTCGTACGCCTTTTAGCGGGGGCTCCTCGGTGAGGACTTCCGGGAACAGACTTTGTACCAGGGCGCCGGCAATATCCCTGTTCATCCCGCGATCAGGGAAGTGGTGCCAGCCCAACTGGGGATTACAGACAGCATCCTGAACGAACCACTGCTGACCGTTCATCTCCGCCGAAATATCATCCACAAAAAGATCAATACCCGCGATATGCGGATCATAGATCGCTGCCAGAGTAGATTCGACAATAGGCAGTACGCTGGGATTAACCAGATCACTGACATCCTCGCGCAAAGAGTCCTGGCCGCCATTGGTTGTCCTTATATGTAATACGGAAACCAGCTTGCGCCCAACTACCAGCAGACGGAAACGTTTCAGGCGCGCGCTACCTTCCTCACTGAATCCATTGCTGCGAGGAAGTATCTCGTCCATCCAGCTGCGATTACGGGTAATCTTTCTGGTGACCATCAGCACATTCTGCGGCATGCCTCCATGAAACATACATCGCGACTGTTGGGACTCCAGGGAAAATACCGTATCCGACAATGATTGCAGTTGGAGGTTGTGTGCGTAGGCCGCCTGGGCGATCAGATCAACCGAGCGCAGTGCACCACGTCGGAATGCGCGGTCAAACTCTCCGTACCGATAAGGCCTGGCCAGCGCAATCTGTAGCGGCGGCTGACCTTCCTGATTCAGCGCCCCCGAGGAAAACACGTTCGAGATCAGTTTTCCCGGAACATCGATGGGGCGACCGTAGGAGGGAAATACTGCATCGCAGATACCCGGATTGGAATTGACCTCGATCACATAGGCTGGCGGCAGTGACGCAGCCTGCTCTGAACTATCAGCATGGCTACCACCCGTATAAATAAGATCGACCCCCACCTGAATCAGCCCGGGAAAGCATTGTGCGGCCTGTTCTGCGACCGCCAGAACCTCACGATCCAGTCGGTCGAATATCTGTACCGTCTCCCCACCGGCCGATGCATTGGCCACAGTGGTAAGCTGAACCTTCTCACCGCTGGCAGGTATGTGATCAAAGGAAGTATTCTGCCGTTCGAGTAGATCAAACCGCTTCATCAGGTCCAGGCGCAGACTGGGATTTCTTTTACGGAGCGTATTTTTCCGCTCCACCAGCTGCCGAATACTGCTTTCGCCATCCCCCACAACATGCGCAGGGATCCTTACATAAGCAGCTTGCGCCACACCGGCAATCACAATTACCCGTATATCCTCTCCAAATACGTTCTGCTCAACGATGATCTGCCGACCGTGCTTCCGCGCATAGGCCCAGGCAACCTTGAAATCGGCTTCGTTGGCTACATTGCTGCTTACCCCAGCACCGGAGGAGCCATCGTTTGGTTTTACCGTTACCGCAGTCTTCGCCTGTTGGAAATATCGCAGCGCCGCCACGTAGCTTTCGAATATCCCGCCGGACGGCACCGGTACACCATTTTCTGCCAGGATGTCTTTGGCAATCTGCTTCTGGCGGGCGCAATAGGTAAATACTGCAGAGTTTCCCGGCGAGTTTTGCCGAAATACGACTCTCTGCTGCTGATTGAAAACTTCAAAAATCAGACGACGGTGATAGTGAACTTCCAACCCCTGACGGGCTGCCGCATTACATAACAACTGGATACCCACGTCGTCCCAGTTATTCAGCAGTGGAGAATCTGAATAGTCATTTTCCCCAGTCTCCTGCATGACACTATCTACAGGCAATTTTCCGGACATGCTCAATCCCTCCGCATATCGTAGATTTTCCACTGCATACCTACATCGACACTGCCGGGTCGTTTACTGGTGCCACGGGGCCAAAGATTGGACCAGACCCAGACCGAGTTTCTATTCAGTACAATTTTGCTGTGGGCACCAGAACCAAAGCCGTATCCAAATTTTGGATCCAGTGCCAGATTTGCATCCACGGGTACCCAGTGACCGTTGAAGTAAACCTCGGCAGCGTGATGGTTGGGCTGGGAGAAAGTATGGTGCTCGGTAAACAGGAATTCCGAGGTCATTCTCGCGGGAAACCCCATGGCTCGGGCCAGCGCCACAAACAACGCCGCATATTCCGTGCAGTCGCCCTGACGGGCAGACACCGCATAGAGTGCCCCTCGGGTAGACTGGCGCCGGTACTGGATCATTTGCTGGGGCGTCAGGAAAGCAGCTCGCAGCTGTGCCTCCGGATCGCTGTAAGTCCGCTGGATATGATGGGCGAGTTTCAGGATTTGATCGTTGTCTGACTCAATATACTCCGCGGGTTGAAGGTAGATACTGTCAGGTTCTTCGCGCTGAAAATCTCTGCCAGGAGACATCGTCTGCCCAGACATCTGCCCATCAGAAATCTCATAGGATTTAACCAGTAAGTCGAAATAAACCTTTCTCGTTGACTTGCTGTTGGCGGGAATATCCCACTCCAGCTCCACGTAGTCACCGGCCTCATGCTTGAACGATTTGCGTTCAAATTCACTGACATCATCGTGTCGAATACCCAGCAGTTTCTGCTGCATGTGATCTCCGACCGGGGCCGCTATACGATGGACATAGCCATTGAGAGGACTATTGGTGTCGTTAGTGACGGTGATCTCCGCCTCCAGTGTCACCTTGACACCAGGCCTTCGGGATTCGCTGGACGCGTTCTCCAACAGAGCTATCATCAGCAGAAAAGCTGCAAAAATTTGTCGATACATGGCATTTCCCTATACCTTTACCTGTCCTCCGCTACGTGCCTCGCAGGTCTTGAAGACCGGGAAGCTGCGATTCAACGCTCCCTTAGCGCCTCGCCAGCCTGGTTAAAAGGTTTCACCAGATAGTCAAACACGGTTTTGGAGCCGGTTTTGACATCCACACTGGCAACCATACCCGGCACAATCGGGAATTCCTTTCCCGCACGGTTAATAAGAGCGTGGGAGTCCGTCAGGATCAGCACGCGATAAAAGTATTCTCCAGGTCGAGTTTCATCCTGGATGGTGTCCGGCGAGATGGTGGTTACTTTCCCATCCAAGCCGCCGTAGATGGAGTAGTCATAGGCCGTGATTTTGACCTTGGCGTCCTGTCCCGGATGAATAAACGCGATATCCCTTGGGGAGATTTGCGCTTCGATCAGGAGCCTGTCATCCAGAGGAACAATCTCCATAAGACGGCCATTGGGTGGGATAACACCACCGATGGTGGTGACTTCGATATCCTTGACGATCCCGCGCACGGGTGACTTCAGGGTGAGCCTGGTCAACGAATCTGCCCGCCCTTCGATCACCGAAGTCAGGGCATCCACTTCAGCACTCACACCAGCCAGTTCCTCACGGGCGCGCACCATATACTCCGAGCGCACATCCTTGATCTTAAGGTCCAGCTCGGATTTCTGCCGACTGAGGCGTAACACCTCCACGTTGCTGGCTGCGCCGGAACTCACCAGATCCCGGGTAATCGAGAGTTCACGCTCTATCAGGTCCCTGGCCTCTTTCAGGCTACTGAGGGAATCCTGCAAGCTGCCTTGTCGTGTCTGATAGAGCCTGCGTTCTTTGGCGATGAGATCCTCGAAGCCGCTCAGTTCTTCCGGGAATCGCAGGGCGGTGCCATTTACTTCTGCACTCAACCGTGCAGCACTCGCCAAAGCCGCTCGATAACGTGCCTCTCCCTCTTCTACATTGGAGCGTACTTTGGTCGGGTCCAGCTGGGCGAGTACTTCACCGGGCTTTACTATGTCGCCCTCCTTGACATTCAGATCGGCCAAGATGCCCCCTTCAAGGGACTGGATAATCTGTGCCCGGGAAGTAGGGATTACTTTGCCCTGCCCTTTGGACACTTCATCCACCTTGGCGAAATAAGACCAGGTAACGAAACACACGAGAAACAGGAAAAAAACCCAGATAACCCGGCTCGATCGGGTAAGCTGCGCATCGTCAGAGTCTTTTTCGTAATGGGCACCGGCATTGTGAAAGTCCGCTTCCAGTATGGCGACATTGGCAGCCTGGGAAGATTTCTCCTGCCGCCTACTGATCGCCGACGATTCGGGGTCGGTAATAGCTACTTCTCTTGCCATCAGCTCACCTGTTCACTGTCCGACAGTTTTTCTCCGGACACTTCCTGTCCCTGCCGTGCTCCATTCTGCGTCGCATTCTGGGAAAGCTTCTGCAACGCGACCTCTTTGCTTTCATCCATCAGCAGCTGCCCGTTATCAACCACCAGGATTCTGTCCGCCAGCTTCAGGGTGCTGGTACGGTGCGTGGCAAATATCAAAGTGCGGCCTTCCGCCCACTGCTGCAGTTTGCTAATAAACCTTTTTTCCGTTACGTCATCCAGTGATGCGGTGGGCTCATCCAGTAAAACCACACTGGGGTTGCGGATAAACAGTCGCGCCAGCAGCAGGGACTGCCGCTGGCCGCCAGACAACCCCAGTCCCCCTTCCAAAATCACATGATCCATACCCTTCGGAAGCTTGCGGATAAATTCGAGCGCGCCCGACATATCCAGCGCAGCAATGATTTCCTTATCCGTGGCTCCCGGCGCGCCCAGGGTGACATTTTCTCGCAGGGTTCCGTGGAAAAGATTGGCATTCTGAGTCAACAGGCCGATATCACGACGAGTATCGGCGGGATCGATGTGCCCCATGCTGACTCCCTCGAGAATCACCTCGCCAGCGCTCGGCTCCAGCATGCCCGACAGTGCCTGCAGTAAAGTGGATTTGCCTGCACCGTTCCGCCCCAGCACCGCGATTTTTTCGCCGGCGCGAATTTTCAGCACATTCACAGACAGCGCCGGACTCTCACACTCGGCGCCGTACTTAAAAGACGCCTGACGCAACTGATAATTTCCGGTGATGCAGGACAAATGCACGCGCTTACTGCCTTCAGCGTGATCCACCGGCAGCTGCATGATGTGGTCCAGTCCCTTTAACGCATACTTTGCCTGCTGCCACCGGCTCAGTACCTGGGTAATCTGCGACATGGGGGCCATCATCCTCGAACCGAGGATAGAAGCTGCTACCAGCGAACCCGTGGTCATGTCACCGGCCATCACCATCGGCGCGCCGAACAGCACGATGATGGCAAATACACTGGACTGAACATTGTGTGTCCATGTCACCAGTCGGCCTATAAGGCCACGCAGGCGCAGGTTGGATTCTGCGGTAACGGCGTTGTAGTGGTTCCACTGTTGCTGGAAACGCTGCTCGGCCTGCATCGCCTTGATATCCTCCATCCCCTGCACCGTCTCTACGAGCATTGCATTGCGCAGAGAGGATTCGCGGATGGATTCACCGGCGAGGCGCGCCAGTTTTTTCTGGGCCAAAAGGCCGGGAACAATCAGCAACACCAACGCGCCCAACGGAATCAACGCCAGGGGCCCCGCCACATACCAGAGGAATCCGAGAAACAGAAAGAAGAATGGCATATCTGCCATTGCCAGAATGGTGGTCGAAGTCACCATTTCGCGCACCCGCTCCAGCTCCCGGATCTGGGAGGTAAACGCACCAGTGGATTTTGGTTTGGCGCTGTTGCGGAGCCGCACCGCATGGCCATATACCAGGTCGGACACACGGATATCCGCACGTTTCCCCAGCAAATCTGTGACGCGGATACGGTTGATACGCATGATAAAATCAAACAGTACTGCGACCAGGACACCGCTGAACAGCACATATAAAGTCGGCGTGGACTCTGCAGGTATGACTCTGTCGTAAACCTGTTTGGAGAAAAGAATACCCGCGAGTGCCAGCACGTTCGCCACCGTTGTGGCGATCATCACATGCCCGTATGGCTTCAGGTCCCTTAGGATAATTGAACGAAACCAGTGTTTCTGCTGGGGTTTCACATAGTCATCAACACGGGCGTCAGCGACATTGTGTGCCGGGCGCAACACCACCACTGAAATGATATGGGGAACGAGGGACTCGACATTGATCCGCGTAGCAGCACCGCGGTCGCCACTGAAGGAAACGGCGAGGTGTCCCTTACCATCGGTAGTTTCGATAACGCCAATTTGTCCGCCACGCAACTGGACCACCAGAGGCAAGCGCCAGGGGCTCAACATGGATTTATCGAACTCAGTAAATCTGGCTACCAGGCCCGCTTGCCGCGCCATGCTGCGCACAACACCTTCCACCGTTTCCTGCTGCCCCCATCGGGAAGCGATGCGGATATTTTCTTCAGAAAACTCGAGCCGGTAATGCCTGGCGATCGCCAGTATCGCATGCACCCAGGGTGTGTATTCCTTCTGCTCACTTTCGGAGTCTTGCATATACGGCTCCTGCCACCTCCTGCAAACTGCTGCCGTCCATAGTGCTTACGGCAGTACCTCTACTCCCTGAATGGGACGCGCCTGAAGATCAAATGCATTCCTGATTTCGCCTACGGTGTACAGGCAATCCACCTGTAGTTTGTGCAGGTCGTATTCGGTATTGTTTTTTTCTATCCGCGCCTGATGCAGCTCCTCTTCCGAATTGAGTAATTCAATCAGGGTTCGGCTACCAAGGGAGGAGTACTGTTGACGGTAGAGATCGCGCGTCTCGGATATTGCGCGCAAGCGCGCTTCGAGAATGGATATACTCCGCTGCAACCCCTGACTCTGGCTTTGCGCGATGCGCAGATCCCGGGCCACGGTCAGCCGGGCATTGTCTTTTGCCGCCTCTGCAGAGCGCATGGCAAAACTCGCCGCTTCCTTGCTCGCAGAAATCCTCCCCCCCTGGTAGATCGGCATGGAGAGGTTGAGAAATACCGCGCTTTCATGGTCATTAAGCGCATTGGCGTCCACGTATTCCTGATCTAGATAGCTGTTTACACTGCCGTCCAGAGACAGCGTGGGCCACGCCTGAGCACGAGCTTCTTTCAATTGTGCTACGGCTTCAGCCCGCTGCGCTTCCGCAAGCAGTACCGCAGGCGCGTAATTGGCTTGCATGGGATCAACCAAACAGCCATTCAATACCGGTTCCGGCAATCCTATGGATAGCGCAACGCTCTGCTGCACGCCCATCAGATTCTGCAATACACTGCGCCAACGGTTCAGCTGCGCCTGCAACTGCTGACGATTGGCTCTGGCGGACTCCATCCGCGATTGCGCCTGCAGGACGTCTGAACGCGTGCTCGCGCCACGATCACTGCGAATTTTGACCAGGCGGGAAATAGCAGACACCCCCTGAATCTGCGCATCGGCGGATTCAAGCAATGCCTGATAACGCTGAACCTCGATGGCTGCCTCCGCTGTATCCCGTGCTATAGCATCAATTTGCTGCAATACCTGGGCTTGAGCTGCACGCGCGCCGGCCGTAGCAGAATCAACGCTGCCGGAGATTTTCCCGAAGTCATAAAGAACCTGGGAAAGATATAACTGGACCGCATGCCCGTCACCATCGCCATTGGTTTCGCTGTCGTAGCCACCAATCACACCCACGTTGACCTGCGGATAATAGCCGGATCGCGCCCTGCGAATATTTTCCTGTTGCTGGTGTAACACGCCTACGGACTCGCCAATTGCCGGGTGCCATTCAACGGCCTTTTGCACGGCCTCGGTGATACCCAGCTGCCAGGTATTTGAGCTGGCAGTGACTGAGGGGTTGAGCGGCTGTGCATTGAGGAAAGGACTGGCGTCAGATCCACTCTGCAAGTCACTGGGGCTAATGGTCTGAAAGGAATTCTCAGACTCATCCGCCAATGAAAATGGCAGTGCCAGCAGAGCTGAAACACCGACTATGTGGCAGGCGATACGACGCGCAGCCTTCCCTGACAAAAACATCGCGTACTGTTGGCTCACATTTATTCACTTTTATTCCGCAACTGAATGCCGAAGGCGCAAACCTGTGCGGGTAGTTATACCTAATGCCGCACTAAGTTTAGTTCAAAAAAAAAGCACCGGGCTTTTGGCCCGGTGCTTATGGCGCCCAAAAAGTGGGCTGTTTATGGTGAATTTACCTACAGATCATGGTGTCCATTTTGAGACCAGAGATCTCTCATCGGGTCATCCATATCCGGAGGCAAGTTGTCGGGTGATTCTCCCGGATCAAACACTTCCGTCAGACTCTGCCCGAGGAAGCTGCTGGAACCCAGCCCCGGTAGAGAATCATCATTAAAGAGATCCTCGACCAAGTCCTCGAGAGTCAACGGTTGCCCGTCACCATCCTGGTGATGGGAATCCGAGTCTCCGCCATCCGACGTACTGCTTTCGGAAAGTTCAGCCAGGCTGATCACATCTTCCAGAGCATCCTCCAGCTGATCCTGGATCGACTGTTTCAGTGCCTGGACCTGGTCTTGATCAAGTCCATGCGCTTCACCCATCTGATCCAGCTCTGAAGCGAGCTCTGCAGACATAAACCCGGATGCATCACTTTCCGTCTGCATCATCATCTCATCATCGTCACAGAGATCTTCAAGCGCGACAGTTTCGACACCCGGACCACCCACATTTCCGGCCATATTCACTGGCCATCCATCGACTTCAGGGTCTCTCGGGTTTCCGTCTCCATCGTAATGCTCGTTACCTGCTTTGATGATGTACTCGCCGACGACGTCCTGACCGTACTCTTCTTCGATACAATCTATGAGCGTGGCCGGATGTGTCGGATCCTTGATGTCGTCATCATCTCCATACTCGACTTTGACGACTGTTCCATCTTGCAGCTCAAATGCAGCGTACGAAATACCATTGGGTAGATCCTCTGGCTCTTCGTCACTGTCACCGTCCGCATCTGCATCGGCATCACCGTCTGCATCTGCATCGGCATCACCGTCTGCATCCGCATCGGCATCACCGTCTGCATCCGCATCGGCATCACCGTCCGCATCCGCATCGGCATCACCGTCCGCATCCGCATCGGCATCACCGTCCGCATCCGCATCGGCATCACCGTCCGCATCCGCATCGGCATCACCGTCCGCATCCGCATCGGCATCACCGTCCGCATCCGCATCGGCATCACCGTCCGCATCCGCATCGGCATCACCGTCTGCATCCGCATCGGCATCACCGTCCGCATCCGCGTCGGCATCCGCATCGGCGTCTGTATCCGCATCGGCATCGGCATCGGCATCACCGTCAGCATCCGCATCGGCATCACCATCTGCATCCGCGTCGGCATCCGCATCTGCGTCTGTATCCGCATCGGCATCCGCATCGGCATCACCATCTGCATCCGCGTCGGCATCCGCATCGGCGTCTGTATCCGCATCGGCATCCGCATCGGCATCACCGTCTGCATCCGCGTCGGCATCACCATCGGCATCTGCATCCGCATCCGCATCCGCATCCGCATCCGCATCCGCATCCGCATCCGCATCCGCATCCGCATCCGCATCCGCATCCGCATCCGCATCCGCATCCGCATCCGCATCCGCATCCGCATCCGCATCCGCATCCGCATCCGCATCCGAGTCGGCATCAGCGTCACATTCGATGTCAATGTCAATGTCTACGTCTATATCGATCTCGCAATCACCATCTTTGTGACTGCCCGTTTTATCGATGTCTACGTCAATATCAATATCGATGTCATAGCCATGCAGATTGAGCTCGTAACTGTAGCTCCAGTCGGCGTCGCCATCGGCATCTGCGTCTGCATCTGCGTCTGCGTCTGCGTCTGCGTCTGCGTCTGCGTCTGCGTCTGCGTCTGCGTCTGAATCAGCGTCCGCATCACACTCGCAGTCAATATCAATATCGATGTCGATATCGATATTTATGTCGCAGTCAGCGTCTGCATCAGCGTCGGCATCAGCGTCGGCATCAGCGTCTGCATCCGCGTCTGCATCCGCGTCGGCGTCGGCGTCGGCGTCGGCGTCGGCGTCAGCATCGGCGTCAGCATCGGCATCCGCATCGGCATCGGCATCGGCATCGGCATCGGCGTCAGCATCGGCGTCGGCGTCGGCGTCGGCGTCGGCGTCGGCGTCGGCGTCAGCATCGGCATCCGCATCGGCATCCGCGTCAGCATCCGCGTCAGCATCCGCATCGGCGTCGGCGTCGGCGTCCGCGTCCGCATCCGCATCCGCATCGGCGTCAGCATCCGCGTCGGCATCCGCATCGGCGTCGGCGTCCGCGTCGGCATCCGCATCGGCGTCCGCATCGGCATCCGCATCGGCATCTGCATCCGCATCCGCATCCGCGTCGGCGTCAGCATCCGCATCGGCGTCGGCGTCGGCGTCAGCATCCGCATCGGCGTCGGCGTCGGCGTCGGCGTCGGCATCAGCATCGGCGTCGGCATCCGCATCGGCGTCGGCGTCGGCGTCAGCATCGGCATCGGCATCGGCATCGGCATCGGCATCGGCGTCAGCATCGGCGTCGGCGTCGGCATCGGCGTCGGCGTCGGCGTCAGCATCGGCGTCGGCGTCGGCGTCGGCGTCGGCGTCGGCGTCAGCGTCTGTATCCGCATCGGCATCCGCATCGGCGTCTGTGTCCGCATCGGCATCGGCATCCGCGTCTGTATCCGCATCAGCATCCGCGTCAGAGTCCGCGTCTGCGTCGCCATCCGGCGGCGGCGGCGGCGGTGGCGGCGGCGGTGGCGGCGGCGGTGGCGGCGGTGGCGGTGCCGGTGGCGTTGGCGGTGGCGGCGCCGGTGGCGTTGGCGGCGGCGGTGCCGGTGGCGTTGGCGGTGGCGGCGCCGGTGGCGTTGGCGGCGGCGGTGCCGGTGGCGTTGGCGGCGGCGGCGCAGGGGGGGACGGAGGCGGCGGTGGAGGTGGAGGTGGCGGGTTATATGCCTCGAACGTAGAACGATTATCATCGTTATCGTAAGAAGCCGCTATCGCCCCTATTCCCAGCGCCGCGAGACCGGCCCATACCCATGGGCAAACAACTTCACCAGTGGGGGGGATCACTCCGGCGACATCCGCCCCACTACTGACCTGCGCCATTGAAAATATGGAACCATCGACACCCTGCTGAGCGAGTAATACCTCACCCGACTCTGGATCTTCGATAAAAAGATCACTCTGGGTACTCGACGCATCCGCGAGGTAAAAATTTTCAATCGTTATGACTTCACCTGATGCGAGCTGAACAATCAGATCGTCACCAGACCTAGAAAAGGAAAGTATGTCTTCCTGCGCCATCGCCAGCTTGACGAATCCTGGAGAGTCTAAAACCACTGTCGTGGAATCAAACGAACTCAGGACGCCGCTCGACTTGTCGACTACTTGGGTTTGCATCCTGCCTACCTGCTGTTTTCCCTACATCCTCAGATGAGGCCCTGACCAAATTCAGTGATCCAGTATTCCCAACTCACAAACCGCGGGTATACTTTTCACCCATAGCGATCAATTTTTAATCAATCACAATTCGGTATGGATCACTTATTCGGCTTTTTCAAGTCAGAGGCGTGTGACCAGACAATTGAATATATGTATGGACAATTTTTGCAGCGCCAATATAGAGATTTCAGCGATACAAATTCGACACCCGTCACAGTTTATGCGGAACTTTTAACGGATGCCGGAGGGCGCCCCAACGGAAGGAAGACATTTGCGTCTTTACAGAAAATTCGCCGTCAAAATTTCATGCAAGCGGAAACTTTGCGGAGATTGAAAGAAAAAAGGCCCCGGGTTGCGGGGCCATTTCAACGGTCGATTGGCTTTAGGGTCGGCAGGGTCAGGCGGCGGGCTTTGAAAGCGCCGCTCCTTCCCGATCAGCAATATCACCCATCTCCAACCTGGCTTCATGCATCTCTGCGTGTACTTCTGCAAGCTGGTCCGGCTGCGAAGGATTAACCGGCAGGGTCCGATTTAACTGGCGGCTGTAACGATAGAGGATTAACACGAAACCACACAGAACAAACATGCCCCAGTAAAGCGCGCTACCACCGGCCCACTCGATGATGAATCCCCCCGCCAAAGGCGCACTCGACCATCCGAGGGAATAAAAGGAAGATGCACCGAAATAACTCCCTCGCAAATGACTGGGAGCCATTCTGTCTACCTGAACGCTCATATTGGGAAACAGAATTGCCTCTGCAACACTCACTATAAAAGTTGCGCCCAACCATCCATAGAGCCAATCGATCGGGTTCAGCGCGAGCCAGACCTGCCCTGCCGCCAGAATGATAATCCCGACCATCATGCGATTGTTGACACACAGTGCCCGCATCAATCGCAGCAGGGGAAACTGCAACAGCACGATCGTTAACGCATTCACCAGAATCATGCTGGATATCAACCCGACCAGTGCAGGCGCCTGCATCTGGGTCAGGTATTGCACCAGACTCGTGTCCATGTGTGCGTATATGAACAGCGCGAGGATATTGGCAAAAACAACCACAAGAAAAACCCGATCCTGGCGCAGCACCTGAACCGTACTGGCGAAACTGGTCTCTGTATGCTTCTGCGCCGAAGCGTGTTTTCCAGCAACCGAATAGCTAAATGCCCAGATAAACGCCAAGCACAACAGCAGATAACTCACTCCGGTGAGTCCAAAGGTGGACTGCTGTGCACTGATGCCTGCCCAGACGCCAACAATCGGTCCGAGCGCCGCGCCCACGTTGATCAGGAAATAGCGAAACTGTAACGCCAGTTCGCGGCATTTTTTATCGGGGACCAGATCGCCGAATAACGCGCCGGCAGGTGGTTCCCAGATCGCACGGCCGATCGAACACAGGGTGATCGAAAGAACAAACGTGGACAGGCTTTCCGCCACGGCCAGTATAAAAAACGCCACTGCATTGATCGCTGTCCCCAGGATCAGGATATTGCGTCGTCCATAGCGATCCGACATGGCACCAACGTAAAACCCCAGTAGAGCGGACGCCATGGCGGATACACTGAGAATGATCCCGATATTTCCCGGGCCCAGGGCAAACTTTTCATGGAGGAGGATTGCCAGAAACGGCCACACCATAAAATAGGTGCCGCGCCCAAAGAAACTGCCTATCAATACTATCCATATCAAGGGCGGTAAGCGGTAAAGAGATTGCCACCATTGCCTGTCCATCGCCGATTTCTCCTAAATTCACGGCATAAAAAAACCCGGAGGGCAGAACCCTCCGGGTTTTTCCTGGGGGGTTTGACCAAACCCTCCAGCACACTAAATCAGTTCACTGTCAGGTAATCATATCGCGCACTCGGATCGCCACAGCAGAGCACACAGCAGTAGTTGCCGGGTGTTTACGCAGGTGCTTGGCTAGCATTTTTACGGACATCAGACGCGGAGATGCAATCATTACGGTCGGGGCTTTACTGGCACCACCTGCAAGATCCGAAACTGCGGAAACACTTCCCTGGCAATTGGAACGCGACCAACACATACACGCAGAGACAGAGCTGAGTGCGCTCTGCCAGCGACATTCGGTCGTTAGTTTCAAGCCAAAAGAAAGGTTCACAAGGTTCTCACAGAGGGTTATCAAAAAGGATGTCCGTCAGGTGCCGGAAAGCTGGAATGGCAACATCTTGACAGGATTTTTTTATCATATCTGAGTTTGTATTCATTGCAACCGGGTTGCTCGGCTATTTCGTATTTTTTTACCGGGAAATAGTTTGGTCACAATCAGGCAGAAACCCTTACCAATATGACAACTTCTATACTGAGTCTAATGTACGCAGCCTGCGTTTCAGGCTGCCAGTATAGTGTTTTAGCTGAATGGAAATGGATACTTCCCGCTATGCCCAACTCTGGTCTCCCCACTTCTGGCTCCAATATCAACGTCGCCAAGACCGCGCGCTCTTCCACGCAGCACCCCGTCGTCAATGCCCCCTGCGGCGCCCTGCAAGGCAAGTTGGACCCGTCGGGCCAGGTGCAGCAGTTTCTCGGTATTCCCTATGCGCAATCTCCACTGGGGGAAAGGCGCTGGCAACCCCCTCAAAAAACTGGCCGATGGGAAGGCGTACTTGATGCCACTCGGTACGGGATGCCCGCACCACAAAACCCCTCTCCCCTGTTCGAGATCAAGGGCCCCAATGGCGAGGAGCCCGACAGCGAGGATTGCCTTTACCTCAACATTTACACGCCGGCAGCACCGCAGCAGGAAATCCTGCCCGTCATGGTTTGGATACATGGAGGCGCCTTCTATCTCGGCTCAGGTTGCCAGTCCCTATACAACGGGAAGTATCTGGCTGCCAGCGGTCGTGCGATTGTCGTCACGCTGAACTACCGACTGGGGGCGCTGGGTTTCCTGCGACTGAGAGACTGCTGTGACATCCCCGCCACAGGTAACGAAGGACTACTGGATCAGATCGCCGCGCTGCACTGGGTTCGCGAAAATATAGCGGCATTTGGCGGCAACCCGGACAACGTTACCCTGTTCGGAGAATCCGCAGGCGCCATGAGTATCGCTTCCCTGTTCGCGGCCCGGGGAAGTGATAAGGAGCCATTGACAGGCCAACTGTTCCATAAGGCGATCGTGCAAAGTGGAAATCCCGGTGTCTTCCACACCCCGGAAAGAGCCGCACAGCTGGCCGACAGATTCTGCGCAGAGTTGATGGCGCAACGGAACGGGAAGCCCTTACAACAGCCCCCGACCACCCGCGAGATACTCCAGGTGCAGGAAACCCTGTTAAACGCCCCCGATACCGGTCCTCAGTGGGGGCACCTTCCTTTCAAACCCGTACTGGATGGAGACTTGATCATACAGTCTCCCGTGGACGCCCTGCGCCAGGGCGCTGGCGCCGAAGTTTCCATAATGGTGGGCAGTAATCGCGACGAATGGAACCTGTTCAGCGCAGCGCGTCCGGAAACCCTGACGTTGGATGACCAGCAGATTCGCAGGCACCTCCAGTCTATTCTTCCCGACCACCTGCTGCCCCCGCTACTGGATCACTATCGCCGGCGTGCAGAATCCCAGACGGAAAACCCCTGGCCACTGTGGAGCTGCACCTGGAATTTAATGCTGACCGATATGGTATTTACTGTTCCCGGGTTGCGCCTGCTTAAAGCCCACCGCGGAAAGCGCTATCACTATCACTTTGCCCAGCCACTCAATGCGCAGCCCTTACTGGGCGCCTGCCATGCCGCAGAACTCGGCTACGTTTTCGGTACCCACGACGATGCCTCGTTACAGCACTTGTATGGTGGCCAGAATGAGCCACATATCCTTAGTGAAACCATGCGCAATGCATGGCTGAACTTTGCCGAATCCGGTAATCCTGGCAGCGACTGGCCCGGATTCGAACAGGGCCATTGCCGTAATTTTGGCGAGGTAGATTCTCCCCTGGATGTGGATACACTGCACGAACTGTGGGAGGCCCTCGAGGATACAAAACTACACGGCCTGCTGTAACGGCAGTGCGTTAACACTTTCCGGATGCAGCACACAGTCCCCTGCTCGATCGGTTATGATGGAACCAGTGCCTGTAGACCTTTTCGTATACGGGCAGCCTGATTAAAGAGTGCACCAGGGAGACCCGAGTTTTGCATAAGATCATTCTTGTTCGTCACGGAGAAGCCGCAAAATCCGCTACCGATGCGGATCCAGGGTTGACGGAGCGCGGCCAGCTGCAGGCCCAGCAGCTGGCTGCCAACCTGGACAAACACTTTCCCGAAGGACAGGGCGTGCGTCTTGTAAGCAGCCCCAAAACCCGAGCCATTCAGACGGCCCTACCGATCGCTGCACGCTGGAAACAGGAAATAGAAGAAGAGCCCCGGGTAATCGAGATTCCCTCACCGCAGGGTATGCCCCTGGCGCAGCGAGGACACTGGATTAAAACATTACTGAATGATGGCTGGGATAGCCTCACACCGGCTCAGGTTCAGTGGCGGAACACGGTAAAGGATTACCTGTTGGGACTGGGGGAGCAGAGGGGGAACACCGGTAATGCACATACCACGCTGGTGTTCTGTCACTTTATGGTGATCAACTCGGTCATTGCGGATATTCGCAATGACCTCAAGGTGGCTCAGTTCCACCCGGATTACACATCCCGCACGGAGTTGAGCCTGGCTGATGGGACGCTGAAAGTTATTGAGCTGGGAGATGAGCGGGATATCGATAACCTGGTTCAGTAGTAAGACACTGCCGACAATCCGTTATCTACATCCCGCCCTATTTTCAATACCCTCGTAAAAGCCTCAGGAGAGGCTTTTACTGACCACTTCATATAGATCCCGGGAAAGCTCACCGCTTTCATTGATACGCCGCAAGGCCGCGTGAATCTGCTTGGATTCCTGTGCCCGGTATCTTTTCCAGCGAGTCAGCGGGGTCACCAGCCGTGAGGCGATCTGTGGATTCAGCTTGTCCAGCGCAATAACCTGTTCGGCAAGGAAATCGTAGCCACTACCGTCTTCCCGGTGAAACTGGGAGAAATTTCGCATGGCAAAACCGCCGATGACCGAGCGGACCTTATTCGGGTTTTTCAGTTCAAATGCCGGATGTTCCATCAAGGCATGCACACGTTCCAGGGTACCGAAACTCGCGCTGCTGCTTTGCAGTCCAAACCAGGTTTCCACCACCTGGGTATCCTGCTGCCACTGTTGATAAAAAGACTCCAGATTCTCTACAGCCTCGTCTCGTGGTGCGTATTCCACCAGGGCGCCCAACGCCGCGGCGACATCGGTCATGTTCTCGTCCCGCTCAAACTGCGCCTTCGCTATTGCCAACCCGTCCTGATCCCCATCGACACAGAGATACGCAAGACAGGTGTTTTTCAGGCTGCGCTGTGCGATGTCATCGGCACTGGGCTGGTAGGGCTTGCGCTGATCCAGCTGCTGGTAGCGGTTGAGGAAGCGCGATTTCAGCGCGCTGGCAATGGACGCTTTGGCGAAATCCCGCGCGGCGATGATCGCATTCGCATCGATAGACTCGCCGTGCTCCGCCAGTTCCTGGGCACTGGGTAACGCCAGCATTTTGGCGACCAGCGCTGGATCCAGCGAGGTGTTATCGAGTACTGCGGCGTACCCCTTTATCAACGCCTCGGGTACCTGCATTGCACCGTTTTCACGGTACTGGCGCTGGAGAAATTGTAGCGTATTCAGAGCCAATCTCTGGCAAGCATCCCAGCGGTTGAAGGGATCCGTATCGTGCTGCATCAGAAACTGGAGTTGTTCTACGCTGTAGCCAAAATGCAGTTTTACCGGTGCAGAGAAACCACGCAGAAGAGAAGGCAGCGGCTGTTCTGCTATACCGTCAAAGTGGAATTCCTGGGCGGACTCGGTGAGGTGCAATACCGTCTCCAGCGCGCCCGACTCATCCAGTGCGAGTGGGTTACCGCTCTCGCCGAGCAAGCCAACAGTCACGGGAATGTGCAGGGGTTGCTTGCCTTTCTGCCCCGGGGTGTCTGGTGTGTGTTGCCGGATCGTCAGCGTGTAGCGAGCCGCCTCAGCATCATAAGCGTCCGTCACTTCCAGTACCGGTGTTCCCGCCTGACTGTACCAACGGCGGAACTGCTTGAGATCGGCACTGTTGGCATCTTCCATTGCGGCAATGAAATCTTCACAGGTCACCGCACACCCATCGTGCCGCTCGAAGTACAGATCACTGCCACGTCGGAAGGCGTCGGCACCGAGTATGGTGTGTATCATCCGCACCACTTCCGCGCCCTTCTCATAGACCGTGAGGGTATAGAAGTTGGAAATTTCCATATACGAATCAGGTCGCACCGGATGGGACATGGGCCCCGCGTCCTCGGCAAACTGTGCGGTACGCAACAGGGTCACGTCCTCAATACGCTTGACCGCGCGCGAATTCATATCTGCGGAAAACTCCGCGTCACGGAACACCGTAAACCCCTCTTTCAGGCTCAACTGGAACCAGTCTCTGCAGGTCACCCGGTTGCCGGACCAATTGTGGAAGTACTCGTGGGCAACGATGGATTCAATACGCTGGAAGGCGGCATCGGTGGCTGTTTCCGGGCTGGCCAGCACGCAGGCGGAGTTAAATATGTTGAGCCCCTTATTTTCCATGGCCCCCATATTGAAGTGGTCCACAGCCACGATCATAAAGATATCGAGATCGTATTCGCGCCCGTAAACTTCTTCATCCCAGCGCATGGAGTGCTTGAGAGAGGTCATTGCATGGGCGCACTTGCCAATATTGCGGGGTTCGGTGAACAGCTGCAGTTTTACCGCGCGACCACTGCTTGTGGTAAAGGTGTCTTCCACGTATTGCAGATCCCCCGCGACCAGGGCAAACAGGTAGGAAGGTTTGGCAAACGGGTCTTCCCAGGTAATGCGCAGGCGACCGTCGTCGGTCGTACCGCTATCGACATTGTTACCGTTGGAAAGCAATACCGGGAATGTGGCGGGCGCGACAATTGTGGTGGTGAATACGGACATAACATCCGGGCGATCCGGGTAAAAGGTGATCTTGCGAAACCCTTCCGCCTCACACTGGGTACAGTACATGCCATTGGAGAGATAAAGCCCCTCCAGCGATGTGTTGGATTCCGGCGCAATGCGGGTCTGTACTTCCAGTTCAAATTCAGGCTGCTCAACTGCCAGTGAAAGGCCGCCGTCCCTTTCCTGATAGCGCTGCGCCGGCAGCAGTTCGCCATTTTCGGCAATGGATAGTAATTCCAGGTCCACCCCATCCAGCCACAGTGGCGGCAGGGATTCACCGACTGTCGCCACCGCTGGGTTGCGGCGTATTTTCAAGCGGGATTTAACCAGTGTCGCGTGCGGGTCCAGGTCAAACGTCAGCTCGGTCTTGTCCACCAGGTAGTCCGGTGCCCGATAGTCAGACAGATAAATCGTGCTGGGCTGGGAATCTCTCATTCTTTACAGTCTCTTGTGTACCTCCGGGTGGCGCTGGGCCACCCGACTTCCATTAATTGTATTGCGAGTCCGAATTCTTTACCGGCAACGGTTCAGTAGCCAGCGGCCTGGCCGTCCTTGCGACTTTCGGAAGCCCCCTGATACACGCCGTTGTCGGCTTTCAGAATGGCCTGGTAGCCGCCATAGGGACCGCTCTCAAAACGCACCTGATGGCCCATCTGGACAAGTTTGCGTCGGGTCTCCATGGGGAAACCATCTTCGAGGCTCAGGTATCCACCATCTTCCATCATCTCATCGGTGGGCTGGCTGGAGCCGCTGTGCAGAATGCGCGGTGCATCACCCGCCTCCTGCACGTTCAATCCGAAGTCCACCATATTGATAACAATCTGCGCATGCATCTGCGGCTGGGTGGCACCGCCCATCACCCCGAAGCTGAGCCAGGGTTTTCCCTCTTTGGTGACAAACGCAGGGATAATGGTATGGAAGGGGCGCTTACCCGGCTGATACTGGTTGAAGTGCCCCTCTTTCAGGCTGAACATTTCTCCACGATCCTGCAGGATAAATCCGAGATCGCCAGGCGTCATACCCGAACCCATGCCGCGGTAATTACTCTGGATCAGGGAAACCATGTTGCCGTCTTTATCGGCGGTGGTCAGGTAAATGGTGTCGCCGTGGCGCAGGGCCACATTGCCCGCGTCGTAACGTTTTGCCGCTTTTTCAGTATTAATGAGCTTGCGGCGTTTATCGGCATAGGGCTTGGAAATCAGCTCTTTAACCGGCAGCTTGTTAAAATCCGGATCCGCGTAATACTTGGCGCGATCCTCAAACGCCAGTTTCTTGGCTTCCGCGAACAGGTGTACATATTCCGGGCTCTGTCGACCGAGCTTTTTCAGGTCATACCCTTCGAGGATGTTCAGGATCTGCAGTGCGGCAATGCCCTGCCCATTGGGCGGCAGCTCCCATACATCATAGCCCCGGTAATTGGTTGATACCGGTTCAATCCAGTCGGACTTGTGGCTGGCGAGGTCGTCGTAGGAGAGAAAGCCGTCATTCGCCTTCATATAGCGATCTATTTCCCGGGCTATATCTCCTTTGTAAAAGGCATCGCGTCCGCCATCGGCAATCTTCTGCAATGTCTTTCCGAGGCGCGGATTACGAAACAGTTCGCCTTCTTTAGGTGCGCGGCCATCCGGCATATAGGTCTCGCGAAAGCCGGGAAACTTTTCCAGAATAGGTACGGATCGGTTCCAGTAGTAGGCTACCAGCTGAGTGACCGGAAACCCTTCGTTGGCGTAGGCAATCGCGGGGGCGAGAAGCTCCGCCATAGGTAATTTGCCGAACTTATCATGCAACTCGAACCAGCCGTCTACGGCGCCCGGCACCGAAACGGGTAATGGTCCGTGCGAGGGAATTTTGTCCAGATTATTGTCGGCAAAATAACTGAACGGCAGCGATTTCGGCGATCGGCCACTGGCGTTCAGCCCGTGTAACTTCTTGTCGTCGGCGCTCCAGACAATGGCGAACAGATCACCGCCAATGCCATTGCCGGTTGGCTCCATCAGCCCCTGTACCGCATTGGCAGCAATCGCCGCGTCTACCGCACTGCCGCCCTTTTTCAGGATATCCAGCGCCACCTGGGTGGCGAGGGGCTGGCTGGTGGCGGCCATACCGCGTGTCGCCAAAACCGGGGAACGGCTGGCGAACCCTTCGCCATTCACGCGGTCATACGCATTGACACTGCTGACCAGAGACAAGGTGCCCGCAAGCGCCACAATGGCTGTTGTCAGGCTAAACCCGCTTTTTCTGTACCCTGTACGTAAAACTGTCATCATGGATTTCACAATTACTGCCCCTGTCGTTATTCTCAGAACAAGTCTCTACGTTTAGTCGATGATTCTCAAGCCAGTCAACCGAGGTTTTCGTGCGATCTGTCTCCCGCCTGTTTACTGTTGTGGCAGGACTGCTGCTATTGCTCCTGCTGGCAGGTATTTCCGGCTGGCTGACCCGGCATCACTGGGCACCCATCGTACTCAATCGGGTACTGCCAGGTATTGAAGTTACCGAATTGCGCGGGCTTACCGTGTCCCGCGCTACCGGCAGTCTCAGTGCAGAAATTGAGCACTTGCACCTGCTCACCGATTCCCGGCTTGGCGTTACCATTGAAGGGGCCCGCCTCACCGACCTGCCAGCACTACTGCGCAGGGCACTCAGTGGCAAGCCGCGCACCACAGTCACGAGTCAATTGCACATAAAAAGTGTATCGCTGCAAAGCCCTGCCACCGCAGAGACTGGCGCACCATCCCCGACTTCATCTAGCTCGCCGACAGCACGCGCACCAGAACACACGGTTCCCACTGTCACAAACGGCCCGCAACCCTCTCAAATCTTGATTAGCGACACACTGCACCGCCTGCGCAATATTCCGATCAGCAAGGTAACTGTGGATGCCTTTTATTGGCCGCAAAGAATCGACGGACACCTGTCTCTAACGGCTCTAAATGCGCCGGGGCATCATATATCTGCGCAAATCCTGAGCTCGCAATGCACAGGCTGTGTCCTGGATCTGGAAATTCTGACACCTGACGAGGGCTCCACCTCTATTCAGATACGGCTATCCCATCACGACAAGCGCGTAGCCGAATTCCAGGGAACACTGGAAAGCAAGGATACTTTGACCGGGGGACGGGGAGCTGCTGACTGGCGACTAGACAGCCAGCTGAACATATTGGCACAGCGCCTGGCGCCATTGATGGAGCAGCTTGAAGTATCACCCGCCTCTTCTCAGGCGGACGCCACAGATTGGATCGCCATAGCCCGATCTCTAAAAGGTGACATACAGCTGACACTCCTCGGCGAAGTGCCCGACAAGCTGCACAGTATGGCTGATGTCAGTAACTTCTCCGCTACGCTCCATGCTCCGGCTCTGTCCCTTAACATTCCAGAGGAGTTGGCAGGGCTTCCGCTCACGGTAACTTATGCTTCGGAAGCGCCGCTGGCACTCGATGTACCGTCGATATCTCCACTGATAGTGAACTCGGTGCAGGGAGAGTTTCGAGTAACGGTGATTCCCGCAAGCGATTCAAACGCATCAACCAACGGTGTATCTGCGCCCTCTTTACTGGATGCGAAAGTCGCACTGACCACAGAGCAATCTGCGCCGGAAGCACTATTTGATGGTTTCGTTAACCTTGCCCAGCTTGCGCCAATGACTTCGAGCGAGAAATGGCAATCAATCCTTGGCGATTACAGGCTGGCGGAACTCAACGGGCGGAGTAGCTTTACTGGTCGCGCCGGTCTCCCCACATTCGACACTTCCACATCCAGCAGCACGCCGCCCGGGCTTCGCGACCTGTCTGTGCAGGTAAAAACAAAGGAACCCGTAGGGTTTCTGCTCTCCCTGCCTGAGAAAACCAATCCACTGGCGGCCACCGGCTGGCAAAAACTATTGGTAACGGCCACTCTGGAACAGCCTCTAACGATCACCGCAGAGAAAATTCCCGGTAGCGTGGCGCTGCAAATTCCGCGCCTTGAATTTGACTCGGCGATGCTGCAGAAAAGCCAGCATGGGCCTTCATCAAATACGCCAAAATTGACCGGCAAACTACTCGATCTGCAGTGCAATGCCCTTCCCGATATCGCGTGTGCCCTAAGCCTCGATACCCTATTGACTGCGCTGGATCTGGCGGATTCAAAAACCGCCCTGAAAGCCGTCAAACTGGAAACCAAGGCGACGATCAATAGACCCTCGGACAGTCAGGATTTAGATGCATCCTTCACCAATCTAAATCTGGTGGCGGACAAGCTGGCTTCGGGTCCGTTGACCATTTTGACACCGGAATTTTTTACCCAGCAGGCCTCGTGTCAGTTTCAAGGGCCCGGATTTTCCTGTAACGCGCCTCAGCTGGCCATCAGCATCGCGCCATTGTCACTGGAGGAAAACCGCATTGAAGGGGCGGTATTCCTGAAGGACCTGACGATTCAGGGAGATCCAAACGCGCAACATGGGCTTAGCGCCCGAGCCCAGTTCCATGCAGAAGGTCTCAATGCAGAGGCTCTCAAGCAGTTCAAGACCTCCTTCGCCACCGACGGGCAGCTGGAGATGAAAGACGGTCTTATCTCCGGCACCAGTGCATTATCCAGCGGTCCCATCAAGGTAACTTCCAACTGGCAGCACAATATGAATACCGGGAAAGGACAGCTCGATCTGAAATTACCCGAGACTAACTTTTCACCCGGCAATGCACTTTCCAATGCGGTACAGGGCCTGCCAGCCGATATTGTCGACGGCCATCTGAGCGCCTCGGCGCGCCTGCACTGGCCTGAAAAAGAACAGGATCGGCTTTCCCTGACCATGCGGAATACAGGTCTCCAATACAATGAGAGCTTTGCCGTCGGGGTAAATACCGCATTGCAACTACAACAAAGCGGCGGCCACTGGATCAGCCAAAAACCGGCACGGGTGTCTATCGACAAAGTGGATACCGGCGTCGCAATCAACAACCTCCACTTTACACTGGCACTGCAAGCGGACGGAGACATCACCCTGAAAGACTTCGCCGCCGAGCTACTGGAAGGTGTCCTGACGTCGCAGCAGCTTACTTGGAACCAGGATGGAAAAGAGCGTCGCTCTCTCGTCAAATTCACCGGAATATCCATCGGTGCCCTCGCCAGAGAGATGGAATCCACCAACTTTGCCGCCAGCGGTTTGCTCGATGCGACACTACCGCTGACTACCGATCGACAGGGTGTCACCATTGCGGAAGGCAATCTCCAATCCCGTCCACCGGGTGGGCGTTTACGCTACTACGGGGCATTCTCCCAGGCCATGCTGGGCAATAATCCGCAGCTAAAGCTGATCGCCTCCGCGCTTGAGGACTACAACTACCGGGACATACAGGGCACCGTGAACTACCCGTTGAATGGGGACTTGCTGCTCAATATGAAGTTGACCGGGCGCAGCGCTGCCATCGACGCCAATCGTGACCTGATCATCAACCTGAACCTCGAAAACAACGTACCCACCATGCTGCGCTCCCTGCGGGCAAGCCGGGATCTGACCGATGTACTGGAACAGCAGGTACAGTAAGGCAATGAGGCGAAGTAGCGATTGCGCAGAAACACACTAAATTCTGTACACTGTTCAGTTACGGTTAATCCGACAGAATCTATAGTAATCATCAACAGCTCCCAGGCGCCTCCGTCGGGCCCGGTCCTTTACAGAGCCCTGGCAACCTGTACGACACCCTGACGCAAAATCCTGGAAGAAACCGGAGTATTCAGTGAAACAGACAGGAACCCTAAAGCGCTCGGCAATCTGCCTGCTGCTCGTGCTCGGCGGCGCCGTTACCACCGCGTGTACGCCCACAGTGGCAGTACAGGCACCGAGCGAGCCCATTACCGTCAACCTCAACGTGAAGATCGAGCACGAGATTCGTGTCAGGGTCGACAAGGAACTGGACGACCTGTTCGAAGATAAGGAAGGGATTTTCTGACGTCCCCTACGCCGTGCGGTACTAGAGTCCGCACCCTGGGAACGAGGAAATCAGCCGGTATTACCGATCGAGATAAGGAATCAAATACAGCCATGAAACCGACTATCAAGAAACTGCTTGCAGGATTTTTTTCACTCACTCTGCTGATTGCCCTGCCGGCCGCTGCAATCACCCTGAAAGAGGCGCAGAGCAAAGGTATAGTGGGCGAAGCCAACAGTGGGTATATCGCCGTTGTGCAGGGCAGCTCGCCAGAAGTGGATGCCCTGATAGCTGAGGTCAATGCCAAGCGGAAGCGTGAATACGCAGCGATTGCCAAGCGCAACAATATCGATATCAGCCAGGTTGCCGCACGTGCCGCAGAAAAGCTGGAAGCGCGCTTGTCCCGCGGAGAGTATTACCAGGACAATCTCGGTCGCTGGAAACAGAAGTAAAACTGCTATCAACAATCGGGTTGATGACAGAAAGCAGATCGGTAAAACGAAAAAACCCGCAACACAGGTTGCGGGTTTTGATCAAGGAAATGGAATCGGGTTAACTCAACACAATCTCACGCGGGCCTATCAGGCGCGATTCAGAGATTGGCGAACAGAGACATCCCATCCAGGCCCTGGTTCTCCATCACTTCGCGCAGACGCTTGAGCGCATCCACCTGTATCTGACGTACGCGTTCGCGGGTCAGACCTATTTCACGCCCTACTTCTTCCAGTGTACTGGCCTCATATCCACGCAGGCCAAATCGACGGGAAACCACTTCGCACTGCTTATCCGGCAGCTCACCCAACCAACGGTTGATGCTGTCAAACAGATCCTTGTCCTGCAGTAATTCCGCGGGATCCGATTCCTGTTGATCGGGAATGGTGTCGACCAGGGTTTTCTCAGAAGACGGACCAATGGGCGTATCTACAGAAGTTACACGCTCATTGAGTCCCAACATCCGCTCGACGTCTTCCACCGGTTTTTCCAGCAGGTTGGCAATTTCTTCTGCAGATGGCTCATGATCAAGCTTCTGCGCCAGTTCGCGGGATGCCCGGAGGTACACATTCAGCTCTTTCACTACATGAATAGGCAGACGGATGGTGCGTGTCTGATTCATGATGGCGCGTTCAATAGTTTGGCGGATCCACCAGGTAGCGTAAGTGGAGAAGCGGAATCCCCGCTCCGGGTCAAATTTTTCTACCGCGCGGATCAAGCCGAGGTTGCCCTCTTCAATGAGATCCAGCAGCGCTAAACCGCGGCTGACATAACGGCGGGCGATCTTCACAACCAGTCGCAGGTTACTTTCGATCATGCGCTTACGCGCGGCCGCGTCACCCCGCAAGGCTTTACGTGCGTAGTAGACCTCTTCTTCTGCAGTCAGCAGAGGAGAGAAACCGATTTCGTTGAGATACAGCTGGGTTGCGTCCAGGTTCTTCTGACCGTACGTATCATCCAGTTTACGCACGCCAGCTTTCTGGGCAGGTTCTTTTTTTGTTGCTTTGGTGGGGGTTGCTTTATGAGAGATTGTTTCGGAGTTTTTTTTTGCCGATTTACTCCGGGCCCGGCTTGTTTTAGTGGACGCTGCGGTAGCTTCTTGCTCCACAGGTTCGGGTGAAAGATCTGCTCTGGAACTGAACTCCAGGTGATCGTGTCGTTGTGCTTCCATTTCCCCAACTCCTTGTACTTTGCCTGTATCAGCCGCTTTGATAGCTCGCGATCGCTGAATCGGTCGCTGTCTAGGCGACAGCCTCCGTTCCCGGCACCTCACCCTCGTTGGTGAGTAGTGTCACTGCAGGGCAGTTACTGCCGATCCCGGTGACTACCTCAAGTGGTTATAAATAAAAGTCCATTTTTATTGCACAACAGCGTAAAGACAGGCCGATCTTTCACCGATTAAGGCAAGTACGCCATGGGGTCTACAGGCTGGCCATTCTTGCGAATTTCAAAGTGGAGCATATCGCGGTCGGTACCACTCGAACCCAGTTCCGCTATCCGTTGCCCTGCTTTGACTTTCGCCCCCTCTCCAACAAGTAACTTGTCGTTGTGGGCGTAAGCACTGAGGAACTCCTCGCTGTGCTTGAGAATCAGAAGCTTGCCGTAACCTCTCAGTGCGCTTCCGGCGTAAATCACTGTGCCATCCGCTGCTGCCTGAACAGATTCCCCCTTTTTCCCGGCGATATCAACACCCTTTCGCAGGGGGTTGTTGGGCTGGAAACTGGAAATCACTCTCCCCTTCACGGGCCAACGCCACTTTGTGTCAAAACTGTGACGGTCCGGAATTGACGTTTTCTTGACTTTCTTTGGTGAAGATTTCACCACAGCAACACGCGGTGGAGGTGTAACTGCACGCGGCTGCCGACGGGGCGGTGCTGGTTTTTTGGCCACCTGAACTGGCGCGCGACCGGCAAGTTTCAGACGTTGCCCCGGGAAAATCCTGTAGGGCGAGGGAATGCCATTGATAGCAGCTAAGTCTTTGAAATCTTTACCATATCTCCACGCAATCGAATACAGAGTCTCGCCTTTACTGACCAAGTGGTGCTGTATTTTCTGACTGGGAGGCTGACTTAAAGAGGAGGTAGGGGCCAGGTTACTGGCACACGCTGTCGCGAAAAGCGACAACAGAAAAATGGTTAAGATTTTAAACACTCGAAATCCGGCCTGGCGCAATACGCTTTTCAGAAACTCGGAAAACGCGGTGTTTTTATGTCGATAGATGCGCCGTTTCATTATTCTCTTTTTACATCAAAGGGGTGCATTTATGGAAAAAGTGTCTAAAGAAAACTGCCGTTTTACCCCTTGCAGGCGGTAAAAAATACCGGAGCCCGGCACCCGCTCAATACGGTGCCGGTATCCGCCTGAAACCCCGGCCTAACCCCGTCATATTTGACGGTAAGTTTTGGGCGAGGTCGTGTAAGCCGCGACTTATTGTTGCTGTGCGACATTACCTACATGACGCCAGTGCAACCATTCGATACTCAATACCAGTAACACGGCCGCTACCGCAGCGCTGAGCGCCCCCAGCATAAAAGAGGGTTGGCCGGTGACCGCGGCAAACTCGGCAGGCAAGACATTGGACATCATCGGCGCGAGTTTCTCACCAGAGATATCGACACCGTTTTCCGCCAACTTCCAGGGCCATACAATTTTCAGGCTCCCCAGCAAAATTCCCACAAGGAAGGACAAGGTCACCGAGGGAAAGCGGTGCATCAGCCACGACAGCAGGCGACTGAATAACAGGAGGCCACATACGGCGCCGGCGCCAAACCAGGCCAGCGCACTCACCTGCATCTGGTGTACCGCGGAAATGACCTGGGGGTAGATACCGATCATCAGCAATATGAAGGAACCGGAAATCCCCGGCAGGATCATGGCGCAGATCGCCAGGGCACCGGAAAAAAACAGGGTATAAGGCGTCGCAACGATTTCTGTGGGCCGCATCTCGCTGACCAGTATCGCAAGGGCGCCGCCGAGCACCAGAGCCAGCCAGCATTGCCAGGTCCAGTTCGGAACCCGACGGGCAATGGGCACCACCGATGCCAGAATCAGGCCGAAGAAAAAGCCCCACACCACAATCGGGTAGTTGGCCAACAGATACGTGATCACTTTGGCGAGGCTGAAAATACTGATAAGGACACCGGAAAACAGTGTCAACAGAAAGGTACCGTTGATATAGCGCCACGCGGCCGCAATCCCCTGCTTGAACAGGATGGTGAGCGTATGCGGCCCTATACGGCTAAGGGAATCGAGCAATTCCTGATAGATACCGGTAATAAAGGCGATGGTGCCTCCGGACACACCGGGTACGACATCTGCCGCGCCCATGGCGAGCCCGCGAAGAGCGACGCCGAAATAGCGATTGCGAGACAGGTTGGACATCAGCGCACTACCCCACTGAGCAGGGGTACAAAACGGACAGGTTCGGCTTTTTCCACATCGAATCGGGTGCCGTCTTCACTGCGACTCACAATAGTCAGGTACTGGGAGTCACTGCCCACGGGAATGACCAGCACGCCGCCCGGTGCCAACTGCTCTCGCAACTCATCCGGCACGCTGGCGGGCGCGGCTGCGCAGAGGATCGCATCGTACGGGCCGTTCTCCGGCCAGCCGAAGCCCCCGCTGCTGAGACGCATCTCTACGTTAAAAATACCCAGCTCGCGCATTCGCTGGCGCGCTTTGACCAGCAGTGGCTCCACTCGTTCCACCGAATAAAGCTTGTCCACCAGGCGCGCGAGAATCGCGGTTTGGTAACCGGAGCCGGCGCCCACTTCCAGTACTCGCGCACGGGAACGAGCGCGACTGACCAGCAGCTCGGTCATGCGGGCGACAATATAGGGTTGGGAAATGGTCTGGCCATAACCAATCGGTAGTGCAGTGTCCTCGTAGGCGCGTATCGCCAGAGCCTCGTCCAGAAATAAATGGCGAGGTGTGGATGCCATTACATCCAGCACCTCCTCACTGCTTATGCCCTCTTCCCGCAGTCGCTGAATCAGGCGATTGCGGGTGCGCTGGGACGTCATGCCCAGGCCTTCGTGTCTCAATCGATCCATAAGGACGCCATATCTCCCTGCAAGCGGTGCACCGGATTGAATCCCCAACGAAGATCCGGTGACTGACCGACATCGCATTTGCGGCGCCGATCACATTTTGTTGTCGTTTATTTTATTGCGCCAGTGGACTGGTTGACCAGTTCTGCTACTTCCCTGAGCACTGCGGTGGCAAAAGTTCCTGGCGGGAGGGCAAATGAGAGGACAAGATCCTCTTCCTCCCAGTCGGCCTGGAATCCCTGGGGCTGCAGCACCAGCGGACGCCTCTCCTGACTGAGACCACAATGCTCCAACCAGTCACGCCATTGTTTCCAGGGGGCCATTGCCGCCTGCTCGAGGTCCAGCTGTTCCCCTGAGGCCGGATTGCGCCCTCGCCCCCACAACGGGCCAGAGGCCGCCGATTCGGGCTCCCCTTCCATCAAATCCCGCCAGTTATCCGCTGCCACGCGCTCGGCAAGCACCTGGTTGAACAGCCAGCTGCGTCCCGCAGACATGGCGAAGGCTTTCTGATTGCGCGGGATCCGCCGCCGCTTCCCGGCTTCCTGCTCACCACTGAAACGGTTTACAAGGTCCAGGTTACCGCCGTCATGTCCAAAGCGCTGCTCGCCAAAATAATTGGGAACGCCAGCGGGCACCCGCTCAAGTACCGTTGCCGCAGCGGCCTGGTCGCCGCGGACATTGCGCAGGCGGATCTTGAAGCGATTGCCGAGGTGCTCGCCGCGACGCAGTTTGCGTGGACCGCGAAAATGCGTCAGCAGGGTGATGTCATCACCCTCTATCTGCCGCCAGTCCGGCTCTGGCTTTTGCGCAAGCCACACGCTGAACCACTGGGTTGTTACTGCGTGGCGATCCTTGAGCCCATAGAAGCCCACATCGTTACTCTGCACGCCCGCCAGTCTGGCGAGCTGCTGCGCCACGAAACCGGTGTTGGCACCGCGCTTGCGAATCTGTAGCAGTACATGCTCACCCTCGCCGGGCTGCGGTGCGGCCAGCTCCTCCACGACAAAGTCTTCCGGCTCGCTGCGGAAATCGGCGCTGATGGCTGCGCCGCCCAGCGCCCTCGGCCAATCGAGATTCCAAGGGGTATCCTGTTGATCACTCACTGGCGCTACTTCCATTCGCTTCCAGCAACACTACCGCCTGGGCGGCGATACCTTCCTTGCGGCCGGTAAATCCGAGCTTTTCGCTGGTGGTCGCTTTGACGCTGATACAGTCAGCACCAACACCACAATCCGAGGCAATATGTTCCCGCATGGCATCGATATGGGGAGCCATTTTAGGTGCTTGGGCTACGAGGGTGGCATCGGCATTAACCAGGCGATACCCCCTTTCAGTGATCAGCCCAATCACATGGCGCAGCAGCACGCGACTGTCGGCCCCCGAGTAGGCGTCATCGGTATCGGGAAAATGTTTGCCAATATCACCCAGTGCCAGCGCACCAAGGAGTGCATCCGCGAGCGCGTGTAGCAGGACATCACCATCGGAGTGGGCAACCAGGCCCTGGTCGTGGGGAATGGTGACTCCACCGAGGACGACATGGTCCCCGGGGCCGAAGGCATGCACGTCGATGCCCTGGCCAATTCTGAAACTCATGTATCTGTTCCTGACTGAAGTTTTTCGAGGGTTTGACGATGTTGCAGCAGCGCTTCCGCCAGAATCAGGTCGGCGGGATGGGTAATCTTGAAGTTGCTGCGGCAGGCGGGGACCAGTTGCGGGTGGTATCCGGCCAGCTCCAGTGCACTGGCTTCGTCAGTTATGGTTTCCGGGGCCTGCGCGAGGCCGGTCTTGAGCGCGTTGAGCAATACTGCCAGCGGTGCTTTCTGCGGCGTCTGCGCGAGCCAGATCCGATCCCTGGGCAAGGTTTGCTCTACAGTAGGCTCGCCGCTCTTATCCCGCGATTGCTTGATGGTGTCGCTGGCGGGCTGGGCAAGCAGGGCTGTGGCGCCGGCGGCCAGCAGGCTTTCTATATCCTTGCGGCTCACCATGGGGCGCGCTGCGTCGTGGACCAGGACCGATGTCTCGGGGGCTGCGCGCTCGCTGAGAAAATCCAGGGCGGCGAGGACGGAGTCTGCCCGTTCGGCGCCCCCGGTGACGGTATGTACTCTGGAGTCCTGCGCGGCGGCAAGGTGTTCAAATTCGGAGTCATCGGCAGCGATGGCAACGATGACACCGGCGAGACCGGGCCACTGAAGGATATTTTCGAGGGTGTGGGCAATCAGGGGTTTGCCGGCGAGGGGCAGGTACTGTTTGGGTTTGCCTGCGCCCATGCGTTTGCCGGAACCGGCCGCGGGGACGATCGCCCAGTAGCTGGTTGCAACCGGGGTCGGTTCAGGCGAATTCGCTGGAGTGTTCATTGTTTTTCTCGCTGAGACTCAGGCGCTTTGTTTTTGTCCTGGTCGAGAAAAATAAACAGGGTTTCGCCTTCTTTAATCAGGCCGAGGTCATAGCGGGCTTTGGCTTCTACGCCGTCGGTGCCCTCTTTGAGGCTGCGAACTTCGCGCAGTAACTGACGGTTTTCCCGCTCGAGGGCAGCATTTTTCTGCTGCTGGTCATTGAGCTGCCGCTCCAGGCGGGTCACTTCTGCAAAACTGCCGTCACCCACCCACAACCGGTATTGGGTCATCAGCAAAAGGACGGTGAGAATTGCCAGCAGCCATTTCATTTCGTTTGTTCTCTCTGGCTTTATCGTAGTGCTACGCACGGAATCAAATCCGTGGCGGCCCTGCTACCGATGGTCCATTCCAGGACACGCCGTGAACCCATCCATGGGGGCTTGTCGAAAAGGTCCCTCTTTTCGACAGTCCTGGAATGGACCATCGGTATCAGAGCCTTCGCTTCAAAGCGCGAGCCAGGAAGCGAGACTCAAGCCAGTTTACCGGGCTTTCCGAATTACTTGAACTCGGCAATGCCGCGGTAAGGCGCCTTGCCTTCCAGCTCGGCTTCGATGCGCAGCAAGCGGTTGTACTTGGCTACACGGTCGGAGCGGCACAGGGAGCCGGTTTTGATCTGGCCAGCAGCGGTAGCAACGGCCAGATCGGCGATGGTGGTGTCTTCGGTCTCACCGGAGCGGTGGGAGATGACAGCGGTGTAACCAGCGTCCTTGGCCATCTTGATCGCGTCCAGGGTTTCGGACAGGGAGCCGATCTGGTTGAACTTGATCAGGATGGAGTTACCCACGCCCTTTTCGATACCTTCTTTCAGGATCTTGGTGTTGGTCACGAACAGGTCGTCACCTACCAGCTGTACTTTCTCGCCGATCTTGTCGGTCAGAATCTTCCAGCCATCCCAGTCGCTCTCGTCCATACCGTCTTCGATGGAGATGATCGGGTAGTTTTCAGACAGTTCCGCCAGGTAAGACGCGAAGCCTTCGCTGTCGAATTCCTTGCCTTCGCCAGACAGGTTGTACTTGCCGTCTTTGTAGAACTCGGAAGAAGCACAGTCGAGGGCCAGGGTGATGTCGTCGCCCAGTTTGTAACCGGCAGCTTCAACCGCTTCAGCGATGACTTTCAGCGCGCCTTCATTGGAAGGCAGGTTCGGGGCAAAACCACCTTCGTCGCCCACGGCAGTGTTCAGGCCTTGGGCGGACAGGACTTTCTTCAGGGCGTGGAAAATTTCAGCACCCTGGCGCAGCGCTTCGGCGAAGGTCTTTGCTTTCACCGGCTGAACCATGAATTCCTGGATGTCGACGTTGTTGTCAGCGTGCTCACCACCGTTGAGGATGTTCATCATCGGTACCGGCAGGGTGTATTCACCGGCGGTGCCGTTTACTTCGGCGATGTGCTGATACAGTGGGATGCCCTTGGAGATGGCTGCGGCTTTGGCAGCGGCAAGGGAAACGGCCAGGATGGCGTTGGCGCCCAGCTTGGATTTGTTCTCGGTGCCGTCGGCATCGATCATCGCTTTATCCAGGGCGCGCTGGTCAGTTGCGTCCATACCTACCAGCAGCTTGGCGATTTCGCCGTTGATGTTTTCAACAGCTTTCAGGACGCCCTTGCCCAGGTAACGGCTTTTGTCGCCGTCGCGCAGCTCGAGAGCTTCGCGAGAGCCGGTGGAAGCGCCAGACGGTGCACAGGCTGAACCTACCGCGCCGCATTCGAGAATTACATCGGCGTTAACGGTGGGGTTACCGCGCGAATCCAGTACTTCAAAAGCTTTAACAGCAACAATCTTGCTCATTTTTTTAACGGGCTCCTTGTTTCGAAAAAAGTTAGACCTAATAAATCACTTCTGTGAGGTTTGGATAATGGTGGCCACTTTTTCGAGGCCACTCGTTTTAGTTATTTGGTTCTTCGTTTACTTGGTGTCGAGCGGCTCGAACCCTTTCACCAGATCGTCCACCGCTTTCATTTGCGCGAGGAATGGCTCCAGTTTTTCCAGCGGCAATGCGCTGGGGCCATCACACAGGGCTTTCTCGGGATTCGGGTGCGCCTCCAGGAACAGACCGGCAATACCGATCGCGAGGCCTGCGCGGCCGAGCTCGGTAACCTGGCTGCGACGTCCACCAGAAGCAGCGCCGCCCGGATCGCGCATCTGCAGCGAGTGGGTGACGTCAAAAATCAGCGGGGCGCCACCGGAAGCATCGATCATGGTACGAAAGCCAAGCATGTCCACTACCAGGTTGTCATAACCAAAGCAGGCGCCGCGCTCGCACAGGATGATTTTTTCATTGCCGCCCTCGGCAAACTTCTCCACCACATTTTTGACCTGCGGCGGGCTCATAAACTGAGGCTTTTTGACGTTGATCACTGCTCCGGTTGCCGCCATGGCAGCGACCAGATCGGTCTGACGGGCGAGGAATGCGGGTAGCTGAATAACATCCACAACTTCGGCCACCGGCGCCGCCTGATACGGCTCGTGCACGTCGGTGATCAGCGGTACGCTAAAGGTCTTTTTGACTTCTTCAAAGATCCTGAGACCTTCTTCCAGCCCGGGACCACGATAGGAATGAATAGAAGAGCGATTGGCCTTGTCGAAAGAGGCCTTGAAAACGTAAGGGATTCCCAGCTTGTCGGTCACATTGACGTAATGCTCGGCAACCCGCATGGCCATATCGCGGGATTCCAGAACATTCATCCCACCGAACAGGGTGAACGGGCGATCATTGGCAACCTGCAGGTTACCGACTTCAACGGTTTTCATGTTTTCTCATCCTGAGCCAGAGCGCCTCTGGTCATCGCTTTAATTCTTAGACAGGACAGCAGGCGATGGGAGAACGCATTTGCGCTCCCCCACCTTCTTCTTTTTAAGCCTGCTTGTGCTTCAGTGCCGCCGCCACAAAGCTTTCGAACAGCGGGTGGCCGTCGCGCGGTGTCGAAGTGAATTCCGGGTGGAACTGACAGGCCACAAACCAGGGATGCTCGGGCAGTTCAACCATTTCTACCAGGGTGTCATCCGCAGACCAGCCACCGATTTTGAGGCCGGCTTTCTGCAGGCGGTCAACATAGTTGTTGTTGACTTCATAGCGGTGGCGATGGCGTTCAACGATGACATCTTTGCCATAAATATCGCGGGCTTTGGAATCTTTCGCCAGGCGACATTCCTGACCGCCGAGGCGCATGGTTCCGCCGAGATCGGACTTTTCATCGCGCTTCTCGACCTTGCCTTCGCTGTCGATCCACTCTGTGATCAGGCCGATTACCGGGTGCGGTGTTTTGGTATCAAATTCGGTGCTGTTGGCATTCTCGAGGCCCAGTACATTGCGCGCGTACTCGATGACCACAGACTGCAGACCGAGGCAGATGCCGAGGAACGGGATGTTGTTCTCGCGGGCATAGCGCACGGATTCGAGCTTGCCTTCCAAACCGCGCTCACCGAAACCACCGGGCACCAGAACAGCGTCTGCGCCCTTGATCAGGTCGAGGCCGTTTTCCCCTTCCACGTCTTCCGCATTGATGTAATCAATGGTGATCTTGGTGCGGTTCTTGATACCTGCGTGCACCAGGGATTCGATCAGGGACTTGTACGCGTCCAGCAGCTCCATGTACTTGCCGACCATGGCGATCTTGATCTCGTGCTGCGGGTTCAGCTTGCCGTCGACCACCGCGTCCCACTCGGACAGGTCCGGGGCTTCGCATTCGAGCTGCAGCTTTTCCACCACGATCTCATCGAGGCCGTATTCGTGCAGCATACGCGGCACGCCGTAAATGGTCTTGGCGTCCGGCAGCGGCACAACTGCGCGCTCTTCAACGTTGGTGAACAGGGCGATCTTGCGACGGGAGTCGTCGTCGATGGCGCGCTCGGAACGGCACAGCAGGATATCCGGCTGCAGGCCAATGGAACGCAGCTCTTTTACGGAGTGCTGCGTCGGCTTGGTTTTGGTTTCACCGGCGGTGCCGAGGTAAGGCACATAGCTCAGGTGAATCAGCAGCGCACGGTTGGTACCCATTTCCACACGCAGCTGGCGCACAGATTCCAGGAACGGTTGGGATTCAATATCACCCACAGTGCCGCCGATTTCGACGATGGCAACATCTACGTCGCGACCACCTTCAATCACACGGCGCTTGATCTCGTCGGTGATGTGCGGAATCACCTGCACGGTACCGCCCAGGTAATCCCCGCGGCGCTCTTTGCGCAGCACGGTTTCGTACACCCGGCCGGTGGTGAAATTGTTGCGCTTTGACATGCGCGTGCGGATAAAGCGCTCGTAGTGGCCCAGGTCCAGATCCGTCTCGGCGCCATCTTCGGTCACATAGACCTCGCCGTGCTGGAAGGGGCTCATGGTGCCCGGGTCCACATTGATGTACGGATCCAGCTTGAGAATCGTAACCTTGAGGCCACGGGCTTCAAGAATTGCAGCCAGAGAGGCGGAAGCGATACCTTTCCCCAATGAGGAAACCACGCCGCCAGTGACAAAAATATAGCGCGTCATGCAAAACCTTGGTCAGTTGAATGCCCGACGAGTTCGGGCGTGCGGGACTGGCTCTGGGGACGCGTTCTTGCGCAACCCGGGGCCTTTGAGATGGGACGCCAGACTACCAGAAAGCGGGATTCTGCTCAATCTAAAAACCGCCAAATTGGGGGTTGAGTTGGGCCTCCGGCAGCGACGAACAGGTCCCCTACCGCCACTAACTCGTCGCCGGCATAAATCAGCGGAACCAGACCGCGCAGCCAGGGCTCCAGGGCATACTCCTGAAGCAGCTTCTTCAGTATCTGGGAGTGGCCGCGACTCGAAGGCCGCGCCCGTTCGCCACCGCGCCGGTAGCGGACTATGTATTCCCCCGCCGGCCATCCGGGGCCCGGCTGCAGGATCCAGCCATTGGTCAATTCCAGATTGCGTACACCATCCCATTGCCACAGGCTCTCCCCAGCTGCCGAGTCAGTCAGAGGCTGTAATTGTGGTGTGAGATAGAGGCGATCACGATAGCGCCGCAGTACCCGCTCCCCCAGTGTCACCGCGGGCTGGGCATCGACCTCCGCATCTACCTGCTCCAGGGCCTGGTGCAGCTGCGCGGACTCGGGCATGCCTCCCCCCACCTGCCGGATCCATGTCCGCAGCAGGTTTTTCTGCCTGGGAACCGACAGCGCCCGGAAGACCTGAAGGTCGATACTTTCTCCAAATCTGGCCTCGCGGCGCGCGCAGCTTTGCAGGTCATCCATCGCGACCTCTTGCAGCAGGCCCGCGGACTCCCGCAGGTTTTCCACCGCGCGGGACACGCGATCAACCACCGGCCAGCGCGCCGTCAGCGCCGGAAGTACCTGGCTGCGCATGTAATTCCGGTCGAACGCCGGGTCGGTATTACTTTCGTCTTCAATCCACTTGAGTTCATGAGCACCGGCATACGCCTCAAGCTCGGCTCGCGACGCACTTAATAAAGGACGCAATACGGTGCAGTGCGGCCCCAGTGCCCGACACTCATCCATTGCCGCAAGCCCCCGGGTACCGGCGCCGCGCATCAGTCGCAGCAAAAGTGTTTCCGCCTGGTCGTCCCCGTGATGGGCCAACAGTATCTGATCCCCCGGGGCCATTACCGACTCGAACACACGGTAGCGCGCGTTGCGTGCCCCTCGTTCCAGGCCACCATCCTCGCGACAGACCTGCACCTTGCGCCCTGTAAAAGGCACCCCCAACTCCCTCGCCACGGCTTCGCAATGGGCCTGCCATTTATCGGCCTGTGGACTAAGGCCATGATTCACATGGACTGCGGTGAAAGGTACTTCCGCGCTGACCAATAAATGTAGAAGGACGGTGGAATCCAGGCCGCCGGAGTACCCCACCCACAAGCGTCCCGACGCCGGATGGCGTGTCAGGGCATCGCTGATCAGGTTGGAGAGAGTTTCGCTAACGGCTGTCACTTATCGGGTCCGGCGGTCATTTGCGGGGAGTATACCCGCCCCGATGGGGACACGCTCAGGGTCCGGCACATGCATTCACTGCAAACAAGATGGTCCTAACGACCATAAGGTAGACCTGACGCACAAAACAAGACGGCGCCCATGTCAGCCGATCAACGCAATACGTCCCAACCATGTGCCCGCCAGTGTAGGGAGCACAAGAGTTCACCCAATGGAGAAATAAGAGAACAGAATAGCGATGAAAACCTTCAATATTCCCAAAATGCTTCAGCGGCCCAGGCCGCTGCTCCGCCGGTTGAGCGGAGCACTCGCCCTGACAATACTCGGCAGCTGTGCCGGAAATGCCGTCGCCAGCTGTGAATACAGTATCAGTAACGACTGGGGCTCCGGCTTTGTCGCCAGTGTGCGCGTTAGCAACGATACCGCACAAACGGTCAACAACTGGCAGGTGCAGTGGCAGTACAGTGGCGACAACCGCATCGTCCATCACTGGAGCTCTGAACTGAGTGGCAATAATCCGTACATCGCCAGCAACGCGGCCTGGAACGGCACCCTGCAACCGGGGCAGATCGCAGAATTTGGCTTTCAGGGCACAGCCGGCGGCACTGTCGAGATCCCCCAACTCACCGGCAGCCTGTGTGACGGGGGCGGTTCGTCTTCCGGCGGCTCCAGTAGCAGTAGCTCGTCCGGCTCAAGCAGCAGCTCGTCCTCCAGCAGCTCTTCGTCGAGCAGTTCATCCGGCGGCACATCAAGTTCGAGCAGTTCCTCTTCTGGCAGCTCATCAAGTGGCAGCTCGTCCGGAGCCTCTGCGGAAAACCTGTACAGCCTAGCCCCCTTCCCGATTGGCGTAGCGGTTTCCGCCGGCAATGAAAACCGCAGTTTCCTCAGTCTTCCGGAAAAGCAGATGTCCATTGCCCAGCATTTCAGCCAGCTTACTGCAGGTAACATCATGAAGATGAGCTACCTGCATCCACAGGAAAACACCTACGATTTCGCCAACGCGGATCAAATGGTGGATTGGGCAGAGAGCAACGGCATCGGGATTCACGGGCACACCTTTATCTGGCATTCGGATTACCAGGTACCCAACTGGATGAAGAATTACAACGGCGACTTCCAGGCCATGCTGAACTCCCATGTCTCCACCATCGCCGAACACTTTGCCGGTCGCGTGGACAGCTGGGATGTGGTCAATGAGGCGATCGATGAGAACCAGTCCAGCTGTTATCGCAACTCCCTGTTTTATCAGCGGGTCGGTAGCGACTACCTCTCGGAAGCCTTTTTCGCTGCCGATGCCGCGGACCCTGATGCCGACCTGTATTACAACGACTACGACACCGAGGGCGGCAACGGCAATAAGCTGAATTGCCTGCTGCAGCTCGTGGACGGACTGCTCGCGGATGGCGCGCCCATTGACGGCGTGGGATTCCAGATGCACGTACAGATTGACTGGCCTTCCACCTCCCAGATGCGCACTGCCTTCCAGGCCATCGTGGATCGCGGACTGAAGGTGAAAATCACCGAACTGGATGTACCGGTGAACAATCCCTATGCCTCTACGCCCTTCCCCCAGCACACCAGCTACACCCCGGAAGTCGCCGCGATGCAGAAAGCCCGCTACAAATCCATCGTCGAAACCTATATGGATGTGGTACCGCCCCAGCAGCGCGGAGGCATTACCGTGTGGGGACTCTGGGATGGAGACAGCTGGCTACTGGATTTCGACAGCCGCCAGGGCGTAGACGACTGGCCGCTGTTATTCAAAGGCCCGGCAGATGGTCCCTATGAAGAGAAAGCCGCACTGGACGGCGTCGCCGAGGCGCTGCTCGGCCAATAAACCCCGGGGTAATTTGACGGATAAAAAACACGCTTATGCAGATTCTGGAATTGCGTCGGCCCGGCAATTACTAGGTGTGGATAGCACCCGATGCCCAGTCAGGGCTTGAGGGCAAGTTCACCCTGAATTGACCAGTCGTTTGGATGTTTTCGACGTCCTACTTTGCGATCCAGCGCAAAGTAGGACGCTTTTCTGGGCGTCAAACGTCACACTGGAAAGCGGAATAACGCCCTAGTGGCGAAAAAAAAGATAAAAACCAGGAAGTATCCCCATGCAAGCGATTGAGACATCACTGGAGGGCGCAGCGGCCCGCCAGGAATCCCCTTCTCTGTTATTCGTCATTCTGATCTGCAGTGTTGCCACCATCGGCGGTTTTCTGTTCGGCTTCGATAGCGGCGTGATCAACGGTACCGTGACCGGCCTGCAGCAGGCATTCAACTCGAATACCGCCGGTACCGGTTTCAACGTGGCATCCATGCTATTGGGTTGTGCAGTGGGCGCCTTCTTTGCAGGGCGACTGGCGGACATGTGGGGGCGCAAGACCCTGCTGCTGATCTCAGCCGTGCTATTCGTAATCAGCGCCTGGGGATCCGGTGTGGCCACCAGCTCACCGGAGTTTGTGTTCTACCGCATTCTGGGTGGTCTGGCAGTCGGCGCAGCCAGTGTGATGTCGCCCGCTTATATCAGCGAGATCGCCCCGGCTGCCATTCGCGGGCGCCTGATCACCATCAACCAGATCGCCATTATCTCAGGTCTGTTCGCCGCTTTTGTCAGCAACTACTGGCTCGCGAATGTGGCCGGGTCTGCGGTCAACGAATGGTGGATGGGCTACAACGCCTGGCGCTGGATGTTCTGGATCGAAATTGGCCCGGCGACCCTGTTTTTCCTCGCCCTCTTGCTGATTCCCGAGAGCCCGCGCTATCTGGTGCTGTCGAAACAAACCGCCAAAGCCACTGCGGTGCTGCGCAAGCTTTACGGGGAGGCAGCGGTTGCCGAAAAGCTGGACAGCATCCGCGATTCGGTGGCCGGCGATCATCGCCCGCGTTTGCGTGACTTGCTGGAAAGTACCGGACGCCGTGTGGGCAAGATGCGCAAGATCGTCTGGGCGGGTATCGGCCTCGCCACCTTCCAGCAACTGGTCGGCATCAATGTGGTTTTCTACTACGGTGCCGTGCTTTGGCAGGCCGTAGGCTTTTCCGAAGCAGACGCCTTGATGATCAACATCATCTCCGGTGGGGTGAGTATCGGCGCCTGCCTGATCACCATGGCCCTGATCGACCGGATCGGCCGTAAACCCCTGCTGTTGGGCGGTTCCATCGGCATGGCCGTCACCCTCGGCCTGGTTGCCTTCGCCTTTACCCGCGCCACGCTGGACAGCAGTGGTCAACTGCAACTGTCCCAGGGAATGGGATTACTGGCACTGGTCGCCGCCAATGCCTACGTATTTTTCTTCAACGGCTCCTGGGGCCCGGCCATGTGGACCATGCTCGGGGAAATGTTTCCCAACCAGATCCGCGGGTCCGGCCTGGCGGTATCGGGGCTTGCACAGTGGGTAGCCAACTTCGGCATCACCATGACCTTCCCGATTATGCTGACGGGTATCGGTCTTGCGGGTGCCTACGCGATCTACACCCTGTTTGCCCTGCTCTCCATTGCCTTCGTGATTTATATGGTCCACGAAACCAAGGGGCTGGAACTGGAGCAGATGCGCGGCTGAGTCCACACCAAAGCGCTGACGGTCCGAAATTTTGCTCTCCCGAGTACACCTTGCCTGCCAGTGGATGGCGCCCGTTATGCAAGGACGCACTTTTTTCTGAATCTTCCACAACCGCCGGGGCCTTTTCCGGCGGTTTGTGCGTCATAACAGCGGGGACGTGAAATTGCTCAAGCCACGCGCCAGCTGCACTTCACCAACCGTCTCCTGAGGGGGCTTAGCCCCAGCTCTTCAGGGCGCTCCTGTTCTCACCCTTTCTCAGGAGCGCCCTGTTTTTTTTACCGAAGATCAACAAAAACACCCGCCCGGAGTGACCATGAATTACCCAACCGGTAGCCTTGCCAAAACCAAACCTCTGCGCCTTGCGGGCGCCATCGCCCTGGCCATAGGTCTCACTGCATGCAGCGATCAGGGTAATCCGTCTTCCGGCAGTAAAACCCAGACGGAACAGACCGCGCAGAGCAGCCGTAAAGCTCCGGAACACTCTGAACAACACTCAGCCAGCACTGAACAGCGGTCGCTGGAAAACTGGCCCAAGCTCAAGCCCGCCCTACCCAGCGACAGTGCACTCGAAACCCGCATCAGTGAACTTCTCTCACAAATGAGTCTCGAGGAAAAAGTCGGGCAGATGATGCAGGCGGAAATCAAATACATCACCCCGGAAGAGGTGAAGCAATACCACATCGGGTCCATCCTGAACGGCGGCGGCACCTTCCCCAACAACGACAAGTTCGCCACACCGGACGACTGGCGCCAGCTGGCGGATGACTACTTTGCCGCATCAATGGATACCTCCGATGGCGGCGTGGCCATCCCGATCATCTGGGGCTCCGACGCCGTGCACGGCCACAACAATGTGATCGGCGCGACCCTGTTCCCACACAATATCGGCCTCGGTGCCGCCCGCGACCCGGAACTGATCCGCCGTATCGGCGAAGCCACGGCCCGTGAAGTTGCAGTGACCGGCGTGGACTGGACCTTCGCCCCCACCATCGCCGTAGTGCGCGACGATCGCTGGGGCCGCACCTTTGAAAGTTATTCCGAAGCCCCGGAAATCGTCGCCGCCTACGCCCGCGAAATGATCAAGGGCATTCAGGGCGAAAAGAACAGCGACGCATTCCTCGATGGCCGCCATCTGGTTTCCGCCGCCAAGCATTTTGTCGGTGACGGCGGCACCACGCGCGGTATCGACCGCGGCGACACCCGGGTGAGTGAAAAAGAGCTCGCAGAAATCCACGCTGCAGGCTACTTCACCGCGCTGGAATCCGGGGTCCAGTCGGTGATGGCCTCATTCAACAGTTGGAACGGTAAACGCCTGCACGGCCATAAATATCTGCTCACCGATGTCCTCAAGGAACGTCTCGGTTTTGACGGCTTTGTGGTTGGCGACTGGAACGGTCACCGGTTTGTAGAAGGCTGTACCGTCGACAGATGTGCCCAAGCCGTCAATGCCGGCCTCGACATGTTTATGATCACTGCCGAATGGAAGGCACTGCTAAAGAACACCATCGCCCAGGTAAAAAGTGGCGAGATTCCCATGAGCCGGATCGACGATGCGGTAAGCCGTATTCTGCGGGTAAAGATCCGCGCTGGTCTTTTTGAACGCGACCGCCCGCTGGCGGGCAAGACCGGTGTCCTCGGCAGCCCGGAACATCGCGCCATCGCCCGCGAAGCCGTGCGCAAGTCTCTCGTACTGTTAAAAAACAACGGCGAACTTCTGCCGGTAGATGCGCGCAAAAACATCCTCGTTGCCGGTGACGGCGCCGACAATATCTCCAAACAGAGTGGTGGCTGGACCATCTCCTGGCAGGGAACCGGCAATACCGCCGAAGATTTCCCCGGTGCCACTTCCATTTACACCGGCATCAAACAGGCGGTGGACGCGGCTGGCGGTAACGTGGTGCTGAGTGAGAACGGCGATATTCCCGCCGGGGCCTTTGGCGATGCAGCTAAACCCGATGTGGCGATTGTCGTGTATGGAGAAGAGCCTTATGCCGAGTGGCACGGCGACCTGGCCAGCATTGAATTCCAGCTCGGCAGCAAGCAAGACCAGGAACTGCTGCAAAAACTGAAGGCACAGGATATCCCTGTGGTCAGCATCTTCCTTTCCGGACGCCCGCTGTGGGTAAACAAGGAAATGAACCTTTCAGACGCCTTTGTGGCCGCGTGGCTACCGGGCTCCGAGGGTGCCGGAGTCGCAGACGTTATCCTCACCGATGGCGAAGGGAGTAAGCGCTACGACTTTACCGGACGCCTGTCCTTCAGCTGGCCGGAGCAGGTACACCAGACCGTTATCAACCGGGACGATGAAAACTATGCGCCGCTGTTCGCCTACGGATACGGACTCGATTACTCCAGCGAAAACCTGGGCAGCGATCGCCTGGTCGCCAATAAACTGGGGGAAGACGGGGAATCCTATGTCGATGGTAAGCTCGAAGATGCCTGGCTGATGGTGTCCCGCCCCCGCGCCCCGTGGAAACTGTTTATTGCCGACAGTGAACAGGATCCGCTCTGGGTGAGCGGCAACCTTGCCAGCAGCGCCGACGACAACATCACCGTTGCCTCCATCGACATGCTGTCTCAGGAAGATGCCCGCGCGCTCACCTGGAAGGGCCTGCGCGCCGGCAGTGTGTTACTGCAAACACAAAAGCCCCAGGACCTGACCCGCTATCTCGAGGAGGGCTCCGCCCTCACCATGGATATCCGTGTAGATCAGGCGCCCGAAGCACCGGTATTTGCAGGCATTGCCTGCGACGGCGATAACTGCAACGGCTCGCTTCCGCTACAACAGGCGCTGGCTGACCTGCCACAGGGAGACTGGTCAAAAATCTCCATCGACCTGCAGTGTTTTGCCAAAGCCGGTGCGGACTTTTCCCGGGTATCCCAGGGGCTGTCATTCCACAGTGCGGGCAAGCTCGCCATGGCGGTGGCAAATATCAAGTTCGTGCCCGGCGCGGGTGACCAGGCACAGATTCGCTGCGGGGGCTGAAGCATGATGTTTGCACAGGTACTAAAAAACACCTCGACAGTCCTCGGTCTGTCTGCGCTGCTGGCGGCTTCCGTCAGCGCCGCGGAAGACACCTCCATCCGGCTGAGTAAGGACTCCCTGAAGCTGGCACTGGACCCTGAATACGGCGGGCGTATCACCGAGCTCTGGTACGGGGATCGCGACCTGCTGGCTGTTCCGCAACCGGGAGCGAACAGCTTTGGCTCCACCTTCTGGCTGAGTCCCCAGACCCTGTGGGACTGGCCACCGATTCCCGAGCACGACACCGCGCCCTATGTGGTGTCTGCCAAATCAGCCGAGTCCGCCACGCTCTCCAGCGCCTATGGAGGCGGCGCACGGGTGAGCAAGACCGTCACCCTGAACAGCGGGCAAAGCGCCACCGTGGACTATCGCATCGATGCCAGTCGGGATTTCCCGGAAATCGCCGCCTGGGAAATCACCCGAGTGCCCAACCGCGGTTTGGCGTTTGCCCCGGTGACCACCGACAGCGTGAAGACCGTGCGCGGACGGGTGGCCTATGAACTGGAAGACGATACCCTGTGGCTCCCCATGGCAGCGGGCGCGCCACTGGTCGAAGGTAAAGTGGTTGCAAACGGAACCGAGGGCTGGCTGGCGTACGCGGTGGATCGGCTGCTGTATTTGAAGGTGTACCCCAAGGTCTCCATACGTGAAATGGCGAGCGGCGAAGGGGATATCGAATTGTACCTGAGCGGCGAACTGCCATTCCTGGAACTGGAAGTACAGAGTGCCGCCCATAGCCTCAAGGGCGGTGAAGGACTGGACTGGTCCGTGGAATGGCTGGTCACAGAACTGCCGGAAGGCCTCGAGGTCCGCAGCGGGTCCCCCGCCCTGCTGGATTTTGTACGCAAACAGGTCAAACAGCTTTCAAAGCACCGCTAAGACGCAAGATTTCCGGGAGCAACAGCCGACCAAACAGTCACACCTTCAAGCCGACAGCTCCCGATAGGAGCTGTCGCAAATTGTGACAAAGTGCTAAATTTGACCGCAGTGTTCTGACATTGAGCCACAGAATAAGAGGTATCCCATGGTTCAGTTAGTTGTCGATTCCGGCTGTGATCTTCCCGACGAATTACTGCGAAAATACCGGGTGCCGGTATTACCCCACAGCATCAGCGTGGGCAAAGATGTATTTGGGGACCAGCGCAACCCCGCGCAAATGAACCACTTTTACTCCCGCTCCCTGGTAGACCGCTCTCGGGTGGTTAATTCCGGCCCCGCCGAGGAACCTGAAATCGAGCAGGTACTTGCCGAGCTGGTCCAGCAGGGGCAAAAGGACATCGTGGTCCAGACCATCAATGCCGCCAACAGTCCCACCTATACCAATGCACTAAACGTCGCTCGCAAGCTGGGCAACGACTCGGTGAATATTCACACTGTGGACTCCCACACCCTGTTTTCAGGTCAGGGCCTGCTGGCTCTGTATACCCTGTCGCTGATTCAAAAGGGATTGACGGGGGCTCAGATCAAGTCCCGCGCGGAAGAGTTCGGTCGCAAAATCGTCGGCTATGCCGCGATCCAGGATGTGTATTACCTGCGCGAACGCGGTCGCCAGAAAAATGAAAAAAGCGTGAGCTGGCTTAAGGCGTTTATGGCCAAGTCACTCAGCTTGCACCCCATCATTTCCATGACTTACGAGGGGTCTACCGTTGCCGATACCGTCAAGACCTACGACGGTTGCACCCGACGCCTGTTTGAACTGGCCGCAGAAAAAATACAGGCCGGCGGACTGTTGATGCCGGCCATTGTGGTCAGCATTGCAGGTCCACTGAAAGATTTAGAGCTGACCCCGGGTTTCAAGGAACTCGAAAAAGTCGCTGAAGCACACAAGGTAAGACTCTACCGTTCGGTAATGAGTCTCTCTGGCGGTATCAACCTCGGTCCCGGAACTGTCGCTCTCGCGATGGCAGCCAAGTAACCTACTGGCAACCGGTGCCGCAGCGGGTGCGTTTTTGCGCCCGCTGCGGGGCTCCCTGAAATTTTCTCGTCAAACGAACGCGACCTCGCCCAACTTTCATTCCCCCGAAACTATTCCCCCGAAACTATTCCCCCGAAACTATTCCCCCGAGCTATTCCCTCGCTGTCATTTGATCCTTCCCATTTTTCAGTGCATGTCGACAACCACGACACCAAAGAACATTCAAGTCACGGTACATCTAGACTGGAGAAAGATGTTCCGTAGTACCTCTGTCAAAGGTGGAAAGCATGTACCGAAATTTCGCCGCCATTCTGCTATTGGCACTATTCAGCTCTGCGTCCAGCGCCGATGAAGATCTTGCCAAAAAGCTCAGTAATCCAGTGGCTGACCTGATCAGTGTGCCGTTTCAATACAACTGGGACAATCGTGTCGGCCCAACCGAAGGTGGACGCCGATTCACCCTGAACGTCCAGCCGGTAATTCCCATCTCTATTAACGAAAAATGGAACCTGATCAGCCGCACCATTTTGCCGGTCATGAACCAGGAGAATATTTTTCCTGGCAGTGGCGATCAAACGGGACTGGGGGATACGGTGCAGAGTGCATTTTTCTCGCCCGCTGAACCCAGCGCTGGCGGTATTACCTGGGGTGTCGGCCCTGTATTCCTCGTACCAACCGGCACCGAACCCTTGCTGGGTACGGAGAAATGGGGTGCAGGGCCGACAGGGGTAGTGCTCAAGCAGACAGGTCCCTGGACCATCGGTAGCCTGGTGAATCATATCTGGTCTTTCGCCGGGGATGACAACCGCGCCGATGTGAACAGTACCTTCGTACAGCCCTTCCTGGCATACAACACACCCAAATCCTGGACATTTACGCTACAGACGGAATCCACATACGACTGGGAGACCGAACAGTGGAACGTACCGGTGCATTTTCTCGTGGCCAAAGTTTTCAAGGTCGGCAAACAGACGTATCAGGTTCAGGCAGGTCCGCGTTACTATGCGGAAAGCCCGGCCACTGGTTCCCAGGACTGGGGATTCCGCCTGAACTGGATCATGCTTTTCCCCAAATAAACCCAGAAAATTAGCAAAGTTTTGGCGTTGGCCAAAAGCATCATATGCTGTCGTCACGGCTTTTATTTGTCGAAACGGTTTGCTTTCAAATGTAAAGAAAGGGCGTGAAGAGAGGAACGGGTTTACCCATGGCGCTTCTGAAATTTTTGCTTCTCTGTTTTACGTTCGCCAACCCGGTTCTTTGGGCATCATCGGTTGCTGCGCAAGACTCACAGCAAAAGTCCACTAGCAAAGATCCAGCTGAGGAAGCCACCAAAATTGTTCGCAGCCTGGAAAAACATCTATCTGGAAAGTCACGCCTGGTCTACGAAACCGAACTCACTTCCGATGTAATACTCGACAACGGACAAAAAATCCAGATTGCCGGCACAACCCATGTTTACTTCAAACGCCCCAACCAGCTGCTGGTGAAACTCGAGACAGAAAGTATTAGCCGGCTGATCTATCACGATGGCAAGCAGCTGACGATCATTGCCCCGAATGAAAAATACTACGGCATCATCGAAGCCAGGTCTTCCTCCGTTGAAGCACTTATGCGTGCCGCCCAAGATTACGGCCTGGAAATTCCCCTGGTGGATTTGATCGGCTGGGGAGCAAAAGACGGGCAAACGCTGGAAGTAGAGAGCGCGATCTATATCGGCGAGTCAGAAATACAGGGAAAAACTGTTGATCACTGGGCATTTCGCGGTCCCAAACTGGACTGGGAGGCGTGGGTAACCCAGGGGGATGATCCGCTACCGCTGAAAATATCCACGGTCAGCTATCACGCGTATGGGCAGCCCCGCTTTACCGCAACGATCAACTGGAACGATCGGACCTCTCTCAACGACAACCTGTTCACACCCAAGATGGACAAGGATTTTCGCAAAATCCCGTTTAAAAAACTGAAGCCAGCGCAAGACAGGGATGCGGAGGATAGGGAGAAGGGTAGTAATGAATAACCACCTGCGCTCCAGGCATACAGTCCTGGTCAAAACACTGTGTATCGGATTGGCGACTGGAACCCTGCTGTGGACTGCCACCCAATCACTGGCGCGCCCGGGTTTCGGCGGCGGTCACTTTGGTGGTCCGCGCGTGAATATTCACCCGGGATTTTCCGGTGGTATGGGACTTCGCCCCAACGGTCCAGCGCGTCCGATAGGTCCCATTCATCCCGATCGACCAATGGGAGGTGACATTCACCGAGTACCGCCCTATCACGGCCCGCGCCCGGAACATCACCCTCCGCACGATGGCGGTGATCACCACGGGGATGGTCGCGGAGATGGTCGCGGGGATAATCATCATGACCATCACCCACACGGACATTACTGGCCCTACCCTGCCCCCGGTTACTGGGCGGGTGTCGCTACCGGCGCGGCGGTCGGCGCAATGGTGTACAACCTGCCCGGTGAGTGTGCGGAGCGCGTGGTGAACGGAGTGGCCTATGAGGACTGCAATGGCACCTGGTACCGTCCCAGCTATGCTGGCACCCAGGTAGTCTATGAGGTTGTGCCTGCGCCCTGAATTGCGACGCAATAACACAGCAAACCGTCACGCAAGAAAGTGACGGGAACAAACTCAGATCTGAGATTCGACGGGTAACCAGGACAACAGCCACGAAAGGCTCCTCTGCCAAAGCGTGGTTTCCGGATCCTTGTGCTCCACGATGGGGTTGCCGTCTTCATCCTCGGCATGCCATTCAAGCTTGTCCGAGTCAGATAATTTCACCGCCCAGGCCGAATCTGGGGCAACCCAATCTGTGAACAGTTCGTGCAGTTGCTGATTGACCTGCGTATTTTCCATCAACAAGCCGATTTCGGTATTCCAAAGCAGCGAGCGACCATCGAGGTTTATCGAACCGACAAACCCGAGTTGATGATCCATCACAAAGGTTTTCGCGTGTAATGTGGCCTTGGATTCTCCGCGGAACCACTTTTTGCGTCGTTCCTCACCGGCCACGGTACGCAACTCCCAGAGATCCACCCCCGCCTGTAACAGCTTTTTGCGGTAGCGTGCATAGGCACCGTGCACGATAGCCACGTCATTGCTGCTCAGCGAGTTGGTTAGAATGCCGACGCTGACCCCACGTTTTTCCAGCCCGGTAAACAGGTCGGTGCCGATCACGCCGGGTATAAAGTATGCGGCGCTGATATTCAGCCGTTCCTTCGAGTCCCGAATGATTTCTTCAAGCTGAAATCCAGGATACTCCTCGCGGGGAATATCGTCCTTGCCCAGCGCCTTTTCCGGAGGGTCGGCCAGTAGCCTGGCTTTTCCCCACCGGAAAGGTATATCGCCATTGGCAAGCTCCGCAGCCATTTTGGATTGTTCGAGGGCGCGGGTGAATTCGCTGCCCGCTTCATCATCGAGCAGCTTTCGGGTGCGTTTGCGCAGCTCTTCGAGGTTGTGTGTTTCATCATCGGCGATGAGTAATTCAGAGACAGATACCGAAACCACGCTGTTCCAGTAGTCATCAAAAACCTGTCCGGACTGGGGCAAGACCTCACCGATCGCCAGCACATCCACATCGAGAAATTCCACCGACGATTTAGAGAAATAACCGTCGGCAATATTGCGCCCGCCCGTGATCATTGCCAGGCCATCAGCGACAAGTAACTTGTTGTGCATCCGATGATTGATGCGCCCCAGATTAATCGCCTGTTCCAGCGCACGTTTGACGCCACTGCGTCCCTCGACAGGATTGAACACCCGGATCTGCATATTCGGGTGGCGATCCAGTGCCAGAATCCAGGGATTGACCACACGGGTACCCAGGTCATCCACCAGAAGACGCACCCGCACGCCCCGATCCGCGGCTTTCAGCAACAGGCTGGTCAGCAGGCGGCCCACACTATCGTCTTCGTAAATGTAGTATTTGAGGTCAAGCGAGACTGTCGCCTCTTCGATCAACACTGCCCGGGCAACAAAGGCCGACAGTCCATCATCCAGCAAGTAAAAGCCCGACAACTTATCTGACTTGCCTATTGCAGCATCGCGAATCCCTTCCGCAAGTCGCGAATCGGTGGCGGGTTTCAGGCTGGTTGTCACGGGTCGAGTTTGTGCGGCCATTCCGATGTCGCTGGAGTCCCCACACCCGGATAGCAGTGCCAATAACGAAAGCAGGCTTAGCAAAAGGGGGATGGGTGCTGGAGTCATGATTTACAAACAGTTGCTGATGGCGACCCGACGCTGAATTCCCCAGTCTCATTGATCCGGGAACACGCAAGTCGGTCTACTGCCTACAGTCTAGCCGCTCGCTGGTTTAGTACGACGGTAGACAGGGGGGAATCGAACGTGCGGAAAAGTGAAGGGCAAAAAAAAACGCAGCCACAGGCTGCGTTTTCGTAGGTCGGTCTGGCTTCAAGCCGGCTCGGTACGGAGCTCCCGGCGCAGGATCTTACCCACCGTAGACTTCGGCAGCTCGCTCTGAATGACGATCTGCTTGGGCACCTTGTAGGCGGTCAGCTGTGTGCGGCAGAATTCGATCAGTGCTTGCTGGTCGATCTCCCCGTCTACCACCAGGTGGGCACATACGGCTTCGCCGGTCTGCTCACTGGGTACACCGATCACTGCGGCCTCAATCACCTGCGGGTGACGGCAGAGCACATCTTCCACCTCATTAGGGTACACATTGAATCCGGATACGATGATCATGTCCTTGAGACGATCGACAATGCGGATATTGCCGTTGTCCTGGATCAGGCCCACATCGCCGGTGCGGAAGAAGCCATTGTGCATGACCTTGGCGGTTTCTTCCGGCCGGTTCCAGTAGCCCTGCATCACCTGCGGGCCACGCACCACCAGTTCGCCGCTCTCGCCCTGGGGCAGCGCGTTGCCCTGCTCGTCCCACACCTGTACTTCGGTATTCTCGAGTACCGGACCCACGGTACCGATTTCTTCGCGGCCGAATTCATTCAGGCAGATAACCGGTGAGGTCTCGGAAAGGCCCCAGCCCTCGGTGACCGGGCAGCCAGTCACCTGGTGCCAGAGCTCGGCCGCGCTGCTGGTCAGGGCGGTACCTCCGGAGAAGGTCATTTTCAGGCTGCTGAAATCCAGCTGCTTGAATTCCGGGTGACGGCAAAGCCCCACGAACAGCGTGTTGAGGCCGGCAATACCGGTAAAGCGGAACGGCGCAATCATTTTCACGAAACCGTCGATGTCTCGCGGGTTGGGAATCAACACATTCATGCTGCCCATACCGAAGAACGTCAGCATATTCACGGTAAACGCGTAGATATGGTACAGCGGCAGCGGACAGACGAAGATCTCCTCGCCTTCGTTTCCGCGCTGCATAATGCGCTGGAGCATCTGGTCGGTATTGGCCAGCAGATTGGCGTGCGTCAGGCTCGCGCCCTTGGCTACACCGGTGGTGCCACCGGTATATTGCAATACCGCGATATCCTCGCGGGTCGCGGTGCTCTCCACCAGCTCGGCACAATCAGCGCCAAGGGTCACCGCATCGACAAAACCATGGTACCCGTCTGGCGCGCTAACGGCCTTGCCCAGCAGGTCTGCCGGTCCGGTTACCACAACGTGCTCGATCTGGGTGGCTGATTTGATCTCATCGAACTTGTCGATAAAGTCAGCAAGAATCACCAGTGCCTTGGCACCGGAATCGGAAAACTGGTGCTGCATTTCCCGCGGCGTGTACAGCGGGTTCGTGTTCACTACCACCAGCCCGGCACGCAGTGCGGCGTAAGCGGCGATGGGGTACTGGGTGATATTTGGCAGCTGGATGGCAATACGGTCGCCGGCTTCGAGGCCGCATTCGTGCTGTAGCCACTGGGCGAGATACCGGGACTGTTGGTCAATCTCGGCGAAGGTCAGCGTCTGCCCGAGGCAGTGGTAAGCGGGTTTATCGTGGAATTTTTCCAGGCACTGGCCGATAAACTCCGCCAGGTTGGCTGCATCCCGACTCATTTCCCGTACTTGCATGTTTTGATCTCCCATAATCGCTCCGACATTTATTGTTTTGGTATCCGGTCAAGCAACTGCGACACTAAAAACCGGTTTTAGTGCCGCAGTAAATCATCATATCCCGGTGGCAGTTTGTAATTTAAATGACAATCTGGCCAGCAAGTATCCAATTATTTCGCCGTTGCCTTGTCGCCAAACCGCACCAGCGCTTTCGCCACCTTGCTGTCCACAATCCAGCGGAACAGCCCGGTATGACTGCGGGCCAGGTAACGGGTGAGCTTCGCCCGGAATCCCGGGGTAATCATGAATTCGCGCCTGCGCAATCCGTCAAGAATGCCATCTACCGCAACCTCAACCGGTAAGACGCCAGCGAATTCATTCAATGCTTCGGTCACCGGACTTCCCACCCGGCGCTCTTCCTCGAGCATCGGGGTAGAGATTTCGCCAGGGCATACCACGGATACGTCGATGCCTTCGGGTTTCAGCTCGGTACGCAGTACTTCCGCCAGGCCGACAACACCAAATTTCGAGGTTGCGTAGGCACCGTGGGTGTAGCTGCCACACATGCCCGCCAGCGACGCGATCAGTGCAAGATGACCGCCGGTACGCATATGTTTCAGTGCACCGGCAGCGAAGTTCCGGCTGCCGTACAGATTAACGCGCATGCTCTGGTCGAACATTTCATACGACATTTCGGTAAATACCGCGGTGCGCAGAATACCGGCGCAATTGATGGCAAAGTCCGGATGCCCAAGCGTTGCGGCGGCTTCGTCCATCGCGCGTTCGACCGCTACGGGATCGGTAATATCCACCACAAAACGTTCGACATTGGCGCTGCTCGCTTTGCAAAGCCCACGCAACTCTTCCAGTAGAGCGTCTTCTACCTTCAGGTCAAAAATTGCCACAGAAGCGCCGTCGGCCAGCAGTGCCCGGGTCAGGTTCAGGCCAATACCACTGCCACCACCGGATACAAACGCCACTCTGGGCGCACCATATTTCCAGCTACTCATATTGTTCACCCTCAGACTTTCGCCGCGGATTTGAAATGGTTCTCCAGCTCGCCCATGGCCTGATCAAACGTGACCAGGGGGCGGAAGTCCAGCTCGCGACGCGCTTTTTCATTGGAGAATTCGTTAGGGCCGCCCATCAGTCGGTATGACTGCCGGGTAATCATGGGGCGCTGTTTCTGCCTGAACAGGTGGCCAAAGAACTCAAGCACCGGGGCCAGAGTGCGGGCCAGACTATTGGGGACAGACTTGGGATCCGGTGCACCAGCAATTGCGGCAAGGCGACGCAAATACTGCTGCCAGGTAACGCCATAACCATCTGCTGCGATAAAAATATCACCGTTGTGACATTCTGAACGCGCTGCGGCAATCAGCATCGCCACCAGGTTTTCCACGTGCACCAAGCCCGCATCCCAGTCGCCACGGCCTAACAGGCAGGGCTGACCAGAGCGCAACAACTCGAGCATCGTATTGACCCAGGGTCCGCTGCCAACGCCGAAGACATTGCCCGGACGCACGATGGTGGCTTTCAGCCCACCATGCTTTACCGCCTCCAGGGTCACCCTCTCCTGTTCCTGTTTACAGAATTCGTAGGGGGAACAGGGCTTGCCCAGAGGCGTCTGCTCATCCAGCTTGCCCTTGGCAAGTGCACTGGCGTAGGCGCAGACACTGGTGGTGACCACAAAGTGGGATCCCCAGCGCAAGGCGAGGTCAATGGCCTGCTCGGTGCCATGTACGGTGATATCCACATGGGACTGGAGTGCACCCCAGTCACCGACCACCGCGGCCAGATGGAAAATCGCATCCACAGGCCCGATTTCATCCGCGAGGCTGGTCAGCGTTCGCACATCACCAATGACCGTACGCAGCTGATCGCCCCAAAGCGCCCACTCTTCGGGTACGCGCTCTCCGGGCATCATCAGCGCCACAACGTTCACTTTTTCAGTGAGTAGCTGGCGCACCAGGTGGCGGCCGATAAAGCCGCCAGCCCCGGTCACGAAAGCCGAGTTCATCTGACTCATAGTCACCTCGCGCTCTGCCAACTGCTTATTCGCCAACGACGATCATGTTCTCGCAGGTTTTACCTTCCGCTTCACACAGCGCGCGGTAAATAGTCATCACGGTTTTGGCGTCCAGCACGCTGGTCACGTTGCCGTCGTCGTCGATATTGACGTTGCTGCCAAAGATCGCGAACCAGACTTCCGCGTCTTCCGTGGCATCGTCTGCAACGGTCAGGGTATGTACGGAGTGCGCAGGCTCGAACAGGTAGGAGCCAGCCTTGTTGATCTTCTCGGGGTATTCTTTGTAGAACCACTCACCCGCCGTGGTCACCGCAAACACAGGACCGGTGTGATAGTGGGTTTCAACACCGAAACCGGGCTTGAACTTGTTGCGGATAATCCAGAGGTTCTGGTTGAGATCTACATGCAGAACCTGCAGCAGTGAGCCGTCGGGCAGGCTGACCCAGGGCAGGTCATTTTCTTGAATCAGGATCGCCTCTTTGGCGTCATCGCGAGAGACAACGCCGCCGCTTTGCATTGCGGCCAACAGGTCCAAAACCGGGGTTTTTGCTTCACTCATCGCCGTTCTCCAGTAGTTGAGTCAATAGTTTTTATTGTGTTTCCCCCTGCCCTCAGCGACCAATTCACAGGAGTGAGGGAACAGCGCCAGTCTAGGAAGGAGAGCAAGCACTAACTTGACTTTTTGCGAACACAACTTGACTATTTGCGAACTATATTGAGCCCGTAGAGAACGACGATCCGAAGAGGAGCCCAACATGTTCCTAATCCGCAGCGGTGCCATCGAAGGCTACGAACAGCTGGTGAGCCAGTACGGGCAGAACCCGACCACCCTGCTGCAGCAATTCGGATTCAGCAGCGCTCAGCTGCGCGACCCGAATACCTATGTCTCGTACACCCGTCTCGCCGACCTGCTGGACGCGACCGCCCTCGCCTGCGGCGATCCGGTGTTCTGCCTTAGCCTGTGTGCGCACCAGGGTCCTTTGGCACTGGGAGAAATCGGGTTATCCATCCGCCAGCAACCCACATTGGCTGACGCGCTGGTCTATTCCAGGCAGCACATCAGCCTGCATGCATACGGCGTTCACGTACAGCAGGCCACCCGTGGAGACACCCTGGAACTACAGCTGAGCTTCGATTTTTCCAACGCCTCCGGGCTCGTCCAGTTAATGCAGCTGAGTGCCGGGCAGGCTTTCAACCTGCTTTCACAAATGGTCGGCAGCGCCGCGAGCAGCCTGAAGCTGCACTTGCCACAGGCAGCCCCCGCCCAAGCTCTGAAGATGCCCGCACGGTACGAGGGACATATCCTGTACCAGAGCGAATTCGGCGGTATCAGCTTCCCCCTCATCTGGCTCTCACGAAAGCCGCAATTGGATGAGGAGCTGTTAAGGGAGCACTTTCAACAACGGATCCAGCTACTGGAAACCATCTACCCGGGTAACCTGCAGGCCCAGGTCTGCCACATCATCGGCAACCTGCTTCCCAGTGGCGAGTGCAATATCGAGCGCGTCGGCGCCGCCCTCAACCTCCACCCCCGGGTGCTGCAAAAAAAATTGCAGGCAGAAAAAACGACCTTTCGCGAGCTATTACAGAAAACCCGTCTGGAAGTCGCCCAGCGCAACCTGCAGCACGGACAGCTCAGTATCACCGACCTGGCACTCAATCTGGGGTATGCCGATGTCGCCATTTTCAGCCGTAATTTCAAAAGCTGGACCGGACAATCTCCCCGCGACTGGAAAGCCCGGTATCAGAACGCGCCGCTGAACAAGTAAACACAAAATCACACAATCGATGAACCGCCATGCGTTGGCACGGGATTGGCCGTAACACCACAAACACTCAACTATGCTTGCTGGGACACTTTATTGTGGTATCAGGAGTTCCCTTGAAAGCTTTACAGTTGTTTGCCTCGGCCGCGTCCCTGCTGGCCGGGCTCACCGCATCAATCAGCGCACAAGCCGCCGAAAAACCCAACATTCTGGCCATCATGGTGGATGACGTGGCGCAGGTCTCGTTGAGTGCCTATTCCCACGGTATGACCTACCCGACGCCCAACATTGATCGGATCGCCAACGAGGGCGTACTGTTCACCGACCACTACGCACAACCCAGCTGTACCGCTGGCCGTGCAGCCTTCCTGATGGGCCAGCTTCCGGTGCGCACGGGCCTGACCACGGTTGGGCAGCCCGGTAACCCGCTGGGGATCAAGGAAGCCGACCCTACCCTGGCAGAGTTTCTCAAAGATCAGGGCTACATGACCGCGCAATACGGAAAAAACCATCTGGGTGACCTGGATGAACATCTGCCGACCAAACACGGGTTCGACGAGTTCTACGGCAACCTTTACCACCTGAACGTATCGGAGGAACCGGAGCAGGAGGACTACCCGAAGGATCCGGAGTTCAAGAAAAACTTTGGCCCCCGAGGCGTCATCGAGTCTTACGCGGATGGCAAGATCACAGACACCGGTCCGCTTACCCGCGAGCGTATGGAAACCTTTGACGAGGAAATCCTGGAGCGCAGCCTGAACTTTATGGAGCGCGCAAAAAAAGCGGGCAAGCCGTTCTTTATCTGGCACGCTACCAGCCGTATGCATGTGTACATTCATTTGAAAGACGAGAGCCGTAACCTGGCTACCCAGCTTAGCTCAGAGGATGATCTGTTTGGCAGTGGCCTGATTGAACACGACGGCCATGTGGGCAAGCTGCTGGACAAGCTGGATGAGCTGGGTGTTGCCGACAACACCATTGTCATCTACACCACGGATAACGGTCCCGAGCAAAGCAGCTGGCCGGATGCGGGCACCACGAAGTTCCGCGGTGAAAAAATGACAACCTGGGAGGGTGGCGTACGCGTGCCATTCCTGGTGCGCTGGCCCGGCAAGATTCCCTCGGGCCTGAAGCGCAACGGAATTTCTTCACATGAAGACGTATTCCCAACCATTGCTGCGGCACTGGGCGAGCCCAACCTGCGGGAAAAGCTGAAGAAGTCCGACAAGGTATATATCGACGGGGAAAACAACCTCGATTACTGGATGGGTAAAAGTGAAGAGTCAGCGCGCAACAAGATTTTCTACTACTACGAATCCCAGTTAACCGCGCTGCGTGTCGGCCCGTGGAAAATGCACTTCGCCACCAAGCCCGGTGGCCGCTACTACGAAGATATGGTCACCCACACCATGCCCAAGCTATTCAACCTGCGCAAGGACCCGTTGGAACACTACGATGGCGTTACCGGATTCCACCAGATCATGCGCAAAAGCTGGGTGTTCCAACCTGCGATCCAGATCCTGAACGAGCATCTGGAAACCTTCAAGGAATTTCCACCGCGTCAGAAGTCCGCCTCGCTGAATATCAACAAGGCCATTGAAGCGGCCATGCAGGTGAACGAAAGCCGGTAGAACTCCCTCCTATTCAGCTTTTCCAGACATAAAAGAGCGCGGTACAACTACCGCGCTCTTTTATTTCCACCCTCGAAACTATTGCAATTGCTGCTGATATTTTTGCGCCAATGCCGCATTCCCTTGCTCACGGTGAATCGATACCAGGGCTGAAAGAATCTGGCGATCACCGGGAAATTGTGTCAACCCTCGCTCCAGTTCATCGATCGCCCGATCCGGTTTTCCCTGTGAATTGAGCGCAATTGCGTACACATAGATGTAGCGTGGTGTCGCAGAATTACTGTGCGCAGAGGCCTGCAACATCTCAAGCGCCTCCGTCATTCGCTTCTGTCGTACCAGGCCTAGCCCCAACGTATGCTGGATCGGTGCCTTGTCGAATGTATTGCTCAAGGCGTCGCGCAGCAATGCCTCGCTATCCGCCTCACGAGCGCTTGCCCGATACAGGTCCGCCAGGTTAATCACGCCGGGGGTGAAATAAGGAGCACGTTCCACCGCCTGCTGCAACAACCGCTCAGCCTCAGGGAGATTTCCCTCACGGCCCCGTAGTGACGCCAGATTGACGAGACTTTCCGGACGATCACTGTTGAATTCCGCAGTAGCCACGTAGTCTGACAGCGCCTTTGCATAACGCTTGCGCACTTCTTCCGGGTACTGGCCGAGCGGCGCCCCCGCCATGGCACTGGCCGCGAGGGATGCGATTACCCGCTCATCTTCGTATAACAACGGAATCGCCAGCGCCGGGCGTACCTGCTGCGGCACCTGATCAAGGGACTGCGCCAGGCCGAGATGCTGGAGCGCATCGTCACCCTGGGCAATGACCTGCAGAACCTGCGCACTGGTCTGGGACAGATAACGCGGCAACAGGGATATCGCAGTGGCCCGCACAATATCCGGCTGATTGTCGTCCATGACCAGCTTCAGCAACTGCCCCTCGGCATCCGCTGCACCCGTGCGCCCGGCGTAAAGGGCCTCTCCATAATGGGGGTCGGGTTGACCAAATTTTTTCTCCAGAATCGCTGCTGCCCAGGTATTCGACTGATCGGTATGGCAGCCGGTACAAGCATTGGGCGAACCGATGGTTTCGCTCAGGTCCGGGCGTGGCACGCGGAAACTGTGGTCGCGGCGCGCATCCACCTGCATGTACACCTTATCGGGCATATGGCAGCTCACACACTGGGCGCCTTCGCTGCCCGCCGGGTGGAAGTGATGCTCTGCGGTATCGAACTTTGTCGGGAGATGGCACTGGGCACATACATCGTTACCCTGCGCGCGTAATTCCAGGCTGTGGGGGTTGTGACAATTACTGCAGGTAACGCCTGCAGCGTGCATCTTGCTCTGCAGAAACGAGCCCCACACATAGACTTCATCGTTGATCTGACCATCGGCGTGATACAGGCCATCGCTCAGTAAAGCGGGATGGAAGAAATCCAGATAATCATCAGCGGGCCTGACACCGGGATGCTGGGTGCCGCGGCGAGAGTGACACTGGGCACACACCGGGATCTCCTGCTGGGTCTGCACCTCGTTCTGGATGTGCGCTATTCCCGTCTTCCCATCCATAGCCCAGCGCGCCTGGCGGCGGCCATCAAAACGGATCGCAAAGCCCTGGTTGGCATCGGATGCCCGTTGATCTTCCGGTTGAGCCGCCCAGTCCAGGTGCTTCTGCCCTGGCCCGTGGCAAGACTCGCAGCCCACATTGATCTCGGACCACTCGGTAGAAAAGCTTTGCGATGCCGGGTCGTAATTCTTGTGCAGGTTGGTGGAATGACAATCCGCACACTGGAAGTTCCAGTTCTGATTGATTCCGGTCCAGTGCAGGGGATCACCAGGTTTGATTTCCTCATCCGGGTACAGGTGGAACCAGCGCTGCCCGCCCTCCTCTTTCGAGCGGGAATCCCAGGAAAGGCTCAGTGCCTGCAAGCGACCGCCTGGGAGTTCTACAAGGTACTGCTGCAGCGGGTAAACACCGAAGGTGTAGGCAACCGGATAGTCTTGCAGCTTTCCGTCAGGTCCGTCGGTGCGGACAATGTACTTGCCATCCCGCTGGTAAAACGTGGACTCGGTACCGAAGTAGTCGAATGCTGCCTCGTTGAAATCTCCCACCACCGTTTCCGTATCCGGGGCTTTCATGGCGAGATCGTGATGGGACTTCTGCCAGTCATCATATGCCTGCTGGTGGCAACTGGCACACTGTTCCGCTCCCACATACTCGGCGCTGCGGTCAGACTGTGGCGGCCTACCGGTATTCAGGCGAGCGGGCAACTTTGGTTGTACCGAAGTACCCGGCTCTGGTTTCGTAACAGGTTCAGAAATCGGCGCACTGCTACTCACGGTATCTTGCCTATCCGCACCCTTGTCACAGGCAGTGATCAATAGTGTCACGAGCAGAAGGATGATCGACGGGCGCATCGAGGCTCCAAATATTATTTTTAATTGGCACTGAGTATAGCTTCTTGCATCATCGTCCTCAGAAGCCGGTTTGTGCGCGTTAATACGAATAAGGAGAACTGTTAAAGGGAAATTGAGCGCCAAGCAGGCGACTAGAACTTGCCGCCAATCGTCGCACAAAGAGGCATCGCACGCCCCGCCGCCAATGCCCCACCTGAGTCCGTCCGGACAAGATGAATGACTGCTAAACCAAATTAACGAATCTTCCTCAAAAAGCGCGCGTTATGCAAAAAAATATCTCGCGCCAATCAAGGCGTTGAAAAAAACGTACTAAGGTATAAGAAGCACCAAATTGGATAGGCACTTCACTGCGTTATTTTGGGAAGTTCTATGGGTATTCTGAATAAACTCCGTATGCTGGCCACAGCACCGCTATTGCTGCTGTTCATCCCGGCCTTGAGCCTCGCCGATCCCCTGCCCTCCTGGAATGACGGAACAACCAAGACGGCCATTGTCGACTTCGTAGAGAAAGTCACCCGCAAAGGCTCCCCGGACTTTGTCGAAGAAAGTCAGCGTATCGCCACTTTCGACAACGACGGTAATCTTTGGGCTGAGCAACCGGTCTATTTTCAACTGATCTATGCCATTGACCAGGTCAAGAAGATGGCCCCGCAGCACCCCGAGTGGAAAACTGAGGAGCCGTTCGCCTCTATCCTCAAAGGCGACAGAAGGAAAGTGATGGCCAGCGGTAAAGAGGGCCTGATGAAAATCCTGGCCGCCACCCACGCCAATATGACCGCGGAAGAATTCCAGTCCAATGTCCGCGACTGGCTGAATACCGCAAAACATCCGAAAACCGGCCAGCCATACAACAAGATGGTTTACCAGCCGATGCTGGAACTGCTCGATTACCTGCGAGCCAATGGATTCAAGACCTTCATCGTCTCCGGCGGGGGTGTGGATTTTATGCGGGTGTTTGCGGAGCAGACCTACGGTATCCCCCCGGATCAGGTTGTAGGTTCCAGCATAAAAGCCAAATACGAAGTACGCGACGGCAAACCGGTGATTATCAAGCTTCCTGAAATCAACCTGGTGGACGACAAGGAAGGTAAACCGGTCGGTATTCACCAGTACATTGGTCAGCGGCCGATTTTTGCCGCGGGAAATTCCGACGGGGACTACCAGATGATGGAGTGGACCACCGCAGGCGACGGCCCACGTTTCGGCCTGCTGCTGCACCATACCGATGGCGAGCGGGAATGGGCCTACGACCGGAAGTCCCATATTGGCCAGCTCAATAAAGGGCTCGACGATGCCGGCGAGAAAGGCTGGACCGTGATCGATATGAAAAATGACTGGAAGGTAATTTTTCCCTTCGACAAAAAATGAATCCAGTTACACATCACTTCTGTGGCTTCACCGCCAATTAACCCGACGCTTAGCAACACTCAGGCTACCGGAGTAAACCATGAAGACATCGAACTTGCGGCGATTGCTCAAAGCGCCGCTGTCCATCGCCGCAGCGGCCCTGTTGTCGGTGTGCACCACGGCCGTTCAGGCTCAGGACAAACCCAATATCCTTGTCATCTGGGGCGACGATATCGGGATTTGGAATATCAGCGCCAACAGCAAGGGCATGATGGGCTATATGACGCCCAACATTGACCGCATTGCCAAAGAAGGCGTCTCCTTCACCGATTACTACGGCCAACAATCCTGTACAGCCGGGCGCGCCGCTTTTATGGGTGGCAATGTGCCGGTGCGCACAGGTATGACCAAAGTGGGTCTGCCCGGCGCTAAAGAGGGCTGGCAGAAAAGTGACGTCACCATTGCCGCAGTTATGAAAGGCCAGGGATACGCCACCGGCCAGTTTGGCAAGAACCACTTTGGCGACCGCGACGAGCACTTACCCGTGAACCACGGCTTCGATGTATTCTTCGGCAACCTCTACCACCTGAATGCGGAAGAGGAACCGGAGAACCGCGACTATCCGAAAAACCCGGAGTTTCGCAAGAAGTTCGGCCCGCGCGGTGTGGTCAAGGCTACCGCCGACGGCAAGATCGAAGACACTGGCCCACTGACCAAGAAGCGCATGGAAACCATCGATGAAGAAACCCTGGCTGCGGCCATGGACTTTATCAAGCAGCAGGCAAATGCCGGCAAGCCTTTCTTTGTCTGGTGGAATGCGACCCGTATGCACTTCCGTACCCATGTAAAGGAGGAGCACAAGGGGCTCTCCGGTCCCACCGGTAACGAATACCAGGACGGCATGGTGGAGCATGACCAGCATGTGGGCAAACTCCTCGACCTTCTCGACGAGTTGAATATTGCCGATAACACCATCGTGTTCTATTCCACCGACAACGGCCCGCACTTCAACACCTGGCCAGATGCCGGTACGACCATCTTCCGCAGCGAGAAAAACTCCAACTGGGAAGGCGCCTATCGCGTACCCGCTTTTGTGCGCTGGCCAGGCAAGTTCCCGGCGGGCAAAACCCTTAACGGTATTGTCTCCCACGAAGACTGGTTGCCTACTTTTGCTGCAGCGGGTGGTAACCCGGACATCAAGCAACAGTTGCTGAAAGGCACCAAGCTGATCGGTCGCACCTACAAGAACTACATCGATGGCTACAACATGCTGGACTACCTGTCTGGCAATGCAGAAGAGTCCCCGCGTAAAGAGTTCATCTACGTGAATGACGACGGTCAGATTGTGGCCATGCGCTACGATGCCTGGAAGGCGGTATTCCTGGAAAACCGCGGTAAGGCCTTCGGCGTTTGGATGGAACCCTTCACCGAGTTGCGCGTGCCGCTAATCTTCAACCTGCGCCGCGATCCGTTCGAACGCGCCCAGCACAATGCCAACAGTTACTACGACTGGTTAATGGAGCGCGCCTTCGTGCTGGTGCCACTCCAGCAAATGGCAGCGAAGTTCCTCAAGACTATGGAGGAATATCCGCCCAGTCAGTCACCCGGCTCCTTCAACCTCAAGAAAATTGAAGAGCAGCTGAGATCCGGTGCGGCGCACAGTAACTAGTAACGAGCGCACACCCCAAAATAAAAAGCCCGCACGTTGTGCGGGCTTTTTTATCATTAGGTCGCATCAAGCATCGGCAGCAGCGGTAACCGACTGGGGTTCGAAGCCCCGGCAAAGCACCTCGACTACCTGATCGTAACTTTTTTTGTATCCCTCCGCCGTGGCCTGCTCGTCCGGCAGCGCCAGCCACCGTTGTACGACGTCGACCCGCAGCCAGTCATACATGTCGCAAACCAACTCCGCAGAAATATCCGGCCGCATAATCCCCAGTGACTGGGCTTTCTGCACCCGCTCCATCCTCGGCTTGCGATATGACGCGGGGAACAACAGGTTCTTGCCTTCCGGGGCGGATCCGGAAAAATAGACCGAAGAGAACAGGTCCGTGTGATACATGATCATCTGCAGTACACGGCGGTGCCTGACGATCCAGTCCTGAATCTCATCGATGTTCGGCGGCACTATGGCCGATTTCAGGTTGAGCTCCAGTTCGCTTTCGTGGCTCCAGACGTTGACTTCCCGCAACCAGTTCAACAGCAGCTCTTCGAGCAGGTAGGCCTTGCTCGGAAAGTAATTGAAGAAGGTTTTCTGACTGATATCGGCTCTGGCAACGATCTCGTCAATCATCACCTCTTCATACGGCAGTTCCGAAAACAGCTGTTCGGCTATCTCCAGCAACCGCATCCGGACCTGCTGTTTCTTACGCTCGCGTAGATTCATTACCCCAACCTAAAAAATAAATGACCTGAAGCCTGTGCGGATTCACTCTTATTACATTTCTGACCGCAGCCGCACCTCCAGTCACCATTATTGATGAAACCATACACAATGCGCGAGCGCGTCAGCCAAAAATCAATAATACGGCGCCGCGTACAAGGGTTAAAAGCCGCGTCAGCAATTTTTAGCCTGACGCAGTCACGGACCTCTGACACAAGGGACAGAATTTCTGTTGACACATTTTTACAGTAGCTGTAATTTTTGCTCGTGTACTAGCCTTGCGCAACTGAGCCAGCACTGGAGTTTGCCTCTGGCCTCCCCCTTAGGGCGGAATATCGAGCCCCAGGGGCGCAACGCTTTTGAACGACCAAACAACGGGACCAGTAACGTCCCCCCAAACCCATGCACTTAACCCATGTTCTGGGCAGTGCTGCGAGACGGCTAGAAAGCAATGGAGGGCTGACAGACCGCGAAGTGAGGTTAACAGCAATGAAGATCCAACTTCAGCGCGTACAAATACGATAAGAAGAGGTCGATGATGAACGAACAAGCCTACCTGAAACAGGTCCGCGAACTGCACCAGGCCAACTGGCCGCAGGGCGCCCCCCAGACTCCGCTGTATCCGCACGGCGAAAAGCCGGTTACCGAATACCTGGCGCAATGGGCGAGAATCAACCCGAACAAGCCCGCCATCCATTTCTACGGCTACGATCTCAGCTACGCCGAACTGGATGAGCTCAGCACCCGCTTCGCCAACCTGCTGCGCAGCTACGGCATTCAGCCCGGCGACGGCGTCACCGTATTCATGCCCAATTGCCCGCAATACCATATCGCCTTCTTTGGCATCCTCAAATGCGGCGCCGTGCATATCCCGGTCAGCCCGCTGTCGAAGGAAATGGAGTTGCTGCACCAACTGGGTGACAGCCAGCCAAAAGTCGCGCTGTGTCTCGATGCGCTGCTGCCGATCATGCAACCAGTGTGCGAAAAGCTGGGTATCGAACATCTGCTCGCCACCAGTTACGCCGAGTTGACCCCGGCAAACCCGACCGCCACCCTGCCCGACCTGTTCCTGGCCCCGAAAGTGCAGCTCGAGAGCCCGATCGTGGATTTCCTGCCGGCCGTAAACGCCGCTCCGGCCGAACCGCTCGATTACACCCCGGATCTGGATGACCTGGCCGCGCTGAACTACACCAGCGGCACCACCGGCCTGCCGAAAGGCGTCATGCACACCCAACGCAACATGCTTGGCTCCATGGCCGCCTACTACCCGGTAGTATTCGGCGAGGTCGGCCCCGAGGGTACCGATCAGGTAATGCTCAATTTCCTGCCGGAGTTCTGGATTGCCGGCGAGAATACCGGGCTGCTGATGCCAATCTACAGTGGCGCCACCCTGGTGCTGATGGCTCGCTGGGATGCAGAGGCATATATGGAGCTGGTACAGCACTACAAGGTCAACCTCTCCATCGTGCTCATCGACAGTGTCGACGAGATCCTGAACCACCCGGATCACGACAAGTACGACCTCAGCTCACTGAACACCACACCTTGTATCTCGTTCATCAAGAAGCTGAACCACGACTACCGGCAGCGCTGGCGCGCACTGACGGGGGCAACCCTGTTCGAAGTCGCGTACGGCATGACCGAGACCCACACCTGCGACACATTCACCGCCGGCTTCCAGGACGACGACTTCGATCTGTCGATCGAGCCCGCGTTCCTCGGCCTGCCGGTCCCGGGCAACGAAATCAAGATCTGCGATTTCGACACCGGCGAGCTACTGCCGCTGGGTAGCGAGGGTGAGATTCTGGTGCGCACGCCGACGATGATGAAGGGTTACTGGAACAAGCCCGACGTCAATGAAACCCTGTTCCTCGACGGCGGCTGGTACCGCACCGGCGACCTCGGCATGCTCACCGAGCAGGGCTATTTCCGTTACCTCGGCCGCCGCAAGGAGATGCTCAAGGTGAACGGTATGAGCGTGTTTCCAACCGAGGTCGAGGCTATGCTGGGGCAACACCCCGCGGTAGGCGCCTGCGGCGTTGTCGGCCGCCCAGACGAGAAAAAGGGCCAGGTGCCGGTTGCCTTCCTCACCCTCAAACACGGCTTCGAGGAAACCGAAGAGTCACTGTACGACTGGTGCAAGGGTGCCATGGCGGTGTTCAAGGTGCCGGAAATCCGCATCAAGGACCAACTGCCGATGACCCCGACCGGCAAAATCCGCAAGGTGGAGTTAGAGCAAGAACTATGAGCAAAGTTTTCGAAAGGATCCTGATCGCCAATCGCGGCGAAATCGCGATCCGCATCGCTCAGACCTGTGCCGATATGGGGATCGCCAGCCTGGCGGTCTTCGCCGAAGACGACAGTCAGTCGCTGCACACCAAGAAGACCGATCAGGCGGTGCAGCTGAGCGGTCGTGGCGTCAAGGCCTATCTGGATATCGAGCAACTGATTGCCGTCGCCAAACAGCACGGCTGTGATGCGGTTCATCCCGGTTACGGGTTCCTTTCCGAAAACAGCGCATTTTCGCGGCGCTGCGCCGATGAGGGTATCACCTTCATTGGCGCGTCCGCCGAATTGCTGGACCAGCTCGGCAACAAGGCAATTGCGCGCGAAATGGCGATTCGCTCCGACACCCCACTGACCAGTGGCATCAACAAGAGCTGTACCCTCGCAGAGGTACAAGCATTCTTTAAATCGCTCGGCGATGGCGCAGCGGTAATGATCAAGGCGCTCGCCGGTGGCGGCGGTCGCGGCATGCGCCCGGTCACGAACTACGAGCAACTGGAAAGCGCCTACAACCAGTGCCGCGATGAGGCGACCATCGCGTTTGGCAGCGGCGAGTTGTACGTCGAACAACTGGTCCAGCACGCACGCCATATCGAGGTGCAGATTCTCGGCGACGGCACCGGCGAGGTGATCCACGCCTGGGAGCGAGAATGCACCCTGCAGCGACGTAACCAGAAACTGCTGGAAATCGCCCCCAGTCCGAGCCTTGGTGACGACACACGCATGCCGATCATCGAGGCGGCGCTGCGTCTGGCCAGCGACGTGAAGTACCAGGGGCTGGGAACCTTCGAGTTCCTGCTCGATGCCGGCGACCACAGCAAGTTTTATTTCATGGAGGTCAATCCGCGGATTCAGGTGGAGCACACCATCACCGAGGAGATCACCGGGCTCAACCTGGTCAAGTACCAGATACTGCTGGCGGCCGGCCGGACACTTTCAGAACTGGGACTTACCCAGGTGCCGCCGAAGCTCGGCTGTGCCATCCAGGCGCGTATCAACCTGGAACAGATGCTGCCCGACGGCAGCGCCAAGCCCGCTTCCGGCGTGATCCGGTCCTATCAGGTACCCAACGGCCACAATATCCGCGTCGACGACTACCTCTACGCCGGCTACAAGGTCAGCCCAAGCTACGACTCGCTCGGCGCCAAGATAATTGCCAAGGGCGAAGATTACGGCGCGGCGCTGAACAAGGTCTATCGCAGCCTGCAGGCGCTCAATATTGACGGCGTCAGCAGCAACAAGACGCTGCTGATGAACCTGCTGCTGCGCGACGAAGTGCAGGGCAACCGGGTCAACACCAAATTCGTCGAGGGGCATATCGCCGAGCTGCTGAACGAGGGTGCCCACGACGAGCATTTCTTCGAAGCCGCCGGCGGCGCCGACGAAGAAGTGCAGACCGTATCGATTCCTGCCGGCTGTGAAGCGCTCAAGTCGCCGATGGCCGGTACCCTGGTGTGCGTCAACGTCAGTGCCGGCGACGAGGTGCTGGCGGGCCAGGAAATCGCCGTCATCGAGGCGATGAAAATGGAGATTCCGGTCAAGTCCGGGCACGACGGTGTCATCACCGAAGTGCTGGTGCACGAAGCCGGCGATATCATCGACGAACATCAGCTGCTGGCGATCATCCAGCCGGGCGATGTGTCCCTCGAGCGCGTCCAGTCCGAGATGGAGATCGACCTCGACCATATTCGCGACGATCTGGCCGCGTTCTTCAAACGCCGCGACAAGACCCTCGATGCCAGCCGCCCGGATGCGGTGGCCAAGCGCCACGACGTCGGCAAGCGCACTGCGCGCGAGAACGTCAACGATCTGATCGATGAGGACAGCTTCAATGAATACGGCCAACTGGCCGTGGCGGCACAGCGGAAAAAGCACGGCGACGACCTCGACAAGCTGACCGAACTCAGTCCCGCCGATGGCAAGATCACCGGCATCGGCACCGTCAATGCCGAACAGTTCGGCAGCGAGGCCGCCCGCTGTGCGGTGATGGCCTACGACTACTCTGTGATGGCCGGCTCGCAGGGCTTCGTCAACCACAAGAAAACCGACCGCCTGTTGGAAGTGGCAAAGAAGTGGCGTTTGCCGCTGGTGTTGTTCGCCGAAGGTGCCGGTGGCCGTCCGTCCGATACCGACTACCCCGGTGTTGGCTACCTGAACATCCACACATTTACCGCCCTGGGGGAACTCAGCGGCCTGGTGCCGACGATCAGCATCGTGGCCGGCAACTGCTTCGCCGGAAATGCCGCGCTGTTCGGTGTCTGCGACCTGACCATCGCCACCAAACAAGCCAGCATCGGAATGGCCGGCCCGGCCATGATCGAAGGCGGTGGCCTGGGCAAATGCACCCCGGAAGAAGTAGGCCCGGTGTCGGTGCAGAGCCCCAACGGCGTGATCGACGTGCTGGTGGAAGACGAAGCCGAAGCTGTGGCGGTGGCCAAGCAGTACCTGTCCTACTTCCAGGGGGATCTGGACAGCTGGGAAAGCCACGACCAGCGCAAGCTGCGTCACCTGGTCCCGGAAAACCGCATGGCGGTCTACGACATCCGCGAGGTAATCGAAACCCTGTGTGACGTGGACTCAGTGCTGGAATTGCGCAAGGATTTCGCCAGGAACATGATCACCGCCCTGGTACGCATCGAAGGCAAGCCCTACGGTCTGTTCTGCAACGATTCGCGTATTATCGGCGGCGCCATCGATGCGCCGGCCGGCGACAAGCTGGCGCGCTTTATTCAGCTGTGCGACGCCCACGATATCCCGATGATTTCACTGGTGGACACGCCCGGATTCATGGTCGGGCCGGAGTCAGAGAAAAACGCCACCGTGCGCCATATTTCGCGGATCTTCGTCAACGCAGCCAACATGACCGTGCCGCTGTTTACCGTGGTACTGCGCAAGTGTTACGGCCTCGGTGCCCAGGCGATGGCCGGTGGCGGTTATTCCGCACCGGTATTCTCCGCCTCCTGGCCAAACGGCGAGTACGGTGCCATGGGTATCGAGGGTGCGGTGCGCATCAGCGCCAGGAAGATGCTGGATGCTATCGAGGATCCGGAAGAGCGCGAAGCCACCTTCCGCACGATGGTGGACAAGATGTACCAGGACGGCAACGCGATGAACGCAGCCAGCTACCTGGAGATCGACGCCGTGATCGATCCGCTGGAGACCCGCGACTGGATCGCGCGCGGCCGCGCCTGCACGCCTACGCCGAACCGCCGGGACGGCAAGAAGCGCCCCTGTATCGATACCTGGTAAGCCGAAACCTTACCGGGATCCAGACGCGACTTCTGCTGCCCGAGCGGCGGCGGAAGTTGCAATCTCCGATGCCACGGATGGCATCACTGGCGGCGAATCCCAGCGGGTTTAGCGCCGAAACCCTTTTGCTACTTCATCTCAACCACGACCTTTTGAGTCCCGCCGGTAAACTTGTTCGGCGGTTTGTACTCATGAGTAACAGGCTGTCCGGTGTCTTCGCCAATACCAAAGGTATCAATGCCGAAGCGGCCGGCATTGCTTTCGGCACGTCTTTGGGATGTTCCACGCCTGCTTTCTTCGCGTCATACAAACTCCAGCGGCACACTGGATTCTCCAGTAAGCGTGCATAGTAAAATGCGTGTTCGGCCGGGTCGAAATCCGATTCAGTTCAGGTCGCCGCTAGTTGGGCGTCGTAGCCCGCTGTCTGCGGGCTACTTACAACCTCTGAGGAGCCTTCCGCAGCGTTACCATCGATCAACTCAGGTGATTCCGCTGCGATCAGTTTGTCTGCTGTCAGTTGCTCTGAATCCGATTCTCCGAACAAGCTATCAGTACTGCTACAGAACCTTTCAAGGCTAGAAATTTCATCAAAAATCTTCACTTTCACTGACAGCTCGATCGCTGATCGAGTATCTACGGCGTATACCAGATCGGGGATGACCAGGCGCGTTCGCGGATTGTTTTCGGCAAGTCTTTGGGATGTTCGACACCCGCCTTTTTCGCATCGTACATACTCCAGCGGCATACCGGGTTTTCCAGTACGCGGGCGTAATAAAAGGCGTGTTCGGCCGGGTCAAAATCCGGATCGGTCCAGGTTGCCGCCAGTTGCGCTGCACCCTTGTCGCGGCTGATGGAGCAGTCGTCGAGATTGACGGTGGCGCCGTTGTCCGGGCACTGGTGGGATTTGGGGTCCGGTGTGGCGCCATCGGAACAGGCCACGTCGTAAGTCATTTCTTCCAGCTTGTCATCGGCAGTACGCCAGCCCTTGATGATCTGCAGGCGTGCCAGGGGTGCGCTGTTCGGGTCGCGCTGTGCCCACACCATCAATGTCGGCGCTTTGCCGTCCGCTGCCTTGCTGAGATCACCGCCCTGGGGCACGCCGGACTCGTAGCCCATCGCTACCCAGTTGTCCTTGCTGTGCATATCGGCCGGGAAATCGAATCCGGCAAACAGACGGATCTTGGTACGGGTACCGCTGGTGCCGAAGGTTTCTTTGCGGTGCAGCGCATCCCAGATACCCTCGCGAGTGTTGCTCTCAGCCCAGACACCAGCGATACCGCCGGGGTTGTAGCGCTTGGTGGGGTCGTCCTCGGCGCTGAGCCCCATGGCCTGGGCAGTAGGGTTCAGTTCCATACCGAGGCGCACCTTAGGTGTCGCATCGTTATTTGCGTAGTGCCCCTCAAAGTCACTCTCGGTGGTATCGCTCGGAGTACCGTTGTGGTTGTCGGTGGATCCTATGATTCCCTGCTTGAAAGGATTCACGCCCAGATTTTCTTTGTGGCGGAGACCAAGTTTCAGGCCATTACGTACGAGTCCATATTCATTGGTACAGCTGACGGAGTTATCACCAGAGCACTTCTGGAACACCATTTCAAAATTACAGGCCTCATCTGAGGTCATAATTCCTGCCTGACACTCGGAGTTACCCTTAACCTGCATTACCTCTACAAGCCGATCCATGCGCTCGCGCAGTTCAACCATGTCTTGGGTCCACTCAGAGCCATCACTGTTCTTGCCCCAGTAGAGCCTGCCCCAGTAAAAGTTTGGGTTGTGCGGGATGGTCAGCACCTGACAATCGTCGGTGCAATTGGTCTCGAGCCAGCGCAACAGGTCTTCCGGCTTGCCTTCAAAGGCGGAGAACACCGTCTCCGGCACTTTGTCAGTACGAAATATCACGTTGCGATGCATCATGCCGCCGGCGCCTTCCGGTGCCCCGGCCGAGTATTCAAATGCGACAAATGAAGTAAACTTTCCCGGCTCGTAGTTCTCCGCCGCCGCCTGCTGGATACGTGACCAAGGATTGGAAACTGCTTCTACACAGGTTTTTCCATCCTCCCCGCAGATTTCCACCAGACGCTTTGCTGGAACTTTCGAAACACCCGCAAAAACCTCTTGGAAGATTTTCATTTCATTGGCGCGTATACCTTTACAGACATCGGTTTCGTAACCCTTCATCTTCGGATTGGTGCAGATTTCGTATTCACCCAATGCTTCCGCGTGATCCGTAACGGCAACAAAATCCAGCGGCGCCACGATTTTCTTCTCTACCCCTGTAGGTAGCTTCACCGTCTCACCTTTGGCAAACCGATACGCAGAAAACGGGTCGTTCAGTGCGTTGCCAAAGATATATGCATCCAGTGAATAGGCAGTATGAATGTGCAGCTCGCCGAAGTAAGCATCGCGCAGTGGATATTGGGAAACATCTTTAGCGGTATCGGCAGAGGCGCTTCGACCATCACCGGCCTTCACATTGTTCACTGGGCCTGAGGCTGCAGGTTCGTCAATCTCGGCCGTAGCATCCAACCCTAGATCTTTATCGGCGTCTACTTTTTCAGGTTCCGATTTTTCACTGCAAGCGCTTACATAGAGCGCCATTAGCAAACAGACAAGGTAACGCATGAGTTTTTACCTTACTGGAGATGGCTAATTAAGGCCGCTGTTATGGCGTGTACCAGATAGGACTTGAGAAGGCGCGTTCCTGCTGCACCATCGGTACCTTCTTGTCCATTTCGATCTTGTTTCTGACCTTGTCGTACAGGGTCCAGCGCGGTGTGGGAATTTGCAGAACCCTTACGTAATACACGGCCTTGTGTGATGGATTGAATTCCTTGTCCTCGAAGTAAGCCACCAGTTGCGCGTCACCGATATCATTCGCGTACTCCGCGGTTTCAAAGTCAACGGTATTACCTACATGTTGGATATGGCCCTGGCCATCCATTTTTCGATTGCCGGACCACTTGACGTTGTAGACCTTCTCGTGGGTATCGCCGTTGCCATCGACCCAGCCTTTAACAATCTGGATACGATCCAGATTGGCGCCCTCCGGGTCTTTCATTGCCGCAACCAGGAATTTGATCCGCTTGCCGCCCTTATCAGTCTTGAGCTTTCCGCCCATGGGAACGCCTTTTTCATAGCCCGCTGCGGCGATATCACCTTCCGCGTCACCCTTGGAGAAATCAAACCCGCCAAAAAAACGCACTGTCATACGGGGCCCGGTGGTGGCAAATGTTTCCTTGCGCATCATGGCATCCCAGATTGCCTCGCGCGTATTTTCCGTTGCCCAGACACCGGTAATACCCGAAGCGGCCATTTCCCAGCCCATGTAGGTATCGGTGGGACCGCTCAGCAGCGGGAAATCCCAGCGTGTCTTGTTACTCGGTTCGAGGGTCTTGAACTTGCCAAAGAAGTTATCGTCGTCCGCGGTGGAAAGCCCGGTGTGGGTATCCGTACCGGCATTGGCACCGTACTGGAAGGGGTTGGTGCCAAGCTCATCTTCAAGGCGCATACCCGCCTTGAGTGCCGGGCGCCAATATTCATATTTGAACGAGCCGGGGGGCTTGGGTTTGAGAATCAGGTTGCCGCGATCCCACAGGTCCCAATCGGCAAACTCATCCTCCGGCGAAAGGCTGGGATGGGATTCGCTCTGCCCTTTGATCTGCGTAACTTCATAAAGCGGTTCGTAACGGGCGCGCATTTCCGCCCACTCTTTGGTCATCGGCGAACCATCAAAGCGCTTTTCCTCAAACATACGGCCGTTGGACATATTGCCGTTGTGGGGAATGGCCAATACACGGCCGCCAGTTTTATCTTCGTAGGCCTTCATCCAGGCCCAAAGCTTTTCCGGGTCCTGGGTTTCAAAGGTTGTCAGCGGTAATAAACTGCGGGTCTTGCTCGCATCGTCCCGGAAGATCACATTGCGGTGCAGGTTGTCGCCGCCATCCGCGTTGACCGTCCACTCATAGGCAATAAATGTGGTGAATTCGCCAGGCTTGTAGAATTTTTCCGCCGCATCGACGGTTTTTTCCCAGGCAGACTTCATCCACTTGGGATCCATTACCGCCTTCGGCAGTTTCCCTTCCGATTGCAGCACGATCAGTTCGCTCTTGGCGTCGGCGGCTTGTTTCTCGTCACCGGAGTTGAGCGCTTCATTCCAGCGTTTCAGCGTCGGGTCCGACATCATTTCGGGATTGCCGGCAACCAGCTCATTGATGACTCCCATACCATCGGAGTGGTCCGTGATCATAAACCAGTCGTACGGGCGTGAGAGTTTTGCTTCGAGACCAGTGTTTGACTTCACCTGCTCGCCAGTGGCAAACCTGTAGGCGTCCTCCGGGGAAAGGATCGCGCCATCCATCCCGGCATCCGCCGACCAGCCGGTATGCACATGGGTATCACCAAAGTATGCCTGGGTGGAACGGCCGCCCGAGGTCGCTGAAGCCCTATCCGAAGAAGTATCCGATCCAAGCTCCTCACCGATAATGACTTCTCGCCCCGTCCCGGCGTCTCCACCGTCATGAGCGGATGAGGACTGATTGCTGGTTGAGCCAACCGTTTCGCGATCATTCCTTGCTTCTTTATCGCCACCACAGGCGGACAGCGCAATGGCGGCGGCGAGGACCGTAAGTAGCAACCCATGATTATTCATAATTCATTCCTTGAAATTTGACGCGATACCTACACCCCGAAGGAGCCCTTGAAACTGGGACTACCTGCTCACTGCCTGGGAGTTGATGAATTTACTCACCTGCTCGACACTCAACGACATACTTTTCTGGTTCGGGGGAAACTCTTCAAACGTTTTGACGAACTCGGCGATCTGATTACCTGCCGGCCCCAGAATCCAGCTTCTGTTCTCGGCCCATTCATCATAGCCGCGCGCGTCAATAAAACGTTCAAACGGGTCGAGCTTGAGATTGATGATGTATGGGGATGTCATCGGAAGCTGCGTTGCGCGGAACCACTCTTCCTGATCAATGAATAACAACTTCCAATCACCGTGGCGCATACCGTGGAAGGTTGTTTCGGTGAAGTAGTAAAACTCTTTGCGTTTGGTCTTACCCTGGTTCAGTAAAAGGTCGCTCTGGTCGTAACCATCCAGATGCACTTTATAGCGGGTTCCACCGATCTTGGCGCCGCTCAAAAGATCTTCTTTCAGGTCCTTTTGGCCGACAAATGACATGATGGTAGGCAACCAGTCTTCCATCGTCATAAATTCACCGGTGGAGACACCGGCCGGAATATGGCCTTTCCATTTGACGACCAGCGGTACGCGGAATCCGCCTTCCCAACCACCGACACCTTTTTCGCCATGGAATGGCTGGTTGCCGCCGTCGGGCCAGGAATTGGACGCAGCACCGTTATCGGTGGAGAACATCACCAGCGTGTTATCCGCCACACCGAGCTCTTCAATCAGATCAAGCAGCTCGCCGACATCGTCATCCAGTTCCATCATGCCATCGGCATAAATGCCATAGCCGCTTTTTCCCTTATATTCCTTGGACAGGTTGGTGCGGTAGTGCATTCTTGTGGTGTTATGCCAGACAAAAAACGGCTTGTCGGCTTTTACCGCATCCCTGATGAATCGCATGGACTCCTGCAGGACTTTTTCATCCAGGGTCCGCTGTACCTCTGTACCAAATGGCCCCAGATCCTGAATATCCTGCTTGCCACCGGGAAGCGCCTTGGAGTGCACAATACCGCGCAGCTTCAGGCCGAGCCTTTCCTGCACCGCTTCATCCTTGGGGTAATCGTACTGTTCCGCATATTCGCCCGCATTCAGGTGGTAAACGATGCCGTAGAACTCATCGAAACCATGGGCCGTCGGCAAGTGTTCGTCCCGGTCTCCCAGGTGGTTTTTACCGAACTGGCCGGTGGCATATCCCAGAGGCTTCAGCATTTCAGCCAGCGTCGGCGTGTCTTTCTGCAAACCCTGTTTAGCACCCGGCAGGCCCACTGTGCTCAAGCCGGTACGCATCGGGTACTGCCCGGTAATGAAGGCCGCACGGCCAGCGGTACAGGATGCCTGGGCATAGTGATCCATAAAGATCATGCCCTCGTCGGCAATACGGTCGATGTTGGGCGTCGAACCACCCATCATTCCGCGGTGGTAAGCACTGATATTCCACATGCCGACATCATCGCCCCAGATGACAAGAATATTGGGCTTTTCTGCAGCAAAAGAAGTGACGGCAACAAGGCATAGATAGAGAGCGCTAGCGAAGTGCGACAGTTTTTTCACGGATACCTCTGACAAAATCTGAATTGCTTGCTTGGAATGACAGGAATCGGGCTTTGGCAAGTATAGGCACCGCATATTTCTGTACCGGGTAAATGGCAGGTGAGACCTCCTCTCTGTCAATAGGAGAAAGTTTCAACGGTTCTATAATCAGCTGTCGCCAGGAACCCTGTAGATACAGTATCTTGGGGAAAATTTATTAATTCATGGAAAGCAAGCAAAAAGCTTTAAGGGGAAAACATGGCTCAGGGCTCCAAGAAAGCCGTTCTCTATGCCATTTGTGTAAACGCCATTATTACCGTACTAAAAGGCGTCGCCGCACTGGTCACCCATTCTGCCGCGATGATGAATGAGGCGGTGCACAGTCTGATGGATACGTTGAATCAGGTGTTCCTGCTCATCGGACTGAAGCGCGGTGGCCAACCAGCGGATAATCAGTACGCGTTTGGCCACGGTCAGAAAAAATATCTGTGGAACCTGTGGAGCGCCATCGGGCTGTTTTCCATCGGTTGCGGCCTCGGTCTGGCCCACGCCTGGCATGCGTGGAAAAACCTCGGGCATATCGAGCGCCCCGAGTCGATCGCGTTTCTCGGCTTTGAAATAGCGCCCATCTGGATTTCTGGCGCGGTGCTGACTATCGCATTTGTACTGGAAGGCTATGTGTTGCTGGTGGCAGGTAAAGAGTTCTTATCCCGTATGCGGGCCGATGGTCGGCGTAATCCTTTCCGCTACCTTGCGGCTGCGGATGATCCCACGCTGATTGCAGTACTGCTGGAGGATTCCATCGCGGTCACAGGTGTGATCCTAGCCGCCACGGGTATCGGTATGACCCAGAGCACCGGGAATCCCATGTGGGATATCGGGTTCTCCGTGGTAATTGCCGTCATGCTGGGCTTTACCGCGGTTTTTCTGGGCATGATCAACATGCGCTACCTGACCAATATCCGGGACCTTGAAGCCGAACGCGCCTTTGAAGACATCGTCAAAGGCCACCGGGCAATCGAGCGGTACCACGACCTGCGCTCGGTGATCGTGGATGACACCCATACAGTGGTCGTTGCGGAGGTCGAAGTGAGGGAAGAAGTACTGATGCGCGCTATGCCCGAACGTATTGCCGAGCATGAGCGCAAGTTACTGGATCGTGTGCCGGAACACCGGCGTACGGAAGCGGTACTGGAATACGCGGAGACCCGGGCGACAATCCAGGCCACTCTGGAGGCCACGGAAGAGCTGATTGACGAACTGGAGGCGGAGCTGAAACGGCGATGCGCCCAGGTATTCCACCTTACTATTGAAATCGACGGTATCGCAGCGCCGTCGAAACTGGATGATCCGGAACAACTGGATCAGTGAGCAAGCGGCCGGGAGACCCTTGCGATCTCCCGGCTTCCCGCTGCCCTCTATACTGGGCTTACTTCGGAGGCAGGCTACCGGCAAACTCCACGCCGCGCGTTACCCAGCCATCGAGGTCTTCTGCAATGGCGTCCTCTTCCACATACACCATGCCTTTCAGGGGCCGGCCAGTGAAATCCATCGGCCGAGTATAGCGCTCGCCCAGCGCCTCCTGGTAATTCTCCGGCCCGACTCTCACCATCAGCTCTTCGCCCACGACGCCACAGGCCATATTGCCGTTCAACATAAACGCCAGGCCACCAAACATCTGCTTTTCAGTCAGGCCATCATTTGGTTCCAGCAAACCCCGGACTTTTCGTGCCAACTCTTCGCTGTAAGACATGACTTTCTCCCTGCTGTTTATCGATTCAACTTGATAAATCGCCAAACCATAATCCGCACTCAACCTGTTGCTTTACACGCCAAACTCAGGCCAGTAAAAAGCCCGTTCATATCAGAACGTTTTGTATCGGGGCTGAGTGAGTTAAGAGGATAATCCGCAACAATTAACCGGTGGAGCGATGGTCTGCGCTCACAGCGATCGGGGGGAAGCTGGCTGAAGTACTCAGCCAGTAGTTGCGGTATGGCTGCCATACGTAAAAAATTATTGCGATTATTGTATTAAGTGTAGCAAAGAAACTGAAAAGCACTCGGAAAATAGAGCAATAGCCCCCGGCCCACGAGACCGGACCAAATTCTTCAACCAATCAACTCTATCACCACCGCGGAGAAATAAGCGCCAAACATTCTCTGGCACTGGATTCAAAGAACCTGCTCAAGAAACGAATCAACCCTGATTAATGTCTTTTGACTGTGCACCGGACAGACCACTTCCACAAATCTAATGTTTGCGAAAAATCTTCAACGGATGAACCAGCTGCCCAAGGAAACTGCGCGGCAAACGTACAGTGGTTCCATATTCCGCCGGCCAGTGCTTATCTGGCATATGGTAGGTATTGAAGAGACGATCAAACAGCACAGTGTGTGCTGAATAATTAGTATCAATTGCAGGCTTTTCGGAACTGTGGTGCCAATGATGAAACTGGGGTGTTACCAGCAGGTACTTCAGTGGCCCGAACGGTATTTCCACATTGCAGTGAATGAGTACCGCCTGCAGTGCTGCGAACGCCACGTAGATGTCCAATGCGGACTGATCGGCCCCCAGTAAATACAGCGGCACCATCACCATCGCCCGCTCGGAAAACACCTGGACAAAATGTCCACGGGATCCCGCCAGCCAATCCATCTGTTCAACCGAGTGGTGCACCGCATGAATCGGCCAGAGCACACGGACTTCGTGATACAGGCGGTGCTCCCAATACAGCACAAAATCAGCGCAGATGATGATCAGACCGACCTGCAGCAATAGAGGCACAGACTGTACCGCCTGTTGCACGCTCTCACTAACCGCCCAATGGAAATGACTCGCATGGTAATTGCCATAAATCAGGATGGCCGAGATCATCAGATGATTGAAGCAGAAGTAGAATAGGTCCAGCCCCCACTCGTCCCGCAAAATCACCTGGTTGCGATACTTGGGGAACAGCTTTTCCAGGGTCATAAACACGGCAACCGAGCCCAGGAACGCGAGAATCAGCCAATCGATTCCCAGCGACAGACGCACGGGCTCAACCGGCCCCACGGGGATATCATATCCACCGAGCAGAAAACCCATGCCGGTGAGCCCTATCCCGGTCATGCCCAATCGTTTGTGCCGGTTGAAGCAGAACGTCAGCAATCCCAAAAGCAGGGAAAAATACATACCGTATTTGAGGATCAGCTGCAGAAATTCCGCATCGTAAACCTGACGCAGTTCGATGGTGGTCAGATAGGCCGGGTAGCGATAAGCCATTACAGCCAGCAGGCTGAGCAATCCCAGTGCGACACTGGCGTAGCCGCTAATTTTTCCTTCTCCAAAACGGAGTTCCCGCTGCCGATCCAGCGGTACTCTGCGCTTCTTGTACTGAAACTCCGTATCCATGCCCTTCCCTGCCTGAGTAAATCCTTTATTTCAGCGCGCAATACTACCCATGTTGGCGCTGGATTTTCCAGCGCCATGGTATGCGCACAAAAAAGCCCGCTCAGTTGAGCGGGCTTTTAACGTCGTCGAGTGTGTGCGATTAATCCACAAACACACGCGCATTGCGGAACAGGCGCATCCAGCCGGAGTCCTCTTCCCAGTCATCCGGGTGCCAGCTGTTGCTGACCGCGCGGGCAACTCGCTCCGGGTGCGGCATCATGATGGTCACGCGACCGTCTTCGGAACACAGCGAGGTAATACCATTCACCGAGCCATTGGGGTTGGCCGGGTAAGTTTCGGTAATCTGCTGCTTGTTGTTCAGGTAGCGCATGGCGATGGTGCCGGACTGCTCGCAATCTTCCAGCTGCTGCTGGCTGGCAAACTCCACACGGCCTTCACCGTGAGCGACCGCTACCGGCATGTAGGAACCGGCCATGCCCTTGAACAGAACCGACGGGGAATCTTCCACGCCCACCAGCGCGAAGCGGGCTTCGTACTGCTCGGATAGGTTGCGTACAAAGCGCGGCCAGTGGTCGGCACCCGGGATCAGTTCCTTGATCACGGAGAACATCTGACAGCCGTTACACACGCCGAGGCCGAAGGTGTCCTTGCGGTTGAAGAAGCCTTCAAACTGGTCGCGGGCGCGATCGTTGAACAGGATGGTCTTGGCCCAACCTTCACCGGCGCCGAGTACGTCGCCGTAGGAGAAACCACCACAGCCCACCAGGCCCTTGAACTGGTCCAGCTCAGTGCGACCGGAAAGAATATCGCTCATGTGCACGTCAACGGCGTTAAAGCCGGCGCGGTGGAACGAGTGCGCCATTTCCACCTGGCTGTTGACACCCTGCTCGCGCAGGATGGCAATCTTCGGACGCACACCTTTTTTGATGTAGGGCGCGGCGATGTCTTCGTTGATGTCGTAAGACAGCTTCACCGACAGGCCCGGATCTTCCTTGGCGATCGCATCAAATTCCTGCTTGGCGCAATCGGCGTTGTCGCGCAGGGACTGGATGCGGTAGCTGGTTTCGGACCAGATCTGCTGCAGCTCGGCACGGCTGCGGCTGAAGATCTCTTTATCTTCGCGGGTAATGCGCAGCTTTTCGTCTTCGTTCAGCTCACCGATTCGGTGCGCCGGTACGCCCACGGAGGCAAAGCGCATTGCCAACATGTCCGCATCGGCAGCCGGTACCTGCAGCACCGCTCCCAGTTCTTCGTTGAACAGCGCGGCAATCGGGTCATCACCGAGGTCATAGATCTCTACATCGACGCCCACGCGGCCAGCGAAGCTCATTTCCGCCAGGGTGGCGAAGAGGCCGCCGTCGGCACGGTCGTGGTAGGCGATGACTTTTTCTTCTTCCAGCAGCTCCTGCATGACTTCGAAGAAGCCTTTCAGGCGCTTGGCGTCATCCAGGTCTGCCGGGGTATCGCCGAGCTGGCTGTAAACCTGTGCCAGGCAGGAACCACCCATGCGGTTTTTGCCCGCACCCAGGTCCACCAGCAGCAGCTCGCTCTCGCCCTTCTTCATCTTGCGCAGCTGTGGGGTAACCACTTTGCGCACATCGGAGACCGGGCTGAACGCGGAAATCACCAGGGACAGCGGTGCGGTGACCGCCTTGTCGACACCGCCATCGTTCCAGGCCGTGCGCATGGACATGGAGTCCTTGCCCACCGGGATGGTGATGCCCAGGTCCGGGCACAGCTCCATACCCACTGCTTCCACAGTGCGGTAAAGCTTTTCCTCTTCGCCCGGGTGGCCGGCGGCACACATCCAGTTGGCGGAGAGTTTGATATCGGACAGCTTCTTGATGGGTGCCGAGGCGATGTTAGTGATCGCTTCACCCACCGCCAGGCGGCCGGAAGCCGGGGCATCCAGCAGCGCCACCGGGGTGCGCTCGCCCATGGACATAGCTTCACCGGCGGTGCTGTCGTAGGCCACGGTGGTTACGGCACAGTCTGCCACCGGCACCTGCCAGGGGCCGACCATCTGATCGCGGGAAACCTGGCCGGTTACGGTGCGGTCGCCGATGGTGATCAGGAAGCTTTTGCTCGCCACAGTGGGCAGGCGCAGTACGCGCTCTGCCGCTTCGGCGAGATCAATCTTGCTGGTGTCGAACGCGGTGGTCTTGGCCTGGCGCGTCTCCGTCTCCCGGTGCATCTTCGGCGGCTTGCCGAACAGCACGGACATGGGCAGGTCCACCGGCTTGGCGTCGAACTGCTGGTCGTTCAGGGTCAGGTGTTTTTCATTGGTGGCTTCACCCACCACCGCAAACGGCGCGCGCTCGCGCTCGCAGATCTTCTCGAAGCGCTCCAGATCCTCCGGCATCACCGCCAGTACGTAGCGTTCCTGGGATTCGTTACACCAGATTTCCAGCGGGCTCATGCCCGGCTCGTCGGAAGGCACATTGCGCAGCTCGAACTTACCGCCGGTGCCGCCGTCTTTGACCAGCTCCGGGAAGGCATTGGAGAGGCCGCCGGCGCCTACATCGTGGATAAACGCAATCGGGTTCTTGTCGCCCTGCTGCCAGCACTGGTCGATGACCTCCTGACAGCGGCGCTCGATTTCCGGGTTCTGGCGCTGTACGGAAGCGAAGTCCAGGTCTTCGGAGCTGGAGCCACTGGCCATACTGGAAGCAGCGCCGCCACCGAGGCCGATCAGCATCGCCGGGCCACCCAGCACGATCAGCTTGGCGCCGGCTTTGAATTCGGGCTTGTCTACATGCTCTTCGCGGATATTGCCGTAGCCGCCGGCCAGCATGATCGGCTTGTGGTAGCCGCGACGCTCGCCGTCGAAATCTTCTTCGAAGGTACGGAAGTAACCACAGATGTTCGGACGACCGAATTCGTTATTGAACGCGGCACCGCCGATGGGGCCTTCGATCATGATGTCCAGCGCGGTGACGATACGCTCGGGCTTGCCGTAATTCACTTCCCACGGCTGCAGGGCGCCGGGGATCTGCAGGTTGGACACGGTAAAGCCGGTCAGGCCCACCTTGGGCTTGGAGCCGCGGCCTACAGCACCCTCGTCGCGGATCTCACCACCCGCACCGGTACCCGCACCAGAAAAGGGTGCAATGGCAGTCGGGTGGTTGTGGGTTTCCACCTTCATTAATAGATGGATGGCCTCCTGGCTGAAGCCGTATTCCTTGGTGACCGGATCCGGGTAGAAACGACCCGCTTCGTGGCCAACCACTACCGCGGCGTTGTCCGCGTAGGCAGACAGGACGTCTTCGCCGCCCTTCTGGTAGGTGTTCTTGATCATGCCGAACAGGGAGTGCGGCATGTCTTCGCCATCAATGGTCCAGCTGGCATTGAAGATCTTGTGGCGGCAGTGCTCAGAGTTCGCCTGGGCGAACATCATCAGCTCAACATCCGTGGGATTGCGCTCCAGCTCTTCAAAGCTGGTGAGCAGGTAATCGATTTCGTCATCCGCCAGCGCCAGGCCAAGACTCACGTTGGCGGCTTCCAGCGCCCCACGGCCACCGTCGAGCACGTCCACTCGGCCCATCTGACGGGCTTCTTCCACCACAAACAGCTGTTCGGCCTGCTCCATCTGGAAGTAGACGCTCTCAACCATGCGGTCGTGCAGCAGAGCAACCAGATCGCTCCGTTCAGCCTCGGTTAATTTGACCCCGGTAAGGTAGTAGGCAACACCCCGCTCAAGGCGGTGCACCTGGGTCAGGCCCGCATTGTGCGCAATGTCGGTTGCCTTGGACGACCAGGGAGAGATAGTGCCAGGGCGCGGAACCACGAGGATCAGCTCGCCTTCCGGCTGGTGCTTCTCCTCAGTGGGGCCGTACTGCAGCAGACGCTCCAGCAGCGCCTGGTCCTTTTTGCCCAGCTTGTCGCTGTCGGCAAAGTGCACAAACTCGGCGTACACGTCTGCAATCGCAGGCTGCAGGGCGCGGAGTTGGGTGAGGAGTTTTTGATGGCGAAATTTCGACAGTGCGGGAGCACCACGCAGAACTAGCATCGCGGGATTTGGCCTCTTGTCTGGATTTGAGCGCCTGCGGGCGGAAGTATCAGGGTTACGAAGACGCTGCCACACAGGTACACCGGGAATCGGAGCGCGCGCATTGTACCCGATGCTCCGCCGCTCCAACACTGCCGGAAACTATCTTGTGCAGTAAAGATGACGTTAGTCGGGAATGTCGGCCTTCCCGGGGTAAATAGGCGGCCGAAAGCGAAAAAGGCGATTTAGACACCGAACTCAACCCCAACCGCGTTTCCGGCTGGCGCACAGGCCACCGCATCAGGCGCGATCTACTACACTTACTGGGTCAGAACAAGCCGATCGGTCACAAAGTTTCAGACGACATTAAAAGACGATTGGTCAGCGCGCAGGGGTTTGGGGTAAAATTGCCGCGCTTTTGACTCAAGCCTGCGCAAATAATAGACAGCAGGCTTTACGCGCGGGTGGCAACGGAGCCGCCGCTCGCAGGAAATGGTGTTCTGGATGGGCTTGATGCCCCCGGGTTTACTTAACCCAGAGCACCCCAAAATAAAGCAGAGAAAGGATTCGAGGGGAAAACCTATGATCATGAAAAGCCGACTGTTGCGATACAGCCGCCGCCTTCTCAAGGGGGCGGCACTGGCCTGTTGTGCTTCTTTATTGGTCGCCAGCAAGGCACCTAGCCTGCTGGAGCAGGTAAAGACTTCCGGCAAACTGGTGGTGCTGTCTCAGAATGGCCCCACCACCTACTACGAAGATGCCAACGGTAACTACACCGGTTTCGAATACGGCATGCTGCGTGCATTCGCACGGGAACTCGGGGTGAAGCTCGAAATCCGCGACGTGCACGACCTGAGCCACCTGTTCAACGAGCTGGAAAACCCGGAATCCGTCGCCCACCTGGCCGCAGCCGGCCTTACCGTCACCCCCGAGCGCCGCCAGCAGGTGCGTTTCGCCCCCTCCTATTTTGAAATTCGCCAGCAGGTCATTTACCGCCTGGGCGAATCGCGCCCCCGCAGTGTGGCCGACCTGGCAGGCAAAAATATTGCCGTCATCGCCGGCAGCGCCCACGCGGAACAGCTGCGCAAGCTCTCTCGCCGCTATGAAGACATCTCCTGGGAAGAAATTTCCGATGTCGACGCCATGGAGCTGGTAGAGATGGTCAACGAGGGCAAATACCACTACGCCATCGTCGATTCCAACGCCTATGCAGTGCACCGCGGCCTGTACCCGAATACGCATATCGCGTTCAACCTGACCCAGTTTCAGCCAGTTTCCTGGGCCTTCCCCAAGGGGGACGACGACACCCTGTACCGCGCCGCTCGGAACTTCATGCTGCGGGCGAACACCAGCGGGATGGTGGCGGAGCTGCGCGAGCTCTACTTCGGCCATGTGAGCCAAATGAATGTGGGCGGTGCCCAGACCTTCGCACAGCTCACCCGTGATCGCCTGCCCAAGTGGCGCGACGAACTCGAGAAGGCCGCGGACAAATACGAAGTGAACTGGGAATTGCTGGCGGCCCTCAGCTACCAGGAATCCCACTGGAATCCCCGCGCCAAGTCCCCCACCGGGGTACGCGGCCTGATGATGTTGACCCGCGCTACCGCCCGTGAAATGGGCGTAAACCGCCTCGATCCGATCGAAAGCATCGACGGAGGTACCCGCTACTTCCTGCAGGTGCGCGACAAGATCCCGGAGCGTATCCGTGAACCGGACCGCACCTGGATGGCCCTGGCAGCCTACAACATCGGCTACGGCCACCTCGAAGACGCCCGCGTTCTCACCCAGCAACTGGGCGGTAACCCGGACCGCTGGCAGGACGTGCGCGATCACCTGCCGCTGCTGGCCAAGCGGCAGTACTACAAGCACCTGAAACACGGTTATGCGCGAGGCTGGGAGCCGGTCACCTACGTACAAAACATTCGTCACTACCAGGCGCTCCTGACCTGGACCAGCAGAATCGAAGAGCAGCGCCTGGCTGCAGCGGCGGTCAACGACGACGGCGAAGCCCTGGCTGACGCGCCGGTTGTCGAGACCGGTTCGGTCCCGGCACTGTAACTCCCCCCCCCATAAGAAAACAGGCGGCCATGGCCGCCTGTTTTCGTTTAGCAGGTCGCATTCAGATCAATTGGACTTGATACCCCACACTGCCGTACCGTCGTCGGACAGTGCACTGAAAGTCACTTCATAACGGCTGCGCACCTGATTCCACTGTTTGGAAACCACACCCTGATAACTGGTGCCGTTCAAGGTTACCGTCGCCGCACGGGTAACTTCGTTGTATACCCAGGTACCGGACTGGGCACCACTGATACCACCGCCGGCATTCAGCTGGATATTGCTTGACCCCTTGATGTTGGCGGTGATGTCCTTGCCATGATTGACCAGCTGGTAAGTACCGGGGATCTCACCGGCATAAACCGCCTCCAGTTGCTCGCGGGTACGGCCCGAGTTGCTGCTGTCCACCTTCCCCGCATAGCGCAACGGCGCGATCACTGGCCAGCCAGCCTGGTTGATAAAGAACTCGTGTACTCGCACCTCGTGCTCTTCACCGCGATTGGGGAAGCGGGTATGGAAGAACACAAAGTACTGCCCGGTATCGTCCTTGCGGTAGGCAGAGTTGTGCCCCGGGGATACATAGCCCAGCTGGTTATTACTGTTGGCAAACAGGTAATTTCCCATCAGCTTGACGCCGTGGGGCGCGATGCTCGCATCGTCAAAGATGGTACCCGGTGCGCCTTTTACATTCGCCATATTGGTGCCATTGGCATCGTAGTAGGGACCGTCCGGGCTGGTCGCGCGGGAAACGCGAATGTTGTAGCCGCCGTCAGAAGCCAGGCCACCGTAACTGACAAACATGTAGTAGTAGCCGGTTTCCGGTGCGTAAATGGTATACGCAGCCTCGATGCGGGAGTGATTGCCACCCAGAAGGTGTTTACCGTAGCCCTGCCCCGGGTAGGGGAAGCCGGTGTTGGGATCCAGCTCCATGATGAAGATACCGCCGGAATAAGAGCCGTAGGTCATCCACAGCCGGTTGTCGGCACCGCGAAACACCACCGGATCAACCACATTGGGGTGCACGGTCGCATCGTAGATGGCGCCATCCTCGCTGGGTTCACCCCACATCCCGGATTTCAGGAAGATCCCCTGGTCGCTGTATGGACCTTCGATATTCGAGGCCGTCGCAATCCCCATGGCAGAACGGGGAGCATCACCGCGGCAGGCGTTATAAAACATCAGGTACTGCCCGTTTAGCTGAATCACGTCGGGCGCCCACAGGGTACTCGTCTGCGCCCAGCTCAGTGCCTCGGACAGCTCGCTGGTCACGTCATTGAACAGCGGGTTACTCGGGTATACCCCATCGGCGACCCGCTCCCAGCTGGTGAGGTATCCGGAACGCGCCGCACTCAGGTGTGATCCGAATACGTAGTACTGATTATCGGCGCGGATAACCGAGGGATCGTGCACCGCAATATTGTCAAAGCGCGGGCTGGCGAAACTGATGGACTGCGGCACGCTGCGCGCGAGCTGATTCAGCGACCACAGCTGGGCATCGCCGCCCCACCAGGACCACTGGCCGATATTGGCGCCGTCGCTGGTATCCCAACCGAGCAGATCCAGTGCCTTGCCGGAATGCTTGTTGATGAACGAATAGTAACCACTACCTTGATCGGTAATGGTCCAGATCTGGCTGGCGCCCCCCCAGTAGGTCCACTGGGCAATATTGGCGCCGTCCGCGGTATCAAACCCGTACACTTCCATGGCGCGGCCACTGTGGGCATTGATTACGGAGTAGTCATCACCGCTGATATGGGTGATGACCCAGTGCTGGGTAGGGTGACCGTTACCGGGCCACTGATTGATATTGGCGCCATCACTGGTATCGCCGTTGCCGACCTCCACCAGCTTGCCGCTGTATTTGGAAACAATGGTATAGGTGCCGTTTTCGATTGCCGCGTTGACCGCGGTACTCAGGCAAAAGACGGCCACGAGCGAGCACACTCGCCAGAGGATTCTAATTGACATAACTGCCTCATCATCTGTTTTTATTATTCAGGCCAGACAGCTCGCCGCACTAGCGGCACTTGACCACGTGGATGCCAGGTGGGTACTGCGGAAAATTCATCCCAGAGATGGCGTTTTTATTGTTTTAGCCGCCGCAGAGTCCGGATTCTCAGGCCGGGAGCAATGCGAACGCGCGCTTTTATAATACAATACCAATTAAAGCGCAAACGCCTCCCAGAACCCACCACACCCATGCATAAGTGCGACACATCGCACAGATACCCCCTCCTCCTGAGACTCTGTCGCAGCGTTCTGATATCACGTTCCCTCCACTCACCGTGCAAGTCGCGAAATCCGCCCTATGCTTATTCCCAGTGGCCCAATCAATTTCGCGCCATTACCAATACTTCAAAAGGAGCATTTATGTTTCGCCCTTTTTTGATCGCAGCTCTACTGACCTCTTTTGTCTTTGCCGGCTGTAGCCGCCAGTCCGACACCAATGACCCGGACAAGGCACCAGAAACAGAAACCGAGGTAATTGAAGAGATCACCGTGGATGAACCCACAGATGACAGTACTTCGACCTCCGATTCCGACAGCAGCACAACCGACGACACCTCCATGGACAGCGCCAGTGATAGTGACAGTGGCGAAAGCAGTCCCGGGGAAAGCCCCAACAGTGAAGGCCAGCTGATCTGTAATGCCGAGTGGTTCGAGTGGGTCAACGGGCAATTGGTGGAAAAGTACGGCGAGGCCATCGCCGAGCAGTATCCGGACGGCATGCCTTCCGTTGGCAGTCAGGAATGGTTTATGGCCGCAGATAAGCTGACCGGTGGTGATGGCGCCCACGGTCCCGACGGCGGCAGTGACGAGTGGTGCTTCATGATGCAACAGCGCCTCGGCACCGGCGACTGATCGGCTTTGCAATACGGAGTAAACCCTGGATGAAGAACATCAAGAATTCGCTCCTTGCCGTAACCCTGGGCAGCATTGCCACTGTCGCTGCGACCCAGGCTAGTGAGAGCGATGAAATGCCACCCCCGGGCGCCATGGCGCTTTCCGCCATCGTCACCAAGCTGGAACAACAGGGCTATGTGCCGGTGGTGGACGTGTCTCTGGATAACGGACGCTGGGAAGTGGAAGCGTACAAAGAAGGCAAGAAATGGGATCTGGAAGTAGATCCCAACAGCGGTGAGATCCTCGAAGTAAAACAGGACGAGAGCTGACCCCACGGGCTGCTACTGAACAATCTGTAGTAACTGCTCGGCCCTGGCCCGGTCCTCAGCAACCCGGAGCACAGTGAACACCACCGCAGAGGCTTCCTCTCCGAAAAGGGACAAGCCTTTGCGATGGTGTTTCCGCGACACCTTCGCGGTTAAAGACGGATCTCCACCGCACTGGCACCCGGCTTCAGCGTAAAACTCTCGGTCTTGCCATCGCGGGTAAGGTTCAGGGTATTTACCTGATCGCCCTCAATCTCCATCAGCATGGACTGGCGTACCACAAACGACTTGCCCTGCACTTCTTTGAGCGGAATCTCCTGGTAAACCCAGACATCGTGCACATCGGCCTCCATCCCCACCCACGTGGGCTTCACCAGCACCCCCGCCTCGGACTTCAGCTGAAAATGCTGATTCACATAAGACGCCATCTGCTTCTGTGCATCCTTCATTTCCTTGTCGGCACTCAGTGACAGCGCGCGCTCCACATCCGCGACAAAAAAGCGGTGGGAAATTTCCAGGGACTGGGTGCGTTCGTTAACGGAAAGCTCGGTGATACCGAAGTGGTAGCGGTGCGCGTGGGCCTGTGAGGCCAACGTCACGAGCAAAACCATAAAACAATATACGAATGAATTAGGCATGTTGAATCGCATAGGGATTCCAGAGTGAAGATAAAGAGAGAAGTGTAAGAAAACTCGGCAGGCAACCACAGAAGTCCGCGCGAAGACGGCGATACCGCCACCCCAGCAACTTGAAGGGTGGCGGTCGCACGAAAACTATTTCGGAAACAGGACGATCAATCTTCCTTGAGTTTTTCGTCCCAATCCTTCATCAGGTTGCGGGACTTCTCGTCCTTGAACAGTTCCAGACGCGATTTGATGATACGACGCGGGTAGTAGTTGTTCTCTACATCGGTGTCCGCCGTTTCCCAGTGCGGATCCAGGGTCACAGACTTCAGGACCTTGTCTTTGCCGCGCACCAGCATCTTGGAAGTCTTCAGTGCGTTGCGCGTCCAGATCTCCGCCGGAATACGCAGCTCCTCACTGGAACCGTCCTCGTAATCCAGCTGCAGGAACAGCGGCATCACCAGACCACCGATATTGCTGAAATCGAGCACATACACATTGCTCTCCACTTTCAGCAAATCCTTCTCCCAGTCTTCCAGGCCATCCAGCATGCCCTGGTAACTGTTGCGGTCCGCATTGGACACATCGAACTCATCGTGCTCGTTGTAAAAGTCAGACAGCTCCGGCTTGCCATCCACAATGCGGGTCATGCGCTGCGCGCGGTTTTTCTGCACAGTGACCGTCTCCGGCTCCTGCTCAAACTGCTTGCGCTTCCAAGGACCCTCGATATCCGGGTTCTTGGTGCCCACCGTGTAGTGCTTCACCGCATCCAGGCTGATATCCACGTGGTCGGTGGTGTAGAACCAACCGCGCCAGAACCAGTCCAGATCCATACCGGAAGCATCTTCCATGGTGCGGAAAAAGTCCGCCGGCATCGGGCGCTTGAACTTCCAGCGCTCGGCGTACTCGCGGAACGCAAAGTCAAACAGCTCGCGGCCCATAACGGATTCGCGCAGGATATTCAGCGCGGTGGCCGGCTTGCCATAGGCGTTGTTGCCGAACTGCAGAATGGATTCCGAGTTGGTCATGATCGGAACCTGGTTCTCGCTCTTCATGTACTCGACAATCTTGCGCGCATCGCCGCGACGGGACGGGTACTTTTCTTCCCACTCCTGCTCGGCCAGGAACTGCACGTAAGTGTTCAGACCTTCATCCATCCAGGTCCACTGACGCTCATCGGAGTTGATGATCATCGGGTAATAGTTGTGACCGACCTCGTGAATGATCACCGAGATCAGACCGTACTTGGTGCGGCGGGAATAAGTGCGCTTGCTGCGGTCCTCTTCATCGATTTCCGGACGCGGACCATTGAAGGTGATCATCGGGTATTCCATACCGCCCACCGGTCCGTTCACTGAAATGGAAGTGGGGTACGGGTAATCGAAGCTGTAGCGGTTGTAGACATCCATGGTGTGGATGATCGCCTCGGTCGAGTACTTGTCCCACAGGGGGGTGCCCTCTTCCGGATAGAAAGACATGGCCAGGGTGTCGGTGCCGCCTTTCTTGTAGCCCTGCGCATCCCACAGGAACTTGCGCGAGGAGGCCCAGGCGAAATCACGTACGTTTTCCGCTTCGAACACCCAGGTCTTGCGGCCGCTCGCACGATCTTTCTCGTTCTCCAGTGCCTCTTCCTTGGTCACGATCATCACCGGCTTTTTCGCGGTGCGCGCCTTGTCCAGGCGCTTGCGCTGCTCGCGGGTCAGTACGTCGGCGGGGTTCTGCAGCACACCGGTGGAAGCCACGATATGGTCCGCCGGCACTTCGATGGCTACCCGGTAGTCACCGAATTCCAGTGCGAACTCACCGCGGCCGAGAAACTGCTTGTTCTGCCAGCCGCTCACATCGTTATAGGCCGCCATACGCGGGAACCACTGGGCGATCTCGTACAGGTAGTTGCCATCGCGCTCGAAGTACTCGTAACCGGAACGGCCACCCAGCGCCTTCTGCTCGATGATGTTGTATTCCCAGTCCACGCGGAAACTCACACTCTCGCCAGACTTTAGCGGCTGCGGCAGGTCGATGCGCATGCCGGTGTCAACGATGGTATGACGCAGGTCGCGGCCTCGGGCATCAGCCACCTTGGTGATCTGGTAGCCACCGTCAAACTCCGCAGAAACCACTTCGCGACGGAAGCTGCCGAACGGAATGGTGTCCGGGGCGATGGACTGCACATCTACCGGCGCCGCCAGGTTGCCAGAAGAGTTGGGCTTGAAGCGGTTCTGGTCCAGCTGCAGCCACAGGTAGCGCAGGGTATCCGGGGAGTTGTTCTTGTAGGTAATGGTTTCAGACGCAGTGATACGCTGCTTGTCGTCGTCCAGGGAGACCTTGATGTCGTAGTCCGCCTGCTGCTGCCAGTAGGCGTGGCCCGGCGCACCGGAAGCGGCACGATAGATATTCGGGGTGGGCAGGAGTTCTTCCAACTGGCGGAACTTGTCGCCGGTAACGTTGAGCGGGTCAGCGGCGAGGGCTCCGGTGCTGCCGGCAAAGCCGAGCAGGACCGCGCCGAAGCGACGAAAAAGGGAATGCAGAGTCATGATTGGCGCCATTTCTCACTTATAATGATAAATAGCGCGCCATTTTAGCAGTTCCCCGGTGACCGGCGATTCCGTACCGTCAGGACCACCGCAGCCAAGACTCCATTCACCGCATCTGCCAAGGCAGCTCTCAACGTCTCCGCCGGCAGCACAAAAATCCCTTGGATCCGGTCCTCCCCCACCCTATCAATCCTCTGATAAAGGCAATTTGGGGAAAGCCATGCAGTTTGCCGCATCCACACACCGGGTAAAACTGACTGTGGCAGCGACATTGTTCCTGCTACTTGCAACGGGCGCACACGCCCAGCAGCCGGGGCCATTCAGCGCCAACGACTTCCGATTCTCGGGTCCATCACCCGGTCAGATACCACCCCATCTGTACGGTCCTGACCTGGATGGCGGCACGCCTTCGGAGATCGCCCTCAGTGCCGGCGCAGTGCGACTGCGTTTACAGAGGCTTGGATTCCACTCCTTCTCGAATATGTATTTCCGTAACGGTTACTGGAATGTGGTGGCATACCACGGGCAGAAGAAACGCCAGCTCACCGTCCACCCGGAGTCAGGCAAATTGCGTTCAGACCGTCCCTACTGCAACAACCGCTGTAATCGCTATCAGGTCTCCGACGAGTTCTGAGACGCGGCTCAGATCTCGCTGGCGAGGGCAACCAGCAGCTCGCTGAACGCACTGTTCGCAGCCAGCGAGGCAGATTCTTCCATGGTGTGGTAGCCAGTGGTGGGAATCTGCAAGGTGGTGCCCTGCACAAAACCCGACGAGGCCGCGACAATCCGCCCCAACTCGGTACTGCCCAGCGACTGGGGCTCAAGACCTTCTGCCTGCGCTTTCCGGTTCTGCGCCTCGATATACGTATCTTTGAAGCTGTAGGAAATTCCCTTCGATTCGCACAAGGCGGCAAGCCCCTCGGTGGTCCCCCGATGAAACTCCGCGTTGGCGTCCCGCCGCCGCAGTACCACCTGTTGGGTATCGGCGCTGGTGCGGTCTGGATAGGGGCTGGTGTCCACCACAATCAGTTTCTCGGTACCGCCATTGAAACGGCGGAACCACTCCAGCAAATAGCGCCAGCTACTGCCCGACTCCTCCTGCGCGGTAAAAAACGCGGTGCCCTGAAAGCCAAGGCTGTACAGGTGCACCAGGTGTGCTGCGGTGAGCACGTTATCCAGCTGTGCACTCAAAATGCCGTCACTGATTTTCAGGCGATCGGTAAACGCCACCGGGGTGCCGGCGACGACGTGCTCCAGCCCGGCCACTTCAAAAATCAGGTTGTTGCGATAACCGCACACGTAGGCCCGCCGGATTTCACCGGAGCCAAAATAGGAACCCGACCAGGGCTCGTAGGCGGTGACGGGAACGCCCTGAAACCGATCGACAATTTTCGTCATCAGCTTTTCAGATACGGAGTTACCCAGCAGATCTGAACGGCGGCCGGAGACAAAGGCGGCGTACTGGAACTCGTTGGGACCGGTACAGATCAGACCGTGACGATCGATATGTGCGGAAAACTTGGCACTGTGCGGGCGCCGCCCCTGGGCAACCAGTAACCCTTCGTACCAGGTCACCTGGGCGCCGCGCTCTTCCAGTTCCCGTTGCAGCACCCGGAAAAAGGAATGTTCCGCCCCTACAACGCTGGGGCTGCGCACCAGTAGTTTGAGGAGATCGATAAACTGTTCGGACTGTTGCATTGGCCACGGACTCCACGCGGTCAGGAGAGAGTACATTCGCTGCCTGACCTCGCGAGGCCAGCGGCAATTCGCGCGAGTATATCCAGCAAAATCGACCGGTTGCGACCGTTATTTACGGTTATTTCAACGTCTGTTGCAGAAAATCCGTCACCTTCTCCGCAGAGGGGGTAAACCAGGGCTCAAACAGCCAGTAGGGGTGTGGAGAGTCGTCGTGGGTCATCACCTCGGTGGGGATATCCGCGGCAGCGAGTTTCTTGATATAGGCGTCGCGCCCGGCATGAAAGCGCGGCCGACTGCTGTTAATAAACAACGTGGGCGGGGAACCCGCACCGGCATATTCCAGTGGCGAGGCCTGTCGCCACAGCGCAGGCACTTCCTGATAACGCCCGCCAAACCAGGCGCCCGCCGCTGACGGGTTCTTGTGTGGCGCATTTTCATGCTTCAGTGCCATTGGCGTAGTGAAGCTCACGATGCCATCCAGGTTAACGATCGCCTGGGCTGCATCCAGCCCGCTGGATCCGGCAGTTTCAAATACCTCCATTCCCGGGGTCACCCCCACCAGGGTCGCCATCTGCGCACCGGAAGACGCGCCCAAAATTGCAATACGGTGCGGGTCTATACCGTATTCCTCGGCGTGATTGCGCAGCCATCCCAGCGCCGCTTTGACGTCCTGCACTCCCGCCGGGTAGCGCGCCTCCAGTGACAGGCGGTACTCCACTGTAGCTGCCACGAAACCGTGGTTCGCGAGGTAGGTCGCCATTGGCTCCTGTAGCGTTCGATTGCCCGAGCGCCAGCCGCCACCATGTACCAGCAATACCGCCGGGTGCCGCTCGTCAGCCGCGGCGGACTCGGGACGAAAAATATCCAGGTGGAGGGCGCGCTTTCCCAGCTGGCGATAAACCACGCCCCTCTGCACCACGGTAGATGTATCAGGCGCCACATTAGCAATGCTGATCTGGGGGTAGTCCTTGCGGGCCTTGTTAAAGGCGGCCTGTATATTGAAGGAATCGTCCACCGGATAACTGGCCGCGGACTGTACCGTGGATGGCAGCAATAGCAGTATTCCGACCAGGGTGATTACCGGCAGCGCCAACCAGCGCAGCGCCTGTTTCCAGCTCAGGGGGCTGTCGGTGTGATGATGATGGAGCTTGTGCGACATAGGTATTCCCACCTGTTTCATCTCTTTATTACTTTCTAAACAGGACATCTGGCCCTATCGGCCTGCCAACGGGGTAAACGGCCCGAAAACCTCCGAGATTTTGGACTTACCACTTTTCGTAAAAACCGATACTAACACAGTAAAAAACCCCATATATGGGGTTTTCATTCCCCAAAACTGGTAATACCATAGATCCAAATGACCTTTATTTCGACCATTCAATAACCAATAAAAATCAAGAAATGAAGAGGTTCCCATGGAGTACCGTCCCCAGAATATCGCGCTAATCGTGCTCAGCAACTTCGGCTTGCTGCTGCTCGTATGCAGCCTGTTACCCGCGTAAATTCCACCTTATTGACGATCGCTTTGCCTGGCATCCGGTTGCCTGAAGGCCCGGTTCCCACGGCGATAAAAAGCAAGTCACGTCAGTTTTCGGCTTTCCCCGCCAAAAGGCATCCCTCACCCGCCACACTCGGGTACCGCTGCTAATATTGGGCCGCGCGGCGCCTTTTTTGTGGCAAACCAGACGGGAACACCATGACGCTTTCCGACCGTCGCCTGTTGATCGAACTCGGCGCGGTTCTGATCATCAAGCTCATTCTGATCACCCTGATCAAAATCTATTTCTTCTCCCCGCCCCCGGAGCGCGCAGCGCCTGACCCGGCTCGCTTTTTTCCTGAAGTCCGGTCGGACGTTGAACCCGACGAAGAAACACCCGTGCCAGCCTCGCACTCCGCCGAATCGGGTCACCAAGACAAGGAGCGTTAAGTGATCGATGAAACCGTAGTGGATCTGTCCCGCCTGCAGTTCGCACTGACAGCCCTGTACCACTTTCTGTTTGTGCCGCTGACGCTTGGCCTGTCGTTTATTCTCGCGATCATGGAATCCTGCTATGTACTGACGGGCAAGGCCATCTACAAGGACATGACCAAGTTCTGGGGCAAGCTGTTCGGAATCAACTTCGCCCTCGGGGTCACCACCGGCCTGACAATGGAGTTCCAGTTCGGCACCAACTGGAGCTATTACTCCCACTATGTGGGCGATATTTTTGGCGTGCCCCTGGCCATCGAGGGCTTGATGGCATTTTTCCTCGAGTCGACGTTTATCGGCCTGTTCTTTTTCGGTTGGGACAGATTGAGCAAGGTGCAGCACCTGACCTGTACCTGGCTGGTAGCTATTGGCTCCAACTTGTCGGCATTGTGGATTCTGATTGCCAATGGCTGGATGCAGTATCCGATCGGCGCGGAGTTCAATTTCGAAACCATGCGTATGGAGCTGGCCAGCTTCAGCGATGTGCTGTTCAACCCGGTGGCACAGGTCAAGTTCGTACATACGGTAGCAGCCGGTTATGTAACCGGTGCCATGTTTGTGCTCAGCGTGTCTTCCTACTATTTGCTCAGGAAAAGGGATATTCCCTTCGCACGGCGCTCCTTTGCGATCGCCTCCAGTTTCGGCCTGGCGTCAATTCTCTCGGTGATCGTACTTGGGGATGAAAGCGGCTATACCGTCGGCGGCATACAGAAGGTCAAGTTGGCAGCCATCGAGGCCGAATGGGAAACCCAGGAGCCCCCGGCCTCGTTTACCCTGATTGCCTTCCCCAACCAGGAGGAAAAGAAAAACAACTTCCAGATCCAGGTTCCCTGGGCGCTGGGACTGATAGCCACCCGCTCTCTCGATGAAGAAGTGACGGGTTTTGATCGGATCATCCCGGAAAACGAACAGCGTATTCGCCGGGGTATTGAGGCCTACGACCTGCTACAAAAACTGCGCGCCGGAGACACCAGCCAGGAAACCCGCAACGCCTTTGCCGACATGCAGTACGACCTCGGGTACGGCCTGTTGCTGAAGCGCTATACAGAAAACATTACCGACGCCACCGAAGAACAGATCAAGCAGGCAGCGGAGCACTCCATTCCCCGTGTCGCCCCCCTGTTCTGGACCTTCCGGATTATGGTTGGGGCCGGTTTCATTATGCTGTTCGTGTTTATCGCCGCCTTCATCCAGTCAGCACGCCACCGCAGTGCTGGTAACCGCGCAGTGCTCTACGCCTGCCTGTGGTCCCTGCCGCTGCCGTGGATCGCAGCGGAGTGCGGCTGGATTGTGGCCGAGTATGGCCGTCAGCCCTGGTCCATCGCCGAAGTGCTTCCCACCTATATGTCCGCATCCTCCATTACCCGCGGGGAGGTACTCGGCAGCCTGACTGCCATTATCGCTTTCTACACCGCGCTGGCCGTGGCCGAGGTATACCTGATGCTGCGCTTCACCCGACTCGGGCCGTCCAGCCTCGGGACCGGCAAATACCACTTTGAGCTGCCGGGAAATAAACCCGGCGCCCAGGCCTGAACAAGAGAGGAGACGCGCTATGGATTACGAAACGCTGAAACTGATCTGGTGGGCCCTGATCGGCGTGCTGCTGATCGGCTTTGCGCTGACTGACGGCTTCGATATGGGGGTTGGCATGTTGCTCAGGGTTATCGGTAAAACCGACATGGACCGGCGCATCATGATCAATACCGTCGGCCCACACTGGGAGGGAAATCAGGTGTGGTTCGTTACCGCAGGCGGCGCCATCTTTGCCGCCTGGCCGATGGTCTACGCCGCCGCCTTTTCCGGACTGTACGCTGCGCTGATGATCACCCTGTGCGCGCTGTTCTTCAGGCCCGTAGGCTTCGATTATCGCTCCAAAATCGACGACCCGCGCTGGCGCAACCTGTGGGACTGGGGACTGACTATTGGCGGTGTCGTACCACCACTGATCTTCGGTGTGGCCTTTGGCAACCTGATGCTGGGGCTGCCGTTTGAACTCGACGACCTGCTGCGCCCCAGCTATCACGGCTCCTTCTGGATGCTGCTCCACCCCTTTGCCCTGATCTGCGGGTTGCTGTCGGTCGCCATGCTCGCCATGCACGGTGGCGCCTGGCTGCAACTGAAAACCCGCGGCCTGCTGCATACCCGCGCACAGCAGGCCACCCAGCTCTCAGCCCTCGCGGTTATCGGATTGTTTGTGCTGGCGGGGATCTGGCTATTGGTGGGGATCGATGGCATGCATATCGTGGACATCAAACCCCTCGGCGACAAACTCAATCCACTGATGAAAACCGTGGCATACGGCAATGATGGCTGGCAGGCGAACTACAGCGCACACCCGCTGCTGTGGACAATTCCGCTGCTGGGTATATTGATGGCCGCCGCCACCTGGCTGTTCGCGCGTGCGGAAAGCGCGCTCGTGTTCCTGTCGAGCTCCCTGGCAGTAACTAGCGTGATTCTCACCGCGGGTATCGCCCTGTTTCCCTTCGTGCTGCCCTCATCCCGCGACCCAAACATGAGCCTTACCCTGTGGGACGCGGCCTCCAGCGAACTGACCCTCGGGCTGATGTTTGCCGCCGCGGTCATTTTCGTGCCGATCATTCTGCTCTACACCCTGTGGTGCTATCGCAAAATGTTCGGGCGGGTGACCAAGGAATATATCGAAGAAAACTCCCACAGTAGCTACTGACTCAGGAGATACAGGTATGTGGTACTTCACATGGATTCTCGGCGTGTTGCTGGCCTGCCTGTTTGGTGTGGTCAATGCGCTGTGGCTGGAAGTCACCGAGAACATGGACAGGAACGAGACCGAATTTGAAGAGTAACTGCGCGCCGGAGCCCCGGCCAATACGACGAGACGGCGCTAAAGACAATTCGATGAAAGCACTCAGGATCACCACCTTTGTCGCCACCCTGCTGACCAGCCTACTGCTCACATTCTGGCCGGTGTTGCTGTACAAAAACGGCCAGGCACCGAGTACCGGGCAAACCAGCCTGCTGTTGGTGGGATTGTGCGTGGGCGTGGTTTACGGTTCAGGGATATTGAAAAACACCCCGCGCAGCTGGCAGCTGGCCTGCGCGGTGGTCGCATGGGCGTCACTACTGGCAATTGCCTGGCTCGCCCTACCGGCCTGATCACCGCAGTATCCAGGCCGGCGCTCTCGTAGGAGCTCTGGGTAGCTTGCACTCTTCCCCTTTAAGCCTGGTCTTTTCCTTCGCTGTCACCGGGCTTGATATCCGTTGTGGGAGAATCCAGGTGTCCGGCTTCATCGCTCTGGGTCGATTCCACGATCGGCGCTCGCCGCAGAATCAGGAACCCGGCCACCCCGGCAATCACCGAGGCCAGCAATACGCCGGCCTTGGCCTGGATCAACATCTCGTTTTCCCCGGCAAACGCGAGCTCGGCGATGAAGATCGACATGGTGAAACCAATCCCCCCCAGCAATGCCACACCCACAATGTGATGGAACGTGGCGGATTTGGGCAGCTCGCCGAATCCCAGCTTCCAGCCGATCCAGGTGGCACCGGCAATCCCGATCAACTTGCCGAAAACGAGACCGCAGATAACACCCAGCGTAAGTGGGTTCAGCACCGCAGACGCACTGGTAAAGCTATCGATCGGAATCCCCGCATTGGCGAGGGCAAAAATGGGCACCACGATAAACGCCACGGGCGTATGCAGACGGGTCTCCATACGCTGCAGTGGGGATTGCACCAGGTGGATACCGTTATCCAGCGCCGTCACCCGGGCACGCAAGGCATCGTTGGCAATGATCTTGTCACCGGGACGGAAGCAGCGGTCAAAGCTGCGGATGATATCTTTCACAAAGGTACTGAACGCCACCGGGTCATACTTGGGGCGTGCGGGAATGGCCATGGCAGTAATCACCCCGGCGAGGGTCGCGTGTACCCCCGTTACGTAGAGGGCATACCAGAGCAGAATTCCCACGAAGATGTACCCCGCCGAACGGCGCACACCTGCGAACTTCAGCAGCCACATCACCGCAACCAGCGCGCAGGCAGCCATCAGTGCATTGGTGTTCACGCTCTCGGTATACCAGACAGCGATCACCAGAATCGCCCCCAGGTCATCCACAATCGCCAGGGCAACCAGGAAGGTCACCACGGCGCGCGGTACCCGATTGCCGAGGATGGCGATACAGCCCACCGCAAATGCGATATCCGTGGCCATTGGAATACCCCAGCCACGTTCTGACGGCGTACCGCCGTTCATCAGGTAAAAAATCAGCGCCGGCACGACCATACCACCGATGGCCGCCATGACGGGCAAGACCGCATGCTTCAGCTCCGAAAGCTCCCCGACAAGGAACTCCCGCTTCAATTCCAGCCCCACCAATAGAAAGAAGATGGACATCAGGCCATCGTTGATCCAGTGGTGGAAGCTCATCGACAGCGACCACTCGCCGAAGTTGTAACTGACCGGCAAGTGAAGGATATGCTTGTACCACTCCTGCCAGGGAGAGTTCGCAATCACCAGAGCGATCACCGCACAAGCCATCAGCAGCAGGCCACTGCTGCTCTGGCGATGGATGAACTCTTCGAATGGCGTGACGAGGCGGCCGAATGCGTTCTCCAACGGGGCCTCAAAGACCTTGCCCTTGCGCACCCTGAATTTACTCAGCACATTTTTTGCCATCTAACGCCAACTCCTGTTATTCGGTTCCGGAATGAATAGGGATTCTATCTGAGACTTTTCCGTTTGAGGGGCAGAGGTTAGCATGGCAGCCGAATCTTCCTCCAATCCCGGTGCTCCCCATAATATAGTGAGTACAGCGCATGATCCGTCTCGACCTCCTTCTCGTCCAGCAGCAGCTTGCCAGCTCACGCACCCACGCCCGCAAACTGATCGATGCCGGCCGGGTCTCCCTGTCAGACGGTCACAGCTGGCGCCCGGCCACCAAGGCAAGCCAGTCACTGAGCGAGGACACCCAGATCCAGGTCGAACCCCTGCCCGAGGACCAGTACGTATCCCGTGCCGGGCTCAAGCTGGCGGGCATTCTCGACCACACCGGCCTCAACCCGGCCGGATGGCGCGCCCTGGACGTCGGCTGCTCCACCGGCGGTTTCAGCGACTGCCTGCTGCAGCGGGGCGCCGAACTTGTGGTCGGCGTGGATGTAGGACACGACCAGCTGGCAGAACCCCTGCGTGAAAACCCGCGCATGCACCTGTTCGAGGGCCTCAATGCACGCCACCTCACCGCCGAGAAGATTGCGCCCTATGCAGATCAGGGCTTCGATGCCGTGGTAATGGATGTTTCTTTTATCTCCCAGACCCTGATACTGCCGCAGTTGCCACCACTGCTGAAGGCCGGCGGCCACTTGCTAAGTCTGGTGAAACCCCAGTTTGAAGTCGGCCCCGAGGGCCTCGGTAAAGGCGGGTTGGTACGCGACCCGGCCCTCTACCAGGGGGTTCAGGAAAGAATTTACGCGCTGTGCGAGGAGCTGGATCTCCAGGTGCGCAGCTATATGGAAAGCCCAATCACCGGCGGCGACGGCAACAGGGAATTTTTGCTGTGGGCGCAGAAGACCGCCTGACGCTCGCAAGGACCACGTACGCCACGCCCGAGGAAGTAATTGGGGAAGAGTGAGACTACGGAAGAATGGTTTCCAGCTTCGCCTTGAAACCGGACTTGGCAACCTCTGTCGGAGAGGTGCGGCGAACCGGGCGCAGAACCAGGTTCCCCTGGCAGTTGGGACACTCGTGCTTCAACTCTTCCGTACACTCAGGACAGAAAGTGCATTCATAGGAACAGATAAAGGCCTGGGCAGAAAGGCCGAGCTTCGCACTGCACCGCTCGCAGGTGGCTTTCATCTTCAGCATTGTGATCCTTCTTAACTTACTCTTTATACATCTTGCGGATCTGGCGGCGCGTTCGGCCCGCAGCGACAAATGCCGCCGGGGCCAGACAAGCTGCAAAGCAATGTTGAGCGAAGATGGGCCCTAACTACTGCGACACTTATTCTGCGTCGAGTTGCTTGTCAGTACGCGCAGCCATAATGAAATCATTCTTGTGCAGGCCACCGGCCTCATGGCTCCACCAGGTCACGGTTACCTTTCCCCACTCCGTCAGCAGCGCGGGGTGATGGCCCACTTCTTCGGCAATTTCGCCGACGCGGTTTGTGAACGCCAGCGCCTGCTTGAAGTTGCGGAACTTGAACACACGTTCAAGTTGCATCACACCGTCCCGGGCTACCGGGGTCCAATCGGGGATTTCCCGCATCAGCTCGGCCAGTTCCTCATCGGAAACCAATGGCGCATCAGCCCTGCAGGCTTCACATGCCTGTGCTGCAAGTTCTGTCATACCAGACTCCTAAGACAAAAATACAAAATTGTTTGAATCGATTCGCGGCACTCGGCCACAAATTCTTGTTTTGCCACTTTAGCCGCCGCCCCAATGTGAAACAAGGCGACCTGGTTCACACAAAATAAATGTCGCACCAAGCGATAACTATAAGTTGACTGTGCTAGTTTTTGAGCAGATTCCGTGAAAAATTCGAGACCGCTTATGAAACGCCTGATGACAGCCATACTTGTGACCGCCAGCCTGGCCGGATGCGGGGAGAAAAGCGCACAGCCCGCGCCCCCCGCAACAGACAACGGCGACGCCAACGAGCTGCCAACAAGTGATGTGACTGCCAGCAGCAAACAAGTCCAAAGCAAGCCCCAGAACAAGGACCCCCGAAAGCTCTCCACCGACGAGCTCGAATTCCAGCATCTGAGCAACCAGATGATCGAGCGCATGTGGCATCTGTTCCCCTCCTGGGCCATCAACAACGGCTACTACGCGGTAGCCGAGCGACTGGAGGCCCCGGACAAAAACTATCGTCAGAAAGTACTCAGCTTCGCACGCAACTATCGCAACCAGTTCTCGCGATTCAATGACAAGGATTTGAGCGAAAACGCACGCACCGACCTGGCACTGATCAATAACTTCCTGGATAAGACCATCTGGGACCTGACCGTATTCAAGTCTCACGAATGGAACCCAGCAAACTACAACGTCTCTCACGGATTTGCCCTGATACTCAATACTGACTACGCACCACTGGATGACCGCCTACGCACCTTCAGCAACCGAATGCAGCTGGTGCCGGCATACTATGCCGCAGCAGAGAAATCACTCCATAACCCCGCGTCGCCACAACTGATACTCGCAATAGAACAGAACGAAGGCGCCGTGTCGGTGTTCGGTGATGAGCTTGAAGAAAAAGTAGCGGAAAGTGGCCTCTCCGCACAGGAAAAAGCGATGTTCGAGACCCGGCTTGAGGCTACCCGTAAGGCAATTACCGAATATGTCACCATGCTGCAGACGCTCTATGCATCAATGGAGAAAGCGGACAGCTTTCACAATTTCCGCATCGGAAAAAAACTGTATGAAGAAAAATTCAGCTACGACATCCAGATAGGCATGACAGGGGAAGAGCTATACCAGCGCGCCCTGCGAGAAAAAGACCGCCTACACCTGAAAATGGACGACCTCGCAGACAAACTGTGGCCAAAGTATTTCGCCGGCGAGAAGCGCCCCGACGATATCCTGGAAAAAATTGCCCTGGTGTTGGAGAAGCTCTCCCAACACCATGCCACCAAAGAAACGTTCAAAACCGCGGTAGAAGAACAGATTCCCGAGCTGGTAGCGTTTGTCAATGAAAAAGACCTGCTGACGCTGGACCCGGAAAAACCACTGGTCGTACGCACCACCCCACCCTACATGCGCGGCTTTGCAGTCGCCTCGATCAACGCCCCGGGGCCCTACGACAAAGACGCAAATACTTACTACAACGTGATGCCGGTAAAAGAGCTGCCGGACGACCGCGCAGAGAGCTTTCTGCGCGAGTACAACACCTACCTGATGCAGATACTGAATATCCACGAGGCCATTCCGGGACACTACACCCAGCTGATTTACGCCAACCAGTCTCCCAGTTTGATCAAGAATATTCTCGGTAATGGCGCCATGATCGAAGGGTGGGCCGTCTATGCAGAGCGTATGATGCTGGAGGCCGGGTACGGCGATTTCTCACCGGAACTGTGGATGATGTACTACAAGTGGAATTTGCGGACGGTGGTTAATACCCTCCTCGACTACTCGGTTCAGGTAAAAGGCATTTCCGAAAAACGAGCCATGGACCTGTTAATGAAACAGGCCTTTCAGCAGAAAACCGAAGCCCAGGGGAAATGGCGACGGGCCACCCTCAGCCAGGTCCAGCTTACAAGCTACTTCGCGGGATACATGGACATCATGGCATTGCGGGATGAAATCAAAGAAAAGCTCGGCGATCAATTTGACCTTAAGCAGTTTCACGAAAAGTTCCTGAGTTACGGTAATGCTCCGGTTCCGGTAATTCGCGAACTAATGCTGACGGAGATAGAAAAAATTGACGGAGCAATCGAATAAACACGAACCATCTTCATATCGATAGCGGGATTCCGTTTATGTGCAATGGTCACCTGAAACTTCGGGAGTCGAAACCGCAGTCAACAATATAGTATGCAGGCCTGCGCCCAAGGGCGCCCTACTCTCCTTCGATTCCATAATCAACTGAACGAATAGCCGGTTCATTGAGTTCACAACCCCTACCGTCTATACCTAATGCTAAACCTGCGCGGAATTTAAGTCAGGAGGCAGAAATGTACGCCACCCCACCGGGCCAATCATGCCTGAGACGACTGCTAACTTTGGCAGCGCTGCTGTTCGTTATCGTGCGGCCGTCATATCTAGCAGCCGCAGATTATTTGCCAGGAAAGGTCATACGCGCCGACCTCTTAACAACCAATCTCAATACTGCCGCCAATTTTTATAGCGCGGTGTTCGGCTGGCAGCTCCGGCGTAACGATCAAGAGGGTTATATCGATGCCTATATTCGTGGTGAGCCAGTCGCAACGCTAGCGACATACACCGGTGCGCGGGCACCCCAAGACGGCTCAATTTGGTTACCCTCTATCTCCGTCGTCGATGTCGACGCCGCCGTCAAGGCAGCGAAGCTCAACGGTGGCAAGGTTGTAGAGCCGTCACAGCGATTACCTGGCATAGGACGTGCGGCGGTGATCGAGGACCCGAACGGCGCCGTGGTGATGCTGTTACGCAATGACAACGGCGACCCTGCTGATAGCCGTGCTCGCTACAACGAGTGGCTGTGGCCGGAATTGTGGACGGAGCGCCCCGATAGTACCGCAAAGTTTTACAACAAAGTGGTCGGTTACAACGCAGTCTCTCGTAGAGGACAACAGGGGCAGGATTACAGAATCCTCGGCCGGGATGGTACTGCACGGGCCAGCATACTGCGCACGCCACTCGCCGACGTCGAATCGAATTGGCTACTGTACATGAAAGTCAAAAGTGTTCGCGCGACAGCCCGTGCCGTGGTGAAAAATGGTGGCAGAATCCTCGTTCCTCCGATGAAAGGAGACTTAAATGCCGATATCGCCATCGTGGCCGACCCCACAGGCGGCGTATTTGCGATTCAAGCGGGAGGCGAGTAACCATGATTGCATTCAAGAGAATACTGGCCTTTACTGCGACCGCTGCCATCTTCGCCCCGCTCACACTCAGCAGCGGCTGCGCCGGCAGCAGCGGCAATCAAAGCAGCAGCACTAATGTAAGAAACACACAGGCCGCGCGTGGCGGAACAGGCTACAGGAGCCATTACTACGGCCACGCATGGCGCCCGTGGATCGGCTTTCGTCGCCCGGTCATTGTAGTGCCACCCGGTGGCGGCAGCGGTGGCGGTGGTATTGGCCGCGAAGTTGATCCGGACTGGGGAGTAGAGGCACCAAGAATGCCGGAAGCCGTAACCCTGCCCTCAACGCCCGACATGGGTATGCCCGATCTCGGTGGAGATATGGGTATGGGCATGGATCTGGGAGGCTTTGACCTTTAAAAATCTTAACTTAATTTCCGTGGCGCATTGCATTGTTATGCATTTTACGGGAATTGTGCCTGGACGAACGCCCCCAATTCTAGAAGCCCACTGTATCCCCTGGATTCAGTGTCGTACTCTGGCGTACTTATTCGAACTTTTAGCCATTGATACCTCGAAGTTTCCAACTCCCAAGTGATGCCGTCTTCCACCCGGACATCATCTTTAATACTAAAAGTAAGCGCATCATCTAGAAGTTTAAGTAGCTTTTTATAAGTGTCGTCAGTTAGCTCAATGTGAGATTCACTTTTCACATTGCTCCATTTTTGGAAGCTGCCTTCAAAAACCCTTTTAGCGAGAATTTTTTTGCCTTCATAGGTTACCAACGTATAAACCGCCGAATCGGCGAAAGAGGGAGAAATAGTTAATTCGAGCTCCCTGCCAAATTCATACCGCGCCTCGAAACTCGGAGATGATGCTACCGAAAATGAAAGTACGGAAAAAATTATGAAAACAACTAGTTTATTCATAGCTCTGATGCATAACGCCGCCGGCAGGGGCAGCTTACCTTGTGCGCTTTTTGCGCAAAAATGGGAGCGTAGCGACCTGCGCGAAACGTGCACAAGGTAAGCTGTCCCGCGGAGGGCCGCAGGCCCGGAGCATATTGCCCGGCTTTGTTAAATGCCGGATGCCCCCACGATAACCATACCAGTAAAGAAAATAATTATTCCGAGTAACCTGAGCCACCAAAATGCAAAGCGCTTGAAGCCGAGATTAACCAAGAATAGTAATGATCCCAGCAGAGCCGCGAGCAAAAATAATCCAACAACAAATGCCCCAGGCCCTCCTCCACGAAAAATTTCGTGAACATACTCTGGAAGATCGCTCCAATAAGCCAACTCTAAGAGTGTAATCGCCACTCCTAGCAAGCCGAGCAAAACTGCACTTATCTCTATCTTTATCCACATGCTCAACGGCATTTAACGCCCACGGCAGGGGCGGATTACCTTATGCGCTTTTTGCGCGAAAATGGGAGCGGAGCGACCCCCGCAAAACGTGCATAAGGTACGACGTCCCGCGGAGGCCCAGAGGGCCGTAGCTTCACTGCCCGTGATTGTATGGTGTACATGCTCTCTCAAACGGGCAAAATTGAGGCCCACCTCTGGCTGCAACCAGAGGCCTTATATGCGGTAGTTCGATGCCCGTCAGGCTCCTCTGTTGAGAGACCGTTAACAAGTGGGAACGCCGCATAAACTCAAAGTAACAACTCGAATAGTCATCAGGGCCTCGAGCTCGTATTGCAAGCAAGAGTTAACTTACCAATGAACCACTCACAAGACAATGAAGTCAATGTCGGTATAGATACCGGCAAGACCCAACTCGATATCTATATCCGCCCCTTCGGCGAATACTTTACCGTCAGCAATGATGCGAAAGGCGTACGCGAAGCCATCAAGCGTATCAAGGTACATAAGCCAACACGTATCGTTATTGAAGCCACAGGCCGCCTGGAGCACACCTTCGTGTTCGCCGCTGCAAAACATAAGCTACCTGTAGTCGTCGCCAACCCTCTTCATGTGCGACGGTTTGCCGGAGCCATTGGGCAGCTAGCAAAAACAGACAAAATCGACGCTCAACTAATCGCCCACTTTGGAGACAGTATCAAGCCCGAACAAACAGCAGTGGCACCCGAAAACGATCGTAAAATCAGTGACTTACTGGTTCGACGTCGTCAGCTGATGGAGATGCAGACTATGGAGAAGAACCGCTTATCCATCATACCCAAAGAGCTTCGTACTAGCATTAATACCATGCTGAAAACCATCAAAGCCCAGATCGATAAAATTGATGCTGCCCTTGATGACATGATCGCCCAAGCCGATGACTGGAAAGAGAAAAATGAAATCCTCCAAAGTGTACCTGGTGTGGGTAAAGTCATGGCTTACACGTTACTTAGCGACCTTCCAGAACTCGGCACCTTGAATAACAAAGAGATCGCTGCGTTAGTCGGGGTGGCACCGATCAACCGAGATAGCGGCCGCTACCAGGGGCTTCGCCGAATACGTGGTGGACGCCACCAAATACGCACCGTTATGTTTATGGCGATGATGTCGACCATCCAATGCAACAAGAAATTCAAAGACTACTATGAGCGACTTAGAGTAGCCGGAAAACGTCCGAAGGTTGCTCTTGTGGCATGCATGCGCAAGATGATTGTTATCCTCAACAGCATGGTACGAAATGGTACTTTCTGGCAGGAGAATATGGCCTAAACGGTTGACTCAAAGCCATAGTCACTTGTTATGCAGGATGCCCTACGAATACCAATTTACTTATTTTCACCCAGGCGTACCACTGATGGATGCCTTTCAGTTGCCCACTCATGACAAAGATCTGCCAGATACTGAGTTAACTCAACTTCCGTGATTTCTGGTGGAACAAATATTCCAGCATTTCGGCGCTTACCTTCTGAACCCTGGTAGAAAGTTGCCCAGTGGTTTTGGCTTCTTTCTATTAGGACTTCCCTACCGAAAATATTGTATTTATATCTCTCCATGACTTTGGCCACTTGCTGGTCTTACCCACAAAAAGTAGACACTATAATCATGCGCTTTTACGCTCATACTCTGCTGGACTTTTGCATAAGTCATATAACCTCCTTGTTTATGATTTAAAAATTCACATCATGTTGCCTAAAATTAGATAGCAGTGATTTATTTAAAATTTCACCCGATTTCAAGACCAACGTATGACGCCCCAGGAACAGCTATCAAGTGATAGCGACAACGCCCATGTAAGAAAATTTCGGTGATCAACGTGGAGATACCTTTATACCTCACCAGCCAAATCATCCACTAGAAACTCCGTCATAAGATAGATCATCGTGTAATTTTTTTCACATTCCAATAAGTAAATTGGTCTCTTCCATCAAAATTTTTTTGGAACCCTCCGCTATACGCAACGGAAGAAATGTATTTGACGGGATTCCTTAAAAACTCACCCCACCCAAACCCTACCACGAACAGGCGCGACGAGAGGAGTTAATATCGAGGGTCTCAACTTTACCATTTCAGCCAGTGTCACCTTCCAAACTCTTCGACAGACATCAAACCTCGCAAACATCCATGACTTAAGCGAAAAATGGTCATAACTCCAAACCTGAAAGTTGAACTGCCTCTCATTCACAACCAACATATCAATATTCGTAGATATTTCAGTTTGAATCACACGAGATAAACGATATATTTTTAACCGCCATCAACAATAAGGAATAACTATGAGTGTCAAATTAAAACGAACTTTGTCCATTTCGTTACTCGCAATTTTTTCCAGCTTGGTCGGATATTCTTGGGCCTACCCAGTCAAATGGCAGGAAATTCATTATTACGCGACGGCTGAGAAAAAAGAGGTGGTAGGCGAGAAGTCGATTACCTGTCAGAGTGTATATGTTAGCGGGCAGGTTACAGCCTACTCCTCAGTTATTGCTTCTGGGTATTGCGGCCTAGAGCCATTTAACTAAGAAGAAGTCGGCGTGTGATACCTGAAAAAAATAATCATTTAGATTTTGGAATATACGCCATCAATTAATTCCGATGTCCGGGGCAGTGAAGCAGTACGTACACTGCCCCGTGATTACCCTAAAATCCAGTCTCGCACCATTTATGCACACGCTGCTCGCATCTCCCACCTCCTATCTGCACTTTTCAATGAACTTTCCAGCCCCTGCTCTAGAGGATTCCCGTTCGCCCACACTAGAACAGAACAACTACGCTCACAAAGACGCTCAGCACAACCAATCCAGCTTACACTCAAATTAACAAGAAAGTTATAGCGGTCTATAGTCGGACTGCAGCATAGTCACTCAGAATTTATTTCATCCTGCTCGTTTGGAATCTCACCATCAGTGCCAGGTTATAGACTACCGCCTCGCCTGTGCGTGCCGAAATGGCGTACAAATCAACACTAAAGATTCAAATGAAAAGGACGCACACCGTTACGTCTTTCACCTTCTTGCCCCCTAACTCACGTTTATCACAATGTTTTTTCACAAAAAAAAGCCGGCCCCACAAATGGGATCGGCTTTTCTAAGATCATTTAAAAGAATCAGGCTTACACCGCGCCCTCTTCAACCTTGTGCTTCCAGATCACCGGGTACGACTTGCTAAAATCGGTGAGCGCTTCGCCCGCAAGCTGGTAGCCCACCCATTCACTTTTGGGCTTGGCTCCAATCGATTCATAGAACTTGATCGCGGGCTCGTTCCAGTCCAGCACACTCCACTCGAAACGCCCGCAGTTCTTGGAAACCGCAATCTTGGCAAGGTATTTCAGTAACGCCTTACCCGCACCACTGCCCCGATGTTCTGGAGAAACATATAGATCCTCCAGATAGAGCCCATTTTTGCCCTGCCAGGTTGAGTAATTGAAGAAATACACGGCAAAACCAATAGGCGCGGATTCCCCTTCACAAATCAGTGCATGAACCGTTGATTCTTTTCCAAATATTGATTTTTCTATATCAGCCTGCGTGGCAATCACCTCGTGCTCGGCCTTTTCATAGCGAGCCAACTCCCGCACAAAGTGAAGGATCAATGCGGAATCCTCGATAACGGCTTCCCTGATATTTATATTTTTCACTTTGGTACCCTCAGAATACTGTTTTTAAAGCTATTCAGTTCCCTGTAAACAACCGGTTTCATGGTGCTTTGAGCGTCAAAGCAGGCCGGGGCATTGCACCGGCCTGCTCCACGTTCTGGGTGATTACCTGTCGACAGACAATCCGGACATGTCCATTACGTAACGGTGGGCAATATCGCCCTGGCCCATTGCCGCAAAGGCCTCGTTGATCTGGTCCGGGCGGATTATTTCACAGGTAGGCTGGATGTTGTGCTCCGCACAGAAATCCAGCACCTCCTGAGTTTCCTTGATACCACCAATCAGGGAACCGGCAACACGGCGGCGTCCCATTATCATGGGTACGGTCATAAACCCTTTCATCGGGCCAACTTGACCGACGATCACCAGAGTGCCATCCACATCCAACAGTGAGGTATACGGGGTAACGTCGTGTTCCACCGGCACGGTATCGATAATCAGATCCAGAGAACCCGCCGCCTTAACCATGGCATCTTCGTCGGTGGATGCCAGGATACCGCGTGCCCCCATGGCTTTGGCCTCGTCCTCTTTCTTGGTAGAGCGGCTCAGCACCGTTACCTCGGCACCCATCGCCACCGCCAGTTTCACCGCCATGTGCCCCAGACCACCCAAACCAATCACCCCTACCCGGCTGCCTTTGCCCACATTCCAGGTACGCAGAGGCGAAAAGGTGGTGATACCAGCACACAGGATCGGGGCTGCGCGGGAGAGGTCCAGTGCTTCGGGGATACGCAGTACAAATTCTTCGCGCACAACAATGTGCTTGGAATAACCGCCCTGGGTCATCTCACCGGTAGTGCGATCCGGCGCACCGTAAGTGGGGGTCATGCCATTGCGGCAGAACTGCTCTTCATGATCGTGGCACTGGTCGCATTCCTGGCAGCTGTCGACCATACAGCCAACACCGACCTGATCGCCGACCTGGTACTTTGTGACCACAGGGCCCACTTCAATCACGCGGCCAATGATTTCATGGCCGGGTACCAGCGGGTATGGCTGCGGCCCCCAGTCGCCATTGACCGTGTGCAGGTCAGAGTGACAGACGCCGCTGTACAGGATTTCAATTGCCACGTCATTTGCCCGCAGCGCGCGACGCTCAAAGTGGAATGGCGTCATTTCCGCATCGGAAGAATACGCCGCATAACCAATCGTTTTCATCGGGACTCCTCACATCTTGTCTCAGACCCGTTGCAACACAAGCACGGGTACAGGAACACTTCAGTAGTGGAGCCATACTAAAGACACAATGCGAAAACTCGCCTGTCCGATCCTTTTCATTGATTGCCTGATCCTATGGAAACCCCCGGGTTAAGGCGATTGCGACAGTCGTAAAATTCGAGCTGAGTAGTCACCAAGCCGGTAGCGGGGCCTGTGTCAGCCCACACCCGGCGCCAACTTGCTCAGAAGAGATCACCCCTTATCCGAGAATGCCGCCTGTATATATTGCAGGTATCGAGTACGGGAACGATAGCTTCGGGCAAGACAGGCTGACAAGCTTGTATTATCAGGCGCGGCGCCGCAGTCTTTCGCCCTGCGCTTGATCCAGCTTATTTGGCTGGCCTTCAGATCGCCCGCCATACCATCAATGCCGATTACGCCTGCGTATGCCTTGCTGAGTTCCCGGTCGTAGATCGACAGCGTCCGGCTATCACAGATTGCGCGCTCCAGGCGATTGAGGTTTGCCGTACACGAGAAACTGGGTTGTACCGGTGCCTTCTTCGAATGGCTTTGCATCAGGCCATCGAACCCGAGTGCGATTTCCTCGTCCGAGAATCTGGGGTTGCGCGCAATATAGTAATCCAAGCCATTGCCCTTGCTGTCTTCGATGGTGGTATCGAAGCCCGCATCCACCAGCAGCTGGATCAACTCGATGGAAGCATTCTCTGCCGCGTAGGTTAGCGCCGACCGATTGAGGCGCTCCATGGCCGGACCGCAGTTGTAGGCCGGCTTGTAGCTGGTAACGGCATCAATGGGCCAACCGGCTTCTAGCAGGTACTTTGTGGCATCGTAGTTATTCATATGCGCGGCATACATCAGCAAGTCTTTGCCATATTTGGATTTGATTACCTTGCCATCGAACTGCGGCGGAAGATTCGCGTATTGGGCCGGATTGTCGATCATCAGCGACAGTGCAACCAATGGAATACTGTTTCGCTTTAACTTCAAATCTTCCTCCAGCCGGCTGAAATCTGGATAGTGTCCTTCCATCAACCTGTCGAAGAAGGAGAAGTCCTTATCGTAATCCGGGTAGTAACCCAGCGAGTAATACCTGCCCGGTAACGCCGCAATAACCCCGGAAGCCAGTTCTTCTGCGCTCTGATCCGAATAGTGGAAATTTTGCACGTAGTGCTGCTTGAGCTCCCGAATTGCATCAAACTTGAGATTCTCGTAGGTCTGGTGCTCCCGAAAACTCCAGATATCCTGGTATTTCCAGTCGTCGAAGTGTTTCTTCTGCCCCTCGATTCCCCCGGCCCCACTGTAGTTGCCCTTGTACCAGGTTGGCGTAATCGCCCAGGGCCGCACAATGGCCGTCGAGGCAAAGAGCTGACCACTCGTTTGTGCGTGCGCCTCAGGCCGGGAAGAGCCGCAACTGCCGGGAGACAGCATGATAGATTCCACCGCTTTTTGGTATGCGGCAAACACGGGGTGCTTGGCGAAGTCTTCCTTGGAATCGAAGTTGTCGAAAATTTTGACCGAGCACACCTGTGTGGATGTTCCATCACGGTGTAGTTGGTACACATTGCGCACCGCATCGTGCCGGGTAAAATCCTTGAAATCCGCCAACACGTACCACTTGCCCTGGAACTTAAACGGGAAGTTTTCCCACCAGGAGAAGTCCGACCCGTATATCAAGGAGCCCATCGGGTAGAACATATCGGCGCTCTCGAGGTTTTCCTCCAAAGACCTGGATTCATCCGGGGAAAACATATAGCCGGTGTATATTTCACCGCGCCAGCTATGGGAGCGTTCGTGGTAAGCGATAACCTTCTCCTCACCCTCGATAGATATGGAGGCGGTCTTGTATCTTCCGCGCTGCCCTTCTATTTCCTGGGTGGCAAATAAGGGAACCTCGATCTCCCGAGACTTGGTTACCCCAGTGGTTTCCGTGGCACCGCCATCAAACTGATCGACATAGTGCTTTAAGGCAAAACCACATACCGGGTCAGCGCTTGGCTCCGTCAGATGGGGAGAGAACATCTCCTCGGCGGAAACTGCCGCAGAGAACGCAGTGAGAAGTGAAGCGAGTACTAAATTCCATCTCATATGAACGCCAGATCATCCTTAACAGGTTGGTTGTCTGGCCGTAGGGTACTATATTCGTAACATATTTCATCCTTGGAATACATTACACGCGATTGCACATGCTTTGCGTCATCCCTGACGACAGGCGCCCGAAGTGCTGTAGCTTTACCGCCGGTGATCGTTAAACCGTGCCTGCCTCGCACGCCAGAAATTTATCAATATCCGTTTTAAGCGACTTTAGGGTCCAACTCAACAATGCTGGATCATGTTTGTAGGAATCTGCTCTACTTTTTGCTTTCTCGAATGCCGAGCTATTTTTAGCGTTTTCAGCATCATTTTTTCCGGTCAGAGGTTTCACCCCCTTGTACTGTCTACCACCCATATATGCGCCTTGTTTTTAGCGCTGTAGAAAACTAGGCCATCAACACGCGTCAGTTAAAAGCCTTTGGCAAGCTCTGCTTCCTCCAGTTTCATTAATGCGAACTCCAGCCCTTTCAGATACAGGACGAGATTTGTCTGTTGCAAAGCAGTTAACGCCGCCAGCAGGGGCAGCTTACCTTGTGCGCGATTTGCGCAATAATGGGAGCGTAGCGACCTGCGCAAAACGTGCACAAGGTAAGCTGTCCCGTGGAGGGCCGCCGGCCCGGAGCTTTACTGCCTGGCTTTGTTAACACCTACAATCCTGCGGGCGTCTGCAACTCTTGATTGCTCTACGGGCTTAATGTACTCACAACTAAAGACTTGCAGTGCACCTTTATACGTATTGGCTACAACTAAGTACGTAATTCCAGTCTTAAATTGATACTTGCACGCGCAACTATCATTACTTGCCGTAACTACATCCCTAGATACATTACCCTTTATCGTCTCGTGAACTTCGAATTGTGCTTCCACTCTGAGAACAACAGGTTCTGCACCCTCTTGCTCATAGATCGTTGTCTGAACGCTCTCTGTTTTACCTACGAAAATAACTTGCGCTCTTTCAACGGCTAACTCAAACGCATCTCTACCAGTGCTGCTAGCTATCGTCTCATTTTTAGATTGCGTCCAGCACGTTGTAGCGAGAGCCGGAGTGCTAAAAACAATAAACCACAAAGTTACGATGTGTTTCATGTGTTAACGCCGCCAGCAGGGGCAGCTTACCTTGTGCGCGATTTGCGCAATAATGGGAGCGTAGCGACCTGCGCAAAACGTGCACAAGGTAAGCTGTCCCGTGGAGGGCCGCCGGCCCGGAGCTTTACTGCCTGGCTTTGTTAACACCTACAATCCTGCGGGCGTCTGCAACTCTTGATTGCTCTACGGGCTTAATGTACTCACAACTAAAGACTTGCAGTGCACCTTTATACGTATTGGCTACAACTAAGTACGTAATTCCAGTCTTAAATTGATACTTGCACGCGCAACTATCATTACTTGCCGTAACTACATCCCTAGATACATTACCCTTTATCGTCTCGTGAACTTCGAATTGTGCTTCCACTCTGAGAACAACAGGTTCTGCACCCTCTTGCTCATAGATCGTTGTCTGAACGCTCTCTGTTTTACCTACGAAAATAACTTGCGCTCTTTCAACGGCTAACTCAAACGCATCTCTACCAGTGCTGCTAGCTATCGTCTCATTTTTAGATTGCGTCCAGCACGTTGTAGCGAGAGCCGGAGTGCTAAAAACAATAAACCACAAAGTTACGATGTGTTTCATGTGTTAACGCCGTGCTCAGCGGCGGCTTACTTTGTGTGCTTTTTACACGAAAATAGGAGCGCAGCGACCGTGCACAAAGTAAGACGTCAGCTGCAGCACTTTGTTAGCCCCAGGGCTTCCACCAAGGCTTTTTGGAGGGCTGAAACTCCACCCTTTCGACTTCAGTTCCATTTGGTAAATTTTTGACCTGTTCCTGAATCTGCCCCAAAACCGAAAAATGAACTTCTATATCGGACGGTTCCAGATTGTCAGCTGTGATATCTCCGCCTAGAGCAGGCGCCAGCTTAAAGCTATAAACCTGACCATGTGCAAGCAACTTGCCCGCTTGCCTTAAATCTCCGACAGCTTGGACAGCTAAAAACTCCGACACAAATTCTTTGTCAGATAGCTTTGCCCTCAATGCCTCTGGAGAGTCTGCAATATGAGAAACAACTCCATCCGCAACACTTAGAAAATATACACTGTTGTCGTTTACATCTTGTAAGAAGGCTTCGCCAAACGCCGTAATCAATATTGGAAGCTTTTCATCTCCGATTAACCACCGCCAGTCAGAAAGGATTTTTTCTCTTTCAAGGTGGGAAAAATTCACAGTTAAATCATTAAGTGTCATGTTCTACTCATAGGGCTAACGCCCACGGCAGGGGCGGCTTACCTTATGCGCGTTTTGCGCGAAAATGGGAGCGAAGCGACCCGCGTAAAACGTGCATAAGGTAAGCCGTCCCGCGGAGGCCCGGAGGGCCGGAGCTTCACTGCCCGTGATTGTTAAGTTCCTACAGACTTCCAGATTAACCACAGCGCCAAGAAACCTGAAAATACTACTACCAGAATTGGGATACTTTTAATCTTCTCTATCAAAACCTTGTCCAAGCGAAGATAAACTTTTATCAAAATTTTCTCAAAATCATTGCGAGAAGCATGAAACTTGCCTTTTTCTACATAATCTAGCCAGTAGTCGCCAGGATAATTTGGTTCATAGAATACACACAGAATATCTAGAGCGAATTTCCTCACAATAAGTGGAGCGATCACAAAAGCGAGAAAGCCGACAGTGGCTATATTTTTTAGATCTTCGGAACTCATAGAACTTAACGCCCAGCGCAGGCGCAGCCAGCGCGGAGCGCATTTTGTGTTAATGTTTGAGCGCCAGCGAGTAACACAAAAGGTGCGTAGCGTTGGCTGTCGCCCTGCCGCTGATTGTTAGAGCGGTTCTTGCCCGTGAAACCCAACGTAGAGCTCTTTAAGGTTATCAGGCATAACATCCCAATACGGCTGAGCGTCATCGCATTGCACTTGCCAAAACAGATTCTCGACAAACGCGACATCAATTGCCTTCATTACACCACTTTCACCACGATCGTACTCTTTACTTATAGTTTTAAGAAGTGTCTGATAGTTATCAGCTACTACTTTCTTTTTCATTTCACTGTTCAGGGTATTCGCCAGTGATTCAAACCAAGCATATGAAGAGAATTCCATTTGGACCAGCCTGTTCCAATAGTCATCATATATCTTGTCTGTCTTAGCTGATATTTCAGGATAGGTTTCTTTGATTTTTCTACAAAAAGTGTCTAAGTCCATCTCACTTCTCGGTCTGGAGCTCTAACGCTCGGTTTAGGGGCGGCTGGAGCGTAGCGTAAGCCGTCCCAGCCGCGTATTCTGCGGCGATTACAACCGCTTGTTATCTGCGGGCCAGTCCCGGGACAATACTTTCTTACCTGAACTTCCGAAATACAGAGAACTCATAATGAGTTACAGAGTCACTCGACTTCTCTATCACATTTTTCCAGACGCCTATATCGACAGCCCCGTACTCACCAGTAAAGCCCATTTCTTCTACACGAATGTATATATCTGAGACAACAGAAAATGCTTCGTAGTCAGGCACAATCAACCCGCTATCTATTACTTGCGCTAGAAAGCTTGCAGCATCTTCCCTTGGGGTCAACACCATGTCTTCGTCCCACACTAGCGGCTTTATCTCAAAACTCTCGTGGAGCTTGATCATTTCAACTGTTGATAACAAATCATCCATAAGCTTCAAAGCAGATAACAGTTTTATTCATAAGCCATAGGCTTTTGTTCATCTGACTTGTGTGCGCTCGCGCCAAAAGCATCATAAGCAAACAATTTGCTTATAAGTCAGATAGTTAAGCGCGTATATATTTTTTGCGCTCAAAACAAAAGAAGCCTATGGCTTTTGTTCTTATTTCTCGATTGGCTTGTTTGTTTTTATCTGACCCTTTGGAAATCAGTAAGTTAGCGTATCCGGTTAGATGCACACAAGCCGTAGGCTTCTGATCAAGGCATTGACTGCACAAAAAGCAGTCAAAACAGTGGCGGAGACAACCATCCAACATCTCTCCAGACACAAAAAAAGCCAGCCCCAAAACTGGGACTGGCTTTTCTAAGGTCTTTGAAAAGAAGCGGACTTACACCGCGCCCTCTTCAATCTTGTGCTTCCAGATCACCGGACCGGTGTTGTGTACCGACTCACCATTGCTGTCCACAGCGACGGTTACCGGCATGTCTTCTACCTCGAACTCGTAGATGGCTTCCATTCCCAGTTCCGGGAAGGCGATGACTTTGGCATCTTTGATCGCCTGGGCCACGAGATAAGCTGCACCGCCCACGGCCATCAGGTATACCGCTTTGTTATCGCGGATGGCTTCGATCGCGGTGGGGCCGCGCTCGGCTTTACCGATCATGCCCAGCAAGCCGGTTTCTTCCAGCATGGTACGGGTGAACTTGTCCATGCGGGTAGCAGTGGTGGGGCCGGCAGGGCCAACCACTTCTTCGCGTACCGGATCCACCGGGCCCACGTAGTAGATAAAGCGGCCGGTCAGGTCCACGGGCAGTTTTTCGCCCTTGGCCAGGATATCCACCATCTTCTTGTGTGCGGCGTCGCGACCGGTCAGCATTTTGCCGTTCAACAGCAGGGTATCGCCCGGCTGCCAGCTCAGCACGTCTTCCGCGGTCACTTCGTCAAGATTCACGCGACGGGTGTTACCGCCCGCTTCGCGGGTGATTTCCGGCCAGTCTTCCAGCTTCGGCGGGGTCTGGCGCGCAGCGCCGGAACCGTCGAGGGTGAAGTGGGTGTGACGGGTAGCGGCACAGTTGGGGATGATGGCCACGGCCTTGTTGGCAGCGTGGGTCGGGAAGTCTTTGACCTTAACGTCCAGTACAGTGGTGAGGCCGCCCAGGCCCTGGGCGCCGATGCCCAGCTTGTTCACTTTGTCGAACAGTTCCAGGCGCAGCTCTTCGGCGCGGTTGGATGCACCACGCTCCTGCAGATCCTGGATATCGATCGGGTCCAGCAGAGATTCTTTTGCCAGCAGCATCGCCTTCTCGGCGGTGCCGCCGACACCGATACCCAGCATGCCAGGCGGACACCAGCCAGCGCCCATCTTCGGCACCATATCCAGCACCCAGTCCACGACAGAGTCGGACGGGTTCAGCATGGCAAACTTGCTCTTGGCCTCGCTGCCGCCCCCTTTGGCCGCCACGTATACATCCACGGTATCACCGGGCACGATTTCGTAGTGGATGACCGCCGGCGTGTTGTCGCCTGTGTTTTTGCGGGCACCATCCGGATCTTCCAGGATGGAGGCACGCAGCACGTTATCCGGGTTGTTGTAAGCGCGGCGGACGCCTTCGTTGACCATGTCGGTCACGCTCATCTCCGCGTCCCACTGAACGTTCATGCCCACTTTCAGTTTCACGGTCACAATACCGGTGTCCTGACAGATGGGGCGATGGCCCTGGGCACACATGCGGGAGTTGATCAGGATCTGGGCCATGGCGTCTTTCGCCGCCGGGTTGGCTTCCTTCTCATAGGCCTGGTTCAGGGCCTGGATAAAATCCTGCGGATGGTAATAAGAAATGAACTGCAGCGCGTCGGCCACGCTGTCGATCAGGTCGTCCTGGCGGATAATCGTCATTGCCGGCTCCGGTTGTCGTCTCGTCTCGAAGGCGGCGATTTTACACGAATTATCTGCAGGTGTTTGATTAGGCGAAGCAAGGAAAGGGAGAAAATATCGGCACAGGCAGTGCAGATGAAAATGAGAATGGTTAGCAGCGAATGATATCGCCGCTAACCATTATTCAGACTGCGCTCGGCCCCAGATCAGGGCGCAGAGGCGGTACTGGAGCTGGACTGCAGGCTGCGAATGGCATCGCGCAGTTGCACCAGGTCTTTGTTCACGGTGCGACGGTAGCTGTCGATGGACTGCACAGCTTCTTCGTTGGCACCGACGCGGGCGGTCAGGTCTGCGCGTACAGAAGACAGCTGACGTTCCAGGCTGGTGACTTTGTCTTTAGTGTCGCGGGAAGCGCTGACCGTAGACTCTTTCAGCTTGGCCAGCTCACTCTCCAGCGCCGCCACCTTCTTCAGGCTGCTCTCAAATCCGCTGACTTTCTTGGACAGTGCGGCAACTTGCTGCTTGGCAGAAGCCGCGGCAGCCTTGTTGGCAGCGATGTCCTTGCGGTTGGTATCGTAGGAAACCCCCCACAGCTTGCGGATCTCAGAAGAGTTCTCTTTTACCTTGGCGTTCAGAACCTCTACGGAAGCCGCGGATTCTTCGCCAGACATCTCAAATCGCTTCTCCAGCTGCACGATACGCGCTTCCGCGTCCACCAGCTGAACCCGGGTGTCTTGCCACTGGGTGTACAGGAAGCCCGCACCGCCCAGGCCAGCCATCGCCAGCAATAGCGCCACGATTGCCAGGAAAGAAGAGCCACCACCGGAACCGCGCTCTTCGGCCGCAGCCGGTACAGAGGGCTGAGGCGCTACGTGGCGGGGACGTCCGCCAGCGGGGCCGTTGGGGATCTGAGGGTCCATAGAAGATGAGCTGCTGCCATCGAATGTGGGCTCTCTACGTTGCATGCTGTTGTCCTGCTTTGGCTTGCGGCCTCAGGGGCCGGAAAACGGTAGAAATAAGCGGCAGTTATACCAAAAACTGACGAAAAAGTAATCGGGTCCAGTTATCAGAATAGGACAGTAAACACGGCCGACCGTGCCGTCATTGATAATCATTCTCGAAATTAACTACAAATGACAGCACGTTTTGCCTCTATTGGGGCGTTCCCGCTCATTCCAACGGCTTAATAATGACATCAAGCGGGTGTAGAATGCCTGCCACCAATAACTGACCTGCTACTGTACTTGGGTCGGTACAGGTCCCAGACAAAGGAAGGAATATCACATGGCACATGTTCTCCCCGAACTCCCCTATGCTATGGATGCGCTGCAGCCGCACATCTCTCAAGAGACTCTGGAATACCACTACGGCAAACACCACAAGACTTACGTCGACAAGCTGAACGGCCTGCTGGACGGCACTCCGGACGCGGACAAGTCCCTGGAAGAAGTGATCAAGTCCTCCTCCGGCGGTGTATTCAATAACGCAGCCCAGATCTGGAACCACACTTTCTACTGGAACTGCCTGAGCCCGAACGGCGGTGGCGCAGCGACCGGTGCCGTAGCCGACGCGATCAACGCTGCGTTCGGTTCTTTCGACAAGTTCAAAGAAGAGTTCACCAACAGCGCGGTGAACAACTTCGGTTCCGGCTGGACCTGGCTGGTGAAAAAAGCCGACGGCTCCGTAGCTATCGTCAACACCTCCAACGCCGAAACCCCGCTGACCGACGACAGCGTCACTCCGCTGCTGACCTGCGACGTCTGGGAACACGCCTACTACATCGACTACCGCAACGCGCGTCCGAAGTACATGGAAGCGTTTTGGGCGCTGCTGAACTGGGAGTTCGTGAACCAGAACTTCGCCTGATCACCAATCGGGCAAGCGTTCACTGACGCGAAAGGCGGGCCTCTGGCCCGCTTTTTTTATGCCCAATTCAACCTCAGCTGCTTTCGTGCGCCAGACTGCACCAGTGCACGGAATTTGCATCCTGTCGGGGTTATGGTTACAACACCATGCGCTCATACAGAGCAATCATCCCTCAAAAACAGAAGCTGAGAGCACAAAATGAAGCTGAAGATGACGTTGCTGGCCGCCGCCATAAGCACCCTGGCCATCACTGGATGCGACCGGGAAGAAAAAGTCGCAGAAGACACTGCGGAGGTCACCGCCGCGGAGAGTGCACAATCCACAGAAGCACAATCCGGTACTGCCGCAGAATCCGCGCAGGCCAGCGAAGGCAACCCGGAAGTCATCGCCCAGACCAACGAACTGTTTGAAGAGCAGTTCCAGACCCACGTTAACCGCAGCCCCGAGTTCAAGACCTTCCTGGGTATCAAGGAAGACTATGGCAAGTGGGACGATAACTCCCCGGAGTTCGCCAAGGAAACCCACGAGATCAACAAGCGTCAGCTGGAAGCGCTGAAAAAGATTGATCCGGCGCAACTGGATGCCCCCACCCGCCTCTCCCTGGAGCTGGCTATCCGCAATCTGGAGCAGGATATCGAGGGCTGGAAGTGGCGCCTTCACACCTACCCGGTCAATCAGATGTACGCTGGGCACACCAGCGTTGCCTCCCTGCTGATCAACCAGCACCGGGTAGATGACCTGTCCGACGCGGAAGCCTATATCTCCCGCCTGAACGGCCTGCCCGCGCATTTCGATCAATTGATCGAAAACCTGAAGGAGCGTGCAGACAAGGGCGTGATCGTGCCCAAATTTGTTTTCCCCTACGTGATCAGCGACGGCAAAAACCTGATTACCGGCGCGCCCTATGATGACGGCAAAGACAGCACCCTGTTCGCCGACTTCAAGGGCAAGGTCGACAAGCTCAGCATCAGTGACGAACAGAAATCCGAACTGATAGAGCAGGCCAAAACCGCCATGGTGGAGAGCGTCAAACCTGCCTACGAAAAACTGATCGGTTACCTAGGCGAGCTGGAGAAAAAGGCCACCACCGACGACGGTGCCTGGAAGCTCCCGGACGGAGACGAGTTCTACCAGCACCGCCTGAACGTTTACACCACCACCGACATGACCGCCGAGCAGATCCACCAGACCGGCCTGGACGAAGTCAAACGCATCCACGAAGAAATGCGCGCGATCATGAAGCAGGTGAAGTTCGAGGGCAGCCTGCAGGAATTCTTCGAATTCATGCGCACCGACGAACAGTTCTACTACCCGGAAACCGAAGAAGGTAAACAGCGCTACCTGAAGGAAGCCACCGCCATCATCGACACCATGAAAGGCCGCCTGGACGAGCTGTTTATCACCAAGCCGAAAGCAGACCTGGTGGTAAAAGCCGTTGAGCCCTTCCGCGAGAAATCCGCCGGTAAGGCCTTCTACCAGCGCCCTGCCCCAGACGGCTCTCGCCCGGGCATCTACTACGCCAACCTGTACAAGATGAGCAGCATGCCCACCTACCAGATGGAAGCGCTCGCTTACCACGAAGGCATTCCGGGCCACCACATGCAGCTGTCCATCATGCAGGAACTGGAAAACGTCCCCAGCTTCCGTAAGTTCGGTGGCTACACTGCCTACACCGAAGGTTGGGGCCTGTATTCAGAGCTGGTGCCGAAAGAGATCGGCTTCTACAAAGACCCCTACTCCGACTTCGGCCGCCTGGCCATGGAACTGTGGCGCGCCTGCCGTCTCGTAGTGGACACCGGCATGCACAGCAAAAAATGGACCCGCGAAGAAACCATCGACTGGCTGGCAGAAAACAGCCCCAACCCCCAGGGGGACGTGGTCAAAGCCATTGAGCGTTACATCGTAATGCCAGGCCAGGCCACCGCGTACAAGATCGGCATGATGAAGATCGTCGAACTGCGCGAAAACGCCAAACAGGAACTGGGAGACAAGTTCGATATCCGCGAATTCCACGATGTGGTGCTGGCGAATGGGGCGGTACCACTGGATGTGTTGGAAGAACTGGTTAGCAAGTGGGTAGAGGAGAAACAACAAGGCTGATCCTGCAATATCTCACCAAATCGACCGCAAGTAATTGCCGCAGCTTCCCCCGAAGCTGCGGCATTTTTTTGCCTGTAGCCCCGCGACCATTTTAGTGTCAGCAGACTGATACTACGCCTCGAGACTTGTTCAAAATACAGGTTACTGCTTGACTAATATTTGACCTGCGGCGCAATCAGGACGCGCCTCTCTACGAGTTCCAGCAGTAAAGGAAGACTCAGATGTCGATTCCCCGCGTTGTCTCACCCGCGTCATCCAGAAGCTTTCCCCGCAAAACTCTCTCCAGAGTAATTTGTCCCAGCGCATTTGGTGTCGCCTTCTGCCTGATGTTTTCCACCTCAACATCCGCTCAATTTGTGTGTGAGCAGGCAGGCATAGGTAACAATACCGGCGATGGGGCAACTGCCACTGGTCCGAATTCCGTAGCCTGTGGCACCAACGCAAGCGCAAGTGGCATCTCTTCTACGGCTGTCGGCAATGGCGCTTCGGCGAATCAACCAGAGACAACGGCAATTGGCGAAACTGCGACCGCCAGTGGCGAGGGAGCCACCGCTGTGGGTGTCGATGCAACAGCGCAAGGAGCGGCTTCCGTTGCGACCGGTATTCGAGCAAATGCGACAGGAACAGCGGCCACTTCTATCGGCAGTGACTCGACAGCATCAGGATCCATGAGCACTGCAGTTGGCAATGCCGCCGTCGCATCGGACGGCGATTCATCCGCTTTCGGCAATGGCGCTGGTGCGACCGGACTTAATTCAACGGCCCTGGGTAGCGGATCGGCAGCCAGTTCTGCAGGGGATACGGCAACCGGGCACACGGCAATCGCAAGTGGTGGTGCGAGCTCTGCGTATGGTGTCAACGCACAGGCGACAGGAGCCAATTCCACGGCAATTGGCGGTTCGTCGACAGCCACCCAAGCAGAATCCGCGGCTTTTGGCGCGGAAAGTCAGGCCACGGGAACATCGTCCACTGCCCTCGGTGTAGGGTCAGCGGCGTCCGGCAGCAATAGTACAGCGGTAGGACAACTGGCTCAGTCTGCAGGCGCAGACAGCGTAGCCGTAGGCCAGGGCGCATCCAGTGCCGGCGCCAATAGCGCGGCATTCGGTCAGGGAGCATCAACCTCCGGGCAAGACAGTGTCGCAGTTGGTCATACGAGTAACAGCAGTGGGCCAAATTCGGCGGCATTTGGTGCTGGTGCCACAGCTTCCGCAGGTTCTTCTACCGCACTTGGGCAAAGCTCCACCGCCTCAGGCCCCGGAGCCACCGCTTTGGGTCAGGGGGCAGCGGCATCAGGAACATCCGCAACGGCTCTGGGGCAAAATGCTCAAGCGACTGAAACCAACTCCGTAGCACTAGGTAATGCCTCGGTCGCCGATGAACCGAATACCGTTTCAGTGGGCAGTGCCGGCGCCGAACGCCGAATCACTAATGTTGCCGAGGGCCAAAATGGAACTGACTCAGTCAACGTCAATCAGTTGGAAAATGGGCTTACAAACACGCTGAATCAGGCCAATCAATACACGGATACTGAAATCAACAACCTGAATCAAAACCTGTTACAGCAAATTGCCGATGGCGACCAGCAGACGCTGACCAACGCCAACAACTACACCGACACTGAGGTCAACAACCTGAACCAGAACCTGTCACAGCAGATAGCGGATGGGGATCAGCAGACACTAACCAACGCCAATACCTATACCGACACCGAGATCAACAACCTGGATCAGAATCTGTCTCAGCAAATCACTGATGGCGACCAGCAAACGCTGACCAATGCTAATAACTACACAGACACTGAGATCAACTCCCTGAACCAGAATCTGTCTCAGCAAATCACTGATGGCGACCAGCAGACGCTCACCAACGCTAATAACTATACCGATGCAGAAGTCAGCAATCTCAACACCAATTTGATGCAGAAAATCGATGACGGTAATCAGCAGACATTGCAGCAGGCAAATACCTATACCGACAACTCGGTAAGCAACCTGAATAGCAATCTGATGCAGAAGATTACAGATGGTGATACAGATACTTTGCAGAAAGCCAACACTTACACCGATAACTCTGTCGACAGCGCGATAAATCAGGTTGAACAACGCGCGGCACGCAGGTCAGACCAGACTTTGATTAATGCGAACAGCTACACCGATCAACAAACGAGCAACACTCTGCAGCAAGCGGACCGCAATGCTGCTCAGCGCGCATCTCAGGCTCTGCAGAGCGCCCAGCAATACACCAATCAGGTAAGCCAGCAAACGCTGTCAAATGCGAACAGTTATACCGACCGGCAAGTTGCCAGCGGTACACGCAGTGCGGTCAATCAAGCCAACACCTATACCGACAATAAAATCAACGAGCTGGCCGGTTTCAATTTCGAAAACCTGCAGCAGCTGAACAGGCGCATGGACGGATTCGACAAACGCCTGAACGTTGTGAATGACCGGGTCGATCGTATCGGAGCCATGGGTATTGCCATGCAGCAGTCCGCCATCAATGCGGGCGGTGCAGACTGCAAGAACTGGCGCGACTGGCGCGAGTGCAAAGGCCGCATTGCCGTCGGTGCCGGCTGGCTTAATGGCGAGAGTGCGGTATCCATCGGCTACGGACGTCCGATCGGGGAAAACGGTCGTTTCAGCTTCGGCGGCGCCTTCAGTGGCAACGAAGCGGGCGGTGGCTTCGGTTTTGGCTTCGATCTCTGATCCGCGCACCAACTGACATTACACGAAGTAATTTTATTACGCCGGGCCAGACATGTTGGCCCGGCTTTTTTTTGAGTACCGCGTCACGCTACAATAGCCAACTCTTGAAGACCAATATAACGGCTGCGACTACACGGCTGAGGTTCGCTGACAGGACGTCGCAACTACAACTGCATAACAACAAACACAAAAGTCATCTAAATGGATTTTTCCCTCAAGCACCGTCGCCCCCTTCGCGAAGGCCGGGCAACCTCCCCAATTTCCCGCAGCTTTCCGCGCAGTGCCCTACGCATACTGGCCACCGCGGTAATCACAGGGAGCACCCTCGTCGGCTGCTCATTCGCGCACCAGTTTTTCACCCCCAATATCACCAACGAGGAGATCACCGAGGTTCGCTATCTGGACCAGGGGTGGAGTGAGGAAGATCGCCAGCTGTTCTACTCCACCCCGCAGGGAACGGAGTTACAGGGGTTGCACTACAAATGGCTGGAAGCCCTGGAACTGCCCTTTTCAGAGGAAAAGCTGGCCAGCGCCGAAAACATGCGCGGCTGGGGGTTTATCGTCGAACCCGAAAAGGCCAGCGAGCCGGACCTGGGAGTGCACCCGGTGGGTATGGGACATCACGTCAATCCGGAAGATGACTCGGTACGCCTGGACCTGGGCTGTGCGCTCTGCCACACCGGAGAGCTGCACTACAAGGGCACAGCGCTGCGCGTGGACGGGGGCCAGGCGATACACGGGATGTCTACCGGTGCCCCCGGCGAGTTTACCCACTCCCTGGGCGTCACTGCCGTGGAGATGATGTTCAATCCGGCCAAATGGAACCGCTTCGCGGATAGTGTGGCCGGCGACGATCCTGAACAGCGCCGGCAGCTGAAAAAAGACTTCGCGGCTTTCCGCAAACGCTTTTTCGAGTTCGCCAAGGGGCCAGGGAACCCGGACAATTTCCCCACCACCGAAGGCCGCGGGCGCACCGATGCGGTGGGCCGGATTGCCAATGTCGTATTCGGCTACAACCTGGGTATTGAAGACAACTATACCAAGGCCGATGCACCGGTCAGCTACCCGTTCCTGTGGGACATCTGGCGCTTCGACTGGGTGCAATATACCGGTTTCACCAACCAGGCCATGGCGCGCAACGTGGGCGAAAGCCTGGGCGTGATGGCGCCGGTAAAACTGGTGGACGAAACCGGCGCGCTACTGCCCGAGGGGGAATTCGGCCAGTCCACCATCAATGTGGAAGGCATGCAGTGTATCGAGACCACGCTGCGCAAACTGCGGCCGCCGAAATGGCCGGAGGATGTGCTGGGTAAAATCGATATCCAACAGGCGCGTCGCGGCAAGAACCTGTTCGCCGACCAGTGTGCCCACTGCCATGGCCCCCACGAGTCCAAGCCATACGCATGGTCACTGGCCGCTGGCCCCGAAGACAACCCCGCAGGCCAGCGCAGCGTCAACTGGCAGTGGGATATGTCCGGGCAAGTTTCCTATGACGAGCAAAACCGTCCGGTGCGCGAGGACTGGCGCGAGTCGATGTGGGCAATCCCCTGGATTGACGTCAGCGTGATCGGCACCGACGCCACCGCAGCGAAAAATTACGTCAATCACACCTTCGATCCGGGCCCCCTGGTACCGCGAGACCCGACAGATCCTAATGATGCAGAAAATCGCCGGGTCAATGCGGGCGACGGGTTGCAGCTGTTGCTGAATACGCTGGTGCCGGTTCTGTATGCTAACAATGATATTTCCGCGGACAACAACGGGGTGGCGGATTACGATGGGCTTAACGTGCCCTTCCGCATCGTCAACAAGACCGCCTACAAGGCGCGTCCATTGCACGGCGTCTGGGCCACCCCACCGTTCCTGCACAACGGTTCCGTACCCACCATTTACGATCTCTTGTCTCCGCTTGAGGCGCGCCCGGTGCGTTTCGGTGTTGGCCACCGGGAATACAATCCAAACAAGCTCGGCTATATCACCGACCTGCGCCCGGGCAGCTTTGAATTCGACACCACGCAAACCGGCAACAACAACAGCGGCCACCTGTTTACGGATGCCGACGTGGACGGGCGAATAGGCAAACGCCTCGACGAAGGCGAGCGTATGGCGCTGCTCGAGTATCTCAAGGTGATGGGCAACCCGGACTTTTCCGAGGCGCTCGGTGGAGATCCGCAAAACTGGGACCAGTACCCGGCAGCGCCCGACAGTGCCATCGGTGAGCTGGCCTGCGATCAGTTCCGCCACTCTTCCAGTGCACAGTTGGCGGCACGGGGGGAATCCCGATGAACTGGATATCTACCAGCGGACGCGCCGTCGCGCTCGCGTGCGTCTTCGGTGCGCTCACTACCAAGCAAGCCTGGTCTGTACAAAGCCCCTACTCCGGTGAGCCAGAAATTGCTAAAGCGCTGGATGAAAGTATCGAAAAGCTGGGAATGGATGTATCCGCAGACGAGCGGGAAGCCATCGCCTCGGCGATCGTTTCGGCTCGGGAGATTTCCCGCATCGCCCACCAGCACAACGGTCCGGAATATGGCGATCACTACCGCCGTGATGCCCATGCCAAGGCGACCGGGTGTCTGCGTGCGGAGTTCGAAGTCAACGGGGATATTCCGGCGCAGTTCCAGCACAGTGTCTTTGCCCAACCGGGACAGACCTACAAGGCCTGGATCCGCTTTTCCAACGGCGACATGCTGGTTCAACCGGACAGCAAGGGCGATGCCAGGGGGATGGCGGTAAAAGTGATGGGGGCCGAAGGATCGGTGATCGCACCGGAACTGGGCGACGGTAACCAGGACTTCATCATGACCAATACGCCGGCCTTCTTTAACCGCAATATTTTTGACTACGCGGAAAATATGCAGCACCTGGCCAAGCTGGACCGTCGGGGCTGGTTTATCAATCTGTGGCCGCCGCGGCTGCATCTGCAGGAAATGCTGCGCGCCTACCAAACGGTGTCTTCGCAAATCGACAATCCGCTGGCGGAGCAATATTTTTCCATGCTGCCCTATCAGCTCGGCGAAACCACGGTGAAATTTTCGAGTCGCCCCTGTGCCGGCGTCCACTACTCTGCGGATGCGGACAAAACCGCGGATGATTTCCTCACTCGGCAAATGGCCACTACGCTGGAATCCGGCTCAGCCTGCTTTGAGTTTATGGTACAACCGCGAGCCACCGGCGACGCGGTGGCAGACATGCCACTAGATGATGCCACGGTGATCTGGGAGGAATCGGCCGCGCCGTTTGTCCCCATCGCGCGTATTCACATTCCGCCGCAAACCTTCACCGGGGAAGCCCAGCAGCAATTCTGTGAAAACCTGTCCATGAACCCCTGGCGCGCAGTCGGAAAATGGGAGCCGCTCGGCAGCCTCAACCGGGCCCGACGGCTGGTCTATCACGCGGTGTCCGAGTTCCGCCACCAGCGCAATGAGGCGCCGCAACAGGAACCCGTCGACTGGTGCATAGCGGGCTCAGATCAGCCATGCACGCCACGGCAGGGATTGAATATCACCAAGCCCACCTGGCCGCTTGCGCGCTGCTTTGACCACCTGTACCAGCCGTCGGACGGCAGCGCGGCGAGCAGCCAGTGCGGTACTGGCGGCTATGGCGAAGTTGCGCAGGAAGCGGCAACGACTTACTGAATCACCCCGCAGGCGAAGCGAGCACCGCCTCCGCCGAGCGGCTTGGGATTATCCGAATAGTTGTCGCCGCCGGCATGGATCACCAGTGCGCGCCCCTTGAGATCGGACTTTTTCAGGCGCGGCGCCAGCACTGGCTCGGATGCATTGCCGTCGTTGTCCACATACAGCGCCGGCAGGTCTCCCAAGTGGCCATCGCCCCAGGGCATACCGTGCTGGCCGGTTTTTTTCGGATCGTAGTGGCTGCCCGCAGCCAGCCCCGGCACTTTCTTGCCATCTTTCATCGCCGGCTCACAACTGCCGTTTTCGTGCAGATGGAAGCCATGCAGACCACTGGGCAACCCTTTCAGGCTCGGAGTGAATACCAGTCCGTGCGGGGACTCGGTAATCGTGACGGTGCCCAGCATTGAACCTACACCCGAGCTATCGAGTTTCAGCACACTGACCACGGTTTCCGCATGGGCGGTCAGCGCCAGGCCACCGGCCAGGGCCCCCGCAACAATCGTTCTGGCGAGATGATTCATGACATTCCTCCACTGCAAGCCGGCAACCGCAAAAGTCTCCGGCGGATAAATTCACGCAATTGCTAACAGTGTAGAAGTAAATGCCAAAAGCGGGAGCGGCCGCCAATCGGCGACCGTCCGGGATACAGGCTCAGATATTGAGGACCTGTTTTACGAAGGGAATGGTGATCTTGCGCTGGGCCTGTAACGAGGCGCGATCCAGCTGCTCCAGGCAGGCAAATAATGCACGGGTATCCCGCGGCGCCCGGTGCAGGATGTACAGGGCCACATCCTCCGGCAGGTCAAAACCGCGCAGACGGCTGCGCTGGCGCAAAGCCGCCAGCTTGTCCGCATCACTCAGCGGGTGCAGCTGGAAGGTCAGCCCCCACTGCAGGCGCGATTTCAAGTCCGCCAGCTCCAGATCAAGCCCGCGCGGAGACTTGCGCGCCCCCAACAGCAACTGGCGGCCGCTATCGCGCAGACGGTTGTACAAGTGAAACAGCGCGGTTTGCCAGTTCTCCCGCCCCTCTATCAGGTGCAGGTCGTCGATACACACGAGATCCAGATATTCGAGCCCTTCCACGATGACCTCGGGATTGGCCTCGATCAGATCCATCAGCGGCAGATACTGGAAACGGCGCCCTGCACTCTCCGCCACCTGGCACACCGACTGCAGAAGATGCGTGATCCCGCTGCCGGATTCCCCCCACAGGAAAATCGCCTGCTCGGTATTGTCGCCGCTGGCAAAGGCCCGCAGCAGGTCCACTACCTGGCGGTTGCCGTCATCGGGAGAGCGAAAAAAATTGGCGAAGGTGGCGTCGTCCCGCAGGGATACCCCCAGCGAGAGCTGTTGTGGAACGCCACCGGATTTACTGCTATCAGACACGGGTTACTGCCAGTTGTAACGCAGGGGGTTCTGGGCACTGCCGAGTGGAGCACGGTAGCCGGACAGATCCACCAGCCCGTCGTCTCTGGACAGCTGCAGATTGCGATTCAACGCCAGCACATCCCGCAGGGACTCAAGCTGGGTACTGGTCGTGAGTGCCAGGGTCAGGCGATCGCCATTCACCGCCAGCACATCCGCACTGCTCACCTGGGCCAGGCCCTGCAGATACTTGGTTGCACTGGAGTAATCCGCAAAGCTGCGGATGCCAGAAATCTCCACCAGTACCGCACTGGCGACACCGGTATCGTCGGTGCGCACTGCGTAACGCTCTGCGAGCTGGTTGGCCGCTTCGTTCACCCCGCGCAGGGCAACTTCCTCGAGGGAGGAGCCGCTGGCATCAAACGCGTAGCTGCGGCCGCCATGAATCAGCAGCCAGTTGGCCTGCCAGCGCTGCCCGGAAGTCTGCAGCAGGCGTCCCATCAGCGTGGCGTCGGGGCGGTAACGCACTCCGGCGCGTTGCGCGGCGCTCTCGTCCTGGGCCCAGAGCGCTCCAAGCGGCATATTGCTCTGGTCGTTCAGGTCCATGACCGGGAAGTCCAGTGGCAGGCCGCGCTCCAGCGCCAGGCCATCGAGCAGACCGAACAGTTCGGGATAATCTTCCTGGCGCAGGGTATCGCGGCCACTCTGGAGGGTATCCACCGCCATCCACACCAGGGTGCCCGGGCGGTTGTTGGGCCACAGGGGCAGCTGCAACTGGTGCACCAGGTCGTTCACCGCCTGCGGGTCGAACGTCAATTGCAGAAACAGCTGGTTGTCGTCGGTATCGTAGCGATAGCTCTGGACGTACTTCTGTGCCTGCTTGAGCACTGGTGCCAGTTTGGGGTTGTTCCCCACGTTCTGGTCGCCGGTTACCCGAATGAAGACCCGCTCCAGGCCGCGGCTGGTGGCCCCAGCGCGGTCGGTGGTGCCGCGGCTCGAGACCGCCTCACTCACCTCGTACAGATCCGGCATCACCCGTGCGGATGCCGGCAGAGCAGACATGAATACTGCCAGCAGCAGCGAAAAACAGAGCAGCACCCGGGGGTTTATGATCGATGGCATTGGCTCGCGGTCCCCTTACCTCTTTATATTACAGATGCACATCCCTGCGCAGATTCGCACCAGATCAGGCCCCTCAGGGGCGCCGATACCCGAAAACAGGTGGTGCGCTCACACGCCGAAGACGAGCCTCGGCAGTCAATTACCGGCTATTGTATCAGTGTCGGCTGTTTCTCCCAGCCTTCAGTTCGCACATTCGGGCAATTTTCCACTAGAATACGCGCCCTTCCAAACAGGCCCTTAACAGGTTGAACCATGAGCGACTCCAAGCCGAACTCTTCCTCCACTAGCCCTTCCCTCAGCTACAAGGACGCCGGTGTCGATATCGACGCGGGAAATGCCCTGGTTGAGCGCATCAAGCATGTTGCCAAGCGCACCGCGCGCCCGGAAGTGATGGGCGGCCTCGGCGGCTTCGGCGCCCTGTGCGAGCTGCCCAGCGGCTACAAGCAGCCAGTGCTGGTCTCCGGCACCGACGGCGTCGGCACCAAGCTGCGCCTGGCGATGGATCTCGGCATCCACGACACCATCGGCATCGACCTGGTCGCCATGTGTGTCAATGATCTGGTAGTCGCCGGTGCAGAACCCCTGTTCTTCCTCGATTACTACGCCACCGGCAAGCTCAATGTCGACATTGCCGCCGACGTCGTCGCGGGTATCGGCAAGGGCTGTGAGCTGGCCGGCGCTGCACTGGTCGGCGGTGAAACCGCGGAAATGCCCGGCATGTACGAGGGCGACGACTACGACCTGGCCGGTTTCTGTGTCGGCGTGGTAGAAAAGTCGGAGATCATCGACGGCTCCAAAGTACAGGCCGGCGACAAGCTGATCGGCCTCGGCGCTTCCGGCCCCCACTCCAACGGCTACTCCCTGATCCGCAAGGTACTGGAAATCAGCGGTGCCGACCTGCACAAAGATCTCGAGGGCAAAACCCTCGCGGAATCCCTGATGGCGCCGACCCGCATCTATGTGAAGAGCCTGCTGACCCTGATGAAAGAAGTTCAGGTTAATGCGCTCAGCCACATCACCGGCGGCGGCCTGCTGGAAAACCTGCCGCGGGTACTCCCGGAGAACGCGCGCGCGGTAATCGACACCAAGAGCTGGGACCTGCCTCCGGTATTCCGCTGGCTGCAGGAAGCCGGCAATATCGAAGGTCGCGAAATGTACCGCACCTTCAACTGCGGCGTGGGCATGGTGATCTGCGTGCCGGCAGCAGAAGCAGACAAGGCCGTAGCCAAGCTGAAGGAACTGGGTGAGGACGCCTTTATTGTCGGCAGTATCGAGACCGCCGCCGAAGGCGACACCGGTGAAGCTGTCGAGCTGGCGGGACTGTAATCCTACGATGTCGAATCCATCTTCCAGCAAGTGCCGCGCGGTAGTCCTGATCTCGGGAAGCGGCACCAACCTGCAGGCATTCCTGGATGCAGTAACGGCAGCCGAGTGCGATTACAGCATCGAAGCCGTAATCAGTAACAAAGCGGACGCCTACGGCCTGACCCGGGCAAAGAGTGCCGGGGTCGCCACCGAGGTGCTCAGCCACCGGGACTTCTCCGATCGCGAAAGCTTCGATCAGGCGATGATTGAGGTAATTGACGCCTACGAGCCGGATCTGGTGATACTGGCCGGCTTTATGCGCATCCTCACTCCCGGGTTTGTGCGCCATTACAGCGGCCGCATGTTGAACATTCACCCCTCTCTGCTGCCCAAGTACCAGGGCCTGCACACACACCAGCGCGCACTGGACGCCGGTGACAGCGAACACGGCGCGACGGTACACTTTGTCACTGAAGAGCTGGATGGTGGCCCGCCTGTACTACAGGCCGCCGTGCCCATCGAGGCGGGTGATGACGCGGGCACACTTTCACAGCGTGTTCAGGTACAGGAACATATCATCTATCCGATGGCCGCTACCTGGTTCGCCCAGGGGCGGTTGAAGATGGCCGGCGATCGCGCCGAGCTGGATGGCGAGCTGCTGCCACGCAGCGGCAAACGCCTCGACTGACAGGCCGACTACACTTTCGGCCTGAATCACGGAATCAGACATTCAGGCCGGAGGTGGAACCTTGACTCCCAACGTACTGCGCAAAAAAATCATCAGCAGCTCGCTGTTTTCCTTTCTATCCCTGTTGGCCCTCGCGCCGTTGACCCCTCTCAGCCAGGCTGAAACAGCGACAACCGCCAAATCCCAGGTACTCCAGCCATTTACCGCCACCTACAAAGCCGAATTCAGCGGCTTTGGGGTAACCGCAGAGCGCAAACTCAGTGGCTCTCCTACCAGCTGGCGGCTGGATTTTTCCGCCCACTCCATGTTTGCCAAAATCGAGGAGTACTCCCGCTTCGCCCAACAGGGGCAGCGTCTGGTACCACAACACTACGATTACCAGAAATCCGGCCTCGGCAAGGATCGCCACACAGCGCTGAGTTTTGAAGATGGCGCCAGCCGCGTGGTCAATGTTTACGACAAATCTCACAGCATCGAAAAGGCGCCCGCCAATATCCAGGACAAAATCAGTTATCAGTTGCAGCTGGCAATGGATGTCGCCAACGGCAAAACACCACTGAAGTACCAGGTAGCCGACGGCAAGAGGGTTCGTGAATACGAGTTTCGTGTGGCGGGCAAAGAGACAGTGAAAACGCCCATGGGCGCGGTGGAAACCATCAAGGTGCAGCGTGTCCGTGAAGAGGACGCGGAGCGCGTCACCAATATCTGGTTCGCCCCGCAATGGAATTACGCGCTGGTAAAACTCAAGCAATACGAAGATGGCAAGAGCTACCAGATCACCCTGACGAAACTATCCATTGACGGTCGAGAAGTTAACGTCGATCAATAATTCTTCTGTCAGCCAGCTCACAATTTTTCACGCTCTTCACATCAACCGGTCGCGCTATCCATCAAGGATCGCGACCGCCCGCCACTCGAAAAGCACCGACTAAAAGAAGGTCAAAAAATACCAATCTTCTTTGCAAAAACCTCCCCGAAACAAATCGACAAAAAATTTCATAAATTTTTTTCACACTCTCCAAAAAAAATACGTCAAGCGGTAGATTTTTCCGCTACTCGTCACTATAAAGACGCTCGTTTTAGCAAGTAGGTGAATTTGGCACTGCTAGACTTCGTCTACTAGGAATTTGTTTGCTTTAAACAATTTTTTCCGGAAAAGCTTCTCTGTGAAAAATTGGGCAGTTTTCCCGTTGGCACACAATTCAGCAAATAGAGTGGAAACCCATGACTATCAAAACTCTGCGCAAAGCCGCATTGGCCGCCGCAATCTGTTCCGTATCCGCTGGTACTTTTTCTAGTGGTGCTATGGCAGCGGGCTTTGCCCTTCAGGAATCCAGCACTTCTGGACTGGGCCGCGCCTTTGCCGCGGAAAATGCCATCGGCGATAACGCGGCTATTCTCGCTCGCAACCCGGCGGGTTCCGCGTTGTTTAACGAGATGGCCTTTTCTATTGGTGCTACCTACGTAAATCCTGAAATCGATGCGGCCGGCACCACCGATTACTACCTGCTCACCGCTACAGGCCCGAGCCTCGCGGGTTCCATTTTTGATACCGCAGATGACTACGCAAGTAGCGCCGTGGTACCCAACGCCTATCTTGCAGTGCCCTTTGACGATTGCTGGTCTTTCGGGTTGGCGATGAATACCGACTATGGTCTGGAAACCGACTTCAACAGCAGCTGGCCGGTCACCCACATCGCTGACAAAACCGAACTACTGTCCGTTAATATTGCTCCTTCTGTTGCCTTCGACTGGAACGACCAGTTCAGCATCGGTGTATCCGCGAATATCCTGTATGCGGACGCTACGCTGAAGAGCAAAGTACCTAATAACTTCCTGCTGGACCCACTGGCTGAACAGGTACTGGGTGGCCCTGTTTCAAATGCGCGTATCCTTGATGCCGATGGCGATGACTGGGAATATGGCTGGAGCGTAGGCATGCTGTGGCGCAGCGTAGACGGCCGCACCCATATCGGTGTTTCGTACCAGTCAGAACTGGACCCTGAAATCGAGGCCGACGTAAATTCGGATCTGTTAACCAGTGTCAACACCGGGCTCCCGTTTGACAATGAGCGTGCAAATCTGACGCTCGATCTGCCAGACACGCTCGAACTGGGACTTTACCATCGCTTCCACGATGAATGGGGCGTAGCTCTCGGAGCCATGTGGACAGATTGGGACGATTTCCAACGCCTGGAAGCCTTCTTCCCCCGCCAGCGCGTCAACGGTCAACCCTTCCCGGAATACAACCCGCTAAAAATTAAGGAAGAAAACTTCAAAAGTGGCTGGCGCTACAGCCTCGGGGTTGAATACTACCCCTGTGATGAAGTGACTTGGCGTGTTGGTTACGCCTACGACAACGGCGCCGCTAGAGATGGCTTCAACAACGACGCCATCGCAGAGTCCGCCGCATTCGGCCTGGGCGCTGGCCAGGGTCTGCCGGTAACCTGGCGCACCCTCTCCATCCCCGATGCAGATCGCCAGTGGGTAACTTTCGGTGGTACCTACAAAGTCAACAATCAGCTGAGCATCGACGGTGGTCTGGCTTATCTGTGGGGTGACGATGAACGCATCCAGGAATTCCAGGCACTGCCTCTGACTCCGGATGTTGGGCTTGGCACTTACTTTGACGGCGGTACCACCAACCTGGAAGCCTGGTTGGTAGGCGCCTCTCTAAATTACAGTTTCTGAAACAGGTAACGTCAGAACTTGCTTTCAAACCGGGCCTCAGTGCCCGGTTTTTTTTGCCCACTTGCGCCCGCTTTTAATGCGCATGCACCAAATCACCCCGCCAGTTCGCACCGAAAGCGCCCAGCCCGATTTTCGCCATGCACCAAGATTATTCCGTCGGCACCACATTGGAACCACATTGACGCCGAATCAACACCGCAACGAAGCGATCAAAATCGCACCTCGACACACCTCTGGCGCGCCTTCCCACCTCACTTACTTATCCTGCCGCAGCAGCTAGATCAATGTCAGCCAGGAATACCCCCTTGCCAGGATCTACTCAAAATCTATTGCAAATACAATAAGTTACACCATCGCACCTAACTAGATCTCAACCTTCGTACCGAGTAGATCTCTGCCCATACACGGCCCACGCGTTTATCTCCGGTGAAAAAAGTTGGCATAGAGCCTGCAAAGGCCTCGGTAAGTGCGGAACGAAATTTCCGTAGTGAAATGATTCGCCAATCCCGGCACCTCATTTCCGTTGAACAAGCGGGCAACCTGTCGCCCGAATAACAATCAGACCGGCATCGTACTGCGATGCCCTTGAGCAGAGGCGCTCACCGATCCTGTCCCTGGAGGCAGGTCATCGGTGGGCGTTTTTTTTGGCCAGATTTTTCGAACTAACAAAACTGAAATCTTAAAAAGACCAGGAGCACAATAACCATGCAATGGAAAAAGCCCTTCAAGAAACTTGCCGCTTCGCTGGCACTGGCCGTGGGATTCTCCTCGGGATCAGTTTCAGTCAACGCAGAGGACCTCGGCTACCCGGAAAAAGAAGAGCTGACGTTCGGCTTTATCAAACTCACTGATATGGCTCCCATTGCCGTCGCTTATGAGAAAGGCTTCTTCGAAGACGAGGGCCTGTACGTCACCATCGAAGCCCAGGCCAACTGGAAAGTCCTGCTGGATGGCGTTATCGATGGACGCCTCGATGGCGCGCATATGCTCGCGGGCCAGCCGATCGCTGCCACCATGGGTTTCGGCACCAAGGCCGACATCATCACGCCTTTCTCCATGGACCTGAACGGCAACGGCATCACGGTTTCCAACACCATCTGGGAACAGATGAAGCCGAATATTCCGAAGATGGAAGACGGACGCCCGGTGCACCCGATCAAGGCCGATGCACTCAAGCCTGTGGTGGAAAAATACAAGGCAGATGGCAAGCCGTTCAATATGGGTATGGTGTTCCCGGTATCCACGCACAACTACGAACTGCGCTACTGGCTGGCTGCCGGAGGCATTCACCCCGGCTACTACGCGCCGCACAAGGGAGACATCTCCGGCCAGATCGATGCAGACGCACTGTTGTCTGTCACCCCGCCCCCGCAGATGCCCGCCACTCTCGAGGCCGGCACCATTTACGGCTACTGCGTTGGTGAACCCTGGAACCAGCAGGCGGTGTTCAAGGATATCGGCGTACCGGTAGTTACCGATTACGAAATCTGGAAAGACAACCCGGAAAAAGTATTCGGAATAACCAAAGAGTTCGCCGAGAAGTATCCAAATACCACTGTGCGTATTACCCGCGCCCTGATCCGCGCCGCCATGTGGCTGGACGAAAACAACAACGCAAACCGTCCGGAGGCAGTGAAAATCCTGTCGCAATCCAATTATGTAGGTGCCGACTACGATGTCATCGCCAACAGTATGACCGGCACCTTCGAGTACGAAAAAGGTGACAAGCGCGAAGTACCGGATTTCAATGTTTTCTTCCGCTACAACGCCACTTACCCCTACTACTCCGATGCCATCTGGTATCTCACCCAGATGCGTCGCTGGGGCCAGATTTCCGAAGACAAGCCGGATACCTGGTACAAGGAACTCGCCTCCAAGGTCTATCGCCCGGATATCTACGAGGCCGCCGCCAAGTCTTTGATCGCTGAGAAGCTGGCCAAGCCGGAACAGTTCCCCGACTTTGCCACCGAAGACGGCTTCCGCGATCCGCAGACTCACTTTATTGACGGCATCGTCTACAACGGCCAGAAACCCAACGAGTATATCGACAAGTTTTCTATCGGTCTGAAGTCTGGCCAGAAGCTCTGATCAACCTAGAGCGAACCGGGCTCGCCAGCCGGGTCCCGGTTCGCATCGAAAGATAACAATCAAAAGTCATTTGAAAACTCAACGAATACACTCATTCAGAGTGCCGAGGTAACAGAAGATGAACACCACTACTGTGAACACCGGAAAGTTTTATGGTTTCAGGTTGCCGCAACTGAACAGTGTTTGGCTGAGTAATGCCATTCGCCTGGTGGCGTTGCCGCTGGCTGGCATCCTTGCCTTTCTGCTTCTGTGGTCTGTCACCGCACAAAAGATCGATACCTCTCTGGGCAAGTTCCCCGGCCCCTCTGCAGTGATGGAACAGTTCGATGCGCTCTACAGTGAACACCAGCGCTCGCGAGAAAAGGAGCACGCCTTCTACGAACGCCAGGAAGTCCGCAATGCAAAGCGTGTTGCCGAAGACCCCTCTTATGTTCCCAAAATCCGCGACTATACCGGCAAGGAAACCTTTATTGACCAGATCTTTACCAGCCTGATCACGGTCATGAGCGGGTTCCTGTTAGCCGTTGCCATTGCCATTCCATTGGGGATTGCGGTCGGCCTGAGTAAAACCCTGAACAGTGCTGTGAACCCAATCGTTCAGATCTTCAAGCCGGTGTCGCCGCTAGCCTGGTTGCCATTAGTGACCATGGTGGTTTCCGCCGTGTACACCACCCCGGAGCCAATGGTGGCCAAATCATTCCTCAACTCAATGATTACTGTGACCCTGTGTTGCCTGTGGCCCATGGTGATCAATACAGCCGTAGGCGTTGCTGGCATTGATAACGACCTGGTGAATGTGAGCAAGGTACTGCGTCTGCCGGCACTGCGACATGTCCAGAAAATTGTACTGCCTGCCTCGGTACCGATGATTTTCACCGGTATGCGCCTTTCTCTGGGCGTGGCCTGGATGGTACTGATCGCGGCGGAAATGCTTGCACAAAACCCGGGGCTCGGAAAATTTGTCTGGGATGAATTTCAGAACGGTAGCTCCGATTCACTCGCGCGCATTATGGCCGCGGTACTGGTGATCGGATTTATTGGCTTTCTGCTGGACCGCGGCATGTTGGCACTACAGAAACTGGTTTCCTGGGACAACTCCGCCGCGCAATAACGGAGCGAACAGAAAGCGTAGGCATAGAGAAACCAGCACAGTTACCGAATTAAATTTGTGGAGATCGAGACAATGAGTGTACTTCTGGATATCAGTCATATCGATATGGAATTCCCTACTCCCAAGGGACCTTTCACTGCCCTTCGGGATGTGGACCTGAAAATTCAGCAGGGTGAATTCGTATCCCTGATCGGTCATTCCGGCTGCGGTAAATCCACCGTGCTGAATGTGGTTGCGGGGCTCTATCAGGCAACCCGTGGTGGCGTCATTCTTAATGGCAAGGAAGTGACCGAACCCGGCCCGGAGCGTGCTGTGGTTTTCCAGAACCACTCTTTACTGCCCTGGCTCACGGCGTACGAAAATGTCGAACTGGCGGTAAAGCAGGTATTCGGCCGTAGTAAATCCAAAGCAGAGACGCGCCAGTGGATCGAACACAACCTGGAACTGGTACATATGAGTCACGCCATGCACAAGCGTCCCGGGGAAATCAGCGGTGGTATGAAGCAGCGCGTCGGCATCGCCCGCGCACTCGCGATGCAGCCCAAGGTGCTGCTGATGGATGAACCATTCGGCGCGCTGGATGCACTGACCCGTGCACATATGCAGGATTCCCTGATGGAGATCCAGGCCGAGCTGAATAACACCGTGATCATGATTACCCACGACGTGGACGAAGCAGTCTTGCTCTCTGACCGCATCGTGATGATGACCAATGGCCCCGCCGCTACTATCGGCGAAATCCTTGACGTAAACCTCGAGCGACCACGGCATCGACTGGAGCTGGCCGATGACCAGCTTTACAACCAGTACCGGGCCAAAGTTCTGAAGTTCCTGCACGAACGTCACAGTAAACCCGATGTGCCGACAACAAAGTCCAAACCCCAGAAAACCGAAACTTCTTCCTCCGCGACGTCAAAAAACAAAACGAGCGTACCGGAAACTGTTGATAACGCAGCCTGAATTACCGCATAAAATAGCAAACCGAATTACCTGAGCGACAGTGGGTCAACGCTGTCGACAGGGGCCCCTGCGCCCAAAAAACTGAGCAGGGGGCGAAAGGAACTACACGATTCTCTGAAAAAGGAAAACAACATGAAAAGCCAGAACCTTCTGACAAACGCTCTCCAATCCGCAGTTCAACGCCGAACACTCGCACTCGCTGTTAGCACCCTGAGTGTCGCAACGGTAACCGCACCCGCCTTTGCGCAGGAAATGACGGAAACCGAAGCGCCCGCAGTAACCAGCTTCGGCGAAGCCCTCGCCCAGGGTGAAGCCACTCTCGGCTTCCGTGCGCGTACCGAGATGGTCGACGTAGATGGTAACGATGTGGACTTAACCAGCCTTCAGACGCGGCTCACTTATTCTTCTGCCACTTATCAGGGCTTCAGCACTCTGATCGAAATGGACGACGTTACGCATATCACCGATTTTGAAGGTGGCATCGGCGACCCCGAAGGAACCGAAGTCAACCAGGCTTATCTGGCCTACACCACTGGTGCCACCACGTTTAAATACGGACGTCAGCGAATTCTGTTGGACAACCAACGTTTTGTTGGCGGTGTCGGTTTCCGCCAGAACGAACAGACGTACGACGGATTTAGTGCAAGTAATACCAGCATTGCCGACACCACCCTGTTCCTGGCACACGTACACAACGTCAATCGTATCTTCGGTGAAGACAGTCCCATTGGTGACCACACCAATGACACCTATCTACTGAATGCAAAATACGCAGGCCTGTCCGCCGGTGCCCTGAGTGGCTACGCCTACCTGATTGACAATGAGGATGCCGCGGCTTTCTCCACCGATACCTACGGTGTCCGCTTCGCCGGTAGTCAGGAAGCCCTGAGCTATGCGCTGGAATATGCTACCCAGTCTTCTGCGGCCAACAACCCGGCAGATTACGACGCCGATTACCTGCTGGCTGAAGGCGCTTACAAACTTGGTGCAGTGACACTCGCAGCGGGCTACGAGCTGCTGGGCGCGGATGGTGCAGATGGACAATTCATTACTCCCCTGGCGACGCTGCATAAGTTCCAGGGTTGGAGCGATAAATTTCTCGGCGGCGGCACCGGCAATATTGTCGGCGGTATTGAAGATGTTTACCTGACGGTCGGCACCAGTCTGGGCGGCGTCAAGTTTGCACTCAACTATCACCAGCTCAGTTCTGATGACAGCGGCGTATCCGGCATGGACAAGCTCGGCAGCGAAGCCGGGTTTCTGGTTGCAGGCAAACTCGCCGGGGTCAATCTCAGCATGAAGTACAGCAACTACACCGCAGATGACTTCAGCGTTGACACCAACAAGCTCTGGCTCACTGCGGCAGCGCAATTCTGATCCTGCTCACAGGATACACAGAAGTACCCCAACCCACTCGTTGAGTCTTACCCGGCCGCAAGGCCGGGGATTTTTCCCTCCCATTTTCAATTTCAGGAATGTAAAGATGAAACACACCTTTGCCCTGATACTGCTGTTTCTACTGCTTCCGTTGAACATGGCTGTTGCCGCTGAAGACACCCCATCGGTAACCCCCGGGTTCAATATGGGCGATGCCATCAATATCGCCGGTCGCCAACGGATGCTCTCCCAGCGAATCACCCAATCCTATATCCTCAGAGGCATACAGCCAGAAGCCGAAAAGCACCAGCAGGTGTTCGAGCGCTCGATGGCGGAATTTGAACGCAATCTGAATCAGCTTGCGGCGTTCGAAGCCGCTGCACCGGTGCGCAGTACGCTCAAACTGGTACAGCAGGAGTGGCAGGATTTTTCAGCGATCGCGCGGCAACCGGTGAGTAAATTTACCGCCGCGGAGCTGTTCCAACGCAGCAATACCCTGCTCCCCGCAGCGCATGCGTATGTAATGCGTCTGCAAGCGCTGGCCCACCACAGCAGTGCCGAGCTGGTAAATGTCTCCGGGCGGCAACGCATGCTTTCCCAGCGCATTGCCAAAAACTACGTGGCGCAATTCTGGGGAGTAGCGGGCAGCGATGGCAGCAAGCTGTTATACGAGGATCTTGCTGAATTCGAGCAGATGCTGGCGTTTTTAATGGACAGCCCGCTGAATACCCCGGAAATTACCCGCAACCTGCTCAAAACCCGGGGACACCTGAGTTATGCCAGCCGCGGGTTTGACGGAGAGATGCATATGTCAGAGGCGCGCCAGATTCATGTGATAACCGGCACCACCGATATCATGCTGCGCAATATGAATGTGATTACCGGACAGTACGCGGAACTATTGAATGCCGTGGAGCTGGCGGCGCGCTGATAACTGATCTGCGCCGAATAACGTGCCGCCGCAATAAGGGGCTCCCACCTGAGCCCCTAAAAAGTTACTTCTGACCACAAACCGGGCAAGCGCTGTTTACCGGTAGAGCCAGTGCCCGCCACTCGAGACTCTCAGCCTCGAATAGCTGCAACCGATTCAGGCTGGACAACGGCAGGCCGACCAGCAGCTTGATCGCTTCCAGTGCCTGAGCACTGCCCATCATCCCCAGCGCTGGCCCGATCACACCCACGGTGGAACAGTTCTCCACTTCCGGCAGATCGCTATCGCGCAGCTGTGGCGGGAACAGGCAGGCGTAGCAGGGGCCGCCCTCCGCGCGGAAATCAAAGCTTACCAGCTGTCCGGAAAAGCCGCGCACCGAGGCCATTACCACCGGCACCCGCAGTTCCCGGCAGACGCGGTTGATGACGTGACGGATATCCAGGTTATCGGTGCAATCCAGCACCAGGTCGATTCCCAGCTCGGGTAATTGCGCCGTCAACCACGCCGTATCCGCCATCTGGCAGTGGGCATGAACCCGGATTTCGGGGTTGGCCGCCATCAATTGCTGGGCGGCGACCTGTGCCTTTTCCTTGCCCCGGTGATTGGTTTTGTAGAGTACCTGGCGCTGCAGGTTGGAGATTTCCACCCGATCGCCATCCACCAGGTGCAGCTCACCGACGCCCGCCGCAGCGAGGTATAACGCCGCGGGACTGCCCAGGCCGCCGAGCCCCACAATCATCACTTTTGCCCCGGCCAGTTTTTGCTGACCGGATTCTCCAATCTGGGACAACATAATCTGGCGGCTGTAGCGCTGCAGCTGTTTACGGCTCAACATGACGGCACTCCGGTCAGTGGGACTCTAATACTGTCGCCAATTGTGCCACAGCTTCGCAGTAATCCGGTGCTTTGGTAATTGCCGTGACCACGGCAATACTCCCCACCCCGCTCGCCGCAACCAGCGGAGCACGCTGGAGATTGATCCCTCCAATGGCGACCAGTGGATGGTCAGGCAACAGCGCCGCCATACGGGCGAGCTTCTCGGGCCCCTGCAACTGGTCACTCATATCCTTGGTATTGGTAGCGTAGATGGCGCCGATGGCGAGGTAGCTGGGACGAAACTGGTATGCGTACAGCAGCTCGAAGAAACCGTGGGTGCTGATGCCCAGTTTCAGCCCGGCGGCCTGAATCGCATTCAGGTCCGCGCTCTGTAGATCCTCCTGACCGAGATGCACACCGTAGGCACCGCACTCAATCGCCAGTTGCCAGTAATCATTGATAAACAGACGCAGGCTGTAATCGCGGCCGATGGCAACCGCTCGCTCGATCTGTCGGCGGAGGTCATCTCCGGGATTCTTGATGCGCAGCTGCAGCGTGCGCACACCGGCTTTTGCCAGCCGCTCAATCCATTCAACCGAGTCCACCACCGGATAGACTCCCAACCGATTGCTGTCGGGCTGGGCAAACTCCGCCGCATGTCGCTCCGCCAGCTGTTGGGAGTGGCAGCCGTAGCGCTTAGCCCGCTCACTCCCTTTTACCAGCACCTGTGGGAAATCCTGCAATTCCTGCGGCCACCCGCAGTGCCCTACCGGACCGGGGCCAGCGCCAATGTGTTCGCTAGTGCCCAGCCGCAGTCCGTGTCGCACGTAGGCATTAGCCACCACACAGGCGTCCTGCAGCGGGTAACCCTGAGCAAGCAGTGCTGCGATGGCTGACGACAGGGTGCAACCGGTACCGTGGGTGTTGCGAGTATCAATTTTCTGCCCGATTAACCAGTCTTCCGTCACAGTGTCGTCGCAACCGCGACAAAGCAGGTCAGCGGTGGTACCCGGTTCTATTTCAAAATGGCCACCGGTAACCAGCAGTGCACTCTCGCAATCACCGCGCACTCTTCGTGCAGCAGCCACAATAGACTCAGCGCTTCCCAGTACTGTCCCCGCACTGACGTCTGTTAGCCACGCCAGCTCCTCAGTGTTGGGGGTTATCAGATCGCACAGGGGTAAAAGCTCGTTCAAAACCGCGGCGCCGGTACGGTCTTCGGTAAGTCGGGCGCCGCTGGTGGCCACCGCTACCGGATCATAGACCACCGGTATTTGCACACCCCGCGCCTTCAGTGCACGCAGAAACTTGGCCACCAGTTTGACCTGCCCCGCATTGGCCAGCAGGCCAATTTTGATCGCCGCGGGTTTCAGATCTTCACACAATGCATCGAGCTGCGACTGTAAAACCTCATCGGAAACGGCATTGATTGCGGGCACTCCGAGTGTGTTCTGCGCGGTATTGGCGGTAATCGCGCTACAGCCATGGACACCGAGATCGTGCATGGTAAGAAGATCGGCCTGGATGCCGGCACCGCCACCGGAGTCGCTGCCGGCAATCGTCCAGACAATCGGTTTACGCACAACCGGACGCGCCGGTTTGACTGCGCTCATGCCTTTTCTCCATCGCTGACAGTCTGCTGCCAGAAGGGCATATCCAGCGTGGGGGTACTGGGGCTTGCAGTCTGGCGTTTCAGCATCAGGCCCGCCTTGCGCGCCGCGTGGCCGGACTCGATGGCGAGCCTGAAGGCCTCGGCCATCAGTACCGGGTTCTGCGCCTTGGCGATAGCGGTGTTCAACAGCACTGCATCAAAGCCCATTTCCATCGCCTCCGCCGCCTGGGAAGGTGCACCGATTCCCGCGTCGATGATCAGTGGTGTATCCGGCAATCGCTCGCGCAGGGTCTGCAGGTTGTACTTGTTCATCAATCCGCGACCGGTGCCGATGGGCGATCCCCAGGGCATCAGTACCTCGCAGCCTACATCCAGCAATTTGCGGCATACCACCAGATCGTCGGTGCAGTAAGGCAAAACCTTGAAGCCCCGCTTGACCAGCTCCCGCGCGGCTTCCACCAGACCGTAGGGGTCCGGCTGCAGGTTGTAGTCATCGCCGATCACCTCCAACTTCAGCCAGTCGGTTGCGAAGATTTCACGGCTCATTTCCGCCAGTGCGATGACCTCCTTCGGAGTTTTGCAGCCCGCGGTATTGGGCAACAACTGACAGCCGGACGCCCGGATATAGTCCCAGAGCATTTTTCCCTGCTGCTGTTCCGGGCTCTGGCGCCGCAGGGACAGGGTAATAATTTCTGCACCGGAGGCAGCCACGGCTTCGCGCATGATCGCCGGTGACGGGTATAGCGCAGTGCCCACCAGCAGACGGCTGTCGAATTCTTTACCGTAGAGTTTCAGTTTTTCCATCATTCAGCCTCCGACAACCGGGGCAACGATATCGAGGCGGTCGCCGGGTTTGAGTCGGGCTTCATCGTAGGTACCTCGCGGCACAAAGTCGCCGTTACAGGCGACGGCGAAGGTCTCGCCGCTATAGCCCAGTTGTTCCAGTATTGCGGCGACAGTATCGCCTTGCTTTGCGGTGACGGTCTCACCGTTGACCAGTAATTGCATCAGGTCACCTGTGCTGTGGCTAAAGTTTGAGTCTGCTTTCCGATTTCGCTTTCCGCTTTTTGCACCAGTGCCGGCGCCAGCAAATAGCCGTGGCGGAACAGTCCGTTGACGCGGATAAGGCCTGGCTCGCTTTCCACTACGGGCAAGTTATCCATGGTGGCAGGACGACAGTTGACGCGGGTCTCGATAACCCGCGCTTCGGCGAACGCAGGATGGATCGAGTAGAGGGCGCTGGAGAGCTCCATGGTGGAACGCAGGGAGATCGGCGAGAGGTCATCGCTTTCGATTTCGGTGGCGCCGATGACGGTGCGGTTGTTTGCTCTGGGCACGACATAGAGCTGGTATCTTGGATGCAGCAGTCGTACCGGTCGCTGGAGTTGCACCTCCGGTGTTTCCACGACCATGACTTCACCGCGCACGCCGCGCAGTCCCTGGACCTGGTTGCGGGCGCCGAGTCCGCGGGTATCGATGACCAGGTCAAATGATTCTGTGCCGCCGGCGCTCTCTATTTTTCCGGGGCAGCACTCTGCGGGAGTATTTTCACGAAGTTGAACGTGATCTTGCTTGAGCGCTTGCAACAGTGCGGGGAGCAGTTCTCTGTTGTCTATGTCGGCTTCGCTGGCGAGAAACAGCCCCTGATCGAAGCGTTCCAGTTCTGGCTCCAGATTTCGTAGGCCGGAGTTATCCAGCCATTGCAGCTGCCCGCCGTTTTCTCTCCCGAGTTTCGCACTCAGTTCCTGCTGGAATTGCAGAAGTTCGTTGCGGTCCTGAGGGTGGGCGATGAGGATGCTGCCGGATTGGCGGTAGTCGACTTGGCTTCCGGTTTGGTGTTCCAGTTGTTTTACCCAATGCGGCCAGTGTTGCAGGCTTTGCATGCCCAGCTCGTAGATGGGCAGCGGGCAATTGAACAGTTCCGAAAGCGGGGAGATCATGCCGGCAGCAGCGTGGCAAGCGCCCCCAGGAGTTTCCAGGCTGCCGGATTCGAACAATGTAATCCGATGGCCTTTTTCGGAAAGTCGCCAGGCTAGGAGGCGGCCCATCAGGCCGGCGCCTGCTATTGCGATGTTTAGTTCGGCTTGTGCCACAGCATAGTTCCGGGGTTCGTTGTCGGCTAAATTAGGGCGGCAGCGCTACGGGTAAGCCTTTGCCAGACACACCGTGAACCCATCCATGGGGGCTCTTCTGCGAGGTCCCTCTCGCAGAAGGTCTGGCAAAGGCTTACCCGCATCGCTGCCTTCGCTTTTGACGCTGCGTTTTCTATCGGTTCGGGGTTACCCCTTGTGATAAATCTCTGCGCCTAGTTCTTTGAACTTGATGGACATTTCTTCCATGCCCTGCTCCGCTTCCTGCTTCGATGCCTCTAGTTTTCGGGAATAGTCACGCACATCCTGAGTAATTTTCATCGAGCAGAATTTCGGCCCGCACATGGAACAGAAGTGGGCGACCTTGCCGGATTCTTTCGGCAGGGTTTCATCGTGATACATGCGCGCGCGTTCGGGATCGAGGCCGAGGTTGAACTGATCTTCCCAGCGGAATTCGAAGCGGGCTTTGGACAGAGCGTCATCGCGCTTGTAGGCACGTGGGTGCCCTTTGGCCAGGTCGGCGGCGTGGGCGGCAATTTTGTAGGCCATGAGGCCTTCCTTGACGTCTTCCTTGTTCGGCAGCCCGAGGTGTTCTTTGGGCGTGACGTAACACAGCATGGCGCAGCCCATACTGCCGATCATGGCGGCGCCGATGCCGGAGGTGATGTGGTCGTAGCCGGGAGCGATGTCGGTGGTCAACGGGCCGAGGGTATAGAACGGGGCGCCGTGGCAGTGTTCCAGCTGCTCGTCCATGTTTTCCTTGATCTTGTGCATGGGCACGTGGCCGGGGCCTTCGATCATGGTCTGTACGTCGTGCTTCCAGGCGATTTCAGTGAGTTCACCGAGGGTGTGCAGTTCGCCAAACTGGGCTTCGTCGTTGGCATCGGCGATACAGCCGGGGCGCAGGCCGTCGCCCAGGGAGAAGCTGACATCGTAGGCTTTGAGAATTTCACAAATGTCCTCGAAGTGCGTGTAGAGGAAGTTCTCCTTGTGATGTGCGAGGCACCATTTGGCCATGATGGAGCCACCGCGGGAGACGATACCGGTGACGCGATTGGCGGTGAGCGGTACATAGCGCAGAAGTACGCCAGCGTGGATGGTGAAATAGTCCACACCCTGCTCTGCCTGTTCAATCAGGGTATCGCGGAAGACTTCCCAGTTGAGGTCTTCAGCAATGCCGTCAACTTTTTCCAGTGCCTGGTAAATCGGCACGGTGCCAATAGGTACCGGGGAGTTGCGCAGAATCCACTCGCGGGTCTCGTGGATATTCTGGCCGGTGGACAGATCCATGACGGTGTCGCCGCCCCATTTGATAGACCACACCAGTTTTTCGACTTCCTCTTCAATCGAGGAAGTTACCGCGGAGTTGCCGATATTCGAGTTCACTTTACACAGGAAATTGCGGCCGATAATCATCGGCTCCAGTTCTGTGTGGTTGATATTCGCGGGAATAATCGCGCGGCCTTCGGCCACTTCGCGGCGCACGAATTCCGGAGTGATTTGCGGCGGAATATAGATGCCTTCACGGGCCTTTTTATAATCCGCATCGCTCAGTTGTTCGGCAAGTGCGGCGCGACCCATGTTTTCGCGGATGGCGATAAATTCCATTTCCGGGGTGATGATACCCTGACGGGCGTAGTGCATCTGGGTGACGTTTTTGCCCGCTTTCGCTTTGCGTGGTGCGGGCAGGTTGTCGAAACGGATATGGTCGAGTCCCTGATCCGCCATACGTTTCTGGCTGTATGCGGCCTGACGGGTTTCAAGGATTTCACTGTCGCCGCGGGCTTCGATCCACTGTTGACGCAGTTTGGGCAGACCATCGCGGACGTTGGGTTTGTAGTCCGGATCAGAATATGGGCCAGCGGTATCGTAAACCTGGAGCGGTTCGTTGGGTTCAAATACGGGGTTGTTTTCATCGCCACCGACAAGGCTCTGGCCGAGGCAGATTTCACGCACGCCCACGTTTACGCCCGGATGTTCACCTTGTAGATAAACTTTGCGGGAGTTGGGGAATTGCTGGGCGGTGAGGTTATCCAGAAAATCTTTGGCGCTGTCGCGCTGGGCACTGCGGCTGCTTTTGCTGGCTTTGTTCTGCGGTTCTGCGACTTGAGACATACTGACCCCTTGCGTCGTTTCCTGACGCATTTTCCATAAATGGTTCCGTGAATGGATTGCCGGGGATGCGGTAGAGGTGAGCAGTTTTTGAGCGCAGCGTGATAAAAGTGGCGCTCAAAATGTAGCGAATTCAGATCTTGTTTCCTACGCGGGGGTTACCCCGATCAGGTTCAACGGATCTCGCAACAGCGATCTCAGCCCGAAGGCACTCCGACAAGTTGGGGCCGAGTATAGGGGATGAATTTTGATTTGAACAGGAACGAGGGAGGGGATTTGTGAATTGTGGCGTGCTGCGGGTCTTATCGGGCAGTACAGATATTCAGTTCTGGTGGCGGCGCTGCCACCGGGGGCTGGTTCGCAAGACACGCCGTGAACCCATCGCTGGGGGCTCTTCTAAAACATCCCTGTTTTAGAAGGTCTTGCGAACCAGCCCCCGGCGTCAGCGCCTTCTCATCTGAGGTACAGCTCCGAATCGAGTTAGATAACCAGCGTTTTCTGGTAGCTCATTTCACGAACCGCATAACTTACCCCTTCCCTACCGACACCACTCTCTTTTACACCGCCAAACGGGAAGTGTTCAGCGCGGAACCCGGGGCCATCGTTGACCGCAAGTAGCCCCACATCCAGCTGGTTGTAGAGACGCTTGGCCAGTGCGAGGTTCTGGGTAAATACGCCCGCCTGCAGGCCGAAAGGGGAGCTGTTGATCAGGGATACCAGCTCTGCTTCGTCGTCAAATTTACGCAACGGCACCACAGGGCCAAAGGTTTCTTCGGCGACCAGTTCGGCATCGTCAGCAATATTGTCGAGAATCGTCGGCCACAGGATATTGCCTTCGCGCTTGTGTCCGAACAGGACACGGGCGCCAGTATCTACAGCCGCCTGGATACGCCCCTCGACTTCGTCTGCCGCCGCGGTGTGGATCAGGGGGCCGACGAAAGTTTCGTCTTCAGCCGGATTGCCGACTTTGAGCTTCGCGGTGGCGGCTACCAGCTTATCCGCGAAGGCATCAAACACTTCACTGTGGACAAACAGGCGTTTGGCCGCCGTGCAGCGCTGGCCGGCGGTGGCGAAACGCTGGTTGATAGTGGCGCCGACGGCGGCGTCGAGGTCGGCGTCTGGCATGACAATCAGGGGATCGTTGCCACCCAGTTCAAACAGCATTTTTTTGTAGCCGGCATTGGCAGCAATGGCGTTGGCCGCGGCAGTGCCGCCGGTGAAATTGATCGCGTGGATTTCCGGGTGGGATACCGCGTAGCTGGTGGCATCGATATCCGGAATCAGCATTTGCAGGACAGATTTGTCCATGCCCGCGGCATAACAGAGTTCTACCAGCAGTTCTGCGGAGCGCTTGTTCTGTGGGCCGGGCTTGAACAGGATGGTATTTCCCGCGGCAAAAGCAGGGCCGATTTTGTGCACCGCGATATTGATAGGGAAGTTGAACGGGGTAATACACAATACGGTGCCCAGGGGCTTCCACAGCACTACGCCAATTTTCTCACGCATGGGCGGATAGGCATCGGAGTCCAGCGCTTCGCCGTTGATACTGCGCGCTTCCATGGCGCTGGCGAGTGCAGTGTTGTAAGCGCGGTCAATTTCCACACGGCTATCGCTGATGGTTTTGCCGGTCTCTTCGGTAATCAACGCTGCCAGGTCTTCCTTACGCTCCTGAATCAACCGGGCGAGCTTGAGCAGAATATTCGAACGCTCAAATGCCGGAGTCGCCTGCTGGGTCCCGCGCCCCTGTTTCAGAAGTTCAATCGCAGCCTTCACTTGCTCACGAGTATGGAAGTCGTAGGCCTCAATCTGCTCGCCATTGAAAGGATTGATGATCTGGTAATCGGCCATTGTGTGTACCTGTAGTGTGAGCACCTGATTTTTATTGTGCTATTAACTGGTAAATAATGCGGGCGCCGGCGATCACGAGTGCCGCGCGCATCAAATTGAAAAACAGTTCGCTGTCGATTCGATTCAGCAGGGCAATGCCAATACGCGTACCGATCACTGCGGCGACAGTGAGCAGCAGAATCAGCCCCAGGTGGTCGGAAAACGCAAAGCCCAGATAGATGAAGGCGGGCACTTTGAGCGCATGACACCAGGCCTGCATAACGGACTTGTTCGCAACAATTTCCTTCGGGCTCATATCCTTGCGCACAAAGAAAGCCGCCAGTAGTGGATCTACCGCGCCGGCGATAATACCGAGGGTGCCGGTGGCGATACCCACCCAGAAAAAATTACGCGCTTTAAGGCGTATTTCCGGTAGTTTCTTGGGCTTGAATACGGTGTAAAAGATCAAGCCGGCGAGGAGAATCAGCGGTAGTTGCTGCCAGTCGAGATTGGCGAGCCCCAGGGTCATGGCGGCGGAGCCGAGAGTGCAGCCCACAAAGAACGGAATACACTGGTCCCAGCGGATATGCTCACGCACGTAGACGATACGGGCCAGATTGTTGAGCAGCTGTACGGCACCGTGAATAGGTACCAGCATACGCAGGGGGATGGCCACATTGAGGGCGGCAAACATCAGGATACCGCCTGCCCCCCCGGTTACCGCGGATATAAACGCGCTGACCACGCACACCAGCAGCAGCGCGCCCAGCATCAGACCGGAATTCTGGCCGGGTAACAGATTGAACAACTCTCCCAGCTCTGCCAAAGCCGACCTCGCCCGTCTTGTATGAATTGGTTGGTTTACGCCGCAGCGACCCCTTTACTGGTCGGTTTTTCAGCGATGCCCAGTCTACGCTCAGGACAGGGGCAAACCCAGTAGTCACGGGCCCCAAACTGGTTAATTAGGGACTCCACCCGATTCCTGAAGGGGGACTTTACACTGATTTCATGAAGCCCGACACCAGTACCGCCATGCGCGAAATCATCACCGAAGCACACACCGAGAGGTTCATCTACCACCTATAATTTACATCCACCAGGCGTTATTGCCACACGGCAGAATTAGGGAAATCAGGGACCACGCTATGGGCCGGGCACTGCCGCTGAAAGCCTACAGAATGGGCATTGATACCCACGAAGAGCCCATCGTATTTATGCGCAAGGACTGCGCCATTTGCCGCGCAGAAGGGTATACCGCCAATACGCGCTTACAAATAAAGGCCGGTAAACAGACGCTTATTGCCACGCTCAATACCGTGGCCGAGAAGATTCTGCCGCAGGGGTATATTGGTTTTTCTGACAGTGCCTGGGAATTCCTCGATCTGCAGGACGACGTAGTGGTACATGTGCACCACTCTCCCCTCGTGCCATCCCTCAGTGCCCTGCGCAAGAAAATCTATGGTCACCGTCTGAATTCACTGGAGGTGACCAGCATCATCCGCGATATCGGCAAACGCCTGTATTCGGATATCGAAATCGCCAGCTTTCTAACGGCCTGTGCCGGAGGGCGTCTTGACAGTACAGAGACCACGGCGCTGACGACCGCCATGATCGACAACGGCAACCGTCTGTACTGGCCGGACTACAAGCGTGTCTTCGACAAGCACTGTATCGGGGGCCTGCCCGGCAATCGCACCACGCCCATAGTGGTGGCTATCGCCAGCGCTGCCGGTCTGGTGATTCCCAAAACCTCCTCCCGCGCGATCACTTCCCCCGCAGGAACCGCAGATACCATGGAGGTATTGACGAATGTCGATCTGCCCCTGGAACAGATCCGCAACGTTATTACCCGCACCGGGGCCTGCCTGGCGGCTGGCGGGGAGGTCGGGTTGAGCCCCACCGATGATCTGCTGATCCGTATCGAACGCGCCCTTGACCTGGACAGTGAGGGACAACTGGTGGCCTCGGTACTTTCAAAAAAAATGGCCGCGGGCTCCACCCATATCCTGATTGATATGCCGGTGGGCCCCACCGCGAAAGTGCGCGACCAAAAGCAGGCGGAGAGGCTTAAATCGCTGTTTCAGGCGGTGGCGAGCGGACTCGGCGTGGAGGTCCGCTGTGTGCAAACCGATGGCACTCAAGCAGTAGGCTGGGGCATAGGCCCCGCGGAAGAGGCTCGAGATGTACTGAGCGTTTTGCGCAATGAGGAACACGCCCCCGCCGATCTTACCCAACGGGCACTGTTCCTCTCCGCGCAACTCTTGTGCATGGCCAGTAATATCAGCGCGGAGCAGGCGCACCAGAATGCCCGCGAGATACTCGAATCAGGTAAGGCTTTACAGCAGTTCCTTAATATCTGCGAAGCCCAGGGCGGCCTTCACGAAGTTCCCAGCGCCAGCCACCACATTGAACTGCGCAGCAAATGGGGCGGGCATTTGCGCAGTATGGACAACCGCCGCCTGGCACACCTGGCCAAAGTAGCCGGCGCCCCTTCTTCCCCGGAAGCCGGCCTGCGCCTGCAGGTCAAAGTGGGTGACAACATCCAGGCGGGCCAATCACTGGCCACGCTCCTGGCTCAGACGCCGGGGGAACTGGCCTATGCAAGGGAGTACTTCCACCAGAACCGGGATCTGTTTGACGTGGCTCCAGTGGATACCCCCGCCCGGGCTTGAAAGGACTTACCAGGAATACTGCAGATGTCACAACCAATTCTGTTTACCCTGGAAAAGGCGCTTCCACTGCTGGCGCCTTTAAGTGCGGGCCTGAGTGCGGAAAGCGGAAAGCTGGTGACACGACGCTTCCCGGATGGAGAAACTTATCTGCGGGTACTATCGCCAGTCGGCGGTCGCCACTGCGTAGTGCTCGCCAATCTCCTGCAGCCAGACACCAAAATTCTCCCACTCCAGTTTCTCGCCCATACTCTGCGGGCACAGGGCGCCGCCAGTGTGGGACTGGTGGCGCCCTACCTCAGCTATATGCGTCAGGACACGGTGTTCAATCCGGGCGAAGCGGTGACTTCACGTATTTTTGCCGAAGTAATTTCCTCGGCCGTCGACTGGCTGGTGACCGTCGACCCGCACCTGCATCGCTATCAAAACCTCAACGAAATTTATTCAATCCCGGCGCTGGCCGTTTCCGGAATGCCGGCATTGCAATCCTGGATCGCCACACAGCCCGATGCTCTATTGATCGGACCGGATGCCGAAAGCCGGCAATGGGTGGAAACGCTGGCGAAAGCGACCGGCCAACATTTCGTCGTCGGCAAGAAGCAACGGCGTGGCGACCGCGATGTGCAGGTATCACTGACGGCTGCGAACAATATTTCCCATGCGACGTCCGCGATCGTCGTCGACGATGTTATTTCCAGCGGCCATACCGTGCTGGAAACGATTTCCGCGCTGCAACGGACTGGCGTAAAGAAAATTTCCTGTGCGGCGGTACACGGCGTATTCGCAGAAAACGCCGATCGAAAAATACTGGAGGCCAGCACAGGTCCGCTGGCAGTGAGCAATAGTATTCCCGGCGATTACTGCACCTTTGACCTGTCGCCACAACTGGTTCCGGTGATCAACAACCTGCTTGCGGACATCGAAAATGGCGACTTGAGAGACGCGTACCCATGAATATTACTTTCCTCGGCGGAACGGGCACGGTTACCGGTTCCAAATTCCTGGTCAGCGTGGATGATGGTAAAACAGAGTTTCTGGTGGACTGCGGCATGTTCCAGGGCTACAAATGGCTGCGGGAGCGCAACTGGGAAGCTCCCCTGTTCGATTACCGCCACCTCAAGGGGATAGTCCTCACCCACGCTCACCTCGATCATTCCGGTTATATTCCGCGGCTATACCAGTTGGGATATCGCGGTCCCGTCTACTGCCACCACGCAACCCGTGACCTCTGCTCGATTCTGCTGCCCGATGCGGGACACATTCAGGAAGAAGACGCCCGCTATTACCAGCGCCACAAAATCGGTAAGCACGCCCACCCACAACCCCTGTACAACGGCGATACCGCGGAACAGTGCCTGGCGCTTTTCCAGCCGGTGGGGTTTGATGAGAAGTTCACAATTGGCAGTGCAACGCTGCAAATCCAGCCCGCGGGCCACATTCTCGGAGCCGGCAGTGTCATCCTCGACGCCGATGGCAAGCGGGTGGGGTTTTCCGGCGACGTGGGGCGACCGGATGACCTCATCATGCATCCGCCGCGACCACTACCGGCGCTCGATCTGCTGCTACTGGAATCCACTTACGGCGACCGCCGTCACCCGCAGATTGATCACGCGCAACAACTGGCAGAAATCGTCAATAACACCCTCGGCCGCGGGGGCGTGGTGCTGATTCCGAGTTTCGCCGTGGGACGGGCACAGACCCTGCAATATCTGCTGCTGACATTGATGCGGCAAAAGAAAATTCCCAAGGTACCCGTATTCCTCGACAGCCCCATGGCCATCGATGCATCGGAGATCTATGCCCGCTACCCGGACCAGCACCGGCTGAGCGCCGCAAACTGCACCTTCATGTGCAGTGGCATCCAGTACACCCGCAGCGTGGACCAGTCCAAGGCTCTGGAAAACATCCAGTACCCACACATCATCATCGCCGGCAGCGGTATGGCAAGTGGCGGCCGCATACTGCACCATATGAAGCGATTACTGCCCGACCACCGCGCGACCGTGTTGTTTGCCGGTTACCAGGCCGGCGGCACCCGTGGGGCCCGCCTGCTGGCCGGCTCCCAGAGCGTGAAAATTCACGGCGAGTACATCCCCTGCAAGGCACAGATAGAACTTCTGGAAGGGCTGTCAGCCCACGCGGATTACGTGGAACTGGGGGAATGGCTTTTACAGTCGGAACTGGAAGCGGGAACGCAGATTCAACTGGTGCACGGTGAACCCGACTCCGCCGACTGCCTGCGCCTCTACTTGCAGGACAATACCCCCTTCCGCGCACGGGTTGCCGGTTATCGGGAAATTCTGCGCCTGTAAGTGCGGATAGCGGGGAAGGAACCTGGCGAACAAAAAAAGCGGCGCAACCGAAGTTGACGCCGCTTTTTTACAGCTGCAGATCGCTGTTGGATCAGCCGGTGACGTTACCGTAGCTCATCAGGCGCTGGTAGCGTTTTTCCAGCAGCTCATCCAGCGGCACCGCAGTCAGCTTGTCCAGCTGTTCGGACAGACGATCGCGCAGACGGGCGGCCATCAGGTCCGGATCGCGGTGAGCGCCGCCCAGCGGTTCCGGCAGGGTCTCGTCCACAATGCCCAGCTCTTCCAGCACACTGGAGGTCACCCCCATGGCCTCGGCCGCCAGCGGCGCCTTCTCCACGGTTTTCCAGATGATATTGGCGCAACCTTCCGGGGAAATCACAAAGTAGGTGGAGTACTGCAGCATGTTCAGCTGGTCGCCCACACCGATCGCCAGTGCACCGCCGGACGAGCCCTCGCCAATCACGGTGCAGATGATCGGGGTGCGCAGGCGTGACATAACCGCCAGGTTCTTGGCGATTGCCTCGGAAATACCGCGCTCCTCACTGTCGATGCCCGGGTATGCCCCGGGAGTGTCGATCAGGGTCAGCACCGGCATTTTGAAGCGCTCGGCCATTTCCATGATGCGCTGGGCCTTGCGGTAGCCTTCCGGCTTCGGCATGCCGAAATTACGCTTCACCTTCTCGTTGACCGAGCGCCCTTTTTCCTCACCAATCACCGCCACCGGGCGGCCTTCGAGGCGGCCGATACCAGCGATGATTGCCTGGTCGTCACCAAAGTGACGATCGCCGTGCAGCTCGTCCCAGTCAGTGAAAATACGCTCGATATAGTCCTTCGCGTAGGGACGCTGCGGATGACGCGCCACCTGCACGATCTGCCACGGAGACAGGTCGGAATACAGGGACTCGGTGAGCTTCTCGCTCTTTTCCCGCAGACGGGTGATCTCTTCAGCGATGTTGAGGTCGTTGTCGTCCCCTACGTGCTGAAGCTCCTTGATCTTGCTTTCCAGTTCCGCAATCGGCTGTTCAAACTCGAGAAAACTGAAGTTCATTTATTTCGCGCCTTGATAATTCTGTGGGCCTGCCAATTGTTGGAAAATGCGACCAAAATACCCCAAATGGTCGCAAACAGGCCCCGTCTACTGAAAATGGCGGCTAGCTTACCGGCATAGGACCACCCAGTCGAGTGCACAGCGCACCTACCCATAACTCCGGTGTCCAAATTGCCCCAATTGCTGGCGAGGGTGCTGGCGAGAGCCAATACCCGGCCAATTCGAACCCGTTGGCTTCTGATTACTGCCGTTGAGTGTAGTTGAGCTGTACCCGCTCACGACCAACCACCTCCCGCAGGGACTGGATCAGCTGGTCGTTTGGTTCCACTTTCCACTCGTCCGCGAGCCGGAAGGTGCCGCGCGCGTCGCTGCGCTCAACTTCCACAAGGATCGGACAGCCGCCCCCGACGTACGGGCGCAGGCAGGCACTCAGTCGCTGCCCCATCTTGGGCAATGCCTGGGCGCTGTCGAGCTTCAGGGTCACGCCGATCACGCTGCCGCTGCGCAGGTCATCCAGTGTGGACACCCCGTTCACGCTCATCTTCAGGCCGCCACTGTAGTCGTCGTGCGAAATCGAGCCTTCCAGTACCAGCAGGGAATCTTTCACCAGCTTTTCCCGATGCTCGCCAAATGCCTCGCTGAACACCGCCGCCTCGATACGCGCACTGCGGTCATCCAGGGTGACAATGGCCATGGAATCTCCGCGTTTGGTCTTCATGACCCGCATGCCTACTACCAGGCCCGCGACCTTCTGGTTTTCGCGCCCGGGTTTCAGGTCCGCGATACGGGCCTTCACCAGATGCTTGAGTTCTTCTTCATATTCATCGATCGGGTGGCCGGTCAGGTACAGACCGAGGGTGTTTTTCTCTCCCTCGAGACGCTCGCGGATCCCCCAGGGGCGCGCGTTGCGGAAGTCTTCGTACACATCGCCGTCCGAGGCGGAGCGCACCACCTCCCCAAACAGGTCCATCATACCGGCACTGTCGTTCTTGCTCTGCTGCTCGGCGGACTTCACCGCTTCGTCCAGCGCGTTGAACAACACCGCGCGGGAGTAATCGAGACCGTCCACGCCGTTGGTATCCGGGCCAATGCTATCCAGCGCACCGGAACGTACCAGGGCCTCTAGCGCGCGTTTGTTCACCTTGCGCGGATCGATACGGGAGCAGAAATCGAACAGGTCGGTAAAGGGCCCGCCCTGCTCGCGCTCGGCGATAATATTGTCGATGGGGCCCTCACCGAGCCCCTTGATCGCGCCCAGGCCGTAAATGATGCGGTTATCCACATCCACCGAGAACTGGTAGGTACCCAGGTTTACATCCGGCGGCACCAGGTCGAGCTTCATCGCCCGACACTCTTCGATAAAGGTTACGACCTTGTCGGTCTTGTCCATGTCCGAAGACATGGTCGCGGCCATAAACTGCGCCGGGTAGTGCGCCTTCAGCCACGCGGTCTGGTATGACACCAGGGCGTATGCCGCGGAGTGAGATTTGTTGAAGCCGTAACCGGCGAACTTCTCCACCAGGTCGAAGATCTTGATCGCCAGCTCCGGGTCTACGCCCTGCTCCTTCGCGCCTTCCTCAAAGGTCGCCCGCTGCTTGGCCATTTCCTCGGGCTTTTTCTTACCCATGGCCCGGCGCAGCATGTCCGCGCCGCCGAGGGTATAGCCCGCGAGTTCCTGGGCAATCTGCATCACCTGTTCCTGGTAAACAATTACCCCGTAAGTGGGCTCCAGGATCGGTTTCAGTTTCTCGTGTTGATACTTGGCATCCGGGTAGGCCACCTGGGCGCGGCCGTGCTTCCGGTTGATGAAGTCGTCCACCATGCCCGACTGCAGCGGGCCGGGACGGAACAGGGCCACCAGGGCGATCATGTCCTCGAGGTTATCCGGCTGCAGGCGCTTGATCAGGTCCTTCATACCGCGGGATTCCAGCTGGAATACCGCGGTAGTCTCGGCGCGCTTGATCATCTTGTAGGTTTCGGCATCGTCCAGCGGCAGCGCCTCGATCACCAGCGGCTCTTCACCCTCGCGCGCGCGCTTCTCGTCCACCATCGCCTTGGCCCAGTCGATGATGGTCAGGGTCCTCAGACCAAGGAAGTCGAACTTCACCAGGCCCGCGTCTTCCACGTCGTTCTTGTCGAACTGGGTAACCAGGCCGGCACCGGTCTCGTCACAATAGAGCGGCGCAAAGTCTGTCAGCTTGGTGGGGGCGATTACCACACCACCGGCGTGCTTGCCCACGTTCCGCGCCACACCTTCCAGCTGCAGGGCCATCTCCCAGATTTCCTGGCCTTCCTCGTCGTTCTCGAGGAATTCGCGCAGTACCTCTTCCTGTTCGAATGCCTTTTCCAGGGTCATGCCCGGATCCGGCGGAATCATTTTCGAGAGTTTGTCCGCAAGGCCATAGGATTTACCCTGCACCCGCGCCACGTCCCGCACCACCGCCTTCGCGGCCATGGTACCGAAGGTAATGATCTGGCTCACCGCGTTACGGCCGTAATTGTCGGCCACGTAACTGATCACCCGGTCGCGCTTTTCCATACAGAAGTCGACGTCGAAGTCGGGCATGGATACACGTTCCGGGTTAAGGAAACGTTCGAACAGCAGGTCGTATTGCAGCGGGTCGAGGTCGGTAATTTTCTGCGAGTAAGCAATCAACGAGCCCGCACCGGAACCCCGCCCCGGGCCCACCGGAATATTGTGATCCTTCGCCCACTGGATAAAGTCCATTACGATCAGGAAGTAACCGGGGAATCCCATCTGGATAACGATATCCAGCTCGAAGCGCAGGCGGTCTTCATAGACTTTCTTGCGCGCTTCGTAATCCGGCGCGGACTTATCCAGGATAAATTCGAGTCGCTCGTAGAGGCCGTCGAAAGAGATCTTTTCGAAGAATTCGTTTTCCGTCATCCCTTCCGGAATCGGAAACTGGGGCAGGAAGTATTTACCCAGCTGAATCGGCGAGGAACAGCGACGGGCAATTTCCACGGTATTCTGCAGTGCTTCGGGAATATCCTTGAACAGCTCCTGCATCTCCTCCGGGGTACGCAGATACTGCTCGGAAGAATAGCGGCGCTCACGGCGCGGATCGTCCAGGGCGCGGCCCTCACGGATACACACCCGCACCTCGTGTGCCTCGAACTCACTGTCTTCGAGGAAGCGCACATCGTTAGTGGCAACCACCGGCAGGTTCAGCTTTCCCGCCAACGCAGCCGCAGCGTGCAGGTATTCTTCATCTCCCGGGCGCCCGGTACGCTGCAGCTCGAGATAGTAACGCCCAGGGAAAATCCGCTCCCACTCCTGTGCCAGCGCCTCGGCCTGTGCATTGCGCCCCGCAATCAGCGCGCGCCCCACATCGCCGTATTTGGCACCGGACAGCATCAACACCCCTTCCGATGCCTGCTCGATCCACTCCCGCTCCACAAACGCATGTCCGTGGTACTGGCCTTCCATCCACGCACGGGAAATCAGCTCGGTGATATTGCGATAGCCGGTGGTGTTCATGGCATAAAGCGTCAACAGTGTCGGCTGTTCCTCACCACCTTCCTTCAGCCAGAAATCCGCACCGGTAATCGGCTTGATACCGGCGCCCATACAACCTTTGTAGAACTTTACCTGGCCGTAGAAATTCGTCTGATCCGTGATCGCCACTGCCGGCATTTCCAGCTCGGCGACACGATTGACCAGCGGCTTGATGCGCACCAGGCCATCAATCAGAGAGTATTCAGTGTGAATTCTTAAATGTACGAAGGGTTGGGTCATAGTTTTTCTATTTGGTTTGGCCCCGGCGGCCCTTGGATTGGCGCTCTGATCCGGGGCGCGCCGAGCGGTAAGACCTTCCCGGGACACGCTGTAAATACGTCCCTGTACGCTCTGCACCGGCATCCCTGCCGGTGAAGGTCCCGGGAAGGTCTTCCCGCTCGACGCTTAGTGCAATTCTGGTAAATTTTTTCTTCGTAAGCCCAAGCTGCTAACTGGCTTGGTGCCCAATAATTTCTGACGAAGTGATATGGTCAAATGCGAAGGCGGAGCAGCGGGTGCGAGTTTTCAGGAGCGTCGCAAACAGGATGTTTGCGCCGCAGCGCCCAGGGATGGATTCACAGGGGGGCGCCTAGCCCGGTCCTGAAAACTCGTACCCGCTGATCCGCCGCCACAAGGTCGGACAAAACGAACCACAAAAGGTCAGTCAGACCACCAAACCCGCTTCATCGCCACAGCCCGCTCATGGCACGTCCCCAATACCTGCTTCTTCTCGGCATTAGACATCCGGCCCCACTGACTGATCTCAGCCCCGGAACGAAAACACCCCTCACAGATATCGTCACGATTCAACGCACAAACGGAAACACAAGGCGACTTCACCGGAAACTCGAATTCAGCTTCGGGGTCTTTGTCTTTCACCCGACTCCAGTCACTCTCGGCCATCACTCAGACCTCAACCAACTCTTCCGCAAACCGCTTGCCATTCGCCACGTAAATATCGCTACTAGCCTTCAACAACTCAAACGTCGACTCATCCAGCGACTTCACCACCTTACCCGGGCTGCCCAGCACCAGAGAGTAATCCGGAATCTCCGCATTCTCCGTCACCAGCGCATTCGCCCCAATGATGCAGCACTTGCCGATTTTGGCCCCATTCAGCACCACCGCATTCATGCCCACCAGCGAATACTCACCAATCTGACAACCATGCAGTGTCACCTTGTGGCCCACCGTCACCCCGGTGCCGACAACCAGCGGCATGCCAGGGTCCGTATGCAGCACAGAGCCATCCTGAATATTTGCCCGCTCACCAATGGTGATCAGGTCATTGTCACCGCGAATCACCGCGTTAAACCACACCGAACTGTGGGGCAGCATCAGCACATTGCCGACCACCCGGGCGCCAGGCGCCACATAGTGGCCCTCGCCTTCCAGCTGCGGCTGTTTATCGCCCAATCTGTACAGCATCTGGCCTCCCTCTCACGGTTCTGCTCGCGGACTCTGGTTGGTAGAAATCAGCCGGCCATTATCCAGCCCAAAGCACGGGAATACCACCCCGCAACGCCGTGACCAACCGGGCATTTTCAGCCGATCAACACCCCCTCGAGGGTCAGCAGCCGCGCCTTCATCTCCAGCCCCCCGGCATAGCCCGTCAGGGTGCCATCTGCGCCGATCACACGATGGCAGGGCACCACGATCGACAACGGATTGGCACCGTTGGCCCGGGCCACCGCGCGCACTGCTTTCGGGTTACCGATCGCCTCGGCAAGCTCCCGGTAACTGCGGGTCTCCCCATAGGGGATGGTACACAAGGCCCGCCATACGGACTGCTGGAACGGTGTTCCGGCCGCATCAAATGGCAGATCGAAGGAGCGCCGTTCACCGGCAAAGTAGGCCTCCAGCTGTTCTGATGCCGCATCCGTCAGCAGAGTAGCTCCGCGCTGCCAGTTTTCATTGACCGGTAGTGGCCGCTTACCCGCCTGCAGGTCAATGCCCACCAGCCCCGCCTCGCTCGCGGCGATACCCAGCTCCCCAAACGGGCTGGGATAGATTTCGTAACAGATCATGTTGACGCTCCCTTATCGGACTTCAGTTTGAGCGACTGCCAAAGTAATAGTGCCCCGTAGGCCCGCCACGGGCGCCAGGACTCGGCGCGCAAAAGGGCCTGCTTTGCGGTCGCCTTTCGCTCGCCATCACCGAGCGCGATCAGAATCCCGAGATCGGATGCGGGAAAGGCATCGGGCATGGAGAGGCCGCGCATGGCGGTGTAATGCGCGGTCCAGTCGCCTATCCCTGGCAGCGCGGTCATCTGTGCACAGAAAGATTCGAGATCCGGCTCGTCAAAGTCGATTTCGCCATTCAGGGTGGCCGCGACGAAGGTCCGCAGCGTTTGCGCACGCGTCCGGGTAACCCCGATTTCGGAGAAGTCCGCATTGCGAAGCTGCTCAGCCGCGGGGAACAGCAACAGCTCTCCTTCCGGCCCGGCAAACGTCTCGCCGTAGCGGCTCGCCACACGCCCGGCTATGGTGGTGGCGGCAGCGACCGAGATCTGCTGGCCGAGGATGGCGCGCAGCGTGTATTCGAAGGGATCCCAGGCTCCCGGCAGGCGCACACCGGGGCTTACCTTGAGCACTGCGCTCAGTAGTGGGTCCGCCTGCAGGTGTCCGCGGATTTCATCGCTATCGGCATCCAGGTCAAACAGTCGCCGCAGCTTTTCCCGCAGCGGATACAGTATTGCGCCACAACCCTCGCCGAAAACGCTCACCCGCAGGCGCCCCCTCTCCGGTTCATGGGCCACCCGCAACACGCCACGCTGGCCGAGCAACTGGAAACTGCGCAGGTATTCCCCCTGCTCCGGATCTTCCCCGGCAATTACCTGCTCCACCCCCGGCAAGGTACGCGCGGCAAAAAATGCCAGCAACGCGGGCCAGTCGAATGGCGGACGGTAGCTCAGGTAAATCTGGATCGGTTTAGCGCGCACATCTTCGAGCTTGGTTTTGGCAGACTCCCGCCGCCCCTCTGGTTCACGGCGCACCTTTGATTCACGGCGCACCGCTGTCGGTGTGCGCTGGTAAACATCTTTGAACACCGCATTGAAACGCCGCAGGCTGCTGAAGCCCGCCGCGAAAGCAATATCCCCCACGGGCAGACGGGTGTCCCGCAACAGGCTGAACGCAAACAACGCACGCTCCGTCTGCCAGACCTGCAACGGGCTCAGCCCGACATGCTCCGCGAACAGTTTACGCAGGTAACGGCTGGTGATGCCGAGGCGCTCTGCCAGCCTCTCAATAGACAGGGCTTCGCGCTCTGCCCGCATCAGATTGAGCGCGCGTTGCACCGTGGTGGAAACCAGTCCCCAGGCTGCACTTCCAGGCGCAGCATCCGGGCGACAGCGCAAACACGGGCGATACCCTGCGACCGCGGCCTCCGCGGCAGTCGCAAAATACTCGACATTTTTCTCCAGTGGCGGGCGCGCCGGGCAGATGGGCCGACAGAAGATACCCGTGGTTTTCACCGCGGTATAAAAGCGGCCATCGAACCGCCGGTCACGGGCGAGCCTGGCACTGTGACAGATTTCGGAATCAGGGCGCACGGTAAGGTCACTGGTTGATACTGTGATAGCCAGTGTATGGCTGACAGAGGAACAGGGCTAGTCAGATTCGGAACTGACAGATTGGCCCGCTCCATCCACAGCATGGAACGGAGGAAAGACCGCTCAGAGGGCTATTCAACGGATTCGGCTGGCGGCAAATTCTACCTCGCCCCCGGCCACGCCCAATCGCGATTGTTGACAGCCCATACAAACTAGCGCAATCTGAGCCTACCTTTCGGTAGGTAGACAACATGGCCAACACAACAACCAGCAAAATTGATACACGGGAACAGCTGCTCGATACGGCGCAATCCCTGATTCAGAAGGCATCGTACGACGGCTTCAGCTTTCGCGACCTTGCGGAACAGGTCGGCATTCGCAAGGCGAGCATCTACCACCACTTTCCATCCAAGGAAGCACTGGCAGTGGCGATGCTCGAGCGCGCCCGGGAGGGAGTCGTACGGTGGTCCAGCTCCAACGCGGGGCTGGCACCCACCAAGCAGTTGGAGGCCTATTGTTTCGACCTCTATCTCAAATGGCTGGGGGCGGGCACCAGGCTTTGCCCAGCCGGTGCCTTCTCCTCCGGCTGGAGCACTCTGCCAGCGGATCTGCAGCATGCCGTGAAGGCCGTTTTTCGCGAGCAGCGCACATTTCTTGAGACTGCACTTGCTGCCGGTATTGCCGATGGCAGTATCGATGAGACACAAGGATCGGCGTCAGATCTGGCCGAGTGGTTGATGGCCGCCGTGCAGGGCGCCCTGGTCACCGCCCGTATCAATTTCGATACGAGATCCGCCAGTAAAAAATCGTGCGAGGCCACGTTTACCCGACTCTGTCAGCAAACGCTGAATTATATCTGCCACAAACAGGCCTGACGGCGAGCAGCTGAAGCGCAGTTTTACCTGCGCTTTTTATTAACTCCAAAAACTAACGATCGGTAGGTAGGGAATGAATACTAAAGAGCACACGGAGACAGACACCACCGCAATCCATTTTTTCCACAGGCTACTCCGCTGGCGATGGCTGGTGATCATCGGCTGTTTTTTGGCAATCGGCCTTGTGGGGCGTTATCTGCCGACGATGACCAAAGACACAACGCCAGAGGCCTTCGTCCCCAAAGGAAGCCCCGCTCTGGCCTATCGCGATCATGTGGAAAGCGTATTCGGCCTCAAGGATCCCATGGTGATTGCCATCACTTCCGACGGCGAACGCGGAATTTACACCCCGGGCGCCCTGCAGCTTGTGCACCGCCTCACGCAAGAACTCACCACCGTCGAGGGTGTGGATCCCGACGCGATTACCAGCCTTGCCACAGAAAAGGATATTCGCGGTACCAGCGACGGCATGCTGGTAGAACCCTTCTGGGAATCCCCTCCGCAAACCACTGCCGAAACGCAGGCCGTCAGGGTCCGGGTCGAACAGTTTCCTCTGATGCTCGGCACGCTGGTCTCGCGCGACGGCAGCGCAACACTGCTTATCGCTGAAACGCTCCCGGACGCGGATGATGAGCAGGTCTATCACGCATTACTCGCGCTAACCGAGCAGGTAAAAGCGCAAGGTCTGCAGGAGGGATGGCTGGCAGAGGATATCGGGCTCTATGTGGCCGGACAGGGTGCGGTTTCCGGCTATCTATCTGCGTATATTGCCGCAGACGCCAGCCGCCTGAACCCCATCGCCGCGCTGATTATCACCGTCGTATTGTTACTGGCGTTTCGCACACTTGCCGGGACGCTGCTGCCCAATCTGATCGTGCTGGGTACCGTTGCTGTCGGATTGGGCAGTATGGCAGCAGCGGGCGTCCCCATGTATGTCATCACCAATTCCCTGCCGGTGATTCTTATCGGTATAGCCGTTTGCGACTCCATCCATATTTTCACCCAGTACTACGAGGAACTGGCCAACAACCCGGGACTTTCCGGGCGTGAAGCGGTTGCACGGGCGATGAGCGCCATGTGGCGGCCCGTGACCCTGACGACCCTCACCACGGTGGCCGGTTTTATTGGATTGTCCCTCGCGGCCTCGTTACCGCCCATGCAGTCCTACGGAATTTTCGCTGCTATCGGAATTCTTGCGGCATGGGCCTGGACCCTGCTGTTGTTACCGGCACTGCTGTCGCTGTTCAGACCGCGTGTAAAACCGGCACCTGAAACACATAAGGCAAAGCATGGAATTGCCACAAAAATCATGACGGCATCCGGTGGTATTGTCGCGCGCTACCCGTCGCAGATCTTGATGGCCACCACATTGCTGTTGGTAATCGCGGTGGGCGGTGCAACCCGGGTTGAATTCAACGATCAGCGTATCCACAGTTTTCAGGAACAGGAACCCCTGCGGGTTGCCGATGGGATAATCAACCAGCGATTCGATGGCACTTACTATCTCGATGTCGCGATCGAAACCCCACAGCCGGAAGACCTGTTTCTGCCAGAAAACCTGCGCAGGATCGAAGCGCTGCAAAACTGGATGGAACAGCGCGAGGGCATTTACAACACCACCTCGATCGTGGATTACATCAAACAGATGCACCAGGCATTGCACGAAGGTGACCCGGCTTACTATGCAATACCTGATGATCCGGCACTGATCGCCCAGTACTTCCTCCTGTACAGCGCCTCGGGCGATCCCGATGATTTCGAAGAGGAAATTGATTACGACTACCGGCAGGCGCACGTGCGCGGCCAGCTTCGGGAGGACAACTTCCAGGACGTAGAGCCCATCGTATTGAGTCTCAAGCAATACCTTGACGAGGAGTTCAACTCTCCCGCCATTCGCGGTAACAGCACCGGCGCCATTGATCTCAGTTACTCGTGGCTGAACCCCCTTGCCGGCAACACGGCGGCGGGAATGGCACTGGCGCTAATACTGGTTCTGGTTTCCTCTACCCTCTTTTTCCGCTCCCTGGTATTGGGGCTGATTGCCACACTGCCCGTCGCCTTCTCGGTACTGATGGTGTTTGCAATCATGGGTTATACCGGTATCTGGATCGGCATCGGCACATCGATGTTTGCGGCCATTGCGATCGGCCTGGGGGTCGACTTTGCGATTCATACCATCGACCGGCTACGCGCGTTGATCCGCGATCAGCACCTTGAATACGGGGAGGCTGTCGCCATCCTGTTTCCGAGTACGGGCCGTGCGCTGCTGTTCAACCTGTTGGCTTTGGCACTGGGTTTCGGGGTACTGATGACTTCCAAAGTGCCACCACTGCAAGACTTCGGACTGCTCGTCGCCATCGCCGTGCTGACCAGTTTTGTGATCAGCATGACCAGTATGACGGCACTGATTGGTGTACTGCGCCCCCGTGCACTTTTTGCAGAGCGAGAAAAATCTACCACCAAGCTTTCAACACCGCTGGCCCAGCAGGGATTCGCGCACATCGGATTGCTGAAACTGCTGGCCACGCTCTCTCTGTTCGCCATTGCGATTCCCAGCGTGGCGGACGACAGCGATGCGGGCCTGCAGATCATGCAAGCAGTGTATGAACGGCCGGAAGGCATTACCCAGCGTGCCAACCTCACCCTGGAACTTACCGATCGCCGCGGCAGAAAGCGGGTTCAACAGACCATCGTTCTGCGCAAATATTTCGGTAAAGACAAGCGGCAGGTGCTGTATTACCTGGAACCAACCAATGTGCGCGACACTGCGTTTCTTACCTACGATTACGCCGACCCCGCTACCGAAGACGAGCAGTGGCTGTACTTGCCCGCACTGCGCAAAACACGGCGTATCTCTGCATCAGACCGCGGTGACTACTTTCTCGGAACCGACCTGACTTACGAAGAGATGAAACGTCAGAACAAGATTTCCCTGGAAGACTGGCGCTTCACTCACGTCGGTGAATCTGAAGTCGACGGTATCAAAACCGTCACCGTCGAGGGCACCCCCATCACAGAACAGGTCGCCGACGAACTGGGATACGGGCGCGCCAGGTGGTATATCGATCCGGCCACAAACACCATCCGCCGCTCCGAGAACTTCGACAGACAGGGCAACCCATTAAAAACAGCGTTATTCAACAATATTCGCCAAGTCGACGGCATATGGACGGTGCACGAAATCACCGTCGACAACCATAAAACCGGCCATCAGACCCATTTGCAGATCACGGACGTGGCCTACGAAATACCTCTGGATGACGACAGCTTTGAAGAGCGCACACTCCGTCGGGGAGTACGCCAGTGAGTGGCGTAGCCAGGAAAATTACTGCGGGCTGTATCTTCGTTTTGATGAGTCCGATCAGCGAAGCATCCGTGCGGGTCGGTGGCATCGTGAGTGCAACCCACGCGGTACAGACCACCGATGCGGATGCCCAGAAAAGCGAGGTCATCATCCTGCCCCAGCTGGAATGGCGCAGCCCGTTCGGGATAGACCTCACCGCCATCGCTCGTATTCGGGCCGACGGCCAGAACCGGCTGGAACCTGGCGAGCCGGATCAGGCAGCAATATCCTCCTGGTCACGCCGAGCTTTTTTAGGCTCGCACGCGGAAGCAGAATTGCGTGAATTTTATCTTGAGGCGTACCCCTTCGGCACTTATCTCAAGCTGGGCAAGCAACAGATTGTGTGGGGACAGACCGATGGCCTGAAGGTACTCGACCGCGTCAATCCCCAGCGCTATCGCGAGTTTATTCTGGAAGACTTTGAAAGCTCCCGTATCCCGCTCTGGGCGGCCAAATGGGAATTTTCAATGAATAAAGACTGGGACGGGCAGCTGATCCTGCTACCCGACCAAACCTATCACGAAGTGCCCGCTGCGGGCGCGGCCTATGCCCCCACGTCTCCGGAACTTGCCGTAACACGGCCGGATCGCCCCGTCACTGGCTACACCCTGGAGAAACCAGATCGCGTATTGGCGGATGCCGACTGGGGATTACAGCTGTCTACCCGTGTGCGCGGCTGGGATGTCAGCCTGAACTACCTCTACCACTATGCCGATACGCCGGTAATTCGCCTGTTCGAGCAGGAGAGCGGTGTGCATGTCCACGGGTCCTACGAGCGCACCCACACCTTTGGCGGCTCCGCTTCCAATGCCTTTGGTGATTTCACCCTGCGAACGGAAATGGGGTACACCACGAATCGCTATATCCAGGCGCCGGCGGCTGTGGAGCAAGACGGTGTGATCCGCGGAGGCGAATTTACCTACGCCCTCGGAGTGGACTGGATGGGACTCAGCGACACTCTGGTATCGGTGCAGCTGATTCAGAGCTGGTTTGATCGGGACGGCATACCAGCCGTTCGCGACACCATGGAAACCGACGCAACGCTATTGGTCGAACGCACTTTCCTCAACGAGGTGCTGACGCTCCGCAATCAGTTGATCCAGGACATCGACACGGGCGATGGCCTGCTCTCCGTGGAACTCGCCTACGACTACCTCGCAAATCTCGAACTGCGTATCGAAGCCAACCTGTTTTACGGCAGCCAGTACGGACGTTTCGGCCAGTTTGATGCCCGCGACCATTTACTTGTCGGCTTCGACTACGGCTTTTAAGGAGTCACAGCATGATAAACAGACTTGTGCCCGCGCTGATTGGCGGTGCCAGCCATATCGCTCCTCGCACCATCGGCAACTGGGCCGCAACTCAGGTACAGATACCTCGCCGCACCCGCAAGGGCCGCGCGATGCTGGCCGAACCCGATAGTCTCTGGCATCGGCAACAGGGCTGCTTTCGCCGCTGGGGCTCCAGCACGCAACCCGTGGCCTTAATGATCCACGGCTGGGAAGGTCACCACAGCCAGTTACATATCATTGGCAGCGCACTGCGGAGGAAAGGATTTGCCGTGGTTACGGTGGACCCGCCGGCCCACGGGGACGCAGACGGAGATAAAGCATCGCCGCAACACTTTGCCGACGCCCTCAAGGCCGCAGCAGCTATTGTGGGGCCAATCAAACTCTTGGTCGGTCACTCCATGGGAGGCCTCGCGGCAACGCTGGCCGTACGTCAGGGACTGGATGCCTCGCACCTGGTAACCATCTCCGCCCCTGCGGATGTGGCTTCGACCATCACTGGTATAGCGGACTGGCTACGCCTGTCACCGGCGGCACGGCGATATATGCGGGAAAATATTGAAAGGTTTGCGGGCGTGGCAATCACCCAGGTAGATGTGGAAAACACGCTTTCTAACTTCAGCGGCCAATTACTGGTTACTCACGACCGCAAGGACCGCAAAATCTCCGTCGAACACGCGGAGCGAATCAGGAACAACCGGCCAAACGCACAGTTGTTCCTGACCTCAGGATTGGGACACACACGTTTACTCGAGGATAACGCGCTGTGTGAAAAAATTCTGAATTTCGCGGATAGCGCTACGGCTTACTGAATACCCAGTACTTCCTTACCCTGGATAAAGGTGACGTCCACCGGAATACTGGCCTCTTTGAGACGGTCCAGATCTGCCTGCAGCTCGGTACCAACGACGCCCATATTGTCCAGCAGGTCTTTGGCCTTGCTGTAGTTACCGTCGCCCTGGATGGTCAGGATCAGGTTGGACAACTTGGTCATGGCCGCCTGCATTTTTTCGAAATCGACACTGTACTGACCGGTTTCTTCATCGCGAGCAAATGCGCCTTCCTGCTTGAAGAAGTTGAAACGCATCATGTTCGCCTTACCGTGGGCACTGGCCGCACCAAAGCGCACGCTGCGGAAAATGCCAGCGAGGAAGGTGACGTAGTTGTCCATCAACTCGCCCTCTTCCAGCTCACCTTTCTCGTGCAGTTTGGTGATCATGTACAGGCCGAGGATGTCCGCCTTGCCCTCTTCCAGCGCGGAGGAAGTTTCCTTCAGCACCTGACGTACATTGCTGCCATCGGTGACGGTTTTCTTGATACCCAGGCCATGGGCCACTTCGTGGAACATGGTATTGGCAAAGAAGGCATCAAAGGTGATGTGCTTGCGCTGGTCTTCGGCAATCAACACGCCGCTGATCGGCAGCAGGATCTGGTCGAACTTCGCACGCATGGCGTTTTTCAACTGCAGGCGACGGGTACCCTTCTTGAGCTGTACCTCTTCGTCGTTGGGCAGGTTGATGGCAATGGTCTTGGAGCCGGCGTTGCTGTGCCCCGCGTAATAGAGCACATCGTAGGCGTTGAGGTCGGAATCGGTTCCCGGAGTTTCCGCCTTGTACTTGTCATCCACCGGCAGACCGCGCTGCAGTTCCGGCAGGAAGGCGGCGAACTTGGACAGTTTTTCGCTCCACGCCATGTCCTTCAGCAACACATAGGATTCATAGGCGGTACGGTAGGCGAACAACTGATCTTCGTAGTTCTCGATCGGGCCGATTACCACATCGATACGGTTGTCCTTCATATCCATCCACGCCATATCGCTGTCGCGGAACTGGTCGTTCAGCAGCGCGTCGGCGCGCAGCTTGAGGTAACCGGCAAACGCCGGGTCTTCGGCAAGTGCAGAAGCGTCGCGCAACAGGGCCGCGGCTTTTTCCAGCTCGGATTTATACGCTTCGTGGTAAGGCACCAGCTTCAGCTTGCCTTCGCCATCGCGACGCACCAGAGAGTAGAGCCCATCCTTGCCAGGCTGCTGCCAGGATTCAAACTCACTCTTGGTCATGTCTTCGGGGTAGAACTCTGCACCCAGCGGCTTGTCTTCATAGCCCTCGATAAACGGCTTGTTATCGTTCAGACGATCCCACGGACCGTAGTTGATATCGGCAAACTTGCGTGCCGCACTATCGTCGATGCCGCTCAGCAGCTCCTGCGCGGGGCCATAGGATTGCAACCAGAACAGCTGATCCATGATCTGGCTGGCTTCGATCAGCAGGCCGATCATTTTGCGCTGATTATCCGAGAGTGCGGACAGATCCGCGTTCAACTCGACCGGCGCGTAGATATCAAACCGCGCGGGGTCAACCCCTTTGGCGATACCACCCGCCTGCGGACCGGTAGCGGGCTGGACGGTGTTCTGGGACGACTCGGCAACCTGTTGTTCAGTGCCTTCACCCGCCGCAGAAACATCCGCTGCAGTGGTAGATTTATCGTCGGAAGAGCAGCCGGCAATAACGGCGAGCGCCAGTGCAGACGCGGCGAAGAGTGCAGATTTCATTCAGATTCCTGCCTGTTAATGGTTTGATCTGTTGTTATTGAAGTCGGCCAAGGCCTTGCAGACCACATTAAATGTGGCCTCTGGCGTTGTCCAGCAATGGGACGCTGTACACAGGGTGCCAGATATTCGACTGCAAGTATGGGCAACGGGAGGAATTTAGATGGCGCGAATGGGACAAGAGCAAACAATTCACGCCAACTGGTGCACAGAATGATAAGTCAGGGCGATAGGGGCTCGGCGTCCAGCGCCTTTTCCCGCTGCTGCATCTGCCACAGGGCCGCGTAGTGCCCCTGCGCGGCGATCAGGGTTGCGTGATCACCCTGCTCCACCACACGTCCCTGGTCCATCACCAGAATCGTATCGGCATCCACAATGGTGGACAGACGGTGGGCGATCACCAGGGTGGTCTGCTCGCGGGAGATCTCCTGCAATGCGCGCAGGATGCCCTGCTCAGAGTGACTGTCGAGGCTTGAGGTTGCCTCATCGAACACCATGATCGGCGGGTGCTTGAGCAGCGCGCGGGCAATGGCCACACGCTGCTTCTCACCGCCGGACAGCTTCAGCCCACGCTCGCCAACGGTGGTATCAACGCCCTCGGGCAGCTGTGCAATAAAGCTGTCCAGCTGGGCGTGACGAATGGCCTCCAGCACCTCCTCGTCAGAGGCATCCACACGGCCGTAGCGCACGTTTTCCAGGATCGACTGATTGAACAGCACCGTGTCCTGGGGCACCACGCCAATGGCGCGGCGCAGGGAATCCTGGCTGACCTCGCGAATATCCTGGCCATCCACCAGCACGCTGCCGCTATCCACATCGTAGAAACGGAACAGCAGTTTGAACAGTGTCGACTTGCCGGCGCCACTGGCTCCGACGATGGCCACTTTCTGCCACGGTAATACACTAAAACTCACCCCCTTGAGAATCTCCCGCTCGGGGGTGTAACCGAAATGCACATCGCGGAATTCGATGGCGCCCTGCTCCATGGCGAGCTGCCCGGCTTCCCGCTGATCTTCGATCGCCGGTTTGACGTCGAGGATGGAAAACATTTTTTCGATATTAGCCAGGGCTCCCTTCATTTCCCGGTAGACAAAGCCCAGAAAATTCAGCGGAATAAAGATCTGCATCATCACCGCATTGATCAGCACAAAGTCACCGATGGTCATGCTGCCACGGGTGACATTGACCGCGGCCATCACCATGGCGCCACACATAGCGGCGGCAATAATTAACGCCTGTCCGGCGTTCAAGCCAAACAGCGACAGTCGGTTTTGCCGGCGCGCGCGCTCCCACTCCGCCAGCTCCCGGTCATAGTGATCCGCCTCGTGCTTTTCATTGCCAAAATATTTGACGGTTTCATAGTTCAACAGGCTGTCCACTGCGCGACTACTGCTCTGGGACTCGGCCTGGTTCAGGGCGCGAACAAAATGGGTGCGCCACTCGGTAGCGACGACGGAAAAGCCGATATATACAACCACCGCACCCATCACCAGCAGCGCAAAGCTGATGCTGTAATTCCACCACAGCAGGCCTACCACCATCAGGATTTCCACCAGGGTAGGCACAATATTGAACACCATAAAGCGCATCAGAAACCCGATGCCCGAGTTGCCGCGCTCGATATCCCGGGAGAGTCCGCCGGTGCGGCGATTAAGGTGATAGTCCAGGTCGAGTCGGTGCAGGTGGCGAAACACTTCCAGTCCCACACGGCGCTGGGCGCGCTCGGTCACGCGACCAAAGATGGTATCCCGCAGCTCGCCAAACAGAACCGATGAGAAACGCACGAAGCCATAGGCCAGCAGCAGCCCAAGCGGCAGTGCAATGGCCGCTGCAGCGCCGCCGGCGCTGTCCAGGTCATCAACAATATGCTTGAGAATAAATGGCAGGCCCACGCTGGCGGCCTTGGCGCCCACCAGGCACAGCAGTGCCAGCAGCACCGGGCGCTTGAATTCCAGAAGGTAGGGAAACAGGGTTTTGAGGGCGCTCCAGTGGACGTCTTCCAGAGCAACGGCGGACTTCGGTCTCGGCATGGTCAATCTCGCTAATACAGGTGCGCAGTATACCTGACCGGTACCCGAACCTCGTCCGGGCTAGCGTTGACCCGATTTCAGCTCAGCGCCCTGACCGGCACGTCATCACGCCGCCCGATCGGCGCATCCAGCACCCGCACCAGAAACTCGGTCAGCACGCCGGCGGTAAAGCCCCAGATTTCGTACCCCTCGTATTCGTAAGCAGGCAGATAGATCCGGCGCTGGTCGATGGTGATACGGTCGGTACGGACGCGCGGATCATCAAAAAAGTACGACAACGGCACCCGGAAGATGGCATCCAGCTCCCCGGGATTGGGAGTCAGCTCCGCATCTGCCGGTACCACCCCCAACCAGGGAGTGACCTGTACCTGCCAGCGCGTGGCCCGGGTCCACAGGGGGCCGAGAATTCGCACCTCTGACGCGGGCAGGCCGATTTCCTCGTGGGTTTCCCGCAGGGCGGTGAATTTCAGGGAGGGGTCGGTTTCATCCCAGCGGCCACCGGGGAGCGAGACTTCGCCCGAGTGGCTGGATAGCTGCTGGGAGCGCAGGGTAAGGATGACCTGCGGGTCGGGCTCATCTGTCAGCGCCAGCAATACCGCCGCGTGGCCGTGCAGATCCGGGCCCCGGGGCACGCGTGCCTGCAGGTCATCCTTCACTGCAGCAAATTTCTGTTCAATGATATTCAGCATTATCGATCTACTCTGTCGCCACTCCGACACCTGTGAAAGGCCATCCGGCGATAAAACTACTATACGCTCTTCGGCGGCAAATGGCCCATAGCCCAAATGGCCGAAGTAAGCGGTGGGCAATCAGGCTGCGGCAGAAAAACAGCTCAAGTTGGCTTGTTAGAGACCGCCGCAGTGTTGCTATCGTTCCCCTTATCCATCGGCTTGTATCCGCCCCGCACCTTTTCGCGAAAGGACTGGATCAACGCGAAATAAATGGGAACCAGGAAAGTCGAGAGAATGCTTGCAGCAAGCATGCCACCGAAGACTGCCAGCCCCAGGGATACGCGACTGGCGGCACCTGCGCCCGTAGCTACCACCAGCGGAAAGATCCCCAGAACAAACGCCAGCGACGTCATCAGTACCGCGCGGAAGCGCAGGCGGGTCGCCTGCAGCGCAGATTCTTCTATGGAGAGGCCGCTGTCCCGCTGCAGCATCGCGAACTCCACCATCAGAATTGCCGTCTTCGCCGCCATCGCAATCAACAGCACCAGCCCGATCTGGGTGTACAGGTTGCTGTCGTGCCCCATCACAAAACTGGCGAACAAACCGCCAAAGATGGCGACGGGAATCGCCAACAGAACGGCGATGGGAATACTCCAGCTTTCGTACTGCGCCACCAGAAACAGGTAGGCAAACAGGATTGCCAGGCTGAACAGGATCGGAGCCAGGTTGCCTGCGCTGATTTCTTCCAGGCTGGCGCCCGTCCACTCAAAGCCGTAGCCCCCGGGTAACTGGTTACCCAGCTCTTCCATAGCCCGCATGGCCTCACCACTGGAGTGTCCCGGCGCCGCGGCACCATTGATCGTAATGCTGTTGTACAGGTTGTAGCGCTGTACTGTTTGCGGCGCGACGATGGGCTCTACCTCGGCCACCGAGCTGACCGGCACCAGGCCACCACTGTTCGCGCGCACAAAAAAGCCCGCAAGATCTTCCTCGCTATCGCGGTACTGCGCGTCGGCCTGGGCCATCACCTTGAACACCTTGCCAAAGCGATTGAAGTCGTTGATGTAATAGCTGCCCAGATACGTCTGCAACGTCAGGTACACATCGGATAGCGGCAACCCCAGGATATGCGCCTTGTCCTTGTCCACCTTCAGTTCCAGTTGCGGTGATGCCGCCTGATAGGTGGTGAACGCCTGCGCAATCTCTGCTCGCTGATTGGCTGCCCCCAACAGGGCATACAACACGCCCGCCAGCTCCTGAATATCCCGCCCCTCCAGGTCCTCCAGCACATACTCAAAACCGCCGATGGTCCCGAGCCCGGGCAATGCGGGAACGGGGAACGCCTGTACCTGCGCTTCCGGCACCATCGCCCCCAGTTCCTGCACCTTCTGCAGGATCACAAACTGGTTGAGTTCCGGTGTCGTGCGCTCCTCCCAGGGATCCAGTATCACGATCATAAAAGCGGTGTTGGAAGCGAGGCTGTTGGAGAGCAGGCTGAAGCCGGGCACCGAAGTGACATGAGCGACCCCGTCCATTTTGCGGATTTCTGCACTCAACTTGCTGACCACGGGAGACGTGCGCTTTAACGAGGCGCCATCCGGCAATTGCACGTTCATCATGAAATATCCCTGATCTTCATTCGGGATAAATCCTGAGGGCACCACCGCAAACAGCCAGAAACACAGAGCGCCGGCACCCACAATCGAGGCCAACCCGAGTAGCGGGCGACGCACGCAGAATTGCACAATCGCGGTGTACAGATTGGTAGCGCGGTGCAGGAAGCGATTGAAAAAACCGAAGATGCCATGGCGCTTTTCGCCGTCGCCCCCCTCCGGGGCGCGCAACAGGATCGCGCTCAACGCGGGGCTCAGGGTCAATGCATTGATACTGGAAATAAATACCGAGATGGCAATGGTCATCGCGAATTGCTGGTACATCTTGCCGGTGAGGCCCGGCATCAGCATCACCGGCACAAACACCGAAAACAGCACCGCGGTAGTGGCGATCACCGGGCCCGTCACTTCGCGCATGGATTCCATGGCTGCTTCTTTGGGTGGCAGGCCGTCTCCCAACAGTCGCTGGGTGTTCTCCACCACGATGATGGCATCGTCCACAACAATCCCGATGGCGAGAATCAACGCAAACAGGGTGACCGTATTGATGGTCATGCCCAGGGCGTACATCACCGCAAATGTGCCCACCAGCGAGACCGGTATGGCGATAGACGGAATCAGGGTTGCACGCCAGTCCTGCAGAAAGACAAACACCACCAGGATGACCAGCAGCAACGCGATGACCAGGGTTTCCACGACTTCCGCAATTGATGCGCGTACGAACAGGGTGGTGTCGTAAGTGATTTCCGATTCCAGGCCTTCGGGAAAGCGCTTGGAGAGCTCTTCCACCCGCGCGCGGATTTTATCTGCCACATCCAGTGCATTGGCATCCGGCAGCTGGTACACCGCAATAACCGCTGACGGCTTTCCGTCCAGCTCGCCATAGGCACTGTAACTGGCGCTTCCGAGTTCTACCCGCGCCACATCCCGCATGCGCACGATGCCGCCATCGGGACGCGAACGGATGCTGATATTTTCAAACTCCTCGACGCTCTCCAGTCGCCCCTTGGCAATCACGGTGTACTGGAATTGCTGATCCTGTTTGATCGGCGGCGCACCGATTTTGCCTGCGGCCACCTGCAGGTTCTGCTGCCGGACCACGGAGATGACATCATTGGCAGTGACGTCCAGCGCAGCCATTTTGTCCGGGTTCAGCCACAGGCGCATGGCATATTGCTGTGCCCCCAGAATTTCGACATTACTGACGCCGTCCACCCTGGCCAGCTCATCCTTGATAAAGATGTCGCCGTAGTTCGCCAGAAACAGCGTATCGAATTTATCTTCTTTCGAGATCAGGTTGATCACCATCAGGATGGTGTTCGATTGCTTCTGTACGGTAACGCCGCTGCGTGTGACTTCATCCGGCAGGCTCGGGGTTGCCTGCTGTACGCGATTCTGCACGTTGACCTGGGCGATATCGCCGTCGTATCCACTATCGAAGGTCACCGTGAGGCTATAGGTGCCGTCGTTACTGCTGGTGGAGGACATATACTGCATCCCCTCCACACCGTTCACCTGCGCTTCGATGGGCTCGGCCACGCTATCCCGCATCACCTCCGCACTCGCCCCCGGATAACTGGCAGACACCACCACCGTCGGCGGCGCGATATCCGGGTACTGGGCGATCGGAAGTAACGGCAGGCAAAGCACCCCGGCCAGTGAGATAAGAATGGAGATCACCAACGCAAAGCGCGGGCGGCGGATAAACGTTGCGCTTATCACCGGCGCCTCCCCTGGCAACCGGCACTGCGAAATCTACTTGCTGTCAAAATACGCATCCGGGACCTGGTCTTTTTCGGAAGGCTCTGAATCATCGAGGTCTTTGCCCCCGCGCACTTCCGACTCAAATCGCTCCATTTCCGTGCGCCCGTCCGTACCGGCGGCACCCGCTTCGCGGCGCTCTTGCGGAGACACTTCGCCTTCCCGGAACTGGGAGACGGGGCTGGTTTGCTGTGGCGCGGATTGTTTCTGGATGTCCTTGTAGGGATCGAGGGCCGTATTCTGGGGGGTGACCGGATTGTCTGCAGAAACCCGCTGCAGCCCGTTCACCACAATCCGCTCGCCCGCTTTCAGGCCTTTTTGCACGGCCCATAGCATGTTTTCTCGCTGCCCCAGTTCCAGATAGCGCTTGCGGGCAATATTCTCGTCATCAACCACGTAAACAAAGCGTCCCTGCATGTCTTCGAGGACCGCAGATTGCGGCACCAGCGGCTTTACCGCATCGGCACCGGCGAAAACACTGATCGCCACCCGCGCAAACTGCCCCTGCACCAGCAAACGCTCGGGATTCGGGAAGCGCGCCCGCACCAGCGCAGAGCCCGTAGCCTGATCAATCTGGTTGTTCACAAAGACGATGATGCCGGGATAGGGATAGAAATTACCGTCCGGCTGCTTGATCCGCACCTCGCGCTTTACCGCTGCCTGCCCCTGCTGGCGTCGGCGCTCCGCCTCCTCCTGCACCGCGAACAAGCGGTTTTCCGGCACCTGAAAAGTTACGTAGATGGGGTCCATGCGGACAATGGAAGTAAGGGGGTCGGTGCTGGGGCCAACCAGAGAGCCCTCGGTAAATTCGGAACGGCCGATCAGGCCGGTGAGCGGTGCGCGGATTTCCGTGTAGGAGAGATTGAGTTGTGCGGATTCCAGGTCCGCCTGCATCGCCGCCACCCTGGACTCGGCTTCCTCGAAATTGCCGGTAAGCTCATCCATCTGCACCTTGCTGATGGCGCCGGTCTTCACCAGCTCAAGGCCGCGCCGGTAGTTGCGTTGCGCCACCTGCAACGCGGAGCGAGCTTGCGCCAGGTTTGCCCGCTGGTTGTCCAGCGCAGCAATATACGGCCTGGGGTCGATCTGGTAGAGCAGCTCGCCCTTCTGCACCAGCTGGCCTTCAACAAAGTTACGAGATTCGATATAGCCCTCAACCCGCGGGCGCACCATGTACTCATCCGTGGCTTCCACCCGCCCCACATACTCGTAGCGGGGAACCACCTGGTGTTCGCGCACCGCAAGTACCTCTACGGGAGGCGCCTTGGCGGCAGGCTGCTCTTCTTTCTTGGAGCAGCCAGTAATCGCGCACAGCAACAGGATCGGGATCAAAAATCGCGCCATGGAAAACCAACCATCGCCTACTACAAAAATGTCTTAACAAACACTATAGAAGGCAGACTGGCGCCCACTCCCTACGCGGGTATACTTGCGCCATGAAATTTTGCAGCCACTGCGGCCATACGGTCGTCTTTGAAATCCCGGCCGGTGACGATCGTCCCCGCCACCTGTGTCACGACTGTGGCGCCATCCATTACGTCAACCCGCGGGTTATCGTTGGCGTGCTGCCCTATCTGGGCGAGCAGGTTCTCCTGTGCAAACGCGCCATCGAACCCCGCTACGGGCTGTGGACACTACCCGCCGGTTTCATGGAGAACGGCGAGAGCAGCGAGCAGGGCGCGCTGCGGGAGTCCTGGGAAGAAGCGCGGGCGAATATCCGCGTCGATGAGCTTTTCTCGGTGTACGATATTCCCCACATCAATCAGGTTTACCTGATCTACCGCGGCGAACTGAAAGACACCAATTTCGGCCCGGGGCCGGAGTCGCTGGAAGTGGAACTGTTTGACGAAAAGGACATCCCCTGGGATGAGATGGCCTTTCCAGTGATGACACAGACACTGAACCATTACTTCAGTGACCGCGAGAAAGGAAGTTACGGCTTACACCGCGGGGTAATCGAGCGAAAGCTCTGACCGGCCCGGGTCAGGAGACCCGGCAAAAATGCTAGCCACTAGCCGCAGCGTTCGTCCAGTTTCCACAGGTCGAACGCTGGCTCTTCGTAGGGGTGGGCCTCGCGCATAGCCGCGAGTACATTGTCCACAAGCGCATCCGCGCAGACAGTCTCCACCCGGTATTCCGCCACCTGTTCCACCTCGCCCTGCTGGCCGATAAACGGCTGGCTACCATCGAGCGGCCGGAACTGGCCACTGCCGAGTACCTGCCAGCAGCAGCTGTCGTAATCCCCGATACGCCCGGCGCCCGCGGCAAACAGCGCCTGCTTCACCGGTTCCAGGTGTGACTCGGGGATATAAACACAGAGTTTGAACATGACGATCGCTCGACCCGGTCGCTCAGAACAGCAGCGTCATCAGCTTGCGCTGGTAAGCGGTCGCTACCGGATCCCCGGCGCCGAGCGCCTTGACGATATCCAGATAGGCCTGCTTGGCCGCGCCATCCGCAAACCCCATATCTTTGCGCAACAGGCCGAGCAGGGTCTCGAGCGCCTCTTCGTGGCGATCGGCCTGGCTGAGTTGTACCGCCAGCTTGTACGCCGCTTCCTGGTCGTCCGGGTTTTCCGCCAGCGCCTGCTGTAGCGCCTTGATCTCGGGAGAGTCAGCCGCCTGCTGCTTCAACTCCAGCTGTGCCATCAGCTGCTGGTAGTCGGAGTCCTGGTCTGCCAGGAGGATCTTGCCCAGCACCTGCTCGGCGTCTTTGACCCGGTTTTTTTCCAGCAGAATCGCCGCGTACTGCTTGGCGATATCGGCGCGCTCGCCGGAATCCGTATACGCCTGGCGCAACAGCGGCAGCGCCTCGTCCAGTTGATTCTCACCAACCAGCTTCTGCGCCTGCTGCAATTGCAGGTCCCAGGATTTCGGCAGGTACTTATCCAGCATCTCGCGAATTTCTTTTTCCGGCTGGGCACCGGCAAAGCCATCCACAGGCTGGCCGTCTTTCAGTACCATCACGGTCGGCAGGCTGCGCACGCCCAACTGACCCGCCAGCGCCTGCTCGGTATCCGCGTTGAGTTTCGCGAGCAGGAACTGCCCGGCGTATTCATTGGCCAGTTTTTCCAGTACCGGCATCAACTGTTTACAGGGTTCACACCACTCGGCCCATACATCCACCACCACCGGGCGTTTCATGGACTCTTCGATCAACACCTGCTGGGCGTTCTGGGCTGTGACATCGACGATAAAGTCTTCCACTGTTACTCCTGAAAATTCTGTGTTTTACCCGTCATGGGCGCGCGACCGCAAACTGGCCGCATCATAAACGATTGCGCAGTTGCCTGCCCTGCGCTCAGCCCTTGCTGCCACCCAGACACTGGGGGCTGGCGGGCGCCTGTCCGGCCCACTCCTCGGGGGTGTAGAGATGCAGCGCCAGGGCATGAATCGGCCCGGCCATTTCATCCGCCAGCACACCGTAGACTTTCTGGTGCCGCTGCACCTTGCGGGTGCCATTAAAAGCCTCGCTGACAAGGACTACGCGGAAATGCATCTCCGAGCCGGCGGGCACATTGTGCATATGACTTTCACAGTCCACTTCCACATGAGAGGGCGTGAACGCGCTAGTGAGCTTCTGCTGAATCTGTTCTGCAAGGGACATGTTCGAATACTCCTTTCAACCGAGCCTCTGTCAGGGCCTCTATCAGGCCCGCTCGACGGCCGCCTGGCGTTTGCGCGCGGCAACAATCGTGTCGTATGCCACAGTGACGCTTTTCATCTGGTCTTCTGCGTGGCGCATAAACTCTTCCGGCAGGCCTTTGGAGGCCATCTTGTCCGGATGGAACTCTGCCGCCTTGCGGCGATAGGCGAGCTTCAACTCGCGGTCGCTCACATCGGGGCTGCATTCCAGAATATCGTAGTGCGCCTGCAGGCCACCGGTACCGCTCGCACCCGCAGCGCCGCGCCCGAACTCGTTAAACATCGCGGTAAAAATCGACTCATGCAGCCCCAGTGCTTCGGGGATTCGGCGCAGAATCTGTTCTTCAGCCGGGTGCAGCTCGCCGTCGGCAAAGGCCACCGCAAATAGCAGGCGATACACCATTTCGCGCATGGCCTGATTGCGAATCAGCTGCCGGTACTGGTTCGCATAATCGTAGATGCTGAAGTTGTCGTCTTTGGCGTTCTGGAAAATCTTGATCGCCTGCTTGCGGTCTTCCGCATTCAGGCGCAGGTTGTTGCTGATGAAATCCTCGATCAGCTGAATTTCCGCCTTGGAGACCTGACCATCCGCCTTGGCCATTTTCGCCAACATGGAAAACAGTGCGACGATAAACACCGTCTGCGCGCCATCGCGGTTCAGGGTAACGCCGGCCTCGCTGAGCTTTTTCAGCCCCGAGCCAAAAGATCCACCGACCCAGGCGCCCAACGCAGCGCCGATAGGGCCGCCAAACATCATGCCGATGCCAGCGCCAATACCTGCTCCCAACCAGGACATAACCTCTCCTTCCACAGCGCTGAAAACCGCGCTGCTGTGTTGCTAAAACGGCGGCCATCTTAGCACGGAGCGCTACAGCGGGCCCCTCCCCCCAGAGCAAAACCAGACCAACAGGTCGGCGCATGGGTCGAGATACAAAAAACCCCGCCGGAGCGGGGTTTCTGCGGGTGCGAAAGCAGCCATCGAAAACCGGTCAACCGGTCATCGCACGCACCATGGTGATCATGACGCCCGCCGCGACCGCCGAGCCGATCACACCGGCCACGTTGGGCCCCATGGCATGCATCAGCAGGAAGTTGTGCGGATTGGCCTCGAGCCCCAGCTTGTTGGAAACCCGCGCCGCCATCGGCACCGCGGACACACCCGCGGACCCGATCAACGGGTTGATCTTGTTCTTGCTGAGCGCATTCAACAGCTTGGCCATCAGCACACCGGCCGCCGTGCCGATGGCGAAGGCCACGATACCCAGCGCCAGAATTCCAAGGGTTTTCGGATCCAGGAACTTGTCCGCCGCCAGCTTCGAGCCCACAGACAGGCCGAGGAAGATGGTGGTGATATTGATCAGCGCGTTCTGCGCGGTGTCGGACAGGCGCGATACCACACCGCACTCCCGCATCAGGTTACCGAAACAGAACATACCCAGCAGCGGCGCTGCATCCGGCAGGAACAGGGCAACCAGGATCAACAGCACCAGCGGGAATACGATCTTCTCGCGCTTGCTGACCGGGCGCAGCTGAACCATCTCGATACGACGCTCCTGCTCGGTGGTCAGCGCACGCATGATTGGCGGCTGGATCAGTGGCACCAGCGCCATGTAGGAGTACGCCGCTACCGCAATCGCACCCAGCAGGTCCGGGGCCAGCAGGCTGGACACGTAGATCGCCGTGGGGCCGTCAGCGCCGCCGATGATACCGATGGCGGCGGCGTCTGCGATGGAGAAGTCCATGATACCCAGGGCGGACATGCCCACCGCGCCAAGCACCGTGGCAAAGATGCCGAACTGGGCCGCAGCACCGAGGAACAGAGTGCGCGGGTTGGCCAGCAGCGGTCCGAAGTCCGTCATGGCACCAACGCCCATAAAGATCACCAACGGCGCCACACCGGATGCAATCGCCACGCTGTAGAAGTTGTACAGCATGCCGTTGTTGTAACCGGCATCTGCAGCCACCTGTGCCGCACGCTCATGGGCCGCAGCGGGAGCGCTTTCCAGCGCAGCCTTTAGGCCCTCGACGGATTCAAATGCTCCCAAGCCCAGCGCCTGCGCAAGCTGGGACAGCACGCCCGCATCGCCTGCGTAGATCGCCGCTTCCACCGCCGGCACCGCCAGGTTGGCACCGGGAATGTTGGCCAGGATGCCGCCGAAACCGATCGGCACCAGCAACAGGGGCTCAAAGTTTTTGCGGATGGCGAGGAACAGCAGCCCCAAGCACACCAGCATCATGGCGAATTGCCCGAATGCCATCTGGTTGGCGCCGGACGAGAGCCAGAGATTTGTTATGTTTTCCACAAGCGCCCCCGTTAAGCGATGGTCAGCAGGGCATCGCCCACCGCCACTGCATCGCCTTCCTTGATGGTCACCCCGGTTACGCTACCGGCGCGCGGTGCACTGACCGCGGTTTCCATCTTCATGGCTTCCAGAATCACAATGTTCTGACCCTCGGTCACCTGGTCGCCGGGCTTGACCAGCACCTTGAAGATATTGCCCGCCAGCGGCGCCTTCACCGCCTCACCGGTGCCAGCCGCAGCCGGCGCTGCTGCCGGGGCGCCCGTCGCAGCGGCTTCACCACCCACCTTGACCATGCCCGTGACATCGCCGCCATCGGCGACGGTAACGGTGTAGCTCTGCCCTTCCACGGAGACGGTGTAAACACCTTCACCCGCGTCGTTTTTCACTTCCGAGGATTCCTTGCCGGTGGGCACCGGTTCGAAGGCGTCCGGGTTATCGCGGTTCTTCAGGAACTTGAGGCCGATCTGCGGGAACAATGCGTAGGTCAGCACGTCGTCGATCTGGCCCTCGCCTTCGGTCAGCAAGATATCGTCCGCCGCCGCTTTTTCCTGCAGCTCTGCGGCGAGCTTGTCCAGCTCGGGCGCCAGCTGATCCGCGGGGCGGCCGGTGACCGGTTCAGCGCCGTCCAGTACCTTGTCCTGCAGCTCCTTGTTCACCTCGGCCGGGGTCGCGCCGTACTCGCCCTTGAGTACCGCCGCGGTTTCCTTGGAGATGGACTTGTAACGTTCACCGGTCAGCACATTCAGTACCGACTGGGTGCCCACAATCTGGGAGGTCGGTGTCACCAGTGGGATAAAGCCCAGGTCCTTGCGCACGCGCGGAATCTCTTCCAGCACCTCGTCGAGACGGTCGCCCGCACCCTGTTCGCGCAGCTGGTTCTCCATATTGGTGAGCATGCCGCCCGGCACCTGTGCCACCAGAATGCGCGAGTCAACGCCGCGCAGGGAGCCTTCGAACTTCGCATATTTTTTGCGGACTTCACGGAAATACGCGGCGATCTCTTCCAGCAAGTTGATATCCAGGCCGGTGTCGCGTTCGGTGCCTTCCAGAATCGCTACCACCGCTTCGGTGGGGCTGTGTCCGTAGGTCATGGACATGGAAGAGATGGCGGTGTCGATATTATCGATGCCCGCTTCCACACACTTGAGCGCGGTAGCAGTGGACAGGCCGGTGGTGGCATGACACTGCATGTGAATGGGGATATCCACCGCATCCTTGAGGCGTTTTACCAGCTCGTAGCCCTCGTAGGGACGCAGCAGGCCGGCCATATCCTTGATCGCGATGGAGTCGGCACCCATGTCTTCGATCTGGCGCCCCAGATCTACCCACAGGTCCATATTGTGAACCGGGCTCACCGTATAAGAAATGGTGCCCTGTGCATGCTTGCCCTGCTTTTTCACGGCCGCGAGCGCGGTTTGCAGGTTGCGCATATCGTTCATGGCATCAAACACGCGGAATACATCCACACCGTTGGTGGCTGCGCGCTCGACAAATTTTTCCACCACGTCATCGGCGTAGTGGCGATAACCGAGAATATTCTGGCCGCGGAACAGCATCTGTTGCGGCGTGTTCGGCATGGCTTTTTTCAACTCGCGAATCCGCTCCCACGGATCTTCGCCCAGATAGCGGATACACGCGTCAAAAGTCGCGCCGCCCCAGGACTCCAGAGACCAGAAACCCACTTTGTCCAACTTCTCTGCGATGGGCAGCATGTCATCCAGCCGCAGGCGGGTGGCGAATAGCGACTGGTGGGCGTCGCGCAGGACTACGTCCGTAATCCCCAATGGCTTTTTAACCTCAGTCATGGGTCGTCTCTCTTGGAAAGTTGATCTTGAAAAGTTCGATAACGCGCTGCTCTGGCGCCGGGGGTTCTTTCGATTACCACCCGGCCAAGTCAGATCGTTCGTTGAGCGCTTTAATTTTGCCTCGCGTGTCAGCGACGCTTATTGCGGTGCTGCTCGATGGCAGCCTCAATAATTTTCTTCAGGCGCGCATCCCCGGGCTCGGCAGCAGGCGATGGGGCCGGAGCGATAACAGGCTCGGCCTCGGGGAAAAAACGTGTGATAAAGCGGGACATGATGGTCGTGCAGATAACCAGAACCAGCAGGAACGTGAAAACAATCCCCATGCCGAACAGCGTGATATCCAGACCTTGCTGCATCAGTGACTCTTGCACCTGTATCCCCTCGCAAAATGCTTTTTATGTATGTGTTCCGATTTTTCGGGCGATATTATCAATACAAGATCCTTTCAAAATCAAACACTTATTAGTTACAGAAGCAACCAAGAACCCGCCAATTACCGATCATTTCTACCATTTTCGCTACCAAATTCGATCAGGGCGCCCCTCTCACGCCAGTGTCGAATAATTGCACAGCGGACAGTGGAATTTCGTACAATAGCCGGCCATCGAAGCCCTATAACCGCTAGCAGTACTGGCTACCAGAGACCCATGCAAAACACGCAGTCCCCGACCCCAAACGCGACACCGGATACGCCGATGATCTACCAGGCTCCAATGGAGGGTGTTATCGATCACCATGTGCGGGCGCTTCTGTCCAGAATTGGCGGTGTGGATATCTGTGTGACCGAGTTTGTGCGTGTCACCCACACAAGATTGCCGCGCAGGGTCTTCACCCGCCTGTGCCCCGAACTGGAACAGGGCGCGCATACCCCCAGCGGCACGCCGGTCAAACTGCAGTTACTAGGCGGTAACCCGCAAGCCATGGCGTACAACGCGGCCAAAGCAGTGGACGCCGGTGCCATATCCATCGACCTCAACTTTGGCTGCCCGGCGAAGTCGGTCAACAACAGCGACGGCGGTGCCTGCCTGCTCCAGTCCCCTTCCCGGGTTGAAGGCATCGTGGCCGCGGTTCGCAATGCGGTGCCCGCAGAGATTCCGGTATCCGCCAAAATCCGGCTGGGCTACAGCGACCGCAGCAGCTACCTCGACAATGCCCGAGCAGCCGAGGCCGGCGGCGCATCCGAGCTGGCGGTACACGCCCGCTCCAAGGTGGATGGCTACCGTCCCCCTGCGTACTGGGAATACATTGGCGAGATTCGCGAGCAACTGGGTATCAGGGTGATTGCCAATGGCGACTTGTGGACCCTGGACGATTTCAAGCGCTGCCGCGAGGTCACCGGCTGTGACGCGTACATGTTCGGCCGCAGCCTGCTGGCGCGACCAGATATAGGACTCCAGATTCAGGCCCTGTGCGAGGGGCGCGACTACCAGCCGCTGCAATGGCACCAGGTAGCCACCCTGCTGTATGACTACTATTCCACAACAAAGGATATTTACCCGGCCAAGTATCTCGGCAACCGCATCAAGCAGTGGCTCGCGTATCTCAAACTCAGCTACCCGGAAGCCATCCGCTTTTTTGAACAGATCAAGCGCCACCGTGACCCGGAGCTGCTGGAACAGGCTTTTGCAGAGCACATGAGGCCCGCGGAAGGGGACGGCCACCTACGCCATGACCACGCTGAAAGCAGCGCCGCATAGGCTGAATCCGCGCCTCGAACAGTGCACATTACCCGCCCGCAAAAAAAGCTGAAAAAAGTGCTTGCAAAGACCCGGGGCCCGCGGCAGAATGCGCGCCCTATCGAGCTGAACCGGCGATCTCCGGAAAGCCAAGAAGTTCGGTAACCTGCGGATTTTTAAAGAGTTTTTTAAAAATTTCTTTAAAAAAGAGTTGACGAAGCCAAGGCAAGTCACTATAGTTCGCAACCACAACGACGCGCTCGTAGCTCAGCTGGATAGAGTACCTGGCTACGAACCAGGCGGTCGGAGGTTCGAATCCTCCCGAGCGCGCCATACAAGAAAGGCCCGAACTTGAGAAAGTTCGGGCCTTTTTCTTTTCTGTCCTCACAACCACAATTAATTCGCTTAGTGATGGATCAGTTACCAGTTCAAGTTACCTCTGGAGTCGAGTTGAGCTCACCGGGAGCCTGAAATACCTTCCTGAATGTAAAAGCCGCCGCCGTTGGGCCGCTTTCTCGCAGAATGTTTAGCCTTTCTGCCGCCTCCTCGATTGATGGGATGTGACCAACAGGAACCCACCAAAGCACCATGTGGACCTCCCCCATCTTTTCAAACCACTCTTGCTTACGCCGCATGATCTCAACATGGGCAGAGCGATAAACGTAGCTGTGTAGAGCCTCGACCGACTCCCAAACGGATAGATTCACGATCTTATCGGAACCAAAATAATCAATCCCGGTAGCATCCCCTTCTTCTGTTTGGAGACGCCAAACAAAGCCTTGAGACGCCTCCGCCAGAGCATTAACCCTATCGAGGTTCGCCACAAAATCTGCGAGCTGCGGCGAATCGATAGGCGCACTTAGCGCAGCGATATTGAGTTGTGCAATTTGATAAAGACTCATTGTTTCCTCCTTGAAAACACGTCAAGTGACTAAGGGAAGCAGCTTGATCTGTAAACTTTTTGCATAAAAGTGGCAGCTCAGTGATCCTAGCATCTCAAGCGCAAGCTACAGCGTACCACGGAGGGCCGATGGCCCGGAGTATCTTCCCCCGGCCTTGTTAGCCATTTCATGGCTCAGGACTGAAAAGAGCTGCACCGACGCTTAAACCAACCGGTACGCTTTTTATAATTCACGGGGCAATTTTCTTTACACTCGGCCCCCAACTCCTTCAGCGATTCAGCTTCCTTGAAGTGTGCAACAGTTTCCCCAGCAACTACATGCTTGTAACCTGGCTCACTAGATGTAACTAGAAAATAGTTATTACTATCCCCGATCAATATTTTTTCACTAGCCAGTGCATACACATCGAATCTCCACATACCCCAGGAACTCCAATTATGCATTATCAAGCAATCTGACATTGTTCTTAAGGGCTCTCGATCTTCCTCCGAATGAGAAAGTGGAGATAGACCAATGGTGGCAATCATCAGTATTTTTATTATTTTCATGCTCGACTTTCCTTATGACGGCTAACGCCCCGCTTACCGGCAGCTGGAACGGAGCGGAGCGCAGTGTAAGCTGTCCGGCGCCGAAGGCGCTTAGTTAATTGACTTGTTACATGCATTACTCGGGCACACCAAAAACAAACATAGCGCCGAAGAAGAATACAACGGATACGAACGCTGAAAAGTAGCTCAAAACAAAGGGCAACCTCCACTTTTCAGCGAAAGCTTTAGCTGACTCACAGGAAACTGACTCATAATCCTTATACATCAGATATTTGTTTAATGGCCAAGCGCTAATGAGATCGCCATTCCTAAGTAAGGTTGGCTCACCAGAGTGCTTCCATAAAACCGGGTGCTTCTTTCGACTGCCTCGGATAAATATCCAGGACGTAATGCTCTCTAGAATAAGACAGACACCAAATACAGCGAATGTTGCCCAAAAAATCATTCTTTATCCTTTTGCATATAACGCCCACGGCAGGGGCGGCTTATCTTATGCGCGATTTGCGCAAAAATGGGAGCGAAGCGACCGCGCAAAACGTGCATAAGATAAGCCGTCCCGCGGAGGCCCGAAGGGCCGGAGCTTCACTGCCCGTGATTGTTAGGCAGAATTATGTATATGTACCTGTTAATAGCACGGGATACCAAACAATGGCTGCATAAAATACCGGTGTTCCTGTTGCAATTACCACGAGAGAAAGCCCCGCATGAGAAAGAAAATGCCTTTCTCTGAAGGCTGTATGCCTACTCAACATAGACGCCATACTTTCAATTGATAGTTGAATTTGAGCAATCTTTTCTCTCGCAAACATGATGCTCTGCTTCAGGTACAACAACAGAAAACCAATGGCAAACTCTGCACCAGCCAACTCAGCAAGCATGACTGTCTCTATTGCGAACGGTGCAATAAGAATAAGGATTGACCAGAATAAAATCAGCTTCCACTGATCTTTACTTATTTTTATTCTCATGATCCCTCGATGTATACCCTTGCCTAACGCCGCCAGCAGGGGCAGCTTACCTTGTGCGCGTTTTGCGCAAAAATGGGAGCGCAGCGACCTGCGCAAAATGTGCACAAGGTAAGCTGTTCCGCGGAGGGCCGAAGGCCCGGAGCATAGTGCCTGGCTTTGTTACACATTTGCTACGCAGCACCCAAATAATTGGAAAACCCTATGTAAACCAACCAGACCCCTCCAGAGAGGCCAGCCACTAGCTCAACCTTAAAATTAGACGGATACCTTTCTCTCGGAGTGAAATTAAAAGCTCTATGGAAAAAAATTCCTGTAGCGACCATTTTTTGACATAAAAAGAGCAAAGATGCACCCAAAATGATTGGCCAGACTACGCCGAAGTTGCTTTTTCCAGACATGAAAAAGTATAAAAAATAAGCGAAGAATAGACTGACACACGCAACTGCGTATGGTCGAAACTCTTCGACTCTCTGCCTGATCTCTTCATCTTCTCTTTTCCATTCATCTCGCTGCGCTATAGCCTCTTCTTTTATGATCTCAATTTTAGAATAAGCAATACCACACTCAGGGCACTGCCAGTCTGGCACCCTTTCATATCCGTTCCTTTCATACTCACACTTCGGACAAATCATCATGATGTGTAACGCCCACAGCAGGGGCGGCTTACCTTGTGCGCATTTTGCGCGAAAATGGGAGCGTAGCGACCTGCGCAAAAGGTGCACAAGGTAAGCCGTCCCGCGGAGGCCCGAAGGGCCGTAGCAAACTGCCTGTGTTTGTTAAGGCCTCCACTAATCGCAGCCCGAGTCACCGAAGCCAAAATCTATGCCACCACCGAAACCATCAGTCGACGATGGCACTCCTGTTTGCGCCGCTTTCTTTTGCCGCAACTCTTTCTCTACAGATTTTCGCTTAGCTTCGATTGAAGATTTCTCCGACTCTGTAAATTTCTGATTCTCTAAAAGCTCAGCACCACAATACATACATTTATCAAATCCAGTGTTCTGAATCCGACGATCACATATATGGCACAAGCCTTTGTTCATGTTTACTTGCCTTAACGCCGTGCTCAGGGACGGCTTACTTTGTGCGCATTTTGCGCGAAAATAGGAGCGCAGCGACTGCGCAAAAGGTGCACAAAGTAAGACGTCCCCTGCAGCACCTTGTTAGGGCCTTTATACCCGCCACCTTTCCCTGATTTCATTGAGCTCATTTAAAACTTCCTCTAGCGCGTGGAGCTCTTTTTCTAAGCCTTTAACGCTATAACGCGTCTCTTTAAGCGGCTCCGGCCCAATCATACCGGGAGCGACATTAACAATTTCTTCATTGATGTGAGCATAAGCCCACCGACCATGAATAAATGAATTGCGTTTTGTACGCAATTTATCCATCTTCTTATGCCAAGATCTAAAATCCGAGACACATTCTTGGTTGGATGGAAATTTAATTGCGACAATCTCGACTAGTGCATCAATTTTACTTTTGAAAGATAGCCTCTCCACTAAAGGATTTACGGCATGAAAATCCTTTGCATTTACTGCCCATTGAAGGCAAAGGTTTACATTTAACTCCAGACTGGAGAAAGCAAGGATTAACTTTCCAATGCTTTCAGCCACCATGATTTCGAGATTACTTTTGTAACTAGGCATACTTTCTTCTATTGCCCTAACGCCCAGCGCAGGCGCAGCCAACGCGGAGTACCTTTTGTGTTAATGTTTGAGCGACAGCGAGCAACACAAAAGGTGCGTAGTGTTGACCGTCGCTCTGCCGCTGTTTGTTATGTGAGGGCGACCTCTAATGCATCGTAAGCCCAGAAATAGAGGTAAGCTATCAGTACAACAAACATCATCACGAATGATGTAAAGAACAAGAACCACATATAACTTTGAGACTCACAAACCTCAACGACTTTTCGTAATTCTTTAATGCCTTTAGATTGCTTATAAAACCTACTGAGAGTTTTCTCATTGAGAATGGACCAAGAAGCCACCATCAAAGATATATGCCACGCGATCACAACGTAGGAAAAATTTACGGGTGATACTAATTCCGGAACATTGAATATACATAAAACGATGATTGGAAATGCGGCCAAAACCAGTTCGATCTGAAATGAAATATCGACTAGTTCGACACTTCGTCCTCGCCCTAGGTGGGTATATCTGATAACTGGGCCATAAACTATCCAGGCAAATATGTAGCCCGCTCTGGCCCGCTCAGTCAATGGTTCTTCTATTTTTGCTTTACTGCTCAATGCATTTTCTCTGTTCTAATATTCACATAACGCCCACAGCAGGGGCGGCTTACCCTTTGCGTGTTTTGCGCAATAATGGGAGCGAAGCGACCGCGCAAAACGTGCATAAGGTAAGACGTCCCGCGGAGGCCCGAAGGGCCGGAGCCTTGCTGCCTGTGATTGTTATATTTCGATGGTACTTTCAAGGTGCCGAGCCATATTAATTACGAGATTTTCAGCGCGCTTACTCTTAGCAACAACAATGAACCCGGACCATACATCCCACTCAATACCTATCCGCTTCAATCCATGCATATAGCTTTGAAAAACTTCATCCAATCCGTAGATTGTGACACCGAACGGCCACAACCCAAATTTCTTAACCAGCGCAGTTTTGGTCGCTTTGTATTTTTCGAGAGGAAAATCATTTATCTCGTAGCAAAGACGTCCAGAAAAGTCTCTACATAAGACCCCAACCTTCAGTCTCTCTACAACCTCTGTCTGATCGACTTTACTCATGCTCAAGAAATATAACGCCCACAGCAGGGGCGGCTTACCTTATGCGTTTTTTGCGCGAAAATAGGAGCGAAGCGACTGCGCAAAACGTGCATAAGGTAAGACGTCCCGCGGAAGGCCGAAGGCCTGGAGCCTCACTGCCTGTGATTGTTAAGGTGTCGGACTCGAAATAGATACCAAGAGCCCAAGATTCCTGCACCCGCCCCCAAACCAACGACTAAAAACAGTAAAGTTCCAGGACTAACTTGGCCCGCCAGCACAACGGCACTTGCTCCAGTTGCCGTGAAATATATGGAACATGCACTCATACAATTTATAGCCCATTGTCCGTACTTCTTATTTTCTCTAAAGATCTGAATTGTAATTACGACAAATACAGCGATCATGCCCCCTAAAAATAGGTATGGTAGAACCTCCCACGTAATTGGAGGGTTAGCCGTACTCGCCGCCCGAAGAGAATCTTCACCAGTAACAACTCCGAAAATTCCCACCGCTATTAACAATATTAACTTGCTACTCATTTGACCTTAACGCCCAGCGCAGGCGCAGCCAGCGCGGAGCACTTTTTGTGTTAATGTTTGAGCGCCAGTGAGTAACACAAAAGGTGCGTAGCGTTGGCTGTCGCTCTGCCGCTGTTTGTTATGTGGAGTTACTGGCACTTCACCTTCCCTTCGTGTTTCCGCAATGAAACAACCACGGATGCCACTAAGAACATAGCCGCGATACTAGTTTTAACTACTCCCTTAGCTATAAAACCCGTTGAGCATTCTCCAGATGGGTCAGATGGAATGCCAATACGATAGAATGGAAAAAGACCAAACTCTTCCTTGTGGCCACAGAGACCATCCCACTCCTCATAAGCAACACCGAATAGAACTGACAGCGCAACTAGCACTACAATTGAAACTGTGATCGGTACGGCTCTATTTTCCATTTTTCTGTAGGACACATAACGCCGCCGGCAGGGGCAGCTTACCTTGTGCGCGTTTTGCGCAAAAATGGGAGCAAAGCGACCTGCGCAAACCGTGCACAAGGTAAGCTGTCCCGCGGAGGGCCGAAGGCCCAGAGCAAATTGCCCGGCCTTGTTAGTGATGCCGACCACTGCGGATTCTATTGATTACCATGTGCGCAATAACAAAAAATATATAGGCCCATACTACAAACCCGCCAAGAGCAAATATTATGATGCCGCCGGCCATGCCTGAGTCTACCACTAACCCCAAGGCCTCAGCGATCCACAATAGCAAAGCCCCAATTGGCGCGCCAACTACGCCAGCTCCAATATAAAGTTTATCCAGCCACGTGCCTTTTAGGACCACTGTAAAAATTGCTAGATAGCCGTAGCAGCTTGATCCAATGGCCCCGATAATTGGTGCGGCTAGATTTTTTAATAATTGCACTATTATCACTAACGCCGCGCTCAGCCGCGGCTAACTTTGCGCATGTTTTGCGCGATAATAGGAGCGAAGCGACCGCGCAAAAAGTGCGCAAAGTTAGCCGTCGGTCTGCAGCGCTTTGTTACGTTTTTTGGATCTGCTCAAACACCCGGTCTCCCAGGTCAGAATCATGCCCCATGACCTCAACCATGAACCAACCGTACCCAAATACAAAAGCAAGATACAGTACTGCAAGTATGGGAATAGCGATAGCAGAAAGCCTACTGAAAGGTTCAATCTCAATAAATGCTACTTTTGGCGATCGAGGTAAAACCTTGACATTAACGCGATCACCCACTTTGTATTTTTGAAGAAGTTCGTGCTCAAAGTTATGATCTTTGAACAATTGTGGAGACCGAAGAAGCGGAGTATCTGAACAGTACTTTTGGCCTTCAAAATCATACTCAAATTTTATATTTGCCTCGTAAACTCGCTGCCCTTCTGTATTTGTAAAATTTGCGAGTTTAGATTCTATGATTTCTCCCCGCACTACAGGGAAGGACTTCCATTTACCTTGAATGCGCCGATAGACGTAGGTTTGCCCTACACCAATAAAGGCCAAGATCAAAAATCCAACGTATTTTAGAATACCCAACATAATTATTTACTACCGAAACGTAACGCCCGCAACAGGGGCGACCAATGCTATGCACGTTTTGTGCGAAACTGGGAGCGCAGCGACCTGCACAAAACGTGCATAGTGTTGGGCGTCCCGCGGAGGCCCGAAGGGCCGCAGCATCCTGCTTGCGTTTGTTAAGGCTTACTTGCCCCATATACTTTGTTCCAGGCACTAGCCATTAGTGAAAAACACACCAAAAACGCAATGAATAATCCGATAAAGTAGTAACCCAAATACGGGACAAAGCCACCATTCGTCTTTAAAAATATGATTAACGAGGAAAAGCACCAGATAAATGTCGGGTAGAGCAAGATGCATGTGAGGTATCTGGCAACACCAAACTCCTCACCCTCAATTGGCCGCATAAATGGAAATGGCCACCAGCCGATTGAAGGTTTTGAGATGGCGACCAAAAATTCTGTAATATCTTTATTCATACTCAGACGTTCGAATTAATGCCTTAACGCCGTGCGCAGCGGCGGCTTACTTTGTGTATTTTTTGCGCGAAGATAGGAGCGCAGCGACTGCGCAAAAAATGCGCAAAATAAGACGTCGGTCTGCCGCACCTTGTTAGGTGCTTACTCAACGTACCTGTACTCCAACCACGTTGGTCGCTCCCAACACTTGATACTTTCCCTAACTGCGCTAAAAGCAATCGATTTTTCAATACACTCGTCATGTGGTGCTGGATTTTCTTCACCGTGCGAAATCGCAGCCCTTACCTCTTGAGAAAACTGAACTGAGCTATTCTTTGAAAGGACTCTATATTCACTCCAGTTTTCATCATGGAAATAGAGGCATGCTCCATTGCCGCACCATTCTAGACTGAGTAGAGGTTCAACACGCTGAGGTTGGAGGCCAAGAAATGTTTTCCACCACGGGTTTGCCTTGCCGCCTTTACCTAGCCAAAGCTCTCCTTTATCCATGATTTCCACTTGATCGAGCCAAGCTGGCAATTCCTCTAAAGAGATTGCTTCTTCATTCTCATTGAGCTCAACGTGGAATTTCATGTCGATGATTACTCCTGCACCTAACAGTTTTATTCATAAGCCAAAGGCTTCTTTCCACCAAGATTGTGTTCACTGGCGGACAAATCAACGAAAAACGGAAAAGTTTAGTAAAATCATGAAGTTAAAACTCTTTACTAAACGTAACAGCCTGAATAAAGAAGCCTATGGCTTTTGTTTTTCTTTTTCGTTTGGCTCACTTATCTGTAATGGAGCCCTTTAAAATCAGTAACTTAGACTATCGCATTCCCTGCACACAAGCCACAGGCTTCTGAATCCGACATTGACGGATAGCTATCGGGCGCATACTGTATATAAAAACAGTTAACTTGAGTTCGTTATGGATAACATCAGGCAAAGGGTTCCTGCACGCCCCGTTCGCTTTCTAGATGCCCTCAGATTACATATGAGAAATCAGGGCCTGGCGTATACAACAGAGCGAACATACATCCAGTGGATTAAGCGATTCATTGTCTTTCATAAAAAGCGGCATCCCGATGAGATGGGCGTGCCAGAGGTCGAACACTACCTGACGCACCTGTCAGAGGAGCGTGACTGCTCTGTGGGAACACAACGGATTGTGCTCAATGCTTTGGTTTATCTATATTCCCGTTTTTTGGACAAGCCGCTAGAAGGACTTTCATTCTCCCAGGCGAAACGGCCGCGAAGATTACCAGTGGTTTACAGTCGAGCAGAAATCGGGGCCATTCTTTCGCATTTGTCTGGGCCCTCGCGCTTACGTGTGGAGTTGCTCTATGGTGCGGGGCTTCGCTCGGCAGAGTTGCTGTCACTACGTGTGAAGGATATTGATTTCGGCAGTAATAATATTTATGTGCGTTCAGGCAAGGGAAACAAAGATCGAACCACGATCTTGCCGCAGGGACTTATCCCCGACCTACGCCGGCAAATCGAACGCGTGCGAATTCTTCATGAGCAAGATATTGTAGATGGAATGGGGGAGGTCTTTCTGCCTGATGCACTTGCACGCAAGTATCCAAACGCAGCGAAGGAACTGGGCTGGCAGTACATATTTCCGGCTTCACGTGTCGGCCCCTGCCCTCGCACAGGTGTGGTTCGACGTCACCACCTGCACCCTACCGCGCTGACCAAGCAGATCAGGCAAGCGGTAAAAGCCGCGGGTATCCATAAGCCGGCACGCGCACATGCTTTTCGTCATAGCTTTGCGACGCACCTGTTGGAATCGGGCTACGATTTACGCACTATCCAAGAGCTGCTAGGGCATTCGGATATTAGCATCACAGAAATCTATACCCATGTGGTGAACAGGGGCAGCAAGGGGGTATTGAGCCCCATGGATAGCCTTAATCCAGGTAACGATGTGAGAGAGCCTTCGCCCCTGTACCTGATAGCCAGCTAACCATCCACTTTCAACATCGCCGATTGTTACCGGAGAATCTGCAGCCATAAAAAAACCCCGCCGAAGCGGGGTTTTTTGAGGATTGGCTGGAAGGCCGGCTTACATCATGCCGCCCATGCCACCCATTCCGCCCATACCACCCATGTCAGGTGCAGCCGGCTTGTCTTCCGGGATGTCTGCAACCATGGCTTCGGTGGTGATCATCAGGCCAGCGATAGAGGCAGCCGCCTGCAGAGCGGAGCGAGTCACCTTGGCCGGGTCCAGGATACCCATTTCCAGCATATCGCCGTATTCACCGGTACCGGCGTTGTAGCCGAAGTTACCTTCGCCCTGCTTCACCTTGTCTACGACTACAGAAGCTTCGTCACCAGCGTTGGTAACGATCTGGCGCAGCGGCATTTCCATGGCGCGCAGTGCAGCGGCAATACCGTGGTTCTGGTCTTCGTTGTCTCCGATTACGGAGATCGCCTGGGTAGCGCGCACCAGAGCGGTACCACCGCCAGGTACAACGCCCTCTTCCACTGCAGCGCGGGTAGCGTGCAGGGCGTCTTCAACGCGAGCTTTCTTCTCTTTCATTTCGACTTCGGTGGCAGCGCCAACCTTGATCACGGCAACACCGCCAGCCAGTTTGGCTACGCGCTCTTGCAGCTTCTCTTTGTCGTAGTCGGAAGAAGATTCTTCGATCTGTGCACGGATTTGCTTAACGCGTGCTTCGATGTCAGCAGCGTCGCCAGCGCCGTCTACGATGACGGTGTTTTCTTTGGACAGGGTTACGCGCTTGGCGGTACCCAGGTGCTCCAGAGTGGTGGCTTCCAGCTCCAGACCAACTTCTTCAGAAATCACGGTGCCGCCGGTCAGGATCGCGATGTCCTGCAGCATGGCTTTACGACGGTCGCCGAAGCCCGGTGCTTTAACCGCAGCTACTTTTACGATACCGCGCATGCTGTTGACTACCAGAGTCGCCAGCGCTTCGCCTTCTACGTCTTCAGCGATAATCAGCAGCGGCTTGGAGGCCTTGGCTACCTGCTCCAGCAGGGGCAGCAGATCGCGGATGTTGGAGATTTTCTTGTCAACCAGCAGGATGAACGGGCTGTCCAGTTCGGCAGTCATGTTTTCCTGGTTGGTGATGAAGTAAGGAGACAGGTAGCCGCGGTCGAACTGCATACCTTCAACCACGTCCAGCTCGTTTTCCAGAGACTGGCCTTCCTCAACGGTGATTACGCCTTCTTTACCCACCTTGTCCATCGCTTCAGCGATGATGGTGCCGACGTTCTCGTCGCTGTTGGCGGAGATGGTACCTACCTGAGCAATGGACTTGCTGTCGGTGCACGGGGTAGCCAGGCCGGCGATGTGGTCAACGGCTGCGGCAACGGCTTTATCGATACCGCGCTTCAGGTCCATCGGGTTGAAGCCAGCAGCGACAGATTTCAGGCCTTCGGTTACGATCGCCTGAGCCAGTACGGTGGCGGTAGTGGTGCCGTCACCTGCGGTGTCAGAAGCTTTGGAAGCAACTTCCTTCACCATCTGGGCGCCCATGTTTTCGAACTTGTCTTTCAGCTCGATTTCTTTGGCTACCGATACACCGTCTTTGGTCACGGTCGGAGCGCCGAAAGCCTTGTCCAGTACCACGTTGCGGCCCTTCGGACCCAGGGTGGTTTTTACGGCGTCAGCCAGAATGTTTACGCCGTTCAGCATTTTCTGGCGAGCGTCGTCACCAAATTTTACGTCTTTTGCTGCCATGATCTTATTTCCTCAATTCTGCTCGTGGTTGCGTCTTGTCGGGAAAAAGTACCGGGGGTCTTAGCCTTCCAGTACGCCGTAGATGTCGCCTTCGCTCATGATGATCAGCTCTTCGCCGTCCACCTTGAGGGTGTTGCTGTCGGCATAACGGCCGAACACCACGGTGTCACCTACTTTTACGGACAGTGCACGCACGTCACCGTTATCCAGCAGTTTGCCTTCGCCAACGGCAACCACTTCGCCCTGATTCGGCTTTTCTTTCGCTGCACCCGGCAGCACGATGCCACCAGCAGTTTTCTCTTCTTCTTCCTTACGGCGTACTACAACGCGATCGTGTAAAGGACGAATTTTCATGGATTGGCTCTCCAATGAGTCGTTTAGGGTTGCAATTACAAGTGGCTCGGGCCCGCCCTGCGGGTCCTCCGCCAGCCCTGCCCCGGGGTAACCGGGCCAGGAAAAACTTGGGGTGCAGCCTATCTGGGGGGGATACCGTGGAATTTCAACAGCGGCGGGAGAAAAAACTGGAGGAAATTTTGAGAATTGAAGGACTCGGCAGGGTTACCCGGCAAAACTGATTAAATTTCAACCGCCCTTGCCGGGTCCGTCCTTATCTTCGCGCTCGTAATCGCCTTCGATCACGTCGGGAGAATGCCCTTGTTGGGAGTTGTCCTGGTGCGGATGCCCCTGATGTGAATTCCCCGCGCCGGGTTTGTGATAGGGGCCCTCTGAATAACTGGCTCCCCGCACCACGACAACATGACCAAGGAGTTTCCCGATAATAAGCTGACGCACCCCGGGAACAAGGCAGGCGAAGCCAAAGGCATCGGTGATAAAGCCCGGGGTCAGCAGCAGAGCACCGCCAACCGCGAGGAAAATCCCTTCCGCCATTTCTCTGGCCGGCATCTCTCCGGCCTGCATCTTTTGTTGGGCACGCATCACGGTGGAAATACCCTGCCTTTTCAGCAGCGCCAGGCCAATCACTGCGGTCAGCAGTACCAACCCGATGGTGGCTAAGGCACCAATCTGTTCGCCCACGCTGATAAGGACCCACATTTCGAGAATCGGCAGAACGATGAAAAGCAGCAATAGAGGACGCATAGGCGCGACTCCTGTGGCCCGGCCAATACCGGGCGTGAAACAAGATCAGCGGGCCAACAAAGTGCCCTTTGGCCGGACTTCAGACGGTAGTTTTCAGTGCCCGGCAGGCTTACATGCGGGCGCCACCATCGATTTCCAGTACGCGACCGGTGAGATAGTCGTTTTCAATAATAAAGGACACCGTACTGGCGATTTCGTCCGGCTCGCCGATCCGACGCAGCGGAACCTGCTTCACCAGGCCCTCGAGAATTTCCGGTCGCATCTGCGCCACCATTTCGGTACCGATGAATCCTGGTGCAATTGCGGCAACCCGCACACCGTAGCGTGCCAGCTCCCGCGCCCAGGTCACAGTCATGGTGGCCACACCGGCTTTAGAGGCGGAGTAGTTGGTCTGCCCCATGTTGCCAGCGCGAGACACGCTGGAGATATTGACGATCACGCCGCCTTCTCCACGTTCCGCCATGATCCCCGCCGCCGCACGGGTACACAGAAACACACCGGTCAGGTTAACGTCGATGACCGACTGCCACTGGGCCAGGGACATGCGCTCTGCGACTTTGCCGTCTTTGACTTTCAACAGCATGCCATCGCGCATGATGCCCGCGTTATTCACCAGGACATCGAGGCCACCAAAATCCTTGGCAATCTCGGCAAAGCCCTGGTCTACGGCATCTTCGTCAGCGACATTGATTACGTAGCTGCGCGCCTCGGCGCCTTGCGCACTACAGGCCGCAACGCTCTCGTCGAGCCTCTCCTGATTGACATCGATCAGTGCAAGGCGAGCACCGCGCCCGGCAAGATACTCGGCCATTGCACGTCCGAGCCCCTGGCCGGCGCCGGTAATGGCGATAATGCTGTTAGTAACCTGCATGTGAACCTCAAAAAATTCTTCAAATGTCTTCGGCCGGTACTTTCCTTTACCAGGAATAGCCCACGCCGACCGTCATTTTGGTGTCTTCTTTTTCGCTATCCAGAGACGGCGTATTGTCGTACTGCCAGGCATACTTCACTTCCATCAGGATGCCCTTTACCAAGGGGGTACGCACACCGATTTCCGCGTTGCTCTGGTAATCCTCACTGCGGTCCAGAGACTGCAGCAATTCCTGGTTGTAATACACTTCCGGGCCCATATCGAACTTGTAGCGGAAGTCCCATGCAGCTCGTCCCGCCCCATAGCGCTTGCTGGGATCCGGATTCAGGCTGGGATCAATATAATCTTCTTTCAGGCTACTCACACCGCCCTGGATCGACAGTGCGGATTTGTCCGTGTCAAAAAACAGGTAACCGAGACCGAGACCGACCGTGGTACTCAGATCCAGGTTACGCGCCTCTTCATGCAGAAACGAGCTGTTGCCCGCGGCGAACCACTTTTCGGCAAAGATCCAGCGGAGGTCGTAATTGAATCGGTACTTTTCCAGGTCGTCGACTTCTGTACTGTTCTGGTTCTGGTACTGAGTGCCGACCAGATGGTGGAAGTCGCCGTTGCGGATATCAAAATTGGCATTGATATCCCAGTCTTCACGCTCTCGGTTGCCCTCCTCGAACACACCGGAAGCTGCCACGTTTCCGCGGAAGATGATGGGGTTACCGACAAAGTTGATGTACGGCTCGGCGCGATCAATCGCCGGGAAGTCCATTACCCAGCCAGATCCCTCATCACAGTAAAGCTCCCACTGTTCACGGCGATGCCCCGCAAGTACACAAGGCTCGTCGCGACCGGCAATTTTCAGGTCTTTATCGGTCTCGAGGGACAGGATTTTCTCCTTCGCTACGGTAATATCACCGAAGGTTTCAGACTTCCACACCACATGGTCGCGCTCCACAACCACCAGCTCGCCGTAAATGCGATCACCATTGGCGAGGCTGAGAACACCGGCACTGGCGTGAGATGCAAACCCCACCAGCGCCGCACAAACCAGGCCGCTGAGCAGCCTGGGTAAAGCGCCTAAACGGGGTAGAATCCGGGAAGAAGTTCTGGGTACAGCAGAAAGCACGAAACAACCTTTTCGATAGCCTGGGGTTATGACAGAGAATTGACTAAGAAATCAATCAACACGATTAGTTCCGATCCAGGATCGAACAAATCAGGGAATAAGGATACAGGGAGTCATGATGCCACAAGTCGGATCTGCCTTGTACTCGCACGGGTCCCTGCAGGACGGGTAGTCACCTACGGCACCCTGGCGGAACTCGCAGGCTTTCCGCGCGCCGCGCGGCTCGTGGGGCAGACTCTGCGCAAGCTGCCGCGGGATACGCAGCTTCCCTGGCACCGGGTGATCAATGCACAGGGACGGATCTCCCTGCCCGGCCCCTCGGCACAGCGTCAGCTGGAGCGGTTACGCGATGAGGGTATTACGCCAGTGAAAGGGAAAATTGACCTGGGACATTACGCCTGGCCGAAACCAGACGAGCTATAGCCAACTGGGGGAGCCGACTTACGAGGCCGAAGAACAAGGCGCGCATTCGCCCGACCAGCGAACGCCGAAACTGCCCCGGTCACCCGGGCGCAGCTTCCTTGGCCTCCGCCGCTTCCTGGTCCCGGTTCCGGTACCAGATATAGATGGCCAGCAACACTGCCGGGATGCCGAGTATGGCTACCAGAATAAAGAAGGATTCATAGCCTTCCGCATCCACCACAATACCGGAGAACCCGCTGATGAATTTCCCCGGCAGGGTCATCAGGGAGCTGAACAGCGCGTACTGGGTAGCGGTGTAGGACTGATTCACCAGGCTGGAAAGAAAGGCGATAAACACCGAGTTGGATATGCCGGCACTGATATTGTCGGCACTGATGACAATCGCCAGCCAGGTTTTGTCCGGCCCCAGGGTTGCCAGGTGCGCGAACAGCAGATTGGTCGCCGCGACCATCACGGCCCCCAGGATCAACGGGCGCAGAATACCAAAACGCACCACCATCGCCCCGCCAAGGAAGGCCCCGATCATCGTACACACAAACCCGAACAGCTTGCCGATCTGCGCGATATCATCCTTGCTGAAACCGAGATCCAGATAGAAAGGATTGGCCATGACACCCATGGCGATATCACTGACCCGATAAATCCCGATAAACAGCAGCAGCACCAGGGCAAATCGGCCATTTCGCTCAAAGAAATCGATAAATGGACAGGCGACCGCGCGCACAAACCACTCACTGATTTTGCCGTGCTTGCCGCTGCCCAGCACCCGGTCGACCCAAGCGTGCTGGAACTCCTTGCCCTGCGCGCGGGCCTTTTGATGGTCGGGCTCCGACACCATCAACGTGGTGAGAATACCCACCGCCATCAACGCCGCCATAGATATATAGGCAATGCTCCAGCTGGCATATTCAGCGATAAACAGGGCGCCAGCGCCCGCGATCAGTAACGCTACCCGGTAGCCAAAGACATACATGGCGGCCATGGCGCCCTGGTATTCCTTGTCCACGGCTTCGATCCGATAAGCGTCGATAACCACGTCCTGAGATGCAGAACAGAAAGCCACCAGTATGCCAAAGCCGAATACCGCGGGCAGCGCCAGCTGGGGATTGATCTGGCTCATGGCAAACAGGCCAACAGCAACACCAATCTGCGACACAAGGATCCAGCTGCGCCTTTTCCCCATCAACCCAGTCAGTACCGGGATACGCAGGGAGTCGATGATAGGGGCCCAGATAAACTTGATCGAAAACGTGATACCAATCCAGGCGGTAAACCCGATGGTGGTGCGACTGATACCGTAATCCCGCAGCCAGGCGGTTAGAGTGGAAAATACCAGCAGCAGTGGTAGCCCCGCAGATATCCCAAAGAAAAACATCGCCACCACTTTGGGCCGCGAGTAAACCTTGAGCGCTTCTCCCCAAGTCATTTTTTGCTTTTGCATGGGCAGGCTGTGCTTCCTTTTATTGCTTGCCTTAAAGCCGCGCCCTGACACATCAGGCGTCAACGGCCAAATTTCACTTCCAACTGGGCTTCTGCCAGCTTGTTGGCATTGATGTGATAAGCCACCATCGCCGCAGGGGAATCCTCATCAAGCGGCAGCTGATCCACCTTGAGAGCATACAGGCGGAACTGGTATCGGTGGTCACCATGCCCCTCCGGCGGGCAGGCACCTCCATAACCCGGACTGCCAAAATCGGTACGACTTTGTATCGCTTCGGGTATCAGGCCGGCCTTGGGATCACCGGCGCCCTCGGGTATCGCTTTCAGGGTGGCAGGGATATTGAACACCACCCAGTGCCACCAGCCGCTGCCAGTAGGTGCGTCGGGGTCGTACATGACCAGGGCATAGCTGCGAGTGCCCTCTGGAGCCCCCTGCCAGTGCAGTTCCGGAGAGATATTCTCGCCACTGCAACCAAAACCGTAATACAACTGCGCCGATGGCATACGGCCGCCGTCGGTCAGGGTCGACGACGCCAACTGCAGTGAATCTGCACGGGCCACCTGCACTGTGGACAGGGAAAACACGGCGACAGAGAGACGGATCAAGAGCGGTACGGATATTCCCTTCAGCCGAGTTGCCAACAGTGTAGCAGTCACATTAAGCCCACTGCCGAACCGGGCCAACAGCCCCTCTTTTTGATCGCTGATCCGCTTCATCGTCAATCCTCCTGTCTTCCTCCCTTCGAGCACCGGATTCCACCAGCACCCTACCTCTATATCCGGGTTATTGAGCGCTATCCGAGATCATTCCGGCCACCGCAGAGATATCCATGTTGCCACCGGTGAGCACGATCACCGCTCGCTTGTTGCGAAAACGCGCTGGATTTTCCAGAACCGTCGCCAGCCCCACCGCCGCCGAGGGCTCTACAAATTGCTTGGTGCGATTCCACAACAAATCAAGCGCCTCGCGAATGGCGGGCTCGGAAGCGGTAACCACATCACTTACGTGACGGCGAATCAGCGCAAAATTCCGCAGGCCCAGAGTGGTGCGCAGGCCATCCGCTATAGTGTCAGGCACCTGCTCGGTGACCCGCACACCGCTGCGGAAAGAGCGCTGTGCATCATCCGCGCCACAGGGTTCCGCCCCCAACACCTTGATTTCAGGGACCAGTGCCGAAGCCGCAAGCGCGGCGCCGGCGAGCAAGCCGCCGCCACCCACCGGGCAGACAATCATGTCGGGAGTGAAACCTTGTTCGCGACACTGCCCTACGATTTCCTGCGCCACCGTGCCCTGCCCGGCAATAATCCGCGCATCGTCAAATGGCGGGACCACATGCGCCCCGGTCTGCTCCACAACCGCCGCCAGCGTGGACTCCCGCGCGGCCAGTGTCGCTTCACACAAAACGATTTCTGCACCATAAGCGGCGACCGCCGCTTTTTTTGCCGCCGGGGCATTTTCAGGCATCACGACCCGGCAGGCGATTCCGCGCAACGCCGCCGCCCAGGCCAGCGCTGCACCGTGGTTGCCCGATGAATGGGTCGCCACCATCGCCGTGTCCGCAGGCAGTTGCAGCACGGCATTGGCCGCGCCGCGCGCCTTGAAGGCGCCGACTTTCTGCAGATGTTCGCACTTGAAAAACAGCTCGGCACCGAGCTGCGCGTTGAGCCCGGACGAGCTCAGCAGCGGTGTTCGATGGATGTGGCCGGCAATGCGTTCGGCCGCGGTAAATACATCGGCTGCGCTCGGCAGATCGATATTGTCGGTGATGACGTCTGACACGCACTCTCTCGCGCAAGTATTTGATTCGAAAGGAACAGTGGAAAGCTTAGTTACTGAAAAGCCCGTACAGGGCCATCAGGGTAATCCACATCAGCAGGGCGCGAGACAACAGGGCCTGCATGCCCTCGATTTCCGCGCCGCACAGCCGCTGCCCTTCACTCACGGCCACACCGGCACTGCATTCACTACTGTCGATTCCCCCGAGGGCACCCTCGAGATAGTACTCGAGCACATCCTCGGTAGCAGTCTGTTTACAGGTCAGGTGATCGCGCCATGCGCGGTAGCAGCCGGCAAAGTTACCCACGATTGCGAGCGTAAAACCCATCGCCCGCACCGGCAGCCACTCTATCAGCCACAGCCAGCGTGCAGCCAGGAACTTGTCCGCATCGGCCGCCGCGGAAAGTGATTCTTCCTGCGCCTGACCTTGCTTCGCCAATCTCTCGCGCGCCAAATGACTGAGCCGGTAGAGCATGGCTCCCGGAATGCCCAGCAGCAGGAACCAGAACAGAACCGCAAACAGGCGCTCAAAGGCGCGATAGGCTGCAGCCCTGAACACCAGCGGGTGGAGTTCCTGCGCATCTTTAATACTCTGTGCACGCTCCATGTCCGCCACATCGAGCAGCGGTTCTGCCGCCACTCTGGCCCCCTCCAGATCACCCTGGTACCAGGCCCGCAAATACGCCGACAGCGCCTCGTTAAAATTCCCGCGGCCAAAGCTGTACAGGAGTACAGGCACACTGACCAGCAACACCCCCAGCCAGCCAAATATGGAATCCGCCAGCGCCAGAAGCACAGCAGCCCCCAGTACTGGAATCAACACCACCAGCCCGAAACCAATGCCCTGTCTTTCGCGCATCAGTCCACTGCGGTAAACAAAATCCTGCCACTGATAAAACCAGCCATCCCGGTGCAGCGGTCCACCGGAGCCCCACACCTGCACCAGGCCCAATGCCAGCAGCACAATCAACAGCGCCATAGCGTCCCCACCTGTTCAATTTGTTATGTAATGGCATTGTCGCATAACGCGTCGAACAACACCGTGGTAACTGAACTCAAGCCTCGCGGGAACTACCGCCCTGCTGGTCCAGCTTGTCGAAATACCGCTGCCAGTCGAACCCGGGCCCCGGATCCAGCTTCCTGCCCGGAGCAATATCCGAGTGCCCGGTGATCCGAGACTTATCAATCGCGGGATACGCGTCCATGATTGCCACGGAGACCTCTGCCAGGGATTCATACTGCGCAGCGGTGTAGGTATCGGTATCGAGCCCTTCGAGTTCGATGCCGATAGAGAAATCGTTACAGTTATCCCGTCCGCAAAATTCAGACTGCCCGGCATGCCAGGCTCGCTCGTTGAGCGGCACATACTGGGTGACGCGGCCATTGCGATCGATTAAAAAATGTGCAGAAACCTGCAGTGTGGCGATTTCGGAAAAGTAGGGATGGGCGTCCATGTCCAGATGCCCGAGGAAGAACTCATCAATGTAGGCGCCGCCGTACTCGCCTGGCGGCAAGCTGATGCTGTGAATAACCAGAAGATCCACTTCCGCATTGTCGGGACGACTATTGCAATGCGGACTGGGCACCCGGCGTACTCCGGACAGCCACCCTGACTGGACCTGATATTTCACAAACGCGACTCCGCTGGAATTGGGCAGAGAGTTATTTTATGGAAGCAACGAAGTAACTGCCAATAGATGTGGCCAATTCTGAGGATTCGGGCGCTAATACAGCAAAACGTGCAATATTTACGCAAAAACCCGGGGCAAACCCGGGTTTTTCACTCCAGTTTCCACAACAGCATACCCACTGTGGAAAAGTCACGTCATATGCTGATAGCGATTTTGCTCTCACCGCAGTTACCAACCACATACTGTAGAGCCCGCTCGAACAGCGGCCCCTGCTCCAGGGGTAATAACTCTTCATTGCGCAGTGCATGGGCCAGCTCCAGTCGCGAGTAAACACCCACCTTGGCGCCGCGGCGATTCACAAACATGAACTGGTCCAGATCGCTGATGATGGCCGCCAGGCGACAACGCACCGGAAGCTTGTTCACATCCCGCAGCAAAAACCAGCTGTCCTTCAGGTGGTAAGTCTGCTGCCAGTGGTCGTCGTCCTGGGCAATAGGCTGCAACGGGACCGGTTTTGCCGCGCTCGCCCGGGTAACCACCTGCTGGATTTCCTCCACTTCCGGAAGTGCCGGCTGGGTGGGTGGGAGATCGCGGGGTTCATCAACCATAGACTCAGGCGCAGTATCACTGGCTTCATGCTCTGCCTGCGCAGCCGTCATATCTTCCGCAACCGGGATGGACAGTACACTGTCGGCCTCGCGCCGCAATTCCTGAACCAGACGCTCGCGGGTACGGCGTTCGCGTTCCGACTCAACCCGCTCAGCCAGCTTCTGTCGCTCGCCGTACAGAACCTCCAGACCACCAATCAGACGCTGGCGATCACCAGTACTCAGGGAGAGAGACTGGGCCCCTTCTTCCAGGCGCTTTTTCAGGTCCGGCAACAAGCGGCGCATCTTGACGCTGCTTTCCGGCATTGGGGCGACGACACTCCAGATAAGATCCCGTGCAGTGAGTACATGCTGACGCCACAAGCCACTGTCGGTACCCTCTTTGAGGCAAGTTCGGAACAACACGCTGCTCCAGACCCGATTCAGCCACTGATACACGATTTTGGGCAGATTGCGCTCCGCGGTCAGCGTATCGAACACTGCGGCCACCCGCGCCTTGGCCGCTTCCACACGCGCGGCGCCCTGGGCCTCGTCGATGGTGCGACGCTCCATTACCGCCGCACGCTTGCGCTCGCGCGCAGAGTACTCTCGAAAAGATTCCAGCAGGCGCACAAACACCTGCTCGTCCCGGTCGTACTCCGCCAATACGTCTTCAACGATGGTGGAAATCTCACGATACAGCGGATCTTCCTCGTAGTGCTCCGGGGGTTGCCAGCCAATCGCCGCATCCGCCATTTCGTTCAACAGGCGTCTCGCTGGATGGCCGCCCTTGCTGAAGAAAGCCTTGTCGGCAACCGCGAGCTTGAGCATTGGCAGTTGCAGCCGAATCAACAGGGCTTTGACGGGCTCCGCCAGGTTGCGGTCTTCCAGCATGAAGGAGAACAGCATATCCACCAGGCGGATGACTTCGCTATCCAGTTCATGCAGGGAGGCGCTCTGCTTCGCTGATACCAGTTGCTGTTCAAGCAACTGCGTCACGTTAATCAATTGCCCCGGACCGGCCGCGTGCTCTGGCAGTGCCATCTGAAACTGCCCCAGGTGCTGCAACAGCGTAGGCGTCGCCATCGGCGCGGCGCCGGAACCCACGGGCGCCAGCCCGGGCCCAGATACGCTGCCGCTACCCGATGCACCGCCAGTCCACTGTCCGCCGCCGGGCGGGGCAACCTGACCAAAGCCGGCAGCAGAGGAAGCGCCCGGCATACCGCCGCCATTGAAATGCATACTACCCGCCTGCCCCGCAGGTGCAGCGGGGATGCCGTCGGCAGAGGAAGGGTTATGCGTCGGCGCGGCACTTTGCGAGGAAGAGCCTGAGGCAGGAGACGGGCTCGACACCTGATTGCTCGCGCGCCCCTGTTGGCGGCGCAGCGGATCCTCGATTGTGGGCAGCACACCCTGCTCTACCAGCAGGCGGTTGCAGACGTCGTACAGCTCGCCCAGGTGATTGACCAGGTTCAGTTCAAACTTTTTGAGCACCGTCATGCGCGCGCGCAGGGACAGCTCGACATCATCAAGTGCATCGGCGAAGGCGACACACACAGCGGCGGGCCCGATGGGCAGACTCTCGTCGTAGATTTTACCGGGAAGCAGGGTATCCATGCGCAGGGATAGGGCTGCTATGGATTCGGCGTGGTCGCGCTTGACGTTGGATACCATGGTGCGGATCGCGACCTGCTTTTCAAGCTCGTCGTCGTTGACCAGTGAAAGATTCTTCAGCGAGGCGCCGGATTCCAATCCTGCCTCTTCTTCCAGACGATCATTGCGCGGGGCGTGAAACCGCTCTTCGATACCATCGCAAAAGCCATCGATCAGGTCGCCCAGCCCAACCCGCAGGTTGCGAATCGCCTGGAACAGGGTGTCCTGCTCATCCTGCAGATGTGCCTTTTCCGCCATGGCAAACAGTGAGTCGTCGACATGGGCGAAGACATCGTCAGATTTGGCCTGCAGCCACTCAATGCCTTTCTGTTTTACAGATGTCACGGTTTTAGAGAGTTTCTGGCGGGAATCGGTACGTGCACTGCTGCGCGGCTTGCCCACACGCTGACCGTTACCCTGCCCACCGCCGGTTATGACAAACAATTCGTTATTATTTCGATCCATATCGTCCATGCTCACCTCTGCTGCCCTCCTGGCATCGGCTCAGAGAATAGAGATTGCAAAGGCCACTCAATACATCGCGAACCCAGCATCAAATCACTTCGGTGAATATCCAGCTGTTTCGAAAGCGGCATTCCCGAAAGCAATAAATCTAGTGGTTACATCAGTCAGAATGAGGGGTGCGTGCCAGTAACTCGGGCACCGCCCGGATAGACCGCTCAGAAAAAGTGGAACTAGTACTCAATATCCTGCAAAGAGAAGTGACACGCAAGTGCCCAAAAGGACCAATTTTCGCGATTTTCTTTATATAAAGCGGGGATTTAATGGTAAGTCAGGAGAACAGCGGGGAAGGGTTGACGCGCGGAGGCTGGCAGGCCGACTTTGCCATCGGCCCCCGCTACAAAACACAGCCAAATTACATTTCAATTACATGATTTAAGCGACTTGCGAACGGTCAGATACCATGACGCGCAGCCACTGGCCAAGTAGAGCCAGTGGCACTCAGCTCATCTCTCCACGGGACTTGCGCACGGTGCCGATAACTGACTGCAGGGCCCGCTCGAACAGCATTCCATCATCCAGCGGCATCAGCTGTGCATTGCGCAAGGCGTGTGCCAATTCGATGCGGGTAAACTCCGCGACTTTGGCGCCATTGCGATTCACGAAAATAAACTGGTCGATGTCTTTAATCACCGCAGCGAGACGACAGCGGAACTGTTCCTCACCCCCACGCTTCAGCTCAAACCAGCTGCCCTGGGCCAGGCGGAACGTCTGCTGCCAGTGAGAGTCACTTTCCGGCAGGGAATCCACGTCGTCACTCGGCTCGGATACCAGCTCGACTTCCGCAACTGCCTGCTCCAGCTCTTCCATTTGTGGCAGCTCGGCGACCGTCGCTTCTTGTTCATTTATGGTCGGCGTATCCGCAACCTCTTCCGTGACAGGTTGCTCAACCATCGCGGAGGTCGCTTCTGTCTCCTGCGCGCGAAGCGTCTCTTCCCGCACCTCATCGCGCGCTTTGCGGCTGCGCTCTTCGGTAATGGATTGGGCCAGCGCAAAACGCTCCCGGTAGACCTGCTTGAGGTCGGTGAACATGCGTCGCGCATCGAATGAATTCAGGGATACCACTTCCACCCCTGCTTTCAAACGCTCCTGCAGGGCAGGCAACAAACCCAGCAACTGTTTGCGACTGTCGGGCATGGGGGCATGCACACTCCAAACCAGGTCCCTCGCGGTGCGCACATCGCGGCTCCAGCTTTCGCTATCGGTGCCTTCTTTGATACACGTCAGGAACAGCATGTTGGCCCAGACCTTTTCCAGCCACTCCACCACTACCGGTGGCAGATCGCGTTCGGCCATCAATGCGTCCATGACCGCAGCAACACGCGCCCTGGCCGCCTGGGATTTCGCCTTGCCGTCGGCTTCGTCGACTATCCGCCGTTCCAGCTTCTCGGCCCGCTTGCGCTCGCGCAGGATGAACTGCTGGAAGGAATCCAGCAGCTCGGAAAATATATTGATGTCCTGGTCAAACTCGGCGAGGACACGCGCCACCACTTCGCCGACTTGCTTGTACAGCGGATCGGATTCGTAATTATCCTTCGCCTGCCAACCGGTTGTGGCGTCAGCGAGTTCGTTCAGCAGTTTGCGCGCGGGGTGTCCCCCCTTGCTGAAAAAGGATCGGTCGGCAATCGCTACTTTCAGCAGTGGCAATTGCAGGCGCCCCAACTGGGTCTTGATCGGCTCGGCGAGGTTGCGGTCCTCAAGAATAAAAGTGAACAGCATTTCCACCAACTTGATGATGTCGCTGTCCATTTTTGCCAGTGACGCAGACTGGCGCGCATCCATAAGTCGCTGCTGCAACAGGCTGTTGACGTTCAGCAGCTGAATACCGCCCTCGTCGTAACTTTCTGGCAGGTGGCCCTGCAAGGCACCCAGGTGCGAAAGCAGGTCCTGGGCCCCCATCGGGGCGACGCCGGAGTTAAGCGGCAGCAAGCCGTGGCTTCCCGCGGAGGCTGCCGATGGCGAATAGTTGCCTGTGTCGGTGTAGCCGGTGTCCCGCCCGTTTGTCTGTCCCGCTACGGGTTGCGCGGCCGGCTGGCGCTGGGCCGTGCGCTGCTGGCGCGCCGCGCGCCGCTGCTGTTTGAGCGATGGCAGTACACCGTGTTCGACAAATACTTCATTGCACTGCTCGTAGAGCTGGCCGAGCTGCTCCATTACCAGGTGCTCGAACTTTTTCAGCAGTGTCAGTCGCGCCCGAACATGCAATTCCAGCGGACGACAGGCCTCGACAAATGCATCACAGATTGCATCGGGACCGATGGGATTGTTTTTGTCGTAGACCTTGACGGAAAGAAGGGTATTCAGGCGCAGGGAAATTTCGGTCAGCGGCTCTGCAAAATCCCGCTTGGCACTGGCGACCATGGTATCCACTGCCACCAGTTGCTCCAGGTCATCATTGTGCACCAGCGACAGGTTGTCTGCGGAATACGGATCATCCGCATCGTCTGCAGAAACTTCGCGAACCTGGAATGACTCCGCTATATTTTCGGAAAAGCGCTCCACCACCTTGCGGCGCTCCACGCGCAGCATACGAAGCGCCTGGAACAGGCCATCCTGCTCGTCCTGCCCGTGGGCTTTTTCCGCCATGGCAAACAGCGAGTCATCTACCTTGGCAAATACGCGCTTGGCCTGCTCTTTCAGCAGCGCCTGTGCTTTGTCCTTCACTGCGGCGACCGGTGCCGGTAGCTTGGGAGTACGCTTCATTCCCCGCTCCCGATAAACACCCTGCATGGATACCACATTGTTGGAGTCTTTCATTGCCATATAGCCTCGGCCGGCGGGCCTGGTCACAGGAGTGCCGGGTGATGCAACCGCAGGGGCTCTGGGATGCGCCCTGCGGACCTGTTTTATTCTTGCTTCTGGTTCCCCGTCACATGGGGCTCACTACTGTCGCGGGACAGCGGATACGCAGTGACCGATTTCGGTCGACGGTAGATTCTACGGACACGCAAACCAATAGCACAACCGTATCGTCGTTGGCGCAGATCGTTTTGCGACGATCATCACAGGCCCGCTTCCAATCCCGGCAATGCTACGCCCCCGAACTGATCCTGGGCCGGGCACGTCAGTGCCCCGAAAGACGTTGCCGGCCGGAAATAACCACATCCATACTGACAGCGAGCTACATTTTGCTAGTATTCGCAACCCAGCAATATCGCCCCCTAACAAGACGCCACCCGATCACCGAGGTTCAGCCATGACACCAGCGACTGTCGCCATCCCCAACCTGCAACAGGATATCGAGCGCTCCGTCCGCGACGCGCTGGCAGAGGATGTTGGCGATGGCGATATCACCGCCCAGCTTATTCCGGCGGAACGTCAGGCCAGGGCCAGGGTGATTACCCGCGAGGACTGTGTGTTCTGTGGGAAAGCCTGGGTGGATGAGGTATTCCGCCAGCTCGACCCTGCGCTCAAGGTGAAGTGGCACGTGCAGGACGGCGATCGCGTTGCCGCTGACAGTACCCTGTTTGAGCTGGACGGCAACGCCCGCACCATTCTGACCGGCGAGCGCTGTGCGCTGAATTTCGTACAGACCCTGTCAGGCACCGCTACGACCGCAGCCGCTTATGCGGCCTTGGCGGAGGGTTCCGATATCAAGATCCTGGATACCCGCAAAACCATTCCCGGCCTGCGCAGTGCGCAGAAATATGCGGTGCTCTGCGGAGGCTGTGAAAATCACCGCATCGGCCTCTACGACGCGTTCCTGATCAAGGAAAACCATATTGCCGCCGCCGGCGGTATTGCCAACGCAGTGGCCCAGGCGCGCCAGATCAAACCAGGCGCGCTGGTGGAAGTCGAGGTGGAAAGTATTGACGAACTCAAGCAGGCCCTGGATGCCGGCGCCGACGTGATCATGCTGGACGAATTTACCGACGCCATGACGACAGAAGCGCTGAACCTGGCGCAGGGGCGTGCCAAGATCGAAATCTCCGGCAGTGTTAATGAGGAGCGCCTCAAGCAACTTTCCGGACTGGCGGTGGATTATATTTCCAGCGGCAGCCTGACCAAGCACCTGCGCGCTGTGGACCTGTCATTGCGCCTGCTTTCCGAGTAGAGCAACCGACTGATCAGCCCTCGGGGTGTTCACCCACTGCCGACCTGTTTGCACACTGCTCTTCCTTCACATACTGCGCTGCCGCACTGGCAGCGCTCTCCGCATGCATGACGCGGCCCACATCCGCTTGCGGCAAAACGCTCTCCCCTCCAACAACTTCACGCAGGTGGAATCGGGGACGACGCTTGACCTCCTCGTATATCTTGCCGAGGTATTCGCCAATCACGCCGAGGCAGAGTAACTGGACACTGCCAATAAACAGCACCGGGACCATAATTGACGCCCAGCCCGGCACCACGCTGTTGGATACCAGCTTCACGATCAGCACCCAGACAATCAGGCCCAGGGAAATACCACCGGAAATCAGCCCAAGCAGGGTAATCGCCCGCAACGGGGCAATGGAAAAAGCGGTGACGCCCTTCCAGGCCAGGGACAACATGCGACGCAGGGGGTATTTGCTTTCCCCGGCCAGGCGCGGGCGACGCGCATAGGAAATTGTCGACGAACGGAAGCCCAGCTCGCGCACCATACCGCGCAGGAACAGGTTGGTTTCCGGGTACTGCAGCAGCGTGTCCACGGCCCGCCGCGACATCAGGCGGAAGTCCGCGTGGTTGAATACCAGATCCACCCCCAGGGCCTGCATTACGCGGTAATAGCCTTCTGCGGTCATCCGTTTGAACCAGGTATCCGTTGCCCGCTCCTTGCGTACGCCGAACACCACCTCACTGCCCGCCAGGAAAGCATCGATCATGGACGCGATGTTTTCCGGGCCGTCCTGCAGATCCGCATCGATACTGACGACCATGTCTTCACTGGTCTGCGAAAGCCCCGCATACAGCGCATTCTGGTGACCGCGATTGCGCGACAGCGCCACCGCTACGATACGAGCATCTTCCCCGGCCAGCTGTTGCAGAATTGGCCAGGTACCATCGCGACTGCCGTCATCCACATAATAGATTTTTGAACCGGCAGCGATACGACCGCTGCTTTCAAGTTGCGCAAGTGTGTCGAGCAGCTCGGCGGTGGTATCTGAAATCACCTCTTCTTCGTTGTAGCAGGGGACAACGATCGCCAGTGTCGGCAAAGCCTGTTCGGTCATGGGTTCCATTCGGGCTCCCGGTATATCCAGAAATGATGCAGGACAAAATTAACCACCAGCGTGACCAGGGTGGCGACAACCTGGGCCAAAAGATACGGAGCCACGGCCAATGCCAGGGAAAAGCACAGGGTATTAATGGTGAGTCCGAGCGCTGCCACTAGCACAAACCTGGGCAGTGCGCGGCGATGTTGCACTCCGCCTTGAAACGTCAGGTAGTAATTGAGCAGGTAGTTGGCGAGCGCCGAACAGCAAAACGACAGCGCCGAGGCCAGCACTGCGAACACGTCCAGCACTTCAACCATGGCCACCAGCAAGCCGTACTGCAAAGCGGTGGCAAAGCCTCCCACCAGAGCAAATCGTCCCGCCCGTGAAATCAGCCTGGCGGCAGCGAGCGGCCAGGCTGGCTTTTGCGCACCTGAAACAGGCGCGTGCGGTGAGTCTTCAGACGGGCGCATCATCGGCTTCCCGCTGTGGCTGTTGCACTGGTTTGCCTTCGATTCCGGATTTGGTGGAATCCGCATGCCCGGCGGCAACGACAAATCCGGGGCTGGCCTCGCGCTCTTCAGTCAGCTCTTCCGTCTCTGTATTTTTGCGAGACACGCGCCGCCGCAGGGCACCGGCTACCAGAAGCGCCTGCACCAGCAGCATGCCCTCCGCCGGTTTGCGATAACGCCCTTCATTGACGGCGATCGGCAACAGTCCCTGCACCAGGATCCAGGTTCCCAGCAGTACCGCAAACAGCCGTGCACCTCGCAGGCGACCCCAGCACAGTATCGTACCGATCAATAACAACAGGGTCAGTGGCGCCCACAGCCAGCGACTGTGGTGATTGATTTTCTCAAGGGTTCGTTCGCGATTGTTATCCGGCCAGGACGAACCGAAAAACAGGTAGACCAGGTTTTCCCTGGTCAGGGACAGGTAGCGCTCCAGCGTCATCGGATAGCGCGCCAGCGCCGTCGCCCAATCGTCAGCACCGTTTTCGATATGGATCCTTGCGTGCACCTGACCATCGCGGCTGGTGGTCCAGTCGCTGAGTGGCGCCAATGGTTTTTCCCCAGTGGAAGGAGAGCCGAACCAGTAATTCCACTGCGCGCCTTCGCGGCTGTAATGCACGTGGATCTCGCGCTTGCCGGAGCGCAGATACAACGCCACCAGCTGGCCGATACCGTGGGGAGAAATCATATGCATGGCCGCGTAGCTGCGGTAAGCGAGCGGCCCCATCAACAGCGCCAGTAACGCGAGACTGTAACCCGCCTTGGCCAGCTTGCGCGGCTGTACCAGCCACAGCCAGGTAGTTACGACTGCAGCGAGGGGAATGGCGATGCCGCGGGTCAGCCCGGCACAGGTCCACAGCGTCACCATCAACAGGAAACTTCCCAAGGTCTGCTTCCGTCGACAGCGCCAGCTGGTATACAGCGCTGCTCCCAGTAGTGGCAGCAGTAATGTCTCCTGCATGAAATAGCCGTAGATGGCGATCCACGATGGCAACAGGGACAGCAGTGCCCACACCGCCGTGGCCTGCAGGCGTCCCGGCAACAGCTCCCGCGCAAACCGGTACCAGAGCCACGGTGTCAGGCAGGCTAGCAATGCGGTGTAGAGAGCGACAAGAAAGGGCTCGCCCAGGGTCAGCTTGCCGAGGATACCCACGTAGACCTGGTACATCACCGGATCGGTTAACGTCATCGGGTCGCGCCGCAGGGTCTGGGTGCCCTGCTCCCAGTGACGCTGGGGGTCGCTCCAGATATGGTCCATGGGGTTGTGGGTGAACACGTGATCCACCCGTAGCCAGATACCCACGGCAATCAACAGGTAGAGCCCCGCGTAAATCCACCAGCGGCCATCGATACGCTTGGCACCCGCGGGAATCCGCTCTATCAGCGATCCGCGGAAACCGCTCGGCCCGCGCAGATCGGCGAGGGTGAACTGCCACCATTGTCGCAGCCTGGCCACCGCTGAATTCGAACTCGCTACACCCCACCCCATCGCACTGCTCCTACACGAGATCTACAGTTCTTCAGGCACCGGCGGTGCCGGTCGCATTCGCTTGTGATGCCGAGATCCCGGAAACGAGAGGCTCGGCCGGCGGGGAATCTGCGCCGCGGTTGAACAGGCGGCCGTGGCCGAATCGCAGCACCGGGAACCAGCGTCCCAGGAATGCGAAGGTACCGCGCTGCTCAATATAGCGGGCGTAAGCGACGTAGGTAGGATCCCAGGACAGGTGTCGCTCCTCAGTGCGCGCGCGCATGAAGTAAATAAAATTCACCAGTAACAACAACAGCGAGTGCCGCAGGGCCTCAGGCGCGCTGACACTGACCATGAATGGCATTGAGATCATCCACCAGGAGATGTTCTTGCTGATATAGGCCGGGTGCTTGGTAAAGCGGTAGGGACCATTGGTAAGAATCCCGCGGTGGGTAAGGTTGGAAAAGCGGATACCGAACGGGATGCTCGCCCATACATAAATGGCAATCAGCAACAGGATAGCGCTACCCCAGATGCCGTAGGCCACCGGCGTATCCCAGAACCAGTAACCCCAGGCTGGGGCATCGTCGTATTTCAGGTAGGTACCCGAGAACAGGCTCCAGAACGGCTGGTACCCGATGAGTGCCACACCCCAGCCGAGGAAACTGGGCTCGGCGGTACGGATATGGGAGTCGAACAGCCGCAGGGTGCAAACATACCCGACAGTGACGAACAGCAGGTCGATGTAAAACAGGAAATTGAAGGTGAAATCAAACACTGCCTTGAAACTGCCAAACAGCCGCGCGAAATCAAAATTGAGCAGGGTGTTCAGGTTGTTGCCCATATAGACAAACATCAGCGGCAGGAAGAACAGCTTTACCAGCCACCCCAGATACAGCTGGCCAATCGCCTTGCCGGAAACACCTTTGCGACGTCCCAGCACCCAGCTGCCCAGCTGCCAGTAACTGTCCTTGGGCTCGCCCATGGCGCCGTCCAGCAGGTAAAAATAAGGCACCGCCAGCAGCATCCACCAGGGCAGTACCGCCCGCACCACGGAAAAATAGTTGTCGTAGAAGGAACCGTGGTACTCCGGGAAGAGCCAGTAAATGAATGCCACCGAGCCCACGGCCAGATAAAAGCCCAGCAGTTTTACCGCAGTGCGGCTCAGGCTGTGGTTCTTGCGGTTGAAATCAAGCCCGGCGGACGGGTTGCGATAGGGTTTGAGAAACAGCCACTCGAGCACGATGATCGGCAATGCAAGGGCGACGGCAACCACAACCAGGGATTGGGTTTTCACCGCGAGGTGCTGGCCGTACTCCCGCAGCCAGACCACGGCCGCCAGGGAAATCGCCAGCGCACAAAGATTGATCCAGACACTGGTAGGCGCGCTCGGGCAGTTGAGCGTCTCTGCAGGCGCAACGGATGATCGCTGCGCACGTTTGTCAGAGCCGGACGACCGTCTGGCACCGGCGGGTTTATTTTTTATTTTTTTCATACTGAGTCCAACTGGTACATCGCGACTTGCCGGCCGCCACTCGATCACAACCAAAGTGGTCAGACCAGAGGTCAGAGTTGCGCCAGTTTACCCCTATCCTCGCGCCGCTTCCACGGTGCGTTGGCGCACATTGCCCACCAGCGGGAGTCAGTCCTCAGTTGCGGCGCCAGTTTCGTTTTCCACTTTCTGGTCCGCCTCAGGATGGTCGTGAACCGACCCGCCACTCGAGTCAGCACGGTGCTGGTGATGATCGTGATGAGCGCCTCCATGCGCAGCGCCGGAGTGACCCTCCTCCTGCGCGGCGGAATCCCCTGCCTGCTCCTGAGACGGCTCATCATCGGCATTCGGCCCCGGGTGATCCCCGTGGGTCGAGTGATCGACCGGCATGTGCTGGGCTTGCTCCGCAGCCGGGCCACTATCCACATCCCCCGCCATCTGGTGCCTCCCGGCGCTGTGGGAGGAACCATGGGAGCTGTGTTCATTGTGAGTATTGTGAGTATTGTGAGTACCGTGAGCCCCGTGCGAACCGTGTCCGCCCGCGCCCCATATGGTCCACAGGCCGAATACCAGCACCAGCAGCGCCATCCCCAGTCGCACGCCCGGTTTCTGTACCAGTATGCGCAGGCGAGCCGCGGCAGCACCGGTCGCCAGCACCGCCGGCACCGTGCCGAGGCCGAAGGCCAGCATGGCCAGGGCCGCCTGTTCGCCACTGCCCTGTGCCAGGGCGAAAGCCAGCGCACTGTACACCAGGCCACAGGGCAGCCACCCCCAGAGTGCACCCAGTGCAATTGCCTGCGGCGTGGAATTGACCGGCAACAAACGGCGCGAAAGTGGCTGTACCGTCCGCCAGAGGACAGCCCCACCCCGCTCGAGCCAAACCAGACCTCGCCACCAGTCCGCCAGATACAGCGCCATGGCGATCAGCATCAGTCCGGCCACTACCCGCAGCGGCGCCAGGCTGCTAGCGATATCCGTCGCCAGGTAGGCCCCCAGAACCCCCACCAGCAACCCCATCAGGGTGTAGCTGGCCACACGCCCGGTGGAATAACCGATCAGCCGGGGCCAGGCGGGCTTTTGTCCGGGCACCGCCAGTCCCAGCGCGCCGGAAATCCCGCCGCACATACCAACGCAGTGACTACTGCCGAAAAAACCGATCGCCAGCGCCGCGGCGAGCGTACCCCAGTCCAGCATTATCGATTTCCATCCACGTTATCCACACCGGAATCCGCGCGAGCCTCGGATTCCCGACGCTCGCTGCTCTTCCCCTGTGGCGGGGCGTGACGCGGCACATCGTCATCAAACAGTATGCGACGTCCCTCAGTCTCCAGGTCGTCGTACTGCCCGTTGTTAACCGCCCAGAAGAACAGCTTCACCGCTCCGGCGACAAACAAAATGACAATGGGTACCAGCAGGAAAATACTGTCCACGTGTTACCTCGAAAAACACTTCGGAAAAATTTGGCGAACGGCGCCCGCCCCGGTTGGCAGGCGCACCGACAGCCCTATCTAGCAGGCACTAGCTGGTCGGTTGCCAGCGCGACAGACGCAACGCATTGACCACCACCAGCAGCGAGCTCAGCGACATACCGATGGCTGCGGCCCACGGCGGCACCAGACCAAGAAACGCGAGCGGCAACGCCAGAGCGTTGTAGAGAATCGCCCAGGTCAGGTTCTGGCGAATAATTGTGCGACACTTGCGCGCCAATGCAAAGGCGCGAGGCAATGCGCGCAGATCGCCCTGCAGCAGGATTGCATCGGCACGGGACTGCGCCAGATCCGCTGCCGACATCATGGCAACTGAAACATCTGCCCCGGATAACACGGGCACGTCGTTGATGCCATCCCCCACCATCAGCAGCCGCTGTCCCTCGGACTGCAGCTTGCGCAGGTGCGCGAGCTTCTGTTCTGGCGAGGCCCCACCGCGGAAATCGGCGATTCCGGTGGCTTCCGCCAGGCGCGGCACTTCCTCCGACTGATCGCCACTCAACAGCTCTGCTTCCAGACCCTGGTCGCGCAGCGCGGCCACGGACTCGGCCGCGCTCGGCCGCACCGCATCGCCGAGGCACAGCCAGGCTACCGGCCCCTCTGGGTCCCCCAGTAATAACCACTGTCCCGGCGCCGCGGGCACTTGCAGCGACAGGGTGGAATCTTTCGCCAGCTCACACACAAAATCCTGTCGCCCGAGTCGGTAGGGAGTTTCTGCACAGATACCCGATACCCCGCGACCGGTAACCGACCGCAGTTCCCGCACCGGGCGATTGCCAAACCAGGAGCGGAAAGCCCGCGCCAGGGGATGGCTGTTGTGGCTTTCCAACGCTGCCGCGATATCCCGGATCTCGCTCTCGGCCACACCCTCGCGTAGTGGTATCACCGCACGCAGTCGCGGCTCGCCTTCGGTCAGGGTGCCGGTCTTGTCGAAAATCACCCGCGTGAGCCGCGGCAGGGTTTCCAGTACATGCCCCTTGGCCACCAGCAGGCCGAGTTGCTGCAGGCGCAGGGTGGCAGCGGCCAGTGCCGCGGGCGTTGCCAGGGAAAGTGCGCAGGGACAGGTCACTACCAGCACCGATAGCGCCACCCAGAAGGCGCGCTCCGGTGCCTGCTGCCACCAGAAGACAAATGCGGCCACCGCGATACACAGTACCGCGGCAATAAACCGGCCCGCGAGCCGGTCTGCCAACGCCACCTGGGTGGGCTTGTCCAGCTGTGCCTGTTCCACCAGCTTTTCGATGGCGGACAAGCGGGTGCTGCTGCCGGCGGCGCTGACCCGCACGGTGAGTGAGGAATCGCCATTCACGCTGCCGGCAAACACCGGGCTGTCGATCTGTTTCTGTTGCAGGGCCGATTCGCCGGTGAGCACCGACTCGTCCACCCCGCTTTCGCCGTCGAGCACGATACCGTCCGCCGGAATGGTGTCCCCCGGGCGCAGCAGTACCCGGTCCCCGGCCACCAGCGCCGTCACCGGCACCGATTCGGCGTTGCCGGAATCGTCCAGGCGCATGGCCGCGAGCGGTAGCAATTGTGCCAGACCGCCACTGGCCAGCCCGGCCCGATGCCGCGCGCGCATTTCCACCGCGCGTCCCAGCAACAGGAAGAAGGTAAACATGGAAACCGATTCAAAGTAGACCTCGCCGGTCTCGAACACGGTTGCGTAGACGCTGGCACCATAGGCCAGTCCGATGGCGAGGGATACGGGAACATCCATCACCAGCTGACCACTGCGCAATGCCCGCCAGGCGGCGGCAAAGAACGGTTGCGCCGCGTAACACACCACCGGGGTGGCCACCACCAGGGAGACCCAGCGGAAAAACTGCTCGAACTGGCTGTCGATGCCCTTGCTGCCGCCAAAATACAGGGCGATGGCAAACATCATTACCTGCATGGTTCCCAGCCCCGCGACACCGAGCCGACGCATGGCGGCGCGACGCTCCTGCTGGATCAGGCGCTCGCTGTTGGCCGCTGTAGCGGGCGCCGGGCGATAGCCGATAACCGCGAGCGAGGAAAACAAGTGGCTGACCGGGGTCTGCTGTGGATCGAATACCACCTGGGCGCGATGGGTGCTGGCATTGACCGAGACCCGCTCCACCCCTGGCAGTCGCAGCAGGTGCTTTTCGATCAGCCACACACAAGCGGCACAGGTAATTCCACTGACCAGCAGGCTTGCCACCCGCAGTGTTTCCGGTGAAGTAGTGGCAGATTTAGGGTCGTCAAACGCGCGGACAAATTCACCCTGCACTTCCGGCAGGTCGTAGGCGCTCCAGCGCGCTTCTTGCGGGGCGCCTTCCGGGCGCTCGCTACTCTGTTCGCGGAAACGATAGAAATTGTCGAGCCCACCAGCCACGATGGCGCCTGCCACCGCTTCGCACCCGGGGCAACACATGGGCTGGCGCACACCGTCGATCAGCACCGCATAGTGGCTGCCTTCAGCCACCGGCAGGCCACAGTGGTAACAATCCACCGGATGTACTGGAGAATCGCAGGAAGATGCGGGGGATGCAGAAGCGAGCGGATCGGTCATGGGCTCACGGCTCGACGGGCTTCAGGGGCACTCCATTGCCGACGTCAAAGTTGATTTCCCCTTTCAGGCGCCACTGGGCATCGCGGAACTGCTCCGGATCCAGCTCCGGCATCACCTGCAGATACCAGCGGTGCTGCAGGGGGGCCTCGACCTTGCCCCGATAGCGGCCGATGGATATCTGCTCCAGCACCACATGGGCATCCAGATCTGCCTCTACCGGGTGACTCAGGGTCAGCAGCAGCTTTTCCGGGAAATCGACCTGACCGCGAAGATCCAGGGATACGGTCTTGTCTTCCGGGGAGAACAACAGCATTCCCGCCAGGTTCAATTCCCGGGCACGCTGATCCTGTTCCGCACTGTAGTGATACATGCGGCTGTCTTTGTAATAGGTATCGCTCACCACGTCATCGCCGTGGCGCACGGCGATGGACACCATGGTAAACGACACCACGACTACCAGAATCAGTGGCGCCATCACCATCCAGAACCAAGGCTCGCGGTACCAGGGAGCCGGCGTTTGTTTATCCGCTTTGTGTGACACTAATTGCTCAACCATTGATAGATAAAAGCCCATGTAACACGGGCTGCGGGCGCGGGATACCCCGGGATGCTAACCGGGATCTGGGTCCCGCTATTTGGGGCCGATAAATACCGTTTTGTGGCGATCCTCCAGCTCCGGAGCATCCTTCGCCTGGATGACAATGACGATATCGTGTTTTGTTTCCTCGAGCTGCGCCTTCGGCACACTCACCCGGATGGGCACGGAGTATATCTCGCCGGGCTGGATCTGCATGCCCCGCTGCATCCGCAGCGAGTAGTCATACCCCGGTTTGCCCTCGATACTGATCGAGAACTGGTGCGGCTTCTGGTCCATATTGTTGATCTTGACCGTATAGACGTTCTGCACCATGCCCTGGGAGATCCGGTACATCCGCGCACCGCGGTCTCGCAGTACCTCCGCCGACACCGGCGAGCGGGTCATCACCTGCTGCGCGAACAGCCCCAGCATCAGTGCCAGCACCAGCCCGTAACCAAACAGGCGTGGCCGCGCGAACTGGGTTTTGCCAGTTTCAAGTTCGTCCTCGGAGGTAAAGCGGATCAGCCCCCGCGGATACTCCATCTTGTCCATGACGCTGTTACAGGCATCCACGCACAGTCCGCAGTTGATGCACTCGTACTGCATGCCGTCACGGATATCGATATCCACAGGGCACACCTGCACACACCAGTAGCAGTCGATACAATCGCCCATGCCCTGGGCCTTGTAATCGATATTCTTCTTGCGCGGTCCGCGCGCCTCTCCCCTCTGCGCATCGTAGTAGACCGCGAGGGTATCCTTGTCGTACATGACCGACTGAAAACGCGCATAGGGGCACATGTACTTGCACACCTGCTCGCGCAGGAATCCTGCGTTCATGTAGGTGGCAAAAGTGAAAAACGCCACCCAGAAGGCGCCCTGGGGATGGGCTTTCAACGTGGCCAGATCCACCACCAGGTCGCGGATGCCGTAAAAGTACCCGACAAAAGCCAGTGCGGTGGCGAGCGAGATGAGCAGCCAGATGGCATGGGTTCCGCCCTTGCGCAGTACCTTTTCTGCACTCCAGGGGGCCGCATCGAGCTTCATACGCTTGCTGCGGTCACCCTCACATACCCGCTCCGCCCAGATAAACATCAGGGTCCACACCGTCTGTGGGCAGGTAAATCCGCACCACACCCGGCCGAGCCAGGTAGTCACCGCAAATAGCGCAAAGGCCGCGATGATCAGTAACCAGCCAAGCAGGAATCCGTCCTGAGGACCGAATGTCATCCACAGAATATGGAACTGGCGTGCGGGGAGATCGAAATGAACCGCCTGGTGCCCATCGATATTGAGCCAGGGGATAAAGAAGAAGGCCAGCAACAGGGGCAGACCGGTGTATTTACGGATACGGGTGTAAACGCCACGGATGTGACGAATATAAACCTTGTCGTCGGATTCGTAGAGCATGCGGTAGCGGACTTCGCCATCGCCTTCCTGCTCTTCGCGGGTGGGTATTCTATCGCTCACAAAACCTCTCTTCCCGAAAAAGACCGGATCGGGTCACGACTGCAATGACTTACGACATGCAATGAGGCTTGTTTTTCTTCCCTGCGTGCCCTTCCAGCGATCTGGGCGGCGGCGCGAGGCCACCGCCCATTCCTTGACTCAGCGTTTAAATGTCCGCCGATTACTGCTGAACGTCTTCCTGACGCGACAGACTGTAGACATAGGCTGCGACCAGACGAATCTTGTCTTCGCGCAGCTTGTCTTTCTGGGCCGGCATATGGTTGCTACGGCCACCGCGAATGGTGTGCTGGATCTCTTCGCGGGTACCGCCGTAGAGCCAGATGTCATCGGTCAGGTTCGGCGCACCCAGTGCAATATTGCCTTTACCGTCCGCGCCGTGACAGGCCATACACACGGTACCGAATACCTGTTTGCCCTGCTCCGCCATCGCCGCGTCGTGCTCGAGACCATTCATCGCCAGCACATATTCAGCGGTATTCTTCACGCCGTCTTCACCGATGATCGGACCCTGGGCAGGCATCATGCCCTGACGACCGTTGTGCAGGGTCTCCAGGATTTTCTCCGGGGTGCCACCGTACAGCCAGTCGCTGTCGGTCAGGTTCGGGAAGCCGTAGTTACCACCACCGTCCGCACCGTGACAAACGGAGCAGTTGTTGGCGAAGATCCGCGCACCCATTTTGAGCGCTTCGCGGCTTTCGGCAATTTTCTCGATCGGCATATCCACGTACTGGCCGAAGGTTTCCTTGAACTCCGCCTGCGCCTTGGCCTGATCAGCCTTGAGCGCACCCACCGAAGTCCAGCCGCCAATACCCTTGAAGTTACCCATGCCCGGGTAAATCACCAGGTAAATGGCGGAGAACACCAGGGTCAGTACGAACAACAGGAACCACCATTTCGGCAGCGGGTTGTCGTACTCCTCGATGCCATCGTAAATATGGCCAGTGGTGCGGTTTTCCGGATCGTCCTGATCGTCCACCGCCACTTTGCGGTTAGCGAAAAGAACCCAAGTTACCAATCCTAGATTGGCGAGGGTGAGCACAATTACCCAAACACTCCAAAATGTACTCATTTGTCCTGCCCCTGTTCCTGTTTCTCGCCGGCTTCTTCGCCGGTACTGGTTTCGCTCTTGCGAGCGGCCTTGTCAGAAGTTTCTTGCTCGTCAGCAAACGGAAGTTTGGCGTCCTCTTCAAAGCGCTTTTTGCGCTTCGGGGAAAAGGCCCACCAGCAGATACTCAGAAATGCCAGTGAACCCAGTACAACGCCGATCTGCCGCAGAATATCGATATCCACCGATGACCTCGCTTAGCGCTTCTGCTGCACCAGGGTACCCAGCTGCTGCAGGTAGGCTACCAGTGCGTCGATTTCGGTAACCCGGCCACCAACAAACGGCTTGCTGGCATTCGCGATATCTTCATCGGTGTAAGGCACACCCGCGAAACGCAGGGCGCGCATCTTGGCTGCGGTATCTTCGCCGGTGATGACGTTGTCGAACAGCCAGGGATAGGACGGCATGATCGACTCGGGCACCACGTTGCGCGGATCGTACAGGTGTGCGCGGTGCCACTCGTCAGAGTAACGGCCGCCCACACGCGCCAGGTCTGGCCCGGTACGCTTTGAGCCCCACAGGAACGGATGCTCGTACACATGCTCCTGAGCCATGGAGTAATGGCCGTAACGCTCTACTTCAGCGCGCAGCGGGCGCACCATCTGGGTGTGGCAAACGTGGCAGCCTTCGCGGATATAAATATCGCGGCCTTCCAGTTCCACCGGACCCAGCGGTTTGAGACCCGCAATGGGCTCATGGTTATTAGTGGTAAAGAACTGGGGAACGATTTCCACCAGGGCGCCGAAGCTGATCGCCACAACGATCAGCACCATCATCAAACCGATGTTCTTTTCTACGATGTCATGATTCTTCACGATCGATTCCCCTTAAACGTTCTTCGCAACCGGCAGGTTTTCGTCGTGACGCACTTCGCCTTCCCGCGGCGCATCGGTGATGGTGCGGAATACGTTGTAAGCCATCAGGAACATACCTGTCAGGAAGAAGGCACCGCCCAACCAGCGAACGATGTAGCCCGGGTGGCTGGCGATCACACTTTCCACAAAGCTGTAGGTCAGGGTGCCGTCGGCGTTAAAGGCGCGCCACATCAGGCCCTGGGTAATACCGTTCACCCACATGGCGGCGATGTACAGTACGGTACCTACGGTAGCCAGCCAGAAGTGTGCGTTGATCAGCTTCACGCTGAACATTTCCTTGCGGTTCCACAGTACCGGTACAAGGTGGTACAGCGCACCGATGGAGATCATTGCCACCCAGCCAAGGGCACCGGAGTGCACGTGGCCCACAGTCCAGTCGGTGTTATGCGACAGTGCGTTCACGGTCTTGATGGACATCATCGGGCCTTCGAAGGTGGACATGCCATAGAAAGACAGGGATACCACCAGGAAGCGCAGGGTCGGGTCGGTACGCAGTTTGTGCCAGGCACCGGACAGGGTCATGATGCCGTTGATCATGCCACCCCAGGAGGGTGCCAGCAGGATCACGGACATGATCATCGCCAGGCTCTGGGTCCAGTCCGGCAGTGCGGAGTAATGCAGGTGGTGACCACCGGCCCACACATAGATGGAGATCAGCGCCCAGAAGTGCACGATGGACAGCTGGTAGGAATATACCGGGCGGCCAGCCTGCTTGGGCACGAAGTAATACATGATGCCGAGGAAGGCCGCAGTCAGGAAGAAGCCTACCGCGTTGTGGCCGTACCACCACTGGATCATCGCATCGGTGGTACCGGCAAACATGGAGTAGGACTTCCACGCACTCACCGGCACTTCCAGGTTGTTGACGATATGCAGCGCGGCAATGGTGATGATGTATGCACCGAAGAACCAGTTAGCTACATAAATGTGGGAGGTGCGACGCTTGACGATGGTGCCAAAGAACACAATGGCATAGGCGACCCACACCAGCGCAATCAGGATATCCAGCGGCCATTCCAGCTCCGCATATTCCTTCGCTGAGGTAAGACCCAGCGGCAGGGTAATCGCGGCACCAATAATGACGATCTGCCAACCCCAGAAAGTGAACGGGATCAACCAGCCGCCCCAGAGGCGGGTCTGGCAGGTGCGCTGGACCACATAGTAGGAAGTCGCAAACAGCACGCTGCCGCCAAACGCGAAAATCACCGCGTTGGTGTGCAGGGGTCGCAGGCGACCAAAGTGCGTGAAAGGCTGCCAAAGGTCATTCAGCGCCGGCCATGCCAGCTGTGCGGCGATGAGAACGCCGACGCCCATACCAACGATACCCCAGACCACCGACATGATGGTGAACTGGCGCACGATGTTGTAGTCATAGTCCGGCATCTTGCCGGCCTCTGCCACCGTTGTGCTCATGGTGTAACTTCCGTTGCTTTTTAAGATTCGTTTCCGTCAAGCGCGAAGGGTCCGCCAGCGAAATAGCGGCTATACCCTTCACGGTAGACCGGGCGGGTACAGAGACGACGATTTAAACGCTTCAATCGCCGTTTCCGACTGATTTAGATCAAGTCTCTACCTTTACCCGCGGCAATTCGCAGGCGCAGGGCGTTCAATTTGATGAAGCCTTCGGCATCTTTCTGGTCGTAGGCGCCGGCATCGTCTTCAAAGGTGGCGATGCGCTCATCAAACAGGCTGTCTTCAGAGCGGCGACCGACGGCGGTGACACTGCCCTTGTACAGCTTCAGGCGAACTTCGCCATTTACCACAGACTGGGACTGGTCAATCGCCGCCTGCAGCATTTCGCGCTCGGGGGACCACCAGTAGCCGTTGTAAATCAGTTTCGCGTAGCGCGGCATCAGTTCATCTTTCAGGTGCGCGACTTCACGATCCAGGGTGATGGATTCGATGGCGCGGTGCGCTTTCAGCAGGATGGTACCGCCGGGCGTTTCGTAACAGCCGCGGGACTTCATGCCCACGTAGCGGTTCTCGACGATATCCAGGCGGCCAATACCATTGGCGCCGCCCAGCTTGTTCAGTTTCTCGAGCAGTGTGGCGGGGCTCAAGCGCTCGCCGTCGATCGCTACCGGATCGCCTTTTTCATACTGCAGGGTGATGTAGGTGGCCTGATCCGGCGCCGCTTCCGGGCTGACACTCCAGCGCCACATATCTTCCTCGGCCTCGGCCCAGGGCTCTTCCAGCACACCACCTTCGTAGGAGATGTGCAGCAGGTTGGCATCCATGGAGTAAGGGGACTTTTTCTTCTTGTTGGAAAAGTCCACGGGGATCTTGTGCTGCTCGCAATACTCCATCAGCTTTTCGCGGGAGTTCAGGTCCCACTCACGCCAGGGGGCAATTACCTGGATACCTGGCTTCAGCGCATAGGCGCCCAGCTCAAAGCGCACCTGGTCATTTCCTTTGCCGGTGGCACCGTGGGAAATGGCATCGGCGCCGGTCTCGTTGGCGATCTCGATAAGGCGCTTGGCAATCAGCGGGCGGGCAATAGAGGTGCCGAGCAGGTATTCACCTTCATAGATGGTGTTGGCGCGGAACATGGGGAAGACAAAATCCCGCACGAACTCTTCGCGCAGATCGTCAATGTAGATTTCCTTGACGCCCAGGGCTTCGGCCTTGGCGCGTGCCGGTTCCACCTCCTCACCCTGACCGATGTCGGCGGTAAAGGTAACGACCTCGCAGCCGTAGGTATCCTGGAGCCAGCGCACGATCACTGAAGTATCGAGTCCGCCGGAATACGCCAATACCACCTTATCGATCTTGCTCATTACTATCCTCTGTATAGTGGGCCCGTACACACGGGCTATACCGTCACAACAGGTACACGACTGCCACACCGGACGCCGAGCACCTGTGAAAAGTCTTGGTCTGGGGAAATTTATTGTTGGATGTGTGCCCAGGAACTGCGGATAGGCCGCTTTTTTCGGGGCGCGATTGTAGCGCCTTGAAACGTCCACGACCAGCACCAGACGGCCAGTCCGGTATTTGCCTGGTAAGCAAACAGCAGCCCCTGATTACTTTATATTCAATCTGGTGGTGAATGAGGCATTCACCGCAGTTTTCGCAATTTTTTGGCGCTTCGGGTAGCATCGGCGCCGCGATCAATCCGGGAGGAGATATTCGGTGGACTCCAAGCAGCAAATTACCCTGCGCGCACCTGACGACTGGCACATTCATTTACGCGACGATGCGGCCCTTACACGCACCGTTGGCGATGCCGCGAAGCAGTTTCGACGCGCCATCATCATGCCCAATCTGGTACCGCCGGTAACCGACGCCGAAGGCGCCCTCGCCTACCGGAGCCGTATCGAGGCAGCGATCCCAGAAGGCGGCAATTTTACCCCGCTGATGGTGATCTACCTGACAGACAACACGACCCCGGAAGTCGTGCAGCAAGCCCACGAAGCGGGCGTTGTTGCTGCCAAGCTGTATCCGGCTGGCGCCACCACCAACTCCGATTCCGGGGTTACCGATATCGCCAATATCTATCCGGCGCTTGAAGCCATGCAGTCCTGCGGTATGAAACTGCTGCTGCACGGAGAAGTTACAACCGCGGATATCGATATCTTTGACCGGGAACAGGTGTTTATCGACACCATCCTCGGCCCGGTAGTGGATGACTTCCCGACTCTCAAGATTGTGCTTGAGCACATCACTACCGCCAATGCGGCAGAGTTTGTGGCCCAGGCGCGCGACGGCGTGGCAGCCACCATTACCGCCCACCATCTGCTGTACAATCGCAACCATATGCTGGTGGGAGGCATCCGCCCTCATTACTACTGCCTGCCGATCCTGAAGCGCGGCTACCATCAGAATGCACTGATCGAAGCGGCCACCAGTGGCAGCCCGAAGTTTTTCCTCGGCACCGATTCCGCACCCCACGCGCAGGGCAAGAAGGAAACCGCCTGTGGCTGCGCCGGTTGCTACACCGCATTCAGCGCCATCGAACTCTACGCCGAGGCCTTCGAGCAGGCCGGCAAGCTGGACCGCCTGGAAGCGTTTGCCAGCGAGTTTGGCCCGAACTTCTACGGCCTGCCGCGCAACACGGACACCATCACCCTGGTGCGGGAACCCTGGACTCTGCCGTCGGGCTTACAGATGGGTACCGAGTCGCTGATCCCTCTGGCCGCGGGCGAGACCCTGAACTGGCGCCTCGTCTGACGGCGCCACGGTAACCACCCGGTTACCGCTGACGAAGCAAACACCGACAACCAACAGATACCCACACACCAGGATTTTCCGTGACCCCAGCAGAAGCCCCCACCGGCCCCAAAAGTCCTCTGGCTCAGCGATTCCGCGGCTTTCTCCCCGTGGTATTGGATCTCGAGACAGCGGGATTCAATGCCCGCACGGATGCCCTTCTGGAGGTGTCGGCCGTCATCCTCAATATGGACGATGAGGGGACCCTGTTTGCCGAGGAAACCCACAGCTTCCATATCGAGCCATTTGAAGGCGCGAATATCGAGCAATCCGCACTGGATTTCATCGGTGTCGATCTGGAATCTCCGGATCGCGATGCCTGGCCTGAAGAGATTGCACTGCCCGAGCTGTTCCGCAAGATCCGGAGCGCAATAAAAGCCCACAGCTGCACCCGCGCGATCATGGTGGCGCACAACGCACACTTTGACCTCGGTTTTATCAATGCCGCGGTGGAGCGCTGCGGGCTGAAGCGCAACCCCTTCCATCCCTTCTCCTGTATGGACACTGCAACCCTGGCGGGCCTCGCTTATGGCCAGACTGTGCTGGCCAAAGCCTGCCAGACTGCCGGTATCGAGTTCGACAACAACAGTGCGCATTCGGCGGAATACGACGCGCAGAAGACCGCGGAGCTGTTCTGCGGCATCGTCAACCGCTGGCGTGACATGGGCGGCTGGCCCCTTAGCTTCCCGCCCACCGAGGACGGGGACGTCTCCGCAGACAGTGAACCCTCCGCGAGCTGAACGCGTTGCCCGGCGCTTGCGTCGGGCTTCCCTCCCCCCTGCGTCGATAGATTCCCCTTCCCACAAGTCGCCACGCCCCCTAATACCTAGGTCGCATACCCACCGTATTCCCACCCCGCTAGGCTGGGGCCAGTTCCGACAAGAATAATGGTGAGAGCGATGAACAAGATGAAACTGCGCAAGCTGCTGGGCACGGGCCTCGGCGTGATGGGCGCAGCCTGCCTGTCTCTGAGCACCAGCATGTCCCACGCAGGCAGCTGGCAGCAGAATGTAACCATCGGCGGATTCGACAAGGTACATATCTATACTCCGGACAGTGTCTCGCCGATCGGCAGCGGCAAATCCCTGCTGGTGGTGCTGCATGGCTGCACCCAGTCCATCGATACTTACCTGACTGCCAATCTGGAAAGCGCTGCGGATGAATACGGCATGGTCGTCGCAGTGCCCGACGCCATGAACAAGGCCGGTTACGGCTGCTGGGCCTACTGGGAGAGCGACAAGTCCCGCTCTACTGGCGACTACAAAAACCTGGTTGATCTGGCGAATGCCATGAGCGGAGATAGTAAACGCAATATCGACCCCGCCCAGGTTTACATCGCCGGACTCTCATCGGGAGCAGTATTTGCCAATACCACGGCGTGTATCGCTCCCGACGTATTCTCCGGCATGGGAATCAGCGCTGGCCCAAGTATCGGCACCAGTGCCAGTGGCGCTATCCGCAACTGCGAAGCCGCAGATGTTGCAGCCCGCTGCAACGCCTATGCGGGCGAGTATTCCGACCACTTAGACACCCAGATCGCCTCCATTGCCCACGGCACCGACGACACCATCGTCGACGACTGCTACAACACCCAGAATGCAGAGGGCATGGCCGCGGTTTATGGTGCAGCGGAAGTGTCCGCGAGCAGCACCTATTCAGAAGGCTCCAGCATCGCCAAGGAGACCCTTTGGCAAGACGGAAGGGTCTCCATGGTATGGCTAAACGGCGTGGATCACTCCTGGTCCGGGGGCGAGGGTGCCAGTGGTAGCTATATCAGCAGTACGGGGATCAACTATGCCAAGTACCTGGGCCAGTTCTTCATCAAGCACAACAAACGGGTCGAACACAGCAGTGGGGAGACGCTCAGCGGCGGCACATCCAACCGCTAACAAACCTCGGTAAGCGATTGAATTTTCAGGACTTTTCGAGCTAGCACCCGCGACCCGACTACTTTCTGCCGGGTCCGCCTGAGGCGCCCCCGGGTTAATGGGTGATTTTTTGCACAAATTGCGGTAATATCTACCGTTCATACATAAAAGTGGACAGAACTGTGGCTAAAAAAGCATCCAGCGCAAGCAAGCGCGGCAAGGAAACGGTTTCAACCGAGTCACGCGAAGCTATCGAATCCCAGGTTCAGGCCTTCCTCGCCAGTGGCGGCAAGATCGAGCAGGTGCCCAAAGGCGTCAGCGGCCAGACCAACACCTCCGGCCCCAAGCACATCACCCTGGGTAAAAAACCCCGCGCCTGAGTGTCTTCTTCGCCCACCGAAACGCCAGCCACCCGGTGAAACCCGTGGCAGCACTAGCACTGGCGCAACATGCCGGCGCCATCAACTGAATCGGCAATCGGCGGGCATAAAAAAGGCGGGTAAAACCCGCCTTTTTTATGCCTGAAGAAGTCTCGCCTCAGGGCATTTCGTCCAGCTCGGCCCCTTCTTTCACCGGCGGCATCAGGTCTTCCTTGGTGGTATTCATGGCCATCAGAATATTGGCTGCCACGTATACGGAAGAGAAGGTACCGATGATCACACCCACAATCAGTGCCAGCGAGAAGTTGTGAATCAGCTCTCCGCCGAAGAACTGTAGTGCCCACAGCACCAGCAAGGTAGTGAACGAGGTCATGAACGTCCGGCTCAGCGTCTGGCTCATGGAGATATTAATCACCTCCGCAGGCTCTGCCTGACGCACCTTGCGGAAATTCTCCCGCACGCGGTCGTACACCACGATAGTGTCGTTAATCGAGTAACCGATCACCGCCAGCACCGCCGCCAGAACCGTGAGGTCGAAGTCCAGGCGCAGAATCGCGAAAAAGCCTAGCACGATGATCACATCGTGAATCAGGGCCACTACCGCACCAACGGCGAATTTGTACTGGAAGCGCAATGCCACGTAGGCCATCACCACCGCGAGCGCGAACAGCATACCGAGGCCGCCATCATCACGCAGTTCTTCACCGATCTGCGGGCCAACCATTTCCACACGGCGCAGATCAATTTTGCCATCTGAGTGCTGGCGCAAGGCGCCGACAACCTTGTCACCGATGGAATTAGTCGCTTCCGCATCCCGTGCATTTTGCTGTGTCTGCCGCTCGGCGACTTCCGGCGGCAGCTTGATCAGCAGCTCGCTATCCGAGCCGAACCGCACCACCGCAGCACCCTCAAATCCGGCATCAGTTAACTGATTTCGAACATCTTCGATCTTGGGCGCCTTTTCATAACCCACCTCAATTTGGGTACCGCCGGTGAAGTCCAGCCCCAGCTTCAGGCCATTGGTGGCCAGGGCCACAATGGAGGCAACCACCAGCAGCAGGGAAATGGCCGCGGCCAGTTTGCGCCAGCGCATGAAGTCGTACACGCGCTTGCCCATATATTCGGTGATCTTGCCGTTCTCTTCTTTGGTATTGCTCATCACCGTCCCCTTAAATCCAAAGTTTCTGCACACGGCGGCCGCCGTAGAACAAATTGATCAACGCCCGAGTACCCATGATGGCACTGAACATGGAGGTGAGAATGCCGATCGACAGTGTCACCGCGAAGCCCTGAACCGGGCCTGAGCCGATGGCGTACAGAATCACCGCGACAATCAATGTAGTGATGTTTGCATCCACAATCGCACTGTACGCATTGTCGAAACCGGCGTTGATCGCCGACTGGGGTGGCAACCCGTTGCGCAACTCCTCCCGGATACGGGAGAAGATCAACACGTTCGCATCCACCGCCATACCGATCGTCAACACCATACCCGCAATACCTGGCAGGGTCAGCGTCGCGCCCAGAATGGACATCACCGCCACCAGCAGAACCAGGTTGGTAGCCAGTGCGATGTTGGCGGCGAGACCAAACACTCGGTAAAACAGCAGCATACAAATGACAACGGCCAGCAGGCCGATCTGTACCGAAGTCACACCGACGTCGATGTTGTCCGCCCCCAGAGACGGACCAATAACCCGCTCTTCGACAAAGTACATCGGCGCGGCCAATGCACCGGAGCGCAGCAGCAGCGCCAGCTCCTGGGCTTCTGCCGGGCTGCCCAGGCCGGTGGTGCGGAACTGACGTCCCAGCGGGCTCTGCACGGTCGCCAGGCTGATGATCTTCTTATCGTCCGTACGCTTCTGGACAATAATCTCATTGCCTTCGGCATCGACCTGCTTTTCCGGGGTGAAGCGGCTTTCTACGAACAGGGTGCCCATACGGCGACCAACATTCTTCCAGGTCGCGCGGTGCATCATTTCACCACCGCGGGAATCCAGGGTGATATTTACCTGCGGGAAACCACTCTCGTCATAACCAACGCGCGCATCGGTCACCCGCTCACCGGAGATGATGATCTTGCGCTCGAGCCAGGCACCGCCGTATGCCGCACGCTCCTGTTCGTCGCGATATTCGAAGTACTCTTTGCTGGTTACCAGCGCATCGGACTTGGCTTCCATACGGTATTCGAGGTTGGCGGTCTTACCGATGATCCGCTTCGCTTCCGCGGTGTCCTGTACTCCGGGCAGCTCTACCACGATACGGTTGCGCCCCTGACGCTGAACAATGGGCTCGGCCACGCCCAGCTCATTCACCCGGTTTCTCAGGGTGGTGAGGTTCTGGGTCACCGCATAGTCTTCCAGCTGCTTGATCTCCTGCTCGGCAAGAGTCGCACGAATCTCCAGGTTGCTGCCGCCCCCGGCTTCGGTCAGTTGCAGGGTTGGGAACTCTTTACGCAGCGTGCGCATGCCCAGGTCGCGCAGATCTTCCGAGCGGAATTTGGCAATGATTTCCCGGTCGTTTTCCAGATCTACACTGCGATAGCGCGCTTTGGCCCCACGCAGCTTGGATTTGACGTCGGAGACATAGCCTTCCATGTTGGTTTTGACGATGGAGTTGGTATCCACTTCCATCAGGAAGTGCACACCACCGGCGAGGTCGAGACCGAGCTTCATCGGGCTCGCCCCCATACTCTGCAACCACTCCGGAGTGGTCGGTGCCAGGTTGAGTGCCACTACGTACTCGCTGTGACCGAGGGACTCCTGAATCGCGCGCTTGGCCGGCAACTGCTCCTCAATGGACTTCAGGCGAATTAGAACCGACTTGTCCTGCACCTCACCGCCAAAATAGGCGATGCCCGCTTCGTCCAGCGCTTCCTGCACGTCGTCGAGCACATTTTGATCAATTTGCAGCGCGCTAGATTGGCCAGATATCTGTACAGCAGGGTCGGGGGGATACAGATTCGGCGCTGCGTACAACAGCCCCAACCCGGTAATGATCAGGATCAGTAGATATTTCCAGAGGGGGAAGCGATTCATGCTGGTCTCATTGTTGGAGTGGCCCGTTCCACGGGCACATTTTTTTCGATAACTCACGATATGCGGACGCGCGCCAGTGATTACAACCACTGGGGGCCCCAAATCTGAACAGGGGGCTGATTATACGGGGATAGGCAGGTGGCACAAATCAGCACCCCCGCCACTCACCCCAGTGGCGGCACCTCTCGCCCCAACCCCGCGTAAAACGCGCTCACATACTCTTCCAGCGCGCCGGCCGCGATGGCATCCCGCAGGCGCTGCATCAGGCGCTGGTAATGGCGAAGGTTGTGGATGGTATTGAGCTGGGAACCGAGAATTTCTCCACACTTATCCAGATGATGGAGATAGCTGCGGGAGAAGTTTTCACAGGTGTAGCAATCGCACCCTTCCTCCAGCGGCCCGGTATCGTGGCGATGCTTGGCATTGCGGATCTTCACTACACCGGCAAAGGTGAACAGGTGGCCGTTGCGCGCGTTCCTGGTGGGCATAACGCAGTCGAACATATCCACACCACGGCGGACACCTTCAACCAGATCCTCAGGCTTGCCGACCCCCATCAGGTAGCGCGGCTTATCCTCGGGCATTTTGTAGGCGAGATGATCCAGGACCTTGATCATTTCTTCCTTGGGCTCGCCCACGGACAGTCCGCCAATGGCGTAGCCGTCAAACCCGATTTCGGTCAGCCCCGCCAGGGACACGTCCCGCAATTCCGGATACATGCCCCCCTGCACGATACCGAAGAGGGCGGAGGGATTCTCACCGTGGGCATCTTTGGAGCGTTTTGCCCAGCGCAGGGACAACTCCATGGACTTGCGCGCCTCGTCCGGTGTTGCCGGATAAGGCGTGCACTCGTCGAAGATCATTACCACATCCGAGCCCAGGTCTTTCTGCACCTGCATGGACTCTTCCGGCCCCACAAATACCGGGCTGCCATCCACCGGCGACTTGAAGGAAACCCCCTCTTCGCTGATCTTGCGCATCTTGCCCAGGCTGAACACCTGGAAACCACCAGAGTCCGTAAGAATCGGCCCCTGCCACTGCATGAAATCGTGCAGGTCTCCGTGCTCCTTGATGACCTCGGTGCCGGGACGCAACATCAGGTGGAAGGTATTGCCAAGGATGATATGCGCACCGATTTCTTTCACATCCCGCGGCAGCATGCCTTTCACGGTGCCATAGGTACCTACCGGCATAAACGCCGGTGTCTCGACCACACCGCGAGGGAAATGCAGCCGCCCACGGCGGGCCTTGCCGTCCGTGGTATCTAATTCAAATTTCATAAAACACTCGCGGCTCAAGACGATCTCCTCGCAAACTGTCGCTAAATCAATGTCGTAGTATCGATATTGTTAAATATACGATTCAGGCCGAAATATTACCTTCGACCCACTTCAGCGGGATCTACCGCATCGTTGCGCTCTATCAGCATCGCGTCGCCATAGCTGAAAAAACGGTATTCATTTTCCACCGCTGCCGCGTAGGCGTTCATTGTGTTTCGATATCCAGCGAAGGCACTCACCAACATCAGTAGTGTCGACTCCGGCAAATGGAAATTGGTGATCAGGCGATCCACCACCCTGAACTGGTACCCCGGGTAGATGAAGATGTCGGTCTCCCCCTGAGTCGGCTTCAGTTCGCCGGAAGCCGCGGCGCTCTCCAGGGCGCGAACACTGGTTGTGCCCACGGCGATTACCCGCCCACCACGGGCTTTGCACGCTGCAACTGCCGCACACACCTCTTCCGACACATCCAGAATCTCGGTATGCATCTTGTGGGTGTGGATATCATCCACGCGCACCGGTTGGAAGGTACCAGCACCCACATGCAGGGTGACAAAAGCGGTATCTGCCCCCTTGTGCCGCAGAGATTCGATCATTTCATCGTCGAAATGCAATCCAGCGGTGGGCGCAGCTACCGCTCCGGCGTTGCGGCTGTACACCGTCTGATAGCGCTCTTTGTCGGAATCGGTATCCGCACGATCTATATAAGGAGGCAGTGGCATGTGCCCCAGGCGCTCCAGCACCTGCAATGCCCCTTCCTGCGGAAACTCCAGCTCAAACAGGGCATCGTGACGGCCCACCATCTTCAAGACGGTGTCATCTTCCAGCAGAATTTCACTACCGGGCTTGGGCGACTTGCTCGAACGGATATGGGCCAGGGCGCGATGCTCGTCCAGCACCCGCTCTATGAGAATTTCCAGCCTGCCTCCGCTGGCCTTGCGCGCAAACAGCCGCGCAGGGATCACCCGGGTATCATTGAATACCAGCAAATCACCGGGCTCTACCAGTTCAAGAAGGTCGCTAAAGCGGCGGTGAGCAAGCTCACCGGTCCCACCATCGAGGCACAAAAGACGACTACCCCGGCGCTCCTCGGTTGGCGCCTTGGCGATCAGAGATTCCGGCAGATCAAAGTAGAAATCCTGGCGTTGCATGAATTCAGTCTAGGTGGTTATTGATTGGTCGCGAATCCTAACGGAAAGCTCTCCCGCAGCCAAATCCTGTTGACCGCAACTGGCCCATCGCTATAATCATCGTCCTTTCCGAGCCAAGTTCGATCTTCGCTCGCGAAGCTGCCAGAGTGGTGAAATTGGTAGACACAGGGGATTCAAAATCCCCCGCCTTAACGGGTGTGCCGGTTCGAGTCCGGCCTCTGGTACCAAACAAAAAAGCCCTGATTGCGAAAGCAATCAGGGCTTTTTTGTTTGGTACTGGAAGTCGGCGAGCCCCGGCACTCGGTTCGACCAACCGCGCCAGCGGTTGGGACGCCGCCAGGCGCCCGCAGGGGCACATTGGCTGCGCCAATGTGATCAGTCCGGCCTCGGGCAGGTGGCACTCGCTTCTTAAACGCCTCCTTTACGTAAACCTGATCAGGAAGCTAATTCAGTAGCGCCGTGTAGATATAAAAAAGGTCCTGTTCGTTGGTTCGAGCAGGGCCTTTTTTGTGTTCGATTTTTGTGTCCGATCTGGTAGCGGGGCGAGCTGCAAGTCCGCAGACCTACACTGGGTGGCCCTTTCTTTTATTTGAACCGGGCTGGCGTTCCAGCCTGACAAACGGCAACGCCGTTTGGACTGCCGCAGGCAGTCGGGGTGCCGCATCACCGCAGGGTGAGAGCCGTAGGCTCGAATCACCATGACCGTACCGCGGAGCGGTACAGTAGGTCATCGGCAGGTTGAAATGAAAAAAGCCCTGACCGCGTTAGCGATCAGGGCTTTTGAATAGAAACCTGACGATGACCTACTCTCACATGGCGAAACACCACACTACCATCGGCGATACTGCGTTTCACTTCTGAGTTCGGCAAGGGATCAGGTGGTTCCACAGTTCTATGGTCGTCAGGCAAACTGGCTTGGGTTGGCTTGGTCTTATGAGCTCTGTGCTCGGCGCTGCCGCTTGATTGTTCGTTTGCCACTGCTTTCGCAGCTAACAATCAACCCAAATAAGTCGGTAAAACATTCTGTAGTAATACACCGCAAGATCTGTATGTCTCGTCTCGCGCACAATCCACTGATCGATCATCTGATCAGTAATCGTTAGTAACCATCTCTGTTGTATGGTCAAGCCGCACGGGCAATTAGTACTGGTTAGCTCAACGCCTCACAACGCTTCCACACCCAGCCTATCAACGTGGTAGTCTTCCACGGCCCTTTAGGACTCTCAAGGAGTCAGGGAAATCTAATCTTGAAGGAGGCTTCCCGCTTAGATGCTTTCAGCGGTTATCCCGTCCGAACATAGCTACCGGGCAATGCCACTGGCGTGACAACCCGAACACCAGAGGTTCGTTCACTCCGGTCCTCTCGTACTAGGAGCAACTCTTCTCAAATTTCCAACGCCCACGGCAGATAGGGACCGAACTGTCTCACGACGTTCTAAACCCAGCTCGCGTACCACTTTAAATGGCGAACAGCCATACCCTTGGGACCGGCTTCAGCCCCAGGATGTGATGAGCCGACATCGAGGTGCCAAACACCGCCGTCGATGTGAACTCTTGGGCGGTATCAGCCTGTTATCCCCGGAGTACCTTTTATCCGTTGAGCGATGGCCCTTCCATACAGAACCACCGGATCACTATGACCTACTTTCGTACCTGCTCGTCATGTCTGACTCGCAGTCAAGCGCACTTATACCATTATGCTCATTGCATGATTTCCGACCATGCTGAGTGCACCTTCGTACTCCTCCGTTACTCTTTGGGAGGAGACCGCCCCAGTCAAACTACCCACCATACACTGTCCTCGATCCGGATAACGGACCAGAGTTAGAACCTCAAACATACCAGGGTGGTATTTCAAGGATGGCTCCACAATGACTAGCGTCACTGCTTCAAAGCCTCCCACCTATCCTACACAAGTAGGCTCAAAGTTCAGTGCAAAGCTGTAGTAAAGGTTCACGGGGTCTTTCCGTCTAGCCGCGGGTACACTGCATCTTAACAGCGATTTCAATTTCACTGAGTCTCTGGTGGAGACAGCGTGGCCATCGTTACGCCATTCGTGCAGGTCGGAACTTACCCGACAAGGAATTTCGCTACCTTAGGACCGTTATAGTTACGGCCGCCGTTTACCGGGGCTTCGATCAAGAGCTTCGCCGAAGCTAACCCCATCAATTAACCTTCCGGCACCGGGCAGGCGTCACACCCTATACGTCCACTTACGTGTTTGCAGAGTGCTATGTTTTTAATAAACAGTCGCAGCCACCTGGTCACTTCGACCGGCCTCAGCTTAGGGAGCAAGTCCCATCACCAAAACCGGCGTACCTTCTCCCGAAGTTACGGTACCATTTTGCCTAGTTCCTTCACCAGAGTTCTCTCAAGCGCCTTGGTATTCTCTACCTGACCACCTGTGTCGGTTTAGAGTACGGTTCGCAATTGCCTGAAGCTTAGAAGTTTTTCCTGGAAGCATGGCATCAACCACTTCACTTACCGAAGTAAGCTTCGTCATCAGCTCTCGGCCTTAGGGACCCGGATTTGCCTAAGTCCCCAGCCTACTACCTTAAACACGGACAACCAATCGCCGTGCTGGCCTAGCCTTCTCCGTCACTCCATCGCAGCAATTGCAAGTACAGGAATATTAACCTGTTTCCCATCGACTACGGCTTTCGCCCTCGCCTTAGGGGCCGACTAACCCTGTCCCGATTAGCGTTGGACAGGAACCCTTGGTCTTCCGGCGGGGAGGTTTTTCACCCCCCTTGTCGTTACTCATGTCAGCATTCGCACTTGTGATACCTCCAGCAAACCTCACAGTTCACCTTCAGCGGCTTACACAACGCTCCTCTACCATGCTCATAAGAGCATCCGCAGCTTCGGTTATCAGTTTGAGCCCCGGTATATCTTCCGCGCGGGCCGACTCGACTAGTGAGCTATTACGCTTTCTTTAAAAGATGGCTGCTTCTAAGCCAACTTCCTAGCTGTCTGGGCCTTCCCACATCGTTTCCCACTTAACTGATATTTGGGACCTTAGCTGGCGGTCTGGGTTGTTTCCCTTTTCACGACGGACGTTAGCACCCGCCGTGTGTCTCCCGCGATTGCACTCCACGGTATTCGGAGTTTGCATGGGGTTGGTAAGTCGGGATGACCCCCTAGCCCAAACAGTGCTCTACCCCCGTGGGTGAGACGCGAGGCGCTACCTAAATAGCTTTCGAGGAGAACCAGCTATCTCCCGGCTTGATTAGCCTTTCACTCCGATCCACAGGTCATCCCCTAATTTTTCAACATTAGTGGGTTCGGTCCTCCAATTGATGTTACTCAATCTTCAACCTGCCCATGGATAGATCGCCGGGTTTCGGGTCTATTGCCTGCAACTAAACGCCCTATTAAGACTCGATTTCTCTACGGCTCCCCTATGCGGTTAACCTTGCTACAGACAATAAGTCGCTGACCCATTATACAAAAGGTACGCAGTCACCCCGAAGGGCTCCTACTGCTTGTACGTATACGGTTTCAGGTTCTATTTCACTCCCCTCTCCGGGGTTCTTTTCGCCTTTCCCTCACGGTACTGGTTCACTATCGGTCAGCTGGGAGTATTTAGCCTTGGAGGATGGTCCCCCCATGTTCAGTCAAGATAACACGTGTCCCGACCTACTCGATTTCACTAAATATGCCTTTTCGTGTACGGGGCTATCACCCTGTATCGCGGAACTTTCCAGATCCTTCCACTAAGACATAAATAGCTTAAGGGCTAATCCCCTTTCGCTCGCCGCTACTCAGGGAATCTCGGTTGATTTCTTTTCCTCCGGGTACTTAGATGTTTCAGTTCCCCGGGTTCGCCTCCCTAACCTATGTATTCAGTTAGGGATACCTGTAAAACAGGTGGGTTTCCCCATTCGGACATTCCAGGATCAAAGCTTGTGTGCCAGCTCCCCTAGACTTT